>NZ_JACDXV010000022.1 GCF_015158295.1 Devosia faecipullorum | reverse complement strand
CCCCCCCCCCCCCCCCCCCCCCCCCCCCCCCCCCCCCCCCCCCCCCCCCCCCCCCCCCCCCCCCCCCCCCCCCCCCCCCCCCCCCCCCCCCCCCCCCCCCCCCCCCCCCCCCCCCCCCCCCCCCCCCCTGGAATGGAATGGAATGGAATGGAATGGAATGGAATGGAATGGAATGGAATGGAATGGAATGGAATGGAATGGAATGGAATGGAATGGAATGGAATGGAATGGAATGGAATGGAATGGAATGGAATGGAATGTCTGCCACATCTCGTTGGGCCGCACCGTTTTGGTGTGGAACGCATCTGCCGCCTTGATCACCACATAGGCCGGGCTGGTGATCAGGTCGTGGGCCTTGAGAAGCCGGTAAACGCTGGCTTCGGACACTGTCCGTCGTCAGATCATTTGGCGCAGTTTGGGTCTTGGATTAGCGGAGTATCGGCCTCGTCTTTGGGTTGATGTTATGCGGCGAGCTTGCGGTGCTGCAAGCGCCGATGCTGGATGGTTTGTCGTGCTCGGCAGGCTTTTTGGTGCTCGGGGATTTAGCAGTCATCTTGGTTCCTTCGTCAGACGACGAGACCAAAACACTCCTTAAAGCTCAACCCTCAATCTGTGCCATGGGCGCTGACGGGGAACAGGCCACATCGTGAACACCCTGGTCATAAAAGATGACCGTTCATTTCGACGAGTTGCCTGGCTAGATCCATTTGATGCTGTGAAATACCTATCCCTCACAATTCTGCTTTTCGAGAAAGTTGAGACCAAGAGAATTGCTAAATCGGAAGGATTTATCCATTCACACAGGAGGTCAGACAATGCTGGTGAGCTGTTTGATCGAAATTTTGGATACGACAGCTTTCGTAAGCGCGACGCCGATCCCCTCCTGCCATTTTTGACTTGATCCAGCCATTCTGCGCGGATTCGCGTGACGGAGGGTTTGGATTTTGGAAGTAGACGGCAAAATGGGCGTCCATTTGGGCGG
>NZ_JACDXV010000021.1 GCF_015158295.1 Devosia faecipullorum | reverse complement strand
TGTCCGTCGTCAGATCATTTGGCGCAGTTTGGGTCTTGGATTAGCGGAGTATCGGCCTCGTCTTTGGGTTGATGTTATGCGGCGAGCTTGCGGTGCTGCAAGCGCCGATGCTGGATGGTTTGTCGTTTGATCCTTTCGCGCTGTTTTATGATGGCTGCGGCCCTGCCGAAGTAGGCGTCTGCCGGGGTCACGTTGTCGAGGCTCTCATGATAGCGCCTGTGATTGTAGTGTTCGACGAAGGCGCCGATCTGGGCCTCCAGGTCGCAGGGCAGGAAGTAGTTCTCCAGCAGGATGCGGTTCTTCATGGTTTGGTGCCAGCGCTCGATCTTGCCCTGGGTCTGGGGATGCATCGGGGCGCCGCGGACGTGGCTCATGCGATTGGTCTGGATATAATCGGCCAGTTCACTGGCGATATAGCAGGGGCCATTATCGCTGAGCAGCCGGGGCTTGTGATGCACATGCACCTGGTCGCAGCCTGAGGCCGCGAGGGCCATGTCCAGCGTGTCAGTGACGTCCTCGGCCCGCATTGTGTTGCACAGCTTCCAGGCGATGATGTAGCGCGAGTAATCGTCGAGCACCGTGGACAGATACATCCAGCCCCAGCCGATGATCTTGAAGTAGGTGAAATCGGTCTGCCACATCTCGTTGGGCCGCACCGTTTTGGTGTGGAACGCATCTGCCGCCTTGATCACCACATAGGCCGGGCTGGTGATCAGGTCGTGGGCCTTGAGAAGCCGGTAAACGCTGGCTTCGGACAC
>NZ_JACDXV010000020.1 GCF_015158295.1 Devosia faecipullorum | reverse complement strand
GCCATGCCGTCTTTTTCCCTCGTCACCACCTGGTCGCCTGCGAGCGCTCATGAGCCGCTTGGCTATGGGATCGAGCTGACCAATACGGGTTCTGCACCCGTCTCGAACTTCCAGCTGGGTTTTTCCGGCCCGGCGCGCATCGACCCGCATGCGACGCTGGAAAATGGCCGTCTGCTGGTGCGGCTCTCCAATCACACGCTGATCGCCCCGCCCGAAGGCTTGGTGCTGGAGCCGGGCCAGACCTGGATCGCCACGGCGCGCGGCCTCTCCTATGGGCTGCGCCATTGGAGCGATGGCGCCAATTCGGCCTATCTGGTGCTGGAGGATGGCGGCATTGTTGCCATCCCCACCGCCCCCACCCAGGGCAAGGGCCACAATTCGCCCCTGCTCAAGGGTACGGCGCGCTTTCCGGTGCCGGCCAAAGCCCCGGTCGCCCATTCCATCATCCCCTGGCCCAGGCATGTGGCCACGACGGGTAGCCGGATCGCCCCGGTCGGCTTCAATCTCCAGCCTTCAGGCGAACTGGCCAGCCGCGCCGCCAGCGCCTTCGCCGCGCTGACCGCCGAGCTGTTCCCGGTGGAAGCCATTGTCCGCCCCGCCGCCGAGGGTGGCCTCGCGGTCCAGATCGCCGAAAAGCCGGGCCTGGGCGCAGAAGCCTATGAACTGAGCTTTGCCGAGACCAGCGCCAGTGTGGCCGCTTCCACCCATGCCGGATTGTTCTATGGCCTCGTGACGCTGGGTCATATGCTGCGCGGGGCGCGGCAATATCCGGGCACCTTCACCTGGCCGACCGGCGGCGTCATCGAGGACGCGCCCGGCTTTGGCTTCCGCGGCTCCCATCTCGACGTCGCCCGCCAATTCTATACCGGGGCCGAAGTCAGCCGCTTGCTGCGCATCATGGCCTGGAACAAGATGAACAAGTTCCACTGGCACCTGACCGAGGACGAGGCCTGGCGGCTGGAAATCGAAGCCTATCCGGCCCTGACCGAGATCGCCGCCTGGCGCGGCCATGGCAAGGCGCTGCCGCCCCTGCTCGGCTCCGGCCCGCAGCCGACCGGCGGCTATTATTCCAAGGCAGTGGTGCGCGACATCGTGGCTTTGGCCGCCGATCTGGCCATTGCCGTCATTCCCGAGATCGACATGCCGGGCCATTTCTACGCCGCCCTGCAGGCGCTGCCCGAATTGCGCGACCCCGATGAGACCGGCGAATATCAATCGGTGCAGGGCTTTCCCAATAACAGCCTCAATCCGGCGCATGAGCCGGTCTATAAATTCGTCGAGACGGTGATCGACGAGACGCTGGACCTGTTCCCGGCGGGCATTTTCCATCTCGGGGCCGACGAAGTGCCGCTGGCGGCCTGGTCGGGCTCGCCGCTGGCGCTGGCGATGATCGAAAAACTGGCCGGCCCCGCCATGCGCAAGAAGCACGAGGCCCAGTTCAACCAATTGGGCAATCACGGCGGCGCCGACGAGATCGAAGGCTCGCCCACCGCCATCCTGCAGGCCGCCTTCATTCGCCGGGTGCACGATTACATCGCCTCCAAGGGGGCGCTGACCGGGGGCTGGGAAGAGGCGGCGCATGGCGATGCGGTGGACAAGGACAAGGCCTATGTCATCGGCTGGCGCAATGTCGAAATCAACGCCGCCCTGGCCGAGCGCGGCTTCGACATCGTGGTGTCGCCGGGCCAGCGCTATTATCTGGACATGGCCAATGGGGTGGAATGGGCCGAGCCGGGGGCCGGCTGGGCCGGCTGGTCGGGTCCGCGCGAAACCTATGAATTCGAGGCGCGCGCCGGCTTTTCCGAAACCGGGCTGAAACATCTTCTGGGGGTGCAATCCTGCATCTGGTCGGAAAGCATGACCGATCGGGCCATTTTCGACCGGCTGGTCTTCCCCCGCCTCTCCGCCGTCGCCGAAGCCGGCTGGACAATCCCCGAGCGCAAGAGCTGGGACCGCTTCCAGGCCCTGGTCGGCCTCATGCCCATCATGTACGGACATTGGGCAGAGGAATAAG
>NZ_JACDXV010000019.1 GCF_015158295.1 Devosia faecipullorum | reverse complement strand
CGACAAACCATCCAGCATCGGCGCTTGCAGCACCGCAAGCTCGCCGCATAACATCAACCCAAAGACGAGGCCGATACTCCGCTAATCCAAGACCCAAACTGCGCCAAATGATCTGACGACGGACAGATGACAACTACGTTTACGCTATAGCCCTATAAATGTGCCTTCGCTGACAGGGAGTAGCTTCTCTGAAATTAAAGATGTTTCTTGCGCACAGACCTGACTATCGGCGCAGGTGGTTTCGGTGGCCTTTGCTGCGTCAACGGCCTTCGGCGAGATCAGGTAAGCGTGACAACGGCGGCAGGTGGCCGCCGCTTTCTCTTTGCATTTGAGTTAGTCTAGACACCGACTCGCTTGCTTATCTCTTTGTAGTAAGCGTCCTCAAAGGCTCGGGAGTGATTAGCTCTTAAGGTTGTAATCTGAGCGACCGGTGCGGCAGGATTTTTCAGTGCAGATAGGAGGCATAGAAATTTTGCGTGTGTAATGCCGGTTCCACGGGATGGATTTGGTGCCTTTAACGCGTCAAACATTGCCTTAAATGTTGGAAGATCGGTCGCAAGTTTCATATGGAATTTGTATGTGTCGCGCACACCAGAATTTAAGGTATCCCCGAGAAGACGCTTAAGAGGCGGCTCTTCAGGCGAACCGTGAAACAAGGGCATGAACGAAGCCGCCAGACGACCCAGCCGCTCATGCGGTGACCAAATGTTTCGGGCGTCTCGAAGAGTTGTGAGAATCTGCGCGGGCGTCCCATATTTCGACAGCAGCCAAAGCCTTGAATAGAGCCCAAAGTAGCTTTGTGGGTCATTGCTCGCGATGACAGCTTCAAGCATTGCGTGACATCGCTTATTTTTGACAAATGTTTCAACAAGATAGTTTGACATCTCCACCATCGCGGCGTCATCAACAAGAAGACCTGACTGACTTGCTCTTGCTAGAATGCCCGCAATCGATGGAGTGAGGGGGGCGACTTCTTATAAACGAATAAACATTCTCTCGAACTGATGGTCTTCTTTTGACGAGATCTTCGAGAGCTTCGGGCTTCACCACAGCGCCGGTTTTGGCCGCAAGCCCCAGCCATCGCTTCAAAACCTTTTCGCCGTTCCCTGCGTCGAATGATTTTTTACGAAGTCCTTGCCTGATTCTGGCTTCAACATGAGCTCGCTGCCGGTCCAACGGAAGTCCGTGTCTCACGCGGTGATCGACGCTTGCCTGAACTGAATCTAGCCGCGCGTTCTCGAAAATTCGGAAATGTCGAATAGCCTCGGGCCGAGTAAGAATGACTGTCTTGCCGCTGTTCAAACGAACCTGCTTCGTCTGAAGGACCAGATCGACGGTCTTCAATGCCCGTTTGGCATCGACGATCGTGTCAACACCTATATCGATGTCGTCCATGTAACGCACGAAGTCTCGTCCGGGATCGCTCGCAAGGTACGAATCTAGCTCGTAGAGGAAGCAGTGCGCTAACAGGCGAGGTGCATCAAGATTGATTTGGGGCAACCCAACCTCGATGCGAGGAGTGTAATCCGGCTGCCAAAGAAGATCACCGAGGACGTATATCAGCATATCAATCACACATTCATCGACGCCGCTGATCGAGGCAATGGCGTTGCGGAGATGAACGTATGAAATACTGTCGTAGTAGTTGGCGATATCTGTTACGACGACGAACTTTCGCGTCTTTGAAAACTCGAACAGTTCTTTCTGGAAATTTAACCAGGCTGCGAACGTGCCGTAACCACTCGGTGGTGACGAGAACTTGTGATCCTTCGGTTCAAAGAATGCCTTGCTCGTAGGCGCCTTGCCTTTGATTTCAGAATAGAGAGCATCAGATAGACACTGCAAAACGATGGCATCTCGTATGCTCGGAATGACGAGCTGCCTGCAAAGCCCTTTGCTTTTTTCGACAAGGATCCGTTGCGCCTTCTGCGGTACATAATCACCCGATAATATCAAATGCGAAAGTTTTTGGCTCTCTACTTTGCGTGACACATGAAAGTCGAAATTCTCTATCCCGTCGCACATGAACTGATCGCGCATTGAGACTTTAACTTTCTCTTTCCAAATCCTTTCGTAAGCGCGACGCCGATCCCCTCCTGCCATTTTTGACTTGATCCAGCCATTCTGCGCGGATTCGCGTGACGGAGGGTTTGGATTTTGGAAGTAGACGGCAAAATGGGCGTCCATTTGGGCGGCTC
>NZ_JACDXV010000018.1 GCF_015158295.1 Devosia faecipullorum | reverse complement strand
TGCTCGGCAGGCTTTTTGGTGCTCGGGGATTTAGCAGTCATCTTGGTTCCTTCGTCAGACGACGAGACCAAAACACTCCTTAAAGCTCAACCCTCAATCTGTGCCATGGGCGCTGACGGGGAACAGTGAAACATAGCTTTCCGGCGCCAGCTGCCTATTTATGGGGGATCATCCCCCACAGGAGGAAAACCGATGCTCGAGAAGTTCCAGGCAGAAGCGCAGTATGGCGATTGGTCCGGTGATGCCGCGGCCGACAACACGATAGAAGATAGCATCCAGTCGCTGCTCGAGGCCCGTGGCCAGAAGGGAGAGGGCGAATTTCTCGTCGGCTTGGACCTTTATGTGGACGACAATGGCTATTCTGCCGTCTCGGCCTACCTGGTGGCGGCAAACAACGCCGAAGAAGCTCAGGCTTTCCTGGCAAACGCCGACGCGCCCGAGGTCAAGAAAGTCACCATCGACCTGACGCCCGCTGATTTCGTCACGCTGTTTAAGCGCTTCAATGTCACCCTGTCCTGGCGGGGAACGGACCTGATCGGCCGGGACCTGGAAACCGGCGAATAGCCGCTATAGCGACCGACGCCCAACGGTGCCCCCATGGAAATAAGGATCCATGTGGGCCAACCGATACGCATTTGATACTCCCATGTCGTGGATCCCGCTCCGGGTTTGCTCGACATGCACCAGACCGGCTGCGGCCAGCAGGCTGATTGCACTACGCAGCTTGGCCCGGTCGATGCCCGAGTATTCAATCACCTTGTCATAGCTGAGGTTCGCCTGGTTGGTGTCGCGGCCGCGCCGCGCCACCAACCAGGAAGTAGAGCTTCAAGGCATTCAGCTCGACTGACTTTCGCAGCGAGAAATCCGCAAAGGCCGCGATGCCACCGTTGCGATACAATCCTCGCGTCGGCAGCTTGCCCCATACCACGCGGCCATAGTCGACCAACTGGAAAGTGCTGCAGCCGACCGGCTCCCGATCAATGATGTTGCGGTCCTCGAGGATATCGAGGCCGTTCGACGCTGAACCGCGCCGGGTTTGCCGGAGGCTCTAACTCCCAAGTAGGATAGAGCCTGATGAGCAAGACAACGAACAAGTTTTTCCCCGAGGTGCGGACCCGGGAGTTGCGGATAATGCTGGAACATGGCGGGGAGTATCCGTCGCGCTGGGCGGCCGTGGTTTCGGTTTCCCAGAAGATCGGCTGTTCGGCCCACACCCTGAGCAATTGGGTGAAGAAGGCCGAGGTCGATGGTGGTCGGCGTGCTGGCGTGCCCAGCGAGGTATCCGAGAAGCTCAAGGCGTTGGAGCGGGAGAACCGGGAGCTGCGGCAGGCTAACGAGATCCTACGCAAAGCCTCCGCATATTTCGCCCAGGCGGAGCTCGACCGCCCACTGAAGCGATGATCGCCTTTATCGATGAACATCGTGGGCACTATGGGGTCGAGCCGATCTGCAGGGTCCTGCCAGTCGCCCCATCCACCTATCATGAGCATGTTGCCCAACGCCGTGATCCCTCGCTTCTGTCGGCTCGTGCCCAACGCGATGAAGCCCTCAAGCCTGAGGTCATGCGGGTGTTTGCCGAGAACTTCTCGGTCTATGGGGTCCGCAAGGTTTGGCGGCAGATGCAACGGGAAGGGTTCGATGTTGCGCGATGCACAGTGCAAAGACTGATGCGGGACCTCGGCCTGCAGGGCGTCATTCGCGGCAAACCGGTTCGCACCACGATCAGCGACAAGGATGCTCCTAGCCCACTCGACCAGGTGAACCGTCAGTTCCACGCACCGGCACCCGACCGGCTCTGGCTTTCGGATTTCACCTATGTGGCCACCTGGGCAGGCTTTGTCTACGTGGCCTTCGTCATCGATGCCTATGCCTGCCGCATCGTGGGATGGCGGGCGTCTCGGACGGCTCATACCGGGTTCGTTCTGGACGCCCTGGAGCAGGCTCTGCATGACCGGCGGCCACTGCATGGCGGCGGTCTGGTGCATCACAGCGATAGAGGCAGCCCATACGTCTCCATCAGGTACACCGAGCGGCTGGCCAAAGCTGGCATCGAACCTTCAGTGGGCAGCGTTGGTGACTCTTATGACAACGCCTTGGCCGAGACTATCAACGGTCTCTACAAAGCCGAGGTCATCCATCGACGCGGACCCTGGCGCAGCTATGAAGCGTGTTCCCCGTCAGCGCCCATGGCACAGATTGAGGGTTGAGCTTTAAGGAGTGTTTTGGTCTCGTCGTCTGACGAAGGAACCAAGATGACTGCTAAATCCCCGAGCACCAAAAAGCCTGCCGAGCAG
>NZ_JACDXV010000017.1 GCF_015158295.1 Devosia faecipullorum | reverse complement strand
GTAAGCGCTACGGCTTGGCCCTATGCGGCGAGGCTTGACGGCTGGTTGAAGCGCCATGGCATGAGGTCTTCGATGCCGCTTTGCGGGTGTCCGTCGAGGATGGCGGACAGGGTATTGGCGAGATAGTCGACGGGGTTCACGTTCGACATCTTGCAGGTGGCGACCAGCGAGGCGAGCATGGCCCAGTTCTCGGCGCCGATTTCGTTGCCCGCGAACAATGCGTTCTTCCTTGTCAGGGCAATCGGGCGGATCTGGTTCTCGACCGGGTTGGTGTCCATTTCCAGCGTGCCATCATCGAGGGCGCGGATCAGGCCGGGCCAATGCCCCAGCGTGTAGCGGATGTCTTCGGCCAGCTGGGACTTCTGTGGGATCCGCGAGAGCTGGGCTTCCAGCCATGGTTTCAGCGCGGCGATGATCGGTGCGGAATGCTCACGCCGGGCTGCAAGGCGCACGGCAGCATCCTTTCCGCGAACGATTTTCTCGATCTGGTAGAGCAGCCCGATCTGGCGCAGCATTTCTTCGGCGATGGGTGAGCCATCGCTCTCGAAGCGCTTGACGAAGCGGCGGCGGACATGCGTCCAGCAATAGACCAGCTGCCACGGGCCGTTGTCACGCGCGATCTCGGTCAGCGCATTGTAGGACTGATAGGCATCGCATTGCACGAAGCGACCCCTGTACCCGGCCAGGAAGTTCAGCGGATGCGCCTTGCCCCGCCCGGGGGCGTAATGGAACAGCACGATGGGTGGGCCAGCACTGCCATGACCGCGATCATCGGACACGACAGCCCAGAAGAAGCCGCTCTTGGTGGCCTTTCGGCCCGGGTCCAGCACAGGCGCGCGAGTTTCATCCACAAAGATGCGATCGGCACCCCGCAGATGTGCCCGCATCTGGTTGATGACGGGCATAAGGTGGAAACAGGCGCGCCCGACCCAGTTGCCGAGCGTGCCGCGATCCAGGTTGATCCCTTGCCGCTTGAAGATCTCGGCCTGACGATAAAACGGCAGGTGATCACCGAATTTCGAGACGATAATCCAGGCGATGAAGAGTTCCGTGGGCAGACCGCCGGGGACGACATGTTCAGGCGCATGCGCCTGCGCCACGGCTTGTGAGCAGCGGCGGCAGGCATATTTCGGCCGCCGCGTGACCAGCACACGGAACTGCGCAGGTATCACGTCCAGGCGCTCGGACACATCCTCGCCTATCTTCGCCATTTCACCGCAACCGCAGGGGCAGAGCGTGCTGGCAGGCTCGATCACCCGCTCGACCCGGGGCAGATGCGGCGGCAGGTGGCCACGGTTCCGCTTGGGCATGCGCGGTTCCTCACCGCGCGCCCTTTGCATCGCCGCTTCGGCCTTCTCCTGCGCGGCCTCGAGCACGCCCTGCGCAAATTCGGCATCTTCCAGGGGAAGGTTGAACTGGTCTGGCGAGAGCTTCTCGGAGCGCTTGCCGAATTTCTCGCGCTGCGCCGCACGCAGGATATCCTGTAGCCGCCGATTGGCCTCCTGGGTTTCGGCCAGTGTCGCCTCCACCTCGGCAAGGCGGGCCTTCAGCAGAGCATTTTCGCGCGCAAGATCAGGGGCTTCCATGAGAGAAGTGAATCACAGGATGCCCTGTGAGGCCAGTAAAAACAGGCCTTTCGGCACCATTTTCCGTCACCCTGCAGCCAGCGGGCGCCGCGCCCGCTCTGGCCGCACCAGCCGCCAATCCACGCCTTCAAAAAGGGCCGCGAACTGCGCGCCGGACATGCGCATGACCCCGTCGCGCACCTGTGGCCAGACGAACTTGCCGCCCTCCAGGCGCTTGTGGACCAGAACCATGCCGGTCTGATCCCAGATCAAGAGCTTGATCCTGTCGGCGCGTTTCGCCCGGAACACAAAGGCCGCTCCGCAAAACGGGTCCATCCCGAACATCTCCTGCACCGCGAGCGCCAGGCCATCGATACCCTTGCGAAAGTCCACCGGCCGCGTCGCCACGAAGACCTTCACCGGCCCGCCATGACCGAACATCACGATGCTGCAGCCCGTGCCGCGCGGATCGCCCGCGTCAGCTGCCCCTCATCGGCACCAGCGCCAGCACGGATCACGATATCGCCCACAACGATCTCGAGATCGGACCCTGCGACCGCCACCGGTGCCGCGGACGCGCTGTCAGCGACCACCAGCTCCGCGAAGACCGGCAAGGATGCCACGCTCTCGGGCACCACCAGGTTGCCTTTGCGAATCTGCTTGCGCCAATCGTAGATCTGCCAGCGTGTCGTGCCATGCTTGCGCGCCACATCAGCGACCGTCACCCCCGGCATCATACTCTCCGCCGCGATCCGCGCCCGCTCTGCCTTCGTGCGCCGCCGCCGACCACTCGGCCCCTCGATCACTTCCAGCCGCGAAACTCCAAAACCCATCGAGCCGCCCAAATGGACGCCCATTTTGCCGTCTACTTCCAAAATCCAAACCCTCCGTCACGCGAATCCGCGCAGAATGGCTGGATCAAGTCAAAAATGGCAGGAGGGGATCGGCGTCGCGCTTACGA
>NZ_JACDXV010000016.1 GCF_015158295.1 Devosia faecipullorum | reverse complement strand
ACTATCTCGCCAATACCCTGTCCGCCATCCTCGACGGACACCCGCAAAGCGGCATCGAAGACCTCATGCCATGGCGCTTCAACCAGCCGTCAAGCCTCGCCGCATAGGGCCAAGCCGTAGCGCTTACTCCAAGTCAGCCAGCGTGTCCGTTTCAGAAGATGCTGAGGCTACCCGCGTGCCAGGAAAAGTCATTGGTCCCATCTCCGGCATATAAAGTCCTACGCTGCGCCCACCATCGAGGTACAGGGCATCGGGGCACGCAAGCTCGTCACGAAAAACAGGCGTGCGAAATCGTGAAAATTGACGGCGTCATTGCTGATTGCAAACCGGATCTGTCCACCATCACACACGCCGACCCCGCTGCGGCGCGTCCGGGCCGTCGAGCCGGGGATGAGCGCTGGGTGGAACTCATCTCTCATGACGAGCATAGGGCCGGACTGGGTCGCAAACCGTACGGTGAGCTTTGCATCAAGAAATTCATCTGTCGGCAGAATGCCGGCGCTCGTTTCGTCGAGAAAGAAGATGCCATTGAGCTTCTTGTAGAAGTTCGGAACCTGGCTGGGCGGCGCCTCAATGCTGGCCGTAACTGCCGGCCGCAATTGCTCGCCATTCTCGATGTGGAGTCCGAGGGGCGAAAAATCGGACTGGTAAATGCCGGCATTGATCGCCAACACCAGCTCCAACCCCTGGTCGCTGACGGCAGCGGCCACATTGGAGAAGGTCCGGGGGCTCGCCATGAGCATCCTTCCAAAAGAGCTGGAGGTCAGACGCGACAGGGTCAATCGAACACACGACGTAGCCGGCATCCTCGAAACTCTGACAAGCACTGGCCTGACTTAAGCCTGATCCCTACGATATCTCATGGATTCTCACCTGGGGCACAACCTGCGCTGCAATCTCGCAAAGGTGCCGATGATGGGTCAGATAAATTACCTGGCCAATTTCGGCCATCTGTCCAAACAGCCGTAATACTTCCTCGGACCGCGGCTCGTCGAAGGTCTCCATAATATCATCGGCGATAAACGGGACCGATGGCCGGGCTGCGGCGAACTCCTCATATCCCGCGAGACGCAGCGCCAGATAAAGCTGAAACTGCGTACCCTTTGACAATTCCGTTGCAACCTTGGAGCCGCCGTTCTGCATTATGGCGATCAGGACCTCGCGATCCTTGTCGGGTCGCGTGGCAAGGCCGATATATTCGTCGCGTGTAATGAGCCGGAACGCTTCGGACGCCCGGTTCATCATCGTGCTACGGTGCTTCTCCCGATAGGCGCGGATGCCAAAATCGGCGACCAGGCTGCCGCTTCTGAGGCGAAGATAGCGCAGCGCCTGATCCTCGATCTCAAGAAGCAATGTGCGCCGTTTCGCTTCAAGGCGAGCGACGGCGTCATCGCCGCCAATGGCGGCCAGCCTGTCGCTTGCGCGCGCCTTGTCGGCGAACTGGTCCTTCGCGCGACCGTCAAGGTCTTCGATTCTTGTCACGAGTTCAGCCTGTTCTCGCCGAAGTTCGGAGAGGTCGGTATCGGCGAGGCTGACAAGCGCGTCCTGTAACGATTGTGCCTGCATGTCATTGAGGATCTGTCGCTTGAGCTTCGCCTGCTCTTCGACCAATTCGTTTCTTTTCCGACAGCGCTCCAGCGCCAGCCGGACATCGGCCAGCGTTTCGACACGGAAGAAGCTTGTCATCTCCGTTTTTCGCGCATCATGCATCGCGACCTCGCTGTCCAGCCGTTCGCGTTCGATCGAGAGTTCTAAACGAGCTTGGTCTCGCTCTTGCCGCCGCGCCTCAATTTGCCGGGCTTCTTCGTGGCGCTGGATCAGCTCCCTGGCCGCGGTTAGCGGATTGCTGACATCCAGCATGTCGCCAAGGGCGCCGTTTAGCCGGACGACCGTATCGGCAAACGAGTTTTGATCAGCTTCCATGGCACTGATGCGATATTGCAGGTCATCCTGCTCACGCAAAACCTCGGGGAGACCCGCGATCGCATCGAGCAGTTCCCGCACCGCACTTATGCTCCCCTGTTGGTCAGTGAACCAGGTAGCGGCGAGAGCTGCCTCCCAGGCACTCTGCCACTCATTAAATCCGGTTACGGCCTCATCGAGGGCGGCCTTCCGCTGCTCGGCCGCATCGTCAAGTTCACCGATACGTTTGTCAGCATCCAGCCGCTTTGAACGGAGGGTTGAATCGTTTGCGAGGGCATTGTCGGCCGCTTGCACAAGAGCAGGCAGCTCCAGTACCTCGGCATCGATCCCGATACGGGTCAAACTTGTCGTTAAGGATTCCCGTTGCGCCGCAAGCGCAGCCTTGGTTGCATCCAGTTCGTTCGACGCCCGACGCAGATCGTCCCACGCCGCCAGGGTCACATCGCGGCTTTCGGTCCAGTGGCCGATTGCCGCCAGCCAGGAAGCCGCAGTTCCATCATCATTCAGATGGATTTCCCGAGGGGTTTCCGATCTGATTTCCGAACGCTGTCCGTCGTCAGATCATTTGGCGCAGTTTGGGTCTTGGATTAGCGGAGTATCGGCCTCGTCTTTGGGTTGATGTTATGCGGCGAGCTTGCGGTGCTGCAAGCGCCGATGCTGGATGGTTTGTCG
>NZ_JACDXV010000015.1 GCF_015158295.1 Devosia faecipullorum | reverse complement strand
ACGACAAACCATCCAGCATCGGCGCTTGCAGCACCGCAAGCTCGCCGCATAACATCAACCCAAAGACGAGGCCGATACTCCGCTAATCCAAGACCCAAACTGCGCCAAATGATCTGACGACGGACAAGGTGCTGAGTTGGTTTTGATGTTGCCCATCAGACGACTGCCATCCACCGAGTGGCGGGGATAGCACAGGTCGCGCCGTCATAGACAAACGCGACACTATACCGCGCGCGTGTTGATGCAACATACATCTTCGCCACCGACTTAGCTACATGAGTGAGGTCTCCGGTTTTCAGCCATTTCTTAGCAAGTCCGTGCGGGTAGATCATGACGCGGTCGAACGTGAGCCCTTTCGATTCTCCAAAATTCATGACTCCGGGAAGCTCGCAGTTCGTTGCTGCGGAGTAGCGTAGAGCCTGCGGCGCGAACTGATGCATGTAGGCGTCCACGTCGGCACTTTTGACGAGGAACACGCCGTCGTGTCCTGTGATCGTGCCATTGAGTGATTTCGTTTTCGGCTCGTTCGGGAAGAAGCTGTCGCCAAGATTAGCAAGCGCCTGATTGCAGCGGTAAGTTTCGCTCTCGTAGTCAATCGAGACTAGTCCTGCCTTCTTCGGCTCTGTTGCAAAGATTGGCGGCAGTCAGAGGTAGGCTGTCGCTCTGCGCCGATCAGGCGGCTGCTGCGAAATGGTGGTTGAGCATGCCCATGGCCTCCGTCAGCGCCGAGGGCCCAATGCCAAAAGCTCTCTCCACAAGGCGCACCTCGCCCCTGATGCCGGGCTGCAGGCACCAGGGGCGAGCCTGTCCTTTGCGCAGGGCTCGCATGACTTCGAATCCCTTGATCGTGGCATAGGCCGTGGGGATCGATTTGAAACCGCGCACCGGCTTGATCAGTATCTTGAGCTTTCCGTGATCGGCCTCGATCACGTTATTGAGATACTTCACCTGCCGGTGGGCCGTCTCCCGGTCCAGCTTTCCTTCGCGCTTCAATTCGGTGATCGCTGCACCATAGCTCGGCGCTTTGTCGGTATTGAGCGTGGCAGGCTTTTCCCAGTGCTTCAGGCCTCGCAGGGCCTTGCCCAGGAACCGCTTCGCTGCCTTGGCGCTGCGGGTCGGCGACAGGTAGAAATCGATCGTGTCGCCCCGCTTGTCGACTGCCCGGTACAGGTAGGTCCACTTGCCCCGCACCTTGACGTAGGTTTCATCCAGGCGCCAGCTCGGATCAAAGCCACGCCGCCAGAACCAGCGCAGCCGCTTCTCCATCTCCGGGGCGTAGCACTGGACCCAGCGATAGATCGTCGTATGGTCGACCGAAATGCCGCGTTCCGCCAGCATTTCCTCAAGGTCGCGATAGCTGATCGGATAGCGACAATACCAGCGCACCGCCCACAGGATCACATCACCCTGGAAATGGCGCCACTTGAAATCCGTCATCGTTCCGTCCGTCCAATCTCCGCCAAGCATGCTCAAGCTTCACGATTTTTGCAACAGAGCCTGAGAGAACTATCTTCGGCCTTCACACGCACGAAAGGCGGCGAAGCTCCGCCGTTAATCCGTCCGCCGGAGATCTCGCCCAGGCAGGCTGAAGGCCGAGCAAGCCTGACAGGCCCGAAAAGCCCGGCACGGGCGTCGGCGGCGATGACGGCGGCGGCATTATCCAGGGTTGATGATGGAAGTGGAGGATATCGACAACCTCTCGCGCAACCAAGACATCGCGGTCGGACTGCAAGTGATCTTGAAGCCACGGGCCCGTCCCACCCCGACATGGACCTCGATGCCCGAACGGACGTTAGATTTCGAGTTCTAGGCGTTCTGCGATGAAGGTTGGATCCCAGCCGGGATTGAAAGTGTCGACGTGGGTGAATCCGAGCCGCTCGTATAGGCCACGCAGGTTCGGGTGGCAGTCGAGCCGCAGCTTGGCGCACCCCTGCGTTCGCGCGGCATGGCGGCAAGCCTCGATCAGCGCGGAGCTGACACCCCGGCCCGCATGTGTCCGTCGCACCGCGAGCTTGTGCAGATATGCGGCCTCCCCCTTGAGGGCGTCGGGCCAGAACTCGGGATCCTCGGCCGACAAGGTGCAACAGCCGACGATGCCGTCGCTGCAACTCGCGACTAGGAGCTCGGATCTCAGGACGAAGGTCTCCGCGAATGTCCGGTCGATCCGCGCGACGTCCCAGGCGGGCGTTCCCTTGGCGGACATCCACGCCGCAGCGTCGTGCATCAGCCGCACAACCTCGTCGATATCACCCGAGCAGGCGACCCGAACGTTCGGAGGCTCCTCGCTGTCCATTCGCTCCCCTGGCGCGGTATGAACCGCCGCCTCATAGTGCAGTTTGATCCTGACGAGCCCAGCATGTCTGCGCCCACCTTCGCGGAACCTGACCAGGGTCCGCTAGCGGGCGGCCGGAAGGTGAATGCTAGGCATGATCTAACCCTCGGTCTCTGGCGTCGCGACTGCGAAATTTCGCGAGGGTTTCCGAGAAGGTGATTGCGCTTCGCAGATCTCCAGGCGCGTGGGTGCGGACGTAGTCAGCGCCATTGCCGATCGCGTGAAGTTCCGCCGCAAGGCTCGCTGGACCCAGATCCTTTACAGGAAGGCCAACGGTGGCGCCCAAGAAGGATTTCCGCGACACCGAGACCAATAGCGGAAGCCCCAACGCCGACTTCAGCTTTTGAAGGTTCGACAGCACGTGCAGCGATGTTTCCGGTGCGGGGCTCAAGAAAAATCCCATCCCCGGATCGAGGATGAGCCGGTCGGCAGCGACCCCGCTCCGTCGCAAGGCGGAAACCCGCGCCTCGAAGAACCGCACAATCTCGTCGAGCGCGTCTTCGGGTCGAAGGTGACCGGTGCGGGTGGCGATGCCATCCCGCTGCGCTGAGTGCATAACCACCAGCCTGCAGTCCGCCTCAGCAATATCGGGATAGAGCGCAGGGTCAGGAAATCCTTGGATATCGTTCAGGTAGCCCACGCCGCGCTTGAGCGCATAGCGCTGGGTTTCCGGTTGGAAGCTGTCGATTGAAACACGGTGCATCTGATCGGACAGGGCGTCTAAGAGCGGCGCAATACGTCTGATCTCATCGGCCGGCGATACAGGCCTCGCGTCCGGATGGCTGGCGGCCGGTCCGACATCCACGACGTCTGATCCGACTCGCAGCATTTCGATCGCCGCGGTGACAGCGCCGGCGGGGTCTAGCCGCCGGCTCTCATCGAAGAAGGAGTCCTCGGTGAGATTCAGAATGCCGAACACCGTCACCATGGCGTCGGCCTCCGCAGCGACTTCCACGATGGGGATCGGGCGAGCAAAAAGGCAGCAATTATGAGCCCCATACCTACAAAGCCCCACGCATCAAGCTTTTGCCCATGAAGCAACCAGGCAATGGCTGTAATTATGACGACGCCGAGTCCCGACCAGACTGCATAAGCAACACCGACAGGGATGGATTTCAGAACCAGAGAAAGAAAATAAAATGCGATGCCATAACCGATTATGACAACGGCGGAAGGGGCAAGCTTAGTAAAGCCCTCGCTAGATTTTAATGCGGATGTTGCGATTACTTCGCCAACTATTGCGATAACAAGAAAAAGCCAGCCTTTCATGATATATCTCCCAATTTGTGTAGGGCTTATTATGCACGCTTAAAAATAATAAAAGCAGACTTGACCTGATAGTTTGGCTGTGAGCAATTATGTGCTTAGTGCATCTAACGCCGGAGTTAAGCCGCCGCGCGTAGCGCGGTCGGCTTGAACGAATTGTTAGACATCATTTACCAACTGACTTGATGATCTCGCCTTTCACAAAGCGAATAAATTCTTCCAAGTGATCTGCGCGTGAGGCCAAGTGATCTTCTTTTTGTCCCAGATAAGCTTGCTTAGCTTCAAGTAAGACGGGCTGATACTGGGCAGGTAGGCGTTTTATTGCCCAGTCGGCAGCGACATCCTTCGGCGCGATTTTGCCGGTTATTGCGCTGTACCAAATGCGGGACAACGTAAGCACTACATTTCGCTCATCGCCGGCCCAGTCGGGCTGCGAGTTCCATAGCTTCAAGGTTTCCCTCAGCGCCTCGAATAGATCCTGTTCAGGAACCGGGTCAAAGAATTCCTCCGCTGCCGGACCTACCAAGGCAACGCTATGTTCTCTTGCTTTTGTAAGCAGGATAGCTAGATCAATGTCGATCATGGCTGGCTCGAAGATACCCGCAAGAATGTCATTGCGCTGCCATTCTCCAAATTGCAGCTCGCGCTTAGCCGGATAACGCCACGGGATGATGTCGTCATGCACGACAAGGGTGACTTCTATAGCGCGGAGCGTCTCGCTCTCGCCAGGGAAAGCCGAAGCCTCCATAAGATCATTGAGCAATGCTCGCCGCGTCGTTTCATCAAGCTTTACGGCCACAGTAACCAACAAATCAATATCGCTGTATGGCTTCAGGCCGCCATCCACTGCGGAGCCGTACAAATGCACGGCCAGCAACGTTGATTCCAGATGGCGCTCAATGACGCTTAGCACCTCTGATAGTTGGTTCGAAATTTCGATGGTCACCGCTTCCCTCATGATGTCTAACTTTGTTTTAGGGCGACTGCCCTGCTGCGTAACATCGTTGCTGCTCCATAACATCAAACATCGACCCACGGCGTAACGCGCTTGCTGCTTGGATGCCCTGTCCGTCGTCAGATCATTTGGCGCAGTTTGGGTCTTGGATTAGCGGAGTATCGGCCTCGTCTTTGGGTTGATGTTATGCGGCGAGCTTGCGGTGCTGCAAGCGCCGATGCTGGATGGTTTGTCG
>NZ_JACDXV010000014.1 GCF_015158295.1 Devosia faecipullorum | reverse complement strand
CGACAAACCATCCAGCATCGGCGCTTGCAGCACCGCAAGCTCGCCGCATAACATCAACCCAAAGACGAGGCCGATACTCCGCTAATCCAAGACCCAAACTGCGCCAAATGATCTGACGACGGACAGCTATGAAGCGGTAGAGTTCGCCACGCTTGAATGGGTCGACTGGTTCAACAACCGGCGCCTGCTCGAGCCAATCGGAAACATCCCACCGGCGGAAGCCGAGGCAAATTACTACGCCGCACTGGATCAATCGGCCATGGCCGCATAACTTAGACCAAACAGCCTCCGGCAAACCCGGCGCGGTTCAGTCGCGAGACATGAGGTGCTTTTGAAGCTCTCAGAGTGACGCCGGTGCAGCTTTGTGAAAGGCCGATAGCCCACGTGCTCTTCGAATTCGGCAATGGCAGCGACGACCGCGTCGATGGTCTTTTCACTCAGTCCTTCTGCCTCTTTGAGGTAAATTTGATACTGAAAGCGCATCTCGAGATTTTGTGGGTCCATTTTCCAGGGACTTTGTCCGTGAAAGCGCAACCAGCGCAGGAGAAGATCTGACTATTAGTGATTTTGCTTCAGCGCTGGATGAACACCCCATGCGCTTCAAGTCGCTCCAAAGTGGTCGGCCCGATGGTCAGCCTGGCGGCGTGCCCAAAAGTCGGGCAGGTCCACGTCAGCCGTCCTGCACTTCCGCTGTGACTGGAAAATTCCACCACCCGACCCGCCATATCCTGCTGGCTGCCGCACGGCAGGCAATACAGCTCTGAAGCGACCGGCTTGCGCTTTGCAGCGTTTGCTCGCTCGGCGCGAAAGCGATTCAGATCGGATCCGAGATACCGGCTTGGTTTCAATCCGCTGATTGAGGCGAGACCAGTCCGTCGCCAATTTCGTAGCGTGTTTGGGCACACGCCATAGAGCTCGAGCACGTCCTTCTCCGAATATACTCGGTGGGACTTTGCCTTCCGCGGGTTATGGCGGATGCGGAAAGCCTTTGCAGGCGCGGGCATACTCATCGCGCACCGCCCTCGTTAGAGAGAACGGCTTCGTATGCTTCTATTTCCGTTTAGCGCCGTCTCGTCGTGCCTGGCCCTAGGCTGATGGGCGAGGGGATCATATGGAGCGAATGTCAGCGCCATACGGTTGCAACTGACACACACCAGCGACCAGCCAACTTCCGAACAGATAAGAAGGCTTCGCCAGGTGATTGGTGAGCCTCTTCTGGCGGAGCAACGGAGCGTAAGCTACGGGAAGGATACTCGGCGTGTGCCCGGCGGCGATTTTCACGGCGCTGTCGATGGCGGGACTTAAGCTCTGCATCTGCCACTGCAGCAGATGGCGTGTTCTCCACCCCTTGATGAGGTGCCCTTGCGCTTCGCAACGCATCCGGGTCGCCGGCTGGCGGCATCGATGCGTTGAAGAGATCAAGCGTGATGGGGTGATTTTTCTCGCGACGTGACATGCGTACCTCGTCGCCCTAGCGGGCGATTAGGGACAGCGCGTCATGCGCAAATTCAATTTAAATTCGGCGACAAGCCGGGGAGCAATCCAAGACAGAATCATTTGATCTCAGATCATCGCAATTAAGGTTATTCAAAACCTCGTTGGATTCAAGCGCTTAGCAATTGATGGGCTGGACTTTACGATCGCAAAAAATCACAATAAATTCAACAACTTACATAAAATAACTGGCGGAGAGAGAGGGACTCTCAGCCGGGGCATCCTGAGTGCGGAGGTTTCCAAGGCGTTCGAAGAGAGCCCGGTTTCATTGCCCATTCTGGATACATCGGTGGGTACATTTGGTACATCGGCATGTTAAAGCTTTCCGCAGCTTTCGCTGCGTGCGGGCCGTAGACTTACCCGATGTCGGATGGCGCGTTTACAGCGGTGGTGGCTCGATACGCTGTCTCATCCTCGGCCCTGCCTTGGCAGGCCGGGGATGAGCCCGCAGGGGCGAAGAGCCAACACCGCTGTCACCGAGCAGGGCCCACGATCCATCTGGCGGCGACTTTTGGACCCCGGCATGGCCGGGGCCGCGCGGCGTATCCCGCGCGGAAAAGGAGCAGGATGGACTGGGGAGGCGAGGGGAACGCCCGTCCAAAATGCGCTATGTTTACTGGTCCGCCATTCCATGGTGGCGTCGCTCCTGGCCCATACCGGACCGGGCGAGGGGCATTGCGCCCGATTTCCAGAAATCATAGTTAATTTTCCGTTAACGCGGACGGCGCTCAATCCGTAAGGATAGAGGCATCTATCCATGCTCGGCGCCAGGATAGAGGTAAGGATTGAGGTCTTTATCCTTTCCGTTTCCCAAGGATAGTGGTTTCAATCCATGAAGCTAAACCATTGATATCGCAGTGAAAAAGCCCTTGACCCGGTCAGGATTCGGTGCCCTTAATCCCAGCATCGAAACCAGAACGGAAAGGAATTTCGATGCGAAAAATAATCGGCAGACGCGTGTTCGACACGAACACGGCCGAGCATGTGTGCGACATCCGTTGCACGGCTTACGGCGGTGACTTCCGCTGGCACGAGACGGGGCTCTTCCGCACGGCATCGGGACAATGGTTCCTCGCCGGACGCGGCAATGCCTTCTCGATGTGGGGGCGCGATGGTGTGGGTGGGCAAGTCCCGGGTGAGGGCATCAAGCTCATCAGCAATGATGAGGCTCTGGTAATCCTCGAGGCCGAGGATATGGACGACGTGATCGAAGAGCATTTCGAAGTCGTCGAGGGCTAGCAGCTCCTCACCCCAGGGGCCATGCAAGCGGTCCCATCTTCCTGAACAACCGATCAGCGCAGCTCCGGCGGCGGTCCCATGGCCGCCGTGCGGCCTGCTGCTGGCTAAAAAATGGAAAACCAAAATGCAAAGCGTTCAAAAACTTGTTTCGGCACTCTTTATGGCGCTGGTGACTATCGCCGGTATGGCGGTCCTGCTCATCGGGCTACCGCGGCTGGATTATGTGGGTAATGCAGGGGGAGCCTGGTCCGGCGAAGTTCCCATCCGTCTGCTGCCGATCCTGCTTCACTTCGAAGCTGGCGACTCCATCCTCTGCTTCGAGGGAGCGCCGGACTACGGCTGCTTGCGAGCGAAACTTCTGACAGGCGCGCTCTTTGACCAGCTGTCGGAGGATAGTGGCGCCCTACTGGTGCGCAACTTTGGTTGGTTTCTGTGGTGCAGCCTGCTCTTCTGTGCCTTCCGGGTTGCGTACTATTTCAAGCCCTCCCGGCAAGTCTTGATCGAGACAGCTGCCGAGATCGAGTCATGGCTGCCAATCGCCCACCTCTCCTGGCTGATCTTTGCAATGGCCGTCGCTTATCTGCTGAGCCTCCAATGACGCTCAAGCGGCTCTAAAACCGAAAATCCAAAAAATCGAAAAACCGGAATCGAGGTGTGTCATGGCATATGATCGTGGGCAGATCGGCAAAAGCATCACGCAGATTGAGCAGAAGCTCGCGACCGACGGTCAGGACGCGCCGGCCGGGGTGGTGATCGATGCCGTGGTGGCGGCTGGGATCTGCGGACGTGGCGTTGCGCAGCAAGTTCTCTCTGAACTGCGCGCCGGCCGGAAAGCCAAGGAATTTGAGAAGTCTGCTGCTGAAGAAAACGAGCCTCCCTCCAGGGAGATTGCTGGGCTGCTGACGCATGTCGACGACCTTCACCTTGAAGTGGACAAGAAGCGGCGTGACCTGGCATCGGCGGCGGCGGCCCTTATCGAGGACATGAAAGCCGCGTTTAGTGTCATCGTCACCGACCAGGGGCTGGCCCTTCAGCGCAGCGAAGAAAACAGCCGCATCCAGATTGAGTTGCTTGAGGGGTCTCTCGCCAAGGCCATGCAGGCGGAGGCAGAGGCTTCGGAAAAGCTGGAAGCGGCAGAGGCGGACCGCGCCGAACTTTTTGCGCGAATGACCGAAGCGGAAGAGCATCGTGATGCATTGCTCGCTGGTCTTGCCGCCGCTGAAATGGAGCGGGACCAGCATCGTGCGGCAGCGGAACAGCTACGCCTTGATCTTGAGGCCAACCGGCATGACCTCGCCATGTCTCGTCAAACCGAGACCGCCCTGCGCGATGAAATGCGAGCATCAGCAGCGGGACAGATCGACCGCATGGAACTTATGGCGAAGCACGAGGCCCTGGCCGCTGCTTTAGCCCAGGAGCAGTCCCGCAACGCTGACCTTCATGCCCAGATTTTGCGCCTGGTCGGCACGGTTCTTCGGCCCGACGCTAACGCGGAAGCGGCTAAGCCTCCGGACGCTGACCAGCCGTCCCAATAGCAGAAAATCAAGACGACCGCCTGCCCATCGAGGTGCCCACCAGTGGTGGGCAGCCATTGCCGCCGCGCACCCCGAAAACACAGGGCCACCGCCTCCTCCTTGATCCTGACCCCGCACCCACAAGGACGTGTACGGGGTCAGGATCAAGGCTCCGGCGGCTCAGAGAGGTGTGGCGGCGGCAGAGGAAAATGACTGCTGAATGTGGTGGGCATGCGGGAAGAAAGACAGGAAGTGAAGAAGATGAAAGTGACAGAAAGGGATGCCGAGCTGCTGAGCCGGATCAATGCCTTCGGGTTTATGCGCGTTGAGCAGGTTGCGGAGTTCTGGCGGGTGGACTTTTCGACGGCCGCCCGGCGTGTGCGGAAGCTGATTGCGGCGGGCCTCCTCAAGCGCATTGAGCTGGGCATCATGACCAACCGCCCCCTGGTGGTGACCATGGCGGGTTGCCGTCTCATTGGTGACACCATCCCGCCCATGACCGGAATTCGGGCGGGAACATTTCGCCATGATGGTCTGCTGCCCGATCTGGCCCTTTCACTGGAACGCCGTTTCGGCGTGGCTTTTGAAACGGAACGGCAGCTTCTCGCGCAACCCGATGCCGTCAGGGGCCATCTGCCGGACGGGCTCCTGCATCTCAAAGATGGCCGTCACGTCGGCATTGAGCTGGAGCTGACACAAAAGTCACAGCGGCGACTGACAGATATCATCTCCATCCATGCCTCGAACCTGGCTCTGGACGAGGTTTGGTACGTCATCATCGACGAGGCGATGCGGCCCGTTCTGACCCGCGCTGCCGCCGATCATTCCCACATCAAAATCGTCAAGTGGACGCCGCCCTCGCGACGCACCGCAAAACCATCTCCCTCAAATTCTGGAGTTCATCATGAGTAACCTCAATTCTCGCCCGACCGACGATGCCACTCTTGTGTTGGGAGGCCTGTTGCTAGTTGCGGCATTGGTCGCCTTTATCTCCATGGGACCGGTAGCCATTTTTGGGGCCGCAATCCCCTGGTTGATTGCCTGGGCGACGGGGCGCTCCAGCAATGCACTTGCCCAGCTGCTGTTTGGCTTGGTGGCCCTCGCGGCACTCATCGTCCTGGGGCACTTCATGCCTGCTTTATATGCGGGATACGCAGTCATTTCGTCGGCTGATGATGTGGTGCAGGGCTGGATTGGTTTGACGTACCGGACCGATATCGCCCCTTCCGCTGTGGTCCTTGGTCTGGCTATCGGAAGCGGCGCCCGCTTGTTCCTGCAGGACCATTGCAACAGCTCACCATACACTGATGAAAAGCTACCTTCGCCCGCGCCTATTGCTCGAATCCGGTCAAAGCTAACCGCCTCATCTTCCAAAGCCTACGATGAAGGGAGCGCCCTGGGTATCGACCCGGAGACCGGGAAGGACGTGGTCTTGAGCGACCGCGATGCTAACCATCATGTGCTGATTGTCGGCGCGACGGGCTCGGGGAAGACGGTCACCGGATCAAATATTATCGTGTCGCATCTCCAGCGTGGCTACCCTGTCGTCTTTCTGGACGGGAAGGGTGATATCGACCTCGGCCGAAGGTTGAAGGCCTATGCCGAGCAATTGGGGCGGCCAGCGTTTCTTTTCCATCACGAGCTCGGTGGCAAACTGGACGACGCCTGCGCATACAACCCTGTTTCAGCCGGCGACTTTACCGCGCTGGCCAACCTGATTACGTCGCTCCGGCCGTACACCGAGCCGTATTATGAAGTCTTGCAGAAAGGGTACATGCAAACGGCGGTCAAAGTCGCCATGGCGATTGGAGAGCCGTTGGACCTGCTGACCCTTGGGAACCTGCTCAGCGTCAATGCGATGACGGCAGCCATCCGGAAGAACAAGCACAGGATTCCAAATGCGCAGGCCTTGTTGCTGGAGGTCCAAGGTCAGCGTGCGGCGGAAGAGGCGGGTGTCGAAAGTCTCATCGGGACCATCAAGAACCTCACCCAGTCTTCGCTTGCCCCACTGTTCGACACGCGCGGCGGCCGACCCGTACTCACCTTGTCTGAAGCTCGCGGATATGGCGCCTTTGCCTATTTCTCATTGCCGGCGCTGGCCCATGGGGACTTCTCGAAAGACCTTGGCCAACTCGTCATCAACGACATAAGGCTGACATTGGCCAGAGGCCGCGAGTCGTTGCTAATCGTACTTGACGAGCTGTCGACCTATTCCGGGAAACAGATCCTTTCTCTCGTCAACCAAGGCCGCGGCTTTGAAGCCAGGGTGGTCCTTTTGGGGCAAAGTTTCGCTGATCTGGAAAGCGTCGAAGGCATCGACGGCAAGGCTTTCCGCAACCAGATTCTGGCGTCCATCAATACCGTGATCGTGCACCGTCTTAACAGCCCTGACGACGCCGAACTTGCGGCGCAGATCGCGGGCACTTACGCCAAGCCGGAAATGACAGCACAGACTGTCGGCAACAAACCGACCGGCGCCGGCTCGGTTCGCATGACCAGAGAATTTTTGGTCGGCCCGGATCGGTTCAAGCGCCTGCAACGTGGTCAGGCGATCATATTGAGCAAGTTCGGGAAGCACGTCCGCACGATCAAGGCGCGCTTGCCGAAATTCATGAATTAGGGATTTGCGCAGATCAGGTGCGTTTCTTCTCGCGCGGCGGCTCGGTGCAGGGTCGCAACCGCGTTATCGCTCTGGTGGATTTTCCTTCAGCCACGCGTTAGTGCCTTTCTTTGCGGTGTAGCCGTGATTCTTGGTCAACTCGGAGACCCAAGTTAGGTCGTCGCTATCCACGAATTCCCGCAGGTGGTCGTGAAGCTCCTTGGCCGTATTGTCCACGTTGATAAGCCAAAACGAGTTCAGGGCGCGATGAGCGCCTAGCCGCTCTAGCTCTTCCCACAGTTTGGGGTAGTCCTTCCGCTTGATCAGGTCGTATGTGAATACGTAGGTGGCCATAGATGACGCTCCGTTGCGGTTGATTTTCGGTTCCCTACTAAACCTCGCAGTCTATGAGCCGCATGGCCTTGTCCCCGCGTTTGTAGCCATTACGGGGCGCCTCGGACTTTTCGTTGGTAACGTTGGCTCCGAATGCTTCATCGAGACGGAGCAGTTTCCAGCCGGTGCGCTCTTTGCTTACGCTACCGCCGCGGACCTGCCAGACCCGCATAAGGTCGTGGCCCTCTTCGCTGGTCCCGACAGCGTGGACCTCCACGATGCGCGTGAAGCCGTCATATCGGAGTTCAAGGCACTTACCTTGGCGTAGAGCATTACAGGCTTCGATCTTCCACATAGCCACGTCAAAGCTGTAGCTGACTTCAGGCGGCTCCGAGTGTCAGCGGTCTGCACGGCAGGGCCTAATTCCAAGGCCTGATTCCAAGCGGGCTAATTTACCGCCGCATCAAATGCTCAGCAGGCGGCCGATTTCTTCAACCGATGGCGTGGCTGCCAAAATTGCCATTGGCGATCTACAACCCACCATATTGGATTCTGGGAAAGTGATACTATTCCGCTATGATTATACTTCGTGCTATCAGTCGATGAGTGCATAGGGGTAGCTGTGATGGCCGCCCAAACTTCCGTCTTCGCGAATGTTTACTCGCCCGCGGAACCTCGTGCCTAGGGCGGCCGATCGAACTGCTAGAGGGCAGCGATCAATGGGCAAGGCCGGATCATAGCCATCTTGCCCCGGCACCGCGCGGACGCATTTCTTGCCTGCTTCGTCCGTGCAGACTTCTATCAGAATCTGTGGGTATTCCGCGTGACTGCCCTTAGCCGGGCTCTGGTCGTCAATAAAGACCAGAGCCGACCTGACACGGCGAACTGTTCCCCGTCAGCGCCCATGGCACAGATTGAGGGTTGAGCTTTAAGGAGTGTTTTGGTCTCGTCGTCTGACGAAGGAACCAAGATGACTGCTAAATCCCCGAGCACCAAAAAGCCTGCCGAGC
>NZ_JACDXV010000013.1 GCF_015158295.1 Devosia faecipullorum | reverse complement strand
TGCTCGGCAGGCTTTTTGGTGCTCGGGGATTTAGCAGTCATCTTGGTTCCTTCGTCAGACGACGAGACCAAAACACTCCTTAAAGCTCAACCCTCAATCTGTGCCATGGGCGCTGACGGGGAACAATCGCCGAGCCAGTATTCGTTTGCCATCGCCTATCCCTCCAAATCAGAAGGGAATCACAATCAAACGCAAAATCATAGCTCTGATTGAGTACAGACCTTAAAGCGCGCATTGATAGCCTGGACTCGGTCGGGATCTTACCGAGTTTGGGAACATGCACATCGACAGCATCAGCTTATTCCTGCGATCTCGTAGGTCCATACCCTAAACCCCTTCAGGACGTGTGGTCCGAAGGAATTGACGAGCGGTATGTCGGCTGCGTCGCGGCCGCGCGCCACCACGATTCTGCCGATCCGAGGGACGTTGTTGCGCGGATCGAAGGTGTGCCATTCGCCATCGAGGAACACTTCCATCCAGGCGCTGAAATCCATGGGATCGACAACCGGCACACCAATGTCGCCGAGATGGCCGTTGACATAGCGAGCGGGGATGTTGAGGCATCGGCAGAACGTGACCGCAAGATGCGCGAAATCGCGACAAACGCCAACGCGCTCATGGAACGCCTCGAACGCCGTCCGCGTAGATCGAGCCTGCATGTAGTCGAAGCGGATGTGGTTGTGGACGAAATCGCAGATCGCCTGCACCCGGCTCCAACCGGGCGGCATCTTGCCGAACAGGTCCCAAGCGGTCTGGCTGAGACGGTCGGTTTCGCAGTAGCGGCTGCCCATGAGGTAGACGAGGCAATCGTCCGGCAAGTCCGGCACCGGCAGTTCCCGGGCACCCGGCACAATCCCGTCCGGCCTGCCGTCGTCCTCGATCGTGGCATCACCCCACATGGTCAGGTCGCCCGCAGGCGCGACCAGCCGCCGGCATTTGTTGCCGAAGAGATCGCGGTAGGTCGATACGTGCACATCGGGTGTGGTGAACTCCGGCACCCGTATGTCAGCCGCGCGATCCTCGTGCACCGACAGCAGACACACCAGGGCTGTCGGCTGCTGGCAGGTCAGTGTGATCTCATACCCGTAGCGGATCAGCATTGAGTGGTGTCTTTACCGGAAATCGGCAGCGGTCAGCGTATAGGAGGTTTGGCGACGATGCGAGTAGGCCTCGCGGGCGACATCGTGGATCGAACTGCGCGTCGCATCGAAGGTCGAGAGATACATCTCTTCCGACACCTCAGTGCTGCGCAATTCAGCAGGGGACCTGGCGAGCGCTTCCACTTCGACAAAGAACGGCACTTCGAACATGCCGTCGTGCCCGATAAAGCGAATGGCGTTGCGCACTTCGTCGAAGCTGCGGCTGGGGTTCAGGAATTCAAGGGTCATCGTTGATCTGCCCTTGCCGTTTGCAGCAGCAGTGGTACACGCATAAACCCGTTCATGTGCTCCTTGCGTCGCACATCATTCCGACGATTGAGGGAAAGCATCCCGTCGGTTGCGGCCGAGTGGCTAAGGCCGATCATCTCCTGCCCTTCGCGGCTGGCTGGAACGCCGGTGAAGACATGATAGATGGTCCAGGACCGGTCGGCTTCGATCCGGCGGCCATATTGTTCGTCGCCTGGTGCGCGGGCGGATGCACCGCCTTCATTGTCCCAGACGCTGATCGCGCGGTCGTGCCGCTCCCGTTCGATTTCATCTATGTATCGGGTCATGATCGTGGCCTTTCTCTAGTGGTCACGTCGGCATCAATGATGCCGGAAAACAGCGCGTTACCGAATAAGTCGGTGATCGCGATGGCGTCGGGTCGTTGAGGCATGTCGAGCGTCTGTGAAAGCAGGTGCGCAATCTCAATGGCGTTAGCGAGATCGACGGCTTCCACCGCCTCTCGGCCCACGACGGCATGGGCGTCATCTGTCTCCCGCGTGCGGTAAAACTCGATGACAACTTTCATGGCGCCCATTGCGCTTTCAGCCGGAGCAACACTGCCTCAGTGCTTACCTTTGCCTTGAGACGCGTTGGCATTTGCAGCGACCTTGATCTGGTTGCCGAAGGTGCTTTCAGGCTTTGGCGGAGCCTTCTCCTGCTTCGGCTTTCTGATCTCGCGATTGCTTCGTTTCTAGCCTTTAGCCATGTCCGAACGTCCTTTCGATGAGAGTTGCGCCATTACCGGATTGCGACATGTCGACCGGCTCGAGGCTGTCCTGCGTCGTCACTCGCTCATGGCGTTCGTCGTCGTTGCGGATGCGATATTGCAGTGAATCTCCCCGTGCCGGCAGTCTGCCGGTTATGCGGTAGATATCGCCGGGCAAAGCTGGTCTCATGAAATCGCCCTTGAGCCGGACAGCCTGTCCGATCGCGAAGAGATGAGCAGGAGCCTCGTGGCGGGCGGGACGGATCGTGCGTCGGATTGGGTTGGTCGATATCATGATTGTTGGTGATCCTTTTCGAGAGCGGCGTCGAGATCGGCGGGATCGATCGACGCCATCTGATGTGTGTGGCCATCAATGCCGATGGCGGGCAGGTGGATGAAGGCGCCGACACGTCTCCAGGCGAGGCGGGAGGATACCTCCAGCAGTTCCTCATCCTGGTCCACGCGATATTCGCCGGCGGGCTGTGCGGCGTCGAAGCCGGGCAGCATGAAGGGTGCGGAGAACCGGACGATGGTTTGTGTGGTGCGCGTTGTCATGGTCGATACCTCCGCAGGAGCACGCAAACGCGCCTCCTGCATCATTCCCGTTCGAACCGGAACGAATTTCCGTGCTGCCAGTACATCCGTGGTCAGCGGCGCGTTCATTCCAAGGTTCGAACAGAGCGATATGCGCGCCGGGTCGGCGCTTGATGCATTCGCTATCGAGAATTCGGTGGTGAATGGCGGGTCTCTGACACCGCAAAAAGCCAAGTCGGCCAAATCAACGAGTTTTATATATGGGCTGTCCCTACCCGGTAAGCAAGGAGCGGGTCGATATTATTTTATCTGGAATTGAATAATGTCTCTTCCATAATAATAAATCGCATTGAAAAATCAGAAAATACGTATTGAAAACAACAAATATCGCATCGATAGAAGCGACATAAATTTTTCCCAGTTGCGCCTTTTCAAAGAAATACATTTGGCACTCCTATCATTCGAGTGCCAACGGGGTTATGTATCTGAGGGGGCCGCCCTATGCGCCGGCCTCAGAAAGAACCCACATGAAATTCCGGCCTCTCCATGACCGCGTCGTCATTCGACGTGCGGAAGGCGATCTCAAATCCAAAGGCGGGATCATCATTCCCGACACCGCGAAAGAAAAACCTCAGGAAGGCGAGGTCATCGCCGTCGGCCCAGGTTCCCGCGACGAAAGCGGCAAGCTGATCCCGCTCGACGTCAAGCCGGGCGATCTCATCCTGTTCAGCAAATGGTCCGGGACCGAGGTCAAGATCGATCACGAAGACCTTCTGATCATGAAGGAGAGTGACATCATGGGAATCGTTGAGAAGACCGAAGCTGCGAGCAGGAAAAGTGCCTGAGCGGCCAGCTTCCGATCCTGTGATCCTCACAACCGAACTGGACCCGACATCATGTCTGCCAAGGAAATCAGATTCTCTAATGACGCCCGCGACCGCATGCTGCGCGGCGTCGAGCTGCTGAACAACGCCGTCAAGGTGACGCTCGGGCCGAAGGGCCGCAACGTCGTCATCGACAAAGCCTATGGCGCGCCGCGCATCACCAAGGATGGTGTGACCGTCGCCAAGGAGATCGAGCTTTCCGACAAGTTCGAGAACATGGGCGCGCAGATGGTGCGCGAGGTGGCCTCGAAAACCAACGACCTCGCCGGCGACGGAACCACCACCGCGACGGTTCTCGCCGCTTCCATCCTGCGCGAGGGTGCCAAGCTGGTCGCTGCCGGCATGAACCCGATGGACCTGAAGCGCGGCATCGATCTCGGTGTCGCTGCCGTCGTCAGGGAAATCCAGACTCGCGCCAGGAAGGTCAAGTCGTCGGCAGAGGTCGCCCAAGTCGGCACGATCGCGGCTAACGGCGACGCGACCGTGGGCGAGATGATTGCGAGGGCGATGGACAAGGTCGGCAACGAAGGCGTCATCACCGTCGAGGAAGCCAAGACGGCCGAGACTGAGCTCGACGTGGTCGAGGGCATGCAGTTCGATCGCGGCTATCTCTCGCCCTACTTTGTGACCGATCCCGAGAAGATGCGCGTGGAACTGGATGACCCTTACATCCTCATTCATGAGAAGAGGCTTGGCAATCTGCAGGCCATGCTGCCCGTACTGGAAGCAGTGGTGCAAAGCGGAAAGCCGCTGCTGATTATCTCCGAAGACGTCGAGGGCGAGGCGCTCGCCACGCTGGTCGTCAACAAGCTGCGTGGTGGCCTCAAGGTAGCGGCCGTCAAGGCTCCCGGCTTCGGAGACCGCCGCAAAGCCATGCTCGAGGACATCGCGGTGCTGGCCGCCGGCCAGATAATCTCCGAGGATCTCGGCATCAAGCTGGAGAATGTCACGCTCGACATGCTCGGCCGTGCCAAGCGCATCGTGATCGAGAAGGATACCACGACAATCATCGACGGCTCCGGCGACAAGCCAAGCATCGCGGCGCGCATCAGCCAGATCAAGGCGCAGATCGAGGAAACGACTTCCGACTACGACAAGGAGAAGCTGCAGGAGCGGCTGGCCAAACTCGCCGGCGGCGTCGCTGTCATCCGTGTTGGTGGCGTGACTGAGACCGAGGTCAAAGAGAAGAAGGACCGCATAGACGACGCGCTGAATGCCACCCGCGCGGCTGTCGAGGAAGGCATCGTGCCGGGCGGCGGCGTGGCGCTGCTGCGTGCCATAGCGGTGCTTGCCCCTCTGACAGGTGACAACGCCGATATAACCGCAGGCATTTCGATCGTGCGGCGGGCGCTTGAAGCGCCGGTCCGACAGATCGCCGAGAATGCAGGCGTCGAGGGCTCGATCGTGGTCGGCAAGCTCACGGACAGCAAGGACCCCAACCAGGGCTTTGATGCCCAGACCGAAACCTATGTCGACATGATCAAGGCCGGCATCGTCGATCCCGCCAAGGTTGTCAGAACCGCCCTGCAGGACGCCGGCTCGATCGCGGCGCTCCTGATCACCGCCGAGGCGATGATCGCCGACGTCCCAGCGAAGGATTCCACGTTAACGGCCGGCAACGGTGGCATGGGTGGAATGGGATACTGAGAGCAGTGCCTGAACCGTTCGGCCGGCACGGTCGGATGAAGCAATCCTCACCACAATCTGGAAGGAAGACCACCATGGCTACGCAGAGCACAACGAACCCGTCTCTCTCCCGCCGTTGGGAGAACTACCAACCTTCAAAGACCATGCTGGTCTGGGCATGCATCGCCGCGATCATCGCAACGATCGTCGTCGGATTCGCCTGGGGCGGCTGGGTCACCGGCGGCACATCACAGAAGATGGCCGTGACCGCTGGCGACACGGCGCGTGGCGAACTGGCGTCCGCCATATGCGTTGAACGGTTCAACGCAGCGCCGGATGCGGCCGCGAAACTTGCTGAGTTCAAGGCTATATCCGACAGCTACAAGAAACGGCAGTTCGTCGAAGCCGGTGGCTGGGCAACGATGCCGGGCCAGACGACTGCCGACCGGCTTGGAGTCCAGGGCTGTGTCACCGGACTTGGCGCATAATACCCCGCTTAAAGCGCTCAGGCAGGCGCCAGGGCGTTTCCACCCGCCCCAGGAAGGAACGTCAGCAATGATTTCGTTTGTCAAGAAGACAGATATGCAGCCGATAGCCCCGCAGGTCGAAGACAATCGTTTCGAGCAGATCCGCAAGGCGGCTGCCGAACGTCACCGGAAGGCGGACACCGACGGCACACGTCGCCGCGCCCGCCAGAAGGCCGAGGACAACCGGCTCATTTGAGTTGTCGGAATTTTCGGGCTGAGCTCCCCAGTGGCATAACCTTCAACTTCACTCGCACAGCTCCCGATAGACAGAATACTTCCGGTGAGTTCGGCGCGGCAGAGAATCGCTCCATGCACCTTAAAGCAGGTATCCGACAGTGCCGTTCGTCATCGGAGGTGAACGTCGCTGCTTTCCTTTCGCTCGGAATAGCGGTCGGTCAGGTAGGATGATACATCGCGCGTTAGCAGCGTGAACTTCACCAACTCCTCCATCACGTCGACCACTCGATCATAATATGACGATGGTATCATCCGGCCGGCTTCATCGAACTCCTGATATGCTTTGGCGACGGACGACTGGTTGGGGATCGTCACCATCCGCATCCAGCGGCCGAGCACCCGCATCTGGTTGACGGCGTTGAAGCTCTGCGAGCCGCCGGAGACTTGCATGACGGCGAGTGTCCGGCCCTGCGTCGGCCTTACCGCGCCGACCGAAAGGGGAATCCAGTCGATCTGTGCCTTCATCACCGCGCTCATCGCACCGTGACGCTCCGGGCTGGTCCAGACTTGACCTTCCGACCAGAGCGAGAGCTCGCGAAGCTCCTGCACCTTGGGATGATCGACGGGAGCGCCGTCCGGCAGCGGCAGGCCGGACGGATTGAAGATGCGTGTTTCCGCCCCGAAATGTTTCAGCAGGCGCTCGGCCTCGTATGTCAGGAAACGGCTGTAGGATCGCGCGCGGAGCGAGCCATATAGCAGCAGGATACGCGGCGGATGGGTAGAGGGTTCGGTTACGCGCAGCCGACCAAGGCTGGGAGTAGCAACGCAGCCGGCAGCAAGATTGGGAAGATCGCCCGGCATCAACGCTGCTCTTTCGCAAGTTCGGACACCTTGCCGCCGCGCTCATACCAGCCTTTGGAGCGGTTCACGATCCAGACGACCGAGAGCATCACCGGCACTTCGATCAGCACGCCGACCACGGTGGCGAGCGCCGCGCCCGAATGAAAGCCGAACAGGCTGATGGCGGCGGCAACCGCCAGTTCGAAGAAGTTCGATGCGCCGATTAGCGCCGAGGGTCCAGCCACGCAATGCTGCTCGCCGGCCAGCCGGTTGAGCAGATAGGCAAGACCGGAGTTGAAATAGACCTGAATCAGGATCGGCACGGCCAGCAGGCCGATGATTGCGGGCTGAGCGATAATCTGCTCGCCCTGAAACCCGAAGAGCAGAACCAGCGTCGCCAGCAGCGCAACGAGGGAGGCCGGGCCGAGCTTTGCAAGCAGGTGGTCGAGCGCGGCCTGCCCGCCGCTCGCCAGCATCCGGCGACGGATGATCTGCGCGATGATAACGGGAATGACGATATAGAGCACCACCGACAGGACCAGTGTGCCCCATGGCACGGTGATGGCTGACAGGCCCAGCAGCAGGCCGACGATGGGCGCGAAGGCGACGACCATGATGGCGTCGTTGAGGGCAACCTGGCTCAAGGTGAAATGCGGTTCGCCTTTCGTCAGGTTCGACCAGACGAACACCATGGCCGTGCAGGGTGCGGCGGCAAGGATGATGAGGCCGGCAATGTAGCTGTCGATCTGGTCCGCCGGCAGATAGGGGCGGAACAGCCAGCCGATGAACAGCCATCCCAGCAGCGCCATCGAGAACGGCTTCACAGCCCAGTTGATGAACAGCGTCACGCCGATGCCGCGCCAGTGGCGGCCGACCTCGCCCAGTGCTGCGAAGTCGATCTTGAGCAGCATGGGGATGACCATCAGCCAGATCAGCACGGCGACGGGCAAGTTGACGCTGGCAATTTCCATCGCGCCGATGGCCTGAAATGCGCCCGGCAGGAAGTGGCCGAGCGCGATGCCAACGACGATGCACAATGCGACCCAAAGGGTGAGATAGCGTTCGAAGGTAGACATGCAATTCCCTCAGGTCGTGGCCACGCGCCGACCGTGTTCGTCGATCACCCGCTCGCCATCTTCCTTGACGAACGCGCCGCGCTGCGGCGGCAACAGGTCGAGCACGTCCTCGGACGGCCGGCAGAGCTTGACGCCCTTCGGACTGACGACGATGGGTCGGTTGATCAGGATGGGATGCGCCATCATGGCGTCGAGCAACTGCGCGTCACTCAAAGCCGGGTCGCCAAGGCCCAGTTCCGCATAGGGCGTGCCCTTCTCGCGCAGCAGTTCCCGCACCGATATGCCCATGCGCGCAATAAGTCGGGTCAGCATCTCGCGCGACGGCGGTGTCTTCAGATATTCGATGACATGCGGCTCGACGCCCGCATTGCGGATCATCGCCAGCGTGTTGCGCGAGGTGCCGCAATCGGGATTGTGATAGATGATGACGTCCATGGCCGGCTTCACGCTGCGCTGTTGCGTGGAGACGACGCGCCATCGGACTGGCCGATCTCGGTCAGTTTAGTGCGCAGCGACGCCTTGTCGAGACTGGCGACCGGCAGGGACGTGAAAGCCGAGATACGGTTCTTCATGTAGCGGAAGGCCGCAACGAAGGCGGCTTCCTTCTGGATATCCGGTCCATCGACGGCCGCCGGATCTTCGATACCCCAATGGGCGGTCATGGGCTGGCCGGGCCAGACCGGGCAGGCTTCGCCGGCAGCGTTGTCGCAGACGGTGAACACGAAATCCATGACAGGCGCGTCAGGCCCCGCGAACTCCTCCCAACCCTTCGAGCGGAAGCCTTCAGAGGGGTAGTCGAAACTCTTCAATACCTTCAGCGCGAAGGGATTGATCGTCCCCTTCGGTTGCGAACCCGCAGAAAAGGCACGAAAGCGACCCTCGCCATCCTTGTTCAGGATGCTTTCCGCGAGGATCGAGCGTGCCGAGTTGCCGGTGCAGAGGAACAGGACGTTGAAGACGCGATGCTCTTGTCCGTCAGACATGGGAGGTTCCTTTCGTGGGTTCGCAACAGGAAGACAGCGCGGCCATTGCCGGATTGCAGACCTCCGGGTGGCCCTGACAGCAATCGCGCATGAGGAATTCGACGAGACCGGCCAGCGTGGTCAGCGCGGCGCTGTAGATGATCGACCGCCCGTCACGGCGGGACTCGACAAGCCCGGCCTGTTCGAGATGGCTCAGATGGAACGACATACGGGACGAAGATGCGCCATCCATCGCTTCGCCGATTGCTCCGGCCGACATGCCTTCCGGGCCGGCAGTCACCAGCAGCCGGACGATGCGCAATCTCGTTTCCTGCGACAGCGCGGCGAAGGCATTGAGGGCTTGCTTCTCGTGCATCATAATCTCAATAACTCAAGAATCATTGAGATAACTCATATGGCAGAATGCCGCTGAGTGCTAGCGGAAATTCGCGATGGCCTAACCGAGTGAGGCCGCGTTGGCGGCGGCAACAGCCTTAAGGAGGGCTATGGAGGGGAATAGAGTAGATATAGTTCTCATCATCACCCGGTATGGCGCGCCAAATACCGCCGATTTCCCTCCACAGTACGCTATAACCGCCGAAAGTACGCTTGTGCCAGGAGCGAGAGGTGGCGTCATGTGAGGGAGAGTAGAAACGGCGGCGTTTGGCGGTGGAGAAGTTCGAATCGCTTCCGGCCCGATTGATGGTTTTTCGCAAACGACGTTGTGCATGAAGCTCTGAATGGCAGTTGCCTGCCTTCATCGGTCGATAGCAAAGTCGAGACCTCCTATCGAGTGTGGTTATACTTTTGTCTCGGCACCTCTCACTTGGGAAGTAGCGGCAGTAAAAGAAACGGCGGAGAAAACACCGGCTCGGTGGTCACATGACGACCTCCATATACGAAAGCCTCGCAGGCGCTGTTATTTCTTGAGCAGGAGAGCAACCAGTTCCGCCTGCCTGCCGGTATTAGTCTTCTGGAATATATTGCGCATATGAAAGGCAACGGTAGACCGGGATACACCAAGGTCAGCCGCGATCTGCGTCAATTTCCTGCCTTGTGTAAGCGCTTGGGTTATCCGTATTTCTGCGGGCGTGAGGCCGTATGACTGAGCCAGCGTTGAAAAATCTGTATCGGTCGGCTCCAGTGGGCGCGCTGAACGGATTCGATCGATCTGGCGCAAACGCGCTTCGATTGTCACTAGTAAGAGATCATAATCTATTGGTTTGACGAGATAATCATCGGCACCAAGCCGCTTTCCATCGACGATGTGCCTAGGATCGGCAAGGGCAGAGAGGAACACGAACGGAATTTCGGCATAGTCCGGCCCCCTTTCATGCAGGGCCTTAAGCACGCCATAGCCGTTAAGTTCGGGCATGGAGATGTCGCAAAGAACCAGATCGGGGCAGACACGCGCCAGCTTGCCGAGCGCATGCTTGCCATTGTCGGCTTCTACCACATCATAGCCTGCCTCGACCAGTTCATCCCTGATGTCACGCCTCAGTTGCGCTTCATCCTCGATGCAAAGGATCACAAAGCGCTTCCGGTTCGGAGACGGCGCGAATGTCATGCCGGTTCCTTTCGTAGGGCCATGGCTGTAACGGAGCCGGAACCGGAGGCACTACTGGGCAGCAGCATCGCCATTCGAACCATGCCAGGCTCCGAATTTTGCAATTGCACATCACCGCCCTGCAAGCGGGCAAGCGCTCTGGCCATATAGAGGCCGACTCCGATACCGGGACGGCCTTCCGTATTGCTGCCGCGATAATAGCGTTCGAACAGCGCCTCCCGTTCGAATGACCCCTCCTGAGGTCCAGTGTTGGCTACTACGCATTCGATCTGCGTGCCGCTGTCGGTGAGGGTAATGCTTATCGGTGTCTTTGCCGGTGAGTATTTGACGGCATTGGACAGCAGATTGGTGAGGATGTGTTCCGCATGCACGGGATCACAATAGGCAATGGGAGAAGCGCCGTCTGGAAGCGTGACAGTGATCCGCCCCGAGCCAGTGTTTTCTGTCGACCGGGAGCAGATCTCTGCTACGAGGTCACCGAGATCGCAAAGCTGACTGCGGACTTCGATCTGGCCGGCATCGAGGCGTGCGGCGTCGAGGGTGCTTTCCACCAACCTGACCAGACGCGCGACAGCGCTGCGGGCTTCCTCGCCCCGTTCCAGGATTTCTTCCGGAGTCAGCCGGTCACGCCGGCGCATCAGGCGCTGAAGCGCGGAATCGACAAGGGCGAGCGGCGTGCGGAACTGGTGCGAGATCATGGTGCCGAAGTTCCGATAAAGATCCGCTGTAGCCCGCTCTCGGGTCAGGGCAGCGTCAAGCTCCTGCGTGCGCGCCTGCACCAGCTGCTCCAGATGGTCGCGATGATTGGCTATCTCCCGCTGCGCTGCCCTCCGCTCGGTCACGTCCGACATCAGCAGGATCATGCCGATGATGCGTCCGCCGTCACGCAGAGAGAAGCAGCGCAAGTCGACATAAAGCGGGTTGGACTGATGAGACGGAAAGAACGGCTGATCCAGCAGTGCAACAGCCTGTCCCTGAAGGGCATCGCTGATCGCCTGCTCAATCCTGCCGACCTCGAAAAAGCCTGAGATTTCGCTCAGTATTGCGCCTGTAGCCACGTCAGCGGTGACCCCAAACAACCGTTCGGCAGCCTCGTTCCAAACCGTGCAGCGCCGATCCATATCCACGGCGATTATGCCTTCGCCACTGGAGCCGATCAAAAGTTCGGAGAACGCCTTTTCCTTGTTGAGCAGGCGAGTCCGTTGCCTTGCATCCCGTATCGCCAGCAAAAAATGGACGCAAAGCACGGTGCCTGCCAGCGATATACCGATCATGGAGATGATGATCTGCCATAACTGCTTGCGTGTTGTGTCGAGCGTAGCGCCAAGGTCGTCCCATTCGGCCACCATTGCCTTGTTGGCCGCTTCCGTGAGCGCTGCATTGTAAGGGACAAGCAGAGCCCTGATACGGGGTATCACCTCTGGTCTGGCGCTCATCAGCAGCGAGCCAAGATCAGCCAGGCTTCCACGCAAGGCGTCAAGCGCGGAGGTAGCGCCAAGTGCTTCCATCCGCCGACGCTGCGGGCCCTCATCAAGCAAGGCAAGCCGGCTAAGGAATACGTTGTAACGCAACTCCATCTGCGCGTGATCAACCTCTCCGGCTACGCTGCCCACGACGGCCTCACCCAGCTGAAGGCTTGAAATATGCGCCCTGGAGATCACCCAAAGCATGTTCTGGGTGGCCTCGATGCGCATATCCCGCTCAAGGTCGGAAAGACGCATCAGCGAAAACGCCAGCAGAGCAACGAAGATGACGATGGCCGAAACCGGCAGCGCGACGCCAAGCAATGCACGCGCCTGACGGCTCATTGAATATCCAGCCATCGCAATTGCCAGACCCAGCGATAGTCGAAGCGGATATCCTGCAACTCCGCATGCTGGTCACGCGGATAGATTATCCATAACGGCCCCTTGTCGCTCGGCAACAACGGTTCGCCATCCATTTCATAGGCTACGAGGACATCAAACCGGTCGAATTCCTCGATCGCAATGTCAATTGCGTAATCGTTCAGGGCTCTCGCCGTCACGGTTGTGCCCCGGGCACCGATATGCGCCAGAAGGTCTCTCATCAGAAATCCGCTAAAGCGACGCACACCATCTGTGACGGCCGTCGCTGTTTCCAGCCGGGCGACAGGCAACGCCCTCAGCATCTCCATGTCGAAATACGCCGCTCCTTGCGTAGTGATCCTGGAAATCGCCCCCCGAACCTCAAGTATTGGGGGAGACGTTGGCGGCGGGATTTTTTCCATGTCACGTCCATGGACGTCAGAGAAGCAAAACAACGTGGCCGCCAAGGTAGAAAACAAAAATCTTCGCAAATTGACGCGCCGCCTCCCAGGCTTTTCCGTGTATTTTTTCTGCCAGTTTATTCCATCCGTTCTGCAGCTCGGATAGCTGGGGCCAATTATACCCAGGCTTGCCGGCATGTCCCTATCCAAATGAACGGGGCATATTGGGTTTGCGCCTGCTAAGCTTGCGCAACAGGCATATAGGGCGGAGCAGAGCATGTGGGATTTCAATGTCGGCAATGCGCTGGCAATGATGGCGCGGACCATGCCGTTCATCGTGCTGCGGATGGTCGTCTATTTCGGCATCGCCGCTGGCTACGTTCTGGTAACCGGAACCGGTGCGGGCATCGGCTATGGCGTTGGCGGCTTCGGTGACGAAGGATTTCAGGCCAATACGACCATGTGGGGCGCCATCATGGGGTTCGGCCTGTTTGGCGCCATCATGTACTGGGCGCGCGAATACATCCTTTATATCGTCAAGGCGGGCCATATAGCGGTGCTGGTCGAGCTGATCGACGGCAAGCCAATGCCAGACGGAAAGTCGCAAGTCAGCCATGCGACAGCGGTGGTAAAGGAGCGTTTCGCTCAGGCCAGCGTGCTGTTTGCCATCGATCAGCTCGTCAAGGGCGTGATCGGCGCGATCACGGGGCTGGTGCGCGGAATTCTGACCATCCTGCCCATACCTGGCGCGCAGCAGCTTTCCGGTATCCTGCATGCCTTCCTGCGGGTCGCCGTCGGCTTCATCGACGAGGTCATCCTCGCCTACGCAATTCGCACTGGTTCGACCAACCCATGGGGATCGGCCAGGGAAGCGCTGGTGCTCTATGGCCAGAATTACAAGGTGATGCTCAAGAACGCCGCCTGGCTGGCGATCATTGTCTACCTCATGAGCTTTCTCGTGTTTCTGGTCATGCTCGCGCCAGCTGCGCTCGTCGTCTACGTGATGCCCGGCGCATGGGCGGCCGGTGGCTTCGTGTTTGCGCTGCTGTTTGCCTGGAGCGTCAAGGCGGCATTGCTGGAGCCATTCGCCATCGCCTGCCTGATGCAGGTGTTCTTCAAGACCATCGAAAATCAGCAGCCCGATCCTGAATGGGATGCGCGGCTGGAACAGATGTCAGGCAAATTCCGCAAGCTGAAGGCGCGCGCCATGGGGGCGTCGGCTGGGTCCGGCATCCACGGCAATGGCGATGTGCGGCCAGCATGAAACAAACTACGGAACGAAACATCATGATGAAAGCTCTGAAGACAGCACTGGTCGCGGCCATCGCCATCGCCACGCCCTTGTCGGTCGCCGCAGCGGCGGAAGACGTCGTCATCGTTTATGACGCCTCCGGCTCGATGTGGGGCCAGATCGACGGCACCAGCAAGATCGAGATCGCGCGCGACGTGATGGCCGATCTCGTGACCGGCTGGTCCGACGACATCAATCTCGGCCTCGTCGCCTACGGGCATCGCTCGGAAGGCGACTGCCGTGACATCGAGACCTTGATCGAGCCGGGGCCGCTCGATCGGGCAAGCTTCATCAGCACGGTGAACAGCATCCGCCCGAAAGGAAAGACGCCGATTTCCGCCGCGGTTCAGCACGCCGCGGAACTCCTGTCCTATCGCGACAACCCCGCCACCGTCGTGCTCATTTCCGATGGTCTGGAAACCTGTCAGGCCGACCCGTGCGCGCTGGCCGAGCAACTTGCCCGGCAGGGCGTGAAGTTCACGACCCATGTCGTCGGCTTCGATCTTGAGGATCAGGCCCATGAAAGCCTTGCCTGTATTGCCGAAAACACCGGCGGCGTGTTCGTTCCGGCGCAGAATGCCGATGAATTGAAGGCCGCACTGGCCCATGTCCAATCGGTGATGGATTTGCAGCCAATGACGCCGCCAGAGGCCGAAATGGCGCCTGAGCCGGAGCCGGAACCACAAGCGGAAATAGCGATCCAGGCGCCGGAACAAGTGACGACGGGATCGAGCTTCAAGGTAACCTGGTCGGCTTCGATCCATCCGGAAGACTATGTCACCATCGTTCCGGTCGGAGCCGAGGAAGGTAAATACACCAACTATCAGCGCGTGCGTGATGTCACCGAAAACAGGTTGATCGCACCAGCCCAGCCCGGTCTGTACGAGGTACGTTACGTCACACGGAAAGATGGCCATACGCTGGGGGCAACTCCCGTCGAGGTCGTCGAGGCCGAAATCGGTATCACTGCGCCGCAACAGGTGACCACAGGCGCAAGCTTCAAGGTGACATGGTCGGCGTCGATCCATCCGGAAGACTATGTCACCATCGTTCCCGTGGGAGCCGAGGAAGGAAAATACACCAACTATCAGCGCGTGCGCGATGTCACCGAAAACAGACTGACCGCGCCCGCAGAGCCCGGCCTTTACGAAGTACGCTACGTGCTGCGCGAAGGAGGCCGCACCATGGCGTCTACGCCTGTGGAGGTCGTTGAAGCCGAGATCGGGGTCGCCGCGCCGAAAGAGGTGACCACTGGTGCAAGCTTCAAGGTGACCTGGTCGGCGTCGATCCATCCGGAAGACTATGTCACCATCGTTCCCGTGGGAGCCGAGGAAGGAAAATACACCAACTATCAGCGCGTGCGCGATGTCACCGAAAACCGATTGGTCGCGCCCGCAGAGCCGGGTCTTTACGAAGTACGCTATGTGCTGCGCGAAGGGGGCCGCACCATGGCGTCCACCCCTGTGGAAGTCGTTGAGGCCGAAGTGACGGTGAGCGGCCCCGATGTCGTCCGGGCGGGCACCAAGATTCAGGTGAGCTGGTCGATCTCGATCCACCCGGAAGACTATGTCACCATCGTTCCCGCCGGGACTGCCGAGGGCAAATATGCCGACTATATCCGGGTTCGGGACGCACGTGCCGGCGAGATGAAGGCGCCAGCCGAAACAGGGCTTTACGAAATCCGCTATGTGTTGCGCGAAGGGGCCCGCACTCTTGCCAGCCACCAGCTGGAAGTGGTGGCACAAGACGCGCCGCTGGATGACGGGGCCGGACTGGCGGCACCGGCAGAGGCCGGGGCCGGCGAGACGATCACCGTGTCGTGGCGCGCGGAAGCCGGCAGCGCGGACCAGCGCGTTGCCCTCGCCCGCGCCGATCAGGCCGATTTCAGCTGGATTGCCGCGCACAAGGTCGGAGCGGAAAAGTCGCTGGAGCTGCAGATGCCGGCACAGGCCGGAACCTATGAAATCCGGTTTCTTGACGTCGGCGGCCGCAAGGTTCTGGGTCGTGCGATCGTAGAGGTGAAATGACCATGACACACACATTCAAGGCCGCATTGCTTGTCATGGCGCTCGGCCTGGCCGTGCCTGCCGCCCATGCCGAAATCGATGGCCACGGCCCGGATGCCTGGCGCGTCACGGGCGTCTCCGGCAACGATGTTCTCAATGCCCGGATGGGCCCCGGCACCAACTATCCGGTGATCGAGACATTCGCCCACAATGAACGCAACATGCAGCAGATCACCTGTGTGCCGTTCTACACCGCTGCCCACTACATGGCGATGACGCAGGCGCAGATCAGCGCGCTGCCGCCCCGCTGGTGCCTGATGCGTAACAAGGCGATGAGCAAGGCGGGCTGGGTGGCGCAACGCTATATCACCCCCGATGGCAGCGAGCCCATCGCCGCATCGACAAAGTCCCGCCCGGCACAGCCAGCGCTCGAACCCTATGCAGCAGCCCCCGGCATCGATCCGATTGCTCAGGCGCAGGACCTGGTGCGTGAACTCTACGAACGCCAGTTCCAGTCGGAAAACAGCAATCTGCCGAGCGCAATCGATCCTGCCGTATCCAGAAACTACTTCACCGACGACATCGTCGCCTGGCTGGCTTCCGGCAATGTCGGTGCACATCCACTTTATGGCGCGCAGGACTTCGACGGCGCCATCGAAGACCCCATGCCCGACCCCGACCAGCCGATGCTGCGCGGCATGATCACCATCAATGTCGATTTCACCAATTTCGGCAAGGACCAGCGCGCGGTCTTCTACCTGCGCGCCGACACCACCAAACCCGGCGCGCCGTTACGCATTTTCCGCGTCGAACACAACGGTTGGTCCTATCCGTAGGCAATGGAGAAAGAAGTGATCACAGGAAACTTCGGAATGGACGAGCGTAGAACCGGATCCGTTGTCATGATCGGCTTGTTCAGCAGCTTGATGCTGACAGGTTGTAGCGCGGAGGCGGAAGCGCCGACATCAGAAAGCGCCGCCGTCGCAATAAGTGTTTTGGAAACATCCGCAGGGCGCTACGAATTTACGCCGACCACATGCGGCATCCATAGCCAGGATGGTTTCGACGATATTGAAATCCAGGGGCCAGGGACGACACCGGATGGAGAAAAGTTCTTTTTCGAACTGTCGTCTACTGCAAATGCAATGACCATCGGCCTCGGCGTCGATGGCCCGTTCGCCAGTCCCGAGCGTCGGATCCAGGCCGGACGTGTCTATTCACAGGAGTTCACAATCGTGGCTTCCGGGAGACAGCTGTCCGTTGCCGGTCTGGTCTTGGTGGACGAAAATGGCGCATCTATCGATGACGGTGCTACACTAACCATCGATTGCGGCGCGCAGTAAGGAACAGGGTCTTGATTTCCTGCGAGGTTTAACACGTAGTTTTCGCCCAGAAATGAAAGCTTTCATGGATTGGGTTGCGTGTCTTGTCGCTGCCGACCAGTTCGGCATTGAAGCGGCGGCGATCTTTCAGCGTCACCGCGATCTCGCTCGCGCCGTCGACGACATGGTGGTTGGTGAGAATGTAACCCTTATCCGCGTCAACGATGACGCCGGACCCGGCGCTCATGCGGGGCCTTTGCTGCGGCATCTGAGACAGATCGAAGTAGCGTCGGAAGTAGGGATCGTTGAAGAGCGGGTTGGTTTCGGCAGACGCGCGAGACGCGACGGCGATGTTGACCACCGCGGGCGTGATCTCCTCCAGAACATCGGGCAACGAACGCTCGCCACGCACGCCGGATGCCACATCCTGTGCGGCAGCGGGCGGCACAGCGCCACCGGAAAATGACAATGCAAGGCACGTGACAAGGACGGCGACAATCTGCGGGGCGCGAGGCAGGCCGATGAACATTGTCGATCTCCCGATTTGGTTCCTTCGTGTTGGATGCGGCGATGCCGTCGCGCCGGAAGAGATCTTCCGCCGCCGGTCCTTCGCGCGTCTGGTTCGATTGGAAAGGAACCCCGCCCGGAGGCGAGGTTCCTGGATCATTGTGGCCGGCCGTCTCGCGAGAGGGCCGACATCTGCGCCGCCGCATGGAACATCAGCGCGGAGGCCGCTGTGCGCCGATCCCATCCAGCCATCACCAGTCTGTCGAGCAGAGATTCGAACAGCGGGGCCAATGCCGTGCGCGCTTCCGCATCGTGCGACAGGAACTCGGCCGGGGGATGATGCGGCACAGGTACATGGTCAAAGTCCGGCATGAGGCTCATGTCAGTCTCCGATCTATGCTTTGCTCCTGACCGCCCCCGACATGGGAGCGGTCACTTTCAGAGCGAGATGGTCAGAAGTCCATGCCGCCCGCTGGCATTGCCGGGGCTGCTTCCTTCTTCAGCTTCTCGGCGATCATCGCCTCGGTGGTCACCAGCAGGCCGGCGACGGACGCCGCGTCCTGCAAGGCAGTGCGCACCACCTTGGCCGGGTCTATGACCCCCTGTGCGAACAGGTCGCCATATTCGTCGGTCTGGGCATTCCAGCCGAAGGCGAAGTCACCTTCTCGCGCAGCTTGCCGACGATGATGGAGCCTTCGGCGCCGGCATTCTCGGCGATCTGGCGCACCGGCGCCTCGATCGCGCGGCGCACGATCTCGACGCCGTGTTTCTGGTCGACATTGTCGGTCTGGATACTGTCGAGAGCCTTCTGCGCACGCAGCAGCGCCACGCCGCCACCCGGCAAAATGCCTTCCTCGACCGCCGCGCGGGTGGCGTGCAGCGCGTCGTCGACGCGATCCTTCTTCTCCTTGACCTCGACCTCGGTCGCGCCACCGACGCGGATCACCGCGACGCCGCCGGCGAGCTTCGCCAGACGCTCCTGAAGCTTCTCGCGGTCGTAATCGGAGGTCGTCTCCTCGATCTGCGCCTTGATCTGCTTCACGCGGCCTTCAATCTCGGCCTTTGAACCGGCGCCATCGACGATGGTGGTGTTCTCCTTCTCGATGACGACCTTCTTGGCGCGCCCGAGCATCTCCAGCGTGACATTTTCCAGCTTGATCCCGAGATCCTCACTGATCGCCGTGCCGCCGGTGAGGATTGCAATATCTTCCAGCATGGCCTTGCGGCGGTCGCCGAAGCCCGGCGCCTTGACAGCCGCAACCTTGAGCCCGCCGCGCAGACGGTTGACGACGAGCGTGACCAGAGCCTCGCCCTCGACATCCTCGGCGATGATGACCAGCGGCTTGCCGGACTGGACGACCGCTTCGAGGACGGGAAGCATGGCCTGAAGGTTGGAGAGCTTCTTTTCATGGATCAGGACATAGGGATCCTCGAACTCGACCCGCATCTTGTCCTGATTGGTGATGAAGTAGGGCGAGAGATAGCCGCGGTCGAACTGCATGCCCTCGACCACTTCGAGTTCGGTCTCGGCCGTCTTGGCCTCCTCGACAGTGATCACGCCCTCATTGCCGACCTTCTGCATGGCTTCGGCGAGGAAGCGGCCGATTTCGGTGTCGCCATTGGCCGAGATGGTGCCGACCTGTGCGATCTCGTCGTTCCTGGAGATCTTGCGCGCATTGGCCTTGAGTTCGGCGACGACGGCGTCCACCGCCTTGTCGATGCCGCGTTTCAGGTCCATCGGGTTCATGCCGGAGGCGACGGCCTTGGCGCCTTCCCTGACGATCGCCTGAGCAAGGACCGTGGCGGTCGTGGTGCCATCGCCGGCGAGGTCGTTGGTCTTCGAGGCCACTTCGCGCACCATCTGCGCGCCCATGTTCTCGAACTTGTCCTCAAGCTCGATTTCCTTGGCGACAGAGACGCCGTCCTTGGTGATGCGCGGCGCGCCGAACGACTTGTCGATGACCACGTTGCGGCCCTTCGGCCCGAGCGTAACCTTGACGGCGTTGGCGAGAATGTCGACGCCGCGCAGCATCTTCTCGCGGGCTTCGGTGTTGAATTTGACTTCCTTGGCAGCCATTGGATCACTCCTTCAATAGGCAGCTTTCATTGACTGGTTGAGTTCGAAGAATCCGTCAGGCGGCCTTCTTCAGCGTGGCGGTCTGCTCGATCACGCCCATCACGTCGCTTTCCTTCATGATGAGCAGGTCTTCGCCGTCGAGCCGGATCTCGGTGCCGGACCATTTGCCGAACAGAATGCGGTCGCCGACTTTTACGTCGAGCTCAATGATCTTGCCTGCATCGTCGCGGGTGTTCCCCGTCAGCGCCCATGGCACAGATTGAGGGTTGAGCTTTAAGGAGTGTTTTGGTCTCGTCGTCTGACGAAGGAACCAAGATGACTGCTAAATCCCCGAGCACCAAAAAGCCTGCCGAGCAGG
>NZ_JACDXV010000012.1 GCF_015158295.1 Devosia faecipullorum | reverse complement strand
CTGCTCGGCAGGCTTTTTGGTGCTCGGGGATTTAGCAGTCATCTTGGTTCCTTCGTCAGACGACGAGACCAAAACACTCCTTAAAGCTCAACCCTCAATCTGTGCCATGGGCGCTGACGGGGAACAACTTCCACGTCGATCCGCTGCAGTGGAAATCCCGTGGCCGAGACCGCGGCCTGGATCATCCCGACAACGTCACTGTGTTGGAACTGAACAGGCGATACGTTTATCGATAGACTTCCGGACCATCCCAGTTGCACGGCCCGGCGGCAGGACTCCTCAAATATCCAGGCGCCAAGAGCGACGATTGAGCCGTTCTCCTCAGCCATCGGAATGAAATCGGCTGGGGAAATGCGACCGAGCTCGCCGCTTGTCCAGCGCAGCAGCGCTTCGGCGCCGACAACCTGCCGACTACGCATATCGACCTGGGCCTGGAACGCGATATCCAGCTCGCCTTTTGCGATGGCCTGCCGTAGACCGATATCGACAAACTGACGATGCCGAAGCTCTGCTTCGAGACTGCTGTCATGTCTGCTGCCTCGAAGGCCTCTGGTCTTGGCCGACGCCAACGCCATTCTCGCTTGTTGCAGGCCTTCGCTGGCTCCGGTGTTGGCGGTGATCTCATCACTCATGCCCCACCGGACTTTGATGGCCAGCCGATGAGCACCAACTTCATAGGGATGCTCAAGCGCATCAAGCAGGTGATGGATATCCTCAAGCGTCAACGGCATGCGCCAAGATACCGCAAAACTATCGCCGTCTATCCGCGCCACAAACCCGCGAACATGTCTGGTAAGTCGCGCATAGACCATCGCCACGGCCGCTTCCACAACCTCATGACCCAGGCTGGCCCCAGCGTTTTCCAGCCGCTCAAGCTGCAGGAGCATGGCCCAATTCGAGATACCGGTATCGTGCTGGGCGTCCAGCGCATCGATCCATGCTGTTCGCGACATTGCGCCAGTGCGCACATCGTGATTGGCGATATAGGCAGTACGCGCCCGCTGCTCCTTTAGCTGGCGGCCACGGATGATCCTATCCTGAAACACTCGGCTGATGAGCAAGGCCAGGCAGCCGACATGCAGCGGCATGGTGACAATGTCGAGCGTGAGCCATGCCAGGGCGGCCCAGCTCGCAATCTCGCCACCAATGATTGACGCCGCCAATATTGCAATCACCCAGGGCAAACATGCTTTGGTGAGCGCAATGACCGCAATGGCCACAAGAACGAGCATTGCGAGGGCCGGCCATGGCCCCGTTGCGCTGAGGTTGCGCCGAAGTTTGAGCGTCTCTGCCGCAGCGATCTGAACCATTGGGCCGGCAATAATGCCAAAGCGGGGAACGGCAAAAAGGTCGTGCAGCTCTATGGCGCTCGCGCCAATGATAACCTGCTTGTCATTAATCGCCGTTGGGTCAACGGCACCGTTGAGTACTTCGACGGCCGCGATGCGTGGTACGGTCTGCAAGTTGATCGAATAGTCAATACGGACGGTCTCGTCGGCGCCAGAATTCGGAACAAATGCCTTGGCGATGGACGGTATTCCGGTCTCGACATCAAGAGCCGGGATGGCACGAACAAGCCCAGCCTCCGGGCTGTCGACATTGACAAAAACTGCGTCGGCAAACTCGGAAAATTCGGCACGTGGCTGGTTGAAAACGATGGCGCCATTCGCTGACGTTTGGCGAAAAGCGGCAAGATAGGCATAGCCGCCGGCAGCTTTGAGGCCCTCGGAGAAGGAGCGGTCATTTTCAGCGTTCGACGCCGTGCTGAAATCAATATCAAACGCGACTTCATAGACACCCAGGTCCATAAGTCGATCCAGCAAGTCGGCATGAACGGAGCGCGGCCACGGCCAGACCCCCACCTCAGACAGGCTGCGGGCATCGATATCAACGAAGACAAAATCGCCGGATGGTGCACGATCCGCAGCGGAAAACCTAAGGCCAGAAAGTCTGGCGTCGGCAGCGTCCCAGAAGCCGAGGAAGCTCGACAACGCTACAAGTGCCACAGCGAGACCGGTTAGAAACCAGCGCATCTACTTCCCCGTGACGGTCACCATTCGGGGCTCAGTCGTCATTCTAGTCCCCGCCGCTGTTCCCTTTACCTTTACCGTTCCCGTTATTGCCGCCGTTCCCGTTACCGTTCCCGTTATTGCCACCGTTCCCGTTGATAGAGGAGGCGGTGTTCGCAGAAACGGGCACACCCTCCATCGTATATACTTGAGCGCTGGAACCGCCTTGCACCTCGAGAACGGACTGGGTCGTCACGGTCGCTTGCTGCCCGCGCTGAACGTCTGCAACCAGGCCGTGATCCGTGTCCTGAACCTGCACAACGCCGCGCTCGACATCGACCGTGGCGCCATTCCTATCAACCGTCACGACGAATTTCGTGCCCTTGACCACAGCGGCCAGGAACGGCGTCTGAACCGAGAAGTGCTGGACATTTCTGCGCTCGACGTCAGCCACAAGCTCGCCGCTAGTTTGGGTGATCGAAGTCATCATCTCGCTGCCAGCGTCGCGGATTTGGATCTGTGTACCCGCCCCGAGCGTAACTTTTTCAGCGCCCCGGACCAGATCAACTCTGCCATTGGATCCAGTTTTGACTTGCACGCCATTGGGGATGGCCATCCCCACGTCCAGCGTCATCCAGAGACCATTGGCCTGGATGAACGCCTCGCCGCGCAGGCGATCGACAATCCAGTCTGCGGCGAATGCAGAATTGGCGACAAGGCAGGTAAGAGCAAGTAGTAGAACGCGAAGCATGGACCCCCCCAGAGCGCCTCTCGCTACCCGGCGTATCGTTGAAGACCTGCTAATTTCCGGCGTTAGCGTCAGGCTTCTGTTGGGCGGCGGTTAATGCTTTGGAAATCGCCGAACAAGATTTCGAGGCAATAGCGGCAGCTTTCGACCTGCCCTTTCCAAAACCTGCCTTTCCGCTCCGCACCCCTCATCTGTCGCTCAGGCGGGAGGAGCGGCCCGACAGCTTTCGGGAAATTAAAAAGGTCGTTCGAACGGCAGAAATGGGGTCGGTAACTGCCGGTCAGCAACGCGCCCCAAATCGGTCCTTCATCGCCATCCTTGATTGTCCTGAAAGCTGCCATTTCAAAGAGGTAAGCGCTCAGTGCGAGCTAGCGCAGACCGAACACAAATTGGTGGCGTTCAGCTGACACTTGTTATGGCAACGCTTGGTTAGCAGCGGCGATAAACATGCGGGGCATCCCAGCGGGCCCGGCCATTGGTCAGCGTGACCGAGTAGCTAAAGAATTCCTCCGGCGACGTCCACACGGCGATAATACTCTCCCCTGCGGGTGGAAACCAGGTCGTGCGCCCTGAGAATGCCGTTAGCTCGAACAGGATTTCGCGGCCATTGGGAGCAAGATAGCTGAGAGCGTGTTCCCCGGCAGGTTGCAGTCGCACCGGTTGATCGCAACTGACCAGCGGCTCGCCATTGATCATGCCTTCTCCTTCGGGGAAGCCCACAGCCCAGCTGCCAGCAAAGGGCGCCGATACCCCATTGGGAATTTCGACAATCCCCTCGCGCGGAAACTGCGCCTGAACCGGAAGGGTTGCGGCCAGACACAACAGCAATACCGCGAAAAAGCTGGGACGTTGCACGGTATCTCTCCTAGGGTTCGATGAGCGCGACGAAGTCGAAGACGGCATTGCCCCAATTACCGATCATGCCCATCACGTTGATGGGCGTTGGGGCATCAACCAGCTCAACGGTTTGAGCCAGGCTGGTGCCTCCCATGGCGTCAAAATATGCGCGTGGCCCCTCTGGTTCACCGTTCCATTCATCGAGGTGTGTCGGATTGGCCATGGCGTCGAAATGCGCAACAAACTGCGCGTTGTGACAAAGGTTGGACTCGCTACAGTCGAAAAAGGTCATGGTATAGGGGAAACCATCAACATCGGTGCTGATGCGTGGCGCGCCATTGCTGTCTCGGTCCAGATGGGCTTCGCCAAACGCCTGGGCAATCTGCAAGATCGTCTGAACATTGCTGGCTTCACTTGCCTGAGTCTTGGGCAAAAGCAGGAACACCGCAAGCGCCATTCCTGATCCAGCCAGAAGAACCATCCGGCCGATGCGCCGCACCGGTGATCGACTGCGCAATTTGCGACCATAGGCAGACACCGCAACCTCCCCCATTCCAACGAAAATCCTTGTCGTTAAACTAGGCATCTGGCCGCTTGTATGGCATCCCCTGTTCAGAGGAGTGGGGTTGAGCCGGGAACGCGTTAGTGTTCGTGGACTTAGGGGAGGCCACAGGAAAATCCGAACACCAGCTTTCGTCATGCTTGTCGTGCTTCTGGGGCTGTCCACATTGGCAGTTATTGGGGGCCTGTATGTGGCAGTCAATCAACCCTGGATTGGAGTGATCCTTTCGCCGGGCGACGACGGATCAATTGTCATCGCTCGCGTGCAACGCACCGATCTCGATCCAGAACTGAGTGCCGGCGCACGTCTAAACGCCATCGGCTCACCAGAATCTGGGTCCATGACCGTCACCGCGATCGACATCGTTGACGAACCCGACACGCTCAGTTCCTACTCGGCGCTCAATGAATTTCGCGCGCGCCAGGCAGCCCTCGCCAATATCCAGGATCAAACCAGCGTCTGGCTTGATATCACCACCGCTGTCGGTGAGGCGAAACGGATCTCCCTCGCGCCGTTCGCCACTCGACCCGCCTGGTCCCTCCCTTTTGAATTCTGGCTCCAGGCATTTGTTGGCTATGCCGGCTTGGCCGTGGGCGGATGGGTCTGGTCCCTAAGACGGCGGGAATGGGGGCCGTTCTACCTTGCCGTCGCGGGTGCAGCGCTCATGACATCAGCACTTTCGGCCGCGATCTACGGCACCCGGGAGCTCAGCCTGCCCGGAGAGCTTCTGCTGGTGCTTTCGGGATTGAACCATGCCGGTACAGTTGCCTTCGGCGCTGCCACCATCTGCCTGCTGGCGGTGTACCCCAAGCGCATTGCTTCCAACGCCCAACTAATCGCGGTCTGGATCGCGACGGCCGTGGTAGCAGGCATCAGTATCGCGCAATGGGCACCATCGCAGAGCATTGGCGCCTATGTGCTCATCGTCATTCAATTCGTGGCTATCGGCGCGCTGATCGTCGTTCAGCTATTCCTCAGTCGACGAGACCCAGTCGCCAGAGCAGCCCTGGGGTGGTTCGGACTATCAATCCTCGCCGGCACCAGTGTCTTCATCTTTGCGATTGCCGCGCCACTGCTCATCGGTCTGGAGCCCCAGGCCTCGCAAGCCCAAGCTTTTGGCGTCATTTTGCTGATCTACGCGGGTCTTGCCTTGGGCGTCGCCCGCTATCGCCTCTTTGATCTGGGCATTTGGGCCTTCCGACTGGGCTCCTATCTGGTTGGGGCCATTCTCTTGGTCAGCTTGGATGCCTTCCTGATTTATGGCGTCGCCGTCGAACGCATCCCTGCCTTTGGCATTGCCTTACTGGTATTGGGACTGGTGTACCTGCCCATTCGCAATGCTATCGGCATGCGCCTGAGCAGCCGTCATTCGGTCGCCACACAAAGCTTCCCCCAGCTTGTCGAAATTGCTCTCGAGCGCCGCCCAGAACGGCAGAGTGCAAAATGGCAGGCTCTGCTGATTGAGAACTTCAACCCGCTGACCATTGAGACTGTAGCGCCGGTGCCAAAAGCGGCACTCATCGACGACGGTCAGGGTCTGCTCATTCCCGGACATCTGAACCTGCCCCCGCTTTTATTGCAGTTTGCCAATGGTGGACGGCGGCTCTTCTCCGTCCGCGATGTAGAACGCGCCCAGCATTTGGTCGATCTGATCTCGCATGCCCTCGACAGCGGCGACGCCCGCGAACAGGGCGTTCGTATGGAGCGAACGCGCATCGCCAGGGATCTGCATGACAATATTGGCGCGCAACTCCTGCGCACTCTCCATACGCCCGATCTGCAACGCAAAGATGCCATTGTCAGTGAAACCCTTGCGGATTTGCGCGACATCATCAGCAATGCGCAGGGCAGTGGCATGGCGCTTGATGAGGTGCTTGCAGAGTTGCGATACGAAACCAATGATCGCCTCGCCCTGGCAGGGCTGCAGTTGAGCTGGCAATTCACCGGCATCGCCGAAACGGGTGTTAGCGCCCGATTGGCCCACACGCTGCGCTCAGTGGTGCGCGAATGCGCCAGCAACACCATTCGCCATGCCCATGCCACGCAACTCTGCATTGAGATCGTCGAGCGATCGGGCGAGATTGAACTGAGCGTGTCCGACAATGGCAAAGGCTTCGATGAAGCCGACCCGAAACCGGGTCGTGGCCTCAACAACATCCATTCGCGCATTTTGGGGGACGGCGGGACGCTATCGATCACCGGCACGCAGGGTGCACACCTGCATGCCCGTTTTCCATTGGCTGAGAGCGGGAGTGCAGATTGAAATACTTGCTCATCGTTGAGGACGTCGCCGAGGCGCGCGAGTGGTTGACCGCTATCGCCCGGGAGGCTTTCCCCGAAGCATCCATCAGCACAGCGCAGACCATCGCCGGCGCAATTGCCAAAGTTGATGAGCGGGACTGGGACATGGCCTTGATCGATCTGGGGCTGCCAGATGGTTCGGGCCTGGATGTGATACGGCGCATCCGCAAGAGTGCGCCCGACACCATCTGCGTGGTCACCACCGTTCTGGGCGAAGACGCCCACATTGTCGCTGCACTGTCAGCCGGTGCCCAAGGGTATCTGCTCAAGGGACAACCCAGCGCTTTGATCCAGCGACAGCTGGTGCAACTGCAGCAGGGTATGCCCGCGCTGTCGCCCACAATTGCCCGCCGTATCATGGAGCACTTTCAGCGTACCGGACCGATTGACGGCGACACCGAGAAACTGACTGGACGCGAGCTCGAAGTGCTCACGCTGGTCGCCAAGGGACTGCGTAACGCCGACGCGGCTCTGGCGCTGGGCCTGGCCGAGACCACCATCGCGACTCATATCAAGGCAATTTACCGCAAGCTTGGCATTTCAACCCGTGCCGAAGCCGCCCTGCATGCCAATCGGCTTGGCCTCACCTGAGCTTCAGGGAAGAACCTTGGCGCGGGGCTCTTCCAGGCATTCCACCAGTTGAAATATGCCGCGCGGAATTGAATCCCGATCCGCCTTGCTATCCTCGGTGAGCGCCTGCGGCTCATACCAGAGCGTCAATCCGATCTCCGGCATCATGACATAGGCAGGCGCCGCCTGCCCTGCCAATGGCGGCTCAAACAGGAACGTAAGATCTTCATCGAGCGAATAGAATCGCAGCGATGACCAGATTTCGGCCTCCACGGCGCCCGCGTCCTCGGCAAAATAGTCATTCAGCAATTCGCGCGGACCATCCCCTTTGGCCCCATTTGAGGCGGCCACAGGGTCACTGACCGGATGCAGCGTCATGCCGCTATAGCCGTTCGACACCGAAAAGCTGAACCAATAGGTCCGCTGCGTGGTGGTCAGATAGAGATAGAGGTCGGAAGCCGCCGAAATAAAATTGGTCGCTGGAATGAACCCGATCTCGAGCGGACCGTCCTCAGTTTGCAGGCGGTAGACCGCCTGCTCTGCCGGACACGACATGACGGGGGGATGCGCCGACGCGGCAATTGCCCCCATGGCCCAACCGAGCGCGACAACTGAGAACCGGCTAAAGCAACGAGGCAGCATGGCAACACACCCTGGTGACGTGATCAGTTGATGAGCACAAATGACAGTGCAGACAAGGCCAACAGCAAGGCCGTCAGCGCCAGGAGCCAGACGCGATGACGACGATAGCGCGGCTCGATGAGCCCACCGCGAAACGCGCTCAGCTGTGTCGCCATGCTGGGCAGACTTCGGCCAGACTGCGCGACCGCATCAGCCCGCAAGGCGAACAGAAAGCGGAACGCCAGCACAGCCCACACCAGGAACACGACCGCCTGGACGGCAAAATATAACGGCATCAGGATTGGCATTCGGTTGCAACGTTCATCGCATTTCCCCGTCTCATGAGCAGTCCAATCCATGACCCTGTAGCGTGAAGCTGCAGGCAATATCTTCCTGCTCGATCAACGCGGCATTCATGTCCTGCGGCATCTTCAGAGTCTCGATACGCAGCACGGCAGCGGCGCCATTCTCACCCTTCAGGCCCACCCAGAGATAGGGCCGGCCCGAGAAATAATAGCCCCCCACCGCAAAGCCATTTTCGTAGTCGACGTTCAGGGTGATGTCGACGTCGTTACGGTTTGCGTGCGCCTGCCTTGCCGTGGCGTAAAGCAGTTCGCTGCCCGCTTCCGCAATCACCTGCTGCTGACCATAGTGCATCACCTGAACTTTCGTATTCTCACCAAGCAGGGACATGGGCAGCTCGGAAACGGCAAACTCGACCGTATCATCGATCATGCTGATCGCGTTGAACCGGGCAAACTTGCGCAGCGGCAGATAGTCCATGAATTTGACGAAATCGCTCTCGACCACCCCCCTGATCGGCACGAACAGCTGGCTCAGACTACCCTTCTGCATGTGCCGGCGCGTAGGATCGCCGCCCGTGCCCATGGTGGACCAGCCCTCGCTGCGGCTGAACAGCGAGACAAGCGGCCGCGCCCCCCCGGAGACACCGGGGGCCGTATAAAGCGCCAGATCAACGTCGCCGTTCAGGTCAAACTGTTCATTGGGCAGTGCGCAATAGCTTGCCGCCAGCGGATTGTCCGCCGTCAGGCGAAAGCCGCTGAGCGGCTGACCCTGCTCATTGTTGGCCAGTGCTGTCTCAGGATCCAGCGCCACCTGCGCGGCCACTTCTGATGGCCAGCTTTCCAGATGATAGGCGAGCAGATTGATGCAGGCATTACGCAGCGCGTCTGCGGTATTGCTGTTCCAATAGTACAACGGCGCGGGCGGCAGCTGTGCCCACAGCATGGCGTAGTCCTCACCTTCGACAATGTCGTAGGTCTCTGTTGGCCCCATGCTGGCGATGTAGCTCAGCGCGTTGGCATTGACGTTCCAGTCGACCAGCTGCTGAATCATCAGCGCCACGTCGTCGCGACTGGCTCCCAGCACATCGTCCATACCGAATTGCGCCACCAGCCCATCCAGCGCCTCCGAGGCAAAGTAAGGCGCATGGAAGCCCAGTATGCCGCCAGGTTCGATCATCCGGTCGATATAAGCGCCGATGCCCTCCTGGCGGGCATAACCCGTGCCGCCCAGAAACGCGAAGGCGCAGGCCGAATAGCATTCGGCATTGGCTTCAACGACGGTGGCAATCGCCCGCTCGCGCATCAACGCGGCCAGCCGAAGTCCTTCGATGTAGTCGCCGCCCGGGCTGTTGAGCGTCACCACCGCACAATTGCTGCCCGTAATGTCCAGCAGGTCGGGCGTACACTCGACGAATTCGTCGATCAGGGCCGCCAGAGCGGTAGCATCTCCCTCGGTCACGGGGCCTTCAAAATGGAACTGCGGCACGAAGCGATCAGCCGAATAATGCAGCGCTTCGAATGATACGCTAGCGGCCATGGCCGACGACGCGAGCCCGCCGAACACCAGCCAAGCCGCCAGAATGGTCGTCGAAACCCCGCGCCAGATGAAATGCTGCATTGTGATATCGCCCCACCCAAATCCATTCCTGGACAATGGTATTAAGCCCACGGCCTGACTCGCCATCCCCCGAACAGGGGAGAGCCTGAATGAGCGTAACCAACCTAGATTATGCGGCAGTGGGCTGGATTATCCGGCGCCCAATTCCAGCTCCCGGGGAACTGCTCTGTGTTCAAGGCCAATCTGACATCGACCGTTTCAATCGCGCTGCGCTGCTTTGTGGCCCTGTTGCTGCTGACCAGCGCCACTACGGCCATGGCGCAGGACGAGAACATAATCTTGGGCAATGGGACCTCGCTGACGATCAATGAATATCTGATTGAGGCGGACCCCGATGGCCTCAAGACAGTGGTGGTCCGCGCCGTGCCCAATTTTGACCCCGAGCCCTATGGCGAGGTGCCCTCGGACGATTATGCCCGAATGGTCCAGCCGCTTTGCGGTAATCTCGTCGCAAACAGCGCAGAAGCTTTGCAAGAGCAGGACGTCAGCGCCGTTCGTATCCGCTGGGACTTCACCCCGTCCCAACGCGATGAAGACCTGCCGGCCAACATGACGATGACACGCTTTCACGAGATGGTCTTCGACATTGCCGACAATGCCCCGTGCACGCCCCGGCCGCTGGGCGTCGGGCTGGACAATCTATCGCCGGACCTGAGTGCCGATATCAAGGCGACGCTGCGTTGGGCCGAGCCCGGCCCGACGCCGGGCGAACTGTCCCTGACCTATGCCGTCGGCACTGGGCTTGCCGAAATCTCGCCGTCTGAACTGGATCGGGCGGCCATGGAACTCTGTATCCTGCATGCAGATATCCTGCTCGAAGCCCGCGCCCGTTACTATTCGCAACTCTATAGCCGTACGGTGGCCATCACCTTCGAGCAGGACGAGGAAAAACCCGGTGTCGAACTACTGCGCCGTGTCATCTTCCCGGTCAGGGGTGGTCAATGCGGGACCGGCCTTAGCGAGTTGCTGACCGAGGCCATCCGGGGACAGTAGTAATTACGGATCGATCAAGCCACCCGCCGGCCTCGACACCTCTTCGGGTGCTATCAGCAGGAACACACTGATGCGCCAGATCCTGGCTCTCATAATTGCACTCATGCTCATGCCAGCGGCCCTGCCCGCGTTGGCGCAGGACGATGCCCAGGCTTTGAACGAGGCAGGCAAGGCTGCCTTGACCCGCGGCGATGTGACGACTGCTGCCCGGATCTTTCAGCAACTGACTGACGCCGACGATCCAAATGGCATGAACAATCTGGGCCTGCTCTACTATACTGGCCAGGGCGTATCTCAGGACCGGGCATTGGCGTTTACCCTCTACAAGCGCTCTGCTGATCACCCGGACATGGTCAAACCACAGGCGAGCTATCACACCGGCATCGCTTATCTTCTGGGTGATGTGGTGCCGCGCGACGCGTCAGCGGCGATCACCTATCTCACGCGCGCCGCCGAGATGGATTTTGCTCCCGCCGAATATGAACTGGGCCAGCTCTATCTGAGCGAACCGGGAATTACCGATCCGGCCCAAGCGCTAGAATACTTTAAAAGTGCCGCTATCCACGACTATCCCGCTGCCGCCTATGAGGCAGGTCGCATGCTTGCCATTGGGCAAGGCGCTGCCGCCGATCTGCCTTGGGCGCTGATCCACCTTGATATTGCCGCGCAAGCCGGCATTGCGGACGCCTATTTTCTGCTCGGCGTATTGGCGGAATGGGAATATCGCGCGGGCGGTCCCATGGACGTCGCCGTAGAGTGGTATGCCAAGGCTGAAGCCGCCGGCATCGAGGAAGCCGCCATGCGCCGATGGGAAACCGAACATATCGGTCCTCCCACCAATTGGCAGCAGGCGGAATATCGTCTTGCGCGCAACGACCCGGTCGGTGCCTTCCCGTTTCTGGTGCGCTCCTGTGCAATTGGCGAAATCTATGGCTGCTATTATCAGGCGCTCGCCCTGGCCGATGGCAACGGCGTGCCGCAGGATCGGTACACGGCGCTGTCGATGTTCGAAAACCTATGTGACGAGACGGACGAGTTTGGTTGTGCGGAATTTGCGCGCACGGCTCTGTTTCTGGGCGGGTCGGCAGGTGTGAGCCGCAATCAGGCGGCCCAGCGCACCTTTCAGGGTGAATGTGGCACCGACAATCTGGCCGCGGATAGCTGCTACAGCGTGGCGCTAATGAGCTGGGATGATCGTTTTGGCTTGCGCAACGAAGCGCTGGCGCGACAGTATGCCGACCTGTCATGCCAGCTGCGCAGCACCAACAACGAAGCGTGCCAGATGCAACGACACTTCCAGATTGAAGACAGGTGGAGAGATTTCAGTCAGCAGGACGCGCTCAGCAAGTCAGCCGAACCCGATTTTTTGGAGGGGTTGCTGTACGGCCTGGTAGTTGGCGCAGCCGGGCAGTCCGGCACCGGGGATGCGGCGACCCATTATGGCGAACTGGCCCGTCAGCGGGAAAACGCCCGCACTCAGTTCGCCATAGAAGCAATGCGCCCCGGATCGCAACATTACGGCACTTGCCCCACGGTGAACTCTCCTGGTTGCTAAGCGAGTGCGAGCGAGATCTGTACCAATACTCAATAGATTGAACTGCACCTGCAATCCCGGAGCGCCTCTCAGCTGCCCGAAACGCGATGCTCACTGCCTGTAAATGTCTGATATCGCGTGATCAAACAAAAAAGCTACCGGTCCGCTTGCGGCCCCCCTTAAGGCGCTGGCGTGGAGAATTGTGGGGCAGGGGGCTTCCTTAACCCGCCGGGCAGCAGAGCGCCCCATTTCCGCTGTTCAGACCACCATATCGATTTCCTAAAATCAGCCGGTTCGCTCAGGTCGAGGCATGGCCAAAACCGGAGATGCGGCCAGTCGCCTACAGGGCAAATTGCTCCTTGATAGCTCGGACCAGAAGGTCGGCCTGCCCGGCAGTGTTATACCCCTGAATGGAGACGCGCACGATGGAATGCGGGCCCCAGTTCAGTACGGGTATTTCGATGCCATAGATATCCATCAGCCTCTGCTGGAAGGCGGGCGGATTTTCGACCGCTGGCACCGGCATCGCAACCATCTGCGGGCCCGTGTGCGCCCGTGAGGCCAGCGAAGGCAGGCCGGTTAGCTTGGCGACCCGCTGCGCCGTCTCCCAGGCCAGATCCGAGCAATCAGCCATGACATTCTTCCAGTCATGCTCGCGCCGGAATTCCAGCAGCTTGGGAAGAGCGAGCCAGGCCGATGAATCCCGCGTGCCCATGAACTCGTTCTCATCGATAAAGGCCGAATTGCCGAAGAGGCCCAATGCGCCGGGCTCCTTGGAGTCCTTTGTCCAGCCATGGCTGACAACCAGAGGGTCGATGAGCGATTGCAGGCTGGGCCGCGCATAAAGGAAGGCCGCGCCTTTGGGCGACATCAGCCATTTGTGGCAGGTGCCGGAGTAGAAATCGGCATCCAGCGCATCGAGATTAAGCGGAATATGGCCGGGCGCGTGTGCGCCGTCGATGATGGTGAGAATGCCCCGCCGCTTGGCCTCGGCAACCAGCCGCTCGATCGGGAAATAAAGCGCTGTCGGAGAGGTGATATGGCTGAGATACAGCACCCGCGTGCGCGGCGTCATAGCGGCGACAAAGGTGTCGTAGAAGGCCTCTTCGCTGACCAGCGGCATCGGCACAATGGCCTGCACAATCTTCGCGCCGGTCTTGCGCGCCACAAAGGCCCAGGTTTTTTCCAGGGCACCATATTCGTGATCGCTGGTCAGAACTTCGTCGCCCTCACGCAGGTCAAGAGACCGCGCGACCGTGTTGAGCCCGAAAGTGACATTGCTCATACCGCCGGCAATGTTGTCCGGCGCCGTTCCCAATTCGGCGGCAAGGGCAATGCGCGGCGCATGCATACGCTCTGTAAGCTCGCGCGCCAGAAACGCCACCGGCTCATCCTCGATTTCTCGCTGGATAGCCTGATAGGTGGCAAAGACCGGGGCTGGACAAGCCCCGAACGAGCCATGGTTGAGAAAGGTCACATCGTCCCGCAGGAGAAAGAGGGATGAGAGGTTGCGGGCCATTTCAGCGGGCTTTCTGCGTTGGGTCGAGAGCATCACGCAAGCCGTCGCCAAACAGGGTCGTCGCCAGAACGGTGATGCCCAGGAAAGCGGTGGGGAACAATGCCATGTGCCAATAGAAGAAAATGAAATTCATGCCGGCATTGATCATCTGGCCCCAGCTCGGCGTCGGTGGCGGCACGCCAATGCCAAGGAAGCTCAGGCTTGCTTCGAGCATCATAGCGCCGGGGATTGCCATGGCATAGGCGACAATGATCGGCGAGATCGCGTTGGGGATCAAATGCCGCCGGATGATGTAAAGCGGCGAAGCGCCGAGAGCACGGGAAGCGCGCACAAAATCCTTTTCACGGAAGGCCCGCACTTGTGCGCGCACCAGAAGACAGAAGCCCGGCCAGCCGAACAGAGCGGCGATGACAATGATGGTGACAAAGCCCCCGCCGGTCAGTGCCCCCAGCAGCATCGCGCCCAGAAGCGGCGGAACCACCGAGAACAGCTCGATGACGCGCATGACGAACCAGTCGAGCTTGCCACCATAAAAACCGGCCAAAGCGCCCAGCGGAATACCAATCAGCATGCTGACCGTGGCGGCAGCAAAGCCGATGGTTAGCGATACGCGCGCGCCATAGATCACGCGGGTAAACAGGTCTCGCCCCAGCTCATCGACGCCAAACCAGAACTCGCCCGAGGGAAAAGCGAGTGAACTGGTGAGAAACGCCTGTGCAGTCGGCGCGGTCTTGGTGAAGAGCGGGGCGAAGGTCGCCGCCAGGATCAGCAGGGCCAGCACAATACCACCGGCAACGGCGGCCTTGTTGGCGATGAAGCGATGCCAGGCGAAATAAGCGGGGCTACGAGGTTTGAACTCGGGCGCGGACGCAACACTGGTGTTTGGGCTAGACATTATTCCTCGTCTCCCAGGCGAATGCGTGGGTTGATCAGGGCATAGACGATGTCGGAGATGAGATAGGCCAGACAGATGGCGACCGTCAGCAGCAGCACCAGGGCCATTTCCATCGGATAATCGCGGTTCTGAATGCTGGACACGAAATAGGAACCGAGACCCGGCACGCGGAACATGGCTTCCACGAAGATCGAGCCCGTGGCCGTGCCGATGAACATGGGCAGGAAGACGGTGACCAGAGGAATGGCCGAGTTCTTCATCACGTGTTGGAACAGAATTCGGCGCTCGCTTAGCCCCTTGGCGCGCAAGGCGGTGACAAAGGGGCGGTTCATCGTGTCGAGAACAGCGGTTCGGGTATAGCGCGCATAGACCGCCAGGGGGATCACCGAATAAGCGATGATGGGCAAAATCCAGCGCTCCGGCTTGCCCCAACCACTGGCGGGCAACCATTGCAGCCAGACGGCAAATACCAGGATGAGCAGCGTCGAAATGACGAAGACCGGTATGGTAAGCCCGATGGTCGACAGCGCCGACGCGACATAGTCGATCCAGCTATTGCGGTTCAGCGCCGCCGCCATGCCCAGCAATATGCCGAGTGGCGTTCCGATCAGCACACCCAGGCCGCCCAGGATCAGGCTTGGTGGCCAGGCCTTGGACAGCAGCGACATCACGGTCTCGCCGGGGTTCTGATATGGGACACCGAAATCCAGCCGGAACACGCCCGACATGTAGTTCACATATTGAACCCAAAGCGGCTGATCGAGGCCGAGCTTTTCCATCATCTGAGCCCGGACCGCTTCGGAGACGGGCATTTCATTACCGTCGAAAGGGCCGCCGGGAACGGCATGCATCATCAAAAAGACGACAATGGACACAACCAGAAAGGTTGTGACGATGGACAGGACACGCTTGAGAATGAAGCTGAACATATCTCTTCTCCTCAGGCCGGAACAACGGCTTCGACCATATGGCCGGGGGCAATGGTGACCAGTTGCGGAATGTCACTGGCCTCGGCAGGCGCCGCCAGATCGGCAAGGACAAAGCGTGGCACAGCGCTGGCGATCTCGGCAGCGGACAGGAAGGTCCTTTCGCGCCGCAAGTGCGGGCTGGTGACCGGCGCCGCATCCAGCAGAGACCGCGTGTAAGGGTGGCGCGGATTGGCGAATATGGACGCCGTTGGGCCCTGCTCAACGATGCGGCCGCCCAACATGACGACGACGCTGTCGGTGAAGGAGCGCACGACACTAAGATCGTGGCTGATAAACAGCATGGACAGCCCCATCTGTTCCTGCAACGACTTCAACAGCGCGATAACCTGCGCCTTGACCGAAACGTCGAGCGCCGAGGTTGGCTCGTCGGCAACCAGCACGGATGGCTCCAGAATAAGCGCGCGGGCAATGGCCACGCGTTGACGTTGGCCGCCGGAAAGCTCGTGCGGATAGCGATTGGCAAAGCTGCGATCGAGGCCGACCCGCTCCAGCCATTGCACGGCGAGCTGCTTCTGTTGTGCGGCTGGCATGGTGCGGTGGATATCGAGCGGCTCGGTGATGATCTGCGTGAGCGTCATCATCGGGTTCAGCGCGGAATAGCTGTCCTGAAAGACGACCTGCATATGTTTGCGGTGGACCTTGAGCGCCAATGGATCGAGCTCGGTAATATCAACGCCATTGACCAGAACCCGACCGCTGCTGGGCTCCAGCAGGCGCATGGCCATCATCCCGGTCGTACTCTTTCCCGAACCGGATTCGCCAACGAGGCCGATGATCTTGTTGCGCGGCAGGACGAGGTCCACCCTGCGCACCGCGTAGAAATCGCTGGTCTGTCGAGCCAGACCTTTGCGGCGGCGCACCGGATAGATTTTTGAAAGCCCGCGCAACTCGAGCGCAGGTGCCTCATCTGAGGTCTGCTCGGGCTGCTCGGTGCGATTTTCGCCAGCGCGCAGGCTCGCCAAGAGCGACTTGGTATAGTCATGCTGTGGACGATCAAAGATGTCCTCCACCGAGCCGGTTTCGAGCACACGGCCGCCATACATGACGGCTACACGGTCTACGGTTTCGGCGATCACACCCAGATCGTGCGTGATCATGATCAGCGCCATGCCGAACTCGGCCTGCAACTTCTTGATCAGCTGGAGAATTTGAGCCTGCACGGTCACGTCGAGCGCGGTTGTCGGCTCGTCGGCAATCAGCACTTTGGGTCGACACGACAGCGCCAGCGCGATCATCGCGCGTTGCAGCATGCCGCCGGACAACTGGTGCGGGTAATAGCTCAGAACATCGCGCGGGTTCTTGATTTCGACGCGGGCAAGCAGCTTTTCCGCTTCGGCCATCGCCTCGGCCTTGGATGCGCGGCGATGCGTGCGGATGGTCTCGACGATCTGCTGACCAATGGTGAAAACCGGATCAAAGGCCGACATCGGGTCCTGGAAAATCATCGCGGCTGTACTGCCGCGCAGACGCGACAAGGTGCGGCGATCCGCAGCCAGCATATCGACGCCATCAATGCGCAGGCTCTCCGCTTCAACCTGTGCGGTCGAGGGCAGCAGCCGCATTAGCGCCATGCATGTGACCGACTTACCCGACCCCGACTCTCCGACGATGCCAAGGCTTTCGCCGGGCTCAACCTGGAGATTGGAATCGCGCACGGCCTCTACCCAGCCATCATGCTGGCGGAACCGCACTTTGAGACCTCTCATCTCGACCAGCGCCATTGGTAAACTCCTCAAATGTGCCCCCGGCCAGCAGCCGGGAGCACAAGTGTTCGACTAGTTCTTCTGGATGTGGGTGTTGACGAAGAGCACGGGGCTCATCGGCGTGAAGCCTTCGGCATTTGGCGTCACAGCTTCACCGCTCAGACGATCGCTCACGACGCTCATCTGCATCGGATGGGTCAGCGGCACGATCATGCCTTCGTCGATCATGACCTGTTCGGCTTCGGCATAAAGCTTCAGACGCTCTTCCCAGACGGGGTTGGAGTCTGCAGCGGCAACCAGACGGTCATATTCGGCGACGTGATAGCTATGGCGGCCGCCATTGTAGAAGATGCCGAAGAAGTTGGACGGATCGAGATAGTCATAGCCATAGGGCGCCAGGAACAGGTTGTTCTTGCGGCCAAGCAGGCCGTCCATCCACTCCTTGCCCGACATGATCTTGATGTTCATCTCGATGCCCAGAATGTCCTGGAACTGCGCCTGGAGGTACTGGGCAGCCGATGGGAGGAAGGCACTGGACCCACCCTCTTCGCGCAGCCAGATTTCAACCGCAGGGAAGCCTTCGCCATTCGGATAACCGGCTGCGGCAAGGAATTCCTTGGCCTTCTCCGGATCGAACACGGCCTTTGCGGCCATCTCTGCATTGTATCCAGGATAGCCCGGCGGCAGGATCGAACCGGCAGGAACCGCAAGGTCCTTGAGCACCGTCGAGGTCAGCTCTTCACGGTTCACCGCATAATAGAGCGCGCGACGAACATCGACATTGTCAAAAGGCGCGGCCTCAAGGTCGAAGGCGATATAAGCTGTGGCAAACACGGCTTCGCTGCGGATCGCATCGGGCATCCTGTCGCGCATGAAGGGAATCTGGCCGGCATTCAGACTAGTCATGTCGACTTCGCCAGCGAGGAAAGCCGGAAGGCCGACTTCGGGAGCCCCGAGAGCCGAGTTCAGCTCGACTTCATCCACCTGTGCCTGCCATGGGCCGGTATAGGTTTCACTCTTTTCGAGCACGACGGTATTGTTGACCTTTTCCCAGCTCTGAACCGTGAACGGGCCCGAGGTAACGATGGCGTCGACATTGGTCGACCAGTCAACGCCGACCGTGTCGAATATGTGCTTCGGAATCGGATACCAGAGGCTGACAACGCTAGGCAGATAGGGCTTGGCAGTCGAGGTCGTGATCTGGATCGTCAGGTCATCGAGGGCGATGGCACCAAGTTCGCTGGCGTCCTTCGAGCCTTCGGTGACTTCCTTCCAGTTGACGATATTGGCGGCAAAATCCCAATACCAGGCAAAGTCATAACCGGCCGATGCGGCCTGCTGGATCGAGAGGATGTAATCATTGGCCGTCAGCGGAGTGCCGTCGCTCCAGACCAGGCCGTCGCGCAGCTTGAAGGTCCAGGTCAGGCCATCCTCCGACTGTTCCCAGCTTTCAGCGCCCAGCGCGGTCAGCTCGTAATTATTGTCGAAGCTGGTCAGCGGCAGCTGGATCAGGTCCGAACCGGCAGCGCGGGCATAAACCGTGCGCATATAGTCCATGTAAGTACCGGTCGTGGACAGACCGCCACTCACCAGACGTTCCTGGGCTATGCCCGGTGCGGACAGAGCAGTGGCAATGGCCAGCGCTCCCGCAATCTTTACAATAGTGTTCATTATACTCCTCCTTGAAGTCGTTCCCTTATGGCGCGCGAGCGCCATGTTTCTCCGGGCTCAATAGGTCGCCCGGCCACCAGACAGGTCGAAGACTGCGCCGGTGGTGAAAGAATTTTCCTCGGAAGCCAGCCAGCAGATCATGGCTGCGGCTTCATCGAGTTCGAGCATGCGCCCGCGTGGAATTTTGGCCAGGATCATCGCCAGAAATTCCGGCGCCTGGCTCAAGGCCATGGTGGTCTTTGCCACAGCCGGGGTGACGGCGTTGACCGCGATATTGCGGCCCGCCAGTTCCTTGCCGAGTGATTTGGTGAGCGCCAGCACCGCTGCCTTGGTGGACGAATAGGCCGGAGCGTTCGGATTGCCCTCTTTACCAGCCACCGAGCCCAGATTGACGATGCGGCCGTAATTGCGCTCGATCATATGCGGCACGACGGCCCGGCTGACGAGGAAGGTTCCGATCAGGCCGATGCGCACGACATTTTCGAAATCGGCCACCGGGTATTCCCAGGTCGGCGCATTGGGCCCGACAATGGCTGCGTTATTGATCAAAACGTCAATGCCGCCAAAAATGTCGACCACTTCCCTGGTCGCGGCTTCAACGGCCGCCTGATCGGAAATATCGACGCGCAGAGGCAGAACGCGGTCTTTCGGTGCGCTTTCTGTCAGAGCATCGAGCAGCTTCTGATCGACATCCCAGACGCTGACCTTGCCGCCACCAGCGAGAATCCGCTGCGCGGTGCTGAGCCCGATGCCCTGTCCTCCGCCCGTGACGATGGCAACGCGATCCTCGAAATCATAGAAATTCAATGTGAAAAATCCCGGTCCAGAACCTTGCGGTCCAGACGCTGTCTGAGTTGCTTGTAATCTTGCTTGAAGGCCTAGGCCGGGAAGAAACCGGACCTATCGATGCGAATTAGTCCAGCCGAAATACTTCCTCCACCACATCCGCACGGATTGAACCGTCCGGATTGGTCTCCATATGGTCGCCCATCCAGTCCTGCCACCGCTGCGCCACTTCGGGCGAACCAGCATCGGCAGGAAAACTCTCGTCACGCTCGAAATGAGCGAAAAGCAGCAGGCCGTGCCGGTAGATCGAGTAATTGCTGATGCCCTGCGCTTTCAGCAGGTCGATCATTTCCGGCCATATCTCGTCATGCTTGCGTTTGTAATTGGCCTCTTCACCAGGTTTGAGATGCATCACCCATGCCGAGCGCATCATCGCCTCCACCTATATGCTTTCCGGCCGCATCGGCGGCCAGGCGCCGACATAGCCCAGTGTGCGGCTGACCTGGCTGCAGGCATTGGCCAGCATGTCCACCAGCGGCTGCACATCCGGCCCCACGGCCTTGTGTGTCGGACCTGTTATGCTGATCGCACCGACCGCCTTGCCAGTCCGGTCAAAAATGGGCATGCCCACGCACCAGATACCCATCACCAGCTCTTCGTCGTCGATTGAGTATCCACGCCCGCGAACGCGACCGAGTTCGGCCTTCAGCTCGTCCGGGGCTGTAATCGTTTTGGGCGTATAGCCAGTCAGTTTTTCACCGACGACGCGATCAATCACCGAGTCCGGCTGAAACGCCAGAATCGCCTTGGCACTGCCGCCGCAATGCAGCGGGCTGCGTGTGCCGATACGGAAGTCGAGCTGCATGCCCTCGGTGCCGCGCACCTTGTCAATACAGACACAATATGGCCCGCTCAGCACGTTCACATTCACCGTTTCCCGGGTGGTTTCGGCAATGGTTTCGCAGAAGGGGCGCGCAAGTCGCGGCAGCTGAATATTGTCGAGCTGCAATTCGGTGATCTGCAACAGGCGGTAGGACAGTCGCCAATTGCCCTCCTCATTGCGTTCGACCACATTCTCTTCTGCAAGGTCCTGCAACAGGCGGTGAACCGAGCCGACAGGCAGGTCGAGATGTGTCGCCACGGCGCGAACGCCCAGCGCGCCTTTGCGCGCCAGCAGGTCGAGCACCTCAATGGCTCTTCTCACACTCGACATGTCCCCTCCCTCGACAAAAAATCGTTCCAAATATGGAACAATACGTTCCGTAATTAGAACGAAGCTCTGTATTTCTGTCAACAGCAATTCGCAGTCGCACCTGCAAAGCTAGGGATGATCAACTTTAGCACACTGATTAATAAAGATAATTCCCGTACAAACGGCGCAGAGGGCGAGTTCTGGCCCAAAAAATCTCTCTATACGCCGCTTGACCTTCATAGAGCACAATGTTTCCATATGGAACGATTTGTTCCACATTTGGAACACTATGACGGAGGAATGATGAACGGCATCGGCGGTCAGGGTATGGCTCGTCAGCGCGGAGGGCCACCATGTTGAAGGTGGTGGACCCGCATGTTCATCTATGGGACTTGCGCACCGGCCTTTATCCACACTTTGAAATCCCGGGCCCCGGTGGCCTCGACCCTTCGATCTGCCGCAACTATCTGCTCGACGAATATCTCGCCGAAGGCGATGACGATGTGCAGGTGGTCGGCGCGGTACATGTGGAGGCATTCCCCACCAGTCCCTTGGGTGAAGCACACATGATCCAGGCCGTGGCCGCCAAAGGCGCCCTGCCCCTGGTTCTGGTCAGTAACGCCGATCTGCGCGCCAGCGATCTCGACCAAAAACTTGACCTGCTGGGCAGTGTCCCCGTTCTGCGCGGCATTCGGCAGATCATTAATGGCCCTGCCGCCAATCAGAGCCTTGGCCTTGAAGATGATCGGGCCTTCCTGCAAGGCCTGCGGACCCTCGGCCAGCAGGAACTGAGCTTTGACCTGCAGCTTTGGCCGGCACAGATGGAGCGCGCCGCCGCCCTTGCAGCGGCATCACCCGAGACCATGTTTGTGATCAACCATGCCGGGCTCTGGAATCAAACGACCAGAACAGGCTGGAGCCAGTGGCGCACGGGCCTGCGCAAGCTGGCGTCGCGGGACAATGTGAAAATCAAGATCAGCGGCCTGGGCATGTTCGACCCCGGCTGGACAGTACAGGGCATCGCGCCAATCGTATTCGATATCCTTGAGGCCTTCGGGACGCGCCGCACGATGTTTGCGTCCAACTTCCCGGTCGACAAGGTGCATTCCAGGTTCACCACTATCTGGCGCGCCTTCGATACCCTGACCGAAGACCTCTCCACCGACGAGCGTGACAACCTCTTTCGTCTCAATGCCATTGAGACTTATCGCATTCCCGGCGCCGCAGTGCTGTGACCGGGCCAACAACCAATAGAACCGAAATGAAGATCAAGAGCATCAAGGCTTTCGCCATCAACAATCCCATCGCGGCGGGCACCTATGAAGAGGCCGTCGAGCGCGGCGAAGCGCGCCGCAAGCCCTGGACGATGAATGATGAAGTCGCCAACCCGATGTCGCGCTATCCGAAATATCGTCGCTGGCGCGGATCCTGGCTGGGGAATTTCCCGGCTGTCGGCGTGCTTGTCACCGCCGATGACGGGTCCTGGGGTTTTGGCACCACCGGCTATGGCCAGCCCGTTATCTCGCTGATCAACGACCATCTCGCGCCGCTCTTGCTGGATGAAAATGCGATGGCGACCGGCAAGCTCTGGGACATGATGATGCGGATCACATCGCCCTATTCTTCGGCGGGCCTTGCCTCTTATGCTATCAGCGGCATCGACCTGGCGCTGTGGGACCTTAAGGGCAAGGTGCTGAAGATGCCGGTCTATGAACTGGCGGGCGGCCCCGTCCGCGACGAGCAGGTTTGCTATGCCACCGGCAATGATACCGATTGGCACATGGAATTGGGCTTTACCGGCACTAAGCTAGCCTGCCCTTATGGCGCGGCAGATGGCCTCCAGGCTCTCGATCAGAACGAGGAATTCGTCGCCCGCGCCCGCGAACTCATCGGGCCGCATGTCGAGCTGATGCTTGATTGCTGGATGGCCTTCGACGTTGAATTTGCTGTGCGGCTCGCCCACCGCCTTCAGCCTTATAATCTGAAATGGATGGAAGACTGTCTCATCCCAGAAGACCAGGCCTCTCACCGGGCTCTTCGCGCGCGCCTGCCCTGGCAGACCATTTCCACCGGGGAACACTGGTACACGCCCTATGCATTCTTCAACGCCGCGCAGGAACGGCTGGCTGATATTTTCCAGCCGGACATTCACTGGGTGGGCGGCTTCACCGCAGCGCAGAAAATCGCTGGCATTGCCGAGGCGTCCGGTCTGGAAGTGATCCTTCACGCGGGCATGAACACGCCCTATGGCCAGCACTTTAATATTGCGTCCACCTCTTCGCGCTGGGGTGAGTTCTTTGTTGGGGGTGCCCCCGGGGTGCCGCTGGAAAAGACCCACGGCTATCCCGGCATGGCCGTGCCTAGGAACGGCACCGTAGTGGTGAGTGAAGAACCGGGCTTTGGCCATGGTTTCACTCTCGACGCTCTTGAAAAGATGACGCTCTGACGGCGCGAGATGACATCAATGTCCATCAAAATCAATGAATGGCGTCAGGTCGGCGAGACCAGCCTGTCGCTTCCCACACTCGGATTTGGTGCGGCCCATCTGGGCGGCATGTTCGAACGCGTTTCGCGCGAAGGCGCCTACGATGTTCTTAAAACCGCCTGGGACAAGGGCATCCGCTATTTCGACGTAGCGCCCTTTTATGGCCGCGGCCTCAGTGAACACCGCCTTGGCGGCTTCCTGATCGACGAAGACAGGAAGAGCTTCGTTGTCACCACCAAAGTCGGTCGGTGCTTCCGCCGTCCCAATGATCCGGCGACGTTCAAGCGCGAGCCGTGGAGCGGTGGTCTCGGCATGGAGTTCTACTGGGATTATTCCTATGACGGCATCATGCGCTCCTACGAGCAAAGCCTTTTCCGGCTTGGTCTTGATACGGTCGACGCCCTGCTGATCCACGATCCCGAGGCCGGTGTTTTCGAGGGCGGACCCAATCTGGATGACCTGTCACGTAGCGGTATTCGGGCATTGGAAGAGCTGAAGCGCTGGGGCCATATCAAGGCCGTCGGCATGGGCCTTAATTCAACAAATGCTCTTGAGACTATCGCCCCACGCGTTCCTCTCGATTTCTGTATCGTGGCGATGGCCTATACACTGCTCGACCAGAGTGCCGCCAAAACCGGCCTGCAATATTGTCTCGACAACAAGGTTTCGGTCGTGGTGGGCGCGCCCTATGCCTCGGGCATTCTTGCCACCGGTCCAGGACCCAATGCGCGCTACCACTATGCGCCGGCAACTGAGGATATTCAGGACAAGACTGCGCGCATCATGGCCATCTGCAAACGCCACGGTGTCTCACTGCAAGCTGCCGCCCTGCAATTCCCGCTGGCCCATCCATCGGTGGTTTCGATTGTCCCCGGAGGCGCCAAGGCCTCCGAGGTCGCCGCCAATGTCGACTATTTCGACGAGCATATTACCAGCCAGCTATGGGATGAATTGGCAGCCGAAGGTCTGATCGATCCCGCCTGCCCACGCCCTACCTGACCCAAAAGCTCTACCGGAACGCGCGGATACGACATGGCCGCTTTCGACAATTTCATCAGTAAAAGCAGACGGTCCGCTACCGGCCCCATTTTAGACACTCGACACGCTTGAAGAAATAGAGCCGGGTAGAGAATGGGGCGGAAATCATCTATTTACTTCAATGATATAGGTGTTCGCAGTTCTATTCTGACCGGCGCGCCAGATACCAGGCAATCCGCGTCGGACCCAGATAGTATTGGCTTCGAAGATGAAGGGCCTTCTCCTCGATCTCGACCGGCGTCCGATTGGCATGCCAATTCGGAATCGGCAGCCGATTCACAAGACCAGCTGCACCATGCCTTCGGTGGGCCACTTGCCAACAGTAGAAGCCGCTGCGGCCAATGCCAATATATTGACAGGTCTTGGAAACGTCGCCCGTCTGGTCCGCATGTTGAAGAATGCGAAGCTTGCGCGCGACCTCGCGCTGATCCTTGATCATGAACATCTCCTTTGTCCCAAAATTGAGGGCTTATGGGAGATGTCCCGCGAGTGCCGACATAATTACACACGCTGGCTGCTGTGCCGATGACGAATGGCGGACGCTCCGCGTGGTTCGCCGGCGCCATGATGCCGATGGTCTACCCCGTCTTCGCGATGACGCTTTTTCTTTGGCCACCCGCCGCATGACGAGCGATGCGTCATACAGAACAGCCGCCGGCGCCGCAGCCGAGAAGACGGTGCGCAGCCGAATCCTCGACCCGCTGGATCGCGCCAGTGAAATCCTGTTCGCGCTGATTATGGTGCTGACCTTCACCCTCTCCATTGCCGCCACCGAAGCGGGACGGGAGGATGTCCGCACCGTGCTGATCGGCGCCTTGGGTTGCAATCTCGCATGGGGGATAATTGATGCCGTCATGTACGTGATGGGGGTCCAGGGGGAGCGACGAATCGCCGCCTCGGCACTCGCCGCGATCCGCAAAGAGAATGATCCGGTTCTCGGACGTGCGCTTGTCGCGGATCAGTTGCCGCCGGTAGTCCGTGGCGCGCTCACGGAAGCCGAACTGGAACGCATCCGCTTCCGCCTCAGGGCCGTTCCGGAAAGCATTCCGGACCAGGCATGGCAATGGAGCGACCTGCTTGCGGCGTGCGGGGTTTTCCTTCTTGTCTTTCTCTGCGTGTTTCCGGTCGTTTTGCCTGTCCGTCGTCAGATCATTTGGCGCAGTTTGGGTCTTGGATTAGCGGAGTATCGGCCTCGTCTTTGGGTTGATGTTATGCGGCGAGCTTGCGGTGCTGCAAGCGCCGATGCTGGATGGTTTGT
>NZ_JACDXV010000011.1 GCF_015158295.1 Devosia faecipullorum | reverse complement strand
CTGCTCGGCAGGCTTTTTGGTGCTCGGGGATTTAGCAGTCATCTTGGTTCCTTCGTCAGACGACGAGACCAAAACACTCCTTAAAGCTCAACCCTCAATCTGTGCCATGGGCGCTGACGGGGAACAGTTTTGCCGTTTCTGCTCTTCGACGAAAGCGCTCTGGCACTCAGGGTGTCGAATATCATTGCCATCCTGCTGCTGTTCCTTACCGGCTTCGCATTCGGGCTTTATGTCGGGCGCCCGTGGCAGACCGGAATGCTGATGGTGTTGATCGGCATTGCGCTCGTTGCCATCGCATTCGTACTCGGCGGATGATGCGTCGCCTTGCGGCGCGATGAACTGTTCTGCCCTCTCCGCCACTTCCGATACCGCTCAGGCGCCAGGGAGCCCCATCGTACGGCACCCAGCCTACAGGTAGTGAGGGGGCGCGGGCCGCCTGATCGTCCGCATCAAAGGCGGCGTAAACACCAAGCTTTATGCCGTAACGGATGCGAATGGTCGCCCGATCGGTTTCTTCACAACAGGCCGCTCAGGTCAGCGACTACACCGGCGCCGCAGCCATGCCTGATGAGCTTTCCAAGGCCAAATGGCTGCCGACCGACCGTGTCTATGATGCCGATTGGTATCGTGACGCATTGCAGGCGAAGTGGATTACGCCCTGTATTCTGGGTAGGAAATCCCGGAACACAGAGGGCAATTGCGGCAAGCTCCGCTATAAACAGCGCAATTGGGTCGAGGTCATGTTTGGGCGCGTCGCGACGCGCAACGACAAGTGTCCAATGGCATTCTTCTCAGAAATTACTCTCGCTGCAACGCATGAAGTCGTGAATGGCGCCCTGCCCTTTGGCGGATTGCAGATCGCAACGCTCCACGTCATCTCGTGCGGCCCGCGAGGAAACCTGCAAGTCAGGAAGCCGTCGATGTGCAAATTTGGTCTGGTCGGGAGGATTTTCGTCCTTCCCTTGCTGCTTTGCGTTCTGGCTGCGCAGGCTGTAGTCCCGGTTGGAGCGCAATCGCCTCCGTCCGAATACTGTTTGCCTTCTCCGCTGGCGCCCGTTTTGTGCAGAAGCCGGATGACGCAGACTATGCCGACATGGCCTATTCCCCTTATGCGCCGATCGACGAAACTGCCTATATTTACCACCCGCGCCGAGGGCGAGAAACCCGCCATCTACGTGCTGGAACTACCCGAGCAGACCGAGTTGGAGGGCATCTCCTTCGACACCGGCGGCATGACCAATGCGGAGAAATCGGTGAAGGGTGTAACGGTTGAAGTGTCCGATACTTCGGCCACCGCTGGTTTTTCCGCCGCGTTCGCCGCCGAACTCCAGATTGACCGCAACGATCAGAACTTCATCTTGCCGCAGAAGGCGGTCGGTCGCTGGGTCAGGCTCATCTTCACCAGCAAATACGGAGCCGAGAACTACGGGGTGACCGGTTTCCACGGCTACGGTCGCCGACTGACCGACACGGCGCATGTCGACAATGTCAGTGGCATCTACGAAGGCGCGAACGGGTGGGGAACGTGCATCTTGAGCAGGAAGGAGGCCGGTTGACCGACTGCTTCGATTATCGGTCCGGGCTAATCGGCGCGGCAGTGGACGGCCGAATGCTCAGGGGCGAGATGACCGAACATGAGGAGGACGGCAGCGACGTGCGGCATTTGCTTGCGCTCTTCGCCTTCACCCCTGGCAACGAATCCCTGTTTGTCCTGAGCCGAGCGGATGATTCCAACCCCGAATATGGATATGATTCCTTTTGGAGCACTGAGAGAATCTCCAGCGACATCAGCGATTGTCCGAACATTCCCAACTGGCGCGGCAGCGCGGCCGGTTCGCAACTTGGCGCCGACCTGGAGTCTGCTGGCCGCTCACGGTTCGACGGCGCCAATTTCGACTTCAATTCCGCAGTGATACAGGCAGCTTCCTATCCAATGCTCGACCAGGTCGCCGAATTGCTGCGCGAGCACGAAGACTGGGCGATCATGCTGGAGGGCCACACCGACAATATCGGTACGGACGCATTCAACAAGGATCTGTCAAGCCGCCGGGCGGCTGCGGTGCAGACCTACCTAGTGTCCAAGGGTGTAACTGCCGGGCGGCTGCCGGCGCTGGGTTTCGGCTTCGACAGGCCGGTTGCCCCCAACGACACTCAGGGCGGGCGCACCCTCACCCGGCGTGTCGAGATTGTCAAAATGTGAGTGGTTTCTCGGCAGTGAGATACTTGCAGCCAACACTACCTCCGCGGTGTTTTTGTCCTTTCGGGCAACGCCATATCCGCGGCGGCGCAGAGCGTCTTTTCCGCAACCTCCAAGACCGGGGACATAATGGCGACGCATATCGCTGCGCCAAAATGATATGCCGGCTGGTGGGAATTTACCGATCTGGCCCGTAACGGTGATGAATTGGCCAAAACCCATCTCTGTACCGGTGAGGAATCCGAGGCCGTCTACTTCGCCTTCAACCAGATTTCGAGGGAAATGCGCACCGCCCATAGCCCGGAAGTCCGCAACCCTGTCAGAGGTTTCGCCCAGCCACTTGTGCCTGCGACCTGGGCTCAGGACCCACTAATTTGACGAAATTTGCCTGAGCCTAGTTGGCGAGCAGTTCCGAGATTCCACCTCTAGCGCATGTCGGCTTGCGGCTACGATGGAGTTGAGAAATACCGTTGATGAGGGCAGCCTTCGATGGCAACTACTGATGCTTCGCTTCTACAAGCGGACCGTCCGAAGCCGACCCCATATCGGTCATCAACGATGACTGATGTACGCCCGAGAGCTGACATTCAGTTGAGGCACACTTCGTCGTTTGGCGGCGGTCATTGGGGGCAGTGCGAGCCTCTTGCGCGGCTGAGTGCCTCATATCACCGATACTGCTTTCCCGAGCTGGCGCTGCGTGAACGTGATAGGAATAGTGCTTGCAAAGCCTGACCTGACTCGAACCCGGAATGACACGCCTGATGCCCCCGTCACTGCGAAGCCGCCTGAATGTTGCCCTGCTGGTCGTAGCCCTGTCAGGGCTGGTTTCAGGCTTGGGTCTGATGTGGGCCAGCAACAACGAGCTTGCCAGGATTGCGTGGTTCGTTGGCGTCGTTCCTGTCCTCGCAGCCCTTCTTGTCGAAATCGTCCGCAGTCTTGCCAAGGGCGAAGTGGGCTTGGATATCGTGGCCGCACTTTCAATGTCGGCCGCCTTGTTTTTTGGTGAGACGCTGGCGGCGGCCGTCGTTGCCCTGATGTATTCAGGCGGCACGTTCCTCGAGAGCTTTGCGGAAGGCAGAGCCCGTCGCGAAATGAGCCAGCTGCTGTCCCGCGTGCCACGGACCGCCACCCGGCACCGAGACGGCAAGCTCGAAGAGGTGCCGCTCGACGCTATCGAGCCGAGCGATCTGCTCCTGATCCGACAGGGCGACGTGGCGGCCGTGGATGGTGCTGTTGAAAGCAGCACGGCGATGTTGGATCAGTCAGCACTGACAGGCGAGTCGATGCCGGTGCAGCTTGGCCGTGGCCAGAATGTGATGAGCGGCTCAACCAATGCAGGCGAGGCGTTCGATCTTCGGGTTACGCGACGCGCCTCGGAAAGCACTTATGCCGGGATCGTGCGGCTGGTCGAGGCGGCCCAGGCATCAAAGGCGCCGATGGCTAGACTCGCCGACCGCTATTCCCTGCTGTTCCTGCTCATCACCGTGATCCTTGCAACGCTGGCGTGGTGGTTCACCGGCGACCCCATACGCGCCGTGGCGGTCCTTGTGGTCGCAACACCTTGCCCGTTGATCTTGGCTGTTCCGGTGGCGCTTGTGGCAGGGCTGTCGCGGGCAGCGCAGTTTGGCGTGCTGATCAAGGGCGCCAGGCCGCTTGAAGCGCTCGCCAGCATCCGGACGCTGGTATTGGACAAGACCGGCACCCTGACGGATGGACGCCCCCAGATCGTTTCGATCGATACGATTGAGAGCGTGAGCGAGGAAGAACTGCTGTTCCTGGCCGCTTCGCTTGAGCAGGCGTCCAAACATCCGATGGCGCAAGCCATCGTGACATCGGCGCGCGAGCGCGGAAGCGTCCTGCGCATTCCCGGGGAGGTTGTGGAGGTCCCGGGAGAAGGCCTTGAGGGTACGGTTGATGGCCGCAAGGTTGTGGTTGGCGGCGCAAGCTTTGTCGCGCATCGCATTGGCAGCGCCGTACCCGAAAGCCGCATTCTCGATGCTGGCGCCGCTCTTGTTGCAGTGGCAATTGACGGAAAGCTCGCCGGACACATCACTATGGCCGATGCATTGCGCTCGGGAACGCAAGGGCTGCTGGCAGGCCTACGGCGCTTGGGCATATCCCGGATCATGCTGGCGACCGGCGATCGGCGCGCTGTGGCCGACGCCATCACGGCTGGATTGAACCTCGATGCAGTCCACGCCCAGATGACGCCTGACCAGAAAGTGCAGCTGATCCTGACCGAAAGGGAAGGCCATGCTCCTGTGATGATGGTGGGTGACGGCGTCAATGATGCGCCGGCGCTGGCCGCGGCGGATGTCGGGGTGGCGATGGGCGCGCGTGGCGCTGCCGCCTCTGCAGAGGCAGCCGATGTCGTCCTGCTGGTCGATCACCTCGATCGCCTGCTGCCCGGGGTCGAAATAGCGCAAGGCGCGCGGCGGATTGCGCTGCAGAGCGTTGCTGTCGGCATCGGCCTGTCGGTCGCAGGCATGATCGCTGCGGCGCTTGGCTACCTGACGCCAGTCCAGGGGGCGCTGCTGCAGGAGGCCATAGACGTCGCCGTCATTCTCAATGCCCTGCGAGCGTTGCGGATCAGACCACATGCGCTTCCCACTCCAGATATTGCTACCGCGTCCTAGGAGGATAGTGATGAGCCGCTTTTCGCATCCTGAAGTCCACAGCATGTGTCGGATCTTCGGGGTTAGCGCCGGATAGCGCGGAGGTCGGTTGATCTCGATCAACGCGTGACGGTTGAACAGGCGTAGACTGAGGCCTAAACGGAGGTGGTCATGCGTATACAGGACAAGGTTGCGGTCGTCACGGGAGCTGGCTCAGGCATCGGTTTGGCCATTGCCCGCCGGTTCGTGGCGGAAGGGGCAAAGGTTGTTGCCCTAGACTGGCATGCCGACGCCATCGCGGCGGCAGTGAGCGACATCGGAGGCGCCATCATCGGCATGACGGGTGATGTGTCCAAGGAGGCAGACTGCGTTGCGATGATCGATCGTGCAGCAGCCGAATTTGGGCGCGTCGACATTCTGGTCAACAATGCCGGCGTGATGGACCTGTTCCAGTCCGTTGCCGACGTCGACAACGCGACATGGCGCCGCTGCATGGCGGTCAATGTCGACGGGCCTATGTATGCCATGCGACGAGCGGTTCCGCTGATGCTGGAACTGGGAGGCGGCTCAATCGTCAATATCGCATCCGTGGCCGCTACAGGTGGCGGCGCAGCGGGCGCGGCCTATACCGCCTCCAAGCACGCGCTGATCGGCCTGACCAAGAGTACAGCGTTTCAATATGCTAAGCTTGGACTGCGCTGCAATGCGCTGGCAGTGGGCGGCGTCAGCACCAACATCATGGATAGCGTCGAGGGGCACGCGCTCGACCAGGCTGGGCTCGGGCGATTGGGTGCTTATCAGGCCAGCAATCCGGGTATGCTTGAACCGGCCGACATCGCCAATGCCGTTCTGTTTCTCGCCTCCGACGAGGCCCGTCACCTCAATGGCGCGGTGCTGCCGGTGGATATGGGCTGGAGCGCGGCATGACCGATAGAGGACGTGCGACTACCGACACCGCACTGCGTGTTTTTGTCCCGCTTTGGCTGTTCTTTGCCGGTTGCGTCGTCGCACAGGCATTCGATCGAGTTGAAGACGGCCGGGCGTTGGTGACGATGTACTGTGCCGATTGTCATGCGATCGGAACCAATGGCGAAAGCCCCCTGAATATCGCGCCACGGTTTCGTGACCTTCATCTGCGCTACGACGTGGAGTTCCTGAGCGAAGCGCTTGTCGAAGGGATCGTTACAGCCCATCCCGAAATGCCGCAGTTCGAGTTTGACCCTGACCAGGCTGCAGCTATCGTTGCTTACCTCAAGACATTGGAGCCTTGAGGCCAGTGGGGGCACGTCCTGATGAGAGATGGCGCTACGTCCAACAGTTGCGATCCTGTTGACCCGCCATTGCGCTCGCCAGCTAGAGCATGTCAGCTTTCAGATCGGCTGGTCCAGAAGCTGACTGTCTGAAAACCACCCCATTTGCGCCATTCCAAACCACGCGCGCCATTCCTCCATTCATGCGCCGTTCATCATCTTGGCCTTACCACGCTCCTGCCTTATTGAAGGGACATCACAAGGCCACTTTTTTCGCGAATCCTTCAGGGGGATAATGATGAAGTCGAAGGTTCTCGTCGCTCTTGCAGCGGCATTGGCGCTCAGCGCCTGCACCACTACCGATCCCTATACCGGCCAGAGCCGTATCTCCAACACCGCCGGCGGGTCGCTGCTGGGCGCTGGTGGCGGCGCGGTTGCGGGCGCCATTGTCGGCGCAGCAGTAGGTGGCGATCCGCGCGTGGGCGCTTTGATCGGCGCTGGCGTCGGTGGCCTCACCGGCGGGGCCATCGGCAATTACATGGATCAGCAGGAAGCCGAATTGCGCGCCCAATTGCAGGGCACCGGCGTCTCGGTGACCCGCGCGGGCGACCAGATCATCCTCAACATGCCGTCCAACATCACCTTCGCCACCGACCAGTCCACGGTGCAGCCGCAATTCAACCAGACGCTGGTCTCGGTCGCGCTGGTGCTCAAGAAGTTCGACAAGACCATCGTGGACGTCTATGGCCACACCGACTCGACCGGTTCGAGCGACCACAATCTGGCGCTCAGCCAGCGCCGCGCGGTGTCGGTGGCCACGATCCTGGCCAATCAGGGCATCGATCAGCGCCGGTTCTACATCGAGGGCAAGGGCCCTTCGAGCCCCATCGCTTCCAACGCCACCGAATCCGGCCGCGCCCAGAACCGCCGCGTGGAAATCCAGCTCTCGCCCATTCGCGGCTGACGCGCATGACCAAGGCGGCATGGCAGCCCATGCCGTCGCAATCAGCATCATCCGGCACGCCGGCTGATGCATGAAATTCCAGCGCCTTCTGGTCGTAATGGCCTATTGCGTCGTGGTCTGTGTCACCGGCGCCGATGTCGGACTTCCCGGCTGCATGTCGGTGCCCGGCGCGCCAGATATCATCTGAAGCACCAGCAGCAGCGCGATGATGATGGCCAGGGCGATCATGCCATAAAGCCACCAATTGGTCGGCCCGGTCCCGCCCAGGGATGTCTCGTGCTCGCCGGCCACCCGGATGGCGGAATCGTCGGGAAGCTCGATCCGCGAGCCGTTCTCGTCCACGAGAAAATCCACCCGCGCCGTCTCGCGCACCTTGCCGTCCAATTTGGGTTCCTGTTCTGCCATCACCCTGTCTCCCTGTTCATTGCCCTTTCCCATAGGCTCAATGCGCAGCAGGTTCGGCGGTTCCCATAGGCAAATGGCCGGGCCCCGGCACGCTTAACGTCCTTTTGACAAGTCGTGGTGCTTGATAGGCCGCCAATGGAGGGCCCTGGATGGGTCGGTTCGCCACTTTCTTGATTTCGGGGACGCATGGACGGCTGCGCCGGTCGCTGGTCTGGCTGGCCGTCTTCATGGTGCTGTTGGGCGGCGCCGGCTGGATCGCCGCCGAGCAGGTGTCGCAGTCCATGCGCGCCGAAATCGGCCGGAGCCTTGCCACCTATGGCACGCTGCGCAACAACATCGTCGCCATTTTCGATGCAATGGACGAAGGCCTGACGGCCGCGCCCTGCTCCGAGGCCTTTCTCGGCGAGATGCGGCGCATCGCCTTTCTGCCTCATGGCATCAGCGAATTGCTCTACATGCCCGAGGGCAGCGTGGTCTGCGCCGGCAATGAGGGCTGGCTGGAAACGCCCATGGACCTGGGCCCCCCCGATATCGCTGCCTCCGATCAATTCGGCATCGCGCTCTGGCTCGGTCGCTCGCTGGCCCCGCTGGGGCTGGACAATCTCACCGGCACCATTGCCAGGCGGGGCGATTATGGATTGGTGGCGCCGCCGCAATTCATACCCAGCGGCGACAAACCGGCTGGGTTCGAGGAGGAACTGGTCTATCGGGTCGGCCCCGATCTCTGGCGCCACCGCGCGGGAACCGAGGGCCTGCACGAGGCGGCGCTTGTCGCCCCACAACAAGCCGTACTCGGGCTTTTCCAGGGCGTAATCCATCAATATGCCTGCGATAGCGCGGAAGAGCATTGCGTGGCGGCCCGCGCGCCGCTCCTGCCTATCGCCATGCAACGGCTCGCGGCCATTGCGCTGGTTCTGGCCGTTCTCGCGGTGCTCGCGGCTTGGCTGGCCCAGCAGATCTGCGGCGTCATCGAACGGCATTGGTCGTTCGAGGCGCGGTTCCTGCGCCGTTTCGACAAAGACGCGCTGGTCTGCGTCTATCAGCCCCTGCTGAACCTGCGCAGCGGCCGCATCACCGGCTGCGAAGTGCTGGCGCGCTGGCGCGATGTCGATGGCTCCATCGTCCTGCCGGATCGTTTCCTGCCCATCGTTGAACAACACGGCCTGACCGAACGCTTCACCGCCATGGTCGCCGCCCGCACCCATAAGGATCTGGCGCGGAACCTGCCCGGCGACCTGCGGTTTCAGGTCAATTTCAATATCTTCCCACGCGATCTCGATGCGGCGCGTCTCGTGGCGATCTTCGCGCCATTGCTGGCCCCCGGCCTGCCTTTCGAGGTGGTGGTGGAATTGGTGGAAACGGCCGAAGTGGAACCCGCCACCGCGCAGATCGAGATCGAAAAACTGCGCAAGGCCGGGATCGGCGTCTATATCGACGATTTCGGCGCCGGCTATTCCTCCATGCACAATCTGGCCGTTTTGCCCATTGACGGGGTCAAGCTGGACCGCTCCTTCGCCATGGCCCCTGAACATTCCGTCATGGCGCGCATGCTCGATCACGCCATCGAACTGGTCCATGCGTCGGGCCACCCGCTGGTGGTCGAGGGCGTGGAGACCCAGCAGCGCCTCGATGCCCTCAAGGCCGGAGGCCGCGTCGATTTCGCCCAGGGCTATGGCATTTCGCGGCCATTGACCATCGAGGCTTTCGCGGCCTTTCTGGCCGAATATGAGTTCGGCCCGCATCCGACGTCGCGCCGCGCCGCCTGATCACATTTCCATTTCGAGCGAAACCGATCCGCCTGCCTGGCGTTGGGACAGCACATCCAATTCCCATGCAAGGAGGACCAAATGGCCTATGACGACGCCCGTGTGGCAAATGCCGACCTCAAGGAAACCCATGATCTCATCGCCTCCGACAAGGTGGAAGGCACCAAGGTCTTCGACGCGATGGGCGAGCATATCGGGTCCATCGAGCGCATTCTGGTCGAAAAGCGCGGCGGCAAGGTCTCCTATGCCGTCCTGAGCTTCGGAGGTTTCCTCGGCATTGGTCACGACCATTATCCGCTGCCCTGGTCCAAGCTCAATTATGACGAGAATCTTGGTGGCTATCGCGTGGACATCACCAAGGAACAGCTCGAAGGCGCACCGCGCTATGAGCGCGAGGACGACACTTACTGGACCGCCGAGAATGGCCGCCGCGTCTATGACTATTATGGCGTGACGCCTTATTGGATCTGATCCGGTCCATTCAATTTCATCACCTGATGATTGCCGGCCGATGTCCTTCGGGACATCGGCTCCATGGCGTTTGTGGCCGCACTACCCGAGTGCATGAAGGGATGGGGTCGCGGTGAATATGCCGGACGCAGTCAGTTCCATCGTCATTGCCCAGATCATTGTCGCGGCATAGGTCAGCAAATAAATCCCGACCGCCATCATGTCCCTGCGGAAGAGGAATAGGCGGTGAGCAGGCGGCCGATCCCGGCAGGCAGGTAATACCGCGACCCGCCCAGCGCGATCAGCCATGAGCCGGCAGCAGCGATGGGCAAGCCGAATAAAACAAGGACCACGCCGATCAGCATGGCCCACCAGAAACCGAAACCTCTGCGAGCCGGATGCGGCGAGACGGGTGTGGTACGGGGGCCTGCGATTGGCGCAATGGAGGCCCGACGCTTAAAAGCGGCCACAAATCCGCCCGAACCCGGCCGGATCAGGCTCCGCATCAGCAGGCGCAATAGATCCCGTAAAGCGTCGACAGCACCTGGCGAACCTCGTCTGACGCCAGCGAATACCGCACCTGCTGGGCTTCCCGCCGCGTCTTGACCAGCCCCCAGGCTCGAAGCTTGGACAGATGCTGGGAGAGCGGGGATTGCCCCAGTTCCACCCGGTTGGCCAGTTCCCCGACATTGAGTTCCTGATTGAGCAGATTGCACAGGATCAAGAGGCGCTTTGGATTGGCCATGGCCGTGAGCAGCTCGGATGCCCGTTCGGCATTCTGCGCCATTTTTTCCAAATCCATGTTGATCATATTAGAAAGCTCGTATATACGAATAAGCGAGATTACTATCGCTCTTTCGAGAGTGTTTTTCAAGGAGCTTGGAAATGACTGCCAATGTTGGTTCGGTCGATCGCCTGATCCGGCTGGTTCTCGGCCTGGTGCTGGTCGTGTTGCCGTTTACCGGGATTCTCGCCAATCCCGTGCTGTTCTGGGGCGCTCTCGTCGTCGGCGTGGTGCTGATCGCGACCGCTGCGATCCGCTTCTGCCCGCTCTATCGGCTCTTTGGTCTTTCCACCGGCAAGGCGTCGCATCGATGACTGAATTTACTCCGGTTGAGGCCCTGCTCGGCGGTGCGCTGATTGGGCTGGCTTCCGTACTTCTCATGGCCTTTCACGGCCGGATCGCCGGCATGACCGGCATTCTGTCCGGTCTTCTGCCGCCCTTCTCCCGCGATTGGGCCTGGCGTGCGGCTTTCCTTGCCGGTGCGATCGCCGCGCCTTCTCTGGTCATCGCCCTGTCCGGCTTCTCGGTGGGCTTTCAAAGCCCCGTGCCGCTCTCCTGGACCATTATCAGCGGCCTGATTGTCGGCATCGGCGTCTATTTCGGCTCCGGCTGCACCTCGGGCCATGGTGTCTGCGGCATGGCCCGGCTGTCGCCGCGCTCTATCATTGCGACCATCACCTTCATGGCCACTTCCATCGGAACGGTCTTTATCATCCGTCACGTTATCGGAGCCTTCTGATGCAGCGTATCGTGCTGGCCGGATTCATCGGTCTTATCTTCGGCACCGGCATTGCCCTGTCCGGCATGGCCAATCCGGCCAAGGTGCTCAATTTTTTCGACATTGCCGGCGCCTGGGATCCGTCCCTGCTGCTGGTCATGGGGGCGGCGCTCGTGGTCACCGCAATCGGCTATTTCTTCGTGCTGAAACGCGACAAACCCGTCCTTGAAGCAAAGTTCCACCTGCCGACCAGCCGCAAGATCGATCTGCCGCTGGTTGCTGGCTCGGCAATCTTTGGTATCGGTTGGGGGATTTCAGGTTTCTGCCCCGGCGGCGCTATTCCGGCGCTCGGGCTTGGCGAAGCGTCCGCCTGGGCCTTTGTTGGTTCGATGCTGGCGGGAATTTTCGCCGCCAGAACCTTCCGTCAAGCGTTGGAACAACGCGCGACCCAATCCGCCTGACCTTTCACGAAAGGAAACATCATGGCCAAGCTGCCATTCACGCCCGACCTTTCGGTTCATCCCGAAGTGACGGCCTTCTTCGACGAACCCACCAATACCATCTCCTATGTGGTCAAGGATCCGAATTCCAAATCCTGCGCGGTGATCGATTCGGTGATGGATATCGATTATGCGGCCGGCCGTATCACCTATGAGGGCGCTGACAGGGTCATCGCCTTCATCAAAGAAAACGGCCTCGAGGTCGAATGGCTGATCGAGACCCATGTTCACGCCGACCATCTCTCCGGCGCGCCCTATATCCAGGCCAAGACCGGCGGCAAGTTGGGCATTGGCGAGAATATCACCCTGGTGCAGGACACGTTCGGCAAGATCTTCAATGAAGGCACCGAGTTCCAGCGTGACGGCAGCCAGTTCGACCGCCTGTTCAAGGACGGCGACAGCTACATGATCGGCACCATGACGGTCCACACCATGCATACGCCGGGCCACACCCCGGCCTGCATGACCCATGTGATCGGCGATGCCGGTTTCGTTGGGGATACCCTGTTCATGCCCGATGGCGGCTCGGCCCGCGCCGACTTTCCCGGCGGCGACGCCCGCACGCTCTATCGCTCGATCCAGCGGGTATTGTCGCTGCCGCGCGAGATGCGTCTCTTTATGTGCCACGATTATGGCCCCAATGGCCGTGACATTGCCTGGGAAACCAGCGTGGGCGACGAGATCGACCACAATATCCATGTCGGCAAAGGCGCGGACGAAGATTCATTCGTCGCCATGCGTGAAGCGCGTGACGCCACCCTGGCCATGCCCAAGCTGATCGTGCCGTCCTTGCAGATCAATATGCGGGCCGGCCAGCTGCCGCCCGCCGACGAGGATGGCAAGACCTTCCTCAAAGTGCCGGTCAACGGGCTGTAACTCTCCTAGACGACAGCCCCGCTCCTCCTCTGCGACCAGGCAGCGGAGGAGCCTCCCAAGGAAATGCTTCCATGTTTTCGTTTTTCAAACCCAAAGGCAATGCAATGAATCCGCGCAAGATAGACGGCGATTTTTCGGTGACGGGGCAGATTACGCCCGAACAGGTCAAGGCTGTGTCCGAGGCGGGCTTCAAGTCCATCCTGTGCGCTCGCCCCGATCATGAAGAACCCGGCCAGCCCAGTTTTGCCGAGGTGGCTCGCGCAGCCGAAGAAGCGGGCCTGCAGATCGTGCATATTCCCGTGTCCGGCGGGATCGGGGAGGGCCAGATCATCCGCTTCCACGATGCCTGGGCGACGATGCCCAAGCCCATGCTCGGCTATTGCCGGTCGGGTGCTCGCGCCGGTAGCCTCCACGCCACCCTGAGCAAGTAAATCGCATGGGCGTCCGGCCCCGAGAGTCAAGACCTGTGCGTATTCAGAACTATTTCCCGATATTGGACTGGGGCCGACGTTATAACCGCCAGACGCTGGCCAGCGATCTCGTCGCCGCGCTCATCGTGACCATCATGTTGATCCCGCAATCGCTGGCCTATGCGCTGCTGGCGGGATTGCCGCCGGAAACCGGTCTTTACGCCTCGGTCCTGCCGCTCATCGCCTATGCGATTTTCGGCACCTCCTCGGCGCTGGCGGTCGGGCCGGTGGCGGTGATATCGCTGATGACGGCCAGCGCGGTGGGCCGCATCGCCGCCGAGGGCAGCGTTGATTATGCCAGCGCCGCTATCGTGCTGGCCATGCTGTCCGGCCTGATGCTGCTGGCCATGGGCCTGTTCCGTCTCGGCTTCGTCGCCAATTTTCTCTCCCATCCGGTGATTTCCGGCTTCATCACCGCCTCCGGCCTGATCATCGCCACCAGCCAGATCGGCGGCCTGCTCGGGATCAGGACGCAGGGCCACGCTATGCCCGAACTCCTGTCATCGATCATCGGCAATATCGGCGCCATCAATTGGTGGACCCTGGCGGTGGGCGCGGTGTCGCTGGCGCTGCTGCTCTGGATCAGGCTTGACCTTAAAAACTGGCTGGCGCGCTTCGGCGTGCCCAAGGGTCTCGCGACGATCATCGTGCGCGCCGGCCCGGTTCTGGTCGTGTTCCTGACCATGGCCTGGTCCGCGGGCATGGATCTGGGCGGGAAGGGTGTTTCCCTGGTCGGGGACGTGCCGCAGGGCCTGCCCATGCTAAGCCTGCCGGTCTTCAATCTCGATCTCATCAGCCAGCTCGCCGTGCCGGCTTTGATCATCTCCATTGTCGGCTTCGTCGAATCCATTTCGGTTGCCCAGACCCTGGCCGCTAAGCGGCGCGAGCGCATCATTCCCAATCAGGAACTGATCGGGCTGGGTGCGTCCAATATTGCTGCTGCCATTGGCGGGGGGTATCCGGTGACCGGCGGCTTTGCGCGCTCGGTGGTCAATTTCGATGCCGGTGCGGCCAGCCCGGCAGCCGGCGCTTTCACCGCCATCGGCATTGCCGGCGCAACCCTGCTGCTCACGCCCTTTCTCGCCATCCTGCCCAAGGCGACGCTGGCGGCCACCATCGTCCTCGCCGTTCTGACCCTCGTGGATTTTTCCATTCTCAAGCGGGCCTGGTCCTATTCCAAGACCGATTTCGCCGCCGTGGCCATCACCATGGCCGGAACGCTGCTCTTTGGCGTGGAGATGGGTATCGCGCTGGGTGTCGGAGCCTCGATCCTGGTTTTCCTCTATCGCTCGTCGGTGCCCCATGCCGCCATTGTCGGGCAGGTGCCGGGCACCGAGCACTATCGCAACGTCAAGCGCCACAAGGTCGAGACCGTGCCCGGCACCATCTCCATCCGCGTCGATGAGAGCCTCTATTTCGCCAATGCCCGCTATCTCGAAGACCTGGTTCTGGCCCAGATCGCCGACAATCCAGGCACCAGAGATGTCGTGCTCATGTGCTCGGCGGTGAATGCCATCGACATGTCGGCGCTTGAAAGCCTCGAAGCCATTCACCACCGCCTGGCCGATGCCGGCATCCGTCTGCACCTGTCCGAGGTGAAGGGACCGGTCATGGATAAGCTTGAAAAGACCGATTTTCTCTCCCGCCTCGCCGGCATCCATCTCAGCCAGCATCTGGCCATCACCTCGATCATTGCGGCGCAACGCGAGAGTCTGGCTCAAGGAACAACCTCACAATGACCAATATCGTCTGCTCGTCCTGCGGCGCCACCAACCGCATCGCCGAGGGCCAGGACATGGCCCGGGGCAAATGCGGCAAATGCGGAGCGGCCCTGTTTTCCGGCCATGCCGCCGATGTGCCTGCCGCCATTCTCGAAAAGCAGATCGCCAGATCCTCCATCCCGGTTCTGGTCGATGTCTGGGCGCCCTGGTGTGGACCCTGTCGTGTCATGGGGCCGCAATTCGAGGCGGCCGCGCAGGCAGCCGAGCCGGACCTGCGTTTGGTCAAGCTCAATTCTGACGAGAACCAGGATCTGGCCGGCCGGCTCGGCATTCGCGGCATTCCCACCATGATCCTGTTCAAGGACGGCAAGGAAGCCGGCCGTGTCTCCGGCGCCATGTCCAGCGCCGACATTCTCGCCTGGGCGCGGCGCACGGCCAGCTGAGCGGGTCCGCTTTAGCGAACGAACGCGCGCGGGCCCGATGGCCTTGCGCGGCCGGGGTCTTGTGGATACCGGAGTGATGCCGGGCTCCATTCTCGTCGGGCCCAAGAAACCCGCCGCACCATTTCCGAAACCGCCCAAACCCGATTTCCCCGCCGGCCATCCGGCAGAAGAGGACGACATGAACGACCAGACGACAGGCAGGCACAATATCTTCGTGCTGACGGCGGCTCAGGCGCTGGGCGGCGCCAGCGCGCCCATCGTCATCTCCCTGGGCGGGCTCGTGGGCCAGCAATTGTCCTCCGATCCGGCGCTGGTCACCCTCCCGGTCAGCCTGCTCAATCTTGGCCTCGCCCTGGGCACGCTGCCCTCGGCCTATGTGACGCGCCGCTTCGGTCGCCGTTCGGGCTATATGTTTGGCGCCGGCATCGGGGCGCTGGCGGGTCTCGTCGCTGCGCTGGGCATCTTCGCCGCGTCCTTCCTCGTCTTCTGCGCCGGCACCTTCCTCGCCGGCTTCTATGGCGCCTATGTGCAGAGTTATCGGTTCGCGGCGGCCGACGCGGCCAGCGGGCCGGATAAGGTCCGGGCTATCTCCTGGGTCATGGTGGGTGGACTGGTCGCCGCCATCATCGGACCGCAATTGGTGATCTGGACCCGCGATGCCGTGTCCGGTACGCCCTATCTGGGCAGTTTCCTCAGCCAGGCGGCGCTGGCGCTGATGGCCATTCCCGTGCTCATGTTGCTAAGGCCGAATCCAGCCGGGGCGTCGGCTGCCGATACCGATGCGCCGGCCCGTTCCCTCATGCAGATATTGCTGATGCCCCGCTATATGCTGGCGGTCGCCGCCGGCATCGTCTCCTACGGGCTTATGGCCTTCGTCATGACCGCCGCCCCCATCGCCATGGTAGGTCACGGCCATTCGGTCGATCATGCCGCACTGGGCATTCAATGGCATGTGCTGGCCATGTTCGCGCCCAGCTTCTTCACCGGCAGCCTGATGGCGCGCTTCGGCAAGGAGCGAATCACCGCCCTGGGGCTGTTGTTGATCGCCATTTCCGCCATCGTCGCGCTGATGGGGCTGGACCTCGGCCATTTCTGGATTTCGCTCGTTCTGCTCGGCATCGGCTGGAATTTCGGCTTTATTGGCGCGACAGCCATGATCACCGATTGCCACAGCCCGGCCGAGCGCGGCATGGCGCAGGGCGCCAATGACTTCATGGTCTTTGGCACAGTGGCGGCAGCCTCGTTCTTCGCGGGCGGGCTGCTGCATGCCTCGGGCTGGCAGGCCATTAACTGGCTGGTCTTCCCCGCTGTGGCGCTGATCCTCGTCCCCCTCGTCTGGCAATCCGGCCGACGCCGCTAGCGGCGCACAGGTCGGGGTTCATACTGTCGGGCGGCATCGAAACCGCCCGATCAGGCTATTTCGGTCGTCCCGTGCTCAACGGGGCGACGTGAAAAGCTGGCTGGACCTTGGCTGGCGACCGGCAAGGAATACACCTGGGCTAAGCAGAGCGGTCAGATAATGGTGCTTTGGAAAAAATGGTGCTGCCGGACAGGATTGAACTGTCGGCCTCTCCCTTACCAAGGGAGTGCTCTACCACTGAGCTACGGCAGCAAACTTTGTGGTCGGCGCGGGGTGTGACCGGCGCGGCGACGGGGGCTCCTTTGCCATAGTGCCTCCCTCGACGCAAGGCCAAAAACAGCCTATCAACCACGCTGATGGAATCATCTCGTCAAAGCGCTCATGGATAAATCGGCACAAGCGGAATTGCGCGAGCAAAGATTGGCCGCAAAGTTGCGTGAGAACCTCAGGCGCCGCAAGGATCAGGCCAGGGCGCGCGCTTCGGGGCGCGGCTCCGATTCTGCCGCGGTGGAGCCCGAAACGGACACGGACAAGAAATCGTAAACCATTTTCGGGCGAACTAGCGTCTCGGGCGGAATAGTGGAAAACCGGCATTCCGCCGCACAGATGCGCAAAACAGGGCCGCAAGGCTCACATCGTCACCCTTTTCAGAGTGCGGCTGGTCTGGCCTACGCGGCAACGAAGATCCTGCCTTGCCTCCCCAGGTAGCAGGCCCCCACGGGCCCCGTTTGAGGACTTGTCTTTATGGATCGTATTCGTTTGGTCGGCGGCAATCAGCTCAATGGCGAGATTGCCATTTCCGGAGCCAAGAATGCCGCTCTGCCGCTGATGATCTCTTCCCTGCTCACCGATGAGCCACTGGTGCTGCACAATGTGCCGCGCCTGGCCGACGTGAAGCAATTGGAACGCATTCTGGAGAATCACGGCGTCGATATCGCCGTGCATGGTCGCCGGCGCGGGGAGGATGAAGGCGTCGGCCAGCGCATGACTTTTCACGCCGCCGATATCGTCGATACCACCGCGCCCTATGATCTCGTATCCAAGATGCGCGCCAGTTTCTGGGTCATCGGCCCGCTGCTGGCCCGATGCCACGAGGCCCGGGTGTCGCTGCCGGGCGGCTGCGCCATCGGCACGCGTCCCGTCGATCTCTTTCTCTTCGGCCTGCAGGCCCTTGGCGCAGAAATCGACATCGATGAGGGCTATGTGGTGGCGCGCGCCCCCAAGGGCGGACTGGTCGGCGCAACAGTGGCTTTTTCCAAGGTTTCGGTCGGCGCGACGCACACGATCCTGATGGCAGCCACCCTGGCCAAGGGCAAAACGGTGATCGAGAACGCCGCCCAGGAACCAGAAATCACCAATGTGGCCGAATGCCTCGTCGCCATGGGCGCGAAAATTTCCGGCATCGGCACAAGGACGTTGACCATCGAGGGCGTCGAAAGGCTGCATGGCGCGACGGTGGAAGTGATTCCCGACCGGATCGAGACCGGCACCTTTGCCATGGCCGCTGCGATGACCGGCGGCGACGTGCTGCTCAAGGGTGCGCGTCCCGAGCATTTGCAGGCGGCGCTCGATATTCTCGCCCGGACGGGCACGGAGCTGATCGCTGAAGCCGATGGCCTGCGCGTGCGCCGCAATGGCAAGGGCATCCAGGCGGTGGATGTGGAAACCGATCCGTTTCCCGGCTTCCCCACCGATCTCCAGGCCCAGTTCATGGCGCTGATGACCATGAGCAATGGCACCAGCCAGATCCGCGAGACCATTTTCGAGAATCGCTACATGCACGTGGCCGAACTCGTGCGGTTCGGCGCCGATATTTCGGTCAATGGTCAGGTCGCGACCATCACCGGCAAGCCTCAGCTCAAGGGGGCGCAGGTGATGGCAACCGATTTGCGTGCCTCGGTCTCGCTGGTCATTGCCGGTCTTGCGGCGAAAGGGGAGACGGTGGTCAACCGCATCTATCACCTTGATCGCGGCTTCGAGCGGCTGGAGGACAAGCTGAGCCGCTGTGGCGCCGAGATCGAAAGACTGGCCGGCTGATCGAAGGCGGCCGGCATTAACGCCCGCCTGACACATTGCTATTTGCCATCCCGACCTTCATTCGGGGTGGCAGAGCCTCCTCGACGAAATTTCGGCCCAGGGGCATGAGCAGGACGAGAGGCACGGCACGCATTGCCCTTCCTGGCAAAAACCTTGTAGATCGGCAGCGGCGTGACCAGATAGGCTGCACCGCAGCAACAGGGCGTTTCCATGACCGATCTCAAGCTCATCGCGCTTGATAGTGAAGACCTCGAAGTGGTGTCCGCACATGTGCAGGACGCCGTTATCCGCGTGGCCGACATGGGCTATGCCAGGGGCGACAGGCGCTTTGCGCTGCTGATGAACCGTTTTGACTGGGCCGGCGCGCAGCCGCGCGCCAAGGGCCTGCGCAAGCGTGCTGCCCTGCATTTCGACGGGGTGATCAGTGCGGCCTATGCCGGGTTCGATCCTGCCGCCCCCGAGGGCGTGGTGGAATTGCTGGCCATCCATTTTGAGCCTGCTCAGGCTCCCGCCGGCATTGTCGAACTGCGCCTCGCGGGCGGCGGCACCGTCCGCCTCAATGTCGACTATCTCGAAGCGCGCCTCGCCGATCTGGGCGCCGCCTGGGCCGCCAGCGCCAGGCCTGCTCACGACCTCGAATAGAAAGCCGCCCATGCCCCTTCGCCTCGATAGCGCCGATGCCGATTTCGAAGCCCGCTTCTCCGAATTGCTGTCGAGCAAGCGCGAATCCAGCAAGGACGTCAACGACGCCGTCGCCGCCATCATTGCCGATGTGCGGGAGCGCGGTGACGTGGCTGTCGCGGAGCTGACCAATCGTTTCGACAAGGCCGATGTCTCGGAAAAGGCCCTGGCCTTTACCGCCGAAGAAATAGCCGCGGGGGCAGCGCAGGTTTCCGCTCAAGTGCGCGCGGCGCTCCAGACGGCCCATGATCGCATCAAAGCGCATCACGCGAGGCAAAAGCCGGAAGACCAGGTCTATGAGGACGCGCTTGGCGTCACTCTGGGAACACTGTGGACGCCCGTTGACGCAGTGGGCATCTATGTGCCCGGCGGGCTGGCTTCTTATCCGTCCTCGGTGCTGATGAATGCCGTCCCGGCCAAGGTGGCGGGCGTCGCGCGCATCGCCATGGTCGTGCCCACGCCCAATGGCGAGATCAATCCGGCCATTCTCGCTGCCGCCCAGATTGCCGGCGTCTCCGAAATCTACCGGATCGGCGGGGCGCAGGCCGTCGCCGCGCTCGCCTATGGCACCAGCTCGATTGCCCGGGTCGACAAGATCGTTGGGCCTGGCAATGCCTATGTGGCCACGGCGAAACGGCAGGTTTTCGGACAGGTCGGCATCGACATGATCGCCGGCCCATCCGAAGTGCTGGTCATCGCGGATCGCTCGGCCAATCCGGCCTGGGTCGCGGCCGATCTGATCGCGCAGGCCGAGCACGGGGCAGGGGCCCAGTCGATCCTCGTCACCACCGATCCCGGCCTTGCTGACGCGGTGGAAAAGGAAGTCGAGCGCCAATTGTCGCTATTGCCCAAGCAGGCAATCGCCCGCGACGGCTGGAACGAGTTCGGCGCTGTCATCGTCGTCGCTTCGCTCGATGAGGCGGCGACATTGGCCAACCGCATCGCTTCCGAACATGTCGAACTGGCCCTGGACGATCCGCAGGCTTTGCTGCCGGCCATTCGCCATGCCGGCGCGATCTTTCTCGGTCATCATACGCCCGAAGCCATTGGCGATTATGTTGGCGGCTCCAACCACGTCCTGCCCACGGCGCGCTCCGCCCGCTTCGCCTCGGGGCTCGGCGTGCTCGATTTCGTCAAGCGCACCTCGCTTCTGGGCTGTACCCCATCCGCGCTGGCGGCCCTGGCCGATGCGGCCATTACCATCGCCGGGGTGGAAGACCTCGAGGGCCACGGGCGTTCCATCGCCATCCGGTTGAACACTTGAGCATCTCGATGGGCACCGAGCCGGCGGCGAAGGGCAAGGACCGGCTCGTCACCGTCACGCTCGACCCCAATACCATCACCTCGATCAATCCCGACGAGGTGCATGAATGGCGCATCGCCATCTATGACCTGCTCGAGGACAATTCGTTCAAGCCGGCCCGCGTAAATGCCGAGGGGCCCTATGCGCTCCACGTCTCCATCGTGGGCAATTTCATCGTGCTTGACGTGCGCAATCCTGAAACCTTTCAGCCCATCGCCGCTCATTACCTGTCGCTGACGCCGTTTCGCCGCCTGATCCGCGACTATTTCCGCATCCGCGACGCCTATTACGAGGCCATCCGCTCGGCCCAGCCTTTCCAGATCGAAACGGTCGATATGGCGCGGCGCGGCATGCACAACGAGGCGGCGGAGCTTTTGCGCACCCGGCTCACCAACAAGATCATCATCGATCTCAATACGGCGCGACGGCTCTTTACCCTCATTTGCGCCGTGCAGCCCTATGCGTCTCGCATCGATGAGGCGACCAGCAAGCTGCCTACTGTGCTGTTCGTCTGCTCGATGAATTCGGTGCGCTCGCCTATGGCGGCGGCCCTGGCGCGGCAGGCGTTTCCGGGAAGGATCATTGCCCGTTCCGTCGGCGTCACTGGCGGCAAGGCCGATGCTTTCGTGCATGAGGTCATGGAGGAGATCGGCATCGATATGAGCGTGCACACGCCGCACATTCTTGACGAACTGGTCGCCAACCATTTCGACCTCGTGATCACCCTCTCCGGGGACGCTCCCGAGGCCGTGCGGCGCAAGGGGCTGGAAGCGGGCGCGATAGAGGAATGGCAGGTGGACGACCCCTCTCTGGTGGAAGGGAATCGCGACCTGGTGCTCAACGCCTATCGGGATCTGCGGGACAGCCTGCGCCAGCGCGTGCGCGCCCGCCTGGAGCCGTTGGTTTCATGAACCCGTCTGAAAATGGTGCAAATCGAGGACCGGAACGCGCCAGCGCCGAGATAAGTGTTCCGCACAATCGCTTCCGGGCGAAGGATCGCGGAGCAAGTGGTTCACAAAACAATTGAATTGAAGTAGGTTCCGCCCGATTTTGCGGCCCCGGCCAGCCGACAATGGCGCATGGGGCCTTCTCAGGAGAAAGTATGGCCAAGGAAGAAGTGCTCGAATTTCCGGGCGTGGTCACCGAACTGCTTCCCAACGCGACATTCCGCGTGAAGCTCGAAAACGATCACGAGATCATCGCCCACACGGCGGGACGTATGCGCAAGAACCGCATCCGCGTTCTCGTGGGCGACAAGGTTCTGTGCGAGATGACCCCCTACGACCTTACCAAGGGTCGCATCACCTATCGTTTCAAGTGAGACGAGACGGCCCCGAGCCAGGCGAAGGGCGCAAATTGTCCAGGAGCATGATGTAGATGGCGGGCCGTCCCGAACTGATCCTGGCTTCTGCCTCGCCGCGCCGGCTGGCGCTGCTGAATCAGATCGGCATCGAGCCCGAACATCTGGTGCCGGCCCATGTGGACGAGACGCCCGAAAAGGGCGAGTTGCCACGCAAGCTGGCGCAGCGCCTTGCCGATCTCAAGGCGATCACGGCCCAGCACAAGGCGAGCATGGCCGGTTTCGGTTCCAATTCATTGGTTCTGGCCGCCGATACTGTTGTGGCCGTCGGCCGCCGTATCCTGCCCAAGGCCGAGACCATGGAAGAGGCGAGCGATTGCCTGCGCCTGCTCTCGGGTCGCGCCCACCGCGTCTATACGGGGATGACGCTGATTACCCCCTCCGGCGCCAGGCGCCACCGGCTGGTTGAAACCCGCATCCGCTTCAAGCGCCTGTCGGCGCGCGAGATGGAAGCCTATCTCACCAGCGCCGAATGGCGCGACAAGGCGGGTGGCTATGCCATTCAGGGCATTGCCGGCGCCTTTGTGGTCAAGCTCACCGGCTCCTATTCCGGCGTTGTCGGCCTGCCGCTGCATGAAGTGACGCAGCTTCTGGCCGGCGAAGGCTATCCCGTCCATTTCAACTGGCTCAATCAATCGAGCCTTTCGGGCGTCTGATGGCCACGCAGCCCGAAAAGAAGTGCCCGATCTGCGGCAGGTCCGCCGACGAAAAGCTGCTCCCCTTCTGCTCCAGGCGCTGCGCCGATATCGATCTCAATCGCTGGCTGAGCGGCGCCTATGCCATTCCCGCCCGCGACGACGAGCCCGTCGAACCAGACGAAGACCAATAGCGCGAGCCGCTCCGACATAATCCCTTTATCCACACCGCGTTTTCGCGCTTGCGCGGCAAAAATCTCTCCCCTATAAGGCCCATGGTTCGCGGCCCACCGCCACGACCCCGATGCCCAGATAGCTCAGTTGGTAGAGCAGCGGATTGAAAATCCGCGTGTCGCTGGTTCGATTCCGGCTCTGGGCACCACTTTCCTCCTTTCCTCGTTATTAATCAGCGGCTTAGTTGCTGCTTTTGTCCCACCGTCATAGTGCGGCGGGCAAAGTGGGACTTTTTGCTCTGGCGACACATCAAATGCCTGCGCCGCCAAGACACGTTGCTGGGCCGCCTTCGTGTACCGGTCGACCTCTTTGAGCGTTGTGTGACCGGTGATGGCCATAATCTGATGGCCGCTACGGTTGCTCTCTGCCAGGCGCCGCGCGGCGGCCTTGCGAAGGCCGTGAGAGGCGCAATGCTTCAGGTCGGCTTCATCGCAGCGGTCTCGGAACCAGTTGCCAAATCCGTTGGCCGTAAACGGCCTGCCCAACTCATTGACAAGGAAGGTGTCCTTCCCAAGTGGGCTGGCGTCGATGATAGCCTGCAGCTCGGCGCGGATTGGAATCTGAAGGCTGATAGGCTTGCGATCTTTGTTCTTCTGCTGAGTGAAGTGCAGCCAGCCGTCCTGAACATGCGACGGTCCAAATAGCACGATGTCACTACGGCGTTGGCTGGTGAACAGCAGCAAGCCCAAGGCCAGCCGCGCTTTTGTGCCGATCGGGTGCCGGCGCTCGAATTGCGCGACTTCCGCATCGGTCCAACTATGGTGGCCGTCACCCTTCGCTTCGAGATACGGCACATCCTTCGCCGGGTTGCGCTCAGCAAGTTCAACGCCAGGCTGCACCGCCCAACCGAAAACCGCGCGCAGCGCTTTCACCATGCCGTTGGCAGACTCTGGCGCCGCGGATTTGAGGTCGCGCGCGCGACGAATATGGCGAGCCTCAAGCATCTTGTACGGCTTTGCGCCGTCAGCCTTAAGCACGTGGCCGAGGATCAGCTTGCGTACATGCTGAGTCCTAGAATTGAGCCCTTTGAACTCCGCCGACTCGTAGTACCGCTCGCAAAGCCAAGTCAGGCTTTCGGGATTGATTGGTGGCCGCGGTGCCCGCTTCGGCGCGATCTCTCCATTAACCGCTTGGCGGTACTCCAGCAGGAATGCGTCGGTGCCCGGTTTTTCCATGAGCCGAACCTTCGGCTGGCCGGGCTTGCGGAAATAGACCCGCACATTGCCGTGGCGGTCGGTGTCCTCGACCACATGTTTCAGGCGGATATCGCCGGAGCCATCCGTGAGTCTAAACCGCGCCAAATGCGTCATCCCAAGGGTTTGATCCGCCCTTAACCGGCAGAGCTTCAAATGCGACGTCAAGCTGCAGCCTGTCCCAGATGGTCCGACTGTTGACCTGCCGAGGCAGTGGTGCGCGGCCGTCCTTTACCAGCTCATCAAAGAGGGCCGGCGATACGCCGAAATAAGCAGACGCTTCGCGCCTGTTCAATCCTCGTGGCGCCACGCCATATGGCAGGGCAGAAACGCGGATCGTGTCCGCGGCAGGGGCATTGTCATTTGCGGGCTTCATGGCTTCTCCTTCTGCTGTGGTGGAAAGGGAAAGGCGCCCGCCGCGTTTTTATGTCGGTGGTGGACCCCGTTAGGGCGACCGCGACGGGCATCCGGTTGGTGGCCGGAATGGGGTGAGTGGGGCTATGCCGGCTTGTTGTAAAAAGCCGCCAAGGCCGCATCGATCTCGTCGACCGCCTGTTGAATCGCGTAGGCTGTTAGTTCGCGACCATCCTCTTCCAGGCAAAAATGGTCTGCGATGCAGATGGCGCGCTTGGCATCGTTCAGTCGCGTTTCCAGCGTCATAAGGTCGATGCGGTCCCGTAGAGGCGGCAACTTGGTTCTATCTGCGACGATTGTTGCGTGGGCATTCATGGTGTGGCCTCCTGTTGCTACCACGTGGCGATTTCGCTACAGTGTCGATTTTATCGGTTAAATTCGCTACGTCAATGCGAAATCGCTACATGGGTGCGAAAATGTCTCCTGCTCAATGTCGAATGGCCCGCGCTGCTCTTGGATTGGGGGTTCGTGAACTAGCGGCGCTAGCCGACGTATCTACCAATACGATCACCCGCTTCGAAAAGTCCGACGCACCTGACGCGCCGACGGTCTCGTTGATAAAAGACCGCACTATCAAGGCCATGAAGGACGCACTAACTTTGGCTGGCGTGCATTTCGTTGATGTCGGCGAGGCGGCACCTGGACCAGGCGTCACGCTCACGCAGAACCGAAGTTAACTAAAAAACAAGCGATGCACGGTAGCGAGGCCGCACCACACCGCATGTTGATTCACCAGCAACTGCAAACCACCACAGAGGAGAAACATGGCCATGATTTTTTCTCTAAGGAGGCTTGTTCTTGCCTGGACTACAAAAGAAGCGCGGCGTCCCGCCAAAGCGCATCGTTGAGCACCCAAAAGCTCAATACGAACTAGACCACGACTCTGACGAATTCCCAGACGCACTGCGCTCCCAAATGCTTCGGCATGGGGATAGCGTCGGCCATCTCACTAAAGCGCTGGCGCATTTCGGCCACGTTATAGATGTGAAGGCGATAAAGGCGTGGGTTGAGGGACGAAAAGTCCCGACCGCCGCCAACAGCTTCGCCGTTCTCGCCGCAATAGAGCATCGCTACCAGCTGCCAGACAGATATCTCCAGGACAGGCTGGGGCCAAGCAATCGCGCGCACCGAAAAACTCGCGCGGACCACATCACGCCGGCCGAGCAGCGCCGCTTGGCCTGGCATCTTCCAGATGACTTTGACACCCGCCCTAAATCCGAACAGGAAGAGATATTAGCGTGGGTGCGTAGCACGTTCGTTTCAGGCGCTACTGAATATCGGCGTTTTCAGGCTCAAGCGATGAAAGAGCCGTATTCCCTAGCGCTGGACGGAGCTAAGAAACGCGGCAAGAGGGCAGCGCCTTCGTCCTTGATCGAAGAAATGTCCGATCTACTTCGGTTTAAAACTTCGGTGCTGAGTGCAGCAGGTCAGAAGCGTAATGGCAGGTGGGCGAAGGCCACCGCCGATCAGAAGGTTGAGCATCTCGGACTGCTGTTCGGTGCCCTCAGTGCTGACCCAGATGGCCCAAATCAGGGCGCTGGCGTGCCTGTAAATGAGCTTTCGTTTGCAATGCTGGCCGTCCCAAAGGTCTGGGACTGGTACATCCAGTGGCGCGAACAGCGCCGGGGCTTCCTAACCGCGTGGGAAGTCGACATGCTCAACGTCGTTAAATCTCTCGTCAGAGAAGAAACTGGTTGGTTGCGCCATCGGCCTCAACTGGGCGCCCGGCTTCGAGTGATCCCAAATCTCGTCGATGAAGCAGACATCGCACACGCTTCTGCCGATTGGTCCGGTTTCTGCGAAGCGATGCATGATCAAGCCGCGGTTCGGATCGAAGAGATAAAATCAGTGGCAGAAGTTCACCGTGACCCCTTTGAGGCCATCCTTCCGATCCTCGAGTCGGATAGCCCGCTCTCCGAATACATAAAGATCACTGACGAGATTGTTCGACACATGCCGGACAGCAAGCGACATCCTAAACCAGCGGCCGAGAGCCTGCGATCTTTGCTAATGATCCGTATCGGCCTGCACACTGGCTTTCGGCAGAAAAACCTACGTGAGCTTCTCTTGTGTCCGCCGGGAAGAATGCCGACTCCCGAACGACGGCTGTCTCAAATCAAGCGAGGAGAAATTCGATGGCGGCCCCGCGAGGCCGCATGGGAGATATTCGTACCGGAGTCTGCGTTCAAAAACGCCGGCTCCACCTATTTCTCATCCAACCCATATTGTGTTCCGCTACCAGACGTAGCTGGCCTATACGACTGCATCGACGAGTATGTGCAGAAGAGCCGGCGCTTGCTGTTGGCCGGGGCGGACGACCCTGGAACGTTCTTCGTGAAGTCCGTCAAAAGCAATAGCACTTCGGCCGAATATGATGATCAGGCCTTTTATGTAGCTTGGCGGTTGATCATCAGTCGCTATGGGATTTTCAATCCTTACACTGGTAACGGCGCTATCTCCGGTTTGCTGCCTCATGGGCCGCATAACATCCGCGATGTTCTGGCTACCGAAGTGCTGAAGCGCACGGGCTCATTCGAGAAGGCCAGCTACGCGATCCAGGACACGGTTGCAGTGGTTGCCAAGCATTATGGGCGGTTCCTCCCGAAGGACAAGGCTGCGCTGGCAGCCGAAATATTGAACGAGGTGTGGAAGCAAGGCCGAGCGGCATAGCCCCCATGTGACGCCAATCTCGAACATAGCAACACTTATTTAGAACCCTGCAACGCGGATGCGTAATTCTAGATAAGTGTTGCACTGTTCTAGATATTCGCCACAGAGTGATGGAGTAACGGGGGTGTTCGGCGGGTTATTGTGGACGATTTTTAGCAGGCGTTGACGAATCGAACGCACGCCATGTAGCTATGCATTATGGACATAGCCCCTATGCCGTTTACGAACCTTGGAGGAGGGAGTTCGGAGCGGGAGCTGCAAATGGCTAATATGGCCGGTCATGCTGACAACGTTGGCGTGATACGGATTGCTGGCAATGCCGCCGCCTATTGCACATTTATGGGCCAAAGAGAAAAGGGCGAGCCTTCGGCTCGCCCTTTGCACATTCTGACCATGTGTAAACCAAGGAATGCTTGGTCGGGTCAAACTGTGTGGGATGGATTGCTCCACCTCCTGAACAAAGGCGAGCATAGGCCTCTCTCACTGTTTGGCAAGCACTCCAATGTCACAGTTGATGAAGGATTATGCCGATGGCATCCATCAAAGACCTGACGCCGCAGGACATCGGCGAGATCAAATACCTCTTGGCTAGCGGAGAACTGCAGCACCGTATTGCTGCTAAGTTCGACATTAACGCAGGCCGGATTTCCGAAATCCACACCGGAAAACGCTTCGCGCACATCCTGCCGGCCCACTCGGCCGCTCCTGCAACCGAGCATTGAGGACCGGTAACATGGCATCCTATTATGTGAATCAGAACGCGCAGGCGAACGGGGATCACGAGGTGCACGTCGACGGCTGCACCTACATGCCGACCTACAAAACATACCTCGGCGAGTATTCAACTTGTGCGCCGGCGGTGTCGAAGGCCAAGCTGACATATCCACGTGCAAACGGTTGCTACTGGTGTTGCCGGGCTTGCCATACCTCATAGATGAAAAAGGGCGGCCCGTGAGCCGCCCTTCTCCTTATGCGTGCCTCCCGAAGCGGCCGACCACTTCGACTGAATATGTGGATGAATAATTGGTGGGGTCGGAATAGACGGGGGCGTCAGATCCGTCCCAGCGGTGCATGGTGTAGGGAACCGATATCCAGCTTTCGCTGATTGAGGTGCCTGAGGTCTGTTTTTTAGATGGTCCCAGCGCAGTGGGCGCCCATACCAGTTGGCCTACACTGCCAGCACCGAGCCAGGCGTTCCCGCCGCCGCGCTGCGCGCCGGGCGTATTGTCGCCTGGGCTGTTATTGCCCCACGTCCTGAAGCCGCCGCACTGACCGGAAACAGACTGGTCGAGATAGGCCACCAGTTTTCCTGCAGGCCCTTCACGGCCGGGTGTCCCGTCCGCGACATAGATCGAGAGAGCGCGAGCAAACCCGACGCCCTCTTCCAGCACCATGGACCCGTTCACCGGCACCCAAAGTCCGACATAGGGCGGAGCTGAGAGCGGCTCACCCGACCAGCTATGTGTAGGGCTTGCGTTCGGGTTAGCCGCGCTTGGCCAATGAACATGTTGGCGCCAGGCGGCGCATCGCCGAGCACTATAATGTTGGTCCACTTTTGCGGGCGCGCACCAACGGCGGCCGCACCCAGAACATGGTAGCCGTAGCGGTTTGGGGCTTCGGGATGCGGTAAGGTCCAACGAGACTCCCAATACCAAAACCCAATCTTGCCTTTAAGCGCGTCAGGAAAGCCAGCGGTGAAGGTGTAGGTACTTGCCGAAGGCAGGAAATTGACGAGACGGCCGGCAGCCGTGTTGAACACTTCTCGCGTGCCATTCCAGATGCGCAGGCCAGCGGCTCCGAGTGAATAGCCGTTGCTCATGCTCTACTCCTCAAAAAAAGCCCGGCTCAACGGCCGGGCGTGTGTGTGGATTAGGGTTGGATGAGCTTCCCCACCACATCCGGCCAACGGTGCACCTGCCGCGTCTCGACCCCGTTGGCGGTGACCACGGTGTGGTCGGCGTGGCCACCGATCCAAGACGTCACCGGTCCGCCGCGTGTCGGCGCTTGGAGCTTCCCGCGCATTATATCGAGCAGCTTGACGCCGCTTTCTGAGATGCTGTCATAGAACTTGAAGTTCGCTTCGACCATCTCATCAAACGTGACGCCGGGGCCAGCATTGTCGCCGTCATATACGGGCAATAACTCAGGGCTGTCCGTCGTCAGATCATTTGGCGCAGTTTGGGTCTTGGATTAGCGGAGTATCGGCCTCGTCTTTGGGTTGATGTTATGCGGCGAGCTTGCGGTGCTGCAAGCGCCGATGCTGGATGGTTTGTC
>NZ_JACDXV010000010.1 GCF_015158295.1 Devosia faecipullorum | reverse complement strand
TGCTCGGCAGGCTTTTTGGTGCTCGGGGATTTAGCAGTCATCTTGGTTCCTTCGTCAGACGACGAGACCAAAACACTCCTTAAAGCTCAACCCTCAATCTGTGCCATGGGCGCTGACGGGGAACAGGCTGCCATCTGCCGGGAGAGGTCGACCTCCAGCACCCCGTCGTAGCGGGCAAAAGAATCCACTCCGATATGATAGTTGATTATATCGTCCTCGGTGCCGCTGACTCCATCAGGGCCTGGCTGGACCAGATCCGTATTGGCCATGATGAGCTTGGAGAAGGCGTTGTTCTCCAGTTCATTGAGCAGGTTTAGCCCTTGCGTACGCGACAGGTAGTAGAAGCGGTCGCCTTCCTGCAGGTTTTCCAGTTGCAGTTCGAACACCGCATTGAAGGTTGACCCCAGCATGCCGCCAAAGGGCATGACCCGTTCAGCAAGCCCACCAATCCACAGATCGATTAGATTGATCCCCGTTTCGATGGCGGCATAGATGCCAGTCCCATTAAGAAAGTCGAGCCGATCAGCAATCTCGGCAGCTGGCTGAACTATGCTCAATTGCACGTCGTCGATCAAAATCTGCCCGTCCGCCGTACCTGACTGAGCAATCTGGATTGACAAGGTCTGCCCGGCCAGACTGGTGGCAATCGGGTCGGTTTCCAGTACGATGGTGGACCAGCCGCCATTTGCGGCGGGAGCCGCTAGCACAATTGCCGCTACGACAGTGCCATCGGCGGTAACCAGTCGTGCCTCACCTCCGGGCCAGGCCAGATCGGTACGATCAGCGATATCAAGCGAGAGCCGATAGGTGGCCCCGGCCGCCAGCACTACGCCGGTATCCTGGGTCAGCAGCGCATTCTGGCCCAGCCATGCGACATTGCTACCTGTCTGCCCTGCCGGATCGACAATACCTCCAGCGGGCGCATAGACACCGCCGGTGCCGGTCAAGCTCCAGCCTGCGGGCGAGCCCAGCAGATAATTACCCAGGGCATCGGTGATGACACCAGGGTTGCCGGCGGTCATCACATTGGCCTCAAAACCGGCATTGACCAGCCCCAGGGCCGACTCGCCGGCCGGCGCGAAGCCGAGCAGGTTCATGGCAACGTCGCGCTTCTCCGCCAGCGTTTCTGCTGCGGTCAGCGCAGCATGGGTTCCATAGGCCGCCAGAAAGTTGATGATCGATGCCGGCGTCTTGAGATTGGCTCCCAAGTCGGCCCAACTGTCATAGGGCTTGAGCCAGCTCGAATTCGACGCTGCGTAGAGCTGCTCACGCGCTTCGTTCAGCGTCGGTATTCCGGCGTCACGGCCCCGCATGATATTGATGGCCGCCAGATCGAGCGGCAGGCCCAAGAGATTGTTTCGCAGCGCCTCGACCACGAATTCATCTATTGCGTTGCCGCGAATGCCAGTAAGGCCCCGCACGATAGCGCCCGCGGCCTGCTCGGCGCTGACGCTACCATTATTGTCGAACAGAATTGGATTGAGGAAGGCGTCGATCAGATTGACGTCGATCCCCTCCCAACCTAGCGCTGCCACCACATTCCCGGCCGCATCCACCAACTCGCCTGCAGCGCTGAGCGGGAAAAGCTTGAGCTGGTCGGTCAGCATTGAGTGCCCGAAGCGATAGATCGTGTGAGCAAATTCAGCAAAAATGGCCGGGTTGACGTCGGTGATTGTGTTGAAGACGAACAGGTCAATATTGGGCTGAACCTTGCGCCCGAATTCCTCGAACACCAGATGTTGATACTGCATCTCGGTTGAAAACCGCGCTGCCTGGAACAGGCGCTCGCCATCCCATTGCAACTGCCCCGCAATCTCGCTTGCCAGAATATGCTGCTGCGCTGCACTAAGGCCGGGCGCGGCGAGCCCCGCAATCTCCGTCAGAAGCCCGGCATGGGATGTCGGGTCGAGATCAACCGCAAGCCATTCATTTAGAAAGGCCAGATCAGACGCTTTGCCGGCGGCGGCAAATTCGAGCAATTGCTTTTTTACATCCTCCACCTGCCGGTTATGTTCGGAGTGGAAGACATGATGCACGGCAGTCAGGCCGATATTTTCATTACCGCGCCCGTCGCCGGTGATGAAATGGCGGTCCAGTAGCTCGTTGTCATATTCCATGTTTGCCCCGGTATTGGGGTCAAATGGAATGGGATTGCCGAAGGCATCGGTGCCGGTATCAGGGTCGGGTGCGAGGCTGGACGGCGCGTCTGGATCGAAAACCGGCGCTGCATTGTGCGCAATATCATCAAGGAACTGGTGAGAGGTGCGGACCGGCCCCAACCCGCCATTCAGCATCGCCAGCACGACGGGCGCGCCCGGCGCGGCACTGACGCTGATATCATCATCGGTATTGGGGATCAGATCGGGGCCGATATTGACCACCACTTGCGGAAAGCCATCTGCGCCGCGGATGAACTCTCCATAAGCGTCGGTGCGCAGCAAAGGCACGCCCAGAACGTCGATGTCGCTGAGCACGATGCCCAGCTTGTCGGCGGCCTGCTGTTTGACATCAGCCCAGGTCGCCAATCCGCCTTCGGCGCCATCGAGCAAGCGCCCGGTCGCCAGCGGCACGGCATGGCCCTGCACAGGGTCGTCGATCATCGCATATTCGCGCAGAAAGACCTGATGAGAAGGATGAGAGGTGTAAGTCTGGTTCTGGTCGACAAAGGGCGTGGTCTTGTTCCGCGCCTCGGGGACGTCGTCCGATGTGCCCAATACGCCATCGGCGCCCGGCGTCATCGTCGGATCGAGGCGAGTCAGCACCATGAAGGCCTGCGAAGAGGGCACCTCGTCGCCGCTGCCGGCGATGCCATCCGGCCCGTGGGTACGCAGCGGATCGTCCGCCGCCAACGGCACAAAAATCGTGCCATTGTCGCCCTTGTGAATAAGATCGAGGCCATGGTCAAAAAATTGACCGAAAAAGGTCATCCAGGCATTGAAGGGAGCGGACAGGCCCTCATCTGGCGCAACATTGGGCAGGACGACACTGTTACCATCCATTATGAGGCCATAATCGGTCGCCAGCGAGGTGTAGAGCCCATCCTTGAGCGCGATCACTGCCGGATCGGCCAAAGCCGCCTGCGCCGCTGCCAGCTTGGCCGCCGCCACTGCCGGGTCAGCCAGCGATCCCGGAACCGCCGCAGCGGCGGCGCTTGCGGCCGCGCCAGCAGCATCGGTATAGGTCACATAAGCCGTGCGGATAGCGCTGACCGCCTCGAGCAGATTGCCTTGATATTCGGCAAATTGCAGGGCTGCGATAATGGCCGCGGGGTTTTTCAGCGTCTGATCGGCAATCAGGTTGGTAATCAGGCGCGGATCGCTGTCGGCGACGCTGCCGCCCACGCCGTAATCGTTGTTGTCGACAACGCCACCTGACGCCGGACCATTGGTATCGATACTCTCATTGTCAGTTTCCAGACGATAGCTGGGGTCGAGCATGCGCGGCAGCAACTGGTCAGAAGCCCCCCAGGTCTCACGGCCGGGAATCAGGTTGTTGTAGCTGCCATCGACTGTACGCAGCCCGTAAGGCAGATGCGGCTGGGCGATGAGTTGATCCAGCGGCGTACCGGCGACATGCGCCTCGGCAATCTTGATCTGCTTGAGAATGAATTCCAGGTCATGCTGATTGAGTTTGAGTGCCATTCATCCCTCCTGTCGGCTGCCGGCAGGAATGCCTGCCGCCCACGACCAGACTTGATCTTCCGTGGATTGTTGATGGCAAGTATTGCTCTTGAGACAAAAGGCGCGATACTGATCAATGTCAGGTTTTCTGATCCAACTGCTGTATAGGATGGATACCTAACCTTGGCCCCATGGGTTCCCAGACTTTGGTACAGGGTGTTGCGATCGCAAATGCCGATCTCGACCCAGTTTCTCATCGTGGCGGCATTCGTCCTCTGTGTGTCCATGGCCGTGCTCGGAACCTGGATGAACCAGCAGATCAAGCATTCGGTTCTGGTCACCTCTGGCGCTCAGGCCAGCGAGTTCATGCATGGCGTCATTGAACCGCTGGTGCAGGATTTCGAGGCGGACGGCTCGCTCAGCGCGGCCAGCAAAGCGGCACTGGACGCGCTGTTCATCGGCACCCCGCTCGGCACCACCATTGTGTCCATTAAGATCTGGCGCGACGACGGCCTCGTCCTTTACGCTACATCGAAGACCCTCGTTGGCCAGCGCTTTGAATCGACAGATGTAGGCAAGGCGGCAAAAGGGAAAATCATTGCTGAGTACGAAGATCTGGTCAGCTCAGAAAGCGCCTATGAACAGACGTTGCCGGTACATCTGATCGAAGTCTATGCACCGCTCTATCGCGTCGGCACTGAGGACATTCTGGCGGTTGGAGAAATCTATGAAAATGCCGATGCACTGGCCGCTGAGCTGTTTCAGAGTCAGATCACGACCTGGCTGGTAGTTGCCGCCACCACATTGTTGATGATCAGCATGCTCTACATGATTGTACGAAGAGGGGCGTCCACCATCGCCCAACAGCGCGCTGAATTGCGACATCGCTATGTTCAGGCCAAACGCCTGGCCGAGCAGAACGCCGAGTTGCGCATGCTGGCCGAACAGAGTCGCCTCAAGGCCAGCGAAGCCAACGAACAATTCCTCGCTCGTATCGGATCGGATATCCATGATGGCCCGATTCAGTTGCTTACGCTTGCAACTTTGCGACTGACTGCTGCAACGCGCGCCGCCGAAACCAGCGAGCGTCGCGAAGCGCGACCGCTTGAGCACATCGAGTACGCCGTCCGCACCACTCAGGATGCCTTGGCCGAACTGCGCAATATTTCCACTGGCCTTAGCCTACCCGAAATCGATGGGCTGCGTTTTGAAGATGTGGTCAGCCTCGCCATCTATCGGCACGAAGACCTTACGGGCGAAAAGGTTAGCTACGGCGGCACGGCCCTGCCGGCAGGCGTCGACGAAGCTCTCAGGATCTGTGTGTATCGAGTGATCCAGGAGGGGCTGACCAATGCCACCAAATATGCACCTGGTAGCAACAAACAGGTGCAGGTGACGGCGGAGGACGACCATATCGTGGTCAAAATCGTGGATCAGGGGCCAGGCATGCCGACCAGTGATGAGGGCCAGACCGACCGCCTTCATCTAGGGCTGTCAGGCATGCGTAGCCGTGTGGAATTTCTGAATGGCACGATCAGGATCGATTCCGTGCTCGGACGGGGCACCAGCATCACGGCGCGCCTGCCCATCGAAATCCTGCCCGACGCGGCCTGACCTTGTACAGATTGCGGCCAGCGTTCTATTCCGGAAATGGCCGGCTATCAGCTATCGAGACAACCATTTTTCTGCGCAGCAAAAACCACTTCGAGGCGATTGCGAGCATTCAGCTTTGTCATCAGGCCACTCATATAATATTTGACCGTCTTCTCGCTGATCAGTAATTCCGATGCAATTTCGCGATTTGTACGCGCCTGCATCAGATGGGCGACAATCTGCTTTTCCCGCATGCTGAGTCTGATTGCCTTGCTCAAATGAGCTCGCGCCTCGCGGCTGCGTAACCCGCCCAGCACCTGCCCTGCATATTGCTGGGTAATGTAAAGCTCGCTGCGCATCACAGCCTCGACGGCCTCGACAACCTCTTCCACGCGCCCCCCTTTCAGCACGAAGCCCGTGGCGCCCGCATCGAGCGCCTTCAACACGGAGTCCAGGCTCGAAAAGGCGGTAAATACAATCACTCGTGTCGACGGCCAGTTTCGCGAAATCTCGGCAATCGCACCGAACACATTGCCCGGCATGGAAAGATCGGTGATGAGCACATCGGGAAGTTGTTGCTCGACAATCTCAAGGGCAGCATCCGCCGACCCCCCTTCAGCAACAATCTCAAGCCCCGGCTCGCAGGAAAAAACTGCAGACATCCCTTTCAGGAGCACTGGATGATCGTCAACAAATGCGACTCGCACTGAATTCCGCATATCAAGCCAACCAGTCGCTGAAATACAACAACCCGGCGCTAAGATTAGCTCAAATCGACTGGATGCGCCACCGGTTCGGTTATGATTTCGCTAATTTTGACATCATGGCTGTTGCAGCAAGCAGGTGGAGCGAACGATGCCGGTTTACTCCCCAAAACTTGCCCCCATGAAATAAATTGTTGAAGCTGATGGATTGCCTATCCCTACCGTTCGCTTGACCATCAGCAATGCCGCCTATCCTGCCGAGTTGGTGCGGGACGGCATCAATTCGACCGATCGTAGCCTAGTGAAGCAGGAACAGCATTCTTGGTACCCGCAAGTTTCAAGATGACCGCAACAAATCAGAGGCAACTCGAGATTGCAGAAACTCCAGTCGCAGCAACTTCGTTATGCTTTAAGTAAATTAAAAATCATACCCATAATATGATAAGGCACGTTGCCACCATCATAAATACAATTCTCAATGAAATTTCTGATGTTCAAATTTTAATAATATTTAATATAGACTTAATTCCGCTACAATCGGTTGTAGCACCGCAATCATCCCGTCCATAAATCTACAATGACCATTCAGGGCAATATTTCTTGTTCCGATGTTCTCGATAACGATACGGAACTCGAGTAGACCAGTGATGGTGCAAATGTCCCACAATCCTCAATGGCTTTGTGAGCATCTACCAGGCGCCCCGTCCGCGGTCGTCGCGCACTGGGCGCACCGCGACGGCAGACATGGTCTTGTGAGGTAGAAGCGGCGACGCGGCGCAACTCTGGAGTTTGTCTCCGGACTTCATGGGAACGTCCGAATTCTCGCTATTCACTGCTCGGGACAAAACGGCCATGTGGCGAATATCAGCTCAAGTAGCCACCGCTCCGCGTACCTGCGAGCGGAATGCTACCGGGCTGATATTGAAGCGCTTGGCAAAGGAGGCGTAGAAGCTCGACAGCGAGCCGAAGCCGGAGTTGAAAGCGACGTCGGAAATGGCTCGATCCGTGTTCAGCAGCAAGGCGCGGGCTGTGTCGAGCCGATGGCGCAAAATGGCCTTTTTGATGCTGACGCCCACGCTGCGCTTGAACACTGCCATCGCATAATTGGGGTGGTAACCGACGGACTTGGCAACATCGTCTGCGCTAATCTCAGTATGTCCGTTCTCGAAAATGAAGCGTGTCATGCTTTCAACTGCCTGGAGCCGCTCGTGCCCTCCCAATTTTGGCACGTCGCTGCGCGCTTCCGCTGCGCTGAGGCGCGTCCAACCATCATTCTCGATGCGACGAATCCTTGCAGAGACCTCTTCTTCGATAGTTTTCTGCGTCGTTCCGCCTGGGCTCAGGATGTCTTCCCGCCACTGCAAAAATTGGCCCACTTCGTAGCCAAGAAGCCTGTTTGCTCTGACCAGTTCACCGGCAAACAATGCCGCCCGCAGGGCGCTGGAGCGTGACAGATTGAGAAACAACGCCATTGGCGCGTGGATCACCACGAACTGTGCATCGTCGGAGCAGGCTGTGACCTGGTGTGGCAGCATGCCCCAGAACAGGATCAACTCGCCGGCCTCGATGACGAGACGCTCGTTGTCGAACCAGAGTTCCATCGATCCGGACAACAAAAGGTTCAACTCGACCTGGCTATGCATGTGCGCACCCCCCATAGGACGCACTACCAATGTCGGCGCGGCGCAAAACCCGTGATTGTCGATCACCGGCGTCATCGGGATGCTGGGGCTGCCCGTGGCGTAGAAGCAGTCCTCCTGATAGGTAATCTTGGCGGCCATGGTCTTAGATTCCAGGAAATGAATTCAGATTATCGGGAAGAAGCTTCCAGTTTTTGCGCCTACCGTCAACACATCGGCGGTAGGCAGTGTGCGCATTGCCCTTTCCGTCCAAGGGGAGGAACGAATGTTCACACATAGAAAACTGGTAGGTCTGGCGACGGCAATGTTGATGTCCGTCTCCACCGTGGCGGCGGGCGATCTGGTCATCAATTCCGACCAATCGGGCGTCGCGCCCAAGGCGGCGCTTGAGGCGCTCGTGGCGGGCTTCTCAGCGGCAAACCCTGACGTAAATGTCACGCTCAACAATTTTGACAGCGAGGCCTACAAAGGCGCCATCCGCAATTTCCTGACCGCCAATCCGCCCGATGTGGTGGCATGGATGGCCGGGAATCGCATGGCCCCGTTTGTAGAAGCGGGCCTGTTCGAGGATGTTACCGCGCTCTGGGAAGAAGAGGGGCTGAACGAGACACTGCGTTCCGCGGCTTCTGCCATGACCATGGATGGCAAGAAGTGGGGCGTGCCCTACACCTATTATCAGTGGGGCATTTACTACCGCAAAGACCTGTTTGAACAGCACGGCATCGCTGTCCCCACGACCTGGGACGAGTTGATGACCGCCAGCCAGACGCTCAAGGCAGCCGACATCACGCCTTTCGCCATTGGCACCAAGGCGCTCTGGCCCGCAGCCGGCTGGTTCGACAATCTCAACCTGCGCATCAATGGCTACGAGTTCCACACGGACCTCACCGCCGGCAAGGTGCCCTATACCGATCCGCGCGTTCGCGCCGTATTCGAGAAATGGGCCGAGTTGGCCAAGATGGGCGGCTTCCTCGGCAACCACGCGGCCCTGGATTGGCAGGACGCCTATCCGCAGATGGTGCAGGGCAAGGCCGCCATGTATTTGATGGGCAATTTCCTGGTCGCCCCGCTCAAGGAAGCTGGCCTGACCAACGAAAATCTCGGCTTCTTCCAGTTCCCCGAGATCGTAGCCGGCGTGCCGCGCGCCGAAGACGCGCCAACCAATACCTACCACATCGCCTCTGGCGCCAAGAACAAGCCCGATGCGCTGCGCTTCCTGGCCTATCTCGCCGCGCCGGAAACACAGACCATGATGAATGAAATCCTGGAGCAATTGCCGGTCAACAATCAGTCCAAGACGGCTGACGACCCGTTCCTGCAAGCTGGTTTCGAGATGCTGTCCGGTGCCGATGGCCTGGCGCAGTTCTATGACCGCGATGCTCCCGCCGAAATGGCCAAGGCCGGCATGGAAGCGTTCCAGGAATTCATGGTCAAGCCCGATGACATCGATCGCCTGCTGGAGCGCCTCGAGCGCGTCCGCCAGAAGGTCTACCAGTAAGCACTACGACCGGGTTCCCTTCTCGGGAACCCGGTTTGTTTTGAAGGCGCATCATGTCTGATCCATACACTATGCCGGCGTCCTGGGCGCAATGGCGCCGGGCTCTGACGCCCTGGGCATTCCTGCTGCCAGCAATCCTGATGTTTGCGCTCTATATTGTTATCCCAATCGGTCAGTCGCTGCTGATCGGTTTTTACGACTGGGACGGTTTCAGCGCCCCGGTATGGATCGGACTGGAGAACTATGTCGAGCTGTTTGGCGATGAGAAATTCTACGTCTCGCTGCAAAACAACATTCTCTGGCTGGTTCTGTATCTGCTGGCCCTCCCTGCGGGGCTGACGCTGGCAATATTTCTGAACCAGACCATTGTCGGCATGCGGATCTACAAGTCGCTCTTCTTCCTGCCTTTCGTCATTTCGCAGGTCGTCGTCGGGTTGATCTTCGCCTGGTTCTACGCACCCGGATTCGGCCCGATCGCGGCTGTACTGAAGGCTCTCACTGGAAGCGAAGTCGCCATTCTGGCGGATGAGCGTCTTGCCACACTGGGCATCATTTTTGCCGGGCTGTGGCCACAGACGGCCTATTGCATGATCCTGTTTCTCAGCGGGCTCAACAATATCAATTCGGAACAGGTCGAGGCAGCGCGCATCGACAATGCCAAGGGCCTCAAAATGCTCTGGTACATTATTCTGCCGCAGCTCCGGCCGGCTACGTTCATGGCGCTAGTTGTGACCATCATCGGCTCGCTCCGGTCCTTCGACATGGTGTCGATCATGACCAATGGTGGCCCCTATGGCTCGACGCGCGTGCTGTCCTTCTTCATGTATGAGGAGGCCCTGTCGGAATATGGCTATCGAATGGGCTATGGCGCGGCCATCGCCGTCATCCTGTTTGCCATCATGATGGTGTTCATTTCCGTCATCATCTACCGCATGCTGATGCAGGAGCGCGCCAGCTAATGTTTCCCAAATCCATTAGTGAAATGTCGCCGACCGCGCGTCTGATCTACACTCTGTCGGTTCCGGTGGTTCTGCTCATCTGGCTTCTACCCCTGCTCGGCGTGGCCATGACCTCGATACGGCCGGCCAGCGATCTGGCGGCAGGCAATTATTTCGGTGTGCCTTCCACTTTCGCCTTCGACAACTACCTGGCGGTATTCACCGGCACGCCGCTCGCCCGCTACATGCTCAACTCGCTGGTGATCACACTGCCGACAGTGGCAGGCGCTCTGGTGCTCTCGACCCTCGCCGGATTTGCGCTGGCCGTTTACAATTTCCGGCTGAATATCCTGCTGTTCGTCATGTTCGTTGCCGGTAATTTCGTACCGTTCCAGATCCTGATGGTGCCGGTGCGGCAATTGACACTGCAAACCGGCCTTTATGACAGCATCGCCGGATTGGTGGTGTTTCATATCGCCTTCCAGACCGGTTTCTGCACGCTGTTCATGCGCAATTTCATCAAGGCGCTGCCCACCGCGTTGATCGAAAGTGCCCGCGTGGAAGGGGTCAGCGAGTGGCGGATCTTCGTGTTCATCGTCGTGCCGTTGGTGCGGCCCGCTATCGCTGCCCTGTCAGTCCTGGTCTTCACCTTTGTCTGGAATGATTATTTCTGGGCGACCGTGCTGGTCCAGAGCAATGATGTCATGCCGGTAACGGCGGGCCTGCATGCTCTCAAGGGGCAATGGGTCGCCGCTTGGCAATTAGTCGCTGCCGGCTCGATCGTCGCCGCCATTCCACCAGCGATCATGTTCATCCTGATGCAGAAGCATTTTGTTGCCGGGCTGACGCTCGGTGCGACCAAGGGGTAATCAAATTGGCCGAAGTCAATCTTGTCGGATTGCGCAAATCGTTTGGAGCGCACGAGATTATCCAGGGCGTTGACCTGACCATTGCCGATGGCGAATTCTGCGTCTTTGCCGGGCCCTCCGGCTGCGGAAAATCCACTTTGCTGCGGATGATCGCTGGCCTCGAGACAGCCTCGGGCGGCAGCGTGTCGATCGGTGGGCGCGATGTCACGGCGCTCGAGCCGGCCCAGCGCCGTATCTCGATGGTGTTTCAGTCCTACGCGCTCTATCCGCATATGAGTGTAGCCGAAAATATCGGCTTCGGTCTCAAGATGACCGGGCATTCCAAGGCGGTGATCGCCGAGCACGTGGCCAAGGCAGCCAAATTGCTCCAACTCGAGCCGCTGTTGGAGCGCCGGCCGGCACAATTGTCCGGCGGCCAACGGCAGCGCGTGGCCATCGGGCGCGCTATTGTGCGCGACCCTGATGTGTTCCTGTTCGACGAACCCTTGTCCAATCTGGACGCTTCGCTGCGTGTACAGATGCGGGTGGAAATATCCAATCTGCACAAGGATCTCGGGGCGACCATGATCTATGTGACCCACGATCAGGTTGAAGCTCTGACCATGGCTGACAAGATTGTTGTGCTGCGTGCCGGCAAGATCGAACAGGTCGGTGGCCCACTGGAGCTTTATCATGAGCCGGCCAATGTGTTCGTGGCCAGCTTCATCGGCTCGCCCAGCATGAACCTCATACCGGTCGCCCTCGGACACGAAAACGGCGTTCCCGTCCTGACCCTGGCCGGCGACCACAAAGTGCAGCTTGATGCCGATTTCCTTCCAGCCGTCGGCAATGGCACGCTCACGCTCGGGGTACGCCCTGAACATGTCAACCTCGACGCTGGCGACATCGCACTGCCCGGGGTGACGCGACTGGTCGAACGGCTCGGCTCCGAAACCATGCTGCATGTCACCCTTGCGGACGGCGAAAATGTGGTGGTCAAGGCCGCCGGAACAGTAAAGTGCCGGACTGGCGACGCCGTGACTGTCTATCTGTCCCCCGCTCAATCTCATTTCTTTGATGCCAAGGGCGTTGCCCTGCGTCACCCGGAACGACCCTCATGAAACTTGGCGTCTGCTACTATCCAGAACACTGGCCCGAAGAGCGTTGGGCAATCGATGCGCGCATGATGCGCGAAGCGGGCATCACCCTTGTGCGCGTAGGCGAATTCGCCTGGTCGCGCCTGGAACCAGAGCCGGGCCACTATACGTTCGACTGGCTGGAGCGCGCCATCGAGGTTCTGGCATCCGAAGGTCTGCAGGTGATCATCGGCACACCGACCACGACACCGCCCAAATGGCTCGTAGACCAGATGCCAGATTTGCTGCCGGTGGATGCCGAAGGGCGGGTACGTGGCTTCGGCTCCCGCCGGCACTATTGCTTCAGCCATCTCGGCTATCGGGAGGAATGCCGCCGCATCGTCACCGCGCTGGCCGAGCGCTTCGGCCAGCATCCTGCGGTCGTTGCCTGGCAGACCGACAACGAATATGCCAACCACAATACCGGCCTCAGCTATTCGCCAGCCGCCCTGACCGGGTTCAGGATTTGGCTGGCGCAAAAATATGGCGACATCGACGCGCTCAACGCAGCTTGGGGCACCGTATTCTGGTCGATGGAATATGCATCCTTCGACGCGGTGGGGCTGCCCAATCTGACCGTCGCCGAGGCAATGCCAATCCACAAGCTGGATTTCCAGCGCTACAGCTCCGATCAGGTGGTGGCGTTCAACGCCGTACAGGTTGAGGTTTTGCGCGCCCTCTCGCCGGGCCGTGACGTGCTGCACAATTTCATGGGCAAGCCGACCCTGTTCGATCACTGGCGCCTGTCGCAGGATCTCGATATCGCGACCTGGGACAGCTATCCCCTGGGCTTTCTCGATCTTGACGATTGCAGCGAGGAGCATAAGCTACGCTATCTGCGCGTCGGCGATCCGGACTTCCAGGCATTCTTCCACGATCTCTATCGGGGCTGCGGACGCGGCCGCTGGTGGGTGATGGAGCAGCAGCCGGGACCGGTCAACTGGGCCCCGCACAATCCGGCACCAGCGCCGGGTGCAGTCCGGCTATGGACCTGGGAGGCATTTGCGGCAGGTGCCGAAGTGGTTAGCTACTTCCGCTGGCGTCAGGCCCCCTTCGCGCAGGAACAGATGCACGAGGCGCTGTTGCTGCCCGATGGCACGCCGAATGAAGGACTGGACGTGGCCAGCCAGGTGGCCAAGGAAATCGACGGCCAGACCGAGGTTGGAGCATCGCCCGCCCGCGTGGCACTCGTCTTTGACTATCAGAGCGATTGGGCCTGGCAGATCCAGCCGCAAGGCCGCGAGTTCAACTACCGCAAACTGGTGCTTGGTTTTTACCGCGCCCTTCGGCGGCATGGTATCACCATCGACGTCGTACCGCCAACGCCCGAAGGCGTGACCGGATATGACCTTGTGTTGATGCCGGGCCTGATGAGCGTTGATGCGACGCTCATGTCCGCACTCGGCCAGAATGGCCAGGTGGCGCTGCTTGGTCCACGTACCGGGTCGCGCACGCCTGCATTCTCGATCCCCCATACCTTACCGCCGGGGCCGGCCGCTCAGGCCAGTCTGCCAATCCGGGTAACCCGGGTCGAGACCTTGCCCCCAAATGCGACCCTGCCCGTCATTGGTCATGAGCGAAGCCTGTTTGAAATCTGGCGCGAAGTCGTCGTGGCAAACGAAGACGTCGAAATCCTGGACCGGACCGAGGACGGGCAGATTGCCTTCTGCGCCAGAGGCGGCATCCACTACGTATCCGGCCAACCGAACGCCGCCTATGCGGACCGTGTCGTTGCGCATCTGCTGGCACAGGCCGGCATAACCGCCACCAAGCTGCACCGCGACATCCGCGTGCGCGACAATGGCCGGGATCGCTACGTCTTCAACCATGGCCCCGATCCTGTCGACATCTCCGAGATCGTCGCGGGACGAACAGCCATCCTCGGCGGGACCGTCCTGCCGCCTTGCGGCGTGGGGCGGTTTCGCTCGGTCGCCTGACCCAGAAAGAGGAAAAAACGGTGAACACACATCAGTTTTATATCGATGGCCAATGGGTCGACCCGGTCGTCCCGGCAACCAGGGACGTGATCAATCCTTCGACGGGCCAGGCGTTCACCACCATCGCCATGGGGTCGAGCGCCGACGTCAACCTTGCGGTCGCTGCCGCGCGGCGTGCCTTTGTCGAATTCGGGTTTTCCGAGCGCGCCGAACGTCTGGCGCTTTTGGAACGCGTTCTAGACGTTTATCGCAAGCGGGCGGACGATCTGGCTCACGCCATCTCCATGGAGATGGGTGCCCCGCAACCCTTTGCGCGCGACAGCCAGGTCGGATGCGGAGAAGGCCATTTTGAGGAATTGATTCGGGTGCTGCGCGCCTACCGCTTCGAGCATCTGAAAGGCACCTCGATGGTGCTGAAGGAGCCGATCGGTGTGGCCGGTTTAATCACCCCCTGGAACTGGCCGATGAACCAGATCGTATGCAAGGTCGGTCCGGCGCTGGCTGCCGGCTGCACCGTGATCCTCAAGCCCAGCGAACTGGCGCCGCTCAGCGGCCTGATCTTTGCTGAAATCCTCGATGAAGCGGGTGTACCCCAGGGCGTATTCAACCTCATCAATGGCGATGGTCCAAGCGTTGGGGCGGCCATGTCCAGCCACCCCGATATCGACATGATGTCCTTTACCGGCTCGACGCGCGCCGGCATCGCCGTCGCCAAGGCGGCTGCCGAAACCGTCAAGCGCGTCGCCCAGGAGCTGGGCGGCAAGTCAGCCAATATTCTGCTCCCAGACTGCGACCTGGAAACTGCAGTCAGCAAGGGGGTGGAAGGCTGTTTTGGCAATTCTGGGCAGTCGTGCAACGCCCCGACCCGGATGCTTGTGCCGCGCGAGCGACACGACGAAGCCATTGCCATTGCTCGCCGGGCGGCGACGCATTTTGTCGTCGGGCCGGCCGACCAGCAGGGTGTGGTGCTCGGACCTGTGGTGAGTGAAGCTCAGTTTAACAAGATCCAAGACCTGATCCAGAGCGGGATCGATGAAGGAGCCGAGTTGGTGGCGGGCGGCACAGGACGGCCGGACGGACTGACGGATGGTTATTTCGTCAAGCCAACCATCTTCGGCGGCGTGACGTCCAACATGCGGGTTGCCCGTGAAGAAATCTTCGGACCGGTATTGGTTATCCTGCCCTATGATACCACCGATGACGCCGTCCACATCGCCAATGATACCCCCTATGGCCTGGCCAGCTACGTGCAGACCCGTGACCTCGAAGAAGGTCGGCGGTTTGCCAGGCGCATGCGAACCGGCAACGTGTTCATGAACTATCCGGACTGGGACACCGGATTGCCTTTCGGTGGCTACAAACAGTCGGGCAATGGCCGCGAATATGCGGAATACGGCCTGGAGGACTTTCTGGAAACCAAGGGCGTCGCCGGCTGGGGCAATTCGGAGATTTGAGCGTTGCAATGGGTGCGGGTGTTTCCTCCGGTGGAAATGCCCGCGTTCTTATGCCGCTGGACCGCTTTTTCTGAACCGCTAGGCTAAGTGGTCTGGCTGCTGGCGGGGCAGAGGTGTTGCCGCTGGACCGCTTTTTCTGAACTGCTAGGCTCGGCTGTTGATGTTGGCCTCGTACTCGTCAGTTGCCGCTGGACCGCTTTTTCTGAACTGCTAGGCTAGATCTCTACGCCGATGTGCGGCGGGCGCTGTTGCCGCTGGACCGCTTTTTCTGAACTGCTAGGCTAGCAGTCTGTTTCAACACCGCCCGGTGGATGTTGCCGCTGGACCGCTTTTTCTGAACTGCTAGGCTGGGCGCGGCGAGCGAACCAGCCGACGATGAGTTGCCGCTGGACCGCTTTTTCTGAACTGCTAGGCTACATATCCGTCTGCATCAGCAGATCGGCCAGTTGCCGCTGGACCGCTTTTTCTGAACTGCTAGGCTCGCTTGACACAAACGACTACCGAGAATTTGGTTGCCGCTGGACCGCTTTTTCTGAACTGCTAGGCTTGTAGCCGTACTTGTGGGCCTCACTGAGATGTTGCCGCTGGACCGCTTTTTCTGAACTGCTAGGCTTGGTGTAACGTTCGACCGTAGCATTCAAATGTTGCCGCTGGACCGCTTTTTCTGAACTGCTAGGCTAGGGCGGTCCGGCTGGCCGTCGCCTCGACTGTTGCCGCTGGACCGCTTTTTCTGAACTGCTAGGCTTCACGCCCGGCATATCTGCCTTGACGATGGTTGCCGCTGGACCGCTTTTTCTGAACTGCTAGGCTACTTCCTGCGCTTTCCCATGGGCTAAGGTAGTTGCCGCTGGACCGCTTTTTCTGAACTGCTAGGCTGCATCATTATTTGGAGCGGCCCTGGAACTGGTTGCCGCTGGACCGCTTTTTCTGAACTGCTAGGCTCCTCGGTACTCCCGATGGGGTGGTATAGGAGTTGCCGCTGGACCGCTTTTTCTGAACTGCTAGGCTTGGCAAGTCTCGCATTCGATGATGATCTGCGTTGCCGCTGGACCGCTTTTTCTGAACTGCTAGGCTGCTCGCACCTTGTCGCCCTTGCGCGGCATGTTGCCGCTGGACCGCTTTTTCTGAACTGCTAGGCTCCCTTCGCCTTATTGTGCCGGGTAACGCCGGTTGCCGCTGGACCGCTTTTTCTGAACTGCTAGGCTCAGCAGGATCGGCTGTTTCAGGGCCTGATCGTTGCCGCTGGACCGCTTTTTCTGAACTGCTAGGCTATTTCGGCCCACGCCGCTATGTAATGGTCGGTTGCCGCTGGACCGCTTTTTCTGAACTGCTAGGCTAAGAAGCGCCTGAGCAATAGCAGAGCCTCCGTTGCCGCTGGACCGCTTTTTCTGAACTGCTAGGCTCACCTGCTGCGTAGGGTAGAACAGCCAGCCGTTGCCGCTGGACCGCTTTTTCTGAACTGCTAGGCTCGGGGCCGTTAGTGGTCACACGCCCCGACCGTTGCCGCTGGACCGCTTTTTCTGAACTGCTAGGCTATCACTGCGCAGAACCTCATTGGCGAACAGTTGCCGCTGGACCGCTTTTTCTGAACTGCTAGGCTATCACTGCGCAGAACCTCATTGGCGAACATGTTGCCGCTGGACCGCTTTTTCTGAACTGCTAGGCTCCGTTTTTCATGGCGACCAATACCCGTCTCGTTGCCGCTGGACCGCTTTTTCTGAACTGCTAGGCTGCGCAGCAATCACAAGCCGAGAACCAGAACGTTGCCGCTGGACCGCTTTTTCTGAACTGCTAGGCTACGGGATAGCCGTGACGGCGCAAGAGTTTCGTTGCCGCTGGACCGCTTTTTCTGAACTGCTAGGCTGTGAGGGTCCGAGCACCGCTTGAAAGCCGCGTTGCCGCTGGACCGCTTTTTCTGAACTGCTAGGCTCATATAGCGGTTGCCATGGTCATAGGCTCGTTGCCGCTGGACCGCTTTTTCTGAACTGCTAGGCTTCGCTACCCTGGCAGAAGATCACCGACGCCGTTGCCGCTGGACCGCTTTTTCTGAACTGCTAGGCTCCCGCGCCTAACGGCCCCCTGGCTGGCGGCGTTGCCGCTGGACCGCTTTTTCTGAACTGCTAGGCTTGGTCTCCCTCTTCGCCAAGCAAGGACTGGGTTGCCGCTGGACCGCTTTTTCTGAACTGCTAGGCTCGGCCTCCCGGTGCTCGCGCATCCCCTGCGTTGCCGCTGGACCGCTTTTTCTGAACTGCTAGGCTCGATACCGTCCGAACTTCCTAATAATAAAGGGAAATTCGGCGGTGTCGGTGTCTGGAAATGCATGGGGCTGAGTTAAAACAGGGCCAGTTGAGTCGGATTTTTCGTTGGAGAGCGGCGACCTTGGTCGGAGAAACGAACAATGTTTTCGTACTGGCGATCAGTGAATTGAAATACGTATACCTCACCAAATTCGGGTAATTGCGACCCGATCTTTCGGACATAGGATTCAAACTGTTCTTTGCCGTTACAGAAGCGAAGATAGTTGGAAAACTGGCTCATTTCAAACCCAAGATCAAGCAGGGCCATGCGAAACTTGGTGGCGGCATGGCGCTGCGGCTTGGTTTCTACCGGAAGATCGAAAGTAACAAGCATCCACATGAGCTGATATCCGCTGAGGTGAGTATTGCCTGAAGTAGCTTTGAGGTCACGCATTTGGGGAGTTCGTTAGCAGACTGTTAGCATCGAGGACCGCGTTCGCGGGAGTTGGCGGCGGGTTTGGAAGCTCGAGCGCGGCGATGCCGGTTTCAAAGCTCCGGGCCAGGGAGTGGACGAAACGCTGGGTCTGAACCGAGAGGGGCGAGAGGCCGACAGGGCCCGGCAGGTCGAGCGTGGTGATGGCGGCGAGCATAGTTTTGGTCTCGGAGGTGATCTCGGTTTCGCCGCCGCGGACAAGGTCGAGGACCATCTGGTCCACGAGAGGGCGATAAGGCTCCATCAGGTCATCGGCGAGAGCGAAGGCATTGGCGCGATTGGCGTGGAAGACGCCGATGGTAGGATGGAGGCCGGCGGCACAGATCGCGCGGGACAGGGTGGCGCGCAGGACGGTGTAGCCGTAGTTGAGAAGGCTGTTTATGCCGGGGGCGTCTTGATCGCGGTTGAAGTTCGGCCCGAAGAGCAGCTTCCAATAGCGGCGGGCGGCCTGGGCTTCGATATTGTCGGGGTCGCCGGAGCGGACTTTTCGCGCGAGGAGGTCGAAGGCGCCGGCCTCCTGGCCGTTGCGGGCAAGAATGTTGCCCTGCATGCGGATCTTGGACTTGATGATCTGCGACCAGAGTTGCTTGGCGAGCGGGCGGGAGGCGGCGAGCTGGGCCCGCATGCGGGCGCCTTGCAGGTGGTGACCTTCGAGTGGCCAGACCATGGCAGCGGGCGCGTGATTGGTGCCGCATATGACGACGGGAATGCCGCGATCGCTCAGGCGGGTGAAGACGCTGGTGGACCAGAGCGTGCCATGCGCGTGGACGATGAGGGCGGAGATGTCATCGAGCGGAATGCGGCCGCGTTCTTCCGCCCCGAAAGTCACGGTCAAGAAGCCACGATGCACCGCGAGAGAAAGATTGTCGGTTGTGATGTCGACCACGCGTTCCATGGAGCCAAGCGTAGTTGAGCCGCGGATTTGTTGCCAAGGAAGACTTGGGTTAGTGTTAATTGCGGCGCTGACAGCAAAACCTTTTGGGCTATTACAGGCCTTCTTCTCTACCGCTCATGAGGTCGGTGTGCCTGGCGGCTTTGTATCGAAGACATTAGTGGGTAGAGCCTCCCCTTCTTTCCGCCCGACTCTCCCGATCTTGTGGACCCGGATCGAAAAGCTGACCGATTTCGTCCACGCGGACCTGGCGAATTTTCGCTGCCTTCATGGCGCCGGCGGATTTGGCAAAGTATTTGAAGCTGTCATTTGGGTCGGCGTCGCGGGCCTTGAGGGCGCCGCCGTGGCCATTGCCGGCAAAGCTCACCTTGCCAGCGGTGAATTTGACCACGCGACCGATGACCAGGCCATCCTGCGGATGCTCATAGGCAACCATGTCGTTTTGGTGCAGGCTTAGAACGCGGCGGGCGGCTGGGTTTTCGGCATGGACTTTCGATCGCCAGCCAGGCTGGTGGGCGTCGAACATGGAGAGGATTTCCTCGACCCATTTGCCGTTCGGCAATTCCCATACGTCGTAGCGATAATTGGCATCGCCCTTATAGGCCTTATAGGCGCGGCCCTCTGAGTCCCGGACAGGGATGACATTGAGCACTTCGGTGACGCGGACATGCCGGATGCCCTTGTAGTCGTCGCGGTCCCGGAAGCGATCAAGCGCGGTGGCCAAATCCTTGCCGGAAAGACCGGCAATGGCGCCCTGGAGGGCGCTTGCCAACCGCATATCCCGAATGGCTGGAATGTCCTTTTCGGTCAATGACATAAAAGGCTTGCGACGCACGACGACGGGCGTGCCGCGGGCGTCGGTTTGCCCTGTCAAGCCGTAGGCGGTGTCATTGTGCAATTGCCCGGCGGTCTGACCCATGTTTCCTGGGCGCGGCAGGGTGCCATGGTCGGGTTTGTGGCTGACGACGATCCGATCGATGGCAGTCTTGAGGTCGTCGCGGAAGCCCGACCAGGGCGGCTCGATCTTGCCAATGGTCTCCTCAAGCGCCAGGGCTTCGCGGCTGCCAGCAACAGTGGCAATACGTTGGAGCCGCGAGCGGGTGGTCACGCCGACGACGGCAGCGTCGATGGCGTGGTGGCGATGGTCGTTGCGGTTCTTCTGGTTGTGGTCGGCGAGGATAGAATTGAGACCCCACTGGCGGCGGAGCATTTCGGTCATGCGTCCGGTGATGACGCGGACATGATTTCTCCGCGCCAACTCGCCTCTGGCGTCGGGCTCTTCGTCGGGATAGAGCGCCGCCATATATTCGTGGGCGAGGCGCGAAAGATACTGAGTGTCGGTCAATTGCCGGGCGAGGAAGGTTTCCTCATCGGCAAATTTTTTCATCGCCTCTCGTCCGAAGCGCCAACGCTTGTTGAGCGGCAGACGATTGGCGCGTTCGAGAATGTCGTCGTAGCGGGCCTGCCATTGCGGCACGTCGGCGGGAGCGTGGTTGCCCTTCTGGCGGTTGCAGGCGACGTGGCAGACGATGCGATTGGCCTGGCTGTCGTCAAGGGATTTCGACCAGGGCAGGATATGATCGATATCGACTTTACTGGAAAACAGGGTCTCGATATTGATGGGCCTGCCGCAATAGGTGCAGACACGATTTTCAGGTGCACGCTGGTCGAGGTCTTCCCAGAGCTTGAGCAGCACGCGATTGTATCCGGTGTCGGGCACGCCCAATTCCACCAGTTTGGCAGAACGCTGCTCGGCCGCGCGAGTGTTGCGGGCGATCTCGATGTTCTTTTCGCGCTTCTGCTCCTCGTTGAGTTTCAAGTCGCGGGCCAGCTCTATGGCGATCTGATGTGGCTTTCCATAGCGGCGGATCAGGGCGTTTAGCACGCGGCGCAGCTGATTAAGACCGATATGGACGGTGGGATTGGTGATGCGGCCCTTGCGCACATCGTATGGATCGTCCGGCGCCTCGGAGCCGGGCGGGATGCGGCGGGCGATCACCTCTTGATATTTGGGCAGGGAATCGAAACCTTCGCCGCGGGCGAGTAGCGCATGGTCGTAGCCGGCGCGTTCGGCCGCTTCTGCTTCGGGAATGACCTCGTGCTTTAGGTAAGCAAGCATCTCGGTCAGGGCTGTCTCACCGAGGCGCCCATATCCTTCGGGGAGGCGGGCGCCCAGAATGGCGTCTATGCGCTCAGGTGGCATCGCATAGTTCTGTTCGAGCCAGGCGGTCAGTTCTAGGGGGTCCTCGATCGTGCGCAGGGTGTTGATAATGGCCCAGCGCTCTTCGAGCGGCATCGAGAACCAGGACTGGCCGAAGCGGGTCTTGGACGAGAGTTCGGCTGCGACCTCGTCACCCTTCATTTTGATGCGGCTTTCGGTTTCCTTGTTGAAACGGGTGCCTGTGGGCGCGCGGGCGGTCTTGCGCAGAGCCGAGAAATTCGCCTCGCGCTGTGCCTTCAATTGGGTGACAAGGCCATCGCGCTGCTCAAGCGTCAGTTTCTGCGATCGCTGGAAGCGATCGACGAGGGCGAGTTCGTTGACCTCCTTATAGAGTCGGAACTCCTGAAACAGCGGATGGGCGCGAGGCAGGCGCTCTTCATGCGGGTTGAAGCTGCACTTGCCGATTTTTGGCGCTTTGAGGGGGCGCTGGTAAAAAATGATGGTTTCGAGGTGGGCGCGGCGCTCCTCGGTGAGTATGTCGGGATAATGCGCAGCCTGCGCGGTCCAGATGGCGTTGAATTCGTCCTGCAGCATTCGGCGCTCGGGGTAGAAGCCGTAGCCATCTTCGTCGCGACCGTCCTTTCCGGGCACCCGGGAGGGACGAACGCGAACCCATTTGCCGTCCAGACGCTGCTGGTGGAGATACTGGCCTAGGGACTGGCCAGCCAATTTGGTTTCCAGCGCAGCGATGCCTGACGCGATCTTGCCCTGGTCGTTGTCGCGTTTGTCGGTCTTGCGGTTGGATTTGAAACCGCGGCGCTGGTTCAGGTGAAAGAGGACTCGGCCGATATGGCGAAGGGGTAACTTTTCGTCCAGTGCCCGGGCGCGCAGGGCATAAACGTCGGTGGCGACCTGGTCGGCGCGCTTGTCATTGGTTTCGGCAACGAGAGCTTTTTGACCCGCCTTGTCGGCGGGTATCAAGCCGAATTCGACCAGAGTACGAATGACCGCCTTGCGGCGGCGCTTGTAGCGATCATTGCCGCGCGACATGCTGCGGGCGAGGCGGCGCCCCTCGGCAAGCGAGGTGCCGGATTTGGGCTCGCGGCCGTCGGAGAAGATGCGGACGCCCGCGTCGATGATGCGGGTGGGATCGTTGAGCGTGTCGAGTTCGAGAACGCACCAACCAATAGAATTGGTGCCGATATCAAAAGCGAAAGATTTCTGCATTTCGCGCCCCCCAAAGTAGTTTGCGAGACACTGCCGGCAAGATCAATGGCAAATTGATCTTGCCGCTACCGCCCAGCAGTTCGAAGTTGCAGTCCAGCGGCAATTAGGAACTCACCTTTCACTGGATGAAGTCCTAGGCAGTGCTCCCGCTCACGGAGCCACTCCACATATCGTGAAGATCTTCATTCTGCTTTCACGCCAAACGCCCGTAAATTCCGTAGGAACTCTATACTGGACTAGGTACTTTCGCTAACTCCCCCTCGCAGGCCAGACCACGGCTCCGTATTCAACCGCGCTGGGCCTGTCGGGGCGCTAACTCCAGAGTAGCGTGGAGCACGCAGGCCAGTTGGCGAACATGTTTTCAGCTGAGGTCGGAACCCGAGCGGTGCGGATGATGCAGGAGGATGGTGGGGAAAAAGACCACCGCGTCCCGCTTTGCGTCAGGCGTTGCCATTTTTTGCTGCGACATCCTTGAGGATGGCATTGTCCAGCATAGCCTCTTCCAGGAGCTTCTTGCGCCGCATGTTCTCGCCCTCAAGCGTCTTCGGCCGCCTTGCGTCCGACACCTCCGAACCGCCGTATTTGGCCTTCCTCTTGCAAAAGGTCGCATTGCTGATGCTTTGCTTGCGACACAGGCCCGCTGTCCCAAGCCCGGCCTCCTGCCCTTTCAATATCGCGATGGTCTGCTCTTCATTGAAGAGACGTCACGCCCCGCGTCGACCCTCTGTCGGCGGACTCTACCAAAATCCGGAGGAGATCCAGGGGCTCAGGTGACTTCCGAACTTGATCTTTTGCAGAAACAGCACAATACTCGCCTTAGCTGCCTAGCAGTTCAGAAAAAGCGGTCTGGCTGTTAACAAGCTTCGACAGCACCAAATAAGGCGCGTCCTCCGGGGCGCGTTTTTTGTTTGTTGTGCATTTGTCTCTCCGTCTTTGATCTCAATCAGAAATTCCCTTTCAGCAGTCGTGTTTCCTGACCGCAAGCTTCGTTTGCAGGGAAGCGTGCTGCTTTTCGAAAGGTTGGCCAAAGGAGATTGCCAGCAAGATATTGATTTTCTTAGCGCACCCTGACGCGGTTCAAACGTTCGGCCTCTGCCTTCGGAGCGCAAAAGACGTTATTTTACCACTTGGTTATGTTTTTCAACATCATGAAATATAACAGATGTTATTATATAACGGAAGACGATTTCGCCTCTCTTGGTACGCTGTTTTGTCCCAAAACCGTCCCAAAATGCGACTTCTGCCTTCCCGGCAGTGATTTTGCTGGATAAACTGGATGCCGCTGTCCCGGCGGTGATGCGCGACCCTTCTGTTGGCAGGTGTGGCAATGGGCACGACCATTGAGCGCATGTAGAATTCCACGATCCAACGTGCGCAGAAGTAGATGACGCCTTGCTATCGTGGCCAATCGTGCGTAAAAGCGCGGTGGCACAATGGCCGGCGTTATTAGATGTTTGGGCAAGAAACCTTCTAGGTTCACCACGAACCGTCGCCCCTAGCTCCGAATGGCAAGTGCACCCTACAGTTAGTATCTTTTATCCGTAAAACCGGAGGCGACTTGGGGCACAGGTCAGCGCCAACCTTCGATTACCACCCAAAAAGTGTGGCTAGTGTAACGCCGCAAAGCTTGCGGCACATAAAACCATTTGATTGCGAAATAGGATCGCGTAATAGAGGGCCCATTGCAATCGGAACGACCATGGGGCCGGAATGGTGCTATTAGGTGCGCAGCATGGGTAAAGCGCAACTCAACAATCTGAGCCTCATTCTAGCGACCTATAGACGTCTACCCGTTTCGGTTCGAGCGCCCGTAGCGCAGGCGCTTGCAGCATCGCGCGCCGGGGCGCTGATTTCTTACTCAGCTTCTGGCGAAGATCTGCTGCTGGCAGCATGGCTACAAATGGCAGGCGTTCCAAGGCGAGATGTTCGATATCTTGACGTCGGCGCCTCTCATCCGCGTATCCTTAGCAATACATACCTCTTCTATCGAAGCGGGGCGAGCGGCGTTCTGGTCGAGCCAAATAGACATGAAGGACATCTAATTTCTCAGACGCGCCCACGCGACACGCTGTTGGCCGGTGGTGTGGCATTTGACGACCGACGCGACGCCACGCTGTTTGAGTTTACATCATCTGTTTTTAACACATTCGACGAGCAGGCAGCGCGGGATACAATGGCCAACATGCCCACTGAAAAAATCATTGGGAAACGTTCTGTTGCATTGCTTCCTATATCTGAAATTGCTGACAAGTATTTTAAATCGCAGGACTGTCACATCTTGTCGATCGACGCTGAAGGAGTGGATGGAAAGATCCTCGCATCCATTGATTTTACCACGTTCAGGCCATGGTCTATCTGTATAGAAACCGTCACAGCGGAGTCACTGGCACTGCTAAACAATGCCGGTTATACGCTTCTATCTCGAACTCCAAGCAACTCTGTGTTTTGGTCCCGATAAGCGGTGCAGTCGTATCAAATACGATATTGGCGAGCGCAAATAGCACAATTGTGCCCGATCGAGTGCACCGATCAAATTGCTTGGATTAGTGAGATTTAAGAACCCGCCCTACCGACTGCCGGACTCGCTGTAAAAGTCTGAGGTCAATTTCGACCGCGAGTTCTTAGTGCATAAAGCCTGTCAGAAACAAAGTCAGCAGCCAGTTCGTAACCCATCGATTTCAACAGATAGTGCAGATCTTTCGCATTCCTAATGCCAACGTAAGGCGCATCGACCTCTAAATAGATCAGTGTGGGACGCAATTCTCCCAGCCCCAACAACGCTTCGTACTCAGCACCTTGTATGTCCATATGTAATAGACTGATGCTTCCGATACCGAGTTCGGTGGCCACGCTCTCAAGGGAGCGACCAATGACAGTGAGCGGCGTCTCCGCCTGTTTAATATAGCTAAGGTCTACTTTGGACCTCTCGTCAAACTGGTACAGCGACCCTTGCGAAGAAGGTATTCCGTCGATTTCGGTCCGATAAAGCTGCGCATTTTCGTCTTTAGCATGGATTGCACACTCCAACACCTCGACAGCAGTACCAGCCAAGGCCTCTCTCACTAACTTCGCCCGGCCAGGATCAGCTTCAACCGTTATTACCCTCGCCGTTGGGAAAGCGTTTCGAAATCGTTGCGCATCCCCCCCATCAAAACTGCCGATATCTACAATAGTCGATGCAACCACACCTAATTCTGAGAACCAGGCCGGGTTAAACGCCGAGGAGTAGAGTTCTTGACCATTGGGGCCTGTGAAATATCGCTCTGGAAGCGGAGCCGAGTTAACGAGATAGAGTCGATGATGCCCATCAATACTTAAGATGCGCCTTAAGCGCCCTATTACACGCCGTCCTAAGCTTACCATCCCGCCCATAGTTATCGCACTAACACTTCACTGCTTAAATCCAAAGTTCACCGAGTTCGTCCAAGGCCGTGGTCTCATCGGTCGGAGCTGACACGTCTAGCGACCACATTCCAACCGAAACAACCAAGCTCTGTCGACGCAGGGAACTTGCGGCCTTGGCGCTGCATCCACTTGCGGATCAACTGGGACGTCGCAAGCAGGACGCGGTCGACTATCTTAGTGACGATGGAGCGTGGGGAAGAGCGGTAGTTTTTTGCAACATCGACAGCAGTAAAGACTTCCTGACCTACCAAGTCAAAATAATTACCGTTTGGATCGATCCTGACAATCTCATATCCAAGTTTATTGAGATGGAACTCATAAAAGTACCGACTAAAACCCGTGGCATAGTGATATGGCGCAAAGTGCGTCATACTGATAAACGGAGCCGATAAAATCAACACTCCACCGGGCTTCACCAGACGCGAAATCTTTGTCAATGCAGCCACGGGGTCCGGCACGTGTTCGAGCACTTCCGAACAAAGTACAGCGTCAAACCGCCGATCCTCTGGGATGTCCAAAAGATCGCACTTTATGTCGATTGAGGACGTATCCCAACTGTCTGTCTGAAGGCCTTTCCCGTTACCTTTTCCATCGTACTCCGCAAGGTCCTGAGCTAGATATTCCAGGTGCGCGGCATAGGGACGATAAATCCCTTCGCCGGCACCCACATCAAGCAAGCTGCTGCCGCCGGGAAGTTCAGCGATACGACCTTGAACCCAATTCAATCGAAATGCTTTGTTTTCCATAGACAATTATGCGCTCGAAGAATCCTGAAGCCTCTAGATACCATATGCGGGCCGACAGAATGATGTAAGCGTCCTGTATATTCATCACATTGCGGTTGTTAAAGCTGCACTGACAAATTATGGTCCCTCGCAGTTTACGCTATGTTTGCCCCCCTGTAGGCCACCGAAGAATTTCAATCTGATTGAGCAGGTGGCAGTTGCGCTCAGCTTGCTCGGCTACACTTCAAGCTTTTGATGAGCACCGACTAGCCGCTGGAGGTATCACCTGTAGGCGTGTCGTCACCGCCGCGACTGCAAGGCTGCATATCCTTTTCAGATATAGCGACTCGGGCAGTGCCCACTTGCCGCAGACAATATTCACGCCTATCCGTGGCGGTCATGACGGAGGTACGTATTGAAGTTCATTATAACCGGTGCGTCAGGCGCCGTTGGTCGCGGCCTAGTCGCTAAATTTATGTCCAGAGGTGCACAATTGCTCCTTGTCGGCCGCGATCCTTCACGTCTCCAGAAGCTCTTCCCCGGAGTGCAATGCTCAAGCTATGCAGACTTGGCCAAGCGTGCTGCGGGCTACGATGGACTGTTGCACCTTGCCGTTCTCAACAACAACGTTGGCGCGTCCGCGAACAACTTCGTTCAGGTGAATGTGGACCTCACCAAGTCGCTCATGGAGACGGCAAAGGGTGCAGGAATCAAGCGATTCGTCTATGTGTCTACGACCCTTGCCCTAGATGGCCGGAATCATTCGTACTACGCCTCCAGCAAAAGGACAGCTTCCGAGCATGTGCTGGCCGCTGGTGGCATGGAAACTCGAGTGCTCTACCCCTCGGCCATCATCGGCGATCAGCTCACTGGCAGACTAGCAGTGCTGAATTGGGTGGCTCCGCCACTCCGCCACTATCTCCTTTGCTCTTACGGCGCGATCACCCCTGTAGTCTCTCACGCAGCAGTAGTCGACGCTTGCTGGAACGCGCTTAATGCCGGTGATTTTCCAGCAAAGACCGTGGTGACAAGCGATCAAACACGCAACCCTGTTTTCCGATGGGTCAAGCGATGCATCGACGTACTCGTTGCTCTTACGATCCTCGTGCCTTTTTCTTGGCTTCTCCTGACCGTCTGGCTGGGAGTTAGGCTACAGTCACGCGGACCCGGCCTCTTTACTCAGAAAAGGGTAGGGCAAGATGGCCGCATCTTCACTTGTTATAAGTTCAGAACCATGGCGCAGGGCTCGCCAAACGTTGGGACCCATGAGGTCTCTGTCTCCTTAGTAACGCCGCTGGGCAAATGGCTACGCCGCACCAAGTTGGACGAACTTCCGCAAGCAATCAACATCCTGCTCAACCAGATGAGTCTGGTCGGGCCAAGGCCCTCGCTGCCCAATCAGGCCGAGGTGATCGAAGAGCGCCGCAAGCGTGGCGTGCTTGCAGTCAAGCCGGGCATCACCGGCCTTGCGCAAGTGAACAAGATCGACATGAGCCAGCCGGCAACGCTGGCGAAATGGGACGCACAATATATACAGCTGAGATCGCTGCGCCTCGACCTGTCAATCATCGTGGAGACTCTCAAGGGACGCGGTGGCGGGGACGCCATGACGCCGTAGGTCGCCTCAAGCCTCGCGGGCAGCCTCGCGCTGTAAAAACCACTGATACGTCTCAGCAATACCTTCCCCGAGCGCAATACGCGGACCCCATCCCATACCGCGCAGATTATCGGCGCTCATCAGCTTGCGCGGTGTGCCGTCAGGCTTGCTGAGATCGTGCACGATTTCACCTTCGAAACCGACGACTTTGCAAACCAGTTTCGTCAGATCGAGGATGGTGAGGTCGTCGCCCGAGCCGACATTGACGTGTTCATGGCCCGAATAGGTCTTGAGGAGGAAGACCAGAGCGTCGGCGCAGTCGTCGGCATGGAGGAATTCGCGGCGTGGCGTGCCAGTGCCCCAGACCGTGATCGATGATGCTCCGCTCACCTTGGCCTCGTGCGCCTTGCGGATGATTGCCGGCATGACGTGGCTCGAGGTCAGATCGAAATTGTCGCCGGGGCCGTAGAGATTGGTCGGCATGGCCGAAATGTAGTCGCGGCCATACTGCTTGCGATAAGCCTGCGCCAGCTTGATGCCGGCGATCTTGGCGATGGCATACCACTCGTTGGTGGGCTCCAGCGGTCCAGTGAGCAGGCTGCCCTCGGCGATCGGTTGATCGGCAAGCTTTGGGTAGATGCAGGACGAGCCGAGAAACAGAAACTTTTCGACATCGTTGGCATGGGCTGCCGCAACGATGTTGGCCTCAATCATCAGGTTCTCGTAGAGGAACTCGGCCGGGCGCGTGTCATTGGCGAGGATGCCACCCACCTTGGCTGCAGCCATGACGATGGCATCAGGCTTTGCATCGGCCATGAAGGCTTCGACTTCGCTTTGCCGCATCAGGTCCGCTGTCTCGCGACCAGCAGTGATGACCTCGCAGCCCTCCGAGGCCAGGCGCCGCACCACGGCGCTGCCAACCATGCCGCGATGGCCGGCAACCCAGACGCGCTTTCCGTTCAGATCATAGGTCATGGTTGTTCTTAGCCCTCAAAGCTAACAGGCAGATCAAGGCCATGCGATCTGAGCAGCGCAACGCGCCGGGCTGCCCGATGGTCAGCCTCGACCATTTCCCGGCACATGTCGCGCGCTGTGATCTCCGGCGCCCAGCCAAGCTTTTGCTTGGCCTTGCTCGGATCGCCCAAAAGGGTCTCAACTTCCGCGGGGCGGAAGTATTTGGGGTCAATCCGCACAACGACGTCGCCAACCTTGACATTGGGCGCCAGGTCACCCTCGATCGCTACGGCCTTACCGATCTCATCCACACCAGAGCCGAAAAACTCGACCGTGATGCCGAGGTCGGATGCGGCCCAGGTGATGAACTCGCGCACGGAATATTGCTTACCGGTCGCGATGACGAAGTCCTCCGCCACTTCCTGCTGTAGCATCATCCACTGCATGCGCACATAGTCCTTGGCGTGCCCCCAATCGCGCAGCGAGTCGATGTTGCCCATGTAGAGGCAGCTCTCAAGGCCCAAGGCGATATTGGCGAGACCGCGCGTGATCTTGCGAGTCACGAAGGTCTCGCCGCGACGCGGGCTCTCGTGGTTGAACAGGATGCCATTGCAGGCGTACATGCCATATGCTTCGCGATAGTTGACCGTAATCCAATAGGCATAGAGCTTTGCAACCGCATAGGGCGAGCGCGGATGGAACGGGGTGGTCTCGGACTGCGGGGTTTCCTGCACGAGGCCATAAAGCTCGGACGTCGACGCCTGGTAGAACCGGGTCTTCTTTTCCAAACCCATAAAACGGATAGCTTCAAGCAGCCGCAACGCGCCTGTCGCATCCACATCGGCCGTATATTCCGGCGCTTCGAACGACACCGCCACATGCGACTGGGCGCCAAGGTTATAGACCTCGTCCGGCTCGATATCGCGGATCAGGCGCGTGAGGTTTGACGTGTCGGACAGATCGCCATAATGCAGCTTCATCGGCGCATTGCCGACGTGTTGGTCTTCGTAGAGGTGGTCGATACGCTGCGTATTGAACAAGGAGGCTCGGCGTTTGATGCCGTGTACCTCGTAGCCCTTTTCCAGCAAAAGCTCGGTCAGATACGAACCATCCTGACCGGTAATGCCGGTGATCAAGGCCTTTTTTGTCATAGTCGTCCCGAGCAAGTTTTTTTGCGAGATCGTGAAAAGCACCAGGGTGCCTATCAATCTCGGTCATTTGGCGTAGCCTGCTTGTGTCACCGCTTTACCGCAGACGTCAAGCATTGCACAGGCTTCCTGTCCGAGCGACGTTTTGAAGTTGCGTCGTCCGCAGTATTTCTGTCTATCGACTGAAGGAGGTCTTGGCACCAACCTGTCGAGATCACAAGTCAGCTTTGGTGCCCCTCCGGGTGTCAGCAGCCAGTTTCGAGACTGTTAGGCATGTTGAGAGCCGTATCTGCAATCACCAGCCTGCCCCGGCTCTGGAAACGCGTCATCATTCTGTCGTATGATGCCTTCGCCCTCGCAGCAGCTTTGTGGGCGAGCTTTGCCCTGCGCTACGGACAGTGGACGCCGCCGACAACGTGGTTTGACTTCATGTTGATCCTGTCGGCACCGATGGTCGCCATTCCGATCTTCGTACGCTTGGGGCTTTACCGCGCTGTTATCAGATATCTGCCCGAACGCGCTTTGTGGACCACGATCCAGGCAACCACACTCGCTACACTCTGCTGGATCCTGGTGATTTTCCTGTCGCAGATTTCGTTGAACTATGTCGTTCCTCGCTCGGTGCCGATCCTTTATTGGGCTCTGGCCACCATCACAATCGGCGGCAGCCGCTTCATCGCCAAAAGACTGCTCTGGCCCAACAGCGCGAGCCGGAAGCAGAGCAAGCCCATTGCCATCTATGGGGCCGGCGAAGCAGGCGCTCAGCTAGCAAGCGCGCTTCGTCGACAGGGAACGTATCGCATCGTGGCTTTCCTTGATGATAGCCAAGCGCTGCATGGTCGCGATGTCGCCAGCATCCGGGTGTTCCCGCCCTCGGCCGTGCCTATGCTTGCTGCGCAATATGGTGTGGAAGAGATTATCCTCTCGATCCCGACGCTAAAGGCCGCGCGCCAGCGTGAAATTGTGGCCTCCATCGGCGGCCAGGGCGTGAAAATCCGGACGGTGCCACCGGTCACCGACCTGGTGGACGGTCGCTATCTGGTCAGCCAGATACGCGAAATCGACATCGACGATTTGCTTGGCCGCTCCTCGGTGCCCCCCGCCCCTGAGCTTCTTCGCGCGATGATCACCGGCAAGACCATCATGGTTACCGGCGCCGGCGGCTCGATTGGCTCTGAACTCTGCCGCCTGATCGTCAAGCTCGATCCAGAAAAGCTCATTCTCTTCGAAGCCAACGAGTTCGCGCTCTACAATATCGAAAGAGAGTTGCGCGGTGATCCGCTGCCCAAAGTGGTTCCAGTTTTGGGATCGATTGTCGACCGGCAACGCATCGATATGTCAATGGCGCTCTACAATCCCGATGTCGTGTTCCACGCCGCGGCACACAAGCATGTACCGTTGATCGAGGCAAATGCGCTCGAAGGAATCCGCAATAATGTCATGGGGACGAGTATCGTAGTCAATGCGGCTTATGCCCATGGCGTCTCGACCTTTGTACTTATTTCCTCCGATAAGGCCGTGCGTCCTACCAATGTCATGGGTGCAACCAAACGCTGGGCAGAACTAATCGTCGCCGAAACGGCAGCGAAGGCCGCGTCCGCGGGAACGGGCCAACGATTCACCGCTGTACGCTTTGGTAACGTGCTCGGCTCCAACGGCTCGGTGGTACCCTTGTTCAAGGAGCAGATCGCCAAGGGCGGACCAGTGACCCTAACTGACCCGACCATGACCCGCTACTTCATGTCCATCCATGAAGCATCAGAGCTGATCGTCCAGGCGGGCGCACTATCACAAGGGGGCGACATCTTCCTGCTCGACATGGGCGAACCGGTGCTGATTCGCGAACTGGCCGAGAACATGATCCAGCTCGCTGGATTTGCCGTACGGAGTACCGACAATCCTGATGGCGATATCGAAATCGTCATTACGGGCAAACGCCCCGGCGAAAAGATGTTCGAAGAACTGTTCTACGACGATGATGTTGTGGAATCGACCGATCACCCTAAGATCCGCCGTTCGCCGAAGGAAATTTCGATTGCGATCGCGGACCCTCTTACTGAGCTCCTAAGGTATGTCGACACACAAGACGATCGGTGTGCCCGCAAGTGCCTCTTTGGTGTAATCAGCGCCGCGTCCGAAAGGTCCAACGGCTAGGCGGCATTTCTACTAGACGACACGTTCCATGGCAGCTAGACCGCGACTAGAGTGTACCGAACTGTCAGGGATTGCGAAGGATCGATGCGCAGTTGATGTATTTTCGATGACGATGAACGGCTCAGATCAACTTCGCGAATCGAGGCAAGGCGCTATGAACGCCGTTGCCGCCTTCTGGCTGCGGTTGCCGCAGCGGCGTCGCCGCCAATTTTATGGGCTGATCGGCCTGTCGCTCATTGCGTCCGTGGCTGAAGTCACAAGCCTCGCGATGTTGTTTCCATTGCTGCTTCTCCTCTCGTCTCCACATAAGGCAATGGATAGTGACCTTCTCCGGTCCGTAGCCACTGTTCTAGGGATCACAGAAACTGAGCACTTGGTGCTCGCGGCCCTCTTCACCTTTGTAGCTGCCGCGCTTGCCGCTGGCAGCATCCGGTGGATCGTTATGGCGTTTAATAACAACTATTCGTTCGGTCTTGCCGCTGAGTTAAGCGAGCGAACTTATCGCAAAAGTCTGCTGCAGCCGTACTCCGTCCAACTGCAACGAAACTCCAGCACTATCATCGATGGTGTCATGAACAAGACGATGGCCGTTGCTAGCAACGTGATCGCTCAAATCCTTACACTCATGACCTCTGTTGTAGTTGGGATGAGCATTCTTGTAACTCTACTGATCACGGACCCAACTGTAGCAGCAATCACCGGTATCACTTTTGCCACCATCTACACATCAATTACCATTGCCGTGCGTAGTAGGCTCCGAAACAATGCAGAGACGATTGCCCGCGAATCGGGGCGCGCCATTCGTGCATTGCAGGAGGGGCTAGGCAGTATTCGTGACGTTCTGATTGATGGCTCTCAAGAGACCTTTACCCATATTTTTCGAAGCTCCGACCGCTCTCTCAAGACAGCCATGAGTCGTAATGCCATCATTGCAGGCTCGCCCAGGTTCATAGTCGAAACGCTCGGCATGATCCTTATCGCTACGCTTGCTTTTTTTCTGACGCGTGCCGATGGCGGCATGGGTTCTGCCATTCCGACATTGGGTGTACTGGCACTGGGTGCTCAACGTCTTCTGCCCATGCTTCAGCAAAGTTACGCTGCCATCGCCACAATCAGAGGCAATGAGACATCAATTTGGAACGTCATCGAGTTGCTAGATCAGCCCGATGGCCCAGCACAGTCTATAACAAGCGTGCTGTTCGATAAAGAAATCCGACTTTCAGCTGTTGGATTTCAATATCCCACCGCCAGCGCAGCGGTACTTCATAACATGACCCTGACAATCCCCAAAGGATGCCGGTACGGGTTTTATGGCCCAACAGGAGGGGGGAAAAGCACGACGCTCGACATAATCATGGGCCTTCTAGAACCGAGCAGCGGCCAGATCCAAGTCGATGGCCTAAGCATCACCGGACAGCACCACAAGGCTTGGCGCGCGCATATCGCACATGTTCCCCAAGCTATCTATCTTTCCGATAGCACCATTGCTGAAAACATTGCCTTTAGCAGCAAGCGTGACGAAATCGATATGGATCGGCTTCGGGCGGCGGCACGGTCCGCGCAGATCGCTGATACAATCGAAAGTTGGCCCGACGGCTATGATACGCTTGTTGGCGAACGCGGCCTGCGTATATCAGGAGGGCAGCGACAGCGTATCGGCGTCGCGCGCGCCCTCTACAAGCAGGCCGATCTCATTATCCTAGATGAGGCCACGAGTGCCCTCGACAACCAGACCGAGAGCGCGCTGATCGAGGCGATTGAGGCGCTCGGCTCGGATATCACCGTTATCATGGTAGCACACCGCCTGACCACTCTTAAGAACTGTGACACCTTGGTTGAGATCGAAGGCGGTCGCGTAAAGCGCATGGGGCGCTACGAGGATGTATTCACAACAGATGGGTGAATGCACCGATAAGCGCATTCAATAAATAGGTATAGTTACGGCGGACACAAACCATGATATCAGTGCAACTAACGGGCGGCTTGGGAAACCAAATGTTTTCCTACGCCGCCGCCCTCAGCGCCGCCACCAGATTAAGGACTGATCTCGGAATCATCCGCGAAAGAAATGTGCCTGATAGACCTTACTTACTCGACAAGTTGCAAGTTCCGCAGAATTTTGTATCACCAGCTTTCGCACGCGGTAGGTTCTCTCGCCGAATTTCGCGCCTCCTAGACCGACGGACTTATCGTGAACCGTCGTTTTTCTATGACGAAAAATTCAATAGGATTCCTGACGGAACTACTATCGAAGGCTATTTTCAAAGCTGGAGATACTTCGATGGCGTTGACTCTGAAGTGAGAAACCATTTCTCGATCAAAGAAAAACTTGATGGTATGAATGCGTTATTGGCCGAGCGCATCCAGGGCACATCAAACGCAATTTCGCTACATGTTCGTAGAGGAGACTACCTCAAGCCTGCCCATGCTGGGACCCATGGCGTCTTGTCTATAGAATATTACAGACGGGCGGTAGGTTATATCAAAGCCTTTGTACCAAACGCGACGTTCTTCGTGTTTTCCGACGACATGGATTGGGCGGCCCAAAACATCGTGCCAAATTACCCAGCGGTTGCCGTAGTGGGAAACAACAACAAACCTTGGGCAGACATGGCTTTGATGTCTCTCTGCAATCACCACATCATTGCCAACTCTAGTTTCAGCTGGTGGGGCGCATGGTTAAATGCCAAGCAGGATAAGAAAGTAATAGCTCCCCGCCAGTGGTTCTCTGAAGGCGCAATGCGTCGTAATAATACATGTGATTTATATCCTGCCGATTGGTGCCTGTTATGAACAATCCGACAGATAGAACGACTTGGTGGATAGATGTCGCCATTCCACTGCACAATAAAGGACCATTCATAGAAAAGACCATTCGGTCGGCACTAAGCCAGTCATTACGAGTTCAAGCAGTATATGTTGCCGATGACGCATCTACCGATGATGGGGCAGAAATTGTTGCTCGCATCGCGATGGAGGATCCACGTGTCAAATTGATTCCATCTCCTACGGGCGTAGCAAGTGGCGAGTGTGCAACACGTAATCGCGCCCTGCATGCCGGCCAGTCAGAGTTCGTGGCATTCATCGATGCTGATGATTGGTGGGAGCCGAACTACCTGCAATCTCAAGTGTCATTTTTTACCACAGATGAGATCGGCCTTGTCCATTGCTCAGGCAGAATAGTTGACGGCATCACGGAGCAGAAGAAATTTGACATGATTCCTGGACCACTGCCGGAACCAGACAATCAATTCGATGAAGTACGACTTGAACGTTATTGGGTAGGTTGCCCATCAGCGGTTATTGTGCGACGCCGCATTTTTGATGTCGCAGGGGATTTCCCGGAACATCTCAGTTTCGGCGGCGATTGGGACATGTGGGCTAGAATAGCCGGCGTGACTAGGTTCGCACAAAACGTTGAGCCTCTTGCCAATATCCGTGTACTCCAAACGTATTCCAGAACGCGTTCCAAAATTGACAAATACATAATGTGGCTTAACGTTTACGACAGATGGTCTGCTGATGACGTATTTGTACGTAAGGCCACTGATTATGCACGCAGATACCTTCTGGGGCCCCAGTTGTCAGCGATCATGGATCCGTACAAGCTGTTTATCGATCTACCCAGACGAGTTCGCAACGAGGGCGGCATCGTCGGATCCAAAATGTTTCCAAGCTACGCTAGTTATTTAATTTCTATACTGACAATTCCTTGGCGTGGTTTTTTAGGGCTACTGAGGCGCCTCGATAGAGCTTGGCGCCGCGCGTCGTGACATCTACTATATGTTAATTCCGTGTGCTCTTTGATTACCATTGCCATGCCCGTTTTTAATGGTGGGCACTTGTTGCGTATCGCGCTTGATTCCATACTGCTGCAAACTTTTCAGGACTGGGAACTCCTCCTGATCGATGACGGCTCCACAGATGGGGCCGTAAACGCACTGCCGGCCGATCTTGATCCACGTATCCGCGTTTTTAGTGATGGTCGCAATCTCGGTCTAGCGTCACGCCTCAACCAAGCGATCGATCTCGCCCGTGGTCGCTATTTTGCCCGCATGGATCATGACGACGTGTCCCATCCCGAACGTCTCGCTCAGCAGGTAGCCTATCTCGAGGCGAATCCACGCACCGACCTGCTCGGCACCAAATGCGTTGCCATATCGGAAAACGACCGCATTTTGGGCGAATTCCCCTTCCGTTCCAGCCATGCCAGCATCTGCGCAAGACCCTGGCTGGGCTTCTACCTGCCCCATCCTAGCTGGATGGGGCGCACGGACTGGTTCCGGGAGCATCGATACGCCGAACCCGCCCCTTTCCGGTGCGAGGACCAGGAGCTCCTCCTCCGGGCCCATGCAGACAGCACTTATCATGGTCTGGACAGCTCACTTTTGGCCTATCGCCTGCGAGACAAGGTGTGCCTCCGGACGATCCTGCGTACGAGACTGGCCTTGGCAGGTACACAATGGCGCTACTTCGTCACGCGCAAGGACTGGTGCGGTTTGACAGCGGCCTCTGTCGTGACGGCGCTGCGCATGGCAAAGGACATTTGCCTTCCTGGCTCGACTGGCGTCAAATCCGAAGTTGCCGGTGGAGTCAGTGAAAGTGAACGCCGCCGGTGGCGCGACTGGCTCGCCCTCCTACAGACTTCGGGCATCAGCCGGTGAAGGTCGCTCTGGTTGGTAACCAGGCCTTTGGCCTCCTCAACTTCCGCGCTGCGCTGATTCAGCGCCTGGTGCGGGATGGCCATGAGGTTACAGCGCTGGTGCCGGACTATACGGCGTCGAGCCGGGCTGCAGTTGTGGCCCTTGGCGCGACGCCAATGGATCACAGCATCAGCCGTAACGGCGTGAACCCGCTGCGGGACTTCCGAGCAACCTGGCAACTCAGACAAACGCTCCGTCGCATCGCGCCCGATGTCGTCCTGTCCTACACGGTCAAACCCGTGGTCTTTGGCACGTTGGCAGCTTGGCTCGCCGGTGCCAAGCGCCGTTTTGCGCTGATCGAAGGACTAGGCCACGCGTTCATCCACAGCGAAACCCTCAAGCAGCGCCTGCTGCAGGGATTTGTTTCGTCGCTTTATCGGGTCGCACTGGGGCGTGCCGACCGGACGCTGTTTCTCAACCGGGATGACGAGACCGAATTCACTCGGCGCAGCATAGTTCCTCCCGGTCGGTCCGTGGTCGTGGGCACGATCGGTGTCGACCTCAGGCAATGGCGTGCCGCGCCGCCGGTATCCGACCCCGTCACCTTCCTTTTCATCGGACGATTGCTTTTTGAGAAAGGCGTTGCCGAATTTGTGGAAGCGGCGCGGCAAGTTCGCCGCGACTTCCCCGCTACACGTTTCGTCCTCGTCGGCGATGTTGACACCAATCCCAGCAGCATTGACCGGGAGACCGTGCTGGATTGGGTCGCGTCAGGTTTGCTGGATTGGCCAGGCCATACCGACGTCAGGCCGTGGATCGCCCGGTCGAGCGTGTTCGTTCTGCCATCCTACCGCGAAGGCTTTCCACGAGCCACGCAGGAAGCCATGGCAATGGGACGCGCTGTTATCACGACTGACGTGCCCGGCTGCAGGGAGACAGTCATCGAGGACAACAACGGCTTCCTCGTACCACCACGGGACGCCGTCGCGCTGGCTACCGCAATGCGACATTTCCTAGAGCGACCGGAGCTCATCGACATGATGGGACGAAAGAGCCGTGAAGTTGCAGAGAAACGCTTCGATATCGAGCGGGCCAATGACCGCATTCTTGCAGCCATGGGTATGGCCTAAATCTCCGCAAGTGGCGGCAACATCCCGCCCCAGGCAAAGACTATTGGCAGAAAGATCGCGGCAGGAACGCCGACATACCGGCCAAGCAAGCTATCCGACAATCCGAGCGTCAATGGGAAGATCAGCGGCATCATATAGCGCGGCTGGACGAAGGTGCCGTAGGTGACGCCCAGCACCACGACAATCGTGATGAGCGCCAGCATGCTCCTCGATACATCATTGCTTAGAGCGTTCCGAACGCTCCACATCAGCCCACACAACAATACAGCACCGAACTGCCAATAACCGAAGCCTAGCAGGTACCAACCGCCGCGCACGTCTGCCATTTGCGGACGCAATGCTAGGTTCACCGCATTTCCAACGAGGCGAGCAGCATAAGCCGCGATATCGCCAAGCGCGCTGAATTTATCTCCTGCAATTACTGAACCGATCTGCACATTGCGCTGCAGCGACGCATCCACTGCTGACATGTCTGTAATGGGAAAAGCTAGAAACAACAGCAGGAGAAAGAAGGTGGAGATGACGCCGCCCGAAACAAAAGCGAAGCGACGCGATAGCGCAACGATCAGCACCATGCCTAGGATCAGCGCATAGCCGTCGCGAAACCAGTAACTAAGAAAAATCGCGCTCATGACAAGCAGCCACTTGCCGTGGAGCAAGCCCCACAATCCTGCAGTCGTCAGCAGAATCAGTGGAATCTCTTTATTCGGATAGAACAAACATGCGATCAGGTAGACATTGGTCGCGACAATGGATAGCGCGATAAACCAGGCTCCTGTCTGCCGCTCTTCATGCACGACCCGCTTTAGAATGGAGTGGAAGAGCGTGGCTGCAACGGCCAGCATCACTACATTTGCCGTGACGGCATAGACGCTGCCCCAGACCGTAACGGGAAAATAGACGAGAACCGTCCCGAGGAAAGTACGGATATTGGGAATGTGCTGCCAGCCGATGGTCCAAGCCAGATGCACTGACGTTTCTAGACTTATGGCGTCCGGAACTGTGAATCCCGAGAAGCCAAGACCCGCCATCTGAGCCCACTGCGTCTTAAGCAGCAAAGCAGGGAAGGCCGAGAGGCCAAAAGCCACAAGAGCCAGAAGAAAGGCTGCAGTCGAAGACAAGTGTCCAATCCGCAGATTGGAACGCGGCACGTCTCGAACCGCCTCCGCAGACCAGACAATCATACGCGGTCTCGCCGCCGTTCAGCAGCCAGGCGCAGACCGTCTTGGGTGAAGGCAACAAACAGCACCGCCAGCAACCCGCCGATCGCCGCAACGATTGGATACCGCACCCATCGCAGGTTCGACCTGCCCGACGGCGTTTCCGGCGGACTGACTACCACAAGTGGCCCGCTTCCGCGTTGGCGCAGGTCTTGCGCTTGCTCATCTAGACTTGCAAGTGCCGAAACGAGCGCGGCGGCCGAATTGGCCCTGGCCACCGCGTCGCTCGGACCAGCGGGGGGTGATTGGTCAAAATCTGCAAGGTAGCTCATGAGCAAATCCCGCTGCTCGGCAATTTGTTGGGCCGCCAGCGCGGTTTGCTGGTCGAACTCTTCTACCGCCTCGGCAAAGTCAACGAGCGCCGTTTGCGCAAATTTCTGCCCGTCTGTTCCGGGAGCGGCATCTACCATGATCCTGAGGGTCCGATAGACCGGCGCAGACAAGTCTGGAATATCTTCGCCGGAAACAAGAAACTTGTTGTCGCCGCTTGGTGTGTCGACAACTGAACGGATAAGTCTTTCGGCTGGGTCGGACGTGAAGGCAGCAGCCGGAAAACGCACCGTCGCCTGTGTTCGGTTGGCCGGGCTAGGCGCCTGAGTAACAAATGTTCCTATACCCACCAGCAGGGCAGCCATGACCGGTACAAACGAGAGCCAGCACCAGACGCCCTTGACGACGCGCAGGATGTCCAAAAGATCATAGCTGCGCTCGGTCTCAGACACTTGGTGCACCTGTGCGTCGTTGGGGGAAGCGTAGAATAGCGTCCACTTTCCGGATGAAGAAGCGAATCGTCACCCAGATCCGCGACAATCGCTGTATGATCACGTTGCACTATTCACGTATAAAACGTCATGCCCACACATTGATATCCACAGTCTCTACATACCGCTCCACCACGCTGATCGATTGCCAGCCCCTGCCCGCATGATCGGCAGCAGTTGCACTCCGTTGATCCTTAGTTGCTGAGCCACTCCGACGTAGTGAGTGGCCGGATATCCCGAACACCTCCTCCGCCGTGAATCCTGCCCGCGTTGCCAGCTTCTTGAGTATCCGCGTCAATGCCATCGGGTTCATGAACCAGTTAGTGTCGAACTTTCCATAGACCGGGCGGAGCAGTGGACCTCCCTCGATCCGCGCAGCTTCGATCCATCGCATTAGGCTTCCAATGCACCCGCGGTTAGGTGCGCTATGCGCCCTGCTCCTTCGGGATCGTGGATTTGGCCAAGTCGCGGTCGCAACAACCCCAGCAGCGGTGGCGACCGGTTTCAGATCCATCGTCGAGACACGGAAGCCTTAACGCTTAAAGCTTAGTTAAAACATAATCCGAATGTGCGCGGGTTCAACAAGGTTTGCGGGATTTCAGGTGCTCTCGCCGACGTCCGGCCCTGCCTAGCTGGTTTTCAGCTAATCCCGCCAAATCCCATCTGCCCCCGGCAAATGTCATTCCCTGGGAACCATCCAATAACGCTTCAAATTGTTCAATCGGCTAAACCTACTTGGAGACCGAATGTCCACGATCTGGAGTATGGACTTTCGTCGGCATTGTCAGGTGCACAGGTGCTCGTTCTTCAATTTGCTTCGATGTGATTTGTATTGCGTCAAGGTGCTTCATTTTGCTTCAGCGTGCTACAATGGGGATGAAAGGCTGATTAGGCGGGCTGAGAGGATAGTAAAAGGTGGCGAGGCGTACGATCTTAAGCGACGAAGAGCTGGCGACAGGCGCCAAGGCCCTTGCGGACGACCTGCGCATTGGCGAAACCCGCCGACTGAAGCTGGCCAAGGTCATCGACGACCACCTTGCCTGGTTCGTCCTAGCTCGGGCACGCGGCCTGGAGTGGACAGACATCATCGACCTCCTGTTCCAGGCCGGCATCACAAGGCCAGATGGGCGCCCCCTCTCGCGGGGGCACCTGTCCTCCCTTGTGTGGCGCAAGCTACAGTCGTCGGATGTTGGTGCCCCGGCGCAGGCCACGGAGCAAGCTCGTCTGGCCGAGCCGCAAGAACTTGGCCGGAAACGTAGCACAGTGGCAGGGATGACCAAGCCCGAAGAAGCTGTGAGCAAGTCGGTCGTGACGGCATCGCCAGCCCTCACCCTGAAACCTGCCAAGCAGAACAAGACTAAGCCGGTCGATGCCGATGGCAAATCGTCTGATCGCGACAAGCTCATTGCTTTCATGCGCCGCTCGGCAAGGGTTCGGCGAGACGAATGAGGGGCGACAGTCCCTCGGTTGCGGCAAGAAGCCGATACTAGGACTGATGACGAAAGTGCGAGCACCATCAGCCACTCGAATTGTTGGCCGGATCATAATTGTGACTTCGGGTCGGGCCGCCCCGCTCTTTCCGGCCGATCCGCAGGTTTTTCTTCGCAGACTTGGACATGAAATTTCTCCGCGACCGGAAGCGGGCAACCTCTCCCGGCCTCTCAACCCGTCACGGCGAAAGCGCCGCCCTCTCACTCGAGGACGGCGTCACAAACCTGGCCGATAGGATGGGGCAGGATGGCTCAGCACCAGTCGGCCAGCCTCTTGGCCTTGCCTTCGAGATCGAGCCGGACGTCCAGGTTCTGCCGGCACCGAGCCTCGGCGGTGATGCTGTGAGAAATAGAAGACAGACGAAAGCGGGTCGCCTTCCCTTGCGAGGACGGTTTCGACGATTTTCATGGTTTGGGCTCTTGAGCATCCGCCCTTGCGCAGGAACGCGCTGCGGCCTTCCTGATCATGGCGACGATTTGCGGTGCTGCAACCGTCACCACACCACCTGCCAACCTCCCTTCCTTCTCCTTAATTTAAATCGGAGAGACCCCACGCAGCATCCGACAAAGTTGAGTCTGATTACGATGTCGTATATTGTCGTTTAAAAGGAGCGCGCCGATGTCGGATCAACCGAAGTTAGAGAAGACTGCGATCGCCCAACGGGTCGAGCAGCGCATGGAAGACTTGGGGATATCCCAGGCCGAGGTGGCTCGCCGGGGACGGTTCAACAGGGCTTTTGTCTCCGACATCATTGTCGGCAGGAAGGTCAAACTCCGGGACAAGAACTATGTTCGGTTGGCCCAGGCACTCCTGACCACGCCTCAATATCTGCGCTTTGGCATACCGCCGACCACAGAGGAATTGGCGCTACTCGGCGCCGATGGCTTGCCTCCTCCATCGAGTGAGGAAGGATCTGAGCAATCACTCGAGGATGCAGAGGCGCTTGCGCGAGCATTCGATAATTTCAGCTTTGAGCGGTCAAGCTGGATCGAACCGATAGCCGAGGCGAGACGCCCCCCGGGTTGGGCCAAAACTCCAACAATCCCGCTGTTTCGTTCAGAAGGCCGAGCAGATGGCGCAGCCCTCATCAGGAACCCTGCAGCCCAAATGGTGCGGGGGCCGCACTTCGCGGCGCGGGACTGGTATGCGCTCGCCATAACCGATACGACAATGGCACCCCGTTATGAAGCTGGCGACTACGTTTATGCCGCTCAAGGCAATGACGTGCGGGTGAAGGACTATGTTGTCGTGCGCGTCGCGAGCCGCGTCGGCCGAACGCCGGTACAGCTTGCCTATGTTCGCCAATTGCTGCGTCGCACGCCGGACGAAGTTGTCGTGCGCCAGCTTTCTCCGAGTGTGGAAACCGTTATTCCGCAAGCCGCGGTTCTCAGTATCGACCGGATCATCCTGGCAGGCGAGGTTATCGGCGGAGCGGATTTTTAACCTTTTGTTGAGGATGACTTTACGAACACGACCAGTTCGCACGCACGGTCTCCGATGTCGGATTGATTATTTATACGACAATGATTAGACCGAACCCAACACCACGCAGCCGGATATCCATCGGGGCCAGCACCGTGGTGATTGGAGTTGAGTTATGCGTACCAACGAATATGCCACCGTCCTCTCGGTGGGCCGCAGAACGCCATTTGGAGCCTCTCCGACCTCCGGCTCCAGCTTCGTACTTGACGGGCATTCAGTGGCAATGCTGGTCACTCAGCTGCCACGTCGCGAGGTGTACGGTGATCGCAGGATCCTCGAACACGGCGCGGTCGAGGTAGCTTCGCTAACGGAGGGCGTATCGGCCCTTTTGGCCTGGCGGTGGAAGCTGGGGGAAGCCAAGGAGGATATCCTCGCGGTCGAATCGCCCTTCCATATCGGGCTCGAAGATCCGCCGCACCGCTACTTCCCCCTGACCGATGACGGCCGTATTCCGCTTGTGCTCGTGGTTCAGGACTATAAAGGGCGGTGTGTGAGCATGCGCCATGGCGCCATCGGGCCTGAGGTGACCTCAGCTTTGGTGAAATTGCGTCAGCACCAGCTCGCCGATATTTCCCGGTCCGATTTCGAAGTTCGGCACCGCCGCACCATCAGATCGCTGACCGATGGCCTGCCTGATCCCCTGGCCGCCTTCAATACCGCCGCAATTCGCAGCGTTGTCGCAAAAGGCATTTCGCCTGAAGGTCCTGGCACACGACATTGATATTGGCCTCCGCCCGGTCTGGGTCACCGATCCGGCGGCGCCAACTGTGAGGCCACCATCCTTGAGATCAGCAATCCGCTTTTCCCGGGTCAGCCCCATGGTGAAAGAGAATGCGAGTTAATCCCAAAGACTACGCCTGTGGTCGGGGCAAAGGGTGCAAGCAGACAGCCCCCCTGCCTGTCGTCAAAACGGAGATGGCATATGCCTGACAAGATCAACCTCGAAGCCAACAATGCGCCCGGCGCATACCCGAACGCCCGAGCGTCGAAATGTGTGCTGACGCCATTGCCGGCTATGCACACCGCGGCCCGTTCGTTCTTTACGACTGGCACACGCAGTGGGTGGGACTCGAAGCGGCCAAGGACCTCGCCAACGTCATCAAACAGCCTGGCAAGGCCGTGGCCATGATGAAGATCGACGTCGACTATTTTGCGCAGCTCCATATCTATGTGCCGCCCGATGTCGAGCGGGCTTTCCGCGCGGGTCAGCCCAATGCCATTGAGTTGATTCCAAGGGACGACCGGCAAAAGAGCAATCGTCACCGTCCCGATGACACGATCACCATCAAAGTGGCCAAGCTGGCTTTGGAGGTCAACGCCTTCAGGCTACTGGCGTCTCAAACCAAGCTCGAGCGCTGAGAGCGCCCTGAACAGCACTCTCAAAAGGGCACCAGCGCTGAAGCTGCAGCTTCAATGACGCTGGCCGGTATGAAACCGCACCATGGCCAAGCGATGGTGGACAAGAAGCTGAGCGCGCTCGATGGCTTGATCGATCGCGGCCGCCGCAAGTTGCGCGAATTCTTCAACGTCAAGAATCCTCGTGATGTGAAGCGGGCTGCAGAGATCCAGACGCAGGACAAACTCGACACGGGCATGAGCGGCGAAACCATCAGCAAACACAATCTGGCCCAGATGCAGGCTTTCCAAAAGCACGCAGACCGGGCTGTGGTGCGCGAAACGGCTATGTATCGCTGGAGCACCAGCGGCGAAGACACGCCCGTCTCCGAGGCGGATGGACGCGACATTGCCAATGCGCATCTGGACCGTCAGTCGGCGCTCGACTTGATGCAGGTGGCCATTGCGGGTGGATTGAACCCCGCGCAGGTCCAGGGTCACATGTTGACCATGCGTCAGGCGTTCGACACGGGCTGCAAGGTCGGCTTGCTGCTGCGGGGTCATCCGATCACGGTGACTGTGGAAGACGCCATCGAGATCGAGAAAGCGATCGCAGCGGTTCAGCGCGGTCCGGCCGAGACCGATGAGGATGGCGCCTACTCTTACCTCGCTGACGCTCTTGCCAAATGCGAGAAAACATTGGGCCTCTCCAAAGTCGCGACGCGTGTGCACAGTTCGAAGATGACGGAAATCGTCACCCCTTTGCATAATCCGGGTTAATCCCAAAGCCGAGCACCGGTATTTTGCCGCAGGATTTTTCCCATCGGGGTCGTGGTGCCCCCAAAGGAGAAATCGAATGAAACACCTCATCAACGACATGATGAGCGGCACAGCGCCGCTCGTCATTATCATCGCCAACGAAAAGGGCGGTCAGGGCAAGTCGTTGACCGGCTTGGCGGTCGCTGACTACGCGCATCTCTGCCAGATTCAGCTCGGCGTGGCCCAGATCGACAATCAGGCTCGCCTGAGCAAGGCTCTCGACCGCAAGGTTCTGACCATCGATGCGGTGCCCGGCAATGCCCGCCGCGACCCGGCTGCAGAGGCGCGCAGCTTCACCCCGCTTTACGGCTTCCTCCAGAAGGACGTGAAAGCCAATGCCAGCATCCTCATCGATGTCGGCGCCAACCAGGCGCTGCGTCTGGCGCATTGGAGCGGTCTTGTCGACCTTGAGGAAGACCTTGCTGCCTGGGGATTTAAGACGGTCATCGTCGTGCCGTTCGTGGCGGAAGCCGAAGGTATTCGCCAGGCCGGCAAGACCGCCGAACTTTTGGGCAAGGCTTTCACCAATGCCCATCTGGTCCTGATCGAAAACGGGCGTGACGGCTCCTTCGAAGCGCTTCATCCCGCTTCCGATACGGCCCTAGCCTATCGCGAAGTCATCGAGCCGCTCAAATCGTCGGCCTCGGTTCTAACCATGCCAGCCGTCGAGGCTGGGTCGTGGCGCCTGTTCGAGGCTGGCAATTCCCGCCTTATTCACGTGGCGGGCATGCCGATCGGAAAAGTCATGGCGCTCACCGGCTTGCCTCAGCCGAAAGCCAAGATCTCCCGCGGTGATGTCGCCGCCTGGGCGGGCACCTTCTTTGCAGAACTGGATCGTGTCTTGCCCTGGAACCAGGGGGGCGACGATGCCTAAGCGCCGCAACCAGTTCGAGGCCGATTCCGCGGCCGCCCGGATCGAGCGTACCAAAGCCGAAACGGCTTTGGTGGGGCATTTGGCCAGTGAGATCAAACGTGATCTCGCCGGCTTTGACCCTACACGCCTTGCGGACCTGGGCCCCCAGGGCTTGCGGGGATTGCTGCAGGCACTTGAGCTCACGGAAGAGGGAGGCGGCGCCATGGCATTGCCCGGGACCATCAAGGGGTGGGCCGATCGCCGCCGTCCCGAACCCTGGCATTGGATTGGCGAAGTGTCTGTTGCTTCGTTTTTGGGGCTGGCTACAGCCCTCGTCCTATTCATGGCTATCGGCATTCTGTCGTAACCGCATTCAGGAGACTGATATGTACACCTCTAAGTCCTCGGCTCCGGCTCTTCTCGGCGCCTTCTCAGCCATGGTGATTGCCCTGGCCCTGTCCTTGCTGACGCTGCTTTTGCACCCAAACCCCACGATGATTGAGCTCAACAATCAGCTCATTCCCTTCGATCGCGCCACAATCTCCACCAAGGTCATCGGCGCAATGTCGGGCGGCTCTTGCAAGCAGCGGTTGAGGAATTGACCGGCATAGAATGGATTGATTGCCGTCTCGTCCCCGTGGCTGACCTGCTGGAAGCGGCCCTCAACGCTCCAAGGATGAGCTATTACTTTGCCGCTTTGGCCGCGGGCGGGATCATCGCTTTCGCGGTGGCGATGCGCTCTATTGATGCAACGACGCCAAAGCGAGAACTGGATCGCACAGTCAAGGGCCGACGCCCGGTATACGACCTAGACGCGCGCAACGGCCTGCGCTCAGAGATAAGGAAAACGGGCAGAACGGCCGAAGGCGGATTGTGGATCGCACCCCATGTGCAGCTGACGCCTGCACTTGAAAGCTACAATCTCCTCGGGCTCGGTACGCAGGGATCGGGCAAGACTTCCCTCTTCCGCGCCCTGATCGAGCAGTTTGTCGGCCGTGGCGACAGGGTTTTCATTCATGACGTTAAGGGCGACATGACAGCCGGGTTGCCCGTTGACGACTATATTCTTGTCGCGCCGCACGACGCACGCAGTTGGGCTTACGACATTGCTGCCGACATCAGGAACCACCATCACGCCTACGAATTCGGCAAGCGAATGGTAGATGAGGATGGCGACGACCGCATGTGGGGCAAGGGTGGCGGATCGATCGCGGGCGATCTGACCTGGGGCCTGGCAAAGGACCAAGAGGGGAAATGGGGTTGGGGCGAGCTGGCCAACACCCTGCTCGTACCCGGGGGGGGAATGAAAACGAGGCCCGAAGAACTGGGCTCGATCAATGCCAGCCGGCTGATTTTTGGTAGCGAGGATCCCGAAGAAAACCGTACCACCATGAGCCTGCTGATCACGATCTGGATCGCGGCGACAACCATCATCCTGCCGCTAGCCCAGGCCTGGGCGCAGGTGCCGCCGGGCCGTCGGTTCAGCTTGCGTCTTTGGGTGAATAGGAAAGGAAAGCTGCCCAGCACCATCATCCTGCAGCGGTCCTCCGAATACGCCTATCTATCCACGGCACTCGGCGGGTTTCTGATCGATCGATTGCTAGGCCTTGCCATGAGTCCGGACCGGAATCGCAATCGTGGCGGCAAACTCGTGCTTTGCTTGGATGAGCGTCCGGAGCAGGGCGTCATCACCCGCCTCCCCAATGCCTTGAACATTGGTCGAGAACTCGGCCTTGTCACCATCGGCGGTGTGCAGGATATCGCGCATCTGGCCAAAGTTTACGGCACCGAACTCGCCCAGGTGCTACTCGCCCGGTTCCGTATCAAGGTCATCCATCAGCTTGACGCAGGCGACACCGCGGACCGGATCAGCGCGCTCATCGGCGACCGCACGGTGCTGCGTCCAAGCCCCTCTGAGTTCAATGCCAAGACCGACAAGCCTGTACTCGTGCGCGAGAAGGAGCGGGTGCTCGATCCCTACATGTTTGAAACCGAGCTTGGCGTGCGAAACCACAGAGGTACATTGGTTTCGAGGACGCTGATCATGGGCCTTGGCAATCCAGCAATCCTCGACATTCCGATTACCGGGTGGTCAGAACGCCGCCCTGGGCACGTTCCGGCAGTCTGGGTCGACCAGCTTGAGCAGTCTGTTCGCAAGCCGAAGGCCCGACGTCAGATCGATGACCGGGGGGACAGATCAGAGTTAATCCCAAAGACCCTGCCCTGTAACAAGCATAGTTGAAAGGCCTCCCCTCGGAGGCTTTTCTTTTGGTCGCCAGTTTCGCCGTTATGAAATCGTCCGCCTACTACACCCGTCAATCCCAGATGGTGTCGTACTATGCAGATAACGAGTCCGCTGGTATCTGGCTGCGGGGTCACGATGCTTTGGGGATTGCCGCTGGTGATCGGGTGGATGCGACTGAATTTGACCGCATCTGCGCAGGGCTCGATCGCGTCGGAAAGCCGCTCATCAAGGCGAGCACGAAACCGCATATGCTGGGCGTCGACATCACCTTGTCCGCCCCCAAATCCTTTTCCGTGCTTTATGCCGCTGCGCCCAACGACCTCCGGCTGAGCCTGGCAGAGGCCGAGCGCAGCGCCCTTGAAGCCACGCTCCAACTCATCGAACGAGAAATTCCGCTCTCGCGCCGCGGCCGCAATGGCGAGCGTCGGGAACACTCAAAGTTCGCGGCGGCAGTGTTTACACATTCTGAAGCGCGCCCCGAACGTCATGCCGATGATGAGGTCTTCGCAGATTGCCGACGGCACCATCATGTCTGCCTGCCATCCATAGCCGAGCGTTCGGATGGCACTTGGGGTGGCATTGATAGCCGCCAACTGCGGATTTGGAAAAAAGCTCTTGGAGCTCTGTTCAGATTACAGCTCGCTTCTGCGCTGCAAGAGCGCGGCTTTGCGATAGAACAGGCCGATGATGGCTGGTCCTGGTCAATCGCCGGCATACCGCAAACCTTGACCGATTATTTCGGTGCCCGCCGCGCGTCCCTAGAAGAGGAACTTGCCGACGCCGGACTGACCTCCGGGCAAGCCCCTGCCCTATCATCTGCCATCAATGCGACGGATCGCCGGGCCAAGGATCATACGAGCATCGGTCAACTCACCGCGCAATGGCACGAGGCAATCGAACGTCACGGCTACTCCCCCGAAAAGATCGTTGGCACCGTTTTTGCAGCCGGTCGCGAGCAGGCGCGCGCGCCGCTCGATTTCTCTACTGAGCGTCCACAAAGGCTGGCGGCGGTGCCGGCGAAGCTGACCGAGTTCCAGGCAACGTTTTCGCGTCGAGAACTCATTGAAGCCAGCGCCAATGCTTTGGTCGGAACCGGAGCTGGGCTCGAAGAGGTCATTGATGGAGCCACTGACTTCATCGCCGGCAACACTGTTCTCGAATGCGCCCAGACGTCTGAGGGTGCCATCTTCACCACCCCCGAAATGCTCGCTGCCGAGCGCGCACTGGTGGCCTTGGTCGCGCGCAATGCGACGACATTGATTGCAGCGCCCGAGGCAGCAACGACCGATCAGATCCTGGCGGTATCGGGCCTCAACGCAGAGCAAGAGCATGTCGTTCGCGACGCGAGGTGCCCGTTTGGTCTTGGTTCAGGGCAGCGCCGGGACCGGGAAATCGACGACTCTCAAGGCGGTCGCCAGTGCATGGCGATCGGCTGGTTATGAAGTTGCCGGTGCCTCCGTTGCATGGCGGGCCGCAATTACTCTCGGCGCTGATCTTGGAATAGAAGCCCGCGCCATCGATGCCTGGCTCAAGTCTATCGACCAGGAAACACGCCTTTCGTTGACAAGACCTGTCTGATTGTCGAGGAGGCGGGCCTGCAGTCGACACTCCAGACCCTCAAACTCCTTGAAGCCGTCGACAGCACTGGTGGTGTCGTCCTCATGGTCGGCGACGAAAACCAGCTCACGCCCATCGGGGCAGGTCACGCCATGCGCCTGATCAGGCAGACCATTGGCGCCACCCGCATCGAGACTGTCGTTCGACAGCATGAGGCCTGGGCACGGCAGGCGCCCAAGGATTTTGCTCGAGGCAAGGCTCAAAAGGCGCTCGATGCCTTCGCCGATCACCGCCGGATCGAAATGCGGGACGGGCCGCGAGCGACCGTAGAAGCACTTGCAGCTCGCTGGGATCAGACCACACGCGCCGATCCGACCAAAGACATTCTGGTCACGGCCAAGACCAACGCGGAAGTGCGCGCTCTCTCCGCCGCGATCCGCACCCGGCTGCGAGAACGCGGCGTGCCGACCGGCCCCGACATCGCCATCGAAGCGGTCGATTCATCCGGCAATCGATACAGCCTGCGCCTTGCCGTCGGCGACCGGATCAGGTTCCTGCGTCGAAATGACGAACTCGCGGTGACTAACGGCAGCCATGCCCAAATCGTCTCCATCAATCGGGACAAGACCGGCGCCATTGCTATCCAAGTCGAGCGGGACGGTCAGCACGTCCTCTTTACGCCCGAAGACGTTGCCGACAACAAGGGCCGTGCCCGCCTCGCGCATGGTTATGCCACCACCCTTTTCCAGGCCCAAGGCCTCACCGTCGATCACGCGCTGGTCCTATTGTCTGCGCGTTTCGATCGGCACGATGCCTATGTCGCCAGCTCCCGCGCCCGAGAAAGATCAGAGCTTTTCCTCGACACTCGGACGCTCGATCGCGAGATCGAGACAAGCTTCATCTCAGAGACCAGCGAGAGCCTTGAGAAGGTCCGGCTGAGCTACCTCGCACAACGATTGTCTCGACAAAATGTAAAAACGCTCGCCCTTGATTACCTCCAAAAGCGCGAACGGACGAAGGAGCTCAACCATGAGCTCTAGGCGCGCGTCATCGCCCGGCCATCAGGGCATCGACGTCCCCCATAACTTCACCCGAGATCAAGCCCGGCCCGCGTGTCAAGAAAGCGGCGACAGCGTCTCCGCGACGCCCAGGGTCTATCTGACACGGTCCGACGTGGCAGAACGCTATCCCATTTCGACCCACACGCTGGCCAAGCTTGCGTCGCAGGGCAAAGGCCCCCGTTATTTCAAGCCCACAGACAAGTGCCTCTATCGCCCCGAAGATATCGAAGCGTGGATCGAAGCTACTGCCATTCTGCCGAGTGCGGTGGCCACGATGGAAACGGGTAAGGCCCGGAGTCAAAGCCCAACCACCGCGCAGAATGGGCGTGGCAAGGCTAAACCCACACCGATTCCATCAACCCGATCCAAGAACGGAAGAAAGTCTCTGCTGCCCTCGGCGAATTCCTGGCTGCGCCGAACAGACTAGGAATCGATGCTGGCATGATCCTCCACCACCCTGCCGTCCAGCGTACCAGGCAGAACGGTGACGGAGGTCGCACGAGGCTTTTTCAAAGCACGCAGGCGGGCTACGCTTTCGTCCACCTTGGAATGGCGATAGCGCAGCAGGCTTTTGACGTCGACATGTCCGGAAAAATCCATGACCTGTTCGGAAGTCCAGCCGGCGTCGAAGCAGCGTGAAACCGCTTCATGGCGGAAATCGTGCCAGCGCAGCGTGCCCACGCTGACCAGATCCGGCCGCCCAAGAGCTTCCGCCCGTTTGGCGGCGCGGGCGCGGGCCTGTTCAAAGGCTTTCTTGAGCTGATTGCCGCTCGCCTTGAACACCTTGCCGCCCTGGGCGCGCGCCGGCAAGGATTCGACGATTTTTTGTGCCGTCTCGGTGAGGAGTAAAAAGCGGCCGCGGCCATTCTTGGCATCGGCCAGCCAGATGGTGCCGCCCTGCGCGTCGTAGTCCGGCCATTCCAGGCGCAGCATCTTGCTGCGCCGGCACCCCGTTTCGAGGGCAAATTGCGCCGCCAGCGGCACAATCGGGTCCTGCGCCGCGATTAATTCGGCAAACAGCAATTCCTCCTCTTCAGGCTGAATGCGGCGAATGCGTTCGTCGATCGACCGTGGCGGCTTGATATAGGCGAGCGGTGATCGCGCCAGATCGTATTTGCGTGCCGCCGCCTCGAATATTGGCTTGAGCAGTCGCACATCGCGACCAATCGAATTGGGTTTGACCTCTTCCAGTCGCTCGGCGATCCAATCCTCGAACATGTCTTCGCTTGCATCCGCAAGGGCCGTGGAGCAGAGCAGCACAAAGTCGCGTTTGAAGGCACGCAAGCGGTAAAGCTCGGTCTCCTTGCCCTTCACTCGGCGGCGACCAGTCTCCAAAGCGGTGATTGCGTCATCGATGACGTCGCCCACGCTGGTACGATGGCCGATCAAACGATCTATCTTGTGGCCACGATCCTGGTCACCCATCACTTGGCGCACGAAACGCTTGGCTTCTTCGAGATCGTCGAAGGAGCCGGTGTGATTGGGAAAGCCCTTGCGACGGATTTTGACCTGGTAGCTGGTCAGGCGTCCGTCTGTGGAAATCCGCTCATAGATGTAGTCCGTCCCACGGAGTTTATAGGTCGGCATGACGTCTTCTTCTCACGTTTAGTGGAAAAAGGGTCTTCGACATTCCGAGGATTCGCAATGGCCAGCGCGAATTTTGATTCGGGGGCGTTGTCCCAAAACCTGTCCCAAACTTAATGTGTTACATCAAGTACTTAGGATAAGCGTTGGCGCGCCGCACCGGGTGAAGATGACAACTACATCTACTCTATAGCCCTCTAAGGCGCGCTTTAGTGGGGATGCCTGAGGTCGAGGCTCTGGATGTGAACTTCCTGTTCATGAGTTTTCTTCGCTTGCGAAAAAAGAGGAGCGATCCCTTGCGTTCGAATCCCTCCCGTTCCGCCACTTCGGAACAAAACCGGGAACGCCGATTCCCGCCGATTTCCCTCCCTTGGCGGCTACCAGCGTCCTCAACAGGACGTTTTTGCTTCCTTTGATGTAGATCGCGTCGTCTGCGACCTCGACGTGTTGGGCGAAGGCCCGGACGTGTTCCCGCCGATAGCCGCCCTTTCCAAGCCGCAGTCGGGTGCGTGCTTCGCTCGCCAGTTCCCGCACGGCTGCCCCGGTGAGGCGCTGGTGGGTAGAGCTTGCGAGCATGGCTTCGATCCGCGTGGCATCGGCCCGCGCCTGATCCCGAAGCGCCGTGAGGCCCGCGATGCGCTCGCCAAGGGAAGACTCGGCCGGGTCGAGCGAACCGGCTTCAATGGCATCGTAGAGGCGCTTGAGGCGGTTGTCGGCCTCGGCCGCGCGATGGTTCAACTCGGCAATATGCTGGCTGCGCCGCTCGACGCCTTCCTGCCGGCGATCCAGAAGCGAGGCGAGAACGTCTTCGATCCGCTCGGGGTCGAGAAGCCTTTCCTCGATATGCGTCACCACCATGCGGTCGAGCTTATCCATCGGGATCGCGCGGCCCTTGCAGCCTGTGTCGCCCTGCCGTGCCCGAATCGAGCAAGCATAGTAGCGATACCGGCCGTTCTTGCCGGTGCGCAGCGTCATTGCGCCTCCGCAATTGCCGCAATGGCAGATGCCGGTCAGCAGGTTCGGGCCGCTGACGACGCGCGGCGGCGTCACCTTCGGATTGTTGACCTTCAAGCGATTCTGCACGGCCTCGAATATCTCAAGGTCGATCAGCGGCGGCACGGCGACGGTGACGATTTCCTCCTCCGGCTTCACCACGCCCTTATTGGAGCGGCGATTGAAGCGATGCTCGCCGATATAGGTGCGCCGGGTCAGGACACGGTGAAGCTGGCCGATGCCCCAACGCCCGCCGTTGCGGGTAAACATGCGGTGCTTGTTCAGGTGATTGACGATGTTCTTGACGCCCATGGGGCCGGACGTGCCGTCGCCTTCCGATGCAAGGCGGAAAATCAGCCGCACGGTGTCGGCATGGAGCGGGTCGATCTCCAGCTTCTTCTTCATCTTCGCGCCGCGCTGCTCGGCATCGACGACACGGTAGCCGATGGGCGGCAGGGAGCCGTTCCAGAAGCCTTGCCGGGCGTTCTCCTTCAAGGCGCGCATGACGTGCTTGCCGTTCTCCTTCGACTGGTATTCGTCGAACAGCGCCATGATCTGCCGCATCATGACGTGCATGGGGTCGTCGCCCATCTCCTGCGTGATGGACACCAGCTTGACGCCGTTCTTGGCGAGCTTCCTGACGTTGAACTCCAGCTCGAAGTGATCGCGGAAGAACCGGCTGAACGAATGGACCACGACGACATCGAAGGGCGCGGGCTTGGACGTGCCGGCCTCGATCATCCGTTGGAACTCGGGGCGGCGGTCATTGGTGGCCGAAGCGCCGGCTTCCACGAAGGTTTCGACAAGCTGGTAGCCGCGCGAGACACAATAAGCCTCGCCCTGCTTGCGCTGGTCGGGGATCGACACGTCATGCTCGGCCTGCCGCGTGGTGGAAACGCGCAGGTAGAGCGCGGCGCGCAGCGCAACATGGGGACTTTGCATATTCATGACCGGACTCCTTCCGCCGTGCGACGTTCTATCAGCGGCAATTCCAGCTCCACGCGGTCATGCAGCACCTTAGGGACGAGCTTCTGGCCCTCGCCGGGGTCCATACGGATCAGGCCGTAGCTCGCCATCTTCTTGAGGGTTCGGGACAGGTTAGGCTTCGCCCGTCCCGTGATCCGCGACAGTTCCTCCAGCGAACCGGGTGACTGCTCGTCGATGACGCGCAGCAACTCGCGGTTCCCGCTCGAAAGGAGCTGCGCGAAGGATTCCATGGATGTGAACCACACCTTCGGATCGTCGGGTGCGGGCTTTTCCTCGCCTTTGGCGATCCGCATGGTGCGCGCCTTCATCTCGTCGTAGTCGGCAATCCCGACTTTCAATGTGGTCATGTTACGCCTCGTTCCTTCAACACCGCGTCCGCCGCCTGCCAGAAGTCGGCCAGCAGCGTGGCCGCATCCTCGTAGGCGTAGGGCTTCACGGTCTGGAGGCGATGCCGGTGGTCCATCGGCTCGCCCCGCCTTCCTCGGCCGACCGGATGGGCGTTATCGAATCCGACCAACCGTTCGCCCGAAGGCCCGTGAAGCGTGAGCGAATAATCGAGGCCGTGCGGCTTTTCCGGCGAGGCCGGAACGCGGGTGACGACGAACTTCACCCAATGGCCGCCCTCGGGATCGACAACGAGCACCTGTCCGTCGAGGTCCAGAAGCGTGTCGAGGCTCGGGTCACGATCCTCGCTCATGGCTTAGTGTTATCATCGGAGGATAACCGTTGCAAGTCCTGATTGCCAGGATCGTCGATTGGGCCGAACAGTCGGTCGAGCACGTCACCGAAATACCGCTCGAAGATTTGCAGTTCTTCCTCGGTGATCGGCACCTTCTCGGGCCAGTCGTCGAAGACAGGCAACGACACCACATCGACGATGCGAAGCGGCGACCTGCGGCGCTCCCGGCCGTCCGGCGTAGGTTCGTCGGCATAGTCGAAAAGATCGTCGGGAAGTGTCTCGGGGACCGGCTGTCGCGGTCGCCCTTTGCGGGCGCGACGGCGCTCTGCACACATGGAATCCTCCTTGGTTCTGGTGGATTCCGGGGCGCTGTAGGCCCCGGAATTGGGCGAACCATGGAGGGCAGTCGGCGGGCTGTAGCGTGCCGCATTTGCGTCTATGCGCTGGCGGCACCCCTGCCGGGATGGGACTCAGTTGGCGGCTCGCCGTGCCTTGGCGAAGCCGCGATCCGTGGCGATGAACCGCTCCAGCATGGGCACGATGAGCCTGACGGGATCGGCGACGGGCTGGCCGCTCTCGCGGGCCAGCACCTCGGCATAGGCGGTCAGATCGCGGTGAAGCGGCGCGGGTAGCTCCACCGTCACCTTCACGGGCTTGTCGTCGGGAAGCGGGCCGAGTTTCAGCTTGGTCATGGTCAACCTCCTGCCGGCTCAAATACAAGGTCGCGGGTGACGATGATCCTGACCGGGAAGCCGGGCCGGATGGTGAGAGTCGGCGCAACCTGCAACTGGCGCTGCACGATCTGCTGGCCCGCCTGATTGACGGTATCCTGCGCCCCGTCGCGGATAGCTCGAACAAGCCGGTCCTCGTCGCTGGTCGCCAGCTCCGTGCCGACTGCGAGCAGCGTGGACAGCCCTGCGGCCTTCATCAGATCCCACCAATGGTAATCAACCCCGTCTTCCAGCCCGGCATAGCCGCTGGCGTCCGCGCCCGGCAGGCGCTCAAGGACGATGGAACGGCCACCGGGCAGGATCAGGCGATTCCACACCAAGAGCACCCTGCGCTGGCCGAAGGTCACGCCGTCATCGTATTGACCGATGATGCGCGTCCCTTGCGGGATCAGGAGCAGGCTGCCGGTCGGGCTGTCATAGACGTTCTCGGTCACTTGCGCCGTGATCTGGCCCGGCAGGTCCGAGCGGATGCCGGTGATGAGCGCGGCGGGGATCACGGCCCCGGCCTGAAGGATGTAGGGCGATGCCGGCGGCGCGACGCGATCCGGCGCGATGGTCTGCCGGTCCACGGGTCCGTTGAGGAAAGCCGCGTGCCGGTCTTGCGTCGCGGGCTGTCCGCCGAGGCCGAGTCCTGCAAGGCCGGGCATGGACGTTCCTGCCGGCGCTCCCGTGCGTGGGCCGGACTGGAAAAACACGTTGCTCAAGCGCGCGGCTTCTTCCTCGGCGCGGCGGCGTTCTTCTTCGGGATCGACGGCGGGCGTCGTCATGACGGGCGGCGCGACCGGCTGTCCCCTGTTCTGCGCGTCGAGGATCGGACGGCCGAGGTCGCCGGGCAGCGCCGGGCCGAGCACCGGCCCCGTATAGTCGCGCGGCAAGCCGGACAGGCCGTCCGCCGTTGGGCGGTTCTCGGTCGAATAGAGTTCTTCGCCTCCCGGCCCTGCATCGCGGATCTGGAGCGCGTAGATCAGTGCGCCGCCGATGCCGAGCAAGGCGACCGCGCCGACGCCTGCCAGCATCTTGCGAGACAGGCGGGTGACGCGCGGCGGTTCGGCGCGCAGGCGCATGGGCGCGATGGTGTCGCTGATGGTGTTGTCGGTCATGACGGGGAGCCTCCGGTCGCGCTGGCGGGCTGTGCGGCAGCGGCCTGCGTCGGGTTGATGCGAACGATCCTGACGACCTGCTGGCGGTTGCCGTTGCCAAGGCGCAGCTCGGCCGCGCCGAACAGGCGGTCCACGATCAGGACGTTCTGGTGGACTCGGCTGTTGACGATCTGCGGTTCGCCATTCGTGCCGAGCACGAAAATCGGCGGCATTTCGCCCTGCACGATCCCGGCCGGGAAGACGACATAGACGCGCCGGCCATCGTCGAACACGGAAGCCGGCCGCCATGGCGGGTTGTCGCCCTGCACGTGCAATGCATAGCGGTAGTTCCGCGCAGCCTCGGCCGGGATGATCGGTGCGGCTGGAACGGTGTGACGCTGGCCGGCAGGCGGTGCGGGATAGGCCCATGCGACGGCCGGCATGTAGAGTGATTCCCGCGCGCGCAACTCGATCATGTAGGTGCGCCGGTCGGTGGTGACGACAAGGTTGGTGGAAATGTCAGGTCGCGTCGGTTTCACGAGGATATGGACGCGGCGGTTCGCACCGCTGCCGCTCTCGGTGTCGCCTATGATCCAGCGGGCGGTGTCGCCGGCCGCAATCGGCCCCGCGCCTGTCAGGCTCTCGCCCGGCTCCAGCGCAATGGTCGTGATCTGCCCGACTGCGGCATAGACCTGATAGAGCGCGCCTTCCGACCACGGATAAATCTGGATTGCATTGTAGTAGCCTTCCCGGCGCGGCTCGACGCGGGCGGCTGCATTGGCGTTCTCGACGCGGCCGGCCGGCGTCCCTGCGGCGGTTCCTCCACGCGCGACGGTCCATGCAGGGGGCACACGCAAAGGCCGGGGCGTGTTATCGGTTGCCGCCGCCTGCACGGTTGGCAGCGGGGGTACGCTGGCGTCATAGCTGAATTGCGGCGTCCGGTTGGTGGCGCAGCCTGCGAGCATGGTGGCAGAAAGCAGCACGGCCGCGATTGTGGGGGTGCGGGTGATCGTCCTCATTGGCTCATCTCCCGCGACCACGAAATTGCGTTGACGTAGATGCCGAGCGGATTGGCGCGCAGCCGTTCGGCATCGCGCGGCGGCTGGATGGCGATGGTCAGGATCGCGGTCCATCGTTCCGTGCTGGAAAGCTGGCCGTTCTCGAAATGGCGTTCGGTCCACGCGACGCGGAAGCTGTTGGGGGACGCCCGGATGACGCTAGACACCTCGACGGCGACCTGTTGACGGCCGACCTTGGCGAAAGGATCATTGGCGCGGGCGTAGTCGTTGAGCGCCGCCGCCCCGCGATCCGTGGTCCATTCGTAGGCGCGAAGCCAGTTCTGGCGGACAATGATCGCGTCGGCCGGGATCGCGCGGACCTGCTCGATGAATCGGCCGAGATGGAAAGCGATCTGCGGGTCGGTCGGGCGATAATCGGCGGCGGCCGGCGCGACGGTCTGCGCCTGTCCAAGATTGTCCACCTGCACCACCCACGGCACCACGGTCCCGCGCGCGGATTGCCAGACCAGCGCCGAGGCGAAGCCGGCCGACAGGATCAGGGAACCGAAGGCCATATAACGCCAGTTCCTCGCCTGCACGCGGGCCGAGCCGATACGCTCGTCCCATGCCTGCGCGGCCTTCTGATAGGGCGTCTCGGGTTCCGGCGATTTGCCGTAGTGGGTTGCTGGTCGTTTGAAGATGCTCATGAGCGGTCACTTTCGGAAAGGTTGATGGAGGAACCGGAGCCGTGGCTGTCGCCGGAGCGCACCGCATGGGCGGCCATGGTCGTGCCGTGGTTCATGGCCTGCGAGCGCCGCATCCGTTGCGCCCATGCGGGCGGGCTGCCGGCCGGGCCGGATGCTGCTGCGGTGGGATCGGCGCTCGCGCCGCCGACCGTGCCTGCGGTGGATGAGCCGCCGGTCACACCGAAGGCGGCGCGTGCGCCACCGGAAAAGCTGGACTTGACGCTCTCGGTGGCTTTCGAGACGGCGCGCTTCAAGGGAGAGACGGCGGCCGAGCCTGCGGCGCGGGCAACACCACCAAGGCCGGAAGCAACACCGACCGCGCCGGACTGGCCGAGCGCGCCGACGCTATAGGCTGCGGTTGCCGCGCCCGCGGCGGTCGCACCGCCGCGGACGGCCGCGGCCCCACCGGAGAGGGCGGCAGCACCGCCCTTGGCCGCAAGCATAGCCCCGCCGCCAGCGGCGACACCTGCACCTGCGACCGCAAGGCCGGTTCCCACGGCCGCGCCCGCGCCGAGCTGCGGGCCGCCAGAGACGATGCCGTTGGCGATGCCGGGGCCGAAGATGCCGAGGCCGAGCAGCGACAGGGCTGCCAGCACAATCGCCATGGCGTCGTCGATGGTCGGGGTTGCCCCGCCGAAACCGGCCGTGAATTGCGAAAATAAGGTGCTGCCGATGCCGATGATGACGGCGAGCACCAAGACCTTGATGCCGGACGACACCACATTGCCCAAGACCTTCTCGGCCATGAAGGCGGTCTTGCCGAACAGGCCGAAGGGGATCAGGACGAAGCCGGCGAGCGTGGTCAGCTTGAACTCGATCAGCGTCACGAAAAGCTGGATGGCGAGGATGAAGAAGGCCAGCACCACCAGCGCCCATGCAAACAGCAGGCACGCGATCTGGATGAAGTTCTCGAAGAAGCTGATCCAGCCCATCAGGTCGGAAATGGAATCGAGAAGCGGACGGCCGGCGTCGAGGCCGGTCTGCGCCACGCGGCCCGGCCGCATCAGATCGGTGACGGAAAAGCCGGTGCCCGAGGCCATGAGGCCGAGGCCGGCGAAACTCTCGAAGACGATGCGGGCGAGGTTGTTCCAATTGCCGATGATGTAGGCGAAGACGCCGATGAACAGCGTCTTTTTGACCAGCCGCGCGATAATGTCGTCATCCGCGCCCCATGCCCAAAAGAGCGCGGCGAGCGTCACGTCGATGACGATCAGCGTTGTGGCGATGAAGGCGACCTCGCCGCCGAGCAGCCCAAAACCACTGTCGATGTAGGAGGTGAAGACTCCGAGGAAATTGTCGATGACGCCCGTGTTGCCCATGGTCAGCGCGCCTCGCTGCGGTCACGGCCGAGGAAGCGGTCGCGGGATTCAGCCCAAGCGGCGAGGCAGTCGGCATCGCTTGCGGCGGCCTCGCCGAGCTGCTGGCAACGGCGCAGGCTGGCGCGCAGGGGATCGGGCGGCGGCTGGAGGGCCGAGGCCGGGAGCGGCGCGGAAGGTTCATCCTTCCGCGCCATGTCGATTGCGGTCACTGTCAAGGCAATCGCAACGAACACCACGGCCCCGAGCCGGGCCAGCATCTTGCCGTCCATGGCGAGCCTCCCGGTCAGTTGTTGCCGTTGTTGAACATCTGCGCGTTGCCCGGCAGGTAGCCGGTGCCGGGTGTCAGGAACCGCTCGCGCTGGATGCGGCCCTGTTCAGCAGCGGTCGCGCGCTCGGCCTCGGTCAGCGCGTCGGCCCGGCCATTGGCCGAGATGACCGCGATCAGGTCGGAAAGCTGCTGCGACTGGAGGGCGAGAAGCTGGTTGCCGGCCTGCGTGGCTTGCAGCGCGCCGGTCGCGCCTTGGCTCTGGCCGACCAGCGCGGCCATTTCGGCGCGGTTGCTGTCGATATTGCCGACCGCTCCCGCCTGCACGCGCATGGCGTCCTGCAAGCTGCCGACCGTGTTCTCCCACCGGCTGCGCGCATCGGCGACAAGCTGGGCGTCGGTCGCCGAAAGCGAGACATTGCCATATTGCTTCTGGAACGCTTGGTCGATCTGGCCGACCTCGAAGGCGATGTTCTGTGCCTGCCCGAGAAGCTGCTGCGTGCGCTGGACGCTCTGCTGGAGCTGCTGGAGCGAGGAATATGGCAGGCTCGCCAGATTGCGGGCCTGATTGATGAGCATCTGCGCCTCGTTCTGGAGGCTCTGAATCTGGTTGTTGATCTGCTCCAGCGTGCGCGCGGCGGTAAGCAGGTTTTGCGCATAGTTGGTCGGGTCATAGACGATCCGGCCGAAGCCGAATTGTGCATGGGCCGGGCTTGCCAGCATGGGCGAAAGCGCGACGGGCATGGCGAGCGCCAGCGCGAGGGCCGAGGCCCCAACGATCTTGGGATAGGTCATGGAAGAATCTCCTGTGTGGGGTGGCTATCGAGCGGGGCCGGCGCGGCGGATTCCGGCCGGTCGGCAAGATTGGTGAGGTTCGGGATCAGGTCGGCCGCCCAATCGACGCCGCGCTCGCGCAGCCATGCGGCGAGGAAGCCGTCGCGGCCGCGTTCGGCGACGATCTGCGCAATGAGGGTCTGGTCGGATTTGGCGGATGCGGCGCAGAGGGCGAGGCCGACTTCGGACAGGCCAAGCTCGAACAGGCGATTGCCGCGCCGTGACTGGCAGTAATAATCCCGCTTGGGCGTGGCCCGTGCGAGGATTTCGATCTGCCTGTCATTGAGGCCGAAGCGGCGATAGATGGCCGTGATCTGCGGCTCGATGGCGCGCTCGTTCGGCAGCAAGAGTCGCGTCGGGCAGCTCTCGATAATCGCGGGCGCGATGTTGCTGCCGTCAATGTCGGACAGGCTTTGTGTGGCGAAGATGACGCTGGCGTTCTTCTTGCGCAGCGTTTTCAGCCACTCACGGAGCTGGCCGGCGAAACCCTCGTCGTCCAGGGCAAGCCAGCCTTCATCTATGATGAGCAGCGTGGGGCGGCCATCGAGCCGGTCGCCGATACGATGGAACAGATAAGCAAGCACGGCAGGGGCCGCGCCGGTCCCGACAAGGCCCTCGATCTCGAAGGCTTGCACGTCCGCCGATCCCAAATGCTCTGTCTCGGCGTCGAGCAGCCGGCCATAGGCACCGCCGACGCAGAACGGACGGAGCGCCTGTTTCAGATCGTTGGATTGCAACAGCACCGCAAGGCCGGTGATGGTCCGTTCCTCGACCGGCGCGGAAGCGAGCGAAGTCAGCGCCGTCCAAAGGTGTTCCTTGACCTCGGGCGTGATCGCCAGCCCCTCGCGCATGAGGATGGCCGCAATCCAGTCCGCCGCCCATGCGCGTTCATAGGTGTCGTGGATGCGGGCAAGTGGCTGGAGCGAAACGGACGCCTCATCTCCTTCCGTGAGGCCACCGCCCAAATCGTGCCAATCCCCGCCCATGGCGAGCGCGGCGGCGCGGATGCTGCCGCCGAAGTCGAAGGCGAAAACCTGCGATCCCGCATAGCGCCGGAACTGCAAGGCCATGAGCGCCAGCAGCACGGATTTGCCCGCGCCGGTCGGGCCAACGACAAGGGTGTGTCCTACGTCGCCGACATGGAGACTTAGCCGGAACGGGGTTGAGCCTTCAGTCTTTCCAAAGAGCAAAGGGGGTGCACCGAAATGCTCGTCCCGTTCCGGCCCCGCCCACACCGCTGAAAGCGGGATCATGTGGGCGAGATTCAAAGTGCTGATGGGCGGCTGGCGGACATTGGCGTAGGCGTGTCCGGGCAGACTGCCGAGCCATGCGTCAACCGCGTTGACGCTCTCGGGCATGACGGTGAAGTCACGGCCCTGAACGATCTTCTCGACCAGGCGCAGCTTCTCTTGCGCCACGCGCGGGTCGGCATCCCATACGGTGACGGTCGCCGTGACGTAGGCCATGCCCGCCACGTCTGCCCCAAGCTCCTGCAACGCCATGTCGGCGTCGAGCGCCTTGTTCGCCGCGTCGGTGTCCACAAGGGCGGACGCCTCGTTGGTCATCACCTCTTTCAAGATCGCCGCGATGCTCTTGCGCTTAGCGAACCATTGGCGACGGATGCGGGTCAGCAACCGGGTCGCATCGGTCTTGTCGAGCAGGATCGCGCGCGTGCCCCACCTGTAGGGGAACGGCAGCCGGTTCATCTCGTCGAGCAGGCCCGGCATCGTTGCGGTCGGGAATCCCACGATGGTCAGGACGCGCAGATGTGTGTCGCCAAGGCGCGGCTCCAGCCCGCCAGTCAACGGCTGGTCGGCGAGCAGCGCGTCGAGGTGCATCGGCACCTCGGGCACGCGCACGCGATGGCGGTTGGTTGAGATGGTGGAATGGAGGTAGGTCAGCGTTGCGCCGTCATCCATCCAACGGCACTCGGGCATGAAGCCGTCGAGCAGCGCCAGCACGCGGTCGGTGCGGTCGATGAAGCCGCGCATCAGCTCCCACGGGTCCACGCCGGTTTTCTCGCGGCCCTCATAGAGCCATGCCTCAGTGCGGGCGGCTTCCTCGGCCGGGGGCAGCCAGAGGAAGGTGAGGAAGTAGCCGGACACGAAATGCGCGTCCGCTTCCTCGAAACCAGCCTTCCGTTCCGCATCGACCAGCGCCGACGCGGCATCGGGAAAGCGACTATCGGGATAGGTCGCCGCCTCGCTGCGCTGTGCCTCGACGAAGATGCTCCAGCCGGAGCCGAGACGGCGCACGGCGTTGTTGATGCGGCCGGCGACGGCGACCAGCTCGGCCGCGACGGCGGAATCCAGATCGGGGCCGCGAAACTTCGCGGTCCTCTGAAAACTCCCATCCTTGTTCAAGACGACGCCGGAGCCGACCAGTGCCGCCCATGGCAGATAGTCGGCGAGTCGGGTGGCGGTGCTGCGGTATTCGGCAAGGTTCATCATCGACGCGCCTCCCTCACACCGCCAGATGGCCGGGGATGCGCAGATGCCGCCGCCCGACCTCGACAAAGAGGGGATCGCGCTTTGCCGCCCACACGGCCGCGAAATGACCGATGGCCCAGATGGCGATGCCGACCAGCCAGAGGCGCAGGCCGAGGCCCACGGCCCCGGCCAGCGTGCCGTTCAGAATCGCGATGGAGCGCGGTGCGCCGCCGAGCAAAATATGCTCGGTCAGCGCCCGATGGACCGGGACCGTGAACCCCGGCACCGCGTCGAGCTGTTCGAGGCCGCCCGCCATCAGATGAGCGCCCCGCCGCCGAACGAGAAGAACGACAGGAAGAAGCTCGACGCCGCGAAGGCGATGGACAGGCCGAACACGATCTGGATCAGCTTGCGAAAGCCGCCGCCCGTATCGCCGAAGGCCAAAGTCAGGCCGGTCACGATGATGATGATGACGGCGATGATCTTGGCGACCGGCCCTTCGATGGACTGGAGGATGCTTTGGAGCGGTGCTTCCCACGGCATCGACGAACCGGACGCATGGGCGGCCGGGGCGAGCATGAAGCTGATGACAAGGGTGGATGCGGCGGTCGCGGCGAAGCGATAGCCGCGCGAAATCGTGCGGATCATGAAGATTCTCCTGTGCTGGTGGGGATTGCCAAAGGGATGGGATGCGTGATGCGGTAGTCGCCGTCCGGTCCCAGCCCTTCGACGCGGGCGAGTTCGGCCAGCCGGCGCGCGGAACCGCGCCCGGAAAGGACGGCAACGAGGTCGATTGTCTCGGCGATCAGGGCGCGCGGGACGGTGACGACAGCCTCTTGGATGAGCTGTTCAAGGCGGCGCAGCGCGCCGATGCCGGTGCCTGCATGAATGGTGCCGATCCCGCCCGGATGGCCCGTGCCCCATGCTTTGAGCAGGTCGAGGGCTTCCGATCCGCGCACCTCGCCGATAGGGATGCGGTCGGGGCGCAGGCGCAGCGAGGACCGGACCAGATCGGAAAGCGTCGCCACGCCGTCTTTCGTCCGCATGGCGACAAGGTTGGGCGCGGCGCATTGCAGCTCGCGCGTGTCCTCGATGATGACGACGCGATCCGCCGTCTTCGCCACCTCGGCGAGCAGCGCATTGGTCAGCGTGGTTTTGCCGGTGCTGGTGCCGCCCGCTACCAAGATATTGGCGCGGGATGCGACGGCTTCGCGCAGCGTTTCCGCCTGATCGGTGGACATGATGCCCGCCGCCACATAGTCGTCGAGCGTGAACACCGCGACGGCGGGCTTGCGGATGGCGAAGGTCGGGGCAGCGACCACGGGCGGCAATAGCCCTTCAAACCGCTCCCCGCTCTCGGGCAGTTCGGCCGAGACGCGGGGGCTGCGGGCATGAACCTCCGCGCCGACATGATGCGCGACTAGCCGAACGATGCGTTCGCCATCGGCGGCGGACAGTCGCTCGCCCGTGTCGGAAAGCCCTTCGGATAGCCGGTCCACCCAAAGGCGACCATCCGGGTTCAGCATCACCTCGACGACGGCCGGGTCTTCGAGCAGCCGGGCAATGGCGGGGCCGAGCGCGGTGCGCAACATGCGCGCGCCGCGCGCGATGGATTCCGGTTTTTGGTGGTTGGTGGTCATGTCGGCCCCGTTTCTTCATGGGGCGCGACAGGCAATCCCCAGATCGGGGTCGATTAAGAGAGACCGAAATGCGGCCGGTTCAACAAGTATCTATGAGGCGGCGGTGATCGGCGGCGAACGGCGGTAAATAGGATGGGTCCGAATACTCATTCTTGATCGCCGTTGCTCTCGGACTCGTCCGGCAACTGATCGTCGGGAAGTGAGTCGAGGTCACGCGACAGCTCCTTGAGGAACCTGTCGCCCGTCGCCAGACGCCGGCCGAGATTTTGCATGAAGCCCTCGAACCGCTCCGCGCCTTTCGCTCGGGCAGCGGATTGTGCGGCTCCCGTAAGCGGCGGTGTGATGGTCATCCAGAAATGGATGAACTGCGCGACCGTCTCGCCGAGGACGGCGAGATCCAGGTCGAGCGTGTCGATCTGGCGGCCGAGCTTGTCCATGCGGCGCGACATGGCGGCTTCAAGCTGGTCGTCGGCATCGCCGGACAGGTAAGATATGACCGCCGCCTCCACGATGGCGGATTTTGAGACATTACGGCGCAGCGCCACCGAGCGGCGCAGCGCCATCGCTTCGATCTGCGGAATGAGCGCGGGGTCGAAATAGAGATTCAGGCGGGTTCTGGTTGCCATGGTCGTGTCCTCAAAGGTCGATTCCGTCATCGGGGTTCAATGCGACCTGCCGCGCGACCATCCTCATACGTTGGCGCATGGCGCGGGCCTTGGCCGCGTCAACGTCCGGCTCGTCGTCCACAAACTCGAACTCCTGTTCGGGTGATGGCGGCGGGGCGACGATTTCCTCATGCTCAGGCAGCTCCGGCTCGCGGCGGATGCCAGCATTGGCCGGATCGCCCTCGGCCCCGTGTGCGGCGTCGGTCGCGGAATGGCTTTCCGCCGCGACCACACGGCCGGACCAATCATCGGCGGATGGACTGGGCGCCAGCGGAGCGGCGACCAGATCGGGCGGGGTCAGGATGCGTTCCTGCAACCGCGCGTCCTCGAAATAGCGGGCCTTGGTCGCGCGGATCGGCGGTGTGCCCGCGACCATCACGATTTCATCGGTGGGCGGAAGCTGCATGATTTCGCCCGGCGTGAGTAGCGGGCGGGCCGTCTCCTGCCGTGAAACCATGAGATGCCCAAGCCACGGGGCCAATCTGTGCCCGGCGTAGTTGGTGGAGTCGCGCAGTTCGGTCGCGGTGCCGAGTGCGTCGCTCACCCGCTTGGCCGTCCTTTCGTCGTTCGTGGCGAAGCTGACGCGCACATGGCAGTTGTCGAGGATCGCGTTGTTCGGGCCATAGGCGCGCTCGATCTGGTTGAGGCTCTGCGCGATCAGGAAGCCTTTGATTCCATACCCCGCCATGAAGGCGAGCGCCGATTCAAAGAAGTCGAGCCGGCCGAGCGCCGGAAACTCGTCCAGCATCAACAGCAGCCGATGGCGCTTGCCGGAGGTGGTCAGTTCCTCGGTCAACCGCCTGCCGATCTGGTTGAGGATCAGGCGAATGAGCGGCTTGGTGCGGTTTATGTCGGATGGCGGCACGACCAGATAGAGCGTGACGGGCTGGCGGCTGCCGACCAGGTCGGCAATGCGCCAGTCGCACCGCGCCGTCACCCGCGCCACCACGGGATCGCGGTAGAGGCCGAGAAACGACATGGCGGTGGAGAGCACGCCCGACCGCTCGTTCTCGGATTTGTTCAACAGTTCGCGGGCGGACGACGCGATGACGGGATGAGCGCCTGCTTCGCCGAGATGCGGCGTGTCCATCATCGCGCGCAAGGTTGCCTCGACCGGGCGGCGGGGATCGGACAGGAAGTTGGCGACGCCCGCCAAGGTCTTGTCCTTCTCCGCATAGAGAACATGCAGGATCGCGCCGACCAGCAAGCTATGGCTGGTCTTTTCCCAATGGTTGCGCTTGTCGAGACTGCCTTCGGGATCGACCAGAATATCCGCGATATTCTGCACGTCGCGGACTTCCCATTCCCCTTGCCGGACCTCCAGCAGCGGGTTGTAGGCCGACGATCTGGCGTTGGTCGGATCGAACAGCAGCACGCGGCCATGCTTCGCGCGGAAGCCCGCTGTCAGCGTCCAGTTCTCGCCTTTTATGTCGTGAACGATGGCGGATGCCGGCCATGTCAGCAGCGTCGGCACCACCAGCCCGACGCCTTTGCCGCTACGCGTCGGGGCAAAGCATAGGACATGCTCGGGACCGTCATGGCGCAGATAGTCCCGGTCGTATCGGCCGAGCAAGACGCCATCGGGGCCGAGCAATCCGGCCGCACGGATTTCCCGGTCCTCAGCCCATCGCGCCGATCCGTAGGTGGCGACGTTGCGCGCCTCCCGCGCCCGGATGATCGACATGAAGATGGCGGCGGCGATGGCGAGGAAGCCGCCCGATACCGCGATGATGCCGCCCTCGACGAAGATCGCGGGCGCGTAGGCGTCGAACGAAAACCACCACCAGAAGAAGGCGGGCGGATAATAGACCGGCAGGCCCGCCAGCTCGAACCATGGTGCTCCAAGCTGCGGCTGGAAGCCGAGGCGGAACGCCGTCCATTGCGTCGCTGCCCACACCATCACCAGAACGATGGTGAAGACGGCACCAATCTGCCCCCAAAGGATTCGGCCTCCGCGCATACAGGCTCCAGTCGGCAAAAAAAGACGGAGCCGATCAGAGAGTAGGCAAAATCGGGACGGGCAACAGGAAAGAGGATGCCGGAGGGCTGCCGGATACTATCGGCGGCAAATAGGACGGGTCGCCTTTGCCGTTATCGTGCCGGTCGAGTGCCATCGAGGAAACGATTGGGCGAATCGCCGTCACGCTTCATTTTGCCTGCGAGGTTGAGTAGATTTTTCAGTGCGGAGCTGCGATTGAACGGCGACCAGACGGCTGTAAAGGCAACCGGCTCCGGTTCATCGAGGAAGGGCAGGAAGACGATGCCGGTCGTCGGCAATAATGACGTGGCCTCGCCGACGATAGTGATGCCGAAGCCTTGTCCGACCATAGATAGCAGCGTGCCGCGCCCCACATCAAAGCGCAGGATCGACGGTGCGGGCCAACGCCCGGCAAGGCGCAGCACGATATGGTCATGGACCTGCGGGCCGGTGCCACCATAGCGAACAATGAAAGTCTCGCCGACCAGATCGGACCAAGTGATTGCGGACTGCCCGGCGAGGCGATGCCCATCCGATAGCACCACCACCAGCGGTTCGGTCCAGATCGGTCGGGTATGGCAGTCGGGCATCTCGGGCTTGCCCGCGACGAACGCCACGTCGAGCTGGTCAGCACGAAGCTGCATCACCGCATCGCGGGCCGTGCCTTCGGTTATCTCGACCTCAATGCCGGTATGGGCTTCCCGATAATGACGGATCAGCTCCGTGAGAAAGCTGCGTGGGATCAAGGCATGGATGCCGATGCGAAGCCGGCCACATTCTCCTTGAGCTGTCATGCCGGCGGTCTTCACCGCGTGATCGAGTTGATCGACACCCGCCGTGACACGCTCCATGAAGTGCCTGCCTGCGTCTGTTAGCCGAACGCCCCGCGCATGGCGCTCAAACAGCAGGATACCAAGGTTATCCTCCAGCGCTTTCACACGCGCGCTGACGCTCGACTGGCTGACGCCGAGTGCCTTGGCCGCATGCCGAAAATTCAGATGCTCGGCGACGGCGATGAACTGAACAAGGGAAATGAGCGGTATCCTGCCAGACAGGATACCGCCATTCACGAGGTTTCGATGGTTAGTGCGCCGCATCGGAGCGGGCCTGCCACCAGTCGTCGGTTAGACGACTGGCGACTTCTCGGTGGCAGTCCCACGGAGCCGAAGGAGCGCCAGCCCCAACGACACCAGCACTGCCATCGCCGTGGCGTAACAGATCACCGGCCACGCTGTGTCACCGTTTAACAGCGTCACCGCCAATGTCCCGACAATGCTGACTATCAGGCTTTGAACGCAGAAGTAGAACGCGACCGCTGATCCTGCGATGTCGTCGAACTCTGCCAAAGCGCCGTTCGCGGTAACGGACACAGTGAAGACAATGGCGACCGCCATGACCCACATCGGCACGATGAAGGTGAGGAATGACGGCGAACCGAAGAGTTCGCCGATCCCCAACAGGACCGCCCCGAAAACGAGCAACGCCATTCCACGCGCTACGCATCCCGCGATGCCCCATCTGGTGACAAAGGACTTCGCGAAACGAGTTGTCACGATCATTACAAGCGCGACAGTGGCGAAGGCAAAGCTGAATCCGATCTCGGAATATTCCGCTTGGCCTATGAGCACACGGGGAGCCGTCGAGAAGAAGACGAAGAAGGTGCCCATACCGGCGCTAAAGCCGATGGTGTAAACCCAAAAAGCCGGACTCGCGAAGATCGGCAAAACAGATCGGCGCGTCTTCGCTTGATCCAGAGGGCGGGTTTCGTGCCACCTGAAACCCGCATTTAGGAGTGCGAGCATCGCCAGTATAGCCAAAGCAATGAATATCGCCTGCCATCCCAAGAACTCGCCGATCAACGCTCCGGCGATAGGGCCGAGCGCAGGTACGAACGCCAGCATCGAACTGAAAAGGCCGTAGATGACGACACCCTCAGGACGACTGGCATAAACGTCGCGAACCGTCGCGAACGTCGCCACCAGCATGGCCGACGCGCCGACTGCTTGAAGCAGACGGAAAGCGACAAAGGCTGGTGCAGTTGAAGACCAAGCTGCTCCCAGAGACGCAATGACGAAAGCCGTTGCGCCCGCAAGTAGAATTGGCCGTCGCCCGATGCGGTCTGAGAGCGGACCAAAAATCACCTGGCCCACACCGAGCATCACAATATAGAGGCTCAACGTGAGTTGGATCATGGCGGGCGTCGTGTTCAGGATGCCGGGCATCGCTGGAACGACGGGGAGATAAATATCCATCGCCAGTGAAGCGAGGATGTCGAAGGGAGCCATCAGCAGTAGGGCTGCCGGCAGCGTATAGGCCCATGCAGGGCGTGTGATGGTCATGATAAGTCAACCGCTCGATTAAGAAATCTCGGGCGGCGTCTGCACATCAGCAATCACATGGGATTGGTCTCACAGAGCGCCGCAACAACAATTTTGCTGTTGCGGCTTACTTGTCTGCTGACTTTGGATTTCCCATGCTGACCACTCCACGATCACAAATTTGACTAGCTATCACTTATACGATCAGCTGTTGCCTCGCAATGCCGTATCGCTGGCTCGTAGCCACCCAATCCCCCGCTGTTGACGTTCCCGTCATTCTTGGCCGTATGAAACCCCTATGCCTTGCTTTGGCGGTTGGCTGGAACGGGCAGAGGTTCAGTCGACGCGGATCAGCCGACCCATTTCTTTTGCGAGAGAGAGCAGATCACGGAGCGCGGCGCTTCGATTGAACGGCGACCAGACGGCGGTAAAGGCAACCGGCTCTGGCTCATCGGCGAAAGGCAGGAAGGTGATGCCGGCAGTCGGCAGCAGTGCCGTCGCTGCCCCGACGATGGTAATGCCGAATCCCTGTCCGACCATGGATAGTAGCGTGCCACGTCCTACGTCGAAGCGCAGTATCGAAGGCGCGGGCCAGCGCCCGGCAAGGCGCAGCACGATATGGTCATGAACCTGCGGGCCAGTGCCACCATAGCGGACAAGGAAGGTTTCGCCGACCAGATCGGCCCAAGTGATTGCCGGCTGCCCGGCAAGACGATGCCTATCCGGTAGCACCGCTACCAGCGATTCAGTCCAGACCGGCCGTGTATGGCAGTCGGGCAGCTCTGGTGTGCCAGCGACGAACGCCACGTCCAGCCGGTCGGCACGAAGCTGCATGACCGCATCGCGGGCCGTGCCTTCGGTGATTTCGACCTCGATGCCGGGATGGTTTTCCCGATACTGCCCGATCAGATCGGCGAGGAAGCTGCGCGGAATCAAGGCATGGACGCCGATGCGCAGGCGGCCCCATTCCCCCGTCGCCGCCATGCCTGCGGTCTTCACCGCATGGTCGAGTTGATCGACGCCGGCTGCGATCCGCTCGACGAAGTGGCGTCCGGCTTCGGTCAACCGAACGCCACGCGCACGACGCTCGAACAGGAGGATGCCAAGGTCTTCTTCCAGCGCCTTCACGCGGGCGCTGACGCTGGATTGTGCAACCCCGAGTGCGTTCGCTGCGTGGCGGAAGTTGAGATATTCAGCGACCGCAAGCGTCTGGATCAGCGACAAGAGAGGTATGCGCGACCCGAGCAGCGTTTCACTTGATCGGAAGGCATCGTTCGCATGTCTTTTCGAACGCCGCATCCTAAGCTCCCGCTAGGCGGCCTTTTTTGTGGCTCCGCGTTTTTCGACCGGGATTCCGCGCAGATCGCGCAACCAGAGCTGACCGCATGCCGCCGAAATATCCCGCCCCTGTGTATCCCGCACCACGACCGGCACACCGGCGCGATCCAGCACTTCACGGAAAAGTCCGAGGCTGCGGTCGCCGGTTCGATCAAGCGCGATGCCATCGACAGGATTCCAGCGCATAAGGTTCACACGCGCCCTTCGCTTGTTCATGAGACCGGCAAGCCGTTTCGCATCAGCAAGCGTGTCGTTGATGCCGGGGAGGACCAGATAGACAAAGGTGACGATCCGGTTGTGCCGTTCCGCCCATGACGAAGCGCGCGCGATGACTTCCTTGATGTCGTGCTTACGCGATCCGGGGATGAGACGGTCGCGAACTTCCTGCGTCGTCGCATGCAGCGATATAGTCAGATTGATCGCCAGATGCTCTTCTCGCAATTGCGCTAGAGCCTTCGGTATGCCGATGGTCGAAAGCGTGATTCCCGTGGTGGGAAAATTCATCCCTCGCCGGTCGCGCAGGATACGAATCGCCTTCATCACCTGCTCGTAGTTGTTCAAAGGCTCGCCGATGCCCATGAACACGATCCGGTTGACCTTCGGCCCGAGTTGAACGACCTGTTCGACAATCTCGCCCGCCGAAAGGTTGCGCTTGAGGCCGGCTTGGCCGGAAGCGCAGAACTGGCAGGCGAAGGCACATCCAACCTGTGACGAAATACAGGCGGTGTGTCCGTCGTGACGACGGATCAGAACGCTTTCAACGGCATAACCGTCATGAAGGCCGAAAAGCACCTTCTGCGACCGACCGCCGCGCTCATGCGTGATTTTGCGAAGGCTCCGCAACTGGACGCCCCGAGCCTCTGACCAGTTCCGCAAGGCGCGCGGCAGGTCCATGTGTGGGCAGAACAGGTCGCGATAAGCGATTTGCGGCCCGCTGCTCGCGTTCAACGCATCGAACTCGTCGGCCATGAGGTTCAGCGCCAAGGTTGGCGCAGGCAGTGCTTTTTGTCGTTCGCCCCCCAACGGGCTGGGTTCTTGTATAGGCATGATAGTCGTTCCGGGTTTCCGTGCCCGGCGATACCGTGGCGCACGCCTTATAAATAACCGACACGACTGTTATAAACAACCCTCCAGATGGTGTTACCCGAACACATGGTCGGGATAGAGGACGGACAGAAGCATGTGGGTGCGCTTGGTCATGAAAGCCGCTAGCTGTTTGATCCCGGGTTTTGATGGTGCAATCTTTTCCCCTGTTCCCCGTCAGCGCCCATGGCACAGATTGAGGGTTGAGCTTTAAGGAGTGTTTTGGTCTCGTCGTCTGACGAAGGAACCAAGATGACTGCTAAATCCCCGAGCACCAAAAAGCCTGCCGAGC
>NZ_JACDXV010000009.1 GCF_015158295.1 Devosia faecipullorum | reverse complement strand
ACTATCTCGCCAATACCCTGTCCGCCATCCTCGACGGACACCCGCAAAGCGGCATCGAAGACCTCATGCCATGGCGCTTCAACCAGCCGTCAAGCCTCGCCGCATAGGGCCAAGCCGTAGCGCTTACCAGCTTTCGATCGAGGTCCGGCATTCTCTCTCGGGAGCGAAAGGGGAAGTGGAAAGTAGTAACAGATATAGCCAATTTTTTCGACAGAGTTGGAAACCACTCCCTTGAGAACCACCTCTTAGATGTTGGTTGTGACCGTAAGCACGTCACCTTATTGCGGGAAATGCTGCTGTTTTGGACGCGCGACCGGAGAAGCTTCGGCGTTCCCGTTGGCTCCGACGCCAGTCGGATAGTCACAGAGGCTGTGCTTATCGACGTCGATGATAAGCTCAAGAGGAGCAACATCCCGTTCGTCCGATATGTCGATGACTATCGGCTGTTCGCTGACAGCAGAGCGGAGGCATACTCAATTATCCAAGAGCTTACCGACCTGTTGGCAGAGGAAGGCCTGTCGCTAAATGGCAAGAAAACTGAAATCCTCGAAATCTTGGACGAGGACGACCCCATTCTTGATGCAAATAAATTCTTACCTACGGAGCATCAGCGCATAGACTTAGAGGAGCGCCTAACAGTTGAAAGGCGCGTCCGCGTGAGCGGAAGGACGCAAATCGCTCGGCACTATAGGGAGCCAGGCAAAGAGGCCCTCAGAAATATCCAGAAAACTGACAAAGCCAATCTCGTCAGAGAATTAAGAGCATCTACAGGCGCGGATTTTGAAGATCATATCAAGCTTGTAATTAAATATTTTGTCTATGTTGACCAAGATACTAGCTTAATTGGAGCTTTGCTCGAAAAGAAGATTACTTCAATTTTTTACATATGTGACGCTCTAATCAAAGAGGGCGCAAAGTTTTCAGACGATAAGTGCGCATCAATTGTTCGCACTATTCTGATTTCTTGCGAGTGGAACAAGTCCCCATATCCATATCAAATACCTCTGCTCCGCCTATTCTCCGATGATCGGTTCAATCACCCCGATTTTGCTTGCAATCTATTGGATATTCATAAGTTTAGCGACAACCACTTGTTTTTAAGGGAAGTGATTTCTTCGTCCTATCCCGTTTTTGATCGAAGACGGATCAGGTATTTGGCGACAGAAGTTTATCCAACTGTGCCGGAATTTCTGCGAAGAGCCATATACTACGCCGTCGTCAAGTCCACGAGGTTAGCTGCCGACGAGAAGCGGCCGCTTTTAAAGAATATGAGGCAATATTCCTCAGATTGGTTCGTAAACCGAATACTGACGGAAGCAGACGCCTCTGGAACAGCTCTGGTACAACAAGAAACACTTATTGAGGAGGCTACGCTAGCCTAAGGATACAAGCACAGGGCCTCACCTGCTCAATACGCTCCTTCAACAGGCTTATTGGATAGCCACCCGCGCCCGACCCGTAGCGATCCGCTTCTCCGCCCTGAGCGTGGCCTTGTATGGCGTTGACGTACTCCAGCGGCACACCACCAGCTCGGCAAGCATCCTCAAATGTGTGACGGAAGCTGTGAAAGCTCTTTTTCTTCGTCTTCACGCCGCAAGCTTTGAGGAAATTGCCGAACCACTTCGAGAACGTAGATGAATACGTTCCGTCTGCCGCCTTCTCAATGTCCGGGAACAAGCGCTTCTGGTTGGCAGTCTTGGCCCTCTGTACGAACTCCAAGAAGCCCGCTGAGACGAGTTGGCTATGTATCGGGATGTTGCGACGAGCGTTTGCGTTCTTGACCCGCCGGTCGTCCTCTTCGTCATCCCCTGGCATCAGACTGAGGTAGGCGATCTCGCCCTCAAACTTCACATCTTCGACGTAAAGCTGCACGATCTCCGCGAGGCGGGCGCCCGTGTGCAGGGCAACGAGAGGCACCCAGTAGCGCCCACTGTCGATAGGAACAAAGTTACCCGGCTCCTTCCAGTGATGGAGCGAGCGACAGCCTCTATAGAGCGGCGCTAAGAAAATCGTCTTGAGGTCTTCATCGGTGAACGGGTCCCTCTCGTCTCGGGCCACGCCTTTGGGCTTCGACAGCTTTACCATTGGGTTGCCATCGACTTCGTCATAGTTCGCCTCAGCCCAGTTCCAGAAGGACTGCACGAACTGGATGTTCTTGCTCGCGTTGGTCCCGCTCATTGGGGTGAGGCAAAGCTCAGCTGAGCGCTCCACGGCTTTGCCGATGGACAACTTCGCCAGCTTAGGGTGCTTCACCCAGTTTGCCGGAAGGGTCTGCATCGCGGCTTTAAAGGCTCTACCGTCTGCTTTCGAGTATGAGGACAGAGACCTATCTCCCACGAGGTCACAGAACCAGCCGATCGCCACCTCGTGGGCTTTGGCAGTCTTGTCAGTCCATCCGGATCGCTTGTCCTTCAGCCAATCCTGTACCGCATCACTAAGCAGCACTCCGCACGACTTCGGAGCAATCACAGCCGGAGCCTCCGGAGTATCTACAAGCTCCCCCTTGTTCCTCAGGGCGATGTCCTTGTAGGCTCTGACCTCCCCGCGCTGGATGGCTGCAACAACTTTCTTGCGGCTTGCAGCGTTCGGCGCGAGCTTGATGTCGAAGCCATCCCAACTCATCACCTCATCCACCTCTTGATCGTAGAACACGTCCGAGGCCCTTCGAGGCAGCTGATGCTGAACGTACGTGAGTGCTTCGACAACTTGCTCATCGTACTCCTCAAACGTTGGAGCTGGCAGTTCCAACTCTTCACCAGCATAGAACCCCGCGTCACGCCGCTGATCATCTTCTTCCAGCAGATACGCGTAGTAGGCCTCTTCAACGGCCTTCAGCTCGGCCGCGGTCAACTCATCCCGTGTAGTTAGCACTGCGTTCTGACGACGACGATGCTCATCGAACCTTGCGTCAACTTCGGCAGCAGCAACACGGACACGCTTGATGGCTTCGCGCGGGTCCTTGGTCTTCAGCGAGAAGGTTTCTTCGGTCTTGGGGTAGGTGTCACGGATGTCCGCAGGAATAGAAGCGCGGTGGTAAAACACACCATTGCGTTGAACGAGGCGGAGATGTTTCGGCACGTCAGTCATGCTCTCGCTGTAACAGTTCACTGGAACAGCGTGAAGACGAAAGGGCTGGAAATGCTGGAACTCTAGGATCTCTGCGGCTCACAGAGGTCAGTGGCGGAGAGGAAGGGATTCGAACCCTCGAGACCGTTCCCGATCTGCACCCTTAGCAGGGGTGTGCCTTCGACCACTCGGCCACCTCTCCAGCGCGGTCGGGTCTAGCCGCAGCCTTCGGGGATGGCAAGCGGTTTTTGTTGTTTACCACCGCCTCGCTCACGGGAGTAGCGGGAGGAACGAACTATGCGCTGCCCAAGTGCTGCAACCGCATTGTCGGCAGCGACAGAGAGTGCCGAGGTGCGGCGAGTGATTATTGGCAAGAGCGTCAGGATTCGAACCTGTTCTGCGGTTTCGGAAGCCGGGCGCATCGGCGCCCGACCGTTATTGCTTCCACCGGTCGCTATTCGTCCGCCGCGTTCTTGACCGGTCCGGCCTGCCAGACGCGATAGCGCACGTCCACGTCGTCAGGTGTATAAATCACCACGGGAAGCTTGCTGTTGTACCGAACCAGCGTTTCGCTTGAGCTCCTGACAAAAGCTTCTCGTTCGGAGCCCTCAACGCATCCCATCAGGGTGGATGCGCCAGAGCCGAGGCTTTCGAGGACAAAGTAGTTGTATCCCCACCCATCGACAATCTTCTCTTCAAGCTGGCCGCCGAAGAAATGTTGATTGCAATCGACATTCATGGTCTTGCCAACGATGATTTCCACCTTTGCCGTCGTCTCGTCCTCAAGGCTGGGCAGTCTGATCACATGCTGCACCTGACCGGCAGACGCAGCAGGATACGGCGCCAAGTCTTGAGAATCGGCAAGTGCGGTCGTTGTGAAAAGCAGGCTTGCGCCCAAAGCCAACACGGCAGTCTTCATGTCGTTTTTACTCCATCACGTGGGAAGCAGGGGAACGGCGATATTTCCAAATAGTTGCGCCCTGCGGCAAAAGTGCCCGGCTCCGTGAGCGTTGTATCGTGCCAGTCGCGGGCGAGATCGTCGTTGCGGTCGAGGTCGTTGTTCCCTTCTGCCTCGCTGGCGGCTGGTTAGTCTAGCCGTGCAGGGCAAGGAGTGCCTGGCGCAGATTGCCCTCCTGTTGTTCGAGGAGTGCATTGGCTCGGTCTGCATCTGCGCCGGCGGCGATCAACACGGCCGGTTTTACCGCACCCTTGCTGATGTCCAACGCCCGCGCTGCGGCAGCGTCGTCGACCTTGGCGATTTCAGCCACGATCCCACGAGCCCGACCGCGTAGTTTTTCGTTGTCGGCCAGGACATTGACCATCAAGCCATCATGGACATGGCCCAGTCGGATCGCCATCAGCGTCGAAAGCATGTTGAGAGCAATTTTCTGCGCGGTGCCCGCACCCATCCGCGTCGAACCGGCGATCACTTCCGGCGGCGTCGGCAGGAAAACCGGCACATCCACAATATCGAAAAGCAATGCATCGGCATTGTTGGCGAGCCCAATAGTTCGGGCGCCCGCAGCCTTTGCCGCCCTGACCGCCTCGATGGGGTAGGGGGTGTGGCCGCTCGCCGTCAGAGCAATAAGGCAATCCAGAGGGCCGAGCTTGAGAGCTACAACGGCTTCGCGAGCCTCCTCGCCATCGTCTTCCGGCCCGCCCTTCATGTCGGAAAGCGCGGCCATTCCACCGGCCAGAAGCACCACGATCCGGTCCCGCTCCAGCCCATAGGTGCCGGGCAGTTCCAGTGCATCGGCCAGTGCCATCAGTCCCGAACTGCCCGCCGCTGCATAGATGAGACGCCCCCCGCTTCTAATGCTGGCTGCTGCCGTCTCTGCCGCGCGCGCAATGGCCGGTGCGGCCTGGGCAACCGCAGCTGCCGCCTCGGCCTGTCCAATGGCGAGCAGGGCCAGAATCTCAGCGTCGGAATTGAGATCGAGATTCTTCGCGCCTTCATGGCGCTTCTCGGTCTGCTTTTCTGCCATCGTCCATCCCCTCACGATAATGCCAAAAAAATACCACTTGTTCACCTGGTCACTGCCCGGCATAAGTGACCTATCGAAAAATACAAGCTTCACAGTCCTGTGCCACAGGTTTCTGCACAATTCACACTAAAGGGCTTGGTGATTGGTATTTTATTGGTATTGTATGGGCAGGCGCATTCGCCGCAAATCGATCTCACGGGCTCGCAACAGGCTCGGCGGAGGAACCTGTGACTGACCAGCCCGGCAATATCTTTGGCGACGGCCCCCTGGCCCTGCCGATGGGCGGTCCGCTTTACCTGCAGCTGAAGCGTTGGATTGAGGATGCCATAACGCGTGGCACTATCAATCCAGGCGATGCCTTGCCCTCGGAACGCGATCTGGCCCAGCGCGCCGATGTGTCCCGTGTGACGGTGCGCAAGGCTGTCCAGCAACTGGTGCAGGATGGCGTCCTGGTACAGCGCCACGGTTCGGGCACGTTCGTCGCCTCCCAGACCCAGCGTGTCGAGCAATCCCTCTCCCAGCTCACCTCGTTTACGGAGGACATGGCGCGGCGTGGCATGGCGGTGCGCGCCGAATGGCTGGATCGTGGCCTCTATGTCGCGTCTCCGGAGGAAACCATCATTCTCGGCCTCGCGGCCGGCGAGCAGGTCGCCCGCATCGCTCGCCTGCGCCTTACCGGCGATGTGCCGCTGGCCATCGAACGCGCCAGCCTGGCCTCGACGATCCTGCCGGATCCGGTCGGCATCGGGGATTCGCTCTACAAATATCTCGAAAAATTCGGCGCGCGCCCAATCCGGGCTATCCAGCGCATCCGCGCCGCCAATATAGCCGAGGAGGACGCACAACTCCTCCAGGTTGCGGTGGGCTCGGCGGGGCTGCATATCGAACGTACCTCCTATCTCGCCACGGGCCGCGTCATCGAATTCACCCGCTCCATCTATCGGGGCGACACTTATGATTTCGTCGCCGAGCTGAGGCTTGGCGATTCCAGTAAAGGAGCCAAGCCATGACCTCTCAAACCCATATGCGCCGGGAAGTGAACGAGATTCCCCAGGTCGTGGCCGGCTTTCTCGAGGCGTCCTCATCGGGGCTCGACCAGGCTGCAGCACGCCTCAGGGAGGTTGACCCCGCCCTGGTAGTGACCGTGGCCCGTGGCTCGTCCGACCACGCCTGCACCTATCTCAAATATGCCGTCGAGCTGACGCTCGGCCTGCCCGTAGCGTCGATCGGCCCGTCCATTGCCTCGATCTACGGCAAGGATCTCAAGCTTGACCGCGCTGCCGCGATCGCCATTTCGCAATCCGGCAAGAGCCCCGATATTGTTGGCATGGCGCAATCGGCGCGCCGATCCGGCGCCACCACTGTGGCTATTACCAATACAATGGGCTCGCCATTGGCCGAGACCAGCGATTTCACCATCGATCTTCATGCCGGCGTCGAGAAAAGTGTCGCCGCAACCAAGACATTCGTGACCTCCGTCGTGGCCGGCCTGGCCTTGCTGGCGCGCTGGAGCGGCGATGCCGACCTGCGCCGCGCCGTCGAGGCCCTGCCGGACAGCCTCGCCAAGGCGGTGGAATGCGACTGGTCGGAGATGATCCCGGCGCTTGATGGTCATTCCGCCCTCTATGTGCTTGGTCGCGGCCCCGGTCTCGCCATTGCCCATGAGGCCGCGCTCAAGTTCAAGGAGACCTGCATCATTCAGGGCGAATCCTATAGCGCTGCGGAAGTCATGCATGGTCCCGTGTCCATTGTGGGCTCTGGCTATCCGGTGCTGGGCCTCGCGGCTCGCGATGCCGCCGAAGCGTCCGTGGCCGACATGGCGCACAAGCTGGCGGGGCAGGGCGCTCGCGCCTTCCTGACCAGCGATCGCCCCGGCGCCGCCTCGCGCCTTCCGTTCGCGGCCACCGGCCATCCGATCACCGATCCGTTGGCCCTGATCGTGTCCTTTTACGGCTTTGTCGAGGCTCTGGCCCGTCATCGTGGCCTCAATCCCGACGAGCCGCCGATGCTGCGTAAGGTAACGGAAACGCTATGAGCGATCTTCTCGCCATTACCGGTGCGCGCATCTTCGACGGGACCGAATGGCACGACGACGCCGCCTTGCTCATCGAGTTCGGTTTTGTTTCCGGGATCGTCGATAGCGATGCGGTCCCGGCCCATGCCCAGTGTACCAAGCTCGATGGCGGCATGGTGGTGCCGGGCTTCATCGATCTTCAGGTCAATGGCGGCGGCGGCGTCCTGTTCAACAATGCGCCCGATCTGACCTCGATCCGCACCATTTGCCGCGCCCATGCCCAGTTCGGCACCACAGCGCTGCTGCCGACGCTGATTACCGATAATGTCGCGGTCAATATTGCCGCGATTGCCGCCGGCATCGCCGCCCATGAACTGCGCGTACCCGGCTTCCTCGGGCTGCATCTGGAAGGCCCGCACCTGGCGCTGTCCCGCAAGGGCACCCATGATCCGGCGCTGATCCGGCCTATGGATGATCAGGATCTGGCCCGGCTGGTGGACGCCGCCGCGGCCCTGCCCAACCTGCTCTGCACCATTGCCACCGAATCGACCACACCTGATCAGATCGCCGCACTGGCGAAGGCGGGAATCGTCGTCAGCCTCGGCCATTGCGATGCGAGCTATGACGACGCCAGGGCCGCTTTCTCCGTCGGCGTCAGCATGGCGACGCATCTGTTCAATGCAATGAGCCAGCTCACCAATCGCGAACCCGGATTGGTCGGCGCCGTTCTCGACACGCCGCAGGTTTTTGCCGGCCTGATCGCCGATGGCATCCATGTTCATCCGGCCGCCATCGCCGCCGCCTTGCGCGCCAAAGCGGGGCCGGGCCGGATTTTTCTCGTCACCGACGCCATGTCGCAAACGGCCACGGACCTCACCTCGTTTTCCCTCAATGGCCGCACAATTACCCGCAGCAATGGCGCGCTGCGCCTGGACGATGGTACGCTGGCGGGCGCCGATCTCGACATGATCGATGCCGTCAATTTCATGATCGACCGGATCGGGCTTGCGCCAGAAGAGGCTTTCCGCATGGCCTCGCTCTATCCCGCTGAGGCCATGGGCCTTGAGGGAACTCACGGCCATCTCGGCCGCGCCGCCATGGCGAACTTCGTGCATCTCTCTGATGCACGCGAAGTGCGCTCGACCTGGGTCAGCGGCGAGAGAGTTTGGCAGCGAACCGAGCAATAGACCAATTCGGCCCGGTGGGGCGAAGCCGGTACAATGGCTTGGATTCTGCCCCCGCCCGGATCGTCACTCTCGGGTCGAGCGCTAGGGGAGCGCGCTGTGGGTGGGCAGGGATTTGCCAGATCCGCCGAAAATCGGGGCGAGGGATGCCGCATGCATCCCTCGCCCCGCTCTCTATAGGGCATGCCCTTCGCCATCATCCTCATGAATCGCTGATCTACCGAGGCAGGCGATCCGGCCAGACAGGGCAGTGCATCCCCGATATGACCGGTCGCGCCGAATGCTGCCGCGCTGACGTTGCGGCCCACGTTTTGCACGACTGCCGACAATTTTAACGAATTCTTCAGGCGGGTTAACAGCTGGTTTCGCTCTGTGTGCTGAATCTGCAACAAGTGATGGGCAACCACCTTGCCTGGACTCCAAAACCTGCTTGTCACGATTGCTTCGGCATTTTGCATGCGTAGAGTGGGTCTTGCGAATCCATGCATGGGATCGTTTGTCGGTCGCAACGCGACGGCAACACACAGCACCACGAATTGTGTGGTCGCGTTTCGACAAACCGCCGGGCGACCGGCACAAAAATGACTGACTTTGGAGGTCAACCTATGAAACTCAAGAGCCTTATCCTCGGTTCTGTTGCTGCAGCCGGTCTCTCGACCGCTGGCTTTGCTGCCGATCTGGGCGTGCTCACCTCGCTGGACGTCTGCGACTCGCTGGGCATTTCCGGCCTGACCATCTCGTCCGCCGACAACTGCCTCGCCATCTCCGGCAAGGTCTCGTACGAATTCAACTGGGGCGATTTCAACAACAACTGGCGTACTGGCGTTGTGACCAACGCTGGCACCCGCAACGTTGCTGCTCCTGGTTCGTTCCTCGGCACGCCTGCTGTGAATGGTCAGTTCGTGGCTAGCGGCGCTGGTGGCTATCCTGCTGGTACCGTTTATGAAGCTGCTGCTGCCGACAACCCGGCTGACACGGTTAATCGTGCTCCGGTTGCTGCCGTTGCTGCTGATGCGACCAGGACCAACGACTGGAACTCCAAGGTTGAGTCCTGGCTGAAGTTCGTTGGCACCGCGTCGAGCGATTTCGGTCCGGCTTCCGCCACCATCAAGATCAAGAACATTGATCAGTGGACCGTGACCAACGAAGCCGCTGCCGTTGCCGGTGGCGACCACAATGGCGGTAACATCGTCATTGACGAAGCCTTCGTTCAGGTCGGCGACACCACCACCATCATGGCCGGTAAGAAGGGCTCGATCTTCAAGAAGGACGATGACGAGCCGTTCAATTGGCTCGGCCTCTACGGATCTGACGCCGTGGATAAGGGTGTTGGCGGTACGGCTGCTGCTCCTGCCGGCGCTGGCCTGATCATGCCTGCCACCGGCGGCCATGTCATTCAGGTTGTGTCGAGCCTCGGCAATGGCGTCACCGTCAAGGGTGGTCTTGAAAAGCTGGATGCCGCTGGCACCGCTGTTGGCGTGATCGAATATGCCGGCCAGGGTATCACGGCGCACCTGTCTGCCGCTGCGGGCGGCATTCTGCGCGGCACCGTCTCCAATTGGGGCATCCATGCCGGCTTCACCGGCACCTTCGATGCCTTCAAGGTTCGCGCTGCCGGTGCGTTCACCAGCGACACGACCGACACTTATTACAATGTTCTGGGTTCGGCTCAGGCCACCTTCGACATGTTCACCATCGCTCTGTCGGGTGAGGCTAGCGGCGGTTCGAACGCAGCTCGCACTCCGAGCCAGGTTGGCTTCGGCGGCTCCGTCGGTGCAACCGTCACCGAAGGCGTGAAGATCAACCTTGGTGGCAAGTGGTTCGATACCAATACTGCTGTCGCCAACACCGAGCACTACCAGATCGCTGCCCAGATCGTGGCTGCAGTCACCGAGACCGTCACCCTCACCGGTGAAGTTGGTGTCAACGGCGACAATGTCGGCGCTGGCGCATCTGACTTCTACGGCAAGGCCGAACTCGGCTGGAAGCCCGGTGGTCAGTTCGAATCGTCTGTTGGCGCTCAGATCCAGCAGAACGGTGCCTACAAGGTCACCTTCAAGGCTTCGAAGGAATTCAAGTAATCCTTGGATTACTGCTGAATTGGGAAAGGCCCGGCTCTGCCGGGCCTTTCTTTTTGCGCATTCAGGGCAGGATTCGGCCGACGTCATGCTTCCCCGCTCGTCACTGCCGAGTTCCAGCTTGTCTTGCCGGTGACTATGAGGCAATTTGAACTGCGTCATTCAGATAGGCGCGGATCTGCCCAGCCCCGTCATTGCCCGGCCCGTCCGGGCAATCCATCTCCGTCGTGCATGAACCGCCGGGACAGCCCGTCCGTGACGATAATGCGGCCAACAACTCATGCCGGGTGCGCATGGCCGACTGCGCCGTCCTAGCATCATCTCTCACGCCATTTTTCTTTGTCTCGCCGCTCAAATCATCTACCTTTGCGAAAGTTGCGGTTTTCCAATGGATTCGGGATGATCAGGGACCTCCTGAAATGGGTGGCGCCGGGTGTGGCGACACTGCTGGCGGGCACGATTGCGGCCGTGGCCATGGCGACGCCATCTATGCGCACCGATCTGGAAGGGCAGGGCGCGGGCCTTCTTAGAGGGAATGGCTTGGACTGGGCGCATATCGAGGCCCAAGGTCGCGACATGCATCTCTGGGGGACGACCGATAGTGCCGCGACACGCGATGCGGCCATGACGCTTCTCGAGCGGCTTGCCGGTGTCCGCACCGTGAGCCAGGACGTGACGATAGCCCCCCTGACTGCACCCTATTTCCTCACGATTCTGGTTGAGAATGGCGCCGTAAGTCTTTCTGGCCACGTCCCGAATGCGCAATTGCATGATTATCTTGCGAAGCTCCCCGATGTCGTTTCGTCCCAATTGGCGATCCGGTCGGGCCAGCCCGATGAGACGCTCTGGCTGAAGGGGGTGGAATTCGCCCTCGCGCAGGCAATGAGCCTGGATTTCGGCACGCTCGAACTTTCCGGGCTGAGCCTGAGCCTTGAAGGACGTGCCAAATCCGAAGCCGCGCTCGGCGCCATGGAGATCGCGCTGGCCCACCGGCCCTATGGCATGAGCCTCGCAAAAGTCGCGCTCGATCCGGCCCATGTCTCCCCCTATACATGGCAAGCTGAATTCGATGGGGCGCGCATCGCCATTTCCGGCCATGTGCCCGATGCCCAATTGGTCGAACGGCTGAGAACAGCCGACATTGCCGGTCTGCCGGTGGCCACCGGACTGTCGCTGGGTTCCGGTGCGCCGGAGGGATTTGGGGAACTCAGTCGGCTCCTCGTTGAGCAATTGGCGCGCCTCGAATATGGCGAGGCCAGCATAGTCGACGGCGTCAGCCGCATCAGCGGCATGCCGCCCAGCTATGAAGTGGCGCAGGTAGTCACGGACACCCTCTCCGGCACTGGATCCGTCGTCCAACTTTCTCCGCCGCGCATCAGCGATTATTGGGTCAGTCTCACCCTGCAGGAAGGCGGCGTGCTGGTCTATGACGGTTACGTGCCGGACCAGAAGACTCTCGATAGCTTCGCCGAGAACGCCAATGCCGACCTCAATTTTCTCAAGCTCGGTGGCGGCGCGCCTGCCGCCTACTATTCCGGCGTCGATATTGGTCAGCAATTGCTCGCGAACATGACTGAAGGGCGGGTGACGCTGAGCGGTAGCGAATTGTCGGTGTCGGGAATTGCCGCAAATGCCGCCGCCTACCGCGCCATTCGCGATCTGCTCGATAAGGATTTTCCCCAGAACGTGTCGCTGGCGGCAGCGGACATCCAACCAGCGCCGGCCAAGAAATATGAGTTCACACTGCGTCGCGATGAAGAAGGAAAAATCCAGCTGACTGGCTTGGTTCCGGGGCCGGAACTGGAGGAGAACCTGCTCGCGAAAGCTGGTGACAACGCCAGTGCCAGCCTCGATTATGCATCCGGCGAGCCTGCCGATTTCGCGGCATCCGCCCAACGGGCGCTCGGCCTGCTGGATTATTTCCAGGAGGGGCAGGTCAGCTTTGATGGGACGTCCTGGCTTATCTCCGGCACGCCGGGCTCCGCGCTCGACAAGGCGTCCATCGAGACCGAATTCAAGGTGCAGGGACTCGCCAAAGCGGGCTGGGAATTGCGTCTTGCGGAGATCTTTCCGGCCACACCCGAGCCCGTCGCTTCGGATAGTCCCGCGCCCACCGAGCCGGTTGCGCAAGCCGATCCACCATTGCCACCGGCCCGGACGGCGCCATCGGGTCTTGCATTGTGTAGGGACCAGCTGGCGGAGCTGTCGGCGCATAACGCCATTCTCTTTCAGTCCGGCAATGCCATCATCGCCGCCAGTGCCTTTGCCGAACTGGACCGTTTCGCCGAGGCCCTGGCGCTCTGCCCCGACAGCAGAATTTACGTCGAGGGGCACACCGATAGCGATGGCGACGACCGGCTCAATCTGGCGCTGTCGGTGGCGCGGGCGGAAGCGGTAGTCGATGCCCTGGTCGAGCGCGGCGTGGACATGATGCGCCTCTATGCGGTCGGCTATGGCGAATCGGTGCCGGTGGCTGACAATGCCACGGCGGCTGGAAAAAAGCAGAACCGGCGCATTGTCGTTACGGTGGAAGATGCGGATGAGTGACGCTTCGGGCCATACCAGGAGGGGCTGAATCCGTGGCGAATGTCTGGGCATCGCTGGTTTTCCTCATCGGTGTCTATTGGCCCTATCTGCTCGCCGCCTCCTGCGTCGGTGTTGTGACCGGCTGGATGAGTTTGTCACGACCGGGGCAGGGTGGGGATGAATTATGATCACGCTCGATCATGTCATCGAGATCGCCCTGCTGATCCTTGGCTTCTATCTTGCAGGCTGCGTGATCGGCTATTCCGGCCATCGCCTGGCTCGCCGCCTTACTGCAGGTCCAAGCCTGACACCGCCGCAGGCGTCCATGGTGGTGACGCCAGTGCCAAGATCCGGCGCGCGCCGTCTGGCGCAGCTTTCCGAGCGGGAAGAAGCGGCCGTCATCGTGCCGACAAGCCAGATGCAGCGGCCGCCATCATTGCCTGGCCCCCGCAGCGGCAGGGCGGATGATCTTCGAAAAATCAAGGGAATAGGGCCTAAGACGGAGCAGGCGCTCAACGATCAGGGCATCTATCACTTCGACCAGATCGCCGGCTGGGACGCGGTGCATGTGGATTGGCTGGATGGCCGCGTGGCGATCAAGGGCCGTATTCGCCGTGAGCAATGGATAGAGCAGGCGGTGCTGCTCGCCACCGAACCTGTTTTGCGCCAGACCGGCTAAGCCGCCTTGCGGGTCTTGGCGGAAAGGACGAAAACGAATTCCGCGATTGCCTCGATTTCGGGGCTCTGATCGAGCAGGGCAGGGGAACCCTGGCCGGCGATCGTAAACGCCTTGGCATCGGGCCGGCGACGAACCATCTCCTCGAACGTCTCGCGGCGCAGTTGATCGGTCAATTGCGTCCGCAAGAGCAGCAGCGGCGCATATTTTAGAGCATCATAGAGCGGCCATTGCGCCACGAGGATATCATCGAAGCTGAAATCCTTGAGCAGGTCGATGAGCCTGGAATCGAACAGCTTTTGCGGCCGCCCCTTTCGGTCGAAATAGTGGGTGCGCAAGGCCAGGGTATCGAGAACCGGATCGGCCAGACCCGGATGGTCGCCGCCCAGCATCCGCCTGAAACCGGCAGCGGCCGTCTTGCCGCGCAGGCTGGCGACATGGGCCAGATTGTTGCGCAGCCGTACAATGCCGCGTGAATCCGTCACCGGTCCTGAATCGAGCAGGATCGTGCCGCCGACCAGCAGCGGATGCGCCGTGGCCAGCGCCATGGCGACCTGCCCACCATAACCCTGACCGAACAGCATGGCTTTGCTTATTCCCAAGGCGGCAAGGATGTCGGCGAGATCGGCTGCGTCGGCCAGAGAGCCATAATCGCGGATCTGCGGTCGGTCGTCGGCCCGGCCCCGCCCCGGAAGGTCAAGCAACAGCATCGGCCAGTCGCCCCGCCCCAGCAGCCGGAAGCTGTCGGCGAAGGTGACGAAATCGCTCATATTGCGCTGATAGCCGGGTATACAGACCAGCGGCATGCGACCGGCGCTGAAATCGCCCCTCAGATGTACTGCCGCCTTGGTGCATGCATCCCGCAACAGGATGTGGCGGATCGGCAGGCCGGCAAAGGCCGGATGGTCGCTCGGTACGGTCCTGGCGCGCTGAAAGAAAGCAAGCATGAGGCCCATTTACCGATGTCGCAGGCCATTCTACAAGACGTTTCACGCGCCTTGTCGTGTGCCGCCGATAAAAGTAAGGTGCCACCCTGTTCGGCGCCGACGGGCGACGAACCGATCCAACACCTGAAATGCCGAGCCATGGCGCCGGCACCCAATTGAGGAATACCGACAAATGCTGCGAGGTTCGATTACGGCGCTCATCACCCCCATGCGCGATGGGGCAGTGGATGAGAAAGCCTTCGCCAGCTTTGTCGAATGGCAGATTTCCGAGGGCATCCATGGCCTGGTGCCGGTGGGGACGACCGGCGAGAGCCCCACGGTCAGCCATGAAGAGCATAATCGCGTCGTCGAGATTTGCGTCGAGGTTGCCAATGGCCGCGTTCCGGTGATTGCCGGAGCCGGTTCCAACGCGACCGCCGAATCCGTCTCGCTGGCCCAGCATGCCGAGAAGTCGGGCGCCGATGCGGTGCTCTCGGTGGTGCCTTATTATAACAAGCCCAATCAGGAAGGCCTGTTCCAACATTTTTCTGCCGTGGCCAAGTCTGTCGGCATTCCGATCATTCTCTATTCGGTGCCGGGACGCACCATTGTCGATCTGACGGTCGATACCATTGCCCGCCTTCGTGAAGCCCATCCCAATATCATCGGGGCCAAGGACGCGACTGCCGATATGGGGCGGGCCAGCTTGCAACGCGCCAAGCTCGGACCGGATTTCATCCTGCTGTCCGGCGAGGACATGACGGCCCTGGGCTTCAATGCCCATGGCGGCCATGGCTGTATCTCGGTGACCTCCAACCTGGCACCGCGCCTCTGTGCTGAGATGCAGGAAAAGTCGCTCGCCGGAGATTACAAGGGTGCGCTCGCCATTCAGGACAAGCTGGTGCATCTGCACAAGAACCTGTTCCTCGAGCCCAATCCGACTGCGGTGAAATATGCAGCGAGCCGACTCGGCCTCTGCGCCAACGAATTGCGCCTGCCATTGGTGAAGGTCACCAAGGAAACCGAACAGGCGGTGGACTTTGCATTGGCGCATGCAGGTCTTATCTAGACCGCATGAGCAGCAAGAACGACAAGAACAAGAACGGATGGATCAGCCACGGCCTCGTGGCTGAAAACCGTCGCGCGCGTTTCGATTACGAGATCGGCGATACGCTGGAAGCTGGCATCGTGCTGACCGGCACCGAGGTCAAGTCTTTGCGCCTGGGAAAGGCGCAGATCACCGAATCCTACGCCTCCCCCGAGGGCGGCGAACTCTGGCTGATCAACGCCCATATTCCCGAATATTTGCAGGCCAACCGCTTCAACCATCAGGAGCGCCGGCCGCGCAAATTGCTGGTGTCGAAAAAGCAGCTCTCCAAGCTCGATCAGGAAGTCGCCCGCGCCGGCAATACGATCGTGCCGCTCAAGTTGTTCTTCAACGATCACGGCAAGGCCAAGCTTTTGATCGGTATCGGCAAGGGCAAGAAGAATTTCGACAAGCGCGCCACCAGCCGCGATCGCGACTGGAACCGCGACAAGGCACGCATCATGAAAGAGGGCGGGCGGGGTTAAGCCTGCCACGGCTCGCGCTGACCCAGCGTATGGACCGCCCGGACAAGCCGGGCGGTGACGAAGGTGGCGCTCCCGGCACGGTCGGAATGTCCCTGGCAGGCTGGTTTGCGGCGCCTTCGGAATTTCGAACATCTCTTAAATGTGTCAGGCGTGAAAATGCGCCGGACGGCGAGGCGCCTCCGGGTTTGCTGTGGAGAGAGACCGCCATTCGAGCTTGGCGCTCATGGCCCGTTTCATATCGGTCCACCGGAGCGATATGTCGGCTTCGCCGCACAACTCGAAGCTGCGGCGTGGGGCGAAATTCGCCTCGGTGCCGGTGGTCCGGCAAAGGTATAGGTTGAGGAAAACCTCGCCCGACGCACCGGCGGCTCGTTCAACGCGCTGGGTCCGGCGGAATTACGTCCGCTCCGATCCATGAGGGACTGCTTCGTCTTCGCCCTGCTGGCGACGTGGCAGCTGCCGATCCGGTGCAGCCGGAAGGGCCCGACATGGTTCCCCGGGGAGAGTACCGGGGGTCCGTCCATAGGCGCGAACGGAAGAAAGGCGACCCCTTCTCCATCCGGTCCCCCACACCGATTGTTCGTCGCGACCGCGCAGCCTGTGCAGGAGTGCGGATAATGTGCCTGAGGTTTCGGGGGAGGGGGATAGAGGGGATAAGTCTTGGTTCAGTTCACGCGCAATTCGTCACCCTCGGGCGTGATCCGAGGGATTTTTCTGACGCGGCTATTGTAAGAGCCCTCGGGCTACGCCCGAGGGTGACGAGAGGTGGGTGGAAGGGTTTGTGGTCCCGATGGGACGCGAAGATTGCTGATGCTGCGGAAGCCCCACCCTCGTTCCATCCACTCAGGGGGGAGGCGCTGGAGCAGTTGGGTAGTGTATTTTGGCGAAGCAGGGTTGGGGCGTTGCTTGTCTTACGCTTCCGCCGGTCTCTGGACTTGCGGGCGGCCGACGCTCTTTGCCAGTTCGGCGACATCGAGGAAGAAATCGGCCTGCCGGCGCAGATCGTCCGAAATCATCGGGGTCGAAGTGGACATGGTGGAGACCACGGTCACGCGCTTGCCCTTGCGTTGCAGGGCAGCGACCAGGGCGGTAAAATCTCCGTCACCGGAAAACAGCACCAGATGGTCGTAATAGGGTGAAAGCTCCAGCGCATCAACGGCGAGTTCGATGTCCATATTGCCCTTCACCTTGCGGCGCCCGGTTGCGTCGGTGAATTCCTTGGCGGGCTTGGTGACCACCGTATAGCCATTGTAGTCGAGCCAGTCGATCAGCGGCCGGATGGAGGAATATTCCTGATCCTCGACCAGAGCGGTGTAATAATTGGCCCGCAGCATATAGGCCTTGGAGCTGAATTCGCTCAGCAATTTGCGATAGTCGATGTCGATCCCCACCGCCTTGGACGTGGCATAGAGGTTGGCTCCGTCGATGAAGAGGGCAATCTTCTCGCGAGGATCGATAGCCATGAGAAAGTCTCCGCTAGGGCAGCACCCTTGACCGTCATGCGCCGCCGGGTACGGGCGGCTGAAAATTGAAATTGATCAAAATCCGACTTAAATTCGGTGTTCGCACATTTTGTTTCAGCGAACAAGGCGGGCGGAAAAAGCCGTTTCTGCCGCTAAACCTTGTCATGGCCAGTGCCATCGTGTATTGCGGACCCTCATCCCCCCTATTGTGGAGACGTTCGTGGCACGCGTCACCGTTGAAGACTGCATTGAAAAGGTCGAGAACCGCTTCGACCTCGTCCTCATGGCCGCTCATCGCGCGCGCATGATTTCCTCCGGCGCCCAGATCACCGTTCCGCGCGACAACGACAAAAATCCGGTTGTTGCCCTGCGTGAAATCGGCGACGGCACCATTTCTCCGGAAGATTTGCACGAGGATCTGATCCACTCGCTGCAGAAATATGTCGAGGTCGATGAGCCCGAATCCAGCGCCGCTCCGCTTATCGAAAGCGCTGGCGACGACGATTCGATCAATTTCGACACAATCAGCGAAGAAGAATTGCTGCGCGGCATCGAAAGCCTGGCTCCGCCGGAGCGCCGCGACGACTGATTTGCATCATTGCGCAAAGCAATTATTTGAAGAGCGTCCGGCATGCGTCGGGCGCTCTTTTCATTTCCCCATGACAGGCGCTAAGCTCTGATCCGAGAGTGAGCGACTTTTATCCATGATGCGCCAGTATGAACTCGTCGAGCGCGTTCAGGCCTATAACCCGAACGCCGATGAGAATTTGTTGAACAAGGCCTATGTGTACGCCATGCAAAAGCATGGCTCGCAGAAGCGCGCCTCCGGCGACCCCTATTTCAACCATCCGCTCGAAGTCGCCGCCATCCTCACCGAACTCAAGCTCGACGACGCCTCGATCGCGGTGGGGCTGCTGCACGACACGATCGAAGATACCGACGCGACCCGCGCCGAGATTGATCAGCTGTTCGGTCCCGAAATCGGCACCATCGTCGATGGGCTGACCAAGATCGAGCGGCTGAACCTGGTGTCGCGCGAGGAAGCGCAGGCCGAAAATCTGCGCAAGTTGCTGCTCGCCATCAGCCAGGACGTGCGCGTGCTGCTCGTCAAGCTGGCCGACCGCCTGCACAATATGCGCACCCTGCATTTCATGGCGCCGGAAAAGCAGCAGCGCATCGCCCAGGAAACCATGGATATTTATGCGCCGCTGGCCGGGCGCATGGGCATGCAGGACATGCGCAACGAGCTGGAGGATCTATCATTCCGCATTCTGCATCCAGACCATTACAAGGCCCTGATCGCCCGCCTCCAGCAGATGCAGGCGGATAATCAGGAAACCATCGAGACCATCACCAATGAATTGACCGAGCGGCTGGCCGAGGTTGGCATCGCGGCGCGGGTCAAGGCGCGGGTGAAGTCGCCCTATTCGATTTTCTCCAAGATCGAGCGCAAATCCATTGCGCTGGAACAGCTCTCCGACATGATCGGCTTCCGCGTCATCGTCGGCTCCGTCGAGGAGTGCTACCGCACGATCGGACTGATCCATACCCAGTGGAAAGTCGTGCCCGGCCGCTTCAAGGACTATATCTCGGTCCCCAAGCACAATGATTACCAGTCGATACACACCACCATTGTCGGCCCCAGCCGCCAGCGCGTCGAATTGCAGATCCGCACCGAGGAAATGGATCGTATCGCCGAATTCGGCATTGCCGCGCACGCGCTTTACAAGGATGGCGCCTCGGCCAATCTCGGGCGGATCGAGTTGGAATCGCATGCCTATGGCTCATTGCGCCAGACCATCAGCCACCTGACCTCCGGCATCGCCTCCGAGGATTTCCTCGAATATACTAAGCTCGAACTGTTCCAGGATCAGGTCTTCTGCTTCACCCCGCGCGGGCGCCTCATCGCGCTGCCGCGCGGCGCCACGCCTATCGATTTCGCCTATGCGCTGCATACCGATATTGGCGATACCTGTGTCGGCGCCAAGATCAACGGGCTGATCCTGCCGCTCGTCACCCAGCTGCGCTCGGGCGACGAGGTGGAAATCCTGCGCGATCAGAACCATCGCCCGCCCAGCAATTGGATAGGCATCGCTGCCACCGGCAAGGCCCGCGCCGCCATTCGCCGGTCCGTGCGCCAATCTGCCCTGCAACGCGCCTATGCCCTGGGCGATCATGTGCTCTCCATGATGCTGGAGCGCGAAGGGGTGATGCTGGACGAATCCGAAGCCAAGGCCCTGGCCGAAGCGCTGGACCAACCGACAAAGCGCGACCTCCTCGTCGCCTTGGGCGAGGGCAAGATCGGCTCCGAGCCGCTGGGAAATGCCCTGGCCCAGGTAAAGGGCATCCGCAAGCGCCGCCGCAAGCTCGACCTGCCCGTGGCCGACACCGCCGATGGCTGGTTCGCGCTGCGCGCCACCGATCAGTTCCGCTTCCGCGTGCCGGGCGGCCAGCGCTCCGGTCCCAATGCCAGGGCAGCACTGGCGGAGCTGGATTTCCACACCGCGGTCCACGTTTCGGGGGAGGGCGTTGTGCCCGGTGACCGGCTGGTGGGCATACTCGAACCCGGCATGCCTCTGGCGGTTTATCCCATCCATTCCGATGCGCTGATCGCCAAGCATGACAGCGATGTCGCCTGGGCCGATGTGCGCTGGAACCTGGGCGGCAAGGAAGAAAGGCTCTATCCCGCCGTCATCTCGATGGAATCGGTCAACCGCCCCGGCTCGCTGGCGCAGATTTCCTCGGCCATCGCCGCCTGCGAGGCCAATATCAACAATCTGGTCATGCGCATGATTTCGCCGGACTTCCACCAGATGATCTTTGAAATCGAGGTGCGCGACCTTGCGCAACTCACCGATGTCCTGCAAACGCTCAAGCGCAGCCCCGGCCTTTCCGCCGTCCAGCGGGCGGGCATTCGAGAGGTCGGCATGATCTCCACCCTCGAATGGGACGGCAAGATCGACAGGAGTTTGCGTCATGACGAAAGATGAAGTGCTGGATATTTTCCGCGAATGCGGCGCCATGCTGGAAGGGCATTTCATCCTCTCCTCTGGCCTGCGCTCGCCCGTCTTCCTGCAAAAGGCCAAGGTCTTTCAATACGCACACCAGACCGAAAAGCTCTGCAAGGCACTGGCCGAGCGCATCCGCGCCGAAGTGCCCGGCGTCACCAAAGTGGTCTCCCCGGCCATTGGCGGCATCATTCCCGGCTATGAAACCTCGCGGCACCTGAATGTGCCGGCGCTCTATACCGAGCGCGTCGATGGCCAGTTCGAGCTGCGCCGTGGCTTCGAGATCGAGCCCGATGACGTGGTCGTCGTGGTCGAGGACATCGTTTCGACGGGTCTCTCTATCCGCGAATGCGTCGATGCGTTGCGCAAGATCGGCGCCAATGTCGCCGCCGCGGCCTGCCTGATCGACCGCTCCGGCGGCGAGGCCGATGTCGGCGTGAAGCTGGTCCGGCTTATCGAGTTCAAGGTGCCCGCCTATCCCGCCGACCAGCTGCCCCCCGAACTGGCCGCCATCCCCGCCGTCAAGCCCGGCAGTCGTGGCATCCAGGGGGTAAAATGATCATCGGCCTGGGCTCGGATCTGATTCAGATTCACCGCGTCGAGCAGACGCTGGCTCGGTTCGGCGACCGCTTCGTGCAGCGCTGCTTCACCGAGATCGAGCAGAAAAAGTCCGATCGCCGGGCACAGCGCGCCGCCTCCTATGCCAAGCGCTTCGCGGCCAAGGAAGCCTGCTCCAAGGCCTTGGGTACCGGCATATCCTGGGGCGTCTATTGGCGCGACATGGGGGTGGTCAACCTGCCATCGGGCAAGCCCACCATGCATCTGACCCATGGCGCGGCCCGGGCACTGGCCCGCCTTGTGCCGCCGGGACACGAGCCCCATATCCACCTGACCATTACTGACGATGCGGGCCTCGCCCAGGCCTTCGTCATCATCGAAGCCTTGCCTATCAAGCCCGTTGACCCGGCTGGGACAAACGCCTAACCCTTCCGCACCGCCCAAAGGGACTATCATGAGCCAGCCAGCCGACAAGACGACCAAGAAATCCGCGGCCAATGAATGGGTCGAAACCTTCGTGGTCATCGTCGAAGCGCTGCTGATCGCCATCGTGCTGCGGTTTTTCCTCTATCAGCCCTTTTCCATCCCCACCGCCTCGATGCAGCAGACGCTGATGATCGGCGACTATTTCGTCGCCAATAAATTCGTCTGGGGCTATGGCAAGCATTCCTTCTCGCTGGGGCGCTATGGCGATTTCGCGCTGCTCGATTTCGAGCTGCCGATCAATAATCGCATTTTCGGGCGCGATCCCAATCGTGGCGATGTCGCGGTTTTTCGTCCCGTTCCGCAGAACATGGAATATATCAAGCGCATCGTCGGCATGCCGGGCGACCGTATCCAGATGCGCGAAGGCCGCCTCTACATCAATGATGTGATAGTGGAGCGCGAATTGCTCGGCACCAAGCTCGATACCGACAGCATGGGCGATACCCGCGAAGTGAGCGTCTATCGTGAGACCTTCCCCGAAGGCAGCACGCATGTCATTCAGGAAATCGGCGACAATCTCTCGCTCGACAATACGCCCGAATATCTGGTGCCCGCCGGCCATTATTTCATGATGGGCGACAATCGCGACCGTTCGGCCGACAGCCGCGTGCTCAGCCAGGTCGGCTATGTTCCAGCCGTGAACCTGATCGCCAAGGCCGAAGCGCGCTTCTTCTCGATCAAGGATAATTTGCCGCCCTGGCAAATCTGGCAATGGCCAGCCAATGTGCGCTGGGATCGTATGTTCCAGTCCGTCTATGGCGATGCGCCGTATGACACGGACGCGCCGTGAGCCGCCGCGACAAGACCCACGAAAAACTCCAGTTCCGCCTCGGCTATCGCTTTGCCGATCCCGACCTTCTGGAGCGGGCGCTGACCCATGCCAGCGCCATATCGCCGGGCAAGCGCATCGAGCGCTCCTATCAGCGACTGGAATTTCTGGGCGACCGGGTTTTGGGCCTGGTGGTCGCCGACATGCTCTATCGGCTCTATCCCAAATCCAATGAGGGTGACCTGAGCCGCACGCTCAACACGCTTGTGCGCAAGGAAACCTGCGCCGATATCGCGCGCCAGTTGGACCTCGGCAAGGAGATGATCCTGGGCGACAGCGAGGCCCGCTCGGGCGGCGCCGACAAGGACGCCATCCTGGGCGACATGACCGAGGCGGTGATCGGCGCCATCTATCTTGATGGCGGACTGGAGCCGGCCCGTCTGTTCATCGAACGCAATTTCGAAGCCTTTCTCGCCAATGGCGAGGCCAGCCGCGCCGATGCCAAGACCACCTTGCAGGAATGGGCGCAGGCGCGCGGGCTTGAGCCCCCCGATTACGTATTGGTCGAGCGCACCGGCCCGGACCATGCACCCCAATTCACCATCGCCGTTGACCTTGCCGGTTTCGACCGGGTCGAGGCCACCGGCACTTCCAAGAAGATCGCCGAGCACAAGGCCGCCGAACTGTTTCTCGTCCGCCAGCAGGTCTGGAAGGAAAAATCATGAACTCGCCTGAAGAACTCGCCGATACGTCCTGCGGCTTCATCGCGCTGGTCGGCGCGCCCAATGCCGGCAAATCGACCCTGCTCAATTCGCTGGTCGGCACCAAGGTATCCATCGTCACCCACAAGGCCCAGACCACCCGCAGCCAGGTGCGCGGCGTGCTGACGCTGGAAACCGCGCAATTGGTCTTCATCGACACGCCCGGTATTTTCGCGCCGAAGCGGCGGCTGGATCGGGCCATGGTGGAAAGCGCCTGGGGCGGGGCAGGGGATGCCGACCTCGTCGCCTTTATTCTCGATGCCGAAAGGGGTTTAACCCCGGAAACGGAATCCCTGCTTGAAGGGCTGGAAAATATCCGCCAGCCCAAAGTGCTGATCCTCAACAAGATCGACACGGTCAAGCATGAGAGCCTGCTGGCCCTGGCGCAGAACCTCAATGAGCGGCTGCGTTTCGAAGCCACGTTCATGCTTTCCGCGCTCAGGGGCCATGGCGTGCAGGATTTCATCAACTGGTGCGTGAAGCATATTCCGCCCGGTCCTTGGCATTTTCCGGAAGATCATCTCACCGATCTCACCATGGCCATCACCGCCGCCGAGATCACGCGTGAAAAGCTGTTCCTGCGCGTCCACGACGAAATCCCCTATAATTCAACGGTCGAGACCGAGAGCTTCAAGATTCAGAAGGACGGCTCCTACAAGATCGACCAGGTCATCTATGTCGCCCGCGAGAGCCACAAGAAGATCGTGCTTGGCGCGGGCGGGCAGACCATCAAGGCCATCGGCGCGGAAGCCCGCAAGGAATTGATGGCCATGTATGAAGTGCCCATTCACCTCTTCCTCTTCGTCAAAGTCCGGGAAAAGTGGGCCGACGACCCGGAGCGCTACCGGGAGATGGGCCTAGAATTTCCGCACAGTAAGAATTAGCGGTGCCTCTTCCCATCCTCCAGGGGGAGAAGGGAAGGAAAAGAGATGGAATGGACAGGTGAAGCCCTGCTGATCGGCGCCCGCCGCCACGGCGAGGCCAGCCTCATTGTCGAGGCCATGGTCGTCGGGCGAGGCCGGTGCCTTGGCATGGTGCGGGGGGGCCGCTCGCCCAGGCTCGCCGCCACAATGCAGCCCGGAAACACAGTGCAGCTGACCTGGCGTGCGCGCCTTGAAGACCATCTCGGCACCTTCACCGTGGAACTGCTCCAGGCCCGGGCGGCCGAACTGATTGCCGACCGCAAGCGCCTCTATCTGGCGCAGACCATTTGCGAACATCTGCATCTCCTGCCCGAGCGTGATCCGCATGACCGGCTTCTGGCCATGGCGCTCGGCCTTATCGATCACGCTCCGGACGCCGCTGCTCTCGCGCGGTTCGAACTGGCGCTGCTCGAGGATCTGGGCTTCGGGCTCGATCTCGAGCGCTGCGCCGCCACCGGCGCCGCGACCGACCTGACACACGTTTCTCCCAAAACCGGCAGGGCGGTGTCGCGCACCGCTGCCGAGCCCTACAAGGACCGGTTGCTGAAGCTACCCAGTTTCCTGTTCGAGCGGGGCAATGCCTCGCCAGACGATCTGAAGGACGCGCTGCGCCTGACCGGTCATTTTCTCGACATGCATTTTTGGTCGGCCCGCCGCCGCGATCCGCCGGCGACACGCGAGCCGCTGATCGATCTGCTGACCCAACACTGAACCGGCTTGCGCAAATCATTGGCGGGACTAGCATCGCTCTCGGGTTCAAGAGAGGGAGACTCACCAATGATTGCCAAGGTTGTCTATTGGGTCAGCACGATCCTGTTCGTCGCGCTCTACGGTTTTAGCGTCTATAATTACGTCTCCGATCCGGTGGTGTCGGCCGCAGGCTATGCCGCCGTGGGCTATCCCGCCTATCTCGTCAGCATGATGATTTTCGTGAAGCTGGCCGGCATTCTCGCTGTGCTGGTCCGCCGGCCAATATGGCTCGCCCAACTGGCTTATGCGGGTTTCTTCTACCACCTGCTGCTGGCCGCGAGCGCCCATATCGCCTCGGGCATTCCAGGGGTGGAAATCGCCATCGTGCTGCTGGTTCTGGTCATTCTGTCCTGGCTGTCGCAGAACGCCGCGCGCGGACCGGGCGCCGCCTATGTGCCCCATTGGTTCGATCGCTTCGCCTGATTGCCGAGTGTGCCGCGCCAAGGTTCCGGCGCGGCACTTTTCCCCCGCCAAAATCGCGGGAAACCTAGGGTTTCCGCCCCTGTCGCTATATTCTGCTCCTGATTCGTTCCCATGAATTGAGCAGCCCATGTCCGACGCCGATAGTCTTCCGCCAGCCGACGATCTACGCATCGTCGATCTCAAGCAGGCGCTCGAAGAGCGGTATCTGAGCTATGCCCTGTCCACCATCACCCAGCGCGCTCTGCCCGATGCGCGCGACGGCCTCAAGCCGGTGCACCGACGCATTCTCCACGCCATGCGCCTGCTCAAGCTCGATCCGAACCAGGGCTACAAGAAATCCGCCCGTATCGTCGGCGACGTGATCGGTAAATTCCATCCGCACGGCGACCAGTCGATCTACGATGCGCTGGTGCGGCTGGCGCAGGATTTCGCGCTGCGCTACCCGCTGGTCGATGGCCAGGGCAATTTCGGCAATATCGACGGCGATAGCCCCGCGGCCATGCGTTACACCGAAAGCCGCATGACCGACGTGGCCACGCGCCTGCTCGAAGGCATTACCGAGAACGCCATCGACTTCAAGCCGACCTATGACGGGGAGGATGAAGAGCCGGTCGTGCTGCCGTCCAATTTCCCCAACCTGCTCGCCAATGGCTCCACCGGCATCGCCGTGGGCATGGCCACGTCGGTGCCGCCGCATAATCTGGTCGAGCTGTGCAATGCCGCGCTCAAGCTGATCCACAATCCTTCGGCAACGACCGAGGAATTGGTTCATCCCGATCCATCCGCACCGCCCAGCATGGACGATCTGGTGCGCGGCCCCGATTTCCCGACCGGCGGGCAATTGGTCGAATCGCGGTCCTCCATCGTCCATTCTTACGAAACTGGGCGCGGCGCCTTCCGGCTGCGCGCCATCTGGGAAAAGGAAGACAAGGGCAGGGGCGTCTACCAGATCGTGGTGACGCAGATCCCTTATGGCGTGCAGAAATCGCGCCTGGTGGAAAAGATCGCCGAGCTGCTGCTGGCGAAAAAGCTACCCCTGCTCAAGGATGTCCGTGACGAAAGCGCCGACGATATTCGCCTGGTGCTCGAGCCGCGGGCCGGCACGGTCGATGCCGTCATCCTGATGGAGCAATTGTTCAAGCTGACCGAGCTGGAAATCCGCTTCAGCCTCAATCTCAACGTCCTGGACAAGGGCACGGTGCCCCGCGTCATGGGCCTTGCCGATGTTCTGCGGGCCTGGCTCGATCATCGCAAGGTGGTGCTTGTCCGGCGTTCCCAGCATCGGCTCGAACAGATCGCCAACCGCCTCGAAGTGCTCGAAGGCTATATCGTCGCCTATCTCAATCTCGACGAGGTGATCCGCATCATCCGCGAGGAAGATGACGCCAAGGCCAGCCTGATGGCCGCTTTCGAGCTGACGGACAACCAGGCCGAAGCGATCCTCAATATGCGGCTGCGCTCGTTGCGCAAGCTCGAGGAAATCGAGCTGCGCAAGGAGCATACCAATCTCTCCGAGGAAAAGGGCCGGCTCGACGCCCTGCTCGCGTCCGACAAGCGCCAATGGGGCGAAATCGCCAAACAGGTCGAGGGGCTGAAAAAAGCCTATCCGCTGTTCGAGGCCGATGGAACCAGCCCCCACAAACTGGGCGCGCGCCGCACTCTTTTCGGCAATGCGCCCATCGCCGATGCGGCCGAAATTACCGAGGCCTTTATCGAGCGCGAGCCGATCACCGTCATCCTCTCGGAAAAGGGCTGGATTCGCGCGCCCAAGGGCCACAACGCCACCGTCGATGAAAAGGGCTTCAAGTCCGGCGACCGGCTGAAGCTCGCCTTCAATTGCGAGACCACCGACAAACTGCTCATGCTGACCACTGGGGGTAAGGTCTATACGCTGGGCGCGGACAAGCTGCCCGGCGGTCGTGGCCAGGGCGAGCCAGTGCGCATCATGGTGGATATCGAAGAAGGGCAGGACATCGTCGACCTCTTCGTCTATTCTCCGGGCCGCAAGCGCATCGTCGCCTCGTCCGCGGGCTATGGTTTCCTGGTCCCCGAAGACGATCTCATCGCCAATACCCGCAAGGGCAAGCAGATTCTCAACGTCACGCTGCCCGACGAGGCCCGCCTGATCGTGCCCGGCGACGGCGACCGCGTGGCCGTGATCGGCCTGAATCGCAAGCTGCTGGTCTTTCCCATGGCGCAACTCGCCACCATGAGCCGGGGCAAGGGCGTCCGGCTCCAGCGCTACAAGGATGGCGGCATTTCCGACATCAAGGCATTCTACGCCGCCGATGGCCTCACCTGGACCGACAGTTCCGGCCGCACCTATTCCAAGCCCACCGAGGAATTGACCGACTGGCTGAGCGATCGAGCTACCGCGGGCCGCCAGCCGCCCACAGGCTTCCCGCGAAATAACAAATTTGTCGGGTGATTAGGCCGGAATCCCTTTCTCAACGCTTTCGCCTAACCGATTCACAAGGCTCGTCAATTCATGATCCGGCACATTGTTCTCCTGCGCTTTCGTCCCGATATTTCTGCCGAGCAGCGCGGGGCCATCTTTGCTGAACTTGAATCTCTGCGTGAAGTTGTGCCCGGATTTCTCGGCATGAGCGCAGGCGCTAATGTGTCGCCGGAAAACAAGGACAAGGGCTTTGCCGATGCCTTCACCATGGATTTCACCGATTCAGAAGCGCGGGATGCCTATCTGATCCATCCGGCCCACCAGGCAGCGGGCGCAAAGCTGGTGGCGGCGCTGGAGGGCGGGCGCGACGGCCTGATCGTCTTCGACATGATAGTGGGTGATTAGTCTTCGAGCCGCTTCCAGCCCTCTGGGCCGCACTGCACCTCGAGCGGACGATACTCGCCCTTATAGGCCATTTTGGGCGAAGCGGGCACCCAATAGCCCAGATAGACATGGGCCAGCCCCGCCGAGCGCACCTGGGCGATATGGTCGAGAATGAGGAATGTGCCCAGGCTGCGATAGGCTAGGTCGGGGTCGTAGAAGGAATAGACCATCGACAGCCCGTCGGGCATGACATCGGTCAGCGCCACGGCGACCAGCGGCTGGTCGGGCAATTCGCGCAGGCGATATTCCACCAGCACCGATTGCACCGGCGTGTCCTCGACCATGTACTCATAGTCCTGGTAGCTCATCTGCGTCATGCCGCCGCCTTCGTGCCGGGCGGCGAGATAGCGTTTGAACAGATCGTATTGCTCGGCCGTCGCATGGGTCGGCTGCACGGCTATGCCGATATCGGCATTGGCGCGCAAGACCCGGCGAAAACGTCTCGACGGTTCGAATTGCGGCGCGACGATCCGTACCGACTGGCAGGCATTGCAGCCTTCGCAGGCGGGACGGTAGATGAGGTTCTGGCTGCGGCGGAAACCATTGTCGCTCAGCAATTGGTGCAGCATGGAGGCCCGCCGCCCGGACAGATGCGTGAAAAGCTTCCGCTCCATGCGATCGGGCAGGTAGGGGCACGGCATGGCCGCCGTCAGAAAGAGCTGGGTGGTTTCCGGTGTCTGCTCGGTCATCTATGACCTGGGATAGAACGAACCAGGTCAGTCTAGCGCCGCACAGGCGCGCAGGCAATGATTACGCGCTGTAGTGATCATCGTCCGACATTCTGGCGCGACGCCAGTGGTTCATCATCGGTGAGCGGCGCACCATGAGCGTGCCCATGATCAGATCGTGCAGCATCTGCCGGCGCGGCGTGAACAGCGCGAACAGGATGGTCACCGGCCAGCAGACCCAGAAGGTCACCCAGAACAGCAGGGCGTGAAATATCGCCATCCAGCCATCGAGCGGCTGGCCTCGTGTGGGCGTGAGCACCAGGTCCATGGCCTGCATGCCGATTGTTGCCCGCCGGGGCGAGCCAAGCGTGATGGCGTAATAGATGACGATGGCGGCCGGCACCACGAAGGCCAGCGACAAGAGGCTAAGCCCGAAAGTGAAAAGGCCCAGCGCGACGGCGACAAGCGCCAGGGCCAGCGTGATCGCGCCAATCAGCGCCGCGTCGATGAAATAAGCCACGACCCGCCGCGTCAGCAGCCCGTCGAACAATTCAGGGGCGCTGGATGGGTCCGGCAGATAGGGGCGGGCGGCGAAATCCTGGCTCATGCCTGACAAATTGTCACGGCCCCCAAGCAATGCAAGAGTGAAGGCACATAAATGTTTCCATATCTGTCATCCGGCGCGAGGCGTGGCTAAGCTCGGCCAATTGCTGCTTCTCGAGTCGCCGGATATTGACCGGCGTCCTGCTGGAACGTTTTCATGTCCACCACCGCCTCACCCGCGCCGCTGACCCATCAGCCATTGCGCGGCTTCATCCTCATTCTCCTCGGCACGCTGTTTTTTGCCTATAACGACTCAACCAACAAGCTGCTGCTGGAGGACTATGATGTTCCGCTGGTGGCGGCCATTCGCTACATTGGCCATACGCTGTTGATGCTGGCGCTGGTGGCGCCTTTCCATGGGCGCGAAATGGTCCGCACCACCCGTACGTTCTGGGTCGTCGTGCGGGCCGTCAGCCTGGCGCTGGGCTCGTTGCTGGTCAGCCTAGCGCTGCAGCGCATGCCGGTCGCTGAAACCACTGCCATCGTCTATCTCACCCCGGTCCTCGTCGTGGCCCTGTCCGGCCCGGTCCTGCACGAAAAGGTCGGCCTGACGGCGTGGATCGCGGCTGTTGTGGGCTTTGCTGGCGTATTGTTGATCGCGCGTCCCGGCGGCGGTCTCGATCCATGGGGCGTGGTTTTCGTGCTGGGCAACGTGATGCTGTCCGTTGCCTACAACCTTCTCTCGCGCGTCCTGGCCCGTACGGAGCGCACCATGGCCATGCTGTTCTATTCGGCGCTCGCCGGCGCAATCGGCTTCGGCATTTTTCTGCCCTGGACCATGTATGGCGCGGCGCCCACCTCCTTACAGCTTTTCCTGTTTATCGGCCTCGGGGTCTCGGCCTGGCTCGGCCACTACTGCTTCACCCAGTCATATCGCTATGCGCCGGCCGGCTTCATCGCCCCGATGAGCTATATGCACTTGCTCTGGGCCGGCATTCTGGGCTGGCTGCTGTTCGGCCACACTCCCGAGCCGGTGGCGCTGCTGGGCATGCTGCTCGTGGTCGCCGCTGGGGTGATCAGCGCGATCCGGCCAAGGCGCGGCGAGCGCCCCGCCCAATTGGCGTCGGAAGATGGTCTGACCGAAAAGGCAGGATAGCCTGAGGCTATGCGCCCAGTTTGCGGGCCATTTCCAACGCGTAATAGGTGAGCACGCCATTGGCGCCGGCCCGCTTGAAGGCCCAGAGGCTTTCCAGCACTGCCGCGTCGCGGTTGATCGCCCCGGCGGCCCCGGCCATCTCGATCATCGCGTATTCGCCGCTGACCTGGTAGGCGTAGATCGGCACGTTGAATGCATCCTTGGCCCGCCGCACGATGTCGAGATAGGGCAGGCCCGGCTTGACCATGATGCTGTCCGCGCCTTCGGCAATGTCCTGTTCGATCTCGCGCAGGGCCTCGTCCGAATTGGCATAGTCCATCTGATAGGTGCGCTTGTCGCCCTTGAGCCGGCTGCCGGAGCCGACGGCCTCGCGGAAGGGGCCATAAAAGCATGAGGCATATTTGGCGGCGTAAGACATGATCTGGATATGCTCGAATCCCGCATCGTCGAGCGCAGCGCGGATGGCGGCCACGCGGCCGTCCATCATGTCCGACGGGGCGATGATGTCGGCCCCGGCACGGGCCTGAACCAAAGCCGATTTCACCATGGCGGCGACCGTTTCATCATTGAGGATGACGCCATCGCGCACCAGTCCGTCCTGACCGTCGCTGGAATATTCGTCCAAGGCCACGTCGGCGATCAGGCCGATTTCCGGCACCGCGCTCTTGATGGCGCTGAGGGCGCGGCACATCAGATTGTCGGGATTATAGGCTTCGGCCCCATTCTCGCTGCGCAGCTGATCCGGTGTGTTCGGAAAGATCGCCAGGGCAGGAATTCCGGCGTCCCGGGCCTGCATTGCCGCGGCGACCAAGAGGTCGATGGACAGCCGCTCGACGCCCGGCATGGTCTTGATGGCGGTTTTTTCGTTCTGGCCCTCAATGACGAAAAGCGGCCATATCAGGTCGCGCGGCAGCAAGGCCGTTTCGCGCACCATGTCCCGGCTCCAGGCTGCCGCCCGCGTCCGCCGCAGGCGCTGCCCCGCCAGAAAAGACATGTCATGCTTGGGCCAGTCCTGACTCATCGGGCGTCTCCTTGTCGGACCCTGATTAACAGTCGGCGTCATGCTCTCCAAGGCAAAGCTTGTCGCACCGCCGCCAGCGTATTATCAAGCGAGCCATGTTTTTTCAGGCGCCCAGTCTCGCACTCTATGTTCGCATCGTCGCCATTCTTGCCCTGTTCCTGGGTTTGAGCGATGCGGCGCGCCTGCTTGGCGTCGGCAATGGCTCTACAAGCCCCATCGCCATGATGGGCTTTTCCGGCTTCGCCTATCTGACGGTGTTTTCACTCGCCAGGCTGTTCGCGGCCGTTGGCCTCTGGATCAAGGCGTCCTGGGGCGCGGTGCTGCTGGTGGCGGCGACTGCGGTGGAGCTGGGGCTCTATGTTGCCGGTAATGGCGATATTCGCATGAGCGCGCTCGGCTTTGCCCTGCGCATTGTGCTTCTCGCCTCCATCCTGCTGATTTTCGGGCTCAGCTTGCGGTTCCATCGCGCCCAGACGGATTGATCCCGCGCCGCCCGAGCTTGTGCTTTCGAAGAGGATTTCGGCCCTTGCCCATGCAGTCGCCCGGGGGCGTTTACACCTCGGAAAGGTTACAATTTTCTGACCCGGCGTAAGGCGTCGTTAAGCCAAATTCTCATTGCTTTCCAGTAAGATAGTTTTAAGCCTGTCCCTTAGGGCGATCTTAGTCCGGTCGCCGTAGTTTGGCCTCATGAGATGCGAAAAATCGCACACGACATTACAGTGAGGCACAAATGGCAATGAAATCGAACGCGGCCGAGGCGCTGAACCCGGAAAGGGGCGAAAGCCTCAAGCCACTCTATCTCGAAGCCGTTTCCCGCGTGGAACGCCTGCATCGCCGCCTGCTCGATCTGGTCAAGGACGAGTTCGACCGCATGGGCTGGGATGACATCAATCCCGTGCAGGCCTTGCTGATGTTCAATATCGGCGATGCCGAGCTGACCGCCGGGGAACTGCGTTCGCGCGGCTATTATCTCGGGTCCAACGTCTCCTACAATCTCAAAAAACTGGTCGAGACCGGCTACATCTTCCAGGAGCGCTCGCGCACCGACCGCCGCTCGGTTCGCATTCGCCTGACGCCCAAGGGCGAGGAAGTGGCGGAGGTGATCGACGAACTCTATGATCGCCACCTCAAATCCATCGACAAGGTCGGCGGGCTGGGAGACGAGGAATTCGACGGGCTGAACAAGGCTCTCGCGCGCCTTGAACGCTTCTGGGTCGATCAGATCCTCTACAAGCTCTGACCGGCCTGCCGGACGAAAATTCCGCAAGTGGTGGCGTGTTGCCTCCATGCCACAATTGCTGACAAGCGCCGGCCCTTGGGCCGGCGTTTCTTATTTGTGCCGCAAATTGCCGTCAGCCCCATTACGTGCTTGGAAACCATTTGCTGGCAAATGGTAGAATCGGGCGCTTCACAAGGCGTTGACCGTGATTGTGAGCGCGTGCCGGCGGTGCTAATCGCCGACGATATTGGCTTTTGGTCTTTTGGGTGGCTGAATGCGGCTGAACAGACGTACTTTCCTTGGCTCCATGACAGCTTTTGGCGCTTCCGTAGCCTTCCCGGTTCTGGGGCAGGAATCGCTGACCGACATGTTCTCGCGCAATTCGGTGCTGCGTAGCGCCGATCCCACCGGCAACACCGCCGCCGCCGCCGCGCTGATCGCCACCAATGAGCCGATCCTTTCCTACGATACGCTCTACAATCTCCAGCTTGCCATCTCGCAATATGAGCCCTTCGTGGCCGCCGGCGGTTGGGAGGAGGTGCCCCAGCGCGCCTTCAAGCTCAATCTTGGCAAGTCCGACCCCGCCGTGGTCCAGCTCAAGCGCCGCCTGATTTCTTCCGGCGACATGCCGTTGGTGGAATTCGCCAATGACATGTTCGACGCCGATACCGATCGGGCCGTGCGAGCTTTCCAGGCGCGTCATGGCCTGGTGGTCAATGGCTGGATCGACGAGGCGACCTGGTATGCGCTGAATGTGCCGGCCGCCACCCGCCTGCAACAGCTCTATCTCAACTATACCCGCGTCCAGCAGATGGCGCCGCAGCTGACCGAACGTTACGTCGTGGTCAATATTCCCGCCGCGACCATTGAGGCCGTCGGCGGCTCCATGGTGGAGCAGCGCCATACCGCCGTCGTCGGCCGCGCGGATCGCGCGACGCCGATCCTGGCCAGCAAGATTCACCAGATCAATTTCAATCCCTATTGGCATGTCCCCAAGTCGCTGGTGCGGCGCGACCTGACCAAATACATGCTCGAAAACCCGAACTATCTCGCCGAGCAGAATATCTTCATCTATGACGGCAGCGGCAATACGATCAGCCCTGCGACCATCGACTGGGCCAATATCACTGATTCCCAGGTGAATTACATGTATCGGCAGGAGCCGGGCGCCGAAAATTCGATGGGCCATTGCAAGATCAATTTCTACAACAAGCACGACGTCTATCTGCACGATACGCCGTCCAAGGCATTGTTCGGCGAAAATGCCCGCTTCCATTCGTCGGGTTGCGTGCGCGTCGAAGGCGTCAACGAGCTTGTCACCTGGCTCTTGCGCGACAACGGCGATTGGGATCGTGGCCGTGTCGATCAGACCTTTTCCTCGCTCGAGCGCCTCGACGTCAGCGTCAAGGGGCAGGTGCCGATCCACACGACCTATATTACCGCCTGGGCCAACAAACAGGGCACGGTCAGTTTCCGCGACGACGTTTACGATTTCGACGAGCAGGGCAAGATCACGTTCGAAGGCTAGGCGCTGGGTTGCACTCGCGACCGACAATCCACTATCCTTGCGATAAGGGAGGCCTCATGAGCAACGGCGCAGTTCTGTTCGAATTCGTCCAGATCGGCCAGCAGATGCGGGTTGCCGCCATCGATGAGGCAAGCGGCGTCGAGGTGGTGGTCATCACGCCGCTCAATGCGTCCCGCAATGACATGCAGCGCCTTGCCCTGGCCAAGCTGCAAAGAAAGCTGGGCAGCGAGCAATCGCCGCCGCCCCAGCCTCGTGGAAAATACGCTTAGAGCGGAATGCATTCTATCGAACGCGAAACGCAGCTCTAATCCTTGTGTCCGCGCATCGGGTTATCTGAAAACCGCAAGTTCACTTTTCGGCCCGATGCTCTAGACTAAAGGTTGCAGGCGTGACGGTAGCCGTCATAGCCCAGGAATGTGTCGGTGCGCTCGTCGTAGGACTTGTAGCGCGCATAGCATCGGGCCACGTGACCGCGGTCAAGGCGCGCCGGAGCGGGGGCTACACTGGGTGAGTTCTTGTTGCCGTTGGCGATAGCACCGGCAATGATCGCGCCGATGGCCAGGCCGAGAATGCCGGCAACGAGCGGCTCCAGACTGGAGCGGTTGCGGTAATAATACGCGTCATATTCCCGGTCGCCCCAGAACCAGTAGCCATTGCAGTTCCAGTCCTGCGGATTGGAGGCACAATAGCTCTGCACAACCTGCTTGCGCTGACTAAAGCTGAGCTGATTGTCCTGCGCCTGGACCGGGGTGAAACTGGTCAGCGTCAACAGACCAGTCATCGCAACAGCCGCAATTTTCGAAATAGAAGATTTCATGTCGCCCTCTGTGGAATTCTTTTGTGTTCCTGGGGATGTTGTAAGTAAAATTTATCTACTAAGCGTTCGTTTTACTGGTGAATGGGCGTTAAAGATATTCGAGAGAATTTTCTGATCGGGGGGAGGCGGATTGCCGCCGGCGCCACTTCACATTGGCTTTGTTCTGCGCCATAAATGGCCCGTTCGCGCGACTGGCGAGAAAGATGGGGAACCATCGGGGAACGCGAACCATAAGAGAGCCGCTCGCCTGGGCACCCAATCGTCAACAAGGGGAGCCCCATGACACCATCGCACATCGTCCGCCCTTGGAATCGCGCTTTGTGCCGTGATAAGAGCGCCTTCACGATCATCCGTTTCGTCTCTTGCGAGGTTTTTTTCTCATGAGCACGCAGTCGTCCTCGCTTTTCCCGAACTTCTTCTCCAATTCGGTCGCCCAGACCGATTCCGAACTGGCCGCCGCGATCGGCAAGGAATTGCAGCGCCAGCAGCAGGAAATCGAACTGATCGCCTCGGAAAACATCGTTTCCCAGGCTGTGCTGGAAGCGCAGGGCTCTGTGCTGACCAACAAATATGCCGAAGGCTATCCGGGCAAGCGCTATTATGGCGGTTGCGAATATGTGGATGTTGCCGAAAGCCTCGCCATCGAGCGCGCCAAGCAGCTGTTCGGCGCAGCCTTCGCCAATGTGCAGCCCAATTCCGGCTCGCAGGCCAATCAGGGCGTCTATCAGGCGCTGATCAAGCCCGGTGACACGATCCTGGGCATGTCGCTCGATGCCGGCGGCCACCTGACCCACGGCGCCAAGCCGAACCAGTCCGGCAAGTGGTTCAACGCCATCCAGTACGGCCTGCGCCAGCAGGACGGTCGTGTGGACATGGATCAGGTCCGCCAATTGGCCCGCGAACACCAGCCCAAGATGATCGTCGCTGGCTTCTCGGCCTATTCGCGCGTCATGGACTGGGCCGAATTCCGCGCCATCGCCGATGAAGTCGGGGCCATCCTGTTCGTGGACATGGCGCACGTTGCCGGTCTTGTGGCGGGCGGTGTCTATCCCAACCCGTTCCCCCACGCCCATGTGGCGACCACCACCACCCACAAGACATTGCGCGGACCTCGCGGCGGTCTCATCCTCACCAATGACGAGGACATCGCCAAGAAGATCAATTCGGCGATCTTCCCCGGCATTCAGGGCGGCCCGCTCATGCATGTCATCGCCGCCAAGGCGGTCGCGTTCAAGGAAGCGCTGACGCCCGAGTTCAAGGCCTATGCCAAGCAGGTCGTGACCAACGCACAGGTGCTGGCCGAAACCCTGGTCAAGGGCGGAGTGGACATCGTGTCGGGCGGTACCGACAACCATCTGATGCTGGTCGACCTGCGGCCCAAGGGGCTTACCGGCAAGGCCACCGAGGCCGCTCTCGGTCGTGCCTTCATCACCTGCAACAAGAATGCCGTGCCGTTCGACCCCGAAAAGCCCGCCATCACTTCTGGCATCCGTCTCGGCACCCCGGCGGGCACGACCCGCGGTTTCGGCGAGGCTGAATTCCGTGAAGTGGGCGAACTCATCATCGAGGTGCTCGATGGACTCAAGATCAACGGCGACGACAATAACGCCGCCGTCGAGACCGATGTACGCGAAAAGGTGAAGGCGCTGACGGCGCGCTTCCCCATTTACGGCTGACGGGAAGGTAAAGGGTCATTATGCGCTGCCCTTATTGTGGCAATGACGATACCCAGGTGAAGGATAGCCGCCCGACCGAAGATTCGGGCGCTATCCGCCGCCGCCGCGTATGCAATGCCTGCGGCGGCCGCTTCACCACCTTCGAGCGCGTTCAGTTGCGCGACCTGACCGTGGTCAAGAAGACCGGACGCAAGGTGCCGTTCGACCGGGAAAAGCTGGCGCGTTCGGTCAATACCGCCCTGCGCAAGCGCTCCGTTGATCCAGAGCGCGTCGAGCGCATGATTTCGGGCATTGTCAGGCAGCTTGAAAGCCTGGGCGATGTGGAAATCACCTCCGACCAGATCGGCGAATATGTCATGGAAGGGCTCAAGGGGCTCGATGACGTCGCCTTTGTCCGCTTTGCCAGCGTCTACAAGAATTTCTCGGCGGCCGACGATTTCCGCTCCTTCCTCACCGAATTGGCGCAGGACAAGCGGGATTTGGCGGGCGAAGACGATTGACGCTTCTCGGCGCCGGGCGGGAAGCATTCGTTCATCGCAGTACAATGCGCCTCTGCCGGACGACGCAATCTTGCGCTATCATGACGCCGAGTGTTGCGGTCGAGGGAGATTGACCATGGACTCCTACGGTGTGCGCTTCGAGGTGCCCGAGGGCGCGGGCAGGGGCCAGCATTTTCTCATCATCGAGGGCCGGGCCTATCCCGACATCGCCGATGAAATGAAGCGCGGCGCCATTGCCGCGCTCGAAATGGCCGGGGCGAGCCATGAGGTCATCGCCGTACCAAGCGCCATGGAAGTACCAGTGGTGCTCGCCATGGCCATTGAAACCGGCCGCTTTGACGGCTATGTGGCGCTGGGCTGCGTCATCCGTGGCCAGACCAACCACTATACGGCGGTGGCCAACGAAAGCATCCGTGCGCTGGCTGAACTGGCCGTCGTGGATGCTCTGCCCCTTGGCATCGGCGTTCTGACGGTAGATACCGAAGCGCAGGCTTGGATTCGAGCCCTAGTAAAAGATCAGGACCGGGGAGGGGACGCGGCTCGCGCGGCGCTCGCCCTTTCCGGCATAAAAGCGAAGCTGAATGACTGACCATCCCAAACGCGATAATGCCAGCCCCCGCGCCGCCAATCAGCGCGGCGCTGCCCGTCTTGCTGCCGTGCAGGCGCTTTACCAGATGGATGTTGGACGCGCTTCGCTCGAAGACACGTTGGCCCAGTTCGGTGCCTTTCATCTCGGAAGGGAAATAGAAGGCGAGCAATATCTGCCCGCCGATGCAGATTTCTTTCGCCAGATCGTCAGCGGCGTCGCCAAGCATCAGCTTGAGATCGACCCCTCGGTGGACAAGGCGCTTTCGGAAGGCTGGCCGATCGAACGGGTCGATGCCACGCTTCGCGCCATATTGCGCGCCGCAGCCTTCGAATTGCTCCGGCGCCGGGATATTCCCGCCAAGGTCGTCATCACCGAATATGTCGATGTCGCTCGCGCCTTTTATGAGGACGACGCCTCCGGTCTCGTCAATGCGGCGCTGGACGCCATCGCCCGAACAGCAGGCTCCGATCTGGCCTGAATGAACAAAGCCCCGGTCGATGACCGGGGCTTTTGAATTTCCGCGACGGGAACGATCAGAACGATTCGAGGATCGATTCGATGAAGGTCTTGTCCTGACCGAAAGATGGGGTGCGGCGCGTCTCGACATTGACGGCGCGGCCATCTTCAAGCGAATAGACGGCACGTTCGGTAACCTTCTTGTTGCGGTCGAAATAGACCGCCAGGACCGTGCGCTTCTGGATCATGTTCATGCCGAACGCTGTCTGGTTCACCTGCGTTTCGACATAATACCAGGCGGTCTGGTCGCCGAATGTATTGGTCGATTGCGGCGAGCCGAGCACGACCTGCACCAATTGCTGGCTCTGGCCGGGACGGATCTGCTGCAAGGCCGCATCTGGAATTTCATATCCCTGAGTGCGCTTGGAAACGAGCGACGTGCTGCTGGTGCAGCCGGCGAGCGCGACCGCAAGGACAGCAGCGGCGACGGAGGCTTTGGCAAGACGCAGGGTCATGAATTTGACTTTCCCGATGGCTCTCGACTATAGGCGTGACAACAAGGCGCGTGCCCCTTGCCGACGGAATGTGTAGCGGTCAACTGAGCGGTCTGGCAAGCTGGCATCGAAAAGCCGGCCAGTTCCGACCGTGTTTTACCGATACCGACGCTGAGTGCAATCCCATGATCCTGTCTTTGTTTCGTAAGAACACTGCCACTGAGCCGGTCTATGCCGTCTATAATTCCATTGTGGCGCAATCCCGGCAGCCGTTTTTCTATGCCGATTGGGGTGTGCCCGATACGGTGACCGGTCGTTTCGACATGATCAGCCTGCACATGGCGCTGCTGTTCCGGCGTCTACGCGATGAGCCCAAGCAGATCAAGGCCTTCAGCCAGGCGGTGTTCGATCTGTTCTTCAAGGACATGGACCGTTCGCTGCGCGAAATGGGGGCGGGGGATCTCGGTGTGCCCAAGAAAATTCAGAAGATGGGCAATATCTTCTTCGGCCTGCTCGCCGCGCTCAATGAAGCTTTGGATCGCAACGATGCCGAAGCGCTGGCCGCGGTGATTTCCCGCAATATTTTTGACGGCCAGGACAGCCCCCAGGTTCGGGCGCTTGTGGCCTATGTCATGGAGCGCGATGCTGCTCTCGCAACTCAGCCGGCGCAATCCATCATTGGCGGCGACCTGCGCTTCGAGGCCGCCGCGTGAGCCGCGCCGACGTCCCGATCTTCGATGCCATTGTGCGCATCGACAGGCTGCCCGCCGGCGGCCGCTCGCTCGCAGTCGAAGCGGACGAGACGGTTCGTGCCCAGATTGCACAGGCCATGAATATTCTCTCGGTCGAGCGGTTTTCGGCCCATCTGACGATCACCCCCCTGCGCGGTGGTCTCAGGGCCCTTGGCCATCTCGATGCCGCCGTCACCCAGGCCTCCGTCGTCAGCTTCGAGCCGGTCGCCGAAATGATTTCCGAGGACATCGATCGGGTTTTCCTGCCGGCTCCGCGTACGCATCAGGCGCCCACGGCGGGCTCCGAAATCTTCATCGATCTTGAAGATGACGATTTTCCGGATCATATCGACGGTCCCGAGGTTGACCTCAGTCCCCTACTGCTGGAAACCCTCGCGCTGGCGCTTTCACCCTATCCGCGACGCGATGGTGAGTCGCTTGAAACTCTCGGCCTGGGTGCGGATCAGGCCGAATCCGGTCCCTTTGCCGGGTTGGCCGCCCTCAAGGGCGAAGGCGACAAGGACTGATGTGGCGGGCCTTGCACCGGGGCGTTGATGTTATATGTTGCCGTGCTTGCCCAGACGGGCCTAGAAACAGGCTGAAATGAGCGATTTTATTACGATTTCCGTGGATGCGATGGGTGGCGACAATGCCCCGCGCGCCGTGATCCACGGGGCCCACCTGGCCCTCAAGGAGCGCAAGAATACGCGTTTCATCTTCCACGGCATCAAGGACCAGATCGCCCCGCTGCTGGACGAATATCCCGCGCTGAAGCCGGTTTCCGAGGTTCGGCATTGCGACGTCGTCATCGCCATGGACGAGAAGCCGAGCCAGGCGCTGCGCAAGGGCAAGAATACGTCTTCCATGTGGATGGCTATCGAGGCCGTGAAGAACAAAGAGGCCGATGTTGCCATTTCGGGCGGCAATACCGGCGCGCTCATGGCCATGTCCACCTTCTGCCTGCGGCCGATGCAGGGCATTTCACGCCCCGGAATCGCCGCCATCTGGCCGACTCTGCGCAGCGACATCATCGTGCTCGACATGGGCGCAACCATCGGCGCCGATGCCCGGCAATTGGTCGATTACGCCATTCTCGGTTCGGCGCTGGCCCGCGCCCTGTTCGATAGCGACACGCCCAGCGTCGGCCTGCTCAATGTCGGCACGGAAGAGGTCAAGGGCCTCGAATCGATCAAGGAAGCCGGGAAAATCCTGACCGAAGCTAGCGGCGCCGGTTTCACCTATCACGGCTTCGTCGAAGGCGACGATATCGGCAAGGGTACGGTGGACGTCGTGGTGACCGAGGGCTTTGTAGGCAATATCGCGCTCAAGACCGCCGAAGGCACGGCCCGCCAGGTCGGCTCCTATCTACGCAGTGCGCTCAAGGCCAATCTGATGAGCCGCATCGGCGCGCTGTTCGCGACCTCGGCGCTCAATGCGCTGCGGCGCAAGATGGACCCGCGCACCGTCAATGGCGGCGTGTTCATGGGCCTTAATGGCATCGTCATCAAATCTCATGGCGGCACCGACGAAATCGGCTACAAAAGTGCGCTGGGCCTTGCCTATGAAATGGCCCGCAGCAAGTTGATCGACAAGGTCGGCGACAGCATGCAACGCTTCCCCATCCACAAGGCGGCGGCCGATCTGCCGCCCGAGACCGAGGCCAATTCGGCGTGACCAGAATCCGTTCCGTCATTCGTGGCGTCGGCAGCTATCTGCCGGCTAAGATCCTCTCCAACGAGGAGCTGGCCAAGTCCGTCGATACCTCCGACGAGTGGATCCAGCAGCGCGTCGGCATCAAGCAGCGTCACATCGCTGCCGAGGGCGAGTTTACCTCCGACCTTGCCGTTGCCGCCGCCCGATCTGCCCTCGACAATGCTGGCATGAGCGTCGAGGACATCGACCTCATCGTCGTTGCGACCACGACCCCCGACTATACCTTTCCGTCCGCCGCTACTCTGGTGCAGATGAAGCTGGGGATGCATCACGGCTTCGCCTTTGACATCCAGGCAGTGTGCTCCGGCTTCGTCTATGCGGTCACCACGGCTGACAGCTATATCAAGAACGGCCTGGCGCGGCGGGTGCTGGTAATCGGCGCCGAGACCTTTTCGCGCCTACTGGACTGGACCGATCGGACCACCTGCGTGCTGTTCGGCGATGGCGCCGGCGCGGTGATCATGGAGCGCGTCGATCTTGCCGAGGGCGAGGCCGAACGGGGCGTGCTGTCCTCGGCGCTGCGCTCGGATGGCCGGCATTGGGACAAGCTATATGTGGATGGTGGGCCGTCGACCACCGGCACCACCGGCCATGTGCATATGCAGGGCCCCGAAGTGTTCCGGCACGCGGTCGGCAAGATCACCGACGTGGTCTATCAAAGCCTCGAACAGGCCGGCTACGGCGTCGATGATCTGGATTGGTTCGTGCCGCATCAGGCAAACCGGCGCATCATTGACGGGGCAGGGGCCAAGCTCGGCCTGCCGCCGGAAAAGGTCATCGTCACGGTTGATCAGCACGCCAATACCTCCGCAGCGTCCGTTCCCCTGGCTCTTAGCGTTGCCGTGGCCGACGGACGGATCAAGCCCGGCGATCTGGTCATGCTCGAAGCCATGGGCGGCGGCTTCACCTGGGGCGCCTCGCTCATTCGCTGGTAGCGACGCTTCTGCGCATTGACCTCAAGCGTTTCAAGGCGTTAGTCTCGCCTACTGGTGGAGGGAACCGGCGTCGCTATTCCGGCCGCAGAGCTGGAAACGGCGCCGCTTTGGGAAAGATATTCCCGATAATGTGCGTGCCCCGAACGGGGCAGGGAAGCCTTGACCGAGCAGGATGGGGAAACGAATGGCGCAGAAGACGGTAACACGGGCAGATCTGGCCGAGGCAGTCTATGGTTCGGTGGGCTTGTCCCGAACCGAGTCGGCCGAACTGGTCGAGCGCGTACTCGAACTGATCGGGGATGCCCTGGTGACAGGGGCGAATGTCAAGCTCTCCTCGTTCGGCTCTTTTCAGGTCCGGTCCAAGAACGAGCGGATCGGCCGCAACCCCAAGACGGGCGAGGAAGTGCCGATCCTGCCGCGGCAGGTTCTTGTGTTCAAACCTTCCAACGTGTTGAAGTCCAAGATTAACAAGTCTATGGTTGCCGCTGGAAAGTAAGGCTTTCTAGCGAGGGAGAGTCGCGGTTTGGACAAGTCGCCAGACGCGTTCCGTACCATTTCGGAGGCTGCTGAGGAGCTCGATCTTCCCCAGCACGTGCTGCGATTCTGGGAAACTCGCTTTGCGACGATCAAGCCGCTGAAGCGCGGCGGCGGCCGCCGTTATTACCGGCCCGAAGACGTGCTGCTGCTGCGCGGCATTCGGCACCTGCTCTACGATCAAGGTTTTACCATCAAGGGCGTACAGCGCATCCTCAAGGATCAGGGGCCGCGCTATGTCATCGCCGTGGGCGAGGGCAGGGGGCTCGAAGATATCCTGCCGATGATCGAGGAGGCCGAAGCGCTGGGCGACGAGGCCGAGCTCGAGGAAGCGGTCATGCTCGCCAGCCCGGCGCTGGATCAGGAATCGCGCGACAAGCTTTCCGATGTGCTGCGGGAATTGCTGGAATGTAAGCGCCTGTTGGAGCGTGCCAGGGAGCACTGATCGCCCCTTAGCGCATTGCTCCATGCAGTCTGCGAGTGGAATTCCTGTTCCATTTTGCGGGGCTTTCATCTATTTATTCCATCAATCGCATGGGCCGGGTGATTGCCGGCGAAAAGGGTGGAGTTCCCGCAAATGACTGTCCGTTTTGGTCTTCTCGGCGCTGGCCGTATCGGCAAGGTTCACGCCAAGGCCGTGACCTCCAATTCCAAGGCGAAACTGGTTGCTGTGGCGGACGCCATGGCGCAGGCGGCTAACGATCTTGCTGCACAATATGGCTCCGAGGTGCGCAGCATAGAGGCTATCGAGGCAGCCGGGGATATCGATGCGGTTATCATCTGCACCCCGACCGATACCCATGCCGACCTGATCGAGCGCTTTGCCCGGGCCGGTAAGGCGATTTTCTGCGAAAAGCCCGTCGATCTCGATGTCGAGCGGGTCAAGAATTGCCTCAAGGTCGTCGATCAGACCGATGCGACCTTGATGGTCGGCTTCAACCGCCGTTTCGATCCGCATTTCCAGGCGGTGAAAGCCGCCATCGCCGCCGGCCAGATCGGCGAAGTGGAGATGGTCACCATCGTTTCCCGTGACCCCGGCGCGCCACCGGCTGAATATGTCCAGCGCTCGGGCGGCATTTTCCGCGACATGACCATCCACGACCTCGATATGGCCAGGTTCCTGCTCGGCGAGGAAATCGAGAGCGTTTCCGCCCAGGCATCGGTGCTGGTCGACAAGGCCATCGGCGAGGCGGGTGATTATGACAGCGCCTCGCTGATGCTGTTCACCGCCTCGGGCAAGCATGCCACGATCTCCAATTCGCGCCGCGCCACCTATGGCTATGACCAGCGTATCGAAGTGCATGGCTCCAAGGGCGCCGTCGCGGCGGAGAACCAGCGCCCAGTCTCCATCGAAATCGCCAATGCCGATGGCTATACCAGACCGCCGCTGCATGATTTTTTCATGACCCGCTACACCGAGGCCTATGCCCGCGAGATCAGTGCGTTCATCGACTACGTGCAGGCCAAGGCGCCGGCCAGCCCCAGCGGCGCCGATGGGCTGGTCGCGCTGGCGCTGGCCGATGCGGCCTTGAAGTCGGTCAAGGAGGGCAGGGCGGTCAAGGTCAGCGAGATCACCGGCTAGACTCCATCCGGGCGTGATGGAACTGCTACCCGAATAGATCGTGAACTGGATTGCCCGGACAGGCCGGGCAATGACGATGGAATGGGTGACGCATGGCGGGATGGTTCTGCGCAGCGTGGAACCGTTCCGGTTCGGCTTCGGTCAAAAGAAAACACGACCCAATGGGCCATCCCTTGGGTCGTGTTTTTATATGGACCGGCAGGACCGGGCGTAGCTTATTTTAGCAGCCATTCATGCTCGGGCGCATTGTGGAATTTCCAGACCCGCTTCGGCCCGGCCATGACGTTCAGGTAATAGAGGTCATAGCCGGCCGTGGTCGCGACTGGATGATAGCCGCGCGGCACCAGCGTTACGTCGCCGTCTTCCACCGCCATGGCCTCATCGAGGCTCCGGTCGTCGGTATAGACACGCTGGAACGCGAAGCCCTGTGGCGGGTTCATGCGGTGATAATAGGTCTCTTCCAACTGGCTCTCATGCGGAAGATTGTCCTGATCGTGCTTGTGCGGCGGATAGGAGGAGGTGTTGCCCTCGGGTGTGATCACTTCCACGACCAGCAGCGCATTGGCCGCGCCGTCATCCTCGGGCATGATATTATAGACATGGCGCACATTGGCGCCCTTGCCGCGGGAAATGCGCGGATGCGTGCCAGGTGGGATGATTCTGGCGTGGAAATCCCCACCGCCCGGCGCCGAGCAGATCGCCAGTTCCAGATCGGTGCTGGCATCGACCGCCCAATGACGCCCGGCGGGCACATAGAGCGCCCATGGCGCGCCCTCGAACGGGCTCATCCGTTCGCCCAGTTCGCCGAAATCCTCGCCATCGACGGCAAAGCGGCCCTTGCCGCTGACCAGAACCAGGCAGACCTCGCGCTCGCCGGTTGCTTCCCCATAGGCCTCGCCGGGAGCCAGTTTGTGCAGGCCGAAGCCGACATGGGTCCAGCTTGCGGATGCGGGCGTTACCTCATGGATCTTGCCTGTTTTCGCCGTCGGCCGGACGAGGAGGGGCGATTTGCTCATTTTCGGTCTCCGACTTAGGAAAGGCATAAAAGAACGTGTAAAGCGCATAGGCGAGGGCCGCGCCCACCAGGATCACCCAGAACTGGTCACCGCTGAAAAGTATTTCCCAGCCCAGCCAAAGGCCGAGGAAAACAACTACGGCGACGCGCCGCCAGAGCGGCCGGAACCAGATAAGATCATTTTCCTTGAGCGCCATGCTGCATCCCCGCCTGATTCAGTCGCTCAAGATTTTAGCACAAGCGCTTCGAAAGATTCAGTCTTTCGGGAAGCCCTGCGTCTCCACACTATATCCAGCAGCATTCATCACGCGGACAAGTTCGGCATATCCGACCTGCGCCATTCGGAGCGGCGGATTGGCCACGGGATCCTGTTCGGCCTCGACGACGAACCAGCCTTCATAGCCACGGTCGGCGAAGCGCTGCACGATGGCGCCGAAATCCAGCGAGCCATCGCCCGGAACAGTGAAGGCACCGAGCGCCACCGCATCGAGAAAGCTCTGGTGGGAGCGGTCTAGGCCATCCACCACGGCGCGGCGAATATCCTTCACATGGACGTGGTTGATGCGGGCATGGTGATTGTCGATGGCGCGCAGCACATCGCCACCGGCGAAGGCGAGATGGCCAGCATCGAGCAGTAGCGGAATGCCTTCGCCCGAAGCCGCCATGAAGGCATCGAGTTCCGGCTCGGTCTCGACCACGGCGGCCATGTGATGGTGGTAGGAGAGGGGCATGCCCTGATCGGCGCACCATTCGCCAAAGGCGGTCACCTTGCGGGCATAGGCATTCATCTCGTCGTCGGTGAGTTTCGGCTTCTGCGCCAGCGGAAGCTCGCGCCTGCCCTGGATGGAGCGGCCCACTTCGCCATAGACGATGCAGGGCGCATTGACCGCCTTGAACAAGTCGATCATCGGGGCGATGCGGTCCTTGTTGGCGGCAAGCTCTTCGTCCACCAGCGTGCCGGAAAACCAACCTCCGCACAGGGTCACGTCGGCGGCCTTGAGGATCGGCAGCATGATTGCCGGATCGTCGGGGAAACGGCGGCCCTTCTCCATGCCGGTGAAGCCGGCCGAGCGGGATTGCCGCAGGCATTCCTCCAGCGACACGTCATCGCTAAGTTCCACCAGATCGTCGTTCCACCATGCGATGGGCGACATGCCAAGCTTGGCCTTCATTCACGTTCTCCCGCGCTGACGATCATCAACGTCTGCGTTCTGTTTTATCCCGCCCGCTGCGCAAGGAGCGCCTTTTCGTAGGCTTCGCGCGCGGCGTTGACGCTGGGGCGGGTGCTGACTTCCGGCACCGCCACGTCCCACCAATGGCCACCGGCTTCGGTGGTGATCAGCGGATCGGTGTCGATGGCGAAGACATGCACCCCCGGCGCGCCTTCGCTCGCGGACAGGGCGGATTCCAATTCATTGACCGAGGCGACCTTTTTGGCCTTGGCTCCCATGGAGGCGGCGTGGGCGGCGAAGTCCACGTTGGGCAATTCCATGTGATAGGTGTCGCGGAACAGATTGTTAAAATTGGCTCCGCCCGTCGCCATTTGCAGGCGGTTGATGCAGCCATAGCCGCCATTGTCCAGCACTACGATAGTGAGCCGCACGCCCATCATCACCGCCGAGACGATTTCCGAATTCATCATCAGATAGGAACCGTCGCCGACCATGATGACCACGTCCTCGTCCGGACGGGCGATGGCGACGCCCAGCCCGCCGGCAATCTCGTAGCCCATGGTCGAGAAGCCGTAATCGAGATGGTAAGAGCCCGGTCCATCGGCGCGCCAGAGCTTGTGCAATTCGCCGGGCAGGCCACCCGAGGCGCAAACAAGCAGCGCCTGGCTGCGGCCGCGCTGCACCGCGCCGATAACCTGCGCGTCAGAGGGCAATTCAACATTGCTGGCTGCGCGGGCATCGTCGGCGTCCTTGAGCCAATCTGCCTTTGCTTTCAGGGCCTTGTCGGTCCAAGCGGAATCAACCTGCCAACCCGTAAGCGCCGCATCCAGCGCCTCCAGCCCCACCCTCGCATCGCCCACCAGCGGCAATCCATTATGCTTGTGGGCGTCGAATGGCTGTACGTTGAGCCCGACGATCTTGAGGTTTTCATTCTTGAACAAGGCCCAGGATCCGGTGGTGAAATCCTGGAGCCTCGTGCCCACCGCCAGCACCAGATCGGCGTCCTCCGCCAGAACATTGGAGGCCGATGTTCCGGTAACGCCGACCGAACCCATATTCAGCGCGTGACCATGGGGCAGGGAGGACTTGCCGGCCTGCGTCTCCATCACCGGCACGCCATGCACTTCGGCGAAATTGGCCAGGCTGACCGAGGCCTCGGAATAGAGGACGCCGCCGCCGGCAATGATCACTGGCTTCCTGGCTAGCTTCAGCGCTGCCGCCGCCGCCGCGAACTCGTCGGCATCCGGCATGATCCGGCGCGGCATCCAGATTTTTTCGGCAAAGAAGCTCTCGGGATAATCATAGGCTTCGGCCTGCGTGTCCTGGCAAAGGCTCAGCGTCACCGGCCCGCATTCGGCCGGGTCCGTCAGCACCTGCATGGCGCGGCGCAGGGCCGGGATGATCTGTTCGGGCCGGGTGATGCGGTCGAAATAGCGGCTGACCGGGCGGAAGCAATCATTGGCGGAGACGGTGCCGTCGCCGAAATCCTCGACCTGTTGCAGCACCGGGTCAGGCAGGCGATTGGCGAAGACATCCCCCGGCAGCAACAGCACTGGAATGCGGTTCACATGCGCCAGCGCCGCTGCCGTCACCATGTTGAGCGCGCCCGGCCCGATCGAGGTGGTCGCGACCATGAAGCGGCGGCGGAAATTGGCCTTGGCATAGGCGATGGCCGCATGGGCCATGCTCTGCTCATTCTGGCCGCGATAGGTGGGCAACGTATCCTTGACGCCATGCAGCGCCTCGCCCAGCCCGGCCACATTGCCATGGCCGAAAATGGCCCAGACGCCGCCGAATATCGGCAGCGTTTCACCGTCAATGATGGTTTTCTGTGCCGTGAGGAAGCGCGCAACGGCCTGCGCCATCGTCAACCGGATTGTGTTCTGGCTCATTGTTGTTCCCAAATCTCCACCAACGCCCCGAACCGCCCCGCCATGTCGGCCACGGCTTCCTCGTCGCTCATCTTTCCATCCAGCCAGGCTCGCGCCGCATCGGCGAAAATGGTGCGGCCCACGGCGAAGCCCTTGACGGTTCGCGCCCGCTTCGCCGCCTTGAACCCGGCCTCCAGTTCTGCCTGCGGCGCATCGAGCCCGAGCAGGACAACGCCCCGGCACAGCGGATCGCGGGCTTCGATCACCGCATCGGTCTCGGCCCAGGCTGCCGCATTGGCCTGCGGCTCGAGCTTCCACCAGTCCGGTTTGATCCCGGCATCATAAATCTCGGTCAGCGCCCGCGCCACTGTGTCATCGTGCAGCGGACCATTCTTGCCGGAAATGATCTCGATGAGGATTTCGCGCCCGACACTGCGTGCAGCATCGAAGGCCGACCGGAGCTTTTCGATCTGTTGACGGCGCAGGGCATCGGGGTCGTCGGGATGGAAGAAGCAGAGCACCTTGATGCAATGATCCACCGGCCATTCCACCAGCCGCGAGCCGAGATCCTGCGTGAACTCGAATTGCAGCGGCCGTGAGCCGGGCAGTTCGATGGGCCGGGCAACCCAGAAATCCTTGAATGCCCCGGCAGCATAGAGGGCGTCGCGGCCATATTTGTCGTCGATCAGCATGCCGAAACCATCGCGGCCCCTGGCGATGCGCTGCGCGGCCTTGACGGCAAGCACCTTGAAGGCCGGGACGCGGGAGAGCTTTTCGGCGTCGTTGCCCGCCATGTCTTCCAATTGCACGCGATGATCCACCGCCAGCGCCATGAGCCGGGGAATGTCGCGCCGCCGCGTCGTCGCCCAATGCACGTGGTTGATCTCGGCATCCTTGCGCAGGGCGCGTTCCTTGCTGCCATGCTCGAGGAAGAATTGCAGTTCGGTCCAGGTCGGGATTTCGGGGGCACAGAGCAGGCGGGACACGGCGAAGGCGCCGCAGGCATTGGCCCAGGTGGCGCTGGTGGCGTGAGCTTCGCCGCGCAGCCAGCCGCGCAAAAAGCCGCTCATGAAGGCATCGCCGGCGCCGAGGACGTTATAGACTTCGATGGGAAAGCCCTTGCCGACAATACCGTCTTCGAGATCGGCGGGGATAACACCGTCATAGACTATGCAGCCCATGGGACCGCGCTTCAGGACGATCACGGCGGAGGAGAGTGACCGGATCGTCCTGAGCGCAGCATGGAGATCGTCGCCGCCAGCGGCGATAAGCACCTCTTCTTCGGTCCCGACGATCAAATCGCATTCGGGCAAGACCGTCCGCAGGTGGGCGGTGACCGTGTCCGAGGCAATATAGCGGCTGTCGCCGGCATCGTGGCCGGCAAGGCCCCATAGATTGGGGCGGTAATCGATGTCGAAGACGACCTTGCCGCCATTTTCGCGGGCAATGCGCATGGCCTTGCGCTGCGCCTTGTCACTATGGGGCTTGGCGAAATGGGTGCCGGTGACCAGCACGGCGCGGGTGGAGCGGATGAAGGCCTCGTCGATATCGTCCTCGTTGAGGGCCGCATCGGCGCAATTGTCGCGATAGAAGATCAGCGGGAAGGAATTGTCGTTTTCGACCGCCAGCAGAACCAAGGCCGTAAGGCGCTCCGGATCGGTGACGATGCCCCGGGTCTCGACGCCTTCGCGGGTCAACTGCTCACGGATGAAGCGGCCCATCTGCTCGTCGCCGACACGGGTGATCAGCGCCGATTTGAGACCCAGCCGCGCCGTGCCGACCGAAATATTGGTGGGGCAGCCGCCGACCGACTTGGCGAAGCTGCCGATATCTTCGAGCCGCGTGCCGATCTGCTGGCCGTAGAGGTCCACCGAGGCGCGCCCGATGGTGATGACATCCAGCTGTTTTCCCGTGGCTTTGCTTTGGCCGGTTGGCACCGCCATCCTCCCCTGCGAATGGTCTGCGGAACGATGGCATCAATGAAACATGAATTCCAAAGCGACACAAGATAGAACATACATTCTATTTGTGGAATATCACCGATGCTGTCGCTTCTCCGCCACCGAAACGGTCAGAGCCATCGCAAAGGCCATGCTGGCGGACAGGGAACGGAAACCGGCATGGTCCGCCTCGACCAGTTCGAACCATATATCGGCGCATTCCGCGAGCGGGGACAAAGCCGAATCGGTCAGCACGACCAGGGGAACGCCGTGTCCCGACAATGTCCGCGCCTGCGCGGCGCTTTCGGAGGCATAGGGCGAAAAGCTGACGGCGAATCCGGCATCGTCTGGCCCGGCCATGGCCAGCAATTCATCGTCCATGCCCGAGGCCGTGCCGACCATCTGGCAGCGCACTTTCAGCTTGCCAAAGGCGTAGGCCATATAGGCGGCAATGGGGAATGAACGGCGCTTGGCGATAAGATAGATCGTATCGGCGCGAGCGAGGATATCTACAGCCCGCTCGAAGGCGATGGGATCGATGGCAGCCGACAGGGCGTCGAGACTGGCATGGGCCGCGGCGACGAAATTGCCGAGAATGGCGGCGCTTTCTTCTTCGGCCATGCCATCGGCGGCCAGCTTGCGCAGGCGGTCCTCATAGGATGAGGTCCGCTCCCGCAACCGGGCGCGGAAGATCTGTTGCAGGCCGGAAAACCCGTCGAAGCCGAAGGATTGCGCGAACCGCACCAGGGTGGAGGGCTGTACGCCCGCCGAACTGGCAATGCTCGCCGCCGTGCCGAACGCGATTTCGTCGGGATGATCCAGAGCATAGGCGGCGACCTGAACCAGACGCTTGGGAAGGCTGGACTTGCGTTCCAGAATGGCGACCCGCAGGCTGTCGAAATCCTGCGCGGCAATAATTGTAGGCTCGGACATTCTGGCTCCACGGAACGAACATTCCACAATTGGAACAGAACGGGCCGTGACGCAAGAAAAAGGCGAAACCGCCCAAGGCGATTTCGCTGAAGGTCGCGGGAGCGAGCGAGACGGGATTTGGAATAGCTTTTCTGCCCCCGAACCGCGTCTCTTCGCAGGCAATCATGCGGCGGCCAGCGTCGTCCGGGGTTTATTTCTCTCGGCCCAGAAGATGAAGGCCGACGCCCCGACGATCAGCATGGCGCCGGGCCAGAACCAGATCGATGGCACCTGTCCCAGGGCGATCCAGCCGATGAGTCCGCCAAGGAACACCTTCACGTCGGAGAAGGGCTGCAGATAGGTGGCATCGGCATGGCGGTATGCAAAAGCCAGCAGATATTGCGCACCGGCTGTCAGCGCGCCCAGAATGAGCAGCAGCCACAGGCCATTGCCATCCGGCAGGGCAAAGGGGAAGCCAGGCGCCATGCCCAGCGGCAGCACGCCGGCAAAGGCATTGGCTAGCAGCAGGATGGCGAGGTGGTTCGGCGTCATCAGGACGAGGAGGGAAATGGTCAGCGTTTCCGGGCTCTCGCCCTTGCGGGTCAGGTGCTTGGTAAGAACATCGGTCGCGGCCCAGAGCGCTGCGGCGGTAATGGGGATCAGGGCCTGAAAGCCGATGCTTTCCGTGCCGACGCCGGAAATGATGATGGCTCCGGTAAATCCGAGCAGCGCCGCCAGCAGCCGGGCGGGGGACACCTTTTCCCGCAGGAACAACAGGGAGCCGAGGATGATGAACAATGGGCCGGTGGCCAGCAATGTGACCATCTGCCAGATCGGCACGCCCGACGCGTAACCATATACGAACACATGCACGCCGAGCGCCGAGACAAAAGCGCGAAGCTCATGCTCCAGTGGATGGGCGGTGCGCAGATTCCCTAGGCCGATACGCAGGATCAGCGGCAGCGCCAGCACCGAGGCGATGACATATTGCCAAAAGGCCATTCCGGTGGAACTCATGCCAAAGCCGCCATATTCGGCTGGGGTCGGCAGCACCGATTGCAGAGTGTTGGAGCCCGCGAACACAAGGCTCGCGGCCAGCATGAATAATGCGCCGGTCGCGGCGGCATTGCGGGGAGAGGAAATCTGGTTCATTCGTCGTCCTTTCCGTAACCAGTTTCCTCAGGGTTACGGGAGACGACAGGCCGGCATGCCGCAGCCAAATAGGCCACGCGCGCCCGGCAAGGCGCTTGGTCCCGTTCTCTTTCATCCGGACTATGACCGTCGGCTCCGGAATTACACCGGATCTGCTGACCCCCCGGACGTCCGGGGGCGCTCGCGGGCTTGGCATTGCTGCCTTACCGCCGGTGGGGAATTTCACCCCGCCCTGAGAACAATGCAGGCGAACCTGCACAGCCTATTTAGGGCAGGCGCCCTATCGCTACAAGTACGCACAAAAGTGTAACTGTATTCGGGTTTCGAACAATTGCGAAAAGCTGTTCACGCAAAATTGCCGGACGGCGAGGGGCCTCCGGGTTTGCTGTGGAGAAAGACCGCCATTCGAGCTTTGCGCTCATGGCCTTCTCGTTCATATCGGTCCACCGGAGCGATATGTCGGCTTCGCCGCACAACTCGAAGCTGCGGCGTGGGGCGAAATTCGCCTCGGTGCCGGTGGTCCGGCAAAGGTATAGGTTGAGGAAAACCTCGCCCCACGCACCGGCGGCTCGTTCAACGCGCTGGGTCCGGCGGAATTACGTCCGCTCCGATCCATGAGGGACTGCTTCGTCTTCGCCCTGCTGGCGACGTGGCAGCTGCCGATCCGGTGCAGCCGGAAGGGCCCGACATGGTTCCCCGGGGAGAGTACCGGGGGTCCGTCCATAGGCGCGAACGGAAGAAAGGCGACCCCTTCTCCATCCGGTCCCCCACACCGATTGTTCGTCGCGACCGCGCAGCCTGTGCAGGAGTGCGGATAATGTGCCTGAGGTTTCGGGGGAGGGGGATAGAGGGGATAAGTCCTGGGTCAATTCACGCGCAATTCGTCACCTTCGGGCGTGAACCGAGGGTTTTTCTGACGGGGCTTTTGCAAGAGCCCTCGGGTTACGCCCGAGGGTGACGAGAGGTGGGGGGAGGGTTTGTGGTCCCGACAGGACTCGGCGCTTGTTGATGATGCGGAACCTCCATCCTCTTTCGCTTCCCTCAGGGGAAGGGAGGCGCAGGAGCAGCTGGATCCGGACGGCCAGGCGAGTTTGAGGAGATGTCGGCCTCGAGCGAGGTTTTCATCCAAGGTGAGGTGAAAGCGGCTCCGGTGGCGGGTTCACGCGCATGTTTGCCTTCATCGGCAGAATTGCCTTGCTTTCCGTGGCAGGCAGATTAGGCAAGGTAATTCTTGTTTAATGAGTTTCCTATGTCCGATCTTGTCGAAGGCCGTTGGGCCGAGATTTTCGGGCCGCGCTATATCGCGGTCACGACCATTCTGGCTTTGGGCGTTACGCTTTTTGCCTTCAATGCCTTCCTCTCGTCTGCCGCCTTGCCCTCGGCAGTGCACGAATTGGGTGGCATCGAGATCATTTCCTGGGCGACGACGCTCTACCTGGTCTTTGCCATTGTCGGCGGGGCGGCGGCATCGCTGTTCAAGCGTCGGCTCGGCTCGCGCTATTCCCTGATCGGGCTGGCGGTCATTTTTCTGATCGGCACCATCATCGCGGCCATCGCGGCGGACATGAACCAGGTTCTGGTGGGGCGCGCCATTCAGGGTTTTGGCGAGGGCGTGGTCGCGGCGCTTTGCTTCGCGCTGATCCCCGAACTCTTTCCAAGCCGGCTGGTGCCCAAGGTTTTCGGCATGCAGGCCGTGGTCTGGGCTGTTGCCGCCTTTGGCGGGCCGGCCGGGGCAGGGGCGCTGACCGAACTGATTTCCTGGCGGGCCGCTTTCCTCATCAATGTGCCCTTCGTACTGATCTTCATCACCATGGTGCTGCTGGTGGTGCCGCGCGGCGAAAAGAACACCGAAGCCCATGGCTTTCCCGGCCTGCGCCTGCTTACCATCGGCGCCGGAACGATGATGGTGGCACTGGCGGCGGTGGCAACGCCCGTTCAGGCCGTGCTGCTGCTCGGATGCGCGGCTCTGCTGCTCGCCGCTGCCGTCTGGCTGGATCGGCGGTCGGCGGAGCGGTTGATGCCGCCCGACGCCTTTTCCTTGGGCAGCGCGGTCGGCTCGGGGCTCTGGGCCTATCTGCTCATGCCGGTGGCCGGCGCGGCGACGGCGGTCTATCTCATCATGCTTTTGCAGCAGCTTTGGGATTACGGGCCGACCCAGGCCGCCATTACCGGAGCGGTGATGGCGGTGGCCTGGAGCCTGTCTTCCGTTACCGTGGCCAATGTGCGCCAGCGCGCCACCCGCCGCATCCTGATCCGCACCGGTCCGCTGCTTCTGGCCTTGGGCCTGATCCTGGTGCTGCTGGGGCTGCAATGGACGCAATTGCCGGTGCTGCTCGCGGGGCAGGTCGCCATCGGCATGGGGTTCGGCATTTCCAACGGCTATATGATGCTGACGATCATGGAAGCCAGCACGAGCGCGGAAAGGGACCGCACCTCGGCCCTGCTGCCGACCACGCAATCGGCCGGGAATGCCCTTGGCGCGGCCCTTGCTGGGGTCGCGGCCAATGCCGCTGGCTATCCGCTCGCCGTTGCCAAGGCCGATGTCTTGGTTTCCATCGTGCCGCTTTTCATCATGGCGGCGATCTTTGCGCTGCTGTCATTTCTCGCCGCGCTGCGGCTGGCCCAATTGGCCAAGGTGACACCGCTTTCCACCTTTGCAGAGGAATAGAGGCGAACGCCTGTCATCACCATCCAGCCAGATGGATTGCCCGGTCCACGGATCAGGTCCGAGGAAGGCCGGGCAATGCCGATGTCGATAGGGCCCGGGAGCCAATCAGCCCTGTTCGAGCCACTTCACCTGTTCGGGCGTGAGCTGGATCTCAAATGCCTTGAGGCTGTCGTCCAGTTCCACCAGCCGGCGCGGGCCGATCAGCGGTACGCTGGGGAAGGGCTGGGTCAGCACATAGGCCAGCGCCACATGGATCGGCGAATGGCCGAGCTTGTGCGCCAGCTCGATGGCCCGATCGCGGCGCGCGAAATTCTGCTCATTGTACCAGACGCGGACCATTTCCTCATTGTCGCGCTTGTCCCGGCCCGCAAGGTCGGTGAAGAAACCGCGCGCCTGGCTGGACCAGGAGAAATTGGTGACCTGCCGGTCGATCAGCCATTGCTTGAAATCGGGCGTGGCGGCGGTGACGCAGCCATCCCAGATCGGATCGAGCATTTCGGCGAGAGCGAAATTGTTGCTGAGCGCCTGTGGCGGCGTCTTGCCATTGGCCTGCGCATAGGCGATGGCCGCATTCATCCGCTCCCGCGTCCAGTTGGAACCGCCATAGGGCCCGCGAATGCGGCCGCGCTTCACCTCAGCATCCATCGCATCGACGAATTCCCCGACCGGGACCTCGGGATTGTCGCGGTGCATGAAATAGACGTCCACATAGTCGGTCTGGAGGCGGTCCAGAGACTGGGTGAGCTGCTTGCCGATGACGTCTGGATAGACCAGCGGGGAGTGTGCGCCCTTGCCGATCAGTACCGCGCCCTCACGGGTGCCGCGGCTCCGGTGCCATTCGCCGAACAGCTTTTCGGTATAGCCCGCGCCATAGACATAGGCGGTGTCGAAGACATTGCCGCCGCGCTCCCAGAAGGCGTCGAGAAGAATTGCGCCGGAGGAGAAGGTGCGGAAATCCTCGAAACCGAGGGCGACGGCAGAGGCCTGCTTACCAAGGCCGGGAATGGCGCGCTTTGGAATGGCGCCCCGATTGGGACCGAGGCTGCGATTGTCGAGCGTCCTGGTGCGGGTCGTAGCCTTCTCGACGGAGAACTCGATCCCCGCATCGGCGCGCCATTTGTCGAGCACGCGCAGATTGCCGAGCGTGTCGACCCAGCTCATGCCCGGCGCATCGAATTCCTGCTTGCCCGCCAGGATGGCGAGCGAGGCGGCTTCCGCCTCGAAGGAATAGACATGGGCGGTTTCATTGACGCTGATGCTCTCGGTCTTACCGTCTGCGATGACGTCGATCTGCCCCAGGCCCTGGTCGCGATTGCCACCGGCGAACCAGAAATCGGGCACTTCGATCCGGCCTTGCGAGCCATGGATGCGCAGCACATTGTCGAGATTGGCCATGACGGCACAGGAGACCTGCGCGAGGAGGCCATTGGCAAAGGTCAGCGTTGCGGCGGCGACATCGTCGGTGCCTTCCGCGTTGAGGCTGGCCGCGCCGGCAATTTTGACCGGATCGGCGAAGGGCCTGCCGATGGCGGCGCCGGCAAGCAGCCGGGCCATGGAAACCGGGTAGCAGCCCACATCCATGATGCCGCCGCCAGCCAGATCGGAGGCGAACAGGCGATGCTCGGGCTGGAAACGGCCCATATTGAAGCCGAAGCTCGACTGGATGAGGCGGATGTCGCCGATCACTCCCGATTTGAGCAGTTCGAGCAGTTTGGCTACCTGCGGGTGGAGGCGGTACATGAAGGCCTCGCCGGCAAAGGTGCCGGCCTGGCGATGGGCGTGAAAGACCGCATCGGCCTCATGCGCGGAGAGGGCGAACGGCTTTTCTACCAGCACATGCTTGCCGGCCGCCGCCGCCTTGATCGCCCATTCCGCATGGCCGGTATGGGGGACCGCGATATAGACCGCGTCGATGTCCTTGTCGGCGAGCAGGGCCTCATAGCCATGCACGATGCGCGCGCCGGGAAAGTCCCCGGCAAGGCCCGGCCGGTCGGGATTGCGGGTAGCGATGGCAGCGAGAACACCATGCTTGCTGCCTTCCAGCCCGCCCCGGAACGCCTTGGCAATGCTGCCCGGCCCGATAATGCCCCAGCGGATTTTCGTCGTCATTTTATGGTCCTGTCAGGAAAAAAGGCTACCGAAGCCGCCGGCCATTTTGGTCGAACAGATAGGCCTTGGCTGGATCGATGGAGATGGTGAGGGTGTCGGCGCCGCTCTCGTTGCGCGAATCCTCGCGCTCGATGATCAGCGGATCGCCGTCGGTGCGGGCGTAAACATAGGACGTGGCGCCGAGATGCTCGGCCACGTCGATGTCCACCGTGATATCGGCGCCGCCCGCGCCAGGCGGACCGAAATGCTCGGGCCGCACGCCCAGGACTACATCCTGCCCCGGCTCTGCCGCGCTGACGGGGAGGGTCAGGCGCACATCGCCCAGCCGTTTCAGAATGATAGTGACGCCGGTGGACGATTTCTCGACCACTTGTGCCGGAATGAAATTCATCTTGGGCGAGCCGATGAAACCGGCGACAAACTGGTTGGCTGGATCGTCATAGAGGTCGAGTGGACGCCCTACCTGCTCGATGAGGCCATCGCGCAGGACCACGATCTTGTCGGCCAGCGTCATGGCTTCGACCTGATCATGCGTCACATAGATGATGGTGGTCTGCAATTCCTTGTGCAGCCGGGCGATCTCCACACGCATATGCACGCGCAGCTCGGCGTCGAGATTGGAAAGCGGCTCATCGAAAAGGAAGACCTCGGGATTGCGCACGATGGCGCGACCGATGGCGACGCGCTGCCGCTGCCCGCCGGACAATTGCTTGGGAAGCCGGTCGAGCAGGGGTTCCAGCGCGAGAATGCGCGCCGCGTTATTCACCTGCCGGGCAATCTCGTCCCGGGGCACCTTGGCGAAGCGCAGCGCGAATCCCATATTTTCGCGCACCGTCATGTGCGGATAGAGCGCATAGGTCTGGAAAACCATGGCGATGCCGCGCCGCGACGGATCGACATCGTTCATGCGCGCGCCACCGATGTCCAGACTACCGGAGCTGATGGTTTCGAGGCCCGCGATCATGCGCAGCAAGGTGGATTTGCCGCAGCCCGAGGGGCCGACGAAAACCACAAATTCCTTGTCCGCGACGTCGAGATCGACGCCCTTGATGACCTCCAGGTTGCCATAGCTCTTGCGAATGTCCTTGAGGCTGAGGCTGCTCATTTCGTGTTCCTCATTTGACCGCACCCAGCATCCCCTGCACGAATTGCCGTTGCAGGACGAAGAAGATGATCAGGGTCGGAAGCGTTGCAAGCACGGTCGTCAGCAGAATGACGCCGTAATCGGGTGTGTAGGCCGCCGTGAGCGTCGAGATCACCAGCGTGATGGTCTTGTTTTCCGGCGTTTGCAGGACAATCAGCGGCCAGAGATAATTGTTCCAGGCCGCCATGAAGACGATGATCGTGGCCGCCGCATAGGTCGAGCGCATGGTCGGCAGATAGACGAAAAGGAATATCTGCCATTCCTTGAGCCCATCCACCCGCGCCGCGTCCCGCAACTCGCCCGGAAACGCCTTCGTCGCCTGACGGAAATAGAAGACGATGAAGATGGACACGATGGTGGGCAGGATGACTGCGGTGAAGGTGTTGGTCAGCTGCGCCCGCGAGATCAGCACGAAGAGCGGCACCATCAGCGCCGCAAAGGGGATCGACATCAGCAGCAGCAGGATCTGGAAGATGCGTTCGCGCACCCGCGAGCGGAAGATCTCGAAGCCGTAGCCGGCCAGCGAGGAGACGGCCAGGGTCAGAACAGTCGAGACGATGGCGATCAGGAACGAATTGCCGAAGATGCGCAGCAGATCGACCTGGGCAAGCAGATTCTGGAAATTGACGAGGAGATTGCTCCCGATCGTCACCTTGCCGGTGACGATGTCCGTCGATTTGTTGGTTGCGCCGATCGCCATCCACAAGAAGGGAAAGACCGACAGGAAGGCGGCAAGCGACAGGAAAGCGTAAATCCCCGCCCGCCGCAGCATGTAAAGGTTCATGACGTCCTCCTGCGGTCGCGGGCGATGACGAACTGGATGATGCTGAGCAGAGCGACGATCACCACGATGACCCAGGAGACGGTGGCCGAATAGCCGAAGCTGGGCATCATGCGGAAGGTCAGGTTGTAGATATAGAGCGATAGGGTCATGGTGCCGTTGCCGGGCCCGCCCTGGGTGATGTTGTTGACCTCATCGAAAAGCTGGAGCGTGCCGATCGTGGACATGATGGTCGTGAACAGGATCACCGGCTTCAGCATCGGCACGGTGATACTCCAGAACCGCGCCCGGGCAGGGATTCCGTCAATGCGGGCGGCCTCGTAAATCGACTTGTCGATATTCTGGAGCGCCGCCAGGTAGAAGATCATGTTGTAGCCGGTCCAGCGCCAGGTGATGGACAGGATGATGACGATTTTGGCCCAGAATGGATCGGTGAGCCAGGGAATGGGCGTGCCGATCACATGCAGCGCCAGCAGCGTCTGGTTGATGATCCCGTCATTGGAAAACATCGACTTGAACAGGCTGGAATAGGCGATCAGCGAGATGACACAGGGAAGGAACAGCATGGTCCTGAACACGCCCCGGAAGCGCAATGTCGAATCGTTGAGCAAGACCGCGAAGACCAGGGCCAACATGATCATGATCGGCACCTGGATGATGAAGAAAATGATGGTGTTGGATAGCGCCTGAAGCAGCAGCGCGTCATTGGCCAGCCGCTCGATATTGGCCAGCCCGCCGAAAGAAAAATTGTTCCCGCGCCCGACCTGGAAGCTCATCCAGAGCGACCACAGGATGGGATAGATCATGAATATGCCGAGCAGCACCATTGCCGGCATGATGAATGCCCAGCCATTGATCTGCTCGCTGCGGTCCAAACGGGTTTGCGCCATATCCCCCTCCGATAGAATGCGTCGGTCCTGCCGGATCGGGGCGGGCCTGAACCCGCCCCGCCGGCATGAAACTATTGCATCTGCTGGCGCAATTGGGCGTCGATGGCTTTCAGGGCCTCGTCGATATCGCCGCCATTGGCGATATTGGGCAACTGTGCCCTTACCGCCAGACGCGCTTCGGGGGTGAATGTGCCGTAATCGACGGAAGGCACCTGCGCCAGCCAGTCGGAGAAGTTCTGCCAGACCGGCTCATCGCTGAAGAACGGGTCGCTGGCCTTGTAGGCATCGCCTTCGCGCGCGGCGAGGAGCGAGCCGACTGCACCCTGATTGACCAGAATGCCCTGGTAGAAATCGACGTCCGAGGCCCAGACGGTCTTAAAGAAATCGATGGCCTCGTCCTGGTTCTGGGAAGACGCCAGCACGTACCAGCTGGAGCCGCCATTGTTGGAATATTGAGTTGCGCCCTCGACGCCGTCGAGCTTGGGCATTGGCGCCACGCGCCACTTGCCCGCCTGCTCGGGCACCGACTTGATGGTGCCGGTGATCCAGACGCCCTGCGGCACCATGGCCACCTCGCCGGAGGTGAAGGCGCCGGTATAGCCCGTCCAGTCCGAAACCGGCTTGATAAGTCCTGCCTGGGCCATTTCCTGGAAGGTTTCCAGCGACGCCTTGAGTGCGGTATTGCCGATGATGTTCGGTTCGTTCCCGTCCTTGAGGTACCATTGGCCGGTGGACTGCATCATCATGATGATCTGTCCATCGTCATTATAGTCCATGTCGATGAGCGGATGGCCGGTTTTGGCCAGCATGTCCTTGCCGATCTCGATCAGCCGGTCCCAGGTAATGTCCTGAACGTCTTCGGGCTTGTATCCGGCCTCTTCCAGATAGTCGGCGCGATAGAAGAGCCCGGTCACGCCGGAATCGAAGGGCAGGGAATAGGATTTGCCTTCATGGGTGGCGGCAGCCACCTTGTAGGAGGCGAATTGCGACATATCGATGTGATCGGAGAGCGGCACAAAGGAGCCGGGGAACGATTGCAGGAAGCGCTGGATATTGTCGTCCTGGATCAGCACGATATCGGGCAGGCCATCGGAGACGCCGGCAAGGAACTGGGTCTGCAGCTTCTGGTTGATCTCGTCCTGCGTGATGTTGTTGATGTTGAAGGTCGTTTCCGGGTGCGCTGCCGTATAGCGCGCGCCGGCATCGGCCATGGCTGGTATGTTGAAGTTGGGGTCCCAGCACCATACCGTCAGTTCGGCGGCGGAGGCGGCGGCAACGCTGGCCATGCTGATGCCGGTCAGTGCGAAGGCGAGCGTGCGGGTCCACCGCGAGACATTGCTAGTCATTGGTATCCTCCCTTTTCGTTTGCTCTTGGTCAGAGCCCTTCCTAAGTTATAAGGATGCCGGGCATGGTCGCTCACAACGGGAATGTCGAATTGGCGGAAAGTAAGATCATGGAAAGGGCGTATTACGAACCCGGCGCCAACGGTGTGGAGCTTTTGCCCACGACACTCCAGATGTTCTATGCTTCGCCGCTACTTATGCGCCATGCGCATTGGCACGCCCAGGTCGAAGTGAATTACATCATCAGCGGTTGGGCGCATTACCGCATGAGCGGCTATGACATTACCTTTCGCCAGGGAGATCTTGCCCTGTTCTGGGGCGGGCTGCCGCATCTGCTCGATGGCGCCTCGGACGATTTGATCTATGCCGGCGGTCATCTGCCGCTGCTGCATTTTTTTCGCCTGCGCCTGCCCCAGGATGTGCAGTCGCAATTGATGCGCGGAGTGACGCTGCTCACGCGGGCAACCGACGCCTCCGACCCGATAAACTTCGCACGATGGAACATTTATGCGCGCTCGGGCGATCCGATGAAGGCGAGCCTGGCTGTGGACGAATTGCTGCTGCGGATCGAGCGTATCCGCTTCTCTCCCTATAGCCTGCTGCCTGACAGCAAGGCCGTTGAGGATGAAGGCGGGCTCGATCATCACGCCTCCCCCATCGTCGTGCGCATCTGCGAATATATCGCCGACAATTTCCGGGAAGATATCGACTCGGTAGACATTGCGGTGGCCGCCGATGTTCACCCGAAATACGCCATGACCGTCTTCAAGAAATCCACCGGCATGACGCTCAACGATTATATCCTGCTCATGCGCCTGTCCTATGCACAGGCCATGCTGATGCGCGACGAAGACAGTGTGCTCGCCGTCGCCATGGATAGCGGCTTCGGCTCGCTCAGCGCCTTCAACAAGTCATTCCGCAAGGTGGCCGGCATGTCGCCGAGCGATTTTCGCCGCGACGTTCGGGCCCGGCCCGAGGTGCAAATGCCGGTCCAGCCTGCCCCCGGCAGTTCCTATTTCTGATCCCATGGCGCAGCGTGCCGCGCCATGGTCTTCGGTTATGCCCGAATAGCCAATCAATGCCCGGACATTGACGGGTCAGGCGGTTCGCCAATCGGCGAAAAGATGTCAGGCTGCTCCTCGCCTTCAACGATCAGATAGCCGGCCAGTCCGCGTTCGGCGCGCGAGAGGGCATGATCGACCAACACATAGCGGCCGGGCACCTCGCATTTGAACTCGACCATCGCTGCGCCGCCGGGCGGAACCGACACGGTTTGAACATTGGTCAGTGGCGGGCTGGTCAGCGAGGCGTTCACATAGACGCGATCGAATATCTCGCCGATCACGTGAAAGGAGGAGGTGAAGTTGGGGCCGCCGACACCGAAGAAAATGCGCACGGTCTCGCCCACATTGGCGCGAAGGGGGAAATGATCGGTAAGCGCTCCGACATGGCCGTTGAAAACGAAATATTCAGGGCGCTCGTTGATGAGCTTGTCGTAGCTTTCCGTCAGCAGGCCGGCGCTGCCGAACTCTTCCTCGGTATAGATTTCGCCCTGCATGACGTAAAATTCCCGGTCCACGGGGGCCAGACCCTCTTCCGGCTCGACCAGGATCATGCCGTACATGCCATTGGCGATATGCAGCGCCACCGGCGCCACCGCACAATGATAGACGTAGAGGCCCGGATTGAGCGCCTTGAAGCGGAAAGCGAATTCCTCGCCGGGAAGGGCGGTGGTCAGAACGGCGCCGCCGCCGGGTCCGGTCGTGGCGTGGAAGTCCACATTGTGGGCCATCCAACTGTCTTCAGAATTCTTGAAATAGCATTCGACCGTATCGCCGACCCGCACACGGATGAACGGGCCGGGGACGCGCGCATTAAAGGTCCAGAAGCGAAATGTGCTGTTGGAATCGAGGTGAGCCTCCAACTCGATCGTTTCGAGTTCCACGCGCACAGTCTGCGGCTCGCGGCGGTCGATAGGTGGTGGAATGTCCGTCGGATCGTGGGCAATATCGTTGTGCTCCGGCATGTCCGGATTGATCTGATAGAGCCGACTGCTAAGGCTGCTGCTGCCATGCGACATATGCGTGGCATGTTGCTGGGCGGCATTGCTGGCCTGCTGCGCCAGGGCCTGGCCTCCTACGGCGCCGGCCAGTGTCAGGCCGGCTGTGCCGGCAAGTAGCCCGCGGCGGCTGATGGCGGGACCGGGTGGCGTTTCGTCGGCATTGTCAGACATTTTTGCTCTCCTCAAAACAAAAGGCTGGCCGCGAGGAGGTGAGGCGGTCCGGCTGCGATCACGTTCCGGCGCTGCCCATTCGCGACTATTTCACGTCATGCGAAAACCATTTACGCGCCAAGGTTGCGCGAAAACCCCTGCGTCGCAACGTTCCGGCAATCAGGCTTTTCACTGCTTCGTTTGCCGGTACTGGCCCAATGGGCAGGAGGTAAGTCTGGTTCCCCAGATTGGCGTGTATGGTCCCATTCTCCACGAAGTAGCTGGCCGTGTGAATTTGCCCATCAATCTCGACACTGACGTCCTGCACCACGTTTTCCTGGTCCATGATAGCCTCCTGTCCGCTCCGATACTCTCGGGCAGGCACATGGGATGGTCAAGAAACGTTGTTCCAAAGCCCATGCCCACCCGGAAATGATCGAGGCGGTCAGGGCGCGAGCCTGCGGTGTCCGGCACGCTTCCGGCGCCGGTGCCGCTCCGGTTTGAACTTGTGGCCCTTCAATTGGCCGTGAAGCGCCTATTTTACGATCAGAACCGGCACGCCTGAATGGGACAGAACCTTTGCAGCCTGGCTTCCCAGGACGAGCTTGCTGATGCCACGATAGCCGTGCGATCCCATCACGATCAGGTCGGCGCCGATCTGACCCGCCACATCGATGATCGCTTCAGCCGGGCCACTGTTCTCGATATGGATACTGTCCTTGAAAGCGACTCCGGAAATCCTGGCGGCCTCGGCAAATATCCGCTTCGCCTTGGCCGCATTGGCGGTGTGGATTTCATCATAGACCGAGGCGGGGATGCTCCAGCCGATTTCGGACGCAGCAAAGGTAGGGGGCGGCGGCGAAACGGCGATCACCGAAACAGACGCCCCGATCGCCGCGGCCAGGCGAGCAGCATGGATCACCGCTTCATTGCCGAGGTCAGTCCCGTCACAGGCCGCCAGAATGGTTTTGTAGGTCATGCATGCCCCTCGCGATCGGCTGATCATAGCGCCGGTCAAATACGAAATCATCCCCTTCGCCTTGGCGCCCAGAAGCCCCGTCCGGCTGCCCGATCTGCCCTTGGTCCGCCCAATGCGGAGAGTCCTTCCACTCCGGGACGCCGTAAACGGCAGGACAAGCCGTGGGGGGCGTCTGGTCGGACCGGCCCCGCCAATCTGTGCAAACCTGCACCGAATTTTCCTTTTGTTTTGTCGAGGCGAATTTTGGGGCTTGCCTCGAAAGCCCCCTTTGCCTATGTCTCCGCGCAGTCGGGGCGTAGCGCAGCCTGGTAGCGCATTTGTCTGGGGGACAAAGGGTCGTCGGTTCAAATCCGGCCGCTCCGACCATTAAACCTACTGAAATCGTTAGGTTCTTTGCACTTCTGCTGCACGGGCTCATGTCCGTGCAAGGGAGGCTAAACCCCCATAAATCCGCTCTAAGGAACCCAAATCCCCAGAAAAACCCCCAGACTGATTTGGAGGCGAAACTGGCGGGTTGCTTGGGTTTCCCGCATGTAACGGCGGGCGATCCATGGCGCTGGTGATCCCGAAGACCCAGAAACCGAACGGCACGGACGCAAAGGCCAAGCACACCAGCGTCTTTAAGGTTCGCCCCACTACCGTGGCGATTGTTCATTCTCTCGTGGAAGGGGCGGGCGCTGCCCGGCTCCTCCATGCGCTGCTTGAGCTTTGGGTCCACGCCGATCCGGCAAGGTTCCCCGTTCGGGAGCATGATGGGCAACACTTGCGGTTCCTCATCCTGTCATCGAAAGACGTGCAAGACGGCACCGGCATGTCGGAAAAGCAACTGGAACGTGCCTTTGCCGACCTCAAGTCCAGCCCTTATGTGGTCGTCAAGCGGGGGCGGTTGTCACCTCATGACCCGATGAACCGACGCTTGATCCATATCCGGGTGAAAGCCATCTGGTTCGAGGTGGACGGGATGATGGGTGCAACCAAGATGACGCTGGTGGACAAAGGGGAGGGCATCAAGACCCAAGCCTTTAAGGTCAGCAAGGATGAACTTCCCTACCTGTTTCGGCGGCTGTTTGAGACAGCGGAAAGCACCCCCTAAACCCCCGAAATCGGGGGTCTCTCTACGCGCACGAGAAACCACCGAAATCGAGGGTCTCTTGAGAAACCCCTGAAATCGGGGGCTTCATGAGTAACCCCCGAAATCGGGGGCTTCTATATAGAATACACATAGGGAATACCCACTTCGTGGATAAGAATACCAAGGATATCTCCTACTACTTACTTCGTAAGCAGTAGGGCGCGAGGTCAGCTTCGCCTCCCTCTCGCAATCGCCGCTGGCGCTGATCCGGTGGCCGTCCATTCCGGGGAAGAAAGAAGGTTCGCTTCGCTCACCCTCCACCCCCCATAGCCCCCCGCCTCACGATCGTTGCATCGGAACCCGGTAGGGCATGGATACGCGGCGGGCTGTGGGTAGCACTAAGGATCGGTCCAGACACCATGGCGGACGTTCTAAGGCCCCCTAGGAGGCTGGGAGGCAGCGGCGGCACCCTTTACCCCATCCGTGCTGCGCACCTCGGCTGTGAGCCTTCCTAGCGCGATCTTCTGCCACTACTGCTGTGAAAGCATCGGTTAGACGCAAGTATCGAGTGCGCCCAACGGCTAAAAAAATCGCTAAGTCACTGAAATTAATGTCATTTCTGTGTCCATCGTGTTATCCTGTTGATCATCAGGAGCATCTTCATGAGCATCAGGACCATCGGCCACTCGAACCATGCCTGGCCCGCATTTCGTCGCCTTCTTGACCTGCATGGGATCGGAGCCATCGCAGATGTTCGATCTCGGCCCCGATCCCGCCTCCCGCATTTCACCGCGCCACGCTTCCGAGCCAACCTGAACCAAGTCGGCGTGGCCTACGTCTTCTTGGGCGACCAGTTGGGCGGCATGCCTGCTCATGGCCCTCACCGATACGAGGACATGGCCCAGACCATCGCCTTCCGCACCGGCATCGCCCGCCTCATCGAGATCATGCCAAGAACGCGCCTCGCCATCTGCTGCTCGGAGCACGAGGTCCTCGAATGTCATCGTTTCCTACTGATCTCGCGTCACCTCACTGAGCATGGGGTCGAGGTCCAGCATATTCACCGCGACGGCAGTATCGAGACCCACCTCGAGGCAGAGCAGAGGCTCCTAGCGCGGACGCGGGTACAACCCGACCTACTCGGCACTAGAGAAGACGTCTTGGCCGAGGCATATCGTCGGCAGGAGATGCGTCTTCGTGGAGAGTTCGCATGAGGAAAACACGCGATCCTCGATGGTTCGTCTGGGAGGTGGGCGACCTTCAAGACCTCAAGGGGGCCTCGGCAGGTCTAGTTGTACGAGGGCTAGATCAGGGCCCTTCTCCAGTGATGAGGATAAGAAACAGGGACGACCTTCCAGTGGCCGTTCATTGAAATGAGCGAAGGATACAGTTTGCAATTAATTGCAAACATCTTCGCGGCTCCGATCAAGGAGGACAGGCGCTGTTCACCTGCCGAAATTGATACTCTCGGAGAGCCCGTCAGAGAGCTGCTACGTGAGAGCTTGGCGGCTAATACGAGGCGCGGATACGCCTCTGACCTAGCAGTCTTTGGCCGGTGGGGCGGCGTAATTCCTGCCGACCCAGCAACCGTGTCCCGCTTTATAGCCGAACTGTCCGCCACTCATGCCGCGAGTTCTATCAGCCGGATGCTATCAGCTCTCAGCAAAGCCCACCGATCCGCTGGGCATGCCGACCCTACTAAAGAGGAGGTCGTGAGGGCCACGATGGCGGGTGCCCGGCGCACCTATGGCAGCGCCCAGCGTCAAGCGCAGCCAATCCTAAGGGACGAGTTGTTCGCCATGCTGGATAGGCTGGGAGACCGACCAAAAGATATCAGGGATCGTGCGATCCTGTTGCTGGGCTTCAGCACAGCCCTGCGACGGGCAGAACTCGTCGCCCTCGACCTCAAAGACATTGCAGTGTCAGCACGGGGGCTCACCGTAACGGTTCGGCGAAGCAAAACCGATCAGGAAGGCCACGGGCGTTCGATCGCAGTCCCACCCGGACGAACACGGCATTGTCCGGTCAAGGCGCTGGCCGAATGGACGGCTTTTGCTCAGCTTCAGTCCGGGCCGGTTTTCCGAGGCGTGGATAAGCACGGCCATATCCTCGACCGTGGAATTTCGGGGGAGGCCGTCTCATTGGTCATCAAGACCCGCATGGAGGCGGCAGGGTACGACCCCAGCGGGTTCAGCGGCCACTCGTTGAGATGCGGGTTCGTAACAGCAGCCGCGCTGGCCGGAGCGCCCTCGGCCAAAATCCGCGAGACGACCGGCCATAAAAGCGAAGCCTCAATGGCCCGCTACCTCCGACAGGTGGACATGTTCAGCGATCCGGCTATAGCGAGAATACTCTAAAAAGCGGTCCTGAAAAGCGCGTTCACCGCTCAACCGTCCACGCCGACGAGCGGATCGGCGGCCCCAGCTACGCTTGCGCCAACCGCCTTGTACTCTTTCGCTTTCTGGACGAGATCGAGATAAGTGTAGCGTTGTGAGCTAGCAATAGGATGGGTTGAGTAGACGAGTTTGATAAAGCCGTCCCAGTAGAGACGCTTGGTGACTTCAATCACATGGTTCAAGGAATTCCGCTCTTCGGCAGAAATTGCTGGCTCGTATGCTTCGTTCTTAAGGGAGAAGGTCTTTTTCGGCTGGCCATACATATTATTGCCGAGGTCAACCGAAAACAGGTCTTCCCGTTGCGCCGCTGTCGTCTCGATGTCTTTCACGAATGGGCCGAAATTATCGAAGTACCATTTGATATCGGTCATCTGGCCGCCAGTTTGCAGCACATAATGCCAGTCAGCCAAGTACACCATTTTCGTCAGTCGAGCGTTCGATAGCTCGTGAGACATATGGTCAGGGTAGTGTCCGATGATATAGGCCATCGCTTCGGATAGTTCGGCCATCACAACCCACTTTCTGCCGCATTGGCGGGGTTCGGAATATATCGATGCAGCGTATGGATCATTCGGGCAAAATCATCAGCCACACCGTCAAGCGTAGCACGGATGAATTCCTCTTCAAAATGATCTGGCTCTATGGCTTCTACAACCAGTACTGCCACGGCGGTTCCAAGCGCATCATCGAGGCGGCGAGCCGCATATAGCCGCGACTTCATCCTGATAGCTTCATTCACGTGGTCCGGGATCGCGTATTGTTTTTGATTATATGAGCGTCGTGCAGCGCCGTTGGCTGGCACTTGATTGTCAAAATGCCATTCCTTCAGCCAGCCCTGCGCAATACAGCCTTCATCATCGGGGTAAGAGGTACGGCCGGGTTCGGCGAAAACAGGGTTCGGAGAGTACCGACCACACCTGACAAACGCTTTCTGATTTTTGTCGTGCATGTACAGTGAAACACGGACCTGCGCCCCTTCTGTCAGTTGCAGCTTTCTGCCCACATTAAGTAGGAGGCCGTCGAACAAGATGGTGATGCTATTGCCTATCTCATCTATTTCAGACTGACGTTGACGGAGATGGCTCCTCATCGTGGCGAGCGTTCCGTGCCGCCTTGTTTCAAGTATGCTAAGTGCGAAGCTGACCAAACCTGCGATCAAGAGAACGACAAAAAGTGGCGTTGCTTGGAGAACGCCAAACACGCCGCGCCATTCCGGATACTGTAACGCCAAAGCAGCAAAATCGAAGCTCAGCATGGTGCCGGACAGAAGCACGACAAGAACCAGACCGGGCTGCACCCAGACGGCACAGAAATCGAGAAACGCCTCCCATGCTTTGCGTCGCTTCACTGACAACAACTGCCCTTCATCGCTTTGAGCGGCGCTCCACCCTGCAGAAGCTAGTTAGAGGATGAAGTCGTGCACGACAACATTGCATCGCCATTGTTGATATGTAGGCCTGCGAAAACGATGGATCAGAAGTTGTTCAAGGCCAAGGCAAGCTGTTCAGGCCCAACTGGGATATTCTCCATTATCGCGACCCAAAAATCCGCCCCCAACGGGCCGCCTCTCTTGACCCAAAGCCGGTCCAAGTTGGCATAGTGGCCTATAGCCACCGGACCCCGACCATGCCTGACACACGCTCCCCCCGCCTCGCTGTCCTGATCGATGCCGACAACGCCTCGGCCCGCATCGCTGATGGTCTATTCGAGGAAATTGCCAAGATGGGGGAGGCCAGCGTCCGGCGCATCTATGGCGATTTTTCCAGCTCCCGATCGAAGGCATGGGCCGAGGTGCTGTCAAAGCACGCCATCATCCCGCAGCAACAGTTCGCCTACACCACTGGCAAGAATGCCTCTGACATCACCTTAGTAATCGACGCGATGGACCTACTGCACAGTGGTCGCTTCGATGGCTTCTGTCTGGTGTCATCGGATAGCGACTTCACGCGCCTCGCCGCACGCATTCGGGAGCAAGGCATTGATGTGTTCGGGTTCGGCGAGCAAAAGACGCCAGAGAGCTTCCGCCAAGCCTGCCGCCGCTTCGTGTACACCGAAAACCTACTGCCTGAGGCTCCGGCGAACGCCGATGAACCGGGGGCCAAGGCCGCGCCCTTGCAATCCCACGCTGATGCTGTGCCAATCCTGATGCGTGTTATTGAACAGATGGAGACCGACGATGGCTGGGTGCCGCTGGGCGCTGTAGGCAACCAGCTTGCCAACCTTGCGTCCGATTTCGACCCCCGCACCTTCGGTTTCCGCAAGCTCAGCGATCTTGTGCGACAAACAGATGCCTTCGAGCTGGACCACCCCGAGGGTCGGGCTCTGCGCATCCGGGTGAAGCCGAGAGGGAAGAAACGTCAAAAATAGTCTGCGTCGCGTTAGACATTTGCAACTTTGCCATGCATTCATGTCGGGTGATCGCAACCATGGAGGGGCAGTGGGATCGCCGAGTAACTTCGCCTTTCTTGGCGATCACGACACACGACTGGTAGCTTTCGGGGGTCTTGCGGAACGATACTTCCGCGACGACCCTTCGACGGCCATTGTCAAGCTCAGGCAATTCGCCGAACTTACCGCCAAGTTGATCGCCGCCCGGCACGGAGCCTATCGCGAGGAGCGCGAGACCTTCGACGACACGCTGCGACGTCTTTCTTACGACCGGTTAATTCCAAGAGAAGTTGCGGATATCTTCCACGCGCTGCGAAAGGCGGGTAACGCGGCGGTGCACGAGGGCAAGGGTGGACACGGCGAAGCGCTGACCGCTTTGAAGTTCGCACGGGCCTTGGGCGTATGGTTCGCCCGGACCTACGGCAGCCAGCCCGACTTCGATCCCGGTGTTTTCACCCCACCACCTGAGCCTGTAGATGCGACCGCGTCGCTGCGGCAGGAGATTGATGCCCTCCGACAGAAGGTCGCGGAGAGCGAGGATGCCGCCGCTGCGGCTCAGCGGGTAGCAGAGGAACATGCTCGTGCCCGCGAGACGGTCGAAGATAGACTTGGGCGCGAGGCCGACGAACGGGCCGCGTGGGAGCAGCTTGCTCAGGAGAGCGAAACTGAGAAATCGGCCATTGCTGCCAAGCTGGCGAGCTTGCAGGCCGACGCGGAGGCGGCATCCCGCGCCGAGGTTCAGGAGCTGGTGGAGCGTGGTGAGCAGGCTGCCACCAAGCTCGATCTCGATGAGGCGCAGACCCGCGCCCTCATCGATCAGCAGTTACGTGAAAACGGCTGGGAAGCCGACACCAAAGCGTTGCGCTACAGCGCTGGGGCGCGACCCGCCAAGGGCCGCAACATGGCAATTGCCGAGTGGCCGACAGCGAATGGTCCCGCCGACTATGCACTGTTCGTCGGCACAATCCTGATCGGGGTCGTTGAGGCCAAGCGCAAGCGCAAGAACATCTCAGCGGCCATTGACCAATCACAGCGGTATTCAGCGGGGATTAGGGAGAGCGGTGACTTCACGTTCGCTGGTGGTCCATGGGGTGAGCATCGCGTGCCATTCGTGTTCGCAGCCAATGGACGGTCATACCTCAAGCAGATCGAGACCGAGAGCGGCATCTGGTTCCGGGATACGCGCCGCAGCGCCAACCATCGTCGCGCGCTGGTGAATTGGCTAACCCCAGCGGGCCTTTTGGGGCTTCTGGAAGTCGATCAAGACGCGGCAGATGCGGCGCTGAAGACCCAGCCGTTCGAGTTCGGCTTCCCGCTCCGGCACTATCAGGAGGCTGCGATCCGTGCCGTAGAGACCGCACTCTCGGAGGGTGAGCGGTCGATGCTGGTGGCGATGGCAACGGGCACCGGCAAGACCAAGCTCGCCATCGCATTGCTCTATCGGCTACTGTCGGCCAAACGGTTCTGCCGCATCTGCTTCGTCGTGGACCGCTCCGCTCTCGGCCACCAGACCGAGGGCGAGTTCTCGACGACCAAGGTGGTGTCCGGCAAAACCTTTGCCGAGATTTTTGGGCTCAAGGGTCTAGGCAACGTATCGCCCGACATGGAGACCAAGGTCCACATCTGCACGATACAGGGGCTGGTGAAGCGGGTGCTCTACGCTGCGGATGTGTCGGAGGCTCCGCCCGTCGATCAGTACGACCTGATCGTCATCGACGAGTGCCATCGTGGTTACCTGCTCGATCGGGAGATGTCCGACGCCGAGCTGTCGTTCCGAGGGCAGGACGACTACATCTCCAAGTACAGGCGCGTGCTGGAGTATTTTGATGCGGTGAAAGTCGGGCTGACGGCCACGCCCGCCTTGCACACCACCGACATCTTCGGCGAACCTATCTTCCGCTACTCCTACCGTGAGGCGGTGATCGACGGCTTCCTGATCGACCATGAGCCGCCGATCAGGATAGAGACGGCGCTGGCCCGCGCCGGGATCACCTTCGAGAAGGACGAGCAGCTCGACCTCCTCGACACAAAGAGCGGAGAGATCGACACCGCCACCTTGCCCGACGAACTGCACTTCGAAATCGAGAAGTTCAACAGGCAGGTTATCACGCCGGAGTTCAACCGCGTTGTCGCCGAGGAACTGGCGAAGCATATCGACCCCGAGCTGGGCGGCAAGACCCTCGTCTTTGCGGCGACCGATGCTCATGCCGACCTCGTGGTCAACGCCCTCAAGAAGGCGTTTGCCGACGCCTATGGCGAGATCGACGACACGGCGGTCAGGAAGATCACCGGCAGCGTAGACAAGGTGCAGACATTGATCCGCTCCTTCCGCAACGATGCCAACCCGAAGATCGCCGTGACCGTCGATTTGCTGACCACCGGCATCGACGTCCCAAACATCACCAACCTCGTCTTCCTGCGCCGCGTTAACAGCCGCATCCTCTACGAACAGATGATCGGGCGAGCGACACGCCGCTCCGATGAGATCGGCAAGGAGGTGTTCCGCATCTTCGACGCCGTGGACCTATACCCGCATCTCCAGAACCTCACCGACATGAAGCCGGTTGTGGTGAACCCGTCCATCAGCTTCGAACAGCTAGTGGCTGATATGCTTGGTGCGACCGACGATGCCCAGCGGGAGACGATCCGCGAGCAGATCGCGGTCAAGCTACGCCGTCGCCTCAAGAAACTGCCCGATGAAGCGCGCCAGCGGTTCGAGGCCGTGGCAGGCGAGACGCCCGAGGCGATGTTCCAGCGCCTCCTGTCCGGCTCCGCGCCCCAGCTTGCTGCATGGCTCAGAGACCGCGCCGCCGTCGGCCCGATACTCGACTGGCAGTCGGAGGGCGACAATCCGCGCTATGTCCCGATCTCGCACCATGCCGACGAAGTCGTGGCCGTCACTCGTGGCTATGGCAACGCTGAGAAGCCGGAAGACTTTCTCGAGGGGTTCTCCGCCTTCGTGCGCGACAACGTCAATGCCATCGCGGCACTAAAGCTGGTCATCCAGCGCCCGCGTGACCTGACCCGTGCAGATCTGAAGGAGCTGCGTCTCGCACTCGACCGAAAGGGCTACTCAGAGGCGAACCTGCGCCGGGCATGGGCGGATGCAAAGAACGAGGAAATTGCCGCCTCGATCATCGGCTTCGTGCGTCAGGCTGCCATTGGCGACCCGCTCACGCCCTATGAGGATCGCGTCCGGACGGCTATGCGGTCAATTATGACCAGCCGCCAGTGGACAGAGCCGCAGAAACGATGGCTGAAGCGCATCGGCGAGCAGATCGAGAAAGAGGTCGTCGTGGATCGTGAGGCCATCGACAAGGAGCCCTTCATCGCCGATGGAGGCTTCACCCGGCTCAACAAGGTGTTCGGCGGCGAGCTTGAGACCATCCTCGCCGGGATTAACGAAGAAATGTGGAAGAAGACCGCCTAATGCTCGCAAATCTGCCAAGTCCGACCGCTGACATCGTCGCCAAGCTCTGGAGCCTATGTAACGTACTGCGCGACGATGGCATCACTTACAATGAGTATGTGACTGAGCTGACCTACCTGCTGTTCCTTAAGATGCTGGAGGAGACTGGCAAGGAGAGCCGCCTACCAGATGACTACCGTTGGCGCGTCCTAGCCAAGACGGCGGGACTGCAGCAGCTCGACTACTACAAAGCCATGCTGCTCGAACTCGGCAAAGCCAAAGATGGTCTCGTCGCTGCGATCTTCACCGACGCGCAGACCCGGTTGCGCAAGCCGACCAACCTAAAGGCGCTGACCTCGAACATCGACCAACTCGACTGGTTCTCAGCCCGCGAGGAGGGTTTGGGAAATCTTTATGAGGGCCTGCTGGAGAAGAACGCAGCCGACAAGAAGTCTGGCGCTGGCCAATACTTCACGCCTCGTCCGCTGATCGACTGCATCGTGCGGCTCATGCAACCGCAGCCAAGTGAAACGGTTCAGGACCCGGCGGCTGGCACCGCAGGCTTTCTCGTCGCAGCCGACCGCTACATCAAGGATCACACGGACGACCTCTACACGCTGCCAGAGGCCAAAGCCTTCTTCCAGCGCCACAACGCGTACGTCGGGGGCGAGCTGGTGCCGGACACGCATCGGCTCTGCCTGATGAACTTGCTGTTACACGGCATTGAGGGCGGCGTGGAGTTAATCGACACGCTGTCGCCGGATGGTGAGGCGCTGCCCAAGGCCGACCTGATCCTGACCAATCCGCCCTTCGGCACCAAGAAGGGTGGCGGTCGCCCCACCCGCTCGGACTTCTCGGTAACAGCGGACACGTCGAACAAGCAGCTTGCCTTTGTCGAGCACATCGTCCGCGCACTGAAACCCGGCGGCCGCGCCGCCGTGGTCGTACCCGACAACGTATTGTTCGAGGACAACACGGGCCGCCGCCTGCGCACATGGCTGATGGACCTCTGCAACCTGCACACGATCCTGCGACTACCTACCGGCATTTTCTACGCGCAGGGCGTCAAGACCAACGTGCTGTTCTTCCAGCGTGGCAGGGCGGACAAGGCCAACACCAAGGCGGTCTGGGTCTATGACATGCGGGCGAACATGCCTGCTTTCGGCAAGACACGTCCGCTGGCCGTCGCTGATTTCGCCGCCTTCGAGACCGCCTATGGCTCCGATCCGAATGGCGGGGCCGAGCGCATGGACCAGGGCGAGGCTGGACGCTGGCGGGTGTTCAGCCGCGAGGCCATCACCGCCCGCAACGACAATCTCGACATCGCATGGCTGCGCGACACCGAGGCCGAAGCCGAGGAGGCGTTAACCGATCCGGAAGACATTGCCGCCGCCATTATCGGCCACCTCAAGGCGGCGCTGGAGGAGATCGAGGCACTGTCCGAGGAGATCGAGCCGGATAGCGTCGAGGAGGCCGCTGCCGTCGTGGAGGCGGCAGAATGAGCGAGCTGCCACTCGGATGGGCCGAGACCACTATAGGGGCAGTCTGTGACCTCGTGAATGGCAAGGCGTTCAAGCCGTCCGACTGGTCGGACACCGGGCTGCCAATTGTTCGTATCCAAAACCTCAACAGGCCAGACGCCAAGTTCAACCATTATGCTGGACATGTGGAAGAGCGCTTCTTGATCGAAGGAGGTGACTTGCTGTTTGCATGGTCGGGCACACCCGGCACGTCGTTTGGCGCGCACATTTGGGACGGGCCTAAGGCGGTCCTGAACCAGCACATTTTCAACGTGCGTTTGGACACCGAGACCTTGGATAGAGCCTTTTTTCGTTATGCGATTAACCAGACGCTTGATGAGCAGATAGCAAAAGCGCATGGCGGGGTGGGTCTGCGTCACGTGACCAAGGGCAAGTTCGAGGAGACCGCCATTGCTCTCCCTCCGCTCCCCGAGCAACGGCGGATCGTGACGAAGATCGACAGCCTCACCGGCAAATCCAAACGCGCCCGCGATCACCTCGACCACGTTCCCCGCCTTGTCGAGAAATACAAACAGGCCGTGCTGGCGGCGGCCTTCCGAGGCGATCTCACAAGGGAATGGCGGCGTGACCAGCCGAGCTTCATAGGTGTGAACGCTCGGCCAATGACCCAGATCAAACAAAAATACACTGACGTTGGCGGCTTCCACCCCCCATATGAGGTCCCCGCAGGCTGGCGATGGTATCGACTACCTCAGCTTGGTGATTTGGATAGAGGCAAGTCGCGCCATCGCCCCCGAAACGACGAGCGTCTTTTCGGAGGGCCTTACCCGTTTGTACAGACCGGCGAAGTCAGACAGGCGGATCGGTTTCTAGGCACATTTGAGCAAACCTATAGTGACTTCGGCCTCGCGCAAAGCAAGTTGTGGCCCGCCGGCACCGTCTGCATAACCATTGCCGCAAACATCGCAGAAACTGCGATCTTGGGTATAGACGCCTGTTTCCCAGACAGCGTTGTAGGCTTTTTGCCTGATGCGGAACGCGTTGAGGCCAGCTACGTCGAGTTCTTCCTCCGGACTGCGCGGAGCGAGCTGCAGGCTTTTGCTCCGGCAACCGCTCAAAAAAACATCAACTTGGACACGCTCGCGATGGTGCGAATTCCAACAGCGCCTTTGCTTGAGCAAATGGAAATAGTCAGTCGTATCGAAAGAGCCTTTTTCTGGATCGACCGTCTTGCGTCCGAGGCCACCAATGCCCGAAAATCAATAGACCGGCTCGATCAGGCCGTCCTCGCCAAAGCCTTTCGAGGCGAACTCGTGCCGCAAAACCCCGAGGACGAACCTGCGGGCGTGTTGCTGGAGCGGATCAGGGCCGAACGCAGCGCGACACCAAGAGCCAAGGTTGGCCGCAAGGCAAGAGTGTGAGGATAGACTGTTGGCCAAGCCAATCGAAGATCACACCGACCAACAGCTGCGGAATGTCATTGAGAACCACCGCAAAGCCGGAAAACTCTACGAGCCCTACTATCTTGCGGCGCTGAAAGAACTCGCAAGACGCAAAGGGCTCGGCCTCGACTTTCAGAAATCGTTCGACTTGATCCGTAAAGCCGCAGCAGAGGGCCGGTACATCTCCTACAAGGAATTGGCCGACGCCAGCGGCGCGGAGTGGTCGTAAGCGCGACGCCGATCCCCTCCTGCCATTTTTGACTTGATCCAGCCATTCTGCGCGGATTCGCGTGACGGAGGGTTTGGATTTTGGAAGTAGACGGCAAAATGGGCGTCCATTTGGGCGGCTC
>NZ_JACDXV010000008.1 GCF_015158295.1 Devosia faecipullorum | reverse complement strand
ACGACAAACCATCCAGCATCGGCGCTTGCAGCACCGCAAGCTCGCCGCATAACATCAACCCAAAGACGAGGCCGATACTCCGCTAATCCAAGACCCAAACTGCGCCAAATGATCTGACGACGGACACATGGGTTTTCTCTCGGGCTCCGCTCCGGGTAGCCCTAGTGTTACGAATGTGGTGATGTGCTTTAGTGTAGGTACCGGCCAAACGGATCGGGCGGCACTGGCGAGAGAGACGGCGTCCCTGGGCGGACAGTCGGTTGCGTCTTATATGGTCCAGAAATGGTCGGGATCGTTTCGACCAATAGGTTCGAACCTAGTCGTACCTGAGTGCTTCCATGTCTCTTATATGGCAACCGAAACCCACGCCGCCCTTCACAGCGACCTTTGCAGTGTTACAGTATCGTGCTACAAAACGTGCCGCAGCGATGAGCCGAGTGGCCCAGAATTGCTGGACTTTCGGGATGGATGAGGAAATTCCCTTCCTCTCCGCCATTTTCATCAAAATGTTCTAAAATGAGCAGTGCCGCACATGCGGTGGTGAGCGGCGCTGTTGGTGTAATGTCGTCAGGCGGGCGTCAGCCGCATCTGGGGCTGGCCGTTGCCGCGCAGGGCGGGAGATATGCCGCGACTGTCGATCGTGGCGGTGACGCGGTGGCGCAGTGCCGCGAACATGAAGGTCGGGGTGACATTGACGGGCCCGTCGAACTGCACGGTGACGGTGAAGTACTCACGATTGCCCGACATTTGGACGCCGATCAGCAGGCCAGTGAAGCTCTGCTCGAGGTAGAAGCCTTTGACCCGCATGCCGACTTGAAAGGGGACGGCGACACGCTCCGGCAGCGCTGCGCGGGCAGTGTTCCAATCGCGATAGCCGTGGGCGCGGGCAATTTCCTCGAGTGCAGCGCCATGGGTGATTGGCTGGCCCAGGCGTACGCGATCTTCGCGCAATTGTTTCGCCTCGGATTTCAGACTGGTGACGGAAGGGGTATCGAGCGAAAAAGACATATCGGGTCTCTCCAGAAAGGAGGCGACGTCTTGCATGGGTGCCCGCATTGCCATGATGCGCCTTGGGAGAAAACAACCGAAGGGACCATAAAAAGGCTGGACTTCACCATGGATCTTGCGATCCGCGGGCGGCAGGCGCCAGCAACCAGTGGCAGAAATGGGCTCGATTGGAGAGCGAGTCAAGTCTGACCCGATCACTTGCAGTGATGGGGTGATCAGACAATTGTGTTAGCGATCGGCCCGGCTTGCGGCTAGGAACGGGTTGATACGGAGAAAAACCATGACCGAGCTATTATTGTTCCTCGCGGGCCTATTGGGCGGCGCGCTCAATTCACTCGCGGGCGGCGGCTCTTTCATCGTCTTTCCAGCACTGCTGTTTTCCGGCGTTCCCCCGGTCCTGGCCAATGCCTCCAATACCTATGCCGCCCTGCCCGGCTATGTCAGCGGCGCCACCGGCTATTGGAAAGCCATGGCGCCTTACAAGGATCGACTGATCGTTTACGGGATCGTGTCGGCGCTGTTCGGCTATATTGGCGCCGAATTGCTGCTGGTGGTGTCGGACGAGCTCTTCTCCATGGTCGTGCCCTGGTTAATGGGCTTTGCAGTAGCCCTATTCATCTTCGGCAACAGGATCAACACGGCGATCAAGGCGCGGAGCGGCGAAAGGCGCGGCATGAAGACGCTTGGCGCCGCACTCTTGCTGGTGCTGCTGGCTGCGGTCTGCGTCTATGGCGGGTTCTTCAATGCCGGGCTGGGAATCCTGCTGCTGGCTTTCCTCGCGATGGCCGGGATGACCGACATTCATGCGATGAATGGGCTCAAGCTCTACATCTCTTCGATCGTCGCCCTGGTCGCAGTGCTGCGTTTTGCCTTTGACGGCAGCATCGACTGGTATCACGGCTCCATCGCACTGGTGGGGGTGACCATTGGCGGCTATGTGGCGGCGCGGCTGGCCCGTTTCATCCCGTCGCTGTGGATCCGAATCGGGGTCATCGTCTATGGCATCGGCATGACCGGCTATTTCTTCTGGGTGGCCTATTTCGCCTGAGCCGGGCCCAGATCGGGGCCTTAGCCGGCCTTCCTGATCCAGACAGCCGCGTCGTGGAAGGCCGCGCCGCCAAATGGCGGGGCGGGACTGGCATTGGTGAGCATGTTGATGCCCCTTCCCCCGCGATGCGCCTTGTTGCGATGTAGGCCCTCGGCGATGAGAACGCCGGTGCGCAGCCCATCGAAAAGTCGGGCGGTGAGTTCGACCTGACCGCGGCGATTGCCAAGGATGACGGCATCGCCGTCAGCAAGGCCGATACGAACGGCATCTTGCGGATGGATGAAAACCGATGGCTCGCCCTCGCGCTTGAGGCTGCCCGGCGTCTGGTTGAAGCTCGAATTGAGAAAAGCACGTGCTGGCGAGGTGGCGAGCTTGAAGGGATGCTCGTCATCCGCCGCCTCGTTGATGGCCCAATGGTCGGCAAAACGCGGCATTGCGACGGGGTCGCAGGTCCAGCGATAGCCCTTGCGATCCGCGACCTCCTGCCAGTTGGGCTGGAAGCGGAAGCGACCATCGGGCCAGCCGAAGCCATTGGCGAAGCGGGCGACGTCATCAGGACGCTCGCGATCGATGAAACCGGTCTTTTCCACCTCGTCCAGCGCCGGATAGTTGGAACGGGCGAAGGTGTCGGCCACCACGTCTCTGTCGCTGGCGTGGAACACCGGATCATCGCTGCCGAGGCGCAGGGCGATGGCGTTGATGACCTCGTGGTTGGAGCGGGCCTCGCCCGGCGCTTCGACCACGGCCGGTCCATAGAGAATACGGGTATGACCGCCCCGCGTGTAATAGTCATTGTGTTCGAGGAACATGGTCGCAGGCAGCACGATGTCGGCCAATTCCGCCGTTTCGGTCATGAATTGCTCATGCACGACGAGGAACAGATCCTCTCGCATCAGCCCCTGCCGGACCAGCGCCTGATCGGGAGCGACCGCCGCCGGATTGGTGTTCTGCACGATCATGGCGTGAACCGGCTTGCCGCCCTGGAGCGCCCCGGCATCGCCGGTGAGGATCGGGCCGATCTCGGACATGTCGAGCAGGCGGGGATTGCCCTTTTGCAGATGGACGCCCTCGAGACGGGATTTGTCGAGGGCCCAGGTGCCGGAATTGGAGTGGAAGGCCCCGCCGCCCCGATGCTGCCAGGCTCCGGTCATGGCGGGAATGCAGAGCACAGCATGAACAGCGGTGGAGCCGTTGCGCTGGCGGGAAAAGCCGTAGCCGAGGCGGAAGAAGCTGCGCGGCGTCTTGCCGACCAAATGGGCGAAGGCTTCGATCTCCGCCACGGACAGGCCGGTGATCGCCGAAGCCCATTCCGGTGTCCGGGTTTGAAGGTGAGATTCAAATTCGGGAGAGAAATCGGTGTATTTCGCCATGTAGCGGCGGTCGGCGAGATTGTCGCGCAACAGTACATGCATGACCGCAACGGCCAGCGCGCCATCGGTGCCAGGACGCAGGACCAGGCCCATATCTGCCTGTTCCATAGTCGCATTGCGGTAGATGTCGATGACCACGATTTTCGCGCCGCGGATTTTGCGGGCGCGCATGGCGTGGGTCATGACATTGACCTGGGTATGCACCGCATTGGTGCCCCAGATGACGACGCAATCGGCTTCCGCCATCTGCTCGGGGTTGACGCCACCAAGAAGGCCGGTGCCGGCGATGTAGCCGGGCCAGGAGAGCCCCACGCAAATGGTGTCATATTGGTGGGAATAGCCGCGCACGGCGCGCAGGCGTTCGATACCGTCGCGATGCACATGGCCCATAGTGCCGGCGTAAAAATAGGGCCAGACCGATTCAGGACCGGATCTGGTTTCGACCTCGAGAAAGCGGGTCGCAATCTCGTTCAGCGCCTCGTCCCAGGAAATGGCCTGCCATTGACCCGAACCTTTGGGGCCGGCGCGGCGCATCGGGTGCAGCAGTCGCTCGGGATGTTGGATGCGCTCGGCATAGCGCGCGACCTTCTCGCAGATCACGCCCGCCGTGTAGGGATCGTCCTTGGCCCCGCGGACACGGCCGACCGAACCATCGGCCAAAATATCGACATCCAGCGCGCAGACGGACGGGCAGTCATGCGGACAGACGGAGCGGATCGTATGCTTGGAAACCGGTGCGTTCATGGCGGCGACGCTATTTCAGCTGGATCAGGGCGGCAAACGCATTGTGGTTATGACCCGGATCAAGCGGAATGATGGCGCCGCGCGCGTCTAGGCGGCAAATGCCTTGGTGGCACTTTCCGCGTTGCGTCGGGCGCGGGTTGCGGCATGTTTGGCCAATTGCGCCGCGCCGCCGTGAAATTGCGAGAAGGTGATGCGGCCATTGGCGGCGCTGATGGTTATGCCGCGCCAATTGGGTCGAACGGCATGAATGTCGGCCCAGTTCAGAACTGTCTCTCGGCCCGTCAAAGACCGATGGGCAATCTGCCGGTGGTCCCAGCGGGTGTGGGTGAACAGGCCGAGCATGCCGATGGACACCGACCCCGCCGCCAGAGTGAGCACCGCTATGTAGGTGGCGATCAGCTGGGTCGTATCGGCAATGCTGCCCATGACGATGACGGCAAAGAGCAGGACAGACGCTAGGGCCGCCGAACCGTAGCAGGCGAAATATTCCACGAGAGACGGCCGCAATTCGGCCCAGCCGCCTTCGATGATGAACCCCTCCTCCGGCTGCACGAGGCGCAGCGCCAGAAACGCCGCATAGCCGAATGCGACGATGCCAGCGGCACGGGCGAGCGGCAAATGCGCGGTGAGCGGCACGTGTTTTAGAATGATAAGAAAGGTGATCGTAAACAGCGGCAAAGCCACTTCCTGCCAACGCAAAGGCACTCTTGTTCTCTCCAGGGTGCAGGCCGGCGACGCAAGTTCGGCAAAGCTGATGAGCCATAAGGGGGTACATCGCGGCGATTTGGCTATTCACAATTTTGCCATAAGTGGGCCAGACCTCGGCTTGAGCGATTTAATGCAAAGAGTCAGCAAGCTTGCGAGTTGAGTCGGATACAGCCGATAACAAATTGAAAAAGCAGGAATAATTCAGAAAAATTCGCTGATCGTCATTTTTCTCAGATCACCGAAAACGATTTAATGGACACATTGCCGCCGGCCCTGTAGCTCTGCGCTCCGCTGGGAGGGGCGGATGACGACAAAGCCACGTTTGCCGGTGACGGCGCTGTTCGGGATGAACATGTTCTTCTCGGGCGTCACCTATGCCGCCACCATCCCCTATGCCTCGCTGGTGGGCGTGGATGCGCTGGGCCTGTCGCCGGCCTTCTTCGCTAGCGTCATGGCGGCAGGCTCGATCCTGGGCACGTTCGTGTCACTGGGGCTCGGCTATCTCTCGGACAAACTGCCCGACCGGAGACTGCTCGTTCTGCTTACCGCACTGGCCGGCATGCTGGCCCATGGCCTGATCTATCTGTGGCCGAATGCGATGAGCTTCATCATTTCCATGGCCCTGATCATGCCCGTCGCGGGGGCGTGCTATGGGCAATGTTTCGGCTATGTGCGGGTCTACTACGTCAAGCACATGCCCCAGCGCGCCGATTTTATGGTGACGGTCCTGCGCACCGTCTTCACGCTGGCCTGGATCGTCGTGCCGCCGCTGGCCGGCTGGGTGGCGGCGGAATTCAGTATTTTCAACGTCTATCTCGCGTCCGCGCTGAGCTATGCCGGGGTCGCCGCGATTTTCCTGTTGCTCATCGGCGACAAGGCGACAGCCGTGCAGATCGCGCCGCCGCCGCGCCTTGAGGGCGCCTCACGCTTTTCGTCATTCGCCTTGCGTCCCGGCACGCTGGCCGGGCTGACAGGGCTCGTGGTGATGACCGGAGCGATGCGGATTCTGACCCTGACCATCGCCCTGTTCATCGTCACCGACCTCGGCGGGTCACTGACCGATGTGGGGCTTTACGCCGGCATCACGGCGGCAATCGAGGCCCCGTTCATGCTGCTGCTGGCCTATTTGACGACGCGGCTGACAAAGGAAACCCTGCTGGCCGCAGCAGGACTGGTCATGGCGCTGTTCATCAGCCTTGCCAGCATGCTCACCAGCGTGAGCGACTTGTTCTGGCTATTGGTGCTGAACGGATTGGGCACTGCGGCGCTGATGAGCGTCAACATCGCCTATGTGCAGGACGCCATCAAAGGCCGGGTCGGGCTCTCGACGTCGCTGATGGATGTAGTGGCGATCGCCGCAAACCTCTTGGGCGCGGCCGGGTTCGGCCTGCTGGCCGCCAATGGCGATTATCGTTTCGCCCTGGCGATTGCGGCGGCCATTGCCATCCTTGGCGCCGCGATCATGGCCTTGGGCAATGTGGGCCGGCTGGGACGAATCCAAGCCGACCCGGCCTGACCGGAAAACCGGAACGGCTTGGCTGGATCAGTCGTCGGCGCGGCGCTTCTTGTGGTCCTTGGGCTTGGCCGCCTTCTTCTTGGCCGGGCGGGGCTCGCCTTCGGCGACGGGCTGGGACCATTTCGGCTTGCCCTTGTCTTTGGCGACGGGCTTTGCCGCTTTCACCGGCTTTTCGGACGGCTCGGCGGGCCGCTCAAAATCATCGGGACGCAGATTGGATGAACCATAGCGCTGCTTGCGGTCGGCGCGCTCGGGGCGCGGCGCCAGTGGATCGTATTTCTCCGGGGGGCCGGGCGGACGACGCCGGGATTGCGGGCGTTCCTGCCGTTCGCCGGGGCCATCGATGGACGAAATGTGGACGCCCCGTTCGCCGGTGCCGTTCTTGCCGACCGAGCGGAGGAAGGAATCCACCTTGTCGGCGGCGACCTCGAAATGGGTTTCGGTATCGAAAATACGGATCGAGCCCACGGCGGCCTTGCTGACCCCGCCGGCCTTGCAAATCATGGGCAAAAGCCAGCGCGGCTCGGCGCGTTGCTTGCGGCCAAGATTGACCTTGAACCAGGAACCCCCTGCAAAAGCCTCACGAGTGCGGGGCGTGCGCTCGGCTTCCAATTCAACCGCAGAAACGTCTTCAGGAATGGGCCGGTTTGCGATTTGCATGCGAAAATATGCTGCTGCAATCGCTTCTGGAGACCATTTCGCTAACAGACTGCTCACACTTGCCTGCTCGTCCTCGGTGATGGACACGCCAAGCAGGGGATTGTCCAGAATCTGCTCGCGATAACGCGCATCGATGGCCTCGGCGGAAGGCGGCGCGATCATCTCCGCCTCGATTTTCGCGGTGCGCAGAATGGAGAGCGCGACGCGCTTGCGGTGGGCGGGAGCGATGACGACGCATGTGCCCTTGCGCCCTGCCCGTCCGGTGCGGCCCGAGCGATGCAGCAAGGTCTCGGCATTCATCGGCAGATCGGCATGGATGACCAGATCGAGATTGGGCAGATCGATGCCGCGCGCGGCCACGTCGGTGGCGACGCAGATGCGGGCGCGCCCATCGCGCATGGATTGCAGCGCATTGGTGCGTTCGGCCTGGGTCAGTTCGCCCGAGAGGGTCACGACGTCGAAGCCGCGATTGTGCAGGCGCGCCGACAGATGCTTCACCGCCTCGCGGGTGGAGGCGAAGACGATGGTATTGGTGCTCTCGTACCAGAGCAGCGTGTTGATGACGGCATTTTCGCGCTCGGCGGCGGGAACAGCCATCAGCTTGTAGTCGATATCGGCATGCTGCTGGCCGGCGCTGGCCGCGGTGATGCGCAGGGCATCGCGCTGGAAGGTCTTGGCCAGATCGGCGATGGGGCGCGGCACCGTGGCGGAAAAGAGCAAGGTGCGCCGATCCTCGGGCGCGGCGTCGAGGATGAATTCGAGATCTTCGCGGAAACCGAGATCGAGCATTTCATCGGCTTCGTCGAGGACGACGGCGCGCAGGGCAGACATATCGAGCGCGCCGCGGGTGATGTGGTCGCGCAGGCGGCCGGGCGTGCCGACGACGATATGGGCGCCCCGCTCCAGCGCACGGCGCTCTGTACGCTGATCCATGCCGCCGACACCGGCGGCGGTCTGGGCATGCATCTCGGCATAGAGCCAGTCAAGCTCGCGGCGCACCTGCATGGCCAGTTCGCGCGTCGGGGCAATGACCAGAGCAAGCGGCGCGCCGGGCGGGGGCAGAATGAGATCGTCGCCAAGCAGAGTCGGAGCAATGGCCATGCCGAAGGCTACGGTCTTGCCCGAGCCGGTCTGGGCTGAGACGAGCAGGTCACGGCCCTCGGTATGGTCTTCCAGAATGGCGGACTGGACCGGGGTAAGGGTCTCATAGCCTTTGGCCTCAAGGGCGCGGGCAATCGGTGGGGAGATATTTTCAGGCAGGGACAATGTCGTACTTTCGGAGCGGGATACACCATGGGTGCCGTGTCCCCCGTTCATCCGGGATGCTCCGACATAAAAATGGTGTTCATCAATGGGGCCCTGGCCATCATGGCGGAGGACCAGCGTTCGGCACTATAGCACGAACAAGCAAAAAGGCCGCCCGGCGGGCGGCCTGGTGTTTTATTTGTGGGAGCATCGTCCCGGCCTTTCGCAAGACTCAGGGCGTTCGTCCCTCAAATCGCTCCACCGGAGCGATTTGTCGGCCGGCTAATGCCAGCCGCCGGGTCTCACCCAACGAGCTCTTCATCCGAGAAGAAGAACTTGATTTCTTCGGCAGCGGTTTCGGGAGCATCCGAACCGTGGACCGAATTTTCACCGACCGACAGAGCGAACAGCTTGCGGATGGTGCCTTCATCGGCATTGGCCGGATTGGTGGCGCCCATGATTTCGCGGTTCTTGAGAATGGCGTTTTCGCCTTCGAGAACCTGCACGACGACCGGGGAAGCGATCATCTGCTCGACCAGTTCACCGAAGAAGGGGCGTTCCTTGTGGACCGCGTAGAAGCCTTCGGCCTGAGCGCGGGTCATGTGGATCTTCTTGAGGGCGATCGGGCGCAGGCCGTTCTCTTCGAACTTGGCGATGATCTTGCCGATCAGATTACGGCGGACGGCATCGGGCTTGATGATGGAGAAGGTGCGTTCGATCGCCATGGCGGTCATGTCCTGCATTTGCTTGGAAAAGGTGGGGCCTTGTAACGGGAGAGCGCGCAGGGCGCAAGACAGCGCAGAGCAACGCACCATTGCGTCCATCGCGCAAAATGTTGAGAAGTCGGCCGAGCCTGTCTAGAGACGGCGTGCGTTCTATTGAACGCAGAGTGCCGCTCTATCTTTTTGTTATCGCATCGCTTTTGCAGAAAACCGGATTCCACTTTTCTGCACGATACTCTAGAGACGGCAATGACACCGGACCAGAGGGCCAAGACCCCAAGATGAACGCCGAGATGCACCATGCCAATTCCGCCGCATTCCTGGATGCAGGCGGGGCTTTTCGCCGTCAGCCACGTGCACAGGGCAGGACGCGGCCGCAGGCATTCCACGATAATTACGATGCGCTGCTGCTCTTTTACGATTGCTTCCGCTCGGGGCGCGACGTGCTCCTGGTCGGACCACCGCCGCATGGATTCGAAAAGGCGCAAAAATCGGCCCGCATTGTCGGCCTGCCCGGCGAAATCCCGCTGACGGCCCGCCACCACGGTTCGGTATCGGTGATGATCACGCAATTGACGGGGGTTCCGGCTGAAGTCGACACGATCCGCGTGTCGCTATCGGACGGGCAAAGCTTCCTGCTGCCGATCCAGCCATCGCATATCGAGGATTTCGCCGGGCGGCGGCTCGCCTTCACCATGAGCAAGAACAACGATCTGCTCTGGATCGCCGAATGGGCGCGTTTCCACGCCAAGGAGCATGGCACCGACGCCATCGTGTTCTTCGACAATGGCTCGACACGTTACGAAACCGACGAGATCGCCGCCACGATCGCGGCCCAAGGCATCGCCAAAGTCGCGGTTCACAGCTGGCCCTATCTCTATGGCGCGCCGGACCCGGCCATCAGGCTCAATCCCTTCTATACCCAGTTCCTGCAAGTGGGGTCGATGAGCGTCGCGCTGCGCCGTTATGGGATGGAAAGCGTGGGCGTGCTGAACTGCGACGTGGACGAATTGGTCACGACCTCCGGCAAAGCCAGCATCTACGAGGCCGTCGAGCAAACGCCTTCGGGACTGATCGTGATGCAGGGGCGCTATATCGAAGTGGTGCCGGACGGGGCAGACACGCCTTTTGGCGATCACCGCGACTATTCGCACTATCTCGCCGATCCCAAGCTGGCGCTGTCGGGGCCGAAGAAATGGATTCTCGACCCCAAACGCGCCTGGGTGAAGAACCTCAAGGTACATCCCTATATGCACTGGATCGAGAACCGGCCGTCCTTCTCGAAGACGCGGGACGCGGCGATCTTCTATCGTCATTTCCGGGCGATCAATACCAATTGGAAAGACCGGCGCACCGAGCTGGCACCCCTGCCCCAGCAGGATTTGCTGATCGACGAGGACTTCCGCCAAAGCTGGCGCGAGGAGTGACCGATCGGCCACCCTCAGGCTGCGGCCATTTCGGCGACAGCATGACGCGCATTGCCTTCTCGGCCGGGAATCCCTAATTCGGGCGGCAAAGAGTTTCGCGCGTTTGGCGCGTTTCATGCGTCCCTGCCCCAATCGGCGCGCGCGGGGGCCACGCCAGCGGATTAATCGATTGCCATGTTGAACATCAATAATCTGACCTATCGCATTCAGGGCCGCGTGTTGCTGGAAGACGCGTCTTTCGTGTTGCCGGACAATGCCAAGGCCGGGTTTGTCGGCAAGAACGGCACCGGCAAGACCACGCTGTTCAATCTCATCCAGGGCTATATCGGGGCCGATAGCGGCTCCATCGAAGTCAACAAGAAAGCCCGGATCGGCGCGGTGGCGCAGGAGGCCCCGGCTGGCGACGAGACGGTGCTGGAGGTGGTTCTGGCCGCCGACAAGGAGCGCACGGCGCTGATGGCTGAAGCCGAAACCGCCACCGATCCCGACCGGATCGGCGAGATTTATACGCGGCTGGCCGACATCGATGCACACACAGCCGAAGCGCGCGCTTCATCGATCCTCAAGGGGCTGGGCTTCGAGCAGGACCGGCAGAATGCGCCGACGCACGAGCTATCCGGCGGCTGGCGCATGCGCGTGGCGCTGGCGGCGGTGCTGTTCAGCCAGCCCGACCTGCTGCTGCTGGACGAGCCGACCAACTATCTCGACCTCGAAGGCACGCTGTGGCTGGAAAAATACCTCGCCACCTATCCCTATACCGTCTTCCTGATCAGCCACGACCGCGACCTGCTCAACAAGGCGGTCAATTCCATCGTGCATCTCGAGCATCGCAAGTTGACCTTTTACAAGGGCAATTACGACACGTTCGAAAATACCCGCCGCATGCAGATGGAGCTCAATAACAAGAGCCGCGAAAAGACGCTGGACCAGATCGCGCATCTGCAAAAGTTCGTGGATCGCTTCAAGGCCAAGGCCACCAAGGCCAAGCAGGCGCAGGCCCGCGTCAAGATGATCGAAAAGCTGCGTCCGCCCGAGGCCATGTTCGACGAACACGCCGCCCCGTTTCAGTTCCAGCAGCCCAAGGTGGACCTGCCCACGCCGATGATCACTCTGGACAAGGTGGCCACCGGCTATGGCGACAAGATCATCCTGCGCAATGTCACCCAGCGCATCGACCCGGATGCGCGCATCGCGTTGATCGGGGTCAACGGCAATGGCAAATCCACCTTCGCCAAGCTGCTGGCCGGCGACATTCCGGTGATCGACGGCAGTCTCAAGATCAACAAGAAGCTCGATATCGCGCATTTCGCCCAGCACCAGATGGACAAGCTGCGGCCCGAGGAAACCCCGCTCGAGCATGTTACCCCGCTGATGCCGCTGGAAAACGAAGCGAAGCGGCGGAGCCGGCTGGCGCAGATGGGGCTGACCACCAGCCGCATGGATACCAAGGCCAAGAACCTCTCGGGCGGCGAAAGGGCGCGGCTTCTGATGGGGCTGATCACCTTTTCCGGCCCCTCGATGATGATCCTCGACGAGCCTACCAACCATCTGGACATCGATAGCCGCGACGCGCTGGTGCATGCGCTCAACGACTACGAGGGCGCGGTGCTGATCATCAGCCATGACCGGCACCTGATCGAGGCGACCTGCGATGTCCTGTGGATCGCCGAGGGCGGCACGATCCGCGAACTGGACGAAGACCTCGATTCCTACCAGCGCAACATCACTTCCTCCAAGGAGGGCAAGGGCGGCGCGGGCGGAGCCGGTGCGCGCAAGGCGAGCAAGCAGGAAGCGGCTGCACGCCGGGCCGAACTGGCGCCGCTGAAGAAATCGGTCGCCGATGCGGAAACCAAAATGGGCCGGCTGAAGACTGAGATCGACAAGATCGAGGCGCAGCTGAACGACCCCAAGGTCTATAACGGACCGCCGGACCGCATGATCGCGCTGGGCAAGGACAAGGCACGGTTCAGCGCCGATCTCGCAGCCATCGAGGAGCAATGGCTGGAATTGAGCACGGAGCTTGAGGAAGCGGAACGGGCTTAGGCGGCCTGTCTGGCCGCTCTTTTCCCCTCCGCTCCGGAAGCACTCACCACGTCGCAGCGTGAGATCGTTGACAGAAAAGGCCGCTTGCCCTCTTGTGGCCGGGAATGCGCGTGAGGGTAAGATGGGCCGCCTGCTGCTGTTGATCGTGCTGCTTGTCGGGCTCGGCGCCGTTCCCGCCCAGGCCGATATGCTTTCCGGCCTCACCAAGGCCCAGCGCGCCGAAACACTGCGCTTTGCGATCAATAACAGCCTGTTCACGCTTTATCACGAAGTCGGCCACCTGCTGATCGACAAGCTCAAGCTGCCCATGCTGGGGCGCGAAGAGGATGCCGCGGACAATATCGCCACCTGGCTGCTGCTGCAAAAGGGCACACCGGACGCCAACAGGACGCTGGAGGACGCCGCCAAGGGCTGGAAGATGACCGGCATGCTCTATGGCGACAATTATGACGAAGACGATTACGCCTTCGGCTATACGCCCGACCGTTTTCGCTCCCTGCAGATCGTCTGCCTGATGGTGGGCGCCGACCGGTCGGCCTTCCGGCCCGTGGCCAATGCGTTTTCGCTGGAGCCCGACCGCCAGCGCAGCTGTCATTTCGACTATGGCGTGGTGGACCGTTCGCTCCGCGCCCTGCTGGACAATGCCGGCAGCGGCACCAAGGTGGACGTGCATTATCATGACGGCGGGCGGCGGCTGCGGCTGGCGGAGCGGATCTTGCGCCAGAGCGGCATTTTCGACGATGTCGCCGAAGAAGTGCGCCGGGGCTACAAGCTCGATGGAAGGGTGAAATTCACGGCGCGCGGCTGTGGTGAGCCCAATGCGTTTTACGACCCCGACGCGGCCGAAGTGATCTTCTGCTACGAACTGGTCGAGGATTTCCTGAACGTCTATGTGGACGATTTGCCGGCGCGCACGCGGCCGAGGAACTGATTTTTTGCGGCAGCGGGAACGCCCCCTGCCGCGGGGGGCAATCGATGAAGACTATTGTTGCGGCATTGGCCGCCTCGCTTTGGCTCGGCCTCATGGCCGGGGGCGCTGTCGCCGAGGACAGCGAAGACGACATCCTGGCCGCCGCCATGGCTTTCGCCATGCACGATGCCGCCTTCACCATGTATCACGAGATCGGCCACATGCTGGTGGGCGAGCTTGAATTGCCGGTCCTGGGCAAGGAAGAAGATGCCGTGGACGCGCTGGCAACCATCTGGCTGCTGGAATTCGACGAGAGCGAGGACAGCTATGACGCGCTGATCGATGCGGCGGATGGCTGGTATTTCAACGCAGTCAATTCCACCGGATCGGGGGTGGACGAGTTTTCCTATTATTCGGACCATAGCCTCGACATCCAGCGGGCCTATGCCATGGTCTGCATGATGGTGGGCAAGGACGCCGACATCTTCGGGGACACCGCCGATGCCTATGAAATCGACCCGGACCAGCAGGAGAACTGTTCCGATATCTATGATCAGACCTTCACCTCATGGATGCGGCTGCTGGAGCCCCATCTGACCGGGGAGGACGAAATCTCCGACATCGAGGTCATCTACGAGGATGCAGGCGATTACGAGGAATATGCCGAAGCGCTGAAGCAATATGGCATCATGGAATATGCTGCCGGCACAGTGGCGGCCAGCTTCGCGCTGCCGGGACCGGTGACCTTTCGCGCCACCCAGTGCGGCGAAGCCAATGCCTTCTACGACCCGAGCGAAAGCGAAGTGATCTATTGCTACGAAATGGCCGAGCACATGGTCTACATGTATCTCTACGACATCATGGGCTGGGGCGACACGGCGAACTGAGACCGCGCAATTGCCGGCTCAGCTGAAGCCGACATAGCGGCCGGGGCGGTGGTTGAGCGCGACGATCATGTTGAGCACCAGCGCGCCGGCCACCGAATAGGCCACCTTGTCCAGCGGCAGGATGAAGAAGGCGGCGATGAGGATGAGCGCATCCACGCCGAGCTGGAAATAGCCGGCGCGGATGCCGAAATTGTCCTGAAGAAACAGCGCCAGGATATTGATGCCGCCAACGCTGGCCTTGTGGCGGAACAGCGACAGTATGCCCAGCCCGATCAGCCCGCCCCCCACCAGCGCCGCGAAGAGCGGATCGATGGCGTCGATGCCGATCCAGATCGGGAACCTGCCGGCAAAGAAGGACACGATGCCCACGCTGGCCATGGTCTTGAGGGCGAAGGGCCAACCCATGCGCAGGAAGGCCAGACCGTAAAACGGCAGATTGACGGCAAAGAACAGCCAGCCGAAGGGAATGCCGGTGGCATATTGCAGTAGCAGCGCCAGGCCGGCGGTGCTGCCGGTGGTCAATTGCGCCTCGGCGTAAAAGGCGATGCCGAGCGATACCAGCGTGGTGCCGATGAAGATGGCGAAGATGTCCTCATACCATTTGTGATGACTGGGCGAGGACAGGTCCTGGGTCATGATGGCGCGTTTGCCTTGGCTTTTTCGATCCAGCGCCCGCTGTCTTCCTGCTGCCAATAGGTGAGCGGATGGCCTGCATCTTTCAGTGCCCGCCAGGCCAGACGCGCTTCGGCCAGGGCATCGGGATCGTGACCGGAGAACAGATAGACCAGCCTGTCATAGCCATCGGCGGATTGGGGCACGGCGCGATCGACGAAGAAACGCACATTGGCGCCGTTGGCATTGTTCGACCCGGTGGTGAGGAGCACGGGCTGGTGCGCGTCACTGTCCTCCCCATCCATGCCGTGGGGCAGGAAGGAATCGTCCCGAAACGTCCAAAGATGGCTGTCCAGCGCCTCGGCCCGCTCGCGCGAGCCGATTTCCACCACGGCGCGCCAGCCCCGCTCAACCGTCTTTTCCAGCAAAAGCGGCAAGACCGAATCCAGGGAGCGCGTTTCGAGGTGGTAAAAAAGGATATCGGCCATGGGCGGAGCTTATCGCCGCGAAGGGTGGTTCGCCTAGCCGCTTTGTCGCCCACCCCCGGACCAAAAGCGCGCTGCGCCATTGTTTCGCCGCGCGAACTACCCCAAGGTGACGCGCGGTTCGACCCTGACGAAACTCGATGAGAAAACTCACTGCCTATCTGACGCGCCTGTTTGCGACCGACGCGGTGATCCTGTTCGGCATCGTGTGCGTTCTGCTATGGCTGGTCAATTGCCTGCGCTCATTCGAAGTGGTGTCCGTCAAGGGGCAGGATTTCGGCACTCTGGCGGTTCAGGCGCTCTACACCATGCCGCCGTTGGCCTTGTCGTTTTTCTATATCTGCGTGGGCATCGGCATGGTGCGGGCGCTGTCGGCGCTGCAAAACAGCCACGAACTGCATATCATCCACACCAGCAATGGCCTGGCCGGGCTATGGCGGGCGACGCTGGCGACGACCAGCGTGGCGTCGCTGTTCGCATTGCTGCTGGTGCATGTGGCCGAACCGCTCGCCAATCGGCAGCTCAACGTCCTGTCCGCGGCAATCGCGGCGGACCTGGTGAGTTCGACGCTGAAACCCAACCGCTTCACCCAGGCAACGCCGGGCGTGGTGATGATGATCGGCGGGCGCGCCGATGGCGGGGAGATCACCGAATTTTTCGCCGATGACCGACGAGACCCTGAAACGCGCCGCACCTATATCGCCAAATCCGCCCGGGTCATGGCGCTGAACGACGATTATATTCTCGAATTGCGCGACGGCACGCTGCAATATCTGGCCGCCGATGGCCGCTATTCGGAAATCCGCTTCGCCCGCTATGACGTCAATGTGGAAAGCCTGAGCCAGCCGGGAGTGCGTGGCGATCCGCTGGCGGAGAAGGATAGTTTCACCCTGATTGGTGAGGCTCTCGAAACCGGGCAATGGTCCGACGCGGTGATCAGCCGCCTGCTTGACCGCTCCGCCGAGGCCTTGCGGGTGATCGGCCTCTGCCTCTTCGTCCTCGCCATCGCCGGTTTCCCCAGCGGGCGGCGGGCGCGCGTCCGGCTGCCGCTGGAGGCCGTGGTCATGGTGGTGGCCTTCATCGAGCGCGGCATCGGTTCCTATAGCCCGCTCGGCGTCGGCACCGGGGCCGTGGTCCTGATCGGGCTCTCCGCGGTTCTGCTGGCCGTGCGCCTTTGGCCGCGCCGCCCACAAGTCGCGGCGGCAACATGATCAACCGCATCGATCTTCTGGTTCTGGGGCGGATCGGCGGCCGTGTGCTGATTACCGTGCTGATTTTCTATGGACTGATCGCGCTGGTGGAATCGCTGGACACCTGGCGTTTCAACTATGTCGCCGAGCAGAAGGGATTGCCGACGGCGATCCTGATGGTGGCGATGAGCGCCGTGCGCTGGACCATCAAGACGCTGCCGGTGACGGTGCTGATGGGCGGCATTCTGGGTCTGGCCGATCTCAAGGCGCGCCATGAACTGACCGTCATCAAGGCCAGCGGCATGTCGATCTGGCGGGTGCTGCGCGGGCCGGTGGCCGCGCTGGTGCTGATCAGTTTCCTGATCGCGCTGGGCGCCGAGACCATCAGTACGCAGATCAACCGCGAACTCAGCCCCACGCCGCCGGGCCAGGCGACGCAGTTGACGCCGGCAGGCGAAATCTGGCTTGAGCAGCGCAGCGGCGAGGATCATTACGTGCTGATGGCGCGCGGCATGGCACCGGGCGGGGCATCGCTGGCCGATGTCACCGTGTTTTTCCTCGACGCCCGCGAGACGCCACGGCTGTCTGCCGAGGAAGCCATTCTGGAAAACGGCTTCTGGCACATGCCGGTCGCCACGTCCCGCCGAGCCGATGCGCCGCCGCAGCGCGTCTTCAATGTCAGAATACCGACAAGCTCCTCGCTGGCCGAAATCAAGCTGCGGACGGCCTCCACCGAAGACCTGACCTTTTTCGAACTGGCAGAATTGTTGCGAAACGGCGTATCCGATCCCGAAATCCGCGCCGCCACTACCATGCGGCTGATCAAGCTATTGGCATTGCCGCTGGTGCTCACCGGCTCGCTCCTGATCGCCTTCGCCTTCACCGCCGGCTATAGCCGCAGAAGCCAGATGGGACCGGCAGTGCTTTACGGGGTGGTGCTCGGTTTCGTCGTGTTCGTCATCACCGAAATGGCCGACCGGGCAGGATCGACGGGGGTGCTTCATCCGCTTTTTGCCGCCGTCGCGCCGGCCATTGTCGCAATCGTGATCGGACTGAGCGTGTTGCTCCGCAAGGAGGATGGACGAATTTGAGCGATGCCAATAGCCGGTTCGGATTTTGGCCGTATTCCTCAACCAATTGACAGCAAGGACCGGACGCCGCATTGAAGGCGTTACGAAACGAGCGGACCCGATCATGACATTTGCAGATTTCCGGCGCCTCGCCGCCGCCCTGTTCATCGCCTTCGGTGTGGCGAATGCCGCGACCATACCCGCGCAGGCGGCTACGGTGGCGACCGTCAACGGCGAGCCGATCAGCGACGTGCAGGTGGACCAGCGCATGCGCCTGTTCCGCATGGAAGGCAACAATACCGGCCGCAACGGCGCGCTGGAGCAGTTGATCACTGAAGCCATCCAGAACCAGGAAGCCAAGCGGCTGGGCATCACCGTGTCCAACGCCCAGGTCGATGCGGCATTCCTCCAGATTGCCCGCAATCTCAATGTCAGCCGTGACCGCCTGCAATCGATGTTGCAGGAGGGCGGTGTCGGTTCGGAAACCTTGCAGGCGCGCCTGCGCGCCGCCATCGCCTGGAATGCGGTTGCCGAGTCGGTGGTGATGCCGAATGTGCAGATTTCCGAACTCGAACTGGATCAGCAGGCCGCCCAGAAGGTCGCCGATTACCAGAATTTCGACTATATCCTCAAGGAAGTGACCTTTATCGGCGGCGGCGGCCGCTCGGGCCAGGCCAACAATTACCGCGCCAATTTCGCCGGCTGCGACAGCGCGGTGCAATTGTCGCTTACCTTTACCGATGTCGCTGTTGTCGATGTCGGCCGCCGCCACGCCACCCAATTGCCCGAAGCCATCGCCAAGGAACTGGCGGGCCTCAATGTGGGCGGCATCACCAAGCCGCGCGCCACCGAGGCGGGCCTGTCCATGCTCGCGGTCTGCGAGAAGGTGCAGGCGCAGGATCTGACCTTCGTGAAGGGCGGATTGCGCGACCAGGCCGGCAGCGGCGCCTATGAGCGCGAAGTGAAGGCCTATATGGACCGACTGCGCGCCAACGCCAAGATTTTCCGCTGATCGTGCGGGACGGGGCAATTTCGCCCATGCATCAATAGACCGGCAGCCGCAAATCCTGCGGCTGCTTTCGCTTTTGGGGGCAGCATGACCACGCCTTTGGCCGTCACGATGGGCGAGCCGGCCGGGATCGGGCCGGACCTGCTGCTCCGGCTTTATGCGGAACGGGTCGCGCGCGATCTGCCGGCCTTCTCGGTCTTCGGGCATGCCGGATTTCTGGCGGATCGCGCCAGGCGGCTGGGGCTCGATATTGCCGTGCGCCCGGCGAACCCCGAGGACGCTTCCGGCCTGTTCGCATCGGCGCTGCCGGTCATTCACATCGAGGGCATTGTCGAGGATCAGCCCGGCGAGGCCCGGGAGGCGTCGGCGCCGGTCGTGATCGGCGCCATCGCGCAGGCAGTCGCCGCCGTTCGGGCAGGCCGGTGCCGGGCCTTGGTGACGGCCCCGATCCACAAGGCGGCGCTCTATCAGGGCGGATTCCAGCATCCGGGCCATACCGAATTCCTGGCGGAATTGTGCGGCGCAAGATTGCCGGTGATGATGCTGGCCCATGACGATTTGCGCACCGTGCCGCTGACCATCCATGTGCCGCTCAAGGACGTGCCCCGTCTGGTGACGCATGGCCTGATCGTCGAAACGCTGGGGGTGATGGCGCACGACCTGCGGCAGCATTTCGGCATCGAGACGCCGCGCATCGCGGTGGCCGGCCTCAATCCACATGCGGGCGAGGACGGCGCTATCGGGCGCGAGGACGTAGAGATCATCGCTCCGGCCATTGCCGAGGCGCGGGCCGCCGGGATCGACGCCATCGGCCCCCTGCCCGCCGACACGTTGTTTTTCCCGCCGCATTGGCGGCAATATGATGCGGTGCTGGCCATGTATCACGATCAGGCGCTGATCCCGATCAAGACCGTCGCCTTCGATGCTGGAGTCAATGTCACGCTGGGCCTGCCCATCGTGCGGACCTCGCCGGATCATGGCACCGCCTTCGGGCTGGCCGGGACGGGCAAGGCATCGCCATCGAGCTTCGCCGCCGCCATCGCCATGGCCGACACAATGAGCACGAGACTGCCATGAGCCAGATCGACAAGCTTCCTCCGCTGCGCGAGGTGATCGCCACGCACGGCCTGCGGGCCAAGAAGGAATTGGGGCAGAATTTCCTGCTCGACCTTAACCTGACGGCGCGCATTGCCCGGGTGGGCGGTTCGCTGGAGGGGGTGCGGGTGATCGAGGTTGGGCCCGGCCCCGGCGGGCTGACGCGGGCCTTGCTGGCCGAGGGCGCGAAAGAAGTCATCGCCATCGAGCGTGACGCAAGGGCGCTGCCCGCCCTGGCTGAAGTGGCCGAGGCCTATCCCGGACGGCTGACCGTGATCGGCGGCGATGCCATGGAGATCGACTACCGCACATTGGCGGACGGGCCGACGCGACTGGTGGCTAACCTGCCCTATAATATCGGCACGCAATTGCTGACCGGCTGGCTGACCATGGAGCCCTGGCCGCCTTTCTTCGAGAGCATGACGCTGATGTTCCAGCGGGAGGTCGCCGAGCGGATCGTGGCCCGGCCCGGCGATGACGCCTATGGGCGGCTGGGCGTGTTGGCCGGATGGCGCAGCGAAGCGCGGATCGCCTTCAATGTGGGGCGGCAAGCCTTCGTGCCGCCGCCCAATGTCACCTCCGCCGTGGTGCATATCGTGCCCAAGCCGGTGGAGGCGGGACTGCCGGTAAAGCTGGTCGAGCAGGTCACGAAAGCCGCCTTCGGACAGCGGCGCAAGATGGTGCGGCAATCGCTGAAAGCGCTGGGCGTGCCGGCCGAGGGATTATTGGCGGCGGCGGGGCTCAAAGGCGACGAGCGGGCCGAAGAGCTGCCCATCGAGGCATTCCTGGCCATGGCGCGGGCTCTTCCGGGTTTGAGGCAGGGCTGACGGCCTCATATGCGTCGTCCATTGCCCGGGACAATCTGAAAGTCCGTCCTAGGCCGCTGCAGGCGGTGTGGCGGGCTTTTCCGGCATGGACAGCGGCGCGATGAAGGCAAGCCGGATGGCCACGAGCAAGGCGAGGAATGCCGCGCCGCCACAGACCACCATTACACCGGGCCAAGCCCAGGCCGTCCAGGCATAGCCGCCCAAAGTGCCGAGGATCGAGGCGCCCAGGTAATAGGTGACGAGATAGATGGCCGACGCCTGCGCCTTGCCGACAAGTGCGCGCCGCGTCACCCAGGCGCTGGCAATGCCATGGGCGGCGAAGAAGCCGATCGTGGCGATGGCAAGTCCCGAAATGATGGCGAAGGTCGAAGGAATGAGGGTAATGGCCATGCCGATGCCCATGATGGCCACCAGCGCCCAGAATACCTTGCGGCGGCCAAGTCGCTGCGACAGGCCACCGGCCCAGGTCGAACTGACGCTGCCCAGCAAATAAACCAGGAAAATCGAGGCGATGGCCGAATGGCTGAGATCGTAGGGCGGCAGGGCCAGACGAAAGCCGGCATAGTTGTAGAGCGTGACGAAGCCGCCCATGAGCAGGAACGATGCAGCAAAAAGCCACGGCAGGGCGGCATCATCGAAGCTGGCTCGGCAACGGCGCCAGAGCTCGGGCAGCCTGATCGGATCGCGCAGAAAATGGCGGGGGCGCGGCAGGAGCACGGCCACCGCAAGGGCGGCCAGCAGGATGAGAACAGCAAGAATACCGGTACCGAGGCGCCAGCCCAAAAGATCGGAGAGGACGCCCGAGAGAACGCGCCCGGCCATGCCGCCAATGGCGGTGCCACCGATATAAAGACCCATGGAAAAGCCTAGGGCATCGGGGTCCATCTCCTCGGAGAGATAGACCATGGCGACGGCGGGAATGCCGGCCAGCGACACGCCCATGAGCGTGCGCAGCGTGATCAATTCCCACCAGACCTGGGTGAACGGCAGGAGGCATCCCAGCGCCGCAGTGATCAGCAGCGCGCCGACGATGAGGGTGCGGCGGCCCAGGCGGTCGGCGAGCAGGCTGGCCGGGATGAGCGCCATGGCCATGGTGGCGGTGGTGGCGGAGAGGGCCAGCGAGGCCGTGCCCGCGTCGCGCACCCAATATTGGGCGAACATGGGCAGGAGCGGCTGCACCGAATAGAGCGAAGCGAAAACGGAAAAAGCGGCGAGAAAGAAAGCGATATTAGCGCGCAGGAATTCGGGCGTACCGCGGCGGATGGCGGCCGGGGCAGCAGCGCTTGGCGTTATGTCCCCACCTTCAGCCATTGATTCAACACGCTATCACAAAGAATCGATCTGGCTTTGCAAGTCTTTGACAAAGCTGGGCAAATTGAGCTGACGCTCGCGCTCGAGCCGGGCAGAATCGAGGATGGAGCGGACGCGCGAGACCGATTGCCCCAGATCCTGATTGACGATCACATAGTCATATTCGGAAAAATGATCCATCTCGATGCGGGCATTGCTCAGCCGCTTTTCGATGGTGCCGCTGCTGTCCTGCGCCCGGCGCTCCAGCCGCGCGCGCAATTCCTTGATGGTGGGCGGCAGGATGAACACCGTCACCATGTCCTTGCGGCTGTTACGGTAGAGCTGCAACGTGCCCTGATAGTCGATATCAAACAGGATATCCTTGCCCGCCGCCAATTGCTCTTCCACCTTGGCGCGCGGCGTGCCGTAGAAATTACCGTGGACCTCGGCGGATTCGAGCAATTCGCCATCCGCCTGCATGCGGCGGAACTGGGCCTCGTCGATAAAATAGTAATGCTTGCCCTCGACCTCGTCAGTGCGTCGGGCGCGGGTGGTCACCGAAACAGAGAGACGGATATTGTCGTCGGCATCGAACAAGGCCCGCGAAATGGAGGATTTTCCGGCACCTGAAGGAGAGGCAATCACCAGCATGACGCCACGACGCTGAAAATCCATTTTGAAACTCTACTCGATGTTCTGAATCTGCTCGCGTAGTTGATCGATCGCCGCCTTGAGGTCAAGACCGATGGCGGTCAGCTCCACTGCGTTTGCCTTGGAGCAGAGTGTATTGGCCTCGCGATTGAATTCCTGCGCCAGAAAGTCGAGGCGACGGCCAGCCGGACCGCCCTCGGCAATCAGCTTGCGGGCCGCCGCGATATGGGCGCGCAGGCGATCCAGCTCCTCCTGAATATCGGCCCTGGTGGCCAAGAGCAGCGCTTCCTGCGCCAGCCGGTCCGGTGACAGGGATGCATCGGCGCCGAGGGCCGCGAGCTGGTCGCGGAGCCGGGCCTCGATATGATCGCGGGTGCGGACAGGATGATTTTCGGCGCGGTCGCACAGAGCGGCAATGGCGTCGAGATGGGCGAGCAGGACAATGGCGATCTGGGCGCCTTCCTGCAAACGCGCCTGCTTGAGCGCGTCGATGGCTTCCGCCGCGCAGGACAGCAGCAGCGCAGATAATTCATCCTCATCGAGCGCCCCTGCCCCATCGGCACTTTCCAGCACGCCGGGCAAGGCCAGGATGCCGTCAAGGCGGGGTGGCGCGGCTTCGATGCGCTGCTCAAGGTCGGCCAGCGCCGCGAGCACGTTCTCGAGCGCCTGCTGATTGACACGCACACCGCCGCCTCCGGCGGAGATGTCGAGGCTGGCCAAGAGATTGACCGAACCCCGGTTCAGCGCCTTGGACAGAAGCTGACGCAGCGCGATTTCGGCAATGTCGAGCCCCGGCGCGAGGCGCAATCGCAGATCGAGGCCACGGCCATTGACCGATTTGACTTCAACACGCAGGCGCATGGCCCCGCTTTGCCGCTCGGCACGGGCAAAGCCGGTCATGCTCGATAGCGCCATGCTCACTGTTCGGCCTGACCAGCTTCTTCCGCCGCCTCGGCTTCCAATGCCTGGCGGGCCGCTTCGGCCTCCGCTTCGGCCTGGGCCGCAGCTTCGGCGGCTATGGCGCGGTAGGCGGCGACATTCTGCTGGTGCTGGGCATAGGTCTCGGCAAAGACGTGGCCTTCTTTCGGCGTCGCCCCCTTGGCTACGAAGTAGAGATATTCGTGGCTGTCGGGGTTGGCGACGGCGCGCAGCGCCTCGATGCCGGGATTGGCAATCGGGGTGGGTGGCAGACGGTCGATCTGATAGGTGTTGTAGGCCGTCTTTTCCTCGATTTCGGAGCGGCGAATGCCCCGATCGAGCGTCGATTGGCCCAGCGTGATGCCATAGATGATCGTTGGGTCCGATTGCAGGCGCATCTTGGTGCGCAGGCGATTGACGAATACGGCGGCAATCTGCGGACGCTCGGAGGCAACGCCGGTTTCCTTCTCCACGATGGAGGCGAGGATCAGCAATTCGGCCGGCGACGCGAGCGGCAAGTCCGGCTGGCGCGTCTCCCAGACTTCGGCAAGGGCCTGCGTCATGGCCAGCTGCATTTTTTCAAGCACGGACTGACGACTATCGCCCGGCATGTAATCGTAGCTGCCGGGCAGGATTGAGCCTTCGGGCGGCAATTGGCCGATCACCCCCGTCAGGCGGTCATCGGCATTGATGCGCTGAATGGCCTGCCAGACGGTCCAACCCTCGGGAATAACCACCGCATAGCGCAACGGATTGCCCTCGGTGAGTTCCTTATAGACGTCGGCCATGCTGGCATGGGCAGGAACGATGAAATCGCCCGCCTTGATGATGGTGCTGTTTTCGACGCGAGTGCCGAACTGGCTGAAAATCATCGAATTGCCGATGATGCCCTGTTCTTCGAGGCGCGTTGCGGTGCTCGACAGCGAGGCTCCGGCTTCGACGCGGAAGACCCGCTCCTCGTTGAGGGGGCCTTCGCCATAATATTGGCTGGCGACGAATAGCAGGCCGCCGGCGACGACGACGAGCCCGATGACCAGCAAGGTCAAAAGGCCGTTGAGGATGTCGATCAGGGCATTGCCGGAACGACGGCGGCGCCGTTTTTTGCGGTCATTCATCGTGCAGCATCACTCGCAATGGGCCATGCAGAAGCCGGGATGGCCTTACTTGATTATATTTTGAGTCAAACTGTGGCGAAGCGCCGACAAAGACAAGGGGCACAAGGCGGTTAAGCGCCTTGTGCCCCTTACAATTCGTGGAAAAGTTTAGAACATGTCCGGTCTGGCGGAATTGTTCTCTCCCCTTCGTCACCACCCGCGTGATCCAGCGATGACCAGGGGGAAAAGGATTGCCCGGTCCTCGGATCAAGTCCGAGGATGGCCGGGCAAAGACGATGGGACGGAGGGGGTCTAGCTGACCTTGCGCATCACCAGCGAAGCATTGGTGCCGCCGAAGCCGAAGCTGTTGGACAGAGCCACGTTGATTTCTTTCTTGAATGCCGTGTGTGGCACAAGATTGATCTCGGTCTCAACGGACGGATTGTCCAGATTGAGGGTCGGCGGGGCAATGCCGTCACGCATGGCGAGCAGGCAGAAAATGGCTTCCACGGAACCGGCGGCACCCAGCAGGTGGCCGACGGCGGATTTGGTGGAGCTCATCACCGTATTGGGTGCGGCAGCGCCCAGGACGCGCGTCACCGCGCCCAGTTCGATTTCGTCACCCAGCGGCGTCGAGGTGCCGTGCGCATTGATATAATCGATCTCGGACGGCGAAATACCGGCGCGCTTGATCGCCGCGCTCATGGCGCGGAAGCCGCCATCGCCATCCGGCGAGGGGGCGGTGATGTGGTAGGCATCGCCGGAAAGGCCATAGCCGATCACTTCGCCATAAATCTTGGCGCCACGGGCCTTGGCCCGCTCGTAATCTTCCAGCACGACAATGCCGGCGCCCTCGCCCATGACGAAACCATCGCGGTCCTTGTCATAGGGCCGCGAGGCGGCGGTGGGATTGTCGTTGAAGCCGGTGGACAGGGCGCGGGCGGCGGAGAAGCCAGCCAGCGACAACCTGTTGACGCAGCTTTCCGTGCCGCCGGCGACCATCACATCCGCATCGCCAAGGGCGATGAGGCGGGCGGCGTCGCCGATGGCGTGGGCGCCCGTCGAACAGGCGGTGACCACGGAATGGTTGGGCCCCTTGAGTCCGAAACGGATCGACACATGGCCAGAGGCCAGGTTGATCAGGCGTCCCGGAATGAAGAAGGGAGAAATGCGGCGCGGACCCTTTTCATGGAGGGTGACGGAAGCATCATAGATGCCGCCGACGCCACCAATGCCCGAGCCGATCAGAACGCCGGTGCGTTCCTGTTCCTCGGGGGTCTTGGGCTCGACGCCCGCATCCTGAATAGCCTGGGTGGCGGCAGCCATGGCATAGACGATGAACGCATCGACCTTGCGCTGCTCCTTCACCTCCATCCATTCGTCGGGGTTGTACTTGCCATCGGCATAGTCCCCGAGCGGAATGCGGTGGGCGATCTGGCAGGCGATATCGTCGATCTGGAAATCGTCGATGCGCTTGGCGCCGCTCTTGCCTGCGAGAATATTGGCCCAGGTGGGCTCAACACCACAGCCAAGAGGCGTGACAAGCCCCAGTCCAGTGACGACGACTCGGCGCAATTCCATGGTCCGCGGCCTATCCCAGCTCTTAGCTGGTCGCCTTGGTCAGGAAAGCGACGGCATCGCCGAAAGTCTGGATCGACTCGGCAGCGTCGTCGGGGATCTCGACGGAGAATTCTTCCTCGAAAGCCATCACCAGCTCGACCTGATCCAGGGAGTCGGCGCCCAGATCATCGATGAAGCTGGCCTTTTCAGTGACCTTCTCGGCGTCAACATTAAGGTGTTCCACAACGATCTTGCGAACCCGATCAGCGACATCGCTCATATTTGACTTCCCTTTTAGAAATCGAAGTTTCGTTCCGCTTCTTATTGGCGATAAACCAATTCTTCAAGCGGGATTGGCTTGCCGGAGGCAGTGTAGGCGTCCCGAAGAACACCTGCAAGGCGGCCCGGCAAGGGTAAACGGGGCGCGAGGTAACACGTTTCCCCGCAAATAGCCAATCGTGATTTGCCCGGTTTCCAAGGCTTTTGGGTGGAAAAGTCCATCCGGGAACGTGAGAAATGGGCCAAATCGCCCATCCCACGCAGCGCGTCACCCTCGGGCTCGCCCCGTGGCAGGCGGGGCGCTCCGCCATTCGAGCATGGCCATGGGGGCCATGATGGCTCAGATCATCGCCATGCCGCCATTCACATTGAGCGTGTGGCCGGTGATATAGGCAGCGGCGTCGCTGGCGAGGAACAAGGCGCAACCGGCGATTTCCTGAGCCGTGCCCAGACGGCCGGCGGGAACCGAGGACAGAATCGCGTCGCGCTGCTTGTCGTTGAGTTCATCGGTCATGGCCGAAGCGATGAAGCCGGGGGCGATGGAATTGACGGTGATATTGCGGCTGGCCACTTCATGGGCCAGGGCCTTGTTCATGCCGATCAGACCAGCCTTGGAGGCGGCATAATTGCCCTGCCCCGGATTGCCCATGACGCCGACCACCGAGGAAATGCCGATGATGCGGCCCCAGCGGGCCTTCATCATGCCGCGCAGCACCGCCCGGTTGAGATGAAAGGCCGCCGTCAGGTTGACGGCGATGACGTCGTCCCATTCCTCGTCCTTCATGCGCATGAAGAGATTGTCGCGCGTCATGCCGGCATTGTTGACCAGAATATCGACACCGCCCATCGCCGCCTCGGCAGCGGGAACCAGCTTGTCCACCTCGTCAAGCCGGGACAGGTTGGCGGTCAGAATCGGACAATCCTTGCCGATGGCATTGGCCGTCTCTTCCAGCGCGCCGACACGGGTGCCCGAGAGGGCGACAGTGGCGCCGGCAGCTGCGAGCGCCTTGGCGATTTCGCGGCCGATACCGCCGCTGGCGCCGGTAACAAGGGCGCGTTTACCAGTCAGATCAAACATTTAGGGCCTCTTGCGAGAAACAGGAATCAAGCGCTTGATGGAGAGATTCAAGCATTGAATTGTGCGGCGAAGGCGTCGATGTCGGCTGGGGTACCGATGGCTTGTGCCGTGGCCTCGGGGGCGATGCGCTTTGCGAGTCCGGTCAGAACCTTTCCGGCCCCCAGCTCAACCAGATTGGTAACGCCGCCAGCACCGGTGAGCCAGGTGACGCTCTCGGTCCAGCGGACCACGCCGGTGACCTGCTCGACCAGACGCCGGCGAATCTCGGCCGGATCGGAAATCGGGGCAGCGAGAACGTTGGAGACGACCGGGACGCAAGGCGCGTGCATCGCTACTTCGGCGAGCGCCGCTTGCATAGCATCGGCGGCGGGCTGCATCAGCGCGCAATGGAACGGGGCGCTCACCGGCAGCAGCAGCGCGCGCTTGGCCCCCTTGCCCTTGGCGATCTCGACGGCCCGCTCGACAGCAGCAGTGGCCCCGGACACCACGACCTGGCCGGGCGCATTGTCATTGGCGACGTCGCAGACCTCGCCCTGCCCGGCTTCGGCGGCAATTGCCCTGGCGGTTTCCAGATCAAGGCCCAGCAGCGCCGCCATGGCGCCATGACCGACCGGGACGGCCTTCTGCATGGCCTGTCCCCGGGTGCGCAGCAGACGGGCCGCGTCGGCGAGCGAGAAGGTGCCGGCGGCGCAGAGGGCGGAATATTCACCCAGCGAATGCCCGGCGACATATTTCGCGTGGTCCTTGAGGAAAACGCCCTTCGATTCCAGGACGCGGGTCACGGCGACGCTGACGGCCATCAGTGCGGGCTGGGCATTCTCGGTCAGGCGAAGAATATCCTCGGGGCCTTCGAACATGGTGGCCGACAGGCGCTCGCCCAAAGCCTCGTCAACCTCCTGAAACACGGCCCGCGCCTCCGGATGGGCGGCGGCAAGATCCTTGCCCATGCCGACGGCCTGGCTGCCCTGCCCCGGGAAAGTGAATGCGGTAACGGACATCTGTCGTCCCCCTCTGGCTCGCTGAATGCCGCACTTGTCTAACATAGCGCGCGCTTTGCCTGCGGCTTTGCCGTCTGCGTGTGGCGGAGTCAAGGCGGGCAACGAAAGGCCAAAGCAACCATGGGGCCCAAGAGACTGCCACGAAGTGGAAAGCCAAGGGCGTCGATCTAAAAACTTAACTTATGCTTGGCATGCTTTCCATTGATGTGAACTGCGGCAATCGGAGTCCATAAATGGGTGGAGAACCAGGAGCCCGGAAAAAGCTGGACGTGATACCACGGCAGGCCATGGGCGAGTCCCTGGTCATCGGACTGCTGATTTTCGGCGCCTGCATGCTCGGAATTTATACGAGGCTGATTCTATCCCTCGCCAGCATCTGGCCAGCCAATGCGATCCTGCTGGCTATCCTGCTCTGTCGCCCCTCCGCAAATCGCCCGATGACATGGCTGGCGGCTGCCACCGCCCTCATGGCGGCCGACCTGCTTTCCGGCAGCGACCTGCTCGCATCCGCCCTGCTCAACGGCGCCAATCTCGCCACCGTAGTCGGCGGGGTCATTGCCGCGCGCCTGATCGACCGGGAGGACATTTTCACCCCCAGCCCCAATAATGCGATGGCCGTCGTCGTCATCCTGGTCGTTGGGGCAGCATGTTCGTCGCTCGCGGGCGCCTTTGTCGGCCCATTTCTGTTCGGCATGAACTGGCCGGACGCCACCCTGCTCTGGTTCACCAGTGAATTCGTCAATCTGGCGATCTTCGTGCCGGTCATCCTGGCCTTTACGTCGTCGAACAGAAACGAACTGCGTCTGCTGTCACGCCGCGAAACTGAAGCGCTGAAGCAACTCGCAGCCATAGCCCCCCTGCTCGGCTCCATCGCACTCATGCACATGATCGGCGGGCCGGGGGCATCGAGCTATGTGGTGCCGAGTCTATTGTCGTGTGCCGTGATCTTTCTGCCGTTCGCCAGCGCCATACTGACAATGTTCACCTGCACCTGGATCCTGATCGTCGCGCCTTTGGGACTGATCCCGCTCAATTTCGACCTCAGCGCCGAGTCGGACGCCTCCTCGTTCCGTCTCGGCGTCAGCATGATCTCGATCGGCGTGTTTATGGTTTCATCCATCAACGCCGCGTGGCGGCGGACCAACGAGCAATTGCAGCATATGGCTGCGCACGATTCGTTGACAGGATTGGCCAATCGCGGCGCGTTCATGCAAAGCCTGAGCCAGCAACTCGCCAAGCCCGGCCATGAGAAAACCAGCCTGCTGATGATCGACGTCGATCATTTCAAGTCAACCAATGATACACATGGCCACCCGATGGGCGACCTGGTCCTGCAGGAACTGGCCCGGACGCTACGATCGACTTTGCGGCAAGGATCCGTTGCCGGTCGACTGGGGGGCGAGGAATTCGGCGTCATCGTCGACGGGCCGCAAGCCAGCGCCGGAATGGCGGTGGCGCAACGAGTCCATGCTGCGATCAGTGCCATACGGATTCCCACCGAAACCGGCGGCAATCTGACGATCTCGGTCAGCATCGGGCTGGCCGAAGCCTATGCGGGCACATCGGCCGACCAATTGTTCACTGCCAGCGACACGGCGCTCTACGCCGCCAAGCATGCGGGCCGCAACCGCATCGTCGCGCTGGGCGATGCCCCAGCTCCGCAGCAGGCACCGCGCGCGCAGGTTGCGAAGGCCAGGAAGCGCAGGGGCGAGCGGCACCCCGCCTGACTTGCCAATCCCGCCGCCTTGCTCTATAGCGCCGCCAGCAATTCGTTTGGCCGGGGGCTGAACGGAGGGTTTTTCCTTTTGGAGAAATAGGGTCTTTCGGACCCGGCCTCCCGTGTTCCCGCTCTTTGCAAGACTGCTTTGACGCCTTTCCGGCTTCGAAGGGGCTCCGCGCCAGGCATTGCGTATCGAAACCGAAAGGAAGGCGCATCAATGGCCCTTTACGAACACATTTTCCTCGCTCGCCAGGACGTGTCCCAGCAGCAGGTCGAGGAATTGACCACTGCCCTGACCGACATTCTCGCCCAGGGCGGCGGCAAGGTGACCAAGAACGAATATTGGGGCCTCAAGGGTCTCTCCTACCGCATCCGCAAGAACCGCAAGGCGCACTATACCCTGCTCAACATCGAAGCCGCTCCGGCTGCCGTTGCTGAAATGGAACGCCAGATGCGCATCAATGAAGACATCCTGCGCTTCATGACCGTGCGTGTCGACGAACTGGAAGAAGGCCCCTCGGCCATGATGCAGAAGCGCGACCGCGATGACCGCGATGGCGCTCCGCGCGGTGGCGACCGTGGCGGCTTCTCGGGCGAACGCCGCCCCCGTCGGTTCTAAGATAAAGGAACAGGATAAATGGCTATCAAAGACCTTACCACTTCCCAGGCCCGCCGCCCGTTCCAGCGTCGTCGCAAGACCTGCCCGTTCTCGGGCGAAGGCGCACCCAAGATCGACTACAAGGACGTGCGCCTGCTCTCGCGCTACGTTTCCGAGCGCGGCAAGATCGTGCCGAGCCGCATCACCGCCGTTTCCGCCAAGAAGCAGCGTGAACTGGCCCGCGCCATCAAGCGCGCCCGTTTCATCGGCCTGATGCCCTACGCAGTTCAGTAAGAACTACGCCCTTCCTCTATCGGCATTGCCCGGCTCGTCTGGGCAATCCAGAGGATGGCAGAATGGACCACCCGCACAAGCCGGGTGGTGATGAAGGTTGAGGGGTCGGATGGCTTCTCAACCTAAAGCGTCCGGAGGACGCAAAGCTGGGGACGTGAATGGTTCACATCTCCTAACCGCCCCAGAGGCGGGACAGCCAAAGGAAAAAGCAAATGAAAGTCATTCTGCTCGAACGTATCGGCCGCACCGGCGGTATCGGCGCCGAAGTCAATGTGAAGGACGGCTTTGCCCGTAACTTCCTGCTTCCCCAGGGCAAGGCCCTGCGCGCCACCGAAGCCAACCGCAAGCGTTTCGAAAACGAGCGCGCTCACATCGAGCAGCGCAATGAAGAGCGCCGCAATGCCGCCGCCGGCGTCGCCGAAGGCCTCAATGGCACCACCGTCGTCCTGATCCGTCAGGCCGGCGAAACCGGCCAGCTCTATGGTTCGGTCGCTGCCCGCGACGTCGTGGAAGCCCTTGCCGGCGAAGGCTTCACCGTTCAGCGCAACCAGGTCGACCTGGCCGAGCCGATCAAGTCGGTCGGCGTGCACAGCGTCGCCCTGTCGCTGCACCCCGAAGTCGCCGTCTCGATCATCGTCAACGTCGCCCGCTCGGCCGACGAAGCCGAACGTCAGGCCGCCGGTGAAGACGTCACCGTGCATCATTTCGAAGCCGATGAAGGTGGCGATTTCGCCGCCGGCCAGGCCGATGCCGCCCAGGACGACCGTTTCGAAGACTGAATTCTTCGCGCGAGCGTTGAATTTTAAAGGCCGGGCCCTGTGCCCGGCCTTTTGCCGTATAAGGGACAGAATCGGTTCAATAGCCCCGCAAGCCTGCACGATCACAATCCCCGTTGTCCCCGCTGTTCACATGGAACGTTTGCGGTACATTAACCCTCGCAAGTTAGGGCGAGTCTTGTTCGAGACTCGCGCCGAGGCGCGTGGTTAAGAAAGGTTAATACCCACCGAGTTCATCATGGCCGAGATCGCACGCATTCACCCCGCTGAGGAAAAATCCTTCCGCACGGCCCCCCACAACGTGGATGTGGAACAGGCGCTGTTGGGCGCCATCCTGATCAACAACGACGCCTTCTATCGCGTCGCCGACTTCCTGATGCCGGAGCATTTCTACGAGCCAATCCACCGCGAGATTTATGAGCTGGCGGGCAAGATCATCCGCGCCGGCAAGGCAGCGGAACCGGCGACGCTCAAGACCCACCTGCCCGACCAGCTGCTGCCCGACGTCACCATGATGCAATATCTGTCGCGGCTGGCAGCGGAAGCGACCACGGTGCTCAACGCCGCAGACTACGGGCAGGCCATCTACGATCTCGCCATTCGCCGCAACCTGATCCAGGTGGGCGAGGAAATGGTGTCGGTCGCCTATGATGCCGATGTCGAGATGACCCCTGTCAAGCAGATCGAGAAGGTAGAGGGCGAACTGTTCCAACTGGCCGAGAAGGGCCGCTATGACGGCGGCTTCCAGCCGTTCGGCGCCGCGCTCAGCGCCTCGATCCAGATGGCCGGCGAAGCCTTCCAGCGCGACGGCGGGCTCTCGGGCGTCGCCACCGACCTGCACGACCTCGACCGGCAGATGGGCGGCCTGCAGCGCAGCGACCTGATCATTCTCGCGGGTCGCCCGGCCATGGGCAAGACCTCGCTGGTGACCAATATCGCCTATAACGTCGCCAAGGCCTGGCGCGGCGAGGTGACGCCGGACGGGCATTCCAAGACCGTCAATGGCGGCCAGGTCGGCTTTTTCAGCCTCGAAATGAGTTCCGAACAGCTCGCCACCCGTATCCTGGCCGAGCAGGCGGAAATCTCCTCGTCCGACATCCGCCGCGGCCGCATCCATGACAACCAGTTTTCCAAGCTGGTGGATGTTTCCAACATGATGAGCAAGGTTCCACTGTTCATCGACGACACGGGCGGCATTTCGGTGGCCCAACTGGCGGCCCGCGCCCGCCGGCTCAAGCGGCAGAAGGGGCTCGACCTTTTGATCGTGGACTATTTGCAGCTGCTGTCCGGCTCCTCCAAGGCGTCGAGCCAGAACCGCGTGCAGGAATTGACCGAGATCACGACGACGCTCAAGGCGCTGGCCAAGGAGCTGGAAGTGCCGATCATCGCGCTCAGCCAGCTCTCCCGCCAGGTCGAAGCGCGCGACGACAAGCACCCGCAACTGGCGGATCTACGCGAATCGGGGTCTATCGAGCAGGACGCCGACGTGGTTCTGTTCGTGTACCGCGAAGAATATTATCTCAAAAACAAGGAGCCCAAGGAGGGAACGCCCGAACATCTGGCCTGGCAGGGGGAAATGGAAAAGGTGCACGGCAAGGCGGAAGTCATCATCGCCAAGCAGCGCCACGGTCCCACCGGCACGGTGCAGTTAAGCTTCGAGGCGCAATTTACCCGCTTTGGTAACCTTGCTCGGGCAGACTACCTGCCCGAACGCATGGAATAGGCATGACGCTGACATCCGGCCTTGGCGGCCAATTGAGCATCGATCTGGGGGCTTTGGCCCGCAACTGGCGCGCCCTCGACAAGGTGAGCGCGGGCGCTTTGACGGCCGCCGTGGTCAAGGCCGATGCCTATGGCACCGGCATCGACATGACCAGCAGAGCCTTGCATGCGGCGGGCGCGCGCTTCTTCTTCGTGGCAACGCCCGATGAGGGCATTGCCGTGCGGGCCGCCGTGCCGGACGCGCACATCTTCGTGCTTTACGGGCTCTATCCGGGCGCGGCCAATCTCTATATCCGGCAAAACCTGATGCCGGTCCTGTCCTCCATGTCCATGCTGGAGGAATGGCTCGCCAAATGCGTCGAGCGCAACGAGGCCTATCCTGCCGGGTTCCATTTCGACACCGGCATCAACCGGCTGGGCTTCCGGCTGAATGAAGCAGCTTTGGTGCGCGAGCGCATCGACGCGCTGGGCTATGCGCCGCAGATGATCATGAGCCATCTGGCCTGCGCAGATATTCCCAATCACGAGAAGAACCGCACGCAATTGGCGCTGTTCGGTTCGGTGCGCTCACAATTCCCCACCATTCCGGCATCGCTGGCCAATTCGGCGGGACTGATGAGCGGGCGCGACTATCATTTCCAGATGGTGCGCCCAGGCGTAGCGCTTTATGGCGGGCGGGCTGTCACTGGGCGCAAGAACCCGATGCAGCCGGTGGTGACGCTGCATGTGCCGATCCTGCAGATCACCGAGGCGCGCACCGGCGAAAGCGTAGGCTATGGCGCGACCTATACACTCAACCGCAATTCGCGACTCGCCGTGCTCGGCTATGGCTATGCGGATGGATTTTTCCGCACCATGTCCGGCACCAACCAGCATCCGGGCGGCAAAGTCTTCATTCGCGGCAAGGCCTGCCCGGTCGTCGGGCGGATTTCGATGGACCTGACGATCGTCGACGTCACCGAACTGGGCTCCGATCTGCCCGATCCAGGCGAGGGCGCGGAAGTTCTGGGGCCGAATATCGGCATCGACGAGCAGGCCGAGCTGGGCGGCACGATCGGCTATGAAATCCTCACCAGCCTCAAGGGGCGGTATAGCCGGAACTATGTCGGAGACGGACGGCTGCCGGAATAGTCGCCGCTGACGGCGCCGGCTCGCATCCGGTTTGCATTCCAGAGGGCGCGTGATAAAGCTGCGCCCGATTTAGAACGCATCGACGGCTGGCCATGTCCAACGAAAATATCTTCCGCGAAATTGACGAGGAACTGCGCTCCGACCGCATGCGGGCACTGTGGCGCCGGTTTGCGCCCTTCGTGATCGGCGGCGCCATCGCTATCGTCGGGCTCGTGGCCGCGAATGAGGGCTGGAGCTGGTACACCAAGAGCCAGTCGTCGCAATCCTCCGAGCAGCTCTATGCGGCGCTGGACACTGCTGGGCAAGGCGACCTCGCCGCCGCGCAGGCCAAGCTCGAGCAATTGATGAAAGACGGTTCGGGCGGCTACCCGGTTCTGGCCGAGTTCCGCAAGGCGGCGTTGCTGGCCGAGCAGGACGACATTCCCGCCGCAATCGCCGCCTATGACGCGCTGGCCAATAGCCAGTCCAATATGCGCCTGCGCGAACTGGCTTTGCTGCTGGCGGGCAATCTTCTGGTCGACAATGGCTCGCTGGCCGATGTGGAGGCTCGCATCGCCACCCTCGCGACCGATGACGGCCAGTTTCGCCGCATCGCCCGTGAATTGCTGGGTCTGGCTGAATACAAGGCCGGCAATTTCACTGCTGCCGAAGCGCGGTTCCAATCCGTGCTCGATGATCCGCTGGCCGATGCGAATATTCGCAACCGCATGGCCTATTACATGGCGCAGATGCTGTCCGCCGGTACGGCGAGCGCACCGGCAGCCGATCAGGCCGAAACGCCCGCTTCCGGCGAGCCAGCCACCGAATAATCCGGCCTCGCCGAAGGGAATATCGCCATGACGGTCACGTTAGCCATTGTCGGCCGTCCCAATGTGGGCAAGTCCACCCTGTTCAACCGGCTGGTGGGCCGCAAGATCGCGCTGGTCGACGACACGCCCGGCGTCACCCGCGACCGCCGCGAGGCCGAGGGACATATCGCCGACCTGACCTTCCGTGTACTCGACACGGCGGGCTATGAGGACGTGCGCGATGGCAGCCTCGAAGACCGGATGCGCCAGCAGACCGAATTGGCGATTCAGGAAGCCGACATCATCCTGTTCATGATCGACGCCAGGGCCGGAGTCACTCCGCTCGACCAGCGCTTCGCCCAGGTGCTGCGCAAGGCGGGCAAGGGCGTGCATCTGGTCGGCAACAAGGCCGAGAGCAAGGCCGCCGAGGCCGGTCTGGTCGAAGCGTTCAAACTGGGTTTCGGCGAGCCCATCGCGCTGTCCGCCGAGCATGGACTGGGCCTGTCCGAACTCTATTCCATCGTTTCGGCCGCCATTGACCGCGCCGCCGAAAAGAAGGCCGAGGATGAAGCGCGCTCGGGCGCCGTGGACGATCTCGATATTCTTCCCGAAGTCGATGTCGATATTACCCCCGACATGCTCGAAGGCGAGGGCGAAGACGCCACGCTGCGCTGGAATCCGCGCCGCTATCTCAACGTGGCCATTGTCGGACGCCCCAATGCGGGCAAGTCCACGCTGGTCAATCGAATGGTGGGCGAAGATCGCGTTCTGGTCGGCCCCGAGGCCGGCATTACCCGCGATTCCATTCTCGTGCCGTGGGAATGGGAAGGCCGCACCATCAATCTGGTGGACACAGCCGGCATACGCCGCCGCTCCCGCGTGCAGGAAAAGCTCGAAAAGCTGGCCGTGGGCGATAGCCTGCGTTCCATCCAATATGCCGAAGTCGTCGTGCTGCTGCTCGACGCCACCATTCCCTTCGAGAAACAGGATCTGGCTTTGGCCGATCTGGTGGAGCGCGAAGGGCGCGCCATGGTCATCGCGCTCAATAAGTGGGATCTGATCGAGGACAAGAACAAGGCTCTTGCCGAATTGCGGGAAGCCTGTGAGCGCCTGCTGCCGCAGATCAGGGGCGTGCCGCTGGTGACGCTCTCCGGCCTGACCGGACGCAATATCGACAAGCTCATGGACGCCATCTTCGCCATCGAGCGGAGCTGGAACGCCCACGTCTCCACCTCGCGGCTCAATCGCTGGCTGGCGGGCATGCTTGAAGGCCATCCGCCTCCGGCAATCTCGGGCCGGCGTCTCAAGATGCGCTATATGACGCAGGCCAAGACACGACCGCCCAGCTTCATCGTGTTCGCCTCCCGGCCCGACGCCGTACCGGCCTCGTATCAGCGCTATCTGGTCAACGGGCTGCGCGAGGCCTTCGACATGCCGGGTACACCGATCCGTCTCTGGATCCGGGGCGGCAAGAATCCCTACGCCAACAAGAAATAACAAGGGTAGCAAAGGCGTCTCGGCGCCTCTAATCCCTTGTTATATCGCGTTTCTATCCCGCAAAACTGTTTCAACTTTTGCGGGAAATGCCCGATCCGCCCATTCGCCTATTCACATAGCCACGATCTTCCTTATATTGCACGGCGTCGTAGCACCCCGCCATTGGTCGCGGCGTGCCAACATTGCACTTTGTTGCTTACAGAAATCCTCATCGTCGTCGTTCTGATTCTCGTGAACGGCGCTCTGGCCATGTCTGAACTGGCCGTCGTATCTTCCCGTCCCGCGCGTCTCAAGGTTTTGGCCGATCAAGGCAATAAGGGCGCCGCACAGGCCATCAAGTTGGCCGAAAATCCGGGCAAGTTCCTCTCCTCCGTGCAAATCGGCATCACCCTGGTCGGCATTCTCGCGGGTGCCTTTTCGGGCGCCACGCTGGGCCTGCGCCTCGCCGAGATCCTGCGCGTGTCCGGCCTGACATCGGGCATTGCCGATGTGATGGGCACCGGTGTCGTCGTGGTCGCCATCACCTATGTCACCCTGATCCTGGGTGAACTGGTGCCCAAGCAAGTCGCCCTGCGCAATCCCGAGGGTGTTGCCTCCCGCGTTGCCGGTCCCATGACCATGCTGGCGCTGGTCGGCACGCCGATCGTCTGGTTTCTCGACATTTCCGGCAAGTTCGTCCTGCGCCTACTGGGCCAAAGTGGCCAGGCCGAAGAATCGGTGACCGAAGAAGAGGTCCGCACTATCATCGCCGAGGCCACTACGGCGGGCATTTTCGAAACCGAAGAACATTCGATGATTTCAGGCGTCATGCGCCTGGCCGACCGTTCCGCACGCGGGATCATGACGCCGCGTCTTGATGTGGAAGTGGTCGATGTCGAGGATTCCTACGAGGAAAACCTCAAGACCATTCTCTCAAGCAGCCATTCGCGCATCCTGGTTCAGGAGGGCGATGCCGATTCCATTCTCGGCGTGCTGTCGTTGTCCGACCTGCTTCCGGCGCTGGCGGCAGGGCAGCAGCCTGACCTGCGCAAGCTGGTGCGGCCGGTGCCGGTGGTCATGGAACATGCGGATGCGCTCGACGTTATCGACGCGCTGCGCAAGGTCAGTGCCCAATTGGCGCTGGTGGTGGATGAATATGGCCATTTCGAAGGCATCATCACCTTTGGCGACGTGCTGGAAGTCATAACCGGCGTCTACAACGAGGAGCCCGGCGACGAACCGGCTGTCGTCGAGCGCGAGGATGGCTCCTGGCTCGTGGCCGGCTGGATGCCGGTGGACGATTTCCGCGAGCGCTTCCGGGTGCCCGTCCCCAAGGACGCGCGCTACGAGACCTTGGCGGGCTATGTGTTGGCCAGCATCAACCACCTGCCGGTCGTGGGCGAGACCTTCGAGCGCGATGGCTGGCGGTTCGAAGTGGTGGACCTCGATGGCCACCGCATCGACAAGGTGCTGATTGCGCCCCTGGTCGTGCCGAGTTGAGACATAGTGGAGCGGCGGGAGCCTGACTTACCCCCTGCCCTGCCCGATCAAATGAAAAGGCCCGGAGCGATCCGGGCCATTTTCATAAGGTTATGCCGAACCAGACAGCGCCGCCGCCGACCGGTAGTCGGTTGAAGCCGCTGCGGCTCCAGAAAGCGATGCCGCCCTCGTTGGTGGCGCTGGCGCCCAGGTGAATGCCGCGCACACCAGCCGATCTTGCCTGATCGATCCACATGTCGAGCAGTTTCGTGCCGATCCGCTGCCCGCGCAGACGCGGCAGCAGGTTCATGTGGATATGCGCCGGATAAGGTTCAACCAGTTCCGCCGGCGAGCCATGCGGCTGCATGATGGTGGCGATCCGGCCCCGATCCATATCGGTCATGCCCCGCGCATTGGCGTAATGCTGGCGCAGTTGCGGCCACCATTCCGCTTCCAGCTTCTGAGAAAAGCGCACGCTGTCATGGGTGCCGACGACATAGCCGGCCACGCCGTCCTCGTCTTCGGCGACAAAGACATTGTTCGGCTCCAGCGCGCCATAGGGGGCCGAATAAATATGCCCGAGCAGAAGCGGATCATTATGCAGCGGCGTGGCGTCGCGGCCGGCATCGCCGGTTTCGAGGCAGATGCGATAGAGCGCATCGAGATCGTCGGGACGATAGGCGCGCAGAATGACCACGATCAGATGGCTTCGAACTTGCCGGTCGCCATGTCGAACAGCTTACCATGCTCTTGCAGCGCCGGGCTCAGCAGATCGATGAGCAGCGGCGCCACGGCCTCGGGCGTGGGCAGCGTTTCAGGGTTCTCGCCCGGCATGGCCTTGGCGCGCATGGCGGTGCGCACCGCGCCGGGATAAAACAGATTGGTCCGGACATTGGTCTGCACGACCTCACCGGCATAGGATTTGATCATGGCGTCCAGTGCCGCCTTGCTCGCGGCGTAGAGCCCCCAGAACGGGCGGGCGGACCGCGCCGAGGACGAGGACACGAACACCGCACGTCCGGCTTCGGACTGGCGCAACAGCAGGTCGAGCGAGCGCAGCAGCCGGTAATTGGCGGTGACGTTGACCGCCAGAACCTTGTCGAAATCATCGGGCTTGATATGGGCGACCGGGCTCAGCACGCCTAATTGGCCTGCATTGGCCACCAGGCCGTCCAGATGTCCCCAGCGCTCGAAAATCGCCGCGCCCAGCCGGTCGATGGCCTCGCCGTCGCGCAGGTCAAGCGGAACCAGGGTGGTGGAGCCGCCGAGCTTCTGGATTTCGTCGTCGAGGTCTTCGAGCCCGCCCACGGTGCGGGCTACGGCGATCACATGGGCGCCACGCCGAGCCGCCTCAAGCGCCGCCGCGTAGCCGATGCCCCGCGAGGCGCCCGTAACCAGTACGTTCCGGCCTTCCAGTTCGTTATTTTCGGTCATTAGCCAGCTTCCTTGAGCAGCGACACCTGCTTGGGATCGCTCATGGTCCTGCCATTGAGATCGGTCAAGTGCGTCGGATAGTCGCCCGTAAAGTAATGGTCGGTGAATTGCGGCGCCTTGGGGTCGCGACGGACGCCCCCTACGGCCTCGTAAAGCCCGTCAATGGAGAGAAATTGCAGCGAATCCGCACCGATATAGCGGCACATCGCATCGAGGTCCGCATATTGATTGGCCAGCAGCTTGTCGGGGTCCGGCGTGTCGATGCCGTAATAGTCCGAGTGGAAGATCATCGGGCTGGCGACGCGAATATGCACTTCCGTAGCGCCTGCGTCGCGGATCATCTGCACGATCTTGATCGAGGTCGTGCCGCGCACGATGGAATCGTCGATCAGCACCACGCGCTTGCCGGCGATTTCGGCGCGGTTGGCCGAATGCTTGAGGCGCACGCCGAAGGCGCGGATCTGCTGGGTCGGCTCGATGAAGGTGCGGCCCACATAATGATTGCGGATGATCCCCAATTCGAACGGAATGCCGCTCTGCTGGGCATAGCCGATCGCAGCCGGGGTGCCGCCATCGGGCACCGGCACAACCACATCGGCCTCTACCGGCGCTTCCTTGGCCAGATTGATGCCCATGTTCTTGCGCGCCTTGTAGACGCTGCGGCCCGAAACCATGGAATCGGGGCGCGCGAAATAGACATATTCGAACAGGCATGGCCGCTCGGGCGTCTTGCGGGCAGGCTTACGCTCTTCCACACTGATCGAGCCATCGGGCTGGAGTTCGCAGACGATGACTTCGCCGTTTTCCACGTCGCGGATATATTTCGCACCGATAATGTCGAGGGCGCAGGTTTCCGAGCAGAAGATCGGCTTGCCGTCGAGTTCGCCCATGACCAGCGGCCGGATGCCGACCGGGTCGCGCGCCGCAATCAGCTTGGTGCGGGTCATGGCCAGCATGGCATAGCCGCCTTCCATCTGACGGATGGCGTCGATGAAGCGGTCGGTGCTGGAGGAGTGACGCGACCGCGCAATCAGATGCAGCACCACTTCGGTGTCCGAGGTGGACTGGCAGATCGCGCCGGTGGCGATGATCTGGCGGCGCAGCGTCAGGCCATTGGTGAAATTGCCGTTATGCGCGATGGCGATGCCGCCCACTTCCAGCTCCGCGAACAGCGGCTGCACATTGCGCAGCGCCACTTCGCCGGTGGTGGAATAGCGGGTATGGCCGATGGAGATATTGCCGGGCAGCTTCGCCAGCACGGCGGGGTCGGTATAGTGATCGCCCACCAGGCCCATGCGCTTTTCCTGGCGGAATTGCTGGCCGTCGAAGCTGACAATACCGGCGGCTTCCTGCCCGCGATGCTGCAAGGCATGCAGGCCCAGGGCGGTAAGCGTCGACGCATCGTCATGCCCTAAAATGCCAAACACGCCGCACTCTTCATGCAGCGTGTCGCCATCGAGATTGAAATCGTCATCGAAGCTGCGATGCGTCACGGGAGGCTCCATGCGAAAGACTGCGGATGGCTGGCAGGCCAATAGCGCATTTTCCCGCCGGCCAGCAATCACAAGTATGGTCGGTCGGCAGGCAGAAGGCGGATGCGGTGCCCGCCATGCTCATCCATCAGGCTGGCGGATCGATCACCGGGTCGGAGGGATCCACCGTCGTCAGGTTCGGATCGACGTCCCCACCGTCCTGGGGCGCGGCAGATGTCGCCGGCTCGTCGCTGAGATTGGCGCCGCCGCCCTTGAGAATATCGGTCACCTGCTGCTCGAGCCCTTCGGGCAGCATGGAAATCAGCGTGTCGCCCATATTCCGCAGATGCGGCAGAGTCTGCGCCTTGGCGGCCCAATCGGGCAGGTTATTAGGCAGCAGCCACAGGCCGAAAATGGTGATGACGATGGCAATGAGAATGCCGCGCAGCACCCCGAAGACGAAACCCAGTGTGCGGTCGATCGGCCCGATGCGGCTGTCCACCACGAAATCGGCGATGCGCATGGTCAACAGGTGCAGCACGATCAACGCCAGGATGAAGGTGACCACCACCGTGGCGATGTCGGCCACGACCGGCTCGGCAATATATTGCCGGGCAATGTCGGGGTGATAATACAGCATATAGACGGCGATGGCGGCGGAGCCGGCCCAGGTCGCCAGCGACAGCACTTCGCGGGTCAGCCCCCGCGCCGTGGCCAGTATCGCCGAGATCAGCACCAGCACACCCACACCAACGTCAAACGCTGTCAGCATATGTTTTCGCCTGTTTTCGAGCCGCCGGGCCAATTGCGGCGACCATTAAACACTTTAGCGGGCGCTGCCAAGGCCAACCTCCGGGCCGCACTCGAATCTCACTGGAAACTGATTATTTACCATGAATCGTGCTCCGGCTCGGGAATCGGGCGCTTGCCCTGCGCGGCGATGCGGCTGACCATGTCGCTCAATTGGGCATATTCGGTGACATCGAGGCCATTGTTGCGGTCAGCCTTGCCCAGCTTGCCCGTCACCACCGAACCAAAGCCCAGCTTCTGAGCCTCGCGCAGCCGCAAGGCGCCATGCACAACGGGGCGCACGCCACCCGCCAGCGAGATTTCTCCGAAATAGACCGCATCGGCCGGCAGGGGCGAACCGGTCAGCGAGGAAATCAGCGCCGCGGCCACGGCAAGGTCCGCCGCCGGCTCGTTGATCTTCAGCCCGCCTGCGACATTGAGATAGATGTCGTTGGCGCCGATCCGCACCCCGCAGCGCGTTTCCAGCACGGCCAGAACCATGGAAAGACGCGAGGAATCCCAGCCCACCACGGCCCGGCGCGGCGTGCCGAGCGGAGATGGCGCCACCAAAGCCTGGATTTCGATGAGCAGCGGCCTTGTGCCTTCCATGCCCGCGAACACTGCCGAGCCCGCCGCGTCCTTGTCGCGCTGGTCGAGAAACAACGCCGAAGGGTTGGCCACCTGTTCGAGCCCGCGCTCGGTCATGGCGAAGACGCCGATCTCGTCGGTCGCGCCATAGCGATTCTTCACCCCGCGCAGGATGCGGAAGGTGTGGCTGCTGTCGCCTTCGAAATAGAGCACGGCATCGACCATGTGCTCGACCACGCGCGGCCCGGCGATCTGACCATCCTTGGTGACATGGCCGACCAGCACCACCGCCGCGCCGCTCTTTTTGGCAAAGCGCGTCAATGCCTGGGCCGAGGTGCGCACCTGGGTCACGGTTCCCGGCGCCGAATCCACCCTGTCGGTCCACAGCGTCTGGATGGAATCGATGATCACCAGATCGGGCGGCGGCCCGCCCTCAAGCGTGGCGAGAATGATCTCGACATTGGTTTCGGCGGCCAGCAGCACGCCGGCATCGCCCAGGCCCAGCCGCTGCGCCCTGAGCCGCACCTGCGCCACCGCCTCCTCGCCCGAGACATAGACGACGCGCTTGCCCTTATTGGCCAAAGCCGCCGCCGATTGCAGCAGCAGCGTGGATTTGCCGATCCCCGGATCGCCGCCCACCAGCAACGCCGAGCCCTTGACGAAGCCGCCGCCGGTTACCCGATCCAGCTCCACAAGGCCGGTGACGACGCGCGCCGCGCTCTCGGTTTCGCCGGACAGCGGCACCAGATTGGTCGGCCGGCCATTGGATTTGGCGGCCTTGGGGCCGGCGCCGACGCCCGAATCTACAATCTCCTCGACGATGGAATTCCATTCGCCACAGGCATCGCATCGCCCCTGCCAGCGGCTCGAAACCGCGCCGCAGGACTGGCAGAGGAATTGGGATCGGTTCTTGGCCATGTCGTCTTCTTGATTATCTACAAGCCCCCAAGGCCTGATTGCCCCGAAAGCTAGCAAGGGCCGCCCGGATATTCAAGAACATATAAGGAACAAAAAGGCCGGATCGCCGCCGGCCCTCATTTGACATCGGCCCAGGCTATGGCACGGCCTTCGTGCTCGTTCGCACCACGAGCTCCACCGGAAGCCGCTCCAGGATCACCGGCATGGCGACACCGGAAATCCTGTCCACGAGCAGGTCGACGGCACGTTCACCCAGGACATTGAGAGGCTGACGAATTGTTGTCAGGCCGATCAACGGCCAGCTGCTCCATTGCATGTCGTCAAAACCAATGACCGAAACGTCGTCGGGGACGCGCAAGCCCAGGCTCTTCAAGGCACTAAGCGCTGCTATGGCCACCAGATCGTTGACGCAGACAATTACGCTGACGTCCCGCCGTGCAATCGCCGCCACCGCAGCGTCCGGCAATTGCGGGACCAGATCGACTTGAACCTCCCAGACCAGATCGAGTTGCGATCCCGCACCCTGCACAAAGCCCTCGCGGCGCTCTTTGTTACTGACGTGATCCTGAAAGCCGGATAGCAGCCCTACCTTCCGATGCCCCAACCCGATGACATGTTCGGCCATGAGGCGCCCGCCGGTCAGGTGGTCGGCCATGACGCCATCCAGCCCCGGAAATGGCGCGTCCAGCGACACCATCGGCAATTGCGGCGGTGTCGACAGCGGAAAACTGGGATGCAACAGCGCGACGACCCCATCAATGCCGTGCCGCCCCAATGTCTCGATAACCTCGAGTTCGCGCATGGGTTCGTTGCCGGAATCGACCACAACGGTGGCATAGCCATGTTGCGCGGCGCGCCGCTGTACGGCCTGAGCGATTTCGGGAAATACCGGGCTGGTGAGCGTGGGCAGAATGCAGCCGATAAGGTGATGATGACCCGTTTTCAGCGCCCGCGCGGCATTGTTGCGGGAATAGCCGATTTCAGTGGCGACGCGACGAACCAGAGCGTCAACTTCCGGCGTCACCTTGTTCAGCCCGTTGAGCACATAGGAAACGGTGGCCGAAGACACCCCCGCCGCTTTCGCCACATCTTTGATCGTTGGACTTCGCCGTCGGCTCATTTCATTCCCCCGCCCGCACCACTTGGCAGAAATTTTCCTTATCGCCAAGTGTCGTTGGATGTTCGCCGCCTCACCCCTTGACAGCTCCCCGTATCACCGCTCTATCATTTACACGATTAAACGACCAGTATTTGGACGTTTTCAGAAAATGCCGAAGACACCAGGGAGGTTCATCATGGTCAAGGCGACGAACAGAACTCATGCGCGCCGCGCACTTCTCGGCCTGGTCAGCGCAGCGACATTGCTCGCAGCCACCAGTGCCGGCGCCATGGCGCAGGACAAGATCCTGCTGCTGATCAACGGCGCCCTCGGCGACAAATCCTTCTTCGATTCGGCCAATCGCGGGCTGGAGCAGATCAAGCAGACCTATGGCGACGATGTGGAAACGCGGGTGCTCGAGATCGGTGACGATCCGACCGGCTGGGAGCCGGCCCTGCTCGAAGTGTCCGAGCAGGATTGGGATCTGATCATCGGCGGCACCTTCTCGTTGTCCGAAATTCTGGGCGACGTGGCCGAACTCTATCCCGACAACAAATATATCCTGTTCGACGCCAGCCTTCCCTATGACGGCGGCGCTTATTCCAATGTCTATTCCATCCAGTACAAGCAGAACGAAGGCTCCTATCTCGGCGGCATCGTCGCCGCGAGCCTCCTGCAGAGCGGCCTGCCCGAAGGCACCGGCAAAAACCTCGGCTTCCTCGGCGGCATGGACATCCCGGTCATCAACGACTTCCTCGTCGGCTACATTGCCGGCGCACAGTCGGTGAACCCCGATATCAAGGTTTCCGTTTCCTATGCCGGCTCGTTCACCGACGCCGCCAAGGGCAAGGAACTCGGCCTTGCACAATACCGTGCGGGCGTGGGGATCGGCTTCATCGCCGCCTCGCAGGCCGGATTGGGCCAGGTGTCCGCCGCCGCCGAAACCAATCAATATGTTCTGGGCGTCGATTCCGATCAGGAGGCCATTTTTGCCGAAAGCGATCCGGCGCTGGCGAGCCGCGTCGTGAGTTCCGTGCTCAAGAACGTCGATGTCAGCCTCGTGCGTGCCTATGAAATGTATCGCGAAGGCAAGCTGCCCTTCGGGTCGGCTGAAAATGTCGGCCTGGCAGAAGGCGCTGTTGGCATCGTGGAAACCGGCAATTTCGAAAAGCTGGCATCCCCTGAAACGCTCGCAGCAGTCGAAGCGGCCAAGGCCGCCATCGCCGCCGGAGAGGTCGAAGTGCCGACCGCCTTCGGCATGGATAGCGGAAGCCTCAGCGCATTGCGCGACAGCGTCCGTCCGTAAGCCGGAGATCTTGCGCAGATGACGTCCAACGCTCCGATCGTCGCGTTCGAAAAGGTCTCCAAGACCTATCCGAACGGCACGGTGGCCCTCAACGATGCCACTTTCGACATTCGGAAGGGGTCGATCCACGCCATCTGCGGCGAAAACGGCGCGGGCAAATCCACGCTGATGAAAATCCTGTTCGGCCTTGAGCCCCATAGTTCCGGACAGGTTCTTCTCGACGGTGCCGCCGCTGATACGGCGGCACCGGACTTTGCCGGCCGCAATGGCATCGGCATGGTGCACCAGCACTTCTCGCTGGTGGCGCCGCTGACCGTGGTGGAAAATATCATCCTGGGCCACGAACCGCGTTCGGGGCTGTTGATCGACCGCCGCCGCGCCCGCGAGCAGGTGATCGAACTCAGCCGCCGCTACGAGCTCAATGTCGCCCCTGATGCGCGGATCGAGACGCTTTCCGTCGCGGCCCAGCAAAAGGTCGAAATTCTCAAGGCTTTGGCGCGGGAAACGCGCCTACTCATCCTCGACGAGCCGACTGCCGTGCTGTCGCCCCCCGAAATCGAGGAATTATTCGTTCGTTTGCGCGCCCTGCGCGACGATGGCATCACCATTCTCTTCATCTCGCACAAGTTGCATGAAGTGCGCGCACTGGCCGACACGGTCACGGTGCTGCGCGCCGGCAGCGTCGTGGATACATTGCCGCTGGCCGAGGTCAGCGATGCCGAAATCACCCGCATGGTGATGGGCAGGAACATCGATATCGTGCGCCGCGAGGCGAGCCCGTCCGGCGGCGCGCCGCTGCTCGAACTCTCGAACGTTGCCACCAACACCAGAGACACTGCGGACCGGCTGACGAATATCTCGCTGACCATTGGCGCGAACGAGATTGTCGGCATTGCCGGTGTCGATGGTTCCGGACAGCGCGGGCTGGTCTCGCTGCTGAGCGGCCAATTGCACCCGAATGCGGGCGCCATCCGATTTGCCGGCAAGGTCATGGACAAGGCCAGCACCGCCGATTGGAGGCGAGCCGGGCTTGCTCATTTGCCGGCTGACCGGTTTACCCAGGGCGGCACGCCGGGCCTGACGCTTATCGACAATGCCATAGCCGGCACCGATGGCGACCCTGCCATGCAATGGGGCCCCTTCCTGCGGCGCGGCGCGATCCGCAGGCATGTCAACGCCATGGTGCGCGAATTTGCCGTCCGCTTTCGCGGCATCAGCGAAAGGCTGGATTCCCTTTCCGGGGGCAATGCGCAAAAGCTGATCGCCGCCCGGGAACTGGCCGGTTCGCCGCGATTGCTCATCGCCGATCAGCCAACACGCGGCATCGACGTGGCTTCGGCGGCCTTCCTCCATTCCCGCATCGATGCGGTGGCACGCTCCGGCGCTGCCGTGCTGCTGGTCACGGCGGACCTCGATGAACTTTTGAGATTGGCCGACCGTGTCATCGTGCTGTTCGATGGACGGATCGTGGCCAACCTGCCCAATGCCGCCGACCTGACCCCGGCTGCATTGGGCCCCTATATGCTAGGGTTGGAGCAGGCAGCATGATCCGTTCCGCTCTTGCCGGTCTCACAGAATTCGCGCTGACCGCCCTGGTCATCGCCGCAGTCATCCTTGCCGTCCTCGTGCCGGTGGCGCTGTCACAACCGGACCCGGGACAGGTGCTCGGCCTTTTCCTGCTCGGCCCCTTCGGCACCATGCGCCATCTCGGCAACGTGCTGGAACTGGCAACGCCCACCATGCTCACTGGCCTGGCGGCGACGCTGATCTTCCGTGCCGGAAGCTTTAATCTCGGAGTCGAAGGCAGTTTCTTCCTCGGCGGCATTGCGGCAACGGCGGCGGCGCTCTGGCTGCCATTCACCGGCATGGTCGCGGCGCCGGCGGCCATTCTCGTCGGCGCGATAGTCGGCTCATTCGCCTGCTCGGTGCCCGGCTATCTCAAGGTCCGCTTCGGCGCGTCCGAAATGGTCAATTCGCTCGTCCTCAACTTTGCCTTCCTCTATGCCGGCATCTTCGTGCTCAACTACTACCTGCGCGACCCCAATGCGGGCGCGCTGATGTCATACCGTCTGCCCGGTGATTTCACGCTGGAGCGCATCATGGCGGGCACGCGGCTTCATACCGGTGTCATCATTGCCTTCATCGCCTGCGTGATCGGCGGCATCTGGCTCTACGGGACACGCGGCGGACTGAACCTGCGCATTGTCGGCGCCGGTCCCAGCTTCGCCCAGCACCTTGGCCTCAATAGCGGCGCGCTGGTCATGCGCGCACAAGTCATCGGCGGCCTCATTGCCGGCATGGCGGGGGCCATTGAGGTTCTGGGCCTCTACAACCGCTTCTCATGGACCGCCCTGCCCGGCCACGGCTGGACCGGCATCACCATTGCCATCCTTGCGCGTGAGAACCCGTTCCTCGTCATTCCGGCGGCCCTGTTCCTGGCCTATCTTCAGGTCGGCGGCGACATGCTGGCCCGCAATCTGGCGGTGCCGAGCGAAGTGGTCGGCCTCGTCACCGCCGCCATCATGCTGGTGGTGACCGCTACCGCCATTTTCCGGCATCCCGCCTTCCTGCGGCTGATCCGCGACATCAAGGGCCAGGAGCAGGCAGCATGACCGACGCCATCTGGTCCACCATCAGCGATCCGGCGCTGTTCGCGACTGTCTTGCGGGTGATGACGCCGCTGCTGCTCGCGGCCCTGGGCATCCTGATTTCCGACCGCGCCGGCGTGCTCAATATCGGCATGGAAGGCATGATGCTTTCCGGCGCTCTGGTCGGCGTTCTGGCCAGCGCCTGGACCGGGACACCGATCATCGGGCTTTTCGCCGCCATTGCCTGCGGCGCCGGGCTCGGTGCGCTGATGGCGCTGGCCATCAACGGGCTGGGAACGCATTTCATCATCACCGGCATCGCGCTCAATCTTGCCGCCGCTTCGGCGACAACGCTGGGCCTGTTCCTCGCCACCGGCGACAAGGGCATGTCCGGGGCGCTGCAAAGTGGCGTCCTGCCCTCCATCCACATTCCGTTGCTGAAAGACATTCCGGTTCTGGGCGCCCTGCTCTCGGGTCATCACATGCTGACCTATCTGGCGATTGCCTGCGTGCCGCTCGTCTCCATCATGCTGGCGCGCACGCCGTTCGGGCTGCATGTCCGGGCTGTCGGCGCCGATCCGAAAGCCGCCGCGGCGGCAGGTATATCGCGCAACCGAACCCAGCTTTACGCCCTCATGATATCCGGCATGTTCGGCGGCGCTGCGGGGGCCTATCTGTCGATGGGCTATGTGAGCTGGTTTGCGCAGAACATGACGGCGGGGCGCGGCTTTATTGCCATCGCCGCCGAGGTGATGGGCATGGGCACGGCCTGGGGCACATTCGCTGCCGCTGCGGTGCTCGCCATCGCTGAAACGAGCGCCATAACCATGCAGGCTCTGGGGCTCCCCAACGAACTCATGCAGATGATCCCCTATATCGTGCCGGTCATCGTGCTCACCGTTTATGCAGCCCGCCGCAAGGCCAAGGCCCGCACCCATTCCTGAACCATCAAGGACTAGACCAATGAAAGCCTGGGAACTCACCCGCGATCTTTTGCGCAACACCAAGCCCGTCGTGCGCAGCGCCGAGGAACAAACCTGGGATGCGAGCGCGGTCATGGCCGCCGGCGATGCGATGCTTGCCATGTTCTGGAAGAGCAATGTGCCGGGATCGGCAGCCCCCGAATGCCTGATGGCAGGAGCGCTGCAATCTTTGGAAAGCAAGGGCTATGTGCTTGCCCCTTATCATGAATTGCTGGCCGAGGGTCTGAAGGCGCTCGACGCAGGCGACTTCGAGCAGCTTTATGTGATCGACATGCGCCTGCGCACCATCATGCAGGCCGCGCAGCCCGACCCGGAGCATCCGTCGCAAAAGACGATTCGCTACAAGAGTTGGGAAGAATTCGACGCCGCAACCAGCTGGCCCGCAGACGAGAAAGTGGACGTCGCCGGAGCGGATTTCGCCGACCAGACACGCGCAGCCTGGCTTGGGCAACTTGTGGGCGCCGCCGCAGGTACGGCTCTTGAAGGCTATACGGCGGCAAACATCGCCGAAGTGTTCGGCCCGATCCGCGACTATGTCCGCGAACCCAACACCTATAATGACGACATCACATTCGAACTGGCTTTCCTTGAGGCCTATGGCGACAAGGGGCCGGCCATCACCGGCACCGATATCGCCGCGCGCTGGACCGGCATGATCCCGATGGGCTGGTCCGCCGAGGGCATTGCGCTCAACAATATCCGCCGGGGCATCATGCCGCCGGTCAGCGGCTGGCTCGAAAATCCTTTCGACGAATGGATCGGCGGCCAGATGCGCGGCACGATTTGCGGCATGGTGGCACCGGGCCGCGCGCGCGAAGCCGCCCGCCTGGCCTATATCGACGCCGAAGTCTCGGCGGCCGGCAATGGCATATTGGGTGAAGTTTTCAACGCGGTCCTTGCAGCGCGCGCCTACACGCTCTCGGACACACGCGAACTCCTGACATCCACCTGCGCGCTGTTCTCAACGGCAACGGAATATGGGGCGGTCCTCGCCTTCGCGCTCGATGCCTGCCGCACTTCCGATGACTGGCAGACGGCATGGGCCAAATGCGACGAAGAATATGTCGAATATAACTGGATCCATGTCTATCCCAATGCCGCAGCACAGGTGGTTGCGCTGTGGTTTGGCGAGGGAGACTTTGATCGGACCCTGGAAATCATCTGCGGGATCGGCCACGACGTGGACTGCAACGCCGCGCAGATATTGTGCGTTCTCGGCATCCAGAAGCGCAGCGGCGTGATTGCGGAACGGTGGTACGCGCCGCTGATCAAGGACGACATCGTCACCTATATGCGCCGCCCCGCACAGATCGCCTTCGGCGACCTCGTTCAGCAGACCCTCGACGCAGCTGCCATCGGGCGGTGAACAGCCCATCTTTGCGGCCGGCACGACGCCGGCCGCAATGGAATAGCCGGGATAAAGCTCAATGGCCGGACCGGACACACATTCGGCATTTCCGCCTAAATTGCGTTTCCCGGATGAGCCCGGATCACTCCCACTCGATGGTCAATAGGCTTGAGTTCGCATTGTAATGCCGTAATTTTCTGCCGTCGCTCGAAGTCCATACCAACTGCAATACCATCAAGCAAAGGAGGGGTCTGGATTTGCGGATCCGATATAGCAATACTTCCGGCTAAAGGCCTGTGTGCACTCTAAATGATGCATGCTTCATCGTGGCTGCATGTTGAAAGTGCGGATAAGTTAGCCGCCCGCGAAAAGCACGAAATCCTTCGCAGATAGCCATACTCGATAGGTCAGTTTGTCCCAAAGCATCAACTACTCGAGCGCGCGGCCAAGCTTTTCCTGTCGTGTTCACCAAAACCAATCCCGATTTTCTGCTACCTCATCAAGGATGATCTGCCACCAAGTGGCGCAGACCATCACGAAATTTGCCGAAGCTCGGGGAGAGATTGCAGTCGACTTCAAGCAAGGGTCCGATCTTTTCCGCCCATTCACATTTGACTTGGCCCGGTAGTGGCCAGCCTGCTTTCTTGATGGCAGCAGAACCACCTGGGTAAATGGCATCTGCCAGCATTTCCCAAGTGTTGCAAACACTATCCTGTATGTAATTATCAAGTATATTCACCTTGGCGCCTGGATAGGCGGTTTGCACTGCCTCACGGTCGCCGAAATACCAAGCCTCAATTTCTTCGATAGCAATTCGGAACAATGTGTTCGGGGCAGGCTTGCACCCTTCTGCCAGTGCTTTGAGTTCGTTTAAAAAATCCACGCAGTTGCGGCGGTCAGAATCCAGAACAACCACCACGGCATCAATGCCCGGTGTTTTCCCATAACCCCGAAGAATTTTCGGCAACTGGTCAAGCAGAATTCGCTTTGTAGGGTCGCCAACTGCATTTAGCTTCTGCGGAATGCGCCCGATACCTTTATAGGCGTGGAGCCGCCAAGTGTGTGGATAGCCGTGATCGCCCAAAATCTTGGGTAGTAATGATTTAAGCAAATTCTCGCCGGAAGCATCTTCCACCAGTATCTCGATGTGCATGATTACCTCGCATCGAGATAGTCGCTGTACCACAGCCCGCCCAGCGGCAAACCTTCTGCCACTAGATTTCTGACCACTTCGAGATCAGAGACCCGTCGTACTGTAGAATAACCATCCGTCCCTTTCTCCAATATCCACACTTCTTCCGGCGACAATGCATCAACGAAGTACGGCTGATGTGTCGTTACGAAGATTTGCGGTGCGTGTTTCTTTCCGCTGGCGTGGGCGCGAAACTCCTGCGCCAGCGATTCCAACAGCTTATGGTACAGTCCGTTTTCGGGTTCCTCGATACAGATGAAGGGGGGCGGATCAGGGTCTTCCAGCAACAATAAATAAGCAAACACTTTGAGTGTGCCGTCAGACATCTGCTGCGCGAAAAAGGGGTCATCAAACGCACCATCATTGAAGCGCAGAAGCACGCGCTTATCCGTGGTGATTTCCGTGTCAATCCTGGCGATACCGGGAATCTTGCTGGCAATGCGCTCAAGGATACTCTTGAAGCGATCCTTGTGCTCACGCTCCATGAATTGCACCACATTGCCGATGTTGTCACCATGCACATTCAGGTGACGCTGTGGTCCGGCGCTGGGAAGGCTGCGTGCCGCATCGGGATAGAAGTACGAGAGATACCAGCCCTTGAGGAAATCACGAAAGCGACTGATACGTGGATGTTCTTTCAATGTGCCTAATGTAGAAATGCCAAGTTCACGCGGATCGGTAAGTTCCACCGGGCTGCTGGCATTGCTTTCCTCATGTTCATCCTCGACGGCCTCCTCGCCAGCCCAGACCGTGCCCTTACCATGATCCAGACGTAAAAACGGAAACGGACGGCCGTGCTTTTGCCCCTTGCGGCGTTGCTTCAATATTTCGGACAAGACAAACGGTCGACCGCCGCTGTCCAGGTCAATGGCTAGTTCATAGGTGATCGGCCGTTCATTCTGAGCTTCGCGGTAGTAAATCTCGAAGCGGATCGATTCCTCCACGCCTTTTGATCGCAAGCGCTCGAATCCACCCCGTTGCTTCATGTCGCAAGCAGTTTCTACATCTGTAGCCAAGCAATCGGCGACAAATCCAAATGCATCGAACAGTGAACTTTTGCCTACGCCGTTCTTGCCAATGACCACTGTGAATGGCGTCAGAGGATCGCCATGCTGCTGCGCAGAGAGCTTACCTAGTGTCACATCGCGCAATGCACGGAAATTCTGAACGCGAAAACCTTCTATGATGGCCATTTTACTGTTCCTAGTTGTGCGTCAGCTCCATGTCGGAGAGAGCGAGTATAGTTGCCACCTTGTACGCGCAGTTTGGAGGCTGGCAGACTCTGCATCTTTCAGAAACCTACTGCATTCCTTGCCAACCATTACCAACCCAATACCCTACTATCAGCATACCGCCTCAACACAAAGTTCCACACCTGCGCCACTTTGGCGTCCCATAGTGCCTGCGGATAAGGCTCCTCGGGCAATTCGTTCAGCCGCACCCGGATTTCGCTGAACACAGCGCCTCGGGTTTCCTGCCCGCGCACCCAATCTATCGTATTGACCAGCCCGCGCAGCTTTGCCAGCAGCTCACGCGCCACCCGCTTTACTTCGGCCTCCTGCGCCGTGGTAAGCTGCGGTTCCGGCGTGGTGAGCAGGTCGAAGATCGCCAATTCGTCCTCGGTCAGCCCCTCGCGAGCCGCCCGTTGTTCTTCCTCGTCAAGGCCAGCGACGAAATCCTTCAGTGCCTCGAAGAACTTTTCCGCGTCGATGGAGCCGGCGTTGTATTCGGCAACGAGCTTTTCCAGCTTCTCGACCAGATCGGCGCGGGTGGGATTCACCTCGGCCAGCTTCCGGGCCTTCCCCTCGGCCTCCTCGCGCAACCGTTCGGTGGCGACCTTGGGACTTTTCTCGAAAAGCTTGGCGAGTTTGCCGAAGTCGATGCCGGAAAGGTCGACGCGCCCCTCCGCACCTGCGCCCTCGACAATGGGCGTCAAGATCGCCACGCCTTCCAGCTTGTCGTCGAGCAATTCGGCGATTTTAGCCTGGATGGCGGAGATGTCCGCCGGCCCCAGCTTCGCCTTTACCGCATCGGCCAGCATGTGGAACACCGCGACTGGCTTCAGATAAGGCGCGGCCCGTTCGTCGGGCAACAGCGCCTTGTAGGCTTTCGTCACCGCGCCCGCGAGCCGCCCGAACTCGCGCCGCCGCTCGTCGGGCGCGACCAGCACCTCCACCGCTTTTGCTATCAGGCCAAGCCGGGAGAGCGCATCCGCCGCCATGATCGCCGAAACATCCATGCCGAGCGGCTGCACGAAGGCGCCAGCCTGATCCAGCACGTCCTCCAACGCCTTTACCAGCGCCGCCTTGTCCTTGATCGGCGTTTCGTCCTTTTCGCCGCCGCCCGCGCTGCCGGCGTAGATCGCCAGCGCCTTTTGCAGATTGTTAAACACGCCCACATAATCGACGATCACACCGCTGGTCTTGCCCGATGCGTTGCGGTTGGCCCGCGCGATGGTCTGCATCAGCGTGTGGTTCTTCATCGGTTTGTCGAGATAGACGGTACCGATGCTGGGCACGTCGAAGCCTGTGATCCACATGGCGCAGACGAAGACGAGCCGCAGCGGATCGTTCTTGTCCTTGAACTTCTCCTCCAGGTCTTCCTTCTGCATCCGCTCACGATGAGGAAGGATGTCAAGACTCTTCTTGCGGAGGTTGTCCACCTCGTTCTGCCCCTGGCTGACGACCACCGCCATATCCAGTTCGCGCAGCCATTGCAGCCGCTCGGCAATCGCCGCCCCCTCGGCCTCATGCGCGGTCTTGAGTGCCGCCTCGTCCGCCGCGATCAAGCGGGCGACAGCCAATTTCACCCGATCATACATGGAAACGGCGGTCGCTTTGTCGATGGCGACGAACATCGCCTTCCCGCGATAGCCGCGCATGGCAAAGTGCAGCGCCACGTCTTCGGCCACCTTGTCGAGCCGGTCCGGGTTGGTGATGAGGGTATATTGCCGGCCGAATTCTCGCTGGAGCTTTTTCTCCTGCTCCTCGCTCAGCTCCACCTCGTCGAGAAGTTCGTCCAGTTCTTCCTTCAACTCGCCAGCGTTGAGCTGAAGCTCGGGTTTGCGCGATTCGTAGTAGAGCGGCACCGTCGCCCCGTCGCGGACCGACTGGGCGAAATCATAGACCGAGACATAATCGCCAAACACTTCGCGGGTACGGCTTTCCTCGCCCTGGATCAGCGGCGTCCCGGTGAAGCCGATGAAGGCCGCGTTGGGGAGAGCGGCACGCATGTTCGCCGCCAACTGGTCATACTGGCTGCGGTGCGCTTCGTCGGTGATGACGATGATGTCGGAACGGTCCGAAAGCACCGGCATCGCTTCCCGGTCGGCGGTCGAGAATTTCTGGATCAGCGTGAAGACGTAACGCTCGTTTCCTGCCAGCAATTCCTTGAGATGCACACGGCCGCCAGCCTGCGCCTGGTCGATCTGTTTGGTGAGCGCGCCGGTGCTGGCGAATTGCCCGGCGATCTGGTCGTCCAACTCGGTGCGGTCGGTGACGATCACGAAGGTGTAGTTGCCGCCCAGGCGACGCAGCACCTTCTCCGCGAACATCACCATGGAGAGGCTCTTGCCGGAACCTTGCGTGTGCCAGAATACGCCGAGGCGGCCCTTGTTGGCGGCAACATGCTCCACCGCCGACATGGCCCGGTTCACGCCCAGCACTTGATGATATTTGCCGACGACCTTCCGCAAGCCGCCCTTGGCCTCATCGAAAAGCGTGAAGCTTTCGATCAGGTCAAGGAAACGCGCGGGTTCGCAGGTGGCGCGCAGCATGGTGGCGAGGCTAGGGTCTTCCGGCCCGTCCTCCTCCAGCTTTTTCCACGGGGCGAAGAAGTCGAAATCGGTATGCGATCCGCCCATCAGCGATTCATGGCCGTTGGAGAGGATCACGAAGCCGTTGAAGGGGAACAATTGCGGGATGGTGTCGCGATAATCGCGCAGGTTTTCATCGTAAGCGTTGAAAACCGGCTTGGAGAACGCCTTCCACTCCGCCAGCAGCAGCGGCAGGCCGTTGACGAAGCCGACGGTATCGGGGCGTCGTTTGTGCAGCAGGCCCTGAATCCACATCTGGCTGGCGACGAGGAAATCATTCGTCCCCGTATCCTTCCAGTCGATTACGCGGACGGTGAGGGTTTCGGCCTTACCGTTCTCGGGGTTCTTCACCTCCACCCGTACACCCTCGCGCAGCAGATGGTGGAACTCACGATTGGCGGCGATGGGGGAAAGGGCTGAGCGGTCCTGCGTCAACGCCGCCTCGGCCAGCGCGAGGGCTTCCGCCGGCAGGCCGGGGTTGAGCTTGGCGAGCGCGGCCTTTAGCCGGGCGGGGAGCCAAGCCTGATGAAAGCTGGTGCGGCCAGTGGGATTCTCCGGCCCCGGCGTCTCCTCCATCAGATTGAGATGCCGCCAGCCGAGTTGCTGCAACAGCGCCAGCGCCGGCTGCTCCACCGCGTCGTCTTCGGAGAATTGGCTGGCGAGCGAAGGCGGGGTCATGTCAGGCGGCCTCCAGTTCGCGCTCGGCCTGCGCAACGGAAAGCTGGCCGGAGATCAGACGCGGGAGAAGGAGGTCGCGGGAGGCGGCGAGGCACACATTGGATTTCCGCAGATCATCACACAACCGCAGCATTGGCTCTGCAAAGTCCGTAAAGCGGCCGACAAGATCGCTGGGAGGCAACAACACGATCGCGCGTTCGAAAGTTGCCGCAGTGACCGCAGGGTAGGCCGCGCCTTGGGCGTTTCCAACCAGATAGCCTGTGAAGTTTTCGGTCGTGACCCAATGGTAGAGATAGGTGAATGAGGTTTCCTTTGCATCCAGCACGGTGAAGCCCGTCGAGGCGACGATCTCAGGTGCAGGATCAAGGACCAGCGCAAACGAGCGCCGGTTCGGTCGGACGTTTGACCACAAGATACTGCCGTCCTTGACCAGCCGACGTGCCCGCCCTGGCGCTTCCGAAAACGGCATATGGTTGATGGCGTTAATCTGGCCCGGTGATACCGAAGCGATGTCGATATAGCCGATTTCAGCAGGTGCTGCGGTGGGCTTCAACGACGCGGCGTTGATCGCTGCGACTTTGCCCAAAGTATCAAAGGCCCATCCCTGCGGCGAAAGCCCATCGGGGGTATCCTCGATGGATGCCGCTTCATGGCCGGGGAAACGGAAGCGGACGAACCATTCCTCGAACAGCCCCCGCGCCATCTCCTCCAGCCCCGCGATCCGCCGCCGGTTGACCTCGATCAGATCGTCATACGTCCCGAGGATTGACGCGATGCGGCGCTGGGTGGGGAGAGATGGTGCGTCAATCTCCACCTCGGAAAACGCTGTCTTGTTAATGATCGGCGTGGCCGCACCCGCTGCACGAGCCACCAATTCGTCGGCTTTCGTTCGCAGTCCGTAATAGACAAACCCTTGATCGAAACGATCAGGGTCAACAATCACGCTGTTGACTTGCTGATTGGTCTGAGATGGCTTGCTCGTCATACAGATTTTGCCGATCGTCGCGCCGATACAGACGACGCAGACTGCCCTTGCCGGCAATAAGGTCCTCTTTTTGCTGTCCCAATCAGTCGAAACGAAACGCTCGGTTGAGATGTTGCGATGGTCGTAAGCCATATCGCTTGGGGTTATGAACGGGATGTCCCCTTCGAACAGTTCCGGTTGCGATGAAGGAGGCGTTTTCCCGGTCACTATGCGGCCAAGGTCAGCAATACGGTAAGTCCGCCACTCACTCACGCCAGCACCTCGGCCACATTCACCGCGATCACATCCTGCAAGCGCGCTGCCTCGGCGTTCAACCCTTCCAGTTCCTCCTGCAAGGCTCCCAGCCGCTCACGGAAGTCCTCATCCTCCACCTGCTGACCCGGCGCGACGCCGACATAGCGACCGGGATTGAGGCTCCAGTCCTGCGCGGCGATCTCGGCGCGGGTGGCCACTTTGCAGAGGCCGGGAATGTCCCGATAGCCACTATCGTCTCCGAAAAGCCGGGTCATTTCCGGGCCGCTGCCAACCTCCAGCTCCTCCTCCTCGCCACGCCACAGCCGTACGATATTGCCCAGCAGCTCGATCTGGTCGGGCGTGAAGTCGCGATGCGCGCGCGTTAACTGGCGGAAGATATTGCGGGCGTCGATGAACAAAACCTCGTCGGCGCGATCAGTGCCCTTCTTCCCCTTGTCGAGGAACCACAGGGTCACTGGCAGAGTGACAGTGAAAAACATATTGGGCGACGTTGAAATGATGACATCGACCGCGCCGCTCTCGATCAGTTTGCGCCGCATTTCCCGTTCGGAGCCGCCCGCGTCGCTGGCGGAATTGGCCATCACGAAGCCGGCGCGGCCCTTTTCGTTCAGCGCGGCGGCGAACAGGCCGATCCAGAGGTAGTTGGCATTGTTGACCGTGGGGATGCCCAGACTGAAGCGCGCGTCCACCGCACCCGCCTCGTTCACCAGCCGGGCCTGATCGACCTCTTTCTGGTTGAAGGGCGGATTGGCCATCACGAAATCGAAGGTGCCGACCATATGGTGCGGGTCTTCATAATAGCTCGACGCTACCCGCACATCGCCGCTGAGCCCGTGGACCGCGAGATTGAGGCGGCAGAGCTTCTGCGTGTCCGCCATCTTCTCCACGCCGTAGATACTGATGGCGCGAGCCGGGTTTTCATTATGCCGGCGGACGAACTCGGCGGAATGGACGAACATCCCGCCGGAGCCGCAGGCGGGATCGAAAATCTTGCCGTGGTATGGCTCGATCACTTCCACGATCAGTTTCACGATGGAGGATGGCGTGAAATATTCCCCGCCCTTCTGCATGAAGGCGCTGGCGAACTCGCCCATGAAATATTCGAAGATCAGCCCGTAAGCGTCGCCGGTGATCTGGAGCGGCTGCAACAGCCGCAGCAGCTCGCGCAGAACCGAATTGGGCAGCGAGCCGTAACCCTGCGGCAGCACGCCCGCCAGATCGGGGTTATGCTCGGCGATGGCCTTCATCGCCTCATTCAGCGCCTCTGCCAGATTCTCCGTTTCCGGCAGGCCGAGCAGGTAGGAAAAGCGCGCGTGCGGCGGCAGGAAAATCGCGCCCTTGGCGTGGTAATCGGCAGGAACAGGATCGCCCAGCCGCCCGCCTCGGGGCAGTTCCGCATCCACCAGATCGAACCGCGCCTCCATCTGCCGCAATGCGATCAGCGCCAGCACCGGCTGCGCATATTGATCCGGCCGCAACTCCGTATTGGTCCAAAGCTGGTTCGCCGTCTGGAACAGGCGCCGGGAAAGGTCTTGCAGGTCAATCCTCAATGTTATCCCCCTGGACTACCGGAACTCGGGACCCAGACTCAGTTTTGGACCGCGCGGAAAGGCGTTCGTACTCTTCCACGGACAGGACCACTACGACGCCGCGCCCGTGTTTTTCGATTCGCACAGGCTCGGCTCGCGCCGTGTCGATCAGCAGACCGAAGCCGTTCTTCGCTTCCCGCGCCGACATGGTTTTCATGGTCCGTCCCGCCGCATTTCGATAGTCCATTTAGGACAAAATGGCTCTTAATGGCAATGCTTGCACTGACATTGTGGATCGTGTCCCGCGAAAGGGCACCGCTACGCTGTGTGAGGGCTCCGCGCCGCCCTTTCGCTAACGCAGAGTGGCGTGGTGCCGCCTCGGCAAGCAACAGCATCATATCGAGGAATCCGCCTTGAAAGCCGATTTTTTTGATGATTCGACGATGGCGACGAAAGACCAAAGGCGGAAGAAGTACGGGAGCGTTTCGGAATCTAGGCATTCCCGGCGATGCTGTCGCGCTCAGACTCGAACGCTTCTTTCCCCTTTCCTGCCCACAGTTCGCGCGCCCGTTCGCTGTCCTCGCTGTTGAGTTTTTCGGCCATCCAGATCATCGCCCCGTAGATAATGGCGCGGTCATCGCCGGTAAGTTCGACAACGCCCGCCTTGACGACGAGGCCGCCGAGTTCGATCAGATGCCGCGTTCGCTTGCGACGCTCGACCTGCCACGTCCGCATGTCATGTCGCGCCCGCTGCGCCTGATGCCGGTTGCGCGCCGCCCGATTGCGTTTGAGCGCTGCCGTGATCGCGGTCAGGCGTTGGTGATGATCGCCGCGACCGGCCTTGAAAGAATGCGGCCCCGCGCTTGGCCCATGCCTCCCTCTTTCCGGCATCGGTCGTTTCCGCCAGCACGATCAGCGCACCGGCCAGTTCGTCGGCAGTGAGCGCATCGGCACCCGTGGCGATCACCAGTTCGCCAAGTTGCTGCACCTTTCGAGTTTTCAGTTCGCGCGCCTTGTCTTCCAGCGCCTTCAGTTCCGCATCATAGTCCCGTGGTTTTCGCATTGCCGTGTCCTTTCCCGGTCGCAAGTGGTTGATGCAGTAAGGATAGTTGCGAAGGCGGCAAAACGCAGTAATGTTGCCGGGACGGTCTGGCACGGGCCGCTCCATCCCGAGATTTTTTCGAGGGAGGGCGCGCTTATACGTCGTTCCGACGTGCGCTTGACCGTGCCAATGCTTGATCGCGATGGCGATCTATCATCTTCACGTCAAGGTCATCGGCCGCAAGGCCGGAAGCAGCGCGGTAGCCTCTGCCGCCTACCGCTCAGGCTCGCGCCTGCGTGACGAACGCATCGACCGCGTGCAGGACTTTTCCAACAAGCGCGGCGTCGTCCATTCCGAAATCCTGCTGCCGGAGAACGCACCGGAGGCATGGAGCGACCGCGAACGGCTCTGGAACGATGTCGAGGCGTTCGAGCTCAGAAAGGACGCCCAGCTTGCCCGCGAGGTCGAGTTCGCCATTCCGCGCGAGATGACGCAGGCGCAGGGCATCGAACTTGCCCGAGACTTTGCGCAGGTCGATTTTGTCGATCAGGGCATGATCGCCGATCTGAATGTGCATTGGGACATTGGCGAGGACGGGATGCCCAAACCCCATGCTCATGTCATGCTCACCATGCGCGAAGTCGATGAAGACGGCTTCGGCAAAAAGGTCCGCGACTGGAACCGCACGGAGATGGTCGAGCAATGGCGCGAGCGTTGGGCCGAACACGTCAACGAGCGCCTTGCCGAACTCGACATAGACGCGCGGATCGACCATCGCAGCCTTGAGGCGCAGGGGATCGGGCTTGAACCGCAAAGCCAGATCGGCGCACCCGCCCAACGGATCGAGGGTGACGGCGTTGAAGTCGCAGACCGTGCCGACATGCACCGCGAGATCGCGCGGAACAACGGCGCGCGGATCATCACCGATCCTTCCGTTGCGCTGGACGCGATCACGCAGCAGCAATCGACCTTCACGCGCCGCGACATGGCGATGTTCGCGCACCGGCACAGTGACGGCATCGATCAGTTCAACGAGGTGATGGGTGCGATGCGCGGTTCGCCCGATCTGGTCGAGCTTGGGCAGGACGGACGCGGCGAGGATCGGTTCACAACCCGCGACATGATCGAGGCCGAACAGCGCCTGCATCGCGCGGCGGAAATAATGGCCGAAAAGGAACGGCACGAAGTCAGCGAGAAAGACAGACTCGACGCTCTTGCCCGCGCCGAGCAGCGCGGCCTTGTCCTGTCCGGCGAGCAGGCCAATGCGCTGGCGCAGGTCACGGACGGGCGCGACCTTGGCATTGTCGTCGGCTATGCCGGGACGGGAAAGAGCGCCATGTTGGGCGTGGCGCGCGAGGCTTGGGAGGCGTCCGGCTTTGAAGTCCGAGGCGTGGCGCTATCCGGCATCGCGGCGGAGAATCTGGAAAGCGGATCGGGCATCGCGTCCCGCACCATCGCCAGCATGGAACATGGCTGGCAGCAGGGCCGCGACATGCTCACGTCGCGCGATGTGCTTGTCATCGACGAGGCGGGCATGGTCGGCACACGGCAGTTGGAGCGCGTCCTATCCCATGCCGCCGATGCGGGTGCGAAGGTCGTGCTGGTCGGCGATCCGCAGCAGTTGCAATCCATCGAGGCGGGTGCGGCGTTTCGCTCGATCCACGAGCGCCACGGCGGCGTCGAAATCCATGAAGTGCGCCGCCAGCGCGAGGACTGGCAGCGGGACGCCACGCGCGATCTGGCCAGCGGCAGGGCGGGCAATGCCATCGCCGCTTATGACCGTCACGACATGGTGCATTCCGCCGAAACCCGCGAACAGGCGCGCGGCGATCTGATCGACCGCTGGGACCGCGACCGGCAGGCGTCACCGGACAGCAGCCGCATCATCCTTACCCACACCAATGCCGAGGTGCGCGAACTCAACGAGGCCGCCCGCGACAGGATGCGGGCAGCAGACAATCTTGGCGAGGACGTGCGCGTCACGGTCGAGCGCGGCGAACGCAGCTTCGCCGCCGGGGACCGCGTCATGTTCCTGCAAAACGAACGCGGGCTTGGCGTCAAGAACGGCACGCTCGGGACCATCGAACAGGTTAACGCGCAGAGCATGACGGTCCAGACCGACGATGGCCGTTCCATTGCCTTCGACCTCAAGGACTACGACTGCATCGATCACGGCTATGCCGCCACGATACACAAGGCGCAGGGCATGACGGTGGACCGCACCCATGTGCTGGCGACGCCGGGACTGAACGCCCACGGCAGCTATGTCGCCCTGTCGCGCCACCGCGACGGCATGGATCTGCATTACGGTCGCGATGACTTCGCCAGTCAGGACAAGCTCATCAATACCCTCTCGCGCGACCGCGCCAAGGACATGGCGACTGACTATCAGCCCGAGCAGAACTACGCCGAACGGCGCGGCATCACCTTGCCTGAGCGCGATGTCTCGGTTGGACAGGCGCGCGCGCCGAGCACCGCCATCGACCGGATCGGCGACATCATCTTCAGCGTGCGCGAACCCCGCGACGGCGCAGAAGGGCCGGAAAGGGAGACGACAGGCAGGGGGATCAGGCAGGAAATCGAGGCGGTAGCACAGGACGCCGGGATCGATCCAGAAGATGCCTTACGCCACGCGCGCAGAATGGCGCTCATTCGCCATGCCCATGCCGTTGGCCAGGTCTTCGATGCCGAGGATGCCAAGGGCAAGGCCAGCCCCGCGCAATGGGATGAACTGATCGATGCCCGCAAGGCATTCGATGCGGTGCGGCCCTACGGTTGGCAGGACGCGGAAGCGGCCTATGCCAAGGATGAGAGCCTTGCCCATGAGGCGGGATCGGGCAAGGTCAGTCGCGCCATCCGTGCCCTGCAACTGGAAACCGAGATTCGGACCAGCCCGGAGCGCCGAGCCGACCGTTTTGTCGAACGCTTTCGCGACCTCAAACAGACCAGCGAGCGTCAATATGCGGAGGGCAACTATTCCGGCTATCGCGCTGCGCGGGCGGAGATGGGCAACATGGCGATGAGCCTCGAACGCGATGCGCAGCTTGAGTCCGTTCTTGAGGGACGCAAGCGACAACTCGGCATCAGCATGGATTTCGAATCAGGGATGAGGCTTGGTCGGCAACTCGCCCTCAGTCACGGCCTCGGCAGGGGAAGGAGCATCGGATTGTAGGACGTAGAACCATCCTATTTACCGCCGTTTCTACGCCACACTACTACGACACCTAAATATCTATTGCACAATGATAATTCGTTGCTCTCACTGGTCTCTGCGATCGTCAGAAACAACCAGCAGGAGGCAGCGCAGCCATGCGTCAACCAGACCGTATCGTCCGCCTGAAAACCGTTCTCGCCCGCACCGGCCTGTCGCGGTCCACCATCTACCGCAAGATCGCCGAGGGCACGTTCCCGCCCCAACTTAGGATCAGCATCAACGGCGCAGGATGGCATGAATCCGACATTGACCGCTGGATCGCCGATCCTGCCGGCTGGCGGCCACCAATGACAACGGCTGACAGAATGGGCGCGGGCCGCATGTAGTTCAGAGATCGTCGTCCAGTTCATCATCATGGACTTCGGCGGCACGTCGCTTCGCGTCGGCGATCAGCTCCCTCGCGGATTCGCCCTTCACCCAAGCATCGAGCATGTCAGCCCAGCACTGAATCATGATCTTCCGCTCGGCGAGGTAGCGGTTCACATTGTAGATCGCCGCGATCCGGTTCCGAGGCGCATGGGCCAAGCTCATCTCGATCCAACGATCATCGAACTTGGCGCGATTTAGGCCGGTCGAAAACGTGCGGCGTAGGTCGTGAACACCGAAGCTCTGAAAGTCAGGATCAGTCTCCCGGATACGTTCTACAACCGTGTCGATCACACGGTTGAGTGTGGCGTTGCTGATCGGCGTATCGCCATCGTACCGGCCGGGATGCAGGTATCGGCTGGCACCGAACATGGTGCGGAACGCCGTCAGAATGTCGAGCGCCTGATCGCTCAGCGGGACGACATGCGCCTTGCCGGCCTTCATGCGCTCTGCCGGAATAGTCCACCGCGCGGTGGCGAAGTCGATTTCCTTCCATGTGGCGTCGATGAACTCCGACTTACGGACGCCGGTCAGCAGGACAAACTTCACCGCTGAACGTAGCGTGGGAGCCGCCGCCACATGATCCAAAGCCGTCAGGACCGCGCGGACCTCGGATGGCGAAAGGGCGCGGTCGCGCGGCTCGAACGTGGCGATGGCGCTGGTGCGGATCGACTCGGCCGGGTTGCTCACATCCAGCCCACTTCCTTGGGCGTGACGGAACACCAGCAATACGACCTCGCGGACATGCACGGCGACGGCCGGGCCGCGCTTCTCCTTAACCTCGTCGCATAGGCGTTTGAGGCGCTGCGGCGTCACTTCCGCCAGCTTGAGCTTCGACAACGCGCCTGCAATGGCGCGATCATAGACGGATCGGCGCATCGCCAAGGTGCTGTCAGCCAGTTTCTCGGCTCCCGACTTGGGATCAGCTTTGTGCTTGAAATAGGCTTCCGCCCATCCGCCGAAAGTCAGTGCTGCGGCTGACGCGGTGCGCTTTTCCACCTTTGCTTTCGACGGCGATTCCCCTCGCTCGACCTGACGGCGGGCGCGTGCCAGTAGCGTCCTCGCCTCCGCAAGCGACACCTCCATTCCGTATTCCAGCGCATCGGGCGTGCGTGTCAGCTTGCGCGCCGCCTCGGCGCTATATCGGCCGATGGTCAAGACTTCCTGCCGCCCGTTCACCCGGTACTGATACCGGAACGAGATGACCCCTGTCGGCGTGACGGCCGCGTGCATCCCGTCGCGGTCAGTCACCTTATAGAGCTTGGCCCTCGGCTTCAGATTTTTCAGTTCTTTATCAGTGAGATCGCCCATAAATCCGCATCCGGTCTGGGGGCGAACGCATACCAACAAAGGAGGTTGTTGGTAGCGAAAGCCCGTTTCTCGACCATCCTGCGCCATACCAACATCGCTACCAACAAAGTGGCTGGGTTGGGGTGACATGCAGCGATACGGGGTAGGAAGAAAAATCCTTGTCAGTCAAAGAGTTCGTGCGATTTCCGGCACGGAGCGGAATGGTCTGAAACCACCCTAATTCACTCCCACTCGATCGTGCCGGGGGGCTTGCTGGTCACGTCATAGACCACCCGGTTGATGCCGCGCACTTCGTTGATGATGCGCGTGGCGGTCTTGCCGAGGAAGTTCATGTCGAAGGCGTAGAAATCGGCCGTCATGCCATCGACCGAGGTGACGGCGCGCAGGGCGCAGACGAATTCATAGGTGCGGCCATCGCCCATGACGCCCACGGTCTGCACCGGCAGAAGCACGGCGAAAGCCTGCCAGATCTTGTCATACTGGCCCGACTTGCGGATTTCATCGAGATAGATGGCGTCGGCCTGACGCAGAATATCGAGCTTTTCGGGAGTGATGCCGCCGGGGCAACGGATGGCGAGGCCCGGCCCCGGGAAGGGGTGGCGGCCAATGAAGCTATCCGGAATACCCAGTTCGCGCCCCAGGACACGGACCTCGTCCTTGAACAATTCGCGCAGCGGCTCGACCAGCTGCATGTTCATGCGCTCGGGCAGGCCGCCGACATTGTGGTGGCTCTTGATGGTGACCGAGGGGCCGCCAGTGAAGGAAACGCTTTCGATGACGTCGGGATAGAGCGTGCCCTGAGCCAGAAAATCGGCGCCGCCGAGCTTTTTCGCCTCTTCCTCGAAGACCTCGATGAACAGGCGCCCGATGGTCTTGCGCTTGGTTTCGGGATCGGTCTGGCCTTCCAGTTCGCCAAGGAATTTAGCGCTGGCATCGACATGGACCAGCGGGATATTGAACTGGTCGCGGAACATGGTGACGACCTGTTCGCTTTCGTTCAGCCGCATCAGGCCGTGATCGACATAGATACAGGTGAGCTGGTCGCCGATGGCCTCGTGGATGAGGACAGCTGCGACCGATGAATCGACGCCGCCCGAGAGACCGCAGATGACCTTGCCGGAGCCGACCTGCTCGCGGATTTTCTCGATCATCTTCTGGCGGTAGGCCGACATGGTCCAATTGGACGCGATGCCGCAAATCTTGTGGACGAAATTGACGTAGAGCTTCGCCCCGTCCGGCGTGTGCACCACTTCAGGGTGGAATTGCACGGCCCAGATGCGGTGGGCCTCGTTGGCAATCATGGCGTAGGGTGCGTTGGGCGAAGTGCCGACGACTTCAAAGCCTTCCGGCAGGGCCACGACGCGGTCGCCATGGCTCATCCAGACCTGGTGGCCATCGCCAATGTCCCAGACCCCATCGGTCAGCGAACTGGCCTGCTGCATCGTCAGTTCGGCGCGGCCAAATTCGCGGTGATGCCCCGCTTCCACCTTGCCGCCCAAAGCCACGCATAGCGCCTGCTGGCCGTAGCAGATGCCCAGGATCGGCACATCGGCCGCAAGGATGGCCGGATCGATCGTCGGCGCGCCCTCATCCAGCGTCGATGCGGGCCCACCCGAGAGCACCACGCCCTTGGGATTGAGCGCAACCATCGCTGCGCCGGCTGACTGGAACGGATGGATTTCGCAATAAACGCCGGTCTCGCGGATGCGTCGCGCGATCAGCTGCGTGACCTGCGATCCGAAGTCCACGATCAGGATGGTGTCGTTGCGGGCGGAAATGTCTGGGTGCTGCATGGCGGGGCTTTAGCTCCACCACGCAGATTCCGCAAGCGGCGCGTGGCGCGCAGCCGCCATGCAGTTCAATTCAACAGGGCAATTGAGAGATTGAGATAGCCGGCAAAGCTGACCCAGACGATATAGGGAACGAACAGGATAGGCGCGAGAGCGTCATGCTTGCGGCTGACGGCGATGAAGCCGGCAATGGAAAGCCACATGGCGACCAGGACGACGAAGGCCAGCCAAGGCTGCTGCGCCAGGAACCAGATCGGCGACCAGGCCCAGTTCAGCAGCATCTGCGACACCCAGAAGCGCATGGCCCCGGAGCGCGGGGCCTTGATCCAGATGCGCCAACCGGCAATGGCGATCAACACGTAGAGAGTGAACCAGACGGGCCCAAAGATCCAATTAGGCGGATTGAGCGGCGGCTTGGCGAGATTTTCGTACCAGATGCCGGGGACCGATTGTGTGCCGATCAAGGCGCCGATGCCGATCACCAACACCAGAAATACGGCAAGAGCGACATAGGATTGAGGACTGCGATAGTCGGTGGCGGCAATGTTCATATCGGCGCATCCTGAATTGTTGAGGTCGTTACCTCCACAACGCAGCGATGTGACCAGCGGTTCACTCCAGCGCCAATGTCGCGCGCTCAGGCGGCCTTGCGCAGCAGGTGACAGTAGAAGCCATCCGTGCCGCTGCGGCGTGGTGTCAGGCAAAGGCCGCCGCCGGAGGTGGCAAGCCCCTCGGGCAATTCGGTGATCAGCGCGCTGCGCCAGGCCGTAGCCAGATCGAGCGTTTCAAAGTCGGGCTGTTGCTCCAGAAACGCGACGATCTGTTCGTCGTTTTCCTCGGGCAGGATGGAGCAGGTGATATAGACCAGCGTGCCGCCCGGACGGAGATAGCGCGCCGCCTCGACCAGCAGCGCCGCCTGTTCCGACTGACGCTGTGCCAACAGGTCGGCGGAAAGCTTCCACTTGGTATCGGGTCTCCGGCGCCAGGTGCCGGCGCCGGTGCAGGGAGCATCGACGACCACGCGATCCATTCTGCCGACGAGATCATCCAGCGCGCCGGGATTGGGCGCGCGCACCTGAGCATTACGCACGCCATTGCGCTTGAGCCGATCATAGATCGGGGCAAGACGCTTGCGGTCACTGTCATAGGCGAAAATCTGGCCGGAATTGCCCATGATGGCAGCAAGGGCGAGGGTCTTGCCCCCTGCCCCGGCACAAAGGTCCAGCACCTGCTCGCCCTCTTTTGCGCCGGCCAGGGCAGCAACGATCTGACTGCCCTGATCCTGTATTTCAAACCAGCCCTTGAGATAGGCCTCGTCGGTCGTAACATTGGCGGTGCGGGCGTCGCGCGGACCGGAAGGCAGAGTGAGGCCGAAGGGCGCGATGGCGGTGGGCTGGGGGGAGAAGCGCGCCAGCGACTTCATGACTTTTTCCGGCGCGGCCTTGAGCGCATTGACCCGCAGGTCGAGTGAAGGCCGCCCGGCCATGGCCTCGCCTTCTTCCACCCAATCGGCCCCGAAGGCGCGCTCCAGCGAAGGCGCGAGCCAATCGAGAAAATCGGCCCGAACGGCCTCGGGGGCAGCGGAGAGATCGGCGGCGGCTCCCGCCATCTCTTCCGGAGTCAGCGGGGCGGGGGCATGGCTATCGCCGGCAAAGGCTTCAGTGAGGCTTTCCGCCGTCTCGCCCCAATCGCGCATCGCCACGGCCAGCACCAGTGCGCGCGGGCTGTCGCTGCCCATGGCAAAAGCATGGGAGGCGCGGCGGCGCAGCGCGTCATAGACCAGATTGCCGATGGCGGCGCGGTCCCCTGCCCCGGCGAAGCGATTGTTCAGCCCCCAGGCCTTCAGCGCCTCCGAAACCGGGCGCTTGCGCTGCTCCACGTCGCTGAGGACTTCGATGGCGGCGGACAATCGGCCAGGAAAACGCATATCGGGACTCCGGGGGAGCAATAGTCAGGCACGATAGCCAGAAATAAACCGGCGCGTCACCCTCGGGCTTGCCCCGAGGGTGACGATCTGCTGGTGGGGTTTAACGCCCGCTGCGATAATTGGGAGCTTCGCGGGTGATGGTCACGTCATGGACATGGCTTTCGCCCAGCGCTGCCGCGGAAATCTTCACGAAGGTGGCGTTTTCCCGGAAATCCTTGAGATTGTGCGCGCCGGTATAGCCCATCGACGCCCGCAGCCCGCCCGCGAGCTGATGCAGCACCGCACCCACCGAGCCCTTATAGGGCACCTGACCTTCGATGCCCTCGGGCACCAGCTTCATCTGGTCGCGCACATCCTGCTGGAAGTAGCGGTCGGCCGAACCAGCCCCCATGGCCCCGACCGAGCCCATGCCGCGATAGGATTTGTAGGAACGACCCTGATAGAGATAGACCTCGCCGGGGCTTTCGTCGGTGCCGGCGAGGAGCGAGCCGACCATGACGCAGGAGGCGCCGCCCGCCAAGGCCTTGGCCAGGTCGCCGGAGAACTTGATCCCGCCATCGGCGATGACCGGCACGCCAGACTTATGTCCTTCATCAGCGCAGGCCATGATCGCGGCGAGCTGGGGCACGCCCACCCCGGCGACGATGCGGGTGGTGCAGATTGAGCCTGGCCCGATGCCGACCTTGACCGCGTCTGCTCCGGCATCGATCAGCGCCCTGGTGGCCTCGGCGGTGGCGACATTACCGGCCACGATGCGGGTGGAATTGCTCTCGCGCTTGACCCGCTCCACCGCTTCGGCGACGCGGACGGAATGGCCATGCGCGGTATCGATGACCAGCAGGTCCACCCCGGCATCGATCAGCGCCAGCGAGCGCTCAAAGCCGTTATCGCCCACGGTGGAAGCGGCGGCGACGCGCAGGCGTCCCTGCTCGTCCTTGACTGCATTGGGGTGAAGCTGGGCCTTTTCGATGTCCTTGACGGTGATAAGGCCGATGCAGCGATTGTGCTCATCGACCACCAGCAGCTTCTCGATACGGTGACGGTGCAGGAGGATTTTGGCATCGTCCTTGGAGACGCCTTCGCGCACCGTGATAAGGTTCTGATGCGTCATCAGCTCGGATACCGGCTGATTGGGATTGCTGGCGAAGCGCACGTCGCGGTGGGTCAGGATGCCGACCAGCTTGCCGATGGCGCGACCGCCATGACCGCCATTCTCGACGACGGGAATGCCGGAAATGCGGCTCTTCTGCATCAAGTCCAGCGCGTCGGCCAGCGTCGCGTCGGGGCCGATGGTGATAGGGTTCACCACCATGCCGGATTCGAAGGACTTCACCATCCGCACCTGCTCGGCCTGTTCGGCGGCGGTCAGGTTCTTGTGGATGACGCCCATGCCGCCGGCCTGCGCCATGGCAATGGCCATATTGGCTTCGGTCACCGTGTCCATGGCCGAGGAAAGGATGGGAAGGTTGAGCGCTATGTCCTTGGTGACATAGGTGGAAATGTCGGTTTCGGTGGGCAGGATGTCGGAGCGCGCCGGCTGCAGCAGCACGTCGTCAAAGGTGAGCGCCGCATCGCCGGTGATGGTGGTAATAATCTTCGCCAAGGCCAGACCCTTCCTGCCTTCTGATAAGAACCAGATATGTTGGAATATGAACCGGCCCATGAGTAGCGCGGGTTCAGGTTGGCGAGGGTCAATAGCACCGGGACGGTCCGCTGCATAGGGGTTTACCCTGGATTGGCCCGCACGGAACACCTGCATTTTTTCCGGGAAGACAGATGGCCGGGCTCGTGCAATAAGCATTAGGTTTGACTGGCCAAGCGCCACGAAGCGCTGCATAGTGCTGATGCGGTTCAGTTCTGGCCGCTGATTTCCAGTTTAAATGCCCCCGATCCGCATTACTCCGCTCATATTGGCGGTGGCGCTGTTCATGGAACAGATGGATTCCACCGTGATCGCGACGTCCCTTCCGGCAATCGCGGCCGATATCGGCACCGAGCCGATCGCGCTCAAGCTGGCCCTGACCGCCTATTTCGTGGCGCTGGCCATCTTCATTCCCATCAGCGGCTGGATGGCGGACCGGTTCGGGGCTAAGAATATCTTCCGGCTGGCCATCTTCGTCTTCATGCTCGGCTCGCTGGCCTGCGCCTTCTCCTTCTCGCTCGAAACCTTCGTCATCTCGCGCTTCTTCCAGGGGATCGGCTCGTCGATGATGACCCCGGTGGGCAGGCTGTTGCTGGTCCGCTCCACACCGCGCAACGAACTGGTGGCCGCCATGGCCTGGCTCACCATTCCGGCCCTGGTGGCGCCGGTGACCGGGCCGCTGCTCGGCGGGTTCCTCACCACCTATCTCTCCTGGCACTGGATTTTCTGGATCAACATTCCCATCGGCATTGCCGGGATCATCCTGGCCGGCATCTATCTGCGGGTACCGGACGAACGTACGCCACGCCCGGTCGATCTCGTGGGCTTTCTCATTGCTGGCGTCGCATTTTCGGGTCTCGTTTTCGGCCTCTCGGTCGTCAGCCTGCCAGCCCTGCCGATCATCTACGGATATCTGACCCTGGCCGTGGGAGCGACGGCGGGCGTCCTCTACCTGCTCCACGCGCGCAAGACGAAATACCCGCTGCTCGATCCGCGGCTGTTCCGACACAAATTGTTCCGCACCTCGATCATCGGCGGGTCATTGTTCCGCATCGGGGTCGGCGCCGTGCCGTTCCTTCTGCCATTGATGCTTCAGCTCGGCTTCGGCCTCAACCCGTTCGAATCGGGCGCGATTACCTTCGTATCCGCCATCGGCGCCATCATGAGCAAATTCATCGTGGAGCGCATTTTCGCCCGCTTGGGCTTTCCGCGCGTGCTCGGCTTTGCAGCCGTCTTCGGTGGCCTGCTGATCGCGGCGCAGGGATTGTTCACGCAGGAAACTTCCGTTCCGGTGATGATGATGGTGCTTATCGGCGGGGGCATTTTGCGGTCGATGTTCTTCACCGGCACGAACGCCATCGGCTATGCCGACATTTCCGACGAGGAAGCCAGCCAGGCAACCGCCATCGTCGCGGTAGCTCAACAAATCTCGATTGCCTTCGGCGTGGCTGTGGCCGGCGCCATTCTCGAAATTTCCAGCGCCATCAATGGCGGCGTGCTGACGCTGCTTGATTTTCAGATCGCGTTTTTCGCTGTCGGCGGCATGAGCGCGCTGGCAGGCACCACTTTTTTCCGCTTGCCGTCCGACGCCGGCGGCAATGTTTCCGGCCACAAGGCCGAAAGCTAACGCAAAGGCCGCTCGAGACGGCCCGGAGGAGCATTGTCCCGTACGATCCCGCTGATCCTGGCCACTGCCGTGTTCATGGAGAACATGGATTCCACGGTCATCGCCACCTCGCTGGCGGCCATTGCCGGCGATATCGGCACCGATCCCATTTCGCTCAAGCTGGCGCTGACCGCCTATCTGGTGGCGCTCGCCATCTTCATCCCCATTTCGAGCTGGATGGCCGACCGGTTCGGAGCGCGGCGCGTCTTCCGCGTGGCCATGCTGGTGTTCATGGTCGGATCAATCGGCTGTGCCTTCTCCGGCTCCCTCACCGCCTTTGTCATTGCCCGTTTCGTGCAGGGGATGGGAGGCGCGATGATGGGGCCGGTGGCGCGTCTGGTCCTGGTGCGGATGACCCCGCGCCATCAACTGGTGGATGCCATGGCATGGCTCACCATTCCCGGGCTGATCGGCCCTATCGTGGGCCCGCCCTTCGGCGGTTTTCTCACCACCTATTTCTCCTGGCACTGGATCTTCATCATCAACATTCCCATCGGCGTGCTGGGAATCATGCTGGTGGGACTGGCCTTGCCCAATGAGACGCGCAACCAGCCCCGCAGGATCGACGGCAAGGGATTTGTGCTGGCTGGACTGGCCTTTGCGCTCTTCGCCTTTGGTTGTTCGGTGGTGAGCCTGCCGGCCCTGCCCCCGATCTATGGCATCGCCGCCTCTGCGGCGGGCATCGGGCTGGCCTATTTCTATATCCGCCACGCCCTGGCCAGCGACTACCCGCTGCTTGACCTGCGATTGCTCAAGGTCCGCAATTTCCGCATTGCGCTGGTGGCCGGCACGTTCTTCCGCCTGAGCCAAGGCGCGACACCCTTCCTGTTCCCGCTGATGCTGCAACTGGCCTTCGGACTGTCGCCGTTCGAAAGCGGCATGGTGACCTTTGCCGGAGCGGTGGGGGCGCTGGTGGCCAAATTTGCCGCCAATTGGATCTTTGCCCATTGGGGCTTCAAATATCCGCTGGTGATCTCCACCGCCATTTCAGCCGCCGGCATCCTCGCCATGGGCTTTTATACGCCCGACACCCCGATCCCGTTGATCCTCGCCATGCTGGTGTTCACCGGCTTCTGGCAATCGACGTACTGGACCGGCTCCAACGCCTTCACCTTCGCCGATATCGAAGACAAGGATGCGGGCCAGGCCAATGTCATGAGCCAGGTCTGGGGGCAGCTCATGTTCGCCATGGGCGTGGCGCTGGGCGGGGGCCTGCTGGAGCTGTCCCATCGCCTGCGCGGCGGCGCTGAACTGGCGCTGTTGGATTTCCACGCCGCGTTTTTCATCGTCGCCGGCGTGGGCACGATATCGACGCTGCTCTTGCTGCGATTGCCGAAAAATGCGGGCCACCAATTGATCGGCGGCCCGCGCATGCATTGATGAACCTCGGTTGTCAGGCTCTCAGATAACGTTGAGCAACGTCGTGACGCCCATGCCGACCGTAGAGACAATCGTGCCAATGGTGGCGCCGGTATCCCACACGTCGCACATGCCTTTCAGCCGGCCCCATGCCGCCCGCAGCTTGCCTTTTTCAGGGTTTTGCGAGCGCAGCACCCCGACAAGATTTTTCAGTTCGGCTTCCAATTCCTCGTTGTGGCTGCCCTTGGCCAGAACGCCCCCAAGCTCGGTCAGCGCCGCATTGAACTCTCCATTGAGGAATTTCAACTGTTCGCTGGAAAGGCCGTCATAGCGCTCGAACCGAACCGAGTAATCGTAATTATTGACGACGGAATTGTCCGTGACATTGATCGAATTGTCCTCGATCTTCCGCTGGTCGATATTGATATTGTAGCTGAAGGCGCTGCTCGAAGTCGTCAGCGCGCGAAACACCAGATCGCGCACTGCTTCCATGAAACTGAGGTCACGTGACCAGAACAGGGTCATGCCGCCGGAATTGCTCAGCAATTCAACCCCATATTCCTGCACCTTTTTCCTGCGACGTTTCAAGCCTCGCAGGACAAGGAATGCGCCGGCAACGCCCAGGATCAGCGGAATGAACTGATCCAGTGTCCAAACCAGTTCTCCCAGTCCGGGAACGTAATAGAGAGGCGCCAGCGCACTTTGCCGGGCGTAAGAATTGACAAACTGAACCGCGAAGAAAATCAAGACAACACCGACAATGCCCAGCCTGAGCAAGCGCCAGAAATAGGCGGCACCCTTGTCGAAATCGGTAACCTGCCGCTCCACCATCCTGGCCGATGAAATGTTTTTCGTCGGATAGATCTGGTTGTTCAGCTTGATCGCGTCGCTCGTTATTTCCATGTCCCCCACCCCACTCTCGCGAAATGCGGACAGGATTATCGCGTAAGACTTTAATATGAAACTATTTTTTGGCCGCCATCATTTGCCGGATGGCGTGAGCACCAAGCCGCCACGGGGCCGAGCGCATTCCCCTTGCGCCGCAATATCTGGACGCCTTCAATCGCAGTTTGGCGCTTCGTCAGCGGCGCGCCGTGGATCGATTCCGTCATCGCGGCGGGCCCGCCAGCCCATTACCGCGCGGAATCGACCTCCTGCTCATCGTCGGCAACGACATTGGCGCGGCCCTTGAACCCCTTCGCCACAAGATAGGCTTCCGCGGAATCCTTGCGGCTCGAAGGCGGCTTGACGTGGAACGTGGACGCGAAATGTCGCTTCAACATATGCAGCAATTCATGCTCGGTGCCGCCCTGAAACACCTTGGCCACGAATGCGCCGCCGGGATTGAGCACCTGGATGGCAAAATCGGCGGCGATCTCGATGAGATGCACGATGCGCAGATGGTCGGTGGCGCGATGGCCGGTGGTCGGCCAGGCCATGTCGCTCATCACCACATCGGCGCCCTTGCCGCCCATGGCCTCGATCAACATGGCGGGCGCATCCTCTTCGGTGAAATCCTTGCGCAGCAGGATGACGCCGGGAACGGGGTCCATCTCAAGATAGTCGATGCCAACGACCAGCGGCGCTTCAACGGTTGAGCCCACCGCTTGAGCCGCAACCTGCGACCAGCCGCCCGGCGCCGCGCCCAGATCGACAACGCGCATTCCCTTTTTGAAAAGCTTATGCTTTTCGTCGATTTCCTTGATCTTGAACGCGGCGCGCGAGCGATAACCCTCCGAGCGCGCCCGCGCCACGTAAGGATCGTTCAGCTGCCGCTCCAGCCATTTGGTCGAGGCCACGGTGCGGCCCTTGGCCGTTTTCACCCGAATCTTGAGATCGCGGTCGGATTTACGCCCCCCCGTGCCCAAAGCCTTGTTATTGGCCATTGTTCTGCCTCCTTGGGTAGCGAGTTGGCCGCTTTTGCACGCGGTCCCCATCCATGAGCGAAATCAAAATACCCTCGCGCAGGCCGCGATCGGCAACGCGCACCCGCTCGGTCGGCCATTCACGCCGAATGGCCTCGAAAATGGCGCAGCCGGGCAGAACCAGATCGGCGCGATCCCTGCCGATGCAGGGATGGGACACACGCCGCTCGAATGCCATGCCGAGCAGCGCCCGCATGGTCTCATCCACCTGATCGCGCCGCATCCACAGCCCATCCACCTTCTGGCGCTCATAGCGTTCGAGGCCCAGATGCAGGCCGGCCAGCGTCGTGACCGTGCCCGAGGTGCCGATCAGATGCACTTTATGGCTGCTGATCATCTGTCGCAATTTCTCGCGCCCGCGAAACTGGCGCAGGTGCTCGGAGACATGGGTGACCATCGCCTCGAACACTTGCGGTGTGACATCGACGCCGCCGAATTTCTCGGCAATGGACACCACGCCGACCGGCAGGGATTGCCACGACCGGATCGAGGCGGCCATGCGGCCCTGGGCGCGCGGCCGGCCACCGCGGAAATCGAGCCAGGCCAGCTCCGACGACCCCCCGCCGATGTCGAACATCAGCGCGCCTTGCGCCTCGCCATCGATCAGGTCGGCGCAACCGGTAACGGCCAGTTCGGCCTCGGTGCGCCGATCGACGACTTCCAGATCCATTCCCAGCTCGGTCTTGACCCGCTCCAGAAACGCCGGGCCGTTCTCGGCGGCGCGACAGGCTTCGGTGGCGATCAGGCGCATTCGCGTTGGCTGGTGCTCGCGCAGCTTGTTGCGGCACAGGCGCAGGGCCTCCATGGTCCGCTCCATCGCGGCGTCGGAGAGACGCCCGGTAACGGACACGCCCTCGCCCAGCCGCACGATGCGGGTGAAGCCATCGATGACCCGGAAGCCGCGTTCATGGGGACGTGCGATCAGCAGGCGGCAATTATTGGTACCCAGATCGAGCGCCGCATAGAGAGGGCCACGCGGGCGTTTTGCATTGGGGGCGGATGTTGTCCGCTGGTCGGGCCGGGGCGGCGGCGATATGCCGGCCCGATCCTTCCGGACTGCGCCGGAAGACGTACCAGACCCCGCATCGGCCAGAAGAGCCGAAGCGGCAGCGGACCGATTCGAGTCGGTCACGTCTGTCTCCTTCGTGCGCGGTCGCAGGACCGGACCCAGCCGGCCGCGCCCGAGCGCACCTGTGTTACATTGTCGGAAATGAGGGTAGAGCAAGGGGGAGAGAAGCGCAATGAAAACGATGATTGCACCAGACTGCGCAGAGGCGCTTGCAATCTCATTCCGCTTTGTCTAATGAGACCCCGCGCCGTGCTTCGCAACCAACGGTTCCGACCACGCCGCCCAGCCTGATGGCTCATGCTGGGGAATAGTTCAACGGTAGAACAGCGGACTCTGACTCCGTCGATCTTGGTTCGAATCCAGGTTCCCCAGCCAATCCTTTTTCATCTATGACGGGGCTGAAAGAGTGCCGCGATTCGGCTGTAAGAGTGCCACGATCCGGCTGTAAGAGTGCGCCGGTTGTCCGCTTCCAGATAAGGCTGACTGGAAATTTAGAGAACTTCACGCTCAGCCGGCTTGCAGGCTAGTCGGCCAACCCTGAGGCGTCCTCGCCGCAGATCAGGCAAATGCCGTCGTTCTCACCCTCGGGGTCTGTACAGATTACGTTGCCCTTGCAGTGGTCTTGACGACATAGACTGCGTTCGACCGCCACTTCCTCCCCGCACATGAAGCAGCAGGTACGATCCGCTCCTTTGACCAGGAAAGCCGTGTGAACGGGATCAGACCTGAGGTCATTCCAGTCGGTGGTACCCAGTCGAAAGCAGGAGAGGCAAAGATAACGCCGCTGGAACTTCGCCACGCCGAAAAGTCGTTTGAAGTCCGACTTGCCGATGAACTTCAGGGCCAGAGGCCACTGCGCGAAGACATCGGCATATGGAGAAGAATTGGAATAGTCGTGGAAATAGGAGAGCCGGGTGTTCGACTCGGCTTGCACCCATTCCTTCAGCCACATTCGTTCAGGCCACAGTTGCTGGTACTGAAACAGCATCTTCTTCAGCAAATCTTCCGGTGTGAATACGGCGTTGGCGGAGCCGAGATGCGCCACCTTGTTTCGAAGGGACCGAAACAGATTGTAGGTCTGCACGAACTCATCGGACAGTGGCCTAGCGGACAGGGTGTTTACCGCGCCGGGAAGGTCCACGGCATCAAGGGTGCGGAGATCGGAAAATTCGATGTCGCTACCGTTCGTGCTGAATTTTGGTTCAGACTTCAAAAGAAGCAGGTACGGGCTGACCTCGCAAATCCGGGCCTTTAGCGCCAGCTCGTTGGACTGCTGAACGATGGTGCATATCGATTGCAGTTCCGGTTGGCACGCTTCCAGATATTCTTTCCGTTCTTCCGCCCAGGTGTCCTCATCGTCATCGGCGGACCCCGGAACATCGAAATGCAGTTCGAAATCGTGGATAATGCCGATAAGCGACGACCAGGCGCTGAAGTAAAGGCGAAGCGCGACTTCGTTGAGCGACTCTGCCGATGGCGGGTTGATGATCAACTGCGGTCCCCCGGGATGACGGATTCTGGAGTTATGTCTAACCTTTTGCTTCGGCGCCCTTCCTCAAGGTTGGCGGAAGAAACAAGTCGATTTCTCCTTCCGAGAACGTGTACTCCTCATTGTGCTGCAGGGCCTTTTGAGCCCTTCCGTAGGCCGAGCCATGTGTTTGCGGCGCCCCTTTATGTATGGCGGCCAGTTGCGCCTGCAGCTGATCGCGCCGCTCCCGTGCCGCCTGCGGTTCGACAGCGTTCATGCGCAGGTCGGTGAGGAGCGAGAGATAGGACTCCCTTATGTTCCACAGGGCAGACGCCGCATCTCGGTGTTTCTGAGCGGTCGCACCGGGGTCGAACCCTTTCATGTAACCGGACACCAGAAGGGACAACAGGGCCAGACCAGCTGTCGCGACCTTCATCCAACCTTCGTCGACAAGCAGCACCCCGACCGCCCCCGAGGTCGTCAAAGCCGTGATAACGATCTGCGCCACCTTGAAGGTCGCGAGCTTGCCACTACACTCCTCCGCCTCTTTCTCGTGCGTCTTGTGGGTGTAAACCACCCGGCCGAAGCACTCGCGGATTTGGTCTTCTAAATGTGAGAAGGGCTGCATCTCTACCTCTAAACCGGGTACAGCGGGCCAAAAATCTCCCGCCACTTTCGCCGCCTGCTATACGGATTGTCATTGTACACAATCGCATCGAGGGAAAGCAGGTAGGCCGCCCAAGCCCTCTTCTCGAACGCCCCCCTTCTCCCCACCTGCGACCCGCTTCCCGGCGCGCGCCAGTAGGACTGCGTGGTGGCCTGCCGCGACATGAACAGGAAGAAGTCCCGTGCCATGTAGTCGTGGTACAGGAAAGACTTGTCGCGATGGGGCCAGTTTTCAAGGAACTGGAATGCGAGGGTGTCGATCAGCATGCCCGAGATTGGAACGCCGTTGTAGTCTTTCCAAACCCGCATCATCCGGCAAAGGTGCTTCATGTTCCGGTTGGTGGCGCGGCTTCTGGCGTTCACCGCTTCCATCTCCGCCCATGGGTTGCACACCCGCCAACTCCCGCCATTGTTGGCATTGGCGTATGTCCAGGTCTTCTTGTCCTTGTTCAAGAAGGCGGGCAGAACTTCGAAGTTGATCCCATCCGTGAAGTTGACGCCGACTACCTGTCCATCTCCGAAGCTGTCCGTGGTTCTATAGGTCTTCTGGATGGAGCGCTTGACTGCCTGAAGAAGCGCCGACTGCCCGTTCGTGGCGTAGGCGTGGTATTGATGGTAGACCGCGTTGGGCAAGAGATAGCCCATGTCGAGATCGGACACTCCACGCGCTGCGGTATCCCGACCGTACGATCCGACATACCAACTGTGCGCCGTTTCCGAGTCCGATCCGTAGAAGTCGTTGTTCAGCTGGCGCGTGATACGGCGATACCTGCGTGAGATAGAACCCATCGTATCGGCGTCCAAGTTGTAGTTGGACTTGAACGCTGCGAAATCTTCTCCGACGCCCATGATCGCTCCCTGACAATAGTACTGTATCACCATGGAAGTATTGTCCCTGCGGCGCTGACACCATTTCCACAGAATGTCACGACTGTCGGGTCGGCCGGTCGACGGGTCAGCGCACTTCCTGGTAAGTAGTGTTCAGGAAGCGATCGGCTTTAGTGAACGAAGCCACCACGCAACGCTGCAGATCCTCAAACCAAGCCTCGTCCTCGGCATGGGCGATCCGGTCAACGTTCAGCGTCAGGATATACTGCTGCTCCTCCTCGAACTCCGCTCGCGTGAGCAGGAATTCCAGGCTCTTGTTCAAGGTGTCCTCGTCGACATCGAATATGTTGTCGTGCACCAACAGGCCTGGATGCCGCACCTTGGTGAAGTCGTTCAACAGCAGTGCGATGTCGTAGATGAAGACCTTTTCCCGCTCCACGCTGTGGCTGCCGTCGTCGTCAATGCGCAGGACAATGTCGACGACCTGCTTGTTGGCCGTGGTGCGGACGTCGAAAGAAGCCTTCCGGTTGCCCTGGATGAACTGGTGGATGTCGAGGATGGTCTTCTCGACCGATTTCAGCCGGTCGCGAGCGGCTGCGATGCTTCCCTGCAGTCGCAGACGCTCGGTTTCCTTGTCGGACCGCTTCTGCTGCTTCTCGACGGCCAGCTGATCGTAGCGCTCGAGGAATCCCTTTAACTGGCCGAGCTCGTCGCTCTTGACCTGATAGGAGGCGTAGGTCTGCCGCAGGCTGCGGAGCTGCCCTTCCTGGTCCAGAACCGCGAGAAGCTTCGAGTACCGCCGGTCGAGGTCGGCAAGTTGCCTGTTCAGACCCTTGAGCTCGACGTCCACCACCTTGGACTTCTCCTCGAGCAGGTGCTGCTGGAAGCGCTCGATCTTGTCCTTGAAGGAGATGACCTCCGTCAGGTCGCGCGCGACCGCCGTCCCTAAGCCGGCACGCAACTCGTCGTAAAAGTGCCGGATCTCCTCGGTTTCGATGGAAGGCTTCGCGGCCACCGGGGCGAGACGCGCGGACCGTTGTGACAGCACTTCCTTCCGGCGCCGAAGCGCCGCCATTTCCTCCTCGATCGCCAGCATCTCGGCCTGAACGATGTCGAAGGCGGGCGCGGTTTCGAGGGCCTCGATGGCATCGTTGATGCTCTGCACCTCCTCGTCCAGCGCGTTCAGGTCCGAACGCGCGTCGTCGATGGTCTTCTGGCGTACGAGCAGGACGTTCTCCCGGATGCGGGCCTCCTCCGCGCCGATATGGTCTATCTCCTTCAGGATTTCCTTGATGAGACGGTAGATGCCGAGGTCGATGCCCAGCAGCATCAGGTGGGGAGCATAGTTCTCCGGCACCTTCAGCCTGGTGTCGAAGTAGGAAACGATGGACTTGAACTCGGACCGCTCGTCCCGGATGAGAGGACCGAGCATCTCGCGGAAATTCACCGCTCCGGCCGCTTTGAACGGGAACATGCGCTGTGTCAGGAAGTCGGTGGCATCCTCGCGCTTGGCGAATATGATTTCCCTGCCGTCGACGATGATCCTGGGCTGCTCGGATTCCGCCAAGGATCGTTTGATGGTGTATACCTCGCCGTGCAGCCGGAAGCGGACGCAGACGAACGTGTAAGGATCGAATGCTTCCTTCGGAATCTTCGACACCCGGCTGTCGGACTTCTTCTTCAGCAGCGCGAAGTTGATGAACTCGATGCACAGGGACTTGCCGACCCCGTTGTTCTTGGAGCTCGTATCGTCGCTTTCACCGAGTACGACGTTCACACCGTCATCGAACTCGATGGGCTCGATCGTTGCCGGCTCTGTGTAGAGGAGCTCAATCCGCATCGAGCGCTACCAGGTAGGGTTCCTCGAACTCGAGCAGCCCGACCGCGTACAGGAAGGTCAGGCCATAGAAGAAGGCCGTGGAGGTGAACCAGCGCTCCCGCTTGAAGTGGTCGACGACGTCGAAGATGCTGACCCGCCCCTTGCCGGCGGTACGAACGTAACGGATGACCTCGAACCCGACGATCGCCGGGGCCCTCTCCAACGGTTCATCCTTGAGGAACAGGTTAGGCATGGGCAGCGGTCTTGTTGGGGAACACGTTGCAACGGATCAACTGGTCGATGAGGTAGAAGCGGACCGCGCTCTCGTCGAACCCCGCAGTCCCGTCGCCCATCTTCTCCATGATCCGGATCACCATCGTCTCCAGCGCCTGTTCGGGATCGCCGGCGCATTCCTGCAGGACCCGGTCGCTCCAGTTCGTCAGGTATATCTGGAGCTTCAGCATACGACCATGACCGATGTCGGACTGGCCGGAGACCTCGGCCAGGGTGGCGCCATAGAGGGCATGAAGGTCGGTGAACTGCCGCTTCAGGAAATCGGCGTGGTCGGCGAAGCGGGCGTTGATCTTTCCTTCCGGGTCCGGGTCGACCCGAATGTCCGCAGCGACCGCCTCGACCTCGGATTCGCTCAGGACCTCGATGAGGCGCAGCAGCGTGAGTACCTCGTTCGCCTCACGCGGTTGCCGGGTCGATATACCCGCCTTCAGGTAGTCGAAGCACTGGACGAGTTTCTCGGGCGGCAGGTCGTCGATCCGTGCGAGGAGCTCATCGAGACCCCAGACATCATCCTTGATCGACATGGCGAACACGTCACCACCGCCCAAGCTGTCCTGCCTGTATGTCTTCTTCTCGCCTATGACCAGCACCACCAGTCGGTCGTACTTGGCGTCCAGTCCACCCGCCACGAAACCGGAGTGAGTGTACTTGATCTTGGGCATGCCGGCGGTCGATGTCACCTGGATGGCGATGCGGGCGTCCTCATCGCCGAGGTCGATCGCCCGGGCATTTTTCTCCACGATATTGATGTTCTTCAGCTCGTATCCGAAAGCCAGGTTCAGGAAGTCACGGAAGAAGTTCTCGGAAACGACGTTGATGTCTTGGTGGTTGAGGCTGTTGTGAAGCTCCACGGACACCCTGAGGATGGATAGGTAGTGGATTATGCCGTCGAGGAGCGACTTGCGGTTCATGCAGGAACGTCTCCTTGATCGTTACCGGGATCGACGGCGAATCTTGCCATCAGCCAAAACGCACTTCGCCATATGCTCTACGGGCCGGTGAACCAATGCAACCGGTCGTTGACATGCTCCAGTCCCACCCCTGCGGCCAGCCCCGCCCCGGGACGAACGTTCAGGGCTTTCTAGAACCGCGGGGGTGTCCGCGACCTCTTGAATGCCCCCTGCTGGCGCTGGTGATCGAGGTGGTCGACCAGCTGGGTGATCTCGTGCCGAAGCCGGTCCTGATCCGTCTCTTCATCCTGCGCGATCTCGATAAGCATGCTCGCGAGGACGCCGGCGCCGCCGAAGTTCCGACCCCTGCCATTCGGTCTCTGGGTCCGACGCTTGTTGCCGTCGACCTCCACCGGGCCGAGGACGTCGGCGATGCGGATCATGGCGTTCCTGATACGCGTGCTGCTGGCGCCGGTCTGCTGCTTGAGCGCAGTGGTGGGAAAGACGGCCTCGTCTCCGTGGACCAATGCCCCCAGACGAGCCAAGACCAAAAGGTCTCCCAAAGTTACATCCGGCTCGAAAGCCACTCGACGAGGCATCCCATGTCTCCGAAGGTGCCTCGTCATTGTGCATTCGGCATCTTGCGAAAGGGTTTAACCTCAAGTTGCCATCAATCGGGACATAGTGATGGTTACAACACCTCTAATGACGTCGACTCGACATCATCGGACCTGAATTTGCGGCTAACTGCCATCGCAACTCTATTTGTGACCTCGTTCCACCATCGAAAGCCACTGGTTGGCGGTTATCACCCATCATTCCAGGCGGGAAATCCTTGATCTCCCATCATAATGGTGGCGATCATGGGCAAGGCTGCAGCGACGGCTGTCGGATCAGCGTCCACTCTCCTCTTACCATCCTCGTCCGCAGGGGTATTGACCTTCCAATGATGGGAAGGTGCAGAAAGGAAGCACGACAGCAATTCGACAAGGAGCAAACCTATGTCCACCGTGGTGGCCAACGCCGGCAAGAAGGCGGTTATCCATCGTATGGTGATGCCGAGCCACACCTGCCCCTATGGTCTCAAGGCCGTGGATCTGCTGAAGCGGTCCGGTTACGAGGTCGAGGATCACCACCTCACCACCCGCGAAGAAACCGACGCATTCAAGACCGAGCACGACGTCAAGACGACACCTCAGGTGTTCGTCGATGGCAGGCGGATCGGCGGCTACGACGACACGCGACGTTTTCTGGGCAAGACGGTCGTGGATCCCAAGGCGACCAGCTACCGCCCGGTTGCGGTGCTGTTCGCCATGACCGCCCTCACCGCCATGGCAGCGAGCTTTGCGGTGAGCGGCAACCCTCTCACCCTCCGGGCGCTGGAATGGTTCATCAGCTTCTCGATGGTGTTCTTGGCGCTGCTCAAGCTCCAGAACGTCGAGACCTTCGCGACCATGTTCCTGAACTACGACCTGCTCGCCAAGCGCTGGGTGCCCTACAGCTACATCTATCCCTATGCGGAAGGTCTTGCGGGCATCCTGATGGTGGCCGGAGCGCTGACCTGGCTTTCGGTGCCCGTGGCCCTCTTCATCGGGACGGTCGGGGCCGTCTCAGTGTTCAAGGCCGTCTACATCGACAGGCGGGAGCTCAAGTGCGCCTGCGTTGGTGGGTCGAGCAACGTGCCTCTCGGGTTCGTTTCGCTCACCGAGAACCTGATGATGATCACAATGGCTGTCTGGATGGGACTTTCCGCTCTCGGGATCATTCCCTCCAGCCACGCAATGTAACCACACCGCACGCGCCCCCTTTGAACAACGGAGACCAACGATGAAGCACACCATTATCGCCCTTGCCGTCCTCGGCATGTCGACATTGCCGTCATTGGCGCAGGATGCACATGCCGGTCACGGCACCGCTGCCGCACCTGTCGACATGCCATCGGTGGCCCAATTGCCCGAGATCTGCCTGTCCGCGGAAGCTCCTGCATCGGCACCGATGGATATGGATCACGAGATGGACCAGCCACATTCTGACCTGATGGCGGGAATGGACGAGAACAACCGGCTCATGATGCGAGCAGGCATGGTCGAGGACATCGACGTGGCATTCGTCTGCGCCATGATCCCGCACCACCAGAGCGCCATCAACATGGCCAAGGCCGAGCTTGAACATGGGGACAATGCCTGGGCCAAGGAGATGGCGCAGAAGATCATCGACGCGCAGGAATCAGAAATTTCCGAAATGCTGGGCTGGCTCTCGGGCGAAGGCGCTTCCGGATAGGCTTGTAAGACGATCGTGACGGGTTGATCGCCATCGAACGCCGCCTCGCGAGGTAGTTGGGTTCGATGGCGGTCATTATGACTCGTCTTCGTCACCGCGGAGCAGGTCTTCCAGGCCGGAGTTCATCGCGAGAAACCCGCCGTCGTCCAAGCGATCGAGGGTCAGGAGCCCGGCGCGTTCGAAGATGATCCAGATCCGGCGTTCCGCCCGGGCGAGCCAAAGCTGTATGGACAGCAAACGCCTGCTCATGAATCGGCAGTCTTCCCCGTCCAAGTCGCCGGGCCACACCCCTTCATGGAAGAGGCGGTGTACGAAGTAGTCGCGCTTGTCCTTGATCCACTTCAGGTACCTGATGTCGTCCGTCGCGATCCCATGTTTTTCGAGCACCTTGATGAGGGACCCCAAGGTAGAACCTTGAAGCGCGGCCCGTTTTGCCACGAACCTGTCCCACCGGTCGGCGTCTTCACCGAGCCTGTGCTGCACCTTGAGCCGGTCGCACATCTGCATGGCGCTGATCAGCATGTCCTCGAACTTGCCAACCGCCAATAGGTACCGGCCATCTCCTGGCAATAAAGAAATCGAGCCACATCGTCCTCCGACATGGCGCCGATGATCTCGAGGAGCTGTTCCTTCGACAGTTCGGGACGAAACACCGTTGCTACTCCTCCGCGCGTCGGTCCCGCGTATGATCGCGCAAGTAACCTTTAGGCAATACCGGGTCGAGCCAACGCCCGTCTGGCATGTTACCAGGTTTGATGCTGCGCGTGGTCATGTCTCATCGCCCCGGCTGTTAGCCGTGGCAGTGCTGAAGCTTCCGCGCCCTGCATAAGACGCGGCAAAAACCTTATCTTGACAGCGAATGATAAATCCATAATTTTGGATATATGGAATCAACACATGCAATCGAAGTCTTCGCTGCACTATCGCAGTCGACCCGTCTGGATACCTTCCGCTTGCTCATGGAACACGAGCCTGAAGGTCTACCGGCAGGGGAAATCGCGCGCCGCCTAGAGGTGCCACAGAACACGATGTCGTCGCACCTGGGCGTACTAACCCGTGCCGGCCTGATCGAGTCCGAGCGTCACAGTCGTTCGATCGTTTATCGTGCCGTCGTTGATCGTGTTCGAGAGATTGCGAGCTTTCTAGTGCAAGACTGCTGCGGTGGTCGACCGGAGCTGTGCGAGCCTCTCGTCGCCGAGTTCACCCCTTGTTGCCCACCAAAGGAGTCGAGCCATGCCTGACCGCGTCTACAATGTCCTGTTCCTCTGCACCGGCAATTCTGCCCGCTCGATCTTGGGCGAGGCGATCCTCAATCATGTGGGCCAAGGCCGTTTTCAGGCATACTCCGCGGGCTCGACGCCCAAAGAATCGGTTCATCCGATGACGCTGGAGACGCTGGCCAAGGTTGGCATTCCGACGGATGGCCTTCGCTCGAAGGCTTGGGATGAGTTCGCCGCCCCGGATGCACCCAAGATGGATTTCATCTTCACGGTCTGCGACAACGCTGCCGGCGAAGTCTGTCCGATTTGGCCCGGTCAGCCGATGACCGCCCACTGGGGCATCGAAGACCCTGCTGCAGTTGACGGACCGGAGTTCAAGCAACGTGCCGCCTTCGATGATGCCATGCGCTATTTGCGCAACCGGATCGGCGCGTTCATCAACCTGCCGATCGCCAGCATCGATCGTATGGCATTGAACTCGAAGCTTGAAGGCATTGGCGCCATGGACGGAACGACCACCAAGTCGTCCAAGGTCGCATGATCAGCTCGACCCCCATACCGGGGGATGATCCGAAGTTCCTCGCCGCTCTCACCGAAGCAAAGCTTCCCACCGACGATGTTGGTGAACCTGACCGGTCGTTCTTCCGCTTCGAGCGGGGCGGTCGGCTTCTCGGTTTCGGCGGCTTCGAGCTCTACGGCGAGGACGCCCTTCTTCGATCCGTTGTCGTGCCGCAGGAAAGCCGGGGCACTGGCGCCGGGCGTACGGTGGCCGAGGGCATGCTTCGTGAAATCTCCAATGCCGGCGGCACGCGAGCGTACCTGCTGACCACCACGGCAGCCGACTTCTTCAAGCATCTTGGCTTCGAGGTCATCGACCGTGAGGACGCACCTTCCGCGATCCTCAGGACGCGCCAAGCCTCTTCCATCTGCTCATCCGCACCGATGCTGTTTTGCGCCATCTAGGTTTCCCATGTCCATTTTCGAACGCTACCTGACCTTGTGGGTCGCCATCTGCATCGTCGTCGGCATTGCTGCCGGCCACTTCTTCCCTGCTGTTTTCCAAAGCCTGGGCTCCTTCGAATACGCCCAGGTCAACACACCCATGGCGGTCCTCATCTGGCTGATGATCATCCCCATGCTCGTCCGCATCGACTTCATGAGCCTTCGGCAGGTGGGCGCATACTGGCGCGGCATCGGCGTCACCGTCTTCATCAACTGGGCAATCAAGCCGTTCTCAATGGCCCTTCTAGGCTGGCTCTTCATCGGCGGGCTGTTCCGACCACTGCTGCCGGAGACGCAGATCGACAGCTATGTCGCGGGCCTCATCATCCTGGCCGCAGCGCCGTGCACCGCCATGGTGTTCGTCTGGTCAAACCTGGTCCGGGGCGAACCCCACTTCACCCTGAGCCAAGTCGCCCTCAACGACGCCATCATGGTCGTCGCCTTTGCGCCGATCGTCGGCCTGCTGCTCGGCCTTTCTGCCATCACCGTTCCCTGGGACACGCTGCTGCTCTCAGTCGGGCTCTACATCGTCGTGCCGGTGATTGCTGCGCAGCTCTATCGCAGGTGGCTGCTTGCCAATGGCGGCATCGACGCCATGAACAAGGTGCTGGCCGTCCTGCAGCCGATCTCGATCGCCGCGCTGCTGCTGACCCTCGTCATGCTCTTCGGCTTCCAGGGCGAGCAGATCATCGCCCAGCCCATGGTTATCCTGCTGCTGGCCGTGCCCATCCTGATCCAGGTCTACCTCAACTCGGGCTTGGCTTACTTCCTGAACAGGGTCTCCGGGGAGCAGCACTGCGTCGCCGGGCCCTCGGCACTGATTGGCGCTTCCAACTTCTTCGAACTCGCGGTTGCGGCTGCCATTGCCCTCTTCGGCTTCAACTCCGGGGCCGCGTTGGCCACCGTGGTCGGCGTGCTGGTCGAAGTGCCGGTCATGCTGTCGGTGGTCTGGATCGTGAACCGTAGCAAGGGCTGGTACGAGCGCGGCGCAGCCGTTCGACACAACACAGAAACGAGGGCCGCCGAATGAGCGTCACCATCTACCACAACCCCGATTGCGGCACGTCCCGCAACACCTTGGCCATGATCCGTCAAAGCGGCGTCGAAGCGACGGTGATCGAATACCTCAAGACGCCGCCAAGCCGCGATCGCATCTTGGAACTGGTCTCCGCCGCCGGCATCAGCCTGCGTGATGCCCTCCGCAAGAAGGATACCCCGTACGAGGAACTCGGCTTGGGTGACCCGGCCAAGACCGACGAGGACCTGCTCGAAGCCATAGAAGCGCAGCCGATCCTGCTCAACCGTCCGTTCGTGGAGACCCCGGTGGGCACCCGCCTCTGCCGGCCATCCGAAGTCGTGCTCGATATCCTCGAGAACCCCGATATCGGGCCGTTCACCAAGGAGGACGGCGAGGTCATCATCGATGCCGAAGGGAAACGGCTTGTCTAACTTGCCCAACGTCCTGCCTGCAGCCTTCCAGGTTCCCGACTTCGGCCAGCTCGTCGCTCCTGCCCTCGACCACAAACCACGCATTCTGATGCTCTACGGGTCGCTACGGGAACGCTCCTACAGCCGATTCCTGACCCTGGAAGCCGCACGCCTCCTTGAGGCATTCGGTGCCGAAGTCCGGATCTTCCACGCAAATGGCCTACCGCTGCCCAACGATGCTCCAGATACCCACCCCAAGGTGCAGGAACTCCGCGAGATGATGCTGTGGTCGGAAGGCCAGGTTTGGACATCGCCGGAACGTCATGGCGCGATGAGCGCGGTGTTGAAGTCGCAGATCGACTGGATACCGCTCCCTGGCGGCGCCATTCGGCCCACGCAGGGTCGAACTCTGGCGGTCATGCAGGTGTCGGGTGGCTCCCAGTCCTTCAACGCCGTCAACCAAATGCGCATTCTCGGACGCTGGATGCGGATGGTGACCATCCCCAACCAGTCCTCGGTCGCAAAGGCCTTCCAAGAGTTCGATGAGGACGGTCGCATGAAACCGTCATCCTACTACGATAGGGTCATCGACGTTATGGAGGAGCTGGTGAAGTTCACGCTGATCAACCGCGGCGTATCCGGCTACCTGACCTCCCGCTATAGCGAGCGCAAGGAAGCGGCAGCCAAGCTCGAGGAGCGGGTCGGCCTCAAGTCGATCTAGGATACGATGGCCGATACCCAATCCAACGCCGGCGCCATCTGGGCTCTCGGCATCACCCAGATTATCGGGTATGGCACCCTCTATTACAGCTTCAGCATTCTTGCCCCGAACGTCGCCGGCGACCTGCAGGTGCCAGTGGAGTGGATCTACGGCTGCATCTCCCTCGCACTGCTCGCCGGTGGGCTCGTCTCGCCATGGGCGGGCGGGCTGGCAGATCGGGTCGGTGCCGGCAAGGTCATGTCGATCGGCTCGATCGGTGCCGCTGCGGCGCTTGCGACTTGCGGGCTGGCAGGGAGCGCCATGGCCTTCCTGGCTGGCGTGATCCTCGTCGAACTTGCGTCGGCCTTCGTGCTCTATTCCACCGCGTTCGCATTCCTCGCCCAGACGACGGGCTCACGCGCGCAGCGCAGCATCACCTACCTGACCCTCATCGCCGGCTTTGCCTCGACGATCTTCTGGCCACTGACCACTTGGCTGCTGCAAGCCACGGACTGGCACCAGGTCTACTTCCTCTTCGCCGGCCTGAACCTCGCCGTCTGCCTCCCGCTGCACCTGTGGCTATCCCGCTTCGCACGGATCGCAGCGGGTCGTCCGCCCGAAACGGTCGCTGCCCCGATGCCGATATCGGTCGAGAACGGAAACCTCGTGTTCGTCCTCATCGTCCTTGGTTTCTCGCTCGCCGGCTTCGTTTCGGCGGCGACATTGTTCCATATGGTGCCCATGCTTGGCCTGCTGGGGCTGGGCACAGCCGGCGTGTGGGTCGCCTCGCTGCTCGGTCCTGCCCAGGTGGCAAGTCGATTGATCAACATGGCCTTCGGCCAGAACCTTCCTGCTACGGTCTTGGCAGTGGTCTCGGCAGTCACAATGCCGCTGGCGTTGGGTGCGTTAGCGCTATCCGCCCCCTCAACTACTGGCGCCATTGCCTTCGCGGTGGTTTTCGGTATCGGCAGCGGGCTCTTCAGCATCGTCTCCGGGACGCTGCCATTGGCGATCTTCGGCAAGGCAGGTTTCGGGAAACGGCTGGGCTGGATCGGCATGGGAAGGCTGGGGCTGTCCGCATTGGCGCCATTCGCCTTGTCGATCTCCCTCGGCACTATCGGACCGGAGCCATCGCTCTGGGTCTTAGCTGGCGCCGGCACCTGCTGCGTCGCGGTGTTCGCCGAAGTGCGGCGTCGCTGCTGTCCGTCAAGATCAGTGATGCCAGCTCGTTAGTGCACGAAGTTCACGTTCCGCGATTTACCTATCTCGCAACCGCTCTATAGATCTGGTCACGTCACCTCGCTCCGGCGCGTGCTCGACAGGGGCAGTCCGTCGAGGTGCCGGGAAACGCCTTCCCGGCTTCCGACACTTCGTAGCCGAGAGCCTTCACGCAACCGAACAAGTCGGCGAGGTCGAACCCCTCGCCACTGCGGACGGTCATGCTTGCGCCGCTCAGCGAAACTCCGACATAGGCGATGCCCGGGAGCCGATTGACCGCGTTCTCCAGCACCTGGACGCAGCCGTCGCAGGCCATTACGGCGATCCCGATCGTCAGCTTCTCCCCGACCCCCAGGACGTCATGCATCGAAGCTGACCTTGCCGGCCATGTCGAACTCGTAGACATCGTCCCGGAAACTGACGACCCCGTTCCGGTTCGCCCACGCCGAGATGTAGGTCGTGTGGATCTCCGGAGGGTTGGTCACCTCGACGTCCTTCCGCTCGCCGGTGGCGAATACGTTGGCGACCTCGCCGGGCCCCCAGTCGCCGTTGTCGCGTAGCACCCAGCCGACGAAGTCCTGGACCTGGTCGACGCGGACGCAGCCTGACGAATAGAACCGGGCGTTCTCCCCGAACAGGCCCTTGGTCGGCGTGTCGTGCAGATAGACCGCATGAGGGTTGTGGAAGTTGATCTTGACGTTCCCCATCGAGTTCTGCGGACCCGGATCCTGGCGGAACCGGTAGTTCACCGCTTCCTCGGTCTGCCAGTTGATCTGGCTCGGTTGCAGCTCGTTGCCGCTGCCGTCGAAGATCCTGATCTTCTGTTCGGTCAGGTAGTTCGGGTTCTCGTTCATGTACTTGATGAGATCGCGACGGATGATCGAGACGGGCACGTTCCAGTACGGATTGAAGTTGATCTGGTGGATGCGGCTCTTGAGGATTGGCGTCTGCCGGTCGATGCGTCCAACCACAGCGGTGTGCCGGCGCTGCACCATCCCGCCCTCGACAACCTCGATGAAGGCCGCGGGAATGTTCACCACGACGTAGCGGTCCGCCAACGCCGACGCCATGTTCTGCACCCGTAGCAGGTTGAGGCGAAGCTGGTGCAGTCGGGTCTCGGCCGGAACATTGAGGGCATACCAGGTGGCTTCGTCGACCTGTCCGCTTACCTGCAGGCCATGGCGAGCCTGGAAGCGTCGCAAGGCGGCGTCGGTCGGAGCGTCCATTGCATCGTCGACCCTGTCCACCATGGGCATGTCCGCAGAGGCGAGCAGCCGCCGCTTGAGCTGCACCACGCCATCACGGTTGACGCCCATGGTAACGCCGTAAGTTTCCTGCGGCACCTGCTCCCAGCCGCCGCGGGCGACGAAGGGCTCGTATTGGGCAATCGCCATCTGAAGGTTGTTGGCCGTGTCGTAGCTGAGGATCGGCTCGACAGTATCGATGGCTTGGATCGCGGCGGCACTGTTCGCTTCCCGCTCTGCATCTGTCAGAGTGCGGGTCTGGTTCATCATGTCCCACAGCGACTGCGCCCGGGCAGGCTGCATCATGGGCAACTTGGCAGCCGCACCCAATGGCAGCAGCCGCAGGAAATCTCTTCTCTTCATTTCTGTCTTCCGTGGCTTGGATCGTTGGCATTGCCGGTCCGGAGCCCGGACCGCGGCTTCAGCCGACACGCGGAGGACGGAAGAGACCTTTCGGCACAGTTGCGCCGGTCGCGGCAAGATCGAGATCCAGACCGTGGTCATGCCTTGCAGCATAGGGTTCGGCTGCCGCTGCCGCCACATCGGGAGCACAGAAGGCGACGGAGCAGCACCCTATGGCATGGAGCGGTTCTCCGCCGCAGCCGTCGTGATGCTGGTGATCGTAGCCCTCGACCACAGGAGGTGGATCGATGGCTGCAAAAGCCGTCGCGTTGGCCTGCACTGAAATCATCAGGATCATGGCAGCGCACAAAGCGGGCAGCAGCCCGCGGGCGAGGCGGATAATCGACATCGGTTTCACGGACGCAGCATGGCCTGTTCAGTTGACCTGCTTATCAAGAGAAAATCGGGCGACATTACGAATGACGCATATGGAGACTCCGGTCGCGTTGGATGGCGGGGCGATCACAGCCTCGCGCCGATGGCTTCCATCTGTTCAATCTCGCTGCGCTGCGCCTCGATGATTTCGCCGCACAGGTCGACCAATTCCTGATCCTCGAGGTCGGCCTCGCGGCACATGAGAATGGCCCCGGAATGATGCGGGATCATGCTGTCGACGAACTGACGGTCGTCAATTAGGGCCTGGCTTCTCGTTCCCCAGAAGGACAGCACCGTGAGCAGTACGAATGCAAGATAGAGGACGATGTTCATCCTACGGTTCGGGAACATACCCGGCATTGTCGCTAGCATGAAAATGCCCATCGGCGCCCACATGGTCACGGCCATGTAGAACATGTTCAGGTTGTTCCGAAAATCGGGCCAGCCGTCGATCATCGAGAACATGACGAAGTACATGACGACCAAGCCAAGGATCATGTTGATCCAGAACATGAGATACGGACGCCCGTGCCCCTTGTGATCGCCTCCTTCATGAGTCGCATGACCCATTCCTGAATGTTGCGCATGGTCAGTCATGATCGTCTCCGGGTGCCTTGATCAGGGCCCTGTCGGTCCTGCCGGTTGATTTCGGACCATCACCGCTTGCGAACGCCGGCGATGGCTCACCTTGCCACCATAAAGGTTTCCACGGTGGCAAGGTCAATGGGTCAAGTCTCAGAACGCCTTGCCCTCGATCTTCGCCTCCTCGCAGCTCAGGCCTTCAGGCGCGCAACCCCAGGTCAACCTGGATGGCGGAAAGCGCCACGCCCATGGGGGACGTGTTGAGGATGACGATGAACTGCGCTGCGCAGAGAGCGCCAGCGCCGCCCACCGCCTCGTGTCGGTATTGGCGTTTTGCATAATGAGGTCCTTGACGATTCCGCCGGTGCGGAAGCGGTTATCGTGCAACCGCTGCACGACTGTCGCGGAGTCCTGGCTGTTCCAACCCTGGAAAGGTCAAGCGCCCCGTGACCGTCCCGAACCTTGTTCATCGATCGACATTGCCTCTTGACCTTCCAATCGTTGGAAGAATTACCTATGTCGACAGTCGATCAAAAGGACTGTCGAAATGTCGCTTGCATCCGATCTCCAGACGCCAGTCGGCACCGCCGCCGCGAAGCTCGACTTCCAGGTGGAAGGCATGACCTGCGCGTCGTGCGTGTCCCGTGTGGAGAAGGCCATCCGTGCGGTGCCGGGCGTGGCATCGGCCACCATCAACCTCGCCACTGAAAGGGCGACTGTCGACTTCTCGGGTGCACTGGATCCACGCGGCGTGGTTTCCGCTATCGAGAAGGCGGGCTACGCTGTTCGCTCGGAAACGACCGAGCTGCTGATTGAGGGCATGACCTGCGCCTCGTGCCTGTCTAGGGTGGAAAAGGCGCTGACCGCCGTCCCCGGCGTCGCATCGGCTTCGGTCAATCTCGCCACCGAAAAGGCGGTCGTGACCCACCCCGCCGACACGGTCACTCGATCCCAGCTCGAGGAAGCGGTGCGGGCCCGCGGCTACGATGTGGTGCAACAGGCAACGGTTACCCCGGACGCGGAGCCCGAGGATCGTCGGGCCATCGAGATCATCGGCCTCCGGAACTCGCTCGCGCTTTCCGCGGTGCTGACCATACCTCTCTTCGGCATGGAGATGGGGTCGCACTTCATCCCGGCCGTCCATGATTGGATCATGATGGGTCTCGGCCACGCCAACAGCCTCTACATCCAGTTCGCGGTGGCCACAGCAGTGCTGTTTGGACCCGGCCTCCGGTTCTTCCGCAAAGGCATCCCCAACCTGTTCCGTCTTGCGCCGGACATGAACTCGCTTGTCGTCCTGGGCACCAGTGCAGCCTGGCTTTATTCGGTGGTGGCCACCTTCCTCCCCGGCTTGCTGCCGGAAGGTACCCGCAACGTCTACTTCGAGGCTGCGGCGGTGATCGTGACCTTGATCCTGCTCGGTCGCTTCCTGGAGGCAAGGGCGAAGGGGCGCACCAGCCAGGCGATCAAGCGGCTCGTCGGTCTTCAGCCGAAGACCGCTCGTGTCGTCAGGAACGGCGTTGCCTTGGAGGTGCCGCTCGAAACGGTTGTGGCAGGCGATGTGCTGGAAATCCGCCCTGGCGATCGCGTGCCGGTCGACGGCACAGTAGTCGACGGCAACTCCTATGTTGACGAGTCCATGATTACCGGCGAACCCGTCCCTGCCCGTAAGTCGGCGGGCTCGGAGGTTGTCGGCGGCACCATCAACAAGACAGGGGCCTTCAGCTTCACGGCCACCAAAGTCGGGGCCGAAACGATCCTTGCCCAGATCATCCGGATGGTGGAAGCCGCACAGGGCTCGAAGCTCCCGATCCAGGCCATGGTGGACAAGGTTACGGCGTGGTTTGTGCCGGCCGTGATCGGCGCGGCGCTCCTCACCTTCGCCGCATGGTTCATCTTCGGCCCCTCCCCCGCCCTTACCTTCGGCCTGGTCAATGCAGTCGCCGTCCTGATCATCGCCTGCCCTTGCGCCATGGGTCTCGCGACGCCCACCTCCATCATGGTCGGTACCGGTCGGGCCGCCGAAATGGGCATCCTCTTCCGCAAGGGAGAAGCGCTCCAGACCCTTCGTTCGGCTCAGGTGGTGGCACTCGACAAGACGGGCACGCTGACCAAGGGCAAGCCTGAACTCACCGATATCGAGGTTGTAACCGGCTTCGATCGCCGTGAAGTGCTGCGGCTCGTCGCCAGCGTCGAGGCGAAGTCAGAGCACCCGATCGCCGAAGCCATCGTTGCCGCTGCCGAAGCGGAGGGGCTTGTGCGTGGTCCCGTCGACGGCTTCTCTGCGGAACCCGGTTTCGGCGTCATCGGCAATGTGGATGGTCGATCGGTCCTCGTCGGCGCCGACCGTGCCATGACCAAGGCTGGCATCGATGTTGCCGCCTTCAACACGACGGCGTCCCGGTTGGGCGATGAGGGCAAGACCCCGCTTTACGCGGCGATCAACGGGCAACTGGCTGCCGTCATCGCGGTTTCGGATCCTGTTAAGGAAACTTCGCGCGAAGCGATCCGGGCGCTGCATGACCTCGGCCTCAAGGTCGCGATGATCACCGGCGACAATGCCCGGACCGCCCACGCCGTGGCCTTCCGTCTTGGCATCGACGAAGTCGTCGCCGAGGTGCTGCCGGACGGCAAGGTCGCGGCCATCAAGCGGCTTAAGGAGGGCGGCCGCACGGTGGCCTTCGTGGGTGATGGCATCAACGACGCTCCTGCCCTGGCGGAAGCCGATGTTGGCCTGGCAGTCGGCACAGGCACGGACATCGCTATCGAGAGTGCCGATGTTGTGCTGATGTCCGGCGACCTGCGTGGTGTTCCTAATGCGATTGCCCTTTCCAAGGCGACCATCGGCAACATCAAGCAGAACCTGTTCTGGGCCTTCGGCTACAACGTGATCTTGATCCCTGTGGCCGCCGGGCTGCTCTATCCCGTGAACGGCACTCTGCTGTCGCCGGTCCTGGCAGCGGGTGCAATGGCGCTGAGCAGCGTTTTCGTCCTGGGCAACGCCTTGCGGCTTCGAGGCTTCCATCCCCCTGTGAAACAGGGCGCTGGCAACGGAGCCGAACCCAATACGCTCGAATTCAACCAGATGGAGACCGCATCATGAATATCGGCCAAGCCTCCAAGGCCAGTGGCGTGTCGACCAAGATGATCCGCTACTACGAATCGATTGGCCTCATCACGGCGCCGCTGAGGACCGAATCCGGCTACCGGGTGTATTCGGACAACGATGTCCATGCCCTCCGCTTCATCAGCCGGGCCAGGGACCTCGGCTTCTCCATCGAGCAGATGGCCGACCTCCTCGCGCTGTGGCGGGACCGCTCCCGCGCCAGCGCGGACGTGAAGGCCATCGCCCTCGATCACATCCGTGTTCTCGACGAGAAAGCCAAGGCCTTGGCGGCCATGAGCGAGACGCTGCGCCACCTCGCCGAAAACTGCCACGGCGATGGTCGGCCCGACTGCCCAATCATTGATGGCTTTGCCGGCGAAGCACCTGTCGCTGCCCGGAAGCGGAAGCCACGTTTCGGCGTGCTGGATATCTCCCCTGACCGTGCGCATGGTTAAGCCGTGTTTGGGGAAGATCTCTATCGTGTCGCCGAGGAGCTGCCGTCCATCGATGACTACCTGAGGCTTCGGGATCTCACGGGCCTCGGTCTCAAGAGCAGCAGGGGCGCTTCGATCGGACTGCCGAACTCCGTTTTGGGGTGCGTTGTCCGCTCCGCCGATCATGTCGTCGGCATGGGGTCGGGTGATAGGCGATGGAGGACTCTTCTTCCAGATCACAGACATCGCGGTCGATCCGGCCCATCAAGGCCTCGGGTTGGGCAAGTCCATCATGACCAGCCTGATGACACGCCTCGATGCCCTGGCTCCCGAAGGTGCCTATGTCAGCCTGATCGCTGACGGCGACGCACGTCATCTCTATGCACGCTTCGGCTTTGCGGAGACAGCACCTGCCTCGGTCGGCATGGCCATGGTTTTCAGACCCATCGAGGGCCAGCGCGACGATCACTGGGAAAAAACCGGCTGAGAAACGTCTTGACCTTCCCAGCGTTGGAAACCCCATATTCAGGTAACCATCAACCGAGGATGAACCGATGCATAATTTCCAAGTCGACGACATGACCTGCGGCCATTGCGCTTCGACGGTCGAAAAGGCGGTGAAGAGCGTCGATGCCGCTGCCCAGGTTAAAATCGACGTCAACACCCGCAAGGTCGAGATTCAGAGCGAAAAACCGGCGGATGCGTTCGTCGCCGCCATCGGCGAAGCTGGCTATACTGGCGAACTGCAGGTCTAGTCCTTTAGGCAGGCAGCGAACCTGCCTGCCGGCCCTTCTCCGAAAGCATGGTCAATCGATGCATCCAAGCGCTGCCGTCCTTCCGCTCCTCTTTATGACCGCGGCATTCGCGGGCGAGCATGCTCCGGCCCGACCGATCGCCGAGCTGTCTCACATCCATGGCGTGATGCTACCTGCCGGTTCGGACGACGTCCTGCTCGCCACGCACCATGGTCTCTATTCGGTGGACGCCGAGGGCATGGCGACAATGATCACTGCGACGGCTGACGACTTCATGGGCTTCACCACCTCGACCGATGGTAAGCTTTTCGCCAGCGGCCATCCCGCGTCGGGCGGCAACACAGGCGTGATCGGTGCCGACCATGCTGGGTCGGGCTGGATTTTACTCTCTCCCGGTGCGAACGGTCCGGTCGACTTCCACGCAATGACCGTCAGTCCTTCCGATCCGCAAACGCTCTACGGCTCGTACGGCGGCATACAGGCGAGCCGGAACGGCGGCCTGACATGGTCCGTCGCCGGTCCGGGTCCCGACGACCTCATCGATCTGGCCGCTGCCGCCGATGATCCCGGCCACCTCTATGCCGGAACCATAACAGGGCTCTACGAGAGCTTCGACTTCGGACGCTCCTGGGCTGCGGCGACTGACATTGCGATGCCGGTGACGGCGCTAGAAACGGCTCCTGACGGAACGGTATGGGGGTTCATCCCGAACCTCGGTCTTCACCGGCTGAACGGCAGCGATCTCGAGATGGCATCCCCGATCACCGATGCTGTCATCTTGCACATGGCATTCGATCCTGATGACCCCGCTCGGATGGTGGCAGTCACCTCGCATAGCGAGGTCCTTTCCAGCGGCAATGGCGGCAAGACATGGTCACCGCTCGTTCCATAGCGCTGCCGATCGCCCTTTCCTTGCTCATGGGCGTGGCCGATGGCCAGGAGCTGGATGGTAGGACCCTTTACTTGGACAATTGCGCCGCTTGCCACGGCGTCGAGCTCGAGGGTCAGCCGGACTGGATGGCTCGGCTGTCGAACGGTCGCCTGCCTGCACCTCCGCACGACGAGACGGGGCATACATGGCATCATTCCGACGCCCAGCTCTTCCGTATCGTCAAGGAAGGACTTGCAAGCATAGCTCCGGGCTATGAAACGGATATGCCAGCGTTCGGCGCCACCATGACGGATACGGAAATCACCGCTGTCCTCGACTATATCAAGAGTACATGGCCGGATCGGGTGCGCGAGTCCCAGGCGCAGCGGTCGCAATAGTCAGCGCATCTCCCGTTCACGGTCCGGGTGTGTCCGCCGATAGCGAAGATGCACCCGCGCCACGACCAAAGCGACGGTCGGCCAGAACATGGTGTTGACCACATCGACGATCGCCCCGCTGAAGTCGACTTCGTGAAACAAGTCGAGGGCCTCGTTGATCAGTTCAAAAGCTAACACCGACAACCAGGGCAGGACGCTCGTCGGCCCACGCCGGAAGACAAGGATGGCGATGACGTAGATGGCGAGGCCGAGATGGATGTGCAGCGCATCCCTGCTCAGGTTCAAGAAGTCGGTTGCCAATGTCTTGAGGTCGTTCAGCATGAATGGCGCCCTTCAGGCCTCTACAACATGTCCCGTGGACAACCCTTTGTCGTCACTGGAAGAATCAAGAAAAATGTTGTATTAGCCTCGGCTATGGTTGAGGCGCGAGAAGGCGAGCGCTTCCGAAGGAAGGCACCTCAACCATAGCCGAGCGCGCATGTTGCGCTCCTTGAGCGCAACAACGATCCGAAGGGCGCTCAATTGGACCTTGCCGACTTGGACCTTTATAGTCCTGGTGATCTTGGACAACATAATCTCTGACCTCTACGAGTTTACTAAGCACCTGATTTTGTAGCATAAAACGGGCTCAAAAGCAAACGGCTTGGGTCTTCGGCGTCTCGGTTTGGCAGGCGTCGTATGCAACTGCTTTCGTTGAATGCTCACCTAAAACCACACGGGCCGATGCGCTTCTCGATGGTCGGAGGAGCGCCGTGGGCGCTCCTCCTTGTTTGGCCGTTACTCGTTGGCGCCTTCGCCTTCCAGCCAGGCGACCATGTCGGCGATCTCCTGCTCCTGGGCATCGATCACCTTCTGGGCCATGTCCTTGGCCCACTGGTTGTCGCCATGTTCAAGCTCGGCCTTGGCCATGTTGATGGCACCCTGGTGGTGCGGGATCATCGAACAGACGAAAGCCACGTCGATGTCTTCCACCATCATGGAATCCATCATCTGCTTGTTGGTCTCGTCCATGCCGGCCATCAGGTCCATGTGGGCCTGATCCATCTCGTGGTCCATGTTCATCGACATGTCGCTCGACATGTCGCTCGACATGCCTTTGGCGGACTTGCAGATCTCCGGCAGTTCGGCGGCGCCTGCCTGGCTGCCGCCCATCGCGGACATATCGTGTCCCGCCATGGCATCCTGAGCCAAGACAGGAGCCGACATCGCAGCGAGGACGGTGGTGGCGAGAAGGGCGTTCTTGATGATGTTCATTCTAGTTGTTCCTTGATTTGAGAATTCGTTTCAGATGAGGTTCTGCTCAAGGAACTTCGGAGGTCGATCTATGCGGCCCCATGCCTGCCGCGGAATAACACCGAGCAGTCCGATGCCATGATCGGTCGCCGCATAGGCGGGCATGCTGGCGATGGCTGCGACCGGAAGCGCGGAAAGACAAAGTCCCATGCCGCAACAGACCACGACACCATGGGCATCGGAAAGGCAAGCGCCCTCACAGTCACCATGATCGGAGTGATGGTGAGCCATTGTCGTCCCAAGGGCAGGGGAGGATGCCATTGCACCGTGATGCATCGTCATGCTCACCACCACTGCGGCGATGACCATCGCTATCACGCGGATGCGCTGCCTTATGGCTGCCAGGAAAAACGGTTTGGGCATGAAGCTCCAACTCCTAGCCCTCCCCGGGGTTCCTGCGGAAGCGGTCAGAGGCAGCATCATTTCCTTCCGATATCCAGAAGATAGGTGGCCATGTCGTCGATGTGCTCGTCCAGAAGGAATTTCATGCTTCCATGGATCACCTCAGCCATCGATCCGCCGAGCACGTCCCCGCTCGGGGTGATGCCCGTGCGCATCGTCTCGACCAATGCCGGCTTGGTATATCCGTTGGCGGTCAGGTAGCGGGCGGTAAGCGGAGGCGACTTGCCCCCATCCTGCATCGCCGGATCACCCGTCAGCTCGAGCGAGCTCGGCAAACCGCCGAGGACGTTGCGCGGCGCATGGCAGGCGGCGCAATGGGCCGGTCCCCAGACCAGGTACTTCCCGCGGTTCCATTCGGGCGATCTCGTTTCGTCCGGAACGTACTCGACAGGGCTCTCGAAGAACGTGCGCCATGGCCTCAGGCCCGCCCTGACGTTGAATGGGAAGCTTACCTGGTGGGGAACGTCGGGCGTGCCCACTGCCGGCGTCGCACGCAGTGCGGCCCACAGGTCGGCCATGTCGCTGTCGGTCAACGTGGCATAGAACTCGTAAGGGAATGCCGGGTAATAGGGGTCACCATCAGGCGACACCCCTTCCCTGACGGCCCTCACGAACTGCTGGAACGACCAGGTGCCAATGCCCTGGGTCGGATCCGGCGTGATATTGGGTGCGTAGAAAGACCCGAACTTCGACACCAACGCGGCCCCTCCTGAAAGGGGCGGTGCCCCGGGCGCCGTGTGGCAGGTGATGCACCCGGAAAGGCGTGCAAGATAGGCGCCCCTCTTCGGATCGCCCTGAAGCTCGGCCACCGGGCGAGCACCGGCGACGGGCCAGGTCTCGAGCACGAGAACACCCAGCGCCGACAGCACAAGAAGTGCGACAAGGATCATCGGCAAGCGGTTCATGGCTCACCGACGAAAAGCGGTATGGCATGCCGCACAGGTGGCTGCGATGTCCGCATAGACTGCGGCGACGGGTCTCGCCTCTGATAACGGTTCACTGTTGGCATGGATCGAACCTGTGGTCGCCATGTCGATCGATGCTACCTGTTCGGTCGAAAGTCCCATCAGCCACTCGAAGTCCATCTGCTCCCACTGAGACAGCTGAGCTCTTACCGCCACCGGCTCAGGGGTCGGCATGCTCGGCGACTTTACGAGCTCATCGGCGGACGTACCCAGTTCGGTACCAAGCTCGGCCAACCGATCGGCATAGTCTGAGAACGTCTGCCAATTCGCCCATATCTCGGGCTTGGCCTCAGACGGCCCCTCGATGCTTCCTTGGGGGAACAGATCGGTCATGGACCGGCCGGCATGCATCTTGATCATTTCGGCGGCTGTGGCGATGGCCTGCACGTCCGCTTGAGTGGGCTGCGATGCGATGGGAGCCAGCAGTTTGATCTGCTCGCTCAGCATCATCATGCCCGCCATCCGCTCGCCTACTATGCCCGTGGCGCCGCCATGCGCGAACACCGAAGCGGCGCCCGCGAGCAACAACCCTGAGGCAAGGAGCCTCGGGTCAACTCGATTCATCTTCATTTGTCGTGGTCCAGGTTGCTGAATGCCGCAGGTGCGGCCGCCGTTTTGAGTGGCTCAGCTACGAGGAGGTCGAAGGTCTTCGATGGCCAAGGACAGAGGAATGTCCGTCTCCTGGTCAAAATAGACCACCGAAGCCACTTTTACCTGGCACGACAGACTCACCGGTTCGATCCCAAGTATGGGCGCACCGCAATGGACGGCGGCATCACCAGGAAGATGCGAATGATCCGAAGTGTGCGAGGAGGGAGAATAATTGTGAGCGGCCTCAACAGTTGCGACGTCGAAAGGCCGGGCGTCGTCCGCATGCACGGAGACTGCTCCGAGCAGCAGGACCATCAGCAGGGCCAGCATGTTGACGAGGCAGCTTAGCGGCTTCAACGGCGAATCTTTCCTAACGCGGCGTCCCTTGGACGATGGCATTGTGACCTTCCCATGGCGCAAGGACAACTTGGAAGAGCCATGATCAAGTGATCCTCGCGGAGCGCAGCCGCAGCGAATTTGCGATGACGCTTACTGACGACAGAGCCATGGCTGCCGCGGCGATCGCAGGCGACAGGGTCAGACCGAAAAAAGGGTAGAGCAAGCCTGCCGCCACCGGGATGCCGGCGGCATTGTAGACGAAGGCCAGGAACAGGTTCTGCCGAATGTTGCCCATCGTCGCCCGCGACAGCCGGATGGCCTTGGCGATGCCGACCAGGTCTCCGTTCAGCAGCGTGACCCCGGCACTTTCCATCGCCACATCGGTGCCGGTGCCCATTGCGATGCCGACGTCCGCCGCGGCCAAGGCCGGTGCATCGTTGACGCCGTCGCCGGCCATGGCCACCACCCTGCGTCCGTTTCGCAGGCCGCTGACCACGTCGCCTTTCCGCTCCGGCAGCACGTCGGCCTCGACCTCCGTGATCCCCAACTCGTGCGCCACAGCTGCTGCCGTGACCGAATTGTCCCCGGTGAGCATGACCACGCGGATGCCCTCCCGCTTGAGCTCTGCCAAGGCAGCTGGCGTTGTCTCCCGGACAGGATCGGAAATCCCGATGGCGCCAGCTACCCGACCGCTAATGCTCACCAGCACCACCGTTGCGCCTGCGTTGCGGATCTCATCGGCACGGCCCTGGAGGATGTCGGACGCCATGCCCTCGGAAGCTAGATACTTGGCGCTGCCGACCATGATGCGGCGTCCATCGACCGTTCCGGTGATGCCCTTGCCGACCGGCGAGTTCACGTCCTGCGGCTCCGCAAGCACGAGCTGCCGTTCGTCCGCTGCTGCGACGATGGCGTCGGCAAGGGGATGCTCGCTCGCCCGCTCGAGGCTGGCGGCCGCGGCCAACAGCGAGGTTTCGTCAAAACCGGCGGCGGGTAGGATGTGCGTGACCTTGGGACGCCCCTCGGTAAGCGTGCCGGTCTTGTCCACCACCAGGGTGTTGACCCTTTCCAGCCGCTCGAGTGCTTCGGCATTCTTGACCAGGAGACCCAGTTGGGCCCCCTTCCCCACACCGACCATGATCGACATCGGCGTCGCCAGCCCCAATGCGCATGGACAGGCGATGATCAACACCGATACGGCAGCGACCAGTGCATGGGCGAAGGTCGGCTCCGGACCCCATATCATCCAAGCGATGAAAGCTAAGGCCGCGATGGCGATGACGATGGGGACAAACCAGCCGGAGACTTGATCGGCGAGACGCTGGATCGGTGCACGGGACCGCTGTGCGGCGGCGACCATGCCGACTATCCTCGATAGCATGGTGTCCCTGCCGACACCCGTGGCCTCCATGACGAAGCCGCCCGAGCGGTTGACAGTGCCGGCGATGAGCTTGGATCCCTTCTCCTTGGTCACGGGCATCGACTCGCCCGTTAGCATGGACTCGTCAATGGCGCTTCGCCCGTCGAGGACGACGCCGTCCACCGGCACCTTCTCCCCGGGGCGGACACGTAGCCGGTCACCGACGACCACCGCATCGATCTCAATCTCCTCGTCAAACCCTGCGGCGGTGATGCGTCGTGCGGTTTTGGGTACGAGCCCGAGCAACGCCCTAATGGCACCCGAGGTCTTTTCCCTGGCCCTCAGCTCGAGCACCTGCCCCAACAGGGCTAGTGCCGTGATGACGGCAGCTGCCTCGAAATAGACCGGCACTGCGCCATCCATGTCGCGCATGGTGTGCGGGAAGATGCCGGGCAGCAGCGTGGCGACAACAGAGTAAATCCAAGCCACGCCGATGCCCAAGGCGATTAGGGTGAACATGTTGAGGCTGCGATTCCGGATTGAGGCTATGCCGCGCTCAAAGAATGGCCATCCGGCCCAAAGCACCACCGGGGTCGCGAGGAACAGCTGTATCCAGTTCAAGGCTTGGCCGGAGATCCACATGTGGAGGTCGACTGCATGGGCGGTCATCTCGAGCACGAAGACAGGCACCGCCAGCGCTGCGCCGAACGAGAACCGCCGGTTCATGTCCCGCAATTCGGGACTTGGTTCTTCGTACGCTGTTGGCAGCTCCGGCTCGAGGGCCATGCCGCAGATCGGGCAAGAACCGGGTGCGTCCCGCCGGATCTCGGGGTGCATCGGACACGTCCACACGGTACCCGCGGGTGCTTTTCGTTCCTTTAAGTTTGGGGAGGCATTGAGATAGCTGTCCGGATCGGCGATAAATTTGGAGCGGCACACCTCCGAGCAGAAGTAGTAGGTCTCGCCCTGGTAGGAGAAGTTATGCTTGGCGGTCGACGGGTCCATCGTCATTCCGCACACCGGGTCCTTGATCAAGGCGGAAGCACTGCCTGGTGCTAGGTTTTCATGGCCATGATGGTCGTCATTCTCATGGTGATGGGCTGACACGATCTGCCTCCTGTTTCGTTCAGGATGCTCCTTGCCACGGTGGGAAGGTCAACCCCTACCCTCATCTCGATCAGGCGAGCGATCACCCCTGAGACATCGGGGACGAAACCATAGCCCCTATACGGCCGCATCACACTTCAGAGCGTCAACCCTGACCGGTCCGATCGATCGAAAGGCAGATCAAGATCGCTCTCGGGATACAGTGCCATGAAGGCATTAGCCATGGCCTGCACGTGTTCAAGATCGGTATGTGCACCAGACGTCCGCGTAGATGTCTCAGAAGGCTGACAAACGTAAGCCAAAAGTTCTTGGCGATGCCGTGCCACCACGAGTTTAAGTTTGTGGGCGGCAGCAGCGGCTGGGGCCTCTTCGCCGATGATCCGTTTCACTACTGCAATCGCATGAATCGCATCCGCGTCCTTCGGTTTGGCATCGAAGTACCGAGCCGCCCACCAATCCTGGACCAAAGCGAAATTGCCGTCCTTGAACTCGATGCGATATGGACCTTCGAATGATTTCGAATTGCCTGCTGGGTCCTTCCAGCTCGCGATGGCGGTGACGAAGTCGTCCTTTTTCAGTCTGCGTTTGTGGCTATCGGCCCGAAGAACGATCAAGACGCCTTCGTCTTCCCACTGCGCCAAAATCTTGTTTTCGTAGTCGTACGGTTCCAGTGCAACGATGTCGTCCGCGTTCATGGTGATCTCCTTGTCTCTTGAGGATACGGCGCAATGGCGCAAGACACATCCAGCGAGAACGAGGCTCATGATCGGGTAACCCTGGTCCGATATGGTGACGCGGAACTGAACAGGACTCCCATGCCCGCTCGCCTTCTTCAACTCGTCACGGCCATGATCGTAGCCGTATTCCTTGTCGGCTGCAGCCAGTTCGTCGGCGACAATCGTCACAACGTTCCATTGCCGAAGGGACTGGTGGACCAGATGGCGGCGATCGGTTCCTCGCCTACCGAACCGATGATGATCCGGGTGTTCAAGGAGAGTTCCGAGCTCGAGGTGTGGAAGCGCACCCACACCGGCCGGTACGCCCTGCTCAAGACCTATCCGATCTGCAAATGGTCGGGTGCGCTCGGACCCAAGATCCAGGAAGGCGACTACCAATCGCCGGAAGGCTTCTACGACGTGACCCCAGCCCTGATGAACCCGAAGTCGAACTACTTCCTGTCGTTCAACGTGGGTTTCCCGAACAAGTTCGACCAGGCTTGGGGACGCACCGGCAGCTACCTGATGATCCACGGCGACTGCAAGTCGGTGGGTTGCTACGCCATGACCGACGACGGCATCAAGGAACTCTACGCCCTGGTTCGCGAGAGCTTCAGGGGCGGCAATCGGTCCGTGCAGCTGCAGTTGCTGCCATTCCGCATGACGGAGGCAAACCTCGCGCGGCACGCCGCCAGCCCCCATGTCCCCTTCTGGCGCAACCTCAAGGAGGGCACGGACATCTTCGACCGCACGCTGCAGTTGCCGGCGGTTGACGTGTGCGAGAAGCGTTACGTGTTCAACCGCACGGGCGCCGCTCTGCTCGATCCCAACGGAACCTGCCCCGTCGCGCCGCTCTCGACCATGGCCGCCCTTTGATGGGTTAGGGGCGCCCGGCACCGGGGGCGGTACGGCCCGCGAAGGCGCCGGTGATGGTCGCCATCAGCAGCATGACGACGCCGGCGGTGATGCCGACGTCGGCCAGGTTGAAGGTGGGGAAGTGCCAGCCGCCCGCGTGCAGGTCGATGAAGTCGGTGACCGCGCCATCGGGAATGCGGTCGACGAGATTGCCCAGTGCCCCGCCCAGGATGGCGGCGTAGCCAAAGCGCTCGAGTCGTCCACGGCTCCTGTGCCACAGCCAGGCGACCACCGCGGACACCACGAGGGTCACGAGGACGATGGCCCACCAGCCCCCGGGCCCGTCCGCGGCGAACATGCCAAAGCTCACGCCGGTATTGAATCCCAGGGTAAGGTTCAAAACCGGCAGCACCGGCACGCCAGCCCCGTCGAGGTACATCAGGGCGGCCTCCTTGGTGGAGGCGTCCACGCCGATGACGCCCAGAACGAGGAAGAGCGAGGAGTCGCGATTGCTCATCGGCCAGCCTGCCGTAGGTCAGACCTCGCATCACGGATGATCGACCAAGCGGACTGCAGGAACAGGCCGGCCACCGCGAAGGCGACGATCAGGTCCGGCCACTGCGACCCGGTCCACCAGACCGCACCCGCGGCGGCAACCACGGCGAGGTTGCCGATGGCGTCGTTGCGGGAGAACAGCCAAACCGCTCGCATGTTGGCGTCGCCCTTGCGGTGCGGGATAAGTACCACTGCGGCCAGCACGTTGACCATGAACGCCACCAGCGCGAAGCCGCCCATCAAGAGGCTCTCGGGCTGGTGCTCGATGAAGACCCTATAGAGCGTCGACGCGACGACGCCCAAACCGAGCAGGCCGAGAAAGATGCCCTGCAGCAGGGCCGCCTTCGCCCGGGCGGCAAGTCCCCAGCCAACGGCGATCAGGCCCAGGAACGAAATGAGCCCGTCGCCAAGGAAGTCGAGCGAGTCGGCCTGCAGCGCCTGGGAGCCGGCGATGAAGCTGCCGGCGATCTCGACGATGCCGTAGCCGACATTGAGCAGCACGACGATCCAGAGAGCCCGCTTGTAGGCCGGCGTGACGTGCGAGAGGTCCGGAATGTGATCGTCGTCGCCCTCCTCGTCGTGGTCGTGCTCGGAGTTCGCCCCCTTCTGCCCGCCGATCCGGTCGAGCTGGTAACCGAGGTCCGTTACTGCGGTCTCGAGCAGCGGCAAGCGCCGACCGGGATCGTCCACCTCGAGCGTCATGATCTGGGAGGCGATGGAGACCTTGACGTCCTGGATACCGTCCACCTTGCGGGCGGCCCCTTCGATCTTGGCGGCGCAGGACGAGCAGTCCATGCCAGTGACTTGGTAGCGTACGGTTTCGGCAGCAGCGCTCATGCCTTTGCTCCTTCTTGAGACGATTTGGTGCAGAGGCTACAACCTGTAGTCACTACAGGAGCAAGCAGGAAATGCAGATAGGGGATCTCTCCCGCCACGCGGGGGTCAATATCGAGACCATCCGCTACTACGAACGAGCGGGCGTGCTGCCCGTACCGGCCAGACAGGGCAACGGGCGCCGCATCTATGGCGAGGCGGACGTCCGCCGTCTCGGATTCATCCGCCACGCCCGCGATCTCGGCTTCGACCTGCAGTCCGTCCGCACCTTGTTGGCTTTGCAGGAACAGCCCGAGGCCTCCTGCACCGATGCCAGTCGAATCGCACAGGCTCAACTGGACGAGGTCGAACGTCGCCTGGCGCAGTTGCAGAGCCTGCGAGCAGAATTGTCGCGGATGGTCGCCGAATGCCGGAAAGGGGTCGTCGCTGAATGTCGTGTCATCGAAGCGCTCAACACCTCGCCGTTCTGATCGCGGTCGCCTTGGCGGGAGCGGCGGGGGCGGCCCTTGCCGAGGACGCTTCCGGCAGGCAGGTCTATGTCGAACATTGCGCAAGCTGCCATGGCGCGAACCTCGAAGGTCAGCCGAACTGGAAGCAGCGGCTGCCGACCGGGCGCCTGCCGGCACCGCCCCACGACGCGACCGGCCACACCTGGCATCATTCCGACCGGCAATTATTCCGGATCGTCAAGGAAGGGCCGGCGGCCATGATGTCCGGCTACGAGACCGACATGCCGGGCTTCGGTGCGGTGCTCGACGACGCCGAGATCGCAGCCGTGCTCGACTACATCAAGAGCACCTGGCCCGAACGCCAGCGCGACGTGCAGGCCGCCAAGTCCGCTTCGGACCCGCTCCAACCATAGACGAAGCCGTCAGGCCGCGGCGTTGGCGGCGACCGGAAGGGCTCGCTTGTGGGCGGTCGCGCGATAGGCGTTCACGATCCGATCGCGGGCGAAATCGGGAACCGCCCTGCCTTCGAGGAAATCGTCGATCTGGTCGTAGGTCACCCCATAGGCGTCCTCGTCTGGCCGCAAAGGGGCATTGTCCTCGAGATCCGCCGTAGGCACCTTGAACACCAGCTCCGACGGTACACCGAGGTGGGCTGCTATGGCGCGGACCCTTCGCTTGTTCAGGCCGGCGAGCGGCAGGATGTCGGCGGCGCCGTCGCCGAACTTGGTGAAGAAGCCCATGACCGCCTCGGCGGCATGGTCGGTGCCGATGACGAGGCCCTTGAGACCTCCTGCCAGGGCGTACTGAGCGATCATGCGCTGCCTCGCCTTGACGTTGCCGAGGACGAAATCCTCCTGGGCTGCGTCGTTCGGCACGAACCCGGCGGATTTTACCTGTTGCCACATGGCGTCCGCAGCCGGCTTGATGTTGACGGTGAAGGTCTGGTCAGGATTGATCGCCGCCAACGCCGCCCGGGCGTCCTTCTCGTCTGCCTGCGTACCGTAGGGAAGTCTTACCGCGACAAACCGGGCTTCATGCCCTTCCGCCCTCAGTTCACGGGCGGCCCGCTGCGCGAGCAAGGCCGCCGTGGTGGAATCGATGCCGCCGCTGATGCCCAGGACATAGGTGGCAAGCCGGGAGCGCACGAGGTAATCCTTGAGGAACGCCACCCGTCTCTCCGCTTCGGCAAGCGCATCGAACGTCGGAGCGACGCCCAATTCGGCCATGATCTGGGCTTGCGTGCTCATCGTCCTGGCTTCCTTTCATCCGTCCTGTTCATGGTCTGGACGCCCCGATCCAAGGAGCGGTTCATCTACATGTCACCCTGCAGTCGCCCGATGAACATGGACCAGTAGATTTCGGCAGCTCCCTCGAGCGTGAGGTGCTCCTCGCGTTGGCCTCCGAACGATCGCATGCCCATGCTGCGCAGGAACATCGACTGCTCGTCGGCATCTACCCTGAGGTTCTCGTTATAGCCGTTCGACTCCATGGTTTCCCCTTCGACATAGCTGATGCCGTTTGTGGAGAACTCGCCGCCCATGAAGATCGTGCAGCGGGTGATGGCCTTGCCGCCTCGGTAAACCGCCGCGGTAAAACGGTTGGAGTCGGTCCGCCGGAAATCGCCGTCGATGCCGTCGTTGCGCTGGCTTAGCTCCGCCAAAGAATTCTCGAAGTATTTGGCCAGGAACTCGAAGGCCTCCACCCTGAAACGATCCTTATCTCGATCCGTGAAGCTCTTGGCCAGACGCAGATTGCTCGATCTCGGACCCGCCGCAACCGCAGTCGTGGACGCGACCAATCTTGTGGGCTCCGGGTGGGTTCGGACCGAGTCGGCGAATCGCTCCGCTGCTTTCCTGATGTCCTTGACCACGTCCAGCATGGCCACGTCCCGGTCTGGCCATTGCGTCACCGGCTTGCCGTCCGAAGGTGTGGCCCGCAACTTGCCGAAGGGAGCATGGTGCCATTCGCAGGGGCGAAGGATGACGGGAATAACGATGGCTTCACCTCTGGCCTGCCGGTCCAAGGCAACGGTCATCTCCTTGTCGTAGCAGTAGTCCGATGCCAGGAAGTCTGGGCTTACCAGCAGAAGCACTATCTCGGCACTTTCCAGTTCCGCACTGATCGAACCGCCGAGTTCCTCCCCTGCAACGATACGTCGGTCGTGCCACGTCTCGATCACGCCCTGGCGTTTCAGCATGGCCAACTGGGTCTCCAGTTGATCGCGGAGCATTTCGTCACGATGGGAGTAGGAAAAGAACACTGTGGTCATGGCTGCTTCTGGACACGCGTTGAGGAACGAATCAGGCGTCGTGCTGGTGGTGCTTGCACTTGCCATGATCGGCAAGGATCTCGATGACCTGGCAGCTCTCGACCCGACCATGCGAGCAGCCTTCCACCATCCGCTCTAGCTCGGCCTCGAGTGCCTTGAGGCTGGCGATCTTGTCCTTCACTTCGACCAGACGAGCCCTGGCGATGGTGTCGGCGTCGGCACATGACTGATCCGGACGATCCTGTAGGTCGAGGAGCGTTCTGATCTGGTCGATCTCGAAGCCCAGCTCACGGGAATGCCGGATGAAGGTCAGGCGCTCGGCATCCTTGTGGTGGTAGGTGCGGCGGTTCCCTTCGGTGCGCGGCGGAGCCGGCAGCAACCCGATCTGCTCGTAGTACCGGATGGTGGGGATCTTGACCCCCGTTGCCTCTGAAACTTTCCCGATCGCGATGCCGTGACTCATTTCCGCTTGCTCCTATAGTGACTGGAGGATGTACGGCAATGATGGAGAATTCAAGGAGTCGCTGCCGATGGAGGCAAGGATTGGAACCACACGCTTCAAGGTGGACGGTATGGATTGCGCCAGCTGTGCTTCAAAAGTGGATACCGCCGCACGTCGCATTCAAGGAGTCGAGGACGTATCCGTCTCCGTCGTTTCGGGCACCATGTCGGTGAAGCACTCAGACGGCGCCGATCTCGCCGATCTTGCCCGACGTGTCTCCAACCAAGCCTCCATCCAGCTGGTCGATGCCGATAGACGGTTCTTCGGCACCCTTGCTGCCGAGGAAGGCTTCGACGTCAAGTTGGCCAAGGTTCGCCGCATCATCGGCGAGGGATAACACCCTTCCCAGCGTCACCTCACGGCACGATCGGGAACCTCACGGCTAGCGGAGGACCCGATGCACGCCTTCGGGTTCGTCTTCGCCACTAAACCTGACGCCGGCACGCTCCAAGGCCTCTTTCATGGCCACGACGCTGGTAGGCATCACCCTGTCGCCACCGTTCTCGTAGGCCGCCACTGTCCGGCGACCGATGCCGCTGTGGCCCGCAAGCTCCTGCTGGCTCCAGTCGAGGAGGGCTCGTCCCGCCCGGATCTGGGCGGGAGTTGGCCGGTTCTGATGTTCGCTCTGTCCGTCGTCAGATCATTTGGCGCAGTTTGGGTCTTGGATTAGCGGAGTATCGGCCTCGTCTTTGGGTTGATGTTATGCGGCGAGCTTGCGGTGCTGCAAGCGCCGATGCTGGATGGTTTGTCGT
>NZ_JACDXV010000007.1 GCF_015158295.1 Devosia faecipullorum | reverse complement strand
GTCTTCCCCCGCCTCTCCGCCGTCGCCGAAGCCGGCTGGACAATCCCCGAGCGCAAGAGCTGGGACCGCTTCCAGGCCCTGGTCGGCCTCATGCCCATCATGTACGGACATTGGGCAGAGGAATAAGCGGTCCGGGCAACGACCAGCAGAAAGCGGGTGCATCTCAATGATGCGCCCGCTGCTCCTCGTGGCGCTTGCGGGTGGCGGCCGCCTTCTTTGCCGACGCCGATCGTTCCGCTGCCGGGCGATTGGCTGAGGCCCTCCCGCCTTTCCGGCCGCCTTCATGCGCAGCGGGATGGCCTTTCTCCTTGCCGCGTCCGGAGCCGGATTTCTTGCCGCCGCCATCATCCTTGTTGACACTCGCCCAGGCCCGGCGCTCGGCTTCCTCGTGGGATATTCCGCGCTTTTCGTAGCTGTCCTCGATATGCTCGGCCTTGCGCTTCTGCTTGTCGGTATAGGCGCTCTTGTCACCCCGGGGCATGATCCGTCTCCTTGTGGAATAAAAGGCCGGGCGGGTGGGACAAGGACTTTGGCCTGGTTGAGAGGCTGGAGCGGGAAACCGGAAAAACCTGTCTCGTTGCCCTATACCACCATGTCCGGTTGACGCGCGCCGGCCTGCCTTTTCAACGGATTTGGGCCGCAGCCGTTGCGCTGAACGCGATCACAAAATTGCCTCTGGCCGCGGCAGGGGCCGGCTCAGGAAGGGCGATCCCGCCAGCACCAGGCGCCATGGCGCCTCGGCGCCCTTGGTGATGCCGATGCGCGGGCCGCTGGCTATGGCCGGCCGGCCCTCCGGCGGCAAGAGCGCAAAGGGTTCCGCGTCCAGCGCCAGCCCATCATGGCGCAGATCGATGCCCAAAGCTTGCGCCAGCTTGCCCGGCCCCGAGCATAATTGTTTCTCGCCCACACCGCCGCGCCGCTCCCGCATCTTTTCGAGGCCGGCAAGGGGCTGCAAGGCACGGATCAGCACCGCGCTGCCCGGACGGCAGACGAAATTGAGGCAGAAATGCATGCCGTAGATCTTGTAGACATAGGCATGGCCGGGCGGGCCGAACATTGCCGCATTGCGTGGCGTCATCCCGCGATAGCTGTGCGAGGCGGGATCGGTGCGGTCATAGGCCTCGACTTCGACGATTTTTCCCCCGATTCCGGCAAACAGCAATTCGGCCCCTATCAGGGCGGCAGAGACGTCGAGCACGGGACGGTCGAAGAAATCCTGGTCAAGCATGGCGCTATGTGGCCCAAAACGGGGCCGTGGGGAAATGGGGACGGCGTATGACGAACCATGCCGCGTTCGAATCTGTTATTGAGGGGTTCATTTTATATGGAGGTCAGAATGCAGGAACCCCAGGCATTGATCCAGTTCTGGTTCATCGATCACGGTCACGAGGACTGGTTCAGCGGCGCGCCTTCATTCGACGCCAAATGCGCCCAATTCTCCGATCTTCACGCCGAGGTGGCGCGGGGCGAGGCCTGGGCCTGGCGCGAGACGCCAGAGGGGCGGCTGGCCGAACTGATCCTGCTCGATCAGTTTTCCCGGCAATTGCATCGTGGCCGGCCCGAAGCCTTTGCCCAGGACAAGATGGCCCTGGCCCTGGCGCAGGAGGCTGTTGCCGCCGGCGCCGACGACGCGGTCCGGCGCGAATGGGCGTCCTTCTTCTACATGCCCTATATGCATGCTGAATCACTGGTGATCCAGAACGAGGGCGTGCGCCTGTTCGAATTGCATGGCGATGAAAAGAGCCTGCAATTCATGATCGACCATCGTGATACCATCGCCCGCTTCGGCCGCTTTCCGTTCCGCAACGCGGCGCTAGGGCGGCAGAGCACCCCCGATGAACTGGCCTATATGAGTGAGCAGCAGGGCCGGGTTTTCTAAAGCGCCGCGCGAAGACCTGAGCGAGCGGCGCGCACCGAAACGGAAAAGCGAGCCGCGTGCGATAGACAGAGGCCGCCCTTGGGCGGTCTCCACTACGCCACCAATCCCTTGGTCAGTTCCAGTGCCTGGCGTTCGAATAGCCGGCGATAGATGCCGCCCTCGAGACGGATCAGGGCTGCGTGATCGCCTTCCTCGACAATTTTGCCCTTGTCGAAGACGAGCAGCCGATCCAGCGCCCGCACGGTGGAGAGCCGATGGGCGATGACCAGCGTGGTGCGTCCATCCATCAGTCGCTCCATGGCCTGCTGGATCATCACTTCGCTCTCGCTGTCGAGGCTCGAGGTCGCTTCGTCGAGGATGAGGATCGGCGCATCGGCGAGGAAGGCGCGGGCAATGGCGACGCGCTGGCGTTCGCCGCCCGAGAGCTTGACGCCCCGCTCGCCCACCATGGTTTCGTATTGGCGCGGCAGGGCCATGATGAAATCATGGGCATTGGCCTGACGCGCCGCCTCCATGATCTCGGCGCGGCTGGCATCGGGCCGTGCATAGGCGATGTTCTCGGCCAGCGTACGATGGAACAGGATCGGTTCCTGCTGCACGATGGCGATCTGCCCGCGCAGCGAAGCCTGCTCGACATCGGCGATGTTCTGCCCGTCAATGCTGATGCTTCCGCCATTGATGTCGTAGAGCCGCTGGATCAGCTTGACGAAGGTGGTCTTGCCCGAGCCCGAATGCCCCACCAGTCCCACGCGCTCGCCCGGTTTGATCTCGACGGAGAAGTCGTGATAGAGTGGGCTCGTATGCGCGCCATATTGGAAAGTGACGTCATCAAAGCGGATATGGCCATCGCCAATGGCGATGGGTCCGGCTTCTGGCCGATCGGCGATCCCCAGCGGCTGGGCATGCAGATTGACCAATTCCTCCATGTCATTGACCGATTTCTGCAAGTTGCGGATGTGCTGGCCCACGTCGCGCAGATGCCCCTGCAACAGGAAGAACATGGTGAGCACGAAGGTGATGTCGCCGGCGCTTGCCGCGCCGTTCCGCCACAGCATCAAGGCCGTGCCCAGAATGGCGGTCTGCATGGCGACCATCATCACCCCCTGCATGCCGCCATTGATGGTGCCGCGCCGCCAGGTCCGCCGCGTGCGCTTGCGCCATTTGGACACCACCTTGTCGATCAACCCGTCCTCGCGCGCTTCCGCGCCGAAGGCCTTGACCACGCTGTTGCAGCTCACCGCATCGGCCAGCGCCCCGCCCACCTTGGTGTCCCAGGCATTGGAGAGCGTGGCCGCGGGGGCGACGAAACCCACCGACATCCAGACGGTGACCGAAATATAGGTCAGCGAGCCGAGGCCCACGACGAGACCCATGATCGGCCAGGACGCGCCCAGAATGATGGTCGCGCCCAAAAGCATGGTCAATGAGGGCAGCAGCGCCAGCAGGAGCGTGTCGTTCAAAAGGTCGAGCGCCCACATGCCGCGCGTGATCTTGCGCACGGTCGATCCGGCAAAGCTGTTGGCATGCCAGTCGGTGGAAAAGCGCTGGACGCGATGAAAGCCCTGCGCGGCGATGTCGCTCATCATCTTGAGCGTCAGGGGAATGATGTTGAGGAACACCAATTGGCGCAGCACCACCGAGGCGAGATAGAGCCCCGACATCAGCCAGAAGGCGGAAATGGCCGTGTCCCAGCCGCCCGTTCCCGAGGCGACGGCATCCACCAGCCGTCCGGCAAAGATCGGGCTCGTCGCTTCGGCGAGGATGGCAGTCAGGATCAGCCCGGCAATGGAGGCGATGCGGATCGGTTGGTGTCGCCAATGGCGAAAGGTGAAGCCGAGCACATTGCGGAACGCATCGGCCCGGAAATCGAGTTTCTTGCGGCTCATCTATATGTCCGGGGCCGTTTGCGGCACCCGTTTCCTTGCAAGGGATTATGAAAGAGGCAGCGCGAGCCAGGGGACATCTGAGCCCAAAGGCATAGGCGGCTGCGGAAAACGCTTGGAGCCGGCCTCTATGGGCGAGGCGGCCGAAGGCGCAAAAACCTAGTTTCGGCTCTTGCCCATGAGGGAAGCGACTTTAAATACTGTCATCCAAGGCCTCCCTGTCTCTGAAAATAAAGCGGCAGACGGTTTGTAGCCAAACCGTCTGCCCTTGCCAATGGCGTTTGCAGCACATTCTCGCTTCTGACGCAGATGCGTCACACCCTTGGTGGTGCGGGGCGATCATGCCTGCCGCCACGGCAGCCCCATTGCCGGCGCAACTCCCGGCGCGGTCCGGCAATGGAGAACAGCGTCAGTCGAGCTTGCGCGCACCGGGGGCCACGATGCCCCTTGTGGAGATTTCCGCGTAGAACAATGCTGCCGCGAAGATGCCGAAAATGCCGGTAATGGCCGCGACTAGGAAGGTGATGCTCATGAAAGCCTCCTGTGGACTGCCCATTCAGTCCCATCGCCGGGCCGCGCGAACTTTGATTTGAGTCAATGGATTTTACGAATTGGCCGGGTGGCGTCGGGCGCGGCGGGGGGATAGGCTCGCGCCAAACGATTCAAAAGCAGAGGCATGGTCCCGTGAGCAATTCCCCCATCGATCCGGTCAAGCTCGACAAGCTCGGTGAAGTCGCCGTCAAGGTCGGACTGCAACTGGCCGAAGGCCAGGATCTGATCGTCACCGCCCCGATGACGGCCGCGCCTCTGGTGCGCCGCATCGCCGAGCATGCCTACAAGGCCGGAGCCGGCCTCGTGACCACGATCTATTCGGACGAAGAAGCCACCCTCTCGCGGTTCCGTCACGCCAATGACGCCAGTTTCGACCGCGCCGCCGGCTGGCTCTATTCGGGCATGGCCGAGGCGTACCGGAACAATGCCGCGCGCCTCGCTGTTTCGGGAGACAACCCGATGATGCTGGCCAATGAGGATCCCGACAAGGTGGCTCGCGCCAACCGCGCCAATTCGGCGGCCTATCGTCCGGCGCTGGAATTGATCACCGGCTTCGACATCAACTGGAACATCGTTTCCTATCCCACGCCCAATTGGGCCAAGCTGGTCTTCCCCAACGATTCCGAAGACGTGGCCATCGCCAAGCTGGCCGACGCTATCTTCAAGGCGTCAAGGGTGGATCAGGACGATCCCATCGCCGCGTGGAAGACGCATAATGCCAATCTCAAGGCCCGCTGGACTTGGCTCAACGGCAAGAATTTCTCTGGTCTGAAATATAAGGGGCCGGGAACCGATCTCACCATCGGCCTAGCCGATGGCCATCGCTGGAAGGGCGGCGCCTCGGAAGCCAAGAACGGGGTCACCTGCAATCCCAATATTCCCACCGAGGAAGTTTTCACCACCCCCCATCGCTTGCGCGTCGACGGCATTGTCGCCGCCACCAAGCCGCTCAGCCATAATGGCACACTGATCGAGAATATCGCGGCCCGCTTCGAGGACGGCCGCATGGTCGAGCTCAAGGCCAGCAAGGGTCAGGACGTGTTCAGCCGGGTACTCGACACCGATGAGGGCGCGCGCCGGCTCGGTGAAGTGGCGCTCGTGCCCCATTCCTCGCCGATTTCGGCCTCGGGCATCCTCTTTTACAACACGCTCTACGACGAGAACGCCTCCTGTCACATCGCCATGGGCCAGTGCTATGCCGATTGCTTTGAAAACGGCAAAAATCTCACGCCCGAGCAGATTTTCGCGCAGGGCGGCAACAAGAGCCTTATTCACATCGACTGGATGATCGGTTCAGATCAGGTGGACATTGACGGTGTTCACGCCGACGGCTCGAGCGAGCCCGTCATGCGTAAGGGCGAATGGGCGTTCTAACAGAGCAGAACATCGCTCATCACCCTCGCGCTTGACCCGAGGGGCCTTGTTGACTGAGCTGCACCCATCTCCGTCATTGCCGAGGACAAACTTGTCCCCGGCAATCCATCAAGCCGCGCCATGGTCCACGCGGACTAGCCGGGTGGCGACGCGCGTTGGCACAGCCGGGATCTCATTCCCCCTCCATTCCCAGAAATTCGTCCGCACTCAATACGATCCTGCCATCGATTTTGCCGATTTCCGTCTCGTCCTTGCCTTCATAATCCAGCCCATGCAGCATGGTGCGGATGGCGTTGAGGCGCAGGCGGTTCTTGTCATTGGCGCGGATCACCGTCCAGGGCGCGTGGCGGCTGTCTGTGGCCTTGAGCATCTTGTTGCGGGCCTCTGAATACTCGTCCCACAGATCGAGCGCCTTGAGATCGACCGGCGACAATTTCCAGGTCTTGAGCGGGTCATGACGGCGGTCATGGAAGCGCTTGAGCTGCATTTCGCGGCCGATGGACAGCCAGAACTTGAAGATGCGAATGCCGTCTTTGGTCAGCCGCTTTTCGAATTCGGGCGCTTCCTCAAGGAAGTGAGCGGTCTGTTCTTTGCTGCAGAACCCCATGACCGGCTCGACCCCGGCGCGATTGTACCAGGAGCGGTCGAACAGCACCATTTCTCCCGCCGCCGGCAGCCAGTCGATATAGCGCTGGAAATACCATTGCGTCCGCTCGCGGTCATTCGGCTTGGGCAGCGCGGCGATGAGATTGTAGCGGGAATTGAGGTTCTCGAGAAACCGCTTGATCGTGCCACCCTTGCCGGCGGCGTCTCGCCCTTCGAAGACGAGAATGGTGCGCGTGCCCGCCTTGGCCATATGCGCCTGATGCAGCACCAGCTGCTTTTGCAGCTTGTACATCTGCGTGTCATAATCGTCGTCATCGAGCTTGTCGGCATAAGGGTAGCCGCCGGAGGTGAAGGCGGCTTTCCTGATGGCCTTGGGCAATTCGGAATTGTCGATGTCAAAAGCCTCGAACGGATCGGGCATTCTGTCTCTCCTCTGTCACAAAGGGCATGTTATGAAGCCGTTTCCTGCCTGTAATGCAGGCAAATGCCGGTGATCCAGCCTCCTGACATGGACGACAATCATAATTTTTCGCCCCTGACCCCGGCCCAGGCCGTGCGCAGCCGCCTCCTCGGTTACGGGCCTTTGATCGTGGGGCTGGCCGGAATTATCCTTGGCTTCGTGGTGCTTGGCAATCTGCGAACCGATCTGGCTCTGCTCGGCTTTGTCCTGCTCGTCGCCCTGCTGGCCATATTGCCGCTGCCGGTGGTGACGCTGACCCGCACGTTGGATGTGCCTGTGTCCCCGGGAGAGGCCGGGGAAGGCGCGATTGCGGCCGTCGTCGAAGCGCTGGCCGATCCTTGTTTCGTGCTCGACCGGCGCGGCGCCGTGCTCCATGGCAATAGCCCCGCCATGCGGCAATACCCCTCCCTGCGCCCCGGCCGGGTCATGACCCTGGTGCTGCGCAATCCCGAACTGGTGGCCGCCATCGAGGCCGCCCTCCGCACCGGCGAGCCGCGCAGCTTCGAATTGCATGAGACGCTGCCCGCCGAAACCTGGGACAAGGTGCTGGTCTCCCCGCTCCATCGGCCCGGCATCGACTGGCTGGAAGACGAAGGCCGGCAGGTGCTGGTGAGTTTCCAGAGTCTCACCGACCTCAAGCGCGTCGAGGCGATGCGCACCGATTTCATCGCCAATGCCAGCCACGAATTGCGCACGCCGCTGGCCTCGCTCATGGGCTTCATCGACACCCTGCTGGGTCCGGCCGCGCGGGACGAGGCGGCGCGCGGCAAATTCCTCGGCATCATGCGCAGCCAGGCCGACCGCATGAGCCGGCTGATCGATGATCTGTTGAGCCTGTCGCGCATCGAAATGCATCAGCATGTCCGTCCCACGGGCTCGCTCGATCTGGCGGGCCTGCTGCGCGAAGTGCGCGAAGGATTGCAGATTCAGGCCAAGGCCGCCGAACTCGACATCGTCCTCACCGTGCCGGATGGCCCCGTCATCGTTACCGGCGACCGGGGGCAGCTTTATGAAGTGTTCGAAAATCTCATCGACAATGCGATCAAATATGGCGCGGGCGGCAAGAGCGTCGAAGTGAGCCTGGTCCGGACCGAGCGCTCTGGTCTCCACCATCTGGTCAGCGTCCTCGATCATGGTCCAGGCGTTGATCCCGAGCACGTGCCCCGTATGACCGAGCGCTTCTATCGCATCGACGCCGAAACCAGCCCCAAGAAAAAGGGCACGGGGCTGGGCCTCGCCATCGTCAAGCACATCATCCAGCGCCATCGCGGCCAGATGACCATCAAATCCGCCCCCGGGGAGGGATTGCGGGTGGACGTGCTGCTGCCCTAACGCATCGCCCCCCTTGGACCGGCTCCACTTGATCCAGTTCCGCCGTCATTGCCCGGCTGGCTCGGGCATGATGATTGGCAGAGGTGTTCGCCGCTGTGACGGCAATTCCATGTCCCGGAAAAGCAACAGATCCTGTCCCCGCGAAGCCGGGATGCTTCGCGCAACAACAAAAAAGGCGCCCCAGGGCGCCTCTTGTTTACTGACTTCTTCGAGCTGGTTTCAGCGCTTGCGCTTGTCCAGCTGATGATAGGCCCGGCGCGAATGAAATTCGCAATAGGGACCGGTTTCGAGGCTGTGCTGGCCGCAGAAATAGAAATCCTTGGTCAACGGATCGCCGATCGGCCACTTGCAGGTATGCTCGTTGAGTTGCAGCAGGTTGAGGCGCTTGTCCTCGGGAATGAACAATTCCTGCGTCGCCGGGGCGACATAGAGATCAACTTCCATTTCCGGCGCCATGGCCAGGGCCGTTGCACCCATGACCTGCGGACGCGGCATGCTTGCCGGGCGCGACTTGGCGCTGACATGGCTCATCCCGGCCGAGGGGCTGGCGACGCGCCGCGGCGCGGGACGCGCGGCCGGGCGGGCCCGGGGCGTCGTATTGGTCGGCTTGGCGCGGGCCGAGAGCTTGAGCCGGTGCACCTTGCCGATCACGGCATTGCGCGTCACCCCGTCACCCAACTCACCCGCGATCTGACTAGCGCTGAGCCCTTCCATCCAGAGCTTTTTCAAAAGTTCGACGCGCTCGTCAGTCCAGCCCGCCGCTTGTGCTCCTGAAACCATCGTCAAAACAGAATCCTTCACTGCGCTGCCGTTAGCCTCCGGCAACTTATAAGAATCTACAGCTCGTATGTTGAGCGGGTCCGCCGCACGAGATGTCGTGCCCCCAACGCCTTGCAGACTACGCCATGGCTGGAATCAGGATCAAGAGTCGCGGGCGATTTTCCCCGTTTATTCATTGGTTAAGATTGTCCTAACAATCCATGAGTCAAATCAGCCACTTGGCGCAGTCTCATTGACTTCGGGACGATTTTTCGCCTAATTCCCATGGCGAAAATGCGCTGCCATGAGGCGCGTTTTTGTCTTTTGTGGCAGCTTTGCCACGCCCCGATCTTTGTACTTAACCGAGGAAGTTTCATCATGTCTGCGCTCTATGGCACCTATGCCCGGTCCGATCTCGCTTTCGAGCGGGGCGAGGGCATGCGCCTTTATGACCAGCATGGCCGAGATTATCTCGATTTCCATTCCGGGGTCGCGGTCAACGCCCTGGGGCATGGCGATCCGCATCTGGTCGGCGCGCTCAAGGCCGCTGCCGACAAGGTCTGGCACACGGCCAACACCTTCACCATTCCCGAGCAGGAGCGGCTGGGCCAGCGGCTGGTCGAGGCCACTTTTGCCGACAGCGTCTTCTTCACCAATTCGGGCGCCGAGGCGCTTGAATGCGCCATCAAGACGGCACGGCACTATTTCTGGGCCAAGGGGCAGGCGGATCGCTATGAGGTCATCGCCTTTTCCGGCTCGTTCCATGGCCGTACCCTCGCCACTATCGCGGCCGGCGGCAATCCGGACTATCTTGAGGGCTTCGGTCCCGTCACGCCCGGCTTCAAGCATGCCAAACCCGGCGACTTGGCCTCGGTCGAGGCGCTGATCAGCCCGCAGACCTGCGCCATTCTCATCGAGCCGGTGCAGGGCGAAGGCGGCGTCACCGCCATGAGCAACGAGTTCATGCAAGGGCTGCGCGACCTCTGCGACAAGCATGACATGCTGCTGATCCTTGACGAGGTCCAATGCGGTTTCGGTCGCACCGGGCGCTTCTTCGCCTATGAATGGAGCGGCATCACGCCCGATATCGTGGCAGTGGCCAAGGCTATCGGCGGCGGCTTTCCGCTTGGGGCCTGCCTATCCAAGGGAGACGTCGCTGCCTCCATGGTGCCGGGAACCCATGGCTCGACCTATGGCGGCAATCCCTTGGCGACCGCCATCGGCAATGCCGTGCTCGACCGCATCCTGGCGCCCGGCTTCCTCGATCAGGTCAATGCCATGGGCCAGAAACTGACCTGGCATCTCCAGCAGCTGGCCCAGAAATATCCCGATCACGTGCTCGAATTGCGCGGCAAGGGCCTGCTTTCGGGCATCAAGATCGGCACCCCGGTGCGCGATATGGTGACCCGCCTGCGCGACGATCATGGCCTGCTCACCATCAGCGCCGGAGACAATGTGCTGCGTCTTCTGCCGCCCCTGATCGTCACCGAAGCCGACATCGAGGAGGCCATGGCCAAGATCGGTGCGGCCTTCGACGCCATTGACGCCGAAGCGGCCAATCCAGCGGCGGCGTCCTGATGTATCTGACCTTTTATCATTTCGGACGCCGCCGAAGCCGGTGACATGCTTTGTTAGCCGTCACCGATCATGGTGGCGGCGTTGATCCTGAAGTGAACAAGCGTCAATAAAAGGAACCCGGCCCATGACGACCGGCGCCTCAAGGCATTTTCTGTCCATCGATGATTTTACTCATGCCGAATTGCGCGGCATGCTCAACCAGGCCGTCGCGCTCAAACAGCGCCTCAAGGAGGGCGACCGGCCCCTTCTCCTCAAGGACAAGGTGCTGGCGATGATTTTTGAGCGCCAGTCCACCCGCACCCGCGTCTCCTTCGATGTCGGCATGCGCCAGCTCGGCGGGCAGACCCTGATGCTCTCCGGCCAGGAAATGCAGCTTAGCCGCGAGGAAACCCTGGCCGATACGGCAAGGGTGATGAGCCGGTATGTCGATGCGATCATGATCCGCATTCTCTCCCATGCCGATTTGCTCGAGCTGGCCGAGAACGCCAGTGTGCCGGTGATCAACGGCCTCACCCGCCGCGCCCATCCCTGCCAGATCATGGCCGATCTCATGACGTTCGAGGAGCATCGCGGCTCGATCAAGGGTGCCAAGATCGCCTGGGTCGGGGACAGCAACAACGTGCTCCATTCCTGGGTCAACGCTGCCGAATTGTTCGAATGCGAACTGACCATTGCGACGCCCGACGAATACAGCCCCGAAAAGGATCTGATGGAGGACATCCGTCGCGCCGGTTCCTATGCGCGGCTGATCGAGGATCCTCGCGAGGCCGTCGAGGGCGCCGATCTGGTCATCACCGATACCTGGGTGTCCATGGGCGACGTGGATGCCGCCGAGCGCCGCCGGGTCTTGAAACCCTATCAGGTCAATACCAGCTTAATGGACTTGGCGAACAAAGACGCCTTGTTCATGCACTGCCTGCCCGCCCATCGCGGCGACGAGGTGACCGACGAGGTGATCGACGGTCCGCAATCGGTAGTGTTCGACGAGGCCGAAAATCGCCTCCACGCTCAGAAAGCCATTCTGTGCTGGGCCTTCGGGGTTGAAACGAACTAGGCGGAATTCCCCGCCTTTCTGCCAGCCTGTCAAAACCGCACCCCCGCGTCAGCGGGGGCCTCTTTTTGTCTGCAATGAGGGGCTCCGCTTCGGCGCGGGTGACGCGGCGATGGTTTGCTGGCATCTCGCCTCCCGAAGGCGTAGCCTTTAGGAAAGACCTTGTTATCATGTCCACGGAACCGACAATGAGCCAGAACCTGCTCGCCTCACTGGGACTCGACCGCCCCGAGAGCGGGGACGATACCGTGGTGCCCTTCACCCTCGACAAGCTCGACAGCCGCGGTCGCACCGTGCGACTGGGTGCGGCGCTCGATGCCATTCTCTCGCGTCACGATTATCCCCTGCCGGTTGCCCGTCTCCTGGGCGAGGCGGTGGTGCTGGCGGCGCTGATCGGCTCCTCGCTCAAATTTGAGGGGCGCTTCATCCTCCAGACGCAGACTGACGGACCGGTCAACCTGATCGTGGTGGATTTCGATGCGCCCGACGGCATGCGTGGCTATGCGCGCTATGACCATGACGCCTTGGTGAAGGCCTCGGAAGCGGGGAAGACCAGCCCTGCCGAATTGCTCGGTAACGGGCATCTGGCCATGACCATCGATCAGGGCGCGCATATGGAGCGCTACCAGGGGATCGTGGCGCTGACCGGCAATTCGCTGGAAGAGGTGGCCCATACCTATTTCCTGCAATCGGAGCAGATTCCTACCCGCGTGCGCATGGCCGTGGCGCAGATGAGCACCAAGGGCGATCATCGGCCGCGCTGGCGGGCCGGCGGCATGCTGATCCAGCATCTTCCTCCCAGCGGCATCGGCGCCATGGCGGACCTGCCGGGCAATGGCGATTTCGACGATCCGGCCATGGCCGATCCCGATCATGTCGAGGCCGATGGCTGGACCGAGGCGCGCTCCATGTTGGCGACGGTGGACGATCTCGAACTGGTCGATCCGGACCTGTCGCCCGAGCGGCTGCTGTTCCGGCTCTATCACGAAACCGGCGTCCGGGTCTTTCCGCCGCAGACCTTGGAAGAGCGCTGCACCTGCTCGGTCGAGCGCATCGAAGACATGCTAGTCAACAGCTTCTCCGACGAGGAGCGCCAGGACATGGCGGTGGATGGCGAAATCGAGATCGTCTGCGAATTCTGCTCGACCGCCTATCGCTTTAATCCGCACCAGTTCCAGAACTGACCCCAGGCTGGCGGCGTCTTGAAACAGGCGCTGACAGTAGCTTGCCAATAGAGCGACAAGTCTGCACATTGTGAACATTCTGACGGCGAGGGGGGTAGCCGGAATGAATGCCGACCTGATGGCAAATATCGAGGATGTCCAGCGCGCCTCCAGCGCCGGCGACATTCTCGAACTTGTCTATAAATCCATCGATCAATACGGCTTTCGGAAATTCATTATTTCCGGCCTCCCCGATCCGGGCCTCGATGTGCGGCCTTTCGTTCTGCTTTCGGGCTGGGATGCCGAATGGTATGAACGCTATACCGGCCTCGATTACGTGCATCTGGACCCGGTGGCGCGGCATTGCTTCGCCACGACCCTGCCCTTCGATTGGTCGGACGCTCCCTATGACCGCGCCTCCGACGCTCCAGCCCGCCGGGTCATGGATGAGGCGCGTGATTTCGGCATGGGGGAGGGTTTGTGTGTTCCCGTCCATATGGAAGGGGGCATGCAGGGCGTCGTCTCCCTCGTCGGCGAGACGGCCCATCTCGATGAGAAATCCCGGCTGGAACTGCATATGCTGGCGCTCTACGTCCATGGCCGGCTGCGCTATCTGCATGGCAGTGACGAGCAGGCGGCGCCCCGGCGCGCCATAACGCGGCGCGAGGCCGAAATCCTCAAATGGGTGGCCGCAGGCAAGACGGCGGCCGAGATCGCCGATATTACCGGGCTCACGGCCCGCACCATCAACCAGCATTGTGAAAACGCCCAGCGACGCCTTGGCACCAATAACCGTCTGCAAACGGTGGTCGAGGCCATCCGGCACAAATTGATCACGCTCTGAGCGGGTTTGCGTCCTTGGGATTTATGCCAATACCGGACCCCATATCGGCTATGCGTTACTGAAAGGAAAAATTAACGGAATTCTTGGGGGGCGAGCGATGCAGGTGCATATCGTCCGCAATTCGGCGGACCGGCAGAGCTTTGATCTGCTGGAATGGAATTATCGTCTGCGGCACAGGATTTTTGTCGATTTGCAGGGCTGGCATGGCCTGCGCCGGCCCGACGGGCGCGATGTCGATGAATTCGACAATGACGATGCCGCCCATATTCTGATTGTCGATGGCGAGGAATTGGTGGGCGGCTCGCGCATGACGCCGCTCGATCGGCCAAATCTGCTGCAAACGGTCTTTTGCGACCTGGTGCAGGCTGAATTGCCGGATCATCCCTCGCTGGGCGTCGATTGGACGCGTTTCTATGTCCGGCCCGATCGTCGCGAAGGCCGGCGCCGCGCTCCCGAATCCGCAACCCTTTTCTGCTCGGTGATGGAATATGCCCTCCAACAGGGCTTCAGTTACATCACCTTCGTGTCCTCCATCTACATGCTGGAGCATGGCACCGCGGTCGGCTGGCGGATTACCCCGCTCGGAAAGCCCCGCGACATCGATGGCAAACCCACCGTCGCCGCCTGGATCGAAGTCGATGAGGAGGCGCTTCACAATGTGCGGCGAGCGACCGGGCTGAGCCGCGCATTCCTCGCTCCCGCCGACAATATCGCTGCAAACGCGGATCGTCCCGCTCTTTGACCCATGGAGGCGGATATGTCCGAAGCGGCCAGTCTGATGCAGGCGGTGCTGGGGCCCGCCCATGGCTCCCAGGATGCCGTCGCCTTCCTGGAGCGGGCATTGTGCAGCGAGGTCGATCCCCTGCATTTCTGCGCCGTTCATCTCGGTCTCAGTCCGTCCGAAATCATGCGCCGCGCCGCGGCCTGGGCCGGACTGAGCTATTATGACGTGGTGCCGCGTCTGGCGCTCGGCGCCATCCAGCCGCCGCGGCTCGAGGTTTTGAGAGATGTGCGCATGTTCAGGGTCAGGGTGCTGGATCGGAACGTGGCCTTCACCTCCCCCGATTTCTTCGGTTTGCTGCGGTTGAAACGCGCCTACGAGGCCAATCCCCGACTGCACCGCTCACTCTGTCTTGTCCCTGCTCCTGCGCTCCGCGAACTGATGGTGGATCTGGCCCAGGAGGGGCTGATCGATGGCGCCCGGCAGACGCTGTCGCGGTCATGGCCTCACGCCGCCGCACAACTGGACCTGCCCCGTCCGGTGCGCTGGGGTTTCGTGTTCGGTCTGGTCTTGTTGGCCGTGCTCGTGCTGGCCGCGCCCCTCACCGGCCAATATTGGCTGCTGCCCCTGTGGCTCCTCCTAGTGGTTCTGCCGATCCTGCTCCGGCTTGGCGCGCTACTGACCCCGGTTACGCCGCCTGCCGCCAATGTCTCGGAGATCGAGGATACGGACCTGCCGGTCTATTCCGTGCTCGTGCCGCTGCGTGACGAGGCCAATATGGTGGACCAATTGTGCCGCAGTCTCGGTCAGCTCGACTATCCCCGCGAAAAGCTACAGATCATTTTCGTGGTGGAAAGCCGTTCGCCTGAAACCATCGCCGCGGTGCGCCGCCATCTCGACGATGCCCGTTTCTCCCTGACCGTGGTGCCCGACGCGCCGCCGCTCACCAAGCCCAAGGCGCTGGATTTCGCCCTGCCGCTATGCCGGGGAGAATTCGTGGTGGTCTATGACGCCGAGGATCGCCCGGCGCGCGATCAATTGCGTGCCATAGTCGGCCAGTTCGCGAGCCAGCCTGATCTGCATTGCATCCAGGCACGCCTGCTGATCGGCAATGGTGCAGACGGTCCCTTGCCGGCGCTGTTCGCCGGCGAATATGCCGGTCTGTTCACCGTCATCCTGCCCGCCCTTGCCCGCTGGGGCGCCGTCATGCCGCTGGGAGGAACCTCGAACCATTTTCGTCTGGAGACGCTGCGGCAACTGGGTGGCTGGGACGCCTATAATGTTACCGAGGATGCCGATCTGGGGGTGCGGCTGGCGCGGCGGCGGCGGCGGACGGCCACCCATGTCAGCGTCACCATGGAGGATGCGCCAACCGCACTGGGCCCCTGGCTGGGGCAGCGAACGCGCTGGACCAAGGGCTGGATGCAGACTTACGCGGTGCACAATCGCCGCCCTCTTCTGCTGCTGGCGGATCTGGGCTGGTGGCGCTTCGTGCTGTTTCAGGTCACCATGCTGGGCATGCTGCTGGCCCCGCTGCTGCATTCGGCCTTCTCGATAACCGTCCTGACGGTGCTGGTCGGCGGCCTTCCGTCCGTCATCGAGCCCCATCCCTGGCTCATTGCCTGTGTTGCGGCCTGCCTCGTCGGTCAACTTGCGGCAATCGCCACCAATCTGGTGGGATTATATCGGACGGGGCAGACCGATCTGGTCCGGTGCCAGGCGCTGCTGCCACTCTATTGGCTGCTGATCGCCTGGGCCACCTTGCGGGCGCTGCGTGAATTCGTCCACCAGCCATTCCATTGGTTCAAGACTCCGCATGAAGCCAATCCCGCCACCCTCATTCTCCGTTCGGGCCGCCGGGCCGCATCGCCGAGCCCTGCTGCGATTCAGGAATCGGACGCCGGCTCATGATGAGCCGCCTTGGCCTCACGATGATGGAACTGGCCAGATAGTCGAATTCCGCGCGCTGGATGCGGCGGTCGAAAGCGGTGCAGTCGGGAAATTTTTGCAACAGGCTGGTCATGCACCAGCTGAAGCGTTCTGCCTTCCAGATGCGGGCCTGCGCTTGGCGGAATAGGAGGCGGTACGGGGCACTCCGGGCGTCAATGGTCATTTCCACTACCAAGCAACTGCTAAACACGTGCAGGTCGGGCTGATGTGAGGTCTTGCCGGGGAACTGGTGCTGCGTCGCATCTGGATTCTTTCCGTCAGTCTATCGCCGCAGACACCGGATCGAAAGCCTCTTCGCTCGCCTCAAGGACTGGCGGCGCATCGCCACTCGCTATGACCGCTGCGCAGGCACCTTGATGACCGCAATCACCATCGCAGCCATCAGAATCTGCTGGATCAATAAGTCCCAAGTCGGGCAGCGATATTCAATATGGCAATCATACAATCATTCTTGTTCTCCATCGGCAGCCGCTCTATAGGGGGGTGTGAGGGGAATGATGATGAAAGTTGAACTTGCCCGCGCCCGCGCACTGGCCGAGAACGGGCTGGGAGCCCTGGGCTATGCCGACGAGGAGCGGAAGCTGATCGCCGGCCATCTTCTGGACTGCGAATTGCGCGGACTGGGATTTTCCGGGCTGGCTCGCGTGCTGTCCATTGCCGAGCGGCTTCAGGCCGCGCCCAACACGCCTCGCCCGATGGCGGTGCTGCGCGAGACCGGTGTTTCGGCGCGGATCGATGGCGGCGACAATCTGGGCTATCTCGTGGCCGAGCGCGCCACCGATATGGCAATCGCCAAGGCCGAGGCCGCCGGCATCGCCGTTATCGGCGCCAGCGATACCTGGTATACCGGCATGCTCTCCTATTATGCCGAACGGATTGCCGCTGCGGATCTGGTGGCGATGATTGCCTCCAATGCCTCGCCCTGGGTGGCGCCCGAGGGTGGCTCTGAGGGGCGCTATGGCACCAATCCGATCTGCTTTGCCTTTCCCTCGGCCGATGAGTCGGTGATCTGGGATATCGGCACCTCCGCCATTATCCACGCTCAGGTGGTGGAGGCCCTGCGCCTCGGCAAGCCCTTGCCGGAGGGATTGGCGCTCGATGGCGCCGGGGCCATGACCATCGACCCCCAGGCGGCGCTCAATGGCGCTTTCATGCCCTGGGGCGGGCACAAGGGCAGCGGACTTGGGCTGGTGGTGCAGATGCTGGGCATGCTGGCGGGATCGCCCATGATGCCCGGCCAATTGCAGGATTTTGGTTTTCTCGTCATCGCCATAAAGCCGGACCTTCTGGTTGATATTGACATGTTCAAGCGCCAGATCGCCGATTATGCCGATAGCGTCCGCAGCACGAGGCCGCTGGCCGACGGTGCCGCCGTGCGCATGCCATTCGACCGGTCCCGCGCCGAGCGGGCCAGACGCCTTGCCGAAGGCTTCATCGAAGTTCCGACGGCCATCATCGCCGCACTGGACGATTTGCAGAAGGATTTCCGACCATGACTGTCTCGTCCGCCCTGGCCTCGCGCCTCTCCGATCCTCGCCTGCTGACCGATCGCGCCCTTGTGGGCGGCAAATGGATGAGCGCGGAGGAGGCTGGCAAGAGTTTCGAAGTGACCAATCCCGCGACCGGCGAGGTGCTGGCCGTCCTGCCCGACATTCCGGTGGAGGAGACGCGCCGCGCCATCGATGTCGCGGAACAGGCGCAGAAGGCCTGGGCGCGGCGGACCGGCAAGGATCGTTCCGCCGTGCTCAAGGCCTGGCACCGGCTCTGGACCGAAAGCGCCGATGATCTGGCCGCCATTCTGACGGCGGAACAGGGTAAGCCCTTGGCCGAGGCCAAGGGCGAAGTGCTCTACGGCGCCGCCTATCTCGAATGGTTCGCCGAAGAGGCCAAACGTATTTATGGCGACACCATCCCCGGCCATGCCGAAGATGTGCGCATCATTGTGCTGAAGCAGCCGGTCGGGGTCGTCGGCGCCATCACCCCCTGGAACTTTCCCAATGCCATGATCGCCCGCAAGGTGGCTCCGGCGCTGGCGGTGGGCTGCGCCATGGTGGCCAAACCGGCCGGCGAAACGCCGCTTTCCATGCTGGCCCTGGCGGTTCTGGCCGAACGCGCCGGCGTGCCCGAGGGGCTGTTCTCGGTGATCACCACCAGGAGCGGATCAAGCTTTGGCAAGGAACTGACCGACAATCCCAAGATCGCCAAGATCACCTTTACCGGCTCCACCGAGGTGGGCCGCATCCTGATGCGCCAGGGCGCCGAGCAGATCAAGAAACTGGGGCTCGAACTGGGCGGCAACGCTCCGTTCATCGTCTTCGATGACGCCGATATCGATGCCGCCGTGGAGGGCGCGCTGGCCGCAAAATACCGCAATGCCGGCCAGACCTGCGTCTGCGCCAACCGCATCTATGTGCAGGCCGGCATCTATGACGCCTTCCTCGACAAGCTCGTGGCCCGTGTCGGCCAGCTCAAGCTGGGCGACGGCTTCGAGCCTGGCGTCACAATCGGGCCGTTGATCAACCAGGCCAGCGTCGACAAGGTTCGGGAACATATCGCCGATGCGATCGAAAAGGGCGGGCAAGTGCGGCTCGGCGGCGACGCGAGCGCGCGCGGTCCGTTGTTTTTCAATCCCACGATCATCGCCAATGCCACGCGCGACATGAAGGTCGCGACCGAGGAAACCTTCGGTCCCCTGGCCCCGGTCTTCCGCTTCGATACCGAGGATGAGGTGATCGCGCTGGCCAATGATACCGAATTCGGGCTGTCGGGCTATTTCTATGCCACCGACATCGCCCGCGTCTTCCGGGTCGCCGAGGCGCTGGAAGTGGGCATTGTCGGGGTCAATACCGGGCTGATCTCCACGGAAGTCGCGCCCTTTGGCGGCGTCAAGCAGTCCGGCCTCGGGCGTGAGGGTTCCAAATATGGAGCCGACGACTATGTCGAGATCAAATATGTCTGTATCGGCAATGTGAAGTAAGGCGGGCGGGCAGGGCGCTTTCGGGCGCCCGCCCATCAGGCCAGATTATAGCTCATCAGCGCCGTGCGGGCGGCCTGCTGCACGTGGAAGACGGCGAGCCGCCGAGCCTCCGCCCCGTCATGGGCATCGAGCGCGGCAATGATCTGTTCGAGCTCCCTGAGGCTCTCTTCCGAGCGCGCCGGCATCTGTAGCGACCGGCCGCGCAGGATCATGGCGCGGGCATTGAGCATGTGAAGCAACGCTCCCAGCGCTTCATTGCCCGATCCCTGGATCAGACAATCATAGAACCGGTTCTTGGCGGCGAGTCGGGTCAGCACATCGCCCGTTTCATAGGCGCGACGCACCGCCTCGAAGGCAATATGGAGGGCCTTGCGATGCGTATCGCGGGCGCGCGTCGCAAACAATTCCGCCGCCAGGCCTTCCAGCACTTCGCGCACCTGATAGATGCCGATGGCCTGCTCGGCGCTGATCGTGGCCACGACCGGCCCCTTATGGGCGATAACCGTGACAAGCCCCTCTGATTCGAGCTGCCGCAGCGCCTCCCGCACCAGGGTGCGGCTGACGCCGGTCATGTCACAGAGATCCTTTTCCGGCATGCGGTCGCCGGCGCCAAACCGGCCTACGGCAATGGCCTGGCGAATGCTTTCGGTTACGCTGTGGCGAAGGGTGGAGGCGGGCCGATCCACCTTGAAATCATATTCTTCGCCGTTGACCTGGCTCATTTTTTTCCCCGGGAAATCCCCGATTATCAACATGGGCCGCTCTGTCGCAATGCGTCGCGCCGCTTCGGAACTTCTACACGGTCCGTGTCACCTCATCAAACGATATGCTCGTCATACAATCCTAAAATCATCTTGTAATAGCCGATCTGATGTTTTAGGGTTCCGGAAATTGCGGCTGAGTGCCGGACTGAGCGCCAAAGGCGTCGTGGAGGTTTATCTTGAAGCTTGCTGGCAAGGCAGCGGTGATCACGGGTGCAGGTGGCGGATTGGGTCAGGCTATGGCCAATACCTTTGCCGCCGAGGGTGCTCAGGTCGCTCTGCTCGACGTCAATGCGGACCTGGTCACTGCCGCTGCTGCTGCCGTTCCGGGCGGTCGTGGTCGTGCCTATGTTGTCGATGTGCGCGACCGTCTCGCGGTAAAGGCCGCCATTGATGATTTCGCCGCGCGTCAGGGTGGTCTGGATATTCTGGTCAACAATGCCGTGGCCTTCAGCTATGCGCCGCTTGTGGACATGGAAGAAGATATTGTCGATCGCATGCTCGATATCGGCATCAAGGGCGTGTTCTGGTCGTTGCAGGCCGGTACGCCCCATCTGATCGCCCGTGGCGGCGGTGCCGTGATCAATCTGTCGTCCATCGCCGTCTCCTTCTCCATCAAGAATGCGGCTGTCTATACCTCGATCAAGGGCGCGCTCGATGCCCTGACGCGCCAGCAGGCCGTCGAACTCGGCGCTCATGGCATTCGTGTCAACGCCATCGCGCCCGGTTCAGTCGAAACCCCCGGCGCCAGCTCGGTCATCGATGCGCAGGGCTGGGAAAGCCGCAAGGCGCGCACCCCGCTCAAGCGTTTGGCGACGCCCGAAGAGGTTGCGGCAGCGGCATTGTTCCTGGTGTCCGACGATGCCAAATCCATTGCCGGGGTGACCCTCAAGATCGATGCCGGCATAACAATTGCTGGTCCCTGAGGTGCATGATGGGGGGTCTTTGGGATCGGCGTTCAGCGACCATTGCCGGCCGGATTGCCGCCGAGGCGCATTCGGCAGGTGATTTTGACGCGGCAATAATCAACAAGGCAAAGCTCTGCCTCATCGATTATCTCGCCTGCGCCCTGGAATCGCGCGATCTGCCCTGGGCGGTTCAGGCGGCGGGGATTGCCGGTGAAAGGCCGGTCGGTGCGTCCCTGATCGGTCGCGCCAGAAAGGCCGGCGCCGCCGATGCCGCGTTCGCCAATGCGGTCGCCGGCCATGGTCTGGTGCGTGAAGACATGCATACCGGCTCCATTGCCCATCTCGGGGTCGTGGTCTGGCCCGCGCTGTTGGCCGCGGCGGCAAGTCACAAGGCTTCCGGCGCCGCCCTGCTCGATGCCGCCATCGTTGGCTATGAGGTTGGCGCCCGCGTCGGTCGCGCCCTGATGACGGCCGAACTGGCGCGGCTTTTCCGGCCCACTGGCCTGGTCGGGGCTCTCGCCGCCGCCGCCGCCGTCAGCCGGCTCCACGGGCTCGATGCTGACCAGACGCTCAACGCGCTCTCCCTCGCCGCCAATACCAGCGGCGGCCTCAATCAATGGCCGCATTCGGGCGGGTCCGAAATGTATTTCCATCCCGGCTTCGCTGCCCGCAACGGCATTGTCGCAGTCGAGCTGGCCCGCGCCGGCGCCATTGCCTCGGCGGATATTTTCGAAGGTGAGGCCGGTCTTTTCCGCGCCTTTGCCCGCCGCCCGCTGGCCGAGCCGATCAGCTTGTTTGCCGATGGCGCGGAAATTCTCTCGGTCTTCAACAAGGCCGTGCCCGCCTGCAATTTTGCCCAGACGCCCTGTCAGGCTGCGCTCGAAGCCGCCCGTAAACGGGGCGGGCTGCGGGTCGAGTCCATCCATATCGCCGCCTCCGATGCCGCCCTGCGCTATCCCGGCTGCAATGCGACCGGTCCCTTCGGCAATGCGCTCCAGGCCAAGATGAGCATTTTCTTCGGCGTGGCGGCGAGCATTGCCCGCGAGGCCATCGCCGAGGACAATTATTCCCGGCTCAATGATCCGGAAATTGCCCGGCTGATCGGCGTTACCACGCTTGTCGCCGACCCCGCCTTCAGCGCTGCCTTTCCCGGCCGCCAGGGCGCGACGGTTACGCTGGGTCTGGGGGACGGCAGCTCGGTTTCCGCTTCGCTCGCCGACGTGGTGCCGGCCAGTCCCGAACTCATCCGCTCCCGCTTCCAGGAAGCGGCGGGCAATGTTCTCGGCTCCGCCCAGGCGGACGAGCTCCTCACCATGATCGACTTGCTCGAAAACGAGCCTGATTGTGGCCGGCTCGATGCGCTTTGCGCGTCATCAGGCCCCACCAAATCCCTGCGGCAGGCCTCAACTTGACGATGCCTCTCGCTGCTTTCACTCCAGCCAATGGGTCAATCCATGACTGAGTTACAAATTGCTACCGAGGCCTTTCTGCAGGCCCTGGCGACCGGCCTGCAGGTTGGCGCCATCTATGGCCTGATGTGCGTCGGCCTCGCCATGATCTTCGGCATTATGCGGGTGATCAACTTCGCCCAGGGCGATTTCATGATGCTGGGCATGTTCACCGCCCTGTTCTTTTTCTCCCTGCTCACCCAGGCGCTGTTCGGTTCCTATATCGGCCCCTATGTGGCGGTGGCGCTGGCCGCGCCGATCATGTTCGGGGTCGGCTATCTGGTCCATATGACGCTGGTGTCCCGCGTCACCGGCAACCGCACCGCCAAGCTCGACGGCGAAGGCCATTATGCCCAGCTGATCCTGACGCTCGGCATTTCGCTGATCCTGCAGAACGGCGCCATGATGCTGTTCGGGCCGCAATTGGTGTCCATCCGCACGCCCCTTTCCTCGCGCGCCATCGAAATCGGGCCGCTCTGGGGAGAATGGGTGACGGTCTTCATCAATCAGGGGCGCGGCATTGCCGCCATTATCGCGGTGATCGTCATCGCGGGCCTGACCATGATGATCAATCGCTCGCGTCTGGGCAAATCGCTGCGCGCCGCCGCCGACAATCCGGAAGCCTCGACCTATATGGGCATCGACGTGAACACCGCGCACCGCGTGGCCTTTGCGCTCGGCACCATGATCACCGCGGTCGCCGGCGGCCTGCTGGCCACCAATTACCCTTTCCACCCCTTTGTCGGCGTGGAATTCGTCATCATCATGTATGCCGGCGTGGTGCTGGGCGGGGTCGGCTCGATCCTCGGCGCCTTCTGGGGCGGCATGGCCATCGGCCTGGTGCAGCAGCTCTCCACGCTGGTCCTGCCCACCCAATTGCAGAACGCGGCAATCTTTGTCGTCTTCCTTTTGATCGTAACGCTCAGGCCGCAGGGTCTCTTCGGGCGCGTGTCGGAAAGAACCTGACCCATGACCATCCTGCGCTCACTTCTTCCCGTCTTCATCATCGGCGCGCTCTATCTCGCCACCGCGATGATGGTGACCAATTCCTACCATCAGCTCCTGTTCACGCTGGTGCTGGTCTGGGCCTGTTTCGGCCTCGCCTGGAACATGCTGTCCGGCTATACCGGGCTCATCTCCTTCGGCCATGGCGCCTTCTTTGGTCTGGGCGCCTATGCCACGGTGCTTGCCCAGATCAATTTCGGCATCTCGCCCATCATCATGATCCCGGTTTCCGGCCTTATCGGCGCGGCGGCGGGTCTGCTGATCGGCCTGCCGACCTTCCGGCTGCGCGGGCATTACTTTGCCCTCTCCATGCTCGCCTACCCGCTGGCCATGGTCTATGTCTTTGACTGGCTGGGCTATCAGGAAGTGACCTTCCCGCTGGTGCGCGAGAATGCGGCCTGGTTCATGCAATTCTCCGATCCGCGCGTCTATACGATCATCGCGCTGCTCATGCTGCTGGCCTTCGTCATCGTCACCCGCATGGTCGAGCGCAGCCGCTTCGGCATGTCGCTCATCGCCATCAAGCAGAACGAGGCCGCTGCCGAAGCCGCCGGCATCAACACGCTCGAATGGAAGCTCAAGGCCATTGCCCTTTCAGGCGGCATGGCCGGCATGGTCGGCGCCTTCTATTCCATCGTGCTGCTGGTGGTGACGCCGCAATCGGTGTTCGGCATGCTGGTCTCCGCCCAGGCGCTGACCGTGGCCATGTTCGGTGGTGTCGGTACCGTTTGGGGCCCGATCATCGGCGCGGCCTTCATCATCCCGGTGGCCGATATTCTTCATGCCGAGCTGGGCTCGTCCTTCCCCGGCATCCAGGGCGTGCTTCTGGGCATTGCCATCGTGCTGGTCATCCTGATCGCGCCCGAAGGCGTGTTCTGGAAGGTCCGGGACCATCTGGCTCGCCGCAAGGGGGGCGCGCCTGCCGATGCAGCCGCGACTGTGGAAGCCGCCGCCGCCGAGGCCGCCTATGCAGCCGCAGGCAGCGCCGAAGTCGCGCCCAAGCGCGTCATCTCGGACGAAGTCATCCTCGACGTGCGCAATATCTCGAAGAGCTTTGGCGGCCTCAAGGCGGTCCAGAATGTCTCCTTCGAAGTGCGTCGCGGCATGATCCTGGGCATTATCGGTCCCAATGGCGCCGGCAAGACGACACTGTTCAACCTGCTCAACGGCTTCATCAAGCCGGACCAGGGCAATGTCATCGTCAAGGGCGTCGAAATGGTGGGCAAGCGCCCCCATGCGCTGGCCTCGGCGGGCGTCGGTCGCACCTTCCAGGTCATGCGTCCCTTCATGCGCATGACCGTGGCCCAGAACGTCAAGGTTGGCGCCTATGTGCGGGCCACGTCCGAGGCCCATGCCGAGGAACTGGCAGCCGAAGCCGTCCGTCGCGTCGGTCTTGCCAATGTGGCTGGCGAACTGGCCTCCGCGCTCACCACCAAGCAACTCCGGCTGATGGAACTGGCGCGGGCTCTGGCCGGTCAGCCCGAAATCCTGCTGCTCGATGAGACGCTTGCCGGGCTGGGCCATTCCGAAGTCGGCGACGTCGTCGATGCCATCAAGTCGCTCGCCGATGAAGGCGTCACCATCGTCATCATCGAACATACCATGCAGGCCATGGTGCGGCTGGTCGATGAATTCCTCGTGCTCGACCACGGCGAAGTCCTGCTCCAGGGCGAGCCGTTGGCCGTCACCAAGGATCGTCGTGTCGTAGAAGCCTATCTGGGCAAGAAGTGGAGCGAAAATGCTTAAGATCAGCCAGTTGCGCTCCGGCTATTCGGCCGTCCCCGTCCTCAAGGATATCGACGTCGTGGTCGAGGCCGGCCAGTTCGTTTCCATCGTCGGCCCCAATGGCGCAGGCAAGTCGACCCTGTTCAAGACCATCTCGGGCACGGTCGAGGCAATGGCGGGAACTATCGAGTTCGAGGGAACAAACCTGCTTTCCGTGCCGCCCGCCAAGCGTCCGCACATGGGCATCGCCCATGTGCCCGAGGGCCGGCAGGTCTTTGCCTCCCTCACCGTGCGCGAAAATCTTGAAATGGGCGCCTATACCCAGGCCGGCCAGGACAATTGGGCCCGCAATATCGAGCAGATCTACGAATGGTTCCCCAAGCTCAAGGAGCGCGAGGACCAATTGGCCGGCACCCTGTCGGGCGGCGAGCAGCAGATGGTGGCCATCGGCAGGGGCCTCGCCTCCTCGCCCAAGCTGCTGATGCTGGACGAGCCATCCATGGGCCTGGCGCCCGCCGTGGCCGACTTCATCTTCGACCGCCTCATGGACATCCGCAAGGCGGCGGGCCTGACCATTCTTCTGGTCGAACAGCGCGTGGCCGAAGCCCTGCAATTTGCCGACCACGCCTATGTGCTCGAAACGGGCCAGATCGCGCTGGAAGGCGACAATGAAACGCTCAAGGCCGATGACCGCATCCGCCAGGCGTATCTCGGCATGTGATGCCGCAATCTGCAAGAAACCATTCTAAGGGGAGTGAGACTATGACCAGAATGAACCGCCGCATGTTCGGCATCGGCGCCATCATGGCGCTGCCTCTGAGCTTCATCGGCGCCTATGCGCCGGCGCTGGCCCAGGACGTGGAATCCGTCAAGGTCGGGCTGATCGCTCCGACTTCGGGCATCTATGCCCGCTTCGGCCAGATCATGCAGATGGGCGCCGAAATGGCCATCGAGGACATCAATGCCGCCGGCGGCGTCGCCGCTCTGGGCGGCGCGCCGCTGGAACTGGTGGTCATCGATTCCGGCGACACCACGGAAAAGGCCAAGGCCTCGGCGCAGCGCATGGTCGCCGACCATCCCGAGATCGTCGCCGCCACTGGCGCCTATCTGTCCTCCTTCACCCTGGCGGTGACCGAAGTGACCGAGCGGGCCCAGCTCCCGGTGCTGACCTTGTCCTATTCCGACCAGATCACCGCCCGTGGCTTCAAATACGTTTTCCAGACCTCGGCTTCGGCCGGCGCTCAGGCGGGCATTGCCATCCCGGCCATTCTCGATCTGGCTGAAGCCACCACCGGTGTGCGCCCGACCACGGTCGGCATCATCACCGACAATACCGCCGCTTCGCTCTCCTCGGTCAACGCCATGAAGGAAGGCGGCCTGCTCGCGGCGAACAATCTTGAACTGGTGGTGGATGAAGTCTTCACCCCGCCGCTGTCGGACGCCTCTTCGCTGATCCAGCAGCTGCGTTCGCGCAAACCCGACCTGTTGTTCTTCCTGCCCACGGTGATCTCGGATTCCAAGCTCATCCTCGAGAAGATGAACGAGTTCAACGTCAAGATCCCGACCGTCTCCTTCGGCACCGCCATTGCCGAGCCGGACGTGCTCAACACGGTCAGCCCCGACCTGCTTCAGGGCGTGATTTCGGCCGTGGGCAATTATGCCTTCAAGGGCCATGAAGGCCTGATCGAGCGGATGAAGACCGAATATAACGAGCCCTGGATGTCGCAGAACGCCATCTCGACCTATGGCGATATGTGGATCTTCAAGGAAGCGCTGGAAATTGCCGGTGTCGCCGATCGCGAAGCTGTTGCCGAGACGCTGCGCACCATGGATGCCGGCCCCTCGCCCTATTTCCCGGGCGGCACGCTGGCCTTTGACGAGACCGGCAAGCGCGAAGGCGCTGGCCTCACCATCATCCAGTGGCAGGATGGCGTGCCGCGCACGGTCTTCCCGGCCGATATCGCGCTTTCCCCGCCGCTCTGGGAAACCAACTGACCTCACCATACCGCCCGGCGCCGCGGCGCCGGGCCATTCTAAAACGCTCCTCCCGTGGCGTTGCATCAAGGAAGTAAGATTATGAGCAAAGAAGTTTTTGAACGCGGCCTGGAAATCCGCAAGAAGGTTCTCGGCGCCGAATTCGTTGAGGCCTCGTTCAAGGCCGCCGATGAATTCAACCTGCCGATGCAGGAATTGACCACCGAATATTGCTGGGGCGCCGTCTGGGGCCGCGATGAGCTGTCGCACAAGCAGCGTTCCATGCTCAACCTGGCCATGATCGCGGCCCTCAACCGTCCGCACGAGCTCAAGATGCATATCAGGGGCGCCCTCAAGAATGGCGTGTCCAAGCTGGAAATCCGCGAGATATTCATGCAGGTCGCTATCTATTGCGGTATTCCGGCGGGCGTGGATGCGTTCCGCCTGGCCAAGGAAGTGTTCGAGGCCGAGGCTGCCGCCGCCAAGTGACTTTGGTCAGGGCGATCGCCGTGCCCCCGGGGGCGCGGCGTCTCCGCCCGATTTCAGAATGTGAGAGAATGAGCGACGATATCTACGAAGCCTTCGCTGTGGCCTATGCGCGGGTCGATCGCAATGCGAGCGAGAACTTCATCGGCGGTGATCCGCACAACGCTCCCATGCCGCTCAATTATTACGTCTGGGTGGTGCGCAACAGCGCCCGCACCATCGTCATCGATACCGGCTTCGACCAGCGCGGCGCCGAAATGCGCCATCGCACCATCGTGCATCCGGTGCGCGAGGGGCTGGCGGCGCTGGGTATCGATCCGGCCAGGGTCGATGATGTCATCATCACCCATATGCACTACGACCATGCCGGCAATAACGACCTGTTCCCCAATGCCCGGTTCCATCTGCAGGACCAGGAAATGGCGTTCGCCACCGGCCGCTGCATGTGCCATCAGGCCATGAACCATCCCTATGAGCTGGACGACGTCCTGACCATGGTGCGGCGTGTTTATGCCGGGCAGGTCTGTTTCCATGATGGCGAGTCCCAACTCTTTCCCGGCATCAGTCTGCATCACATGGGCGGGCATTCGCGCGGGCTCCAGGCGGTTCGTGTCAAGACCGCGCGCGGCCATGTCGTGATCGCCTCGGATGTGGCCCATCACTACGCCCATCTCCAGCAGCGCCGCGTCTTTCCGGTCATCGACAGCGTCTCCGCCGTGCTCGAAGGCTATGATCGCGTCGAGCGCCTGGCGAGCTCCACATCTCACGTCATTCCCGGACACGATCCGCTCGTCGCCTCGATCTATCCGGCATTTTCTCCCGCCACCCAGGAATGGATCGTGCGGCTTGACCAGCAGCCCCTCCCGCTTCCGGCACATTAGGAAAGAACATCTTCTATGGCTGATCTCATCGTTGGTTTCGTCGGTCTCGGACGCATGGGCGGCAATATGGCCGCACGCGCCCTCGCGGCCGGATTTCCGCTCGTCGTCTTCGACACCGCCGATGCGGCGACCAAGCCGCTGACCGATGGCGGCGCCACACGGGCGGCGTCCCCCGCCGATGTCGGCGCCAAGGCGGACATCGTCTTTGTCTCGGTGCCGACCCCCGACATCGTCCATGCCGTGGCGCTGGGCGAATCCGGTATCGCCAAGGGCGGCCGCGCCAGGATCATCATCGATTTGTCCACCACCGGCCCGTCCATGGCCAAGCGCGTCTCAAGCGAACTCGCGCCCCTGGGCATTTCCTGGATCGAGGCGCCGGTTTCGGGCGGCATCAAGGGCGCGCGCGAAGGCACGCTGGCCGTCATGGTCTGCGGCCCGAAGCCTGCCTTTGACACTGTCGAGCCGGTGCTCAAGAATTTCGGCAAGCTGTTTTATGTCGGGGAAGCGGCCGGCCTCGCCCAGGTGGCCAAGCTGGCCAACAACCTGCTCGCCGCCTCGGCCATGGTGATCTCGTCGGAAGCCATGGTGATGGCCGCCAAGGCCGGAATCGAGCCCGAAATCATGCTCGACATCATCAATGCCGGTTCGGGCCGCAATTCCGCCACCCAGGACAAGTTCCCCAAATCGGTGCTCCCGCGAAGCTTCGATTTCGGCTTCGCCACGGGCCTGTCCTACAAGGATGTCCGCCTCTGCATCGACGAAGCCGAAGCCATGGGCGTCCCCATGGTCGCCGGCGCCGCCGTGCGCCAGATGCTGGCCGTCACCCAGGCCAAATACGGCCCGACCTCCGACTTCACCTCCATCACCCGCGTCGTCGAGGAATGGGCCGGCGTGGAAGTAAAAGGCAAATCCGCGCCGTGATCGACTGAGAGCTTGAGGAGAAATATCTGGACCGGGTAAAATGCTCTGTGTGCTTTCCGGTGCCGACTTAAGTAATTGATATTCCGTTCATAGAATATGCAGAATGCAACGCGTTTTGTAACTCTAGATGCGAGCGGTGCCAGCGGCGTGGAGTGGACCCCGATTGCCCGGTCAAACGGGATCCACTCCACCGGTCCGGTCCCGCCCCCGTCGTCAGTTCCTTTTTGTCCAATGAACTGACGACGGGGAGGTCTGTTTTGCCGCGAAGACTTATCGTGCCTTACGGCTATACTGCGGGCGAGACACATCGATTGGGCTATTCGCTTAGCGTATATTTTGGACGGGAAGATCGATTTCGGCGTGATGACTCCGGCTTTTTGCTGACAAGCCCAATCTCGCCATCACTGCCATATGTTATCAGACTGAAGCCGGGCTCAAGGTTTGGCTCGCCTGGAGGCTAGTTTCGCTTCCGACTATTCTCGGTCTATGCGTGGCACGAGACGCTAGCTGTTGCGGTATCAAATTTCAGCATCAATTGCGGCCAACGCTGCATTTCATAGGACGGAATGTGCTCGCCCAACAGGTGGTACCGAAACCCTCACTCCTCTAAGTTGGAGGAAAATAGGGAAGGTATGCATCTGTCACTGTCCACATGGGCATTTGCTCGTCTGGCGCTGGAGGAAGTCCGCGCAGTTGCGAGTGCCATAGGCATTCATGCTATCGACGGCAACACGCGCTACCGGCCCGGTATCAGCGAAGACGCGCTGCTGGCCGATCCACTGGCCCCCGCAGCCCAGCTCCAGAACCTCGGGATCACGCTTTCCGACTATTTCCATAAGTTGGGCGCCGATACAGTGGACCGCAATCTGGCTCTCAAGGGAAGCATTGAAGCAAATGTCCGCGATCTGGAAAAGGTGCTGACCTTCGCCGATGCGGCTACCATACTCGCCGTCTTCTTTCTCCCCGACAGACCAATCCCGGTCGGGCAAGCCGCGAAGCGCTGCAGTCGCCTGTGGATTGTTTGAAGGCCATGATGCAAGTGGCCTCGCATTTCCGAACGCGTATCTGCATCGAGCCTGCGGTCCGTTCTCTGGCGGAAACACACTGGATCGCTGGGGAATTGGTGCGGCGGACCGGCATCGGCTTGGCGCTGGACTATTCCCACTTCGTCTGCTTGGGATACACGCAGGAGCAAATTGACACGTTGGTGCCGTATGCAAAGCATATCCATCAGCGGCAGGCGCGCCCAGGCCACCTCCAGGCGGCTTTTGACAGGGGCACCATTAATTTTCCGGCTCTTTTTGGGAAACTGCGGGATTCAGGCTATCGCCGGGCCTTGGCGGTAGAGTTCATACGCCAACTCTTTGCCAATGACAGGCCGGATGATGTCCGCACTGAGGCAGTCCTCATGCGTGACCGTTTCAACGGGTGGGCAACCGGTTTCCCCGACGGGTCTCTCTAATTCAGGTAGTAGCAGATATGGATGTTTCCGAACGCAGTGCTCTTTCGAGATACCTCGAAGAGAAGGTCATCGCCTATTGGCACGAGGTGGACTTCCGCTGGGGCGAGCGCGCGGAGGAGCACTACACACAAATGGCCGTCTTCGTGAGCCCGAATGCCAGATACGAAGGGCGCGACCAGATCCGCGAGTTCTACTCTTGGCGCAAGAGCAGGGGGGCGCGGGTCAATGTCCACCTCGTCAACAACTTCCACCTTCTTCATCTCGAGGGGGGACGGGCTGAAGTGAATTGGATCTGCACGCTCTTTGCAAGCGACGGAGAAGCGCCACAGCCATCAGCGGCGCCGGTGGCCATTTCGCTTGTGCATGACCTTTTCCTGCGACAGGAGGACGGCGAGTGGCTTTGTGAGGAGCGCCGCTGGCAAACCCTCTTCCGTGGCGGCGAAACAACGGCTCTTTCCACGAAAGAAATGGCGCGCCGGCTCGCCAGCAAGCCGGCTTCCTGACAGCTCACTCCGCCAGACGAAACGCATTCCGCCATTCCTCGGCCAGACCCTTTGCCCACGGTGTCCCCAGTGCACCCATAGGTGGATAAAGAATGAACAAGAGGGCCTTTATTCCGGGGGCTGACGGAGGTGTCGAAGCGGCCAACGCCAGGCGGCTGCTGCATGAGGTTGGGCGGCATGACGAGGTCTTCACCGAAGCGGTTTAAAGAGAAGGGGCCGGCTTTTGAGCCGGCCCCTTTGTTTGGCCAGGGTTCAGTGTGCCTACGCGAAGTAGAGCTTGAGCGGCGTTCGGCCGCCGATAGCGTGGCGCATATTGCTGTCCGGAACCCAACGCTTCAGTGCCGAAATCGTGTCTGCATAGGTGACGGTGCCTTCAAAGCCTGCAAAAGGCCAGTCGCTGGCCCAAACGAGACGCTCCCAACCGCCAGCGGAAACGAGGGCTGACGCACATCGGTCCGCCAGCCCAGGCTGCTTGAACCGGAAGCCTGCCGACAGCTTTACCCAAGTACGTCCCCGATCAATCGCATCCAGGATTGCGCGGAATGCAGGGTCGTCGATGCCGGCCTCGGTGTCGATGAGCCCGATGTGGTCGAGCACGACGCGAACGCCTGCCGCCTCGATAGCCCGGATTGTCGCGTCTATCCGATTCGGCCGATCTGTCAGGTGGATATGCCATCCCAGATCCGCACAGCGACGCAGCAGGCGGCGATATTCCTCCGAGGCAAGGTCCGGAATTGCTTCCAAGGGCCGCCACAGGAAACGCAAGCCGACAAAGCCGTCAGCGCGCAGGCTTTCGAGCTGGTAGATGTCCCAGGCGGTATCGACCATCGCGGTGCCCCGCAGGCGCTTGTTCGCCTTGATAGCCTTTCGGACATAATCATTGTAGGTACCATAGAGGCTGGCCGCGGAGACAACGCCAAAGCTTACCCCGTGCGCATCGAACGTGGCGAGGCATTGTTCGATGGAGGCGTCGTGATCGGGATGATGCCAGGCGGATTTCGCCAACGGCATGTCGGTCGTGTAGAGGTGAAAGTGAGAATCCACCAGTGGCGCGTCGTATATGGTCATTGTCACCTGTCTCTCGTCGGCAAGCCCAATAGCCGACCGGCATTGGTAGACACCATCTGTCGAATTTCCTCTGGGCTGTAACCGAGGTCCAACCCGCATCGAATGGTCGTGGCCATCCGGCCAAAGATACCGTCCTCATCAGTCCGGCTCTGCCTTGGGACCAGAATGGTCCGATCGATACTGATTGCCGAGATGAAGGCGCGCGAATGCTCGAACGGAGCGTAGTCACCCAAGCAGTCGATGCCGGCATCGGGGCAGTGCTCGACAAAGGCGCCCAGGGCCGCAAAGTCACGCATGTCCGACATGCTCATGCCGACGTCTATGCCCGAATGCGTGATCAGCATGCGACTGACGCCGCGCTGGCTCGCTGCATGGAGCAGGGGGCCAATCTCGCTTGTGTGGAGAAAGCCGGTCGCAAGCACCGCGTCGTGCGCGGCGATGATGTCGAGAATTTCCTTTACCGCATCGAGTGGTTCGCCGAATGGGTCGAGTACTTCGAGGGCCGGGTGCCGCACTGCATTCTGACGGTCGAGCGATCTGCGCCCGATCTGGCGGAAATAGTTGGCGGCAGACGTCGTGGGCATGCTCACGATGCGCCCACCAATCATGAGTTCGTGCTCCGCGGCGTAGACGTTTAGCCCACCAACGCAAATATTGAGCTCGATGCCCGACAGCAGGCGCGTTTTAGTGTCGGCACATTCATGTCGCTTGAGCGTCTCCACGAGTGGCGTCGGCGAGAAGTGCGGATCCATGAAGGTGATGGCTGCAAGGCCAGCTTCCGAGGCGTCACGCGCAATGTCGAGAAGATCTTTCGAGTTCCCCTTGGGAGCAACGCTCCGGCCGTGCAGATCGATGGAGCCCGCGACCAGAGGAATGAGCGCGTTGTTCGAGAGGTCGAAGGTCATGCTGAGAGGTTCCGTCAATACACCTCTAGTATGACATTGATCACGTGGGGGCCGCACCATGCCGACGCCTGTGTTTCGGTGCGTGAAATCAATTCAAGGATTCATCGAGGCGCGTCGGGAATTCGGCTCGACCGCGCTCGGGCCTGTCCAGCAACAGATAGTGTGTGGAATTCTTTGCCTGCCCGTGGGTTACATCCGATGTGCGATAGAGGTCATGGCAGAAGACGTCCATGTCGGTGTCGCGGCAGCGGCCGTCATATTTCGGGTTCGCGATGAAGACCGGGCGGGTGATCTGGCGGGCGTGAAAGAGTTTTTGACCAGTTGTGCCCATTAGATAGAGGTTCTCGAGCATGCCATTCGGGCTGCGATAGGTTGGTGGATCCCGATCGCACGTGGTCGGGTCGCCGTCCTGCAGGACCTCCCGGAAGACGGTGACCATTGCCGGATCGCGCCATGCCGCCTTGTCGGCAAGGGCAGGCTACCGCGACGGAGCGGCGAGCAGTTTGGAGAGATCGGCGCCGCAAGGTCGGGCGAGATCAGCCGTGACCGGCGACGGGTCGCGGTTGGTAAGGCGCCTCGAGTTCAGCGATGTCTTCGGGAGAGAGGGTGACCTTCAGTGAGGCCAACGCGAATTCAAGTTGTGCCACCGAGGTAGCGCCAAAGATCGGGGCGCTGACGGGTTGTTTCTGTCGCACCCAGGCGAGGGCAATCTGGCTGCGTGCCGCTCCGTGCCGCTCAGCTACCCGGCCAACCGCGTCGATGATTGCGACGTCAGCAGCATCATTTTCGCCATACATCCGGGCTGTGACCCGGTCGGTCTGATCACGGCTGGTCTGCTCGCCCGCAGGGCGGGCCAGCCTGCCGCGTGCCATCGGACTCCAGGGAAGGAGGCCGATATTTTGGTCGATGCAGAGGGGAATCATCTCCCGCTCCTCTTCGCGATAGAGAAGGTTGAGATGGTTCTGCATGGTCACATAGCGCGCCCAACCATGCCTTTCCTGCAGATTCAATGCCTTGGAGAACTGCCAGGCGTACATGGATGAAGCGCCGATATATCGCGCCTTTCCGGCGCGGACCACGTCGTCCAAGGCTTCGAGGGTTTCCTCGACGGGGGTATTCGGGTCCCAGCGATGCACCTGGTAGAGATCGATGTAGTCGGTTCCCAGGCGTCTGAGGCTGGCGTCGATCTGCTCCATGATGTGGCGACGAGACAGGCCCGCTCCATTCGGACCGGGACGCATCCGGCCATGAACTTTCGTCGCGATAACAACGTCTTCCCGTCGGGTGAGGTCCTTGAGGGCGCGGCCAACAATCTCCTCGCTCGTTCCTGCCGAATAGACGTTGGCAGTGTCGAAGAAATTTAGCCCTGCATCGAGTGCGCGACGAATGATCGAGCGGCTCTCCTCTTCGCCTAAGGTCCAGCTGTGGTCGCCTTCGGTCGCAACGCCAAAGCTCATGCAACCAACGCATATTGGTGAGATTTCCAGGCCGGTATGGCCGAGGCGTCTATAATTCATGCCCGTCTCCCAGGGGGTGCCGTCCGCCGAGGCAGACATATTTCAAGTCGAGATATTCATCGATGCCGTATTTGGAACCTTCGCGGTCGAGACCCGACTGCGTGACCCCACCAAGGGGCGCCATGTCGTTGGCAAGTGCTCCGCGATTGACGCCCACCACCCCGACTTCCAGGGCCTGCCGCCGAGTTCGAGCGACAGTCGCATGATCGTGTCGGCCCCGTTGCGTATCGGCCGGCGACCGACTTTGGTCGATCCAGTGAAGGTAGTTTTGGCGACCTTGGGATTGCGACAGAATTTTTCTCCGATCGGCCGGGAGGGGCCGGGGATGACAGAAAAAACGCCGGGAGGTCCGCCGGCCCGTACGGCTTTCCATGTTCGCGGGTCAGGATCAGCGCGAGGTTCTCTGGGTTTTCGATGATCAGTTCGTGCCAGCGGCGGAGGGTCTGAGCCCGCTCCTTGGCCGTCTTTTGCGCCCATGCGGGCTGGGCCGCTGCCGCCGCGCCAATGGCCGCTCGTGCCTCATCCACGCAAAGGGCAGGCACTGTGCCGACAAGTCCACTGTCAAATGGATTGGTGACGGCTATCGTCTGGCCCTTGGGCATCGTTTGCCAGGCGCCGGCAAAATATGCCTTGCTGGTCAAAAGTGTCGGGTCGTTGAGGGCGAAGTTGCTCATTGGTTGTCCGGGTTTGGCGAGCCGGCGCTAGTGCACGAGCTCCGTTTCGACATCCATGGCCGCTTGCATGCGTGAGACGTTTTCGCTGATCCCGGAGGCCGCGATTTTGAGTTGCGGTACGTAGCGATCGAGAATGTCCGCACGCTTCACGGCGCTCGCGTAGTAGGTTAGGCCGATAGTGCCAAGCACACGGTCGGAGCCGTGTTGATAGATTGGCACGGCGACGCTCGATGAGGCCTCAGGTTTGACCGCGCGTTGCCTCTCGGCAAAGTCCTGGCGGCGCGTCATCGCGATCATCCGATCTACTGCCTCCGGGGCGGTCATCAGTTCCTCGTCGGGATGTTGTTCGGTCGCCAGAAGTCTATAGATCAGGCGCCGTTCTTCGGGAGGACAGAATGCCAGATAGGCTCTGCCAAGCGCCTTCGTGATGAGCCCAAGTCGCGTATAGATCAGCCCATGATAGGGCGCGATCGGGCTGTCACCGCTCGTCGTGTAGCAGACCAGCATCGCGTTCCGATCAAGGACGGCGATGGCTGCCGGCCAGCTGAACATGCGTGTCAGTTCCAGCGCCCAAGGGCGGCCAGCCTCCACGACCTGCGGAGCTCCATGAAACCCGCAGCTCAGCTCCCCAACTTGCGAGGTGACCTGATAGCCCTTGCCACGTGTGTCCCGCGCGACATAGCCGGCGGCCATCATGGTCTCAAGAAGCCGAACGATGGTTGGTTTGGGCAGGCCAGTCAGCCGGTGCATGTGCTCGATGGTGGAAACGCGCTGGCGATTCAAAATCGCCAACAGCTCCAGTGAGCGCATTACGGACGTAACCGGTTCGTAGGATGTCATGATTTTCCTCCCAAAAATCACAAACACGATGGCTTCAGCTGGCCCGCTCGGCAAGCAAAACTCACCCCGTCAGGCGATCTTCTCCCAGGTGAGATCGCGATATTGGATGATGCCATCGATCTCGACCGGCGGCGCCGTCAGAATGACGCGGTTGCCGTCGAAGCGCGCCGGGCGAACCTGATCGGTCCCGACGCGTGGCGGATTGGTCAATGTCGAGCAATCAACTGCCGTCACCAGGGTCGTGCCGTCAAACCGGTAGGTGCCCGCGTAGGAAGTATATTCGCGCTGGGTCATGCCCTCTGGAAGGTGCTCGCGTCCGTCGCAGATCACCACCATCATGCGATTGTGCTCGGTGAAGGTGATAAGCCCCATCTTGAGCGGACCGTAGGATGGCGGCAGGATATTGCCGTCCTTGTCCTTGTTGGTGATGTCGACGAGGCGCCAGACGCCAATAAGATTATGCACTTTTGCGCTCCGTTTCAGATGTTTCGCCTGCCCGAATGAATGTGTAGGCCGCTCGATCTGGCTGGCGAGTCATGTGCCAGTAGTCGACCAGAGACCACGGCGAGTTGGTCGTCACTCGACCTGTCGAATTCTTGTACCAGTTCGTCACGCCTTCAAAGGACCACACCATTTCCGCCAGGGTTTCATCGGCCTTGGCGTTGTAGGCGTCGTGCGCATCTTGTGTGCAATCCATGGCATCGGCACCAGCATCCGATAGCGCCGCCAGGCACGACAGGATGTAGTGAACCTGACACTCGGCGTGGAAGATGATGCTCCCGCCATGAGCCAAATTGGTATTGGGCCCATAGGTGAGAAAGAGGTTGGGGAAGGCTGGGACCGTAATGCCGAGATAGGCGCGCGGATTATCGTCCCCCCAGAGGTCCCGGATCTTCCGCCCCCCAACCCCGACGATGTCCATGGGGTAGAGCATGCGGCTGGCCTCAAACCCCGTTGCATAGACGATGACGTCCGTGGGGTAGTGGCGACCGTCGCTGTCGATGATCCCGTCGGGAACGATCTCGGTGATGGACTTGTTGACCAGCTCAACGTCCTCGCGGCGCAGGGTCTGGTACCAGTCATTGTCGCGAAGCGACCGCTTGCCATAAGGCGGATAGTCGGGAACGACCTTTGCATAGAGTTCCGGCAGGTCACCCATTTCCGCTTCGACATATTTCAGCCAGAGCTTGCGGGTCTCGGCGTTTCGCTCGGAGATGGAGCCAGCAGACTTCCATGAGCGGTCGATCTTGAGCAGCGGGTAAACGCCATCCCCATACGCCCAGAACAGGAGAAACCTGTACCAGCGCGCATAGTGAGGCACATGAGCGAGGACCCATTTGACGCTATCAGTGACAGTGTTGTGGTAATTGTGCCGCGGCAAAACCCAGGGCGCCGAGCGCTGGAAAATGGTGAGGCGTTCCACCTCGTCGGCAATCGCGGGTCCGACCTGCATGCCGCTTGCGCCAGTGCCGATCATCGCGACCGACTTGCCCTTGAGGTCGACATCATGGCGCCACCGGGCAGTGTGCATGCTGACGCCGGCAAAACTGTCGATGCCCTTCAGGCGTGGAAACGCCGGTTGGTTCAACTGCCCGACCGAACTGATCACAGCGTTGACGACAACTGTGCGCTCGGCGCCATTGGCCACGCGGATGGTGACGTGCCAACGGGCAGTCTTTTCGTCATAGCGTAGTGATGTGACTTCCTCGCGCAGTCGGACATACGGCATCACCCCGTACTTGACCGCACAGTCGTGGAGATAGTCGCGAAGTTCGGCCTGCTTGACGTAGTAGCGCGACCAGTTGTGGTTGAGTTCGAACGAATAGCAGTAGAGATGGTTCGCGCTGTCGACCCCACATCCGGGATAGGTGTTCTCGTGCCAGACACCGCCGACATCGTCATTTCGCTCGATGATCTGGAAGTCGATCCCCGCCTCTTTGAGGCCGATGCCCGCGCAAATGCCCGAGGCCCCGGCGCCGATGACCAGCACCTTGAAATCAGCCGCTTTTTTCCCCTGGTCGGAGCTGGCAGGCGCGAGCGGTGGCTCCGATTTGCGGAAGCCCAGGTCTTCAAGCAGCATGGTGAGATGAAGATCGGAGATGTCTTCGCCAACAAAGGCTGACATCATCCGACGCAGCACTTCCGGATCAATCTCATGCGGCGCTGGCGTTGCATCCGTTAGACGTTCTGCCAGTCGGTCCAGAAGTTCATCCAGCATAGGCTGCGGAATGGAGTGGGTGAACTCGCCGGGACGACCCAACAAGGGCGCGTAGCGATCCAGCAGGTCCATGTCGCCGGTCAACTGCACCAGTACCATCAGCAAAACGGAAACGTCTGCATCTGCTAGTGCCGCACGTACCTGGGATGGTTCGCGGTCGATCGGCAATGCTGCACTTTGTGTCATGGCAATCCCTGCCGTGAATGAAGGTGGACCATGCCTATCCAAGCCTTCAAACCGGATCGTCCGCCGTGTCGGCTGATTTCACTAGGTGAAATTAAGGGGCTTCAAGGCTGTGTATCGGGTGGGAGTGCGATGAGGTTCTGGAAGCAAAAGGGGATCAAATGTCTGACACTCACGATCGCGCTGAACTGGTTGACCTCCTCCTGCGCGGTGCAGTGGACCTGCACTGTCATTCCGGTCCTTCCGTGATGGAGAGGAAGCTCGATCACCTTGAGCAGATCGCGGACGCAGAAGAGGCAGGTCGCCATGCCGTGCTTTTTAAGGATCACTTCTATTCCAACGCGCCCGTCATGAATGTTCTTTCGCGGTACAGGCGCGGCAACCGATCCATCCACCTGTTGTCTGGCGTGCCGCTGAACAATCAGCTCGGTGGCTTCAATGCCCATGCGGTCGAGTACGGTCTTTCGCTGGGTGCGCGCATGGTGTGGATGCCCACCTTGTGCTCGCGCAATCACCTGACGACCGCATTTCGCTACAATCTCCATGGACGCCTGGGCATGCGCGCGCCACAAGCGCTGAGCGTGCTGGATGACTTTGGGCACTTGCGGGACGAGGTGAAGCCAATCCTCGAGCTCATCGCCGAATACGATGCCGTGCTGTGCGGCGGGCATCTGCATATCAGCGAAATGTATCCGCTATTCAGCGAGGCAAAGTCGCGCGGTGTTCAGCGGATGGTCGTCAGTCATCCTACATATTGGATAGAAGCCAGGCGTGAGGATCTTGCAGAGCTTTCGGCGATGGGGGTCTATCTGGAACACTGCGCCTGCATGTTGATCGAGGGCGTGTCGCGGAAGTTCGATTTCGACACCCTGCGCGATTATGTCGACGTTGCCGGCATTGACCGAACCATAATCGGTTCAGATCTCGGCCAGACGTTCAATCCGCGGCCTGTTCCGGGTTTTAGGGCCGTTATCGAACTCTGTCTTGATCTCGGGTTTACCCCGCAGCAGATCCGGCAGATGACCTGCGAGAACGCGTGCCGGCTGGTTGGTATCGACGCGCCGGAAGGAGTCGAGTTTCGCAACGTGGCGCCAACGGCATGAAAAAGGGCGGCCAACGAGGGCCGCCCGATTTATCTGCTGATTGGAAACTACTGAAGGGTAATGCCGACGTCTTTGATGATCGGACCCCAGGTTTCTAGCTCCTTGGTGATGGTATCTGCCAGGCCCTGCGGGGCGGTGGGGCCAGGCGTGATCATCAGCTTGGCAAGCGCATCGACGGTTTCCGGCAGGCCGAGATATTCCGTCACCGTTGCATTGATGACGTTGACAGCTTCTTCGGGCATGCCTGCCGGTCCGAGCAGCGAGTACCAGATGTAGGAGTCGAACTCGATGCCACTCTCGCGCATGGTTGGGACGTCGCCGGGCATTAGCGGATTCCGCTCTGGGCCGAGCTGTGCGAGGTAGCGAACACTGCCTTCCTGAACATAGGGCAGGTAGGAGGGCATGCTGTCGCTCGATGCCTGAATGTGACCAGCCAACAGATCGGGTATGAGCGTACCAGAACCGGTATAGGGGATGATCTTCACGTCGATCTCGGCTTCGCGCTTGATGTATTCCATCGCGACGTGGCCAAGTCCGCCGATACCGGGATGGGCTACCGAGATAGCACCTGGATTGGCTTTGGCGTAGGCGATGAACTCGCTCATGTTGGTATAGGGCTGCTGGGCGCCTGCAGCTATGACCATCGACGATGTTCCCAGCTTCATGATCGGCTGCAGATCGGTCTGGGGATCATATGGCAGGTTGGGATAGAGCAGCTTGGCATTGGCTGCATTTCCATTGGTGGCGAAAAGAATGGTGTAGCCATCCGGCTTGGCAGAAGCCACCACCTCGGCTCCGATCGTGCCTGATGCGCCGGGGCGGTTCTCCACCACCACAGGGACACCGAGCTTGTCAGTCATGTATTCGGCGATCATGCGGGTGAACACGTCCGCTCCGCCCGGCGGGAAGCCGATGACAATAGTGATCTGCCGTTCGGGAAAGGCAGCGAGGGCCGTGCCGGTGGCAAGAGGCAGGGCGAGCAAAGTCGCCATCGCCCCAAGGGCGAAGTTGCGTAGACGTTTCATGATTTCCTCCCAGGAATGTCGGGGTTCCGACGGTTGGATTTTATCGTACTTGGTATCGAAAGGAACAGAGTCAGGCTGCTGTTTCACCTGCTGAAACAGGCTCGTCGAGGTTGAGCCAGAGCGCGCCATTGCGCGAAATCATCGTGGTGATGTCGTCCGGCGCAACGCCGAGATCAAGGAGCTGGCCGACGAACGTGCGGTAGCCATCGACCGGCCGAGCCGAGCCGCTTAGCCCCAGGTCAGAGCCAAAGATGGTGTTCTCCACGCCAGCGGCCTCGATCAGATGCACCGCGAACTCCTTCTCGAATTTTTGGGCTCGCCCGGGGATGAATTGGCAGATGGAATGTTCCATCTTGGCACCGAGTTCGACCATTGCGCGAATGTCGTCGTCCGTGCAGCTGATGACGTAGGTGGGGTGGTTCACCATCATTTTTTTGACCCCACGGCGGCGGCCTTCTTCGAAGAGGATCAGCAGTTCTTTGGCACTCAGGTGGCCACCGGCCAAGATCACATCGGCGGCCGCGATCAGGTCCAACACTTGAAGCGTCTGGTCGGTCAACCGACCATTGGCGTCAAGTACGGAGAGCGGGATTGCGTCTAGTGCGCCAGCAACCTTGGGAAATGTCTTCGCTTCGGTTGCCATCTTTGCGATGTGGTTCGCCGCAGACAGGGTGGGCATCCACACGATCTTGGCGCCAAGTTTAACCGCGTGATCGACGGCGTGCGGGTTGATGCCGCCCGATGCGTTGTTGAGCGCGATGCCGGAGAACATCCGGGTTCCTGTATCCGGAAAGAGCGTTTCCAGCAGGAGGGCGTGTGGCGTACCAAGGTAAAAGTGGTCCTTGGTGACCACAGCACGGAAACCGGCCGCTGACGCCTCCATTAATTGCTCATGGTGATCGAGTATGCGCGGCATGACCGCCGGGCCACTGTGGCAATGCAAGTCTACGGCACCGACGAGCAGCGCGGAGATCGCATCATCACGCTCCTGGCCGACGAGTTTGACTGAAGTCATTTTGGATGTCCTTGGTGTCAAATCAGTCGAAGGAGGGCTCTGGGTACTCATCCGCATTGAGCACCCAGCCGGGCTGCTTGGAAAAGTCCTCGCGCGGTGGGCTGAAGATGTCGATGAGGAAATTCGTATCGCTGCCAATTGCTTCAGATGTGTGGATCACCTGGGCGGGGATAATGGTCACCGAGGGGGAGTTGCAGAGCGCGTGCTCGTCCGCCCGCCAGAGGTCCGCATCATTGCCCCAAGGCCAGCGGAGGTGATGCATGTAAGTGCCTTCAAGGCTCATCGAGCATTGCTGGAAGTCCGCATGGCTGTGCGGCGACATGCTCGAGCGCGCGCGCGGACCGCTGCGGGGATAGATGTAGTTGATCATGAAATTCCGACTGCGGAAAATACGGCCCAGGCGGCCCTCTTCTTGAGGAATGTCCATCGAGTAGTGGCGAATGCGCCAGCCGCCGACGGGCTCGGGCCACGGCTCGAGCGGGGGAACATTGGGGTCCTCGTCATATCCGGGCGGGCAGGCGGCGACGATGTCTGCCGCAGCGGTGCTGAACAGCCGAATGAGCCGTCCGCCCGACAGAACCTCGATGACACTATCGCCCGGTGGCACGAAGACGATGGCTTGCCCTCCGACTTCAACACGATCCCCGTTCCATTCAACCGCGATGCGGCTCTGCGGATCGACCAGCAGCAGCGCGTATTCGTCCGGCTGGCTTGAACGCGGGAACTTTGCGCGTGCATCTGCTTCGGAATAGACGGTCACAAAATTCTGGGCACGCGCATACCACGACCGGCTCAGGTCTGAACGTTCCTGAGGTTCCGTCTCGTAGAATCGAGCGTAGTTTGCCGAGGACTGCCGAGCGGAAGCCTTGCTGGAAGCAGAGGGTGCGAGCTTGGCGCGCGGGTCTGAGGTGACGTACATGAAATTCTTCCTCGTGGTCTAGGCTAGGTGCGGGAATGCTCGGTGAGGGACTGGGTGGCGGCGCGCCGGAGAAAGGCGAGGTCCGATCCGACAAGGAACGAAGTTGCGCCTATAGCCTGCATGGCTTCTCGATCGGCCACGCTTTCCGCCAGAGTCAGCAGCAGCTTGCCAGCGCGTCCAACCCCGTCGGCGATGGTCTTTACTGCTTCGACAACCCGGGGCGCAGAGCTGGTGATTTCCCCCATCGCGACTGAGAGATCGGCGCGTCCAATGAAGATCGCATCGATCCCCTCAACGGCAGCGATCTCTTCGACATTCTCGATCGCGGCCACATCTTCGATCATCGCAATGCAAAGGACCTGTTCGTCCTGTCGCTCGATATGTTCGGTGACGCCCGCCATGCCATATCCTCCGGCACGGCCCGTCCGTGAGAAGCCTCGCGTTCCCCCGCGATATCGGCAGGCCGACGCAACCTGACGCGCCTTCTCTGCGGTATCGACATGGGGCACGAGCACACCTGCCGCGCCGCAATCGAGCACGCTCAGGATATTGGCGGCAGAAGCATCACCAACGCGGACAAGCGTCGGCAAGTTATTGGCATATCCAGCAAGAATGATCGTGTCGATTGCTGCGCGATCAAACGGCGCGTGCTCCTGATCGATCACCACGAAATCATAGCCTACCGAAGCGATCACCTCGGTGGCATGCGGCGTGGGTATCTTGACGAATGTTCCATAGAGAGTTTCGCGCGCCTTCATGCGCTGCGCAAAGGTGGGCAACGTGCCCTCTGCTTTAGTCATTGTGACCCTTCTCGGCCTTGTGTCAGGCACAAGCTAGCCATTGACGTGGGGGCGCGGGACTTCTCAGTCCCTCCATTTCGCAGAGTGAAACGGGGTTAGGTAGCGTTCGACAGTTTGGGCTCCTGGGCCGAGTAAGCGAACCAACAAGCGGCCACCGCGAACAGCATCGGAGGACCTCCAATTGGGCAAACTACACGGCAAGCGCGCATTCATTACAGGCGCGGGCGGGGGCATTGGCGCTGCCATCGCGCGGCGTTTCGCCGAAGAGGGCGCGACCGTCGCACTGGCTGACATCAATGCCCCGCTGGTCGAAAGCGCCGCGGCTGCCATTCCCGGTGCCAAGGCCTATGTGCTTGACGTTCGCAATCGCGCCGCCGTGCATGCGGCCGTCGATGACTTTGCCTCTCAGGGCGGTCTCGATGCGATGGTCAACAACGCGGTGGCCTTTCACTACGCGCAGCTGACCGACATGCCTGAAGACATCATCGACCGCATGCTCGATGTCGGGGTCAAGGGCACTTACTGGAGTACCCAGGCAGCGACGCCGCACCTGATAGCGCGCGGTGGTGGCAGCATCATCAGCCTTTCGTCGGTGGCTGTTTCCTTCGCCATCAAGAACGCAGCAGTCTACACCTCTATCAAGGGTGCGGTCGATGCATTCACGCGCCAGCAGGCCGTCGAGTTGGGCGTCTATGGCATTCGCGTCAATGCGCTTGCGCCGGGGGCTGTAGAGACGCCGGGGGCCAGCTCTGTTATTGACGCGGAGGGCTGGGAAAAGCGCCGCAACATGACCCCGCTTGGGCGTCTCGTAACAGATCGCGAGGTGGCATCGGCCGCTGTCTTTCTTGCTTCTGACGAAGCGGCAAGCATTGCCGGCGTCACGCTCAAGATTGATGCCGGTATCACCATTGCGGGGCCCCGATGAGCCTGAATACGAGCGTAGTGGAGTCTTTTGCCGCTGCGCTCGTTGCATGCCGCACCGCCCCTATGCCGGAGCACGTGCTTGAGAAAGCCCAGCTCTGCCTTGCCGACTATTTCTCGGCTGCCTACGAGGCCCGCAACCTTCCGTGGGCGCAGCAGGCTATCGGGCACGCCGAGAAGAATGCGAGCGGCGCTGCCTCAATCCCGCTAGGTGCTTTCTCGGCGGCAGGTGACGCAGCCTTTGCCAATGCGGTGGCCGCACACGGTCTCGTTCGGGAAGACATGCATGTCGGGTCGATCGCACATCTCGGCATCGTTGTCTGGCCAGCCTTGCTGGCAGAGCTTTCCAGAACCGGCCGTCAGGTGACCGGACATGAGCTTCTGGCCGCAGCCGTGGCCGGTTACGAGGCTGGCGCAAGGCTTGGCAGTGCAATCATGACCGCCGAGCTTGCGCGCCTGTTCCGGCCGACGGGTATTGTTGGCCCGTTCGCCGCCGTGGCTGCGTTGTGCCAGTTGCGAACCCTGGATGCCAACAGCACGTCCTCGGCGCTTTCGCTCGCCGTCAACTGCGCCGCCGGCCTCAACCAGTGGCCCGTCGCCGGTGGCAGCGACATGTATTTTCACGCCGGGTTCGCTGCCCGCAATGCGCTGACCTGCGTAGATCTTGCCGCATCCGGAGCCTTTGCCACACGCGACGTGGTTGAGGGCGAAGCCGGCATCTTCCGCGCCTTTGCGCGCCGTGAACCGCAGCCGGTCAAGGGGCTTTTCCAGGATGGCTTTGAAATCCTCAAGGTCTTTCACAAGCAAGCGCCGGCCTGCAACTTTGCCCAGACGCCCAGCCAGGCGGCACTCGCCGCTCGTTTGAAGCTGGAGGTGGACAGCGCCCAAGTTGCCGCTATCCGCGTCGACGCCACCCAGGCGGCCTTGCTTTATCCGGGCTGCAATGCCGTCGGGCCATTCGACACCATGCTCGCGGCCAAGATGAGTATCCAGTTTGGCGTTGCCAGCGTAGTACGCCGAGCGCGGCTCGACAGCGACAACTATGCTGACTTGGAAGACGCGGAGATCGCTCGCCTCATCAGCCGCACCAGGCTCGTCGCAGATCCCGAACTCACCGCTGCCTATCCCGGGCGCCAGCCCGCGCGCGTCACGCTGACTACGTTCGACGGGCAGGAGATCTCATGCGCGCTCGACGATGTCGAGGTGGCCTCTTCGGATCTGGTCTACGCCCGCTTCCTGTCGTCCGCGCGCGCGGCCCTTGGCGCCAGTCAGGCTGCGGAACTGGTCGATCACGTCAACAACCTCGCCACTGGCGATGCATCCCCCCTCAATGCGCTGCAAGTGCCGCGCAACGTTCACTAAAGAGGACATCCAATGGATCAGAAGACCTTCGATATCGGCCTTGAAATCCGCAAGTCAGTATTGGGCGCCGAGTTCGTCGAGAAGTCGTTTGCCTCGGCGGACGACTTCAACCGCCCCATGCAGGAACTGACCACAGAATATTGCTGGGGCGCCGTCTGGGGCCGTGACACGCTCGATCGCAAGACCCGCAGCCTTCTGAACTTGGCGATGATTAGCGCGCTCAACCGCCCTCACGAACTCAAGATGCACGTCAAGGGTGCGCTGAAGAACGGCGTTTCAAAGGATGAAATCCGAGAGGTTTTCCTCCAGGTCGCCATCTATTGCGGTATACCGGCAGGCGTCGACTCGTTCCGCATCGCCCGCGAAGCTTTCGCCGATATCGACGCCGGCAATTAACGATTAAGCGGTTTGCCGGTCATGAGCGATCATCTCTGCGAGGCCTATGTCATAGCCGATGCCCGGCACGACCGCGGCGCCGCTGAGAATTTTATCGGCGGTGATCCGCATAAGGGCCCCATGCCGCTCAATTACTACGTCTGGGTGTTGCGCAACGCCCATCTGCGCGGGCGGATGATCACGCATTCAGCCCGCGAGGGGCTGGAAGCGCTGGGTGTTGACCCCGAGACGATCGAGAACGTGGTCATCACTCACATGCACTACGACCACGCCGGAAACGATGGCCTGTTTCTACGCGCTCGCTTTCACATCCAGGACAGCGAGATGGGGTTCGCCACCGGGCAGTGCATGTGTCATCCGGGTATGAGCCATCTCTATGAACTGGATGACGCCGTGGTGTGGGTGCTCCGCGTCTGTGCTGGCAGGGTGTGCTTCGACGATGGCGATACCGGACTGTTTCCCGGCATCACCCTTCACCACATTGGCGGACATGCTGGGGGGCGGCAGGCGCTTGGGGTGCAAACGCAGCACGGCCCTGTCGTCGTCGCCTCGGACGCCGCGCATCGCTACGCTCATATTTGCGACGGGCCTTTTCTTCAAAGACGTGCGGATGTGCGTCAACGAGGCAGAAGCCATGGGCGTGCCCATGGTGGTAGGTGCCGTCGTGCAACAAATGCTCGCAGTAACAAATGCCAAATACGGCCCCAACTCCGATTTCACCTCCATATGCCGGGTGGTTGAGGGATGGGGTGGTGTCGAGGTGCGAGCCTGACGCTCTAGGGGGAGTAAGGATGTCAATCAACCGCAAGGATCTCGCCACGGGGCTGATCTTCATCGCGTTCGCTTTGACCTATGGTTACATGTCCGTTGGCACGATGTCGGTGGGGTCGCTGACTCAGATGGGACCGGGATTTTTCCCGGCCATGCTGGCGGGCTGCCTTGGATTGACTGGTGTCGTCGTCATCGGACGCGCCTTCTGGGTCGCGAGTGAAAGTCCCTTCGGCGTTGTGCCATGGCGCGCCATGATCTTCATCTCGGTCGCCACGGTGATTTTCGCGGCCTTTGTGGATGACCTGGGGATGCTCCCCGGTACGTTTTTGACAAGTTTCATCGCGTGCTGGGCTGATCCTCGTATCTCCCTCCGAAACAATATCCTGACCAGCATTTGCATCGCCGTCTTCTGCAGCGCGGTGTTCAGCTTCGGTCTCGGAGTGCCGCTGCCGATCTTCGGTGACATTTTTGCGTGGAGGGCGTGACCATGGACGTCTTTGGTAACCTCGCACTCGGCCTTGCCGTCAGTTTCCAGCCCATCAATCTGCTTTATTGCTTCATTGGGACCTTGCTGGGAACGGTGATCGGCGTGTTGCCGGGTATCGGGCCGCTCGCGACAATTGCCATGCTCTTGCCGATCACCTTCGGTCTTTCGCCCGAGGGCTCCCTGATCATGCTGGCGGGCATCTATTACGGCTCGCAATATGGCGGCTCGACCACCGCTATTCTGCTCAAGCTACCCGGCGAAACCTCGTCGGCGGTCACGACAATCGACGGCTACAAGATGGCGCAGCAGGGCAGGGGCGGGCCGGCCCTCGCCGCCGCGGCCATCGGGTCGTTCTTTGCCGGCACCGTCGCGACGCTTCTCATTGCGCTGGTCGCCAAACCACTGACGCTTCTAGCTTTCAACTTCGGACCAGCAGAGTATTTCTCGCTGATGGTGGTTGGCCTGGTCTCCTCCATAGCCCTGGCTTCCGGCTCCATCGTCAAGGCGCTGGGCATGATCTTCCTGGGGCTCTTGCTGGGCCTGACAGGTACCGACATCTATACCGGGGCCGCTCGCTTTACCTTCGGCGTTCGCCAGATGCTCGACGGCCTGGAATTCGTCGCCATCGCCGTCGGCCTTTTCGGTATCAGCGAAATCATGCGCAATCTTGAGCAGCGCGATGGCTCCACTGGGAGCGTTGCCAAGGTAATGCGGCTTATGCCAACGCGCGAAGATTTCAAGCGCATGATTGCGCCCATGGTCCGCGGCACTGCGATCGGCTCCATGCTGGGCGTTCTGCCCGGGGGCGGAGCGCTCCTGTCATCCTTTGTCGCCTATACGGTGGAAAAGAAGGTCTCGCCGCACGGGAAGGAGATGGGACATGGCGCGATCGAAGGTGTTGTTGCGCCTGAATCCGCCAACAATGCGGGCGCGCAAACGTCCTTCATCCCGATGCTGGCTCTGGGGATCCCGTCCAATGTGATAATGGCGCTCATGATCGGCGCATTGATCATTCAGGGCGTCGTGCCCGGTCCCGGTGTCATCAACAACAACCCGACCCTGTTCTGGGGGCTTATTGTCTCCATGTGGGTCGGCAATGCGATGCTGCTGATACTGAACCTACCGCTTGTCGGACTTTGGATTAAGCTCCTGCAGGTGCCTTACACCGTGCTCTTCCCCATCATCATCGCCTTCTGCTGCATAGGGGTCTACAGCGTCAACAATTCGTCTTTCGGGGTCTACCAGATCACCATCGCGGGCCTTCTCGGCTACGTATTGATCAAGCTCGAATGCGAACTCGCGCCACTAATTCTGGGCTTCATCCTTGGGCCCATGATCGAGGAGCATTTCCGGCGCGCAATGCTGATTTCGGGTGGCGATGCGTCCGTGTTCGCAACCCGTCCCGTCAGCGCATTTCTGCTGGTGCTGGCGGCGGTCGTCTTGGCGATCATTCTGCTCCCAGCGGTTACCAGGAAGCGAAATGAGGTCTTCGTTGAGGAAACCTGAGGCGTCGGGTGCCTTCTAGAGACCCCTCCGTAGCCAGTGGTCCTTCGATTCTGCTGCCGCTCAGGAACCGGATATTCCGGTTTCTGTAGCTTCGAATGCTGGGAGCAAATCTCGGCAACCAAATTCGATCCGTCGGTGCCGGCCGGACGATGACTGTAGATTCTGGAGCGGGTGAAGGGAATCGAACCCTCGTCGTAAGCTTGGGAAGCTTCTGCTCTACCATTGAGCTACACCCGCCCGAGACCCTGATGGGTCCGCGCCTCCGGTTTCGGAAGCGCGCAATCAATGCTGGAATTCGGCCGGGGCGTCAAGCGGCCTTGGCGCCGGTTTTGGGCACCGGCGAGAATAGCGCGTGCCGGCTCTTGCAGGGCCCGAGGCGCATTGCGGCCAACCTGGGCGGCGCGCGCTACAGCCGGATATTGCCGTTCATGAAATAGCGTTCGAAAAGCGGGCTTGTTGCCGCGCCGATGGCCCTGGCATTGCCGCCGACGGCACCGGCCTCGATGCGTGGAACGATCAGGCCGCGCATGTCCTGATTGACCAGGTAGCGCCGCGTCCGCTCGACCAGTTCCTGCTTGACCGTTTCGGGGAAAGCCCCGTCGATCAGAATGGCTTCGAAGTCGATCACCGCGCAGACCGAAAGGCTGGCCCGCGCCAGTTCCTGCGCGGTGCGGCCAAGCCAGGGTTCGACGAAACGGGCGAAACGGCTCCAGTCCTGCGGCTGGTCCCAGAGTTCCTGTGGATCCTGTCCGTTTTCGGTGAGCCGGGTTTCCAGGAGATGGATCGAGGCGGTGTCGATCAATTGCTGGCTTTCGCCCTGCGGCCCGAAACTGCGCAGCGATCCCAGCGCCCCGGCATTGCCGTAATGGCCCTGATAGACCGAATGATTGAGCACGATGCCGCCGCCGACAAAGGCGCCGATAAAGAAATAGGCATAGTCGCGGAATTCCTTGCCACGCCCATAAATATGCTCGGCCTGGCAGCCTGCCGTCGCGTCATTGACCACGCTGACCGGCAGGTCGGTGAATTTTCCCAGTTCGGCGGCGAAGTCCACATCCTTCCAGGCGATGAATTCGGCGGCGGGCGCGCCCACCAATTCGTTCCATCGCCACAGCTCAAACGGGGTGCCGATGCCGACGCCACAGATGCGCTGCCGCTCGGCGGCGCTGCACTGGCCCAGAATCGTTTCGAGCCCGGCGCGCAAAAAGGCAAAGATCGGGCCGGGCAGGGGATAATTATAGGTCAGCTGCAATTCGTGACGCACCGTTCCGCGAAAATCGGCCAGCAGCAATACGGCGCTGCGCCGCCCGATCTTGACGCCGAAAGAGAGCACTCCGTTTTCGGCCAGGCTCATGGGCACGGAGGGTTTGCCGACCTTGCCCTTGACCGGGGCGCCGCGCGCCAGCAGCCCTTCGGCCTCCATCTCGCGCAGGATGATGGAAATTGTTTGCGGAGAAAGGTTTGCGAGCCGCGCCAGCTCGCTTCCGGCAGTCGGTCCATTGCGCTGCAACAGCGTCAGCAACAGGCGTTCATTATAGTCGCGAACCCCGCTCTGGTTCACGCCGCCGCTCAGCGATCGGATGACTGCATTATCCATGGCCGGCACCATAGTGAAGGCTTTCCCCTCGCGGAAGATGGGCGCGAGGAAATAAATAAATAAACAAGATTTATATATTGACGGGATTTGGATTCCTCTCCACGATAAGCGCGTTCAATCAAACAAGATGGGCGGCGACGCGGGGGGAGGAGCCTCACCGCTGCGGGCCCGATCAGGGAGAGATCCAGTGAAGAAGCTGCTTTTGGGCACGGCTTTGTGCCTTGCCGCCATGACGTCGGCCGCCATGGCCCAGGACGTATCCGCCTGCCTCATCACCAAGACCGACACCAACCCTTTCTTCGTCAAGATGAAGGAGGGCGCCGAGGCCAAGGCGGCTGAGCTGGGCGTGACGCTCAAATCCTATGCTGGCCGCATCGATGGCGACCATGAATCCCAGGTTGCCGCCATCGAGACCTGCATCGCCGACGGCGCCAGAGGCATTATGATCACCGCTTCGGACACCTCGGCCATCGTGCAATCGGTGCAGCAGGCGCGCGATGCCGGCCTTTTGGTCATCGCGCTCGACACCCCGCTCACCCCCATCGATGCCGCCGACGCCACCTTTGCCACCGACAATTTCCTCGCCGGCGAGCTGATCGGCAAATGGGCGGCGGGCAAGCTGGGCGCCGATGCCGCCAATGCGCGCATCGCCCTGCTCAATCTGGGCATCAGCCAGCCCACTGTCGACGTCCTGCGCAATCAGGGCTTCCTGCAGGGTTTTGGCATCGATCTGGGCGATCCCAACAAGTGGGGCGACGAAACCGATCCGCGCATTGTCGGTCATGACGTGACCGCCGGTAACGAGGAAGGTGGCCGCAAGGCCATGGAGAACCTTCTGACCAAGGATCCCAATATCAACGTCGTCCACACCATCAATGAGCCTTCCGCCGCCGGCGCCTATGAGGCGCTGAAATCCTTCGGCCGCGAAAACGACGTGCTCATCGTGTCCGTGGACGGCGGTTGCCCCGGCGTGGCCAATGTGCGTGATGGCGTCATCGGCGCTACCTCCCAGCAATATCCACTGCAGATGGCGGCGCTGGGCGTCGAGGCGATCAAGGCCTGGGCCGATACCGGCACCAAGCCCGAGCCGACCCCGGGCAAGGACTTCTTTGATACCGGCGTGGCCTTGGTCACCGACGAGCCGGTCGCTGGCGTCGATTCCATCGACAGCACGCGCGGCGCCGAACTCTGCTGGGGCTGATCCCGCTTATAGTCTATAATGACGGCAGGGACGGGTGACGTACCCGCCCTGCCGTCGATTGGGATAAGGGGAGAATGCCCATGTCGAACCCATCCGAGGCCGAACAGGGCCTCTCTACCCGCACAGAATCCGTCGCCAGCTTTGAACTCCAACTGACCCTGTTGTCGCGCATCCAGCATGCGCTGCATTCCAATCCGGCCCTGGTGCCGCTGATCGTGCTGATCCTGTCGGTGCTGGTCTTTGGCGCGCTGTTGGGCACCAAGTTCTTCTCGTCCTTCGCCATGACGCTCATTCTCCAGCAGGTTGCCATTGTCGGCATTGTCGGCGCGGCGCAATCGCTGGTCATTCTCACCGCCGGCATCGATCTGTCGGTGGGCGCCATCATGGTGCTGAGTTCGGTGGTCATGGGCCAGTTCACCTTCCGGCTCGGCCTGCCGCCGGCAATCGCGGTGGTCTGCGGCCTGCTCGTCGGCACCTTTATCGGCTTCGTCAATGGCTGGCTCATCGCCCGCATCAGGCTGCCGCCCTTCATCGTCACGCTGGGCATCTGGCAGATCGCGCTGGCGACCAATTTCCTCTATTCCGGCAATGAGACCATCCGCGCCCAGGAGATCGAGGCCAATGCGCCGCTGCTGCAATTTTTCGGCAAGTCCTTCACCCTGGGCGGCGCGGTCTTCACCTATGGGGTGATCTTCTTCATCGCCCTGGTTCTGCTGCTGGCCTATGTGCTCAAGCACACCGCCTGGGGCCGCCATGTCTATGCGGTGGGCGACGATCCGGAGGCGGCTGCGCTTTCCGGCGTCAACACGAAGCGCATCCTCATCTCGGTCTATATGCTGTCCGGGCTCATCTGCGCCTTTGCCGGCTGGGTGCTGATCGGCCGCATCGGCTCAGTGTCGCCCACATCCGGCCAGTCCGCCAATATCGAATCCATCACCGCGGTGGTCATCGGGGGCATTTCGCTCTTTGGCGGGCGCGGCTCCATCCTGGGCATGTTCTTCGGGGCGTTGATCGTGGGTGTCTTCTCGCTTGGCCTGCGCCTGCTCGGCGCCGATGCCCAATGGACCTATCTGCTTATCGGCGCGCTGATCATCGCCGCCGTCGCCATCGATCAGTGGATCAGAAAGGTGTCTGCCTGATGGAACCCATTCTTTCCGCCCGCGCCCTCAACAAGCGCTATGGCCGCGTCACCGCGCTCGACAATTGCGACTTTGACCTGATGCCCGGCGAAATCCTCGCCGTCATCGGTGACAATGGCGCCGGCAAATCCTCGCTGATCAAGGCGCTGTCCGGCGCGGTGCAGCCCGATAGCGGCGACATCTTCCTTGAAGGCAGGAAGATCGCCTTCGCTTCGCCCATCGATGCGCGTCTGGCCGGTGTCGAAACCGTCTACCAGACCCTGGCCATGTCGCCGGCCCTTTCGATTGCCGACAACATGTTCATGGGCCGCGAATTGCGCAAGCCGGGCTTCATGGGCAAGGTGCTGCGCCAGCTCGACCGGCCGGCCATGGAGCGCATTGCCCGCGAAAAGCTCTCCGATCTGGGCCTGATGACCATCCAGAACATCAATCAGGCGGTGGAAACCCTCTCTGGCGGCCAGCGCCAGGGCGTCGCTGTGGCCCGCGCCGCCGCCTTCGGCTCCAAGGTCATCATCCTCGATGAGCCCACCGCCGCCTTGGGGGTCAAGGAATCCCGCCGGGTGCTCGATCTCATCCAGGATGTGCGGGCGCGGGGCATTCCCATCATCCTGATCAGCCACAACATGCCTCATGTGTTCGAAGTGGCCAATCGCATCCATGTCCACCGTCTCGGCCGGCGCCTCTGCGTCATCGATCCCAAGGACTACACCATGTCCGATGCCGTCGCCTTCATGACCGGCGCCATGAGCGCGCCGGGGGCGGCCATCGCAGCCTGAAACCTCCAAGCTGTCTCCCGACGGCAACTGGAACCGGCGATGCTGCCCCCAGCATCGCCGGTCTTTTCTTTGTCCGATCACGCAAACCTGTCCGCGCCATGGACGAAAATCCATGTTCCTGCCCCATCTTTTCATGCTCCAGCCAGCATGCGGAAAGGTGGGGTCGCTCATTGTGGGCTTGTTCGAAACGAAAGGAACACTCCCATGAAAAAGCTCGTTCTTGCTGCCCTTGCCGGCACACTGGCCGTCAGCGCAATCGCCCCCGCCATGGCGGGCGATACGGTGTTCGATCACTCGTCCTATTATGTGCTGCAAAAGCTCAATGCCGAGGGCTACCACGCCGTCGATGTCGCCGAATGGGGAACGCGCATCATCGCCACAATCGTCGATGCCAAAGGCCATAAGAGCCTTGTGCCCTTCGATCCGGATACTCTGACCATCGCCGGCTGATCCCCGCGCCAGCGCCGCTGCTGCCCTTTTAAGGACAGCGCGGCGGCGCGGCCATTCAGCCCTCGAAGGGCTTGAAATGCTTGGAGAGCTTGAGCGTCTGGGCCTGATAGTTCGAGCCCAGGTCGCTGCCATAGAGCCGGTCCGGCTTTTCCGCCAGATTCTCATAGATCAGCCGGCCGATGATCTGCCCATGGCCGAGCAGGAACGGCACTTCGCGGCTGCGCACTTCCAGTACCGCCCGGCTGCCGGTGCCACCCGCCGCCGAATGGCCGAAGCCGGGATCGAAGAAACCGGCATAATGGACACGGAATTCGCCCACCAGCGGATCGAAGGGCACCATTTCGGCCGCATGGGTTGGCGGCACATGCACCGCTTCTAGGCTCACGAGAATATAGAATTCATCCGGGTCGAGGATCAGTTCGCTCCGCCCGCGCGCATAAAGCGGCTCCCAGAAATCGAGCACGTCCAATGCGCCCTTCTGGTCCACGTCGATCACCGCCGTATGGCGCTTGGAGCGGAAGCCGATCAGCCCGTTCCGGCCCTGGCCCAGGAGGTCGATGGACAGGGCCACACCATGATCGACCGGCTGCTGTCCGCCGATCACCAATGTGTCGGATGCATGCAGCGCCTTGTGCTCTTCCACCGAGAGCCGGCTGTCGCCGCGCCGGAAGCGCATCTGGCTCAGCCGCGAGCCGGTCCGCACCAGCACCGGAAAGGTGCGCGGGCTGATTTCGAGATAGAGCGGCCCATTATAGCCCTCGGGCAATTGGTCGAAGCCACGCGCCCGGTCGCCGATGACGCGAGTAAACACATCGAGCCGCCCGGTCGAGCTTTTCGGATTGGCCGAGGCGCTGACCCCTGCGGGCAAGGCGAGACTCTCCTCGAGCGGCACCAGATAGACGCAGCCGCGCTCCAGCACCGCGCCCTTGGACAGGTCGATTTCGTGCAGTTTCAGCGCTTCGATCCGCTCGGCCACCGAATGGGCCGGGCCGGGCAGGAAACTGGAGCGCACCCGGAATGCGGTCTTGCCCAGCCGCAGGTCGAGGCTGGCCGGCTGCACCTGATCGTCATCGAAAGGCCGCGCCGCAATGATTGCGCCTTCCCCATGCAGCTTCTCGATCAATCGTGCAGTGAACACGCCCTTGGGCCAAATGTCGCTCATATAATGGTTCTCTTTGCGACCGTCATCGTCGGGCTCGTCCCGGCGATCCATCTTTCCCCTTGTGCCAAGTCTGGATTACCCGGACAAGCTTGGAATGACGATCAGGGAACGAGCAGGGCCGTCTTCCCCAGCAACCTCGCGATTGACGGCAAAGACCGATTGGCTTTAGATCGCGTCCCAGTGGTGATTTGGCCGGTCGCTTGCAGCCACTACGAGGCTGAATGCTACGGTTTCGGAATCAAAGTGCTAAAGACCGTTTGTAACCGGCCGCCAAGCGTGCCGGTTTTTTCCGTTTGAAGGCGCCTCAAAATGTCGAAAAAGAACAATCCCCTCCATGACCCCCGCAAGCTTTCGGCAGCGACGCAGATGGTGCATGGCGGGGGCAAACGCACGGCGTTCAACGAGACAAGCGAAGCCCTTTTCCTCAATTCCGGCTATTCCTATCCCAGTTCCGAACACGCCGAATTGCTGTTCCAGAACAAGATTGCCGGCGGCCACAATTATTCCCGCTTCGCCAATCCCACCGTCGATGTGTTTCAGGAGCGCATGGCGCTGCTCGAAGGCGCCGAAGCCGGCCGCGCCTTTGCCTCAGGCATGGCCGCCGTCACCAATGCAGTGATGAGCCAGGTGCGGGCCGGGGACCATATCGTCGCCGCCCAGGCCCTGTTCGGCGGCTGTCGCTATGTGGTGGAAGACTATGCGCCGCGCTTCGGCGTCGCCTCGACCCTGGTGGATGGCCGCGATCCCGAAAACTTCGCCCGCGCCATGCAGCCCAATACCAAGGTGGTGTTCATTGAGACGCCGACCAATCCGACGCTGGAACTGGTGGACATCAAGGCCGTAGCCGAGATTGCCCATGCCCATGGCGCAAAACTGATCGTCGATAATGTCTTTTCAACCGCGCTCTACCAGAAGCCGCTGGAACTGGGGGCCGACCTCGTCACCTATTCGGCCACCAAGCATATCGACGGGCAGGGCAGGGTGCTGGGCGGCATTGTCCTGGGGTCCCGGGAATTGATCGAAGGCGACGTCCATACCTTTCTGCGCCAGACCGGCGCCACGCTCAGCGCCTTCAATGCCTGGGTGCTGCTCAAGGGGCTGGAAACCTATGCCCTGCGCATCGAGCGCATGAATGACAGCGCCGAAAAGATCGTGAACGCCCTGGCCGGCCATCCCAAGGTCGAGCGCATCATCTATCCCCATCACCCCAGCCACCCCCAATACGAATTGGGCAAGCGCCAGATGACGCGCGGCTCGACCCTTTTTGCCATCGACGTCAAGGGCGGGCAGGACGGGGCGTTCGCCCTCTCCGACAATCTGGCGGTGATCCTGATTTCCAACAATCTGGGTGACGCCAAATCGCTGATCACCCATCCGCGCACCACCACCCATGCGCGCCTGACCGAAGACGTCCGTCTCGAAATCGGCGTCACCCCCGGCCTCCTGCGCTTCTCGGTCGGCCTTGAAGACCCCGACGACCTGATCGCCGATCTGCTCTATGGCCTGGATCAGGTGTGAGGTGATGTGGGCGCCGCACAAATCGGGTGGGTCGATCGCCTGCTCCCCCTCAACGACCAGCCTCCGCCTCGAACGCCCCGATAGCGCGGCTCCATCGCCTCCCTCCCCCTTGAGAGGAGGGAACGAGGGTGGGGGTTCCTGCCTATCCGCACTCCCCATGAGACCCGCGCCTGCTCCCCCAAAGCAGCAATTAGGCTGGCGGGCACTGAGGCGCGGCGCAACACTTCTCGCCGCTCTTGCCCTCCTCTCCGCCCCCGCATTCGCCCAGCCGATCCCCTATCATGCCGATCCCGATGCGCGGGAAATCCTGCCCAATCTCCAGCCGGTTCCGGCCATCCGCTTTCTGACCAGCGCCGATTTCCCGCCCTTCAATTTTCGCGACGATGCGGGCGAATTGATCGGCTTCAATATCGATCTGGCGCGCCGCATCTGCATCGAGGTCAATGTTGCCTGCACCATCCAGGCCTGGCCCTGGGAACAGGCCGCCACGGCGCTGGCCGATAGTCAGGGCGATGCGCTGATCGCCGGTCTCGCCATGACGGCGGAGAACGGCGAAATCTTCGATTTTTCCTCGATCTATCTGGCTCTGCCGGGGCGCTTCGTTACCCGCGCCGATGCGATCGGCACTTTCAACGCCCAAGCCCTCGCCGGCCAGCGCGTCGCCGTGCGCGCCGGCGGCGCGCATGAGGATTTTCTCGCCCGCTATCTGCCGGAAGCGGAAATTGTCGGTTTCGGCGACGAGATCGCGGCGCTCGAAGCGGTGCGGACCGGCAATGCCGGGGCGTTCTTCGGCGATGCCATGCGCGCCTCGTTCTGGCTCAACGAAAATCTTGGCTGTTGCGGCTTTGCCGGCGAGGCCTATTTCCGGCCCCAGCTCTTTGGCGAGGGCATGGCCATCGCCGTGCCGGCCGGCAATGACCCGGTGCGCCACGCCATCGACTGGGCCCTGGTCCGCCTCAAGCAGAACGGCACGCTGGACGAACTCTATCTGCGCTGGTTCCCGGTGGGCTTTTACTAAAGCGCGACGCGATCTTTCAGAGTCGCGCTCTGCGCTTTAGCCCCTTGTTTTTGTGCATGTCTTTGTCCCGAAACCGGAGCCACTTTCGGGACAAAGACATGCACTGAGCCGCCCGCCGTCATGGCCCGGCTCGTCCGGGCAATCCATGTCTCCGCGCGGTTAGACCATTACCCCGGCAATTTCCGGTGCCGCGCCCGCGCCGCCACTTCGATGGCCGCCGTGGTCAGCCGGTCCAGCTTCAGCTTGTCGCGCAGCATTTCGAGGAAGCGCAATTCTTCCTGTTCGAGGAAGAGGTCCACCGCCGTCACCTCCACCGCCAGCGCATAGAGCGTGTCCTGCAATTTCTCGGGCAGGGCGGCGACGGCATTGTCCAGCACGCGATCAAGCCCGTCCGGGCCGTTGAGAATATCGGCGCAAGCATTGGCCACCGCTTCCAGCCGCGCCTTTTCGAAGCCCTCGAATACCGGCAGCCGCTCGATCAGCGCCTTGATCCGGGTCAGCTCCCTCTCGGTGATCGCGCTGTCGGACGTGGCGGCGACGATCATCACATGGATGAGCGCGTCATGGGCATCAAGGGTCATAATGCGGGTCTCGTCTGGGGATAATGGTCAAGAACTAGGCTCTTGCCCGGCCCGGCGCAAGCACCTGCGACATTGACGCCGCACCTCAGAACGTGCACTTACCGGTCTTCATCCTCTCCTTTGTCCCGAAAGGCTGCTGCACCCGTGTCGCCCGCCGCTTTGCCCGCCCTTGACCCCTCCTTTTTCGAGCCCGCGCAGAACGCGCGCGCCTGGCCGTTCGAGGAAGCGCGCAAGATCGTCAAACGGCTGGAAAAGTCGGGCAAGGGCGAAGCCCTGTTCGAGACCGGCTATGGCCCCTCGGGCCTGCCCCATATCGGCACCTTTGGCGAAGTGGCCCGCACCACCATGGTGCGCACCGCCTTCCGCCTATTGACGCGCGACCAGATTCCGACCCGGCTGATCTGCTTTTCCGACGATCTCGACGGCATGCGCAAGATTCCCGATACCGTGCCCTCCAAGGAGGCCATGGAGCCGCATCTGCAAAAGCCGCTGACCGCCGTGCCCGATCCCTGGACCAATGAATATGCCAGTTTCGGCGAGCACAATAACGCCATGCTGCGCCGCTTCCTCGACACGTTCGGCTTCGATTACGAATTTGCCAGCGCTACCGAATATTACCGCAGCGGCAAGTTCGATACCGTGCTGTTGCGCGCCGCCGAGCGCTATGACGACATCATGAAGGTGATGCTGCCCACCCTTGGGGCCGAACGGCAGGCCACCTATTCGCCCTTCCTTCCAATTTCCCCGGCTTCGGGCCGCGTCCTTTATGTGCCGATGAAAGAGGTCAATGCCAAGGATGGCACGATCACCTTCACCGATGAGGATGGGCGCGACACCACATTGCCGGTCACCGGCGGCAATGTGAAGCTGCAATGGAAGCCCGATTTCGGCATGCGCTGGGCCGCGCTCGGCGTCGATTTCGAGATGTTCGGCAAGGATCACCAGTCCAATCAGGTGATTTATGACCGGATTTGCGCCATTCTGGGCGGCACGCCACCCGAACATTACGTCTATGAACTGTTCCTCGACGCCGAGGGCCAGAAGATTTCCAAGTCCAAGGGCAATGGCCTGACCATCGATGAATGGCTGACCTATGCCCCCACGGAAAGCCTCGGCCTCTACATGTTCCAGAAGCCGCGCGTGGCCAAGCGCCTGCATTTCGACGTCATTCCGCGCGCCGTGGATGAATATTTCACCCATGTCGCCGCCTTCGAGCGCCAGGATGCAGCCGCGCGCGTGGAAAACCCCGCCTTCCACGTGCATTTCGGCAATGTGCCCAAGGTGGACATGCCGGTCACCTTCTCGCTGCTGCTGAATCTGGCAACCGCGTCGAACCCGGAAACGCCCGAGGTCATGTGGGGCTATATCTCGGCTCATGTGCCGGGCGTGTCGGCCAAGACCCATCCGCATCTCGATGCGCTGGTCTCCTATGCCCTGCGCTATTTCCGCGATTTCGTGGAAAAGACCTATCGCGCGCCCGACGATGTCGAGCGCGCCGCGCTCGAAGCCCTGTCTTCGGCCTTCGCCGCCCTGCCGCCCGACGCCAGCAACGAAGACATCCAGAATGCTTCGCTCGACGTGGCGCGCGTCATCGAGCGCTATCAGGATCATTCCAAAAAGAGCCCCACCGGCGGTCCCGGCGTTTCCGGCGACTTCTTCCAGATGCTCTATCAGGTGCTGATCGGCCAGGAACGCGGCCCCCGCTTCGGCTCCTTCGCCGCCCTTTACGGCATCGACAACACCCGCCAGCTCATCGCCGACGCGCTGGCCGGAAAACTCGCGGGCTGACCGGGCCCACCCGGCGTCACAAAGGCCTCAGCCCTCTCCTCTTGTCACCACCGGGCTTGTCCCGGTGGTCCACGCCGCCGCCTGCACGATCCCGCCATGGATTGCCCGGACCAGCCGGGCAATGACGAAGGAGGGGAGGCATTGCCCCTTCTGACCTGTGCGCCTGACACAGCGCTTTCCCGAAGAAATTGAGTGCCACCCGGCCCGCCCAAGGCCCGCCACCCTCTCCCCATCGTCACCACCGGGCTTGTCCCGGTGGTCCACGCCGCCGCTTGCACGATCCTGCGATGGATTGCCCGGACAAGCCGGGCAATGACGAAGGAGGGGAGGCATTGCCCCTTCTGACCTGTGCGCCTGACACAGCGCTTTCCCGAAGAAATTGAGTGCCACCCGGCCCGCCCAAGGCCCGCCACCCTCTCCCCTCGTCACCACCGGGCTTGTCCCGGTGGTCCATGCCGCCGCTTGAACGATCCGCCATGGATTGCCCGGACCAGCCGGGCAATGCGCCGGACGGGAGGGGGGCCCCTTCTGACCGGCGCGCCTGACACGGCGCTTTCCCAAAAAATTGAGTGCCACCCGGCCCGCCCAAGGCCCGCCACCCTCTCCTCCCGTCACCACCGGGCTTGTCCCGGTGGTCCATGCTTCCGCCTGCACGACCCCGCGATGGATTGCCCGGACCAGCCGGGCAATGACGCCGGAAGGGGGCATCGTCCCTTTTCACCTGAGCGTCAAGTCCAGCGCTTTCCTGAAAAACACCACACGCTGCGTTTCTTCAAAGCCCAGCGCGCGGTGCATGGCGTGACTGCCGACATTGTCGAGCGAGGCGTCCGAAGCGAATTCCGTGCATCCCTGCGCCCGGCCCCAGTCTTCCACTGCGGTTACCAAGGCCCGCGCCACGCCGCGCCCGCGTGCTGCGGGAAGGACATATATGCCTTCGAGAAACGCAACTGGCGAGGTTCTGCATCCATTGACATAATCTCGCCTGAGGCTTGCCTCGGCAAATCCCATTGCCTCGCCGGCATCGGTGCGCGCCAGCAGATTGATCGTGTCGCCAGCATTGGCCAGCAGGCGCATGATCTCGTTTTCATGATCGCCTCCCGCGCCTCTCGGCCACAGCGTGGTACGTAGCGCCAGCCAGTCGCCAGCATCCGCTGGCAGGGCCGCCGCGATCCTCACTGGCTCGCCCAGATGATCCGTGCCACCCATTCCACCTCCACCAGATCGAGGATGCGCGGGGCATAGGCGGGGTTGAGCGAATGCAGTTCGATCTGCTTGGCAGACTGGCGTGCCAGGATTTTTGCCATCACCTCGCCGTCGCGGGTCTTGACCACCACCCTGTCGCCCCGCCGCACCTGTTCGGTCGGGGAGACCACGATCCGGTCGCCTTCGCGATAAAGCGGCTCCATGCTGTCCCCGCTCACTTCCAGCGCATAAATGCCGTTTCCCTGCGGCGTGGGCAATTCGATCTCGTCCCAGCCTTGTCCCACCGGAAAGCCCGCGCCATCAAAAAAACCGCCCATGCCGGCCTGCGCCAGCCCCAGCAGCGGCACCGTGCGCTGCCCCGGTTCGGCAAAGCCGCTGGCCTGCATATAGGCGCCGGTATCGGCCAGGAAGCTGTCGAAGCTTTCCCCCGTCGCTTCGAGGATTTTGGCGATGCTCTCGGTGCTCGGCCAGCGCTCCCGCCCATCCTTGCTCACGCGCTTGGAAATATTGAATGCGGTGGCATCCAGCCCCGCCAGCCGCGCCAGCGCCGATACGGAATGGCCGTGCCGGCGCGCCAGCCCGTCAATGCCATCCCAAATGGCCCTGTGTGAAAGCATCTGCCGGTCCCGGAGAGGAAATATATCTTATGAAGGAATGTTGTCCTATCGTATTGTCCGCTCTCCATCTTGTAAAGAGAACCTTTACGTTTTACCCCCGCACCATCCCCGCCGCGCAGGTGCTTCATGCCAATCGAAAACCCGCCTTTCATCTACAAGATCGCCACCATTGCCTCCCTTGCCGCTGCCCGCCATGCGGGGCGCTACGCCGGCATGCCCATCGATGCGAGCGACGGCTACATGCATTTTTCCACCGCCACCCAATTGGCCGAAACGCTGCGCCTGCATTTCCGGGGCCAGGCCGATCTGGTCATCCTGGCCGTGCGCATTGCCGATCTCGGTGAGGCGCTGGCCTGGGAGCCATCGCGCGGCGGCCAGCTTTTCCCCCATCTTTATGGCGGGCCGCTCGACATGGGCCTGGTGGAATGGGAAGCCCTTGTCAGCGTCGATGCGGACGGAAACTGCACCTTGCCGGAGGCCCTACAATGATCTTTTCCGCCTTTTCTCCGCTGCTGCGCCATGCGGGCCTGGCCAATCTCACGCGCGACACGCTTCTGCGCATGGACCCCGAAACCGCCCATGGCGCCACCATCACCGCTTTGCGCCTCGGCCTCGCGCCCCAGCAGGAGCACAAGGATCCGCCCGAATTGGCGACAACGCTGTGCGGCCTGGATCTCGTCAATCCCGTCGGCATGGCCGCTGGCTTCGACAAGAATGCCGAAGTGCCGCGCCCGCTGGCGCTTCTGGGCTTTGGCATGGTCGAGATCGGCACGGTGACGCCGCGCCCGCAGCAGGGCAATGACAAGCCGCGCCTGTTCCGCATTGCCGAAGCCGAAGGCGTCATCAACCGCATGGGCTTCAACAATGAGGGGCACGAGGCGGTGTTCGAGCGGCTCAAGGGCCTGCGGGTGCCGGCAGCGCTCGGCGTCAATATCGGGGCCAATAAGGACAGCGAGGATTTCGTCGCCGACTATGTCAAGGGCATGGTCCGCTTCGCCGACCTGGCCGATTATCTCACCGTCAACATTTCCTCGCCCAATACGCCCGGCCTGCGCAATCTGCAGGCCGATGAGGCTTTGCGCCGCCTGCTCGGCGAAGTGCTCAATGCCCGCGGCAAGGCGAAGACCCGTGTGCCGGTCCTGCTCAAGATCGCGCCCGATCTCGATGAGGCGGGCATGGACGCCATTGCCCGCGTCATTGCCGCGACCGATCTCGACGGGCTGATCGTTTCCAACACCACGCTTTCCCGCGATAGCGTGCTCGGCCTGGAGAATGCGTCCGAAGCCGGTGGCTTGTCCGGCAAGCCGCTCTTCGACTTGTCCACCCGGCGCCTCGCCCAGATGCGCCAGCGGGTCGGCGCGCTGCCGCTGGTTGGGGTGGGAGGCATTCATTCGCCCGAGACGGCGCTGGCCAAGATCGAGGCCGGTGCCAATGCCATCCAGCTTTATTCCGCCCTCGTCTTCGGCGGGTTCGATCTGCTCGAGCGCATCAAGCGCGGCCTGCTCGCCGGCGTCAGGGCGGCGGGCAAGACCAATATTTCCCAACTGGTCGGCACCCGCAACGCCGATTGGGCCTCGGGCAGGGAGGGGCAGGGCCTATAGGCTGAACAGGCTGGCCTTGCGCCGTTCCAGCGCCCGGAAATAGATCAGTCCGCGTGCGATGAACCAGCAATGCAGCGCCGCCCACAGGCCCCAATTGCCCCAGAGCGGTTGCAGCATCAGCGCGGCGGCGAGGAACACGGCCAGCGAGGCGATCATGCCATTGCGCATCACCACATTCTGCGTCGTGCCGATAAGGATGCCGTCATAGACGAAGGCGGGCATGAAGGTCAGCGCACAGAGCGCCGCGATGGGCAGATAGGTGAGCGCATAGGCGCGCACCTCCTCATTGGTGGTCATGAAGCCGATGACAGAGGGCCCGGCGAGATACCAGAGTGCGCCCAGGCCCAGTGCGATCGCCAACCCCCACAGCATCGAGAGCCCATAGGCCCGATCGAAGGCTGGTCGCCAATTCGCGCCCACCGATTTTCCGGTCAGCTGTTCGGCCGCCTGCGCGATGCCATCGAGAAAATAGCCCACCATCATCAGGAGATTGAGCAGCACGGCATTGGCCGCCAGCGGCACTTCGCCCATGCGCGAGCCCTGCGCCGCGAACCAGGCATAGGCCCCCATCAGCGCCATGGAGCGGATCATCAGATCGCGGCTGAGCCCGAACATGCGCCGGATCGCCGGACCGCCCAGCATGTCGCCGGGCGCAATGCGCGCCAATAGCGCGCTTATCCCGCCATAATGGCGCACGAGGATGACAAGGCCCGCCATCGCCGCCACGGCCTGCCCGACCACCGTGGCAAAGGCGGCGCCGGGAACGCCCCAGCCCAGCCCATGCACGAAATAGATCGAGAGCGTGATGTCGATCAGATGTAGCAGCAATTGCAGCGCCATGCCGGTCTTGGCCGCCGCCCGCCCATAGAACCAGCCCAAAAGCGCATAATTGATCAGCGAGAACGGCGCCGACCAGATGCGCCAATGGACATAATCGGCCAATGCCTCCCCGACGCCCGGCCCCGGAGCCAGCGCCCAGACCGAGAGCGCCAGGATGGGCATGGCCAGAAGCGCCATGGTGACGCCGATCCCGAGGCCCAGCACCAAGGCCCGGCTCACATGAAGAAGCCCCTCATGCCGGTCCTTGGCGCCCACGGCCTGCGCCACCAGCCCCGCCGTGCCGATGCGCAGGAAATAGGCCAGCGAAAACAGGATGTCGAAGACCAGCGCCCCCAAGACCAGTCCGCCCAACAGCGCCGCATCGCCCAGCCGGCCGATCACGGCAATGTCCACCAGCCCCACTAAAGGCTCGGTGATGAAGGCGATGGACGCGGGCAGGGCGATGGCCCAGACATCCGCCGAGCGGACAGTGAAGGGATGCTGGGGACGGCTGTTCATGGTGATCCGAGTCGAAGATTGCGCGACCTTATCGTCGCCCCCGCCCGGCGTCACCTCTATGCGCTACTCGGCCACATCCATGTCGAATACGATATCGGCCCGCCCGCTGGACGCTGCCACCAGGTCGTAATTGGGCAAATCGTTGCGCTCGATATGCGCCCGGTTCCGCTCCTCGGAAAACAGGCCCTCCTCGCCATGCCGCTTCAGCAGCCGCGCCTGCACGATTGCGCGCGGCACGTGCACGAAAACTGCATAATCCAGCATGGGTTTGACCCCGGCCCAGGGCCCTTCGGTCAGCAAAAGGTAATTGCCCTCGACCACCAGTACCTTCACTTCGGGCGCGACGCTGAAGGCGTCATCGATGGTGTCCTCGATCTTGCGGCTATAGCCCGGCCCGCTGACCACGGCTTCGGCATGCTTGAGATGGTGGAGGAAGCTGACGAAAGCCGCGCCTTCGAATGTGTGCGGCGCGCCCTTGTAATCGGTCTGCCCCATGGCCTCGATCTTGGCATGCTTCATGTGGAAGCCGTCCATCGGCACCAGCGCGGCGCTGCCGGGCCGGATTGCGTTGAGCATGGTCACCAGTTCCGCCGCCAGCGTCGACTTGCCGGTGCCAGGCCCACCCGCGAGGCCAATGGCGATGCGCTGGCCCGTCGCCGCTTGCTCCAGCGCCACGATATGCGGCACCAGCCGCGCCAGCGCCGCCTGCGGCGTCAGTTTGATCGTCTCGACCATTTTTTAGCGTCCCCGGGTCAGCCGCAGCAACAGCCAGACCGGCACCACGATGGCCGCGCCGGTCAGCACATAGACGCCCAATCGCCGGACAAGACCAGCGCTGTCGCGCAGGGCATCACGCAGCAAATTCACTGCGCCCTGCACCAGGTCGGCGGCGTTGAAGCCGAAGGCCGACATGACGAAGCCGACCAATAACGAAATCAGTAGCAGCTTGATGATCACCGAAGCCGGCCGCCCGCCCAGCACAATTTCGAGCCAGGATCGGGTTTGAGGTCGAGTGTCTTCGCTCATGTCGCGGCTCCGTTTGGCAGGGTCACGGCCATCATATAGGCTGCGCGATGATTTGTATCAGGTGCTCATTGTCAAACTTTTCGTCACCATCGCCGCGCCTGCCTCCTCCCGTTGAGGGAAGGGCCGGGTTGGCCCTGGCCTGACCATGAACATTGCGCTCCCGCCCGTCATCGCCGATTGGTTCGCCAGCCGCGATTGGTCGCCGCGCCAGCATCAGCTCGAAGTGCTTGCCTCCCATCGCTCCGGCGCGTCGCAATTGCTCATCGCCCCCACCGGCGCGGGCAAGACCCTGGCCGGCTTCCTGCCCAGCCTCGTCGATCTGGCCGATGGGGGCTTTGATGGCCTCCACACCCTTTATATTTCCCCGCTCAAGGCGCTGGCGGTGGACGTGCAGCGCAATCTCTCCACCCCGATCGCCGAGATGGGGCTGCCCATCCGCGTCGAGGCCCGCAGCGGCGACACCTCCGCCGCCAAGCGCGCCCGCCAGCGCACAAGGCCGCCGCAGATCCTGCTGACCACGCCCGAGCAATTGGCGCTGCTCATCTCCCATCCCCAGGCCGAATTGATGTTCGCTTCGCTTCGCCGCGTGGTGCTCGATGAATTGCACGCCCTGGTCACCAATAAACGCGGCGAGCTTCTCGCCCTTGGCCTGGCGCGCCTTGCGAACCTGGCCCCCGAGCTGCGGATCACCGCGCTCTCGGCAACCGTGGCCCGCCCGGACCTGCTGCGCGACTGGATCGCCACACCCCTGCCGGACCGGCCAACCGAACTCCTTCGCATGTCCGGCGGCGCCCCGCCCGAACTGACCATTCTGCAAACCGAGGAGCGCCTGCCCTGGGCGGGTCATTCGGGGCGCTATGCCCATCGGGAACTCTACAACATCATCCAGCAGCACAAGACCACGCTGCTCTTCGTCAATACCCGCAGCCAGGCCGAAATGCTGTTCCAGGGCCTCTGGGATATCAACGAGGATATGCTGCCCATCGCGCTGCACCATGGCTCGCTCTCGGTCGAGCAGCGCCGCAAGGTCGAGGCCGCCATGGCTTCTGGCCAGCTCAAGGCCGTGGTCTGCACCTCGACGCTCGATCTGGGCATCGATTGGGGCGATGTCGATCTGGTCGTGCAGGTCGGCGCGCCCAAGGGAAGCTCGCGCATGCTGCAACGCATCGGTCGCGCCAATCACCGGCTCGATGATCCGTCAAAGGCCCTGCTCGTACCCTCCAACCGTTTCGAAGTGCTCGAATGCGAAGCCGCCGTCGAGGCAGTATCCGAAGGCCATCAGGATAGCGAAGACCCCCAGCCCGGCGGCTATGACGTCCTCGCCCAGCATATTCTGGGCATGGCCTGCGCCGAACCCTTCCAGGCCGATGACCTCTATGGCGAAATTACCCGCGCCTGGCCCTATCGGGGCCTTGCCCGCGAAAAATTTGACCGCGTGCTCGATTTCGTCGCCACCGGCGGCTATGCGCTGCGGGCCTATGAACGCTATGCCCGCCTCCGCCAATTGCCCGACGGCAAATGGCGCATCGCCAATCCCCAGGTCGCCCAGCAATACCGGCTCAATATCGGTACCATTGTCGAGGAGCCCATGATCCGGGTGCGTCTCGTGCGCAGCAAGGAGCAGAAAAAGGGCCGCACCACCGGCCCCATCGGCGCCGGCGGGCGCGTCCTGGGCGAGATGGAGGAATATTTCTTTTCCACCCTCTCCCTGGGCGACACTTTCATCTTTGGCGGCGAGATCGTCGCCTTCGAGGGCATGAAGGACAATGAGGCCTTCGTCTCCCGCGCTGTCGCCAGGAACCCCAAAATCCCATCCTATATGGGCGGCAAATTCCCGCTTTCGACCTATCTGGCCGAGCGCGTCCGCCGCCTCATGGATAGTCCCGAGGACTGGCACAAACTGCCCGATCAGGTCGCCGACTGGCTGCGCCTGCAACGCGACATCTCGGTCCTGCCGCGCCGCGACAGCCTCCTGGTGGAAACCTTCCCCCAGGGCAGCCACAATTTTCTCGTCTGTTATCCCTTCGAGGGGCGGCTGGCGCACCAGACGCTGGGCATGCTGCTCACCCGCCGCCTCGAACGCCTGCGCGCCCGCCCGCTTGGCTTCGTCGCCAGCGAATATGCCCTCGCCGTCTGGGGACTGGGCGATCTTTCCGCCCTGATCCGCACCGGTCGGCTCTCACTCGACGACTTGTTCGACGAGGACATGCTCGGCGACGACCTCGAATCCTGGCTCGATGAATCGGCGCTGATGAAACGCACCTTCCGCAATTGCGCCATCATCGCCGGCCTGATCGAGCGCCGACACCCCGGCAAGGAAAAGACCGGCCGTCAGATCACCATGTCTTCGGACCTCATCTATGACGTGCTCTATCAGCACGAGCCCGACCATATCCTCATCGAGGCCACCCGCCACGACGCGGCGCGCGGCCTGCTCGACATCGAGCGGCTGGGCCACATGCTCGCCCGCATCCGCACCCATATCGTCCACAAGCCCCTGCCGCGTATCTCCCCGCTCGCCGTCCCGGTCATGCTCGACATCGGCAAGGAGCCCATTTTCGGCGAAGGCCGCGAATCCGCCATGACCGAAGCCGCCGAGGAACTTCTGCGCGAGGCGATGGGCGAGGTTTTCTGACCGGCCGCCATTGCCCCGGCATACCCCCGCCGCCTCTCCGCCCCATCGTCATTGCCCGGCTTGTCCGGGCAATCCAGTTCCCCGCCCCATCCCTCAGCCGCCAATCCCGACAAACTCCCCGGTCTGTTCCTCCCCCTTTCTTGAAGGGGAGGCTAGGAGGAGGTCTTTCCTATTCCCCTCGCAATTGCCGCAACATTCCCTCCGCCGCCCTCAGGCTCAGCGCCGCGATGGTCAGGGTCGGATTGGCCGTCGCCGAGGTCGGAAACACCGACGAGCCGGCAATGAAGAGATTGTCGTGGTCATGACTGCGCAATTCCGCGTTGACCACCGAACTGGCGGGGTCGTCGCCCATCCGGCAGGTGCCGATAATGTGGCCCGAGCCGTTGAACTCCTCGGCATGGTGCACTTCTTCTGTGCCGAGTGCCGTGAAAATGTCGTCATGCGCCTGGGCCGCCGCCGCCAGCCCCGCCTTCACATAATCATCGATGCTGTAATGGATCTGGGGCAGGGGAACGCCATAGCGGTCCTTTTCGGTGGGATGAAGCGTAATGCGATTGTCCGGATCGGGAAGCTGTTCGACCAGCGCCGCCATGCGCACATGTCTTGCCGCCTGCCGCTTGAGCGCCTGGTCCAGCTCCGGGCCGCGAAGCCCTTCGGCGATCAGCGCCTGCGCCGTGCTCAGCGGCGCGCCGGTCGGCCAGCTATGGCCGTCATTGCCGATCTCGATGCGGAACGCGCCGCGCTCGTCGCGGAAGTCGCCGACGCTGAGATTTTCGATCCCCGAGGTCGAAAGCGGGCCGCGATAGGGCCAGACCGGGTCGAGTGTTGTCGCCCAGCTCAACTGGCTGGGATGGTCCATGAGATTGCGCCCGACCTGATCGGAGCCATTGGCGACGCCATTGGGCGCGTGGCTATTGGCCGAGGCCAGCAACAGGCGCGGTGTTTCAATCGCGTGAGCGGCGATGACATAGAGTTTCCCGGTAGCGCGACCGGTGCTGCCGTCGCGGCGGGTAAAGGCAATGAAGGACACTTTGCCATCCGCTCCGGTCTCGACGCGGGTGGCATTGGTGGCGGAGTAGAGCGCCGCCCCCTTGCTCACCGCCCGCTCGACATGGACGCTGGCATCATATTTGGCCTGTACCGGGCAGACCGGGATGCAGCTCGAACTGCCGCAACAGGCGGGGCGGTCGTCGTGGTCGACCGAATTGCGGGCCTGTGGCGTCGGCGAAACCACATAGGCCGTGCCCGCCAGCTTCTCGGCGAATTTTTTGTCGAGAAAGGTCTGGGGAATGGGCGGCATGGGATAGTCGGTCGAACGCGGCGCCGATGGCGGCGAGCCCGCAATGCCCGACACACCCAGTTCGATTTCGGCGCGGCCATAATAGGGCTCAAGCTCGTCATAGCTCAGCGGCCAATCCTCGCCCCGTCCGAAACGGCTCTTGAGCCGGAAATCCTCGGGCGACATGCGGATGGCGGTGCCCAGCCAGTGCCAGGTCGTGCCGCCCACCACTTTGACATAGGTGCTCTTGAACTTTGCCGGACCCACCTGCCGATAGTAATAATCCGGGTTCCAGCTCAGCGGATGGTCAACGTCCGGCCCGACCGGATAGGCCGATTCCGGCGTCTTGATCAGCGCGGCGTGGAACGTGTCCACCGCTTCGGCGCGGTCGACCGCGTCGCCGGTTTCGAGAATGGCCACGCTCACGCCGGCATTGGCCAATTGGTCGGCAATCAGGGCTCCGGCAACACCGGAGCCGACAATGATCACTTCGGCTTCAATATCGGCCATAATCTATGCCTCCCCTTCCGGCGCATCGGTCCAATAGCCGGTTTCTCCGCCACACCAGCCCATGGGCTTGGTGAAATCGAGCGCCTCCCACATCAGCGCCTCGGTATAGGTGACCACCTCGTCGCCCCCTTTGGTCTCGGCGACGCCGGTGTACCAATTGCTGATCATGCTGGTTTCCAGGCCGGGTTCGGCATCGCCGTCCCGCAGGCCCCTCAGGGTTTCGCCAAGACCGCGCGAGAGCAGCGCACTGAAATAACTTTCGCCAAATTGGGTGGAGAGTGCGCCTTTTTTCTTGCCGACCAGCCGGGCGGACAGCGCCAGGAAATCCTCGAGACTGGCGGGGTCTGCCGCGCTCACCCGCCCGCCCAGCACCAGTGCCAGCGCCGTGCCGCCGCTCCAGGCCAATACTTGCCGGCGGGTCACGCCGCTTCTCTCAGATTTCGTTATCATCGCGTCCTCGGGCCTGTGTTCCAAAAAGCTTAAACGGGTGAGGTTTAAAAGCGGTTGCCCCGATCATCATCCGCGCTCCGCGCCGGTCTTGGCCGCGACGGCATGGGCACTTAAGAACAAAAAGCGAATCTGCTAGAAAAGCCTCCAAGCTCACAGCCAGCCAGACGAGCACGGGCGAGATTGAACTATTCCATTCAGAGAGCCGAGATCACGGAGACACCGATCTTGCGCTTTGCCGGTCACAATTTCGAACCCCTGCCCACCGGCGCGCTTTATTGGCGCGCGCGGCAGACGCTGCTCGTCGCCGATCTGCATTTCGAAAAGATGGCGAGCTTTGCCCGTCGCGGGCAGATGCTGCCGCCTTACGACACCGCCATGACCCTCGCGCGGCTCGAAACCGACCTGCGTCGCACCGGCGCGAAAACGCTGATTTCTCTGGGCGACAGTTTCCATCGTCCAGATGCTAGCAGTCTGTTAACGAATGCCGATCGAATGCGGCTGGACGCCATGATCGGGGCGATAAATTGCATCTGGCTTGCCGGAAATCACGACCCTTTGGTGCATGCCATCGGGGGCACCTGCCTGGCTGATTTCGAGCTCGATGGTCTCAGCTTTGCCCATGAACCCCGCAAGGGCAAAACCGGCTTGATTTCCGGGCATTTGCATCCTGCCGCCCGGGTGCTCATGGCTGGCCGCTCCACGCGAAAATCCTGCTTCGTGCACGATAATCGCCTGATGATCCTGCCTGCCTATGGCGCCTCAACCGGGGCGATCAATATTCTGTCCCCGCCCTTTGCCGGTCTCTTCCATTGGCCCTCCCTGGAAGTCGCCATGCTCGGGCGAGATCGGGTCTATCCGGTGCCGGTCAAGCGATTGATCCAGGGCTAAAGCCCTGTTATCGCCTGAAAATTACGCCGCCCAGCCAGCCGGTGAACAGGGCCAGGATCACGCAGGCAATGCCATATAGCAGCGGTGATTGCGTCGCCGATTGCGCCAGAAATCGTTCGAAGCCGATCTTGCGCACCGCAAATCCTTCCGATTTCCGGGCAATGATCTGGCCATCCTTGAACACATAGGTCTGGGCGATATAGGGGCCGGGCGGCGCGCCGCTCGGTAGGGTCAATTGCGCCGAATAGAAACTATCCGACATGAATTGCACCCCGTTTTCCTGCACCCCGAACAGCCCCTCTTCGGACATCAGCCGGATCAATTCGCGCCCGAAAACCAGCGTCTTCATGAACCCGGCGGGATTGGGCGCCATGGCATAGGATTCGGGCAGGATCGAATTCTCGTTGAGCAGGTTTATGTCAGCGATTTCAAGGAGTTTCCGGCTCGAGAGCACATGGAAATAGCTCGGAAACCGGCGATAGCCGACCTGTTCGGTATTGAGCCAGATGCCGAAATTACTGGTCATTTTGCGCGCCACCCGATCCTGCGCCGGACCCAGCACCACGATCACGACCTGGAACGGGCCATCGACATGGCGCTGCTCCGATCCGGCCTCCGGCGCGATGGTCCCGAAAAACGTCATCCTCTCACCGTCAAAGCTCGAAGTGATCTCGATCCGGTCATTGGAAATGCCGGAAATCAGCCGTTCCGCCACCACCGGCTGAACGGAAAGGGTGACCACGGACAGGGCGAGGACCAGGAGCCGGATCATCTGGGCAGGCTCGTCACGGCCATGGAATAGATGTCTGAGGGTGTCAGGACCAGCGACAGGCCAAACCGGATCGCCACCGCCAGCACCAGCAAGGCCAACAGCCCCCGCAATTGTTCGCCACGCAGGTGCTTTCCCGCAGCCGCGCCGAACTGCGCCCCGGCCACTCCACCCACCATCAGGCAGAAGGCCAGAAGAATGTCGACGCTCTGGCTTTGCACCGCATGGAGGATCGTGGTCGCCGCCATCATTGCCACCACCTGCGCCAGCGAGGTGCCGATAACCACATTGCCCGGTACGCGCAGCAGATAGACCAGGGCGGGAACCATGATGAAGCCGCCGCCGACACCCAAAAGCGAGCCGACAAAACCGATGAACAGGCCGATGAGCAGAACCGGCAACACGCTGATATAGAGGCGGCTTTTCTTGAATCGCACCCTGAGCGGCAATCCGTGCATCCAAGTATGCTGATGCGCCTGCCGATCGCGCACGACGATGCCCTGTCGGCGCTTGAGCAAGGCTCGCACCGATTCCTGCAACATCATGATCCCGACGAAACCGAGCAGGATCACGAAGCCAAGGGCGATGACCAGATCGAGTTGGCCGGCATCGCGCAGTAGGGCAAAGGCCGCGACGCCGCCGAAAGCGCCCAAGATGCCGGAGAGGACGAGATAGAGCGCCAGGTGCAGGTCGATGCCGCCGCGCCGGTAATGGCTGAGGGCCCCCGATGTGGATGCTGCCACCACCTGCCCGGTGACCGAGGCCACGGCGACCGCTGTTGGCACGCCGGAAAAGATCAGCAAGGGCGTCAGCAAAAAGCCGCCGCCGACGCCGAACAGGCCGGACAGGAAGCCGACAGCCCCTCCGATCCCCACGAGAAAGAAGAGGTTCACGGAAAGCTCGGCGATCGGCAGATAGACCTGCAAGACCCTGATCCCGTAAAAACTTGGTTCGCGGACTATTCTAGCCAATGGTCCGTCAACAAGAGGTCAAGGCCCGCCGCTTCGTAGAAAAACTTATGGCCCGGATTTTCGTCCGGGCCATAGCATGTTGAACATGTGCGATTTCTAGACCGGCTGGCTACCTAGTACGGCCAGCAGCCGGGGATTGATCCTGCCCATTTCGCTCATGCCGGTGGCGCGTTCGAATGCCCGGATCGCTTCCGTGGTTCGGGGACCGGCCACGCCATCGGCGGTGCCGACATCAAAGCCCAGCCGGCCCAGTGTTTGTTGCACCTTGAGGATGATGTCGCGTCCGGCGATGGTCTCGCCCGGATCGAAGCTGGCTGACCAGGTGCCGATGGGCGCGTAATTGGCTGCCAGGTCGATGGGGGCCACTTTCCAGTTGCGCAAATCCTCGGATATGCGGCTCACGGCTTCAGCGGACAGCGATTTGGCGATGTCGTCGCGTGCCTGGGCGGCGTCCTTGTCGCCGCTGCGTGCGGCCAGAGAGAACCACTTGAACGATTGTTCGAAGCTTTGCTCGACGCCAAGCCCCCGGGCATGCAGCATGCCCAGATTGAACTGGCTGTCGGTCATGCCATGATTGGCCGCCTTCTCGAACCACTGGGCCGCCAGCTCGAATTGCTGGTCGCCCAATTGGCCACCGGCATAGAGCGCGGCAAGATTGTGCATGGCCATGCGGTTGCCGGCTTCGGCGCCGCGCTGGTACCAGAGCTTGGCCTGTTCGAGATTTTTTTCGACGCCCGAACCCACTTCAAACAGATTGCCAAGGCGATATTGCGCCGGCGCGAAACCCTGGGCGGCAGCGCGTTCGTACCATTTGGCCGCTTCAGCGAGATCCTTTTCCACCTGGCGGCCTTCGCCTAAGGCAGCGGCAATTTCGAACTGCGCCTGGGCGTTGCCCTTGGCGGCAGCCTCGCGCAATTCCAGCGGGCCAACGGACTCTGCCGGCAGATCAAAGGTTTTCGCCGCTACCGGGGCCGGCGAAGTCGATCCTGTCGTCTCCGGGGCGGCCTCCAGGACGGGAATGGCCAGCTCGTTCCGGCCAGAATTGGCAGCCAGACTCGGCGGCGTTGGCGTCGAAATCGTCGCTTTCGATGAAAAGCTCATCGGTTCGCCGGGATTGATCGAGCCGGTTGCGGTCGGATCGATGAGGTCGATGACCCGGGGAGGCATCGCTGCAGATTGATCATCTGAGGGCGGCGGATTGCTCGTCGGCAACGGCGTTGCGGTACTGGCTTCCATGGGGGCCGGTGCATTGGCGACGTTCGTGCGCTGCATGGCGAGGTTGAGCGCCAGCATGGAAACCACGACCAGAGTTGCGGCGAGCAGCAGGGGCCGCCGATACCGGGTGAGGAAGCTGGGCTCAGCGGCGAGGTCCGAGGTCGTGTCGCCCGTGACGACGGGGTCGGACTCGCGGAGCTTTTTCTTCTTCCTGGTGGTGGGCCGTTCTTCGGCCACGGGCGTGGCCGGTAGCGGCGCGACCGGCGCTTCGGTTTCATCGGCCTCGCGCTTGGGCAGACGGACGCGGGCCAGCGCCTTGCCGATGAGCGAGGCGCTGGGCGCGGTGTCGACCTGCTCCTGGCGGAGGCGCTGTGCGCGCCGGGCCGCGGCCACAAAGGTGCTGGTGCTCGAATGGGGTGCAGCAGGTTCCGGCGCTTCAGGCAGGGCAGCCCGCTCGGCGAAAGGATCCTGCTCGGATGGCGCAAAGCTGGATTGCGGGGCAGGCGGGCGCATGGCCTGGCTGGGATCGAAACGCGGGGCGGCCGGGTGCGGCGCGCTTGCCTCGGGTTTGGGCCGGGGCGGAGCCGCCGGTCTTTTGATTTCGGCTGCGGCTTCTCGCTTGAATCCCGGATCGATGAGCGGCGCTTCATCCGCCGGATTGACCGGCATGGAATCGTCTTTGGTCCTGCTCAGGCCGGCAAGGATGTTATCGAGCCTAGCGCTGCCCTTTGGTCGTGGCTGTATCGCTTCCGCGAACGCATCGATCGGCTCGACCGGCGCGGTGATCGGCGCGGGACGCGGGGTGTTCGCCGCCTTGGCAGGAGCGGGCTGAACGGCGCTTTCGGCGCCATCACGGCCGGACAGCATGGACTCGAGCCGCGTCAGCCGTTCGGCCGTGTCCTTGCCGGCAGTATTGAGCAGCGCTGTCATGCGCTTTTCCATCGCCTGCATGCCGTCCTCGCCGATGGCGGGGCCGACGGAGCGGGCCACAGCGTCCGAAGCGCGGCTCGCGATCAGGTCCGCCAGCGTCTCGTAATCGGGGGTCTTGCCCGCCGACTTGATGAGCCCGGTCATCCGATCTTCGATGCTTTTCAGGCTGTCGGGGCCGAATACGGCTACCGGCGCAGCGGTCTTGCGACCAATGGCTTCCCCCGTCCGCTCGGCAACCATATTGGCCAGGGCCTCAAAGTCGGGACGGTCCTCTGCGCCTGCGTAAAGCCGGGCCAGTCCATCCAGTTGCGAGTTGGCATCGTCCATGCGCGCCATCAATGCCCGGAGCTGGTCTTCTACGGCCCCGGTATCGATCCGGCCGTTCAGCGCCTCGATCTGGCTTTCCAGCCGCGAAAATCGCGGCTCCATGGCCGTGAGCACCGCGTCGCGCAGGGCGTTGATGTCCGAGCGCAAAGCCGCGACTTCGCCATTGCCATTGTCCAGGCCCTCAAGCCGCATCGCCAGCGCCTCGACCCGACCCATAAGGGCGTTGGGCGCGCTGGAATTGTCCTTCAGCGCCTGGGTGAAGGCCGACATCTCGGCGGTGAGTTTCTCGAAATCGCCGGACGACAGCGCTACGTTTTTCTCGATAGCGTCGATCCGGTCATAGACGTTGCGCACGCTTTCTTCGATAGCATGCATGGCCGGGGCGAGCTTGGCCGCCGGCTCGGCCCGAGGAGCAGCGCTGCGCTTTTTCTCGCGCGCCACTTCGCGTTCCATCTGCTCGGCCTGCAATTGGGCCAACTTGCTCACCGTGCCCGAGACATCGTCCAGCCGGGCATTGATGCCGTCGAGATTGACGCCCGAGGCATCCTCGATCATTCCGGCCAAAGCGGCGATCTGGCCTTCCAGCCGCTTGACCTGTCCGGTTTCGCCGATGGCGCCGGCAAGCAATTCGACAACCTGAGTCAATTGTTCGACCTGCCCGGCGACTTCGCGCACATGGCTGCCATTGCCGCGCTGCGCCCGGAGTTCACCTTCCAGCCGTTCCAGCCGCTGATTCATGCCGCCGACCAGCGCGCCCAATTCGCGGATTTCCGGCGTCTCGGCGCTGCGCGCGGGCTGCGGCGCCACACCCTGCCGGCTGCGAATTTCGGCGATGGCATTGGTCAGGTCGTCGGTTTCCCTGCCGAAGGCGGTGCTGTCGCGCTCGTTGAAGCGGTCCACGGTACGCTTGACCGTGCGCAGTGCTTCCATCCGGCGCGAACTGGTCTCGGCATTGCTCATCTGATCGCGCAAGGTGCGCACACGGCGCGCCAGGCCGCTGACGGCCGGAGTTTCGGTCGCTGTTTCCGCCTGGCCGTAATGGGTTTCGACCTTGTCGAGCAGCGCCACCAGTTCGCCGCGCAATGCCTGCCATTCGCCAGCGCCGGCATCGCGGTCCAGGTCGGCATAGTCCGATTGGGGATAAACGCGCGGCATATCGGGTCCCTGCTACAAATACGCGGACCCCTCGCGATTCAACACGAAGGTATGACGCTTACTCTTGAGAAAACATGGTAAAGAACCCGTTAAGCATGGTCGCATTATGCAGGATTGGCTTGCACAAAACCCCGCAATTTCGGGTTATTAGGGTCGAGAGAATAGGTATTTGCCCATGACGCGCCGACGCATCATCATCGTAGACGACCACCCCCTTTTTCGCGCCGCCCTGCGCCAGACGCTGGCGGGGGGAGATGCGACGGTGTCCGTCGAAGAGGCCGGCGATCTCAACGGGCTTAGCATGGCGCTCGATTCGGATCGCGATTGCGATCTCGTGCTGCTCGACCTCAACATGCCGGGGGTGCGAGGATTTTCGGGCCTGTTGCTGCTGCGTGCACAATATCCCGATATTCCGGTGATGATCATCTCAGCCGTCGAGGACGGCACGGTCATTCGCCGCGCCTTTGAACTGGGCGCCGCCGGCTATCTCCACAAATCGGTTGGTCCCACCGAAATTCGTCGCGCCATCGAAACGGTCTTGTCCGGCGAAGTCTTCGTTCCGGCAGGCATGACCCTGGGCGGTGAAGACGATCACAGCGCGCTGATGAAGCGCCTTGCCACGCTTACCCCCCAACAGGTTAGGGTGCTGATGATGCTAAGCGACGGGCTGATGAACAAGCAGATCGCCTATGAGCTTTCCATCTCCGAGGCGACGGTCAAGGCGCATGTCTCGGCCATTCTGCAAAAGCTCGACGTGGACAGCCGCACTCAGGCGGTAATTGCCGCTGCCCGGATCGAGGATGGCCAGTTCGAGGCCCTGTTCACCATCGGCGGGGAGAGTGCCGGCTCATGAAACCCAGTATTTCCATCCTCACCATCGGGGTCGACGACCTCGAACGTGCATTTGCCTTCTATCGCGCCCTGTTCGACCTGCCTGATGAGCAGATCGGGGCCGGCGCAGAGCACGTTGCCTTCTTTTTTGACGACGATTTTTCCTTCGTGCTCTTTCCCCGTAACGAGATCGCCCAGACGGCGGGCAAGCCGGAAGCCATTGCCGGAACGCCCAGCTTCGTCCTCAGTCACCGCGCCGACAGCCCCGAGGCGGTCGATGCCATTCTAGACAAGGTTCTTGCCGCCGGCGGAGCTATCATTACCCCAGGCACCCAGTCGGAATGGGGATATTCGGCCTATTTCGAGGACAGTGAAGGCAATGTCTGGGAATTGATGGCGTCGCCACCGCTCAATTGAGGCGGAAACGCTCTCCCACACTCCTCGTCTAAAACCCGCCGCCGGTCTTGAAGCCACCGCTCTTGCGCGTGCCCGATGATCCGGTGCGCGGGCGAGAAAAGCCGCCGCCGCCCGATGAGCTGCCGCCCCAGCCCCCGCCAAAGCCGCCTGATGGCTTGCTTTTATTGCCGCCACCGCCGCCAAAGCTGCCATCCGGCCAATTGAAGCCGCCGCCGCTCGGCGGCCAGGGATTGTTCGGCATTTTGCTTGTGCGGGTCTGCCGGGTGCTCTTATAGCCGGCGCCCCATTCGCTGCCCGCCGCCCAGTTCTGGCTGCGCCGCCATTGGTCCCAATAGCTCGCCGCCGAAATGCCCCCGCGCAGGAACTGGTCCAGCAGATCGCCCACCAGCCGGTCTTCCTTGAAGCTCGAAGTCGGATCGTCGAAGCGCTGCTTCTTGAATTCCCACTGGATGTCCTCCAGTTCGCGACGTCTCGCCGCCAGCGTCTTGAGGCGCTCGCGCCAATCGCGGCTTTCCTCGTCTTCCTCGCGCAGCCGCGTGCGGGCTTCGTCGATCTGGGCGACGATGGTGTCGTCCTGTCCGGTGCGGGTCAGCCGCGCCGAGGCCAGAAGGGTCTGGATGTCTTCCCGCCCCAGCGCCGCCGCCAATTCCGTCGAGGCATTTTCAAAGGCGGGATGCTTGCCCTCGGCCAGGGCGTGCAGTGCGCTGGCGGCGGCGTCCCGCTTGTCTTCGGTCGCGAGAATTTCGCCGTCGAGCACCACTATTTCCGCCTGTGCGGCGGCAATGGCGTCACGGATCGGTCGTCCGCCGGCCGCATCGACTGCCGACATTTCCAGCGCCGCCAGTTCCGCCTCGGCCTTTTGCACCAGCGCTTCCTGGCGTTCGGCGTGCTCGCGCAGGCGCAAAGGAATTTCATTAAGCATGGCGTAGTTCGGTCGCGCCTTCTGGAACCTGATCAGATCGGCGATCATGCGGTCGAAATAGCGCGTCAGATTGCCGGCCTTGTAGCCAGACGTGCCGTAGCCGGCATCCCACAGATACATGAAGAGCGGATCACTCCGGTAGGGGCGTCCTTTCCCCTCGCGGTCGGCTTCGGCCAGTTCCGTCTTGCGCATCGACTGTTCGGCGACGCGGTCGAGTTCCTCTGTTTCGGCTTTCTTGGCCTGAAAGCTGGCGTCGCTGGCCAATGTCGCGGTCAGGCCAGCCGTCAGCTGCTGGAGCTTCTTCAGTTGCGCATCGAGAAGCGCGACAGCGGCATTGCGCTTCTCGATCTGGCCGGAACGGGCCTCATCGAGGTCGTTCATCGCCTTTTCGGCTTTGCCCATGTCCAGCGCATGCGCCTTGAGCATGTCGCGGGCCTTGGCCTCGGCGCTGGAAATACGATCATTCAGTTCGCCCTGCATAGCAGGGTCGAGCCGCAACTGCGCCAGCTGGCGGAAAAGCTCCGCCTCGCTTTCCTTGATCTTGGTGATGCGTTCGGCAGAACGCGCCGCGCGCTTGGACAGCTCGTCTTCCTCGCGGCGAATGTCGCGCATGGCGTCCTCGAGGCTGGCCAGCGCCTGGGGTCCACGAATGCTCATGCCATCACCACTGCGTCACCGCGCCGCCCATTACGGGCATCAGATATTCCACGTCCAGAAAGCCGTCCGACTTCCGGCCCACCAGATTGCCCTGGATGATCCCGTCATCGAGTTTGTCCGCTGCCACGGCGTTGTAGACCGTTTCGGGAACCCGCACCCCCCACATGGTGACTGTTTCCGTCTGCCCGTTCTCCTCGTTGAGAATGGGCAGCGAGAGGGACTTACCGTCCGGGTCCAGCGCCTCGACCACGAGATAATAATTGGTGGCGTCGGTATTGATTTCGGGGAACGTCCAGAAGCCCGATTGCACATCCGGCCGATTGACCACCCGTAGGCTATATTGGCGGCGCAACAGGTCGCGCAGGGCGGTCAGGCGGGCAATGGCGTCTTCGGCGCCCGCCCGATTGCCTTCGGCTGCCTGCGCTTTGCCGCGCGCCAGCAGTCCATCGGCTTGCACGACAGCCTGCTGCACCTTGGTTTCGTCGTAAATAGTCTGGTAGAGCGCATCCATCTGCGCAGGTAGCGCCTCGGTCAGCTCGATCCGCGCCTGTTCGGCCTGGCCGCGCTGGTAGGGTTGCCAGATTCCGAAATAGCCCACGCCTAGCACGGCGAGCGCCACGAGCCCGGCAACCAGCGGTCGGCCCCAACGTTTGCGGCCGACATAGAGCCGGGCCAGGCTCGTGCCGAGGCCAGGAGCAGGGGGCTCATAGGCAAAGCGGCTCTCCGCCAGCGCCGCCACGCCCTCTTTCAAGATATGGTCGGGAACCTCGATGCCCTGCTGGTGATAGACATTGCGCAGCCTGTCGATCAACTGCTTTTCGCGCGCGACCCCATCGAGCTCGCGCGTCACCAAATCCTGCTGGTGACGGAGCGTGTCGACCACGTCCATCGCCAGCATGACTTCGTCAAGAGGTGCAGCGGACTTCGCCGTCGCGTCACTCATGCCCAGCCTTCGTCCTTAATGCCCGACGCTTCAGTTCTTGGTTTCGAGCAATAGCGCATTGCCTTCGGCGGCCAATGTCGCCAGCCGGCGCTTACCATCTTCCACTGCATCGCGGATTTCCGCCGAATTCTTGGTGGACGCAACGCGCATCTCGTTGATGATGGTGCGGCTCTTTTCCTGAAAATTGACCACCGAATCCACCAGCTTCTTGACCGCATCGGCGCGCACCGTCGGGCCGTAACCGGCCTTGATGGCTTCCTCCTGCACCTTGTCGCCGATTTCCGAGAGCGTTTCGAGGCTCTTGGACATGCCTTCCTTCATCGCATTGAGCGTTTCGGTCGATTCATGCAGGCCGAACATGCCCGTGAACGAGGCGGAAAGGGCGGTCAGCACCGTTTCATTGGTCGAGAAGAATGAGATCGACTGCTGATAGACGCGCTCCTTGGCATTGGTCGTCTGCATCAGCCGGGCCATCACCACTTCGGACGTGTTGTAGGAAATGGTCAAATTGTCCGAGAGATCCTTGGCGATCTGGTAGCGCTTCTCCTCGTTCTGCATTTCCCGCAGGCGCTCGTCTCGGGCCATTTCGAGGCGGGCGCGATCAGCCGGAACGTCGCCGGCATAGGCCGAAAGATCATCGGCGGATTTCTGCAGGATATTCTTTTTGTCCTCGAGACGCTTCTCGGCCACCTGCAGCAATTCGAGCGCCATCACTTCGGCCTGCTTCAGCGCGCCGCGGAAATCGCGATAGGCTTCAAGAATTGTCTGCTCGCGGTCGATCTGGTCCTTGGTGTCGCGCGTGACCTCAAGATAGGTGTCGCGAATCTTGTTGAAACGCGTCGCGATGTCGCCGCGGCTGATCTTCATCCAGACATTGGAAGCGCGTTCCAGCAGATCGATCTTGTTGTCCGAAAGCTGGTCCACCATGCCCTTGGCATCGTCGCGAATGGAATCGAAGCCCTTGGTGATGTCCTCGTAGCGTTCGCCGATCTTCATGGCCGCGACCTGTTCACGCACCACTTCGTTGAAGGCGCTGGCCTGCGACAAGGTCCGGCCGATAAGGATGACGCGGGTTTCGTCCAGCTCCGTGATCTGGCTCAGAAGGCCGGTAATGGGCTGTTCGCCCTGCTGTTCCGGCCAGATGCCGAGGTCGCGGATGGCGTTGACCGCCCTGTCGAGATACTGCAACGGCTTTTCCGCCAGGGTGGTCACGGCGGACGCGGCACTGGTTGCGGTCTTGGTCTCTTGGTCGGTCATCTTTTTCCCTCTGTAATGGGCAGGTTCGGCCGGTGGCCTTGCCCTAGATTGCGTCTGCCGCGCCGCCTGACAATTGCAAGTGCGGGTATGGCCAACTATTTAGGTCATATTGGTGCGAAAAAGCCGCAGGTAAAGATTGGACTTCGTTGAAATGTCAGACCTGTCTCCGCTCCCGCTCGCCGGGCTTGCAACTTGCTTCCGGAATATCTGAATGGAATTTGGCGGACGCTATCGCATTGCCGCGCCACGCATGGCAGTCTGGGCGGCGCTCAACGACCCGGAAATGCTCAAGGCGGCCATCCCTGGCTGCGACCACATCGCCTGGGCGGGGCCCGATAGCCTCGATTTGGAAATCCGCGTCAATCTCGGCATCGCCAAGCCCGTTTTCAAAGGTGAATTGGCACTGTCTAATGTCCTGCCGGCCGAAAGCTATACGCTTGCCGGTCGCGGCAAGGGTGGGCTGATGGGGCTGGCCGAAGGGGCCGCCGACATCACGCTTTCCGACGACGGCGAAGCGACTTTTCTGGCCTTCGTCGCCCAGGGCGGCGGGTCGGGCCAGATCATGAAGCTTGGGAAAGCCCTTGTTGGCAATTCGGCGCAGAGGGTCATCGACGGCTTTTTCGAGCGTTTCGCCGATGCCATGGGCGCCAGGATCGAGCCGCTCGATCCGGTCTGATCGTGTCCGATTAATTCCCCGCTAACCAAGCCAGAAAGCGCCGCAGAACGGCCACGATTCCGCCCGGACGATTGCGATAGAGAACCGGCATCGGTTTCAATTTGACTCAAATTCTCGCCATGTCCTCCCAGACCCGTGACTTTCTCGCACTATACGCCATCGTCGCTTTTCTCGTCCTTTTGACTATCCATGCCGATGGTGGGCTCGGGCGGATGTTCCACGCGATCATCGAGCGGCTTTGAACGCGGTCGGCGGCGCAATAAGGCTTGCCAAATCGCTGATAGACAGTGATTGTCTGGTACGCCGAAAAGATGGGATCGCGTGGCGGTCCTTGTAGCGACCCGTCACTCCCTTTGGCGGGCGCAAGCGGCAAATTTTGACCAACCGGAAAAATTTTGCGCAAGCCCTCTTGCGGGCGGCGTCATTGCACGGTTTTATCCGCTGTTAGCGCACGCAGTTTTTGCCGTGGGACCCGTTTCTGGTGCTGGGTGCGACACAGGGAGATCAATCAATGAAAATTTCGACCCTTACCAAGGCCATTGCCGGCGGCGTCGCGCTGAGCGCATTGATGGCCGGCTCGGCCTTTGCCGATGGCGCCCTCGTTTATGACGGTGGCGGCAAGTTCGACAAGTCGTTCAACGAGGCCGCCTATAACGGCGCCGAAATGTTCAAGGCCGAAGGCGGCAATTACCAGGATCTGGAAATCTCGGGCGATGCCATGCGCGAGCAGGCCGTGCGCCAGTTCGCCTCGCGCGGCAACAATCCGATTGTGCTGCCGGGCTTCTCCTGGGAAACCGCCCTGCGCGCTGTCGCTCCTGAATTCCCCGATACCAAGTTCACCATCATCGACACCGTGGTCGATCTTCCGAACGTGCAGTCTGTCGTGTTCAAGGAACAGGAAGGCTCCTATCTGGTCGGCATCCTCGCCGCCATGCAGTCGCAAAGCGGCAAGATCGGCGTGATCCCCGCCTTCAACTTCGACCTGCTCGAAGCCTTTGCCTGCGGCTATGCCCAGGGTGCCAAGTCGGTGAACCCTGACATCCAGGTGCTCGAGACCTATGTCGGCACCGGCTTTGATGCGTTCAACGACCCGGTCAAGGCAACGGAAGTCGCCAAGTCCCAGCTCGATCAGGGCGTGGACGTGGTGTTCCAGGTCGCCGGTGGCGCCGGCGCGGGCGTGCTCCAGGCTGCTGCCGATGCCGGCAAGTTCTCGATCGGCGTCGATAGCAACCAGAACCATCTGCATCCCGGCTCGGTCCTGACCTCGATGATCAAGCGCGTCGATGTCGCCACCTACAACGCCATGAAGGGCGTGGAAGACGGTACCTGGGCGCCTGGCCTGGTCGTTCTGGGTCTGGCTGAAGACGGCGTCGGTGCCGCCTTTGACGACAACAATGCCGCCCTTATCACCGACGAAATGAAGGCCGCCGTCGAAAAGGCAACGACCGACATCATCTCGGGCGCCGTTGCCGTTCACGACTTCCGCGACGACAAGCAGTGCCCTGCACTCTAAGACCGAAAGGGGTCAGGACTTAGCATGACGAGTCTGAACCCACGCAATGCGCAGCGGCCCGAAGGGGTCGCTGCCGCCCCGCTCGCCATCGAGCTCATCGGCATCAACAAGCATTTCGGCCCCGTTCACGCCAACCGGGACATCGACCTCGCCGTCAAACGCGGCACGGTGCATGGCATTGTGGGCGAGAACGGCGCGGGCAAGTCCACGCTGATGTCGATCCTTTATGGCTTCTACACTGCCGATAGCGGCGAAATCCGTGTCAACGGAACGTCCCATGCCATCACCGACAGCCGCCACGCGCTGGCGCTCGGTATCGGCATGGTGCACCAGCATTTCATGCTGGTCGATAATTTCACTGTGCTGGAAAACGTCGTGCTCGGCGCCGAGGATTCCGCCCTTCTGCGCCCCACGCTCGCCAAGGCGCGCGACCAGCTCAAGGCGCTGGCCCGCGATTACGGGCTCGAGGTCGATCCCGACGCCATCATCGAAAATCTGTCGGTTGGGCAGCAGCAGCGCGTGGAAATCCTCAAGGCGCTCTATCGCGGTGCCGAGACCCTTATTCTCGACGAGCCCACCGGCGTGCTGACACCGGCCGAGGCCGATCACCTCTTCCGCATCCTCGGCAAATTGCGTGACGAGGGTAAGACCATCATCCTCATTACCCACAAGCTGCGCGAGATTATGGCGATCACCGACGAAGTTTCGGTGATGCGGCAGGGCGCGATGGTAGCGACGCTGCGTACCGCCGAAACCTCTCCGGAGCAATTGGCCGAGCTCATGGTGGGGCGGCGGGTGCTGCTGCGTGTCGAAAAAGGCCCCGCGAACCCCGGCAAGGTTCTGCTCGACGTGCAGAACCTCATCGTCACCGACGATTTCAAGGTGCCGCGCGTCAAGAATGTGAGCTTTCAGGTTCGCGCCGGCGAGATCGTCGGCATTGCCGGCGTGGCTGGCAATGGACAATCCGAACTGCTCGAATCCATCGCCGGCATGCGCGATCAACTGGGTGGCACGATCAGCGTCAACGGCAAACCGCTCTCGCTGGAGGGCGACGATGGCGCCTCCCGCGCTCGCCTCGCAGGGCTTGCCCACGTGCCCGAGGATCGGCTGCGCATGGGGCTGGTCACCAATTTCGCCGCCTGGGAAAACGCCATTCTCGGCTATCAGGACAATTACGGCGTGGGTCTGGGCCTCGACATCGGCAAGGCCCGCACCACGGCCGAAGATTACATGAAGAAATTCGATGTCCGCCCGGCCAATCTGGACCTCAAGACCTCCAATTTCTCCGGCGGCAATCAGCAGAAAATCGTCCTGGCGCGCGAAATGGAACGCGATCCTGACGTGTTGATCGTCGGCCAGCCGACGCGCGGCGTCGATATCGGCGCCATCGAATTCATCCACAACCAGATCATCAAGATGCGCGATGCCGGCAAGGCCATCCTGCTCGTCTCGGTAGAACTGGACGAGATCCGTTCGCTTGCCGACAGGATATTGGTGATGTTTGACGGCCATATCGTGGGCGAAGCCGATCCGGCCAGTGCCGACGAAACCGAACTGGGGCTGTTGATGACCGGCTCGCATCCATCCGGCACGGAGACAAAACTATGACGGCCTTGCCGCGCTGGGCCGATGTGGTCCTCCTGCCCGTTCTCAACGTTGTCTTGGCCTTTCTCGTCGGCGGCCTCATCGTGCTCGCCGTCGGCCAAAATCCCATCGAAGCCGTGGGCATCATGCTTTATGGCGCATTCGGCTACGGATCAGGCTTCGGCTATACGCTCTACTACACCACCGATTTCATCTTTGCCGGACTTGCCGTGTCGCTGGCCTATCATGCGGGCCTGTTCAATATCGGTCCCGAAGGGCAGGCTTATGTCGGCGGGCTGGGCGTCATTCTGATCGGCCTCGCGCTCAACGGCACCCATTGGGCCATCGTCTTTCCGCTGATGATCCTGTGTGGCGCCGCCTTTGGGGCAGCATGGGCCTTCATTCCCGGCTATCTGCAAGCCAAGCGCGGCAGCCATATCGTCATCACCACCATCCTGTTCAATTTCATCGCCGTGTCGCTGATGGGTTATCTTATCAGCCGGGTGCTGAAGCCGGCTGGAGTGAATTCGGATGAAAGCGCACCACTCGAGGCCATTACCCGCGTGCCGCAATTGCGCACCTTCATCGAATTGTTCCGCAATTCTCCGGTGAACCTGACCTTCTTCCTGGCTATCGCGGCCCTGGTTCTGGTCTATTGGCTGATCTGGCGCACCAAATTCGGCTATGCCGTGCGCGCCCTGGGCAACAATCCCACTGCCGCCAATTATGCGGGCATCTCCAATCACAAGATGATCATGATCGTCATGGCCATGGCGGGCGCGCTGGCTGCCATGGTGGCGGTCAACAATGTGGGCGGCGTGCAGGGGCGACTGATCCTCAATTTCGTCAACGGCGCCGGCTTTGTCGGCATTGCCGTGGCCTTCATGGGTAGGGGACATCCAGTGGGTGTCGGGCTTTCGGCCCTGCTCTTCGGCATTCTCTACCAGGGCGGGCAGGAACTGGCCTTCCAGATGCCGGGCATCACCCGCGAGATGATTGTCACCATCCAGGCTTTGGTGATCCTGTTCACCGGCGCCATGGGCGACATGCTGCGCGGTCCTTTGGCCCGAATACTCACCCAGCCCGAGCCGGCCGGAGGAAACAAGTAATGGATCAGGCTCTCGTCGATATTACCCTCATCCTCGATTCCACCGTGCGACTGGCTGTGCCGCTGCTGCTGGCTTGCCTGGCGGGGCTGTTCTCCGAACGCGCCGGCATTGTGGACATCGGGCTTGAAGGCAAGCTGCTGGCTGGCGCCTTCGCCGCCGCCGCCACCTCCGCGGTCACCGGCTCGGCCTGGCTCGGCCTGCTCGCCGGTATCGGCGCGGCGCTGCTGTTTTCCGGCATTCACGGCCTGGCCTCGATCAATTTCAAGGGCAATCAGGCCATTTCGGGCGTGGCGCTCAACTTCCTCGCCGCCGGTCTCACCACCTTTCTCGGCCAGTCCTGGTTTCATCGCGGCGGTTATACCCCGCAATTGAGCGGCGACCAGCGCTTCAGCCCCATCACGCTGCCCTTCGCCAATGTATTGCGCGAGGTGCCGATCCTGGGCCAGATCTATTACGAGCTGATCTCGGGCCACAATATCATCACCTATTTCGCCTTTATCGCCGTGCCGGTCACAGCATGGGTGCTGTTTCGCACGCGCTTCGGCCTGCGTCTGCGCGCCGTGGGCGAAAACCCCAAGGCTATCGACACGGCCGGCATTTCGGTGACCGTGCTGCGCTATCAGGCGCTGGTCATCACCGCCGTCCTGGTGGGGATCGGTGGGGCCTATCTGTCGATCGCTCAATCGGCGGGCTTCAACAACAACATGTCGGCCGGTCGCGGCTATATCGCCCTGGCGGCCTTGATCTTTGCGAAGTGGCGGCCGGGTCCGGCGCTGCTGGTCTGTCTCATGTTCGGTTTCCTCGACGCCTTCCAGTTCCGCATCCAAGGGCAGTCTTTCCCCTTGATCGGCGAAGTGCCGGTGCAGGCCATTCAGGCGCTGCCCTATATTCTGACCGTAGTGCTGCTGGCCGGCTTCGTGGGTCGTGCAGTGGCGCCCAAAGCGGTGGGCATTCCCTATACCAAGGAGCGTTAGCCCAAAGGCTGGCGCGGCGTGAAAAATGACCATGAACGAACAAGACAAGGCACTTTATGAGGCCGCCGAGGCCGTTCGCAAGAACGCCTATGCGCCCTATTCGAAGTTTCAGGTCGGCGCCGCCATTCTTGCCGATGACGGCAGGATTTATGCCGGTTGCAATGTCGAAAATGCCGCCTATCCGGTCGGCAATTGCGCCGAGCCTAGTGCCATTGCGGCCATGCTGGCCGGCGGCGGCAAGCGCATCAAGCGCATCTATGTCACCGGTCCCGGCGCCATGCCGGTAACGCCCTGCGGCGGTTGCCGTCAGCGCATTCGCGAATTTGCCGATCTCGACGTGGAAGTCGTCTCCCACGGCGTCGATGGCAAGCCGCTGGTGCAGACGCTTGGCCAATTGCTGCCGCATTCGTTCGGCCCCGAATTTCTGTCGCCCTAATTCCGGCGGCAAAGCCCTCTACGGGTGTGTTTCCAGCAAAATGGGAGGCTACGCTTCCGGTTCGGAAACGCAATAATGACGACACGCGGGGGGCGCCACGAAGTGACGCTCCGGAGGAGGATCGATGAGTCTCAAGGTCGTCGGCAGCGACACAGGCGAACTGGCGCATAAGCGCAATCCCGGCTTTCCGCTTGATCTCGATTGGGTGGAGCGGGTGCGCATGAACCGCTCCGCTCTCGAAAGGCGGGCCGGCACCATCGGCGCGCGCCGCACGGTTAAGAAGGAATACCAACTCGCCTGGCTGCTCAAGGCGATCACGCTGATCGACCTGACGACGCTCAACTCCGACGATACCGATGGGCGCGTCGAGCGCCTCTGTGCCAAGGCACGCAATCCGCTGCGTGCTGACATCAGGGAAAAACTCGGTCTGGCCAGCCGCCGCATCCTGCCCGGTGCGGTCTGCGTCTATCATAGCTTCGTCAGGACGGCGGTTGACGCGCTGGACGGTTCCGGCATCCCGGTCGCCGCCGTCTCCACCGGCTTCCCTCATGGCCTCGCACCGGTCGAAACCAAGATCGCCGAGATCGAGGCGTCGGTGAAGGCCGGCGCCCGGGAGATCGACATCGTCATCGAACGCGGCATGGTGCTTCGCGGTGACTGGCAGGCGCTTTACGATCAGGTCAAAGCCTTCCGCAAGGCCTGCGGCGAGGCCCATATCAAGACAATTCTGGGCACGGGCGAACTCGCCACCCAGACCAATATCGCCAAGGCGAGCCTGGTCTGCATGCTGGCCGGAGCCGATTTCATCAAGACGTCCACGGGCAAGGAAAAGGTCAATGCCAACCTCGTGACCTCGCTGACCATGATCCGCATGATCCGTTGGTTCGCGGAGGAAACCGGTATCGAGATCGGCTACAAGCCGGCCGGCGGCATCGCCACGGCGGGCGATGCACTGAAATATATGGCGCTGATGAAAGAAGAACTCGGCGTGCATTGGCTGCAGCCGCATCTGTTCCGCTTCGGAGCCAGTTCACTGCTGACCGATATCGAACGCCAGCTCGAACATGGCCTCACCGGCCGCTATGCCGCCGATTACCGCCAGCCCATGGTGTGAGGAGCGAAAATGAACAAGATTACCCAGATTTTCGACAGCCTCGATTATGGTCCGGCTCCCGAAGCCGCCGACCAGGCCAATGCCTGGCTCGATAGCCGGAACCGGGTTTTCGGCCACTTCATCAATGGCAAATGGACTGAGCCGGGCAAGACTTTCGCCACGACCAATCCCGCCAATGGCGCCAGGCTGGCCGACATCACCGATGGCAGCGCCGCCGATGTGGATGAAGCCGTCACGGCGGCCCGGTCTGCCTTCAAGTCCTGGAGCGGGCTCAGGGGCTATGAGCGCGGCAAGTTCCTCTATGCCATCGCCCGGATGATTCAGAAGCATGCGCGGCTCTTTGCCGTGCTGGAGACGATGGACAATGGCAAACCGATCCGCGAAAGCCGCGATGCCGATATTCCGCTCGTCGCCCGCCATTTCTACCATCATGCCGGCTGGGCTACGCATCTGGAAAGGGAATTCCCGGGCCATGTGCCCTATGGGGTCTGCGGTCAGATCATTCCGTGGAATTTCCCGCTGCTGATGCTGGCCTGGAAGATCGCTCCGGCATTGGCCGCCGGCAATACCGTGGTTCTGAAGCCCGCCGAATTCACCTCGCTCACCGCCCTGCTGTTCGCCGAAATTTGCGAGCGGGTCGACCTGCCGAGGGGCGTGGTCAATATCGTCACCGGCGAGGGCGAGACCGGCGCCGCCATCGTCAACCATTCCGACGTCGACAAGATCGCCTTTACCGGGTCCACCGAGGTCGGCAAGATCATCCGCGCCGCAACGGCTGGCTCGGGCAAGGGCCTTAGCCTCGAGCTGGGCGGAAAGTCACCCTATCTGGTCTTCGAGGACGCCGATCTCGACAGCGCCGTCGAAGGTCTGGTGGATGCCATCTGGTTCAACCAGGGGCAGGTCTGCTGTGCCGGGTCGCGGCTATTGGTGCAGGAAAGCATCGAGGAGCGCTTCATCGCCAAGGTGAAGCAGCGCATGGCAAAGCTGCGCGTCGGCGATCCCCTTGATAAATCTATTGATATTGGCGCGCTGGTGGCGCCGGTGCAGGTCGAGCGCATCAGGGATCTGATGAAAAAAGGCATGGCCGAGGGCGCGGAAATCTATGAGCCCGACGGGCAGGTTCCGGCCGATGGCTGTTTCCTCAAGCCCGCGCTCGTCACCAAGGTCTCGCCCGCCAACACCTTGGTTTCAGAGGAGATTTTCGGACCCGTCCTCGTGGCCATGAGCTTCCGCACGCCCGAGGAGGCGGTGGCGCTTGCCAACAATACCCGCTATGGCCTTGCCGCCACGTTGTGGAGCGAAAACATCAATCTCGCCCTTGATATTGCGCCGAGGCTCAAGGCCGGTGTGGTGTGGATCAACGGCACCAACCAGTTCGACGCAGCGGTCGGTTTCGGCGGCTACAAGGAAAGCGGCTTCGGCCGTGAAGGTGGCCGCGAGGGGATGAGTGCCTATCTCAAGCCCTTGTGGGAAAAGGATTTGAAGCCCGCGACCAGCCTCAAGCCCGTTGCCTCCAAGCCCGCCAATCCGCTCGATTCCAGCCATCTCGACCAGACGGCCAAGCTGTATATCGGCGGCAAGCAGGCGCGGCCGGATAGCGGCTATAACCGGGCCGTCCATGGGCCGGGGGGCGAGCTGGTCGGGGAGGTCGGCGAGGGCAATCGCAAGGATATCCGCAACGCGGTGGAAGCGGCGCGCGCTGCCTCCGGCTGGGCGAGCACTTCCGCCCATGCCCGCGCGCAAGTGCTTTATTTTCTTGCGGAAAATCTCGATTATCGCCGCGCCGAATTCGCCGCCCGCCTCAAGGAGCAGACCGGCGAGGACGGCAGGGAAGAGGTCGCCCAAACCATCGAGCGGCTCTTCGCCTTTGCAGGCTGGACCGACAAATATGACGGCGCGATTCACAATCCTCCAACGCGAGCGGTCGCTGCTGCTATGATTGAGCCGCTCGGAACCATCGGAATCGTCGCGCCCAATGGCACCCCATTGCTTGGCGCCAGCACATTGCTAGCATCTGCGATCGCCATGGGGAATTCGGTCGTGCTGGTGCCTTCCGAACAGGCGCCGCTGTCGATGACCGATTTCTACCAGGTGCTCGAAACCTCGGACATGCCCGCCGGCGTGGTCAATATCGTCACCGGGGACAGCATGGCGTTGGCCAAGACCCTCGCCGAACATGACGGCGTCGACGGGCTCTGGTTCATGGGCTCGGCGGAAGGATCGGCCATGGTCGAAAAAGCCTCGGTGGGCAATCTCAAGCAGACCTGGACCAGCCGGGGGCTGGATTACGACCTTCGTGATCCGCGTTTTGCCGGGGACTATTTCCTCGGCAAGGCGACGCAGGTGAAGAATGTCTGGATTCCATACGGAGCCTGACCCATGTCCGACAAGATCGAAATCGAGAATGTCGGCCAACCGGGCAAGACCTATCGGGTTGATGCGGCAAAGTTCGGCGTCGTGAAAGCGGCGGTGCTGGCCGTCCTGCCCGACCAGGCGCCGGGCATGGCGGTCAGCGAGGTCATTGCCGCCGTGCGCCCGCGATTGCCGCCGGACCTGTTCCCCGGCGGCGACAAGGCCGGCTGGTGGGTCAAGGCCGTCCAGCTCGACCTCGAAGCCAAGAAGCTCATCGCCCGCGCCGAAAGGCCTCCCGTGCGGCTCTATCGGATTTAGGCAATCATGGTTTTTCTGCCCCAGGAAGTCATCCTCAAGAAGCGCGATGGCGAGAATCTCGCCGCCGAGGATATTGCCCGCTTCATCGCCGGTTTTGCCGGCGGCAAGGTTTCCGAAGCGCAGGCCGCCGCCTTTGCCATGGCAATCTATTTCCAGGGCATGGACATGGGTGAGCGCGTGGCGCTGACCCTGGCCATGCGCGACAGCGGCAATGTGCTGGATTGGTCCGATCTCGATGGGCCGGTCGCCGACAAGCATTCGACCGGCGGAGTGGGCGACAATGTCTCGCTGATGCTGGCCCCGATCCTGGCCGGGCTCGGCATCTTTGTGCCGATGATTTCGGGGCGCGGTCTCGGTCATACCGGGGGCACGCTCGACAAGTTCGACGCCATTCCCGGCTATGAGACCAGCCCCGACAATGCCTTGTTTCGCAAGGTGGTGAAGGCGGCAGGCTGCGCCATTATCGGCCAGACCGCCGATCTCGCCCCGGCCGACAAGGCGCTCTATGCCATTCGCGACGTGACCGCGACGGTGGAATCGGTCCCCCTGATCACCGCCTCGATCCTTTCCAAGAAGCTGGCTGCCGGGCTCGACGCGCTGATCCTCGACGTCAAGACCGGCTCCGGGGCCTTCATGCCGACGCTGGAGCAGTCGCAAAACCTGGCGGAGAGCCTGGTCGCCGTCTCCAATGGCGCGGGCCTGAAAACCGGGGCGCTGATCACCGACATGAATGAGCCGCTGGCCAGCGCCGCGGGCAATGGGCTCGAAGTCCGCAATGCCGTCGATTTCCTCACCGGGGCGCACCGGGACAAGCGGCTCGAGGATGTAACCCTCTCGCTCTGTGCCGAACTGGTGCTGATGGTGGGGAAGGCAACGACGCCGGATGAGGCGCGAAAGCTGGTGGAGGCCGTGCTCGAGACAGGCCGCGCCGTCGAGCATTTTGCCCGGATGGTCGCAGCTCTCGGCGGCCCGGCCGATTTCATCGACAATATGAACAGCCATCTCGTGCCTGCCCCCATCATCCGCGACGTCTTTGCCGAAGAGCAGGGGAAAGTTTGCGCCATCGATACGCGCGGCGTCGGCATGGCCGTGGTGGCGCTGGGCGGTGGGCGGACGACGCCAACGGATAGCATCGATCACCGTGTTGGGTTCGACCGGCTGGCGGGGCTCGGCACCAGCATCGATGCGCGGACGCCGATTGCCCGTATTCATGCGGCGGATGAAGCCAGTGCGGCAGATGCGGAAACGCGGCTGCGCGCGGCTTATTTGCTCGGCGGCGATGCTCCGGCCCATCCACTCATTGCCGGGCGGGTGGCGCGGAGATGACGCCGAAGCCGCCACGACGTCATCACCCGGCTTGTCCGGGTGATCCAGCAATGGGACAGGGCGGCAGGATGGATTGCCCGGATGAACCGGGCAATGACGGTGGGGATGGGTTCGGGTCGGAAACGGCCTGTGGGCGACGTGGTGCGGGGTCTGGCAAATCCGCTCATTGCGGGGCGGTTGCGATGGCATGATAGCAGCCCCTACTCAGCGTCATCACCCGGCTTTTCCGGGTGATCCAGCGGTGGGGCAGGTGGCAGGATGGATTGCCCGGATGAACCGGACAATGACGGTGGGGATGGGTTCGGGCTGGAAACGGCCTGTGGGCGACCTGGTGCGGGGGGCTGGAAAATCCGCTCGTTGACGGGCGGTTGCGATGGCATGATGGCGACCCTTCCACGACGTCATCCCCCGGCTTGTCCGGGTGATCTAGCGATGGGGCGGGGGGTGGCAGGATGGATTGCCCGGATGAACCGGGCAATGACGGTGGGGATGGGTTCGGGCTGGAAACGGTCTGTGGGCGACGTGGTTTTGGGTCTGGCAAATCCGCTCATTGCCGGGTGGTTGCGATGGCATGATAGCAGCCCCTACTCAGCGTCATCACCCGGCTTGTCCGGGTGATCCAGCGATGGGGCAGAGTGCGGCAGGATGGGTTGCCCGGATGAACCGGGCAATGACGGCGGGGATGGGTTCGGGCTGGAAACGGCCAGTGGACGACGTGGTATGGGGACTGGAAAATCCACTCGTCGCCGGGCCACGATGATGAACAAAGGCAACAGGACAAGAAGGGAATAACGCCATGCCTCGCGCTATAGTATGCCTGCTCGACAGCGTGGGTATCGGCGGTGCGCCCGATGCCGAAGCCTATGGCGATGAAGGGGCCAACACTCTTGGGCATATCGCCGAATGGGCCGCCGCCGGCAAGGCCGACCGTCCGGGCCTGCGTGCGGGGCCGCTCTATGTTCCCAATATGGACGCCATGGGGCTGGGGGCGGCGCTGAAGCTCTCGACCGGCGTGGTGCCGCCGGGGCTGTCGGGCGCGCCCAAGGGCGGGCTTTTCGGCCTTGGCCGGGAAATCAGCAAGGGCAAGGATACGCCCTCCGGCCATTGGGAAATCGCCGGCGTGCCGGTGCCGTTCGATTGGGGCTATTTTCCCCAGACCATTCCAGCTTTTCCGCCCGATCTGGTCGCCGAACTGGTATCGCGCGCCAACTTGCCCGGCATTCTGGGCGACAAGCACGCCTCGGGCACCGACATCATTGCTGAACTGGGCGAGGAGCATATCCGCACCGGAATGCCCATCTGCTACACCTCCGTCGACAGCGTGTTCCAGATCGCCGCCCATGAAAGCCATTTCGGGCTCGACCGGCTCTATGACGTGTGCCGCATCGCTTTCGAATTGACCGCGCCGCTCAAGATCGGGCGCGTCATCGCCCGCCCCTTTGTCGGGGAGGATCGCGCCGGTTTCAAGCGCACCGGCAATCGGCGCGATTTCGCCATTGCCCCGCCCGAGCCGACCCTGCTCGACCGCAATGCGGCGGCGGGCAATTCCGTCTTCGCCATCGGCAAGATTTCCGACATTTATGCCGGATCGGGCGTGACCCATAAGCTCAAGGGCACGGGCATTCCCCAATTGTTCGACCGGACGCTGGAAGCCATGGAAATGGCCGGCGACCGCGCCTTCATCATGACCAATTTCGTTGATTTCGACAGCGAATACGGGCATCGCCGCGATGTGCCCGGCTATGCTGCGGCACTGGAATTGTTCGATTCCCGCCTGCCTGAGTTGGTCGCGAAAATGCGCGACGACGATCTTTTGGTGCTGACCGCCGACCACGGCAACGATCCGACCTGGAAAGGCACTGACCATACGCGCGAACAGGTGCCGATCCTGGTTTTTTCCCCAGCCCTCAAGCCGGGAGAGATTGGCATTCGCTCAACCATGGCGGATATTGGCGAAAGCATTGCCGCCTGGCTGGGCCTGGCCCCGGGCCGCCACGGCAAATCCTTCCTTTGAAGTTCAAGCGCCGAGGTGGTCGAGATGGGAAAAACTGCGGAAAAAGTAACGGTTCTCGATCACCCGCTGATCCAGCACAAGCTGACCATCATGCGCAACAAGGAGACCTCGATTGCCGGGTTCCGCCGGCTGTTGCGCGAGATCGCCCATCTGATGTGCTATGAGGTCACCCGCGACCTCGAGCTGGAAATGGTCGATATCGAGACGCCGATGGCGCCGATGAAATCGCCCGCCATCAAGGGCAAGAAGCTGGTTTTCGCCTCCATCCTGCGCGCCGGCAACGGCCTGCTCGACGGCATGCTCGATCTGGTGCCCGCAGCCCGCGTCGCCCATATCGGCATGTATCGCGACCACGAGACGCTGGAGCCGGTCGAATATTATTTCAAGGCGCCGTCGAGCCTCGAGGGCCGGCTGGTCATCGTGGTCGATCCCATGCTGGCCACCGCCAATTCGGCCACGGTGGCGATAGAAAAACTCAAACAGGTTGGGGCGACCGATATTCGCTTCCTTTGCCTTCTGGCCGCGCCCGAAGGCATCAAGCATTTCACCGAAGTCCATCCCGACGTGCCGGTCTATACGGCGGCCATCGACAGCCATCTCAATGAGCAGGGCTATATCGTGCCGGGCCTGGGCGATGCGGGCGACCGCATGTATGGGACGAAATAGCGTCTTCGCGTGCGCGGATTTCCTCGTCGCGCTCGTCCATTCAGACTGAGAGACTACATCAATGGCCAAGCTCGTTCATTCGATGATCCGTGTCATCGACGAAGCCCGTTCCATCGCCTTCTACGAAAAGGCCTTCGGACTCAAGATCGCCGACCGCCTGGATTTCGAGACCTTCACCCTGGTCTATCTGACGGGCGAGGCGGTGGGCTTCGAGCTTGAACTCACCATCAACAAGGGCCGCACCGAGCCCTATGCGCTGGGCGATGGCTATGGGCATCTGGCAGTCGTCGTCGATGATGTCGAGGCCGAGCATGCCCGCTTTGCCGCCGAAGGGCTGACCATCGGCAAGCTGGTCGATTTCAGCAATGGCGAGGTGAAGGTGGCGCGGTTCTTCTTCGCCACCGATCCCGATGGCTACAGAATCGAAGTCATCCAGAAGGGCGGCCGCTTCGGTTAAGGCGGACCTGGATTGCCCGGCCGAGCCGGGCAATGACGATGGAACGTGGCGTCGGCCAAGACGCTGCAGCGCAATGCTGAAACACCTTTGCCCAAGCGACGAATTGCCGATCTGGCCTATTTCGCCTTGAGCGGCAGGCCCAGCGCGATCAGATCCTGACGCAGATGTGCGGGATCCTTGAAATGGATGCCATGCATGCCGAATTTGCGCGCCGCCACGATATTGGGCTCGCTGTCGTCGATGAAGACGCAGCTGTCCGGGGCCAGGCCATAGCGCTCGCAGAAGACGCGATAGATGCGTGGATCGGGTTTGACCAGACCTTCGAGCCCCGAGACGATGACCCCGTCGAACTTTTCGAGGAACGGCCATTCGCCCAGCCGCGTCATCCACTTTTCCCAGGAGAAATTGGTGATGGCGAAAGTGGGAATGTCCTGTTCGACCAATTCGTTATGAATGTCGATCGTGCCCTGAATCTGGGGGCCGAACGTTTCGGTCCAGCGCTGGTCGAACGCCTGGATTTCCCGCCAATATTTGGGGAAGCGGGTGACCAGCTTGGCCACGCCTTCGGCATAGATCTCGCCGGCGTCGAATTCGAGGTTCCAGTCGCCGGTGCAGATATTCTCATGGAACCAGACGGCTTCTTCCTCGGTCTCGAACAGCTTGCGAAACAGATAGAGCGGGTTCCAGTCAACGAAAACGCCGCCCAGATCGAAGACGGGAATGATAGTGTCGTCCATGAAATATCGCCGGGGAAAAGAACTACTCCGGCGCTTGTGGCATGAGCCGCCGCCACGGGCAAGCAAGGCGTCATAAAGCGCGCGCGATCTTTCAGATTCGCTGCCTGCGCTTTAGCGCCTGGTTTTGGCGCGTGTCTTTATCCTGAAACCGGAAACAGTTTCGGGAGACATGCGCTAATTGATGGTGATCGTGCCGCCGAAACGCGGCTGGTAGAAGCTCGAGCGGTAGAGATTGATCGGCTGGTTGAAGATGAGGCCGAAAAGCGGGACATAGGAATAGGACGCTTCCGACGCGATCACCGTCTGGCCCTTGGAAATGGCGATCATCTCTGCGGGCAGGGGATAGGCGCTGCCCGGCGGGTGCGGGGTGGTGCCGGAATAGACTCCGCCAACGGATTGGCGCGACCACGACACTGTAGCAGCGCCATTGTTGTCCACCGCGATCACCGTCACCACCTGCAGGACCGGATCGGGTGAATAGGGGGTCATGATGCCGCTGGCGGCGCGGAAATAGTCCTGCATCTGCGCCGTTGACAGCCGCTTGTCGGCGCGCGCCACTAGATCGCCGATGGCGCCGGCTACCGCCTGCACCTTGCGGTCCGTCGAGATCAGCGAGCCAGCTTCGACCGAGCCGAGATAGACAAGCAGCATGATCGGCAGGATCAATGCGAATTCGATGACAGCGACGCCGCGTTCGGCGAGAGCGAAGCCTTGCAGCGCCTGTTTTATCCGTCGCAGCCGCGCGAACATCAGAACGGCTCGTTCTGGAAAACGGTGGCCATGCCCATCAGGCGATTGCCATCGGCCAGATTGGCCATGCCCAGCGGGCCAAAGGGCAGAACGACCGGATAACGGTAATGGGCTTGCACGAGGATCACGCTCCTGCCGGCGCCGGGCGTCCAACTTTCCGGCACGGTCCAATTGCAGGACGTGGTGCAGGTGCGATCCACCGGCTCCACCACATTGGCCGACTGGAAATTGGTAACTTCGACCACCCGCAGGTGCAGCCCGCTGCAATCGGGAAACAGACCGAATAGCTTGTCGCAGACCTGGGTGCGAAAGGTCGCGAGCGTGGCTCCCGAGGTCTGGAACTGGCCGGTGCGGATCTGGCGGGTGGCATCCTGAACGGCGCTGTCCAGCACATTGGCGGCCAGAAACAGCACCGAAGTCTGGAGGAGGCCGCCCACGATCAGAAAGAAGGGAAAGGCGAGCAGCCCGAATTCCACCACCGTGGCTGCGCTTTCGTCGTGCCGCAGGGCGCGCCCGTTTTGCCGGAAATATCCGATAAATCTGGTGAAAGGATTGCTCATGGCCCGCTCAGAATTGCTTATGAGGCAAAGCTAGGATTGCGGAACTAATTCCGCGTTAGCGCAAGCCGAGTGCAAGTCATTGATGAAAAAGAGGGTAAACGAGGCGTTACGAAGTTGGCACGATCAATTTGTGGCCGACTGCACCAATTGCGACGATGCCAGGGCCTGACCGGAAAAGCCATTGTCGTCGCCCATCATGATCAGCGGTTGGCAGATCGGGGCACAGGCCAGGCTCGTGCGCGCCTGACCCTGATAGACGGTCATCACCCCGGCCTGCATCTGCACCACTTCGACAAGCGTATCGGCAATGGGTTCGCCCCGTCCGTCCAGCACGATCAGATTGGTCTGGCCATAGCTTTTCCCGGTGAGGATTAGCGTCATCGGATCCTGGATGGTGACATCGGCAATGCCGGGATTGCCGACGATGACCGTGGCCGCCGGCGCGCTGATCCGCAGCACGCGGGCCATGTTGACATTGACATTGATCGGTCCGCCATCCTGGGCCATGGCGGGCAGCGGCGCGACGAGGCTGGCGGCAAGCAGCAGGGCGGCGGCGACACGAACCATGGCAGGCTTCCACTTATAGGGACAGGCAGCCCACATGATCCACCCGAATGGTAAATACTTGGCAAACAGGGCTTCAAGCCAGGCTCTGCGCGCCCGTACAAATGTCTGGCGCGTCATTGAAGGTGTTCGTGCTGGTGAATGGCGCAAAGGAGAGTATAGGTCGCAAGTTCTACACGACGAGCATGTTCATGTAGGGTCGATAGAATGCAAAATTTCATTTTAACACATTGATTACTATGAAAAATGCAGCCGGCCCAAAGTTGATCGGCAATGCTTCGATTAACGCTATCTCAATCACTGACGGCTAGCTTCTCGCCATGTTCGTTGTGTGGCGTGTCCGACAGTGACGTCACTCGAGAACGTGTAAAAAAGGAGCCTGGGAATGAACATTTTCGCACGTTTCGCGCAGGACGAGTCGGGCGCGACCGCAATCGAGTATGGCCTGATCGCCGCACTCATCTCCGTTGGTATCATCGTGGCCGTGCAGACGCTCGGGGACAACCTGCGCGGTGTCTTTGAGACGATCGGCACAGCGCTTGAACCGACGACGACGGGATCTGATACCTAACTATTTTTGGGCCCGCCTTTGGCGGGCCCAACTCTATCTATCTTTGGCCGAAGGAGTGATCGTGTCGAATACGATTAAGAATTTCGCCAAGAACAAAACGTTTTTTATTTCTTTTTTTCAAGATGAACGCGGCGCAACGGCTATCGAATACGCGCTGATCGCCTCATTGGTTTCTCTCGCCATCGTCAGCTCTGCACTCGTGGTCGGCGATAACCTCTTCAATATGTGGGAATATGTGCGATCCCATGTGGTTGATGCGCTGGCCGGCTGAGCCGGTTTCATCCTGACCCCGGATTTGCCCTTTCTTAAGGTCGCCTATGCCAATCTGGCAGAACGATCTTCAGGCCACGCAATGGAGGGGCATCATGTTTCACAGCACTGCCTTGTTGTTCTTTCCGCTGATTATGGCCTTCGCCGCGTCGTCGGACCTGTTGACCATGCGCATTTCCAACAAGCTGGTGCTGATCCTGACTGCCGGCTTCCTGGTCATGGCGCTGCTCGTCGAGCTCCCGCTGCAGCAATTTGCCCTGCATGTGCTGTGCGCTTTCGTCGTTCTGGTCGTCGCCTTCGGCATGTTTGCCATGCGCTGGATCGGCGGTGGCGATGCCAAGCTGGCCGCTGCCACCACGCTCTGGCTGGGATTCGGGTTAACCCTGCCTTATCTGATATACACGGCGCTACTGGGCGGTGCGCTGACGCTCGCCGTATTGGCTTTGCGCCGAATGCCGCTCAGCCCAATTATTGCCCGTTTCGGCTGGCTCAGCCGGCTGCATGACCCCAAGCAGGGCGTGCCCTATGGCGTTGCCATGGCGATTGCCGGTCTCCTGATCTATTCCAATACCGCCATTTTCGAGCGTCTCGCCGCCTGAATCCATTGCCATCCGGATTGCCTCGCTGGACCAAGGGGTCAAGCCCGGTGATGACGAGTTTGGCGGTGCTTTGGGCTTCGCGATGTTTCTGCTCCGGCCCACCCTCCCCTCATGGCGAGGGGGGTAGGACCGGTTTGCATATAGAAATTCGCAAAACGCGAGTATTCATAAGTTGTTAACGCATTTCGAAAAGTGCTGATTAACTAAACTTTGACGCTTTGCTTTCATATTCGACCCGGTGAAATTGGGCATATTGCCCGGCGTACAACCGGAGTAGGTCATGAGACCGGCGCGTATTATCCTGTTGTTGGTGGCCCTCGTGGCAGGCGGGCTTGCAGCCTTTCTCGTGACGCGAGACGGGAACCGGCCCGAACAGCAGGCGCCTCAGGTCGTGACGCAGGTTGTCGAGGAAGCCAAGACCCAGATTCTGGTGGCCAAGAATGCGATCGGCATCGGCGAGCGGTTCAGCGCCGCGTCGGTGGAATGGCAGGACTGGCCGCAGGGCGCGCTTCGGCCCGAATATGTGACCGTGGCCGCCATGCCCGACGCCCCCACCCAATTGGCCGATGCCGTTGCACGCTTCGAATTCTTCCCCGGCGAGCCGATCCGCGAAGCCAAACTGGTGCGCTCCGACCAGGGCTATCTGTCCGCAGTGCTGGCCCAGGGCAAGCGCGCGGTCTCGGTTGACGTCACCGCGGCCTCGAGCGCCGGTGGCTTCGTGGTGCCGAACGATCATGTCGACGTGGTGCTGACCACCGCCTCGACATCCGGCCAGCGGTCCGAACTCATCCTGTCCGACGTGCGGGTGCTGGCCATCGGCAAGCGCCTCGGCGAAATGGGCGCCAGTGGCGGCAATACTGAAGGCGACGGCTCCAGCCCGCAGCCGGTGACCTTCGACAACAGCACCATCGCCACGCTCGAACTTGACCCGGCCCAGGCCGAAACCCTGATCAATGCCTCGACGCGCGGCCAGCTGGCCCTGACGCTGCGCTCGGTCGTCGATTTCAACCGCGTCGATGCCGGTCTTGCCAATGCCACCAATCAGGCGGTGCGCATCATCCGCTACGGCAAGGAAGAGAGCGTGATCACCGGCGCATCGCCCGAACAGCCAAATACGACCCTGGCCACAGCCGCCAGTTCCGGCCTTTCCAATGAATCCCAGTTCCCGCCGGCAGCCGAAATGCCGCAGGTTCTACCGCAATAGGGGCATGATGATGGAAACCGCAAAAGCCTTCATGCCGCGCCGCCCGGTTCGCGCCGCTAGGCTGCTGGTCTCGGCTGCGCTGATCGCTGTGCTGACGCCTGCGATGCCAGCCCTGGCGCAGGCACAGGCGCAGGTCGCCATCTCGGCCAATGCCTATGGCGCGGTGCGCAGCCTCGAACTCGAGCTGAACAAGTCCATGCTGGTGGATTTGCCCGCGGGGGTCGCCGAGGTGGTGGTGTCCCAGCCCAGTATCGCCGCCGCCATCATGCGCAGCCGCACCCGCGCCATCGTGCAGGGTATGCAGGAAGGCGCGACCAATATCATCTTCCTCGACGATGCCGGCCGCACCATCAGCGTTCTGGACATGCGGATCGTGCAACCGCCGCTGGCAGTCGGAGAAGCGCTTCAGGATACGCTGCGGCGCGTCATTCCCGGCTCGAATATCAAGGTCGAGACGCTGTCCAATACCTCTCTCAATGACAAGATCTACTTCGTGCTCACCGGTACGGTGCGGACTGCCGAAGACAAGGCCATAGCCGAGGCGATGGCCTCGCAATTGTCCGAATCGGACGGCCCCACCGGCAGCCTCATCCAGGTTACCGGCGCCCAGCAGGTGATGCTGCAGGTAACGGTCTCGGAAATCCGCCGTGACGTGGCCAAGCAATTGGGCATCAACCTGTCCGGCAATATTTCGGTCGGCAATGTCAATCTCGGCTTCAACAGCACCCAGACCGACACGCCGAACGGGATAGGCGGCAGTTTCCCGCTCCCCGGCGGCCAGATCAATGCCTCGATAAGGGCGCTGGAAGAGCGCGGCGCGCTGCGGCTTCTGGCCCAGCCGACGCTGACGGCCATGTCCGGCCAGAGTGCGGAATTCCTCGTGGGCGGCGAATTTCCTATCCCGGTGCTGGACGCCAATAATCGCACTACGGTGACCTACAAGCCCTACGGCATTGAGCTCAATTTCAGGCCGGTGCTGCGCTCCAACGGCATGGTGGCGCTCGACATCGATACCGGCGTCTCCGAAGTGCAGACGGGCAGCTACGCCCTGTCGCGGCGCGATGTAAAAACCTCGGTCGAACTCCCTCCAGGTTCCACTCTGGCGATTGGCGGGCTGCTCGACGAGCGGGCGAGCCGCGCCGTCGATCAACTGCCCGGCCTCGCCAATATCCCCATTCTGGGTGCGCTGTTCCGCTCGAACAGCTATCGCAGCCAGCAGACGGAACTGGTGATCCTCGTCACGCCCTATCTGGTCAATCCGAGCCCGGTCAATTCCATTGCGGTGCCCACCGACAATTCACTGATAGCAGGCGATGCCGAGGCGGTTTTCCTCGGCAAGCTGGAACATATGTATGGCGTTGGCGCCACCGGCGAATTCCGCTCGGGCTATTCCGGCTCGGTCGGTTTCGTCCTGGATTGATCGCGGATCAGGAGCAGTCTTGTCATGAGTTTCCTCACCCCCGAACAGCCGCCCAGGCTCGAAGAGCCCGCCGCCGAAATCGCCTCCGGCGCGCGGCTGGTGCCCCGCATCACCATTCAGGCGTTCTGCGAGCATTCCCATACCGCCCAATTGGTCGAAAGCGCCTTGCAGGACCGCCGGATGTCCAAGGTGGCGCTCACCACCCATAATGGTGGCATCGAGGCGGCAGTCGAGACCTACAAGTCCAATCCGACGCCCAATCTGATCATCGTCGAGACCACGCAGCCCCCCGCGGACATCCCCAAATCGCTCGAACGGCTGGCCGAGGTCTGCGACGCCTCGACCCGCGTGATCGTGCTGGGCCATGTCAATGACGTGCTGCTCTATCGCGAACTGATCCGCTCCGGCATTTCCGAATATGTGGTGCTGCCGGCCAGCGCCCACGACATCGTCACCGCGATCACCGAGCTTTACATCGCCGAGGGCGCGGCGCCGATCGGGCGCACCATCGGCTTCGTGTCGGCCAAGGGCGGGGCAGGCGGCTCCACCATCGCCCACAATGTCGCCTGGTCAATCGCCTCAAACCTGCGCCAGGATTGCCTGATCGTGGACATGGACCTGCCCTTCGGCACGGTGGGCCTCAATTTCAACCAGGACCCGCCCCATGGCCTGGCCGATGCGGTTCTGGCCAGCCAGAAGGTGGACCAGACCATGCTGGACCGCCTGATGAGCAAGGCGGCCAACCATATCAACCTGCTGACCGCTCCGGCGACGCTGGACCGCACCTGGGATTTCGAGGAGCGAGATTTCGAGGCGATCATCGAGATCTGCCAGAAATCGGTGCCGGTCATCATCCTCGACATCCCCCATGCCTGGAACGCCTGGACGCGCCAGACCCTGGCCTCGCTGGACGAGGTGGTGATCGTCGCCGAGCCGGACCTGGCCAATCTGCGCAATGCCAAGAACCTGGTCGATGCCATCAGGACTTTGCGACCGGCCGAAAGCGCCACGGGCCTCGTCATCAACAAGCAGGGGCTGCCCCGCCGTCCCGAAATCGGGGCCAGCGAATTTGCCGCCTCGGTGGAAAGTCGCCTGCTCGGCCAGATCGGCTTCGATGCGGCGCTTTTCGGCACCGCGGCCAATAACGGGCAGATGATCGCGGAGGTTTCGGCCAACAACAAGGTCAATGAGGCCTTCTCGTCCATCGGTATGCAGGTCACCGGGCGCCAGGCGGTTCACGGCGCGAGCAGGGCGACCAGCCTGCTCAAGCTGCCCACCCTGTTCAAGAAGCGGGCCTGACCATGTTTGGCAAGCGCACCACATTCGGAGGCAATACTCCCGGCGTCAGTCAGGCGCCGCGCCCCATGCCCAGCGCGCCCGCCGAAAAGGCGACGGCGCCTTCGGCCACGCGCCGCGCCAGCGACAGCGACGCCATGGCCGCGCGCATGCGCACCACCGATGAAGTGCTCGATGTGCGCGCCCCCGCCGATGCCCAGCGCGCCAAGGAATATTTCCAGACCAAGTCGGCCATCTTCAACGCGCTGATCGATTCCATCGATCTCAGCCAACTCGCCACCATGGAGAGCCAGGCAGCGCGCGAAGAAATCCGCGACATCGTTTCGGAAATCATCGCGCTCAAATCCATCGTCATGTCGATTTCCGAGCAGGAAGACCTGCTCGAGGACATCTGCAATGACGTGCTCGGTTATGGCCCGCTGGAGCCGCTATTGGCCCGCGACGACATCGCCGACATCATGGTGAACGGCTCCCAGAAATGCTATATCGAAGTCGGCGGCAAGGTGCGGCTCACCAATGTGCGCTTCCGCGACGACGCGCATCTGATGAATGTGTGCCAGCGCATCGTTTCCCAGGTGGGCCGCCGCGTCGATGAAAGCTCGCCCATCTGCGACGCGCGCCTGCCTGACGGCTCCCGCGTCAACGTCATCGCCCCGCCCCTGGCCATTGACGGCGCCGCGCTCACCATCCGCAAGTTTAAGAAGGACAAGCTGACCCTCCAGCAGCTGGTCAAGTACAATTCCATCTCGCCAGAGGGCGCCGAAGTGCTGCGCATCCTGGGCCGGGTGCGCGCGAATGTACTGATCTCGGGCGGTACGGGCTCGGGCAAGACGACCTTGCTCAATTGCCTCACCGCCTTCATCGAGAAGGACGAGCGCGTCATCACCTGCGAGGACTCGGCCGAACTCCAGCTCCAGCAGCCCCATGTGGTGCGCCTCGAAACCCGCCCGCCCAATCTGGAGGGCGAGGGTGAGATCACCATGCGCGATCTCATCAAGAACTGCCTGCGCATGCGTCCCGAACGCATCATCGTGGGCGAAGTGCGCGGCCCCGAAAGCTTCGACCTGCTCCAGGCCATGAATACCGGCCATGACGGTTCCATGGGCACGCTGCACGCCAATAGCCCGCGCGAGGCGCTGTCGCGTCTTGAATCCATGATTACCATGGGCGGCTATTCCCTGCCCAGCCGCACCATCCGCGAAATGATCGTCTCGTCCATCGACGTCATCGTGCAGGCCGCGCGCCTGCGCGACGGCTCGCGCCGCATCACCCATATTACCGAGGTGCTGGGCATGGAGGGCGACGTGATCGTTACCCAGGACGTGTTCGTCTATGACATCCTCGGTGAAGACGCCAATGGCATGCTGATGGGCAAGCATCGTTCCACCGGCATCACCAAGCCGCAATTCACCGAGCGCGCCCGCTATTTCAACGAGGAAGCCAATCTCGTGGAGGCGCTGGAAAAAGCCAATACCGAGCAACACGAAATTCTGGGGATGTAGGCGCCATGAACATGATGGTGCTCATCCTGCTGGTCATGGTGACGGTCGGCGCTGCCGGTTTCGCCCTCGTGCCGTCGGCGCTTGGAAACAAGCAGGCCGACAAGCGCATGAAGGCCTATCGGGGCGACATGCGCACCAATCGGCGCGAGGCCGACGCCAATCGCATCCGCGAAACCCGCCGCAAGAACGTTCAGGAAGCCCTCAAGTCACAGGCCGAGGAAAACGGCAAGAAGCGCCTGACTGTGCCCGACATGCTGTTTCAGGCCGGCATGAAAACAAAGCCCGCCACCTATATCCGCAATTCCGTCATCTTCGGGGCCGGATTGTTCGTCGTGCTGTTCGTGGTGCAGGTGCCGTTCTATTTCGCCGCCATCTTCGCGCTGGCAGGCGCCTATCTGCTGCCGCGCATGTATGTGATGCGCAAACGCAAGAAATACCAGGACCAGTTCCTCACCGAATTGCCCAACGCCATCGAAGCCATCGTGCGCGGGGTCAAGACCGGCCTGCCGCTCAACGATTCCATGCGCGTCGTGGCCAAGGATACCAAGGAGCCGGTCAAGTCCGAATTCGGCCGGGTGCTCGACCAGCAGAGCTTCGGCTTTTCCATGACCGACGCCGTGCAGGTGCTGCTCGACCGCGTGCCGCTGCCGGAGGTGAATTTCTTCGTCGTGGTTATTTCGGTGCAGCAGCAATCGGGCGGCAACCTGTCCGAGGCGCTGGGCAACCTGGCCCGCGTGCTGCGCAACCGCAAGAAGATGAAGGAAAAGGTCAAGGCCATGTCCTCGGAGGCCAAGGCGTCCGCTGGCATTATCGGCGCCCTGCCCATCGTGGTGTCCACGCTGGTTTCCATCGTTTCGCCGGCTTATCTGCTGCCGCTCGTCAACACTTCGGTCGGGCAGCTCTGTCTGGGCATTGGCGTGCTGATGATGGCTACGGGCATTTTCGTGATGAACCGCATGGTGCAGTTCGAAGTCTGATCGGAAGGAGGCAAGATCATGGACATCGTCGATCTTCTGACCCGGAGCGACTTCCTGATCGCCGTACTGGCTGCCATCTCCGCTGCCGCCGTGGTCTTCACCTTCGGCTCCTCGCTCATCGTCAAGCGGGAGCTGAAAGGCCGCATCAGGCGGGTAGCGCTGGAGCGTGAGCGCATGCGGGCCGAGGAAATGTCGCGCCTGCGCGGCACCGGCGCACAGGATGGGCGCGCCTTGATCCGCGGCGGCCGTGAAGTCAAATCCTATATGAAGAGCGCTGTGGATCGCTTCGATCTGAAAAAGGCGTTCCAGGACGACAACACCATGGACCAGCTGGCCATGGCGGGCATGCGGGGGCAGGGGGCACTAACCGTCTTTCTGTTTCAGCGCTTCGTGACCCCGATAGTGGTCTTTCTCGTCGCCGCCCTTTATTTGCTGGTCATCGCGCCCGGCGATCGCCCCGCCTATCTCAACCTGGTCTACGCGATCGGGGCCGGCATCGTCGGCGCCTATCTGCCGGTGCTGATGCTCAAGAACCGTACGCAGAAGCGCCAGCAATCGATCCGCCGCTCCTGGCCCGATTGCCTGGACCTGCTGCTGCTTTGCGTCGAGGCCGGCATGTCGATGGAACACGCCTTCAAGCGTGTCGCCCGGGAAATCGGCGTGCAGAGCGCCGAACTTGCCGAGGAACTGACCCTCACCATGGCCGAACTGTCCTTCCTAGAAGATCGCACCCGCGCCTATGAAAATCTGGGCCGCCGCACCGGGCTGGATGGCGTCAGGGCGGTGATGACCGCGCTGATCCAGGCCGACCGTTACGGCACCTCGGTGGGTCAGGCGCTGCGCGTCATGGCCGAGGAAGGCCGCGAGCAGCGCATGATGGATGCCGAAAAGAAGGCCGCCGCCCTGCCGCCCAAGCTGACAGTGCCGCTGATCCTGTTCTTCCTGCCGGTGCTGTTCATCGTCATCCTTTCGCCGGCCATGATCCAGGTTTTCACCGGCACGGTCGCCTCCACGATGAGCGGTGGCTGAAGGTTCAATATGCTGCCCCTAAAATATCCGGCTGCAAAACCGGCGCGCGCCTGGCTGATCACCACCGGGGCCCTGCTGGCCATAGCCTTGCCCGGTTCAGTATGGCTTGAGCGTCTTTGGAATTGGACCCTGCCGCCTTATGGCGTGAATACGCTGGTGGCGCTTGCGGTCGTGATCGGTCTGATACCGGCATACTTCGTATTGCTGCGGCAAGAACCACCGGAGCCGGGCGATCCGGATTATCCGGATCAGTAGCTCAGCTCTTGTCGATGAGATCCCAGCGGTTCTGCTGGGTCAGCAGGGCGCGGATATAGGCCATGTTGGATTCCACCTGCGCAGCGGGCAGGTCGGCGCCATAAAGGGCGCGGGCTTCGCTGAACCGGCCTTGCAGGCCCACGACCAGCGCCAGGTTCTGCCTTGTCTGGGCAGAGGCGCCACGCATCTGCACCGCGCCGCGCAAATGCTGCTCGGCGCGGGCGAGGTCATTGGTCATGGCGTAGGAAAGGCCCAGATTGGCCTCGATGGAGGCCTGGCCGGGTGCGATCAATGCGGCTTGCGCATAGATCTTGCGCGCCATTTCGTGCTGGCCCATCTGGTCGAGCGTCGCGCCCTGCACCAGAAGCGCATTCCAGTCCGGCGCGTCGGGGCGGATGGCCTTGCCGATCACACTCAGCGACTGCTCGAACCGTCCGGCTGCCGTCAGAGCCTTGGCATAGGCAATGGTGACATTGATGTCGCCCGGATAGGCCAGCGTCGCCTGTTCGAGCGCCGCGATGGCCTGCTCGGACTGTCCAGCGCTGCGCAGGGCAGTGGCATATTGCACGACGACGACGCGATCCTTGGGATTGCGCCGGTAGCGTTCGGTCAATTCGGACAGGCTCGCCTGGCTCGGCGCGATGACACCACCATGGTCGGATCCCGCCATCTGCCCGCGATTGGAGGCGCAGGCCGATAGGGCGAGCGCCGCCACGCCTGCCAGCAGCAGGGGGCGCATGATCCGGGCGATGCGGCGAGTCTGCGACACGATAAGCTCCCGCCGGAATGCGGTTTTCCGGCTTTACCAATCCGCTGAACAATAGATCATTAACCCTAACGTCCGGTTAAACCGGTTGCTGCAGCGAGGCGTGGCCCCCCAAAACCGCGATGCACTTTTCGCCTCGATGCATTAGAAAAGAAGTCAGACAAAGGAGTTCGTCATGGCCAATCCAACCGCAATGCCTCTCATTTTCGTCACCGAGGGGGCGCTGGACGGCGCGGGACTGGACAAGGGCCAGCACGCCTGGGCTCTTGCGCATGGATTTTCCGGGCAGCGCGGCAAGTTGCTCGCCCTGCCGGGCAAGCATGGTGACATTGCAGCCTGGCTGTTCGGGGCCGGGCAGGAGGAAGGCCGTGCGCCCTTTTTGGCTGGATTGGCTGGCGCCGGCCTGCCGGAGGGCACCTATCGGTTCGAGGGCGATTATGGCGACCCGACGCTGGCCGCCATTGCTTTCCGCCTCGGGGCCTATCGCTTCGACCGCTATCGCGACGCCAAGCCCAGCGCCAATCTGATCCTGCCCGAAAAGGCCGACGAGGAAGAAGTCGACCGGCAGGTGGAAGCGGCCAGTCTGGCGCGCGATCTCATCAATACGCCCGCCAATGACCTTGGCCCCGACGCGCTGGAAAACGCGACCCGCGACTTCGCCCGCCGCAATGGCATGGATATTCGCGTCACTTCTGGCGACGACCTGCTCAATGCCAATTTCCCGATGATCCACGCCGTTGGCCGCGCCAGCGCCCAGCCGCCGCGCCTCATCGATCTGTCCTGGGGTGATGAGGCGCACCCCAAGGTGACGCTGGTGGGCAAGGGCGTGACCTTCGATACCGGCGGGCTCGACATCAAGTCGGCGGCCGGCATGTTGCTTATGAAAAAGGATATGGGGGGCGCGGCCAATATTCTGGGCCTGGCGCATGTCATCGTATCGGCGAAATTGCCGGTGCGGCTGCGCGTCCTGCTGCCTGTGGTGGAAAACGCCATTGCCGGCGCCGCTTTCCGGCCCGGTGACGTGCTACGCTCCCGCGCGGGGATGAGCGTGGAAATCGGCAATACCGACGCCGAGGGGCGGCTGATCCTGGCCGATGCCCTCGCGCTGGCCGACGAGGAAAGTCCCGACCTCCTGATCGACATGGCAACGCTGACCGGCGCGGCTCGCGTCGCCCTGGGCCCGGACCTGCCACCTGTCTATTGCACGGACGCCACCCTTGCCGGACGTCTGTTCGAGCTGGGGGCAGGGCTCGAAGACCCGCTCTGGCCCATGCCGCTCTGGTCGCACTACGAGAGCCAGCTGAACTCCAAGATAGCCGACATGAACAATACCGGCTCGGGCGGCTATGCCGGTTCAGTCATCGCTGCCCTGTTCCTGCGGCGCTTTGTCAGGAAGGCAGGCACCTGGCTGCATCTCGATATTTTCGGCTGGGCGTCCGAGGCGCGTCCGGGCCGCCCCTTTGGTGGCACCGATCAGGGGATCAGAGCGCTTTACGCCCTGATCCGCGAGCATTATTCGGCCTGATCGGCCTCATTGCTCTCCGGCGGGGCGTCGCTGCCGCCGCCGGTGAGCAATTCAATCGGATTGGGCAGGATGTCGCCCGGATTGGGGAGGAGTTCGCGCGGCACCACCTCGTCCACCGCTGTCATCTGCTCGACGGCGATCTCGGTGGCGGGGCCATGGCTCTTGGGAAACAGCAGTGGTGCCATGGCAAAGCCGACAAGGACTAGGGCCACCATGCCCCAGCCGGCCCATTTCTTGTGCTTTTCGATGAATTCGCCGGCCACCGGGCCAAAGAAATAGAACAGACCGCAGGGGATGAAATAGCGCATGCCGCGCCCGATCAGCCCATAGATCACGAAGGTCCAGATATCGAGCCCGGCGACGCCGGAGGTGATGGTGATCACCTTATAGGGAATGGGCGAAAGCGCGCCGATCAGGATCATCAGCGGGCCATTGTCGTTAAAGCTCTGGCGCAGCGCCTCGAAGCCGCCGCTGGCGCCATAGAAATCGATGATCGGCTTGCCGATGGAATCGAACAGGAAATAGCCGATGGCGTAACCGGCAAGCCCGCCCGTTACCGAGGCGATTGTGCAGATCGTCGCCAGCCGCCAGGCCCGCAGCCGGTCGGCAACGATCATGGGCGCGAGCATGATTTCCGGGAAAATCGGAATGATCATCGCTTCGAGGAAACACAATGCCGCCAGAATCGGTTCGGCGAAGCGATGCTTGGTTGCCAGTTTCAGTCGATCGTAGAAGCTGATCTTGGCGGGCGTTGCGGTTGTATCGGTCATCTAGTCTCGGGACAAAGTCGGATCGGACACTATGCTTGGACCGGTTTGCGCCATCACACCAGTGAAATTTGCGTGTCAGTAGCCGCGCTGGCGATCCACCACATTGACCAAGGGCTTGCCCGCCTCTGCATCGAGGATGACGCGCGAGAAATAACGCACCCCGCTGGTGACGGTGGAAATGGCCGCGATATGCGGCGTGACATAGCAGTTTTCGAGCGCCCATAGCGGGCTGCTGTCCGGCAGCGGCTCGATTTCGAACACATCGAGGCTGGCCGCGCCCAGTGTACCGTCGCCCAGCGCGCGCACGATGTCGGCTTCCTTCTGGTGCCCGCCACGGGCGGCATTGACGATAACCGGCCCGCCCTCCAGCCGGTCGCGGCGCAGCTTGGCGAAGGTCGCATAATTGAGAATGCCGCGCGTTTCTGGGGTCAGCGGCAAAAGATTGACCAGAATGTCGGTCCCGGCGAGGAAGTCGTCGAGCGCCTCGGCCCCGGCATAGCTGGTGACGCCTTCCACCTGCTTGGGAGTGCGGCTCCAGCTGCGGAGCGTGAAGCCGAGCGGCGCGAGGCGCTGTGCCGCATCCTGCCCCAATACGCCCATGCCCATGATGCCGACGCTGGTTTCCGCCGCGGCGGGCGGGTAAAACTGGCTCCAGCGCCGGGCCTGCTGGTCGGCGCGAAAGCGGGTGAACTGGCGGTGATGCATGGTGACATGGGCCACCACGTAATCGCTCATCCGCTGGCTGAGATCGTCGTCAACGAAGCGCACGATGGGCGCGTCGGGGAGGCGCAGATGCTGCATGAGCGCGTCGACGCCCGCACCCAGCGACAAGACGGCTTCGAGGTTGACGAGGTCATCGAATGCGTCCGGCGTCGGTTTCCACACAAAGACATAGCGCACCGCCGCCGGATCGAAATCATCTCCGCGCCGCACCACCGGATAGGGCGCGAGCTGTTCGGCAAAGGCGCTGGCCCAGCCAGCTTCATCGACATCGGAAAGGTGCAGCAAGAGCATGGGAATTCCTCAAGAAAAAGGCCGCGCTTTTGGCGCGGCCCGATGATCATTGTGTCAGCGGAAGCCTATTGCCCGACCGCCGGTGCAGTGGTCTGGTCGGTGGCGCCGCCTTCGGCAGGCGTACCTTCGACAGCAGTTTCACCCTCGGTCGTGGCTGGAGTTTCGGTGACCGCGGCGGGCGCAGTGACGGGAGCCGAGGCATCTGCCGGGGCGGTTACCTCTGCAGGAACCGCGTCGCTGGCCGGAGCTTCTTCTTCCGTTGCCGCGTCATCGGCGGCGGGCGCTTCGGCCGTGGGGAAGGGCACCGGGCTACCGGACAGAGTCTGGAGATAGGCCAGGATGTCGGCGCGCTCTTCGGGCGATTTCACGCCGGCAAAGGCCATCTTGGTGCCCGGGGCGTAGCCGCGCGGATTTTCGAGGAAGGCGTTCAGATTGTCATAGGACCAGACCTGGCCCTCGCTCTTCTGCTGCAGCAGAATATCCGAATAGGCGAAGCCGTCGGCATGCGCCTTGGAGGCATCGACGATATTATACAGGTTCGGGCCCTGCTTGTTGGGCTCGCCCTCGCCGAAATTGTGGCAGGACTGGCATTTGCGCACGGCGCTGGCGCCACGATCGGCGCTGGCGCTGGCCAGCAGCGCGGCCAGCGGAACGGAGGGAACCTCCTCCACCGGACCGGCGGAAGCGACGGCCTCCGGTTCGGGAAGGGCGTAGCCGGGGCCGCGGCCTTCAATAGGGCTGTAAATGGCCTCGGCCAGAAAGCCGATGCCCATGACGAACAACAGGGTGCCAAGGACGGCGCCTAGAATTTTGTTTAGCTCGAACGAATCCATTTGGTCTCTCTGCCTGTCCATCCCCTGCGGACATTGAACGAGGCTGGCCAAAAATCCGACCCCCGAAATAGGGAATCTGCCTCAACCGGCCAACCCGACGCGCGCGGAAGATAGTATCAAGCCCCACAAGGCGCAACAGGTCAAACCATCGGTGCGACACTTCGAGCCGACCGCATGGCGGTAAAATCTCTCCGGCGACGAGATTTTAGGCGAGAAGGCCATGAGAGCTGTGCTCGAATGGCGGGCGGACCGCATGGCGGTATAATCTCTCAGACGGAGAGATTACAGGCGACGAGGCCATGAGGCTGGGGGGCTTGTCCGAAGGACGAGCAGCGCCGGTGGCGCTGCGAAAACCCCGGCGGGCGACGAAAGCCATGCTTGACCGGCAGCGAGAATGGCAGGCCGGCCGCACAGTGATAAAGTCTCTTCGGCGGGAGAATTCCGTAGAGCGGCCACAGAAGCGGCTCCGATTGACACTGGCCTGCCCGCGCGTCAAAACGCGGCTGCCAATCGTGCACGGAACCTTTCTCATGACCAAAAAGATTGCCTTTCAGGGCGAACCCGGCGCTTTCAGCCATGCTGCGGCTCTGAATGTGTTCCCCGATGGCACCTTCCTGCCCAATGTGACCTTTGAAGAAGCCATGGCCGCCGTTCAGTCCGGCGCCGCCGACCGGGCCGTGCTGCCGGTGGAAAACTCGCTTTATGGCCGCATTACCGACATCCATCATCTCCTGCCCGAAAGCGGCCTGTACATCGTCGGGGAGACTTATCTGCGCATCGAAATGAACCTTTTGGCCGTGCCCGGCGCCAGCCTCGAGGACATCAAGGCGGTGCAATCGCAGCCCCCGGCCCTGGGTCAGTGCCGCAAATTCATCGCCGATCACAATCTGCGCACCATCAACGGTTCCGATACGGCCGGCTCGGTGCGCGAAGTGGGTGCGCGGGGCGATCGCAGCGTCGCCGCCATCGGTTCGCGCCTCGCCGGCGAGATCTATGGGCTCAATCTGTTGCAGGCCAATATCGAGGATGCGGGGCACAATACGACACGGTTCCTGGTCATGTCGCGTGACAAGCAAGAGGCGGCGAGCGGGGGAGACAAGGTCAAGACCACCTTTATTTTCCGCGTCCGCAACGTGCCCGCCGCGCTCTACAAGGCCATGGGGGGCTTCGCCACCAATGGGGTCAATATGACCAAGCTGGAAAGCTATATGGTGGGCGGCGCATTTACCGCTACCCAGTTCTACGCCGATATCGAGGGCCATCCCGACGACATCGGCGTGCAGCACGCTTTCGACGAGTTGAAATTCTTCACCGACAAATTCCGCATCCTGGGGGTCTATCCCGCATCCGAGGCGCGTTGACACGCGCCTTTCCCCCGCTATCGTCCGCCCATCATCATTAAGGAAAAGCCATGTCGCACGCCCAGCTCGCCCAGATCATCGACGCCGCCTTCGAGCAGCGCGCCGAGATCAATTTCGCCACCAAGGGCGAAATCCGCGATGCGGTCGACAGCGCGCTGCGCCTGCTCGACAGCGGCGAGGCTCGCGTCGCTGAAAAGGTCGGCGGCGACTGGCAGATCAATCAATGGCTCAAGAAGGCAGTGCTGCTCTCCTTCCGCCTCAATGACAATGAACTGATCTCGGGCGGCCCGGGCGGCTCGTCCTGGTGGGACAAGGTGCCCTCCAAGTTCGATGGCTGGAATGAAAGCCGCTATCGCGAGGCCGGTTTCCGCGCCGTGCCCGGCGCCATCGTGCGCGCCTCGGCCCATATCGGCAAGGGCGTGATCCTGATGCCCAGCTTCGTCAATCTGGGCGCCTATGTCGATGAAGGCACCATGGTGGACACCTGGGTGACGGTGGGCTCCTGCGCCCAGATCGGCAAGAACGTGCATATTTCGGGCGGCGTCGGCATTGGTGGCGTGCTGGAGCCCTTGCAGGCCGGCCCCGTCATCATCGAAGATAATTGCTTTATCGGCGCCCGTTCGGAAATCGTCGAAGGCGTGGTCGTCGGCGAAGGCGCGGTCATCTCCATGGGCGTGTTTATCGGCGCCTCGACCAAGATCGTGGACCGCAGCACCGGCGAAATCCATATCGGCAAGGTGCCGCCCTATTCGGTGGTGGTATCGGGCAGCCTGCCCGGCAAGCCGCTGCCGGACGGCACCCCCGGTCCCAACCTTTACTGCGCCGTCATCGTCAAGACCGTGGACGCCCAGACCCGTTCCAAGACCGGCATCAACGATCTGCTGCGCGATTGATCGCCTGCCGGCGCTGGTCGAGCCCGCGCCGGCGTCCTATCTTCTTGCCGTTAATGGCCTGATTCCAGGCCCGGAGGGGGACAGATGGACACTATAATTGCACTGCTGACGACGCGAGAGGGCCGCATCGGCCGCCAGCAATGGTGGATCGGCGTGGTGGCGATGATCGTGGTTTCGATCATTGCCTCCATCGTGCTGGGCATTTTGAGTTTCGGCAATCAGGCGCTGCTCGGCTGGCTCGCCGTTCTGCTCAATCTGGCGCTGCTCTATCCGGCCTATTGCATCGGCATCAAGCGCCGCCACGACCGCGACAATGACGGCACCGATCTCAAGATCCTGCTTGGCGGCTCCGTGATCCTCAATCTGTTGCAGGCCAGCGGCATCGGCGCCGACATGGTTGATGTCGGTGGGGGAATCATCATGCCGGTGCCGGCCCTGTGGCTGGGCCTCGTCAATCTCGCCTATGCCGTTTTCGCTATCTACATGTTCGTCCAGCTCGGCTTCCTCAAGGGTACGAGCGGGTCGAACAATTACGGCCTCGACCCGCTGGACGGCGCCGCCTGAACCTGATCGGAGCCTTCGTGACCATAGACCCGCTGCTGCTGCTCGAACGTCTCATTGCCTGCCCCTCCGTGACCCCGGAGGCGGCGGGCGCGCTCGACCTGCTCGAAGCTGAGCTCACCGGCATCGGTTTTGCCGTCAAGCGCCTGCGCTTCGAGGGGGATGGCTCCTATCCGGTGGACAATCTCTTCGCCACGCGCGGCGAGACTGGCCGCCGCCTGCTTTTCGCCGGGCACACCGATGTGGTGCCGCCCGGCGACGTGGCCCATTGGACCACCGATCCCTTCACCCCGCGCATTGCCGATGGCAAGATTTACGGGCGCGGCGCCGCCGACATGAAATCGGGCATTGCCGCCTTCGTTGCCGCCTGCGTCGCCATTCCGCCCGAGGCGGGGATTATCCAGCTCGCCATCACCAATGACGAGGAAGCCGACGCCATCAATGGCACGGAAAAACTGGTGCGCTGGATGCACGACAATGGCCATGGCTTCGATTTCGCCATTGTCGGGGAGCCAAGCTCAACCGAAAATCTGGGCGACAGCATCAAGATCGGGCGGCGGGGCTCTTTTTCCGGAAAGGTGACGGTGACCGGTACGCAGGGCCATGTCGCCTATCCGCACAAGGCCAATAATCCCCTGCCGGTGCTGGCGGCTATCGCCACTGCACTGTCGTCCGAGCGCATCGACGCGGGCACGGCGCATTTTCCGGCAAGCAATCTCGAACTGACCAGCATCGATGTGGGCAATCCAGTTTCCAATGTCATTCCGATGAGCGGCATTCTGCGCTTCAACATCCGCTACAACGATCTGTGGACGCCCGAGACGCTGGCTGGCTGGGTGCGGACCCGCATCGAGGGCGTCGAAGCGAACCAAACGAAGATCGATTTTGAGATTGCGGGTGTGCCTTCCCGCTCCTTCCTGTCCCCTCTCGGCACCGACATCGACACGCTTTCCGCCATTCTGGCCGAGCGCAATGGCAAGACGCCCGAATTGTCGACCGGCGGCGGGACGTCGGATGCCCGCTTCCTTGCCCAATATGGGCCGGTCGTGGAATGCGGCCTCGTGGGGCCGAGCATGCACAAGGCCGACGAGCATATCGCTGTGAGCGACCTCACCGGGCTCACCGAGATTTATACGAGTTTCATGCAGCGCTTTTTCGCCGGGGGTCCGGCGTGAAAATCTGGCAGATCCTGCGCGAGGCTTTTACCGGCTGGCTGCTGATCCTGCGCGGCGAAGCGGGCTGGGAAAACCATTTCCGGCTCAATGCGCCCGGTCTGGTCACGGCTTTGGCCCTCTATTACGTCTTTGCCTTCCTGGCCGTCATGCTCGCCTCTTTTCAGGTCGGCGTGCCGACGCTGGGCGGGTTCCTGGACATCATGGTGGTGCAGTCGCTCTGGCTGCTGGCGCTGCTGATCGGCGTCTTCGTCACGCGCAATTTCCTCAAGGCGGAGGGCTCGTCGCTCGGCCTGCTGGTGCCTGGCATCTATGCGCTGATCGCCTATCTGGTTCTGGGCTCGCTGGTATCGCTCACCTTCGGCGTGCTGCTGCCGCTATTGTGGATCGGGCTGGTCTGGATGCTCTATCGGCTCGGGCGGGCCGCAGCGGGCTGGAGCATCGGCGTATCGGCGGCTTTCGCTCTGTTGAGCGTCGTGCTGCTTGTCGGCCTGCCCATGAGTCTTTACATGCTAGCGGCAACTTTTGCTCCCATTGCCTGAGACGAGATTTATTCCTTGCCCCAGTCCAGCCCGACATTCATCGACGAAGCCCTGAACGCCGCCCGCGGCTGTTGGGCACTCGTTATCGGCCGCCGTGACGCCGGGGCCTGGTTCGATTTCTCCCAGCGCGGCCTGGTCGGCAGCCTGATCGCGGTGGTGCTGGCGCTGTTACTGGCCGGGTTCGGACCGATGCTGCTCGGCGTTCGGGTGCCGGCCGGCGCGCCCACCCAATCCATTTTCATGAACGCCGCCCTCTTCGTCGCCCAGGCCGGCATGGCTTTCATCGTGCTCAAGCAAATGGGCCGGCAGGATGGCTTCGTGCCCTATCTCGTGGCCAGCAATTGGGTGACGCTGGTCTCGGGCGTGCTGCTGCTGTTTTCGCTGCTGCTCGGGGAAGCAGGGTTGATCGTGCTCCTCGCCATCGTCGTCGTGGCTTTGACCACCTTCATCAATATCGGCCGCTTCGTCGTGACGTTGAAGCCGATGCAGATCCTGCTGCTGTTCATTTCCCAGGGCGTCGGGGTGTTCCTGGCCTTGGGCATTCTCACCCTGATCCTGCCCGTGCCCATGCCGGCGGCATAGGGGGCTTGTGGATCAGCGGGATGGGTCGACCGGACAGGGCGGGCAATGACGATGGCGGGGAGAATTCCCGCCACGAGGGCATTCACACCATGCTGAAACGCGTTAGTAGTCGACGCCGGTGAGGTAAAGCCCGCTGGCCGGGGCCATGGCGCCGCAGCGCGCCCTTTCGGCGGCGTCGAGGGCGGCGCGGAAATCGGTCGGACTCCACTTGCCTTCGCCGACGAGCTTGAGCGATCCGACCATCGAGCGCACCTGATGGTGGAGGAAGGAGCGGGCGCTGACCGAGATGGCGATGGTCTCGCCATCCCCTGCCACGTCAAAGGCGTCGAGCGTGCGGATGGGCGAGCTGGCCTGGCATTCCGCCGATCGGAAAGTGGTGAAATCGTGCTTTCCAAGGATGAGTTGCGCCGCTTCCTGCATCGGTGCCACCGCGAGCGGCACCGGCACGTGCCAGACCTGATTGCGCTCCAGCGCCGCAGGGGCGCGCCGGTTAAGGATGCGGTATTCGTAATGGCGAGCTTTGGCCGAGAACCGGGCTTCGAACTCCGCGCCGACGGTCTCGCATTCGATCACCGCGACCGGATGCGGTCGCAAATGATAGTTCAGCGCCTCGCGGATACGGAACGGGTCCCAGTGCTTTGAGAGATCGAAATGGGCGACCTGGCCCAGCGCATGCACCCCCGCATCGGTGCGCCCGGCGGCCTGCGTCGCCACGATCTCGCCGGAAAAGCGCGCAATCGCCTCCTCCAGCGCCTGCTGCACGCTCATTCGATCCGTCTGCCGCTGCCAGCCGCAAAACGGAGTGCCGTCATATTCGAGCGTGAGCTTGAAGCGCGCCATCAGCTGACTTTGGCCGGCAATGGTCCCGCGCCGCGCAGGAAAGTCGCGGCGTCCATGGCCCCTTTGCCTTCGCGTTGCACCTGCACCAGCCGCACTGCGCCGGAGCCGCAGGCAATGGTGAGATCGTCGCCGAGCAGCGTTCCGGGCGCGCCCGAACCGGTGGCGAGCGTCGAGCGCAGCGCCTTGATCCGCACTGATCTGCCGGCCAGGTCCATTTCGAACCAGGCGCCGGGAAAAGGCGACAATCCCCGGACAAGATTATGCACCGCTTCGGCGCTGAGGGAAAAATCGATGCGCGCCTCACCCTTGTCGATCTTGCTCGCGTAGGTAGCGCCATCTTCCGGCTGCGGGGTGAAGTCGAGGCTGCCCCGCTCCAGCGCCGCCAATGCCCGCCCCATCAGGTCGGCGCCCAGCCGCATCATCTGGTCATGCAATTCGCCCGCGACCATGTCCGGGCCGATGGCGATGATCTCGGTCGGGCCCATGGCGCCGGTATCGAGCCCTTCATCCATCTGCATGACCACGATGCCGGTCTGCCTGTCGCCCGCCATGATGGCACGCTGGATCGGTGCGGCCCCGCGCCAGCGCGGCAGGAGCGAACCATGTAGGTTAAGACAGCCATATTCGGGCGCGGCGAGAATGGGTTGGGGCAGCAGCAGCCCATAGGCGACCACCACCGCCACCTCCGCGTCCAGCGCGGCGAACTGGGCCTGCTCTGCCTCGCCCTTGAGCGAGCGCGGCGTGAAGACGGGAATGCCGAAGGCGTCCGCCGCCTCATGGACCGGACTTTTCCGCTCCGCCTGGCCCCGTCCTGCCGGCTTGGGCGCGCGGGTATAAACGGCCACGACCTCGTGCCCGGCCGAAACGATCTCGGTCAGCGTCGGAACGGAAAATTCGGGCGTACCCATGAAGACGACGCGCATGCCCATATTCCCTGGATTTTTCTGTATTGGCTCCGGCATTCATTGCCCGGGTCGTCCGGGCCATCCAATCGGGGCCGCATGGATCGCCGGAACAGGCCCGGCGACGACGATTTTGTCCTCAGCCGGCTGCCCGCTTGGCAGCCTTGTCGAATTTCTTGATCACCCGGTCGCGCTTCAGCCGGCTCAGATAGTCGATATAGAGCACGCCATCGAGGTGATCGAGTTCGTGCTGGATGCAGACGGCCAGTCGACCATCGGCGTCCTTGGTCACCTCCTGACCGTCCAGATCGGTATATTTCACTGTGACGGAGCTGGGGCGCTCGACTTCGTAATAGAGCTCGGGAATGGACAGGCACCCTTCCTCGGTAACCTGGATTTCCTCGCCGAAGGCGGTGATTTCCGGATTAATCATGACCAGCGGGGCCGGAGGCTCGTCTTCCCCGGCGAGGTCCATGACCACGATGCGCTTCATCACCCCGACCTGCGGCGCGGCAAGACCGATGCCCGGTGCGTCATACATGGTGTCCAGCATGTCCTTGGCCAGCGCCTTGATCTCGTCATCGACCGCGATAATCGGGTCGCAGACGGCGCGCAGGCGTGCATCGGGAATGACGAGAATGGGGCGGATGGCCATGGCAGAAAGTCCGGCGGAATGGGATTGCACCCGATATGGCGATTTATGCTGCCGTGGTCAACAGGAGCAGGGTGCAAACGCCATCCAACAAGAACATTTTGCGAACATCAGAATCGGGCTAACATGACGCTATGAGTGAACTCGATCGCATTGTCTTTACGCTCGGCGCGGTGCCGGTCAGCCTCGCCATGCTGTTGGTGGCGGCGGGATTTCTGCTGCTGGCGGCCATTGTCGTCTATCTGGCCCTCTCGGCGCGGGCAAATGCCGCGCGCATCGAGGCTATGGCCAGAGATGCGGCCGATGGCCTGCGCAGCAATTTCCTCGAACAGCTTGCCGGCCGGGATACGCGCATCCGCGAGCTTGAGGGGCAATTGGACCGGGAGCGTGGCCGCAGCACCGATTTGCAGACGGAGCTGGCGGCGATGCGCACCCGCCTCGATGAACAGGCCCGCCAGAACGAGGCCAATCTCAAGCGCTTCACCGATGCGCGCCAGCAGATGACCGATGAATTCAAGGCCATTGCCGGCGACGTGCTGCGAAGCCACAGCGAGACCTTTTCCAAGCAGAACCGCGAACAGGTCGACGTGCTGCTCAAGCCGCTCCAGGACAAGATCGGCGAATTTCACAAGGGGCTGATCGAGGACCGCTCGGCCATGAGCGAGCGCATCAGGGCGCTGGCGGAAAGCAATTTGCAGATCACCACCGAGGCGCAGAATTTGACACGAGCGCTCAAGGGCTCCTCGCAGACCCAAGGCGCATGGGGCGAGATGATCCTTGCCACCATTCTCGAGCAATCGGGCCTGCGCGAGGGCGAACAATACAAGACCCAGCAAAGCCATGGCGACGAGGATGGGCAGCGGCTGCGCACCGATGTCGAAATCCTTATGCCCAATGGCGATGTGCTGGTGATCGATTCCAAGGTTTCGCTCACCGCCTTCGAGGCCTTCGTCAACAGCGAGGACGAAGGGCGGGACCAGCATCTGCGCGCCCATATCGCCTCGGTGCGCACCCATATTGCGACGCTGGGCGACAAGTCCTATCACCGCGCCGCCCGCTCGAGCCTTGATTATGTGATGATGTTCGTGCCCATCGAATCCGCGCTCGCCACCGCGATCCAGAACGATGCCAAACTGGTGGAATTCGGCATGTCCAAGGGCGTGATGCTGACCACGCCGACCACGCTGATGACCGTGCTGCGCACGGTGCGCAATGTGTGGGACATCGAAAAGCGGCACCAGAATGCCGAGGAGATCGCCGAACGAGCCGGGGCGCTTTATGAGAAGGTGGCCGGGTTCCTAGCGAGCATGGATCAGGTGGGCGACGCCATCGACAAGAGCCAGCGCGCCTATGCCAAGGCCAGGGACCAATTGACTTCCGGGCGCGGCAATGTGGTGCGACAGGTGGAAATGCTGCGCGAACTGGGCGCCAAGACCAGCAAGGCGCTGCCCGCAGGCTGGGACGGGGGGAGCGATGACAAGCCTGCCTTGCGGCTGGTCGGCGAGGAGCCAGGCGACCTCAACTGATTGACCGTTTGTGAACTTGCGCCGCGCTGGCGCGTTTCTCCTTCATGCCTGTGCATAAAGGGAGACGATCATGGTTCACCATCACGGCCATACGGGGCGGCTCGTGCCCCAGGAAACCAATTTCGACAATGCCGACAATCCCGGCATTGCCCAGCCCTATAGCCAGAGCGAGATCGAAGACCTGCTCTATGGCGACGATCGGCCATTGGCGGAGCGGGTGGCGCGGCTGAAGGAAATCCGCAGCGAGGCGCTGGCCCGGGAAAGCGGCGATTTCGGCGACGAAGACCCCGCCGCCATGCTTGATGAGCTCGACCGCGCCATCGAGGCGCTGGAAGGCGATGCGGCCAATCTTGATGAAACCGGCGACGCCGCCGCGCTGATGTCCGCCGATCCTGCAGATCACCTCGATGCCCTCTCGCCCGACGACGTCGATGCCCGTCAGGTCCTGACCGGCGAGGACGATCTGGACGAGGATGAATGGCCCGAAGATGACGACAATGTCTGGCAGGGCAGCGAGGAATTCAAACCCGGCCTCAATTGACCCGGTCAGATCTCGGTGCGGGCCTTAAGTGCTTGATTAAGCGTGCCTTCGTCGAGGTAATCCAGCTCGCCCCCGACGGGGACGCCATGGGCGAGGCGGGTGATTTTGACGCCGGTTCCGGCCAGGCGGTCGGTGATGTAATGGGCGGTGGTCTGGCCCTCGACATTGGCATTCATGGCGAGGACGATTTCGGAATAATCGCCGGCCCGGGCGATGAGTTTGTCGAGGTTGAGGTCGTCCGGACCCATGCCATCGAGCGGAGAAAGAACGCCGCCCAAAACGTGGTAGCGCGCCGCTCCGACCCCGGCGCGCTCCAGCGCCCAGAGATCGGCAACGTCTTCCACCACAATGAGAATTCCGCTGTCACCGCGCCTGGGATCGGCGCAGATCGTGCAGGGGCTGACCGTATCGATATTGCCGCAAATCTCACAATTGCGCACCGCCGATACCGCCCGGTCGAGCGCGGCGGAAAGCGGCAGCATCAACTGCTCTTTCTTCTTGATCAGGTGCAGCACCGCCCGGCGCGCCGAGCGCGGGCCAAGGCCCGGCAAGCGTGCCAGAAGCTGGATCAGTTGTTCGATTTCTTGACCGCCGTTTGGCATTTTTCGTCACCGCACCGGCGAATTGGTTAGCACATTGCCAGCGCCGGGCGCCGCAACAAGGGGAAAGCCGCTCAGAACGGGAATTTCATGCCCGGCGGGATGGGCAGGCCGGCGGTGACCTCGGACATGCGGCGCTGCATTTCGACCTCGCTCTTGCCCTTGGCGTCATTGAAGGCGGCGACGATCAGGTCTTCGATCACTTCGGCGTCTTCCGGCTTGAGCAGAGCGGGGTCGATCTTGATGCCGCGCACATCGCCCTTGCCCGACAAGGCCACGACGACCATGCCACCACCGGAGCGGCCTTCGACCACCAATTCGGCCAGCTCGTTCTGCATGGCCTCCATCTTGGCCTTCATCTCGCCGGCGGCCTTCATCATGCCCATGATATCTTTCATTCGTCGTCCTCTTCAGGTGGGGGCGGGGGCAGGTCAGCCATGGCGGCGGCATCCTCGCGCACCGTCACATTGACCAGTTTGGCCCCGGGAAATGTTTCCAATATGGCCTTGACCAGCGGATCGTCATGCGCGGCGTCGGTGTCGGCCTGTTTCTTCTGCTCGGCTTCCTGACGGATGGTCAGCCCTTCGGGCGGCCGCGTCGAGACCATGACCAGCCAGCGCTGGCCGGTCCAGGCCTGCAACCGGGCGGAGAGGGTGGCGATCATGCCGGGATCGGCGCCATCGCTGAGGGCCACTTCGATGCGGCCCTGCTCGAAGGAAACCGGACGCATCTGGCCCTCGAGCGCCAGCTTGATCAACACGTCGCGCTTGGCGGCGGCCAGCGCGATCAGATCCTTGTAGCTGGCAATGGTTGCCAGCGCCGGCTGCGCCACGGCAATCGGGGTCGTGGCGGCGATGGGCGTGGTCACAGGGATAGGGGCGGACTGCACTGCTTCGACCCGCAGGGCCGATGCGCCACCGGTCGGGCCGGAAGGACCGCGCGGCGGCAGCGCCGGGGCGCTGGGGGCGGCGGCGGGCAGGTTGCCCTGCTGGGTGAGCCTTGTGATCACTTCGTCGGGGCTGGGCAGGTCGGCGGCATAGGCCAGCCGGATCAGCACCATCTCGGCGGCCTGCAAGCCATTGCCGGCGCGGGCGACCTCTTCATTGCCCTTGAACAGAATTTGCCAGGCGCGGGTCAGGGCGCGCATGGTCAGCCGGCCGGCAAGGTCGCGGCCCCGGCTTTTCTCGTCGGGGGTGAGCGCGGCGTCATCGGCGGCGGCGGGCACCACCTTGATGCGGGTGACCAGATGGGTGAATTCGGCGAGATCGGCCAGCAGCGTCTGCGGATCGGCGCCAAGGTCATATAGATCGCGCAGGGCAGTGAGCGCTTCGGCGATGCGGCCGCCCATCAAATCTTCGAACATGTCGATGATCCGCGCCCGGTCGCCCAGACCCAGCATGGTTTTCACCGTCGCGGCGCTGACATTGCCATTGCCATGGGCGATGGCCTGGTCGAGCAGGCTGAGACTGTCGCGGGCCGAACCCTCGCCGGCGCGCACGATCATGGCCAGGGCGTCGGGCTCGAAGCCGATCCCTTCCTGCCCGAGTATCTTTTCGAGATAATCGGACATGATCCCGGCGGGGATGCGCCGCAGATCGAAGCGCTGGCAGCGCGACAGGATGGTGATCGGAACCTTGCGGATTTCCGTGGTGGCGAAGATGAATTTCACATAGGGCGGCGGCTCTTCCAGCGTTTTCAGCAGCCCGTTGAAGGCGGCCGTCGAGAGCATGTGCACCTCGTCGATCACATAGACCTTGTAGGGCGCCGAAACCGGGCCGTATTTGACCGAGTCGATGATCTCGCGGATGTCGCCGATGCCGGTATTGCTGGCGGCGTCCATTTCCACCACGTCCACATGGCGGCCCTCGATGATGGCGCGGCAATGCACGCCCTCGCGGGACAGATCGAGCGTGGGGTGTTTTCCGGTCTCGTCCTCATAGTTGAAGGCGCGGGCGAGGATGCGGGCGGTGGTGGTCTTACCCACGCCGCGCACACCGGTCATGATGAAGGCATGGTGGATGCGGTTCTGCGCAAAGGCATTGCCCAGGGTCTGCACCATGGCGTCCTGTCCCACCAGGGTGGAAAAGTCGCGCGGGCGATATTTGCGGGCCAGCACAAGATAGGGCGATGTCTGGTTTTCAGCCATGCCGGAATGTCTCGCGCCCTGCTTTGGGGAATCTGCCTTCGTTCATGGCCGCACTTTAGGGCAAGCCTTGTGCGACCGCAAAAGCCAACAGGGCTTTGCGGGGCTTATCGGCTCACTTGTGAACAGATTGAGTAGGAGGCTGGCAAACGACCCGTGAGGATCTCGTTGGGGCTGCTTCCTTCCGGACCTGACCCGGTTGGCGAGGAACACGTCCGCGCCAACCTCCCGAGGGGCTATATGCGGATTTTGCGGGCCGGATGCAAGAGGCCAGTGCCGGAGCGGGGGATGGGAAGGGGACATTCTGGTTTTGGGCGAGGTGAAGATATAAGTTGCCGGACCACAAGTTTTCGATCGAAGCGGTACAGGTCACGGCGATGAAGATTTCGGTGCAGACGCTCAGCGTGTCAGATCGGCGTTTAGTCGCGGAATGGGCTGCCATATGCGCTGAGCGCGTCCTTTATTTGTTCGAAGCCGAACGCCCCGACGATGAGCGCCCTCGCGCCGCGATTGCTCGGACACGGGCTTTTTCCCGTGGAGAGTTGAACACCGCGTCGGAAATACGTGGACGGTTCGGCGGTGGCAGCGCGGGTCGCGATGCAAAGTCAGCAGCGGCCGCCGCGGCGGCGAGAGCGGCCGGTCAAGCATCGGCAATCTGCCACATGGGCGCACACGCCCTGGGGGCCGCTGCATACGCCGTGAAAGCGGCCAGCCTAGCCGCTTCAGATCAGGCCGAAGCCGCCGAAAAAGAGATTGCTTGGCAACTCGGACAGGCTACGGCGGAAGTGCAGGCTGCACTTTTGCAGCTTCCGCCAGTTGGCGAGAACAAGTCTGGCCCGCTCGGCCCGGGTCTCCTGGCTTCAGGTCAACTCGGTGAAATTATCTGCCAACTCCAAACCGGGCTTGCCAAAATCGGTGCGAACTGACCACACCGCGAATGGCAAGTATGAGGTATCGACCATTGGCGACGGGATCACCGAAATGAGGTCGATATCGGCCCGGTCGTTGTGGGATGGAAAGGGGACTGGCAGCTTTTAGCCATTGTCGGCAGAAAACGGCAGTGATGAGCGTGCCAGCATCATCCGCGATACTGGTCGAAACGTCGCTCAGAAAAACGTCGAAAGGCATTTTTGAGAGGCAGATGCCGGGCGCTTTGGGCGCCCGGCTCGGAACTTCACCTTAGCGTTCGCGGAAGTTCTTCGGACTGCCAGAGACCGAGGCCAAAGCCATCGGGGTCCAGAAAATCGGCGCTCCAGCCCCCTGGCGCTTCGCTGACCGGTGTGACGATAGTAACGCCCTTAGCCACAAGGTCCGCGACTACGTCATCGATGCCGCCATCGTCTACGGTAAAGATGATAGCCGGGGTATTCCCGCGAACGCCTTCCTGCTGAAAGAAGATTATCTCAAGGCCACTCTCTAACGAGCCCTGAAGCCAGAAGGGTTCTGCCCCTTCCATGCGCTGCAGATCGAGCCCGAAGCTCTCGTTATAGAATTTTTCCGTGCGCGCGATGTCGCTGACATAGTAGACAACGCTGGCGCTTTTCGGTCTGAAGCTCATGAGGAGCCCTCCTTTTCAGTTTACATTGCTTATTGCCGCCGATCCGCATTTTGTGAGCGCCGCACGATAAATAAATGTCCGTCTGGATCGTGGCTGGCAAAGGTGCCGCCCACCCGAAGCAGTTTAGGCAGCAAAGCATCGCGAATACGGCCATAGGCTATATCAATACTGAGGCCCGGCAGATCGGTCGGCATTGAAACGCCTGCCGCCACGGCACGGCGTTTCAATGCCACGATCCGTTGGCGCAGAGCCGTATCGGACAGTCCCAGTAGGTACGCAACTTCACGCCGGTTGTGGCCCGACAGGGTTAGTGCCGCGACGGACTTGAGCGATTTCGGTAGACAGGCCATGAAGGCAACAGTGTCGCCCGGCTCGCTCTTGTCCGGCAATTCTGCCTGGTATTGCCATTGTTTTTCCCGCCGCTGGCGGCGGATCGCGGCGCGGGCAGCCATGCGAGCTTGATTACGCACTGTGCCTGCCAGCCAGCGCACCGTCTCTACAGCATTAAAATCGGTGCGACCTGCGATCACGGCGGCAAGCATGGCTTCCTGCACAATATCCTCAACCAAGCCTGCGTCGCGACACTCCCGGCGTGCAATGGAGTGCAACTTCTTATAGAGGCATGTGCGCACGGAAAGAGCTGCTCCAAACTGGATTCGACGACGGTCAATAAGCCGACAATGATGGCCATCCAAGTCCAATCAGGCGGGTCTTAGTGCCTTGAGCATACGCCTCGCCGTATACAACAAGCAGAATGGGGAAAGTGTGCGCCGTTCTGACTTGCTTTTGTCTTGCGTCGGAAATCGAATTGGGGCGGCAGCTTTTGTTGAAATGCGCGAATGCAATGAACGGCTGGGATGAGGTCGATATCGGCCCGGCAGCTGTGGATGAAAAGGGGAGTGCCCGCTTTGTTCTGCTGCCCCGACATCGCACATTCGCCACGCGATTAGAGACGTCGGAAGGTACTGAACTGGAATTTTTGGACAGAATCCCAAGGCGTCACGTGGTCGTGGCGGCGGGTGTCAACTAACTTGAAATTGTCGCCAAGCAACGCAATCAAGCTTGCCGCATCGTGCCGAACGATAGGCAATCCGCTGCACTTTTCTGGCCCATCCGGTGCGAACGTGCCGAAAATGACGCGGCCGCCGGGGGCCAGCGCGGAGGACATGCGTTCGATATAGGCTTGCTGCTGCCGGGGCTCGGTCAGGAAATGAAATGCAGCCCGGTCGTGCCAGATATCGTAATTCTGGGGCGGGGACCAATCGACTGCGTCGGCGACGATCCACTTGACGTGCTCCGAATGTTGGCCGAGGCGTGCCTTGGCGACATTGAGGGCCTCGGGCGACAGATCCAGCACGGACAGGTCGGTGTGACCGGCGGCGACGAGGAAGTCGACCAGACGCGATGCGCCCCCGCCAATGTCGATTATCGCATCTGTGGGCCTGGCACCCACGAGCTCCATGAGAGCAACCGATGGCTCGGGACGTTCCTGGAACCAGCTTACCTGCTGCTCGCTCTTGCTCGAATAGACGCCCTGCCAATGCGCTTGTCGGTCCTGCATTATGCCACCTCATTCCAAAGGGCGGTGATGATGCTCACGGCTGCCGGCCCTAGCGAGACCATGCAGACGGGCAGAGCGCCACCAGACCAAAAGCACACACTTCCATAGCAATCTCCCGACCGCGCAGCACTCTGACGGTGATCAGGCGGCAATTCAACAGACAAGCGTGCTCACGGCAGCGTCCAAGACGATCAGAAGCGTCCCGGAACGACCGAGATGGGGATCGGATGCCAACGTACCACCATCGACCCCATCGCAGACATTCAAGATTGAAGATATCATCCCTGAAAGTCACCCTTGGGGGCAGCCGACGCCGGAGCTAGAAGCTGGAGGACCAGTCATCCGGCGGCGCGATCAACCTGATCCAGGCGGGCATCAAGCCCTTTGCCCCTGGTGATTCCCATGATCCCCATTTGCTGTGATGCTGGAGGGGGTGCAGTTGGCGAGGAGGCGCCTTGCGATAGGCTGGCGACCGGCCGCATCGATTGATAATAAGGGGCAATGTTCAAGCTACGCACCTCCACCAACCAAGATTTAGCGCGAGTCCTGGATATCTGGCGCAGTGCCGTGGACGCCACTCATGATTTCCTCGCGCGCGAGGATCGTGTGGCTATCGAAGCCGAAGTCGTGTCCTTCTTCCCCCACGTGAATTTCGTTCTCGCCAGCGATGAGGCCGACGTGCCGCAGGGCTTCATGTTCCTGCACGACGGGCACCTCGAAGCGCTGTTCGTTGCGCCTGAAAAGCACGGCTTGGGCATTGGCAAGTTGCTCATCGGTTCGGCATTGCGTGACAATCCGGGCCTTACCACCGATGTGAACGAGCAAAACCAAAGCGCCCTTGGCTTCTACGAGCACCAGGGCTTCGAGCGCACTGGTCGCTCTCCAGTGGATGGCCAGGGGCGTCCATATCCCCTCATTCACCTTCGCCATCGCTGACCATGTTCCTGCCCTTTCCAGCGTAGAACGCCTCGCCCCTGCCTGGCAGCATTTGGGATGCCGCCAAAGCTCTCGGAACGTCCACAATAGGGGGCGACACCTGTCACCGGAGACATATCCAGCCACGTTGGGCGGGCGGTCTCAGCGCTGGCGGCCCGCGACCGGCGCGTCGCGCCACTGGCCCGGCGCCAGCCCGTCGAGCGTCCAGTCCCCGATCCGCCAGCGCACCAGCCGCAGGGTGGGAAAGCCGATGGCCGCCGTCATCCGCCGTACCTGCCGGTTGCGCCCCTCGCTGATGGTGAGCGATAGCCAGCTGTCGGGTACGCTTTTGCGGTAGCGCACCGGGGGCGTGCGCGGCCAGAGATCGGGCGGATCGATGCGCGAAACCCGGGCCGGGCGGGTGGGGCCATCGTTAAGCTCGATGCCCCGGCGCAATCGGTCGAGCGCCGCTTCGTCGGGCTCTCCTTCCACCTGCACCAGATAGGTCTTTTCCAGCTTGAAACGCGGATCGGCGATGCGCGCCTGCAATTTCCCGTCATCGGTAAGCAGCAAGAGACCCTCGCTGTCCTTGTCGAGCCGCCCGGCGGGATAGACGTTCTTGACCGCAATATGATCGGCCAGCGTTTCGCCCTCGCCGGAAAACTGGGTCAGCACGTTGAACGGCTTGTTGAAGAGGATGAGGCGGGCCATGGCGACACGCATCCGGCATGGCGGCGTTTTCGTCAAGCCCGCCGGCATTGGCTGTTTCGTGACGATGCCGGGCAAAGGCCGGCCTTGCCCGAACCGGCCCGGATGGTTATCCCCTTTTGCAACAGACCAGTTCGCGCCCATCGAATGAGGAGCCTATTTTGGCCAAACGCCGCCACCGCACCTCCCTGCGCACATCGAGCCAGGACGTCGCCGTTTCGCGCAAAGCGCCCGATACGGCGCAGACGCGCAGCGCCGCCTACCGGCTGGCCTTCGCCGACGACGAGTTCATGACCTCGGAAGACACGCGCGGCATCCGCTTCCAGCTCGAATATCTCAAGCCCGAATTCCGCCTGCGCGAACACGGGATCAATTCCACCGTGGTCTTGTTCGGCGGTGCGCGCATCCCCGAGCCCGGCAAGCCGGCCTGGGCCGCCAAGAACGAAACGCAGAGAAAAAATCTCGAAGCGGCCTCGCGCTATTACGAGGAGGCGCGGCGCTTCGCCCAATTGGCCAGCCAGACGGCAGCCTCGATGGATTTCAAGGAATATGTGGTGGTCACGGGCGGCGGGCCCGGCGTGATGGAGGCGGGCAATCGCGGCGCCGCCGATATGGGCGCCCCCTCGATCGGGCTCAATATCGTGCTGCCGCACGAGCAGGCGCCCAATCTTTATGTCACCCCCGACCTCTCGTTCAATTTCCACTATTTCGCCACCCGCAAGATCCACTTCCTGTTGCGGGCCAAAGTGGTGGCGGTGTTCCCCGGCGGCTTCGGCACGCTGGACGAATTTTTCGAGACCCTGACGCTGATCCAGACCGGGCGCATGGACAAGGTGCCGGTGCTGCTGTTCGGCAAGGAATTCTGGACCAAGGTGATCAATCTGGAGGCTTTGGCCGAGGCTGGCACGATCGCGCCCAATGATCCCGACCTGTTCACCCTCGTGGACACTGCCGAGGAAGGCTGGGACTGCGTGCGCAAGCACTATAACCTGCCCGAAATGGGCGCGCCGGCCTGGATCGGCGGCTGAGGCGGCGCCTCGCCTTCAATAGCTTTTTTCCGGTAGCGGGATGAATTCGGTTTCGTCCGGCACCGGGCCGAAGCGGGCCTGTTTCCAGTCCTCCTTGGCCTGTTCGATCCGCTCCTGGCTGGAGGAAACGAAATTCCACCAGATATAGCGCGGCCCTTCGAGCGCAGTGCCGCCGAGGAACATCATGCGGGAGGGCGTCGCGGCGGTGACGGTGATGGCGTCGCCCGGCCGGAAGACCAGCAGGCGCGGGCCTTCGAAGGTGTCGCCGGCAATCCTGACGCTGCCGCTGACCAGATAGATGGCGCGTTCCTCATATTCGATGTCGAGCGGCGCACTCATGCCGGCGCCCAATTGCACCTCGACATAGAACCAGTCCGAAATGGTGGCGACCGGGGCGCTCTGGCCGAAGGCGCGCCCGGCAATGACGCGGGCGGAAAGCCCCGTATCGGTGACGAAGGGCAAGGCATCGGCGGAAAAATGCTGGAAGGACGGATCGATCTCTTCCTTGCCCTCGGGCAGGGCGATCCAGCTTTGCAGGCCCAGAAGCGTATGGCCGTCGGCGCGGTCCAGCTCGGGCGTGCGCTCCGAATGGGCAATGCCGCGCCCCGCCGTCATCAGGTTCATGGCCCCCGGGCGAATGTCCTGCACATTCCCTTCACTGTCGCGATGGGTGATCTTGCCGTCGAAGAGATAGCTGACCGTGGCCAGCCCGATATGGGGATGGGGTTTGACGTCCATGCCCTGTCCGGCCAGAAATTGCACCGGGCCGAAATGATCGAAGAAGATGAAGGGCCCCACCATCTGCCTTTTGCCATGCGGCAGGGCGCGGCGGACCGGAAAACCCCCTCCCAGGTCGCGCGTACGCGGCACCACCACAAGCTCCAGCGCGTCGCAGCTCTGCGTGTCGCCGGCAATGGGATCGTAATCGGGCAGCCAGGTCATGGTGATCTCCTTTCGCAGCGGATTTGACGCCGATCGGGGAGGGATGTCGAGGCGGCACAGATTTGTGACCGGGGGCGGGTGATTTCCATGACGGTGGAGTTCGCTGAACCAGCAGTAACCCCCATCCCGGCCCTGCGCTCAAGGGGGAGCGCGCAGGGGCCGAGGCTTCCGGGTGGTGAGGCGCAAACAGAACAGGTTGTGGGCTGACGGAGCTGATTTACCCCGGGCGCTGGGTGCTGCGGCCGCTCTGGTTGGATATGCCGCTGATCGTGGCGCGCAGGGCGGCGGGTTTGACCGGCTTGGTGATGACGGCGATGCCGCGATCCTCGGCCAAAGCGCGCACGGCGGGGCTGCGATCGGCCGTGACCAGGGCGGCGGGCAGGTGTCCGCCCAGATTGTGCCGCAGCCATTCGATGGCATCGAGCCCGGAGGTCTGGTCGAGATGATAATCCATCAGCACCAGATCGGGATACCAGCCTTCGAGCAGGTGTTCGCGGTCGATCTGCTTGAGCGAGAGGGCGGTGCGCACATCGCACCCCCAATGGACGAGCAGGCCCTCCATGGCCTCGAGGATGGCGCGTTCATTGTCCACGCAGAGAATGCGCAGGCTGAGCGTGCTGAAATCGGGCTCGGGGGCCGGTGCGTCGGGCCGGGCGGCGGGGCGCGCATGGCGCAGGGCGGGCAGGTAGATGGAGAAGCGCGAGCCATGGCCTTCGCGGCTGTCCAGTTCCAGGGTCAGGTCCAGCGCGCTCACCAGCCTTTGCACGATGGACAGGCCCAGCCCCAGGCCCTGCGCCATGCGCGCGCCGCGCTCAAGCCGGGAAAATTCGGCAAAGACCAGCCGGTGCTGGTCCTTGTTGAAACCGATGCCGCTGTCGATGACGTCGAGCCGCCAGCGATTGCCGCGCCGGCGCAGGCCCACCAGAACCTTGCCGCCAATCGGGGTATATTTGATGGCGTTGGAGACCAGATTTTGCACGATACGGCCCAGCAGCGCCCGGTCGGCCAGGATCGTGGCCCTGGTCGGCACGATGCGCAGGGAAATCGAGCGCTCCCGCGCCATGGGCGCGAATTCCACTTCGGTTTTCTTGAGCAGATCCTGCGCTTGCATCGGGGCGGGCGCCGGTTTGAGCGCGCCGCTATCGATGCGCGAAATATCGAGCAGGGCGCTCATGATGTCTTCCACCGCCGTCAGCGAGGCTTCGATGGAATTGGCCAGTTCGGCAAAGGCAGTGGACTTGGCGCGCTCGATCAGCGTCGAGGTGTAGAGACGGGCCGCATTGAGCGGTTGCAGCAGATCATGGCTGGCGGCGGCGAGAAAGCGCGTCTTGTCGTGATTGGACGCATCGGCCTTGGCGCGGGCGGCTTCCAGTTCGCCATTGACCTGCCGCAGCGTCGCCGTGCGCTCCTCGACGCGCCGCTCCAGGCTCTGGTTCATCTGCTCCAATTGCTGCTCAGCGCGCACCCGGGCCGTGACATCGGAAAAGCTGACCACCAGCCCCCCATCGGCCAGGCGGCTCGAATGGAATTCCAGCACCTGGCCATTATTGCCCTGGCGCTGGGTCACGGTTACGGGGGCCGCGGTCACTTCATTGATGCGCTGGATGGCCAGCCGCGCCGCGTCACCCGGGCCCAGATCGCCGCGTTCGGCCATGAAGAGCGCGATGTCGAACAGCGCGGTACCGGGACGAACCAGGTCGGCGGGCAGGGCGAGCAGGCTATTATAGCGCTGGTTGGATGCGGTCAGCCGCAGCCCGGCATCGAACACAGCAATGCCCTGGGGGACATGATCCATGGCCAGCTTGAGGGCCTCGGCCCGCTCTTGTGGGTGCAGCGTCATGAAACGGTTCGAAGGGCCTTATGGGGGTGATGCAATATGTATCGGCCCCCCAAACCATCAGTGCAAGACCATCCTTGGCCCCATTGATTTTGCTCGAAAAGCCCGGCAATCGTTAATTCTGGTTAACCTAAAGCCGCGCCAGGGCGGCGTGATTCAGCGTGAAGGGGCCTGCAATGAGCGGCTTTTTGAAGGAATTCCGGGATTTTGCCGTCAAGGGCAACATGATCGACCTTGCCATCGGCGTCATTATCGGCGCCGCGTTCGGGGCCATCGTGTCCTCCATCGTCGATGACATTTTCATGCCCCTGATCGGCATCATCATCGGCGGCATCGATTTTTCCGGCATCGTGCTGCAAGTAGGCGAGGCCAAGGTCAATCTCGGCCTGTTCATCAATGCCGTGGTCAAGTTCACCATCGTCGCCTTCGTGCTGTTCCTCGTGGTCAAGGGCATCAATTCGCTCAAGCGCGACGCCGCCCAGGAGCCGGTGGAAACCACGCCGGCCCCCAGCAAGGAAGAAGTCCTGCTCACCGAAATCCGCGACGCCCTACGCGCGCAGAACAAGGTCTGAGACGAAAAAGGCCGGCTTGGACCGGCCTTTTTTGCGCGCCGGTGTTAGGAATAATATCACTAGACAGGAATAAAATCCTGAGCTATCGTGGCAATCGTTAGGTGTTTCCGCCTACGAACTGTCCTGATGGGACGATGGGATCACCTAGGGCAAACTACATGAGAGCAGGATTCGGGCAGTAGGCTGTTTCTGGTGTCCGAGCAGACCGACGAATCCGGATTTTCAAGGCGTGTCAGGCTGATGCGGCTGAGCGTTTCGTTGTGACAAGTCGAGCAAGACTGGAGCGGGTTTTCAGGCCCCGGGCCTCTGGCTTCCGGGTGACATCGTGCTGAAAGGGACTAGGTATGAATACGCATTCCTATTATCACGCCTTTCTCAACCGGGACCGTCTGGTCCATGTCGTCGATGCGGATCTGGGGATCTGCGAGGCGCTGAGCGTGCTGTTTCGGCTCGAAGGCTTCCAGACCAGTTTCTCACGCGACGCCGCCAGCGCCATAAATGCGATGGAGCGACGACATCCCGATGTGGCGGTGATCAATCTGGTGGTGGGCGAAGACAGCGGGCTGGGCCTCTTGCGCCGGGTCAAGTCGCTGCGCACCGGGGCGCCGGTGATCATGCTGTCCAATAATCCGCAAGTGGATGCGGCAGTTACCGCCATGAAACTGGGCGCCACCGACGTGCTCACCAAGCCCATCGACAGCGAACACCTGCTCACAATCATCCGCGACGCGCTGCGCCGCGACGTTCATCTCGGGGCCATGAGTGACGGCCGCCGCCCGGTGGAAGTGCGCGGCTTTGCCCAGCTCACCCCGCGCGAACGCGAAGTGCTGCAATTGATCACCAATGGTCAGTCCAACAAGGAGGCCGGGCGCGAGCTGGGCATTTCCCCGCGCACCATTGAAGTGCATCGCGCCCGGGTGATGGAAAAACTGGGCGCCCGCAATACTGCCGACCTGATGCGCATTGTTTTGACGTCATAGCGTCAGCTATCGCTCCAGCGGAGCGATTGTCCTAGGCACCGGCGCCGGAAAGCAGGGCGGCGAGTTGATCGAATTGTTCGGGCAGCCCGAGAGCGGATCCCTGCAAAGCCTCTTCGAGGGCTTCGGCGGACGGATAGCGTTCGTGGAACTTGACCCGCGTCTTGCCACCCAGATCCTCAAACGTCACGCTGGTGACAGCGCCTTCTTCGCCCTCGTCATTGGTCCAGACAATGCGCACGTTCTCCACCACATCCAGATATTTGCCATAAAAGCTCATTTTGTTTGTGTCGCCGGTGCTGAAGTCCAGCCGGTATTTTCCGCCGGTGCGAACGTCCATTTCGCACGACACCAGTTCGACACCCGCAAGCGATTTCGGCATCCACCAGCGCTGGAACGGCCTTGGCTCGCTCCATGCCCTGAACACCACGGTCGGCGGTGCGTCGAAAATCCGAATGAAGGCCAGTTCGCGGTCACCAATCCGCTCGGCCGATGTGGAATTGGGCGTGCCACCGGCGCCGCTAGTTTTCTCGTCCATCGTCGTCCTCCTGTTTGATTTCGTTGATGATGCCGTCCAATGCATCGAAGCGAGCCTCGAAAAGCCGCCGATACCCCTCGATCCATTCCGCTTCTGCCTTGAGATCACGCTTGCCGAGCCGACAGGTGCGCACCCGCCCGATCTTCTCGGTGATGACGAACCCTGCCTGTTCCAGAATCTGAACGTGCTTTTTCATGCCCGTCAGCGTCATCTTGAACCTTTCGGCCAGACTGCTGATCGAGGCGTCCGCTTGCCCAAGCTGATGGATAATGCCCCGGCGGGTAGCATCGGACAGTGCGGCAAAGGATCGGTCGAGATTGGGATTTAAATACTGAACCATAAAGTTCAGTATGATCCTGCAGCATCAATGACGCAAGCGCATTCGCGCTTCGCCCTACGGCGTTCGCGACCAGCGTCTAGGTTCCGGCAATGACGTTTGGGGCCGAGACGGAAATGCCGGCCTTGGCAATCAGCATCAGGCCATGCCATCGAACGCCGTCACGGCAAAGTAGCGGGAACAGCCGCACCCGGGTCGAGGCTTTTACCCGCCCAGGCTAGGCAGGGTCAGATCGCCCGAGGTCAGTTTGCTAGCGGTGATGGCGGCGTCGGCCTTTTCGCGCGGCAGTTCGAGGGCCGTCCAGACGCTGACCAGCGCGTGGCGCAATTCGAAGATCATTTCATCGGTGTGAAGCGGCGTCGGGGTGATGCGCAACCGCTCGGTGCCCTTGGGCACGGTGGGATAATTGATCGGCTGGATATAGATATTGTGCTTGTCGAGCAGCATGTCGCTGGCGGCCTTGACGGCCCGGGCATCGCCCACGATCAGCGGCACGATATGGGTCTCGGTCTCCATGACGGGCAGGCCGGCATCGGCCAGGATCGCCTTGGTCAGCCGGGCCTGGCGCTGATGCATCTGCCGTTCGTGGCCATTGCCCTTGAGATGCTCGATCGAGGCGCGGGCGGCGGCGCAGAGCGCCGGGGGCAGGGCGGTAGTGAAGATGAATTCGGGCGCATAGGAGCGCACCGCGTCGATGATGGCGCGATTGGCAGCGATATAGCCGCCCATGACACCGAAGCCCTTGGCCAGTGTGCCCTCGATGACGTCGATGCGGTCCATCAGCCCGTCGCGCTCGGAAATGCCGCCGCCGCGTGGACCATAAATGCCCACGGCATGGACTTCATCGATATAGGTGAGCGCGCCGAATTCCTCGGCCAGATCGCAGATCTCCTGAATCGGGGCGATATCGCCATCCATCGAATAGACCGATTCGAAACAGATCAGCTTGGGGCGCTTGCGATCCACCTGGCTCAGCAATTCGCGCAGATGCGCCACGTCGTTATGGCGGAAAATCTTCTTTTCCATGCCCGACTGGCGCACGCCCTGGATCATCGAGGCATGGTTGAGCTGGTCCGAGAAGATGATGCAGCCCGGCATCAGCCGGGCAATGGTGGAAATGCCCGCCTCGTTGGAGACGAAGCCCGAGGTGAAGACCAGGGCGGCTTCCTTGCGGTGCAGATCGGCGAGCGAACGCTCCAGCTCGACCAGCGGGCGGTTGGTGCCCGAAATATTGCGGGTGCCGCCGGCGCCCACGCCCATGCTGCCGGCCGTTTCCTGCATGGCCTGGATGACTTTTTCATGCTGACCCATGCCCAGATAATCGTTCGAGCACCAGATGGTGATCTCGCGGGCATTGTCGGCTTCATCGCGATAGAGCGCCTTGGGGAATTTGCCGGCAATGCGTTCCAGATCGGCAAAGACCCGATAGCGCTTTTCCGCCCGCAGTGAGTCCACCGCATCTTCGAAAATGCCGCGATAGTCCATGAAAAACCGCTCCTTCGCTTACGTCCGAGAGGGGCAGAGGCCAGACCGGGCGAATATGAACGTTTCCTAATCCCGCCGCCGCCGCGTTGATATAGGTCAATTCGACGCGCGCCGTGAGGCTAAACCCTTGCCGAGACAAGGGCCGGAAGACAATATTGAGAGCAATTCTAAAGTTTGGCAGGCGATCTGCCAACCCGACCTCGCACCGCTCCACCCGAAAAACGCCGCCCCCCCGCGCCCCCGAATTAACCGGGCGATACGCAAAATGTTGATCGATTCGCGCTTGTGCGCTTAGATCAACTTCCCCTGGAGGGGGGATCAGGGGGGAGTTTCAGGGTGAAAAGCTTTTCGTCTTCGAGTTTCGCCGGGCAGCCTGACGATGCTCTTGTTCTGGCCCAGCAAGCCGTCTCGGCCCATCCGCAGGCCCTGTTCACCGATTTTCAGTGGTTTCTCTACGAAGCGCGGGACAGCGTATTTTTCACCGCCTTTTCCGCCCGGTCCTACGACAAGGAGGGGCTGGGCAATATGGTGGCCGAAATGGTGGCGCTGGCGCCGCAATTGACCCATGGTTTCGTCGGCGCCCAGCCGGGACAGCCATTTCCCAAACATCTGCTCGACGCCATCACCTCGCTCGAGGAGGTCGATGATTTCGACGGCTATCCCGACAAATGGCTGGGCAAATCCGACGATATCTTCGCCCGGCCCGACCTGCCCCTGTTCCGCGTCATGGCCGCGGTGCGCCGCGATGGGCCGGATGAAGCGGGGCGGGCGGCGATCCTGCAGGTGCGTTCCAGCCATGCGCTGCTCGAAGGCTCCGATTCGGCGCTGCTGACGCGCTCGCAAGTGGCGGCCCATGGCGCCCAATCGGACAAAAGCCACAAATTGCCCTGGCGGCAAAGGCTGGGCTCGGCGCTCAAGGGCGGGCTCTCTGCCATCATCTACATGGCCATCGCCAATCTTCTGGCCCCCAAGGACCAGCCCTGGGGCTTCAAGACCCTGGCGGTGGAGCGCCACCGGCTGCGCCAGCTCGCCAACAAGTTGGGCGTGCGGCAGCGCTCGCTGATGTTCGCGCTGGTCACCCACGCGCTCAATGGCGAGGGCCAGAAGAAGCACATGAGCGGCAAGACCATCGCCGCCGCCTACACCATGCTCGATAATCGCCGCAACAGCGCCGACGACGACTTTTTCCGCGTCCGGGCGCTGGAGGCCAAATTCGCCGTCAGCGAGGATTTCCTCGATTATGTCCGCATGGTGGACGACACGGTGGCCGGCATCGAGCAGAAGGACATCACCTCCTTCCAGGTGATGATGAACGCCATGTTCAAGGCGCTGCGCGGCATCAATCGCGTGCTGCCCTTCCTGCCCGGACGCCGCTTCTGGCGCTTCAATGGCGGGGTGGACATCGTGCTGACCCTGGTGCCGCCGCACCGCACCTATGGCCCCATGACCCATGGCATGATGGAGCCCTTGTTCTGCGGCGCCTGGCATCCGGCGGCCAATATCTGCACCTTTTGTCCGGGCCGCGATTTCGTGACCTTCAATTTCTCCATGGAACAGCGGCACCTGGCCAATGTCGACAAGGTGCTGGTCCTGCTCGAGGACATGGAGAAGCGGGAGGTGCCGCCTCACCGCATGACGCCATCGGTGGAGCGCCTGCATTGACCGGGAATAGCGCCGCTTTCGCCACCTATCCCAGCCTCAGGGGGCGTCCGGTAGTCATATCCGGCGGCGCTTCGGGCATTGGCGAAGCGCTCGTCCGGCACTTTGCCGCGCAGGGTGCCAAGGTGGGGTTCGTCGATATAGCGGCCGAAGCGGGAGAAAATCTGGCGGAGGAATTGACCCATTCCGGCCACGCCGTCCGTTTCATCGCCTGCGACGTCACCGATATTGCCGCCTATCGGGCCGCGATTGCCCGCTTTGCCGAGGCACATGGTGAGGCGCGCGTCCTCGTCAACAATGCCGCCCATGACCAGCGCCACGACTGGGCCGAGGTGACGCCGGACGAATGGGACCAGCGCATGGCGGTGAATTTGAAACACGCCTTTTTCGCCATGCAGGCGGTGGCGCCCGGCATGGCGCGGGCGGGTGGCGGCTCGATCATCAATTTCGGCTCGATCAGCTGGATGATCATGACCCCCTCGATCCCGCTTTACGAGATCGCCAAGGCCGCCGTGCATGGCCTCACTCGCTCCATGGCGCGCGAATTGGGGCGCTCGGCCATCAGGGTCAATTCATTGGTGCCTGGCGCGGTGATCACCCAGCGCCAACTCGACCTCTGGATCACGCCCGAGGATTTGCGCGACATCGAGGCCAGTCAGGCCCTCTCTGGACACATCGACGCCGACGATTGCGCCCGCATGGCGCTCTTCCTCGCCGCCGACGACAGCGCCATGATTTCCGGCCAGCATTTTCTGGTCGATGCCGGCTGGGCCAATACATAAATATTAGTCGCCGAACGATGGCTCAGAGGCGGTTTTCGACTTCATTTCGGCCATTCCGCTGACAATCCATGACACTTGAAGCGGCCAGCAGACGCCGTTTGGTGCTTTCATCCATTGTTGATCTCCTCCTTCACCCGCTGGACCAAACCCCGCGATCCATGGCAAACCTCAAGTCGGGGAACATCGGGCTAATACTTGCTCGGCGAATGGGGCTATAATAAATCATGCTTCACAGCGTCACGCTGACTAAGTTCAAACGCTTTAGCAACTCGACTTTCGAACTTCTGCCGGCTGGCATATCATTTCTCGCCGGCTCCAATAACTCCGGGAAGTCTACCCTGCTGCAGGCAATTGCCGTCTGGGAATTCTGCCGTTCGATCTTGGAGAACGAGCGAGGGAAAGAGAGCCTGCTCGCCGGCTACACTGGCCAAGGCTTGGGCCTTTCGGCCGAGGAATTTTCGCCTATTTCCGTCGCATCCCTCAAGCATTTGTGGACGAACCTGACAACGCAGATTGTTGGTGCGGACGGTTACTCTCTCGCGATTGAATGCAAGTGGCGCGACGCAGCGCACATAGAGAAGAACCTCAAGTTGGCATTGGCGCTGGCTAACGACCGGCTATTCGTCAAGCAGGTGAGTTCGAACCTTGTTGAGACGGATGCTCTTCCCACCGTGGCCTACCTACCGCCTTTCGCCGGTATCGTAAGCCGGGAAAACAGGATGTCCGCTGCCGACCGCCGCTCGATGATTGGGCGAGGGCTGGCCGGTGGGATCATCCGCAATCTGATCTTGGACATGCAGTCCGAGAATGAGAAAAAGCGAGCCATACTTAAGGCCGACCGCCCTAAAATCAAGAACTCCGACTTGGCTATCCTCCGTCGCGATGACCCCTGGGAAATTCTTCAGTCCACGATGGCCAAGGTGTTTAGCACTCAACTTGTGGTCGAACCGTTCAACGAGTTCTTCCATACCGCCATCCGCGTTGAGTGCGTGAAAGGTAGGCTCGACGGCGCGAAGTTCAAAAGACATACGAATTTCAAGTCTCGAGACCTAATGGCCGAGGGCAGCGGGTTCCTGCAATGGGTCAGCGTCTATGTCCTGGCACTTAGTCCAAACGTGCGCACTCTACTTCTCGACGAACCGGACGCGCACTTACATCCGTCGCTCCAGGCGCAGCTTGTCCAAGCGTTGGAAGAGATCGTCCGGAACAGCGGCAAGCAGGTTTTGATGGCGACCCATAGCACAGAAATCCTGCGTTGGGCTGAGCCGACATCCGTCATGGAGTTCCGAGGCAGCAGCGCGAGATATCTTTCCCAACCTGAGCAGAAAATTTCTCTGTTCCTAGGCCTTGGCAGCGACTACGCGCCGAAGCTCGACCCGCTCCGCAAGCACAAGCGAATGCTGATCGTGGAGAACGACAGCGATGCGAGAATGCTAAAGGAACTTGCGGGAAGATCTGGCCTCGACTGGCCTGCCAACCTCGTCGTTTGGCCGTGGACAGGCAGCAGCAATGAGCGGAAAAACCTGTACCTGCAGCTTAAAGTGGACGTTCCCGATCTTAAGGTATTGAGCATCCGCGATCGCGACGACCAAGAACTTGATACGGTTGACGAGCAGAGCCTGCGAGACAAATCAAATAACAACAACGACCCAAACCTACTCATCAGGGTGTGGCGTCGACGACATATCGAGAACTACCTGCTTTGTCCCGCCGCTATCGCCAGAGCATCCGGAAAGACACTCGACGAAGCGAATGAGCTGCTCGCGATCCATGCGCTTACTATCCCGGTGAATTTCACTGATAAGGTAGTCCCTGCGGTGCTTCTTGACGCACGCGGCAAGGAGATAACGCAGAAAAATGCCGACAGCGTAAAGGCAAGATTTGGGATACCGCCGATACAAATCGCAAAAGCTATGGAGGGCAATGAAGTCTGCGAGGACGTGAAAGAGTTGATTAGTCAGATCAACCAGATGTGCCAAGCTTGAGGCAGTGCTTATTCGCCATTCAGGGGCCATTAATTGTAAGGCCGGCGCCACCGAAAGGTGCGCATGGTGAATGATAGCCATTGCCGTCGAAAGTAGCGGACGGACCCCAAGCGGCCCCAACACTGCTAGTCGAGGAACGTCCGCTTTGCTGTCCGACCGACATAAAGCGGACTGTCGTCATTCCACCCCCTTTTTGACACTTGAGACGCCCGGACCGGACCGACCGCTTTCAGGCACTCGAAACGCCAGCCTGAACGGCAGAAATGGTGAAGGGTTTGGGATGCCGCTTGGCGTCGCAAAGCCACCCATGCAGGAACCCGCGGTCCGCATGCGCTGCGCTATGGGGTTTTCCGATTTGGTGTGGTCGGTTGGGTGCCAAGAGCGGAGGCATATGGCGTGGCCAGCCCTGCAAGTGGACGGCGTCCGGGCTGCGTTCGAGCGTGGGCAGCGGCAGTGTTGACGAGATCGGCGGGCATAACGGTGATCGCTGCGGTGCTGGGCGCGAACCGTCCCATCGGCCGGTGACGTGGCGCGGCCGTATGAACAAGCGGGTCATGCCGGGTCATGGATGGTCTCCCGGTTTGTCTGCCGCGCTGCAGGCGGCGCGCGCGGCCTGCAGCCTCGGGCGAAGGTTTCGATGATGATCATGGTGCCGCCACAGCAGGGGCATGGTGGCCGCGGATCGGCGGTCTCCTGAGTTACCCCGGCGTCGTCGGGCGCCGGCGCGACCTCGAGCAGACTGCGGGCCTGGGCAAGGCTGTCCTTGCGAGCGGAGCCGGCGAGCAGACCGTAGTGCCGGATGCGATGGAAGCCGCGTGGCAGGGTGTGCAGTAGGAAGCGGCGGATGAACTCATTGGCGGCCAGGGTCATGACCTGCTTCCGGTCGGCGCCGGTACAGCGATAATCCTTGTAGTGGAAGGTCACGCCGGTCTGGTCGAACGTGATGAGGCGGCTGTTGGAGATCGCCACCCGATGGGTATAGCGCGAGAGATAGGCGAGGACCGCCTGTGGCCCAGCGAAGGGTGGCTTGGCGTAAACCACCCAGCGCTTCTTGCGGGTCGGCGCGAGGTGACGCTGGAAGGCGCGGCGATCGCTGAGCCCTGCCAGCTTGCCGAAGAAGGCGAGCCGGCCGGCATCGTGCAGCTCGATCAGCCGGGTCAGGAACAGACGGCGAAACAGGGCGCCGAGCACCCGCACCGGCAGGAGGAAGGCTGGTCGCGATGAGAGCCACCGCCCATCCGGCGCAATGCCGCCACCCGGCACGATCATGTGGATGTGCGGGTGGTGCATCATGGCCGAGCCCCAGGTGTGCAGTACGGCGGTGATGCCGATGCGGGCGCCCAGATACCGGGGATCGGCGGCGATCGTCAGCATGGTCTCGGACGCCGCCTTGAACAGCAGGTTGTAGACCAGAGCCTTGTTGTGGAAGGCGATATCGGCGACCTCGGCCGGCAGGGTGTACACGACGTGGAAGTAACCAACCGGCAAGAGATCGGCCTCGCGGGCTTCGAGCCAGGCGCGTGCAGTGGCGCCCTGGCACCGGGGACAATGCCGGTTGCGGCAGCTGTTATAGGCGATGCGCTGATGCCCGCAGTCTGTGCAGGCCTCGACGTGACCGCCAAGTGCAGCGGTGCGACAGGTCTCGATCGCCGACATGACCTTGAGCTGGTCCAGGCTCAGATGCCCGGCATGGGCGCTCCGATAGGCTGAACCGGCAGCACGGAAGATATCGGCGACCTCGATGGTGGCGCGCACCCGATCACGTGGGTGGAGGCTTGTCCGCCATCAGCGCCATCAACCGGTCGAGTGGGCTGGCGACCGCCTGGATCGTGCGGGTCGAGACCTTGGTGTAGAGCGCGGTTGTCTCAAGCTTGGAGTGCCCGAGCAGCACCTGGATGACGCGGATATCGACATCCTGCTCCAGCAGATGGGTGGCGAAGCTGTGCCGCAGCGTGTGCGGGCTGACCTTTTTGCGGATGCCAGCGACCTCGGCGGCCTCCTGCACTGCGCGATGCAGTTGCCGCGACGATATTGGATCGGTGCAGGAGCGGCCCGGGAACAACCAGCCATGCGGCAGCATCACGCCCGACTGCTTGCCCTGGCGCCACCACAGTCGCAGCAGTTCCAGGAGCTGCGGCGAGAGCATGGCATTGCGGTCCTTGCGCCCCTTGCCCTGCTCGATCCGGATCAGCATGCGGGCGCTGTCGATATCGTCTATCCTGAGGTGCGCCACCTCGGAGACGCGCAGGCCCGCGCCATAGGCGACACCGAGCGCGGCCTTGTACTTGATGGTTGGCGCCGCCTGGAGCAGCCTTGCCGCTTCCTCCACGCTGAGCACATCGGGCAGCTGGCGTTGATAGCGGGTGATCACCAGCGCGCGGGCCAGATCCCGCCGCTTGAGCGTCACCTCGAACAGGAAGCGTAGCGCCGAGACCGCACCATTAATCGTGGAAGGGCTGACGCCGCTCTCATGCTGATGGAGCTGGAAACGCCGGATATCTTTGGTGGTGGCGGTATCGGGTGTGCGGCCCAGAAACGCAGCAAAGCGCCGCACATGCCGAATGTAGTCCTGCTGGGTATGCGAGCCAAGCCCGCGCATCAGCATATCCTGCTGCATGTGTTGGCGGAGCGGGGTGACGGAAACGTCGGTCGATAAGGTCGCCATGGCAAGTTCCTCTCGTTGAAAGAAACTCCACGGTCAGATCGCTACCGCCCTCCGCTCAAAGGCCAAAAATAACACCCGGCACAATCCGCGTGCACCCTCCCGCGAAGCGGGTTCGTGCATGGGGCGCGTTGCTGCCTGGCGGGCTCCAGCCCATTGCCGCCGTCTGCTCGTCCCTGACCACGAACGCGAAACGCAGTCGTCCTATCGCGGTTGCGCGTGGCGTGCTTCGCTCCGGAGGGTCCAGGCGCGCTTTCTGCGCGCCCGAACTTGACCTCTAGCTCCTCCGGTCTCGGAGGACGATGCGAGTGGGCCTTGGTCACCCCCAGCGCACGCCCGTACGGCTCGGGGACGGTTCGGGCTGGGTCAGCCAGCGGCCGAGCAGTTGAAAGCTCCGCCACGCCTTGCTCAGGTGCCAGCGCAGGGTTGTGGCCAGGATCGCGCGCGTGCTCATCGCGAGGCCTCCCACTGCGCCACGGCGTCGGGCCCGGCCGGGAAGCGCTGCTGGCCCGTGGTGTCATTGGCGGCCCGCCACACGGCCTCGGCCACATCGATTTCCCGCGTCGTGACACTGGGAACAGCAAAGGCCTCGAAGATCGGCCGCGCAAAATCGGCATAGGCTGGCGGGATCAGGTCAGCGATCGGCAGTTCGACATTGGCCCCAAACCGCGTGGTGGGCGCATAGCCGGGCTCGACCATCTTGACGCCAATGTCAAAGGCAACCAGTTCCTTGGCCAGAGACCGGGAAAAGCCTTCGATGGCGGTCTTGGTCGCGGTATAGGCGGCCGCAAAGGGCGAGGGCGACAGCACCACGCTTGAGGTGACGTTGACGATGACGCCGCCGCCCTGCTGCCGCATCATGGGCAGGATGGCCTGGATCATGGCCATGACCCCGAATGTATTGGTTTCGAACAGACGGCGCACCTGCGCCATGGGGGAGGCCTCAAAGGCGCCCACCATGCCGATGCCGGCGTTGTTGACCAGCACATCAATGGGGCCGGCAGCCGCCAGGCAGGCCGCAATGCTGTCGGCATTGGTGACATCGAGCGGCAGCACGCTCATGCGGTCGGACTGCGGCAACAGGTCCGGCTGCGGCCGGCGCATGGTGGCAATGACCTTCCAGCCCTGGTCGTGGAAGTAGCGGGCCGTTTCCAGGCCATAGCCGGAGGAGGTGCCGGTGATAAGAACGGTTTTCATGAGAAATTTCCTTTGGTTGGGATGGAATTGGGGCCGGATTCGCCCCGGGATTCAGGCGATGGACTTGAGGACGCGCCTAAGCCAGGCGCTGCGGGCAGCGCGGGCTGCCGTGGAGACACCAGCATCGGGGAACATGGCATCAAAGCCGTGGAAGCCACCGGCCCAGATGTGCAGTTCGGCCTGTCCGCCCGCCGCCCAGATCCTGCTGGCATAGGCGACGTCCTCATCACGGAAGACTTCGGCCGTGCCGGCGTCGATATAGGTGGTCGGCAGATCCGCCAGATTGGTTTCGAGCGCCGGCGAGATGTAGCTGGAGATCTCGCCCGTCTGGCCGGCAAGCACCGCCTGCCAGGCGAAAAGGTTCTTCTCGCGCGTCCAGACGCCGGGCTCGCCGGCATATTGTTGGCTGGACGGCGTCGCATTGCGATGGTCCAGCATCGGGCAGATCAGGATCTGCGCGGCAATAGGCGGGCCGTTGCGATCGCGCGCCATCAGCACCGTGCCCGCCACAAGGCCGCCACCGGCGCTGGCGCCAGCCACCACGATCCGGTCGGGATCAATGCCGAGGTCCCCGGCATGGGCGGCGAGCCACATCAGGCCCTGGTAGCAGTCCTCCACCAGCGTGGTGCCCGACACTTCGGGTGCCAGGCGATAATCGATGGTCACCACTACCGCGCCATGCTGGTCGAGCCAATCGAGCGGGATATCGAGATTGGCGAAGCGATCGCCCATCACCATACCACCACCGTGCAGCCAGTAGATGCAGGGGGCATTCTGCGTCGGGGTCGTGGGCCGGAGCACCGTAACGGGCAGACCGGCGCCATCGGCGGCAGTCACCGTGATCTCGCGGCGCTCGAGCGCACGGCCATTGAGGTAGGTTTCTGCGGGCACCGCGTACCGGCGCATCTGCGCCAAAAGATCGGGATTGAGATCAACGCCGAGCGGGAAATCGGCGAGCTTGGTGCTCAGTTCAGGGTCAAGGGCGGGACGAGGAATGGACATGGTGGTTTCCTTGAAGAGAGGGGGGATGCGCGCCCGGGCAGCGGGCGTGATTGCGGAGCGGGGAACGAGACGATCTTCGGTCAGGCCAGGATGGCCTTGCCGCCCACGGGGATGGCGTCGGAGTAGATGGGCTCCCCGGCAATCAACGGAGCCAGCTGGGCAACAAAGGCCTGCGCCGCCGAGCTGGCGAAGAATTTTGCGTGTGCGTCCTGGCTGCTCCAGCCTTCTGCAACGCTGACCAGATCGGGATTGCTGGCCGAGCGGCTGACCAGGAACACCAGGCAGTCGTCATTGCCCAGCGACGGGGCGGCCAGGAGGAGCGCGGCTAGGGCCTCGCCCTGACCAGGGTGAGCGGGAATGGCGGCGTGAAAGCCGTGTTGGATCGTCATGGGTCTTTTCCTTGTTGGTTTGGGTAAATTGCGCAGCACGGGGGCCCGTGCTGTAGGGGCTTGTGCTCAGCTTTGCTGGGGCAGGACGCCCAACTGCTGCAGGACCGTCATCGTGTCCGGCCAGATCCAGAGTTCTGCGACCTTGCCATCGGCAATGCGGAATACCCCGGCACCAGTCGCGGACAGCACGCCGCTGGACCCCATGGCCCCGAGATAGGGCGCCGACTGCGTCCCCTCATAGCGGCCCCGATAGGCGACCTTGTCCCCTTCAGCGATCAGCTCGACGATCGGGTGGGTGAGGTTCGGCACGGCGGTGACGAGCCCGACGGAGAATTCCCGGGCCGCGTTGAGGTCCATGTCCGGAGAGCCGGCAATATGGAGCACGAAGTCCGGCGTCACCCATTCGGCGGGCGGGGATTTCTGAGCATCAAGGCCTTCGAAGTAATGGCGAGCGATCTGCTTGTTCTGTTCAGACATGATGGTCTCCGGTGGTTCAGGTCAGGCGGGCTCTGTCGTCCGCCGATGACTGCACTGAACCACTGGTGGCTGTTCCGACGTTAGGGGCATCCTCCCGCGTTCTTGCACAATTCTCTCATTACGTAGAAATTTGCACGACCTCGTCACTGGTCTGTGCTAGCAATGAACCTGCCAATGTGGAGAGCGCGCCATGCCGCTGGATGAACTGCGCAGCCTGATTGACCGCCATGCGCGGGGAGACATGACCACCCCGATCGACGGGCTACTCATCGCCCGTCACGATGTCTCTGAGCTGGAATCCTCGATGACCAGTTCGGTCATGGCGCTGATCGCCCAAGGCAAAAAGCGCCTGGCACTCGGCGGCAGCGTCTATGAGTATGGCCCGGGAGATTACCTGGTTTCTTCCCTGGACCTGCCAGTGACCGGCCAGTTCATCGATGCCAGCCCGGATTGTCCGGCACTGGGCTTTGGCATGGTGCTGCACCCCGCCAGCATTGCCGAACTGCTGCTGCAGGCGGGCGCGTCCGATCTGCGTGATGGCCGCGGCAGCCCGCCAAGCGGCATGATGGTGAGCACGGCGCCGGCCGCGCTGCTGGACGCAGTGACACGCCTTGTCCGCTTGCTCGATTCTCCACGCGATATTCCCGTTCTTGCCCCGCTGATAAAGCGCGAAATCCTCTGGCTGCTGATCGTTGGGGACCAGGGGGCGGCCGTGCGGCAGCTCGGTCTGGCCGACAGCAATCTCAGCCATATTGCCCGGGCGGTGCGCTGGATCCGCGACCACTACACCCGCGCGTTCCGCGTCGAAGACGTGGCGGCGATCTGCGGCATGAGCGTCTCGGCCTTTTATCGCAACTTCCAGGCGGCAACCGCGATGAGCCCGATCCAGTTTCAAAAGCAGATCCGGCTGCAGGAAGCCCGGCTGATGCTGGCTGCCCAGCATGCCGATGTGGCGGCCATCGGCTATCATGTCGGCTATGACAGCCCGTCTCAGTTCAGCCGCGAATATCGCCGCCAGTTCGGCGCGCCGCCCAGCAAGGATGCGATCAGACTGCGCAGCACGCCAGCAATGGCGGCGGCGGTGTTCTAGCAACCGGCCGGTACGAGCGTCCAACGAGAGATGGAACATGCCGCGCCGCTCGGCTAAGCGACGTTTAGCTGTCGTCTAGGATTGAATGCGGGGCTGGCTTCCTGTCCTTGGGCGCAAAGCGGTCGGGCTGAGATCCACCGCGGTCCTGGTTCTTCGTCCGCCAAGTTGAATGTCCGCTCTTGGGATACAGCCGAGCCGATACCAGTGGCCGGAGTGGGGCGCTTCGCCGACGGAGCACAAGCGGTTGCCGGCGAAGCCTCCTTGCTCAGATTTCGGTGGCCTCTGACAACGACAAAGCGTCGTCGACATCCACGCCAAGGTAACGAACCGTGTTCTCGATCTTGCTGTGGCCAAGCAGTATCTGGATGGCCCGAAGGTTGCCTGTGGCTTTGTAAATGAGCGACGCCTTTGTACGGCGCAGAGAATGGGTGCCATACTCCTCAGGCGTCAGCCCGATGGCCGTGACCCACTCGTCCACCAGCCTTGCGTATTGACGGGTACTCAGGTGACCATCGGGCACCACACGGCTCGGGAAGGCGAAGTCGTCGATCGTGCCACCGCGTCGCTCGAGCCAGGCGAGCAGGCTGGCTCTTGTGTCCGCGGTGATCTCGAACTGTACAGGTCTGCCTGTCTTCTGCTGGACCACCATCGATCGCGAGCGGATCGCAGGTCCTGCCACCAGTGTGCCGATCTTGATCTTCACCAAATCGCAGCCTCTAAGCTTGCTGTCGATCGCAAGGTCAAAAAGTGCTCGGTCCCTCATCCTTCCCTCTCGGTCGAGGAAGAACCGGATTGACCAGATTTGTCTTACCTTCAATGCACGTTTGGCGCCAACCTGCCTGCCGGCATTCCAAGCTGGTCTTCCTGCAGCAGCAGGGTCGTACTGTGAGATACCCATTACCTTTCTCCTCTGGCCGAAGCGGCCATGGAGCCAAGTCAACGAGATGCTAACCTGGATGGAAAGCCACCCCCTGCCATTCGTCTGCACCACCAACCTAGTCGAAAAGCTGGACGCCGCAACGCAGCGCCGTTTCACCTTTCGCATCCGGTTCGATCATCTCTCGGGCGATCAACTCGATTCGGCATGGCGCGCCCATTTTCCTCTGCCAATCCCCGATGGGCTGTTACGTCTCGACCGGCTTGCGCCGGGTGATTTCGCGAATGTGGCCCGCAGGATGCACGCATTGGGCGAGACCCGCCCGCAGGAGATCCTGCGGGAACTGGCCCGCGAAGCGGAAGCAAAAGAAGGGGCGACGCGCCCAATCGGCTTTGGCCGTTGACACCCCTATGCCGCGCCGCGAAGCTGGCGCGGTATTTGGCCGGAGGTACCATGCGCTACGCCCGTCAGGAAGATCTGCAGAAACTGGCTCTGACGATGCAGGGCTCGGCCGAAGGGATTTGCCTTGTCGATATCGAGCGCGAATTCAGCGTGTCGCGCCGGACGGCAGAACGCATGCGCGACGCTGTGCGCAATGCCTATCCGCAGATCGAGGAAATCCTCAGCGACAGCGGTCGGAAATACTGGCGCTTTCCGCCGGGCTCTTTGGGAAGAATGGTTGAGCCGACACTGGACGAACTGACCGCCGGACACAGAGCAGCCGCCATCGCACGGCGTGAAGGCGATGATCTGACCGCCGAAACGCTGGAGCGTCTGCTTGCGAAGGTGCAGGCAATGTTTCGTGCAGATCGACGCCGGACGGTTGCGGCCGATCTGGAGGCTCAGCTTATGGCCGATGGGGTCGCCTTCCGCCCGGGTCCACGCGAGAAAATCGCACCCGAGATACTCTCGGCCCTGCGCGAGGCAATTCTTGCGGGCGTCATGGTTTCGACCGACCACCGCGCTCGCAGCACGGGCAAACTGTCACGCAACGCCCGCCTTGGTCCTGTCGCCATGCTCTTCGGGCAAGGCCGCCAATACCTGCTGGCCTGGAGTGAGTACCAGGATGATCTGCGCCTGTTCGCTCTGGCCGGGTTTGAGCGGGTTTCGCTGGAGCCTGACGTCTATACCCGGCCCGAAGGGTTTGATTTGCAGGAATGGCTGTCCGAAAGCTTCGGTATCTGGCGCGATAATGATCCACAGGATGTCGAATGGCGTTTCCTGCCAGACGTGGCGGACGAGGCGGCGGGATATGTGTTCCACCCGAAGCAGACATTGGAACGGCTGGAGGATCGATCGCTGGTCGTGCGGTTCAGGGCCGGTGGACGGCAGGAAATGGAGTGGTATCTGGCTCGATGGGGGGATCGGGTGGAGGTCCTATCGCCAGGATAGCCGGAGATAAGTCTTCAGCGAACCACGTGACCCAGAGAATGCCCTGCGATTGTGCTCGCATCAATGCCGTGGCAAAGATTCATACGACCGGATTTGACGTATCCCTGCTCTATTAAGCAGAGACCCGGTTCAAGGAGATACATTTGTCCCGCACGAGCACCACCCACCCCCTTCGCATTGACAGCCTGCCGCTTGCAAACGGCCAGATCGGCCTCACACTTTGCCCAGGCAAGCAGGGGGACAGCGTGTTCGGCGCAGTTTGGGCCCGTGATCTGGCGCTTGATCTTGATGCGGTTGCGTCCTGGGGCACGGATATGGTCCTCACGCTGATCGAGGACCACGAGTTCGACATGCTGGCCGTCCGCGGGCTGGGCGAGGCGTTGAAAGCGCGCGGCATGGAATGGCTGCATTTCCCGATCCGTGATGTCGATGTGCCTGCCGCCGACAGTGCAGGACTCTGGCGCGGGCTGTCGCGCCGGATCCATGACAGACTCGAACGTGGCGGCAAGGTTCTAATCCATTGCCGGGGCGGTCTGGGCCGTGCCGGGACGATCGCGGCCCTGCTGATGATCGAACGGGGGCAGAGCGCGGCGCGGGCTATTACCGAAGTGCGTTCTGTTCGGCCCGGCGCCGTTGAAACCCGCGCACAAGAGCAATGGTTGCGGGATCAGGCCAGTGGGTCGAGCGACAGCGCCAAGACCTTGCAGGCTTGCTTGCTGGGCGGCGCCATGGGGGACAGTCTCGGCGCCGACATCGAATTCCACTCTCTGGTGGCCATCCAGGCGCGCTTTCCGGCGGGGGTCACCGACTTGCCCCCCTATGGCGGACAGCGGGGCGCTATCACCGATGACACGCAGATGACATTCTTCACCGCCGAGGGCATGATCCGCGCACGGATCCGAGGCCAGTTGCGCGGCATTTGTCACCCGCCTTCCGTCGTTCATCACGCGCTGCTGCGATGGTACCGGACGCAGGAAGGCCATTCGCGAGCAGAGACAGATGATATAGGTCTGATCGAGGACCGCAGGCTTTGGTCAAAATGCGCCCCGGGCATGACATGTATGTCGGCCCTGGGTGCCAGCGGCGGTTTCGGCGACCCGGCCCGCAATGACAGCAAGGGCTGCGGCACGATCATGCGGGTCGCCCCAGTTGCTCTGATCGCGCCGCGCGATCAGGTGAGAGCCTGGGCGATCGAGACCTCGGCCCTGACCCATGGCCATATCACCGGCCAACTCGCAGCCGCCGCCTGGGCGGAGATGCTGGCCGATGTCGCAGCGGGCGAGCCGCTGGAGCGGGCCGCCGAGCGGATCGCCACGGAGTATGCCCGGATGGACGGTGGCGATGAGACCGCCCACGCCATTCACGCAGCTCTTACGGCGCGGCAAGACGGGCGGCCCGAAACCGTCGAAAGCCTGGGCGGCGGCTGGACGGCCGAAGATGCGCTGGCCATCGCACTTTACGCCTGCCTCCGGGGGAGCGGCCTGGACGAGTGCCTGCGCATCGCGGTGACCCACGGCGGCGACAGCGATTCCACCGGCGCGATTGCAGGCAATATGTTGGGCGTCATGACCCCCGATGCCGTGCTGTCGCATCCATGGGCGACCGTCATTCAGGGTGCCGATATTATCGGCCGCCTCGCGCGCGATCATGATCGGCTGTTACACCATCCGGACGCAGCCGATGCGCTATTCGAATTCTATCCGGGGGGGTAATCAAATGCCAGATCTGCAAGAACTTGCGGGCAACAACCGCCGGTGAGATGACGCGTCAAACGCCACTTATCACGCCGCTTTCTGTATTGACCCTCGCGCGCCGGATACGCTTCATGAAAGAAGCAAGACATTTCAAAAAGAGCTGTTTAAACATATGTCTCAATTCGATTACTTCCGCGAAAAGCTGCGGTGTCTTCGTGATCAGGACCCGGTGCTTGATAGATTTTCATCGACACCATGAAATCTGCAGCTGATTGGGACTGGGGCACCGCCCATTATCCGGTGATTGACTGATCCATAGCGCCGGCGCGCCCCACATTCGGACTGAAACAAGCATGCATTACCCGTTCCTCGTCATCGATCCACGTTCCGGTTTGCAGTATCGGCTGACAGATACCGGCTTGGCCGAGCTATCTCTGGCTCCGATCCCGCCGGAGTGGTCGCCGGGGCGCGCCATATCCGAGGTGCCTGATCCTGTCTGGGCGGATAGCCTCGCCAATGCACCGGTCGAGACGATTTCGGCGGTGACGACGGCGCTGGAAGATCTGGTGCTGGCCACGCCTGACTTGCGGGTGCCTGTAGTCGATCACCTGTCTGACAGCCGGGCAAAGCGGCACCTCTCGGCACTGATCGGTCTATGGCGGACATTGGGGGACGGTCTGCCCGAAGGTCTTGCACCGCTGCGCCATGTGCTGAACCTCTCCAATGGGCGCTTTCTCGACCCGGTTCCGGTGGTCGAAGGCTCGATCGATCCGCTGGCGCCTGCCGCGATGCAGACACTTTATGCCCGGTTGAAGGAGGAGTTCGGTTCGGTTCCGGCTTCCCCTCGACTCCGAGCGGCGGCAGTCGGCAGCCGGCTCCACGCCCTACAGGGCGGGGTGACCGCACAGCAGCTCGAAGCCGCGCCTCTCGATGGCAGCCTCGCTTTCTTCGGTCTGCGCGATCCGGCGGCTGCGGCCGACTTCTCCGCCGCCCGCGCCCGTGCGCTGATCGATGACGGCCTTCCGGCGCGCGAGATTTCCGTGCTTACCGCAGGTGATCCGCGCCAGATCGCCCGCGCTTTTGCCGCCCAGGGCGTGCCGCTCTCGGGTCTGCCCGCAGCTTTGCCCCAACGCGATATCATCGGTGAGACCGCGCTGCATCTGACGCTGGCCAAACGCCCGCCGACCCCAGCGATGGTACTGGCGAGCCTCGCGCTTTCGCCATTGATGCCGTGGTCCGGCCAGACCGGGCGCGATCTGTCCGAAAGTCTGATGGGCGGTGACTTCCGCGGCGCGATCTTGACCGCCACTCCTGCGCACAAGGAACTTTGGGACGACATCCGCGCCTCGGCTAGCAGCTTGGCGCAGTTGCGTTTTCTGCTCGATCGCATTTGCGATCAGCTTGCGCAGGGCGATCAGGTCCGGGCGCGTCTGCCGGTCCCGCCGGGCGAAGGCGCCCCCGACTGGGAGGCGATCTTGCGCGGTATTCAGGTCATGCCGCACACCAGCGCCGAGCCGGACCGCAATCTGGAAGGCGTCAGCCTGTGGGCTGCCCATGAAAGTCCTTGGCGGTCCTGTCGGCACCTGATCGTGACCGATTTCACCGACGGGCTTTACCCCACCCGGCCGCGCGCCAACCCATTGTTTCTGGACAGCGAGATTGCTGCGCTCCGCAAAGCCACCGGCCTAGCATTGCGTGGCCGGGCCGAGGGGCTGGCGCAGGGGCTTTCGCTCTTCGACCAGCAGCTGCAGGCGGTGACGGACAGCATCACCTTCCTCGTTCCGTGGCGCGATCTGTCAGGTGGGCGCTTGCAACCCTCGGCGGGGCTTTCGCTAGTGGCGCGGGCCATCTCCGGCGTCGAGGATGCCAGCGACCTGATCACCGATCTGTCGCGTCTTTCACCCGGCGACTGGCCGGTCGCGCATCATCATCTGCCGCCTTTGGCTGAGGCTTTCGAACTGCCTGAGGCGCTGGATTTTGCGAGCCAAGACCTACTCTCCTTGCGGCGCAAGGATGATGGCACGGCGAAACCGCAATCGCCCTCGCGGCTGGAAACGCTGCTGGTCAGTCCGCTCGCCTGGCTCCTGGGCGAGGTGGGGGCCGAGGACATGTCCTGGTCGGCCGAGGAACTGGACGTCATGGCCAAGGGCAATATCGCGCATGACGTTTTCGAGCATGTTTTCCTGAAGGATCAGCCCATCCCCGATCCCGATGCACTGGCCGCCGTAGTGCCCGAAGCCTATGAGCGCGCTCTGATCCGCCATGCCGGCTACCTGCGCAGCCCGTCATGGGAAATGGAGCGCAGGGGGCTTGAGCGCGAGGTCATGGCCGCCGCTCTGCGCTGGCGCGAGCATCTGCTGGCGCTCAAGGCAAAGATTATCGGTAACGAGATCTGGCTGGCCGGTGAGGCGCATGGCATCAACCTGCATGGCAAGGCGGATGCGATCATCGAGCTGCCGGATGGCGCGCTGCTGATCGTTGACCACAAGAAAAGCAGTACTTCGGGGCGGCGTAAGCGGATGGAAGCGGGTTGGGATCTGCAGGCAGGCCTTTATCGGGACATGATCGCGCGACCGCATCGGCGCGAGGGCGACGGGATGGATCCCTTGATCGGCCGCAAGGTCGCCGTTGCCTATCATCTGATGAATGACGGCGGTCTTTTGACATCCGGCCTGCCGCTGACTGATGGCTCGCCTGCCCGCGACATGGGCGATGCAGTGAATGAAGGCGCTGTAGAAAAACTGGCCGAGCGGCTGGCGGAACTCGGCGCAGGCCGGGTGGTGCTAAACACATCCGAGGATGAAGCCTTCTTCAAGAAAGAGGCCGGCTTCACCCCCTATGCGCTGACTGATGGCTCGGCCTTCGTCACCGCCTTCATCCGTCAGATCGAGGAGGAATGACCATGGATCAGGGACTGGTCATCGTCCCCGCCGGCGCCGGCGCGGGCAAAACCCACCGCATCAAGACCCAGCTTTCCGACTGGGTGAAGCGCGGCGTGGTGCAGCCTGAACGCATCCTTGCCGTCACCTTCACTGAGGCCGCAGCGGGCGAGTTGCGCGAACGGATCCGCGCCGGGCTTTTGGCTGATGGATTGGTTTCCGAGGCGATGGTGGTTGAACGTGCCTATGTCTCCACGATCCACGGGCTTGGCCTCAGGCTTCTGACTGAGCACGCGCTGGCGGCGGGTGCCTCACCGCAGCCGCGCCACCTGGGCGATGCCGAGCGTGACCTTTTGATCCGTCAGGCCCTGGCCCATGCCAAATCGCTCGACCCGATCAAGGCCGAGCCCGAGCGTTTCGGCTATGAGGCGAACTGGCAAAAAGGCGCGACGGTCGAGGACAACTTGCGCGGTAGGGTGCTTTCGATGATCGACCTTCTGCGCGGCCTTGGTGACAAGGGGCGAGATCCCGGTCTGATCGCGCAAGCGCTCTCGCGGCTTGATGAGGTTTACGGCGAAGTGCTGACGGATCCTACTTCCGCCGGTGCTGCGCTGACTGCCGCAGTTCTGGCGATGGTCGCGGCCTTTCCCGAAGGCGGCATGGCCACCGTTACCGCCAAAGGCCCGCGTGAGACGCTTGAGAAGAACCTTGTTCTTTTCCGCCGCGTGTCCCGTGATCCAGGGCTGCTCGGCCGGGACTGGGGCCTCTGGCAAGGCCTGCGCGGATTGTTCACCTCGAACAGCCGCACGAAAACACCCGACGGCTATGACGATCTGGCGACCGCCATCATCGAGGCAGCTGATGTCCTGCACGCCCATCCCGGTCCGCTTGCGGATGCGAAGCTGCATCTGTCGTGTCTGATCGCCTGTGCGCAAGAGGTGATGGAGGCCTATGATGCCCGTAAGAAGGCCTTTGGCCTGATCGATTTCGCCGACATGATCGTGGGGGCCGAGCGGCTCTTACGGACAGATCCGGCTGTGCGGCGGGCCGTGCTGGATGAAATCGATTGTGTCATCATCGATGAATTCCAGGACACCAACCCCGTGCAATTCGCGCTTTTGTGGCAACTCGGTGCGCATGCGCCTCGCACGCTGCTGGTGGGCGATGTGAAACAGTCAATCATGGGCTTTCAGGGTGCCGATGCGCGGCTTTCGCAGGCCTTGGCGGCGGCGAACCCCGATGCAACGCAGCCGTTGGACCGCAACTGGCGATCGACGCCTGCGGTGATGGACTTCGTCAATGCGATGGGTGCGAGCCTCTTTGGTGCGGGCTACAATCCCCTGCTGCCAACCCGCGATCCGGTCGCTGGTCCGGCCATTGAAGTGCTGAATGCGGCCAAATCGCGCGGCGTACGTACAGCATCGAAGCCGCAGGAGCATATCGCCGAGCGTGTCGCCCGCATCCTGACCGACGGCGATACCATCACCGATCGTTACACGCAGGCGACGCGCCCGGTACGGCCCTCGGATATCGCGCTCCTCGTATGCCGCCACACTACCGCCGCCCGCTATGCCGAGGAGCTGCGCGCTCGCGGCGTTCCCGTGCGCATCAGTGAAGATGGCTGGGCACAAAGCCCCGTCGTCACCGCAGCCCGCGCCGCGCTGGCCTTTGCCGCGAACCCCGCCGACATTCATTCGGGGCTCTTGTTGCGCACGCTTGGCCCCGATCCGTTGCCCCTGCAAGCGGCGCTTTCCTCACAGATCGAAGGGCGGTTGGCGGATGATCCGGTGCTGATGCGGCTTGTAGCCCTGTCGGCCCGGCTGGCAAGTCTGCCGGTTGCTGCGGGCCTCGATCTGGTGCTTGATGCCGCCGACCTGCGGCTTTGGGCCGATAGCCAGCCCGATGCGGCCCAGTCCCGCGCTGATCTTTTGCGGCTCGAGGCCGAGGCCGGTGAGTTCGAGGCCGCGCATCGCGACCTCAAGGCTGCCTCGGGCTTCCATGGCGAGACCGCGAAAGTGTTCCTCGGTTGGCTCGATGCCCGCGCGGATGAGCGTGACTTCGATCGCCGTCCTGATCCGGCAGCCAACAGTGCCGAGGCGGTCGAGATCGTGACCTGGCATGCCTCAAAGGGGCGCGAATGGCCGATCACCGTAGTGGCCGAGTTCGACAATGGCATCGAGGAATGGGCCGGCTCTACCGCAACGCGTTTCGATGCGCTCGACCGGATCGACGATATGGCCGTTGTGCTTGGCTCTGCCGCGCTGATCCACACGCCTGGCTTTGCGGCCCCCGAGGCCGAGCGTCGCTTCATCGAAGACCGCCGCCCGGATTTTGAGGCCAATGCGAAAAATCTCATTTATGTCGCGCTGACCCGTGCCCGTGACCGGCTGGTGCTGGAATGGCCAGGCTTTCTCAAGGATCGCGAGGAAGACGCGCTCGAGGCAAAAAACCTGTTCCACATTCTTGAGGACAGTTGCGCCCCGCAGATCGCGGCCGGCTGCCTGCGGATCGGTGGCGTGGACTGCCCTGCGGTCATCACGCAACTGCCCGACCAGGCGGGCTTTACCGAATATGCGAATGGGGCCACCACTGTGGCTTCCCGCTTCGGTCCGGCGACGGCTTTGCCCGCAGCGCCCCTGACGCCCTGGCGACTGCAACCGTCACAAACCCGCAGTGCGGGTGCTGCGCCGGAAACCTGCAGTATCGACCTTGGTGCGCCATGGCCCAAGACGCTTAACGACGCCACACGCGGCACGGCCCTCCATCTGGCCTTGCGTACCTGCCTGACCCGGCCTGAACTCATCCCGGCACTGGCCGCTGCCACCGGGCTCGAGGAAACCACGATCACGCTGGTTTCCGAGCGCGCCGAGACGTTGAGAAACTGGCTGGCGGCCGAGGGCTATACCGACCTGCGCGCCGAAATCCCGGTCCTTGGGTTCTCGCCGGAGGGGGCCGAAATCCCCGGCACCATCGATCTTCTGGCCGTTGGATCAGGGGGATGCATACTTATCGACCATAAATCCGGCGGGGAGGGCGAGGGCTTCGGTTCCTACTGGCCACAGCTGTCAAGTTATGTGGCACTGGTGGCAAAGCTGTTCCCGCACCACCCGCTGAAAGGGGTGGCGGTGTTCTGGGTCGACCACGGGCGGCTAGAACTGGCCGGGCCACAATCCGCCGGCGGATCCCAGGACGCCGCCTTATAGCAAGCAGGTGACAATGCCCGCATTGGGAGGCGTCTCTTTTTAGGCAATGCCGAAGCCGAACGTGTGATCGGCACAGCGCTTAGGAATTATATCGCGAGGCACCAGATGCGACCGTTTTTCCCCTAACTTGGGGCATAGCCATCGCAACATGTCCATTTTTCGGGAAGGTGGCGGAGATTGTTGGTCGCCTGACGGCGCTCCAGGGCGACTGCACGTCCGCAGCAACGCGCGATGAGGAGAACTACGTTTTCGCCATAGCCCTATGATATCGCCCCTCAGCATAAATGGGACGCTACCGACCGCCTCGCTTACGGTTGCAATGACGATGGGTCAAACGGGCATTTTCTGGAATCGTCGCGCCACCTCGCCAGTAATGCTTGATATGATCCACCTCGGCGTCCTCTGGTGAATGGATATGTTGGCCGCAGATCGCACATGTCGGATCAGTATTGTGAAGATCAACCTTCAGCCGACGACTGAAAGCCCGAGTTTCGCTAGGTGGAACCGCAATGGCCGAGTCCAAGTGTCGGCGCCATGTATCAGCTCGATAACGAACACGATCCGGTTTATCGGTCGTGCGCCCTATGTAATCGACGAATGTGTCATCGTTCGTCATTACATCCAGAAACTCCTCTCGGATCGCATCCGCAGCAGGAACTATCTGGCGCTTTTCAAAGAAGGCAAATGTGTAGAGGATCGTATCCCAGAGCGCGACATTGAGCTTCGATTCCCATTGACCTTCAGGGCTGCGATCATCGCCTGTAGACCAGCGGCGGAATGCATTTGGACCAAACACGGTCCACGCACATTCAATCGCATTTTCGAACATGCTCTTCAGCCCTGCAATTTCACTCGGCGCTGCATGACGATGGGCAATCATCTCGCGGTTCATGAACTGCTTCATCCCACCTTTAAAGTTGAGATGGGAGTTTCGCTTCATAGCAAAAAACCGCAAGATAAGCTGACGATCTTCCATTCGTTTATGCGGCGATTCAGCATGGCGGATTTTCAATAGGAATGGATTTTCTGCCAGATCATTGAGCATGTCATTGTAGGGGCCGCGATACATGCAATTGCGAAGCTCAGCATCTTTCAGCTGAACCGACCCACAATTAAGACGCTCAAAAACCTCAAACTTCAAATCCGGGTGGGACTCCTTCTGAAGGATGACCGCTCGCAATGTGTAGTTGAGAATTGCGTTCTGATCTGCCTTCGACAAATCTTTGAACGCTTTCCCTTTTATGTCGCTGCGGACGTTCATCTGCCCGAGCCTGAAGCTCGCTCCATCCGGAAATTTGCCGACAACAAAACTGTACAACGATGTTAATCGTTGCTGACCATCGACTACCTCCCAGTCCCCCTCAGCGGTTTCAGCCAAGTAGACGACTGGGAGAGGGATCCGCATCAGAACCGACTCGACCAGCGCACTCGCCTTAGCGGCGGACCAAACGTAGTCGCGCTGAAATTCTGGTTGTAAGATGAGACCGTTCCGGCCGATCCGTGCAACTAGTGCGTCAATGGAGAGGTCTAATGACTGGGTCGCGAGTCGACGTTCGCCATTTGCAAGATCGAGCGGCGTCTCATCAACGGTATCTTCTTCAAGTTCGGCATTAATATCCGCAGTTCCGTCCACGCTGAACTCCCATCACACGTGCTTCGCGATCAGTGCCGGCGCTGCGCGCGCCTGTCGATCATCAGCCCGAAGCCGTTCTTAGCCTCGCGTGCCGACATGATTTTCATGACTGATTCCCGCACCGCCCCATTGCGCCAATTAAGGCGAAATGGCTCTTTTGAGCAACCGGAAAGGGCGCGGCAGGGAAGGCAATAGATGATGGCAGGATTGAGACCGCACGTTGCGAGGTAGTCGGTTGGTGGCTTTTCAATGAGTCATGATCCGATTTCACACCGTGCGAGCAGGACGTCGCACGGTGCAATCCGCCGATTTTGTGCCATTGCACGCCATCATGCGCTGTCCTTTCTACGCTCAAAAATCCCGCCCATTTTTGGGTGCTGGCCGAAATGTCTGGCATTCGGGATTGCCCTATGATAGGTTACATGTAACTTACTGCATGGAGGTCAATTTGGCAGCGACATCGAAGGCCAAGCCCGTCCGGGAAAAGGTGCGCGAGCATCGCGACCGGCTGCGCGCGCTCGGGCTGCGTCCGATCCAGATTTGGGTGCCGGATGTGCGCGCTCCCTCGTTCCAGGAGCAGGCCCACCGTCAATCGCAGGCGGTCGCCGCCAGCGCCCACGCACGCGAGGATCAGGCCTTCATCGACGCCGTATCCGATTGGGGCAACGAGTGAGGCGCGGCGAGGTCTGGACCGTTTCCGGTGGCAACGACTATGCGGGCAAGCCGCGTCCTACCGTGATCGTACAGGACGACAGTTTCGACGCCACCGACTCGATCACGATTTGCGCCTTCACCACCGACCCGACTGACGCGCCGTTGTTCCGCCTCGTGGTGGAGCCGAATGAGCGCAACGGCCTGCGTTCCGCCTGCCGCCTGATGGTGGACAAGATCACCACTGTTCCCAGGACCAAGCTGGGCGCGCAAGTCGGACGGCTCGACGATGAGGACATGGTGCGCCTCAATCAGGCGATGACCGTGTTCCTCGGCATGGCGGTGACACCGAGGGCCGGAAGGGGGAAGCAGTCATGATCGTCGAGGCTACGCTCCGACTGAGCCGCAAAGGACGGTTATCGACGGCACATAGGTGTTTGGGATTGGCCGAGCTTGGGCGATCCTTGGCGCATGTCCAAGATGCGCGCCGATTGCCGCGCCAAACGTCGCGGGCGCGCCCGAACCGGCGCGCTGCCGAACGACCTTTACGCCTACGCCGAGGCCAAGCCGCTGCCCGCATCGGGCGTCCGCCGAAGCACGATCCAGGACATGGGCCTTCACCGATGACTGGCCTAAGCGCGTGCCCGTCAGTTCGTCCCATCGGCCTCGCTGTGGTCGAGTATCTGGAAGAGCGCCGCAAGACCGCGACGGGTGTCCGTCGTCAGATCATTTGGCGCAGTTTGGGTCTTGGATTAGCGGAGTATCGGCCTCGTCTTTGGGTTGATGTTATGCGGCGAGCTTGCGGTGCTGCAAGCGCCGATGCTGGATGGTTTGTCGTT
>NZ_JACDXV010000006.1 GCF_015158295.1 Devosia faecipullorum | reverse complement strand
ACGACAAACCATCCAGCATCGGCGCTTGCAGCACCGCAAGCTCGCCGCATAACATCAACCCAAAGACGAGGCCGATACTCCGCTAATCCAAGACCCAAACTGCGCCAAATGATCTGACGACGGACAGGCAGACCCGGCACGTTGCGGATTGAGGGCGCAACGGCGGCAGCATTGCCATCTTGAAATCGAAATATGCATGATACACATTGGTTTTCGAGCTTCGACCCCTGAAAGTCTCGCGCTTCCAGGCCTCCCGAAGAGGTCCTTCCTCTCCGCCATTCTTTCGCGCGCATTTCACCTTGTGCAATTGCTTCAGCAGGGCGTCCTCGCAGGCGGTCATGCCCTTGCGTCGCCGTCGGAATGATTTCACGATGCGGCGGTCTCTGCTTCAGCACGCAAAATTTGGCCGAAGGGGCTGTGTCGCGCCATCGTGGCGAAAGGGTTTCTCCTCTGTCGTTGACTTTTGTCAGCTGCCGTGACCAATGTCACGATGCTTGGAGGAGGCATCGACCATGGCGATCCGGCCGGTAGAACAGACCATTCATAAGGCCGCCTGGCTATACTATACCCACGGCATGCGCCAGGATGAAGTGGCCAAGCACCTGAACATATCCCGGGCGTCGGTAGCCATGTATCTGCGCAAGGCGCGCGAAACCGGCATCGTCACCATTTCCACCTCGAGCCAGCTTTTCACCGATGGGGTTCTGGCGCGCGAACTCGAGGATGCTCTGGGCCTTGACGGGGTGTGGATCGTGCCGGAAGACCGGTCCGCGCTCGATCCGGCCGCCGAAATGCCGACAGTTGCAGCCACCGCCTTCACCGAGAAAATCAGCAGGGGCGACCGAGTCGGCGTCGCCTGGGGGCGCACGGTCTACCACATTGCCGACGTGATGCCCTATGTCGATCTGCAGGACGTGACCGTCGTCCAGCTTTGCGGCAATCTCGGCGCGCCGTATAATTACCGGCCCGACCAATGCACCACCGAAATCGCCCGACGCCTCAATGCCGAGGGGATCAACCTCTATGCGCCGCTGGTGCTGTCTTCGGAAGAATTGGCGGCGGCGCTGATGGACGAGCCGGTGATCCGTGAGCAATTGGCCTCCATTTCCTCCTGTTCCCTGGCGCTTTATTCGGTAGGCGGCATCGAGGACGACAGCCACCTGGTCAAATGCGGCGCCTTGTCGGCAGCGGAGATGCAGGCGCTGGGACGGGCAGGGGCGGTGGGCGTCATGGCCGGAAGGCTGATCGACGCCGATGGCCAATTGATGGACTGCTCCTATAATCGGCGCGTGATCTCGGCCGATCTCGGCTCCATCCGCGCTATCCCCAAGCGCATGATGGTGGTCGAGCAGGCGGCCAAGTTCCTGCCCCTCGTCGCCGCCATCAGGGGCGGCCTGGTTTCCCATCTGGTGGTCACCACCTCCATGGCCCGGCGTCTGCTCGACCACTGGAACACGGGGGCATAATGCCCCATTCGCAAATTTCCGAATGACCGAGGATAGCCCATGCTCAATCTCTGGAACGACGCCGAAGCCGAGGCGATGGTCGCATCTTATGCCGCCAAGGGCGTAAACCGCGATCTGGCTTTGCGGACGTATACGACTCGCCTCCTGGGCGGCGAACCGCGCCTAGTATTGCATGGCGGTGGCAATACATCGGTCAAGACCAAGATGTCCGATCTGGTCGGGGATAGCTGGGACGTGCTGTGCGTCAAGGGCTCCGGCTGGGATATGGGCATTATCGAGCCTGCTGGCCTGCCTGCCGTCAAGCTCGCCCCGCTTTTGAAAGCCCGCAAGCTGGACAAGCTTACCGATGAAGACATGGTGGCCTTGCAGCGCGCCAATCTCATCGACCCTGCGGCCCCCAATCCCTCGGTCGAGGCGCTGCTGCACGCTTTCATTCCGCACAAATTCGTCGATCACACCCATTCCACCGCCATTCTCGCCATTGCCGATCAGGCCGAGAGCGAGCGGATGAGCCGCGAAATCTTTGGGCCGAAAATGGGATTCGTGCCTTATATCATGCCCGGATTCGATCTCGCCAAACTCGCCGCCGAAGTGTTCGACCAGGATCCGAGCGTCGATGGTCTGATCCTCGACAAGCACGGCATCTTCACCTTCGGCGACACGGCCAAACAGGCCTATGACCGCATGATCCATTATGTGTCTGTGGCCGAAGATTATGTGGCGCAGAACGGCAGGAACCCGTTTTTCGCCATTGCTCTGCCCGCCGCGCTCGCCGCTCCGGAAGACATCGCGCCCATGTTGCGCGGCGCCATCGCCTTTGCCAAAGGAGAGGGGGCGTTCGAGCGTTTCGTGTCCGAATTCCGCACATCGCGGGACATTCTGGCCTTCGTGAACGCCGCCGAAGTCGAAGACATGGCCCGGCGCGGCGTTTCGACCCCCGATCTGTCCATCCGCATCAAGACCGGCCCCATGGTCCTGCCAGCGCCCGATGCCGGGCAATTGGATGGCTACCGCGCCGTGATCGACGAGCGGGTGGCCAAGTTTGTCGCTGATTACACCGAATATTTCCGCGTCAACGACGCCCGCGACGAGGTGGCGCGGACCATGCTCGATCCCATGCCGCGCCTGACGCTCGTGCCGGGTCTGGGCATGTTCGGGCATGGCCGCACACTCAAGGATGCCAAGATCGCCGCCGATGTCGGCGAGACCTGGATCATGGCGGCGCGCGACGCCGAATCCATCGGGCGGTTCGAGCCGGTCTCCAAGCCCGATCTTTTCGATCTCGAATATTGGTCGCTCGAACAGGCCAAGCTGGCCGGCGCCAAGCCCAAGCCGCTGACCGGGCAGGTGGCCGTAGTCACCGGGGGGGCAGGGGCCATAGGCGCCGCCACTGCCAAGGCCTTCGCCGCGCAGGGCGCGCATGTGGTCGTGCTCGATCTCGACGGCGACAAGGCGGGGCTCGTGGCCAAGGCCATTGGCAATGGCGCGATCGGCTGCGCCTGCGACGTCACCGATCCGGGATCGGTTCGCGCCGCCTTCGATGTGACGGTCAAGACTTTTGGCGGCGTCGATATCGTCGTCTCCAATGCCGGGGCAGCGTGGGAAGGGCCAATTGCCACGCTGGACGAGGGCTTGCTGCGCAAGAGCTTCGAGCTGAATTTCTTCTCGCATCAAAGCGTGGCCCAGAACGCGGTGCGCATCATGAAGCAGCAGGGCACGGGCGGCGTGCTGTTGTTCAACGCCTCCAAGCAGGCGGTCAATCCCGGGGCCAATTTCGGCGCCTATGGCCTGCCCAAGGCGGCGACCCTGTTCCTTTCCCGCCAATACGCGCTCGAGCATGGCAAGGACGGTATTCGCGTCAACGCCGTCAATGCCGACCGGATCCGCTCGGGATTGCTCAATGATGAGATGATTGCCGCCCGGTCCAGTTCGCGCGGATTGAGCGTCAAGGACTATATGTCGGGCAATCTGCTCGGCCTCGAAGTTACCGCCGAGGACGTTGCGCAGGCCTTTGTGCATCAGGCGCTGGCCAGAAGCACGACCGCCGATGTCACCACAGTGGATGGCGGCAATATCGCGGCGGCGATGCGATAGTCGTCCGAAGGCGCAAATGCAAAAAAAGGGCGGCGCCGTGAGGCGCCGCCCTTCCTTATTGTTTCCTGCGCGATCAGCGGGCCGGCAGCGGCATCCAGGCAGGAATAGCGACTTCAGCATGGGCGAATTGCGGCAGCTTGCCGGACAGCTCTTCCATGTTCTTGATGTCGTTGTCGTTGAGCTGCGCCTGGGTGATCAGCGTCGGCGGGATGATGACATTATGCCCAGTATCCTCGCCGGCCAGCATCATGGCGAGCGCACGCACCGAAACTTCGCCCACCACGGCCGGATTGGTGGCCGCCGTCGCGACCCAGGCCGAGCCCGGCTCGCGCATCGCCGCGATGTCGGCGGTGGAAATGTCGGCTGAATAGATCTTGACCTGGCTCGACATGCCGGCTTCGTCCACGGCGATCTTCACGCCCTTGGCGAATTCGTCATAGGGCGCGAACATCACGGTGATGTCGGGATTGGCCGCCAGGACCGAGCGGGCCTGGTTGGCCACCGAATTTGCGATCGGATTGTCGAGCGTACCGAACATGGCCTTTTCATTGATGCCGGCATACTTGGCCTTGAATTCCTTCCAGACCTCGTCACGCCGATCCAGCGGGGCGATGCCGGCGACATAGACATAGCCGGCGGTCCAGCTTTCGCCATTGTCGGTGATGGCCTGTTCAAGCGCCAGGCGCGCCAGATCGTGGTCCGATTGCTCGATCTGGGGAATGGCGTCGTTCTCGACATTGACGTCGAAGGCCACGACCTTGATGCCGGCATCCACAGCGCGCTGCGCGGCTTCCTTCATCGATTCGGTGAGGCCGTGCTGGATGATGATGCCGTCCACGCCCAGCGCAATGGCCTGATCGACCATGTCGGCCTGGAGCGCGGCGTCCTGGCGGCTGTCGAGCACGCGCAGTTCGACGCCGAGTGCCTTGGCCTGGGCCTCGACGCCCGAGAGATAGGCCTGGAAGAAGTCGCCGGTGGAGAGATAGCGCACCAGGGCGATCTTGACGGCGCCCGGATTGTCGAAGGGCGCCGGCATGGACTGCGCCAGGGCAGTGCCCCCGAGCAGGCTTGCGCCGAAAAGGCCAAGGGCGAGTTTGCCGAGAAGTCTACGAGAGATCATGCTTTCCTCCGTTTGCATGAAAAGCGGGAGCTGTCCTTAGCGTCTGCCCCGCTTGGAGAGGGCGAAAGTGAAAACCAGGGCGACGACCAGAACGGCGCCCTTGACGAAATCCTGCGTGTAATAAGGCGCGTTCATCATCGTGAGGCCCTGCAAGAGGATGCCGACAAACAGCGCCCCGATCGCTGTGCCGAAAGCATTGGGCTTGGCCGCACCCAACACCGCGAAGCCGATCAAGGCGGCGGCGACCGAATCGAGCAGGAGATTATTGCCCGAGGCGATGTCTCCGCGCCCGAGGCGCGCCGCGAGCAGGATGCCGCCGATAGAGGCGAACACACCCGAAATAACATAGGCCCAGATCTTGTAGGCCTTTACCGGCGCGCCGGCCAATTGGGCGGCGCGCTCGTTCGAGCCCACGGCATACATCATGCGCCCGAAGCGGGTATATTCGAGGAAAAACCAGATCAGGATCGCCAAAGCGATCAGCATAACCACCGAAACCGGCAGCAGATTGGGTTGAAAGAAATCGAACCGATGCCGCCCCAGGGCCAGGAATTCCGGGCTGAAGGTACCATTGGCAGTGGTGCCGTCCGGCATGGTCATGCCGGTGGCGATGGAGCGTCCTTCGGTGGGGATGCGTTGCAGCCCGACCAGCAGGAACATCATGCCCAGCGTCGCCAGCAGATCGGGCACACGCATATAGACGATCAGCACGCCATTGATCACGCCGACAATGGCGCCAATGGCCAGGCATAGCGCGACCGCCGTCCAGCCATCGAGCCCCATCACCACCATGGCATAGGACGACGCCATCATCGCCGTGGTGGCGACAGAGCCAATGGACAGATCGAACCCGCCCACTACCAGGGTAGCGGTGACGCCCAGCGCCAGAATACCGGTGATGGAAACCGATTGCAGGATGAAGACGGCGCTTTGCGGGCTGGTGAAGCCGGTGGTGGAAAGGGAGAAAAACAGCACCATGCCGACCAAAAGCACGATGAAGCCATAGCGGATGGCATGATCGCGCAGGCTCGTGCGTGCCGGCAATGCGGGGCGGGGTGCGGCGTTTGCCTGGGGCATTTGTGTCTCTGTCATTGCTCTGCCGCCTCATGCTGACCGGCGATTTCCGCCAGCAGCCGGTCCATATCGATCTCTGAATTGCGGTGTTCGCCGACGATACTGTGCTCGCTCATGACGAGAATACGATCGGCGCATTCGAAAGCCTCATCCAGCTCGGTGAGGAAAACCAGCGTCGCCCGCCCCGCCGCCGAAGCCCGGAGTTTCTTGGCGATATCCCGGCGTGCGGCGATGTCGACGCCCTGGAAGGGTTCGTCGAGGATCAGCACGCGGCTCGACTGGGTCAGCCAGCGGGCCACCATCACCTTTTGCTGATTGCCCCCGGACAGCATGTCCATCTCGTCGCGCTCGCTGCGGCAGACAATGGCCAGGTTTTCGATCTGGCGCTGCGCCTCCGCACGCTCCCGATCGCGCCGCGACACCGAAAAGCTCGACAGGCGCCGGAGAAATGGCAGGCTCATATTCTCGTAGATATTGAAATCGGGCACGATGCCGTTATCCGAACGGTCCTTGGCGACGAGGAAGACGCCCGAGGCTATCGCGTGCCCGGTGTCGCGTGGAGAATAGGCGCGCCCGTCCAGCGTCATCTGTCCGCCAAGCGGGCGACGCGCGCCGAACACGCTCTCGGCCAGGGCTGTCTTGCCCACGCCAACGAGCCCGGTGACCGCGACGATTTCGCCATCGCCCAGGGTGAAGGAGAGCGGTTTCGCCGTCGGGGCGATGCGCAGCGCCTTGACCTCGAGGATGGCTTGGCCGCCCTCGCGCACCGCCACTGCATTGAGGTTGATCTTCTGCCCGAGCATGGCGTTGACTGCGCCCTCGTAATCGAGCTTCTCGCCCTCGAAAACGCCGGTGATGCGCCCGTCCCGCAGCGACACGATGCGGTCGGCCAGACGGCGGATGTCGGACATACGATGCGAGATATAAAGGATGGCGACGCCGCGCGCCCGCAGCCGGTCGATGAGGTCGAACAGGCGATTGGCCTCGGCACTGGAGAGCGAAGAGGTCGGCTCGTCCAGGATCAGCACCTTTGGCTCATGCGCCATGGCACGGGCGATCGAAACCATCTGCCGATCCGCCAGTGGCAGGTCGCCGACCATGGCGGACAGATCGAGCGTCAGATCCATGCGCTCGGCAACTTGCCTCGCCTGGCGGCGCACGGCGCGCGGATTGAACAGGAGGTGCGCGCCCTTTCCGCTCAGCCGGTCGAGGGTGAGATTGGTGGCGACGTCCAGATCGGCCACCACCCCGTCATTGATATTCTGGTGCACGGTGACGACGCCGGCGCGCATGGCCTCGGCGGGCGTCGTCGGCTCGAAGGCTGCGCCGGCCAGGGTCATGGTGCCGCCATCGCGGGCATAGACGCCGGAAACGATCTTGACCAGCGTGGATTTGCCGGCCCCGTTCGCGCCCATCAATACGGTAACGGCGCCGGATTTGAGCGTCAGATCGACCCCGCGGAGCACGGGAATCGGTCCGAAGGCCTTCTGCAACCCGGCAATGCGGAACACGGCTTCTTCGTCCATGCGCTCCTCCCTTATGCCGACGCTATCCCGCCGCTTCGTCAGATGTCAAGCAAGTTGACATTTGTCAGAACCCTGTCCTACGAAAGAGGGGCCGGGCGACGCAAAACCACGAGCCCGGCGGCCGCAGGAGGAAAGAATTGGCTGAAACGCAGGACTTTCAGGCACTCGATGCCGTTACACTGCCGGTGCGTCTCGGCGACAATCCGGCCATGCGCGCCGCCCTGGGCAGCGATGCGAGCGGCTGGCTTGTGCGTGAAGTGGGCGACGGCAACCTGAACCTCGTCTTCATCGTCGAGGGCGGCAAAGGTACCGTCATCGTCAAGCAGGCTCTGCCCTATGTACGGCTGGTGGGGGATAGCTGGCCGCTGCCTCTCAAGCGCTCATTCTTCGAATATCACGCCCTCAAGCGCCAGGCCGAACGCGATCCGGGCATGGTGCCGGAAATCCTGCATTTCGATGAAGCGCAGGCGCTGATCGTGATGGAATTCCTCAGCCCGCACATCATCCTGCGACAGGCCCTGATCAATGGCCAGCAATTGCCCAGGATCGGGCGCGATCTCGGACTTTTCCTTGCGCGCACCTTGTTCCGCGGCTCGGATCTTTCGATGCCCACCAAAGCGCGCAAGACCGATCTGGCGCTTTTTGCCGACAATGCCGAGCTCTGCGACATCACGGAAAATCTGGTATTTTCCGATCCCTATTTCGATGCCCGGATGAACCGCCATACCAGCCCGCAACTCGACGGGATCGTGGCCGAACTGCGCGCCGACCGCGACATGAAGGTGGTGGCGCAGAAGATGAAGCATCTCTTCGCCGCCAATGCCGAAACCTTGCTGCATGGCGACCTGCATACAGGCTCGGTCATGGTGACCATGGACGAAACCCGGGTCATAGATCCCGAATTCGCATTCTATGGCCCCATGGCCTTCGATGTCGGCATGTTGCTCGCCAATTTCTGGATGAATTTTCTGGCGCAGGCCGGACATGAACAAGGGGGCAGCCGCGATAGCATGCGCGCCTATCTCCTCGGCGTCATCGAGCAGATCTGGTCCGGCTTCACCGACGAATTTACCCAGCTCTGGCGCACGGAACGTAAGGGCATTCTTTACGAAACGCGGCTCTTCGAAGAGCGGGGTGACGCGCTCGGCGCCGATCAGGCGCTTGACATGGTGCTGCACGATATTTTTGTTGATGCCCTCGGCTTTGCCGGGGTGGAGATGCACCGCCGCATACTGGGCCTTGCCCATAATGCCGATTTCGAAACCATAGCCGATCCCGATCTGCGCGCCCGTTGCGAAACCAAGGCGCTCAAGCTCGGGCGCCATATCGCAGTCAATCGGCACGCCATTCATTCCATTGCCGAGGTCAACAAGCTGGCCGTCCGGCTCGAAAAGGAGTTCGTTCGTTGAAAGTCGGAGATCGCCACTATCACACTATCTGGCTCAACACGGACGGGCTTTCGGTCGATATCATCGACCAGCGCTGGCTTCCCCACGAGTTCAAGATCGTGACGCTCAAAAGTGTCGATGACGTTGCCGTTGCCATCCGGGACATGTGGGTGCGGGGCGCGCCGCTGATCGGCGTCACCGCCGCCTATGGCGTGGCGATCGCCATGCATGAGGATGCTTCGGACCAAGCTCTCGATGCCGTCTGGGACAAGCTGCACGAGACAAGGCCCACCGCCATCAACCTCAAATGGGCGCTGGATGAGATGCGCACCTTGCTGCGCCCGCTGCCGCTCGGGGAGCGCGCCGCCGCCGCCTATCGCCGGGCCGGTGAAATCGCCGAGGAAGATGTCGAGCTCAACCGCAATATCGGGCTCAACGGCCTCAAGATCATCCGTGAGATCGCCGCGAGGAAGCAGCCCGGTGAAGTCGTCAATATCCTGACCCATTGCAATGCCGGCTGGTTGGCCACCGTCGATTACGGCACCGCCACTGCCCCGATTTATCTCGCCGTCGAAGCAGGCATTCCGGTCCACGTCTATGTCGATGAGACCCGCCCGCGCAACCAGGGCGCGCAATTGACCGCCTGGGAGCTGAATGGCCATGGTGTGCCCCATACGCTGATCGTCGACAATGCCGGCGGCCATCTGATGCAGCATGGCCAGGTGGACATGGTCATCGTCGGCACCGACCGCACCACCGCCAATGGCGATGTGTGCAACAAGATCGGCACCTATCTCAAGGCCCTCGCCGCCAAGGACAATAACGTGCCGTTTTACGTCGCCCTGCCTTCGCCGACCATTGACTGGACGGTAAAGGATGGCGTGAAGGAAATTCCCATCGAGGAGCGCACCGGCGACGAGGTCTCCTTCGTGCAGGGCCGCGGCCCGGACGGCAAGACCGTCTCGGTGCGCATCTCGCCCGAGGGAAGCCCTGCGGCCAATCCGGCCTTCGATGTGACCCCCGCGCGCCTCATCACCGGCCTGATCACCGAGCGCGGTGTCGCGAAAGCCTCGCCTGAGGGGCTAAAAGATCTTTTCCCCGAACGGAACTGAGCCATGTCCATCCCCAATCGCCAATCGACTGAAGATGTCGCGGCCGGCATTCGCAGGCGGGTCTTCCTGCACACGATGCGCAATAATGGCGGCTATCTGAGCCAGGCCTGTTCAGCGGCCGAAAGTCTGGCCCTACTGTATAATGAAGTGCTCAAGCTGGGCGAACCGACGCTGCCGAAACTGCCGCCACCCTTTGCCGGCGTGCCCTCGGCCAATAATCCCGATGCCTTTACCGGCGCCGGCTATCATGGACCGTTCGCCCCCGATTATGACCGTTTCATCATTTCGCCGGCCCATTATGCCCTCGTCATCTACTCGGCCCTGATCCAGATGGGCCGCATGGACGAGAACGCGCTGGACCATTTCAACCGCGATGGCGGATCGGTGGAAATGATCGGCGCCGAGCACAGCCCTGGCATGGAGGTGACCACCGGCTCGCTGGCGCAGGGCCTGTCCATGGCCTCCGGCCTGGCCTGGGCACGCAAGCGCAAGGGCGAAAAGGGCAAAGTGTGGGTCTATATGTCCGATGGTGAATTCCAGGAAGGCCAGACCTGGGAGGCGCTGGCGGCGCTATCCTATCACGGCATCGACAATATCCGTGCCATCGTCGACGTGAACCGCCAGCAATGCGACGGCGCCATGTCCTCGGTGCTCGATCTTGGCGACCTGCCTGGTCGGGTCGCCGCTTTCGGCGTGACCTGCCGGTCAGTCGATGGTCACGACCTCGATGCGCTGCGCGCCGCCGCCGACAGCGCCGAACCGGGCAAGCCGCTGGTGATCCTGGCCAATACTTCGCCCTTCCAGGGCATGAACTATCTCCAGAAGCGCTTCCCGCGCCTGCACTACGTACGGTTCAAGACCAGGGAAGAACGCGAAGACATGAAACTGGCTTTGGCCGCCGAACTCGGCGTCGACCTGGCAGATATCTGAGAGGCTCGGAAAAATGGTCGAAATCGTCAATCGTCCCTATGCCAGGGCTTTCGAAACCTTTGCGATCGCGCGCCCGGAGGTGATCTGCCTCTCCGCCGACCTCACCTCTTCCTGCGAGGTCGATGGCTTCCGCGATAGGCATCCCGAGCAGTTCCTGTCCCTCGGCATGGCCGAGCAGAATATGCTCTCCTTTGCCGGCGGCATGGCCATGCACGGCTTCCGGCCGTTCCTGCATACATTTGCGGTCTTTCTTTACCGCCGGCCCTATGACCAGCTGATCAATTCCATCGCCTATTCGAACCGCAAGGTGCGGCTGATGGGTTTCCTGCCCGGCATCACCACGCCCGGCGGCATCACTCATCAGGCGATCGAGGATATTGCGGTGATGCGCACCATCCCCAACATGACGATCCTGGAAACCGGCGACGCCACCGAGGTCGAAACCGTGCTGGAGGTGGCGGACGCCGTGGACGGTCCGGTCTATGTCCGCGTGCTGCGCGGCGAAGTCCCGCGCCTGTTCTCGACCCCGTTCGAGTTCAACAAGCTGCGCACGCTTTCGGAAGGCGATGACATATTGGTCGTTACCTCCGGGGTTTGCACCGAAGAAGCCATGCGCGCCGCCGAACCATTGAAGGCACGCAATGTCGGGGTGCATCACCTGCATGTCTCGACATTGAAGCCGTTTGACCGGGCCGGATTGCTGCAGGCCGCACGCGGCAAGAAGGGCATCGTCACGCTGGAAAACCACCTCATCAATGGTGGCCTCGGCTCGCTGGTCGCGGAAATCCTGGCCGAAGAAGGGCTGGGCATTCGCTTCAAGCGGCTGGGCCTAAACGACACTTTCGCCCATGGCGCCTCCAAGCCTTACCTCATGAAGAAATATGGGCTCGACGCCCCGGCGCTGGTCAAAGCCATCGGCGAGCTGCTGGGCCGGAATCTCGACATCGACGATGCCGAATTCGAGGCGGCGCGCCTTGATACGGTCCATTCGGCGCAAAAGGCGGAAGCGCTCTGATGGCGCGCTTTTCGGTAACCTATTGGCTGGGCGCGAGCGATGAGCAGGAGGCGCGCGCCCGCGCCCTTGACATCGCGGCCGAGCAAACTGTCGAAATTCCCCGCGACATCGTGCCCAAGGGCTATGTCGAGGACGAAATCCTTGGCCGCCTCGAAGCGCTGCGCCCCGGCGTCGACGCCCGTGGCGGATACCTGGCCGAAATTTCCTATTCGGACGATGGCGTCGGCCCTGATTTCGTCCAACTGCTCAATGTCGTTTTCGGCAATTCCTCGATCAAGACCCAGACCCGCGTCGAGGATATGAGCCTGAGCGCAGCCATCGTCGATCTATGCCCCGGCCCCAAATTCGGCGCTGCCGGTCTGCGGGCCCGGGCCGGTGTCTCCGGGCCGATCCTGATGTCGGCGATCAAGCCGGTGGGGTTGACGACCGGGGAACTCGCCGGTCTCGCGCATCAATTTGCCTTGGGCGGAATGAACCTCATCAAGGACGACCATGGCTTGGCCAGCCAGGCGATGTCGCCCTATGAGGAGCGCCTCAAAGCCTGTACCGAGGCGGTGGCCGAAGCCAATCTGAGGACCGGGTTCAACGCCACCTACGTGCCCAATATTTCCGGCCCGGCGGTCGAGGTGTTCGACCGCGCCTGGATGGCGCAGGAATTGGGCGCAGGCGCCGTCATGCTTGCCCCCTCCCTGATCGGTTTCGACGTGGCCAGGACGCTGGCGGCCGACCCCGATTTCCTGCTGCCGATCATTTCGCATCCGACCTTTGGCGGAACCAATGTCATCACCCCGACCACCGGCTTCTCGCACCGGTTCTTCTTCGGGCTGCTGCAGCGGCTGATGGGGGTGGACGCGGTGGTCTATCCCAATTTCGGCGGAAGGTTTGGCTTTACCCGCGACGAATGTCTCGCCATTGCCGAAGGCTGTTCGGTGGAATTTTCGGGGTTGAAACCGATCCTGCCCGCGCCGGGCGGCGGCATGACCTTCGAACGCATTCCCGAAATGCGAGCCACCTACGGCGACGACGTGGTCTATCTCATCGGCGGGGCGCTCCTGCGCGAGCAGGACGATCTGCCCGGCGCCTGCCGGCGGCTGGCTGAGGCGGTGGGGCAGAGCTGAACGGCTCTCCCTACCAGCTTGGCGCCGCCAGCACGCCGCCATCCACCACCAGATTGGACCCGCTGATCCACCGCGCCGCATCGGAGGCGAGGAACAGCGCCGCGTCCGCAATGTCTTCCGGGGTCCCCAGTCGCCCGAGCGGGGCATTGGCCCGCCAGCGGCCGACGCCTTCCGGCCAGCGGGTGGACAGGCCACCGGTATCGATGAGGCCGGGGGAAATGGCATTGACCCTGATCCCCCTGGGGCCCAGTTCGAGCGCCGCCGCCCGCGTCAGCATGAGCAAAGCTGCTTTCGAGGCCGCGTAATGAGCATGCCCGGCGGCGGGCTGGAGCCCTTCGATGGAGGCGATGTTGACGGCGCAGGCGGGCCGTCCCGCCTGTGCCAGGGCGCGCATCAGCGCCATGGGGCCGGCCACATTGGCGGCCATCATTGCGGCCATTGCCTCCCCGGTAATCGTCTCGAACGGCAGAACCGGTTGCAGGCCGGCATTGTTGACGAGGATGTCGACCGGACCAAGCGCCGCAGTCACGGCGTCCATCAACCCTATGCACTGGTCTTCGGCGGAGAGGTTGGCTGAAAAGGCCTGGCCGCCGATATCGGCGGCTAGCGTTTCGGCGGCTTCGCGATTGGCGTGATAATGCACGGCGACCTTTGCCCCGGATTCGGCAAAGCGCAAGGCAATGCCCTGGCCGATGCCCCCAGATGCGCCGGTGACCAGCACGACATTACCGGAAAAATCGAAATGCGCCTGGGCCATCAGAGTGCCGGGAACAGCTTTTCGAGAATGCCGGTGATCTTCTGGCCGGAAATGGCGGCGTTCTCGATCACGTCCTCGATAGTGTCCGGCGCTTCACCCGGCGCGCCGGTGGCGGGATTGGTGATGGCCGAAAGGCCGAGCACCGGCAGGCCGGCGTGAACTGCGGCGATGGTTTCGAGAACCGTGGACATGCCCACGGCGTCGCCTCCCGTGGCGCGGAAATAGCGGCGCTCCGCCGAGGTTTCGAGCGACGGCCCGGTCAGCCCGAGATAAATACCGCGATGCAGTTTCTGGCCTGCGGCTTCGGCGGCGGCAATGGCCTTTTCACGCAGGGTCGGATCATAGGCGCGGGTGAGGTCGGGGAAGCGCAAGCCGATCCCGTCGTCATTGGGGCCGATCAGCGGATTGTGGCCGGTGAGATTGATATGATCCTCGATCAGCATCACCGAACCGGCCTCAAAAGCCGGGTTCAACCCGCCGGCGGCATTGGTGAGGATGAGCTGTTTGGGACCGAAAGCGCTGAGAAGGTAGATGGCGAGGGCGATGTCGCGCGCCGTCCAGCCCTCATAGAGATGGACGCGGCCCTGCATCAGCACCGTGCGGCGGCCGAAAAGTGTGCCGATGACGAGGCGTCCATGATGGCCGGGGGCGGTAGAGACCGGAAAGCCGGCAATTTCCTGATAGGGGATATAGGTGGGGTGGGCGACCATGTCGGCCAGATGGCCAAGGCCGGTGCCGAGGACGATGGCCGTGTCGCAGGGCGCCCCCATGCGCGAGGCGATCGAGGCGCGCGCGGCGTTCAGCCGGTCGATCTGGCGTTGTGTCATCGAAAAACTCCTAAAATGATCAGGCGATCGAAGCGCGGATGGCCGGGATCTGCGCTTCGGCTTCGGCTAGCGTGTCGGCAATGTCGAGCCTTGTGAGTTGCCCGTCGCGCACCACTTGCTCACCGCCGAGAAAGACATGGCGCACGTCGGACTTATTGGCGGAATAAACGATATGGGTCATGGGGTCGAACATCGGCACAGCATGGGGCCGCCGGAGATCGAGCAGGATCATATCGGCGAACTTGCCAACTTCCAGCGAACCGATGCGGTCAGCGGCGTTCAGCGCCTTGGCGCCGTTGAGCGTTGCCATGGCCAGGGCCTGCCTTGTGGTGACGACGCCGGCATCCATGGCGACGGCCTTGTGGATGGTGGCGGCCAGCCGCAGGGCGAGCCACATGTCGAGGTCGTTCCCCGACACGGCGCCATCGGTGCCCAGCGCAATATTGATGTCGGCATCGAGCATTTCTGGTACGCGGGCAAAGCCGGAGGCCAGCTTTAGGTTGGAGAGCGGATTGTGCACCGCCGTCGCGCCGCGCCGGGCCAGAATGGCGATCTCGGCGTCGCTGAGATGCACGCAATGGGCAAAGACAGAACGGTCATCCACGAGGTCATGATCTTCGAGATGATCGACGATGCGTCGTCCATAGCGTTCGGTCACGGTTTGCTGTTCGGCCGTGGTTTCGGCCACATGGGTGCAGAACAGGGCATCGTATTTGCGCGCCAGGGCCCGGGCGTCCTGCAAATGCTCAGGCGACACCGTATAGGTGCCATGCGGCATGGCGGCGGCGAAGACATCTTCGGCGCCCTTGAAGGTGTCGAAGAAAATCTCGGCCTTGCGCAATCGGGCGGCATGATCCTCGCCGGTTGGGCCGGGATAGTCGAAAAAGATGCCGCCGGTCGACACCCTGACGCCGACATCGCGGCCCGCCTGCACGGTTTCGTGCGGATGCCAGAACATGTCCATCACCGTGGTGACGCCGCCCAGCAATTGCTCGGCAAAGCCGAGCACCGAGCCCAGATGGGTGGTCTTTGGGTTGAGGATCGCCGCCTCGGCCTTCCACACGGTTTCCAGCCAGGGTTCGAGCTTGAGGTTTTCAACGAGGCCACGAAAGAGGGCGCTGGCAGCGTGGCAATGGGTGTTGATCAGGCCCGGCATGAGTAGCATGCCGGCGGCATCGACGACACGTTTTGCCTGACCCTGCATGGCGGCGAGTTCGTCTGCATTGCCAATATGGGTGATGCGGCCATTGCGGACGGCGACGCCGCCTTTTTCCAGCGTGGTGCCTTTGGCATCGGCCGTCGCCACGACGGCATTGGTTACGATCAGATCGATCATTTACGCCACTTTCGCTTTGCGCCAGGCCGAGAGCGCGAGGAGGACGATCAGCGTGGCCAGATAGGGCATCATGTCGCTGAATTGCTGTGGCAGGCCCAAGCCCTGGACCCGGAACGAGAAGGAATCCACAAATCCGAACAAGAGGGCGATCAACAGCACGGCAATGGGATGCCCGCGCGTCAGCAGCACAGCGACCACCGCGATCCAGCCGCGCCCGGCGCTCATGTTCTCGACGAAGAGATTGACATTGGCGATGGACAATTGCGCCCCGGCAAGGCCGCAAAGCGCGCCGCACATGACCAGAGCCCAAAGGCGCACGCGATTTGGACTAACGCCCCCGGCCACGAGGCCTGCCGGATTTTCACCGGCGGCGCGAATGCGCAGGCCCAGGCGGTGGCGGGCGAAGAACACATGCAACGCCAGCGCTGCGGCCACGGCGATGTAAAAGAGGATCGACTGACCGGAGAAAAACGGCCCCAGCACCGGCACCTGCGACAGGCCGGGAATATGGATGGGGGCAAAGCCCCTGATGCCGGGATCGCGGAAGGCGCCCGAGACATCGAAGATGGCGCGCAGCAGATAGACCGTCAGGCCCGCCGCAAACAGGTTTAGCCCGATGGAGACGACGATGCCGTCGCCCTTGCGGCGCAGATTGAACTCGGCAAAGAGCAGGCCCATGACCACGCCGCCGGCCATGGCGGCCAGCGCGCCCCACCATTCCGAGCCGAGGAAATAGGAGCCGAGAACCGCGCAGAACGCGCCGACCAGGATAAAGCCCTCCAGCGCAATATTGAACACGCCCGCCCGCTCGCAGATCGCTCCGCCAAGGGCGGCGAGCAGGATGGGGGTGAGAAAGCGCGGCACCGAATTGAGAAATGCCGGGTCGAGCAGCATATCAAGCACCATTGCCGCTCTCCCTGTCGCCGGTAAGGTTCGCTCCGGCCACGCGCCCGGCCACAAACAGGATGATGACCGCCTGCATGATCAGGGCGATTTCCTTGGGCACGTCCGCGCTGCGCTCCATGCCGGCGGCGCCGGTCTGCACCGCGGCGAAAAACAGGCCCGAAAGCGGCACTGCCCAGGGCACCATGCCGACCATCAGCACGGCGATGATACCGGTCCAGGCATAGAGGGGCTGCACCAGCATGCCATCAGTGAAGCGATGATGGACGCCATAGACGGCGAGCGCGCCGACAAGCCCGGCGATGGCGCCGCTCAACATCAGAGTGCGCAGCGTCAGCGCCGTCACCGGCAGACCGGAAGCGCGGGCGAAGTTCGGCGCCAGCCCGTTCATGCGGGCGCGATAACCGCCAATGGTCATGTTGGAATAGATGATCGCCAGGAAAGCGACGACGACAATGGCAAGAATGCCCATGTCGAGCCGCGTGCCGGGGAAGAGCGGTATCCAGGCCTCATTGGCCACCTGAAACGTCTGGGGCAGGCCGGAAGCCACATCGCGGAACGGGTGGCCGACGAGATAGGAGGCGATATAGCGCGCCGGATAATTGAGCAGCAGCGAGCCGATCAGAAGGGGCACGCCGACATAGGCATACATCATGCCCGCCAACAGGCCCCAAAACGCCCCGGCCAGCATGCCGGCCCCGATCCCGGCGGCAAGCACCAGCCAGCCCGGTCCGGGCAGATAGACACCGACCAGAGCCGCGACGATGCCGCCGGCCACCAATTGGCCCTCGCCGCCAATATTGAACAGACCGGCGCGGAAACTGATCATCACCGAGAGCGCCATGCCTACGATCAAGGTGGCGCGGCCCAAAGTGGTGAAGAGGTAGGCAAGGTTCCGCCCGCCGAAGGCGCCGTTGAAAAATCCGGCCACCGCTTCGCCGAAATTCGCGTTGGCGATGAACATCAAGGCCAATAAGATGCCGAAAATCCAGGCGAATACGGCAAGCCAGGGGCCGATCTGGCGCATGAAGCTCTGGTCCATCACGCCGCCCTTTCCGAGGTCATCAAGGCGCCGATGGCGAGCCTGTCGGCCTCCGCTGCCGCGAATTCCCCGGCAATACGGCCTTCATAGAGCACCAGAATACGGTCGGACAATGCCAGGACTTCATCCAGTTCGGTGGAGACGAGCAGGATCGCGTGTCCCTGATCGCGCATGCGGATCAGCTCGCGATGGATGAAGTCGATCGCCCCGATATCGACGCCCCAGGTGGGGTTTTCAGCAATGATGAGCGGCGTTTCCCGCGCCAGCTCGCGCCCGACGACGAGCTTCTGCTTGTTTCCCCCCGACATCGAGGAGCAACGCGCCGTCGGTCCGGCGACCTTGATGGTGAAGCGTTCGATCAGCTGGCGGGCAAAACCGGCCATCGCGGGGCGATTGAGCAGTGGGCCCCTGCTGAAAGCGGGCGTGCCTTCGCGGCCGATGACGGCGTTTTCATAGACGCGGGCGTCGAGGGCGAGCCCAACGGTCTGGCGGTCGGCAGGGATATAGCTCAGTCCCGCGTCGCGATGTCCGGCCACATCGGCCTCGGTGACGTCTCGATCCAGAAGAGTGATCCTGCCGGCAAGCGGCCTGCGCAGGCCAACCAGCGCTTCGATGATCTGGCTTTGGCCATTGCCGGAAATGCCGGCAATGCCGACGACCTCGCCGCGCTTGACCGCGAAGCTGACTGGTCCGGCCGTCCGGCCCTTCCTGCGCGCTGAGAGGTTTTCGACCTTGAGCACCGTGGCGCCGAAAGCCTGGCCACCGCGCGTCAGCGGCGAGGGCAGGTCGCCCCCAATGATGCCACGGGCGATTTCATCCTTGCTGGTGTCCGCCATGGCGCAGGAGCGCACCAATTTGCCACCACGCATGACGCTGACCCAGTCGGCAATCGCCACGACCTCGTCGAGCTTGTGGGTGATAAGGGCGATGGATTTGCCGCTTTCGCGGAAATTCCGAAGAATTTTGAACAGGTTCTCGGTTTCCTGCGGGGTGAGCACCGCCGTGGGCTCATCGAGAATGAGCATTTCGGCGTCGCGATAGAGAACCTTGAGGATTTCGACGATCTGGCGCTCGGAAACAGACAGATCGGCCACCTTGCGATCGACCGCGACCCCTATGCCGTAAAGGCGCGCGATCTCTTCGAGACGCCGGCGGGCCGCAGGGAAATCGACGAAGCCGAAAATGCGCGTCGGCTCGGCGCAGAGCACGACGTTTTCAAGAACGCTCATGGCGTCCTGCAACATGAAATGCTGGTGGACCATGCCCAGTCTGGCGGCGATGGCGTCCTGCGGATTGCGCCAGCGCTTTTCCGCGCCATCGATCCTGATATTGCCGGTCTCGGGGGTAATCATGCCGAACAGCACGTTCATCACCGTACTCTTGCCGGCGCCATTCTCGCCCACGACCGCATGGATCTGGCCAGGCGCAAAGCGCAGCGATACCTGATCCACGGCCGTTAAGGCGCCGAAACGCACCGTGATGCCGCTCATTTCGACCTGCATGGCCTGCCCCGGAACAGAATTGGCCTGCCGTCCCGGAAAGACGGCAGGCCGGATTATTTGTCTTAGTTCGCGGTCATCGGATCAGCGATGACGAGCGAGCCGTCTTCGATCTGGGCGGCGACTTCGCGCACCCGGGCCAGAACGTCCGGCATGCCGGTGATCAGGCACTGGCTGTCTGCCAGGCCGTCTTCGGCAAGCCCGATGATCGACATGCCGCCTTCCTTGAGGCCGAGCGTGGAGAAGGTCTGCTTGCCGCCCGCATCGATGGCTTCGATTGCCGCCAGAATGGCATTGTCGACGCGCTTGAGCGTGCCGGAAACCATGTGCTCGGGCGCTTCGGGGCAGAGATTTACGTCAACGGCGAAAGCCTTGAAATCGGCTTCCTTGGCGGCCTCGAACACACCGAAATCGCCGCCGGACGTGGCGGTGAAGATCACGTCCGAGCCGGCGGACCTGATGGCGAGCGCCTGTTCCTTGGCGCGCACCGGATCGGCAAACGGATTCTCGCCGCCCACCCAGCGGATATCCACCTCGACGCCTTCCTTCTGCGCCTTGGCGCCCATGGCATAGCCATCGGTGTAGCGGTGCAGGAACGGAATATCGAGCGCCGATACCACGCCCACCTTATTGGTTTCGGTCAGCATCGCCGCGACCACGCCGATCAGATAGGTCGCTTCATATTCGCGGAACACGGCGCAGTGAACGTTGTCGGGACGATTGTCGATGCATTGATCGACAATCAGGAATTGGGTATCGGGCACGGTCGGCGCGAGTTCGGCGATCACGTCGTTGAATTCGAACCCGGCCACCACGACCACCGAAGCGCCTTCATTGATGGCGGCCTCGACATTTTCCTTGCGCGCGGCGGCATTGGCGCTTTCGAAGGTCTTGGCCTCGGCGCCGTATTTTGCGGCGGCAGCCTCGGTGCCTGTCTGCCCCATCTTGAGGAAGGCATTCACCCCGATCGGATCGGGCGAGACATAAACAAAGAGCTTGTCCTGTGCCTGTGCCGCGCTTGCGGCGCCCAGAACGGCCAGACTTGCGCCCGCCAGAAGCGAAATCCACGACTTCATCGAAACCTCCTGTTCACCGCCGCTGAACCCGCAGCGGAATTCTCCCACGAGACAAGCATGCCGCCCTTTTGCCGGCAAGCGTCTCCACCCTTTATCGCCTGCAAGAGAACAATGGCTTTGACACGAGTCAAGGCAATTTCTACATTCGTCAGCGGCTTTTACATTTGTCTAAGTGCGCGTCATGGCTCCCTCCTGGTTTATCCCCGCCGCCGGCCTGCCGGAATTCTTCACCGGCGAGCGCTGCCACATCACCGAATTGCATAATGCGGCGGAAAGCCCGGAGACCTCGTTGGCGGTAACGCGGGTCGAGCCGGGGGTCACGACCCAGCTTCATGCCCTTACGGGCATCACCGAACGCTACGTCGTCCGCAAGGGTGAAGGACTGGTGGAAATCGGCGGGGTCACGCAGAAGCTGCAGGTGGGCGACAGTGCGATCATCCCGGCGGGCGTGGCGCAGCGGATCACCAATACCGGCGCACAAGATCTGGAATTCTATTGCCTCTGCACGCCGAGATTCGTGCCCGAGAGCTATGTGGACCTCGAAACAAACCCGCCGGCGGCGGTTTGATTTCCGACCGGCAGAAGATGGGCGGCCTATAAAGTGATGTCTCCGAGCGGCTTGGAGAGAAAACTCCGCGTTCGGCCCTTGGGGAAATCCGGCAAGACACCGAATACCTTATAACCGGCCCGCTGGTAGACCTTGAGGGCGTGGGGGCTGAACGTATCGATATGAGCGCCGTGGCATTGCCGGGCCAAGGCTTCGGTCTCTGCCATCGCCAGCAGGCGCGCGGCCAATCCCTGGCCGCGCCGGCTTTCGGCAACCCACAACCATTGCACATAGAGCCAGCCCCAGGCGGTATAACCGGATAGGCCGGCGAGGATGGCGCCGTCGTCATCGCGCATGACTACCGCCAGCGGACGTCGCTCGGAAGGGTCGACATCGGCGTCGTTGAACGCGGTCAATTGCCGGCCGATGATATCCAGGTCTTCCGCCGCTGGACTATCGGTGACCTCGATGGTGAGCCGGTCCATCGCTCAGGCGGCCAGGATGCCGCCGGTGAGCGGATGCGGGGCGCCCGTCGTTGTGGGAAAGCTGATCGGGAGCCCGCGCAAGACCCGGACGGCGAGCAGAGCAAAGCATTCTGCCTCGATGGCGTCGCCCCGCCAGCCAACAGCCTCGGCCGGCACGGCCTCAACCCTGGCGCGGGTTTGGAGCATGGCCATGATCGCTGGATTGTGTCGCCCGCCGCCGCAGACGATGAGTTTTTCGGGCCGGCGCGGCAGGATGTCGAGCGCCTTGCCGACGGCGCCGGTGGTAAAGGCGGTCAGTGTCGCCGCGCCGTCCTCGGGGCCAAGGCCATCGGCCATGCTGGAGAGGAAATCGAAGCGGTCGAGCGATTTGGGATAGGGGGCCGAAAGATAGGGATGGGTGAGCAGGCGCTGGAGGCGCACTTCATCCACCTTGCCACGCAGCGCCATTTCTCCGTTCCGGTCCATGTCGCCGAGGCCGAGATGCTTGATGAAATCATTGATCGGCGCATTGGCCGGACCGGCATCGAAAGCGACCAGATGGTCGTCGCCGTCCCACCAGGTGACGTTGGCGACCCCGCCCAGATTGAGCACTGCCGTATTGCCGTCAGTCGCGCCGATCATGCGCAGCAAGGCCTGGTGGTAGAGAGCGGCCAATGGCGCGCCCTGCCCACCGGCGCGAATATCGGCCGAACGGAAATCATAGGCGACAGGGATATTGGTCAATTCCCGCATCAACGCGCCATTGCCCAATTGACGGGTGGCGCCGATGCGGCCGGGCTGAGGGGCGCGATGCAATACGGACTGACCGTGAAAGCCGATTATGCCGATCTCTTCGGGTCGCAATCCGGCAGTGCCGATCAGATCGAGCACGGCCGCCGATTGAGCGCGGGTCAGGGCATCCTCGGCTTCGGCGAAGATCGCCGGTTCGTCGCCGTTGAAATTCCACGCGCGCGCCTGGGTCAGAGTTTCCTCCAGCAGGTCGCGGATCGCTTGTGGATAGGGCGCCAATGTATAGGCGCCGAAGCGCTCGATGGTCTCGCCGTCGGTGCGCAACAGCGCCACGTCGATATTGCCATCCAGCACGGTTCCCGTCATCAGCCCGACGGCCCAGATCGGCTCCATGATCGTCTCCTTACTTGCTATTGATGTAATCGCCGACGGCGCGGCGCAACGGGATGATGCCGCTGTCGAAATGGCGCGTGGGATGCACCCGATTGGTTAGAAGCGTCCAGGCATGGCCGCGCTCGAAATCGATCCACAGGCCTGTGCCGGTAAAGCCGGTATGGCCAATGGTCTGTGCCGAACAATGTTCGCCGCCCGACCAGCCTTCATAGGGGCGCTCCCAGCCATGGGTGCGACGGCCCGAGAGCGGCTTGCGGATCAGCGCCTCCGGCCCGGCATCGGCGAGCCTGACCTCGGCGAAATCGAGAAGGCTCGCTGCCGTGCCAAATAGGCCGGCATGGCCCGCGCCGGCGAGGGCAGAGCAATTGTCGTCATGCACTTCGCCCACCAGCACCCGATGACGCCAATAGCAGTCCTCGGTGGCCGCGGCTTGGGCAGGGTCGGCGGACCAGGCAAAGCCTGTGCCGGGGTCCATGTCGCGAATCCACTTGCCTTCGAGGCGTTCAAGCGCCAGGCCCAGCAGGATGAAATTGATGTCCGAATAGACCGAGGGCCCGGCGGCAAATTCGTGCTGGAGCAGGAAGGTGCGCAAAAGATCGGGGTCGCGCCCATAGGTATAGAGCGGAAAAACGGCCGGAAATGGGGTCTGGTGACCGAGACATTGCCGGAAGGTGACCCGGCGCTCCCAGTTGTCGAGATTGTAGTGACGGAAATCCGGCAGGACACTGGTCAAGGGGGCGTCGAGATCGATGCGTCCTGTGGCCGCCAGGGCGAGGATGCGTTCGGTGGTGAACAATACCTTCGTCAGCGAGGCGAGGTCGAACCAGGTATCCGCACCCATCTTCCGGCTTGTCGGCACCGTCTGCGCCTGGCCCGACGCGCGAATGGCCCGGTGGCCATCCCTATCGACCACGCCAAGCACACCTCCCGGAATGCGGCCCGCATCGATGGCGGTTTCAACAAGGGTGAAGGCCTGATCCAGTCGCACTTCGATGGAAGTCATTTCGTGTCCTCAAGGCGGACGCGGTGATCGTCTCCGGCCTCACGCCAGCGAGATGGCGGCGGCTCATAGCCGGCGGGGCGCACTAGGGACGGCACCTGCGTCATGTCTACGGCAAAATGCTGTCTGCGCCGCTCCACTGCCGGTACGGCGGCGATCAGGCGTTTCGTATAAGTGTGCTGCGGGGTAGAGAGCACGGCCCGCGCCTTGCCGATCTCGACGATCTGGCCGGCATACATGACTGCGACACGGTGGGCGATGCGTTCGACCACGGCCATATCGTGCGAGATGAACAAATAGGCGAGGCCGAATTCGCGCTGCAGATCGATCAGCAGTTCAAGCACCTTGGCCTGCACCGAGACGTCGAGCGCCGATACCGCTTCGTCCAGCACGACGACATCGGGATTGAGCATCAGGGCGCGGGCAATGCAGAGGCGCTGTCGCTGTCCGCCCGAGAATTGATGCGGGTAACGGGTCAGCGCGTCGGCGGGCAAGCCCACCCGGTCAAGCAGGAAGGCCATGCGCTCGCGCAGCGCCGCGTCGAGCCGGCGGCCATCGGCGATCGCGGGTTCGGCCAGGAGCGCCTCGACATTGAGGCGCGGATTGAGGGAGGCGAAAGGATCCTGAAACACCATCTGAATGGGATGGGCGCTGCGTCCAGACCCGGCCGTGATCTGTCCACCCGTCTTGCTGTTGAGATTGAGGAGGGCCCTCGCGGTGGTCGATTTGCCGCAGCCGCTCTCCCCGACAATGGCCAGGGTTTCGCCGGGCGCCAGATCGAAGCTGACCCCATCGACGGCATGAATGGCGCCTTTGGGTTTGAACCAGGATTTGCCGACGGGAAAGCGTACCACGAGGTCTTCGACCCGCACGATCGGTTCGGGGGCCGGCGCGCCATCGTCACGCACCGATTTGCCCGAAGTGAAATGCGGCACGGCGCGCAGCAAGTGTCTGGTATAATCGTGGCGGGGATGGTCCAGCACCATATCCGCCCTGTCCTGCTCCACGGCAAGGCCGCTCTGCATCACCATGATGCGGTCGGCAATGCCGGCAACCAGGCCAATGTCATGGGTGATGAAGATCATCGACATTCCGGTTTCGGCCCGCAATTCAGCCAGGAGCGCCATGATCTGGGCCTGCACCGTGACGTCGAGCGCCGTGGTCGGCTCGTCGGCGATCAACAGGCGCGGGCTGGCCGCAAGGGCCATGGCGATCATGATGCGCTGGCGCATGCCGCCGGACAATTGATGCGGATAATAGGCGAGGCGCGATGCGGCATCGGGAATGCGCACCCGCTCGAGCACTTCAAGGCTCACCTTGTGAGCCGCCGCGCCGCCGAGTCCCTTGGAAAGGCGGAACGCTTCCTCGATCTGCCAGCCGATGGTGCGCACCGGATTGAGCGAGGTCATGGGCTCCTGAAAGATCATGCCGATATCGCGGCCGCGAATGCCGCGCAGGGTTTTCTCGTCGGCTTGGGCGAGGTCGAGGATGGTGCCATCGGGCCGGGTGAACTCAATCGAGCCGTCAGTGATGCGGCCGCCCCCAAAATCGACCAGCCTGTTGATCGAGAGGGCGCTGACCGATTTGCCGGATCCCGATTCCCCGACAATGGCCAGGGTCTGGCCTGCATCGAGGTCGAAGCTTACGCCCCGGACCACCTCATTGGCCTCGGGATCCTGACCGAAGCCGACGCGCAGATCGCGGACAGAGAGCAATGGGGTCATGCTTGCCTCCTCTGGGTGCGAGGATCGAGAATGTCGCGCAAGGCGTCGCCGGTCAGGTTGAAGCCGAGAATGCCCAACATGATGGTCAAAGCCGGGAAGATCATCAGCCACGGCGCGTGCTGCATGAGATTGCGGCTTTCGGCCAGCATCAGGCCCAGGGAAGGCGTCGGCGGCTGGGTGCCGAGGCCGAGGAAGCTGAGGCCCGCTTCGGTGAGCAGCGCCCAGGCCAAAGCCAGGGTGACCTGCACTGCCAAAGGCGCGACCAGGTTCAGCAGCAGATGACGGGTCAGCACATAGGTCTGCGTGCTGCCGAAGGTGCGGGCGGCATCGACGAAGTCGCGCTGCTTGAGCGACAGGGCCGGACCTCGCACGACGCGAGCGAAGATCGGCGTGTAGACGATGGCGATGGCAACGACGCTGGTCATGGTTCCGGGGCCGACAATGGCGATGATGAGCAGAGCCAGCAGGATCGCCGGAAAGGCCAGCAGCACGTCCATGATCCGCATGAAGATGCCGTCCCAGATCCCGCCCCACCAGGCCGAAAGCAGGCCGATCACGGTGCCGGCCAACGTGGCGCAGGCCACCGAGGCGAAGGCGATGATCATCGATTGCCGGATACCTACCATCAGCCGGCTGAAGGCGTCGCGGCCCAACAGGTCGGTGCCGAACCAATAGGTGGCGTTCGGCGCCTTGAGCCTGTCAATGGCGAACAATTTCAACGGGTCGTGTGGAGTGAGCCCGATGCTGCCGAGAATGGCAGCGAGCAGATAGAGCCCGATAATCGCAATGCCGATGCGGCCGGAGGGATGCCGGAAAAGTGCGAGAAACAGCTTGACCATCAGCGTCCACCAATGCGGATGCGGGGGTCGAGCGCGACATAGGCGAGATCAACGAGCAGGTTGACCACCAGGAAGTTGAAGGCGATGAACAGTACCGTGCCCTGCACCAGCGCATAATCGCGCTGGGTGATGGCGTCGAGCACCAGGCGTCCGAGACCCGGCAGCGCGAAAATCTGTTCAACGATTACCGCGCCACCCAACAAATAGCCAAATTCGACGCCGGACAGCGTCACCACTGGAATGAGCGCATTGGGCAAAGCATGGCGCCAGATGACGCTGGCGGGTGAAGCGCCCTTCGAGCGGGCTGTACGCACGTAATCGTCGCTCAGGACGTCGAGCATAGCCGAGCGCGAAATACGCATGACGGAGGCGGCGAAGGCGAAGCCAAGGGTGATGGCGGGAAAGATGAGCTGGCCCATGCTGGCCAGGGGATCTGACATGAACGGGGTGAATACCCCCATGGCCGGCACGAAGCCGAACCAGACGGAGAGCGCGTAGATGATGAGGATGCCGATGACGAAACTGGGCGTCGATTGGCCCAGCATGGCCAGCACGCGCACGGCAAGATCGCTGGGGCGCTCATTGCGCGACGCGGCGAGCACGCCCAGCGGCACGCCGACGCCGAGCGCGATGACCATCGACATCAGCGACAATTGCAAGGTGAGCGGGAAACGCTCGAGGATCACGGTCAGGACCGGCTTGCCATAGATCGAGGATATTCCCAGATCGCCCCGGAACAGTCCGCCAAGCCAGCGCAGATATTGGGTCCAGACCGGCTGGTCGATGCCGAAATAGGCGCTAAGGGCGGCGCGCTGAGTTGGAGTGAGCAGGCCCGCTTCGGTGCCCAGCATGGCCGTGATCGCATCGCCCGGCACCAGCCGGATCGAGACGAAGACCAGGATGGATACGCCCAGAAGGATCAGGGGGAAGGTCAGCAGGCGCTGAACCACATAACTCATGACGATGACCCGAAAGATGGACCGGCCCGAAGGCCGGTCCACATTGGCTTTACTTGAATGAGACCTTGGTCAGGCCAAACAGAGTGCCGGTCGGCGAGGCTTCGAAACCGGAAACGGTGTTGAGCTGGGCCGTGTAACTATAGCCGGTGGAGAGCCACAGCCAGGGGGCCTGTTCGGCGAGGCGGCTTTCGAAGGCCTGGAAGATTTCCACGCGCTTGGCCGGATCGGTTTCAGCCTGGCCCTGCTTCATCAGGCTGTCCAGTTCGTCATCGACGAAGTTGGAAACCTTGACCAGATTGCCGTCCTTGGTGAAGTAGCGATTATACATCGGGAACGGATCCGGACGACCGCCGTTCTGGGCCACGGCCATGTCGAAATTGCCGGCCAGCCAGGTGTCGACATAGACGTTGAGTTCCATGATCTCGATTTCGAGATTGACACCGATTTCCGCCAATTGCGACTGCAATACCTGCGCTTCGGAGGCGGCGACCGGCGGCTCGCCAGTGGCGGCGATCACCTTGGCGGTGAAGCCGTCGACGCCAGATTCGGCCATCAGCTGCTTGGCCTTGTCCAGATCCTGCTCGTAGCAGAACAGGTTTGCCGGGTCCTGGGCAAAGGCGGGCATGGTCAGGGGGCCGGTCACCTTGCCTTCGCCGGCCAGAGCCGCGTCGATGATGGCCTGGCGGTCGATGGCGCAGCTCATCGCCTGACGGACTTTGAGATTGTCCATTGGCGCGCGGGAGGGGTTGAGCTGGAGCACGTTATAGGCGAGCACGCCGACGCGGTTGAGCTCAAGATTGGCTTCCGCAGGCACCAGGGTGGCCACCAGCGGATCGTTGAGCAAGGCGAAGTCGGTCTGGCCGGCGCGCAGGGAAGCGAGGATGGCCATTTCGTCGGGCAGGACCGAAATGGTGATGCCGTCGATGGCGAGATCGCCGCCGGCCCAATCGGGATTGGCGCTCAGCACTTCGCGAGCATTGGGCTCCCAGCTGTCAAGGACGAACGGGCCCGAACCCAGAGCCTGGGTGCCGATCGTACCGGCCTCGATTTCGGCTGCCGGAACCACCGCGGCGTTGATCGTGGCCATGGCGACCAGGATCGGCACGTCGGCGGTCGAGAGATTGAACACCACAGTGGCGGCGTCGGGGGTCTCGATGCTTTCGATCGAAAGGAAGTTGGAGCGCGCCGCAGCGGCCGTTTCTTCGTTGAGCAGGCGCTCGAACGAGGCCTTGACGTCGGCCGAAACCACCTGTGCGCCATTGGAGAATTTGGCGTTGGGGTCGAGCGAGAAGGTCAACGTCTTGGCGTCTTCGGCAAATTCCCAGCTCGAGGCGATGGCCGGAACCACGTTGAGATCGGCATCGAGGCGCACCAGCGGCTCATAGATCAATTCGAGCAGGCGCAGTGAGGAAAAGGCAGTCTGCTTGTGCGGATCAAGCCCGGTGGCGTCCTGCGACCAGGCCATGCGCAGCGTCTCGGCCTGGGCCGGAATGGCTGCGGCGACCGATGTCAGCGCCGTGGCGACGGCGAGACCGGTGAGAATTTTTCTGGAAAGATGGATCATGAATTTCCCTCACTGTTGAGCCGGCCGCTTCGGAGGCCGTGCCAAGGTCGTCAGGTGCATGCCTGGATGGGCGCGAGTCCTTCACCCGGCCGCACCAACCTCTATGACGACCCTATGAAGTCCCGGCTTAGTCTGTCAATAATTTTCAGAGTTGATGTTCGTTCTGAATTTTTGTTTCAATAGGCGTGGCGCACTTGCTCGGATAGGGGCGCGCGGTTTTCGCCGGCGAGCGCGGAAACGGGTCGGAAAGGGACGGATTTGGGCATACAATCAAGCATCGAAGCGTCCGCGGACAAGTTCACGCCGGCCATGCGCCGGGTGGCCAAGGTGATTCTCGACCAGCCCAGCATTGTGCTTGACCAGACCATTTCCGAGATCGCGGACAGCTGCGGCACCTCGGTGGCGTCGGTGGTGCGGTTCTGCCGGGTGCTGGGCCTCTCCGGTTATGCACAATTGCGCATGGCGCTGGCGACCGAGCTGGGCAAGGAGGCAGCGCAATTCGGCACCGACCTGATCCTTGGCGCGGAAATCGCGCAATCGGACACTTTGCAGGAAATGGCCTCGAAAGTGGCGTCGCTGGAAATCCTGGCCATAGACGAGACCGTGTCGGGGCTCGACTATGGTGCCCTGGAGCGTGTCGTCGCGGCCATCGATGGTGCTGAGCGCATCTTGATGTTCGGGATCGGCGCCAGCCAGTTCGTGGCCCAGGACCTGCACCACAAGCTGTTCCGTATCGGCCGCAACGCCTTCCTTTTGGCTGATCCGCACGAGGCCTGGACAGCGGCGCTGCTCTCCCCGGCCGGAACCGTGGCGCTGGGCTTTTCCCATTCCGGCACCACCGCCGACACGGTGCGGTTTCTCGAAATTGCCCGTCAGGCCGGGGCCCTGGCCGTGGCGCTGACCGGCTCCCCCGATTCGCCCCTCGCCAAGGCGGCAGATGAGCGCCTGGTGAGCCGGGCGCGCGAAAGCCGGCTGCGCGCCGGCGCCATGGTCAGCCGCATCGCCCAATTGGCCATTGTCGATTGCCTGTTTCTCGGTGTCGCCAGCCAGCGCTACGAACAGACCGTCGATGCGCTGCGCCGGACGCGGGACGTGACCCACCCGAAGTGATTGCGACGCCATAGATTGCGAGTGCTCCTCGCGCCACCACGATTGCCTCGCGGGGGCAGCGAAGTGGCAAATCTCACCCTCCCCACAAGGGGGATGCGTCCACATCGATGTTGCCGCCGCGATAGACCAGACCGCCCGGACGATCCTTGGCGAGGATCAGGGGGCCGTCGAGGTCCACCCAGCGCGCTTTCGACGCCAGGAGGCGGGCCGGAAGCATGGATAGCGAGGTGCTGACCATGCAGCCAACCATGATGGCGAGCCCGAGTTCTTCGGCGCGTTGGGCCACGGCCAGCGCCTCGGTCAGCCCGCCGGTCTTGTCGAGCTTGATATTGACCGCATCATAGCGCCCGACCAGGGCCTCCAGACCATCCAGTGCATGCACGCTTTCATCGGCGCAGATCGGCACCAGATGATTGATCTCAGCCAGTGCCGCATCCGCGCCGGCGGGCAGAGGCTGTTCCACAAGTTCGACGCGACAATGGCGGCAGATGTCCAGCAGGACATCCAGGTCATCCTCATGCCAGCCCTCATTGGCGTCAACGACCAACCGGGTATCGGGTGCCGCCGCCCGTACCGCGCCCAGCCGTTCCGCATCGCCGGGGGCGCCGAGCTTGATCTTGAGGAGAGGCAGATGCGCCGCCCGAGAGGCTGCCACAGCCATGGCATCGGGCGTGCCCAGACTGACGGTGAAGGCGGTTTCGATGCGCTGAGGCAGAATGATGCCCGCCAACGCTGCCACCGAAGTGCCGGCGCGCCTGGCCTCGAGATCCCAAAGTGCGCAGTCGAGCGCATTGCGGGCCGCTCCCGGCGGCAGGGCGTCCTGCAATTCGAGCCGCGTCATTCCGCCAGCAAGGGCGGGCGCCAGGGCCTCGATGGCCGAAAGGGTCATTTCCGGCGTCTCGCCATAATGGGAATAGGGGGTGCATTCCCCGCGCCCGACATAGCCATCCTGTTCGAGCCGCACCGACACCACTACGGCCTCGCTCTTGCTGCCTCTGGCAATGGTGAAATGGCCGGCAATGGGAAAGGCCTCGATACCGGCGTCTAGAATAATGGTCATGGTTCGCTCAGCCCGGCATGGGGAGGAAGAAGTGATTGTCGTCTGCCTCGATCACCTGCTGCTGGGGCAGCGCCGCCTGGCGGCGGATGTCGTCGATCCGGCCCAGTTCGTCGGCGAAACGGATATCGTCGAAGCGACGGTCGGGATCCGGAACGGCGGAGAGCAGCAGGCGGGTATAGGGATGGCGCGGATCGTCCAATACCTTGTCGACATCGCCCCATTCCACGATCTGGCCGGCATACATGACCATGATGTCGTTGGCCACATAGCGCGCCGTGGCGATGTCATGGGTAATATAAAGCAGAGCCAGTTTCAGCTCGGCCTTCATGTCGTTGAGCAGGTTGAGAATGCCCTGGCGCACCGAGACGTCGAGCATGGAGGTCGGCTCGTCGGCGACGATGACCTCGGGATTGACCGCGAGGGCCCGGGCAATGGAGATGCGCTGCCGCTGGCCACCGGACAATTCGTGCGGGAATTTGCTCATGATCAGGCCGGGGTCGAGCTTCACTCGCTCGAGCAATTCCACGATCGCCGCCTGCCGCTGGGCAGCGTTGAGCCTCTTCTGATGCAACCTCAGGGGGCGCTCTAGATGATAGCGGATCGTATGGGTGGGGTTGAGCGCGGCAAACGGATCCTGGAACACCATCTGCACGGCGGAACGATAGGCTTTGAGCGCGCGCGCATCGACCCGGCCCAGCGGTGCGCCACGAAACAGCAGCCTGCCCTCATCAGGGCTATATTCTCGCATGATGAGCCGGGCGGCCGTGGTCTTGCCGGAGCCGGACTCGCCCACCAGCGCCAGCGTGCGGCCGGGATGGAGGGCAAACGACACCGCTCTTGCCGCATAGACCGGCTTGTCGGCGCGGCCGAAAATCTTGGAAACATTGTCGAGGGCGAGAATGGGATCGCTCATGGCCTCGCCTCCACGTGGGGCCGCTCGCCGTGCAACTTGGGCATCGAGGCCCAAAGACGCTTGGTATAATCGTGCCGCGGCTGACGATAGATGGCCTGGGCGTCGCCGATTTCGACCAATTCGCCTTCCAGCATGATGCCGATGCGGTCGCTGACCTGGACCATCAGGCCCAGGTCATGAGTGATGAACAGCACTGCAAAGCCGAGCTTTTTCCGCAGCACGTCGATACGTTGCAGGATTTCGCGCTGCACCACCACGTCAAGCGCCGTGGTCGGTTCGTCCATGATCAGAAGCTTGGGATCGAGCGCCAGGCAAATGGCGATGACGATGCGCTGGCGCATGCCGCCGGAGCATTGATGCGGATAGGAATCGAGCCTTTCGGGGGCAATGTCCACCAGCGTCAGCAATTCGGTCGCTCGGGCGCGCGCTTCGGCGCGGCTGATCCTGCCATGCGCCCGGAGCACATCGTAAAATTGCGCCTCGATGGTCAGTACCGGGTTCAGCGAGTTCATGGCGCTCTGGAACACCATGGCGACTTCCTGCCAGCGGAACTTGCGCAGCTCGTCATCGGAGAGATCGAGCACATTGCGCCCGCCCACGAGGATTTCGCTGCCCGTGCGGATAAGGGCGGGCGGACGATGTAGCCGGCTGACCGCAAAGGCGATAGTGGATTTGCCGCAGCCCGATTCTCCGGCAAGCCCAAAAAATTCGCCCGGCCCAATGTCGAAGCTCACATCCTTGACCGCATGGAAATCCGCTTCTGCCCCGACATAGTCGATATTGAGATTGCGGATGGAAAGGACGGGTGCGCTCATAGCTTGCCCTCCCCGAGCCGCACCATGCGGCTCCAGCGATTGAGCATGCCCCCGGTCCGGAGGCGCGGATTGGCGATTTCGTCGATGGCGAAATTGAGCAGGGCCAGCCCGAGGCCAAGAAAGGCGAGGGCAAAACAGGGCGCCAGCAAATCCCACCAGGCGCCGACCGCCAGGGCCGCCGCGTTCTGCGCATTATAGAGCATGATGCCCCAGGAAACGGTATTGGGATCGCCCAATCCGAGGAATTCCAATGTCGCTTCGGTGATCACGGCGAAGATGACACTGCCGATGAAATTGATGCCGACAATGGAAATGAGATTGGGGAAGATCTCGAAGAGCATGATGCGCCAGCCCGGTTCGCCCAGCATTTCGGCGCTCTTGACAAAATCGCGCTGGCGGATGGAGAGCGTTTCTGACCGCGTCACGCGCACGCCCCAGGCCCAGGATGTACAGCCCAGGATGATGGCGATGACCAGGGGGCTGGCCTGTCCGATAAAGGCGGCGAGCACCAGAAGCAGCGGCAGATTGGGCACCACCAGCACCATATTGGTGAAGAAATTGATCACCTCATCGACCACCCCGCCCTTATAGCCGGCGATGATGCCGAGAATGGTGCCGATGAGTGTTATGAGCAGGCCCGCGCCAAAGCCCACCGCTAGCGATACACGCGCCCCATGCACGAGGCGCGAAAATACGTCGTGGCCGAGCCGGGTCGTGCCCAGCCAGTGATCCCAGCTTGGCGGCTGGTGCGGCCGGCCCACGCGCTTGACTGGGCTATATTCGGTCAGCAGCGGCGCGAAAATGGCCACGAGAATGATGATGGAAATGATGATCAGGCCGGTCAGGGCCTTCTTGTTATATAAGAGTTGAGTGAGGAGCTTCATCGCGTCAGGCCTTTTTGAGACGCGGATCGAGCAGGACATAGCTCAGATCGACCACGAAGTTGGAGATGAGCATTGCGGCCGTCATGATCAGCAATTGCCCCTGGATCACCGGATAGTCGCGCGCGATGATGGCCTGATAGAGCGTGTTGCCAAGGCCGGGATAGTTGAACACCACCTCGGTCACCAGCGAGCCGCCCAGAATGGTGCCGATGGCGATGGCCAGGCTCGATACCGTGGGCAGCAAAGCGTTACGCGCCGCATACCAAAGCATGACATTGTTGTCGCTGAGGCCCTTGGCGCGGGCCATGACGATATAATCTTCGCCCAAGAGGTTGATCATGTTGTTGCGCATGGTGACGGCGAAACCGCCGGTCAGCACGAAGACCAGGGTCAAGAGTGGCAGGGTGCCGTGATAGAGCACGCTGGAAATGTAGCGCCAGTTCCAGGCGGGGTCGATCAGCGGATTGGCGGCATAGCCATTGGGGAACCAGCCCAGACTGTAGCCGAAGACGAACAGCATGATGAGCGAGACGACCACGGCCGGCATGGAACTGGAAAAGATGGCGCCCAAGGAAATCACCGAATCGAGTAGACTTCCGCGGCGCCACGCGGCGGCGACGCCCAGAAGACTGCCCATGGTAAAGCTGATCAGGGTGGCAATACCCATCAGGCCCAGCGTCCAGATCAGCGCCCGGCCCAGCAATTCGGTCACGGGCAGGGGGAAATACTTGATCGAGCGGCCAAGATCGCCGGTGAAAACGCTTTTGAGATAGGCGAAATATTGCTCGCCCAGCGGCGCATCGATGAACCCGAAGGTCAATTTTAGGGCATTGAGGTTTTCAAGGCTCAATTCCGATCCGGCGCTGGCGAACATGATCTGGATCGGATCGCCCGGCATCAAACGCGGTAGGAAGAAATTGATGGTCGTGGCAACGAGAAATGCCGCCAGGTAGAACGCCAGTCGCCGCAGCAAAAAGGCCATGGTGATGTGTCCTTCCTTGAAAGAGGGGGGATGCGCCGTTGGCGCATCCCCGAACGCTTTGCTCGAGCCTTATTCGGTCGGGTCGAGATCGAGCAGCTGCAGCAGGCGGGCCGGATTGGCGTTGGAGACGACCGGAGAATATTTCGGGTCTTCAGCATTGGCCCACCCGGTAAAGCGGCTGGTATTGTACTGGTAGAAGGAGGGGCTGTTGTAGACCGGGATGACCGGCATGGCTTCCGCCACGATCATCTGGATTTGGTCCATGACAGCGCGGGCTTCCGCCGCATCCTTGATCTGGGTGTACTGGCCCAGAAGCTCCATCACCTCGGCATTTTCCCAATGCGGCGCGGTAAAGCGCGACTTGCCGAAATCGTTCGGGTTGAACGAGCGGATATAGGGGAAGTACGGATCGGCCGCCGACGCCAGGGCGTTGAGGGTCATCGAGTACTCACCGGCGATCAGACCGGAGGTCCAGACCGCCGCTTCCGGGGTGCTCATCTTCACGTTGAGGCCGGCTTCAGTGAGGCTTTCCATGGAAATCTGCACCGCGTCGATCCAGTCGGTCCAGCCATTGGGCACCATGATGTCGATGGCGATGGGCGTGCCGTCCGGATTGTCGCGGAAACCGTCGCCATCGGCATCGACATAGCCGGCCTCATCGAGGAGCGCAGTGCCGGCGTCGAAGTCGAACTGACCATATTGGCCGAATTGCGTTGCCACCTCGGGATTGGCGAAGCTCTTGTAGAGCTCGCCCAGCATGGCCGGATCCTCGTTGATCAGCGGATAGCCGTAGCCGGCAATGTCCACAATGGTCTGCCGGTCGATCAGCATGGAGAGCGCGCGGCGGAAATTGACGTCGTTGAACGCCTTGCGGTTGTTCTCGTCCGGTGTGGTCATGCTGAGTTGGAACGAGACCAAGCTCGACGGGGTGAACCAATATTTGTGGTGCTCGGGATCCTTGGCGACAAAAGTATTGTCGATGTCGGGAATGAAGCTGGTCGCCCAGTCCAGCGTCCCTTCCGCCAGGGCTGCCAGCACCTGCGGGTTGTCGGCCAGTTGCGGCATGCGCAGGCAATCGACCTTGAGATTGTCCGCATCCCAGTAATGGGGGTTGCGGCATTGCTCGTAGACCTGCGGAGTGAAGCGGGTGATCTCGGTCATCGGACCCGAACCAACCGGGTTCTCGTTGGCGAAGGTCACCGGATCTTCGATCTCGGCCCACACATGCTCGGGGACGATGGGCATGCCCACAATGGTGTTGGCGATCAGCGAATTGGCTTCCTTGAGGTGGAAGGTGACAGCGCGTTCATCGACCTTTTCCACCGAATCCAGCAGCGCCGAGACGGAGATGAAGTCGAGGGCCGGGAACTTGGTGAGATAATCATAGGTGAAGATGACATCATCGGCCGTCAGCGCTTCGCCGTCCGACCACATGAGGTCGGGGCGCAGCACGAAGGTGATCGATTTGAGATCGTCCGCCAGTTCGTAGCTCTCCGCCAGGCGGAAGGTCGGGGTGTTGGACTTGAGGCGGTTGAACACCACGAGCGGCTCATAGATGAAGTCGAGCGTGGTGTAGCGCGCCGAGGTCTGGCCGAACGGGTTGAAATTGCGCACGAAGGTCGTGGTCTGCTCGGCGGCCAGCGTCAGCACATTGCCGCTGGCCTCCTGGGCCTGGGCCGGCGCTGCCGCCATAAGGGCCAGCACGGATGCGGCTGCAATCCATGAAATTCTGGTCATTTCAATATCTCTCCTTGCTTGCGGGCCCGCCGTCAGGCGAAGCCGTTCTCCCTGAAAATCGTCTCCACCTCGGCATGCAGAGCCTGCACGTCGACATGGGTGGACCCGAGCCGTTTTTCGGCGCGGGCAATGCGCGCGAGGCTCTGGGCACCCAGCGGGCGGGCCGCCTTGGCCGCCGCCTCGCTGGCGGCCAGATCGCCCTGGCTATGCAAGGCGATGTCATAACCGGCGTCGAGCGCGGCGCTCACGCGCTCGGGCCAGGTTCCGGTGAGCGCCTCCATGGTGAGGCAGTCGGTGATCAGCACCCCGTCAAATCCGAGATCGCGGCGGATCAGTTCGCAGACAAGCGGCGAAACCGAGGCGGGGTGATCGGGATCGATCCGGGTGAAGATAAGATGGGCGACCATGGCCCAGGGCGCGTCGCGCAGGGCGATGAAGGGCCGGAAATCGGTCTGCTGCATGTCCGCGACGCTGGCATCGACCACCGGGCAGGTAAAATGCGGATCGACGTTCACGCGGCCATAGCCGGGGATATGCTTGAAAATGGGCATGGAGCCCACTTCGAGCATGGCCTCCACCACCACCCTGCCGAGTGTCGTCACCAGTTCAGGGTCATCGCCGAAGGAGCGATTGCCGATGACGTTGTGGGTGCCGGGACGGGCAAGGTCCACCACTGGCGTCGTGCCGCTGCCAAGGCCCAGCTCGCCCAGCATCGTGCCCATGGCGAGAGTGGAGAGACGCAAGGCGTACTTTCCGGTTTCGAGATCCTTGCGGGCCAGGGCGCCAAATTCGCCCAGCGAGCGGAACAGCGGCCAATTGCCGTTGTCGAGACGCTGTACGCGGCCACCCTCCTGGTCGATATAGACCGGCGCGTCGGCGCGGCCGACCGCGCCCTTGAACTGGGCGACGAGGTGCCTGATCTGGTCGGGATTGTCGAGATTGCGCTTGAACAAGAACAGGCCGAACGGGTTGGCTTCCCGGAAGAAGGCGATTTCCGAGGGCGACAATTCATGTCCTGGCATGCCGACGAAAATAGCGAGGGGCGTGGACATGATCTCAGTTTCCTTCCGGCCGCGGCTTCAGGCGCAGCAGGTCTTGGTAGATGTCTTCCTTGTCGGAGGGGATCGGCATTGCTCCGGCGGCATTGACGTAAAAATCCACCGGCCCGGCCGAACCGATCACCGCATAGGCGTAGCCCTGCGCCTTCATGGCGGCCAGCGTGTGATAGAATAGCGCGAGGCCAATATTCTTGCCGCGCTGGTCTTCGGTCACCCCGGTGGGTCCGAAGAAGCCGCGCGCCGTGGCGTCGTAGCAGGCAAAGCCCACCAATTGGCCATCGACAATGGCGATCAGGCAGCCGGGCGGCTGATGGGCCATGGCGGCGCTGACTTCGCTGACCCAATACTCGGAGAAATGCGCGCGCACCCAATCCTTGATGATGTGCTGCTCGGGCGGCAGCGCCACCCTGATGCTCGCCCCCACTCCTTCGGTGCGCGCCTTGAGAATGTCCATCTGGCGGCTATAGAGATTGACGAGCAGGTCCATGATGAGGCCCGCCTAACTTGCAGCGCGCGGCTGGTGCTGCGCGGCGGCGCGGCGCAGGAAGCCATCGGCCTCGCGTAGCGCTGCCTCGCCCTCTTCAGCGTCCATGCCCGTGAGCGCCATCAGGATGGCGAGCTTGACGTTGTTCTGGCTGGCGGCGAGGAATTTTTCGGCCTCCTCGGCCGAGCGGCCGGTGACTTCCACCAGAATACGGGTGGCGCGGGCAGCCAGCTTTTCATTGCTGACCGACAGGTCGACCATGAGGTTTTCATAGGACTTGCCGATGCGGATCATGCTGGCCGTGGTCAACATGTTGAGCACCAGTTTCTGAGCCGTGCCGGATTTGAGCCGGGTCGAGCCGGTCAGGGCCTCGGGGCCGACCAGCGGCGAAATGGCGATGTCGGCCATGCGGGCAATGGCAGAATCGGGATTGCAGGACAGTGCCGCCGTTACCGCGCCGATGCTCCTGGCATAGTCGAGGCCGCCGATCACGTAGGGTGTCCGCCCGCTGACGGCGATACCCACCACCACGTCCTTGGCTGTGAGATTGATTTTTTCCAGGTCGCGGCGGCCTTCGTCGCGCGAATCCTCTGCGCCCTCGATGGGGTGGCGCAGCGCCCGGTCGCCGCCGGCGATGAGGCCGACAACCATGCCTTCGGGGACGCCGAAAGTGGGAGGGCATTCGGAGGCGTCGAGCACGCCCAGGCGGCCGCTGGTGCCGGCGCCCATGTAAACGAGGCGCCCGCCGCCCTTGAAGGCCTCGACGATGCGATCCACTGCGGCCGCTATGTTGGGCAGCACGGCGCGCACTGCGGCGGCAACCCGTGCATCTTCCGCGTTCATCGCCGCCAGGATTTCAGCGCTCGACATCAGGTCGATCTGCATCGTATCCGGGTTGCGGGCTTCGGAAACGAGCTGTTCCAGCTCGGCCATGAGGGTGGTTTTTGCCATTGTGCCTATGCTCAGGTTCCGGAGCGATGCTAGAAGTGAATATTCCTGGTGTCAACGCGGCAAGGAATATTGTATTCCATATTCAACGCTTTCCCCAGGGGCCGAAGGTGACAAGCCGGGCCTTGGTGCGGGAGAGAGCCTTGTTGCAATTTGGGGGAGGTCGGCTTTAGTCCTTCATGCAAAGGATCATGGCCGGCGCCACGGGAATTGAAATGTCGATATTGAAAGTCCTTAGCGCCAAGCTCGATACCATGACGCTTGCTGATCGTCAGATCGCCCAGTTCATAATCGATGATCCCGAACAGATGCTGACCCTGTCGTCGGCGGCTTTGGCCGCCGCCACCGGCCGCAGTCAATCAAGCGTGGTCAAGTTCAGCCAGAAACTGGGTTATGCCGGCTATCAGCAGCTCAAGCTGGCGGTGAACAAGGCCAAGGCTCTGGAAGGCCATGCCCCGGGCGGGGTCATTCATGGCACCATCGATGCCAGCGATACCTATGTGGCCATCCTGCAAAAGCTCATTGGCAGCAAATTGTTGTCCATGCGCGAAACCCTGGCCGCAAATAACGAGCAGACGATCGATTTGGCCCTGAATTCGCTGGTAAACGCCCGAAAAATTCAATTGGCCGGCGTTGGTGCCTCCTCGCTTGTGGCCAAGGATTTTTCCTACAAGCTGCTCAAGCTCGGCCGTATGGCGCTGATCGATAGCGACAGCCATATCCAGATTTCCAATGCCTCCGCGCTCAACAGCTCCGATGTGCTCCTGGCGCTCTCCCATTCGGGCAGGAGCGTCGAAACCCTGCGCATTGCCGAGGTTGCGCGCCAGCGCGGCGCCACGGTGATCTCCATGACCGGCCTGCAACCCAATCCGCTCCTGGACCTGGCTGACATTCACCTGTTCACGGTGGCCGACGAGGAGCGTGTGCGCTCCTCGGCCATCACCTCGCGCGACGCCCAATTGATGCTGATGGACATGCTCTTCATCCTGATGATCCGCCAGCAGGCCGATGCGCACGACTTTATCCACAATTCGGAAAGCGCCGTCACGGTTCTTAAGTCCCGGTAATCGCTGACGGTCCGACCCGCCGGATTGCCCTCTTCCGAGGACGCTGCCACTTGCGGGGTGTGTAATACATTATTCTTGACATGTAATTTTGTTGGAATTTAGTATTCCATGAACATGCGGCTCAGAATGCCGTGGAGGATTCCTGCGAGGCGGGACGGGATGGAGAGAGCAATTGGCTCAGCTATCGCTTCGGGGCGTCAAGAAGCGCTTTCGCGACACGGAAGTGTTGCACGGCATCGACCTCGAGATCGGTGATCGCGAATTCGTCGTTTTCGTCGGCCCCTCGGGCTGCGGAAAATCCACCCTATTGCGCCTGATTGCCGGGCTTGATCCGATCACCGACGGCGAATTCGTGCTCAATGGCCATCGCATGAACGACGTGGCTCCGTCGCGTCGTGGCATCGCCATGGTGTTTCAATCCTATGCGCTTTACCCGCATATGGATGTCTATGAAAACATGGCTTTTGGCGCGCGCCTGATGGGCCTCGATAAGCCCGAGGTTGACAGGCGCATTGCCGAGGCGGCGCAGATGCTGCGCCTCGATAGCCTTCTCAAGCGCCGCCCGCGCGAATTGTCCGGCGGGCAGCGCCAGCGCGTCGCCATCGGCAGGGCGCTGGTGCGCAAGCCGGATGTGTTCCTGCTCGACGAGCCGCTGTCCAATCTCGATGCGGCTTTGCGTTCGGACGTTCGTCTCGAGATTGCCCGGCTGCACCGCGAGATCGGCGGCACCATGATCTATGTGACCCACGATCAGGTCGAGGCCATGACCCTGGCCGACAAGATCGTGGTCATGAACAATGGCCGTATCGAGCAGGTGGGCTCGCCCCGCGCGCTCTATGAGACGCCAGCCAATATCTTCGTCGCCACCTTTATCGGTTCGCCGCGCATGGCGCTGCTGGATGTGACGCGCAATGGCGATCGCCTCGGCGTCGCTGGCGGCGGCGCGATCCGTGTCGAGGCTGCGCCCGCCGCGGAAAAGCTCAAGCTGGGCCTGCGGCCGGACGCAGTCCGCCTCAGTCGTGGCGCGGCGGACGAGGGGTTTTCCGCCAGCGTCGTCTACACGGAATATCTGGGCGACAACGCCTATGTCTATGTCCGCCTCGCCGATGGCACCCTGCTTTCGGGTCGCACCGGCCCCAATGAGCTTTTTGCGCAGGACGAGGCGGTGACCGTGAGTTTCGCGCCGGACGCGGCGCATTATTTTTCCGCCGAGGATGGCCGGCGGCTGGAGCCCTGACAGGCTCTGGCACAGTCCATGCCAAGACGTTTTCAAGGGAAGGAAACCTGATGAAGAATACAATGATCCGCACCGGCGCCATTTTGAGCGCCGTGCTCGTCGCGGCCCCGGCTTTCGCCCAGGATTTGACATTCTGGAGCTGGCGTCAGGAAGACCGCGCCGCTTACGAACAGTTTATCGACACGTTCGAAGCGGCCAATCCGGGCATCAACGTCAAGTTCGAGACGTTTGAAGCGGCCAACTACAACACGATCCTCTCGACCGCTCTGGCCGGTGGCACCGGCCCCGACGTGATGATGGTTCGCGCCTATGGCGGCCTGGAAAATGTCGCTTTGGCCGGCTATCTCGAGCCGCTGTCCACCGACAACGTTCCGGCTTTGGCGGATTTTGCCGCGCCGGCGCTCGCTGCTGAAAGCGTACGTGCCGATGGCAAGGTCTATGCCGTGCCCTTCGCCAGCCAGACGCAATTGGTGATCTACAACAAGGCGATTTTCGACGCCAACGGCCTTGAAGAGCCCCAGACCTGGGACGAATTGGTCGCCGCCAGCCAGAAGCTCAAGGATGCCGGCGTCATCCCCTTCGCCAATGGCACTGCCACGGCCTGGCAGAACGAGACCGTCACTTTCGGCCTCGGCTCCTCGCTCATGGGCACCGATTTCTACAATGAATTGATGGCCGGCACCGCCGACTTCACCGATGCCCGCTTCACCGGCGCGCTGGCCGCAGTGGCCGAGCTGGCGGACAATTATTTCCCCGACGGCTTTATCGGCCTCGACTATCCTTCGGCCCAGCAATTGTTCGCCTCGGGCATGGCCGGCATGTTCGTCGGCGGCTCTTATGAAATGGCGACCTTCAAGGGCCTGAACAAGGATATCGAATTGGGCGTCTTTGCCGCCCCCGGCAAGGCCGCGGACGACGCCAAGCTGGTTGGCCTCTATTTCGACGGTGGCTATGCCGCCAATGCGGCCGGTGCCAACAAGGAAGCCTCGGTCAAGTTCCTCAATTACCTGGCCAGCCATGAATTCGGCCAGGCCTTCGCCAATACGCTTTCCAACATCTCGACGGTTCCGGGCGTCACCTTCGACAACCCGCTGCTCGCCGAGGTCAATGACCTGAACAAGTCCTCGATCCCCTACCTGATGCTCGCTCATTTCCGTTATGGCGAACCTTCGGGCTCGGTGTTGATCCAGGGTGAAATGCAGAAGCTGTTTGCTGGCGAAACCACACCTGAAGCCATCGGCGAAGCTCTGACCTCGGGCCTTTCCGCCTGGTACGAGCCGTTCAAGAAGTAAGGCGGTCCTCCCTCCGCCCTCGGGGGTGGCCTTAGCGCTACCCCCGCACCTCTCGCAGGAGCGCGCCCTTCAATGCCTCAATTTCGGATGACCGGCCGTGGCCTCTGGATCACAGCGCTGATCGTGCCGCCCCTGGCCTTCGTTGCGTTGTTCATTGTCTATCCGATCATTTCTGCCTTCGCCTATGCCTTCTTCGATTGGCAGGGCCTTCGGCGCGGCGCATTCGTGGGGCTGGAAAACTTCCATACCGTCTTGTTCGTCGAGCCCTATCGAAGCTGGACGCTCAACGCCTTCAAAAACAATATCATTGTCTTCTTCGCGCTCATGGTGTTGCAGAATGGGCTGGGATTCATCCTTGCCTATGCGCTCTGGCGCGAACTGCCGGGCGTGCGTTTCCACCGCATCGCCGTCTTTCTACCGGTCGTTCTTTCCACCATCATCGTCGCCTATCTGTTCAAGCTCTTCTACCATCCCCTGTTCGGCATGGTGAATGTCGGCCTTAAGAGCCTGGGTCTTGGTTGGTTGGCCCAACCCTGGCTCGGCCAGGGCAATACTGCGCTTTGGAGCATCATCGCCGCGCAGGCCTGGCACATGGTTGGTTTTCCCACCCTGGTGTTCCTCGCGGGCATGCAGCGCATTCCCGGCGAAATCCTTGACGCCGTGCGCATGGAAACCGAAAGCGAATGGGTCAAGATCACGAAAATCGTCTGGCCATTGGTGGCGCCAAGCGCCACGATCGTCTTCACCCTGCTGTTTGTCGGCGCCTTCAACTGGTTTGAACTGCCCTATATCATGGGGGGGCTAGATGGCTCGCCCTTCGGCTCGACCGACGTTCTGGGGCTTTATTTCTACCGCACCGCTTTCGGCAACGTGTCGTCCGGCCAGCAGGATTTCGGTCTCGGCAGTGCTCTCGCCGTGCTCATCTTCGTGTTCGTCGCGGTTATCGCCTCGGTGATCACGGTGCGGCTGCGGGCCCGGGAGATTCAGCTATGAGCATCGCCAATGCCGCCCATTACGAACAGAAAGGCCTCTTGGGTCGCCTGGGCCGCGACGGGCTGTTACAGGTCATTCTGATCGCCAATTCCATTCTGATGCTGGCGCCCATCGTCATCATGGTGTTCTCGGCCTTCAAGACCACGCCGCAGATTTTCCAGTCGCCGTTCGGCCTGCCCGATTTCACCCAGATCGGCAACTTCCTGAAAATCTGGACCGAGACCAATTTCCTGCGCTACCTGTTCAATTCCTTCGTTGTCACCGGTGCCTCGATGGTGCTGATCCTGACGCTGGGGACCATGGCCGCCTATGCCATCGGCCGCTATGCCTTTACCGGCGCCAATTTCATCCTCATGTTTTTCCTCGCCGGGCTGACCCTGCCGCTCAAGCTCGCCATCATCCCGCTCTTCATGTTGATGCGGGATCTCTCCATTCTCAACAATCAGCTTTCGCTGATCTTCGTCTATACGGCCATGGGCCTGCCCACGACCGTGTTCATCATGACCGGATTTATCCGCACACTGCCGAGTGAACTGGAGGATGCGGCGCGTATGGACGGGGCCAGCGAAGCGCGGATCATGTGGTCGATCATGCTGCCGCTGGTGCGCCCTGCCATGGTCATTGCCGGCATCCAGAACGTGGTGCCGATCTGGAACGATTTCTTCTTTCCGCTCGTTTTCATCCAGAACGACAACCTCAAGACGCTGCCGCAGGGGCTGACCACCTTCATGGGCGAATATACCACCGATTGGGGCGTGCTGTTCTCGGGCCTTACCCTCTCGGCAGCGCCGATCATTCTCATCTATATTGTGCTTTCGCGGCAATTCATTGCCGGCATGACCTCTGGAGCGGTGAAATGATGCTGCCGCGCGGTCTCGTCGTCTCCTGCCAGGCGCGGGCGGACAATCCCCTGCATGGCCCGCGCTTCATGGGCGCCATGGCGCTGGCGGCCAGCGAGGGCGGCGCGGTGGCCATTCGCGCAAACGGACCCGCCGATGTCGCCGCAGTATTGGCGGCGGGCCTGCCGATCATCGGCATCAACAAGATATTTTCCGAGACCCATCCGGTCTATATCACTCCCGATTTTGCCGCCGCCGCGGCCATTGTCGAGGCAGGTGCAGGCATCGTGGCGCTCGATTGCACCGAACGGCCGCGCGCCGGAGAGCATCCGCGCCTGTTGATCCGTCGTATCCGCGAGGAATTGGGCGCCGAAGTTTTTGCCGATATTTCCACCGCCGAGGAAGGTTTCAAGGCGGCCGATTGGGGGGCGGATTATGTCGCCACCACCTTGTCGGGCTATACCGAGGTAACGCTTCCCAAGCCCGAAACTCCTGACATCGAACTGCTCGAAATGCTCTCCTCCCGGCTTGCCATTCCCGTGGTGGCCGAAGGGCGCTACAATTCTCCCCAATTGGTGGGCCGCGCCTTCGAAGCGGGTGCCCATGCGGTTGTCGTGGGGACCATGATTACCAATCCGCGTGAAATTACCTGCATGTTCGTTCGGGACGGCGTGCCCTCGTGACTTCAGTGTATCTGGGATTGGATGTGGGCGGCACGGCCAGCCGCTGGGTGGCCTGCGAGACTGGCGGGAATATTCTGGCGCGTGGCGAGGTCGGCGGCGCCACCGCCCATGTGTTCAACCCGGCCGAACGCGCCCGTCTCGCCGGCATGCTGGACCAATTGGCCAGGGCTCTTGCCGAGGCGGGGCTGGCTGCGAATAGTCTGGTCGCTGGCTTCACCGGTTTTGGCGCTGCGGCAGCAGCGGATATCAGCGACATGGCCGGAACCGCACTGGGCATCGTGCCGGAGACGGTGCTCGTCAGTGACGACATCGTCCTCGCCTATGCGGCGCATTTCCAGCCCGGCCAGGGCCATTTGATTTCGGCGGGAACCGGCTCGATCGGTATTCATGTGACGAAAGCGGGCGAGACCATCCGCGTCGGTGGGCGCGGTATCCTTATCGACGATGCTGGCTCGGGCAGTTGGATCGCCCTGCGGGCGCTCGATCACATCTATCGCGTGCTTGATCGCCAGGGGGATTTTGCTGGGGTGGAATTGCTGGCCGAGCACCTGTTCGCCCTGGTCGGCGGGCGCGACTGGCATGATGTGCGCCAATATATCTATGCCGGAGATAGAGGCCGCATCGGTGCGCTCGCTTTGGGCGTAGCCCAGGCCGCCGAGGCAGGAGACGCAGCGGCGCTGGACATTTTGCGCGGGGCGGGGGCCGAATTGGCTGGGCTGGCTTTCGCCTTGCTGAAGCGCGCCGGGCCGGAGCCTGTTGCCGCTATTGGCGGTGTGCTGCAATTGCATTCCATCATCGCAAAAAGCCTGATCGAGTGCCTCCCCGGCGCCGAGGTGACCCGCCCGGCCATCGACACGGCACTGGCCGCTGCTCGTCTCCGTCCGGGACAGGCCTGGCATAGTCTCCTCAGCACAAGCGCCGCCAAGACCTGATCATAGGAGAAGGTGGAAGAAGGGTACGGCGGCTAAAATGCGAAACGTTCGCGCGCAACGATTTCGGAGAGAAAATCGGAGACCACCGTCACGCGCTTCATGGTCCTGAAATCCTCGTGCAACACTGTCCAATAGGACCGTTTGAGCGCATGTTCGGGCAGGATGCGGACAAGATTGTCGTCCCTGCCGGCCATGAAGGCGTGAAGAATGCCGATGCCCGCGCCCCAGCGCACCGCCTCGGTCTGTCCCATGGCCGAGGATACGGCGATCTGCGAACGCCATTCTGTGCTGAATGCCGCCGTATAATCGAGCGAGGCAGTGTAGAGCAGATCCTCGACGTAGCCCACCAGACGGTGAGAGCGCAGGTCGTCAAGGCTAGCCGGCGTGCCATGGCGGTCGAGATAGGCGCGTGAGGCATATAGCCCAAGTGAATAATCGGTGAGTTTGCGCGCCACCAGACGTCCTTCGCGAGGGCGCTCCAGCGTCACTGCGATATCGGCCTCGCGTCGCGACAGCGAGAAGGCCCGGGGGACCGGCACCAGTTCGATCCGCAAGAGGGGGTGGCGTTCGACCAGCTCATGTAGTCGTGGTGCGAGAAAGGCAACGCCGAAACCGTCAGGGGCGCCGATGCGCACGATGCCCTCGATCTCGCTATCGGCGTCAACCGCTTCCGCCGCCGCCAGCCCGGCGCTTTCCATGGCCTCGGCATGGATCAGGAACTGCTCGCCCTGCGCGGTCAGTTCGGTGCCGTTGGTGCGCCGCATGAACAGCCGGCTACCTATGGCCTGTTCCAGCGCCGACAATCGCCGCGCCACTGTCGCATGATTGAGCCCAAGGGCTTTGGAGGCCCCCAGGATTTGCCCATTGCGCGCCACGGCGAGAAAAATACGGACATCGTCCCAGTTCATTTGACTATAAATTTCGCACAACTGATGCGCGATTGCGCGCGTTGATGTGCGATTTGTATAGGTCGATTATTCCCTCCAGCCAAGGAAGGATTATCATGCGCACTATCGGACACTTCATCGACGGCGTCGAAACCAGCGGTAGCTCGACCGAATTCCAGGACGTTTTCAACCCCGCAACCGGGGAAGTACAGGCGCGTGTGGCGCTGGCCAGCCAGGCCGATCTCGAAGCCGCCGTCGCCTCGGCCGCCGCAGCCCAGCCGAAATGGGCCGCGACCAATCCACAGCGCCGGGCGCGTGTCTTTTTCAAGTTCGTCGCCCTGATCAATCGCGACATGCAGGAACTGGCCGAACTGCTCAGCGCCGAGCACGGCAAGACCGTCGAGGATGCCAAGGGCGACCTGCTCCGAGGCCTGGAAGTCTCCGAATTCGTCGCCGGTGCGCCCCATTTGCTCAAGGGGGAATTTACCGATGGCGCCGGGCCGGGGATCGACATGTATTCCATGCGCCAGCCGGTCGGCATCGGCGCCGGCATCACGCCGTTCAATTTTCCGGCCATGATCCCGCTCTGGATGCTCTCTCCCGCCATTGCCGCCGGCAATGCCTTCATTCTCAAGCCGTCTGAGCGCGATCCTTCCGTGCCGGTGCGGCTGGCGCAATTGGCCATTGAGGCGGGCCTGCCCAAGGGTATTCTGAACGTGGTCCATGGCGGCAAGCCGGTGGTGGACGCCATTCTGGAGCACGAAAAAATCGAAGCTATCAGCTTCGTGGGCTCCACGCCCATCGCGCGCTATGTCTATGGTGCCGCGGCTGCCAACGGCAAGCGCGTACAGGCTTTTGGTGGCGCCAAGAACCACATGATCATCATGCCTGATGCCGACATGGACAAGGCCGCCGACGCCCTGATGGGCGCGGGCTACGGCTCGGCTGGCGAACGTTGCATGGCCGTTTCGGTGGCGGTGCCGGTGGGTGAGGGTACGGCTGACCGTATTGTCGCCGCCCTCAAGCCGCGCGTCGAGACGCTCAAGGTCGGTCCGGCGACCGACCCTGCATCGGAAATGGGCCCCGTCATCACCAAGGCCAGCCAGGACCGCATCAAGTCGCTGATTTCCAGCGGCGAAGAGCAGGGGGCCGAGCTCGTCGTCGATGGCCGCGACTTTGCACTCCAGGGCTATGAGAACGGCTATTTCGTCGGCCCAACCCTTTTCGACCGGGTGACGGCAGACATGGACATTTACAAGGAAGAAATCTTCGGTCCGGTGCTGAGCGTCGTGCGCGCCAGTACCTATGAGGACGCAGTGAGCCTGATCATGAACAATGCCTATGGCAATGGCACGGCGATCTTTACCCGCGACGGTGATGCCGCCCGCGACTTCGCCGCACGCATCAATGTCGGCATGGTCGGCGTCAATGTGCCGGTGCCGGTGCCGCTCGCTTATCACAGTTTCGGTGGCTGGAAGGCCAGCGCCTTTGGCGACCTCAACCAGCATGGCACCGATTCCATCAAGTTCTGGACCCGCACCAAGACCGTGACGGCCCGCTGGCCCAGCGGTATCAAGGACGGCGCCGAGTTTCAGATGCCGACGATGAAATAAACCCTCAAGAGAGGGATCGGCACCGATCACGTCTCGGGGTGGCACGGCTGGTCCTGCCACCCTGAAAACATATGCGCAATTAGGAGAGCGAAATGAATCAGGACGAGGATATCAAATCGAGGATCGAGCGCCTGCGGGGCTATTGGCATCCCTTCCATCAGGGCCTGCTTGAACTGTCGCCCGACTATCTGGATGCCTATCTCGCATTTCAGCATGCCCCCTTCGTGTCGGCGAATCTCGAGGCCAAGGTCTGCGAGTTCATCTATATCGCGGTCGATGGAGCGGTCAGCCATCTCTATGCCTCCGGCGCCGCTCGTCATATCGAGATGGCGCTGGCCAAGGGCGCATCCAAGGCAGAAGTGCTTGAAGTCATTCAATTGACCACATTGTCGGCTCATATGACGCTTGAGGCCGGCATGCCGGCCCTGCTCGCCGGGATGGGAGAGGCGGGGCTGGACGCGACGGTGAGCCTCAATTCCGAGCAGCAGGCACGCAAGGATAGCTTTGTGGAATTGGCCGGCTATTGGCCGGAAGGCGGCGACGCCATGTTCGTTTATGCGCCCCATTTCGTGGATGCATATCTGCGTTATGCAGAAATACCCTATCGGGATGGCCCGCTGCCCCCCAAGGTCAAGGAATTCGTGCGCATCGCTGTCTGCGCTACTCCGGCCGGGCCGCAGCCAGAAAGCGTGCGACGCCATATCGGCCTTGCCTTGAGACATGGGGCGACGCCGGCTGAGATCGCAGATGTGCTGCAATTGAGCAGCGCCATCGCCATTCACACCTGCACCACCACGGTGCCGCCGCTGATGACCGCCGTCTCCTCAAAATAGCCTTGGATCTTTACAAAAAACGCAAAGATGTTTGCCGCCGATTGCGCGTTGAGCCGGGTCGCCCGCTGTCTTTAGTGTCAAAGCAGAATGTCCCAGGGCGTTCCAACAAGGAGGAGTTCATGTCCATTCGTTTCTCAGCCGCGCTTGCAACGCTTGGCGTTCTGCTGGCAGCGCCGGCCTTCGCGCAGGATGCGCAAAATTACCCGGATCGCCCGGTTACCATTATCGTGCCCTATAATCCCGGCGGGTCCACCGATGCGGGCGCGCGCCTGATCGGCCAGTCGCTGAGCGAACAACTGGGCCAGCCCTTCGTGGTGGAAAACAAGCCGGGCGCATCGGGCGTTATCGGCACAGAATTTGTCGCCAAATCGGCCCCCGATGGACAGACCGTGCTTGTCCATACATCCGCCATCGGCATCCACGCGGCCTTCAACGCCAATCTGCCCTACGATACCACGGGCGATCTGCGCGCCGTTTCGATCATCGCCGGCGGCCCGTTCGTTCTCGTCGCCAATCCTTCCCTGCCGGTAGATACGGTCGAGGAACTGGTTGAATATGCCAAGGCCAATCCCGGGCAGCTGAATTTCGGCTCAGCCGGTCTTGGCGGGTCGGGTCACCTCATCGGCGAACGCTTCAAGGCCTCGACCGGCATCGAGATGGTGCACATTCCCTATGCCGGCGGCGGGCCGTCGCAGGTGGGTCTGATGGCCAATGAGGTGCAGATCGTATTCGATACCCTCACCTCGATCCCCCTGATCAAGGAGGGCAAGCTCAAGGCCCTGGCGGTGACCTCCGATGAGCGTTGGCCGGATCTGCCGGACGTGCCCACCATTGCCGAAGCCGGTTACCCCGATGCGGCAGTAATGATCTGGATCGGCGCCTTCGTGCCGGCCGCGACACCCGATGCCATCGTGGACAAGCTCAGCGCCGCCATCGCCACTGCCGACGCAGATGCCACGATCGCGGAGCGCCTGTTCGGCGTGGGTATGAACCCGGTCGGCAATACGCCGGCGGAAGCTGATGCCACTCTCGATGCCGACATCGAGACCTGGAAAGCCCTGGCCGCAACCGGCCTGGTGATCAACTAGTCTCCCTCTCCTCCCTCCGGCGGGGGGCGGTTCGCCGCCCCCTGTCGCCCAAGGTGGAAATCATGCCCCAGAAATTGCGAATAGTTGTCAGTGCGGTTCCGACTGGACTGTGGTCCTTGCTTGCCGAAAGGCTTGAGGAGGCCGGAGCCGAGGTGGTGACTGTGCCATCCGGCACGGCTGTCCTCGATCTGCCGGACAATTGGATCCCCGATGGGCTCGTCACCACGCCAGCCTTGCACCAAGCGGTGCGCTTCGACCAGATCGATCTCGATCGCTGGGATGAAGCCGCCGATATTGAGCTCAATGGCCGTTTTCGCATCGGCCAGGCCGTCGCACGACTTATGCTGGCCGGCAATGGTGGCTCCATCGTCAATCTGGTGCATGCTGATGGCCTGCCGGGTGCGGTTGAGACCGGGAGTGCCGCAACTTTGAGCTACGCCACGGCTGGATTGTCGCGCGGCATCGCTCTCGATCTCAAGGACAGGGTGCGCTCCAATATCATCGCCCTAAATCCGGAGCCTGCGGCTTTGGCTGCAATGGCCGAACTGGTCCTGTTTCTATGCGGTCCCGAGGGGCGTGCCATCTCCGGTCAGCTCGCCGCCATCACGCCCGACCGATTGCAGCTTTTCGCCCAGTCGAGGCCGTTGCGCGTGGCCCATAGCGATACCGGCTGGGACGAAGCCTCGCTCTCCCGGCAGGCCTCTCGCTGGGCGCCCTTTCTACCCCGCCTGGATATGGAGAGCGCCCAATGACGGCACCGGCTTCGACATTGGAAGGAAAAGTCGCCATCGTGACCGGAGGCGGAGGCGGGATCGGTCGTGCTGTCTGCCAGCACATGGCCAGGCTCGGCGCCCGCATCGTTGTCAATGATCTCGGCGTGTCGGTGGCCGGAGACGCCGGTTCGGTCAAGGCCGCCGATGTCGTGGTCGAGGCGATCCGCGCCGAAGGTGGCGAGGCGGTCGCCAATATGCTGAGCGTCACCGAGCGCGCCTCCGGCCAGGCCATGGTCGAGCAGGCCATGGACACGTACGGCAGGCTCGACATCGTCATCAACAATGCCGGCATTATCCGCATGGGCGCTTTTGGCGACATGACCGAAAGCGATTGGCGCGGCGTTCTCGAGACCAATCTTCATGGCGCCGTCTATCTCAGCCATGCCGCCGCCCGGCTTTTCGTGCGGCAAAGGAGCGGCGCCTTCGTCCATATGTCATCGGCCGGAGGTCTGGTTGGCAGCACCAGACAGACCAATTACGCCGCAGCCAAGCTGGGCATAGTGGGGCTGTCGCAGACGCTTGCCCGCGATCTGGGGTCGCTGGGCATCCGCTCGAATTGCATCGTGCCCTCAAGCACCAGCCGCATGACCGAATTGACCGACAATGCGCGCAGGCATCTGCTGACGCCCGAAGCGCAGGAAAACCTGCGCCGCGCCCGCCTGGCCTCGGTGCCCGAGCATATGGCTCCGGTCGTCGCCTTTCTCGGCAGCAACGCTTCCGTAGCGCTTAACGGCCAGATCATCGGCGCGCGCGGCAGTGAGCTCTACCTTTACGGCCATCCCTCGCCCCAGCGCGATATTTCCAGCAGCAAACCGTGGTCGGCGCCTTGGTTCGAGGAGCATCTCATTGCCGCCTGGACGCCGTTCCTGACACCGCTTGAAGTCATCACAGACGTGTTTCGCTGGGCGCCCATTTCCGGCCCGGCGTCCCCCGATCCCTGAGAAAAAAGAGAGGCAGCAAATGGCCATTGGACAATTCGTCACCGATCTCGACAAAGGCGATGTGCTCGGACCGGTCGAATATACGCTCAGCGCCTTCGTCATCCGCGAATATTCCCATATCGTGGAAATGCATCATGAATGCTTCCAGGGCGCCGATGGCCTGATCATGCCGCCAACCCTGATCCATCTCGACAAGCTGCGGCTCTACAATGCCGCCTGTCCTGCCGGCACGGGGCCGACCGCGCGCATCCATTACGAATATGACGCCGAAGTCTTCGCGCCCGCCCGGGTCGGTGACAAGCTCAGCGTTGTCGGCCGTATCCTGGACCGGTTCCTCAAGAAGGGCCGCGAATACGTTTTGCTGGAAATGGAACTGACCAATGTCGAAACCGGCCAATTGCTGGTGCGCTACCGCGATCAGGTGATCCTCGCCTATTCCCAGAAAACCGAAGCCGCCTAAGGAGTTTTCGCCATGACCCTTTCTCTTGAAGCCGGCACCGAATTCCGCACCCGCGCGCGCGCCATGACCCGCGAACGCATGCGCTGGTATGTCGATGGTCAGCCCACGATCGGGGCCGATGACGGTCGGGTCCATACCCAGCCGCCCACCATTCATGACGATGACGAATATGCCCGCAAGCAGGGACTGCCCGGCATCATCGCCGATGGCATGATCTCCACCAACTGGATCCAGGGCTTGCTGGTCGATGTGTTCGGGCCGCAATTTGCCTGCCGCAGCCGGCTATCGACCAAATATATCGCGCCGATCTACGAGAACATGCAGGTCATAGCCTGCGCCCGCGTCAACACTGTCATCGTCAATGCCGAGGGCAAGGCGGAGCACACGCTTGATGTCTGGTGCGAGGATGACAAGGGCAAGAAGCTGACCGTCGGCACCGCCTGGGTGCGGGGCGCCTAAGGCGGACGCAGGGGGAGATCTGGTCGGTATGTCGGGCTCGGCCATGAGCGAAAGGCGGCTCGGGCTGGTCGGCGCGATCATGGTCGCGCTGGGCCCGCTTTCGGTCGCCATCTACACGCCGGCCTTGCCGACTATCGTTGGCGGGTTCAGAACGAGCGAAGCCGCCGGCAATCTTACGATCTCTGTTTTCTATATCGGGCTGGCACTGGGGCAATTGCTTTGTGGCCTGCTCTCGGACGGCCTGGGACGGCGCAATGTGGCGCTCGGCTTTTTTTCCCTCTATCTGGTCGCGGCCATCGCCTGCCTCGTTGCGCCCACTATTGAAACCCTGATCGTGGCGCGCGCCTTTCAAGGTGTCGGCGCTTCAGCGGGGCTGGTAATTTCGCGCGCTTTGGTGCGCGATCTGTTCACCGGCCAGGCCTCCTCGCGCATTCTCAACATGATGGCGATCATCATCGCTGCCGGACCCGCCATTGCCCCTGCCATCGGCAGCCTGATGCTCGCCTTTGGAGATTATCACTGGATTTTTGTCGCCATGGTCGTCCATGGCATGGTGGCGCTGCTGCTGGCGGGGATATTCATCGTTGAAACCGTTCCGGTCGATCTTGCACGTTTGAGGCCGCTCGGCATGCTCCGTTCCATGGGGATGCTGCTGACCAGTCGCGCCTTTCTCCTGCCCGCCCTCTGCACGGCGGGATGCGCGGGGGCCATTTATGGGCAGGCCAGCATCCTGCCTTTCCTGCTGATTTCCCGCGTCGGCATTTCGCCCCAGGAATTCGGTCTTGGGATGTTCCTGCAATCGGGCGTCTATATGCTGGCTTCGCTGTGGACGCGGTTCCTGCTGCGCCGCTTCGCGGCGGCGCAACTGGTACCCTGGGGCGCCGGCATCGCTTTGATCGGCGCCTTGGCGCTGATGGTCGGAACGATGGCTATGGAGCCCACATTCTGGAGCGTCATGCTGCCGGTCGCGCTATATGCATTCGGCTATGCCCATGCCGCGCCCGCAGTGATGACGGCGGCATTTTCGACTCACAAGGAACGCGCAGGCGCCGCCTCCGCCCTGCATGGCTTCATGCAGATCGCCACCGGCTTCATCATTGGATTGCTGGCAACGCTCTTTGTCGAGCCCGCCCACGCCATGGGCTTGCTGGTTGGATCCAGCATCATTTTCGGCGCCCTTACGGGGCTGGCCTGGCATCATCTCGACCGAGATTCAAGCGCATGAGGTCTCTGTCTCGTGGCAATGTGCGGCGAGACAGAGGAGATGCTTATTGCGCCTCGCGCAGGCCGGCCAGCAGCCCAGCCACATCGCCCCGGCGGAAACCCCAGCCCACGTTTTTTTCGGCCAGATTCACCAGCGCCTCGACCCGCTCCTGCGGCATGCGAGCGGCCTGGAACAGTGGGCCACCCTTGGACTTGGCATAGCCATAGCCATTGGTCAGCATCACATCGATATCCCGGGGCGAACGCGCAATGCCCTCGGAGACGATCAACGCCGCTTCGTTGATGATCGCGCCCATGATGGCATCGGCGATGGTCTGGCCGTCCGGCGCTGTCCGGCCGTTGAGCTCGGCATTGGCTTCGACCAATTGGTTGACCTGAGGCGACGGAATCGGCTTGCCGTCTTCGTCGTAGTCGTACCAGCCGGCATTGGTCTTTCGCCCCAGCCGCCCCAATTCGCATACGGCATCGGGAAGCGTCACATAGCGTTCGCGCGGATCGCGACCGAACGCCTTGCTCTGGCGCAGGCGCCAGGCGATGTCGAGGCCGGAAATATCGGAGACGGCGAAAAGCCCCATGGCAAAACCGAGCTTGGTGGCGGCTGCGTCGATGGTCTGGGGCAGGGCGCCATCATCGAGCGCATATTCGCACTGGGCGCGATAGCGGGCATAGATGCGATTGCCGATAAAGCCCTCGCAAGGTCTGGCCAGGACCGGCAGCTTGCCAATTTTCTTCGCCAACGCAAAGGCGCTGGCAACAATTTCCGGCGCGGTTGTCGCGCATTGCACGATCTCGAGCAGCTTCATTCGCGGCACCGGCGCGAAGAAATGCAGGCCGACAAACCGGTCTGATCGGCCGCTGGCGGCGGCCAATGTCTCGATGTCGAGATAGGATGTATTGGTGGCGATAATGGTTTGTTCCGGCAGCAACGCGCCAAGCCGGGATATGACCTCGGTCTTGACTGCCAGATCTTCGAACACGGCTTCGATGACGAAGTCGGTTCCCGCAAGGTGCTCGAAGGCCGTATTCGTCTCAAGTGCAGACAAGCGGGAGGCGGCATCCGCGCCTCGTAGCTTTCCGAGCCTTTCCAGATCGCCCAGAGTCTTGCTGATCGCGTCGCGTGCGCGCGCCAGCACGTTTTCATTGCTGTCGATCAATACGACCGGCAGACCTGCCGCGAGCAGGACCGCGGCAATGCCGGCGCCCATGGTTCCGGCGCCGACCACGCCGGCGCGGTGAATTGGCAGGAGCGGCGCGGCTTCCAGGGGCTTTGCCGCGGCGCGTTCGGCAAAGAAGTTATATCGCAGCGCGCTGGCTTCCTCGCCGGTGCGCAACCGCTGAAATGCGGCGCGCTCGATGTGCAACGCCTCCGCCACCGGGGTGGTTTCGATGAGGCGGACGGCAGCGACTGCCTCGATCACGCATTCGCGCCCGCGACCTCGCCTCAGCGCGGCATCGGCGGCAGCGTCGATGCTTTCGCGGCTGGCCGGAGGCGGAGTCAATTGGCTGGCGAGGCGCTTGCCTTTGCCCGCCAGGAAGGCCATCGCATCGCCGATGAGGTCATTGCCGGCCAAGGCATCGATCATCCCCAGCGCTAGCGCCTCGGGAGCGGCCACCCGCCTGGCGGAGGTGATAAGTTCGATCCCCGTCGGCAGGCCGACGAGACGCGGCAGGCGCTGCGTACCGCCCGCTCCGGGGATCATGCCGAGACCGACCTCGGGCAGGCCGAGCATGGCGTCGGGCACGGCGATGCGCCAGTCGCAGGCCAGCGCCAATTCATAGCCTCCGCCCAGTGCGGAGCCGTGAATAGCAGCGATGACGGGCAAGGCGCACGATTCGATGGCTGCGAGGATTTCAGGCAGTTCCGGCGGTGGCAGGGTCTTGCCGAACTCCTTGATGTCCGATCCGGCAATGAAGGACTTGCCCGCGCCCACGATGACGATCCCGGACAGCGTGTTGTCCACGCTCACCTGCCCGATCGCCGCCAACAGACCCTGGCGCACGGCGACGGAACTGGCATTGACCGGCGGGTTGTCGATGAATATCAAAGCGATGCCGCCCCGCCGGTCCACACGGACAGCGGTGCTTGTCGGCAAGGCCTCGTCGGAATAACGGATTTCTGTCACGCTCGTTCTCGCAGCAAGGGCCAGGATATGCCAAAGCTGTAGCCTGTTTACCGCGGCGTGATCTTTTCAAAATTCGCAAAGATCGTTTGTGACATTTTGCAGTTTTTCTAAGGTCATTCAACTGCACGATAGGCAGAACGGCCCAAGCCGAATTCATGTCCATGCTGGTCATGGACCCACAGGGAGGCGAAGTTGAGCGCTGCTGTTTTATTGCCCTGGCCCGAGCGGATCGGCGGCCTGGTCATTCTGGTTCTTGGTCTGGCCATCGCAGCCCAGTCGTTCAGCTATCCGCTGGGTACGCTCAACAATATGGGACCGGGCTTCTTCCCCATGGTTGCCGGGTTTGCCATGGCCTTTCTCGGTGGCCTGATTTTCTGGAAAGTTCCAGACGGCGGCCTGCCGGTCGAAGGCGGAAAACTCAGCCTGCGCCCGGCCCTTTTCGTCTTCGCCGGGCTTTTGGCCTGGGCTCTGCTCCTGCGTCCGGCTGGACTGATCATCGCCACGATCGTCATGGCGCTGCTCTCGGCCTTTGCCTATCCCAAGCCAAATGCGAGGCGCATCGCCCTTACCATCGTGCTGCTGCCGGCGCTGGGTTGGCTATTGTTCATCTATGGCCTGGGCATGCCCATGCGCGCTTTCCCTTGGTAGGCGAAAGGAACGAATATGGATTATCTTTCCGCCATCCAGATGGGCTTCGCGACGGCCTTGGAGTGGAACAACCTGCTGTTCTGCCTCGTGGGCGTGGCGCTCGGCACCGTGGTCGGGCTCCTGCCGGGCATCGGAGCGCTCTCTACCATTTCCATGCTGCTGCCGCTCACCTTCTACATGGAGCCGACCACGGCCATCATCATGCTGGCGGGCGTTTTCTATGGGGCGCAATATGGTGGCTCGATCGCCTCTATCCTGCTTAATATCCCGGGCACCGCGACCAATGCCATCACCTGCCTCGATGGCTATCCGCTGGCCAAGCAGGGCCGGGCCGGAGTGGCTCTGGCCATCACCACCCTCTCGTCCTTTGTCGGCGGTTCCTTCGCCATTCTGGTGCTGATGTTGCTGGGCCCCGTGCTGGCCGATGTGGCACTGGCCTTCGGGGCCCCCGAATACACTGCCATTATGATTTTCGGCCTCATCGCGGCCTCGACGCTGTCGGGGGGCTCGATGCTTAAGGGCCTCGCCATGGTCGTGGTCGGGGTGGCGCTGGGCACGGTGGGTATGGACATGAATACCGGCGTACAGCGCTTTCAGTTCGGCATGTCCGAATTGTCGGACGGGCTGAGCATCGTGGCTCTGGCCATGGGCCTGTTCGGCGTTGCCGAAATTCTCGTCAATCTCATGCGCAGCGACGGCAGTCCGTTCAAGGTGCATGACGTGACGCTGCGCTCGCTTATCCCCACGCGCCAGGACATCAAGGAAAGCACCATGCCCACAGTGCGCGGTACTCTGCTTGGTACTGTGCTGGGCGTCCTACCCGGCACTGGCGCCACCATCGCCTCCTTCATGGCCTACGCCACCGAGAAACGCGTTTCCCGGACACCCGCCATCTTCGGCAAGGGCGCCATGGCGGGTATCGCCGCGCCGGAAGCATCCAATAATGCTGCAGTGCAATCCGCGTTCATTCCCACCCTGAGTCTCGGCATTCCAGGCGACGCGGTGATGGCAGTGATGCTGGGGGCGCTGATGATCCACGGCATTGCGCCCGGACCGGGTCTCGTCAATCAGCATCCCGAATTGTTCTGGGGCCTGATCGCCAGCTTCTGGATCGGCAATGTCATTCTGTTGGTACTGAACCTGCCTTTTATCGGCCTTTTCGTGCGCATCCTCAAAATTCCCTATGATGCGCTCTATGTGGCCATGCTCTTCTTCATCTGCGTTGGCGTGTTCTCGATCCGCAACAACGTGTTCGACATTTTCGTCGTCATCGGCTTCGGAATTGTTGGGGTATTCATGATCCTGGGCCGCTATCCGGCCGCACCCTTGCTGCTCGGCTTCATTCTTGGCCCCATGATCGAAGAATATATGCGCCGGGCGCTGCTGCTGTCGCGCGGCTCGTTCGAGATCTTCGTTTCAACGCCGGTTTCTGCGACCTTCATCGTCTTGAGCCTCGTGACGCTGGTCGCGACCGCGGGCCTGCCGCTGCTGCGACGATCCATCCGCAAGGCAGCGAGCGACGTTACCGTCGACAACCAAGGGTAGGCATCAAAGTGCCTTTTCGAAGAGGTAAAGGCCATTGTCGGAGCGGTGGCGCCTGAGGGCGCCCCGATACCAGAGATGATTGGCGAGGCTGAGCGTCATAGCCGGAATGAGCTCGGCAAAACGCCGCATCGCCCTTTCGGAAAACACCAGCGGCGCCATTTCTACGCAGGTCATGGCACCGGACATTGCTTTTCCCAATTTGGCGAGGCGATCCTCATGTTGCCCGCGCAGCGACCGCGCATGGGCCGCGAGACCGGAGAACGGCAGGCCATGGCCGGGCAGTACCAGCATCTGTTCGGGAAGCGAGGCGAGCCGGTCGAGGAAGGCAAAATAATCGGCGAGCGGATCGGCCTCTGGTGCGCCGGGCCAGACGGCAATATGGGCGCCGGAACCGGCGAGGACTTGATCGCCCGAAAAGAACAGGCTCTCGTCTTCCGCCATCAGGCACACCGCCGCCGCAGAATGACCGCCCCCAAGCAGGACGCGCCACCTCCGCCCGGCCAGAGACAGGCATTCGTCGTCTTCCAGCGCGAGAACGTCCGCCGGAAAGGGTGCGAGCATGGAATAATCGATCGGCACGCTCGCGCCGGCGTCCTCATCATCCATGCCGAGCGCCAGGAGAAAATCCCGCAATCGCGATCTGTTTTCGTCCGGCGTGACTATGCTCGCCGCCAGCGCGTCTGCATGTTCGCGCGCGCTCATGAGGAGCTTTGCCCCGAACTGCCGCTGCAGATGGCGCACCTGCCCGGCATGGTCGCGATGCATGTGCGTGACGACAATAGCCTCAACCCCACCAAGCGCTCCGCTTTCTTCGGCACGACGCCAGATATGTTTGGTTTCGGTGCCGCACATACCGGTATCGACGACGATTTGCCTGCCCTTCGGCCCCACGATCCAGGCATTGACGGAGGCAAAGCGGCGCATAGGCGAAACGAGGCGGCGCAGTTCGGGCGTCACCGATAAAAGAGGGGAAAGCGACAATGGGGAGTGCCTTGTTTGATCCGCACGAGATTTAGCCTCTAGCGCGCGTCGAACAATGCCAAACCTCTGCGCAGCACCTTTGCAGGGTTCCGCCTACCCGAAATCTGTTTCTTTCACCAATTGGCGCAGAAAATCGGCCACTGCATGCACGCGCGGCGCGCGTTCGGTCGCCGGCGCGAGATTGAGCCAGTAATGGCGGCGCAATGCGACCTCGCCGGCAAGGACCGGCGCGAGGCCGTCTATCTGCCGCGCCAGATAGTGAGGCAGGACGCAGATGCCAGCGCCCGCCCGAGTCGCCTCCGCTTGGGCTTGCAGGCTTGAGCATTGCACCTGTGCCCGCAGACCTGGCAGCACTTCATCGAGATAGTCCAGTTCGCGCGAGAACAGCAGGTCTTCGATATAGCCGACCAGCCGGTGCGGTCGTAAGTCGTCGCGCCGCGTCGGCGCGCCGTAATGTTCCAGATAGGCCGGGCTGGCATAAAGGCCGAGCCCGTATTCGGCCAGCTGCTCCGAGGAAAACCGTGCGCCCGAGGCGGTGAGGGTGACCAGCAGATCGCCGTCGCGATGGGAGGGCGATTGGGTCTGCTGTATGGGGGCAAGTTGCACGACCAGTCTTGGATGGGAGGCGGTGAAGCGGGGCAGGTGGCGGGCGAGAAAGAAATTGCCGAACCCATCGGTGGTGGTCAGCCGCACCACGCCTCCCATGGTCGTGCCCGGCTGGCTCGATCCGGCGCCTGACCGCAGTGCCAGGGTCTCCATCTGTTCGGCATGCGCGAGCAAATCCTCGCCCGCTGGCGTGAGGCCATAACCGGCCAGGCTGCGCCGGAACAGCGTCTGGCCTAGGGCGTTTTCAAGCGCGGTGATGCGCCGGCCCACTGTGGTGTGGTCGGCGCCCAATATCCGGGAAGCGCCGCTCAAAGTGCCGGTGCGCGCCACTTCGAGGAAAAACCGCAGATCGTTCCAGTCAAAGGCCGCCATGACTTCCTCGTGCATTTTTGCCCGATATATGTGCAGGATTTGCTGTTTGCGCGAGCATTTTCGCACATTAGGCTCGCAATCCAGAGGTGCAAGTGATGAGCGATCTGGAATTCGACTTTATTGTATGCGGCGGCGGGTCTGCGGGTTGCGTATTGGCCAACCGCCTGTCCGAGAACGGCAAATACAGCGTGGCGCTGCTTGAGGCCGGGGGGAAGGACAATTGGATCTGGTTCCACATTCCGGTCGGCTATCTGTTCGCCATCGGCAATCCCCGATCCGATTGGTTGTTCCGCACCGAGCCTACGCCGGGTCTCAATGGCCGTGATCTGGCCTATCCGCGTGGCAAGGTGCTGGGCGGCTCCTCCGCCATCAACGCCATGATCTATATGCGTGGCCAAGCGGCTGACTATAACCGCTGGCGCGATATGGGCCTTGAGGGTTGGGGCTGGGACGACGTGCTCCCTCTGTTCAAGCGCCACGAGGACAATTGGCGCGGCGCTGAGGCCATGCATGGGACAGGGGGCGAATGGCGCGTCGAGCAGCCACGTCTGCGCTGGCAGGTGCTCGATTCCTTCATCGAGGCCGCCGAAAGCGCTGGCATCCCCGCCAGTTCCGATTTCAATACCGGCAGCAATGAAGGTTGCGGCTATTTCGACGTCAACCAGAAGCTGGGACGGCGCTGGAGCGCGGCGCGGGGTTTTCTCCGGCCGGCATTGAAACGTGCAAACCTGCAAATCCTCACCAATGCGCTGGTCGAGCGCGTCATTGTCGAATACGGCAAGGCCAGGGGCGTCAGTCTGATGCGCCAGGGAACAAGGCAGGTCATACGCGCTCGCCGCGAGGTGATCCTGTCGGCGGGTGCGGTGGCAAGCCCGGCCATTCTCGAACGCTCCGGCATCGGTGATGCCAACTATCTGCGCGGTCTGGGCATCGAGGTCACTGCCAACCTTCCCGGCGTCGGCGCCAACCTGCAGGACCATCTGCAATTGCGGCCCATCTACAAGGTTTCCGGCGTGCCCACCATGAACATGCTCTACCGCTCGCTGGTGCGGCGCGGCATGATGGGGCTGGAATATCTGTTCATGCGACGTGGCGCGCTGACCATGGCGCCCTCGCAACTGGGCGCGTTCACCCGCTCTTCGGATCGCCACGACACACCCAATATCCAGTTCCATATTCAGCCGCTCTCGCTGGATAAATTTGGCGATGCCATGCACGATTTTCCCGCCATCACGGTGAGCGTTTGCAACCTGCGGCCTGAAAGCCGGGGCAGCGTGCATATCCGGTCCGCCGCCTTCGATCAGGCGCCGATCATAGCGCCGAACTATCTGTCGGCAGAAGCGGACCGGCTGGTGGCCGCCCAGTCCATTCGCTGCGCCCGCAAGGTCATGAGCCAGCCCGCCATGGCTCGATACCGGCCCGAGGAGTTCCGGCCCGGTGCGCATCTTGAAAGCGATGACGATCTCGCCAAAGTGGCAGGGGATATCGGTACCACTATTTTCCACCCCGTCGGCACGGCGCGCATGGGCGTGAAAAGCGATCCGATGGCGGTCGTCGACAAGGATCTTCGGGTCTTCGGCGTGGCTGGCTTGCGGGTTGTCGATGCCTCGGCCATGCCCTTCATCACCTCTGGCAACACCAATTCTCCCACCATCATGATCGCGGAGAAGGCGTCGGCCGCCATTCTTCAAGAGGCAGGACTGCACTGACATGACCGAAGCGTTTATCTGCGCCTATAGGCGCACCCCGATCGGCCGTTTCGGCGGCTCGCTGTCCGCCGCGCGTCCCGACGATCTCGGCGCCGTTCCAATCAAGGCCCTCATCGACGAACAGGCCGGTGTGGATTGGGAGGCGGTGGACGATGTGATCTTCGGCAATGCCAATGGGGCTGGCGAAGACAATCGCAATGTCGCCCGCATGAGCGCCCTGCTCGCCGGCCTGCCTGTCGGCGTCTCCGGCACGACCATCAACCGTCTCTGCGGTTCGGGCATGGACGCGGTGATCATGGCCGCCCGGGCCATCCGCTCCGGCGAGGCCGAATTGATCATTGCCGGTGGCACCGAATCCATGTCGCGGGCGCCCTTCGTTCTGCCCAAGGCGGAAACCGCATTCTCGCGCCAGGCGGAAATCTACGACACCACGATCGGTTGGCGCTTCATCAATCCGGCCATGAAGGCGCAATATGGCGTCGAATCCATGCCCGAGACCGGCGAGAATGTCGCGCAGCAATTCAATGTCTCGCGCGAGGCCCAGGACGCCTTTGCGGCCCGCAGCCAGGACAAGGCCATAGCCGCGCAGCAAAATGGCCGGCTGGGCCGGGAAATCGCCCCGGTTGCCATCCAGCAGAAAAAGGGCGATCCGCTCCTCGTCAGCAGCGATGAGCATCCACGGCCCGGCACCAGCATGGAAACGCTGGCGCGGCTGCGACCGCTCTTTGCTGATGGCACGGTGACTGCCGGCAATGCCTCGGGAGTCAATGACGGCGCTGCGGCGCTGATCATCGCCTCAGAAGAGGCCGCGAAGCGGCATGGCCTCACACCCATTGTTCGTATTCTCGGTGGCGCGACGGCCGGGGTGCCGCCACGGATCATGGGCATGGGACCGGCCCCCGCCAGTAGCAAGCTTTTTGCGCGCCTCGGGCTTGGCGCCGCCGACTTCGACGTCATCGAACTCAACGAAGCTTTCGCCAGCCAGGGCATCGCGGTGCTGCGCGATCTCGGTATTGCCGAGGACGATGCGCGGGTGAACCCCAATGGCGGCGCCATTGCCCTCGGTCATCCGCTCGGCATGAGCGGCGCCCGCATTGCCGGTACGGCGGCGCTTGAATTGAGCCTCACCGGCAAGCGCCGGGCGCTCGCCACCATGTGCATCGGCGTGGGCCAGGGCATCGCCATCGCGCTTGAACTTGTCTAGGCCTTGGCGGCGGCTCAGTGAGCTGCCGCCTCGCCTTTGGGAGCCTGGTGCTCCCTGTCATCAGGCGCCTTGGGCATGAAGCGGCGGACAAAGGCACTGAAGCTGTCGATATAGGTCAGCAGCACCGGAACGACGAGCAAGGTGAGCGCCGTCGAGCTGATCAGCCCACCGATCACTGCATGAGCCATGGGCGCATTCTGTCCGCTGCCCTCGTGCAGGCTCAGCGCCAGCGGCAGCATGCCGAAGATCATCGCCAGCGTCGTCATGATGATCGGCCGGAACCGGGTGACCCCGGCTTCGACCAGCGCGTCGTAAAGGTTCCAGCCTTCCCTGACATGCTGGTTGGCATTGTCGACCAATAGGATGGCGTTCTTGACCACGAGACCCATCAGCATGATGAAGCCGATGGCCGAGAACATGTTGAGCGTCGATCCCCCAATCAACAGGCCCACCATCACGCCGATGATCGCCAAGGGAAGCGAGCCCATGATCGCCAGCGGCTGCAGGAAGCTGCCGAACTGGCTGGCCAGCACCAGATAGATGAAGATCACTGCCAACAGCAGCGCCGATCCCACCGAGCCGAACGTGTCGGCGATCTGCTCGACCTCTCCGCCGAAGGAGCTGCGATAGCCCGTTGGGAAGTCCAGCCGATCTATGGCGGCCTGCAATTGCGGCAAGATCGTTCCCAATTCGACGCCTTCGGTCGAGGCGGTGACGGTGACCCCGCGCTGCAGATCCTGCCGGTTGATCGTAGCCGGGCCGGTGCTTTCGATGATGTCGGCGACCTGGTTCAGGGTGATCATGGATGAGGAACCGGTCGCGCCCGATTGTGCGATGGGCAGATTGCCGATGGCCTCGACGTCATTGCGGAGATCTTCTGGCAGCCGAACCACCACGGAATAGACCTGGCCGTTCGGCGCAGTCCAATCGGCTACCTCCTCGCCGCTGATCAGCGGCCCCAGCGTGGCGGCGATCTGGCCGAGCGAGATGCCCAGGCTGTCTGCCAGTTCCCGATTGATCTGGATGCCGATGACCGGCTGAGCCTCGTCCAAGCTGGAGGCGATGTCGATTAGGCCGCCTATCCGGCCCATGTCGGCCATCAGTTCGTCAGCCAGACGCTCCAGCACCTCGAAACTGTCGCCGTATAGCGTCACCGACACCGGAGCGGTTCCTGCGCCCAGCATGGATGCCACCGCCACCTGGAATGTGGCCCCCGGCACGGCTTCCAGCGCCCGACGAATTTCCGGCATGACCTGGTCCGGCGAGCGGTCGCGCAGTTCCTTGTCCACCAGCGTCACGGTCAGCGTGCCGCTATTGGAGCCCGATGCGGCCATGCTGCCAGCAATGGTCGAATAGGTATTTTTTACTTCCGGCACGGCGCGAATGATGGTCTCGGCCTGCCGTAGCTTGCTGGCGGTGTAATCCTTGGATGACCCGGCCGGGGTCTCAACCGACACGGTAAAAATGCCGGTATCCGTCGCGGGAACGAATTCGACGCCGACGCGAGGAAACAGCATGACCGAGCCCACCAGCGACAACAGGGCGATGAGCAGCACCGATTTGCGGTATTTGAGGCCCCAGCGGATGAGATGGCGATAGCCCTCGGTCACCCATTCGAAAAACCGGTCGAACTGCTGCACCGCCCGCCCTACAGGTCCGCGTTTGGCATCGGGATTGGCTGCCGGATCATACCAGACGCTCGACATCATCGGATCGAGCGTGAACGCAACGAATAGCGAAATCAGCACCGCGACGGAAACGGTCACGCCGAATTGCAGGAAGAACCGGCCCATGATCCCGTCCATGAAGGCGACGGGCAGGAACACCGCTACGATGGACAACGTGGTGGCCATGACGGCGAGGCCGATCTCGTTGGTGCCGTCGAGCGCGGCCCGCAAATGGGTTTTGCCCATATGGAGGTGCCGGGTTATGTTCTCGCGTACCACGATGGCGTCGTCGATCAGAATGCCGACCGCCAAAGACAGAGCCAGAAGCGTCATCGTGTTCAGCGAGAAGCCGAGGAAATTCAGCGCCACCATGGTGCCGATGATCGAGATCGGGAGGGTGAGGCCGGTAATGATGGTCGAGCGCCAGGAATTAAGAAACAGGAACACGATGACGACGGCGAGGATAGCGCCTTCGATCAGCATGTTCTGCACCGCATGGAATGAATCCTCCACCGGCTTGGCATTATCCACCACGACCTGAATATGGACCTGGTCCTTGGGCAATTCTCTGGCCAACAGCCGATCGATGGTCTTGCGGATCTCCTGGGCGACCCCCACCGTATTGGCGCCCTGCATCTTGAGGATATCGATGGCCAGCGCGCGTTCGCCATTGAGGATAGCCAGGCTGGAGGCTTCTCCTGTGCCCTGCTCGATTGTGGCGACATCGCGCAAATGCACTGGCTGCCCGCCCTGATTGCCCACGGTGATGTCGTAGAAATCCTGTTCGTCCTTGAGACGCCCAAGCACCTGAATGGATCGCAAGATGCTGTCCTGGGTGATCGCGCCCGCGGCCAGATCCTTGTTGGCGGCCTGCAAGGCGCTGGTCACGGCGCCTGGGCTGATATTGAAGGCGGATAAACGGTCGGGATCGATCTGGATATTGAGCTGGCGGGGCACGCCGCCGATCACGGTGGCGCTGCCGACGCCATTGATATTGGAAATGCGCTTGACGATGATGTCTTCGGTCAGCGCTGTCAGGTCGCGGTCCGACAGCGTGTCGGAACTGACGGCCAGCGACAATAGCGGCAGATCGCCGGGATCAAAGCGCAGTACCTGCGGTTCGTTCGCACCGGCTGGAAGCCGGGCCTTGACCGGGTCGATCTTGTCGCGAACGTCCTGCGCCTTCTGCTGGGAATTGGCTTCCAGATCGAAGATGATGATGATCATCGCCTGGCCGGCCTGGGCGACGGACTGGATATTGTCCAGTCCGGCGATCGTGTTCACCGCTTCTTCGATCGGCTTGACGATATCGGCTTCCACGGCCTCCGGCGAGGCGCCCGGATAGCTCACCACCACGGCGACCACCGGCAGGTCGATGTCGGGGAGTTGCTCGACCGGAAGGCGCTGGTAGGAATAGATGCCGAAGACCATGATTGCCACCATGATCATGGTGGCAAAGACCGGATGGCTGACGCTTATGCGCGTGAGAAACATGAATCAGCTCCCCACGACTTGATAAGCGTCCCCTGCCGACAGCTCGGGGAGCGGTGCGATGATCACCCGGTCGCCGGGGCTCAGCCCTTCGATCTCTACGGTGCGGCCGCGATCCCATTGCTCGCCCGGCGTCACCGCTTTGCGAACGAGATTGTCCCGGTCCAAGACCAGCACGAAATCGCCTTCTGCATCTTCGCGCAGCGCGCTTGCCGGTACGGCGATGGCGTCGTGCTTTTCCGCCACCACGATGAAGCCGGTGGCAAACATGCCGCCGCGCAGCAGGCGCTGCCTGTTGTCGATGGAGATATAGATCGGAACCGCGCGCGTACCGGCAATGGCCACCGGATTGACCCGGGTGACGTCGCCGTCAAACGTGGTTCCGTCAATGCCGGTCACCGATATCGTGGCCTTCTGTCCGCTGGAGACGAGGGCGCTTGAATTGACTGAAGCCGAGGCCTCAAATTCCATCTCTTCGAGATTGACGATGGTGAAAAGTGGTGTGCCGGCATTGATGGTTTGGCCCGGCTCCACCGAGCGTGCCGAAACCACGCCGTCGAGGGGCGAGCGCACGGTGGCGTTGTCCAGGGCAATTTTCGCCGATTCCACGCCGCTGTCGAGCGCCGCCAAATTGGATTCGAGGGCGGCGGCCGAAGCGCGGGCCTGGTCGAGCGCGGAGGGTGTGGCCAGTCCCTGGCGCGCCAGTTCCTCGGTCCGCTCCAATTGCTGGCGTGTGGACAGGAGCTGAATACGGGTCGCTTCCGCCGTGGCGCGCTGCTGATTTAGTTGCAGGGTCAGCGTCGCCCGGTCGATTTCGGCCAGAACATCGCCCGCCGACACGCTGTCGCCGGGCCGAACCGTCACTTCGAGGACACGGCCGGAGGCCATGGAAGCGACGCTGGATTGCCGGCCCGGCACCAAAGTTCCGGTGACCTTGACGGAATGAGCCAGGGTCGTGGGCCGGATTTCGGCGATCTCGGTGGGGAGCAATTGCCTGGCGACCGGCGAGAGGTTCGATATGTCCTCGGCCGGCTCGGGGGCTGGGGGCTGAAGCAGGAAATAGGCAAGCGCGCCGACAATGATCACCCCGAGCACGATCCAGCGCCAGATCTTGCGCCTGGGCTTCTTGCCTTCGGCAATCCGCCTGGCATTTTCCTTCTCGAGCCGGCTCTGCGCCCATTCCGGCTTGGCATGTGCTTCAGTCATTTTTGCCCCTGTTCGGCCCCTCGACGCGAAACGTCTCGGCCCAATTGTCCAGAATGTCCGCAGATTGGTTATAAAAGCTTGTAAGATGATCTATCCGCGACGCGGCCTCTTCATCTTCGGCACGCACTTCCTGGGCGCAGGGCTCTAAAATTTTCCCATAGCGTCGGAACCGGGCGGAAAGATCGCCAACAATATCGGTATAGGCGAACTTGGCCATCTGGTAGTAATCTTGCCGGTCGCCCGCCCGCGTCGTTAGCTTCAGCACGCCGCTTTTGGTCAGCATCCGGGCATTGGTGCTGACGCTCGCCCGGCTGACGCCCAGCCGTTCGCTGATCTGCAGCAGGCTCAGTTCCTTCCCCTCGGCGAGCAGCAGCCCGAAGATGCGCCCGGCAATCCTCGATCCTCCGCTCTCCTGCAGGATGATGCCCATTTCTTCGATGAATCGATCAATTGCGCTCATGGGCCGGATCACAGTTCAGATCATTCAGAACATACTGAACGAAAAGCGTGCTGTAAACGTGTCGCTATTGGCGGCGTGGGCAGAGCGCTACTTGTCCTGTTCGTCGCTCCAGCCCTTGGCCCACATCAGGCCCAGAATGGCGCCTTTCGAAGAGGGTAGAATGGCCAGCGTCAGCACCAGGGTTAGCGGCACCAGCACATAGAGGTAGAAGAGCGGACTGCCTGCATTCTGGACCTCCATGCGGAGCATCACCACGGCGACGACGTGAATAACCAGCGTGATCACGACGAAAGGCAGGAACAGCCCGGCCTTGTAATAGGCGAGGGGCTCACCGCAATGGGCGCAGTTTTCGACTTGCTCGATATAGTGGTGGAACAGCCAGCCCTGGCCGCAATTGGGGCATTTGCACCGAATGCCGCGTCCGATGGCGGACCAGGCGGGCCTCTGGCGTAGATCGACTTCCTTGGGCATTTTGCACGATCCTTTGTCGCAAAGGTTGCCGGCTTTCAGTCAAGTCTGTAACGCCCACCATATCAAGCCCGCCCGTCGCGTCGCCGCGTCAGATCGACGCCGCGCGCAGCGCAACTTATGCGACGGTCATTCGCCATTTTTTGTTCCGAACTCTGTTCCTTATTGCGCATCGCAATCGATGGTGAGGGTGGCGCCGTCATCGATAGATGCGCCATTTTCGTCCACCAACACCAGATCGGCCACGGATAATTGCCTTCCGGAAGTCATGATGGTGAACTCCCGTGAATAGACGCGCCCGGCCTGAATCCGGCGCTCGGCGCTAGAGAAGGGGCCATCGACGCCAAGATCGATGGTGATTACATTTGCGGTAGATGACAATTCGAAGAAGAATTTTTCGCCATCCGGCGTCGTCCCCGGTCCCTGGATTTCAATATCCTCAGCTCCACCCTGGCCGTGGATGGCGCATGTGGTCGGCGCAAATTCGTAACGACCCGCGGCTGTCTCCAAAACACTGGTAACGGGGGCGGCGGAGCGCTCCGTTGTCGGCGCCTCCGCGCTGCACCCTGTCAGCATCAAGCTGCTGAACAAGCCGATCATGACAGCGGATATGCTTCTGCGTTCGCCCATTCCCAAGCGTTTTGCGATCACTTCTTTCTCCATTGCTTAGGGATAGGACCAGCCGTCGTGTTCAACGCGAAAAATGCGTAGCGGCGCGCCGGGTTTGGTTGTGTCGGCGCGCAGCAAAAACACTGCGCGCTGCTGCCTGCCGAAATTGGTGAAATCGACATTGATGGTGATCATGCCGCGCAGCATCGGCTGGTAGGGGTCGGGCATGGGGTCTTCGATGGCGCCGTCGAAGTCCTGCGCCCCATAAAGCGGATGCGCGCCGATATTGCCGGAGCCAAGCCAGGCGACGATGTCGTCGGTGAAGTAGTTCTTGGATATCGCCGGATCGAATGCGCTCGGCAAATTGCTGTTTTCTGACTGGAACTGGCGTTCGTAAACCTCGCGCACCAGATCCTGTGCCTGAGCGATCGGATCGATGTCCGGATCGGGTGCGTATGGCTGAGGCGGGTGCTCGCCGGACTGGTCCGCCACAGAGACAAAGAGCGGCTCGTTATCGGGCGTGATATAGCGTTGCGAGACCCAGCCGGCCTTCCGCATATCCGCATCGCGCATCAGGCACCAGCGTGGTGGCAATGCCTGGATTTGCGCCTGGGTCATCATCGAATAGTGCGCGGCAGTGTAGAATGGCACGCAGGTGATCTGCTGCAGTCCGCGCTCATCATCGCTGAATGTCTCGATCACCGGATAATTGGTGCCCGGTCCCATCCGTGCATTGAGCACGTCCCCGACCGTCACATTGGTGACACGCCAGGCATCGGGCCCGTGTCCGTCGATTTCGGCATGAGCCGCCGGCACCGCTATGCAGAAGGCCATGGCAACCAATGCTGCCTTGAAAATGTGTGTCATGCCCATCCTGCCTCCACATGCCGATGAAACGTGCCCGGACGAGCCGCCCGGTTCGATCAATGTCTCGATGTCGCGGCAGTCGCCGTCCGGGCGCTGTCCATATGCGACCAGCGCCGACTTCAGAGCTTTCAGCATGGTCTTTCGTTCTTTGGATTGTTTCATGCGGTCCGCGCGTCGCCATCGCCGTGCATGCCGGACGCAGGCGAGTTCCCCATGGCGCGCGCCTTCAGCTTGCGGAATTTGCCGGACATCTGCTCCAGCCTCGCATCCCATTCGGGATCAGGTCGCTGATTTTCGATGGTTTTGAAGAATACCTGCATCAGGCAGGCGATGGCGAATGGCTCCAGCAAAGCCACCTTGACGCTCCAGGCAAACAGCAGCGCGAACACGAAGCCACCGGCCGCCCAAGCGCCCGGCATCGCGTAGACGACGAGCGCAGCCGGCGCGAGCATGACCAGAAACACCAGAAAGCTCATGAAATAGATAAGGATCGCCAGCCAGGCCGCATTCTTGAGCATGATCTTGTAATTCTGCCCGTAGAGCACCAGCGCTTCCCTGGCCGAACCCCAGGCATTGGTCGAGCCCGTGCGAATTGCATAGGCGAGGATGACTTCGTCGATGAAGCCGACGGCAACCTGCAGGAAGGCGTTCAATATGCCCGAAATCTGCCTGGCGCCCGGTATCGGCAGAATGGTCAGGATGCCGCGCACCAGCCCGGTGATCGCGTCGATCACGCCTTTTACCAATTGGTCGATGGCAAACAGGACGCTGGCCTCGGCAAAGCGCTGCTTGACCACTCTGGTCGCATGGCTGACCTGTGATCTGCCCTCGGGGATCGGCTCGCCGTCGATCAGCCCGACCAGCACGGCGATATGCCCTGCCTTAACGATGTAGAGGATATATTCGCGCGCCCAATACATGGCGATACCGAACACGCCGAAGCCCGTCGCGCCGCCCCACAGCGTCGCGCTTGCCTGAAAGCCGTCGTCACCGAAGCCGCCGATGCCATAGCCGACGCCCGCGCCGATCCCTGTCACCAGCACATAGCCAACCGCGATGCCGAAATAGATCGCCATCCGCAGCACAAGGAACGGCATGGTCCGCACCATCATCGCCAGTGCATTGCCGATGCTAAAATCCCACATGTTTCACCCCGCCTCCCGGACCTGACCGGCAGACCTAGCAGGACTAAAGCAGGTATGCCCCGTTCATTTGGATAGGGACATGCCGGAAAGCCTGCGTATAATTGGCAAGCAGGCGTCGAAGGCGGGGGAACGGATAAAATAAGCCTGCAGAAAAAAGGCATCTAAAATCCTGGAGGCGGCGCGTCAATTTGCACAGAATTTTCCTATCTGTTCTGACAATGGCATTGTTTCATTTTCCTTCTGGCGGCCATGCCCGTGACATGGCTGAAATATTGCCTCCCCAATTCCCACCCATACTTGAGGTTCGCGGGGCTGTTTCAAAGGCAAATGCGCCAGGGGTGGCGCAATTCGACATGGAGATGCTGCGGGCGCTGCCTGCCGTCAGGTTGGACACGACCACAGCGGTCACCGACGGCGTGCGCCGCTTCGACGGTTTTCTGATGCGAGATCTTCTGGCCCATGTCGGCGCCCAGGGCACCGCCGTGACAGCGAGAGCCCTCAATGACTACGCAATTGACATCGCCATCGAGGAATTCGACCGGTTCGATGTTCTCGTCGCCTATGAAATGGATGGCGAGCCGCTATTGCCGAGCGACAAGGGGCCGCTATGGATAGTCTATCCACGTGACCAGCATGCGGAATTACAGGATATCCGCTTCGACTATCGCTGGGTCTGGCAATTGCGGTGGCTCGAAATCCGATGAGCAGGCGGGCGCGTTCATTGCTGGGCGTCGCGCTGCCCGTTTCTGCCATCGTCCTCTTCGTCGTGCTTTTGGCATTCTCGCTGATGCGCCTTTCCGACCTTGAGCGGGACATGCGCATCGAGGTCACCCAGAACATGCTTTGGGTGATCTCGCGGGCACATATTTCAAGCCTTCAACTGGGTGAGGCCGTCGCTGGCAGCGTTGCCGGGGAAGTTGATGCTGGCCAAATGGAGCTGCGCTACAATGTATTTCTGAGCCGGATTGCCTTGCTCGATGATGGTCCGCAACGTCGGCGGATGGACGCTCTGGGCGCGGCGGCCCCGCTTGACGCCCTGCATGGAAGCCTGCCTGAGCTTGGCACGCTGGTGATGAGCGCTAGACCGGAAACCATGCCGCGCATCAGGGCCCTGCTTGCCCCCTACAATGCCGCACTCACGGAAGCGGCAAACAAGGCGATGGTCGCGGAATGGGACGATCTGGGCGCTACGCTTGACGCAACGCGCGAGCAATTGTGGCAGATCATCTTGTTGATGATAGGGATATCGCTGGCAGGCACCGTGCTTTGTTTCCATTTTCTGCTGGCGATCCGCGACGCAAGGCAGCGAACACGCCTGCTTAACAAGGAAAAAGCGTTCTCCGAACTTCTGATCGACTCCAGTGGTGAAGCCATCATCGCCCTCGATATGGATCGGCGCTGCACGGTCTGGAATGATGGCGCCGAACGGCTGTTTGGCCACGGCGCGCACAGTGCAACAGGGTCTTTGCTGCATGAACTCTCGGGTTTCTTCGAAGTGGACAGGGTTGACCAGGCAGTGGGCGATGCTCTTCACGGCCGGGCGGCGGCATTGTTGGATCAACCGTTTTTTCCACCCCACCAATGCGAACCGCTTTATGTTGATCTGCGCTGCTTCTCGCTGCGGGACACTGGCCGCATCATTGGTGCCATCCTGTTGATCTCCGATGTCACCGAACGCAGGGCGGCGCAGCGCGAGATTGCCGATCATCGCGACCATCTGGAACATTTGGTGCAGGCGCGCACCCAGGAGCTTGATGCAGCCCTGACCAGGGAGCGGGCCACTGCCGATCTTTACCGAAACTTCGGCACCATGGTCTCGCACCAGTTCCGCACTCCGCTCGCCCTTGTCGATTCCGCGCTGCAGCGCCTGATCCGGCGGCGTGATCAACTTGACCCGGCAGAGATATTGGAGCGGGGTGAGCAAGCCCGCAACGCCATCGCGCGTCTGGTCAGGCTGGTGGAAAGCACCCTCGACGCCGCGCGCCTCGATGCCGGCCAGATCGAAGTCCGAAGCCAGGCTTGCGATCTCGGCCACCTCGTTGCGGACATCTGTACCCGGCAAGCAGAGGATGCGGGAGGACGAGGGATCACCGTCACGCTTGCCGACGATACTTCTCCCGTTGCCTATTGCGACCCCGTGCATGCCGAGCACATTCTCACCAATCTTCTGTCCAATGCCGTGAAATACTCACCGAAGGCGACACCGATAGACGTCACCGTTGAAGAGGTCGGCGCGCAGATCGAATGCGTCGTGACCAATGCGGCAACACAGGAGGTTCTGTTCGAAAGCGAGGCGCTGTTTGACCGCTATTATCGCGGCAGCAATACTGAAGGCCGGCCCGGTATCGGTGTCGGCCTTTATATGGCCAGAATGCTTGCTCGCCTGCAGGGCGGCGACGTGCAATTGCGTGAATCGGCGCCAGGCATGGTTCGACTGGCGATGCTGTTACCCAAAAGCGCCTCGGGCTCCGATCCTGTTGCAGCCATGGCCCTGGAGCAGGAGCCGGCATGACATTCGCGCCGTCTTCGGTCCGGCAGCGCTTTGTCATCCTGTGTATCGAGGATGAAGCGCAATTGCGGCGTGACATCAGGGATGAACTTGTCGAGGCAGGCTATGCGGTGATTGAAGCCGGCAATGGCAGGGACGCCCTCGACGTGCTGGCGCAAGTCACCCCCGATCTGGTTCTTTGCGATATCTCCATGCCAGACCTGAACGGTTACGGTGTCCTTGAATCCTTGCAGGAACGGGGGCCGGACTATGCCGAAATTCCCTTCGTGTTCCTCTCCGCCCTTGCCGATCCTCGGCACATCGTTGATGGCAAGCGGCTTGGCGCCGATGATTATCTCGTCAAGCCCATAGATTACGATCTCTTGCTCGTGACAATCGAAGCGCGCTTGCGCCAGATCGATCGAATCCGCTCAGCGCGCACCATGGAGCCGACGGCTTCCGATTTTTCAACGCTGACGCTGTCATATGGCTTCACGCCCGCAGAATTGCGGATAGTCCAAGCGCTTACCCAAGGCGCGAAAATGACGCAGATCGCGGCTGACCTGGGTATATCCCGGTCCACCGTTGCCTTTCATATGCGCAACATATTCCAGAAGACCGACACCGGCAGGCAGGCGGAACTGGTTGCCCTCCTGCTCAAGCGATGACAGCCGCCGCAAGGCTCTCGAATGAAGAAATCGTCATGCAATTACCGAGCAGGTGTTTTGTCGGCGGTTTCGTTTCCTGGTGCTGTTCTCCGGCAAAGTCAGAAGTGCTGAGACACGAGTATGACCATTTCCGATAGGAGGTCTCGATTTCGTCAATGATGGATGGGAAACCACGAGGCCAACCATCATGCCGGCCTACGAGCAGAGGGTCGCAAAGCTGGAAGGACGAAAGATTTTTCTTCTCTAATGATGATAAGAAATAAAACGCCAGCCTCACTGGATTTGAAGAAAATCTTAGAACTGCTCTGAATTCTCTAGAAAATTCTGGGATTAATTAAAACAGAAGGCTTTAACGAGCCCAGATAATACTGGGGATGCCCTTTGTAGGGCTGTTCATATTGAGCTGTGCACATGAAGTTGAAAGCGAATTCATCTTCGTTTTCCTAGATGTTGGGTGATGGCTTGAGTAGGGGCAGTGACCTGAGCCCCGGCTAATGCCCGGTCGTCGCTTGGACGAACCGGATGGGAATGCGGCCATGGGCGCCGAAATCAAGTTCAGCCTGCATGCCGGGTGCCACGCTGTGCACACCGGTCATTGCGCCGGTACTGACCCAATCGCCTCGTTTCAGCGACCTGCCGCGCGTGGCTAACTGCTGTACGAGAAAGGACAGGGCGGCCAAGGGACCGCCGGGGACCTGTCCGGCACTGCCAGACGCGATTGCCGCCTGATCGATGCTGACCGTACAGGTCAGACTGTCCAGCGATTGAGCGAGGCCGTTGGGTATGGTGTCGCCGATCACAACTGCAAGGTTGTTGCCATGGTCGGATATGACGGCCGTGGGCCCAAGGTCGACGATGGTGGCGAGCGGACTGCCGGCGATCTCGGCGGCAATGTGTGTGCTGGCCACATGGGCAGCCAACTCAGCCATCACAGGAGGTTCGCGTTGGGCAGGGATATCGCTGCCGATCAGCAGGGCGATCTCGGCCTCGACGGCGCCGAAGCCGCCTGAAATCAGGGGGGCCTCGACCATGACGCCGGCGGGTGCGTGGGCTAGGTTCACGATGGGACCGACGAGGCGGTCGGCACCGAGGATTGCAGCCATGCGAGGAGCAATGCTTCCGACCTTCCAGCCGACAGGCTCAACGGGGTAGCCTGCCAGCATGCGCTCCTGCACCCTATAGGCGTCAGCCAGCGTTGCGGGCTGAGCACCTGGAAATGCCTTGAGGTAGCGACTGTTTCGGCGCGCAAGCAGAAATCTATCGGCTATGGCCTGTGCGTCGTCCATCGTTCGCCCCTTATTCAAACGATGTCAGCGGTTTTGCCATATTGGTTTGCGGCGTTCGAGAAATGCGCCGACACCTTCGGCAAAATCAGTGCTGCCATAGGTTCGCTCAATGATATCGGCGTCCTCAAGGTCGCCGCCGGCAATGCGCACCAGGGAGGCCTTGGTGGCGCGCTGCGTTAGCGGGGCGGCGCCGGCAATGGTCTCAATCTTTTCGGTGAGCACGGTATCGAAGCTTTCGGGTTCGACGATCCAGGTCGGGAAGGCACTGCCCGAAATCTCCGTCGCCTTGACCAGTTCGGCGGCGAACAGCATGCGGCGCAGCAGCGCCGGACCCACCAGCGTTTGCAAGCGCGCCAGATTGCGAGACGACAGGCAATTGCCGACCGTGCGGGCAATCGGCGCGCCGATGCGGGCGGTGGCCGACATAACTTGCAGGTCGCAAGCGACGGCGAGCATCAACCCGCCACCGGTGGCCACGCCCTTTACTGCAGCGAGGGTGGGGAATGGCATAGTCTCGAGCGTGTTGACCACCTGCTCCACCTTGGCCTCATAGGCGAGGCCATCGCGGCCCGAAGTGAAGGCGGTGAACTCGGAAATCTCTGTGCCCGCCGCGAAGGCCTTGTCGTCGCCTTCGAGCACCAGCAGGCGCACTGCGCCATCGTCACGCAATTCACCCAACGTAGTGACCAGCGCCTCATACATGGCGAGGGTCATGGCGTTGCGGGCTTCAGGGCGGTCGATGCGGATCCGCGCGACCGGCCCGTCTACCGTCAGCACAATGGCAGAGGCGCTCATTGGACTGTCGCCGGTTCGATGCCCAGCTCGCGCAGGATTTCGTCCGTATGTTCGCCTAGAAGCGGCGGCGGACGGCGCACCTTTTGCGGCGTGCCGGAGAGGCGCACCGGGAAGCCGATGGAATTGACCTCGCCCTCGATTGGATGATCGATCTTCATCACCACATCGCGCTCGCGAGCATGTTCGTTCTCCAGCGCCTCGGCATAGTCATTGATCGGCCCGGCCGGGATGCCCACTGCCAGCAGCTTGTCGACGCATTCTTCGCGCGTCCACTGGGTAAAGCTCTGTTCGAGTTCGCCGATCAGCGCCTCTCGATTGGCCATACGCAGGGCATTGGTGGCATAGTTCGGGTGGCTCAACAGATCGGGGCGGTCGATGACTTCGCAGAGGCGTTCATAGAGCCGGTCATTATTGGCGCCGAAGACGAAATAACCGTCGCTGGCCTGCACAGCCTGATAGGGCGCCGCCATGCGGTTGGCCGTTCCGATGCGCTCGGGCACGTTGCCGGTGCCCCAATATTCGCAGATGTCCCAGACGGCGAAGGCGATGCCGGCGTCATAGAGTGAGGCATCGATATGCTGGCCCTGTCCGGTCTTCTGCCGTCCAATATAGGCAGTAAGGATGGCGTAGAGCGCGAACAGCGAGCAGCCGATATCGGTGACCGGAACGCCGGACTTGGCCGGTGGGCCACCGGGGTGGCCGGTAATGCTCATGACGCCGGTCGCGGCCTGGGCAATCAGGTCGAATCCGGGCCGGTCAGCCCAGGGGCCGGTCTGGCCGAAGCCCGAAATGCTTGCATAGATGATGCCGGGATTGATCTTGCTGATCGTGTCGTAGTCGATCCCCAGCTTCTTCATGGTGCCGGGGCGGTAGTTTTCGACGATGACATCGGCTGTCTTGGCCAAAGCATAGAATATCTCACGGCCTTCATCGCTTTTGAGATCGATGGCGATGGAGCGTTTGTTGCGGTTCATGTTGAGGAAGCCGAGGCTGTCATCGCCCTTGAGCTTGAAGCCCATGGCTCGGCGCGTCTGATCGCCGCCCTTGGGGGGTTCGACCTTGATGACGTCGGCGCCCATATCGCCCAGCATCATGCAGCAAAAGGGACCAGCCATGACCTGGCTCACGTCAAGCACGCGCATTCCCACCAGGGCGCCCGCGCCGAATTGAGCCTGTTGATTTGTCATCTGATCCTCCAAAATTCCGCAAGCGCCCCGGAGGCTGCCACGGCTTCAATGCACATATTGCGACAGCCATACTTGCCTGCGTCGCCGGTTTGCCTATACCATGTGGTCTGACCTCTGATGTCAATGGTCTGGGTATGAATATGCGCTGCGACGTTTTCCGCTTTCCTCTGTCGGATCCAGGTGATGTGTCAGAATTGGAGCAAGCGCTCCTTGCAGGTGACCTGGCGGCCCACGACATCGTCGCCGTGATCGGCAAGACGCATGGCAACGGCCTCGTCAACGACCATACGCGTGGCTATCTGACGCTCTCACTGGCCCTGTTGATCGCAAGGCATACGGGCGAGACGCCGGAAGCCGTGCGGCAGCGCGTGCCCTTTGTGTTTTCGGGCGGCGTCGAGGGCGTGCTTTCAGCGCATTATACCGTTTTCGCCGCGCGCGAAGCAGAGACTAGTTCCGGCGGACCGGCCCTGGCGATCGGCGTGGCCTTTACGCCGGACTACGATCCGGGCGAGATCGGTCGCCAGATCCAGATCGATACGACAGCTATTGCCGTGCAGCGGGCCATGGCATCGGCCGGCATCGCTTCGGCGAAAGACGTGCATTTCGTGCAGGTGAAGGGGCCGGCTTTCGGGACGGAAGATATTCTCGCGGCTAAGCACCCGCTGGTGTCGGACAATGCCGGTCGGCTGATGGCACTGGGTCGCTCGGCATCGGCCTTTGGCATTGGCAAGGCGCTGGGAGAAATTTCGACGGATGCGGCAGTGGAAGCTGCAGTGCTCAAGGATTTTTGGCTTTTCACCTCGGTCGGCAGTTGCTCGGCCGGCACAGAAGTGCGCTGCAACGAGGTGATCGTGGTCGGCATGAGCGAGCACTGGTCAGGTCCGCTGACCATTGCCCACGGCACTATGGCGGACGCCCTCGATATCAAGGGCATTCACGCCGTGCTCAACCAGCTCGACATGACGGCGGACCCGCAGCTTGATGCCGAACAGACGCAGCGATTGCGCGCCGGTTTCATCAAATGCGAGGCATCGCGCAGCGGCAAGATTCGCGGCCGGGTGCATACCATGCTGACCGACGGCGATATCGATCAGCAGCGCCACATTCGCGGTGCGGTCGGCGCTATTGCCGCCAGCGTGCTGGGCGATACGGCGCTGTTCGTTTCGGGTGGTGCCGAACATCAGGGACCAGATGGCGGTGGCATGCTGGCTCTGATCGTCGAACGCGCGAGCCATTGAGGTGAGCCGCAGGTTTCGTATTGGCGTGGCGGGCGGCGGCGTCGTGGGCAGTCTCGTGGCCGCTGGCTTTGCCGACCGTGACGATGTCGAGGTGATCTGCTGCGAGCGCAGTCCGCAAGGGGCGCAGCTCGATGCCGGCACCGGGCTCAATATCGGACCCAACGCCGTCAAGGCGTTACGGCTGTTTTTGCCCGACGTTGCCAGCCATCTCAGCTCGGGGGGCCTGCCCTGGAGCGACTGGACGATTGCCCTGACGGATGGCACGCCGCTGGCGCAGTTCGATCTCGGCCAATTGGCGGACAATCCGGGTCTCCGCATCGGCTGGGCAGAACTCAATGCCAGGCTGCGGGCGTCGGCGGGCAGCACGATCCGCTATGGCACAGAAGTTGTAGCGGCGGGCCAGACCGAAGATCGGCCGTTCATGCAGATGCGGGACGACAGCGGGACGTACGAGATCGACGCTCTTGATCTGCTGATCGCCGCCGATGGCCGCTACTCGCTGGTGCGGGACAGCCTGTTGGCGCCGGACCCAATCCAGCATCCCGGCATTGCGCTGTTCCGGCTCCTGTGTCCGGCTCCGGCCGACAGCCCGATCGACGATTACGCCCAATGGTTCAACGGGCCGAACCGCCTGTTGGCATTCCGCATTCCGGGAAACCTCGTCTACTGCGCTGGCTCGTTTCCGCTGCAGGGGGACACCTCGATCCCGGAATCGATGAAGCTCACGGACGCCATTCGGGCGCTATTCGTACCGGCTTCCGGCGCAACAGCCGAGAGCGTGCGGTTTCTGCTGGATGCCATAGGGGATGATGAGGCGCAATTGCACTGGGCGCGCCTGCAGGAACGAGAGACCCGGCTGGTCGGTGCCTCCCGCGCGGTGCTTGCCGGGGATGCGGCGCATCCCATGCTGCCCACGCTGGGGCAAGGTGCGACGCAGTCGATCGAGGATGCCTGCGTGCTGGTGGACGAAATCCGCCATGCGCTCGCCGATGGCGTCGAACTGAACGTGGTGCCCGAACGCTTTGCAGCGCGACGACAGAAGCGCATCGATTTCGTGACTGGCTTTTCGCGCGACGCAACCGACACCATGCTGGCTGGCGCGGACCCGGTCGCGGGGACGGCAAGGAAGCTCGAGCCGGCGTTTCTCGAAAAATTGCAGCAGCTTTATCGTGACGCGCCGAGACCGAGATGACCGACAATACACCCATCTGGGACCTGACGGCGCTACAACTGGCAGCCCGTTTTCGCACGGGACAAATGCGGCCAAGCGAGGCCGTAGCAGCCATAGAAAAGCGGATCGAGGCGATCAATCCTGCGATCAATGCGATCATCGCGCAGGATTCCGAAGCTCTGTTGCAGGCCGCTCGTGGGGCGGACGCACGCTGGCAGGTGGGTAAGCCGCTCTCGCCGCTCGATGGCGTGCCGATCACCATCAAGGACAACATTCACGTTGCAGGCCTGCCGGCGCGCTGGGGCAGCCGCGCGCATGAGCACGACCGGCCTGATACCGACGAGCCAGCTGTGCGCCGCCTGCGGGACGCCGGGTTGCTTGTGCTGGGCAAGACCAATGTCCCCGAATTTACGCTCCAGGGCTATACCGACAATGCCCTTTTTGGACCGACGTTCAACCCGCTGGCACCCGACCGGACGCCGGGTGGCTCGACAGGCGGCGGCGCGGCAGCCGTCGCGGCAGGGTTTGGTCCGATAGCCATCGGCACTGACGGAGGTGGTTCGATCCGTCGCCCGGCCGCCCATTGCGGCTTGTGGGGCTTCAAGCCGTCGATCGGCACAATTGCACGGGCGGGCGGCTTTCCCGCAATCCTGAATGACTTCGAGGTGATCGGTCCGGTGACGCGCGATGCCGCGGACCTCGCAGCTATCCTGGCCATCATGGCCGGGCCTGACGATGCCGACCCACGCAGCCGGGGCGCCTATCAACCAGGCGATACAATGCCGACGCAGCCGCGCATCCTGACATTCGACACAGTGGCAGGCGCGCCGGTCGATCCGCGCGTGGTCGCGGCTTTTTCTGGGTTTGTGCGCCAGTTGGAGACGCTGGCTTGGCCGGTGCAAGTTAGTGCAGAACCGTTCGACGCCGCTGGCGCCAACGCGGTCTGGCACACCGTGGCGCAGGCCGGGCTCGCCTGGCACGTCAGCCGACACCTCATCGCGCGGGAAACCAGCGAAAACACGCGCAAGATGGTCGAGGCCGGAATGGCAGTGTCGGGCGCCGACTACATTGACGCACTCGCTGGCGCACAGCAGGTGCGGACATTGGCACGACGTCTCTTCGAGCATGTCGACCTGCTGATCAGTCCGACGATTGCGGCGCTCGCCTGGGACGCGCGCCAGCCCTATCCCGACACCATCGACGGGCAGGATGTCGGGCCGCGCGGCCATGCCATTTTCACCGCCTGGGCCAATGTTGCCGGTCTACCCGCGCTGAATGTGCCGTTGGCCATGACCGAAGATGGCGGCGGCATCGGCGTCCAGATCATCGCGGCGCCCGGACGAGATCGCGCGCTGATCGAGTTTGCTGCATCCACCCTTTCCAACCTGGCGCATGCGCCGCTCATTCCATCGAGGATACTGCCATGACAGACGACTTCGCCGACCAGATTATCCTCGTGACCGGAGCCGGCGACGGCATTGGCCGCGCCTCCGCACGGCGCTTTGCCGAGCTGGGTGGCATTGTGGTGCTCATCGATGTCAGGGGCGTGGAAGAGGTCGAGGCCGAATTGACGGCCAAGGGTTGCACCGTCATCGGCGCGACCATGGATGTGCGCAATGGCGCGGCCTGGAACAAGCTGGTCGCTGACCTCCTGGTCCGGTTTGGCCGCATCGACGTGCTCGTCAACAATGCGGGTATCGCCATGCCCGGCGACAGCGTGATCGGCAGCACCGAGGACATGTGGGACCAGATGATGAGCATCAACGCCAAGGGCGTGTGGCTCGGCATGCAGGCCGTGTTGCCCGCCATGGTGGCGGCCAAGCGCGGCAAGATCTGCAACGTGGCCTCGACTGCCGCCCATATCGGGCTGCGCGACGCGGCCGTCTATTGCGCCTCCAAGGGAGCAGTCCTCGCCCTGACGCGGCAGGCCGGCGTGCAATACGCCGCCGACAATGTTCAGATCAACTCGGTCTCTCCCGGCACGACGATGACCGGCATCCAGCGCACGGTGACCGATGCGCAGCGCGCTGCCTTCCTGCCGCTGACGCCGATCGGTCGCTTCGCACAGTCCGAAGAAGTGGCCGAGACCATCGTGTTCCTGTGCTCGGCGGGTTCGTCCTTCGTGACCGGCGCGGACCTCAGCGTCGATGGCGGAATGGTGGCGCTATGAGCATCCTGATCACCGGAGGCGCGGGCCTCGTCGGCATGGCACTGCGCCAGCGACTGGCCCAATTGGGGCGACCGGTCGTCGCGACCGATGCCGTCAGCCACGGACGGGACGACCCCGACCTGATCATCGCGCAGCTGACGGACCAGGCAGCCGTCGAAGCCCTGTTCGCGAACCACGACATTACCGCCGTTATTCATTGCGGTGCGATTTCCGGGCCAATGCTGGCGCGTGACAATCCTGGGCTGGTGGTCGACGTCAATATCGCTGGCACGGCGCGGCTGATGGATCAGGCTCGTCGCCACGGGGTGCGTCGCTTCGTGTTCTGCTCGTCGATCAGCGTCTATGGCAGTGTCGGGCCGGGCGTCATCAATGAAGCCACGCCCCTGCGTCCGACCTCGGTCTATGCCGCCAGCAAGGTTTCCGGCGAGGCGCTGGTCGATGCTTTCCTGACCGAGCACGGTCTCGATGGCGTAAGCCTGCGCATTGCGCGGGTCTATGGGCCGCATCGCCGGGGCAATTGCGTGCTTGCCGATGTGATCCGCAATCACCTCGCAGGCAATGGGACAGTCATCCCGTGTGATCCGAACTTCATGTATCACTATGTCCATGTGGACGACGTGGTTGGCGCCATCATCACGGCGCTCGATGCAGGCAGACTGCCGGAGCGGCGCTACAATGTGGCCGGTGGCGAAGCGCTGACCATGCCTGATATCGTGGCTACGGCACAGCAGGCATTGCCGGGCGCGCGTATAGCGATGGTCGCGGGACAGGACGACGTGCCCGATATCCAGCGCGAATTCGATATTTCGGCCATCGCGCGCGATCTCGGCTGGATGCCGCAGATGCCTCTGGCGCGTGGCATCGCCCTATATGCAGAGAGCCTGGCACAGACCACGGCGGCACAATGAGCTTCGTCTTCGCGCATCCGCTCCTCGGTCCAGACTCGCCGATTGGCGCCGCCGACCAGGCGCTGATTGCCGGGCTGATGACGGAAGAAGAGAACGCCCCTCATACCCGCCGCTGGACAGCGGCGGGTATGAGGCTTGCCCTCGATCATCTTCATGGCCAGATCGCCGATATTCTTGGTGGGGGTGGGCCGACGCTCGATCCCATGCCGCCCCGGTCGATCCGCAAGGCCTATCTCGTGGGAACCTGCGCGGCGTTGGCCGCCGCGCAGGGGCTGCGCCCGTTGTTCGAGGAAATGCTTGGCGGGACACCCTGCGAGGCAATCGACAGTACGGACTTTGCCTATTACGCACGGCAGGCCGTCAATGCCGATTGCCTCGTCATCGTGCTCGCAGCAACGGAGACACCCTGGCGCAGCCTCGAGGCAACGCTGGCCGCGAGGGCGCTCGGTGCCTTCACGCTGGTCCTCACCGCGGGTGGTGACGCACAATATGATCAGTATGGTCACGCTGTCTGGCGCTTGGGTGCCCCCGCAGATCCTATTGCCGATCCGAGCCTGCTGCTGGCCATGGCCTATCGACTTGGTCTGGCGCTGGGTGAACTGAATGGCGTAGCGGCAGCCAGGCTGGCGCAACTGGGCGCGGCGCTTGCTGCCATGCCCCGGCAACTGGAGCAATGCTTGATCCCGACTGACGCCGATAGAGCTTTCGCAGCCCGACTTGAGATGGCTGGGCATATTATCGTCGTCGGCAACGGAGCGGCCCGCGCCGCAGCAGCAGCGAGTGCGGATTGGATCGGCGCGGTTTTGGGCCGGCCAGTCACACAGTGCGGACTGGAAGCTCTGGGCGAGATTCCGGCCAATCCATCCATTGCCACGCTGGTGATCGCGCCCAATGGGCTCAGCGTCAGGCGGGCGCAGCTCGTTCTCGGACGGCGGCAGGGTGATGGGGCGATGGGGCTTGTCGTGGCGGATGACAGTCCGCTGGCCACCCTTGACGCGGGAACCGTATTTCGGCTGCCCGCCATGATCGAGCGGCTCTCGGCGCTGGTCTATCTTTCGGTTGGACAGCGCATAGCCTGTGCTTTGGCAGAACGCCGGCAGCCATAGCCGCCAGCGTTCTGGTTTCTCTATTGCCTCAGTCCAGTGCGAACTTCCAGGCACCGTGCTTGTTGCGGGCCCGCGCCGTGCGCACACCGACAATTACCAGCGCCAAAACCGTCACCACGTAGGGGATTAGCTGCAGCAGTTGTGGCGCAGCACCGGTCACCTGCGGCAGGCGGACAGAGAGGGCGGTTGCGAGGCCGAACAGCAGTGCAACCAGCGCGGTGGGCAGCGGACGGCCCTTGGCAAAGAAGATGGCCGCGAGGGCGATAAGACCGCGTTCGGCTGTCATCTGGTTGGCGAACAGCGACACATAGGCCAGCGACAGATAGGCACCGCCGAAACCGCAGAGGACACCGGACAGCAGCATGGTCTGGAACTTGAGGCTCGTGACCTTGACGCCGGCCGCCGCCGCCGCCTCGGGTGCTTCGCCGACCATGCGAACCCGCAGGCCCCAGCGCGTCTTGTAAAGCGCCCAGGCGATGACCGGGATGAACAGGTAGGCGACATAAACGAGGATTGTGTGCCCGCTCAAAATCCGCCCCAGCACCGGTATATCGGCGATGAAGGGCAGGACGATGGGCGAGAAGCGCGGGATGCTGCTCGACATGAACACGCCGTCTTCGCCCAGCACGCCCTTGAGCAGCAGCGCGGTCAGCCCGTAGGCGAGGAAAGTTACCGCGATGCCGGCGATGAAGATGTCGGCCTTGAAGCGGAACGTGAAGGTGGCCATCAGCGCCGCCAGCAGCACGGAGCTGACGACGGCCGCAATGAGCGCCAGCTCGAGGCTGCCGGTGGCGAAGGCCGTAGCGATGCCGGCAAAGGCGGCGACGATCATGAAGCCATCAAGCGCGATGTTGAGCATGCCGGCCTGATAGGTGAGGAGGCCACCCATTGCTGCATAGACCAGCGGCGTCGACACGCGCACCGCCGAATAAAGGACTTCTACAATGTCCATTTCAAGTCTCCGATGTCGTGCTGGATCTCGACGGGCGCATGGTCATTTCGCCCATGGGCTTCTTGATGTGGTTCAGCCAGTCCCAGGAAATCTTGGCGGCTAGCACCAAGACCACGATGAACTGCAGAACCTGGACCAGGTGCTTGGTCAGCCCGGTCATCATCTGCAGCACGCCGCTGCCACTGTTCAGCGCGCCGAACAGGAAGGCCGAGAAGATCACGCCGATGGGGTGGAACTGGGCCAGCATGGCCACGGCAATACCATCAAAGCCATACCCGGGCGAGAAGTTGTCATAATAGGCGCCGAACTGGCCCATCACCTGTTCTGCCCCGGCAAGACCAGCGACACCGCCGCTGAGCAGGAACACATTGAGCGCACGTTTGGGCACGTCGATGCCGCCATAGAAGGCGAATTTGGGGTTGAGGCCAATGATCTTCCACTCAAAGCCGCGCACAGTGCGGGCATTGACGATGGCGAGAACCACGCAGAGGACCAGCGCCAGGATAATGCCGGTATTGACCTGTGAATAGAACGAGAAGGTCGACAGCTTGGCGCTGGCCAGCACATCGGGCAGCTTGTTGGTTGGCCCGGGCGCCTTGAGCACGTGCGTCGCGAAATAGCCGGTCAGCAATAGTGCGATGGGGTTCATCATCAGGCAGACGACCAGCTCGTTGACGCCGAACTTGACGCGGAGGAAGGCCGGGATAGCCGCCCAGGCCATGCCGCCGGCAAAGGCCGCAGCGATGCAGAGCGGCACATGCAGCAGGGCCGGCAGGTCGACGGCGAAGCCAACGATGCCAGCGCACAGAGCGCCGACCAGCATCTGGCCTTCGGCGCCGATATTGGCGAGGCCGGCACGGAAGGAGATGGCGACGGCAAGCCCGGTGAAGAGCAGCGGCGTCATCATCTGCAGCGTGACGAGCATGTTGGGAATGCCCATGAGGCTGCCCGAGATCAGCAGCCAGTAAACCTCGATGGGGTTTTCACCCAGCGCCATGACCAGCAGGGCGCCGATGATGGCGGCGATGGCCAGGGCCATCATGGGATTGACCACTGCCGACAGCAGTGATGCCAGGTAGGGACGCGTTTTTGGTGCAGACTGGGTTTCAACCGACACGGGCTGGTTCCTTGGCTGATGCGTCGATATCCACAACCGGAGTCTCAAGGCCGCCCATATAGCGGCCGACTTCTTCCTGGGTGGTGTCCGACGCCTTGAGATCGGCGACGATCTGACCGCGATAGATCACGAGTATGCGGTCGGAGATGGAGAAAATCTCGTCGAGGTCGGCTGAGATGACGAACACCGCTTTACCGGCGTCGCGCATGTCCACGAGGATGCGGTGGATCGACTCGATCGCACCGATATCGACGCCCTGCGAGGGTTGTTCGGCGATGATGAGCGAGGCATCCTCACGCGACAATTCGCGGGCGATCTGTACCTTCTGCTGATTGCCGCCAGAGAGCGAACCGGAGGCCTTGTCGAGAGTGGCGCCGCGCACATCGTAGCGCTTGATGAGTTCGTCGGCCTTGGCCCGCGCGTCACCGATCGACAGAAACGGTCCCCGCTTGAACTCGGGCAGGTGGCCGACCGTCATGTTCTCCCAGATGCCGCTCTGCAGCGAAAGACCGACGCCACCGCGGTCGGCCGGGACATAGGCAAGGCCCGAGGCGCGGTTTTCAGCGGGCGTGGCGCCCAGCGGCCTGTCGCAGATCTCGATCGTGCCCGCTGCGGGCTGGCGCAGGCCGGCAATGCATTCGACCAGTTCGTCCTGGCCGTTGCCCTGTACGCCTGCAAGGCCGACGATTTCGCCAGAGCGCACGCTGAGCGAGAGCTTGTTGACCGCGTTTTCCCCGCGTTCGCCAAGCGCCGTCAGATTGCTGATGTTGAGCATGGTGCGGCCGCCCGGCTTGGCTTCGTCCTTGGCCACGCGCAAGAGTACCGAGCGCCCCACCATCAGGCTGGCGATCTCCTGAGCGGTGACGTCCTTGTTGTCGATGGTGGCGACGATTTCGCCTTGCTTCATCACCGAGATGCGGTCTGAAACGGCGAGGACCTCACGCAGCTTGTGCGTGATGAAAATGATCGAATGGCCCGACTGGGCCAGCTGCCGCATGGTGGCGAAGAGTTCGCGCGTTTCCTGCGGCGTGAGCACGGCCGTCGGCTCGTCAAAGACCAGGACCTCGGCCTTGCGATAGAGCGTCTTGAGAATTTCGACGCGCTGACGCAAGCCCACGGACAGGGATCCGACAGTGGCACGCGGATCGAGATCGAGACCAAAGCGCTTGCTCAGCTCGCCCGTCTCGGTTTCGGCGCGGCGCATATCCAGCCGGCCCATGGCCAGCGTCGGTTCGGCGCCGAGCACAATATTTTCGGCCACGGTGAACGAGGGTGCGAGCTTGAAATGCTGGTGCACCATGCCGATGCCCTGCGCGATGGCATCGTTGGGCGTATTGAAATGAACGGGTTTGCCGCGCAGCAGCACTTCACCCTCGGTGCGCTGTAGCAGACCATAAAGCACGTTCATCAGTGTCGACTTGCCCGCGCCGTTCTCACCCACCAGCGCGTGAATTTCGCCGCGTCCGATGGTGATGTTGGCGTTGTGGATCGCGGTGAAATTACCGAAGCGCTTGACGATGTTGCGCATCTCCACGACGGGAGTCGAAGAATCGGCTGCCATTAAGAATCTCCCCAATAATAGGGCCGCAGTCTGGCGACTGCGGCCCGGTTTTCTTACTTGGCGTTGGCGACGGAGGGCGGGGTTGCCATCGGAGGCGTGCCCATTTCCTGCTGGCCCGGAGTCAGTTCGAAGTAGTTCGGCACAACGATTTCACCCGAGAGCAGCTTGCCCTTGAGGTCTTCGACTTCGGCCAGGATCTCGTCGGCGATAAGGCCTTCATTGTGCTCGTCCATTGCAGCGCCGACGCCGTCTTCGGCGAGACCGTAGTAGAGGACGTTGCCGCCGGCGAAGGTGTCGTTGGCGACAGAGGCGATCATGTCATAGGCCTGCGTATCGACGCGCTTGACCATGGAGGTCAGCACCGAGCCGGGCGCCATGTAGTTCTGGTTGCTGTCGACGCCGATGGCGAAGGTCTTGGATTCAACGGCACCGTCGATGACGCCGGCGCTGGTGGCACCAGCCACGGCGAAGTTGATGTCGGCACCCTGGTTGACGTTGGCGAGGGTGAATTCCTTGCCGCCGGCCGGGTCGGTGAACGAACCGGTATAGGTCTCGATCACGTTGACATCGGGGTTGGCCATCTTGGCGCCGTAGTAATAACCAATGAAGAAGCGGTGGATGATCGGAATATCAGCGCCACCGACAAAGCCGATAGTGCCGGTCTTGGTGGTCTTGGCGGCGATCCAGCCAACCAGGAACGAACCTTCCCAATCCTTGGTAACGGTCGACACGACGTTGTCGGCGATCGGTTCGTCACCCACGTCCACCAGACCGAACTTCTGGTCAGGGAAAGCTTCGGCAACGGCACGCATCGGTTCGATCATGTCGAAGGACGAGCCGATGATGATGTCGAAGCCCTGACCGGCGGCGCGAGCCAGAGCCGACTGGAACTCGGAAACGGCACGCGGCTGGATGACGACATATTCGGCATCGAAGTCAGCCTTGGCGCGCTCCATGCCTTCGACCATCATGTCGTTGAACGAGCGATCGCCCAGCCCGGATTCGGACGTCACCATGGCGACGCGCGGACCTGCGAGAGCAACTGAAACAGTAGAGAGGACAAGGAGAGAGGCGACGGCCAACCCGGCCTTGAAGTTGAATTTTGACATTGCTTTGTTCCCTTTTCTAACACTGAACGGAAGGGCGCTTCTCCTGACGCCTCATCCGCACCACATTCATGGAGCGCGCCGTGCGGCGGCCATGAAATCCTGCACCTTCTGGGGCACGAAGCGCCCCACGGCTGAACCGCTGTCCTTCATCGCTGTCGAGACAAAGGCACCATTGGCTTGCGCCATAGCTTCAGCGAAGTTTTCGCTGGTAACCCCGCCACCCACGAAGAGCGGCGCGTTGGGGTAACTGGCCCTGGCCCGGGCAACCATGTCGAGCGTCTGCTCATAGGTCTTGCCGGTGAGGACAAGGCCATCGGCAAGGCCCAGGCGCAGGGCAAATTCCACATCTTCCTCGAAGCCACCCGTAGCGATCGGCGTGCCGGTGCGGTCATGCACATCGGCGAGGATCGCAACATTGTCCGCGCCGAGCGCCGTGCGGGCCTTGATGGCCACATGCGCCTGTGCGGATTCGATGCCGAAGGGGGTCAGCATGGCGCCCACATAGATCTTGATGCGGACGAAATCGGCCCCCGAGGCCGATGCCACCGCCATCATGGCGTGGGCATCGTTCTCGAGAAAGTTTAGCCCGACTGGGCAGGATGCGGCGGCTACGATCTCGCTCGTCACGCGCGTCATCCAGGCCACCTGTTCCACGCTCGTCTTGTTGTGGACCGGGATGTCGCCGAGATTCTGCACCATCAAGGCATCAATTCCGTTGCGGCTCAGAATCTCCGCTTCGGAACGGGCGGCCTCGATCACTGCCTCGACCGCACCAACACGATAATTGGCACCGCCCGGCAGTGCGGGTAGCTGCACCATGCCGATTACGGCCCGATGCCCTTGCTTGATCTGCGAGAGTAGCCGGCTCATCAGGCCATCTCTGCCGAGTGGAAGATCTGTCGGAAGTTGACTTCCTGGCGGCGACGATCGTCGAAACCGAGGAAGGCCACGTTCTGGACCTTCGAGATTTCACAGGACAGGTATTCGAACACCAGCTTGTAGACGAAGGGCGTCAGCACTTCGCGGATGCCGGTCGGCATCGGGAAGAAGATGTCGGCGGCAGCGCGTGCCTCGGCGTCCGTTTCTTCCGCGATGATGATGACGCGCGATTCCATTTCGCGGGCCGCGCGGGCCTGTTCCAGACCACGGATGCGTCCGGGGCCGGGCGGCAGGATGATGAAGGTGTCGACGTTCGAGCGCGTCATGAAATAGTGCTCGTGCGCCCATTCTTCCAGCTGGGACAGGTGGGCCGGGCGGGTGAGGCTCTCGAACCACTTGGCCATGGCGAAATAGGCCGTGGCATAGTTCGGGCCGCCACCAACGAAGACGGTGTGGCGGTCCGGCGTGAAGCTGGCGGCAATCTCGCGCGACAGGGCGGCCGTTGGGGCATCGGCGGCGCGCATGGCTTCCGCCGTGGCGTGCAGTTCTTCCACCAGAGCCTTGGAGGCTGCGGCATCGAGATGGCCGATGCGCTCGCCGATGGCGATGGCGGCGACATAGAGGCCGAGCATGCTTGCCGTGTAGGTTACGGTGCCGGGGGTGACGACGCGGGTGCCGTTCGGCAGTTCCTTGATGTTTGGCGTGGCGTTGACGCGGATCAGCGTCTCGGCGGCCTGGGCCAGCTTGTTGTCGGCGCTGACGGTAACGGCGAAGGTCCATGCGCCCTTGGCACGAGCGAGGCGCACGCCTTCGATGGTGCGCGACACCGTGCCTGAATTGGACACACCGAACACGAAGCTGTTGTCGGGCAGGTCTTCAACGAGATAACGCGAGAATTCGAGTGCTTCGACCGCTTCCACCAGACGTCCGGTGGCCTTCATCATGAACTGGCGCACTGCAATGGCAGCGCAATAGCTGTCACCGCAGCCGATCATGAAGCCATGCTGCAACGAGCCGGGATCGCGATCTGCTACCACCGAACGCATATAGGTCAGCATCTCGTCGATGTTGTCCTTGACGAAGTCTGGCTGCAGCGCGATTTCGCGCAGCATGACGGTCTTTTCGTTTTCCACTTAAGAACTCCTAGTAGGTATGTATTAGAAGGGGCGGGCCTCTAGCCGGGCCAACAGCGCGCTTCGACGCGCCTCGCACTCTTCGGGGTGGGCAGATACCAGGGCACCAGGCCCTGAACTTTGAACTGCGAAACTTCCGGCCACCGAGCCACGCAGTGCCGCTTCGAGCGCCGTGCCGCCATGGACGAAGCCGGCAAGGGCCCCGCCGGAAAATGCGTCGCCTGCGCCGGTCGTGTCGCGCACGCCTTCGGCAATGGCGGGCAGCCAGGACAGTTCAGTGTCACCGGCGCCATGGAACAGCACACCGCCGCTGCCAAGCTTGACCGCGATCATCGGCACATCTGGCGCGACCTCGCGCATGCGGCGGATGATGTCGGGGATAGAATGGCCGGGATAAAGTGCCTCGGCATCCTGCTTGCTGGGCAGAAAAAGGTCGGCAGAAGCCAGCAATTGGGCGCGATCGGCATCGGCCAGTTCCATGAGGTAGCGGTCATCGAGATCGATCGAGATGGCCTTGGTGCCACGACTGCGCAGCTTGTCGGCAATGGCAATCTGCTGTCGCCATGGGACGGGAGCGATGTGCGCGTAATCGCAAGTCAGCGCCTCCACATCCTCAAGTGTCGGGCTGTATTCGAGCCAGTCGCGCGTATAGGAGCGGAACACGAAGGTGCGGGTGCCATCTTCTTCATAAAGGCCCCAGTCCCTCAGGGTCTGGCCGGTGCGGCGGCAGTAGTCGAGCACCAGCCGACCTTCGAGCACCTCGACCGGATAATCGGCACCGATGGGAGCCACGGCCGCCGGCCGGTGCCCCCATATCGCGATGCCCAGGGCAGAATAGATCGCGTTGCCGCCGGGCGTGTACCACATGGTGGTGCCATCGGCGAAAACGAGGTCGTCGACCGTGACATTGCCAAAACTGGCGAAGGCGAGATGAGTCACGTGGGCATACCTGCGCGCATAGAGGTGAATTCGACCACTTCGGTGTTGTGGTAGTTGACCGAAAGCAGCATCGGGACGTTGTTGTTATCGAGATGCAGCTCCTGCATGCGCAGAAGCGGCGCGCCGCGCTTGAGATGCAGCAGGCCGGCCACTTCGGTGTCGGCGGCGACAGCGGACACGCGCAGCTTGCTGTGCGAAATGGGGCGACTGAAACGCTCGCGCAGGAACTGGTAGATCGACCCGCCGGCAAACTGGCTGAGGACGCCGAAGTCCTTCTCGGCGTGCTGAAGCACGAGATATTCATTGCCGTAAACGAAAGGCAGGTCATCGATGAGACGCACGCGTCTTATCCGGCCGAGGGGGGCGCCCTCCTCCACACCAAGCTCAGCCGCGATCTTGTCGACGGCGGCAATCTGCTCGATCTGAAGATCGCGATGGCCCGAGGTGCCGCCGGCATTGCGGATCAGGTCCGTCATAGACCGCATCTGCTCGAGCGGGCTGAACATTGGCTTGCTTGCCTTGCTGACGAAAGTGCCAACGCCGTGCTTGACCTGCAGGTGACCGTCATGGGCCAGGATGCGGATGGCTTCGCGCAGGCTCGGACGGCTGATGTTGAGCTGCTTGGCAAGCTCCGCCTCGGGCATCAATTTGGTGCCGATAGGGATGATGCCCTGCTCGATCTGCTCGCGCAGCGCATTGGCCACGCGCTGGACGAGGTCGTCCCGGCGCACGCCGGAGGCCCAGATTTTTTCGTTCAGTTGGTGAAAGTCGATTTCGGTCACGGCGATCCTCGCTTGATGTGAAGCTTGCATGAAGAAATTCGGCGGTCAATAGGACAGAGGTCAAAAGTCTGACCTCTTGCTTCTTGTTGCAGTTTTGTGGTTTCCTATTGCCAACATCATGCCATGCCCAGGGGCTGGTCGCGAGGAGATAAGATGTCTGTTCACCATCTCAATGCCACGCCGGAGACTGTGGTTTGGGGTCGATTCTCGGCACAGATTGACCCCGTCTTGACCATTCGGTCCGGCGATTCGGTCGTGGTGGAGACCTATTCGGGCATTGCTGAACTTTATCCGCCCGAGGGCAGCGGCATGACCGTGTCGCCCAGGCTCAAGGCCATCAACGAAGCGGTGCTGCCGTTTCGCTGGGGCCACTTGCTAACCGGACCGATCGCGGTGGAAGGAGCCATGCCGGGCGATGTGCTTGAAGTGCGCATCGAGGCGGTGGAGCCGCTTGCGGATTGGGGATTTAGCGCCATCGAGCCGTTTGACGGCACCCTGCCGCATGACTTCATCATGCCCGAGCGTGTGCTGAGCCATATCAGCGTCGATCGCGCAGCACGCACTGCGAAAATGCCATGGGGTACGACGCTGCCGCTCAACCCGTTCTTTGGCGTCATGGGCGTGGCTCCACCACCCGAATATGGCGAGATTTCCTCGCGCGAGCCGCGCAAGCATGGCGGTAATCTCGACAACCGCCGCCTGACCGCCGGAACGACTGTGTTCTTTCCGGTCTGGGCCGAGGGCGCGCTGTTCACCTGTGGTGATGGCCACGGCATGCAGGGGGACGGCGAAGTCTGCGTCACTGCACTCGAAATGGCGCTCGAAGGGCGCTTTACTTTGGTGCTGCACAAGGCAGGCTCCGTTGCAGAGCGGGCGCTGCCTCGCGCCGAATCGAGCAGCCACCTGATCAGCATGGGTTTTGATGCCGATCTCGACGAAGCGCTGCGGATCGCCGTGCGTGAAATGATCGCCATGGTTTGCGAGTGCACCACACTGAGCCGTACGGAAGCCTATCAACTCTGTTCACTGGCGGCCGACTTCGCCGTTACCCAGTCGGTCAACGGTGAGAAGGGCGTCCACGGCGTGTTGCCCAAATCGGCTCTGGCCGGTGTGGAGGTAAGGTCGTGAAAGTCCTTGTTACCGGTGGCGCCGGCCTCGTCGGAATGGCATTGCGCCGACATCTGGAGGCGGCCGGGCACAGCGTGCTGGCCACCGACATTGCCAACTTCTCCCGGCATGACCCCGATCTCGTGCTCGCCGACCTCGACGATCACGTGCGTCTCGAGCAGATGGTCGTGGAAGGCGGTGTTCAGGCCATTGTGCATTCAGGCGGCATTTCCGGCCCGCTGATGCAGCGCGAAACCCCGTTGAACGTCATGCGCATCAATGTGGCTTCGACGGCCTTCCTGCTCGACCTGGCTCGGCGGCATAGTATCAACCGGTTCCTGCTGATGTCTTCGCACGTGGTCTATGGCCATAGCGACAAGGCGGTGATCTCGGAAGAGGACGCCGTGCATCCCGGCACGACCTATGCCGCCAGCAAGGTGGCAGGCGAAGCGCTGGTGGAGTCCTTTGCGCGCGAATTCGGCGTGTCGGCCGCGGCCCTGCGCCTGACCCGCGTCTATGGTCCGCATCGCCGCGCCAATTGCTATCTGCGGCAAGCCATCGAGGACAGTTTTGCGGGCAAGACCACGATCATTCCCTGCGACACGAGCTTCCCCTATCACTTTTTGTCGGTGGAAGACGTAGCCGGCGCGACGCTGGCGGCGCTGGCCACAGAAAAGCTCGAGCACGCCACCTATAATGTCGGCTCCGGCGAGGTGCTGACCATGGATGCCGTGCGCGACACCATTCTGGCGACCGTGCCCGGTGCCCGCATCGAACTGGTCGAAGGCCGCGATCCTGCACCCGAAGTGCAGAACGATTTCTCCCTGCAGCGACTGGCGGAGGACGCCGGCTGGCGGCCGCACTATCCGCTCGCTGCCGGATTTGCCGATTATTATCGGCGCGCATTGGCGGATGGAAAGGTAATGCAATGAAACTGGTGACGGCCGAGGCCACCACCCCCGCGCATCGACGCAATCCCGGTTTCCCGCTTGATCTCGACTGGGTCGAACGGGTCCGGATGAACCGTTCGGCGCTGGAGCGTCGGGCGGGGTCGATCGGGTCGCGGCGGACAGTCAAGAAGGACTATCAGCTGGCATGGCTCTTGAAGGCGATCACGCTGATCGATCTGACGACGCTCAACGCCGACGATACCGATGGGCGGGTCGAACGGCTCTGCGCCAAGGCACGGCATCCGCTGCGGTCCGACATCCTCGACAAGCTCGGCGTGCCCGGCCTGCGCATCCTGCCCGGCGCGGTGTGCGTCTATCATAATTTCGTCAAGACGGCGGTGACGGCGCTCGAAGGTACCGGCATTCCGGTTGCTGCTGTGTCGACCGCCTTCCCACATGGGCTGGCGCCAGTCGAGACCAAGCTGAGGGAGATCGAGTATTCGGTGGCCGACGGGGCCAAGGAGATCGACATCGTCATTGAGCGCGGCATGGTGCTGCGCGGCGACTGGCAGGCGCTCTACGATCAGGTCCAGGCGTTCCGCAAGGCCTGTGGCGACGCCCATATCAAGACCATTCTCGGGACCGGCGAGCTGGCCACCCAGACCAATATCGCCAAGGCGTCTCTTGTCTGCATGATGGCCGGAGCGGACTTCATCAAGACGTCGACGGGCAAGGAAAAGGTCAACGCCAATCTGGTGACCAGCCTGACCATGATCCGCATGATCCGCTGGTTCGCCGATGAGACCGGTATCGAGATCGGCTACAAGCCGGCGGGCGGCATCGCGACTGCGGGCGACGCGACCAAATACATGGCGCTAATGAAGGAGGAGCTGGGCACGCATTGGTTGCAGCCGCACCTGTTCCGCTTCGGCGCCTCCTCGCTGCTGACCGATATCGAACGCCAGCTCGAACACGGCCTGACCGGTCGCTACGCGGCGGACTACCGTCAGCCGATGGTGTGAGTTGAGCGGAGGGCCTGCGCGCCCTCCCATCCGGCGCTGTCCGCCACCTTCTCCCATCAGGGGAGAAAAATACCGACTGAACACTCTCGGCTCCGTCCCCTTCTCCCCGAGGAAGAAGGTGCCCGCGGGGCTGATGAGGGGGCGCGGAACACCGCGCGAGGAGATGAAATGAACAAGATCATGCAGATATTCCAGTCGCTCGATTATGGCCCGGCCCCTGAGGGCCCTGAACAAGCCATTGCCTGGCTCGAGAGCCACAACCGCAAGTTCGGTCACTTCATCGACGGCAAGTGGACCAAGCCGGGCAAGACCTTTGCCAGTGACAACCCCGCCAGTGGCGAACGGCTCGCCGATATCACCGATGGCACGGCCGAAGACGTGAACGCTGCCGTCAAGGCGGCTCGATCAGCCTTCAAGACTTGGTCGGCGCTGTCCGGCTATGAGCGCGGCAAGTACCTCTATGCCATTGCCCGCGCTGTGCAAAAGCATGCGCGCCTGTTTGCCGTGCTCGAGAGCATGGACAATGGCAAGCCAATCCGTGAGTCACGCGATATCGATATCCCGCTAGTGGCCCGTCACTTTTACCACCATGCCGGCTGGGCCCAGCATCTGAGCCGCAGCTTCCCGGATGCCGTACCCTATGGTGTGTGCGGGCAGATCATCCCGTGGAACTTCCCGCTGCTGATGCTGGCCTGGAAGATCGCCCCGGCGCTGGCTGCAGGTAATACGGTCGTTCTCAAGCCCGCCGAGTTCACTTCGCTGACCGCCCTGCTGTTTGCCGAAATCTGCGAACGTGCGGGCCTCCCCAAGGGCGTCGTCAACATCGTCACCGGCGAGGGCGACACCGGCGCCGCCATCGTCAATCACCCCGACATCGACAAGATCGCCTTCACCGGCTCGACCGAAGTGGGCAAGATCATCCGCGCCGCCACGGCCGGGTCGGGTAAAGGCCTCAGCCTCGAGCTGGGAGGCAAGAGCCCCTATATCGTCTTCGAGGATGCCGATCTCGACTCGGCCGTTGAAGGTCTGGTCGATGCCATCTGGTTCAACCAGGGCCAGGTCTGCTGCGCGGGATCGCGTCTTCTGGTGCAGGAAAGCATCGAAGAACGCTTCATCGCCAAGCTCAAGACGCGCATGGCGAGCCTACGGGTCGGCGATCCTTTGGACAAAAGCATCGATATCGGCGCCATGGTGGCCCCGGTGCAGGTCGAACGCATCCGTGACCTGATGAAGCGGGGCGCGGCCGAAGGCGCCGTCGTCTACGAGGCAGAAGGTCCGGTTCCTGCCAAGGGTTGCTTCCTCAAGCCCGCGCTCGTCACCAACGTCTCGCCGGCCAATACGCTGGTCGCCGAAGAGATCTTCGGACCTGTCCTGGTCGCCATGAGCTTCCGTACGCCCGAAGAGGCCGTCGCGCTCGCCAACAACACGAAATATGGTCTTGCCGCCACGATCTGGAGCGAGAACATCAACCTCGCGCTCGACATCGCGCCCAAGATCAAGGCCGGTGTGGTCTGGATCAACGGCACCAATAATTTCGATGCAGCCGTCGGCTTTGGCGGCTACAAGGAGAGCGGCTTCGGTCGTGAAGGTGGCCGCGAGGGCATGGCGTCCTATCTCAAGCCCGCCTGGGAGAAATCCCTCAAGTCCGCGCCCGTCACCGCTGCCCCCGCCAAGGCGATCAGCGCGGCCAATCCACTCGATGCCGGCCAGCTCGACCAGACCGCCAAGATGTATATCGGTGGCAAGCAGGCCCGCCCTGACAGCGCCTATTCCCGTGCGGTGCTCGATCCATCGGGCAAGCGTATCGGCGAGGTGGGCGAGGGTAACCGCAAGGATATCCGCAATGCCGTCGAGGCCGCCCGTGCCGCGCTCGGCTGGTCAACCACCTCCGCCCATGCCCGGGCGCAGATCCTCTACTTCCTCGCCGAAAATCTCGACTATCGCCGTGACGAGTTCGCTGCGCGTATCAAGGCACAGACCGGTCAGGACGGCATCGAGGAGGTCGCGTTGTCGGTCGAACGGCTGTTCGCTTTTGCCGGCTGGGCCGACAAGTATGACGGGGCCGTGCACAACCCGCCCCTGCGCGCCGTTGCCGCTGCCATGGTGGAGCCCCTGGGCGTTCTTGGCGTCGTTGCGCCCTCCAGTCGTCCGCTGCTCGGCTCCATCGCGCTGATCGCCCCGGCACTCGCCATGGGCAACACGGTCGTGCTGGTGCCCTCTGCCTCGTCGCCACTCAGCCTTACCGATCTTTACCAGGTCATCGAGACCTCGGACGTGCCATCGGGCGTCATCAACATCGTCACTGGCGACAGCGTGACCCTGGCCAAGACACTCGCCGAACATGACGGCGTCGACGGGCTCTGGTTCATGGGCCCGGCTGACGCTTCGGCCATGGTCGAAAAGGCCTCCATCGGCAACCTCAAGCAGACCTGGACCAGCCGGGGGCTTGCCTACGATCTGGCCGACCGGCGCTTCGAGGGCGACTACTTCCTCGCCCGCGCAACGCAGATCAAGAATGTCTGGATTCCTTACGGGGCGTAGCTCGAAAAGGCGGCGGTTCATCCCGCCGCCTTTTCGTGCCCAAAAGCAATTCCGCGCCCATCGGTGACGATGGACGCGGAACCACAGGGAGGACTGATAAAAGGGTAGGCTAGACCGACTGGTGTGGCCGAGCGAATGTCTCGAGCAGCATCGAGACGAACAGCTCTCGATCAGCATCAAGCGCAACGTGGCAATTGGGTTCGCGCTTGGTGCGGAATTCGTGATCCACCACTGTGCGGCCGATCGTATATTCGCCCTTGGTCTCGATGACGCAGTTCAGATGCCTTGTGGTGATCACCTCCGGGCGCACCAGGGCAGCGACGCACAGCGCGTCATGCACCGGCGCGGTCGCCAGGATGCCGGTCGGCTGGAACGTCTGATAGCCTTTGATGCGGTGTTCGATCACACTGGCCGCACCATTGCCCGCCGGCGTTCCGAGTGCCCGCATGGCGGCGCATTGGTCGAGCGAGACCAGCGCGCGATGGGTTGCATCGAGCGGCACCAGCGTGATCTTCTTGAAACCGGCTTCGAATACCACCTGGGCGGCTTCCGGGTCGGCCCAGATATTGAACTCGGCAGATGCGGTAATGTTGGACTTGTCGACGGCACCGCCCATGATCATGACTTCGGAAACGTTGTTCACAAAGTTCGGATCGAGCTTGATCGCTGCGGCAATGTTGGACAGCGGACCGACCGGCACGAGAACCGCATCGCGGTGTTCACCGGCAAAGGCCTTTACCAAGAATTCAGGTGCGGACATGGCCTGCTTCTTGGAGCGGGCCGGCGGCATCGGCAGTTCGGCCATATGGACCTGCACGTCCTTCTTGATCGCGCGCGGCACCGGGAAGTCTGTCCGGGCGATCGGCTGATTCAACCCTTCATAGACCGGCACATCATTGCGACCGATCAGATCAAGGGTGCGCAGCGTGTTGTCGGTGCAGTTTTCAACGGGCACGTTGCCGTTGACGGTGGTGCAGGCCACCAGGTTGAGCTGGGGATGCAGCCCGGCCATCATGATGGCGACGGCGTCGTCCGTACCGGTATCAACATCCAAGATAAGTTTACGCACGATAACTCCTCTGTCGTCTGACCTCTTATCAATGAGTAGCGAGAATTATGGTAGCTGACAACTGGAGAAGCGCATCACTTCAGCAATTGTGCAGCACGAGAAAAAACCTGGCACTACAGTTCGGATGTGACGCCCGGGGCAGGCTTTGCCTAAGGTGGAATCGTCGGGATTGTTCCAGACGATGGGCTGGACTGGATGGAACGAGCCGCGAGAAGCGCGTGTTCGCGACGCAATTTGTATGGCGCCGGTGCCTGTGTGGAACTCAATTCCCGCCGGGAGAAGCACCTGATCTTGACTTGGAGATGACACGATGAGCGCTGTGATCAATCCTCTCGATGGCCACCCAAGGTGCAGCTGGTGTGCTGCGGCGCCCGAATTTCTGCCTTATCATGACGATGAATGGGGCTATCCGGTCGACGATGATCGGCTTCTGTTCGAAAAACTCAGTCTCGAGGTCTTTCAGGCTGGACTGAGCTGGCGCACTATTCTCAACAAGCGCGCCGCCTTTCGGGCCGCTTTTGCCGGCTTCGACATCGATGCCCTGGCCGCTTTTACCGCTGCCGATGTCGAGCGCCTTCTGGCCGACGCCGCCATTGTCCGGCATCGAGCTAAGATCGAGGCGGTGATCAACAATGCGGCGCGGGCGCAGCAATTGCTGGCCGAGGCCGGCTCGCTCGCCGCCTTTGTCTGGCGCTATGAAGCGCCTCCTCCAGGCCCGCCGCATGGCGCCGCCACCTCCCCGCAATCGGAAGCTCTGTCCAGGGCCCTCAAGCAGCGCGGCTGGCGCTTTGTCGGGCCTACGACGATTTTCGCCTTCATGCAGGCCATGGGCCTGGTCAATGGCCATGCGGAAGCCTGCATCGTGCGCGCCAAGGTAACGGCGTCGCGGCGGAATTTCACCATTCCCCGCCATTGAGACAGGGACGAAAAACGCGTCCCGCCAGCATCCGCGCGCCGATAACGCTTGCGACCTGGTCCCATTTCCGCCATCAAGCCGCCGTGTTTGGCGTTTAGCCGCACAATGTTGCGCGTCGGTCGATGCTGGCGCGTGACATGTCGGAATTTGGGGCAAGGCGGTAAAGGATTGCACATGACGGCGCGGCCACTTGCCCTTGCCTCCACCCTGGCGCTGACGCTCGTTCTGGCGGGCTGTTCCATCGCCGGCGTCAAGCCGCTGCCGGGCAATCGCAGCGCCACGGCGAGCGCCGCTATAGCCAGCGTAGCGCCAGTCGTGCCGGAAACGCGGGCCGGGCACGTGCCGGCCGCTGCCGCCGTGCCCCGGGCCGCAGATGAATTCGTTTTGGCCTATGCCGATGGCAATCGCGGCGCGCTGGACGGGTTGATCGCCCATTACTCCACCGAATATGCAGTGCCCGAGGCGCTGGTGCGCCGGGTCATCGTGCGCGAAAGCAATTACAATCCATCCGCCCGCAACGGGCCCTATTACGGGTTGATGCAGATCAGCCATGCCACCGCGCGCGGCATGGGCTTCGCGGGCGAACCTGCCGGCCTGCTCGATGCCGAAACCAATCTGCGCTATGCGGTGCGCTACCTGGCCGGAGCCTATGTCACCGCCGGCGGCGATCAGGACCGCGCGGTGCAATTTTACGCCAAGGGCTATTATTTCGACGCCAAGCGGCTCGGCCTGCTGGAAAAGAGCGGGCTGCGCTGAGCCTATTCGGCTGGCGCGACCATCGAGAGCAGGGCGCCGACCTTTTCGGCCAATTCCTCCTCGCGGAACGGCTTTTCGATGCGCGGCAAGGTGTTGGCAATGCCCTGGGGCAATTCGGCATAGCCGGTCGAGAGCAGCACCGGCAGGCCGGGACGCAAGCGGCACGCCTGTTCGGCCAGTTCCACCCCATTCATCATGGGCATGGAATAATCGGTGATCAGCGCCGCGATCTCGGGATGATTTTCCAGCAGGGTGAGCGCGTCGCGGCCTGAATAGGCTTCCAGCACGATATGACCGAGCTCGGTCAGGTGATCGACCATGTTGAGTGTGATCAGGGCATCGTCGTCCACCACGAGGATGGTGGCGGCGGAGCCCTTGTTCGGACCGGTCTGCACGAATTGTCCTTTCATTACCGCTCTGGGAGAAAGGAGGCTGCTTTCCACCGATAAGGCAAGACCTAAACCCGGAACGTGGCGAAGTTGGGTCCAGCGGCTGGGCCGGTCGCTGCTGACAGGGGTGGACAAAAATGGGTGCCATCCTGGCGTGTGAAGCGGTAAGTTGCCGCGACTAGATAAGAGGAATCGGTTCATGCACCTGCTGCTCGTCGATGGCTCGGGCTATATTTTCCGTGCCTTCCACGCCCTGCCGCCACTCAGCCGCAAGTCGGACGGGCTGCCAGTGGGCTGCGTGCAGGGCTTCTGCAACATGCTGTTCAAGCTGACGCAGGACATGGATGGCGACGAGGCCCCGACCCATATGGCGGTCATCTTCGACGCCAAGGGCAAGACTTTCCGCGACGACCTCTATCCCCAATACAAGGCCCAGCGCCCGCCTGCGCCCGAGGAATTGATCCCTCAATTCCCCCTGACCCGCTCGGCCACCAGGGCCTTTTCCATTCCCTCCATCGAAATGGAGGGCTGGGAGGCCGACGACATCATGGCCACCTATGCGCGCATGGCGCGCGCTGCGGGCATGAAGGTCACCATCGCCTCCTCGGACAAGGATCTGATGCAATTGGTCGAGCCGGATGGCTCCATTCGCCTGCTCGACACCATTCCGCGCCCCGGCCAGCCGCCGCTGCGCTGGATCGGCCCCGACGAGGTTTTTGCCAAGTTCGGCGTCACTCCCGACAAGGTCATCGATGTGCAGGCCCTGTGCGGTGACAGCGTCGACAACGTGCCCGGCGTACCCGGCATCGGCGTCAAGACGGCGGCGGAATTGATCAATATCTATGGCGACCTCGAAACCCTGCTCGAGCGCGCCGGCGAGATCAAGCAGAACGCCCGGCGTGAAAAGCTCATCGCCAATGCCGATCTGGCCCGCATTTCCAAACAGCTGGTGACGCTGGAGCAAAAGGTTCCCGTCGAGATCGACCTCGATGGCCTTCTGCGCCAGCCGATGAGCCCCTCGGCGTTGTTTCCCTTCCTCAAGGCGATGGAATTTGCCACCATCACCAAGCGTCTCGCCACCCTGCTCGACGCTAATCCCGACGATTTCGAAGCCGATCCGGAATTGAAGGCCGGCGGCGCCGAGCCCATCCCCGGCGCCCCGCAAAAATCCACCTCGCTCTCGGTCGCCAAGGCCAAGCTCGCCGCCAATGTCGTGCCCGGCACGGGCCCGGCCCGCCACGCCGCCGAGGAACATGCGCGCATCAAGGCCATTCCGGTCGATCACGCCGCCTATGAAACGCTGACGACCCCCGACCAGCTCGCCCGCTGGATCGAAAAGATCGTGGCCAAGGGGCATGTGGCCATCGACACCGAGACCACGGGGCTCGATCCGCAACAGGCCGATCTGGTGGGGGTCTGCCTTTCCACCGAGATCGGCGAGGGCTGCTATATTCCGGTCGGTCACGCCTTGCCCGGCGACCTTCTGGGCGGCGGTGGGCTGGTCGAGGGGCAATTGCCCATCCGCACCGTGCTCGACAGCCTCAAACCCGTGCTCGAAGATCGCTCGATCCTCAAGATCGGGCAGAACGTCAAATATGACATCGAAGTTTTGGCCCGCTACGGCATTGCGATGGCGCCCATCGATGACACCATGCTCATCTCCTATGCGCTGGATGGCCCGCGCTATAATGGCATGGACGTGCTGGCCGACCATTGGCTCGGCCACAAAACCATCTCTTTTTCCGAGCTGGCCGGCACCGGCAAGCACCAGAAGACTTTCGATCAGCTCGATATCCCCGCCGCCGCCCGCTATGGCGCCGAGGATGCCGACATAACCCTTCGCCTCTGGCATGTGTTGAAGCCGCGCCTCGCCGCCGAAAATGCTACGACGCTCTATGAAACCATCGAGCGGCCGCTGGCTCCGGTCCTGGCCCGGATGGAGGCGCGCGGCGTCCTAGTCGATCGGCAGATTCTTGCCCGCCTCTCTGGTGACTTCGCCCAGCGCGCCGCCGCTTTCGAGGCCGAGGCGCATGAATTGGCCGGCCAGAGCTTCAATCTCGGCTCGCCCAAGCAATTGGGCGAAATCCTCTTCGACAAGATGGGGCTCGAAGGCGGCACCAAGACCAAGACCGGCGCCTGGTCCACCGGCGCCGATGTGCTCGAAGATCTGGCGCTCAAGGGCATTCCCTTGGCCCGCACCATTGTCGACTGGCGCCAGCTCACCAAGCTCAAGGGCACCTATGCCGACGCGCTGCCCACCTATATCAATCCGCGCACCGGTCGCGTTCACACCTCCTATTCGCAGGCTTCGGTGCTCACCGGGCGGCTCTCATCCAACGATCCCAACCTGCAGAACATTCCCGTCCGCACCGAAGACGGGCGCAAGATCCGCTCCGCCTTCATCGCCCCGCCGGGCAAGGTGCTGATCTCGGCCGACTATTCTCAGATCGAATTGCGGGTTCTCGCCCATATCGCCGATATCGGCGCGCTCAAAGATGCTTTCGAAGAGGGGCTGGACATTCACGCCATGACGGCGTCGGAAATGTTCAACGTGCCGGTGGAGGGCATGCCGAGCGACGTGCGCCGGAGAGCCAAGGCGATCAATTTCGGCATCATCTATGGCATTTCGGCCTTCGGCCTCGCCAACCAGCTGGGCATCGCCCGCTCCGAGGCCGGGGATTATATCAAGACCTATTTCGAGCGCTTCCCCGGCATCCGCGATTACATGGACGCCCAGAAGCTCAAGGTGAAGGCCGACGGCCACGTCATGACCATTTTCGGCCGCAAGATCCAGTTCCCCAATGCCAATTCCGGCAATCCCAGCGAACGCGCCTTTGTCGAGCGCGCCTCGATCAATGCGCCGATCCAGGGCAGCGCCGCCGACATCATCCGCCGCGCCATGATCCGCATGGAAGGCGAATTGGCCAAGGCCGGTATCGAAGCCGACATGCTGCTGCAGGTGCATGACGAACTGATCTTCGAAGTACCCGAAGGCAGCGAGGATCAGGCCATTCCGGTGATCCGGCGCGTCATGGAAAGCGCAGCCGAACCGGCCGTGCGGCTAACCGTGCCGATCCACGTAGACGCCCATGCCGCCAGGAACTGGGACGAGGCGCATTAGATGGGGCTGGAGCGTTTCCGCCTTGCCCGGACATTCCCTTGCCGTGCACCCGCCCTTCCACCGCCATTGCCCGGCTCGTCCGGGCAATCCGGTTCCTCGAGCCTTCTCCTGGCGCAATAGAGCCGTCAGCTCACCACCACGTTCCGTCCCGTTCCACCCGGCGGAATCGTCATCCCGACCCGCAGGCGCGCGGCCGCCAGAACCTGTTCCGCCCGTGCCGCCCATTCCACCAGAACGATGGCCTCCGGGTCGTCGAGCAGGCCCAGTTCGTCGGCTTCCGCCGCATCGGCCAGCCGATAGAGATCGGCATGCAGGACCGGGCCGCGCATTGTCTTATAGGGCTGGATGATGGCGAAGGTCGGGGAGGGGACTTCGAGCCCTGGATCGCCGGCCAGCGCCCGGATAATGGCGCGCGCCAGAGCAGTTTTTCCGGCCCCCAGATCGCCTTCGAGGCTGACGATGTCGCCGGGTTTGAGGCTGGCCGCCAGTTCCGCGCCGAAGCGGGAGGTGGCGCCATCGTCGGGCAGAAAGGTTTCAATCGGCTCAGGCACATCCGTCTCCGTCATTGCCCGTCTCATCCGGGCAATCCATGCACCATTCGGATAAACCGGGTGGTGACGGCGAACAAGGGCATCGCGCCGGCGGAATTGCCAATCAAGCCACCTTCGTGATTGGCCCTTTGGGACGGCCCGGAGCTATTCCGCCACGCCCGCCAGCGCCGAATTCATCGGCAGGTTGACGATGATGCGGCTGCCGCGCGGTTCGCGCTTTTCCGCCGAGATGGTGCCGCCATGCAGATTGACGAAGGTGCGCACGATGGAGAGCGCCAGCCCGGCGCCGCGCTGGCGGCCGCCGGCTTGCGGGCCGTCCAGGCGGGTGAGGATGGCCGCCTTCATCTCGTCGGTAATGCCCGGCCCCTCGTCCTCGATGACGAAGAGCATGCGCTCGGCCCGGTGCGATACTGAAAGTCGGATTTCTCCGCCGGGTGGGGAGAAGCGGGCGGCGTTGGAGAGCAGGTTATAGAGCACCTGCACGATGCGGGTGCCATCGGCGACGAATTGGGGCAGGTCCGGCTCGATGGCGATGACCAGGTTCGGCGCCTCGCCCGACACTTCTGGAAAACTGGCGGCAATGCCGGCCCTGGCCTTGTCGATCAGCGCCGGAATATCGAGTATTTCCGGCTTGAGTTCGGCAATGCCCGCATCGACCGAAGCCAAGTCAAGAATATTGTCGATCAAGACGCCCAGGGTCACCGATGAGGCGCGGATATAATCGAGATATTCGCGCTGCCGCTCATTGAGGCTCTGGCCTTCATTGTCGGCCAGCAGGTCGGAAAAGCCGATAATATTGGTGAGCGGGCTGCGCAATTCATAGGAGACGTTCTCGACAAAGGCGTCCTTGAGTCGATCGGCGGCGACCAGCGCGTCATTGCGCTCCTTGAGCACTTTCGAATAGGAGGCGCTTTCGGTGACGTCGAGAAAGGTCATCATCGTCTGCCCGTCGGGCAGCCGGGTAATGGCATAATCGATCAGCCGGCCATCGGAGCGGTTGAGCCGGCCGGTACGGTCGGTGCGCGTGGGATTGAGATCGACGATCGAGCGCTTGAGGTCGCGCCAGATCGTGGCTCCGTCCTCGGGAATGGCCAGGCCGCTGGCCTCGGCCAATTGGTCGATATGGGGATTCGCGTCGAAGGCATTGAGCGGCAGCTTCCACAATTTGGACAATTGCGGATTGGAGAGCGTCAGCCTGCCATTGGTGCCGAACACCGCCACCGCCTCGCTCAGTGCGTTGATGCTTTCGCGCATCACATTGGTGAAGCTTTTGTTGGTGCTTTCCAGTTCCAGCCGTTCGGTCAGGTCTTCGTAGACATAGATGACCCCACCCTCGGGACCGGCCGGGGCCGAAATCACCTTGATCGTGCGGCCATCGGGCAGGTGCCAGGGCTCGGCCTCGAACGGCACCTTGCGCTGGTAGCTTTCCAGGTGCTTGGCGCGCCAGGTGTGGTAATCGACCTGATTGGGCAGCATGCCCAGCGTGCGCAGCTTGTCGAGAATGGCGCGCTCGTCGAGGCCTTTGGTGAGGAAGGCCGGATCGAGATTCCACAGGGCCGCATAGGCGGCGTTGAATTGGGTGAGTTCCCGCCGGGCGTTGAAGATGGCGATGGGTGTGGCCAGCGCATCAATAATGCCCCCGATATGGGCGAGGCCTGCTTCGGATTTTTGCCAGGCATTTTCCAGCGGGCGCAGATAGCCGGCCCGTCCGCCAGGCAGCTCGATTTCAACCAGCTCGAACCGGCCATGGTCGGCGAAATCCACCGGTGCGGTTTTGTTGGCCCGCGGGTCGATGATCTCGGCAGGGCGGGTTTCCAGACAGGTCTTGTCGAGCGCCGTGGCAAGGGCGCAATAGGCGCCATTGGCATAGACCAATTGGCCCGTTCCGTCGCGCAGGAAGGCCGGTTTGCTCAACAGGCCCAGCAGAGCGCGCACGCTTTGCTGGTCGTTCTCGGCAATTTCCGCTTCATTATCGGCCACCAGCGCGGCCTCGTCGCCGGGCTGGCTGAAGGCCGGGCGCAGGCGCATGGCGGCGCCATCGCCCATGGCCCAGCCGGTGGCGCGCACCAGCTTGCCCTCGGCGGTCTTGATGCTGGCGGAAAAGCCGCGCCCTTGCAGGCGCAATTCGTCGAGCATGGCGGCGAGGCGATTGGATTCGGCGGCGCCCAGCCAGCTATGCAGGTTGAGCACGCTTTGCGGCTGGCGGCCCGGCGGTAGCACGGCGCTGGCCTGGCCAAGAATGCGCGGCCCGTCCTGTCCGCTCCACAAAATGGTCAGCTCGGTACTGCCCGAGACCAGATTTTCATATTCATCGACCAGCGCGCGCAGATCGGCGATCTGCTCGGCGGCACGGCGGCGCGCGGCGCGGTTGTCGGCCAGGAGGCGGCGGATGATGGTCATGGAAATGAGCGCGAAACCGCCCGCGCCGATGGCGACGGCGATGGGGGCGATATTGCCCAGGCTCGCCGGGGCAAAGCCCTGCGCCAATGCCGGTGCGGCCGTGAGCAGGGTCAGGCAGGCGGATGCCGAAGCCGCGAATCCCCATCGTTTCCGGAGCCGTGCCGGCGCCATGCTGCCCTCTTTCACTTAGCTTTCGTGAATGCCCATCCGGCCGGGACGGCCGGTACGCCACTTTAGGACCGGGCAGCCAACGCCGAACGGGATCCGTTCCGGCTGCCTTCGAACGGCTTGCATGTCCCCCGCAACCCGAATCACTAGACCATAGCGGCAGCGCGAATCGGGCAAAAGAGTCTTCATGGCTGTGCGTTGCGGGCAAAGCGGCAGGAAAGTACTTGACCCAAGAACGAAACAGAAACCTTTAAAAAGAGTAAAAGCCCGGCACTGGGGCCGGGCTTTCAGCAGATTTTTTTGGCGACGCGCGCCGGATGCTTAATAGCGATATTCGCCCGACTTGAACGGACCCGCGACCGGCACGCCGATATAATCGGCCTGGGTCTTGGTCAGCTTGGTCAGCTTGGCGCCGAGCTTGGCCAGATGCAGTTCGGCGACCTTTTCGTCGAGATGCTTGGGCAGGACATGCACCTTCTTCTCGAGCGTCTCGCCCTTGGTCCACAATTCGATCTGCGCCAGGGTCTGGTTGGCGAAGCTGGCCGACATGACAAAGCTCGGGTGGCCCGTGGCATTGCCCAGATTGACCAGACGCCCTTCCGACAGCAGGATCAGCCGCTTGCCATTGGGCTGCTCGATCATGTCGACCTGCGGCTTGATATTGGTCCACTTGAAATTGCGCAGGCCCAATACGTCGATCTCGTTGTCGAAATGGCCGATATTGCAGACGATGGCCATGTCCTTGAGATTGCGCATGTCATCGACCATCAACACGTCGCGATTGCCGGTGGCGGTGACGACGATATCAGCGCGGTGGGCGGCGTCTTCCAGCGTTACCACCTCGAAGCCTTCCATGGCGGCCTGCAGGGCGCAGATCGGGTCCACTTCGGTGACAAGGACGCGGGCGCCGGCGCCGCGCAGCGATTCCGCCGATCCCTTGCCCACATCGCCATAGCCGCAGACGATGGCGACCTTGCCGGCCAGCATCACGTCGGTGCCGCGGCGGATGGCGTCCACCAGCGATTCCCTCGTGCCGTATTTATTGTCGAACTTGGACTTGGTCACCGAGTCATTGACGTTGATGGCCGGGAAGGGCAGTTCGCCCCGCGCGTGCAGCTGATGGAGCCGCATCACGCCCGTCGTCGTCTCTTCGGAAACGCCGCGGATCGCGTCTTTGATCCGGGTGAAGAAGCCGGGGGTCTTTTCGAGCCGCCGCTTGATGGTGGCGAAGAAGATTTCCTCTTCCTCATTGCCCGGCTTGGCCAGAACGGCAATGTCCTTCTCGGCCTTGGCGCCGTTGAGGATATACATGGTGGCGTCGCCGCCATCGTCGAGGATCATGTTGGGCGTAAGGCCATTGCCCCAGTCCATCATGCGGTCGGTAAAATCCCAATATTCTTCCAGCGTTTCGCCCTTATGGGCAAAGACCGGGATGCCGGCGGCGGCGATGGCGGCGGCGGCATGGTCCTGGGTGGAAAAGATATTGCAGCTCACCCAGCGCACTTCGGCCCCGAGCGCCACCAGCGTCTCGATCAGCACGGCGGTCTGGATGGTCATGTGCAGCGAGCCGGCAATGCGCGCGCCCTTGAGCGGCTGGCTGGCCGCATATTCCTCGCGGATCGCCATCAGACCCGGCATTTCGATCTCGGCGATCTGGATTTCCTTGCGGCCGAAATCGGCGAGGCTGATGTCCTTGACCGCGTAATCGGTCGGGCTCTTGGTCATGTCGGGCTCCAGAAGGATTTTCTCTTGGCCCTTCTATACGGGAGCAGGTCTTGCCGATCAATGAGGGATATAAAGGATTGTTTATATCTTCGAAGTGTCCATTGGGGCCAATCGCTGCGGAGGAGTGATTGGAAGTGCGAAGGCCATGAGAGCTATGCTCGGATGGCGCTAAGGGTCAGCCCCGATAGGCCCGCTGCCGGCCCCGCCGCCGGAAGGGCAGGGCGCAGAACCGCACCAGCGCCGATAACAACAGATAGCCCAGCATGAACCCGGCCCCGGCATAGAGCACGCCCTCCAAAGTCACCGGCATGGCGGGCTTGTAGGCATCCAGCGTCCTGCGCCCCACATCGCTGTCGAGATAGGCGGGCAGCGATTGCAGCCGTTCGATCGGCCCCGCGCCCTCGATCCGGGCCAGTGTCTGGCTCAGATGTTCATACCGCTGGAACGTGCGCCCCATACTGTCGCCGCGCCCGGCCAGAAAGCTGTCGCTGGAATTGTTGTAGCGCTGAAGCGCCGCCTGCCGGTCCAGCCCCTCCTGCGTCGCCGCCCGGTCGAAATCCTCGGTGATGACGCGCAATTCATCGACCGCGCCGCCCAGCCGCTGGGTATATTGCTGGGCATATTCGGGAAACTGACTGAGCGTCGCCGCCAGCGCGATCCCCCCGATTCCCGCGATCACTCGCCGCATCATGCCGCGCTCCTCTAGCTGACCCAGGATCACTCAGCCGCATGCAAACGGCAAGAACATGACAGATGCTATCGGCCTCGCATTATATATGGCGAGCCCAGATGTGCCCCATCCCTCTTGAGGGGAGGGGATCAGATCGGGGCTTTCCGCCGCCAATGCAAATCTTGAACTTTGCCTAAGCCTCGGCCCCGTCCACATCCTCGTCGAACCCGTTATTGACCAGTTCGGTAATGGCTTCGAGTGCTTCGCGGGCCTGCTTGCCGCTGGCCTGGACCAGGATGGTCGAACCCGGCCCCGCGCCCAGCATCATCAGGCCCATGATGGAATTGCCGGCCACCGAAGTGCCGTCCTTGATGACGCTGATGCTGGCGTCGAAACATTCGGCCGTGCGCACGAAGCGCGCCGAAGCGCGGGCATGCAGGCCCTTGCGGTTGAGAATCGTCAATTGCTGGGCGACGGCCCTGCTCGCATCCATGGGTCAGGCGCCCAGAACGGCATTGGCCACGGTGATATATTTCTTGCCCGCTTCCTGGGCGACGTTCACCGCTTCTTCCATGCTCATTTCGCCACGCACCCGTCCCAGCTTTACCAGCATGGGCAGGTTGACCCCGGCGATCACTTCCACCTTGCGGTTCTGCATCACCGAAATGGCCAGGTTCGAGGGCGTGCCGCCGAACATGTCGGTGAGGATGATGACGCCCGCGCCGGAATCGGCCCGGTCGATGGCGCTCAGAATATCCTCGCGGCGCAGTTCCGCATTGTCATCGGGGCCAATGGCGATGGCTTCGATATAATCCTGTGGTCCGACCACATGTTCCATGGCGAGCTTGAACTCTGTGGCGAGCGCGCCATGGGTCACCAGAACCAATCCGATCATGAACAATCCCCAGACAGCCGCGCCAAACCGGCGCGCCGTGATCTTTATCCAGTCCCAAGCCAAACCCGCCGCCGGGTGCCGGCAGGTAACCAGCTTACAGTCTTGTCTCCGGGGCGACCCCTTGCAAGGGGTATATTGTCACGATTCGTTGGCTGCAAGGCTTGCGCGCAACGCTTCGGCCACGAGCAATTGCTGATGGCCCAGACTCACCACCCCCGCCTGAGGCACCGGCGCGCGCATCAGGACATGGCCCAATAGCGTGGTCTGGAGCGCTTCCTCCTCCACCAGCCGGATCAATTCGGGCACCAGATCGATGATCAGGTCCAGTCTGGCGCTTTGCTGGTGCGGGCGCGAAACGATGCCTCTGCCGCGCAATTCGATGAGCCCCTCCAATCGGGGCGGGGCCAGCATGGTCAGTGATTCGCCGTCATCGCGCAGGTCCACGCGGTCGTCGGCGACCAGGAAAGCGGCTTGCCCGCGCTGCTCCCAGCTTTCCAATAGGGCCAGGGCCAGCAAGGATTTCCCCGCGCCCGAAGGGCCGCGCAGCAAGAGTCCGGTTTCACCCAGGACCAATCCTGTTCCATGGACGTTTTGGGACTTGCTCATGAGCAAAGTCTATTTGCGCGCCCGCGGCAACACAATTGTAAAAACCGCGCCCGAGCGGTCGGTGCGGTTATGGGCGCGGATACTGCCCTTGTGGGCGTCCACGATCTGCTTGGAAATGGAAAGGCCAAGCCCGGAATGATTGCCGAAGGATTCGGTTTCCGGCCGGTCGGTATAGAAGCGCTGGAAAATGCGGGTGGCGTCGCCGGTAATGCCCGGTCCCTCGTCGGTGACGGAGACGGTGATGGTCTCGCCCTCGGTGGCGACGGCGACGCTGACTTTGCCCCCTTCGGGCGAGAAGGACACTGCATTGTCGATGAGATTGGCGAAGACCTGCGCCAGCCGGCTTTCATGGCCATTGATCAGGGTCGGTCCGCGCCCGCTGCGCTTGCCCATGACCACCGCGACGTCGCGGCCCTGCGTCATATCCTTCTGGATCGCCACCATGGCCTCGGCCAGCTTTTCTACATCCACCAGTTCGGCGCTTTCACGGGCCAGTTCCGCATCGAGCCGGCTGGCGCTGGAAATGTCGGTGATCAGCCGGTCCAGCCGACGGATATCGTGCTGGATGATTTCGTTGAGCCGCGCCTTGTCCTCTTCCTTCTTGGCCAAGGGCAGGGTTTCCACCGCCGAGCGCAGCGAAGTCAGCGGGTTCTTGAGTTCATGGGCGACATCGGCGGCAAAGCGCTCGATGGCCTCGATACGGTTGTAAAGCGCATCGGTCATGCGCCGCAGCGCCCCCGACAGGTGCCCGATTTCGTCTGGGCGGTCGGTGAGGTCGGGTATTTCTGCCCTGGCGTCGCCGGCGGTCTGCACCCGTTCGGCCGCCGCCGAGAGGCGGCGCATCGGCCCGGCAATGGTGCCGGCCAATAAAAGCGAGAGCACGATCTGCACCCCGGCGGCGATCAGCGCGATGCGGAACAGGCTCCAGCGTTCCTGCGCCACTATCGAATCGATGTCGCCCGGCGCGGTCGAGAGCAGGATGGCCCCGACAATGGCGCGCAGCCTTTGCACCGGCACCGCCACCGAAACCACCAATTGGCCCTTGCTGTCCACGCGCACGAAATCGGCGGGGGCGCCGGCAAGTGCCGAGGCGACCTCGGGATAGCGCGTGCCCTCGTCGGCCTGATATTCCTGATAGGTGGGGAAATTGTCCCCGGGCGCCCAGGAGACGACGGCATTCCACCATTCGGCGAGAAAGAACCGGGGCTGGCTGGTGTCGATATTCTGCCGCAGCACCTCGCCGCGCGCATAGATATTGTCGCTGTCCAGGATCAGCAGGCCGCCCAGGTCATAGATGCGGGCGCGGGTCCGGGTGGGGGTGATCAGATTGCGCAGCAGCGGCGCCACCTGTTCGGGATTGATGGGAAATTCCAGCGTCGGGTCGAAATAGGAGAGCGGGGAGATATTGCCGCCCTGTACGTCCAGCAGCCGGTCGGGATTGATCGAGATGATGTCGCTGTCCACCGTGGCCGAGGCGGCGATGGCGGCGGCGATGATTTCCCCCTGCACGCGCAGCGATTGCACGCGGGCGTCGATCAGGCCCGCCCGCCATTGGTTGAGATACAGGATGCCCACCACCAACACCAGCAGCCCCGCCATGTTGAGCACGACGATGCGTCGGGTGAGACTGGAAAACACCGCGAAATCGATGAAGCGCCGGATGGCGACAAAAATCTTGGCCACCGGGCGCGGCACCAGACGACGCCGCTTCCGGCCGGAACCTGGCGTCTCCCCGGCTGGGTCATCCCCGCGCCCGGGGATGGATTCGTCAGTTTGACGGTCCAGAATGGCCAATTGACGTCTTATTGCTCCTTGAAGCGGTAGCCGACGCCATAAAGGGTTTCGATCATCTCGAAATCGTCGTCGGTCGCCTTGAACTTCTTGCGCAGCCGCTTGATGTGGCTGTCGATGGTGCGGTCATCGACATAGACCTGGTCGTCATAGGCCGCGTCCATCAGCGCATTGCGCGACTTGACCACGCCGGGCCGCAGCGCCAGCGCCTGCAGGATCAGGAATTCGGTGACGGTAAGGGTCACCCGCTGCCCCTTCCAGGTGCAGGTATGACGTTCCTCGTCCATCACCAGCGCGCCGCGCTCGATCAGCGCCTTGCTCGGCGCCGTTTCCATGCCCAGGCTCGCCGCACCATTGCCGTCGCGCGGGGCGGAGCGGCGCAGGATGGCTTTCACCCGCTCGACCAGCAGGCGCTGGCTGAACGGCTTGGTGATGAAATCGTCGGCGCCCATCTTGAGCCCGAACAATTCGTCGATCTCTTCGTCCTTGGAGGTGAGGAAGATCACCGGAATGTCGGATTTCTGTCGCAGGCGGCGCAGCAATTCCATGCCGTCCATGCGCGGCATCTTGATGTCGAGAATGGCCAGGTCCGGCTTATCCGTGGTCAGGCCCTCCAGCCCCGAGGCGCCATCGGTATAGGTGGCGACCTGATAGCCCTCGGCCTCGAGGGTCAGGGACACCGAGGTGAGAATATTGCGGTCATCGTCCACAAGGGCGATCTTTGGCATGGTCTGCCTTTCTCTTCGTGACGCTGCTGGGTCTTGCCCCGCTGATTGTTCAGCCGGACTATTGAGCGACGTTGCAAGCGACAATTACGCATTAAATATGGCGCGGCCAAGTCTTGTGCCAGATTGCCCGCGCTTCCATACAAGACGATTTCGATGCAACTTCAGTCTTACGACCCATTTCGGGATGGTTCGGGGCGCGGACCGCCACCTATTTTGCCTCCAAGGGCCGCCAGTTTCGCGCGGCTTTGTGGAGACAAAACATGCCTGCCTTCGATCACGGAACCCTTCGGACCGCTATTGGCGCGGCAGCGACCTCGCTGAGCGATAACGCCGTTGTGCCGGCCTTGGTTGCGGCTTCCATTGGCCAGGGCAATGGGGTGCTGACCAGCGACGGAGCGCTCTCGGTTCGCACCGGCGCCTTTACCGGCCGGTCGCCCAAGGACAAGTTCATCGTCCGCGATGCCCTGACTGAAAACAGCGTCTGGTGGGACAATTCGGGCGCCATGAGCCCGGCCCATTTCGATCTGCTTTTGGGCGACATTCGCGATCATCTCGCCGGTCAGGATCTGTTCCGGCAGGATCTGCTCGCCGGGGCCGATCCGCGCCACCAATATGATGTCACCGTGCTCACCCCCAGCGCCTGGCACGCCCTGTTCATCCGTAATCTGCTGATCCGCCGGGACGAGGGCATTCCCGCCGCCGACGACGCCGATCCGGTCACCATCGTTCATGCTCCCTATTTCCAGGCCGACCCCGCCCGCCATGGCAGTCGCACCGACACCGTGATCGCGCTCGACATGAGCCGCAATCTCGTGCTCATCGCCGGCACGCTCTATGCCGGCGAGATCAAGAAGTCGGTCTTCAGCCTCTTCAACTTCCACGCCCCCGCCCGCAATGTGCTGCCCATGCACTGCTCGGCTAACCTGGGACCGGATGGCGAGGCGGCTCTGTTCTTCGGGCTCTCGGGCACCGGCAAGACCACGCTTTCCAACGACCCGGCTCGCCCTTTGATCGGCGACGACGAACATGGCTGGAGCGAGGATGGCGTCTTCAATCTCGAAGGCGGTTGCTACGCCAAGACAGTCAAGCTTTCGGCGACGGCCGAGCCCGAGATTTATGCAGCGACTCGCCGCTTCGGCACCGTGCTCGAGAATGTCGTGCTCGATGCTAACAATGCGCCAGCATTTGACGATGTAACGCTGACTGAGAACACAAGAGCGGCCTATCCGATCGGCGTTTTGCCATCGATTGCCAGGGGAAGTGTGGGGAAAACGCCAAAAACCGTGGTCTTTCTCACCGCCGATGCGTTCGGCGTCTTGCCGCCGCTGGCGCGGCTGACCCCGGACCAGGCAGTCTATCACTTCCTTTCCGGCTACACCGCCAAGGTCGCGGGCACCGAGCGCGGCGTCACCGAACCCCAGGCCACCTTCTCGGCCTGCTTTGGTGCGCCCTTTATGCCTTTGCATCCAACGGCTTACGGTGACATGCTGGCCGAGCGGCTGCGCACCAGCGGGGCCCAGGCATGGCTGCTCAATACCGGCTGGACCAGCGGCGGCTATGGTCAGGGCAAGCGCATCGACATCGCCTCGACCCGTCGCCTGCTCACCGCCGCGCTCGATGGTTCGCTCGACAATGCCGATATGCGCTTTGATCCGCTCTTCGGCTTCGAGGTGCCGCTCAACGTGCCGGGCGTCGATCCCAGCCTGCTCGATCCGCGCCGCACCTGGCCTGATCCAGACCAGTATGATGCGCAGTCGGCCAAGTTGGTCGATCTTTTCCGTAACAATTTCAAGAAGTTCGGTCCAGAGGCCGATGCCGGAGCCGGTCCGCGATTGCAGATGGCGGCGGAGTAAAGACAGCAAAAAGGGCGCCGCGGGCGCCCTTTTTTGTGTCCCGTTCGCTCAGTTCGGGGAATAGAAAATGTGGGAATCCACCGTCGCCACGCGGCTGAAAGTATGCGACCAGGACGGCGCCACGGCCGTCGTGTGATAATAGAGCGCCGAGCTGGGCAGCGCCCCAATCTCCCTGCCGGTGGCGAATTCGGCATAGATATCCTTGGCCAATTGCTGCGAGGCGGCCCACGCGCGGCGCTCCGCCGGACGATTGTCGCGGCCATCGCAGGCAAAGGTGAACTGGCAGCGATAAAGCCCCTTGTCGGCGTTCTGATAAATGACGCCGCATAGCGAATTGGGGAATTTGGCCGAGCGGGCGCGATTGACGATCACATTGGCCACCGCCAATTGGCCCGTCGCGCTTTCCCCGCGCGCTTCGTGATAAATGGCCTGCGCTAGGCAATCGCGCTCGGCATCGGCAGTTTCCAGCCGCTTTTCCATCGGCTGATAACCGCTCGCGACATAGTCGGCCAGCATGGAGGCGGTCACCGAAGGTTGCGGGCGCGGCGTCGGCTCGGCAAAGCTGGCAATGGCGGAAAGGGCATTGTTGCTGCCAAAGGAGGCCCGGCTGATATAGCCCATCAGCATGTCGGGCGTCAGGTCCGGCTGCGGCCCGGTCAGCGTCACGTCCACGGAACGCAGGGATTGCTGGCGTTTGACATAATTGGCCAGCAATGCCGGGGTCAGAGGCTGCTCGCCCGGCGCCAGCGGCACAAGTTCCGGGCCCAGCGCCGGTTGCAGGCGCAGCTCGGCGATGGTTTCGGGAATCGGATCGGGCAGCGCCAGCCTGGTATCGGCATGGGCGGGCGAGAAGGTAACAAACAGCACGAGAGCAGCAGCACAAACGGCAAGCACGGGCGACAGGGTACGCGCGACGATCTGTTGCCTTTTCGATCTCAATGCTCAGTCCTTGCCCCTGAGCCCAGCCGGCCATATCCGGTGGACCTTCTTCACGGGGGTGCCCTCAGGCGGGCCCCGTCACTTCCCGGCTGCACACTAGCCAAGCCTTGGCCGGGATGGAAGTCGAAATTTACGGCTGGTTAACCATAGCCCTTAGCAACTTAAGGCAGGGTTAACGGAGGCCGCCAAGCAAGGAAACCCTTGATTTGAATGGATTTTAAAGATGCTGAACCGCGCCTTACCCGTTTGGATAAGGTTTTATCTATTAGCGCGGATGGTTAATCACATCTTAGTCGCGAGGAAACGCCGCATGATGAACCAGGGTCAGATTGCGGACAACCTGGATGCCCAAAGCGGCGATCTGCGCATCCGGATCGACCAGGTCCGGCACCATGATGGTCTGCATGCCCGCCGCATGGGCCGCATGGACGCCGGCATGGCTGTCCTCGAGCGCCAGGCAAGCCGCCGGCTCGATCCTCAGTCGCTTCGCCGCGATCAGATAGGGTTCGGGATGCGGTTTGGGATGCACGACATCGTCCCGCGTGACCACGGTTTCGAACAGGTCCAGCAAGCCAGCCGCACCCAGATGATGGGCGGCATGGGGATTGCGCGATGAGGTGGCGACGGCGGTGGGAATGCCGCGCTCGCGCAGCTCGGTGACGAATTCCCGCGCGCCCGCCTTGACCGGAACACCTGAATGGCTGCGTTCGCGCATGATGACGCGGCATTTTTCGTCGAACAGTGAATAGGGGAAGGCCACGCCATAGGCTTCGATCAGCAATTGGCTGGTGCGTTCATGGCTGGAGCCGACCATGGAGCGATGCACATCGTCCGTCATTTCGAAGCCGAGATCGGTGCACACATCATAGACGATGTCGCGGAAAACAGCCTCGGTGTCGAGCAGGGTGCCGTCCATGTCGAAAATGGCGGCCCGGAAGGGGCGAAGTCGGAGCGTGTCGGAAAGAAGCGTCATTCTCACTCCTATAGGCCGATTTCATCGCCATCGCCAGACGCGGGAATGCAAGGCCGACTTGCATGGCGACGGAGCGGCCTCACCGTGTTAGCCTTGGCCCATCATGCCTGATTTCCGCCCCAGCCGCCGCCACGAGGATTTGGGCTCCGCGTTTTACGATCGCGTCGCCGCTGCCGATTTTCCCCAGACAATCCTGCGCCATCGCGATAACCGCTGGGCGGAGCATGTCGGATTGGGCGGGCTTTCCGACGCGCAATGGCTGACCCATTTCGGGCATTTTGAACCGCTGCCCGGCTCGCTTCCTCATCCCCTGGCCCTGCGCTATCACGGCCATCAATTCCGCTCTTACAATCCCGATCTGGGTGATGGCCGCGGCTTCCTCTTTGCCCAATGCACCGATCCCGAGGATGGGCGTCTGCTCGATTTCGGCACCAAGGGGAGCGGCAAGACCCCCTATTCGCGGGGCGGCGATGGCCGCCTCACGCTCAAGGGCGGCGTGCGTGAAGTGCTGGCCACCGAAATGCTGGAGGCGCTCGGCGTCTATACGTCAAAGTCTTTCGCCCTGATCGAAACCGGCGAACAGCTTTATCGCGGCGACGAGCCTTCGCCGGCGCGGTCGTCGGTGCTGACCAGGCTGAGCCACAGCCATGTCCGTATCGGCACCTTTCAGCGCCTGGCCTATCTGGAGGATCATGAAAACCTCGGGCGCCTGCTCGATTTCTGCATCGCCAACTATTATCCCCAACTCGCTGGCGCAGAGGATAAAGCGGCAGCGTTTCTGGAAGCGGTCGCCGGAAATGTCGCCCGATTGGGCGCGCAATGGATTGCCGCCGGCTTCGTCCATGGCGTGCTCAATACCGATAATATCAACATCACAGGAGAAAGCTTCGACTACGGCCCCTGGCGCTTTCTGCCCCAATACGATCCCGGCTTCACCGCGGCCTATTTCGACGAAACCGGCCTTTATGCCTTTGGCCGCCAGCCCGATACGCTGGCCTGGAACCTCACAAGGCTCGCCGAGTGCCTTGTGCCCCTGTCGTCCATCGAAAATCTTGAACCCGCTCTCAACACGGTCTGGCCGGTTTTCCGCGAGCAATTGCCCCGGCAAATGCTGCGCCGGCTCGGCTTGCGTCCGCGTGACATTGAAGAGGACAGCGCTTTCATCACTGCGCTGTTCGGCTTTTTATCCGCAAGCAAGGCCCGCTATGAGCAATTCTTCTTTGATTGGCGCGGCGGCGCTCTGAGTACCGAACGCGCGGCGCGCAGCCCGGCAGCGGATCATTACGCCGACGACGCATTCCGTCCGTTGGCCGGGCTGATGAAAGCCTATGAGCCCGCCGATGCAATCAATCTCGATCATCCCTATTTCGCGCGACAAGTGCCGCGCACCATGTTGATCGATGAAGTGGAGGCTGTCTGGGCGCCGATTGCCGAGCGGGATGACTGGACCTTGTTCGAAAGTGCACTTTCCGAAATTGCGCAGATGCGCGATGCCTATAGGATAAGGCCATAAGGAGACTATCATGCCCGTCTATGCACTCGATGGCGTTGCGCCCCGGATCGACCCCGATGTGGGTTTCATCGCGCCCGACGCGGTTCTGGTCGGCGACATCGTCGTGGGCCCGGAAGTGGGAATCTGGTTCGGCGTCGTGGCGCGGGGGGATATTGAGCGCATTTCCATCGGCGCCCGCACCAATGTGCAGGAAAACTGCGTCTTGCACACCGATACGGGCCATCCTCTGGTCATCGGCGACAATGTCACCATCGGCCATTCGGCCATCGTCCATGGCTGCACCATTGGCGACAACAGCCTTGTCGGCATGGGCGCGACCGTGCTTAACGGCGCCAGGATCGGCAGGAATTGTCTCATCGGCGCCAATGCGCTGGTTACCGAGGGCAAGGTCATCCCCGACAATTCCCTGGTGATGGGCGCGCCGGCCAAAGTGGTGCGCGAGATTGACGCCGAAGGCGTCGAGGCGCTGGCCGCTTCCGCCGAGCGTTATGTCAAAAACGCCCGGCGCTTCGCCGCCGGAATGAAACCGGTTGGGGGCGCAGGGCCCGAATTCGAGCCGGCCTGATTTGCCGTTCCCGGTCGGCCACATGGTCCGGGTCACCCGATCTCATAGGGCACGACGCTGCGCCGGTCCGCCGGCACGGTGATGCTCGCCGCCAGCGGCGGCACCGAGCGTTGCGGGCAATTGCGCCGTTCGCAGATGCGGCAGGATATGCCGATCGGTTCGAACCCGGCCTTGCCCGGATCGAGGTCGTCGGCATAGACCAGCCGCCCGGCATGGCTGATTTCGCAGCCCAGCGCATAGGCATAGCGGCGCGTCGTGCCGCGAAAGCCGCCCATGCGTTTCTCGTGGCTCCAGGCGAGACAGAGATATTGCTTGCCGTCCGGGGTTTCGGCCAATTGGCGAATGATTTGTCCGTGTGCCTCAAAGGCCCGATGCACGTTCCATAGGGGGCAAGCGCCGCCGAAGCGGGCGAATTGCATGGCCGTCGCCGAATGGCGCTTGGTGATGGTGCCGGCGGCATCGACGCGTGCGAAAAAGAACGGCACGCCCCGTTCACGTGGCCGCTGCATGGTGGAGAGGCGATGCGCCACCTGTTCGAGGCTGGCCCCGAACACGCGGGCCAATTCCTCGACGTCGAAGCGATAGCCGTCGGCGGCTTTGAGAAAGGCGCCATAGGGCATGTGCAGCGCGCCGGCGAAGTAATTGGTCAGTCCCATCCGGGCAATGGCCCGGGATTCCGGGGCCTTGAAATGGGCGTCGTCTAGGAGCTGATTCAGGACGGTGGCCTGTTCCAGCCCGCCCAGCATGGCGGCGATGCGGAAAAACTGGCTCGCTGGATCGAGATGGCCATTGATCCAGAGCGTGCGATTGCCCCGGTCGAACTCGGCCAGTTTCTCGTTATTGGCGGCGGGGCTGACGACGACGCGGATATGGTGCATGTCCGCGCAGTAATCGATCAGCCGCCGCAAGCGGACGGGCCCGAATTCACCCAGCTCGGCCGCCAGGGTCTCCGCGGCCCGATCGAGCGGGTCGATATAATTGTCGGCGTAGTGGAAGAAGTCGCGCACTTCCTCATAGGCGGTGGTTACGCCGCTTTGCGGATCGCGGGACAGCGCGGCATCCATCCCCGCCAATTGTTCATTGGATTTGCGATAGGCGCCATATAGCGCCAGCAGGGCCCGGGCCATGTCGGGGCTGTTGCTGGCGACGCTTTTCAGCTCCTGCAGATTGGGCATGGCCTCGCCGAATACAGGGTCGGCCAGCGCCTCGCGCAGGTCGATGACCAGCCGGTCCGAGACGTCGGTCGCCAGGCTCGCCAGATCGAGCTGGAAATGCTCCGACAAGGCCAGCATCACCGACGCCGTCAACGGACGTTGGTTGGATTCGATCTGGTTAACATAGGAGGAGGAAATTTCGAGCCGCGCCGCCAGGTCGGCCTGGGTCAGACGGTGCTGGGCCCGCAATGCCCGCAGCCTCGCGCCGGCAAAGACCTTTTTCGCTGCCAAGTTTACAATCTCACAAATTTACAGATCAAGTTTTGTGTGATTGTAGCAGCTCCGCGCTTTCCTGTCTTGGGGGCTTGGCCCGCCAAGGGTAAAGTCACACAGGTCAATCCGGGAGATCGCGCATGCAGGACATCATTTCCGCCCTTGAAGACAAGCGCGAAGAGGCGCGGCTGGGTGGTGGGCAGCGGCGCATCGACATCCAGCACGGCAAGGGCAAGCTCACGGCTCGTGAACGCCTCGACGTGCTGCTCGATCCGGGCTCGTTCGAAGAATACGACATGTTCGTCACCCATCGCGCCCGCGATTTCGGCATGGATGAGACGATCATTGCCGGCGATGGCGTGGTGACCGGCTGGGGAACCATCGATGGTCGGCTGGTCTATGTCTTTTCCCAGGATTTCACCGTCTTCGGCGGCTCGCTCAGCGAAACCCATGCGCAAAAGATCTGCAAGATCATGGATCTCGCCATGCAGAATGGCGCGCCGGTGATCGGGCTCAACGACAGCGGCGGCGCGCGTATTCAGGAAGGCGTGGCAGCGCTCGGCGGCTATGCCGACGTGTTCTGGCGCAATGTGCAGGCCTCGGGCGCGGTGCCGCAAATCTCGGTGATCATGGGGCCCTGTGCCGGCGGCGCGGTCTATTCCCCCGCCATGACCGACTTCATCTATATGGTGGAGGATTCGAGCTACATGTTCGTCACCGGCCCCGATGTGGTCAAGACCGTCACCAATGAAATCGTGACGCAGGAGGAATTGGGCGGCGCCTCGACGCATACGAGGATTTCCTCGGTGGCCGACGCGGCCTTTGCCAATGACATCGAAACGCTGCTCGAAGTGCGGCGGCTCTTTTCCTATCTGCCGCTGGCGGCTGGGCAGAAGCCGCCGCGTCTGCCCACCCACGATCCGATCGACCGACGCGACGACAAGCTCGATACCATCATTCCCGACAGCGCTAACAAGCCCTATGACATGCGCGAGGTCATCACCACCGTCGCCGACGAGGGGGAGTTTCTGGAAATCCAGAAGGATCACGCCGGCAATATTTTGTGCGGCTTCATCCGGCTCGACGGCAACACAATCGGCGTCGTCGCCAATCAGCCCCTGGTCCTGGCCGGGTGCCTCGACATCAATGCCTCGAAGAAGGCGGCGCGGTTCATCCGCTTCTGCGACAGCTTCGAAATCCCGATCCTGACCTTCGTGGACGTGCCCGGCTTCCTGCCCGGCGTGGCGCAGGAATATGGTGGCATCATCAAGCATGGCGCCAAGCTGCTCTTTGCCTATTCCGAGGCCAGCGTGCCGTTGGTCACGGTCATTACTCGCAAGGCCTATGGCGGCGCCTATGACGTGATGGCGAGCAAGCACATCAAGGCCGACGTCAATTATGCCTGGCCCAGCGCCGAAATCGCCGTCATGGGCGCCAAGGGCGCGACCGAAATTCTCTACCGCTCGGAACTGGGCGACAAGGACAAGATCGCCCGGCGCACGGCCGATTACGAGGCCCGCTTCGCCAATCCCTTCGTCGCCGCTGAGCGCGGCTTCATCGACGACGTCATCATGCCTCATGGCACCCGACGCCGCGTCATCCGTGCCTTCTCCACCCTGCGCCACAAGGCGGTTCAGGGGCCGAAGAAGAAGCACGACAACATTCCGCTGTGAGGAGAGGCTCATGACCATCACCAAACTCCTCATCGCCAATCGCGGCGAAATCGCCTGCCGGGTGATCAAGACCGCGAAAAAAATGGGCATCGCCACCGTCGCCGTCTATTCCGACGCCGACAGGGAGGCGCTCCATGTGCGCATGGCGGACGAGGCCGTCCATATCGGTGCCTCGCCGGCCAAGGAGAGCTATCTCCAGATCGACAAGATCATCGCCGCCTGCAAGGCAACCGGCGCGGAAGCTGTCCATCCCGGCTATGGGTTCCTGTCCGAAAATGCGGCGTTTTCCGCGGCGCTGGAAAAGGAAGGCATCATTTTCGTCGGACCCCCGCCCAAGGCCATCGAGGCCATGGGCGACAAGATTACCAGTAAGAAAATCGCCGCCGAAGCCGGCGTCTCCACCGTGCCTGGCCATATGGGCCTGATCGATGACGCCGAACACGCCGTCACCATCGCCTCCTCCATCGGCTATCCGGTGATGATCAAGGCCAGTGCCGGCGGCGGCGGCAAGGGCATGCGCATCGCCTGGAACGATTCCGAAGCGCGCGAAGGCTTCGAGCGCTCCAAGTCCGAGGCCGCAAGTTCCTTCGGCGATGATCGTATCTTCATCGAAAAATTCGTCACCGAGCCGCGCCATATCGAAATCCAGTTGATCGCCGATGGCCATGGCAATGCGCTCTATCTCAATGAGCGCGAATGCTCGATCCAGCGCCGCAACCAGAAGGTGATCGAGGAAGCGCCCAGCCCCTTCCTCGATGAGGCGACCCGCCGGGCCATGGGGGAGCAATCCGTCGCCCTGGCCAAGGCCGTGGGCTATCGCAGCGCCGGCACGGTCGAGTTCATCGTCGACAAGGACAGGAAATTCTATTTCCTTGAAATGAATACCCGTCTTCAGGTCGAGCATCCGGTGACCGAAATGATCACCGGGCTGGACCTGGTGGAATTGATGCTGCGCGTCGCCAATGACGAAAAACTGCCGCTGGCGCAAAACGAGGTGAAACGCCATGGCTGGGCCATCGAAAGCCGGCTCTATGCCGAGGATCCCTATCGCAATTTCCTGCCCTCCACCGGCCGGCTGACCCGCTATCGCCCCCCGGCGGAAAGCGCCGGAGATAGTCTGGTCGTGCGCAACGATACCGGCGTTTTCGAGGGCGGGGAAATCTCGACCTTCTACGACCCGATGATCGCTAAGCTCTGCACCTGGGCCCCGACCCGTGCTGCCGCCGTCGATGCCATGGCCGTGGCGCTGGACTCTTTCGAGGTCGAAGGGGTGGGCAATAATCTGCCCTTCCTCTCGGCCGTCATGGAACAGCAGCGTTTTCGCGAAGGGCGGCTAACGACTGGCTATATTGCTGAGGAATTTCCCGAGGGATTTACCGGTGCTTCGCTCAGCGAGGAGCATCATTTCGACGTGGTGGCCGCCGCCGCCGTGTTGATGGCCCGTCGCGAGCAGCGGCGTTTCGGCGCCCAGACCGAAAGCCGCTGGCATGTTCAGGTGGGCGGCAAGGCCGAAAATGTGGTGTTGCACCAGCATGGCCAGGACATTCTCGTTGATCTCGATTGGCGCTCGGAAGCTCTGCGCCTCGCCTGGCAGCCGGGCGACACCCTTGTCCATCTCGACTGGTCGGGCGGCCGCCATGCAGTGCTTAAAGTCGATCCGACGACGTCCGGTTTCCGCATCCGTTATCGCGGGGCCGACCTCAAGGTTCTGGTCCTGCGCCCCCATATCGCGCAATATCTCAAGCACATGCCGATCAAGGTGCCGCCGGACATGAGCAAGTTTCTGCTCTGCCCCATGCCGGGCCAGGTCGTGCGCATCGATGTCAAGGAGGGTGACGTGGTCGAGGACGGCCAGACCCTAGCCATCGTCGAGGCCATGAAGATGGAAAATGTGCTCAAGGCCGAGAAGCGGGCTCGCGTCGCCAAGGTGCATGTCGTGCCCGGCGCGGTGCTGGCGGTGGACCAGATCATGCTCGAATTCGAGGCCCTGTGATGAGCGGTCATGAGAAATGGGCCAAGCTCGCCCAGAAGGAACTCCGTGACACGCCACTGTCCGCGCTGGATCGTGACTATGGTGGCATCAAGGTCAGCCCGGTCTATCTCGGCGAGGGCGGCGAAATCCCGGGCGTCGAGCCGTTTACTCGCGGCGTACGGGCCACCATGTATGCCAACCGGCCCTGGACCATCCGCCAATATGCCGGCTTCTCGACCGCCCGCGAATCCAATGCCTTTTATCGTGCGGCCTTGCAGAAGGGGCAGAAGGGGCTCTCCGTGGCCTTCGATCTGGCCACCCATCGCGGCTATGACAGCGACCATCCCCGCGTCGTCGGTGATGTCGGCAAGGCCGGGGTCGCCATCGACTCGGTCGAGGATATGAAAGTGCTGTTCGACGGCATTCCGCTCGATCAGATGAGCGTGTCCATGACCATGAATGGCGCGGTCATTCCGGTCCTGGCCATGTTCGTGGTCGCGGCCGAGGAGCAGGGCGTCAGGCAGGAGCAATTGGAGGGGACCATTCAGAACGACATTCTCAAGGAGTTCATGGTCCGCAACACCTATATCTATCCGCCCGAACCCAGCATGCGGATCATCGGCGACATCATCGCCCATACGGCCCGCCACATGCCCAAGTTCAATTCGATCTCCATTTCCGGCTATCATATGCACGAGGCCGGGGCCGACGCGGTGCAGGAGCTGGCCTATACCCTGGCCGATGGCATGGAATATGTCCGCGCCGCCCAGCGCAAGGGGCTCGACATCGACGCCTTTGCCGGGCGCCTCAGTTTCTTTTTCGGCATCGGCATGAACTTCTTTCTCGAAGCCAGCAAGCTCCGCGCCGCCCGCCAGCTCTGGAGCGAGATCATGACGGCGCTGGGGGCCAGGGATCCGCGCTCCAAGATGCTGCGCACCCATTGCCAGACCTCGGGCGTGTCGCTGACCGAACAAGACCCGCATAACAACGTCATCCGCACCACGATCGAAGCTTTGGCAGCAACGCTGGGCGGCACGCAGAGCCTGCATACCAACTCCTTCGACGAAGCCATCGCGCTGCCCACCGAATTTTCGAGCCGTATCGCCCGCAATACCCAACTCATCCTTCAGCATGAAAGCCGCATTACCGACGTGGTCGATCCGCTGGGCGGCTCCTATTATGTCGAAGCGCTGACTGCTGAATTGGTCAACGGCGCCCGTGCCCTGATCGAAGAAGCCGAAGCCCAGGGCGGCATGACCGCCTTCGTCAATACCGGCGCGCCGAAAATGGCCATCGAGAAGGCCGCCGCCTTGCGTCAGGCCCGGGTGGACCGTGGCGAGGACGTGATCGTCGGCGTCAACCGCTACCGGCTTGATGTCGAGGACGAGATCGAAGTTCGCGAGATCGACAATGCCATGGTGCGCGCCGAACAGGTGGCGCAATTGCAGCATATTCGGGCGACACGCGACGAGGAGAAGTGCCAGTCCATGCTCGCCGCCCTGCGCGAATATGCGGCCAAGGATGAAGGCAATCTTTTGGAAGCAGCCATCGAGGCAGCGCGGGCTCGCGCCACGCTGGGCGAAATTTCTTCGGCCATGGAAGACGTGTTCGGTCGCCATCGGGCCGTTACCCGAGTGATTTCGGGCGTCTATGCCGAGGGCTATGGCGACGACCCCCAGCTCAAGTCCGTCTCGGATCGCATTGCCGCGTTCAAGGCGTCGCGGGGCCGGGAGCCGGCCATCTTCATCGCCAAGATGGGTCAGGATGGTCATGATCGCGGCGCCAAGATCATCGCTTCGGCCTTTGCCGATCTGGGCTTCACCGTCCATATGGGCGACCTGTTCGAAACCGCCCCGGAAGTCGCTGCCCATGCCGACGAATTCAAGGTCGATGCAGTGGGCGTGTCCTCACTCGCGGCGGGCCACAAGACGCTGGTGCCCGAACTGGTCGAGGCGTTGAAGGCCCGGGGACTGGGAGACGTGACCGTCATCGTCGGCGGCGTCATCCCCGAACCGGATTATGACTTCCTCTACGAGGCCGGCGTCGCCGCCATTTTTGGCCCCGGCACCAATGTGCTCGACGCGGCTTTTTCCGTGCTTAACGAGATCGAGGGAAGGCTCTCCAACAGATGATCGGCCGTCTCAATCACATTGCCATTGCCGTGCCTGACCTCACCGCCGCCGCCGCGAAATATCGCGACCAGCTCGGCGCCGAAACCGGGTCGCCACAGATCCTGCCCGATCATGGGGTCACGGTGGTGTTCATCGATGTGGGCAACACCAAGATCGAATTGCTCGAGCCCTTGGGCGCGGATTCCCCCATAGCGGCCTTTCTCGCCAAGAACCCGGTCGGAGGGATGCATCATATCTGTTTCGAGGTGCCCGACATTGACGCTGCAATCGTCAAATTGCGCCAGGATGGCGCGAGAGTCCTGGGCGATGGCAAACCCAGGATAGGGGCGCATGGCCGGCCGGTGATTTTCCTCCATCCCAAAGATTTCGACGGCACCTTAATTGAGCTTGAGGAGATGGGGGAATAATATTCGGCCTCGAATTTCCTCCCCATTTACCAAAAAGACACTTGAGGCCCTCGGTAAGGCACTCGTCAATTTCTGCCGCATAATATTCGTCGCTGAACAGGGGGAGAGCCGTTGGCTCGCACAGGCGACAGAATGTCCGAATCCGGTAGCGACAGACACCGCGCAGACTGGCGGCGCACCATGCTGGGCCCGGTTCTGGTGGCCTTGTGTTTGATCCTGGTGGCTGGCGTGCTGCTTGACCGGCAGAATTTGCAGCTTGCCGAAAGCCGCATGCGCGCCGAGACGCTGGCCGAGATTTCCGTGATCCGGGCCAAGCTGGAAGGCAATATCGCCAGCAATATCCAATTGATCAAAGGGCTGGTCTCTACCATCAGCACCGAGCCGGACATGGATCAGGCGCGCTATGATACCTTGGTGCGCAATCTCTTCGAGGCCGACAGTCAATTGCGCTCGGTTGCGGCGGCGCCTGACCTGGTCATCCGCATGACCTATCCTCTGAGCGGCAATGAGCGCGCCATTGGTCTGGATTATCGCGCCACGCCCGGCCAATGGCCGGCGGTCGAACAGGTTCTGGCCACCGGCCAGCTCAACATCGCTGGTCCGGTCGATCTGGTTCAGGGCGGCAAGGGCATCGTCGGGCGCTTCCCGGTCTATGCCGGGGAAGGCGAGAATCGCCATTTCTGGGGATTGGTCGCCGCCGTGGTGGATGTGGATCGTCTTTATTCGGCCAGCGGTCTGACCCATACGGCTCTGGATCTCGATATTTCCATTACCGGCGTCGATGGACTGGGTGGCGATGGCCAGCGCTTCTACGGCCCCGATCTGTCCGGCAGGCAGCCGGTTACCGTCGATGTGGTCCTGCCCTCGGGGCAATGGCAGATCGCGGCGGTCCCCTCCACCGGCTGGCTGCCTAATCCCGGCTTGATCTGGGCGCTGCGGGCCGCCATTCTGGTGGCCGGCGGGTTTATTCTTTTTCCCATAGTGCTGACAGGCCGCATGATCGGGCAGCGGCACAACCATATCCGTGAGCTGGCCCGCCGCGAGGCCGAACTTGCCAAGCTGACCAAGCGTTTCAACCTGGCGCTGGATGTCTCCAAAGTCGGCGTCTGGGAGATGGACCCCGCCACCGGTTTCGAGATCTGGGATTCACGCACCAACGAACTTTATGGGCTCCCCCCCGACAATAGTCCGCGCAGCCATGATCATTGGCGTGAGAAGGTTCATCCGGAGGACCGGGACCGTGCCGATGCCGATTTCCGCTTCATGGCCGCCGGTGGACGCTATGAATCCGACTACCGCGTGGTCCTGCCGGATGGAAGCTATCGCTATGTCCGCTCGATCGCAGCCATGTTTTCCGAGGCGGGACAGCCCGACAAGGTCATCGGCGTCAATTGGGACGTCACGGCCGATATTCTGCTGAACAAAGACCTGCGGCTCGCCAAGCGCCAGGCCGAGGCCCGGGCCAGTGAACTGGAACTGGCCCGCAGCCGCATCGAGCACAATGCCCTGCACGACAGCCTGACCGGCCTGCCCAATCGCCGCTATCTTGACGATTTCCTCTCCCGCCACGCCGAAGATGGCTATTTCGGCAGCGGCTCGATCGCGCTGCTGCATATCGATCTGGACCGGTTCAAGCAGATCAATGACACACTCGGCCACGCCGCCGGCGATGCCATGTTGGTCCATGCCAGTCGGGTTCTGCGCACGCATTGCCGGGGAACTGATTTCGTCGCACGCATTGGCGGTGATGAATTCGTCATCGTCTCCACTGCCGGGGCCAGTGATGAGCGGCTCGATCTGATGGCGGATCGCATCGTTCGGGACATGCGCAAGCCAGCCAGCCATGAAGGGCATGAATGCCGCTTCGGTGTCAGCATCGGGGTGGCGGTTAGCCGGACTTCCAGCACCGACGTCAAGCAATTGCTGATCAATGCCGACATCGCCCTATATCGCGCCAAGGCCAGGGGCCGCAATCGCTATGAATTTTTCTCCGAAGCGTTGCAGGCGGAAGTGGTTCGCACCAAGCGGACCGCCGATGAGGTGCTGACGGCGCTCGATGAGAGCGCGTTCCTTGCCTATTACCAGCCCCAATTCGCTGCACAGACGCTCGATCTCGTTGGTGTCGAGGCCCTGGCGCGTTGGCAGCATCCTGCCGAGGGCATAAAGACCCCCGACAGCTTCATGGCCGTCGCCGAAGAGCTCAATGTCATGGCCCAGATCGACGAGATCGTGCTGGACCAGACGCTGGCCGACTTGCGGCGCTGGGAGCAAATGGGGCTCGTCGTGCCCCGCGTTTCGGTCAATGTTTCGCTGAGACGGCTCAATGACGAAGGGCTGGTCGCCGCGCTCCGACGACTGGACCTGCCGCGGGGCCGGCTGGCCTTTGAATTGGTGGAATCGATCTATCTTGATGAAAACGACGGTCTGGTCGCCTGGAACATCGACCAGATCAAGGATATGGGGATCGACGTGGAGATCGATGATTTCGGCACTGGCTATGCCTCCATCGTCTCGCTGCAGAAACTGCATCCGCGCCGGCTCAAGATCGACCGGCAATTGGTCAATCCGATCCTTGATGAACCGGCGCAGCGCCAGCTCGTGGCTTCCATCGTCGATATCGGCAAGAGCATGGATATCGAGATCGTCGCCGAAGGCGTCGAGACCATGGAGCATGCCCATATTCTCGCCGATCTGGGCTGCGACATCCTGCAGGGCTATGCCTTTGCCCGGCCGATGAGTTCCGAAGCCTTTGCAGCCTTCGTCGCCGGGGAGGACTGGCGGCGCGCGGGGTAGTGCCCCGCACGCCCTATTGGTGTCAATCCACCAGGAAATAGGTGATCGTCGTCACCACGCGGACCTTCTTGTCGATCTGCTTTTCCGGCCGGTCATTGGGAATGTCCACGGCGGGCAGGATTTCGAACACGCCCTGATTGGCGCTCTGGATATCGCCGACCCGGGCGCCTGATTCAGTGGCGAACTGGGCCGCCGTTTCCTTGGCGCGGGTGGTCGCTTCGGTCAGCATCTCGCTCTTGAGGTCGTTGATATTGGTAAAGACGAACGAGGCGCCGGCGCTGTAGCTGTCCGAGGAGAACACCACGCCCTGGCGCAACAGGTCGGCAACCGAACGGCTGGCATCGGCCAGTTCGCTCACCTTCGACGTGGTCACCAGCATGTCTTCAGTCAAAACGAACCGATAATCGTCGTTCATCGAGGATGAATTGTAGCCGGCGGCCCGGTCCTCGACCAAGACGTTCTGGACCTGGATTTCATCTTCCGAGAAGCCGCGCGCATCGAGGAAGCTGCGGACGGCGCTTTCCGAATTTTCCAGGCTGGCCCGCGCGGCCTCCAGGCTCGGCCCGGTGGCCACGAACCGGATCGGCCAGAATCCGAGATCGGCCTGCACGGCGCGTTCCGACAAGCCCTTGACCGTCACCGTGCGCAAGGGCTGCCTGCTCTCCACCAGCGACGTGCCGACGAACCAGCCGGCCAGCGCAATGCCGGCCCCCAGCAGAAGCGCTGCAACAACACCCACGAATTTCATGTTAATTCCCTCATGATGCCCCTGCCGGGGATGGAACGCCGCGACGATAGCGCGGTGAAGGCATAGAAGGAAGCGGCTGAATGACGGATGAACAGGCATGGTTCGGACTGGGTGTGGTCGGAGCGGGCATGGGGGCCAAGCCCCATGCCCTGGCGCTGAATGCGCTGCGCGACCTTGTCGATGTTCGGGGGGTATGGCGGCGGAACAGGGAGGAGCTTGAGCGCTTCTGCACCCAATATGATTTCCCAATGGCCGCAAGCTACGAGGCGCTGCTGGCCGATCCGGCCATTGAGGCCATTCTGGTGCTCACCCCGCCCAATGCCCGCGAGGACATCGTGGCAGCCGCCGTCAAGTCCGGCAAGCATGTGCTGATGGAAAAGCCGGTCGAACGCTCGACCGCAGCCGCCGAGCGCATCGTCCAGCTGTGCGACGAGGGCGGGGTGAAGCTCGGCATCATTTTCCAGCATCGTTTCCGGGCGGCGTCCCTTGCCCTGGCCGACACGGTGCGGGGCGGCGGCCTGGGCCGGCTGTGCGCCGCGCATCTGGTTGTGCCCTGGTGGCGGCCGCAACAGGGCTATTACGACAAGCCGGGGCGCGGCACCTTTGCCCAGGATGGCGGCGGCGTCCTCATCACCCAGGCGATCCATTCGCTGGACCTGATGCTGAGCCTGACCGGGCCGGTGAAGGCGGTCACGGCTCTGTCGGCGACCACGGCCCTCCATGAGATGGAGGCCGAGGATTTCGTCGCCGGCGGTTTGGAATTCGCCAATGGCGCGGTCGGGGCGCTGATGGCCAGCACCGCCAATTTCCCCGGTGCGGCGGAAAGCCTGACGCTCAATTTCGAACAGGCCAGCGCCGTTCTCACCGGCGGCAGCCTGACGCTGCACTGGATGGACGGGCGCAACGAAATCGTGGGCGAAGCCAGCAATTCCGGAGGAGGCGCCAACCCCATGGCCTTTCCCTTCGATTGGCATCAGGCCCAGATCGAGGATTTTGTCGCGGCAATCCGCGAGGATCGCCAGCCGCGATCGACCGGCCATACCGCCCTCAATGTGCACCGGCTGATCGATGCGCTTGTCCGCTCGGGCCGGGAGGGAAGGCGGGTGGAGGTCTAGCCGCCGGCATGACAAAACGCCGGACGGCGAGGCGCCTCCGGGTTTGCTGTGGAGAGAGACTGCCATTCGCGCTTGGCGCTCATGGCCTTCTCGTTCATATCGGTCCACCGGACCGATATGTCGGCTTCGCCGCACAACTCGAAGCTGCGGCGTGGGGCGAAATTCGCCTCGGTGCCGGTGGTCCGGCAAAGGTATAGGTTGAGGAAAACCTCGCCCCACGCACCGGCGGCTCGTTCAACGCGCTGGGTCCGGCGGAATTACGTCCGCTCCGATCCATGAGGGACTGCTTCGTCTTCGCCCTGCTGGCGACGTGGCAGCTGCCGATCCGGTGCAGCCGGAAGGGCCCGACATGGTTCCCCGGGGAGAGTACCGGGGGTCCGTCCATTCGCGCGAACGGAAGAAAGGCGACCCCTTCTCCATCCGGTCCCCCACACCGATTGTTCGTCGCGACCGCGCAGCCTGTGCAGGAGTGCGGACAATGTGCCTGAGGTTTCGGGGGAGGGGGATAGAGGGGATAAGTCTTGGTTCAGTTCACGCAAGCCCGAGGGTGACGAGCGAGGGTGAGAGTGTTTGTGAGCCCGCTGGGACTCGGTGTCTTTTTGAAGCGCAGGAGTGGTTGGATGGGGGCTTGGAGACGCATGTCCTTCGCAGCGCGGCTGGTTGAGGGGGCGAAATGGAACGAATGTCTCCCGGGCATCATTGCAGCTAGAGTCAAAGCATGAGGAGCTTGAAATGCTCGATACCAGTGAAATTCGTGCCGGGGCGCCAGTTGAGGAAATGAAGATCGTCGTCAACGCGCTCTATTTGTCGATGGCCTTTCTGCTTCAGCGGATCGAAGACAGCGCCGGCAAGGCCGCCGCGGCGGAAGCGCGAGAAGCCCTGATTGACAATCTCAAAGATGGCGACATCGACATGGCGATCATGGAGAGCCGCAAGACCTATGATTTTGTCGTGTCGGTCGCTGAAACTTTGCCTGTGCCAAGCCCGGTAAGCCACGCGGCGCATTAAAACGCGACGCCCCCTGCGCGCCCGGCCAAGAAGGGCGTGCTCTGCTCCATTGTCATTGCCCGGGCAATACGGGTGACCAATCCATCCTTATGGACCACCCGGACAAGCCGGGTGGTGACGATGGGGGGCCTGCCGGTGGCGCTTACGCCACCTTGGAAATATCGGGCACCGCGTCCAGCAGCATCCTTGTGTAGTCGGCCTGCGGATTGTCGAAGATGGAATCGGTTGGGCCTTTTTCCACCAGAATTCCGTTATGCAGCACGCCCACGGCGGTGGACATCTGCCGCACCACGGCCAGGTTATGGCTGATGAGCAGATAGGTGAGGCCGAATTCGGCCTGCAATTCGCTCATCAGATCCAGCACCTGCGCCTGCACCGAGACGTCGAGCGCCGAAGTGGGCTCGTCGCAGACGATGAATTCGGGCTGGCTGGAGAGCGCGCGGGCAATGGCGATGCGCTGGCGCTGGCCGCCGGAGAATTCATGCGGGAATTTCCGCATCACCGATGGATCGAGGCGGACGCGGCGCAGCAATTCGGCCACCCTGTCCTCCACCTCCGAGCGCCCCCGGGCAATGCCCAGAGTGCGCATCGGCTCGGCGATGATGTCGGCCACGCGCCAGCGCGGATTAAGGCTCGCATAGGGATCCTGGAAGATCATCTGCACGCGCTTGCGCCGTTCCTGATGGCCCTTGCCGCCGGCCCAGATGTCGTGGCCATCGACCAATATCTGCCCCGAGCTCGGCGGCAACAGGCCGACGATCATCTTGGCGCAGGTGGATTTGCCCGAGCCGGACTCGCCCACGAGGCCGAAGGTCTGGCCCTTGGGGATGGAAAAGCTCACATCGTTGACGGCACGGAAAATCTCGACCTTGCCGGGCAGGAGCTTGGTGAAGCTGCCGCCGCCGATCTCGAAATCGCGAATCAGATGGCGCACCTGCACATAGGCATTGTCGTCATTGGCCGCTTCGGCGGGGGGTGGGGCATCGTCCTGGCGCTTGATGGTGGGGATCGAGTCGATCAGCTTGATCGTATAGGGCTCGCGCGGGCGGCGGATGATGTCGCCGACGCTGCCGGTTTCCACCACCTTGCCCTGATGCATGACCACCATGCGGTCGGCGGTCTGGGCGATGACGCCCATGTCATGGGTGATGAGCATGACCGCCGCGCCATGGCTGGCGCAGAGTTTTTTCAGCACCTTGATGATCTGGGCCTGTACCGAGACGTCCAGCGCCGAAGTCGGCTCGTCGGCAATGATCAGTTCCGGCCCGGCCGCGATGGCCAGGGCGATGACGACGCGCTGGCGCATGCCGCCCGAAAATTGATGCGGATAGGAATTGATCCGTTCCGCCGCCTTGGGAATACCGGCTTCGACCAGGAGGTCGATGGCCTTCTGCCGGGCTTCGGCTTCCGAGAGCGGCAGATGCGTGCGGATGGTTTCGATCAGCTGCTCGCCCACCGTATAGAGCGGGTTGAGGCTGGTCAGCGGATCCTGGAACACCATGCCGATGCGCTTGCCGCGCAGCTTGGCCTTCTGCTCCTCGGGCAGATTGTCGATGCGTTCGCCCTTGAGGCGGATTTCCCCGCCCGCAATATGGCCGGGCCGCTCGATCAGGCCAATGACGGCGGAGCCGGTCATCGATTTCCCGGCGCCCGATTCACCCACCACGCCGACCACTTCGCCGGGCATGATGTCGAAGGACACGCCGTTGACGGCGGTGAAAACGTCATTGCGGAAGGGGAACTCGACGACGAGATCCTTGATGGAAAGCACGGGCTCGGTCATCAGCGCAACTTCGGATTGAGGGCATCGCGCAGCCAGTCGCCCAGAAGGTTGACCGACAGAGCGAGCAGAATGAGGGTGATGGCCGGAAAGAGGATGATCCACCATTCGCCCGAGAACAGGAATTGCTGGCCGATGCGGATCAGCGTTCCCAGAGAGGGCTGGGTCGGGGGTACGCCGACGCCGAGATAGGAGAGCGTGGCTTCCTCGATAATGGCCAGAGCCAGGCCGATCGTGCCGATCACCAGAACTGGGCCGGTGACATTGGGCAGCACGTGGCGCAAGAGGATAACGAGCGGATTGACGCCCAGGATGCGGGCGGCCGCCACGTAATCCTTCTGCCGCTCCACCATGGTCGCGCCGCGCACGGTGCGGGCGAACTGGGCCCAGTTGGCAAGGCCAATGGCGATGATCAGCACCCAGACGGCCGCGCCTTCCTGCTGGTTGGGCGGGATGATGCCGCGGGCTACCCCGAAGATCAGCAGGGCGATCAGGATGGCGGGGAAGCTCAGCTGCACGTCGGCGACGCGCATGATTATGGTGTCCACGATGCCGCCGACATAGCCCGAAACGAGGCCGAGACCCACACCCATGACCATGGCGAACAGCGTCGCCATGATGCCGACGAACAGCGAGACCCGGGAGCCATACATGATGGTGGAGAGCATGTCGCGGCCCTGGCTGTCGGTGCCGAGCGCGAAATATTTGCCGGAGAACGAGGATGAATTGGGCGGCGTGAAGCCGTCCATCAGGTTGAGCGTCGCCGGATTGAACGGATTATAGGGCGCCAGCCAGGGCGCGAATACCGCCATCAGGATCAGCAGCAGCGCCACTATCGAAGCGATGATGGTCACCGGCGAATGCCGGTAGGACCAGAAGATGTCGGACTTGAGGAAAGTCTTCCATCGCGAGGTTTTGACAGCCACGACCGGCTGTTCGGGGGAATGGGGCAGATCGGTCACGATGCTACCTCCCGGATTTGGCGCCGTCGCGCAGGCGCGGATCGACGATGAAATAGAGGATGTCGACGATGAGGTTGATCACCACGAAGACCAGGGCGACGAAAACCAGATAGGCCGCCATGACCGGCACGTCGACGGCCGCCACCGAATTGACGAAGAGCGAGCCGACGCCCGGCCATTGGAACACCGTCTCGGTGATGATGGCAAAGGCGATCACCGAACCCAGTTGCAGCCCGGTAATGGTGATCACCGGCACCATGGTGTTCTTGAGTGCATGGCCGAAATTGATCGCGCGTTTGCTGAGGCCGCGGGCCTTGGCGAAGCGAATATAATCGGTGCGCAGAACTTCGAGCATTTCCGCCCGCACCAGGCGCATGATCAGCGTCAGCTGGAACAGCGACAGGGTGATGGCCGGCAGGATGAGCGATCTGAGGCCCGATTGGGTGAGCAATCCGGTGCGCCACCAGCCGATCTGCACCACCTCGCCGCGCCCAAACGAGGGCAGCCATTTCAGCTCCACGGCAAAGATATAGATGAGTCCGATGCCGATAAGGAAAGTGGGCAGCGACACCCCGACCAGCGAGGCGGTCATGATGAAGCCGGAGGAAAAGGCGCGGGGCCTCAGGGCCGTATAGATGCCGAGCAGCACGCCGAAGACCAGGGCAATAGTCGCCGAGGCGAAGGCAAGCTCGATGGTCGCCGGCAGGCGTTCGAGGATCAACTGGCTGACCGGCTGCTGCAGCCGGTAGGAAATGCCGAACTGGCCCTGCAGCGCGTTGAGCACGAAATAATAGAACTGGACATAGAAGGGCTGATCGAGCCCGAGACGCTCGCGGGCGGCGTCGTAATCGGCCTGCTTGGCATCCTGGCTGAGCAGGGCGGCCAGCGGATCGCCGACATATCGGAAGACCAGGAAGGCAATGAACGCCACGACGAGCATGACGATGACGGACTGCACGAGCCGCCGGGCAATGAAGGCGAGCATGGCACCCCCGCAAATACGAACCGCCGCGTGAGACAGGGCTGCACGCGGCGGTTCTGGATTGATGATAATTAGTCGAAAGTGACCGTGGTCATGTTCGGCTGGTTTTCCGGCTGCACCGGCAGGGTCACACCCTCACGCATGGCGTAGGCGAGAACCTGGTTGTGGATCGGCAGCAGCACGCGGTCGGCCTTCACCACTTCCCAGATCTCGGCGACGGTCGCGTCGCGGGCGGCGATGTCGTCCATGGTGCCGAGAGCGATGATCTTCTCGTCCAGCTCGGGGTTGGAATAAAGACCGACGTTATAGGTGCCGTGCAGATCGGTCTTGGAGTGGATCAGGTCGTTGAACACATAGGCCGAGTCAAAGGTCGGGACGCCCCAGCCGAGCAGGTAGAAGTCGGAATTGTTGGCCAGGATGATCGGGCTGTGTTCGGCAACCGGGCGCGAAGCCAGGGTGACGTTGATGCCGATCTGGCCGAGCATGCCGACATAGGCCGTCGAGATGGCTTCGTCGTTGACATAGCGGTTGTTCGGGGTGTCGAGCGTCACCGAGAAGCCATCGGCATAACCGGCTTCGGCCATGAGGGCCTTGGCCTTGGCGATGTCGGGCTGCGGATAGGCGTCCAGTTCCGGGGTCCAGCCATTGACGAAGGGCGGGTTGGGAATGCCGGTCGGGATCGACTGGCCACGCATCACCACCTGCTTGATGGCGTCACGATCGAGCGCCAGCTCCATGGCTTCGCGAACCAGCGGGCTGTTGAACGGGTTGGAATCGGTGATGTTGGAGGACTTCAGCGGCTCATCGCCAAAGCGGTAGCCGAAATAGATGAAGCGGTTTTCCGGGCCGATCTCGACCTTGAAGCCGGCAGTGTTGCTGAGGCGCTCGATGTCCTGCGGCGGCACGTCCTGGACGATGTCGATTTCGCCCGAGAGCAGGGCCGAGATACGGGTCTGCGCATCGGCAATGGTCAGATATTCGATGGCGGTGACTTCGGGCTTGTCGCCCCACCAGCCTTCATTATAGGCCAGCGAAGTCTTCACATCGACTTCACGCGACACCAGAGTATAGGGGCCAGTGCCATTGGTGTTGAGCACCGAGTAATTGGTGGCGCCGCTGGCGAAATCCTGGACGACGGCGAGATCGTGCTCGTCCGACCAGGTCTTGTCCATGATGAAAGTATTGGTGAGGTTGTTCGGATAGATCAGCGCCGGGCCGGTCATCTGGAATTCGACGGTATGATCGTCGATGGCGGTCACGGACTGCACTTCGGCGTGCAGCTGCTTCATGTTGGAGAATTCGCTCTTGGCGCGGGTGATCGAGTAGATCACGTCCTCGGCGGTGAAATCATTGCCGTTGTGGAACTTGACGCCTTCACGCAGCTTGAACACCCAGACGGTCGGGTCGCCGTCCTTGAGCGCCCATTCGGTGGCCAGACGCGGCGTCAGGCTGCCGTCATTGTCGCGGCCGAGCAGGGTTTCATAGATGTGGTGAGCGACCGTGTGCGTATTGCCCTGGTTCTGCGAATGCGGATCCAGAGTCAGCGCATCGGACGAACGCGCCCAGCGGATCGTTTCGGCATTTGCAACACCGGCAAGCATCGTCGAGGCGACAAGTACCGCCGCGATGCGGGTCAGTGATGAGTGCATGGATAGTCTCCCGTTCCTTTAATCAACGCCTTCTCAGCGCTTGCGCCGGAGGCTTGGGGCACACAAAAGCCTAGAATGGAAGGGAGCGCAACGAGTTTCACTGACCATTTGGTCAATTTAAGGGCCTGCCGAATGGCTATCCACAAGTATGGACGGTTTTTTACAAATCGGTTCGGTGCCGCGAAGATGCCGACCGGGAGAACAAATCCATGTTATGTGCGTTGAGCCCCTGGCACCAAAAAGGAGAATGTCAATGAACCGTCGCCCCCTCGGACGCAGCGACCTGGTAATCGAACCGCTTGTGCTGGGCGGCAATGTCTTTGGCTGGACGGTGGATGAAAATACCGGATTCGCCATCCTCGATGCCTTCATAACCGCCGGATTTAGCGCCATCGATACGGCCGAAGGCTATCCCAATTGGGTGCCGGGCAATCCGCCGGGCATGAGCGAGACGATCATTGGCAAATGGCTCAAGGCGCGCGGCAATCGCCACGAGGTGCATGTCATCACCAAGGTCAATTCGGCCAAGCGGCCGGGCGGGCTCAAGGCCGATGCCATCCGGCAAGGCGTCGAAGATTCGCTGCGGCGTCTGCAGACCGACTATATCGATCTTTATTTCAGCCATTGGCCGGACCCCGAGACCGATCACGAGGAAACGCTTTCGGCCTATGATGGGCTGATCCGGTCTGGCAAGGTGCGGGCCATCGGCGCTTCCAACTACAATGCCGAGATGATGGCGGCGGCCCAGCAGACGGCCATAGTCAAATCCCTGCAGCGCTACGAAGTGACCCAGCCGCGCTACAATCTCTATGACCGGGCCGAGTTCGATGCCCTGCGACCCTATCTCCTCGAAAATGAAGTCGGCGCCATCGTCTATTACAGCCTCGCCTCCGGCTTTCTGACCGGCAAATATCGCAGCGAGGCCGATCTCGGCCAGTCGCCGCGCGGCGGTGGCATCGGGCGTTATCTCGACGCGCGGGGAATGGCTATCCTGGCGGCCCTGGATCAGGTTTCGTCCGAGATGGAAGCGACCCCGGCCGAAATCGCGCTGGCCTGGGTCGTGGCGCAGGAAGGCGTCAGCGCCCCCATTGCCTCGGCGAGTTCGGTGGCGCAGCTTGAGAGCCTGGCACGAGGCGTGCGGCTCAACCTGCCGCAAGCCGCGCTGACCATGCTGAGCAAAGCGGGCGCCTGAACGGGTGCGGGACGCATCGGGCCGCTCTTAATTCAGCGCTTGGCGTAATCCCGCGGCCATGATGATATGGACTATTCACCCCGGTTTCAGTCCGCCCCGACCGAACCTTCCGATCTGGTCTCATCGCGTCCGCCGGCATTGCCGGCTGGCGGAATGAATGCTTGGACTTTTGGCCATGTCTGTTTCCGCCGGACCCACGCGGGATATTTTTGATACAAATGGACGGGCCTTGCGGCATGAAGGGCTGAGGCGGGCCAACGAAAAGACCGTATTGACGGTGGTAGGCTTCAATGCGTCGGGCGTTTCCAATGCCGAGATCGCCCGCATGTCGGGCCTCGCGCCCCAGACCGTTTCGGCTATTCTCACCAAGCTCGAAAAAGAAGGTCTGGTGGAAAGGGGCGCGGCGCTGCGCGGCCGGCGCGGCCAGCCGGCAACGCCCATTCTCCTGAACAAGGATGGCGGCTATGCCATCGGTGTGGAACTGGGCTGGCGACACGCCGACGTCATGCTTCTCAACCTGCATGGCACAGTGCTCGGCCATCGCCATGTCGACTACGACTATCCCGATGCGGGCGGCATCTTCGATTTCATTGGCCAATGCGTCGAAGACCTCAAGGCGCTAGTGCCGCAGGACCATCTCGATCGGCTCCTCGATCTGGGATTGGCCATGCCCGCGGGGCTGGCTGACGGGATCAGGCGGATCGGCGCGCCGCAGGAGCAGGTAATGCAATGGCAGGGGCTCGACGCCCAGGCCGAACTTGCGACGCGCACCGGGCTCGAAGTCACGCTCATCAACGACGGTAATGCCGCCTGTTGGGCCGAACTGATCGCGCTGACGCCGCCACGACCGGCCAGCATCATCTATTTTCTCGTATCCCACTTTATCGGGGCCGGCGTGATCGGCGACGGCGCGTTGTGGAGCGGGCATAATGGCAATGCCGCCGATATGGGCATGATGCTGGTGCAGCTCGATGGCAGGGGGCCGCAACAGGCCTATCATATCGCTTCCCTCTGGGCCCTGGGTCAGCGGTTGGCGGAGGCGGGCAAGCCGCGAGACATTGCGGCACTTGCGCATTGGGATTGGGATGAAATCGAGAGCGAGGTGGACAGCTGGATTGTCGACAGCGCCAAGGTGCTGGCTCGTGTCGCGTTCAATACCAGTACCGTCGTGGATGCCCCTCTGGTTGTCATCGATACCGTACTCGGGCCGGCCATTACCGAAAGGCTGGTCACGCGGTTCCGGAGCGAACTGGCAGCATTGCCGGTACTCGGCATTGCGCCGCCCATGGTGGCGACAGGCCGCCACGGAGCCGTGGCACCAGCCATCGGCGCCGCCGAGCTGCCGCTGTTCAATCGCTATTTCTGAGTGGGGACAGCGCCCTCAGGCTCTGATCTGATCCATGCCATCGAGCGCTGCGCGCAGTCTGGCGCCCGGGATAAAGATTACCGCATGGCGGGGCGCGATCCGATGCTCTTCGCCGGTACGCGGATTGCGACCGACACGTTCGGCGCGTGACCGGATCTGAAGCGAGCCGAAGCCGGTAAGCTTGACGCTGTCACCCTCCCTCAGGGCCGAGCCGACCAGTTCGAACATGCGTTGGGCGATCTGGCATACATCGCAATGTTTGATCTCGGTCGCATCGCTGGCCCGATCGGCAAGCATTGCGCGCGTGATGGTATTATTCACCGATAAGTTCCTCCCAGACATTAAATTCCTAAAGCGAACATAAGTGGATGTCCAGCCATTTGCCGGGTCCGGTTAATATGAATTTCGATTTCAAGATTATTTGACATTTTTTAGAATGGTTATAAGCTGCGACCCGAATTATGAGAGATGGGCCGGCTCGCACGGCGCCGTAATGCCAAGGAATTTTGCCCGTGAGATTGACCCGCCAATCCAACTACGCCATTCGCACGCTGGTCTATTGCGCGGTCAACGAGCCGGGGCTGAGCCGGGTTGCAGAGATTGCGCGCGCCTATGGCATTTCCGAGCTGTTCCTGTTCAAGCTGATCAAGCCGCTGGTGGAAAACGGCTTGCTCAAGACGGTGCGCGGGCGCCATGGCGGCATCCAATTGGGCAAGCCTGCCGAGCAGATCACCCTGCTCGACACCATCCGCCTCACTGAAGAAAACTTCGCCATGGCGGAATGTTTCGAAGATGGTTCCGATTGCCCCCTGATTGGGGAATGCGACCTCAATGGCGCGCTGCGCGAAGCGCTCGGCGCGTTTTTCGAGGTGCTGAGCCGCCATACCATTGCCGATCTGGCCAGCAAGAAGCGCTCGATCCGCGAGCGGCTGGGCATCACCACCGCCGAGGCGGTCAATGAGAGCCTGGCGGCAATCTCGGTCGCCTAGAATAAAGCTGACGGCAAAACTCAAATATGAGTTTGACAATCATGTTATGGCGTGATTGATATTGGCCATGGCGCTGGCGACCCCTTGGGGCCTGTGGGTCCGGGCGCTGTACCACGACGGGGCTTGCTGCTACCGTCTCCCCGGACCGGCCAGGATCCTCAACGTCCTGGCCGGTCTTTTCATTTCCCTCATCATTGATCTGCCGGGCGGGCCATGCTCTATCCGGGCCAGTTTTTCCCGGATTTGACATGGCAGCCCCCCCGCTTCTTTCCCTTCAGGACATTCAGCTCACCTTTGGCGGCACGCAATTGCTCGAGGCGGCCGAACTGATCGTATCGCCCGGCCAGCGCATTGCCCTGGTGGGGCGCAATGGCTCGGGCAAGTCCACCCTGCTCAAGATCGCCGCGGGCCTCGTCCAGCATGATGCGGGCCAGCGTTTCGCCGAGCCGGGCGCCACGATCCGTTATCTGCCGCAAGAACCCGACCTCAGCGGCTTCGCCGATGTGCTCGCCTATGTCGAGGCTGGGCTGGCGCCGGGCGACGATCCCTATCGCGCCCAATATCTGCTTCATGCCCTGGGCCTGACTGGCGAGGAGCGTCCGGAAACGCTTTCGGGCGGCGAAGGCCGCCGCGCCGCTTTGGCCCGGGTTCTGGCGCCGCGTCCCGACGTCCTGCTGCTCGATGAGCCGACCAACCATCTCGACCTGCCGGTCATCGAATGGCTGCAGGACGAACTCGGCCAGATGCGCTCGGCCATGGTGCTGATCAGCCACGACCGGCGCTTCCTCGCTGATCTCACCCGCTCCACCGTCTGGCTCGATCGTGGCGTTACCCGCCGCATCGACAAGGGTTTTTCCGCCTTCGAAGCCTGGCGCGACGAGGTGCTGGAGCAGGAGGAAAAGGACCGTCACAAGCTCGACCGCCAGATCGTGCGCGAGGAACACTGGCTGCGCTATGGCGTCACCGCCCGCCGCAAACGCAATGTCGGCCGGCGCGAACGGCTCGCCAATCTGCGTCAGGATCGCCGCGACCAGCGCCGCGTCACCGGCAATGTGACCCTTGCGGTCAGCGAAGGGCGCACGTCCGGCGCCCTGGTGGCCGAAGCGGAAAACATCTCCAAGAGCTTCGGCTCTCGCATTGTGGTGCAAGATTTTTCCACCCGCGTGCTGCGCGGTGACCGGGTCGGCATTGTCGGTCCCAATGGCGCGGGCAAGACCACGCTGATCAAGATGCTCACCGGCCTGCTCGAACCCGATAGCGGCACGATCAAGCGCGGTGCGGCCATCGAAATGGCCATGCTCGATCAGGGCCGGGCCAAGCTCGAACCCGAGACCCGCCTGCGCGATGCCCTGACCGGCGGCGGCAGCGACAATATCAACATCAATGGCGAGCAGAAGCACGTCATGGGCTATATGCAGGATTTCCTGTTCGCGCCCGAACAGGCCAATACCCCGATCGGCAAGCTCTCCGGTGGCGAGCGGGCGCGCGTGGCGCTGGCCCGGACGCTGGCCCTGCCGTCCAATTTCCTCGTCCTCGACGAGCCGACCAACGATCTCGATCTCGAAACCCTCGATCTGCTCGAAGAGATGGTGTCCGACTATGCCGGCACCGTGATGGTGGTGAGCCATGACCGCGATTTTCTTGACCGGGTGGCGACCTCGGTGATCATGGCGGAAGGCGACGGACGCTGGACCGAATATGCCGGCGGCTATTCCGACATGGTGGCCCAGCGCGGAGAGGGCGTGGCCGCCCGCACGCTCGACAAGCCGGCAAAACCAGAAAAGCCGAAAGCCGAAGCCGTTGCGGCGGCGCCCTCTGCCAAGCGAAAGCTGAGTTTCAAGGAAAAGCACGCGCTCGAAACCCTGCCCAAGGACATCGACAGGCTCGACGCCGAGATCAGGACGCTGAACGCAACCCTGTCCGATCCGGCCTTTTACACCAAGGATCCAACGGGCTTTGCCGCCAAGTCAAAGGCCCTCGAAGCCGCCGAGACGAAAAAGGCGGCGGCAGAGGAGCAATGGCTCGAACTCGAAATGTTGCGCGAGGAACTGGAGGGCTCCTGAGCCGCTTCAGTCCTTCCACTCGAATTTGGGCTGCGCCAGATAGTTCAGGCCCTCGGTCTCCCCGGCGATCTGGCGGAGCAGGATGCGCCCCAGATTGCGGCCGGCATCGGCGAAATCTTCCTGCACGGTTTCGGCATTGGGCTGGAACTGCATGAACATCGAGGTGGATTGCTTGGTGACCACATGGGCGTTCTGGCCCAGCACCAGGCCCGCATCGGTCAAGGCGCCGATCACCGCCAGCGCCGAAATTTCCGAGGCGCAGACATAGCCATCCGGCGGTTCTGCCCGCTTGGCGCGCTTCATCACGTAATTGCGGATCGCGTCGGTGGCGCTAGCCAGGTTGACGTCGGCGGCGAATTCGTAGGCGATGCCGGCCTCCGCCGCGCCCCGCGCCACGCCGTTGCGCAGGTGCTCGGTATAATTGAGCGCCGAATCGGGCAGGATGATCGAAACCTTCCGGCATCCCTTGGCGGCCAGCCGCTTCGTCGCGGCATAGGCATAGCTCTCATTGTCGAAATCGACATAGGCATGCGGCTCGGGCCATTGGCTGCGGCCATGGCTGACAAAGGGGATGTCGTTGTCGAGCAGAAACCGGACGCGCTCGTCAAAGGTCTCGACCTTGGAGAAAATCACCCCATCCGCCATGCGGTTGCGCACGATATGGCGAACCGGGTCGAGCGGGGACACATTGCGGAAAAGCGGCGTGATGACGAGGTGATAGGCGGTGTCGCGCAGGGCCTCGGTAATTCCGGTCACCAGATTGGTGCCAAAACCATAGATCTGCTCATCCGGCTCGAGGATCAGCGTGATGACATTGGTGCGCCCGGTCTTGAGGCGGAGGGCGGCGCGGTCCGGCAAATAACCGATTTCGGCGGCGATCTTCTGCACCCGGTCGCGGGTATCCTGCGCCAGTTCGGGCGCGTTGTTGAGGGCGCGCGAAATGGTGGTGACGGCCAAACCCGTCATCTGGGCAATGGTTTTCAGGGTGGGCTTGCCAGACGGCTTGGCTCCCCGCTTGCCGCGTGCCACAGGCGGCAATTCTTGGTCGGACACGTTTCCCCTCCCACCCGCCGCTGGCCGGCAACGGCGCTCGATAAGAGAAAAACAAGACCAGATTGCCAGGCTTTGTGCAAGCGCCATGCGCGCGAAAACACATGACAGCGACTACGGTTAGACAAAAGTTGAGCAGTCTTTTTCGCTTTTTTCCGACTTTGCGCATCGTCCGACACTGGCAAAAACCGCATCGGCTGATTATCTTGCCTTTGCTGCGCCGCAATGGCGTGGTCAAACCCGTTCCGTCAAACACCGCAAGGAAAGGAATGACGATGACGACATCGACGACCTTCACTCTCCATGCCGCGTGTTCGAACCTGGTACTCCGAAACTATCGCGCCAAACGCTGGCAAGGGTTCTGTCGCTCGAAACGAATGTGATCCGCGTCACATCCCCGTCTCACACAAAAGATAGAATCCGTGTCGCTGGCCCGAGGCGCCGTTCCGCAAAGGAACGTGCGGCCGTCGTTGACCCGACGCACAAGTGGAGTGCCCACAAATGCAGGAAATCAGTTTAAACCGGGCTGAAAGGCTGAGGCCCGTCGTCATCGAAGTGGGTGGTGAGCCGCAAGGCGTCGTCGTGCCCGATGCGGACGGCTACAGGTTCCTTGCCGTCAAGCTGCCGGCCTTCTCCATAGACGGCCAACGCTTCCCCAATATCGAGATGGCGCATCTGGCGGTGAGCCAGGCGGTGGAGAACGGCGAAGCGGCCTGAGAAATAGCCGGGGGCGTCGCCACCGGCTTTTCAGGCGCTTCATCGGCTGAAGGAAAACGCTCCCTCAACCATCATTGCCGGCATTCAACTCAGAGGGCTTCGTGCCTTCTGAGAGCGGCTGGGATGGGGCGAGCGCCTTCTCCACGGCTTCGGCCAGTGCTTCCACGTCGATGCGCGACGCGCCGGTGTCGGCCTGCCGCTGCAATTCCCCGCCAAGGGCGGTGGCGATGGCCTGAAACCTGCCGCCGGTCTTTCGCTCAGCCATTCCCATCGACGGAAATTCCTGTTTCATCCACGCGCACCTCGATGCCGGGGCGGGCCTGTTGCTGCTGGTAGGTATAGATGGCGAAAGCCACGACGGCGACGGCCAGCACGGCGATCACGGCGATCACGGCGAAAAGACCATTGCGGGACACGGACAGGCTCCTGACGCTTTAGGTTCCGAATCCAAGCAACGCGCCAGCGCCAGATTTGTTCATTCTTCGGCGATCTGGCGCAGCGCCATGACGAAGGCGGTTACCCCGATCCCCACCGAGCTGGAATTGTCGATGACGATGGGGGAGATGTCGGCCGGCAGCGCAGCGCCCTCGCGCGCCAGACGGGCGACGATCTGGTCGCGGCTTTCCCGCCCCCTTTGCGCCAGCCTTGCGGCGCGCAACGAAATTTCGGCGGAAATCTGCACCACCCGGCAGAGCGGATACTTGGCGATGGCCTGCGGCACCGCATGACGGGAAATATTAGCGACCACCACGCGGCCCAGGGTCAGATCGGTATCGACGCCGATGGGCAGCGCATAATCGAGCCCATGGGCCTGCCAGGTGAGGGCGAAGCGGCCCGCCGCCGCCGCCGCGGCGAATTCTTCCAGATCGAGGCTGACATGGTCTTCGAGGTCGATATCGGCGGGCCGGGTCACGAGGCGGCGCACGAAACTGAAGCGCTTGTCGCCGTCGAGCGCCTTGCGGGCCCCGCCGATCAACGTATCCTTGCCGACCCCCGAAGGGCCGACCACCAGTACCAGTACACCCGCCGGCCTGTCGCTCAACTCACCCGCAATCCTTCGCGCCACACCGACCGCACCACCGGCAGCGGCGCATGTGCGGCGACGCGGACCAGATCGGCTCTCTTGCCCGGCGCGATCTCGCCCCGGTCATCCAATCCGGCGGCACGGGCCGGATTGGCAGTAACGGTAGCCAGCGCCCGGCTGAGGTCAAGTCCCTCCACCCGTTGCGGCAACAGGAAAGCGGCCTGCAACAGCGCAAAGGGCACATAATCGGAGCTGAGAATGTCGAGCAGGCCCGCCGCGACGAGGTCGGTGGCCGAGATATTGCCCGAATGGGACTTGCCGCGCACCACATTGGGCGCGCCCATCAAGATAGCCAGGCCCGCATCATGGGCCGCCGAGGCTGCCTCCAGAGTGGTGGGAAATTCCGAAATCGCCACGCCATCGTCTGCCGCCTCCTCGACATGGGCAAGCGTGGCGTCGTCATGGCTGGCAATGGCCAGGCCCAGGAGATGGGCGCGGGCGACGATGGCTCTTCTGTTGCTGGCCGAATAGCGGTCGTGATCGGCCTGGCGGGCATCGACAAAGGCCTGCAATTCCTCGGGCGTCCGGCCCATTTGCCGTGCATAAAATCTCTTGTAGTCCGCCAGCGAGCGGAATTGCCGCTGCCCCGGCGTATGGTCCATGACCGAGGCCAGCCGGGTTGAGGGATGATCGGCCAGCGCTTCGAAATGGGCCACCACGTCATGGCTGGGCAATTCGCAGCGCAGATGGATGAAATGCTCCGCGCGCAGCCAGCCCGCCGCGCCGCCCTGCCGGACCGCATGCACCAGCTTTTCGGCATGTTCGAGCATTTCGGGCATATCGGTGTCCGAACCGATCCGCACCGCGTCGAACACCGTGGTGATGCCCGAGCCGGCGATCTGCGCGTCGTGAGCATGCAGGGCCGCCATCGGCTCCCAGAACACGCCGGGACGGGGGCGATAGTGATTTTCCAGATGGTCGGTATGCAGTTCTACGAGGCCCGGGATCAGATAATCGCCGCCCATATCCTCGCCCTGGCGGGCCGGACCGGAATCGATCGCGGCGATCCGGCCATCGATCAGGCTGACGCTGCCGGTAATGACCTCGTCGGCGAGCACAATCCGTGCATTGGTGAAGACGGTTTCGGGCAAGGCTGTCATCCTCCTTGATTGCGGATCGCGGTCCGGCATTGCTTCAGGCCGGCGCGCCCAGGCCGAATTCGGCGACTCGCCGGAACGGCTTGCCAAAGTCCGGCTCACAATAAAGCACCAGCCGGTCCAGAATCACCGGCCGGGTGAGCACCGGCTCGAACCAGATGCGGGCGGCTTCCGGCATGTCGTCGCGATCTTCGGGGTGCAGCCGGTCGGTCAGCGTCATGTGAAAGCGGAATTGCTCAAGCACATAGGGATAGCCATAGGCATCGAGCAATTCCAATTGCCGCTCGGTCAAGCCCGCCGCAACCCTTGCGGCGCGGCGCGCCGCATCGAGCGGCGCGCGGAAGGGCTCAAAATGGGTCACAACACGCGCGGCAAAGTCTTGCAGGGTCGGGTTGTCCTCCTGCGGCACGAGGGCGAGAAACCCGTCCAGATTGGCGATGCGCAGCTTGCCCAGATCGACCAGCGCTGCCCCGGCGCAAAATTCTTCCAGTGAAGCCCGCAATTGCGCCTCGCTGCGTCCCTCCGCCAGCGCCATGGGCGGCTTGATCGTGGCGTGGAAGCCGTAGCGCGCCGCCGATTGCGTGAGGTTGAGCAGGCGGTCTGGATCGATGCCGGCAACCGTGCCTTCGACCCGAGCCCCGCTGGCGGCGTCGCGGCCCAGCCAGATCGTCGCGCGATCCCACAGCGGATCGTTGACGTCGGGGGCATAGTAGAGGGCGAATCTATGCGGCATGAAAACTCCTGCGCGGGGAGTTAGTGGAGCGATGTGATGAGGATTTGGCAAGCCACTTCGGCGCCCCGCCAGGGCATGCCGCTATTTGGTCTGGACAAAATAGCCCATGCTGGCGACAAAAGTCGCGCCTTCACTCGCAGCCGGAAAAGACCGCCCCATGGACCATGTTCTGCTCGAAAATCTCTTCCATCGGGCGGTGGCGCAGGCGCAGCCGGCGCTGGCGGTGGAACGGCACCTGCCCCCGGTGCCAAAAGGGCGCACCATTGTCATCGGTGCCGGCAAGGCCTCGGCGCAGATGGCGCGCGCCTTCGAGCAATTTTGGCCGGGCGAGGTGAGCGGGCTGGTTGTCACCCGCTATGGTTATGCCGAGGCCTGCGAGCGCATCGAGATCGTCGAGGCGGCGCATCCGGTGCCCGATGCGGCCGGACTCGAAGCCGCCGCGCGGCTGATGCAATTGGTGTCGGGGCTGAACGAAGACGATCTGGTCGTGGCGCTGATTTCAGGCGGCGGCTCGTCGCTGCTCCCCGCGCCGGCGCCGGGCCTAAACCTTGAAGATGAGCAGGCCATCAATCGCGCCCTGCTCGCATCGGGCGCGCCCATCGGGGTGATGAACCTCATCCGCAATCAGTTTTCCACCATCAAGGGCGGACGGCTGGCCGCTGCCTGCGCTCCCGCCCGCGTTGCCAGCCTGATCGTGTCGGACGTGCCCGGCGACGATCCGGCGCTGGTGGCCTCCGGCCCGACCCTGCCGCTGGCCGGCGGGCGGGCCAAGGCAAGGCGGCTGGCCGGGCTCCATCGGCTCGACCTGCCCCATGCCGCCTCGAAACTGCTGGCGGGCGACGACAATTTGCCGCCCGGTATCGACGACAAGGTGTTCGCCCGCAACAGCGTCGCCATTATCGCCTCGGCGGCTTTGTCGCTGGACGCTGCCGCCGCGCTGGCGCGCGAGAACGGCGTCGAAGCCGCCATTCTCTCCGATGCCATTGAAGGGGAGGCGCGCGATGTGGCGCTGGTTCATGCGGCCATGGCCCGTGAGATCGCCGCCCGCAACCGGCCCTTTTCCAAGCCGGTGGTTCTGCTTTCGGGCGGAGAAACCACGGTCACTTTGCGCGGCAAGGGCAGGGGCGGGCGCAATGGCGAATTCCTGCTCTCTCTTGCCATCGCCCTCGATGGCATTGCCAATGTGACGGCGCTTGCCGCAGATACGGACGGCATCGATGGCTCCGAGGACAATGCCGGGGCTCGCGTGGATGGTACTTCGGCGCGACGCATGCGCGAGGCCGGTATCGACCCGCAGGCGGCGCTGGCCAACAACGACGCCTATTCCGCCTTCGCGGCGATCGACGATCTGTTCATGACCGGTCCCACGGGCACCAATGTGAATGATTTCCGCGCCATCCTGATCCGCTGAGGGCGATCTTGACAGATGCCGGACCCGGGCGGACGATAATCGCTTGCTCGCAGGAGGATGTGATGGCCAAGGTGACCGGTATTGGCGGTATCTTCTTTCGCGCCCGGGATGTCGGGGCGTTGGCCGCCTGGTACGAGACCCATCTGGGCGTCACCGAGGTCTGGACGCAGGAGGCGGGCATGACCATTTTTGCGCCCTTCCAGCACGGAACCGATTATTTCCCCGCCGACAAGCAATGGATGATCAATTTCCGCGTCGATGATCTCGATGCGATGATCGGACAACTCGAGGCCGCTGGGATTGCCGTGGAAACGCGGCCGGACGAATGGGACAATCCCCAAACGGGCCGGTTCGCTCGCATTCACGACCCCGAAGGCAACCAGATCGAACTCTGGGAGCCCCCGGCGCAATAAAATCATACTTATTCGAATTTGCGCTCTTGGCAGACCCTACCCCGACCTGCTCTATAACCCCGCCCATCGACGGAGTATCGGCATGTCCAGGCGTAAAATTGCAGTCATCGGTATCGGCAAGATCGCGCAGGACCAGCATCTGCCGGTGATCGGCGCCTCGGACAATTTCGAACTGGCCGCCATCGTCTCGACGCGCGGCATCGGATATGGCGATGTGCCGGTATTTCGCAGCCCGGGCGAACTTTACAATGCCATGCCCGAAATCGGCCTCGTCTCCATCTGCACGCCGCCGGGCGTACGCCATGCCTATGTCCGCGAGGCGCTCGATGCCGGCAAGGACGTAATGATGGAAAAACCGCCCACCACGACGATTTCCGAGCTGGACGATCTCATCGCCCATGCCGTCCGGCGCGATCGCGTCCTGTTCCAGACCTGGCACAGCCAATACAATGAAGCCGTCTATCGCACCAAGGCGCTGCTGGCAGAAGAGGGCGTGCAATCGGCCCGTATCGACTGGCGCGAAAGCGTGCGCAAATGGCATCCGGGGCAGGATTGGGTCTGGGAGCCGGGCGGTTTCGGGGTTTGTGATCCGGGCATCAATGCCTTTTCGATCTTCACCAAGGTCATGCCGTTTCCGGTCTTCGTCGAGGGCGCCAAACTGACCTTTCCGAAAAACCGGCAGACTCCGGTCGCGGCGGAAATCCGCTTCAAATCAAGCCAGCCGCATGCGCCGGTTCTTTCCGCCGGCTTCAACTGGCTGGAAGAGAGCGATGAAATCTGGACTATCGCCTTCACCACCGGACGGGGCAATTCAGTCAGCCTCGAAGGCGGCGGTCGCCTGTTGCGCGTCAATGGCAAAACTGTTCTGGAGCATGGCGACGCCGAATATGCCGGACTTTATGACCGCTTTGCCGATCTCCTCGACACCCGCCAGAGCGATGTCGATGCTACCCCGTTCCGCTTGATGGGCGACGTGTTTCTGATGGGGGCACGAGAGAACGGACCGGCCTTCGACTGGTAGGATCAAGCGCCGAAAAGCGCATCACGTCCGGTGTTAATCCGCTGCCGGTGTCTTGCGCTCGCTATGCCAGCGTATCCTGATCCCCTTGAAGATCAGCCGTAGCGCCTCCCAATGGATACCGGCGGTCACTTTCAGCGTCATCAGCGGATGGCTGAAGAACAGCTTCATGAGGTTGGCATCGGTAAAGTCGCGCCTCGCGCCGGTAAAGGCGGCATGGAGCAGGGGCGCGCCGTCCTGTGTCTGGTTGATCGCCACCAGGATTCGCTCATCGGGCGGCGTCAGCTTGAAGGCATAGCGGCAATTCATGTCGATGAAGGGGGAGACATAGAAGGTCTTGTCCGCTTCCTGCTTGGGGGCGCGAGCCGGCAGCACATAGGTATGGCGCTCGTGAAAGGTGTTGTGCACTTCGTAGATATTGGCCAATGGCGCGCCGAACTCATCGTCGCAATACCAGACCGTCAGCGGATTGAAGACATAGCCGAGAATGCGGGGATAGCAGAGCAGCCTGATGCGCCCCGGCGTGGGCAGGTCCTGTGCCGCCAATTGCGCACCGGCCCAGGCCCGCAGATCGCCGCCATCGGCGTGGTCGGCATCGCGGAACGAGAACAGGGCGCGCTTATTGTGGCCGAACCGGGCCAAGCCATTGAGCTGCGGCAATTCTTCGAGGTCGATCAGCAGCGAGAACACCCGATAGCGCAGGAAGTGCTTTTTCGGGCGGTGCCGCTGATGCACCACATGGCCGACATAGATGGCCGAGTTCAGGTTCATGCCACCAACTCATCCAGTGGCGGCAGGGTGATGCGGCTCGAAGGATTTGGCAGCATCCATGGGCGCGGGATCGCTCCCATGGCCTCGGCGGCGGCAAGGCCAGATTGCAGCCCATCCTCATGGAAGCCGCGTCCGAAATAGGCGCCAGCATAGAACGTATTGTTGTGGCCCTGGATGCGCCAGAGATTTTCCTGCGCATGGATGGCGGCGCCGTTGAACAGGGGATGGGTATAATCGAAGCGCGCGATCTCGTCTTCGGGGTTGCGGTCCGGGTTGAGGGTGACGAAAATGTCCTGTCCATTGAAATTTTGCAGCGCATTCATCCAATAGGTGACGCAAAGCATTTGCTCCGCCTCCCGGCCGTTGGACATATAATTCCAGCAGCACCAGACGCGCCGGCGGCGCGGCATGAGGCTCGCATCCTTGTGCACCACGGCAAGGTTGCGCGTATATTGGAACGCGCCGAGCAGCGCCCGTTCCTGCGTCTCCGGCTGGTCGAGCATGGCCAGCGCCTGGTCGGCATGGCTGGCGATCAGCACCTTGTCGAAACGATCCGGATTGCCCTTGTGATCGATAATGGTCACGCCCGCCTTGTCGCGCTGCACCCTGGCGACCGGACTGGCCAGCCGCACCTCGCCGGTAAACTGGCCGAGCAGGGCCTCGACATAGGAGCGGCTGCCGCCCTTGACCGTGCGCCAATTGGGCCGTTCGCGCAATTGCAGCAGGCCATGGCTTTCGAAGAAGCGCACGAAGGCAAGAAGCGGATAGGCGCGGATGTCTTCGGCCTTGGACGACCAGATCGCCGCCGCCATGGGCAGCAGATGGCCTTCAACGAAACTCTGCGAATAATTGTTGCTGCGCAGATATTCGTCCAATGTCAGCCCGCGCATGTCGGGCCGGTCGAGGACTTCGGGAGCTTCCTTGTAGAAGCGCAGCAAATCGCGAAACAGGCTCCAGAACCGGGGGCGGAACGCATTGCGGCGCTGCCCCAGCATGCCCAGAATACCTTCCCCGCAATATTCGAAATCGCCATTGTCCAGCGAGGCGGCGAAGGACATTTCGGTGGCGATGCTCTCAACGCCCAGATGGGCGAACATGGCTTCGAGATTTGGATAATTGCGGTTGTTATAGACGATGAAACCGGTATCGACCGGCCCGGTGCCCGGCACGTCTATGGTGTTGGAATGGCCGCCGATCCGCGCTTCGGCCTCATAGAGCACCACCTCATGACGTTTTGACAGCAGCCAGGCCGCCGAAAGCCCGGAAATGCCGCTGCCGATGACGGCAATACGCTGGCGCATGGGACGCGAACCGGAAAAGGCGGCGAGGTCGTGATACATGTCATTGGTCCCGAACGATATGAAAGCGCTACGGTTCGGGCCCGCTGCCGGATCATGGCTATGGCGAAAATATCGCCGGTCTTTCGACGACACAGGAAATTTGCCGCGCGCGGTGATCTGCCGTTTCGGCGCTGCCGTAGCAGCAGGCATGACACTTGCGATTTACCCACTTGCCGGGCCATGCGAAGATAGGGAGCGACCTCTGCGCCGCCGCTTTGTTGCGCGCGTCAAGAATGGATATCCGTTGGTGAACAAAGAACAGAGCCTTGCCGCTCCTGACCCGGCTGAGGATCTTAGTGCGAAAATCCTCGCTATTGCCGATCATGCGGATATGGATGCGTTCCAATCTCTGTTCCAATCCTATGCGCCGCGGATCCGCGCCTACCTGCTGAAGCTGACGCGCAACGCTCAGGCCGCAGAGGATCTGATGCAGGAAACCATGCTGGCGATCTGGCGCAAGGCGGGACAATACGACCCCGCTCGCGGCACTGCCTCGGCGTGGATCTTCACCATCGCGCGCAATATCTGGATCGATGCCTGGCGCAAGCAGCGCCGCCCCGAAATCGACCCCAACGATCCGGCCCTTGCCGCCGCCCCCGAACCCGACGCCGCCAACCAGATGGAAATGCGTCAAAGCCACGATGCCCTTCACAAAGCCATGCAAACTTTGCCCAAGGAACAGATCGAACTGATCCGGCTCTCCTTTTTCGAGGAAGCCTCCCACAGCGTCATCGCCAAGCAGCTTGGACTGCCCATCGGCACCGTCAAGTCGCGCATCCGGCTCGCCTTCGGGCGGCTGCGTACGGCACTGGAGGCGGTTAAATGAGCATCAAGCATCACATCAACGACGAATTGCTGCTCGATTATGCCGCCGGCCACCTGGCCGAGGGCTGGTCGCTGGCAGTGGCGACGCATCTGGCCATGTGCCCCGATTGCCGCGAGCGGTTGAGCCTCATCGAGGCCGCTGCCGGCATCATGATCGACAATCTGGCTCCCGCCGACGGTCCCGCCGATTCCTGGGAACGCCTGCTGGCGCGGCTGGAAATGCCGGATACGCCGGTGCCGCCGGTGCCCAAACCCGCTATTTCACCCGGCGAACTGCCTGAGCCCTTGCGATCCTATGTGGGCAATCTCGCCGATATTAAGTGGCGCAATATGGGTAATGCCAAGCAGGTCCTGATCCGGACCGGTGATGGCCAGACACAGGCCCGCCTGTTGCGGATCGCCGCCGGCAAGCCGGTGCCCGAGCATAGCCATGGGGGTCGCGAACTGACTCTGGTGCTCCGGGGCAGCTTTCACGACGAGGTCGATCATTTCGGGCCCGGCGATCTGGAAGACGCCGATGGCGATCTGACCCATCAGCCTATTGCCGGCACCGAAGAAGACTGCATCTGCCTTGCCGTTACCGACGCGCCGCTGAAATTCAGCTCCCGCCTGTTGCGGCTGGTGCAGCCCATGCTGGGAATTTGAGGAGAACCCAATGGCCACATTGTCGCTTGGTACTGTGTTCGCGGCCTATGCCGGTGCGGCATTGGTGTTTTTCGCGCTGGACTTTGTCTGGCTGGGCTTTCTGGCCATTGGCTTTTATCGCGCCGAAATCGGCCAATTGCTGCTCGAACGCCCCAATGTGCTGGCGGCGGGCGCGTTCTATCTCTTTTACGTGGTTGGTATTGTCGGCTTTGCCGTGGTTCCGGCGTTCAATGCCCAGTCCTGGCTCTGGGCGCTGCTGGCCGGATTGGCGCTGGGCCTGCTCGCCTATGGCACCTATGACATGACCAACCTGGCAACACTCAAGGATTGGTCCTGGAAGGTCAGCGCTCTCGATCTGGTCTGGGGCGGCGGCGTCACCGGCGCGGCGGCGCTGGGCGGTTACTGGGCGGCCCGGCTCACTGTCTGAGCCGGGTGGTCAGGGAAAAGGCAAGCGGCTTGGGCAGCACGGCCAAAAGCCGGAGCGGCCAGATCAACCGGCGCGGAAAGGCGATCTCGAAGCCTTTGCCGTTCAAGCCCCGCAGGATGCGTTTCGCCGCATCTTCGGGTTCCAATATCGCGGGCATGTCGAAACTGTTCCGGTCGGTGAGCGGCGTACGCACGAAGCCCGGTGTCACCAGCCTCACATCCACCTGCGGCCAGAGTTCGACGCGCAGGCTCTCGGCCAGATTGACGATGCCCGCCTTGGTCGCCGAATAGACCTGCCCCTGCGGCAGGCCGAAAATCGCCGCAGCCGAGCCGAACAGCACCAATTGTCCGCCCTTGCGTAAATGACCTGTTCCCACCCGCGCCACATTGAAAGAGCCGATGAGATTGGTCCGGATGATCGCCTCGGCCTTGTCCTGATCGGCAGCGATCACCGCGCCGGGATCATAGGTGGCAGCGCTGATGATGATGCGGTCGAAAGGGCCATGCACCCGGGCCGCGCTTTCGAGGCTCTCGATATCGGTGACATCGGCGGCGATGGCGCCATGGGCCGGGCCCAGTGGGGCGACGACCTGTTGCAGCGACGCCTGATTGCGGCCCGAGATCACGACAATGGCGCCCTCTTCCGCAAAGGCCTTCGCCAAGGCCGCGCCGATGCCGCTGCTTCCGCCAATGATCCAGATTTTCTCGGTGCCGGTCATGAAACAATCTCCTCTATGCACGAGGGATACGTTCCATATCGGGATTTGGATGTCCGCTGCGACGGTCGGTTGTTTGCGCGCAAGCGGAAAGCTGTTTCTGGAATAATTCCAGAATTGCCTTGCGCTAGATCATGGATTTTCGTCCGAGTATGACAAAATTTTCTTCATGACCTCCGCGATACGCAACGGTGCGCCTTTTCAATGACGACTGAATTGATAGGGTTTGTGCATCGTCATTCGGGAGGTTCCGATGCACCGGACAGCCAAGCTTTTCGCCTATACCGCCCTCGTCGCGTCATTGGCGCTGGGTTTCTCCGTCACCGCCCATGCGCAGGACAAGACGTTGATCAACGTCTCCTATGATCCGACGCGCGAGCTCTACCGCGAGTTCAACGATGCCTTCGCCAGTTATTGGCAGCAAACCAGGGGTGAAAGCGTCGCCGTTCAGGTTACCCATGGCGGTTCCGGCTCGCAGGCCCGCACCGTCATCGATGGTCTGGAAGCCGATGTGGTGACGCTGGCGCTCGAAAGCGACATCAACGCCATTGCCGACGCCAATCCCGACCTGATCCCGGAAAACTGGCGCAGCCTGCTGCCTAATAACAGCGCGCCCTATACCTCGACCATCGTCTTCCTCGTTCGCAAGGGCAATCCCAGGCAAATCGCCGATTGGGGCGACCTGATCGCCGATGGCGTCGAGGTCATCACCCCCAACCCCAAGACGTCGGGCGGCGCCCGCTGGAACCTGCTGGCGGCATGGGGCTGGGCCCGTGCCCAGCAGGGCGGCGATGACGAGACGGCCAGGGATTTCGTCACCGAACTCTATAAGCACGTCCCGGTGCTCGATACTGGCGCGCGCGGCTCCACCACCACTTTCGTGCAGCGCGGCATCGGCGACGTGTTGCTGGCTTGGGAGAACGAAGCCTATCTGGCGCTCGAGGAACTGGGTCCCGACGCCTTCGACATCGTGACCCCCTCGATCTCGATCCTAGCCGAGCCTCCCGTCGCCCTGGTGCGCGGCAATGCCGAGCGCAAGGGCAATCTCGAAGTCGCCCAGGCCTATCTCGACTATCTTTATTCCGATGAAGGTCAGGCATTGGCGGCCAAGCATTATTACCGCCCGTCAAACCCCGCCGCCGCTTCTCCCCAGGACATTGCCCGTTTTGGCGCGGTCAACCTCGTCAGCATCGATGACTTTGGTGGTTGGCGCCAGGCTCAGCCCTATTTCTTCGGCGATGGCGGCATTTTCGATCAGATTTATGCCAGCGTCACGCCATAGATCGGACGCAACATATTCTGTCCGCAAGGTCATTTCACATGCATGGCGCAAATGATCGCGCATATTGCCTTTTCAGGCGCAACGATTTTCTAGAAATGCGCCAAAACTTGCCTGTTCGGCGGCTTGAGAAACGCGGGTGGCCCGCTAGTGTTGCGCCAGTTGAGAAAGGCCGCGATCCATGATCCGTCCCTTGCGCCGAGAACACGATCCGCATGCGGCGGGGCGGCCTTCATGAGCCTCCGCCCGCGCTTTCGCCAGCCCAGCGTCCTGCCCGGCTTCGGGCTGACGCTGGGTTTCACCATCGCCTATTTCTCCCTCATTGTCCTCATTCCGCTGCTGGCGCTGGTGCTGCGCTCGGCGGGGCTGGGCTGGAACGGCTTCTGGTCCACCGCGCTCGATCCGCGCGTCCTTGCGGCGCTGCGTACCAGTTTTCTCACCGCTCTCATCGCCGCCGGCATCAATGTGGTTTTCGGTACGCTGATCGCCTGGCTTCTGGTGCGCTACCGCTTCGTCGGCCGGCGGATTTTCGACGCCATGGTCGATCTGCCCTTTGCCCTGCCCACGGCGGTCGCCGGTATTGCGCTGACCGCCATCTACGCACCCAATGGCCTGATCGGCCAGCTCTTCGCGCCTTGGGGCATTCGCATTGCCTATACGCCCATCGGCATCACCGTCGCCATGATCTTTATCGGCCTTCCCTTCGTGGTGCGCACTATCCAGCCCATTCTCGAAGAGGCCGGCAAGGATGTCGAAGAAGCCTCCGCCACGCTTGGCGCCAGCCGGGTGCAGACCATTTCACGCGTCATCCTGCCCGGCCTGGCCCCCGCCATTCTCACCGGCTTCGCCCTCGCCTTCGCCCGGGCCGCCGGTGAATATGGCTCGGTCATCTTCATTGCCGGCAATATTCCCTTCGTCTCCGAAATCGCGCCGCTGCTGATCGTGATCCGGCTCGAGGAGTTCAACTATTCCGGCGCTGCCGTCATCGCCACGGTCATGCTCGCCATTTCCTTCATCATGCTTTTCGTCATCAATCTCATTCAGGCCTGGAGCCGCAGGAGATATGGCCATGGCAATTGAAACCTTGGCGCGCCGCCGCGTCTCGCCCACCGACGAGCCCGTCTGGCTGCGCCGGGTATTGATCCTTGTCGGTCTCGTCTTCATGGTGCTTTTTCTCGGCCTGCCGCTGGTTGCGGTTTTTGCCGAGGCGCTCAGGAATGGCGTCGGCACCTATGCCGCGGCGCTGCAAAGCCCCGATGCGCTTTCGGCTATCAGGTTGACTATGATCGTCGCTGCCATCGCCGTTCCGCTCAATGTCGTCTTCGGCATTTGCGCCGCCTGGGCCGTCGCCAAGTTCGAGTTCAGGGGCAAGGCTTTCCTCACCACCCTGATCGACCTGCCTTTTTCGGTCTCCCCGGTAATTTCGGGCCTGGTCTATGTGCTGCTGTTCGGCAGTGGCAGCCTGCTTGGCCCCTGGCTCCGCGCCAATAATATCGAAATCCTCTTTGCCGTGCCCGGAATCGTGCTGGCGACAATTTTCGTCACCTTCCCTTTCGTTGCCCGTGAATTGATCCCCTTGATGCAGGACCAGGGCAACGGCGACGAGGAGGCGGCGCTCTCGCTGGGGGCTTCGGGCTGGCAGACGTTTTGGCGCGTTACCCTGCCCAATATCAAATGGGGCCTGCTCTATGGCGTGCTGCTCTGCAATGCCCGCGCCATGGGCGAATTCGGTGCCGTGGCCGTGGTTTCGGGCAAGATCCGCGGCCAGACCACCACCATGCCCTTGCAGGTGGAAATGTTCTACAATGAATATCAGGGCAATGCGGCCTTCGCATTGGCCTCGCTGCTGGCCTTGCTGGCGCTGGTGACGCTTGTGCTCAAGTCGGCCCTGGAATGGCGCTATGGCGATGAGCTCGCCGCCATCGGCCGGGGGCACTGACAGGGAAGATTGATGCAAGTTCGGGTACAAAACGTTCGCAAGGAATTCGACCTGTTTCCAGCGCTGCACGATGTGTCGCTGGACGTGATTTCGGGTGAGCTGATCGCGCTGCTGGGCCCTTCGGGTTCCGGCAAGACCACGCTGCTGCGGCTCATTGCCGGGCTGGAACGGCCGACATCGGGGCGGATTTTCTTCGGCGACGAGGATGCCTCCGAAAAGAGCGTGCAGGAGCGCAATATCGGTTTCGTGTTCCAGCACTATGCCCTGTTCCGGCATATGACGATCCTTGAAAACGTCTCGTTCGGCCTCAAGGTCCGGCCGCGTTCGCGCCGGCCACCGGCCAATGAAATCCGCCGCCGGGCGTTGGAATTGCTTGATCTGGTGCAGCTTTCCGGCCTTGAAAAGCGCTATCCCAACCAATTGTCCGGCGGCCAGCGGCAGCGCGTGGCGCTGGCCCGTGCCCTTGCCATCGAGCCCAAAGTGCTGCTGCTCGACGAACCCTTTGGGGCGCTGGACGCTCAGGTGCGGCGCGAATTGCGCAAATGGCTGCGCGAAATCCACGACCGCACCGGCCACACCACGGTCTTTGTAACCCATGACCAGGAAGAAGCGCTCGAACTGGCCGACCGGCTTTGCGTCATGAGCCAGGGCCGGATCGAACAGGTGGGCACGCCCGACAGCGTCTATGACACGCCTACCTCACCCTTTGTCTTTGGTTTCATTGGCGAATCCAGCGAGCTGGCGGTCAATGTCGACCGAAGCGACATCTGGCTGGGCGACCGCGCCATCGGCATTTCGGGAGCGGAAGACGTCGGTCCGGCGCGGCTGTTTTTCCGCCCGCACGATATCGAGTTGGTGGAGGACGATGCGGCCCTTGCCGGCGTCGTCGCCTCGAGCCGCCGCGTCGGCGGCACCCGCCGGGTGGAACTGGAACTGGGGGGCGGGGGCGCAAGGGTCGAGATCGACCTGCCCTTCGATCATCCCGCCGGGGAGCGTAGCCGCATCGCCTTTCGCCCCAAGCGCTGGCAGCTTTTCCCCGGCTGAGCGGGGAATTTACAGGCCGGACGTGACCCGGCACGACCTTGGCCATTCCCGTTTGGCGCCACGACAAATCGAGATGATACGGCCCCAGCCGGATGCTATGAGACTGGCGCGGATTCGAGATGCCGGGCAAAGGGTTTGGGCATGATCACCTGTTTCGATATTGGCGGCACCACGATCAAGGGTGGACTGGCCAGCGACGGGCAGAGCGTCGTCGCGCTGGGCCGCGTGCCAACGCCGCGTGATAATTTCGAAGATTTCACCGCCGCCATTGCCGGCCTAATCGAGAAGGGCGGCGCACCTTCGGGCACCCCGGTCGCCATTTCCGTCACCGGAGTGGTCGATCCGCAAAGCGATTCCGTCACCGTCGCCAATATTGCCTGTATCGACGGGCGCAATCTCGCGGCCGATCTGGGCGCGGCGCTCGGCCGGCCGGTGCGCGTCGCCAATGACGCCGATTGCTTCGCCCTCGCCGAGGCCCATGCCGGCGCGGGCAAGGGGCATCGCGTGGTTTTCGGGGCCATTCTGGGCACTGGCGTCGGCGGCGGTATCGTCGCCGATGGCAAATTGTTTCGCGGGGCGGGCGGTCTTTCGGGCGAATGGGGCCACGGCACCATCGTTGCCACCTCGGTCTCGATGCCCCCTTATGAATTGCCGCCTTTCCCCTGCGGCTGCGGGCTCAGCGGCTGCCTCGACACCGTGGGCGGCGCGCGCGGGCTGGAAAAGCTGCACCAGCACCTGCATGGCGCGGGCCTGCCCAGCACCGAAATCGTCGAGCGCTGGACGCTGGGAGAGGATGCGGCCAGCCAGACCATCGCGCTTTATGTCGAGCTGGTGGCCCGGCCACTGGCGCTGACCATCAATATCATCGGCCCCGATATCGTGCCGGTCGGCGGCGGGCTGGGAAACAGCGCCCCGCTGATCGCCCGGATCGATGAGGCCGTGCGCGCCATCATCCTGCGCCGTATCGACTGTCCGCTGGTGGTCCCGGCGCAATTGAGCGTTGATGCGGGCCTGCTCGGCGCGGCCAATCTGTTCTATTCGGAGACGCTGGCATGACTGTGCTCGAGATTTGCGTGGATGATGCTTCCGGGCTCGAAGCAGCGATCGAGGGCGGCGCCGACCGGGTAGAATTGTGCTCCGTGCTTGAACTGGGCGGGCTGACGCCGACGCCGGGCCTGATCGCCCTGGCGGGCCATGCCAATGTGCCGGTGCGGGCCATGATCCGTCCGCGCCCCGGCGATTTCGTGTTTTCCGAAAGTGATTTTCAGGCCATGCTGGCCGATATCGACCATGTGCGCGCCTCAGGGCTCGAAGGCGTGGTGCTGGGCGCCAGTCTCCCCGATGGGCGGCTCGACCTCGCCATGCTGGAGCGGCTGGCGCAGGCCGCATCCGGCCTCAAGCGCACGCTGCACCGGGCGATCGACCTCGTGCCCGACATGGAAGCAGCGGTGGAACAGGCCATTGCGCTGGGCTTCGATACCATTTTGACCGCAGGGGGCGCCCATACCGCGCCCGAGGGAATCGAGATCCTGGCTCTGGCTCATCGGATTGCTGCCGGGCGCATTGCCATCATGGCGGGTTCGGGATTGCATGCGGGCAATGCCGCCGCACTTCTGGACCGCGTGCCGCTTCCCGCGCTCCACGCCTCCTGCGGTGTGGCGGCGGCTCAGGCGAGTGCACCGGCCTTGCGGCTGGGCTTTGCCTCACCGTCCCGCAAGGCGACAAGCCTTGCAAATGTGGCCGCGCTGCGGGCCGCGCTGTCGGCGCGCGGCTGAGCATAGAACAAGGAGATTTCGATGCCCGAGATCCAAAAAATCCGCTGGGGTATTCTTTCCACCGCCAATATCGGCATGGGCAAGGTGATCCCGGCGATCATGAAGTCGCCTCATTCGGAAGTCGTGGCCATCGCCTCGCGCCATGCCGACGCGGCTCGCAGCGCCGCCGACAGGCTCGGCATCACCAAATCTTATGGCTCATATGCGGACCTGCTGGCCGATCCCGACATCGACGCCATCTATAACCCGCTTCCCAATCACCTCCATGTCGAATGGACGCTGAAAGCCAATGCGGCGGGCAAGCATGTGCTGTGCGAAAAACCCATCGCCATCACCGCCGAGGAAGCGAAGAAATTGCGCGGCGCGCGCCGTGATCGACTGATCATGGAAGGCTTCATGGTGCGCTTCCATGCCCAATGGCACCGCGCCCGCGAGATTGCCCGCTCGGGCGAATTGGGCGATATCCGCGCCGTGCGCGCCGTCTTTTCCTATCACAATGTCGATCCCGAAAATGTGCGCAACCAGGCCGATATCGGTGGCGGCGGCATTCTCGACATCGGTTGCTATCCGGTGACGGCGGGCCGGTTCGTCTTCGAGGCCGAGCCGCTTCGCGTCGTGGCTTTGGTGGACCGCGACCCTGATTTCGGCACCGACAGGCTGGCCAGCGTCATCGCCGATTTCGGCGGCGGCAGGCAACTCAATCTCCTGGTATCGACCCAGATGGTGCCCAACCAATCGGTCGAAATTCTCGGCACCAAGGGCCGGGTGGAAATCGTCATTCCCTTCAACGCGCCGCAGGGGCTGGCCACGGCGCTATTGGTCGATCACGGCCAGTCGCTGGACGCCAGCCTCTCTCGCCGCGAAATCTTCCCGCCATCCGATCAATATACCGAAATGGCCGAAGCCTTCGCGCTGGCCGTGCTGGGGGAAGGGCAGCTCGATTACGGCGTCGAGGATGCCATCAGCTCGATGCATGTGCTCGATGCAATTTTCGAGAGCGAGCGCACCGGCTCCTGGGCGGCAGTGCAGGCGGATTAAGGCTTTCCGGTCTGTTGGCGCCGGTCATTCCTGCATCGACCATGCAATGGATTGGTGAACCGGATTGCCCGGACAAGCCGGGCAATGACGATGGAACGGAGCCGCGGGGCGAGAGCGTTTTCGCATAAATCTGCGCCGCTTGGGAACAAGATCTATTCCCATGCCTCCAGCATGGCGGCCGACACGAAATCGAGATGACGGCTCATCGCGCCGCGCGCCGCTTCGGCATTGCCGCTGACAATGGCGGCGACGATGGCCTCGTGATCGGCCAGGATATGGTCGCGGACCTGGCTGATATCGGCCAGGTGCTGATGGAAGCGCGTATCCACTTCGCCCAGCCGCGAATTCCATAGCCCGTCCAGCGTCTCGCGCAGCACATTATTGCCGCAGGCATCGGCCAGGGTCATGTGCAGCATGCGGTCGCTGTCCGAGGACCATTGCCCGGCGGCAGTCTCGCTGCGCATCCGGCGCAAGGTCTCGGCCAGCCGCGCCGTGCCTTCGGGCGAAACCTGCTGGCTGGCCAGCGCCGCCGCTTCCGGTTCCAGCAGCCGACGAACCGCCATAATTTCGAGCGGGGATGCGCTCATTTCGGGCAGGGCGGCCTGATCGTCACCGCGCTTGCGCACGAAAGCCCCGACACCGACCCGCACTTCGACGAGCCCGGCGACTTCCAGCGCGATCAGCGCCTCGCGCACCGTGGGACGAGAGACGCCCAGGCTCTGCGCCAATTCGCGCTCGGATGGCAATTGGCGACCTGCCGCCACTGCTCCCGCATTGATCTGGTCGCGGATCTGGTCGGCGATCTGGATATAGAGTTTGCGGTTGGATACGGCCTGAAGTTTCATCGCGCCCCCTTTGCCATTCTCAATAGCCGTCTCCTCATCGCCTGTCTACTGGCCTGACCACTTGACAGCCTGATGGACTTGTCCTTACTTGTCGCGGCATTGACGAGCCAGGTCCGATGGGCCGGCCGGAGGAAGGAGGGACAGGATGGCATCAGCAAAGCCTCTATCGGCCATGCCTGCCGCTGTCGTTCCGCTCGTGGAAATGAGCGGCATCGACAAGTCCTTTCCCGGTGTGCGCGCCCTGTCCGGCGCCCGCTTCGACCTCATGCCCGGCGAAGTGCACGCCCTGATGGGGGAGAATGGCGCCGGCAAATCGACATTGATGAAGATCCTGTCCGGGGTTTATTCGCGCGATGCCGGAGAGGTGAAGCTCGGCGGCAATCCAGCGAATATCATTTCGCCGCGCCAGGCACAGGATCTGGGCCTTTCGATCATCCATCAGGAACTGGCCCTGATGCGCGACCTCACCGCCGCGCAGAACATTTTCATTGGCCGCGAGCCGCGCCGTTTCGGCATTCTCGATGAGGGCCAGCTCAATCGCGACGCGGCGGCCATCTTCAAGTCGATGAATCTCCGGCTCGAGCCCGATGTGCGGGTGGAGACACTGACCATCGCCAAGCAGCAGATGGTCGAGATCGCCAAGGCCCTGTCCTATCGCTCGCGCGTGCTGATCATGGACGAGCCGACCGCCGCCCTCAACGATGCCGAGATCGCCGAATTGTTCGCCATCATCAACAGGCTCAAGGCCGACGGCGTCGGCATCGTCTATATCAGTCACAAGATGGACGAGATTAAACGCATCTCCGACCGGGTGACGGTGATGCGGGACGGCGAATATGTCGGCACCGTGCCGGCAGCCGATACGCCCATCGACACCATCATTTCCATGATGGTGGGGCGCACATTGACCAATGACGCGCTGATCATTCCAAATATTGCCGATGCTCCGGTGGCGCTCGAAGTGCGCAATCTCAGCCGTGGTCGGGAAATTCGCGATGTCAGCTTCTCTTTGCGCAAGGGCGAAATCCTCGGTTTTGCCGGGTTGATGGGCGCTGGGCGCACCGAAGTCGCGCGCGCCATTTTCGGGGCCGACCGGCGCGAAAGCGGCGAGATCTGGGTCCATGGCAAGCGGGTGGGCATTGCCTCCCCCCGCGATGCTGTTGCCATGGGCATCGGCTATCTGTCCGAGGATAGAAAGCTCTTCGGCCTCGCCACCGGCATGGACGTGCGCAACAATATCGCCCTGGCCAGCCTTGATCGCTTTACCGGTCCAGGCGGCGTCCTCAATGACCGCGCCATGCACGAGGCCGCCGAAAACTACATTCGCCAATTGGCCATCAAGACGCCGAGCGACGCGCAGGAAGCGCGGCTGCTCTCGGGCGGCAACCAGCAGAAGGTGGTGATCGCCAAATGGCTGCTTCGCGATTGCGACATCCTGATCTTCGATGAACCCACGCGCGGCATCGATGTCGGCGCCAAGTCCGAAATCTACAAATTGCTCTATGGCCTGGTAGAGGACGGCAAGGCCATCATCGTCATTTCGTCCGAACTTCCAGAAGTGCTGCGCCTCTCCCACCGCATCGCGGTGATGTGCGAGGGACGCCTGACCGGCATCCTGCCCGGCGGCGCCAGCCAGGAAGAGATCATGCACCTGGCAACGCTGCGCGAGCCGGCCATGACGCCCGATGCCGACAGGAGAACCGCATGACCGACACCATTGCTCCGGCGCAAAAATCCGGCATCCGCATTTCCGGCGCCTTCCATCGCCTTCTGGCCTTTTCCGGCCTGATCGCCTTGGTCGTGGTCTTTTCGCTGGCCTCGCCCAATTTCATGCAGACCCAGAATATCCTGGCCATCCTGCAGGCGACCTCGGTCAATGGGGTTCTGGCGATCGCCGCGACCCTGGTAATCATCACCAGCGGCATCGATCTGTCGGTGGGCACGCTTATGACCTTCTGCGCGGTGATCACCGGGGTGATCCTCACCTATCTCAGCTTGCCGCTGCCCTTCGGTGTCCTCGGCGCCATCCTGGCGGGCACCGCCAGCGGCCTCGTTTCGGGCTTGGTCATCGCCAAGCTCAAAGTGCCGCCCTTCATCGCCACGCTCGGCATGATGCTGATCCTCAAGGGCCTGTCGCTGGTGATTTCGGGAACGAGACCGATCTATTTCAACGATACGCCGGGCTTCACTCAAATTTCGCAGGGATCGCTGATCGGCGCCCTGATCCCGGCCCTGCCCATTCCCAACGGCGTTCTGATCCTGTTCGGCGTGGCGCTGATCGCCGCCTTCGTGCTCGGCAAGACCGCGCTTGGCCGCTACACCTTTGCGCTGGGCTCCAACGAGGAGGCGGTGCGGCTCTCTGGCGTCAATGTCGATCGCTGGAAGATCGCCGTTTATGCCACCGCCGGCTCGATCTGTGGCGTGGCGGGCCTGCTCATCGCTTCCCGTCTCAATTCGGCGCAGCCCGCGCTGGGGCAGGGCTATGAACTGGACGCCATCGCGGCCGTGGTCATTGGCGGCACTTCGCTTTCGGGCGGACGCGGCACCGTGCTCGGCACGCTGATCGGCGCGCTCATCATTTCCGTGCTGGCCAATGGCCTGCGCATTCTTTCGGTGGCCCAGGAATGGCAGACGGTGGTGACCGGCACCATCATCATCCTGGCCGTCTACGCCGACATACTGCGGCGCCGCACACTTTAGGCGCCGGCTTCCCCCAGCGCGTCCCGCGCCAAAAAGAGGTTTTCAATGCCCGATAGTCCACGAGCAAAATCTGGGAGGATTACCATGCTCAATCGTCGTACCCTGCTTGGCGCCATCAGCGCCGTGGCCCTGTTGGCGTCCACCGGCGCGCCGTCCTTTGCGCAGGAAAATTATGATATCGCCCTTATTTCCAAGGGCTTCCAGCACCAGTTCTGGCAGGCCGTGAAGGCCGGCGCCGACCAGGCCGCCGCCGATCTCGGCGTGTCGGTGACCTTTGAAGGCCCGGAAAGTGAAACCCAGGTCGACCGGCAGATGGATATGCTGGCCGCCGCCCTGTCGCGCAATCCCGACGCCATCGGTTTCGCCGCGCTCGACAGCCAGGCCGCTACGCCTTTGCTGCAACAGGCCGACGCCGCGGGCATCCCGGTCATCGCCTTCGACTCCGGCGTTGAAAGCGACATTCCCCTGACCACCGCAACCACCGATAACGTCGCCGCTGCCGCGCTGGCCGCCGACGTCATGGCCGAGTTGATTGGTGGCGAAGGCAAGATCGCTGTGGTGGCCCACGACCAGACCAGCCGCACCGGCATCGACCGCCGCGACGGTTTCGTCAATCGCATCGCCGAAGCCTATCCCAATATCGAGATCGTCTCGGTTCAGTATGGCGGCGGCGACCAGCTGCAATCGACCGAGATCACCAAGTCGATCCTGTTGGCCAATCCCGACCTCAAGGGCATTTTTGGCACCAATGAGGGCTCTGCCATCGGCGTTGCCAATGGCAAGCAGGAATTGGGCAGCGACGTCGTGGTCATCGGTTTCGACTCCGGCGCCGCGCAGAAGAGCATGGTCGCCTCGGGGCTGATGGCTGGCGCCATCACCCAGAACCCGGTGGGCATCGGCTACCAGACCGTGCAGGCCGCCGTGGCCGCGCTCAAGGGCGAGGAATTGCCCCCGATCATCGATACCGGCTTTTACTTCTACGACGCCGAAAACATGAACAACCCCGAAATCGCGGCTGTTCTCTACGATTGACGCCTCAAGGGCCGGGCATGTTTGCCCGGCCCGCTTCTCCAGGATAACTTCATGGCCGACCTCACCGGAAAAACCGTTCTCATCACCGCCGCCGCGCAAGGCATAGGCCGCGCCTCGGTGGACGCCTTTGTCCGCGCCGGAGCTCGGGTGATCGCCACCGACATCAATCAGGCGAAACTGGCCGAACTCGACGGCGTGGATGGGGTGAGCACGCAGCTGCTCGATGTGCTCTCCGATGCAGCGGTCAATAATGCCGTGGCCGAGATCGGGCGTATCGATATTCTCTTCAATTGCGCCGGTGTGGTCCATTCCGGCACGGTGCTGGAAATGAGCGAGGCCGATCTCGACTTTGCCTTCGATCTCAACGTCAAGGCCCAGGTCCGCACCATCAAGGCGGTATTGCCGCAAATGCTGGAGCGCAAGGACGGCGCTATCATCAATATGGCCACCGTCGCCTCCTCGATCAAAGGCGTGCCCAACCGCGCCGCCTATTCGATTTCCAAGGCCGCTGTGGTCGGGCTGACCAAAGCCATCGCCGCCGATTACACCACATCCAATATCCGCGTGAACGCCATCTGCCCCGGCACGGTGGATTCACCCAGCCTGCATGAACGCTGGGCCGCGACCGGCGATGTCGAGGCGGCGCGCAAGGCCTTCATCGCCCGCCAGCCCATCGGGCGCATCGCCCGGCCCGAAGAGGTCGCCGACCTGGCGGTCTATCTCGGTGGCGCGACCTATACGACCGGACAAATCCACATCATCGACGGCGGCTGGACGGCCTGATTGCCATGACCAAGATAACTTCGCTCAAAACCCACGATCTGCGTTTCCCCACCTCCCAGTCGCTTGACGGCTCGGATGCGATGAATCCCGATCCCGATTATTCCGCCGCCTATCTGGTGTTGGGGACCGATGGCGCGCATGAGGGCCATGGGCTGACCTTCACCATCGGCCGGGGCAATGAAGTTGTGGTCGCCGCCATCGAGGCGCTGCGCGGTCGTGTCCTCGGTCTCGAACTCGACTGGATCGCCGCCGATCCGGGCCGTTTCTGGCGACACGTCACCGGCGACAGCCAATTGCGTTGGATCGGCCCGGACAAGGGCGCCATGCATCTGGCGACCGGCGCCGTGGTCAATGCCGTATGGGATCTATTGGCCAAGGAGGCAGGAAAGCCGGTCTGGCTCTATGTCGCAGAAATGAGCCCCGAACAGCTCGTTTCCATCATCGATTTCCGTTACCTCACCGATGCGATCACCCCCGAGGAGGCGCTGGCCATTTTCCGCGCCGCCGAACCGGGCAAGGTCGAGCGCATTGCCACTTTGCGCCAGGAGGGCTACGCCTGCTACACCACTTCGGCCGGTTGGCTGGGCTATTCGAACGAGAAACTGACCCGCCTCGCCAAGGAGGCGGTGGATAGCGGCTTCACCCATATCAAGATGAAGGTGGGCCGCGATCTGGACGATGACATCCGCCGGCTGGAAATCGTCCGCTCGATCATGGGGCCGGACCGTTATCTGATGATCGACGCCAACCAGGTCTGGGAGGTCGATCAGGCCATCGAATGGGTCAACCAGCTCAAGCGCTTCAACCCCTTCTTCATCGAGGAGCCCACCAGCCCCGACGATGTGGAAGGCCATCGCAAGATTCGCGAGGCCATTGGCCCGGTCAAGGTCGCCACCGGCGAGATGTGCCAGAACCGCATCCTGTTCAAGCAATTCATCACCCGCGAGGCCATCGACGTGGTGCAGATCGATGCCTGCCGCATCGGGGGCTTGAACGAAGTGCTCTCGGTGCTGGTCATGGCCGCCAAATACGGCAAGCCGGTATGGCCCCATGCGGGCGGCGTGGGCCTTTGCGAATATGTCCAGCATCTCTCGATGATCGACTATCTCGTCGTCTCCGGCACCAAGGATGGCCGCGTGATCGAGTTCGTCGACCACCTGCATGAGCATTTCATCGATCCCTGCATCATCGAGAACGCCGCCTATATGCCGCCGGAGCGCCCCGGCTTTTCCATCGAGATGAAACCGGCTTCGATCACCGAAAATACCTTTCGGGGATAGGGTTCAGGCCAGGCCGGTCTCGACCAGCCGAATGCCGGCATCGACGCAGAGCTGACGGATCGATGCCAGCGGACAATGGTCGGTGATGAAGCTGTGAGTCTGCTCGATATGCCCGATCCGCACAGGCGCGGTGCGGGTGAACTTGGTTGCGTCCGAAACCAGGATCACATGCCGGGCATTGGCGATGATCGCTTGCGCCACCTTGACCTCGCGATAGTCGAAATCGAGCAGCGCCCCGTCCTGGTCGATGGCCGATACGCCAATCACCGCGAAATCCACCTTGAACTGGCGGATGAAATCCACCGCCGCTTCGCCGACAATGCCGCCATCGGAGGGGCGCACCACGCCCCCCGCGATCACCACTTCGATTGCCGGCACGGCCCGCAGGTGATTTGCGACATTGATATTATTGGTGATGACCATGAGGCCGCGATGGTTCACCAGAGCCTGGCTCACCGCCTCCGTGGTCGTGCCGATATTGATGAACAGCGAGGCATTGTCGGGGATCAGCGCCGCCGCTGCCTGGCCGATGGCGTGTTTCTCGGCGGTGGCGATCTGCCGGCGCGCCTCATATTCCACATTCTCGATGCGCGAGGGGTGCATGGCCCCGCCATGGCTGCGGCGGAGCGCTCCGCGCTCGCAGAGCGCATTGAGATCCTTGCGGATGGTTTGCGGCGTCACCTCGAACAGGGCGGCCAGCGCATCGACCAGCACCTCGCCCTGCTGATGGGCAAGCTCGATGATTTTCGCCTGCCGCATCGCCGGATTCATCGCTGCTCCCTCGCTTTCGCTTCGTGCTTAACCGAAAGCGAGGGCAGGGGGAAGACGAGGGCGGCTCAACCCGCCCGCGCCGACCACTTCACCAGGGGCGTGAACGCGAAATCCTTGTCGAACGGATAGCTGGGCCGCGGCGTGTGCCGGCGTTCGGTGCGCTCGACGAACTGGTCCACGACACCGGGCGAGAGAGCCATGATGCCGGGATTGGCCAAGGGGCCCAGTTCCGGCGAGAGATAGCCCGATTTCACCACGATGATCCTTGCCGCCTTGGGATCGAGGCCCAGCCGGGTGAAGTCCACCAGATTGTGGAAGGGCCGGCGGCGGGCCGTCAGCACCAGCGCGATGCCGCCAATGCGCACCACGGCCTCGCGCAGGCGCCTGTCCTCGGTTTCGGCGAGGAACAGAATTTCGGCCTCGGCATCGACCGGCGTGCTGGAGGGGTCGAGGCTGGCACCGATATGAAGCTGCACCCGTGCCCCGATGCCAGCGGCATAGGCGGCATCGGTCGCGGCCTGGTCGGCAATGCCGGCAAAGATCACGTCCTGTGCGTCGCGCGCCATCAGCGCCGCCAGCACTTCGGCGCGGTCGCCGACCCCGCCACCGGTTGGATTGTCGCCGGATTCGGCCAGCACCACCGGATGGGTCGGGCTGGCAAGGGCCCGGTCCACGCACTCCTCGATCGAGCCGGTTTCCATGCCGAAGACGAATTCCTGGCGGATGTCCCAATAGTTTTGCGCCAGATGCGATGCGGCGTTTTCGATCGCGGCGCGGTCGGTGCCGGTGACGATGGCGCAGGCCGTGGCGCGTGGCTCGTCCGCCCAGACATAGCCGACCTGGAAGGAGGCGTCCCAGATGCCGCTCGGTTCTTCAACTTCATGGATCTGCGCGTAAAAGCTGCGGGCCGGCTCGTCCTGGGTGGATGTCCGCTCGCCCGGCAGCAGTACCGGAATCGGCGCCCAGGCCAGTTTCGGCCTGACCCCGGTCTTGAGGGCGCGCACCAGCATGGTGACGGCGCGGCGCATCGTATCGGGCGTATCGATATGCGGCGCGGTGCGATAGGTGGAGAAAATGTCGAGATTGTCGATGATCTTCTGGCTGACATTGCCGTGCAGGTCATAGCTCGTGGCGATCAGCACATCGGGACCGACCAGTTCGCGCACCGAAGCGATCAGATCGCCCTCGGCATCGAACATGGCGTCTACGAACATCGCCCCGTGCAGGGCCAGATAGACGCCATCGAGCGGCAGGGCAGCCTTGATCCCCTCAAGGATTTCCGCTTTCCAGCGCTGATAGAGCGCCGCTTCCACCGGCCCCCCGGCAATGGCGCGGGCGTGCAGAACAGTGATGAACTCGGCGGGAAAATGCGTCAGGAAGTCGAAATAGGCATCCTTGAGCATGGCGGGGCCGCGCAGCACGCGGAAATCGGCTTCCCGCGCGAAAACGGGATTGTAGGTGCTGCATTCGGTATGCAGGCCGGCAACGGCGATGCGCATCATGCGACTCCGGGGCTTTCAGCTTCGATTTCGGCGCGCGCGGGCGCGGGACGGGGCCGGAGATGTCCGGCGAGCAACAGGCTCAATAATAAGAACGGCACCACGCAGGCAATGCCGAAGCGGATGTCGCTGTGCTCCGCGACAAAGCCGATCATCGGCGGGCCGATGAGAAACCCAGTCAGCGCCACGAAGGACAGGACCGCCACATTGGCGGAGGCGGCGCGATCTCCGATCCCCGCCGCCGCCGTCACCGCCAGCGGGAAGCCGACCGAGACGCCGAAGCCAATCGTGCCGAAGCCGATCAGCGCAATGGTCACGCTGGGCGCGAAATAGAGCAGGATGGCTCCGGCGACGGCCATGGCGCCGCACAGTCGGGCCGTGGCGATGCCGCCGAGGCGCGCCTTGAGTGCGTCGCCGCCGAACCGGCCCGCCGCCACCATGAAGGCAAAGATGGAATAGCCCAGACCCACCAGCCCGCCTTCGGCGGCCAGCGCGTCGCGCAGGAAAATGGCCGACCAGTCGGCCATGGCGCCTTCGGTCATGGTGATGCCGAAGACGAAGAGACAGACCCCGATAAGCGCCGGGCTGGGCAGCGACCAGGAGGAGCGCGGCTTGCCCGTGGCGGCGGGAGCATCGCTTGCCATCTGCGGCAGCGCCCTGCCCGCCGCCATGCCCATAGGCATGGTGATCAGCGCCGCGCCCAGAATGGCCCATTTCGCCTCGATCCCGAGGCCGGCCATGCCCGAGCCGATCAGGCTGCCGACCATGATGCCCACCGACCAGAAGCCATGCGATTTGGTCATGATCAGCACGCCGCCGGATTTCTCGATCTCGTCGGCGCCGACATTGAGGCCCAGTTCAAGAAACGAAATGGTCGATCCCGCCAGCATCAGCGCGATGAACAGCATGATCGGATCGGGTGCGAAGGCCGGCAGGCTCACCGCCAGGGCGTAATAGACAAAGCCGACAATAATGGTGGTGCGCGCCCCGATCCGGCCCACCAGAGGCCCGGCAAAAGGCAGGGTGATCAGCGTGCCCAAAGGCATGCCGAGCAGGGCCAGCGCCAGCGCTGCCGGGCCGAGGCCCAATCCGGCCTGCACCTCCGGAATGCGCGGCAACCATGATCCGAAGGCGACGGGCTGCAGAAAGAAGATCAGCATGATCAGGCGCTGTGGCGTGAGAAAAGGCATTTGCTACCAAAAATTTCTTTGTGCGCTGGCCGTCCGCATATCCGCTTCTCGGCCGATGCGGCGATGTGCCTGACGCACGTTCCCCCAGTGTGTTTCAAATTTTCAGGCATTCCACATAATCGCCGCCCCATGAAAGAGGCCACATGGATACCAATTGCGACATGCTGCCCGGTAAAGGCGATTTTGTCCACACCCTGATGCGGCTGAAATCGTGGATTTTCGCCTAGAAACAGGGCGAAGCGCCGCCCATTCCGGCCTGCGCTCAGGGTGGCTTAAATTGGTATTGTATTGGCGTCGAATGTGTGTTGACATTGTGACATCAAGGTGCCTAGTCTTGAAAATCGTTTACACAAACTTCACCGGCCCGCAAGAGGTCGGGGTTTGGCAGGGTAGGGAATAGCAGCGTTATGCGGGTAGGTATTATCGGCCTGGGTTTTCGGCTGGGTTATCTCGCGCGAGTGTTTTCCGCGGCGCGGAGCGATTTCGAGATCGTCGGTTATGTCGATCCCGCGCCTGCCGGACTTCCCTATGCCACTGAGCACGGCGTTCCCGTCGGTCGCCAATTTGACAGCCTCGAGACCCTGATCGATGAGGGCAATCTAGACCTGCTCATGGTCGGCTCGCCCAATCACCTGCATCTCGACCATATCCGCATCGGGCTCGAGCGCGGCATGAAGATCTTTGCCGAAAAGCCGGTCGTGACCTCGGTGGATGATACCATGGCTCTCGCCGAGCTGATCGCCAAATATGGCTCCGACAATGTCATGGTGGGCCTGGTGCTGCGTTATGCTCCGCTCTATGTCGATCTGCGCAGGGCGCAGGCTGCGGGGCAATTGGGCGACATCGCCTCGATCGAGGCGTCCGAGCACATTCCGCCCTATCACGGCGCTTTCTTCATGCGCGACTGGCGGCGCTACGCCAAATATTCAGGCAGCTTCATGCTCGAAAAGTGCTGCCACGACCTCGATCTTTATAATGGCGTCATGGGATGCCGCCCGCGCTATGTCGCCAGCTTTGGCGGTCGCCGCTCCTTCACGCCCGAAAATGCGCCCCAGGACCAGGGCGCCAATGACCTGACCGAATATTACCGCAAGCCGTCCGGCTGGCAGGGTTCGGACAAGGTGTTCGACAGCGACGGCGACATCATCGATTTCCAGACCGCCATCGTACAATACGAAAACGGCGCGGCGCTGACCTTCCACACCAATATGAATGTGCCCGACGATTTCCGCCGCTTCGCGGTGATCGGGGCCAAGGGCATGGCGGAAGGCGACTTCATCCGCAATTATCTCCACATCACCGATGCGCGGACCAAGGACCGTCTGGAAGACAAGACCTACCAGACCTCAGGCCTGTCCCAGCATTACGGCGCCGACGAGCAGATGGCCGAAGATATTCTCAAGCATGTGCTCGAAGGCGCACCGCTGCCGGTGTCGGTCACCGATGCGCTCGAGGCGGGATTGTTGGCGCTCTCCATGGACGAGGCCATGCGCAACAAGTCCGTGGTGGACATGGGCCCGATTTGGCAGCGCTTCGATGCAGCGCTCGGACGCGGCCGGTAAGGGAGAACGCCGATGACCAGCACCCGCAGCGCCACCCTCTTTGCTCTCGCTTTGCTGGCTCCGGCCCTGATCTATATACTGACCATCGTGGCCTATCCACTGGTCGATACGATCATCCTCAGCTTCACCAACGCCTCCTTGCGCGCCGAATACGATTTCGTCGGCTGGGCCAATTACCAGCGCATTTTCGGCGCGGGCAATTTTACCGAAGTCATCATCCGCACCTTCATTTGGACCTTCTTTTCGGTCTCCTTGAAAATGATCATCGGCATGTGTGGCGCGGTGCTGCTCAATGCCGCCATTCCCGGCCAGACCCTGTTCCGCATTCTCACCATGCCACCCTGGGTCGTGCCCATGGCCATCGGCATCTTCATGTGGGGCTGGATGTATAACGGCCAGTTCGGAATGATTTCCGGCCTGTTGCAGAATTTCGGCCTGACCAAAGGCCCCATCGCCTTCCTCGCCTATGGCAATACCGCCTTCTGGGCTACCGTCGTCACCGACGTGTGGATTGGCGTGCCCATGGTCACCATCTATTTCCTCGCCGCCATGCAGTCCATTCCCAAGGATTTGCACGAGGCTGCCTGGACCGACGGGGCAGGGCGTTTCTACCGCTTCCGCCGCATCACCGTGCCGCTGATGGTGCCGGCCATCATCACCATGAGCCTGCTCTCGCTCATCGCCACCTTCAATTCCTTCGACATCATCTGGATCCTGACGCAGGGCGGTCCGTCCGGCTCGACCACGACGATGATCATCGACACCTACAAGACCGCCATGGGATCGCGGAAATATGGCGAAGGCGCCGCCCGCGCCGTGGTCATCTCGATCTTCGTGACCATTTTCTGCCTCGTTTACTTCCGGGCTGTCCGCAAGCTCCAGCAGGGAGAAGCCAAATGAGCGACGTCGCCCGCACCACCGAGATCGCGGCCGTGGAAAGCCCCGCCAGCGTCAAGCCCAAGCGCCGCCTTTTCGCCACTTCCCGGCCGATGATCGACCGCTACAGATGGTATGAAATCCTGGGTCTTTATGCTGGCATTGCCGTCTTCCTGTTCTTCGTGTTGGCACCGTTCATCGAGGGCTTCCTCGTGTCGCTGAAGCCGCTGGCGCAGCTTTTCTCCACGCCCTACAGCTTCATTCCCAAGAACGGCTCTTTCGACGCCTATTTCAGCATGTGGGAATCGGTGCCGGCTCTGGGCCTGCACATCTTCAATTCCTTCTTCATCTCCACTGTGGTGACGCTGATCGTCATCGTCATCGTGGTGCCCGCCGCCTATGCCTTTGCCCGCTTCAATTTCGCCGGGGCCGGGCTGATGCTGGGCGGGTTCCTCGCCGTCAACATGTTCTCCGGCGCGGTGCTGCTGATCCCGCTGTTCCGCCTGATGCGGACCATGGGCCTGCTCAACACCTATTGGGCCATGATCGTACCGGGCGCCGCTTTCCTCATTCCGTCCTCGGTCTGGCTGCTGCGCACCTATATGCTGCGCATTCCCCGCGAACTGGACGAGGCTGCCTGGGTCGATGGCGCTTCGCGTCTCTATACCCTGCGCCGGGTCATCCTGCCGCTGGCCATGCCGGGTATCGTCGTGGTCGCCATCATGACCTTCATTGGCGCCTATGCCCAGCAATTCATCTTCGCCCTCACCTTCAACTCAAAGACCGAGTTCATGCCGCTGCCGATCGGGCTCTTCGCCTTCTTCGGCAAACAGGAAGTGATCTGGAATGAGTTGATGGCTGCCTCTTTCGTCGGAATCCTGCCGGTCATGATCGTCATCGTGTTCCTGCAGCGCTATCTCGTCGCCGGCCTCACCGCCGGAGCCGTGAAGCAGTAAAGGCCCTCGGGCCACATCAAGGGAGACTAAACATGCAAAAGACTATCGGTTTGCTGGCCGTTTCGGTGCTGGCGCTGGCCAGCGCCGCTCCGGCGGCCTACGCTCAGGACCAGGAAATCACCTTCATCAATTGCGGTGACACGCTGACCCAAGGCTATGCCGAAAGCTTCGCCGAATGGGAAGCCGCCAATCCCGGTTTCAAGGTTGTGCCCGAGCTCGTCGGCTGGGGCCAGTGCCAGGACAAGGTGACCACTCTCGCCGCCGCCGGCACCCCGGTCGCGCTGGCCTACGTCGGCTCGCGCACCCTCAAGCAGTTCGCCCAGAACGATCTCATCGTCCCCGTGCCGATGACCGACGCTGAAAAGGCTGCCTATTACAATTACGTCCCCGATACCGTCACCTTCGACGGCACCCAGTGGGGCATTCCGGTTGCCTTCTCCACCAAGGCCCTGTTCTGGAACAAGGATCTTTTCGCCGCCGCCGGCCTCGACCCCGAGACCCCGCCCAAGACCTGGGAAGAAAAGATCGCTTTCGCCAAGCAGATCACCGAAAATACCGATGCCGCCGGTTATGGTGCGGTCGCCAAGACCTTCGACAACACCATGCACCAGTTCCTGCATTGGGTTTACACCAATGACGGCCTGGTGATCGACGCCGATGGCAATATCACGCTGAATTCGCCTCAGGTTCTGGCGGCCCTGACTGCCCTGCGCGACATCATTCCCTATTCGGAAGAAGGTCCGACCGCTTACGAGCAGAACGAAGTGCGCGCCATCTGGCTCGATGGTGGCGTGGCCATGATCGAAGCCTCCCCCGGTGCCGCTATCCGCGCCGAAGAAGCCGGCATGAACTGGGGCGTGGCCAACCTGCCGCTCGGCCCCGACGCCAAGGGCCCGGGTACGCTGCTCATCACCGACGCCCTCGCCATCTTCAAGGGCACCGGCGTCGAGGACCAGGCGATCAGCCTCGCCAAGTTCCTCACCGATGGTCAGCGCCAGTGGGATGCTGAGATGCTGCAGGGCCTGACCCCGCTGCGTCCGCTCGAGCCAAACACCTCCGAGCTGGTCGCCGAAAAGCCCTACTGGAAGCCGTTCCTGGACGGCATCGAGTTCGGTGGTCCCGAGCCGCTGTTCAACGACTATATCGGTCTGCAGAACACCATGATCGAAATGGTCCAGTCGGTCGTGACCGGCGCCGCCGAGCCGCAGGCCGCCCTTGAGCGCGCCGCTGCCGAACTCGAGCAGTACAAGTAAGGTCGTCCTCCGACCGAACTGGCCGCCGCCCTTCGGGGCGGCGGCGTCCCAGACAAATGCATCGCCGGAGACGCGAAAAATGTCGCAGCTGAGCCTCAAGCGCCTCGAAAAGTCCTTCAACGAAGCCCGCATCATCAAGGGCATCGATCTCGACGTTTCCGAGGGCGAATTCGTGGTCTTTGTCGGCCCCTCGGGTTGCGGCAAATCCACCCTGCTGCGCATGATCGCCGGGCTTGAAGATGTCACCCAGGGCGAAATCGAGATCGGTGGCCGGATCGTCAACGATCTGCCGCCCGTGCAGCGCGGCATCGCCATGGTGTTCCAGTCCTATGCGCTTTACCCGCATATGAGCGTTTACGAAAATATCGCCTTTCCCCTGCGGGTCGAAAAACTGCCGCAGGCCGAGGTTGACCAGCGCGTCGCCGCCGCCGCCAAGGTGCTCCAGCTCGAAAGCCGTTTGCAGCACCGTCCCGGCCAATTGTCCGGCGGCCAGCGCCAGCGCGTCGCCATCGGCCGCGCCATCGTGCGCCAGCCCAAGATTTTCCTCTTCGACGAGCCGCTGTCCAATCTAGACGCCGCCCTGCGCTCGGAAATGCGCATCGAATTGATGGAGCTGCACAAGCGGCTCGGTTCGACCATGATCTATGTGACCCACGACCAGGTCGAGGCCATGACCATGGCCGACAAGATCGTGGTGCTCGATGCCGGTATCATTGCTCAGGTCGGCTCGCCGCTCGAACTCTACCACAAGCCGGACAATCTGTTTGTCGCCGGCTTCATCGGCAGTCCCAAGATGAATTTCATCGCCGGCAAGGTACGCTCGGCCGATGGCAGCACGGCTGTGGTCGATCTGGGCGAGCTGGGCACGATTTCCTTGCCCCGCACCAGCACCGCTATTGCCGGACAGGATGTGACCCTGGGCATTCGCCCCGAACATCTCGGGCTCGGCGAGCATGGTTTTACCCTCGAAACCGCGCCCAATATCGTCGAACAGCTCGGCATTCACACCATCACCTATTCCACCCTGCCGGGCGGGGAGAATTTCATCGGCCTGTTCGAAGGCAATCCCGACCTGGCGGACGGCAAGTCCGTCAGGATGGGCTTTGACATCGACAAGGCGCACCTGTTCGACGCCCAGGGCCTCGCGGTGTATTAAGCGCGGCAGACCGCCGCTGGGGGAAGGTGCGATGCTCGATATCGTTGGGCTTTTGCAGACGGAGAAAGACGCCTTTACCCGGTCTGAACGCGCCCTCACCGAGATCGTGCTCTCTGATGTGGACTCTGTGCTCAAGATGTCCATCGTCGATCTGGCCGCCCAGGCCGAGGTGTCGCCGCCCACCGTTACGCGCTTCTGTCGCCGATTGGGCTGCAATTCCTACGCCGATTTCAAGGTGCGGCTGGCCCAGTCGCGCTTTGTCGGCCAGCGCTATTTCGCTCCCGCTTCGGGCCCCGCCAGCGTGCGCGAAATCGCTCAGGGCGTGGTCAACGGCATCCAGTCCACCATTTATGACACCTTCGATCAATGCGATTTCGACGCAGTCGAACGCGCGGCGGAATCCTTGGTCAAGTCGAATTTCATCCTTGCTTTCGGCTCTGGCGGCTCCTCCTCCATGCTGGCCGTGGAAGCCGAGGCGCGGTTTTTCCGGCTGGGGCTCCGGGTCTCCTCGTCCACCGACCATCAGGTGCAGATGATGCGGGCAGCCTCCGCTGCCTCCAATACCGCCATCATCGCCTTTTCGCTTTCGGGCAATAATCTGCCCCTGGTCAAGGCGCTGTCGGTGGCGGGAGAATATGGGCTGACGCGTATCGTCATGTCCCGCGCCGGATCGGCCATGGCCGAGCAGGGCGATATCTTCCTGCCCATCGCCTGGCGCGAGAACCAGGACATCCTGCGCCCCACCCCGGCGCGCTACGCATTCCTCGCCATTCTCGACATCCTGTCCCAGACCATGGCGGCCCGGCTCGGCTCCACGGCGGTGGCCTCCATGCGCCGCATCAAGCACCAGCTCGTCGTCAACCGCGATGGAGACGATGCCCAGCCGCTGGGGGATTGATGGACGTCCTCCGACCTTTTCCCCATTCGTCGTCACCCGGCTTGTCGGGATGATCGTCATTGCCCGGACGAGCCGGGCAATGACGATCATCCCAAAGTCAATGATTGTTTTAGGATCCCGCCATGCCGTCTTTTTCCCTCGTCACCACCTGGTCGCCTGCGAGCGCTCATGAGCCGCTTGGCTATGGGATCGAGCTGACCAATACGGGTTCTGCACCCGTCTCGAACTTCCAGCTGGGTTTTTCCG
>NZ_JACDXV010000005.1 GCF_015158295.1 Devosia faecipullorum | reverse complement strand
CCTGCTCGGCAGGCTTTTTGGTGCTCGGGGATTTAGCAGTCATCTTGGTTCCTTCGTCAGACGACGAGACCAAAACACTCCTTAAAGCTCAACCCTCAATCTGTGCCATGGGCGCTGACGGGGAACAATAGGCCGCGCAATCTTTTCTCGCGATCCATACGGCAGAACTCGGCCTGAACCGCTTCTAGCCCCATCATCACAACAAGCTTCCCCGCACCGCCGGCATGCTGGCCGATGCCACGGACAGCGCCGATATCAGACAGCGTCTCGCCATCAAGAACGGCTTCCTCGAATGGCCCGACCAGCGGCCCCAGCGCAGCTCGCAGCCTCGCAAGGTCGCGCCGCGCATCGATCGAGGCAACCAGAATGCTTTCGGTATTATCGGTGCGGACGCGGCTGGTTGATCGGTGAACCGGATTCGGCGCGGCTGCCTTCTGGCGGGCGTCAGCGACCTGTCCGGTTTCGCGCTGTACCTTGCCACCTGTGGGCTCGCCCGCGGTGTGCGAGGTCTCCAAGGCGCCCCGTGTCCGGTTGTCGGGGTCGTCGGCCTTTCCATATTTGGGTACCACGAAAAGGTCGCGGGGGTTAGCCGTGCCCATCATCTGAGTCTGTCCGGAATCGTGTGTCCGACGATAACGTTCGGCCACGGCAATTAGTTCACTTTTTCCATCCTGCCGCAGCAACTTGAGCAGGGGCCAGGCCTGGTTGTCATTGGCTGGCGCGTCGGTGAATCCGCCGTGATACTGGCTACGCGCGATCCGGGCGAACTGCCTACGTTTCATTTCAGGCTCAACCGCGCGACCATGGTCATTGGCAGCCTTCCAAATGGAGGGGTGATCGCCCAGCCCATGAGGGCGAACGAAGCAGCGAAGTGGATTGGGGGCGGACTTCAGGCGTACGCGATGGATCGAACCATCGCTGCAATATTCGTAACGCGGATCTTGAGCAGGCTGCATCGCGGTCTCCGGCATTGGGGGAAACAAAAAGCCCCAGCGCGTGGCTGGGGTGAGTACAAAAGAAATATGTGGGTGAACGGTGCGAAAAGAAAGAAATCGGCTGACGTGTCGGACGGATTTTTGATTTCGAGAAAATCAAACATGCCGATTTAGTTGCGCGTGGCTTGGCGGCTGGTGCTGCGGATGACGGCTCGTCAGACTCTGCTGGCCCCCTCTCTCGCGCTCGCGCGTACGCGAGGCAAAAACCTGTATTAGCGCTAACAGTTTGGGAGCGCGACGGTGCGTGGCGGCCACTAGCGTCGAGTTTCCACCCTCTCGAAAAATTTCGGGTCAAGGTTCGACACGAATTTCATCTTGTGACACTAATGAGCGAGTATTTTTCTTATCGGTTGTTGTGACCCGCCGGTCAGGCGCGTGAAACATTGGTCCACGGCCAATCACTCAATCGGATAGCCGTCGACGCCGTAGTAGATCGCAGCCTTGCCATGGTCGTGGTGCGGATTTTTTGGCGTAGCGTCCACCACAGCGAGGATGATCGGCAACCAACCTGTGGACTCCCGAAATCGGACGGGCACCAGCGCGACAGACGAACGTAACGTAACACCCCTTCTAGAGAAGGGGGTTGTTACACGTTGCGCTGTTACGCCTGCGCGCCATAGTCCGTTGAGAAAACGAAACGTAACAAAATAGAGAACTGTTACGTTACGCGGTTACGTTACACTCGCCTCTTACAGACCAAAGTCCGTCTGCATCCTTCCGAATGAGACCCTTGGTTTCGAGGTCTTTTCTTGACCGGGAGAACCGCATGCGATGAGTCGCGGGCTTCATGCCTTCCTCTTTGTTGGCATCATACGCCGCTCGCCATTCCTCTTCGGTGACAGGCTCGCCCGCGTCGGCCAGGGCATCATAAGCGGGCTAACTATTTGGGTTTATTAGATTTGCGTGCTCCGGCTCTGGGCACCACTTTCCTCCATTTTTTTCTCCTATCCGGATGATCAACGCCGCGCAGTTTTTTCGCGCGACGGCATGGATGATTTCATGCCTGCGAGGTCGAGGGGCAAACCGCGTTTCGGGAGGAGCAGGCGCGGGTCGCGCGTGAGGAGTGGAGACCGATCCGTTTGGCCTTCATCTGCACCTGCAAACGAAAAAGCCCGGATACCGGGGAGGGAGCCGGCATCCGGGCTTGCGCTGCGACTGTGAGCATCTGGCGTCCGAGGGAGGGCGGGGCCAGCGCGTCGACATTGTCGAGCTTGAGGGAAGGGCGTTGGGGGGCTTCGCCGCTTCCTTGCAGTTTAGATAGGTCGGCATGGCATCAATTCAAGGGCAGGTAAGACCGGACCTGCTTTCAGAGCATCCAGGTCAATAGCGCTCCCGCCACCGACAGAATACCAAGTGTTGCGAGCCCTGCCGCCACCAGCATGACCCGGGCCCGATATGCGTGATTGCCGCGGCGCGCCACCAGGCGGATCGCCGCCATTTCAGAGTGATCGTTGAGGTCGATATTGGCCATGTTGCCTCCGCACACAAGCCGGCAATAGAGCCGGACGTCACTGGGCAGCCGCCTTCATAAGGGCCGTTTTTCTTACCCTCTCGGCAGCAAGGCTATGCGCTTGACGCGAGGGGGTGAACCAAGGCCTGCAAACGCGGTTAATTTAGTTCAAATACGAAATGCGCGCATCTTGTATGGAAGATATTGAAACGCGGTCGCGGCCGTGGCACAAACGCGCCATGACCCAGCCATCCCATCTGCATCCTGATCGCCTGTTCCCCGCATCCGAGCCGGCGCGATCCATCGCGCGCGATCTTTATCCGGCGGTCCGGGACTTGCCTATCGTCAGCCCACATGGCCATACCGATCCCTCCTGGTTCGCGGACAATGGGCGCTTCGCCAATCCCACGGCCCTGTTTCTGACGCCCGATCATTACGTGTTGCGAATGCTCAAGAGCCGGGGCATTTCCTATGATGCGCTCGGCATTGCCCGCAGGGACGCAAAGCCGGTTGAAAGCGACGGGCGCAAGGCGTGGCGGCTCTTTGCCGAAAACTATTATCTCTTTGCCGGCACGCCCTCGAAAACCTGGATCGATCATTCGCTCCATGTCGTCTTTGGCATTGACGAGGAGCTTTCTGCCCAAACTGCCGACCGTATCTATGATGCGATCGACGCCAGGCTCGCTGCACCCGACCTGCTGCCGCGCGCCATTCTCGACCGCTTCGATGTCGAGGTGATCGCCACCACCGAATTCGCGCTCGATCCCCTGGTCCACCACCAGAAGATGGAGACCGATCACTATATCGGCCGCGTCCGCACCACCTATCGGCCCGACGATGTCACCGATCCGGGCCGCCCCGCGATTGTCGAAAACCTCCATCGGTTCGGCGATCTGACCGGCGAGAACGTTGGCAAGTGGGACGGCCTTATCAATGCCCACCGCAAGCGCCGTGAATATTTTCGCCGCTTCGGCGCCGTCGCCACCGATCATGGCGTGCCGACGGCCAATACAGCTGATCTGCCGCTGGTGGAAAAGCAGGCCCTCCTCGACAAGATCCTCTCCGGCCGGCACGATGCGCAGGACGCCGAACTGTTCCGGGCGCAGATGCTGACCGAAATGGCCTTGCTGTCGGTTGAGGACGGCATGGTCATGCAAATCCATGCCGGTTCGCGCCGCAACACCGATCCGCAGCTTTTTGCGGAGCGCGGGGCCGATCTAGGGGCCGATATTCCCGGCCCTACCGATTATGTCGGCGGGCTGCAGGCATTGCTTTCCCGCTGCGGCAATGAGCCCAATCTGCGGCTCATCATGTTCGGGCTCGACGAAACCACTTATGCGCGCGAAATGGCGCCGATGGCCGGCTATTGGCCTTCGTTGATGATCGGCCCGCCCTGGTGGTTCCATGACAGCCCGCAAGGCATTCGCCGCTATCTCGATCAGGTGGTGGAAACGGCGGGCTTCTACAATCTGGCTGGCTTCAATGACGACACGCGGGCGCTATTGTCCATTCCCGCGCGCCACGATGTCTGGCGCCGCGAAGTCTGCGGCTTCCTCGGCCGCTGGGTGGGCGAAAACCGGATCTCGAAGTCATCGGCGCGGGACATTGCCATTCACCTCAGCTATCAGGCTGCCAAGGACGCATACAGGATCGAATAGGGGCGGTTTCCGCCCCACTTTCATCACCTTTGCGCGCCATCCGTCGAATCCCGGCCCGGCTTCTGGTCTAATGGCGCCATGATGAATCAGTCTCCCATCGAAACTGCGCTGAGCCGCGCCCTGATCCGCTGGTCGCTGACCAAATCCACCGCGGTGGCCGAGACGCCCCGCAGCTGGATTTTCAAGGTCGAGCAGAATGGCCGCAATTTCGGTGCCCTCAAAATCCTCAAGCCACTGGCCGCGGCAGAAGAGGGCAGGGGCGGGCGGTTGCTGCAATATTATGCCGGAGACGGCGCCGCGACCGTTTTCGACATCCATGGAGATACCATTTTCATGGAATGGCTCGGCGGGCCGACCCTGGGGGCGCCGGCGCGCAATGGCCGCGATGACGAGGCGACCGCTGCCCTGGCCAGTCTGGTCGCCAATCTCCACCGACCTCGGCCCGACCGGCCGGATGACTTGCAACCATTGCGGGAGCGCTTCGAGGCCTTGTTCCAGGCCGATATCCGCGCCTGGCCGCATACCGCCCGCGACCTCTATGCCCGCGCCTCCGGCATTGCGCTGAACCTGTTCGACAAGCCCATGCCGGCCATTCCCCTGCATGGCGACCTGCACCACGACAATATCCTCTCCTCCGACCGGGGCTGGCTGGCCATCGATCCCAAGGGGCTGATCGGGGATCCGCATTACGAACTCGCCAACGCCTTCCGCAATCCCTATGGCGCGGTGAAGCTGGCCGCCGATCCCAAGCGCATCAATGCCATGGCCGATACTTTTTCGTCGCGGCTGGGCCTCAACCGCAAGCGCATTCTGGGTTTTGCCGCCGCGCATGCGGGGCTGAGCGCCTGTTGGGATTTGACGGCGGGCAATTCCATCACCGCCGATCTTGCTATATTACCGCACCTGCTCAGCGCCTATGATCAGGCCTGAATTCCCGCGGAAGCCCTTCATGCCTCATTATTCGCGCCGCGCCTTTCTTGCACTTGGCGCCACCGGCCTGCTCGCCGCCTGTGCGTCCACCATGCCGCCTCTGCCGGCCAAGATGTCGGACCGTCCAGAAGACCTGACGCGCGAACAGATCGTCAGCACCATCAATGCGGTGCGCAGCGCCAATGGCGCGCCCGCATGGACGTATAACGCGGCGCTCGAAGCCGCAGCGCGGTCCCAGGCCCGGCTAATGGCGCGCCAGGACAAGCTCAGCCACGATCTGGGCGTGACGCTGCGTCAGCGGGTATCGGAGGCCGGTTATCTTCTCGCCGTCGGTGAAAATCTGGCCAAGGGCTACAAGACCCTGCCCGAAACCATCGATGGCTGGCTGAATTCGCAGGGTCATCGCAATACGCTTCTATCGCCGAAATTCCTCGAATTCGGCCTGGCCTTTGCCCGCACCAATTCCGGCAAGCTCTATTGGGCGATGATTGCCGGTGGCCCCTATGAGGCGTGGCGGCCATAGAAGCGGCCACGCCCGCAGGACATGTCAGCGCGTATTGTGCAACAGCCCCTGAAAGGAGCGATAGCTCGCCTTGGGGGTGCGCTGCTGGGTCTCGTAATCGACATGAACCAGCCCGAAGCGCTTATTATAGCCTTCCGCCCATTCGTAATTGTCGAGCAGTGACCAGGCGAAATAGCCGCGCACATCGGCTCCGGCCTCGCGGGCGGCCAGCACGGCCTTGAGGTGGTCGTCATAGTATTTGACGCGGCGCGGGTCGTCCTCGCCCTCGACCTCGGCCATGCCGTTCTCGGTCACATAGAGCGGGATCTTGGTATAGTCATTGGAGACGCGGACCAGCAGGTCCGAGAGCCCTTGCGGATAGATTTCCCAGCCAATGTCGGTCAATTCCAGCGGACCCTTGACCTGCTCGACCGGCATGCCCGGAACATTGGAGGCCCTGTAGAGGCCACGGGTGTAGTAATTGATGCCCAGCCAATCGAGCGGACGCGACACCACCTCCATGTCGGCCTGATAATTCTCCGGCAGGTAAGGGGCCAGCCATTCGGTCATTTCTTTGGGATAGCGGCCCTTGAAGAGCCCATCGAGATACCAGCGATTGAAGGCCGCATCGCCGAAATTGCAGGCGGCGATATCGTCCGCGCTTTGGGTCATCGGTTCGGATTTTTCCAGATTGAGCACGATGCCGAGATTCTTGGTGCCTTCGGCGCGCAGCGCGTCAATGGCCTGGCCATGGGCGAACAGCACGTGATGCATGGCGCGGGCGGTGGCGCGCAAGTCGCGATAGCCCGGCGCATGTACGCCCAGGAAATGGCTGAGGAAGGCGACGCACCACGGCTCGTTTATGGTGGCGGTGGCGGCCAGGCGATCACCGAATTTCTGCGCGATCAAGGTGGCGTAATCGGCAAACCAATGAGCAATGTCGCGGTTCATCCAGCCGCCGCGATCCTGCAAGGTGGATGGCAGATCCCAGTGATAGAGCGTGGCATAGGGCTTGATGCCGCGCTCCAACATGCCGTCGATCAGGCGGTCGTAGAAATCGACGCCTTCGATATTGATGGCGCCGGTGCCTTGCGGGATGAGGCGAGGCCAGGCGAAGGAAAAGCGATAGGCATCGAAGCCGCCATCGCGGATGAGGTCGAGATCGGCGGGCCAAAGCTCGTAGTGATTGCAGGCATGAAGGCCGGTATCGCCATTATGGACATTGCCGGGGGTGGCCGAGAACGTATCCCAGATGGATGGCCCACGCCCATGGCCTTGCCCGCCCTCGATCTGATAGGCGGCGGTGGCGACGCCAAAGGTAAAATCGGGACCGAAATCCCGGCGGTCAAATGAGAACATATCCACTCCCTGTGGGCGTCCGGCCCAATCGTGCGAGCCGGATACCACCGCCGGAAGTTGTTATGCAATCGATTTCAGCAATCGATTTAAAAGCTTTACGTACGTCACGTGGATTTTGTTTTACGGAACGCGGGCGATGAGGTTCTGGGCGATGGCGCGATAGGCGCGGGCCTCGGCGCCATCCGGCGCGCTGACCAGAGGAGGCACGCCCGCATCGGAACTTTCGCGGATGGACATGACCAGCGGAATGGCGCCCAGAAACGGGATTTCAAGATTTTCCGCCGCCCGCTCGGCCCCGCCGGAACCGAAGATGTCGTAGCGCTTGCCGGTATCGGGCGCGATGAAATAGCTCATGTTTTCAACGAGACCGAGCACAGGAACGTTCATGCGCCGCAACATGTCGATGGCCTTCTGCGCGTCGATCAGGGCCAGATCCTGAGGTGTCGATACGATGACCACGCCGTCGATGATGGTCTGCTGGAACAGGGCGATATGGATGTCTCCGGTGCCGGGCGGCAGGTCGATGACCAGCACGTCCAGCCCGTCCCAAGCGGTTTCGCGCAGCAATTGCCGGAGGCCGGACGTGGCCATGGGGCCGCGCCAGACCACGGCCTGTCCGGGCACCAGCATCGAGCCGATCGACATGACCTTCAATCCATGAGCCTCGTGCGGCTTGAAGATACCATCGTCGCGAATGGCGGTGCGGCCCTCAATGCCCAGCAGTTTCGGAAGAGAGGGGCCATAGAGGTCGGCGTCGAGCAGACCGACCCGGAGGCCCTCGGCAGCCAGCCCCAGCGCCAGATTGACCGCCGTGGTGGACTTGCCGACCCCACCCTTGCCCGAGCCCACGGCGATGATGCGCTTGACCCCGTCCACCCTTGTTTTGCGCTGCGGGGTGGCCGAGCCATGGCCGAATTTGGGGCCGCTGGATTTTTCGGCGGTGATGGAGACCATCACCTTGCGATTGCCGCCAAGCCGGGTCGCTACCTTGTGCGCCTCGTCCCGCGCCGGACCGAAGGCGGCTTCCATGCCGCTGGCGACGGCAATGGCAAAGGCGATGGCGCCGGGGGTGACGATGATCTCGGAAAGTCCGGCATAGCCTGCCAGATCGCCGCCGCCGGGGATTTCCACATCGGCGAGGGCGGTCTTGATCTGGGCGGAAAGGTCGCTGTCGGCCATGGCGCGGTCCCTGAAAAAGAAGACCTCACCCTTGAACTTGTCGAAGGGCGAGGTCTTTGTTGCGCCTCAAGGTTCGACAAGCGACCCTGAGATTTTCGTTGTGTCGACTGTTAGAGGATCGACTGGCCGGTGGCCTTCCAATCCTTGAGGAAACCCTCAATGCCTTTGTCGGTCAGCGGGTGCAGGGCCAGCTTCTTGATCACGTCGGGCGGGATGGTGGCGACGTCGGCGCCGGCCAGCGCAGCCTGGGTCACGTGATTGGCCGAACGGATCGAGGCGGCCAGAATCTGCGTCTCGAACTGGTAATTGTCGTAAATGGTGCGGATATTTTCGATCAGTTCCATGCCATCGAGATTGATGTCATCGAGCCGGCCGATAAAGGGCGAGATATAGGTGGCGCCGGCCTTGGCGGCGAGCAGGGCCTGATTGGCCGAGAAGCACAGCGTCACATTGGTCGCGATGCCCTTGTCGTGGAAATGCTTGGTCGCCTTGAGGCCGTTGAGCGTCAACGGCAGCTTGATGACCACGTTCTTGGCGATCTTGGCCAGATGCTCGCCCTCGGCGACCATGCCGTCATATTCAAGGCTCGCGACTTCGGCCGAGACCGGATCGGGGGTGATGTCGCAGATTTCCTTGATGACTTCCTTGAAGTCACGGCCCGACTTGGCGATCAGCGACGGGTTCGTCGTCACACCATTGATGAGCCCGGCATCGTTGAGCTCCTGAATGGCGGCGGTGTCTGCAGTATCGACGAAAAACTTCATCGTTTCCTCCTGAAAATCTGGTTCCATTGGCCGGATCGGCCAAGATGTATCATGGCGGCGCCGGGCCGCAAGCCTCAGGCCCGGGCGATGGCAGCCAGAAACGCGTCCGCCAGATCGCCGACGCGATCTTCCGGGATGCCGGCGACATTGATGCGGCTATCCCCGGTCATATAGACCCCGTTTGCGGCTTTAAGATGCTCGACGGCATCGTTGGACAGGCCCAGCAGCGAAAACATGCCGCGATGGTCGGCCACGAAGTCGAAATCGGTGGAATTGGAGCGCTCGCGGATGGCGTCAGAAAGTTTTTTCCGCAATGAAATCATGCGGTTACGCATAGATTCCAGCTCACTCTCCCATTCGGCGCGCAAGGACGCGTCCTCGAGAATAGTGCGGATGATTTCCGCGCCGTGATCGGGCGGCTGCGAATAGGCGCCGCGAATGATGTTGAGGAGCTGCGAATTAGTAACGTCGGCCTCATCGGCATCGCGGGCCATCAGGATGGCGGCGCCGACACGTTCGCGATAGAGACCGAAATTCTTCGAGCCCGAGAAAGCTATCAGAGCTTCGGGCACCGAGGATAGAATTTTGCGCGTCCCATAGGCGTCGGGCTCGATGCCGTCGCCGAAACCGAGATAGGCCAGGTCGATAAAGGGCAGGGCGCCGGTGCGCACCAGGCTCGCCGCCACCTGATCCCATTGCGCATTGGTGAGGTTGGCGCCGGTCGGATTGTGGCAGCAGCCATGCAGCAGCACGACATCGCCGGGGCCCATTTTATCAAGCGCGGCAAGCATTTGCTCGAACTTGACGCCGCGCGTCGCCGGCTCGAAATAGGGATAGGTTGCGACCTTGAGGCCGGAATTGAGCGCGATCGGATTGTGATTGGCCCAGGTCGGGTCCGAGACATGCACGGTCGCGCCGGGGCGGGCGCGGTTGATCAGCTGCATCAAAACCCAGAGCGAACCGGTGCCGCCCGGGGCCTGGGCAATGCGCACGCGGGAGCGATCGACGCTGTCGGCCAGCACGAGATCGAGCACGGCGCTGCCATAGCCCTTATTGCCGGCAATGCCGAGATAAGTCTTTGTTTTCTCGTTGGAAAGAATCCGCTCTTCGGCCTTGCGCACCGAGGTCATCACCGGGGTGACGCCTTTTTCGTCCTTATAGACGCCGACGCCGAGGTCGATCTTGGTGGAGCGCTGGTCGGCAGCATATTCACCCATAAGCGCCAAAATCTTGTCGCCGGGGGCCTTGGTGAGGGATTCGAACATGGTCTGGGAGTCCGGTGGAATGCGGGGCCTTTATAGGCCGGATGAGGATTTTTGCAAACGAAACAGAGCGGGGACGGGCCTAGCGTTTTATGCCCATTTTTTCCAGTTCTGCGGTTAATTGTGGAACGATTTCAAAGAGATCGCCGATCAGCGCCACATCGGCGATCTTGGCGATCGGCGCCTCGGGGTCGGAATTGATGGCGATGATCTTTTTCGCACCCTGAATGCCGGCCAGATGCTGGAGCGCGCCGGAAATGCCGATGGCGATATAGAGGTCGGGGGCGATGATCTTGCCGGTCTGGCCGACCTGCCAGTCATTGGGAGCATAGCCGGCATCGACGGCGGCGCGGGTGGCGCCAATGGCGGCGCCGAGGATTTTGCCAAGCTTTTCAATGAGCTGGAACCCCTCCGCCGAGCGGAACGACACGCCGCCGCCAACAACGATCTGGGCGGTCGCGAGATCAATGACATCGTCCGCACTGCGATGAGCGGCGATGAAGCGGGCGGCGGAAATGACTGGATGTTCAAGCACTTCCACCGGAGCCGCATTGCCGATAGCCGCTGGCGGGAAAGCCGAGGCGCGGAAGGTGAGGACATGCTGCGCCTGTCCGTCGAACAGGGTTTCCAGCGCATTGCCGGCATAGATGGGACGGGTGAAGTGATTGTCGCCGTCAATGGCGACAATGTCGGTAACGGGCTGGATGTCGAGCCGGGCAGCGAGGCGCGGCATCACGTCTTTTCCCGCGCTGGAGGCTCCCGAAACCACATATTCGTATCCCGGAGCCAGCGAAAACAGCACCTCGGCAAGGGCATCCGCCAACGCATTGTCAGCACTTCGCAGCACCTTGCGCACAGGCGAAAGGGCGGCAGCGGCTGCCGCCGCCTCGGCGGAACCGGGCACGAGAATATCGAGGGGACCAAGCTGGCTGGCCGCCTGCACGATGCGGGCGGTGGAGGGCGAGAGCACGCCATTGTCGACTTCGGCGAGAACCAGGACGCTCATCAGATCGCCTCCATCGCATTGACGTCGGCGGCAATGAGGGCGGCGAGTTCGGACACCGAGCCGATCACCTGTCCTGCCACACGCTCGGGCGGCGGGGATATGTTTTCAACGCTGAGACGCGGGGCGAGATCGACGCCGAGGTCACTGGCGGCGCGAACCGTCAGCGGCTTGGAGCGCGCCTTCATCACCATGGGCAGGGCGGCGTTGCGTGGCGTGTTGAGGCGCAGATCGGCGGTGACGATGGCAGGGAGGGGCAAGGCGATGGTCTCGCGCCCGTAATCGACCTCGCGGGTGACTTCGAGACTATCGCCATCGACTCTGATTTCGGAGGCGAAGGTGGCCTGCGGACGCTCGGTGAGGGCGGCGAGCATCTGGCCGACATGATTGCTGTCGTCATCCACGGCCTGCTTGCCCAGCAATACGAGGTCAGGCTGTTCCTCTGTCACCACCTTGGCCAGCAGTTTGGCGATGACCAGGGTTTCGAGATTGTCCTCGGTCTCGACCAGGATGCCGCGATGCGCGCCCATGGCGAGGGCGGTGAGGATGACGTCATTGGCAGTTTTGGGGCCGATGGACACCACGACGATCTCGGCGGCTTGTCCCGCTTCGGCCAATTGCACCGCCGCCTCGACCGCGTGCTTGCAGAAGGGGTTCATCGACATGCGCACGCCATTGGTCTCGACGCCCGAACCATCGGCGCGGACGCGGATGCGGACATTGTGATCGACCACGCGCTTGACCGCGACGAGGATTTTCATGAGCAGCTCCGTCAGGTTGGGGCTTCAATGACAAAAAGGGGCCGGACCGACAAGGCGCAGGGAGAAAAATTCAGTTCCGCCCGGCGCATTTGATTGGAACGAATGACCCGGTGCGTCTTCAGGGCCGGAATTCGGACGTCACTTCCAGCGTCCGATCCTCTCTGTTGGCGGCAGGATCGCCCGCTGCATGGGCGGCGATCACCAGATCGCGCTGGCGGATGAGCTCGGCGATTTCGGCCTCGTAGCGCACGAAAATGGCGGTCAGCCAGCGGTTCACCAGATAGGAGGGGCGGGCCATCTCGATGTCGAACCGGGCGAGAAGCGGGATGGTCGCTTCGCTCTCCAGCCAGTCATCGCCGACCACCCAATGATTGACGGTGAAGATGCGCAGCAATTTGCCATAGGGGTCGACGCCGATGGCGGCCAGATGATGCACCTTGCCCTCGCGCCCTTCCGGCCGCACGAAGCAATGGAAATGCCCATGCTCTTCGGCATCGCCGGCGGGGGAATGGCAGTGATAATAATATTGCGCGCCGCTGACCAGATCGAACACATCCCCTTCAGGATAATGCGACCATGCCGTGAGGTCGGGGGCGTCGCGCAGCGTTTCGAGCAGCACATTGGTCCCGCTTTTGGCCATTATGGCCTCGCAGAAGCGGATTTCCTCATCCGCGCGTTTGCTCGCATCGCTCATGGTTCACCTCCATATCGGGGCAGGTCTGGATTAGCCCTGTGCGGCGGGCCTGACAAGGGTATGGGCGGCAGGGGCGCGCGCGCCTTTTCGAGGGCGGCGTCGGAGATGGATGCACCGATCCACGGATCAAGTCCGAGGATGGCCGGGGCAATAAAGGAGGCGGGAAAAGGCCCGCAGTTGACGGGAGGCTTCGGGGCGGAGAGATTGGCGCCTCTCCCACCTGCTTTGGTCGCCTATGCCCATTCTCAATTCCGTTGCCGCGTTCCAACCCGAAATCGCCGACTGGCGGCGTGACCTGCATGCCCATCCCGAAGTGCTGTTCGACGTGCATCGCACTGCCGGTTTCGTCGCCGACAAGCTCCGGGAATTCGGCTGCGACGAAATCGTCACCGGGCTGGCAGGGACCGGCATTGTCGGCATCATCCATGGCCGCAGCAATAAAAGCGGCAGGACCATCGGCCTGCGCGCCGACATGGACGCACTGCCCATGACCGAAAAGACCGGCGCGCCTCATGCCTCGACCGTGCCGGGCAAGATGCATGCCTGCGGCCATGACGGGCACACCGCCATGCTTTTGGGCGCCGCCAAATATTTGGCCGAGACGCGCAATTTCGACGGGCGCGTGGCCCTGGTGTTCCAGCCCGCCGAGGAGGGCGGTGGCGGCGGCAGGGTGATGATCGAGGACGGATTGTTCGAGCGCACCGGCATCGACGAGATTTATGGCATGCACAATTGGCCCGGCATGCCGGTTGGCCAGTTTGGCATCCGCGCCGGCGGCATCATGGCGGCGACCGACCGGTTTTATATCGACATCGAGGGGCAGGGCGGCCACGCGGCGCGCCCGCAGCAGACCATCGACCCGATCATCGTCGCTGCCCAATTGGTCACAGCGCTCCAGACCATCGTGTCGCGCAATCTCGATCCGCTGGAAAGCGCCGTGCTGTCGGTGACCATGATCGAGGCCGGCGAAGCCGACAATGTCATTTCCCGCACCGCCAAGATCACCGGAACTGTGCGCACGCTCGATGGAAACGTGCAGGACTTCATCGAGGCCCGGATGGGGGAATTCGTGCCTCAATTTGCCCAGAGTTTTGGGGCTCGCGCCTCGATCCGCTATGCGCGCGGCTATCCGGTGACGGTGAACGCCCCCGAACAGACCGCCTTTGCCGCCAGCGTGGCGCGCGAAGTGGCCGGGGCCGACAAGGTGGATGCCGAGACCGCGCCCTCCATGGGCGGCGAGGATTTCTCCTTCATGCTCAACCAGCGGCCCGGCGCCTATATCTTCATCGGCAATGGCGATTCCACCGAATTGCACACCGATACCTATGATTTCAACGACGAGGCCATTCCCGTGGGCGTGAGCTATTGGGTTCGGCTGGCGGAGATGGCGCTGCCGATCGGGTAGCGCGGTGCCGCGCGTTTCGGAGGAGATTCGGGCGCAACGGTAGCGGGATTGTCGGTTCCTGCGCCTCCCTCCCACTTGATGGGAGGGAGAGAAAGAGCCGCGATTTCAGCGTGCGTTGCAGTTTGCGACGTGCGTGCGCGCTATCGATGGAGCCTGGGCCAGCGGGGATTGAGGCTTGTGGCGCAAGGGCGTAGGGAAGGCGACATGATCCAGTCCACCGCCTTCAAGCATCCTATAGTCGCCACCTTGCTGACCCTTGCCATTTCCGCGCTCGGCGGCGGGCTGGCGGATCTGGCGGGCCTGCCGGCGGGCTGGCTGATGGGCGGGGCGCTGGGGGTGACCATCGCCGCCATGCTCGGCCTGCCGGTCTCCATGCCCGACCGGCTGCGCGATGTGGTCTTCGTATTGATCGGCATGAGCATGGGCGCCAGCGTTGCGCCCAATTCGCTGACCTTGCTGGCGAGCTGGCCCATTTCCATCGCCGCGCTGACGCTGGAACTGGTGATCATCGTCGCCACCACCGGCTGGATGCTGACCAGGCTGTTCAAGCTCGATCCGGGCACCGCCTATCTCAGTTCCTTTCCCGGCCATCTGTCCTTCATCCTCGGCATCGCCGCTACCGGCGTCGGCAATGCCCGCCAGATCGTCATCATCCAGGTGATCCGCATCCTGATGCTGACAATTGCCGTGCCCATCGGCGCGGTGTTTCTGCCCATCGATCATTTTCCCCCGCCCGAGGCGGAAGCCTTTCTCTCCCTGCCCGCCCTGGCGCTGCTGGCGCTGGCCTGCGTGGCGACCGGGCTGGTCTTCATCTGGCTCAAAGTGCCGGCCGGCATGGTGCTGGGCGCCATGGCGGCTGCGACGGCGGCCAAGCTGGGCGGGCTCTATACCGAGGCCATGCCGGTGCCGCTGGTCACAATCACCTTCATTCTCACCGGGGCGCTGATCGGCTCGCGCTTTGCCGGCATCTCCCGGCAGGAATTCGCCGCCGCCGCCAAGGGCGGGCTCATCGCCACCTTCATGACGCTGGCCATCGTCACATTGATGGCGCTGGGCGTGGCCCAATTGGTGGACATGCCGTTCGGGCAGATCTGGCTGGGCCTTTCGCCCGGCGCGCTCGAAGGCATGGGGGCGCTGGGCATCGCGCTGGGCTACGATACCGCCTTCATCGCCGCCCATCACGTGCTGCGCCTGCTGATGCTGAGCTTTGCCATCCCCGCCGTGGTGGTGCTGGTGCGTTTGCAGGAAGCACGGGCGCAGGAAAGCCGCATTTGAGCGGCACGGAAAGGCAAAAGGAGTTCGCCCCATGATGATCCGCGCTTTTTCCGCCCTCGTCTTCGGCCTCGCGCTGACCTCGGCCGCCCAGGCCTCCGCCGCCTGCTATCAGCATAGGCCCGGGGTCAATGTCTCGTTCGGCATTTCCATCGGCGGGGAATTTACCCAGGAGGAGAAGAACCGCTTCACCCTCATGGAACTGCGCCGCATGGGCGTCGATGCGACCAGCGTCGAAATGTGGGGCGGCTGCATCCGCGCCTATGTGAGAAAGCCCGGCGGCGGGGAGGAAATGCAATTCTTCCACCCCGATTCGCTTGAACGGGTAACGCCCTGAGCCCCTGACCGAGCGCGAGGCGCAGGGGTCGCTAGGTCAAAGTGTAGCTCACCCTGCCCTCGCCGGCGGGGGCGGGGAGGATGGCAAAGCCATTGGCGCCGAGCAGCAGCGTTGCGCCGGACAATTGCGCATTGTGGCTGACCGGCTCCAGCACGAGATCGACGCCGAAAAGCGCCACGCTGCGCGGCTCGGGGGAGAGATTGAAGACGCAGACCAGATCCTGGTTGCCGGCACTGCGCGCATAGGCCAGCACCGGCTCGTCGCAATCGAAAAAGGCGATGTCGCCAATCCGCAGCGCCGGATGGGTTTTCCGCCAGCTCAGGATAGCGCGGTAATAATTGAGGATCGAGGCCGGATCGGCGTTCTGGCCATCGACGCTGAGCGCCGCCGCCGCGTGCTTGATCGGCAGCCAGGGCGTGCCATTGGTGAAGCCGGCATGGGGCAGGCCCGAATGCCAGGGCATGGGCGTGCGGCAGCCATCGCGGCCCTTGTCCTCCGGCCAGAAGCGGATGCCGCGCGGATCGGTCAGCTCCTCATAGAGAATGTCCGCTTCGGGCAGACCCAGTTCCTCGCCCTGATAGAGCCCGGCCGAGCCCTTGAGAGTCAGCATCAGCGCAATGGCCTGCCGCGACAGATCGGCGGGTGCGGCGCTGTGCGGCGCCCAGCGGCTCATATGGCGGATGACGTCGTGATTGGAAAAGCTCCAGCAGGGCCAGCCGGTCTCGCCTCCCGAAAAGAAGGCTTCGACCTTGGAGCGGAAATGGCTGGCGGAGAATTTGGGGCCGAGAAAGTCGAAGGAATAGCACATGTGCAGCAGGTCGCTGCCCGACGTATATTGGCGCATCAATTCAAGGCCGCGCTCGTCGTCGCCCACTTCCCCCACCGTCGTGGCGTCCGGGTAATCGTCGAGCAGCGCCCTGACCTTGCGCAGCCAGTCCACATTCTCCTCCTGGCTCTTGGAGAATTTGTGGCTCTGCATGTCATAGGGATTGGTCACCGGCTTGCCCTTGAGCTCGGCCAGCGGCGGATTGGAGCGCAGTTTCGCGTCGTGGAAATAGTAATTGACGGTGTCGAGCCGGAACCCGTCCAGCCCCCGGTCGAGCCAGAAGCGCATCACTTCCAGCACCGCGTCCTGCACTGCCGGATTGTGAAAATTGAGGTCGGGCTGGGAGGTGAGGAAATTGTGCAGGTAATATTGCCGGCGCGCCGTATGCCATTCCCAGGCGGAACCGCCAAAGACCGACAGCCAATTGTTGGGCGGGGTGCCGTCGGGATTGGCATCGGCCCAGACATACCAGTCGGCCTTGGCATTGTCGCGGCTGAACGCGGATTCGAGAAACCATGGATGCTGCGAGGAGGTGTGGCTGACCACCTTGTCCATGATGACCTTGAGGCCCAGGCCATGGGCTTTTTCGATCAGGAGGTCGAAATCCTGCAGGGAGCCGAACAGCGGATCGACCTGCATGTAATCGGAGACGTCATAGCCCATATCGGCCTGCGGCGACTGGGTGATGGGCGAGAGCCAGATGCAATCGACCCCGAGGCTGGCAATATGATCGAGCCGGTCGATGATCCCGGCAAGGTCGCCGATGCCGTCACCATTGCTGTCCTGAAACGAGCGCGGATAGACCTGATAGATCACTCCGCCGCGCCACCATTCGGTCATTTGTCCGCTCCTTGCAGGCTCGATTGCGGCCAAACTAGCCGGTTCGCGCCGCGCTGTTAATGGTTTCCGGCGCAGGGGAGCCTGGCAAAAAACGAGGGGGCGCGCTGTGTCTCCGGCCTGGTTCAATCAGAACCTGTGCCTAGGTCACCGCGCTGATCAGCGGCTCGCCGGCAAAATGCCTTTCGAGATTGGCGACGAGCAGGGCGCCCATGGCGTCGCGGGTCTGGTGCGTGGCGCTGCCCTGATGGGGAGAGAGCACCACATTGTCCATTCCGAGCAGGGCCTGAGGCACTTGCGGTTCTTTTTCGAAGACATCGAGCGCCGCGCCGCCCAGCCCGCCATTGCCCAGCAATTCGACCATGGCCGCCTCATCGATCAGCGTGCCGCGCGCCACATTGACCAGCGCGCCCCTGGGGCCGAGCGCTTCGAGCACTTTTCGCGACACGATGCCATCGGTGCCCTTGCCGCCGGGGGCAATGACGACCAGCCAGTCGCTGTCGCGCGCCATGTCTTCGAGCGTATCATAAAAGATATAAGGCACGTTCTGCTGCGGGCTGCGGCCATGATAGACCACGCGCATCTTCATCGCCTGGGCCCGCACCGCGATTTCCTTGCCGATGCGACCGAGCCCGAGAATGCCCAGGGTCTTGCCGGTCAGTTCCGAAAAGAGGCCGAATTTGCCGCCGGGCCACTGGCCCCGCCGCACATATTGGTCCGCCTGCGGAATGCGGCGGGCCAGCGCGATCATCAGCCCGATGGCCAGTTCCGCCACCGCGTCATTGAGCACGTCGGGCGTATTGGTGACGCGGATATTGCGCGCCCTGGCCCCGGCAATGTCGATATTGTCATAGCCGACGCCGAAGCTGGCGATGATTTCGAGATTGGGCAGGGCATCCATCAATTCAGCCTGCACCCCCGAGCCGGCATGGGCGCGGATGCGCGCGCCGTGTTCAGAGAGCCAGGCGGCCTTGTCCGCCACTTCATGCAGCTTGTGCACGACATAGCGCTCGGCCAGCGCCCGTTCGCAAGAGGCAAGCAATGGATGGGTCTGGATAATCTCGATGGTCATGAAAGTAGTCTCCGTTGGCGGGAGACTAGTGCCCGGGTCGGCGAAGGCCAAGGGTAGTGGAAGCGTTTACCTTGCGCCGTTGCGCCGGTTGCCGGCCCGGCTCCAAGACAGCACACTGCTCCGATGGTGTGATGGAGCTCTGCAATGCCGACCAACAACCGCTCTCTCCGGCTCGCCGTGCTGATCGATGCGGACAATGTTTCGGCGCGGTTCGCGGATGGGCTTTTCGAAGAAATTGCCACGATCGGTGAGGCCAGTGTGCGCCGCATCTATGGCGATTTTTTGAGTTCTCGATCCAAGTCATGGGTGGAGGTGCTGTCCAAGCACGCCATCATTGCCCAGCAGCAATTCGCCAATACGATCGGAAAGAACGCCTCGGACATCGCGCTGGTCATCGATGCGATGGACCTGCTTCACACCGGGCGGTTTGACGGCTTTTGCCTCGTGTCGTCGGACAGCGATTTTACGCGGCTGGCATCCCGTATCCGCGAGCAGGGTGTCGATGTCTTCGGCTTCGGCGAACAGAAAACTCCCGAAAGCTTCCGGCAGTCATGCCGTCGCTTCTTCTATACGGAAAACCTACTGCCACATGGCCCGGAAGAGGCAGTGCCTGCAAGTGCGCCGCTGCCGCTGTATCCGCTCAGCAAGGCCGTGCCGATACTGAAAAAGGCCATCACTCAGATCGACAGCGAAGATGGCTGGGCAAATCTTGGTGAGGTCGGGAATCGATTGGCCAATCTGGCCTCCGACTTCGACTCGCGCAGCTATGGCTATGCCAAGCTCAGCGACCTGGTCCGCAAGACCAATTGCTTCGATATAGTCTCACCCAGCGGCGGTGCCATGCGTATCCGATTACGCAAGGCCAAGCCAAATGCGGGGGCGCATCTGAAGGTGGGCGCCTGAAGGCTCAGCCCGCTGCGCCGATGCTGACCGGGGCGCGGTTTTCGTGTTCGGCGTCGGTGAAGACGCGCGAGCGGGTGAGGAAGCGCTGTTCGGTGCCGTTGTCGAGGCTGAACATGCCGCCTCGTCCCGGAATGGCGTCGATGATGAGCTGGGTATGCTGCCAATAGTCGAACTGGCTGGGGGACATGTAGAACGGCGCGCCGCCGATCTCGCCCATTTTCACGTCGCGGTCCCCAATGATGAACTCGCCCTGTGGATAGCACATGGGCGAGGAGCCGTCGCAGCAGCCTCCCGATTGGTGAAACATGATGGCGCCGTGACGCGCCTTGATCTGATCGATCAGTGCAATGGCCGCCTCGGTGGCGACGACGCGGGGGACGGGGTGTTCCATGGCTCTGGCTCCGATCGGGGTGGGGCTCATTCCGGCGGGCGCCCGTATATGGGGGGAGAGACGGGGTCTTTCGGGTGGGGCCCGTCCCGCCGGAATGAACTGGGTAATCCCCGGGGAAAACCCCGGGGACTGCGCCTTGGGAGGAGCGCGTATTAGAAAAAGCCCAGCTTCTTGGGGCTGTAGCTCACCAGCATGTTCTTGGTCTGCTGGTAATGGTCGAGCATCATGCGGTGGTTTTCGCGGCCGATACCCGATTGCTTGTAGCCGCCAAAGGCCGCATGGGCCGGATAGGCGTGGTAGCAATTGGTCCAGACGCGGCCGGCCTGGATGCCGCGGCCGAAGCGATAGGCGCGATTGCCATTGCGGGTCCACACGCCGGCGCCGAGGCCATAAAGCGTGTCATTGGCGATGGCGAGCGCTTCGTCCTCGTCCTTGAAGGTGGTGACGGAGACGACCGGGCCGAAAATTTCCTCCTGGAAGATGCGCATCTTGTTGTTGCCGGCAAAGACGGTGGGCTTGACGTAATAGCCGCCGGCCAGATCGCCCTCGAACGTGTTGCGCTCGCCCCCGGTCAGCACCTTGGCGCCTTCCTGCTTGCCGATGTCGAGATAGGAGAGGATCTTTTCGAGCTGTTCGGACGAAGCCTGCGCCCCGATCATGGTGGCGTCATCGAGCGGGGAGCCCTGCACGATGGCTTCGACGCGCTTGATCGCCCGCTCCATGAAGCGCTCATAGACCGATTCCTGGATCAGGGCGCGGCTGGGGCAGGTGCATACTTCACCCTGGTTGAGGGCGAACATGGTGAAGCCTTCAAGCGCCTTGTCGAAGAAATCGTCATCCTCATCCATGACGTCCTTGAAGAAGATATTGGGCGATTTTCCACCCAGTTCCAGCGTCACCGGAATGAGGTTCTGGCTGGCATATTGCATGATCAGCCGGCCCGTCGTGGTCTCGCCGGTAAAGGCGATCTTGGCGATGCGGTTGGAGGAGGCCAGCGGCTTGCCTGCTTCAAGGCCGAAGCCGTTGACGATATTGAGCACGCCCGGCGGGATCAGGTCTTCGATCAGTTCCATGAGGAAGAGGATCGAGGCCGGGGTCTGCTCGGCGGGCTTGAGCACCACCGCATTGCCGGCGGCAAGCGCCGGGGCCAGCTTCCAGGTGGCCATCAGGATGGGGAAATTCCACGGAATGATCTGGCCCACCACGCCCAACGGCTCCTGGAAGTGATAGGCGACGGTGTCGTTGTCGATCTGAGAAATGCCGCCTTCCTGGGCGCGGATGGCGCCGGCGAAATAGCGGAAATGGTCGATGGCCAGCGGAATGTCGGCGGCCTTGGTCTCGCGGATCGGCTTGCCATTGTCCCAGGTCTCGGCCAAGGCGATCAGTTCGAGGTTTTCCTCGATGCGGTCGGCAATCTTGTTGAGCATATTGGCGCGTTCGGCCGGCGAGGTGCGGCCCCAGGCCGGAGCGGCCTTGTGCGCGGCGTCGAGCGCCCTGTCGATGTCGGCGGCCTTGCCGCGCGCCACCTTGCAGATCACCTGCCCGGTAATGGGCGAAGTATTGTCGAAGGTTTCGCCGTCAACGGCGTCCATCCATTGTCCGCCAATGTAATTGCCATATTTGGCCTTGTACGGAGATTTGGTGCGCTGGCCGATAAATTCGGGCTTGTTCAAGGCTTCCTCCCTTGGTTCCTGAATGCAGACCATTAAGAGCAACCATCATGCCAGTTCGGCCAAGCGCTTGATTTCGCGGGCCAAGTCTTCGTGAACGCGACGCGGCTTTACACCGGGGCGTTTGCGGCGCAACACTTTGCAACACTTGGATCTGATGGCGAGCGCAACAAGCGTTGCAAATTGCCACAGATGGGTAGGGAGGCGAGAATGAACCTGTCGTCTGACCTGACGCTGGCGGCGGCGCGCGAAAAATTCTTCTCAGGACATGTTCTGCCCGAAGGGCTGGTGCCGGCGCCGATCCTCAGAAGCTGGCAGCGCTGCGCCGAGCAGGGGCTGGATGCCGGCGATAATGTGCTGGCCGAACCCATGACCGCCGGCGAATTGCGCCAGCTCCAGCAGCAGAATGAGACGCTGCGCCTGATGAGCCGGCCCGAATTGATGATCCTGCGGGCCGAGGCCAGGCTGACCGACAGCGTCGTTATCCTCACCGATGCCAAGGGCACGCTGCTCGACGTGGTCGGCAGCGCCGAATTCGCCGGCGCGGCGGCGCGGGTAGCCCTGCAGCCCGGCGTCGCCTGGTCGGAAAATTCCACCGGCACCAATGCCATCGGCACCGCCATGGCCGAGCGACGCGCCATCGCCGTGCATGGCGGGGAGCATTTTTTCGAGCCGCATGGCATTCTCCATTGCGCTGCGGCCCCCATCATCGATCCCTTCGGCAAGCTGGCCGGGGTGCTCGACATGTCCGGCCATGCCGATGCGGGCCATACCCATGCGCTGGGACTGGTGCGGCTGGCGGTGGAACAGATCGAACACCGCTTCTTCGCGCGCGGCTTCGAGGACAAGACCGTGCTGCGCTTCCATAAGCTGGGCGACCTCCTGGGCACGCCACGCGAAGGCGTATTGGTCTTTGACGGCGACCGGCTGCTGGCGGGCAATCGGCGGGCGCTGAGCCTTCTGGGACTGGACCGGCTGGCCTTTCGCAAGACCACCAGCGATGAATTGTTCGAACGGCTGGACACCGATCTGCGCAGCGTCGGCGGCGAGCGCTTCAGCGCCATTGTGCAGCGGCCCGAGGAGCGCCCCCAGGCCAGCCTGCATCCGGTGAGCGGCATGGCGCGCCAGAGCGGCCCCTATATGATTGCCGAGACGCGCGCCGATCTCGAGCGGGCGATCAAGCTGGTCAATGCCGACATCCCGGTTCTGGTGAGCGGGCCGACCGGCTCGGGCAAGGAGGTGTTCGCGCGCCATCTGGCGGAGCGCTCCAGCCGCGCCGGCAAGCCCTTCGTCGCGGTCAATTGCGCCGCCCTGCCGGAAAGCCTGATCGAGGCTGAATTGTTCGGCTATGAGGCGGGAGCCTTTACTGGCGCCCGCAAGGGTGGCGCACGGGGGCTGGTGAGCCAGGCCGAAGGCGGCATCCTGTTTCTCGACGAGATCGGCGACATGCCGCTGCTGCTGCAATCGCGCCTGCTGCGGGTCTTGCAGGACAAGCAGGTGTCCCCGCTCGGCGGTGGCCCGCCGAAAAAGACCGATTTCGTCGCCATCTGCGCTACCAATCGCGATCTCAAGGCCATGGTCGATGCCGGCACATTCCGGGCCGATCTCTATTTCCGCATCGCCCAGGTCAGCATCAGCCTGCCCGCCGTCGCTGAATTGCCGGAGCGCCGCGCTCTGATCGAATATCTCTGGCAGGCCCATGAAGCCGGGCATGGCAGGCTGCCCGATGCCGTGCTCGACCGGCTGGAAGCCCATGACTGGCCGGGCAATCTGCGCGAACTGGCCAATACGCTGCACGCCACCTCGGCGCTGGCGGGGCCGGGCCAACGCGTCGGCCTCGACGATCTGCCCAATCATATCCAGCCGCCTGCGCGACGCACCTCCCCGCTGACGCCATCGGGCGAATTGGGGGAATTGACCGAAGCGGCCATGCGCCGGGTGGTGGAATTGAACCGGGGCAATCTCTCGGCGGCGGCGCGGGCCCTGGGCATTGACCGCTCGACGCTTTACCGTCGGCTGGTCTGGGCGGGTAAGGCCAATTGAGCGCCCTTCGCTAGAGGTTCAGCAGGAATAGCCAGCCCGAAATGGTCAGCGCCGAGAGCAGGGTGGCGATCAGGATGGTGTTGGCGGCAACGCTGGTGCCGCGATCGTAATAGGTGGCGAAGACATAGATGTTGACGCCGGCCGGCATGGCGGCGAGCAGGATGCCGTAGCGGGCGATGTCCATGGGTACGTGCAGTACCCAGATCATCAGCGCATAGGCGATGGCGGGGTGGACGATGAGCTTGATCAGCGCGGCCACCAGCGCTTGCCGCCAGTTTTCGCTGAGGCGGAATTCGTTCAGCGCTCCGCCAATGCCGAACAGGGCCGCCGGCACCACGGCCTGGCTCATCATCACGAAAAAGGCTTCGGCCGGCTCGATCAGTTTCAGATTGAGCAGCGAGCCGACAATGCCCGCCGCAATGCCCCAGATCAGCGGATTGGAGACGACGCGACGGACGGCGACCAGGAGCGTCCGGCTCAGCCTCTGGCCGTCGCGCCGCGCCAGTTCCATGGTGACCATGCCCAGCGTCAACAGGATCGCCCCATGCAGGCCGATGATCGAAAGGGTGACGGGCAGGGCGCCCTCGCCATAGGCCCGGGTCATGATCGGCAGGCCGATCAGCACCGTATTGGTAAAGGTGCCGGCAAAGCCCACCGAGACGCTTTCGCCGGGCGGATTGCCGAACGCCTTGCGGGCGATGCCGATGCCGATGACGAAACAGATGATGGCGCCGAGATAGAACGGCCCGATAATGGCCGGATTGAAGGCGGAGCGGAAATCGCTGCTGCTGATCGAATAGAACAGCAGGCACGGCGTGGCGAAATTGTTGACGAAGGCAATCAGCGCCTTAATGCCCTCGGCGGGAAAGAGGCGAAACCGCACCGCGCCATAGCCGAAGGCCATGAGCGCAAAAATCGGGGCGATGATGGCGAGGATGTCGAGCATTGGCCGGATAGCCTTGGCCGAAAGGAAGGAATGCCAGCCGTACTCTGCGGTTAGGAGCAGGTCAATGCCCTGCTTGTATGGAAGTTTAAACGAAATATCCCCATTACAAAACGAACCTAAATGCACTATAAACGAAACATGGTGAGCGGAGGCGGCTACATGCTGGATATTTTCGTGATCGGCGGCGGCATCAACGGCGCCAGCGTGGCGCGCGATGCGGTGGGTCGAGGCTATTCGGTGGCCCTGGCCGAGATGAACGATCTGGCTTCGGGCACGTCCTCGGCGGCCACCAAGCTGATCCATGGCGGCCTGCGCTATCTCGAACATTACGAATTCCGTCTCGTGCACGAAGCCTTGGCCGAGCGGGAAGTGCTGTGGTCGGCGGCGCCCCATGTCATCTGGCCGCTGCGCTTCGTTCTGCCCCATCACAAGGGCCTGCGCCCGGCGGCGGTGCTGCGGGCGGGGCTCGCCCTCTATGACCATATGGGCGGAAGGCGGCTCCTGCCGGCGACCAAGACCCTTGACCTGACGCGCGACGAGGCCGGCAAGCCGCTCAAGCCCGGCTATCGGCTGGCCTTCGAATATTCCGATTGCTGGGTCAATGACGCGCGGTTCGTGGTGCTCAATGCGCGCGACGCCGCCGATCGCGGCGCGTCCATCCATGTGCGCACCAAGGTGGTCTCCGCCCGGCGCGAGGATGGTGGCTGGACCATCGAGCTTGACGGGGAGGGGGGCAAACAGGTTCTGCGCGCCCGCATGCTGATCAATGCAGCGGGCCCCTGGGTGGATGAGGTGATCAATGGCGTGCTGGGCCACAAAGAAGCCCACCATGTGCGGCTGGTCCAGGGCAGCCATATCGTGGTCAACAAGCTTTACGATCACGACCGCTGTTATTTTTTCCAGAACAGCGACGGGCGGATTTTCTTCGCCATTCCCTACGAAGACGATTTCACCCTGATCGGCACCACCGACCGCGATTATCACGGCGATCCGCGCGACGTGAAAATCACCGCCGAGGAGACCGATTACCTGCTCGCCGCCGCCAATGAATATTTCGCCAAACAGGTGACGCACGCGGATATCGTCTGGACCTATTCGGGCGTACGGCCGCTCTTTGATGACGGAGCCAGCGCCGCGCAGGAAGCGACGCGCGACTATGTGCTCAAGCTCGAGGGCGATGCCCAGACCGGTGCGGTGATCAACGTCTTTGGCGGCAAGCTCACCACGTCGCGGCGGCTGGCGGAATCGGTGCTGGAAAAGATCGAGGCCGTGCTCGGCGGCAAAGGTCCGGCCTGGACAAAAAACAGCACGCTGCCGGGCGGCGATTTCGGGGTGAAGTCGTTCGAGGCCGAATTGCGCCGGCTGGGCATGGATTATCCCGCCATGGGGGCTGGCCTGTTGCGGCGGCTGCTGCGACTTTACGGCACCAGGGCGCGGGTCATATTGGGCGGAGCGAAAAGCCAGGCCGATCTCGGCACCCATTTCGGCGCCGATCTCTATGGAGCGGAAGTGGATTATCTATTGGCCCAGGAATGGGCGCGCAGCGCCGAGGACATTTTGTGGCGGCGCACCAAGCTGGGATTGCGGGTGACGCCGGAGGACGTAGTGCGGCTGGAGGATTATCTGGCGGGCTAGCCAACCACCGGGTCATTCCGGCGCAGGCCGAAATCCAGGCGCGGGACTGGCCGCAAACCCGGCTGTCGTGGATAGATGCGGATATGGATTCCGGCCTGCGCCGGAATGACATTGCGGGCGGAGGAGACTTTGATGACCAAATTCATTCTGGCTATCGATCAGGGCACGACATCGAGCCGGGCGATCCTGTTCGACGAAAACCGCAAGATCGTTGGCGTCGGCCAGAAGGAATTCCCGCAGATTTTTCCGGAGGACGGCTGGGTCGAGCACGATCCGGAAGAGATCTGGGAAAGCGTCGTCTGGTCGGTGAAGACGGCGCTGAAAGAGGCAAGGATCGCCGCCGGCGACATTGCCGCCATCGGCATCACCAATCAGCGCGAAACCGTGCTGATCTGGGACCGCGCGACCGGCAAGCCGATCCACAATGCCATTGTCTGGCAGGACCGGCGCACCGCCGCAATCTGCACGAGGCTGCGCAAGGAGGGGCATGAAAAGCTCTTCACCCGCAAGACCGGCCTGCTGCTCGATCCCTATTTCTCCGGCACCAAGGTCAAATGGCTGCTGGACAAGGTCAAGGGCGCGCGCAAGCGCGCCGAACAGGGTGAACTGGCCTTCGGCACGGTGGACAGCTTTCTCATCTGGCGGCTGACGGGGGGCAAGATGCACGCAACCGACGCCACCAATGCCGGACGCACGCTTCTGTTCGACATCGGCAGCAACCAATGGGACAGCCAGCTTTGCGGCCTGCTCGACGTGCCCATGGCCATCCTGCCCCAAGTCAAGGATTGCGCCGATGATTTCGGGGTGACCGATGCGGCCCTGTTCGGCGCATCCATTCCCATTCTGGGCGTGGCGGGCGACCAGCATGCCGCGACCATCGGGCAGGCCTGTTTCGAACCGGGCATGGTCAAATCCACTTATGGCACCGGCTGCTTTGCCCTGCTCAATACCGGCACCGACATGGTGCGGAGCAAGAACCGGCTCCTGACCACCATTGCCTATCGGCTGGACGGCAAGACCATTTATGCGCTGGAAGGCTCGATCTTCATCGCCGGGGCCGCGGTGCAATGGATCAGGGATGGGCTCAAACTGGTCAAGCATGCCAGCGAGACCGGGCCGCTGGCGCAATCGGCGGACCCAAGCCAGCAGGTCTATATGGTGCCCGCCTTTGTGGGGCTGGGCGCGCCCTGGTGGGATGCGGAGGCGCGGGGTGCGATCTATGGGCTCACCCGCAATTCCGGTCCCGCCGAAATCGCCCGCGCCGCCCTCGAAGCGGTGTGCTACCAGACGCGCGACCTGCTCGAAGCCATGCGCAAGGACTGGAAAGGCGGGGCGGGGGAGACGGTGCTGCGCGTCGATGGCGGCATGGTAGCCTCGGACTGGACCATGCAATTTCTCGCCGACATTCTCGATGCGCCGGTCGATCGCCCGACCATTCTCGAAACCACCGCCTTGGGTGCGGCGTGGCTGGCGGGCATGAAGGCCGGCATCTGGCCCGGCATGCAGGATTTCGCCGCCAGCTGGGCCCGCGACACCCGCTTCGAGCCGGATATGGACGCGAGCACGCGCAAGGCCAAGATCGTCGGCTGGGACCGGGCGGTGCGGCGCACCTTGAGCGCGTCATAACTGCCTCCTGACCCCTCGGGCTTGGCAAAGCCCGCCGGGCCTGCGATAGGACCGGCATGAACACGGACAATGACGATTACGTTTATGACGAAGCGAGCGGCGAATGGCTGCCCGCTTCGGAGGTGAAAGCTGCCGCCGCCGAGGCTGCCCAGGTGCGCGACGCCTCCGGCAATGTGCTGGCAGACGGGGATTCGGTGGTGCTGATCAAGGATCTCAAGGTCAAGGGCGCCGGCCAGACGCTGAAACAGGGCACAGTGATCCGCTCCATCCGCCTGACCGACAATCCCGAAGAGATCGATTGCCGGCACGACGCCATCAAGGGGCTGGTGCTGCGCACCGAATTCGTGCGCAAGCGCTGAGGCGCTTTTCGCCGCCCGGCCCTATTGCCCGTTGCCAATATCGACGTCGGGAACCGCGTCTTCCACGGGGGCCGGGTCGTTGATCTTCGGATTGTCGCGCAGCAAGGCGGTGACTTCATTGTCCAGCGCCCCCAGAAAGGCGCTGATGCGCATGCCGTTGGAGCCAAAATCGATGGGCGCGCCGATCGAGGCGGAGCGCATGTCCACGCGTGCGCCCCGACCATTCGGGCGGATGAGCAGCACCGCTTCCTCCCGCCAGCCCGGCAGGGTGACGATGCGGGCATTGATGCGGCCCTGATCCGGCGCGGTGAGCGGCTCGATACGGCGCCTCACATCCCAGTTTTCGGCCGCGACCAGCCGGTCCACCAGCGCGAACAACTGGACGACATCGAGCGGATAGAGGCGCGTTTGCGCATTGGGAAAGACGCGCGCCTGTTCCTCCGGCGGCAGCATTCTTGCCGGGGGCATGGCGGCGGTGTCGGGCTCGAAGATCAGCGGCAAGTCGCTGCGCGGGGCGGTGGCCATGTCGGTGACGGGCGGGTAGCGCAGGGCCAGCGCGCCATAATAGGCAAAGGGCAAGAGGCATATCAGCCCGAGCACGAGCCCGCCCAGCGCCCGCGCCCAGCCCCGGTCGCCGCTGACCCAGAGCCGCGCCAGCGCCCCGAGCGCCACCAGCACGGCCAGCGCCGCGACCGCCCCCGCAAAGAGGATCAGCACCAGAAATATCGAGGCGTCGATGAAGCCTTCCCGATGCATCAGCACCGGGAGCAGGACGAGCGGCAGGGCAAGGCTGCCCAAGCGGCGTGCCCAAATGGCCCATTTCGAGGTTCTGATCTTAATCCGCAAGGCGTCGTCTTCCCGTGACGCGGCCAGGATAGCGGCAAGGTGTTGCGCTTGTTTGAATCTGTCTCAAGGGGCGCTGCTGCCGATGCACATGGAGCGGATCGCCTGCCATTCATCGCGCGTGAACGGGGGTTCGAGCCCATCGGGGCGCTCCTGCCCCAAAAGGGTGAGGGCGGCGAGCCGTTCATCGGTCAGGGGATGGGTGTTGAACAGGGCGAGCGCCCGGTCGAAAGCGCTGTCCTGGGAGACCCTGCCGATGAGATTGGCCAGCGCCCAGGGTTGGAAATCAAGCCTTTGGGCGACATCGGCGGCGAAGCGGTCCGCCTCGTGCTCGGCCTCGCGGGAAAAACGGGAATCGATGAGGGTCGCGCCCAGTCCCGCCGCCACCGAAATGCCGGTCATGTCGCCAAGGATGAAGCCGACCAGAAGGCCGGTGCCGGCGGTGGAGACCAATTGCTCCATGCCGTGGCGATAAACGACATGGCCCAGTTCATGGGCCAGCACCGCCGCGAATTCGTCCGGCGTGCGGGCGGCATTGAGCAAGGCGGAGAAGAAATAGACCCGCCCGCCCGGCAAGGCAAAGGCATTGGCGACGTCGGAGCGCACCACCCGCACTTCGGGGCTGAACGGGGTGCCTACCCCATCCAGCGCCGCATCGACAAAGCGGGCAATGGCGCGGTTGGCATGGCTTTGCGGGTTCGGATCGCAAAGCGGCAATCCGGCCTCGTCGCCCAGGCTGGACTCGATCTGGCTGGCGACGGTCTGGCCGATCCCGTCTTCCCAGCCCGGCGGCACCAATTGCACCACGCGTGTGGCGATCAGCGGCACGCCGAAAATATAGGCGGCGATCACCATGGCCAGCGCCATGGTGGACAGCGCCGCCAGCCGGATCTGCCTGCCGCGCTCCTGCTTTTGGCGCTGCGCCAATAGCGGCAGCGTGGCGCGGATGCGCCCGATATGCTCGGCCCCGGCGACGACGACGCGCGCGCCATCGTTTTCGCCATTGGCGCCGATGCGGATTTCGTCGCGGCGGGCGGGGACCAGATAGAGGTTTTCGGCCGGCCAGGCGGCGAGCGGGGCGCCGGAAACGGCATCGAGGACCAGAAGGCGTCCGCTTTCTCCCTCGTGCTCGTAGCGCAATTGCGTCTCGTGGACCCGGGAGACCAGACCGTCATGGAAGCGCGCGGGAATGGACATTCAATATCCTCCCACATTGAGGGCATCGGCCAGCCCTTCGCCGGCCAGCGCCTTGTCTTCGGCGCGCGCCTTGACGTCATCGAGACTATCCAGTCCCGAGACGGACGCGCCGCGCGCCACGAGCCACCAGAAGCCGTAACCCAGCACCAATTCGCTGACGAAGATGAAGGCCGCCAGCACCAGCAGATAGCCGGTGACGATCGCCAGAAGCGTCACCACGCTCGACTGGATTGAGGCCATCAGCACGTCGAGATCGAAGCCGCCCCCCGAAAAGGCTTCGGCGGCTACGAGGCCGAGCACGATGAAACCGCCCAAAGCCAGCACCAGATAGGCCGCCCCGAGGGCGAGGGCGAAGAGCAGATATTGGGCCAGAAGCCGCAGGGCGGAAAGGCGCAGCGTGAGGCGCGCATCGCCCAATTGCACCGCGGAAAACATCCGCGTCATCTCTGCGGCCCGATAGAAGGTGGTGAGAACCAGGCCGACAAGGGCCAGCAGCAGCAGATTGCCATAGGCGGAAGCATCGGCCGCGAGCGGCTCCTCGAAGAGCTTGGCCTCGTCGGCCATGACCAGCGCGACCAGCGCCATGACCGCCACAGCCACCCAGGTCAGGTAATAGGGCAGGGCCAATTGCCGCCAGCTTCCGGCAAAGCGGAATTGCCGGTCGCCGTAAAAACTGTTGGCATAGCGGTAGCGCCAGAGCGAGGCGGCCATGAAGGGATAGGCCAGGCCCAGCGTCGCCACATTGAGCAGCGACCAGAAGAAGCGGCGCAGGCCATAGCGCCAGGCGCTGCCGCCCTGATCGAAGCGGATGCCGCGCCAGAGGGTGCGCGAAAGCCGGAAATCGCGGGCCCGATATTGGGCATAGCCGTAGAGGAACCACACCAGGATTGCCACCAGCCCATAGCCGGTGATGACGATCTCGACCGATTGGGTGGAGAGATAGAAGAACAGCCCATAGAGCGGCAGGAACACGGCCAGGGCCATGAGAAAGCCGATCAGCAATTGCTGGGCGTCGCCGGTATATTCCAGCATGTCGCCGCCGAGCCCGGTATGGCCCCAATAGAAGCGGCGCTTACGCGTGGTCAGCCAGAAACGGTTGAGCCCGATCGTCGGCACCATCAGCACGTAGCCGCGCAGCAGCATCACCGCCAGATCCCAGCGCGATCCGCTAAAAGTCAGACTTTGGCTTCTCGGATCGCTCTGCATGTCGCCCTCGGGATGACCGCAGTATTAGGCGAGGGCGCGGGGAATGGGAAGGTGGGACCGGTGTGCCGCAGGCCCGTCCGGCACCGCCGATCCTTCCCGGCGGATTCGTGCGGTGCCATAGAGAGGGACGTCTCTAGGGATATAGCCGCGCGCTTTCCCAGGCAGCGTCCGCGTCTTTGCGCGTGAACCGGACCCGGTCATGCAGACGGAATTCGCCGTCCTTCCAGAATTCGATGGATAGCGGCACGAGGCGAAAACCCGACCAATTGGCCGGGCGCGGCGCCTCGGCATCGCCGATCATGGCGGTGACTCTATCGACTTCATCCAGCATCTGCTGCCGGCTGGCGAGCGGGCGCGATTGCCTGGAGGTAGCCGAGGCGATGCGGCTGCCCTTGGGGCGCGAGGCGAAATAGGCATCGGCGTCGGCGTCGCTCACTACCTCGACGGGGCCGCGCATCCGCACCTGCCGGCGCAGGCTTTTCCAGTGCATGACCATGGCGGCCTGCGGATTGGCCTGCAATTGGCGACCCTTGTCGCTCTCGAAATTGGTGAAGAAGCAAAAGCCCCGCGCGTCGCGGCGATTGAGCAGCACCATGCGCACATCGGGCAGGCCCTGTTCGTCGGCTGAGGCCAGCGCCATGGCATGGGGGTCATTGGGTTCCGATTGCTGCGCCAGGGCGAACCATTCCTCGAAAATGGCGAAGGGATCGAGCGGCGCGCGCACGCTATCGTCGAACAGACTTTCGGTGAGGGTTTGCAGCATGGTGAAATTCCCGCTTTTGCCATGGGGAAACTGGACAAGGCCAGGGGGCGTGGCCATATAGAACCCAACACACGGGGCGGACAATGCCCCAACGCAAAGATTGGAACTTGATGCGCGATCCTTACACCGTACTTGGGGTGACGCGGTCCGCAAGCGAGAAGGACATCAAGTCCGCCTATCGCAAGCTGGCCAAGAAATACCATCCCGACCAGAATCCCGACGATTCGTCCGCCCATGGCAAATTTGCCGAAGCGACCCATGCCTATGACCTGCTCAACGACAAGGACAAGCGGGCCCAATTTGACCGTGGCGAAATCGACGCCGAAGGCAATCCGCGCTTTGCCGGTTTCGGCAATGGCGGCTTCGGCGGTGGTGCGCGCCCCGGAGCCCGTCCGGGCGCGGCTGGCGCCGGCGGCTTTTCGGCCGAGGATATCCTCAAGGAATTCATGAGCGGCTTCGGCGGCCAGCCGCGTGGCGGCGGCCGCGCCTCTGGCGGCGCGCAATGGGATCCATTTGCCGGTGCGACGGCAGGTGGCGCGGGCGCCGGGCCCGGCGCGCGCATGAGCAAGGGCGACGACTTGGTGGTCAACGTGACCATCTCGCTGGAAGACGCGCACAAGGCGGCTTCGGTGCCGGTGCGCATGCCCAATGGCAAGATGCTCAACGTCAAGCTGCCCGAAAAGGTCGAGGAAGGCCAGCAGATCCGGCTCAAGGGCCAGGGTACGCCCAGCCCCATCGGCGAGCCGGGTGATGCGCTGGTGACGATCAGATTCGAAAAGTCCAAGACCTTCCGCCGCGACGGGCTGGACGTGCGCACCGATGTCGCCGTGCCGCTCTATGACGCCGTGCTCGGTGCCAAGGTGCGGGTGGCCACGCTGGATGGTCCGGTGGAACTCAACCTGCCGCCCGGCGTCGATACGTCCAAGGCGCTGCGGCTCAAGGGCAAGGGGCTTTACGGCGAGGGCGACCTCTACGTGAATATCCGCGTCGTGCTGCCGCCGGGCGGCGACGCCGACCTTGAAGCGCTGGCCCGTTTCATGCGCGACCAGAAGCCGTACAAGGTTTAAGGGGGGCCCGCCCCCTGCACAGATGGTCACCCCGGCGAAGGCCGGGGTCCATGGTGAAGGCCATCTACGGCATCACGCATGCGGCGGGAGCACAGCATGGATCCCGGCCTGCGCCGGAATGACCCCGTGGGTGTTTCGAAACAAGTGTGAAATGATCTGAAAGACCGGCGCTTTATTCCCGCGGGGCCGCCGCCCGTCTCAGCCGGTCGTTGATCGCTTCGCCCAGTCCGGTCTCGGGGATGGGCGCGACGGCGATGGATTTGGCGCCGGTCCCATCCAGTTCATGCAGCATGGCAAAGAGATTGCGGGCCGCTTCGCGCAGATCCCCGCTTGCCGAGAGATTGCGGCTGATCCCGGCAAAGGGCGCACTAGGGCCGAAGGCCAGCCAGGCATCGCCGGCTTCAGGCACCGCATCGAGCCTCATATGGGCATTGGGCGCATAATGACTGAGCATCATGCCCGGCGCTGAAATCGCGGCCCCCGTCGCGGCTTTTTGCACCTTGAGGCCGGTGACGCGCTCGATTTCCTCGCGCGCCAGCGCTCCGGCGCGCAACTGGATCAGGTTTTCCTCATCAATGGCAATAATGGTGGATTCGACACCCGATTTGCAGGCCCCGCCATCGAGCACCGGCACTTTTCCGGCAAAGCCGCGCTGCACCTGTTCGGCGCTGGTGGGGGAAAGCCGGCCGGAGGGATTGGCGGAGGGCGCGGCCAGCGGCAGGCCGGTTTCGCGCAACAAGGCCAGGGCCAGAGGATGATCGGGGACGCGCAGGGCCACAGTATCGAGCCCGGCGGTGGCCACATCCGCGAGCCCATGGCCGGGCCTGAGCTTGAGCACGAGACTGAGCGGGCCGGGCCAGAAGGCTTCGGCCAATTGGCGGGCCAACGGCGAAAATTCGGCCAGGCTTTCGGCCATGGCCAGATCGGCGCAATGCACGATCAGCGGATTGAAACGCGGCCGCCCCTTGGTCTCGTAGATCGAGAGCACCGCATCGGCATTTTTCGCATTCGCCCCCAGTCCATAGACCGTCTCGGTGGGAAAGGCGACGAGACGCCCGGCGCGCAACAGCGCGGCGGCTTCGGCGATGTCCAGCGGCAAGGGTGCGTTCATGGCGGTTGTTTGACAACAGGCCCGGCCCGCGTCAAGACGGGAGACGAGAGCGGAGAGCGCCTTTGACCACGCTGCTGGTGAGCCAGACCAATTTTGCCGACCACCAGACCCCGCAGGGGCACCCCGAACGGGCCGACCGTATCCGCGCCGTCAATGCGGCGCTGGCCGCCAGCCAATTCGACGCCCTTTTGCGCCGCGACGCTCCCTTCGCCGACCTGATGCTGGCCGAACTCGTCCATGACCGCCACTATCTGGGCCGCCTGCGCGATGCACGGCCCGCCGAGGGCATCGGTCAGCTCGATACCGACACCTTCATCTCCGACAGCTCGATGGACACGATCGCCACCGGCCTGGGCGGGGCGCTGGCGGCGCTCGATGCAGTGCTGCTGGGCGAGGCCGACAACGCCTTCTGTGCCATTCGCCCCCCCGGCCACCACGCCGAAATCGCCAATCCCATGGGCTTCTGCCTCATCAATACCATTGCCATCACCGCGCGCGAAGCGCAGCGCAAATATGGCGCGGATCGGGTCGCCATCGTCGATTTCGACGTGCACCACGGCAATGGCACTCAGGACATCTTCAAGGACGATCCCTCCGTCTTCTATGCGTCGAGCCACCAGATGCCGCTTTTTCCCGGCACCGGGCATCCACGCGAAACCGGCATGGGCAATATCGTCAATGCGGCGCTGCCCGCCCATTCGGGCGGTGAGGCGATGCGGGAGGCCTATCGGGAGACGATCCTGCCGGCGCTGGACAATTTCGCCCCCGACCTGCTGCTGATCTCGGCTGGTTTCGATGCCCATCAGCGCGATCCGCTGGCGCAGCTCGAATGGGTGGATGCCGACTTCACCTGGGTCACCGGAAAGTTGATGGAGGTGGCGGGGCGGCGTTGCGCCAATCGCATTGTGTCGCTGCTCGAAGGTGGTTATGACCTCAAGGGCCTTGAGGGCGGGGTCAGCCATCACGTGGCCACGCTGCTCAACGGCTGATGCAACAGACAAATCGCGGAGCCTCCGATGGCCGATAATGACGATGTGAAGGGGCTGAGCTTCGAGGCGGCGCTCGAGCAATTGGAACAGATCGTCGCCAAGCTCGAAAGCGGCCGCGCGCCGCTGGCCGAATCCATCGCTATCTATGAGCGCGGCGAAGCGCTGAAGGCCCATTGCGAAACCCTGCTCAAGACCGCCGAGGCAAGAATCGAAAAGATCACGCTCAGCCGCGATGGCAAGGCGACCGGAACCGAGCCGCTCGACGCCAATTGAGGCGCGGCAATCTGCCTGTTGCCTCGCTCATTGGGGCAGCGCATCAAAGCGAATGGCTCCCACCGCCATAGTCAGCACCGGGCTTGTCCCGATTGATGCAGCAATGCTGGCGGAGCGGATGAACGTTTTGAGGTTTGAGCGATGACGAACAAGACTCTGCGCAATTTCCGCATCGTGCTTTGGGTATTGGTGGCAATCGCCGCCATCGGGGCCACGGCGCTCTATGTGTTCCAGCCGCCAAAGCGCCCACTGGGCGTGACCGGCCAGGAATTCGCGCTGACCTCCACCAAGGGCGGCACCTTCACCCAGGACGATCTGCGCGGCACGCCCAGCCTCATCTTCTTCGGCTATACGTTCTGTCCCGATGTCTGCCCGACGACGCTGGCCGAAACCACAGCCTGGCGCGCGCAATTGGGGCTTACCGCCGAGGATCTGCGCATCATCTTCGTTACCGTCGATCCCGAGCGCGACACCGCTGAAATGGTCAAGGATTATGTCGAAGGCTTCGATACCAGCGTTATCGGACTGGTGGGCGATGAGGCCGAAACCGACCGGGTCAAGGCGGCTTTCGGTGTGTTTTCGGAAAAGGCCGGCGACGTGGACAGCGAATTCTACCTCGTCAACCACACCGCGCTGACCTTCCTGATCAAGGGCGACGGCTCCTTCCAGGGCACCATTGCCTATGAGGAAAACGGCGACACGGCGCGCGCCAAGATCGAGCGGCTGGTCAAGGGGTGAGCCGTATCCGGCTCGACCTGGCGCTCGAACAGCGCGGGCTGATGCCGAGCCGGGCGCGGGCCCGTGACGCCATTCTGCGCGGCACCGTGCAGGTCAATGGCGCGCCGGCCAGAAAGCCCAACCAGATGGTGGGCGAAGCCGATCTGGTAACGCTGGACGATCCCGCCGCCGCCTATGTATCGCGCGCGGCGCTGAAGCTGATCGCCGGGCTCGACGCCGGGGCCGTCGCAATTGCGGGCAAGACCTGTCTCGATGTGGGTGCGTCCACCGGCGGCTTCACCCAGGTGCTGCTGGAGCGCGGCGCGGGCCGGGTCTATGCCGTCGATGTGGGGCATGACCAATTGCATCAAAGCCTCAGGGCCGATGCGCGCGTCGTGAGCCTTGAGGGCCACAATGCGCGGGAACTGGACCGTGAGACGATTGCCGAGAATATCGACCTTCTGGTTTCGGATGTGAGTTTTGTGTCCGTCACCAAGGTACTGGCCGCGCCTCTCGGCCTTTGCGGACCCGATGCAAGGGCATTGATCCTGTTCAAGCCGCAATTCGAGGTTGGCCGGGAATTCGTCGGCAAGGGCGGCATCGTCAGCGATGCGGCGGCCAGCGAACGGGCCATGGCCGAGGTGATCGCTTTTGTCGAAGACGTTGGCTTTGCCTTGCAGGCAAAGGTGGTCTCACCCATTGCCGGGGGTGACGGCAATATCGAGACGGTGCTGGTGTTCGGGCGCGGCTAGATCGTTTATTGGCCGCATTTGCGAACCGCAATACCGTCTCCACTTTTGCGGCAAACGCTTTACGCCACATCCGGCAGGCGCGCCGCCATCAGCGCTCGGGTCAGCGCGTGCTGCGGATTGGCAAATAAAGCTTTGGGGCTGCCGGTTTCGACGATTTGCCCCGCCTCCATCACCAGCACCCTGTCGGCCATCGCCGCCACCATGTCGAGATCGTGGCTGATGATCAGATAGGTGAGGCCATGCTCCTGGCGCAGTCGCGCCAAAAGGTTCAGCACTTCGGCGCGCACCGAGACGTCCAGTGCCGAAACCGGCTCGTCCAGAACCACCAGCCGCGGCCGCGTCACCATGGCCCGGGCAATGGCGAGGCGCTGGCGCTGGCCGCCGGAAAATTCATGCGGATAGCGCGCCAGCATGGCTGGATCGAGCCCGACTGACATAATGGCCTCGCGCAGCCGGGCTTCCCTTTCGCCCGGCCCCAGCGGGCCCAGCAGATGCAGCGGCTCGGCCAGCGATTGGGCGATGTTCATGCGCGGATCGAAACTGCTGAACGGATCCTGGAACACCAGCGACAATCCGGCGCGCAAGGACGGGGGCAGGTCGCGCCCGTGATAGGGCCGGCCATTGAGACGCATCACGCCGCTGCTGGCGCTGTCCAGCCCGACGATCATCCGCGCCAGCGTGGTCTTGCCACAGCCCGAGGGGCCGACCAGCGCCACGCATTCGCCCGCCCCGATGCTGAAGCTGACCGTGTTGACGGCGCGCAAGGGCGGACTTGTCCAGCGCCAGAACCCGCCCTGGCCGTAATCGCGGCTGACCGCTTCGAGTTCCAGCAGCGTCGCGCCGGGCTCGAGGCCGGTCTGACGTTTTTCCATCCGGGTGGCGGCCAATAGTTTTTGCGTATAGGCCGCCCGCGGCTGCGCCAGCAGGGCGGCAGTCTCGCCCTGTTCGACCAATTGCCCGTTCTGCATGACCGAGATATGTGAGCAGAGCGCCGCCACGGCGCGCATGTCATGGCTGATGAACAACAGACTCATGCCGCGCCGGTCGCAGATCGCCGCGATGAGGTCGAGCACCTTGCGCTGGGTGATGACATCGAGTGCCGAGGTCGGCTCGTCGGCGATCAACAGATCCGGCGCGCCGGCCAGCGCCATGGCGATCATCGCCCGCTGCCTTTGCCCGCCGGACAATTGATGCGGAAACCTGTCCCGGTGCTCGTTTTGCAGGCCCACTTCGAGGAGCAGCGCGGCGACGTCGGCTCCGCTGGCCGAGAGGTCCGCCGCTTCGGCGATCTGCGCGCCGATCTTCATCAGCGGATTGAGCGCCGTCATCGGCTCCTGAAACACCATGCCGATATGGCTGGCGCGCAATCGCGCCATGTCGCGCTCGGCGCGGGGCAGGGGTGCGCCATCGAAACGGATCGTGCCGGAGCTTTCGGCATTGTCGGGCAGCAATCCGGCCATGGCGAGCGCTGTCAACGACTTGCCCGAGCCGCTTTCCCCGATAATGCCGAAGCGCTGCCCCTTCCCGATGGCCAGCGACAGGCCGGAAACGGCGGGGCGGCCAGCAAACCCAATCGAGAGATTGTCGATCTCAACCAGCGCCATGGTTCAGACCCTCCCGGCGCAGGCGTGGGTCGATGGCATCGCGCAAGCCGTCGCCAGCGAGGTTGAGGGCGATGACGATGAGGACGATGACAAGGCCCGGCACGATGCCCAGCCATGGATGAATGAGGAACAGGCTCTGCGCATCGCGCAGCATGAGCCCGAGACTGGTGGCAGGGGCCTGGGTGCCGAGCCCGATATAGGACAGCCCCGCCTCGGCCAGAATGCCCAGCGACAATTGGATCGTGGCCTGAACGATGGCGAGACTGGCAATATTGGGCAGCATGTGACGCCAGGCGATGGCGGCATTGCCGAGACCCGCCAGTCGGGCGGCGGAAACGTAATCCTGCGTGGCTATGGCCAGCGCGCCGCCCCGCGCCACCCGCGCAAAGACCGGGATGTTGAAAACGCCGATGGCGATGATGGCATTGAGTTCGCCTGGCCCCGCCAGCGTGGCGACGAGAATGGCGATGACCACAGAGGGAAAGGCGAAGGTGACATCGGAAATGCGCAGGACCAGCCATTCCACCGCCCCGCCCCAGGCGGCCGCCGCCAGCCCCATGGGCACGCCAATGCCGATGCCGATCACCAGCGCCGAGGCGGCGACGAGAAAACTGGTCAGGGTGCCGCTCATCACCAGCGAAAGCATATCCCGGCCCAGATGATCGGCGCCCAGAAGATGGGGCATGCCCGGACCGGCAAAGCGGCGGGCGATGACGATCTGCTCGATCGGATAAGGCGTCCAGACCAGCGAGACCAGGCCCAGCAGCGCGAAGGCCAGCGTCGCGCCGAGGCCGATGATCAGGCTGGGATGGCCAAGCAGCGACCGCCAGGTCATGAATTTTCCCTCCGCAGGCGCGGATCGACCAGCGCATAGAGCAGGTCGGTGACGAACATGGTGGCGGTGACGGCGAGCACCATCACGATGGTGGCGCTGCGCACCAGGACCAGGTCGCGCTCGGAAATGGCGGTGAAGATCAGCCGCCCGAGGCCGGGCAGGTAGAAGACATTTTCGACGATGATGGTGCCGGCAATAAGAAAGGCGAATTGCAGGCCCAGAATGGTCAGCACCGGCAGCATGGCATTGCGCAATCCATGCCGCCAGATGGCCTCGGCCTTGGTCAGGCCCTTGGCGCGGGCGGTGCGAATAAAATCCTGTTCGGCCACGTCCACCAGGGCGGTGCGCATGACCCGCGCCAGAATGGAGGCCTGCGGCAGGGCAAGCGCCAGTCCGGGCAGGATCAGCCCGCGCAGGGCCGCCCCGGCATCCTCGTGCCATGGGGTGAAGCCGCCCGTGGGCAGCCAGCGCAGGCCGACTGCAAAGACCAGGGTCAGCAGCATGCCGAACCAGAAATTGGGAATGGCGATGCCGGTCTGGGCGAGGATCATGATGCCGGTATCGGTGGGCTTGCCGCGCCGCATGGCGGCGACGATGCCCAGCGGCAGGCCGACCAGCATGGAGAGGATCATCGCCATGATTGTGAGCGGCAGCGTCACCGCCATGCGCTCGGCGACGAGCTTGGATATGGCGACGCGCTGGGTGGCCGAGATGCCGAAATCGCCCTGCATCATGCCACCGATCCAGCCGAAAAACCGCTCATGGGCGGGCGCGTCGAGCCCCATCTGTATCCGCATTGCGGCGATGCTGGCCTCGGAAGCGTTGATGCCGAGCACGAAACGCGCCGGATCGCCGGGCAGGAGATCAAGCAGGACAAAGATCACCAGCGCAGCGATGAACAGCGTGACCGCGAAAGTGAGGAGGCGGCGGAGGAGGTAGACAATCACGTGGTTTTTCCGCGCTGACGAATAGGCGGCTCCATCGCCTCCCTCCCCGTTGAGGGGAGAGATAATGGATGGGAGTGCTGAGCTATCAACGAAATTGGAGCACGCGGAAATCGCTGAACCCCCACCCCAGCCCTCCTCCCAACGGGGAGGGGACAAGCCGGTGGGTGCGGCCTATTCCACCCAGTGAATATCCCGTAGCACCACGCCTTCGATGGGCGCATTGGGCCACATGCCTTCGAGCTTGGCGTTCCACACTCCGGTCTGGGCCAGTTCGAACAGATAGATATTGACCGCGTCATCGGCGATGATGGTCTCGATCTGCTGGGCCAGCGCCTTGCGTTCGGCCTCGTCCGTGGTGGCATTGAGCGTCTCGTTGAGGGCCTGAACTTCAGGATTGTCGTAGCCGAAATAGTAATTGGGATCGGCATAGATGCCAATGTCGAAGGGCTCGACATGCGCGACGATGGTGAGGTCGAAATCCTTGTTGGCCAATACGTCTTCAAGCCATTGCGCCCATTCCACATTGATGAGCTCCAGCCTGATGCCAACCTGGGCGAACTGGCTGGCGATGATCTGGCCGGAGAGGCGCGCATAGGCGACCGGCGGCAATTTCAGCGTCGCCGAAAAGCCATCGGGATAGCCGGCTTCGGCCAGCAGCGCCCGCGCGGCGTCGGGGTCATAGGGATAGGTGCCGGTCAGGTCGAGATAATAGGGATGGTGCGGGGCGAAATGGGTGCCGATGGGCACGCCGTAGCCATAGGTGGCGCCGTCGATGACTTCCTGCCGGTTGAGCGCATGGGCCATGGCCTGGCGCACGCGCAGATCGTTGAACGGCGCCCTGGCATTATTGGTGCCGACGATGGTCTCGCCTTCGGTGGAGCCGACCAGCACCTTGAAGCGCGGATCGTTCTCGAACACCGCGAGGGCTTCGGGGGCGAAATTATTGGTGCCGTCGACATCGCCGGCAAGCAGCGCATTGGTCAGCGTCGCCGTGTCGGAAATGAACATATAGGTGGCCTTGGTCAGCGCCGGGGCCTCGCCCCAATAGGCGCCATTGCGTTCCAGGATCACCCGGCTGCCGCGGTCCCATTGCGTGAAGGCGAAGGGTCCGGTGCCGATCGGTTCGCTGGCATTGTTGTCGGCGCTTTCCGGCGCGACGATCACCGCATCCCCGCGCCCCAGATTGAACAGGAACAGGCCATCGGGGCGCGACAGCGTGAACTGGGCGGTCAAGGGGTCGATGACGCTGACATTGTCGATGGGCGTGTAGAGCGCCTTCTGGGCGTTGACGCTGTCTTCGGCCAGAATCCGCTCGAAGGTGAACTTGACGTCATCGGCATCGAAACCGGTGCCGTCATGGAAGGTGACGTTGTCGTGCAGGTTGAAAGTATAGGTCAGCCCGTCCTCGGCGACGCTCCAGCTTTCGGCGAGGCCCGGCTGCACCGCACCGTTCTGGTCGATGCGGACCAGTCCCTCGAAGACGTTCTGATAGACCACTACGTCGATGGCTTCCGCCGCGCCCGCCGTGGGGTCCAGCGCCGGTGGCTCGAGTGCCACGCCGATGCGGATTTCCGTCGGCTGCGCCCAGGCGGCGCTGGAGGCCAGAAACACGCCCGCAAGCGCCAGCAGAATTGTTTTGGTCATCGTCGTCTCCTCAAGCCGAACCGAACCGGCCGCCGCTAGATATAGGGCAAGACGCCCGCTGGCACACCCGCCCGCCGGGTTAAACTTTTCGCCTATCCCCGGCCCAGGAAGCAAGAATGACCGGAAACGTGCCCACCAGCACAATGCACAGCGCTGGCAGCGCCGCCTGGGCGAACAGGCCCACATTGGCGCGCGAATAGACCAGCGTCGCCAGCGTCTCGACGCCCATGGGCCGCAGCAGCAGCGTGGCGGGCAATTCCTTGACGATTTCGACAAAGACCAGCATGCCCGCCGACAGAATGGCCGGGGAAAGGGTCGGCAGATCCACGCCGAACAAGGTGCGCAGCCGGCTCGCCCCCAAGGCCCGGCTGGCGTCGAGCATGGCCCGTCCGCGTTTCTTCATCGCAGCGTCGAGCGTGGAATGGCTGACCGCGAGAAAACGGATGGCATAGACATAGATCAGCGCCGCCATCGAGCCGGAGAGGATCAGGCCCGGCCGCCAGTCGAACAGGGCCATGGTCATGCGATTGAACCACAGATCGGCCTGGCCCAGCGGCTGCAAAAGCCCCAGCGCCAGCACGGTGCCGGGAATGGCATAGCCCAGAGTGGCGATGCGGATCAGCCCCGAAGTCGCGCCCTGCTTCTCGCTCAGCCGCGCGGCGGTGAGGCCGAGAGCCACCGTCACCAGCGCCCCGATGGCGCCCAGAATGAGCGTGGGCAAAAGCGCCTGCCACATCAATTGTAGCGTGGGGGCATGGTAGAGCCGCACCGAGAGATAGAGCAATTCGCCCGCCGGTATGCCGAAGCCGATAAGGAACAGCACGGCGCAGAACCCGAAGGCCAGCAGGCGCCGTCCGCCGCCGAGCACTTCGCGCGCCGGCGGCACGCGGCTGTCGCGCTGGGCCGTATAGACCCGGTTCCGCCGCGCCTTCTGCTCGGCAATGATCAACAGGCCGATGACCAACACCACTGTCACCGCCAATTGCGCCGCGCCGCCGAAATCGGAGCGATTGATCCAGGTGGAATAGATGACATTGGTGATGGAATTGATGCCGAAATATTGCACCGCGCCCAGATCGTTGACCACTTCCATCATCGCCAGCGTCATGCCGACGACGAGGGCCGGTCGGGCGACGGGCAGGACCACGGCGAAGAAAGTGCGCGCGCCATTGGCTCCCAGGGTGCGCGCCGCGATGCTGAGCGCGCTCGATTGCATGAGGAACAGCGCGCGGCAGGCGACATAGCAATAGGGATAGAGCACGGCAGAGAACACCAGCATGGCTCCCCATTGGCTCTTGATATTGGGAAACCAGTATTCGCGGATCGTGGTCGCGCCGGTCAGTTCGCGGATGAAACCCTGGATCGGCCCGGTGAAGTCGAGAAATTCCACATAGGCATAGGCCGCCAGATAGGTGGGCACGGCCAGGGGCAGCACCAGCGCCCAATCGAAAAGCCGCCGCAGCGGAAAATCGTAATGCGTCACCAGCCACGCGGCGACGAGGCCCATGGCGCCGGAAATGATCCCGACACTGGCCATCAACAGCCCGGTTTCGCGCAGCGCCGTGGGCAACATGGTCGCGCCGAGCCCGTTGCTGCCGGTGCCCAGCGCGCCCAGGGCCGAAACGGCCAGCCAGATGATCGGCATGCCTGCCGCCAGCACCAGGACAAGCGGCAGAACCGGCAGGGTGAAAGCCCCGCCGGTTCGCTCAAATCGCGTCTGTGTGGTGCCGACTGCTATACGGATTCTCCACTCCGTTTTTATTGTCCCACGCCCTGAGGCTCCATCGCCTCTGCGTGGAGAGCCCCGATAGGCACCCTCCCCTTTGAGGGGAAGGGATGGGTAGGGGTGCAGGCCCATCCATTGCCCCGGACATCGGCCTAGGCGCCCTGACGGTGCAGAACCCCCACCCTAACCCTCCCCTCAAGGGGGAGGGAATGTCATCGGGGCTCACAAATCGCCTAGTTCTGCGCGCCTTCGTCGAACTTGAGCTCGTCCACCAATTGGGCGGCCAGCGCCCTGTTGGCGGCGACGTCGGTCAACTTCACCTGCGACGCCTTCAATTCGCCCCAGCTGGCGACCAGGTCATTGATCGGCGCGCCTGGGACGACGGGGAATTCGTAATTGGTGTCGGCATAGATCGACTGGGCTTCGTCCGAGAGCAGGAAGGCGATCAGCGCATTGGCGTTTTCGGCATGGGGCGCATGCTTGGCGATGAAGCCGCCGGCCACGTTTACCTGGGTGCCCTCACCCTCGGCGTCGGGATAGATGATGCGGGCGGCATTGGCCCAGTCCTTCTGCTCCGGCTCGGCGTCGTTGTTGAGCATCGCCCCCATGTAATAGGTGTTGACGATGGCCAGGTCGCAAGAACCTTCGAGGATCGACTTGACCTGCACGCGGTCATTGCCAGTGGGCGGGAAGGCGAGATTGTCGCGCAGGCCCGCCAGCCAGGTGCGGGCCTTTTCTTCCCCATTCAGGGCGATGTAATGGGCGATCAGGCCGATATTATAGGCATGGGTGCCGGTGCGCGTGCAGATGCGGCCCTTCCATTCGGGGGCGGTGAGGTCGTCATAGGTCAATGCCGTGGCATCGACGCGATCCTTGGAGACGTAGAACACGCGCGAGCGCAGCGACAGCGCGGTCCAATTGGCATCGTCGTCGCGGAAGGCGGCGGGCACGCGCTCTTCCAGCATCGGGGTGGCGATGGGCTGGGTGATGCCCATTTCCTCGGCGCTCACCAGATTGCCGATGTCCACGGTCAAAACCACGTCGGCCGGCGAGAGTTCGCCCTCGGCTGCGACGCGGTCCAGCAGGCCATCGCCAGCATAGAGCACATTGGCGGCAATGCCGGTTTCGGCGGTGAATTTGTCGAGCAACGGCTGGAGCAGGCTCTGCTCACGATAGCTGTAGATATTGACGTCGCCAGACTGGGCGAAGGCCGGCGCGGCCATGCCGCATACAATCGTGGTGGCCAGAAGGGCGCCGAAAATATTGGCATTCTTGGACATCTGCTTCTCCTGCAGCATCGGGTTTCAAGGGCCCGGTTGACCGGCGCTTCATGCAGCCGGACGCAAGAAAAGTCAATAAACCTAATAAAAACAATTACTTAAAGATTAGATTGGTTCAAAACTACGCGGTGATAGATGTGCAATTTCAAGCTATTAGGTGATCAAGAAAATCCACTTAACATTTGCAGGCCAGCGCCTTTTCTTTTCCGTTTCAGGCTTCGCTGCTATTTCGGGCATCGACCAGGTCGGCCGGGATCTTGAGCGAAAACAACAGCCCTTCATTGCCGGCGGGGTCGACCGACAGCGATACCGCATTGACCGCCAGCAGCGACCGGGTCAGGGCCAGCCCGACGCTGGAGCGGATCGGCGCCAGCGCCTGACCATCCCGGTCCATGCCGTCGCGGAACACCACGAAGCGTTCGGCCATGTCCATCGAATGGGCGGATGAATCGCGCACATGGATGATTATGGCGCCATCATCGAGATGCTGGGCCGAAATGACCACGGCGCTGCCGGTCGGGGTCTGGTCGATAGCGCTGGCGAGCAGGTTCAGGACGGCCTGCGCCAGCGAGGCACGGTCGGCGGTGACGCGGGGCAGGGTCTGGGAAATGGCATTGCGCACGATGACGCGCCGGGCATTGGCCTGGTCGCGGATACGCAGTACGCAGTTTTCGAGCATCTCCGTCAGGTCGAGGCTCGCCCGCTGCGGCAGATAGCGTCCGTCGCGCAAGCGCGCATAATCGTCCAGCTCGTCCACCAAAGCGGCGATCTCGCGTCCGGCGCGGGCAATATCCTGCGCATAGCCTTCATAGCGTTCATTGCCGATGGCGCCAAAAGCCTGCGTGCCGATGAGGTCGGAAAAGCCCACAATGGTGTTGAGCGGCCGCCTGACGCCCCGGCTGATCTGCGCCAGCAGGGCCGGGTCGGCATCGCCGGCGCTGCCTATCCGCAGCGGCGCGGCGCTTTCGCGGGCATGAACCAGAGCAAAATAGCCGCTGACAATGCCGGCCTGTCCCAGCGCGAACAGCAGGATGTCGGCACGCCCGTCGGCGGAGCGCAGCGGCAGGCTGGGCCGCGCCGTCTCGGCAAAACGCGCGGGGCGTTCGAGAAATGCCCTGAGAGCCAGCGTGTCATCCGCATCGACCAGCGCCGAAAGCGGCTTGCCGATCATCGGCTTGCCGCCGCCCAGCAGCGATATTGCCGTGGCGCTGGCGGCGCTGACCGCACCGGAGCGGCTGGTCTGCACAAAGCCGTCGCCGCGCAGATCGGCAAAGGCTTCGGCAAAGGCGCGCACAGCATCTTCGTGGCCGGTGCGCACTTCGGTGGTGCTGGCCGACAGCATCAGCGCCGGCCGCCCTTGCCAGGAAATGGATTGCAGCCGCGCCGTCACCGGCACCAGAGTGCCGTCCCGCTGCACCAGATGATTGACCGGCCCTGCCTCATGGCCGTCGCCATCCATGGCGGGGAAGACCGCTGCCAGGCCCGCCCGGCGCAGGCTTTCGGCAGAATCATGGCCCACCATTTCGGTAATGGCGCGATTGGCGAACAGCACCTGCTGGTCGCGGAACACCAGAATGCCCAGCGGCAGCCGGTTGAGCACCAGCGTCTCGCCGCCCAGATTGATCAGCGCGCCGGGCGCAGCCTGGGGCGCAGGCGGTGGCGGCCCCTCGGCGGGCTGCTGGCTGCGTTCCCCCACCCGGTCTGAGAGAATGCGCGACAATTCATCGAAATTGTAGCGCGATACCCGCTCGACGGTTTCTTCATCGGGCGTGGCATTCGTCATCTCGCCCGGGGGAGCGGTTTCGTCCAGCGATTCGGACGTACCCGGCTCGGCAGGCGACGCCTGGATGCTGTCCCCAGCATCCTTGATGTCCGATGCCGCCGGTGGCAGCGGCGAGAAGCCGCGCCCGGTCACCCGGTAAAGACGCGCGATTTCGCGGCCATCCACCTCATCCTCGGGCAGCGCCTCGTCCATCGGCTGGGACGGCGCCACAGGCGGGGGCATATCGTCGGCCTCGCTCAGCGGCGCGAACAGGGCCTCGTCCGCCGCCAATCTGTCCACCAGCGCGCTGAGCGGGCCGGGTGCGGATTTCGCCTCCGGCTCCTCGAGATCATTGTCGTCCCACGCCGAAACCGGATCGGGCAGGGGCTCGGTCTCTTCAGGCGCCGGGGCCGGCGCGTCCTCGGCTTCCGGTGCGGCAGGCAAATTCGGTGCGGCGGGGCTTTCCGCCTCGGCATCCCGCCAGCGCTGCAGGTCCGGCTGATCGCTGTGGTTATCCTTGGCCTCGGGGAGCGGCGTTTCCGCGTCCCAATTGTCCTGCCAGTCCGACTGCTCCATCTCCGGCGCTGCGTCCAGAATATCGGCGTCGATGGGATCGACGGCCACGATCAGCAGTGCGGTTTCGCCATTACTCCAGGCCAGGGGGGTCGTGGTGCAGGTGCTTGAGGCCGGCTTCTCCCCGGCGCGGAACTGGATACGGGCGAGACTCGATCGGCCCACAATGCCCAGACGGATGATGCGGGCCACCTGTCCCTTGATCGGCATTGCCGGTTCGGCGCGCTTGATGCCGTGCTTCTTGAGGCGGGCCAGGAACAGAAAAGACGCCGGATTGCTCCAGATCAGGCGCTGCCCGTCCCCCGACCACAGCCAGGCCGGGCGTGCGTCATCGGCGTGTCGCAACACCTCTGGCGCGCTCGGCAATGTGGTCCAGGGTTCATTCATCGATAATCTGTTTCCGCTGGCGGCGCTCCACCTGTGCCAGATCGGCACAGATCACGGGGAGTTCCTCAAGTGTTCTTCAATATAGTGACGGGTTCGGCGAATCCAGCCCGACAGCGCCGCCCTGGCGCGCCATTGCCCGGCATGGTTAAGTCCCACAGGGCCAACCGGCCCTTGCCGGCGACCACTTTGCCCCTCATGTCCACAGGGTAAAATCGGTGCTTGTCATGGCGTTCATCTCGACCTATGTTCCGCCCGTTTTCGGGGCCGCCCTGCGCCGCCCCTGACGCTGCTGCCGCCTTAGCTCAGTTGGTTAGAGCGCTAGATTGTGGATCTAGAGGTCCCCCGTTCAATCCGGGGAGGCGGTACCATTTCTTCCCCCCTGAAACTTATTGTGTATTCGATTTCATCCCAGCATGGCATCGTGCTCTGTCCTTGCATGGGTTGCCGCGAGCGGTTGAATTCACCCTAGCGCTCTCTCCGTTGACGGTTGATGAATCGATGAACGCTCGGTCCCCATCGCTTCCAGTGCCAGGAGCGATAAGTCGCTCGAGGTCGCGGAGCGCCGCGGGGAATGCAGGGTGGTCCATAAAGCCGTAAGACCGCCGCATACCAAACTGTCCTTCGATCATCATCCGGCTTGGGCGCATCCCGCGCCGGGTCTTGAGTTCCACCATCCAGGCGTGGGCAATGGCGCGATACAGCGTCTGCGTTGGCGGCGCCTTCTTTGCCTTTTACCGTCGCGAAGCTCCTTTGCGATTTCGGTCTTTTTTCAAGGCCTGGGGCGACGAGAGCTATGATGCGCGGGCATTCGCCTTTCTCTCGCCCACCCAAGACCGGAAAATGCTGGAGAGATCCCTGAAGGCCGTGGGCGTGGACTGTCGTGCGCAGCCCATTGTTCACGCATCGCAGCAAAGCACACGAATTCTGAAGCTCGCGAGCATGGTTAACGAGTTCCAACAGTGTTTCCGGTAGTGCTGAAGGCTCATTGTGATTCGGCGGCCGTCGGATGGGGGACTGATGGCCTTGTTTACGGCCTGAACTTCAGGAGGCTCCGGCGTGAAAAAAGCTGCTTTAGCCGTGGCAATTGTGGTGCTCGCACTTGTTGGGCTGGTGTTTCTGTTGCCCTTTGCGGTCAATTCCGGCGCCCTGAGAACGGCCATCGCCCATCAATTGTCCGAAGCGTCGTCGGCAGAGATCGAGCTTAACGGGCCGATCCACTTTTCAGTGTTCCCTGATTTCGGCATCGTGGTTGAAGACTTTGCCTACCGGGCCGCCGATGGCGCCATTTCGGTCACCGCGGCGCGTTCTGTCGCCTCGGTGGCGCCCCTCACGCTCTTGTCCAGCCAGGTTCGGATCACCGGCATCGAACTGAGAAGCCCGAGGATCGTCCTGGCGGATGGCGTGGATGCAGGTGTTTCAGCGCAACCACAGTCGGTCCCACCAGACGACGACATTTTCGAAGTCATCGCCTCCTATCTCCAACGATTGTCGATCGATCATGTCCTGGTCACCGATGGCGAGGTCGCCAGGATAAGCGGCGAAAACATCGAACAGGTGGCCAGCTCCATTGATCTCAAGCTTTCCGTTCCTGGCATCGCCAAGCCGGCCTCTCTCGTCGCTTCGGCCATGTTCAATGGCAACAGGATGGAAATTGCCGCCGATATCGGGTCATTGCAGGATCTGCTTGCTCGCCATCCAGCCAGCTTTTCCCTCTCCGCCAAAACCAGCAAGCCTCCGCATCCAGCGCTGGCTGATATCAGTGCCGCGGGAAGCATTCAGTTGGCGGGAGATGGCAGCTATCGCATTGCCGGCGGCGAAATTGCCAGCGCCGGCCAGAAGATGTTGCTGGATGCCAGCTATGTGCCCGGTGACAAGCCATCCATCATTGCCCGGATCAAGGCCGGCGCTCTGGCCTATGCAGATTTCGCACCAGGCGAGGCAGCGGATAAGAACGCCGCAGTGCCGGGTGATGCCGCTATGGGCGAGCTGGACCTCTCGGTGCTGCAGGCACTGAATGCGGATGTGGAGCTATACGCCCAGTCCATCGCAGTGGGGGACGCCATTGCCCGCGATGTCGTCATTGCGGCGCAGCTGCAGAACGCCCGGCTCCTCGCTACACTGGACTCCACCGATATTGCTGGCGGCAAGCTTCTCGCCAGTCTGGCCCTTGACGCCAATGCCGTGCCGGCCATCTCGAGCGGCTCGCTCAATCTGACCTCTATCGATATTGCGCACCTCGTTGCACTGGCGGGGCAGGGAGCGCCGCTGACCGGGAGCCTGTCGTCCGAGCTTCAATATGCCTTCAGCGGCATGAACGCGGTGTCGATCCGGAATTCACTCAATCTGCGGGGGAGTGCCTCCATCGCCGGGGGCAGGTTGATTGCGCCGCAACTGGAATCGGTGGCTGGCCCCGGGGCGGGCGTGGTCGACACGCTTGAGGCCCGCGTAACGATCGAAGACATTCGCCAGCCATTGACTGTATCTGGTTCGGCGCGATGGAATGGCGAGCCGGTCAGTTTCACCGCGTCGCTGACGGCGTCCGACCTGCTCTGGGAGCAGCCCAACACTATCGCCGTCAATCTCCAGTCCCAGCCCCTCAATGCCAGCTTTGCGGGCACGCTCACGCCGGCCGGTCAGGTTTCTGGAAAGGCCGATATCTCTGCCCCGTCGCTCAACCGGGTGATGCGCTGGCTGGGCCAAACGATCGATGCGCCGATTGGTCAGTTTGCCTTCATCGGCGGAATTTCGGTCAATGGTGACCAGTTTGCCATGAGTGATGCCGCGATCCGCCTCGACGATATTCGGGCCAACGGCTCGATGTCGGTATCAATGGCTGGCAAGCCTGTGATCAAGGCCGCGCTTTCGGTGGATGAGTTGGACTTCGCCACGCTGGTCGGTGGCGAGAATGCAGAATCGGCGCCGGCGCCATCGGCCCCTTCGGCAATCGACCTTTCCGCATTGCGGCTGTTCAATGCCGACATACAGCTCACCGCCAATCAGCTTGGCTATGGCAAGGTCAAAGCGGGCCCGGTGGCGGCCACGTTGTCGGTTGCCGAGGGCGTTGCCAAGCTCAGCCTCCCGCCGGCTGGATTCTATGACGGTGTCGTCTCGGCCAATGCTACGGCCAATGGCGCCGGCGACGTTGCATCCATCGATCTCGTTGCCGCGCTGGAAAATGTGCAGGCCCTGCCGCTGCTGACGGCGGCCGCGGGCTTCCGGAACATAGAGGGCACGCTCAAGGCCAACATTGAAGTATCCGGCGCCGGTGCCGATAGCCAGGTTTTCGCGCGCTCGCTGCGCGGCCCGGTGGCGCTGGTTTTCAACGATGGCGCCCTGCGCGGCATCGACGTGGCGGGGCTGGTGCGCAATGTGCAGTCGCTGCTCGTCGCCGGTTATAGTCCCGATAGCGAGGCGAAGACTGAATTCACCGAGTTCTCAGTGGCGGCAGATATTCAGGGCGGGGTAGGCACGGTAAGCGATATCCGCCTGCTAGGCCCCTTCGTGCGCATGAGCGGCTCCGGCGATTTCGATATCGCGGCCCAGGCCATAGACATGCGCCTCGACCCCCGCGTGGTTGCTTCGCTGGATGGACAGGGGAGCGATTTCGACGTGTCCGGGCTTGGCATGCCCATTCTGGTGAAAGGCCCGTTGTCTGGTCCGGCCATCTATCCCGACCTGTCGGCGCTTCTCGCCGATCCCAACCGCGCCTTGGCAGCCATATCGCAGTTGGGCATTGGTGTCGGCGGATTGGCCGAAGAGGCTTCCAATGCGCTGGGCGGGTTGGATGGTGTGCTCAATGGGGAACCAGGCACAATGGCAGGGGGCGCCGTTACGGACCTCATCGGGCAATTTGCCGGCGGTCAGGTTCCGGCAGGCACCGACGGGCAATCCTCCGGTGAGTCCCTGTTGAATGGGCTGATCGGGGGCGTGTTGGGGCAGCGACCACCGGCGGAGGACGCTGCGCCGGCCGTCCCGGTTCAGGCGCCGTCTCAGGCTGTGCCCCTCCCCAGGTCAGACCCGCGTGGACCGGTCTTTGCACCAGCACCACTACCCGCACCGCCGACCCAGACGCAGCAGCCGATTGATCTCATTGCTCCGCAGGTTACGCCCGATACTGATGAACGCGGAAATGACCCGCTACGAGGTCTGCTGGATCAATTGGGAATGTAGTGGTGACCACCACTATTTTCTCGTCTGGCAAGGCGTCGATCATGTGGTGCGCAAGGCGGGCAGTACCACGTGATGCCGGGCTCGGCGGCAAGCCAGTTGGAGGCAAAGCTGTAGCATTCGGGGCCGTCCGTCATCAGCGCCCATGGCACCGAATTTGATGTGATCTTTAGACAGAATTCTGGCCGCGTCTGAAAGACGAAAGACCCGGAATGACGACGTGACATTCCGATAGACCCAGCGCAACGATACAAATCTCCATGCGGTTCGACGCCCCCAATGGGGTGGGCCTAGGCAAGCGCATAGCGGGCACTACCCTTCTGGCAGGCGGAGATAGTTCTTGCTGGCCTTGGATTTGCCGGCGTTTATATCGCAACGGTGCCAGGCCACGGCGCCTCGATAGCCCAGGCAGTTGGCCAATTCGGCCTGGCCGATTGCGACATCAAGGGCAATTCAACATCAGCAGTGGCGAGCGCTGGTTTTGCTCGAAGGCTGTGGCTCGAGCGGCAGGCTGTAGGCCTTCGGGGGTCTGAATATTGGCACTGCACCAATGCATATGGTTAACAAAAATCCTGTGATCTATCGGCAACTCACTGAAAATCAAAAGCATTTCAAATTATGCACGACTTGACTCTGCTTTTATTTCAGACGCTCTTTTGATCAGATCAATTTCCAGGGGGGCTATTATGATCCGTACAATTTCAGCGCTTACCGTTGCCGCGCTCACTTCCACGATTAGTGTCCAGGCTGCCGATCTTGTTGTGTTTCAGCCGCAGCCGATTGCAACCTACGCACCGACCTTTAGCTGGACCGGGTTTTATGCCGGTGCCGATGTTGGCCATGGCTGGGGCAAAGCAGATTTCACCGCAGGACCAGGCGCCGCTTCATTTGATGCCAGAGGCATAGTTGGCGGCGTCCACGCCGGCTATAATCATGACTTCGGCGGCTTCGTACTCGGTGCAGAAGCGGATTTCAGCCTCAGCGACGTGCATTTCATTGATACCGCTTTCGGTGTGATTTCTACCGTTCGCCTCGAAAATTACGGCTCCGTTCGTGCTCGTGTTGGTCTGCCGGTTGACCGCTTCCTCCCGTATGTGACTGGCGGCATCGGCTTTGGCACCGGCACTTTCAACATCTTTGCGCCACCTACCGATACAACTGATCGTCAGACCCATTTCGGATGGACAATCGGTGCGGGTGCTGAATATGCGGTCACGGATAACATGATCCTGCGCGCCGAGTATCTCTACACAGACCTGGGCACGAGGAATTATCACGCCAACAATCGGCCCGGCGGTATCGACACCAAGATGAATTTCGGCACACTTCGCGCCGGCGTCAGCTTCAAGTTCTAGGCAGGTTCGAAGCCAGCAGAACTTGGCCCCGGAGATCTAGTGCTTCGGGGCTTTCTTAAAGTTGGGAGCCATATGAATAAGCTTGTTCTGGCGACGGTTGCCTCTGTCCTGCTGGCAACGCCGGCTTACGCACAAACCTGCAATATCAAAGGCAATGTCAGCACACGCGGCGAGCGCATCTACCATGTGCCGGGGCAGAAATATTATGACGAGACGAGCATCCAGTCATCGCATGGTGAACGCTGGTTTTGCACAGAAGCCGAGGCTCGAGCGGCAGGGTGGCGCAGATCGAAGGTTTAGGCCCTTGGAACTGCTACCCCGCGCAGCATCGCTGCGGGAGACAGCCGACCGCATTTTTGTCGCCATCGCTCCCATCGTGAGGGCGTTTGAAAGCGCCGAAGCCCCGCCCGCACCATAAGCGCGATTGAATTCATGCTTCGAGGTCGATCACCGCAATGAAAGCCTGCGCCGGAAAGTGACTGCTCAACTCCTACAGTTCCGAAGTTGCTGCTGAAGCAGAAAGAACAGAAACGGCAAGACGAAGACGAAACATGGAGCTGCAACGAGAGCGCGGGCCTCTGGCGGGTAGGACGTTCGATGTGGCCATGACCATCATGCGTAGCCCGAATTACTGACCGGGGCAGGGGCGGTCAACCTGGGCAGCGGGCCGGTGCCGTTCGCCCTAGCCATATTCATTGTTTAGATCGTTTGCGCGTTCATCGCGTGGATCGTCAATAAGACGCTGGCGCGGCCAAGGTCGATTCTTGCTCCCCTTGGTTCATTGCCGGTCAGCAAAAACGCCGGCCAGCAATTCATGTGAGCGGCAGCGGGCGTGGTGGTCCGTGATCAGGTCCTGGATCATCAGCTCGTCCGGCTGGGTTTCCTCGATCATTCGGCCGATCATAGATGCCACGCGCGCCGGGTCGCCAATTACGAAGCGGGGCCAGGCACCATCTTCAGCACGGATAACGCCGCCGAAATGGGCAATCGCTTCGTCGGGAGTAGCGAGACGCTGAGCAAATTTGCCTTCCGACAATTGCGCATACATATGCCGCACGGGCATGGCCTGGCGCTCGGCTTCCGCGATGGTGTCGGCGCATACGACATGGATGGCCAACATGGTGTGCGGCCGCTCGAGGCCAACCAGAGCCGAGGGTTGAAATCGCTGGCGGTAATTGCGAATGGCAGAGGCCGCGCCATCCGGCGAGATAAAGCCGGCAAACACATAGGCCAGGCCAAGCTGGGCTGCCAAAAGCGGGCTGGACTGGCTGGACCCCAGCAGCAACGGCTCCGGCGCGCCCGGTACGTCGGGCGCAATCGCCACCTTGGCGAAGGGGTGGTCGGCCGGCATGGCGTTTTTGATCCACGACAACAGCTCGAACACCTGCTCGGGGTAGTCGTCCGCCCGCTTGCCGTCGCGATGGCGCATCAGTGCCACGTCGGCCACCGGCCCGGCAAAGGCCCGGCCGATACCCAGATCAATGCGACCCGGATAGAGCGCGTGCAATGTCCTGAATTGCTCCGCCACCTTAAGCGGGCTGTAGTGGTTTAGCAGCACCGCGCCAGAACCGATGCGGATCCTGCTGGTCTGCGCCGCCAGATGCGCAATCAAGATCTCCGGCGCCTGCGAGGCCGTGGAGGCCGATCCGTGATGCTCTGCCACCCAGTAGCGCTTGAAGCCAAGGACCTCGGCGCGCTGCGCCAGCTCAACCGCATTGGCAAATGCCCGCGATTGATCACCGTCGACCGGAGTCGGGCAGACATCGACAATTGAAATTTCCATATGGACGAGGCTCCTGCGTCAGTTGCCGAATGTAGGGGTTGGCTTTGCGCATGGCCAACGGACCGGCTGCGACCTATCGCCCTTATTTCACAAAGCGCAGCGTTGCGCGCCCGCTCGTCAGGTCGGTTACCAGCTGAGCCACTGCGTCCGCATCGCTACGTGGAACCAACAAAGACCATTCGGCGCCAATGTCGTTGAACGCGGAGCTCTGCATCTGTACGCCAGATTGTGCGCTAAGTCGCGCCTGCAGCAGTGCCAAGTCACCAAATACGCACGTCACCACCGCGGGTATGGTGTCGATCAACGGGGTCTTGTCGGCATCGCGCAGGCACAAGGCGGCGGTGCCACCATAGGCTCGGATGAGACCGCCGCTGCCGAGCAGCACACCACCAAACCAGCGTGTGACCACGACGGCGACGCGATCCAGCGCCTGACCGTCAATGGCCTGCAAAATGGGCTTGCCTGCGGTGCCGCTGGGTTCGCCATCATCGTTGAAACGGTAGCTTTGCCCGATCCGCCACGCCCAGCAATTGTGATTGGCCGCTGGATCGGCATGGGCCGCTACAAACGCCTTGGCTGCGTCGTCATTGTCGACGGCCCCGGCGATGGCAATGAACCGACTTTTCTTGATCTCCTGCTGGGCAGTGGCCGTGGCGGCCAGGGCATAAAGAGTGCTCATGTCGCCATATAGCAGGACGGGGAGGCTACCTGTCGACCCTAGCAGAGACCGGCGGCGCGTGGTTGGTGGGGTCCGGCGTCCGCGCCCATGGCACAGAATTTGGTTTGGGCGTTAGGCAGAATTCTGGTCTCGTCTGAAAGACGAAAGACCCACAATGATGACGAAAACCTCGAAGATGAAGAAGCCCGCCGAGCAGGTGGTCAACGATATCCGCCGGGCGACTCCGCAGCACTGTTTTCATCGTGCCAGCCGCAGCGCGGTCAGTTCATTGGCGATGGAAGTGAACACGTCCTTGAGTTCGCTGGCTGTTGCGGCAAATCGGGCGCGCGCCGGAGAGGATGCGCAATTGGTGAGCATGTTCTGATTGGCCACGACGTCCAGTGCCGCCTGTGCTGAATTATCCGCTGGAATATGCGTTGAAAGCCCGATCGTGTAGATGTCGATACCGGGCAAGTCCTGTCCACCGACATGCTTGTTGGCCTTTGCATTGGCGCAGACCTGCAAAGTACGTGCGTTCATCTCGGTTTCCAGGCTTACGTCGGAGGCGCCGGCGGCTCCGGTATTGGACGGCGATTGCAGCTTGCCCAGGCGCTCGATCGTGCCGCCGCTGGTGGACGCCGCCTTGTTGTTCATTGAATTGTACGGGAATCCATAGGCCGAATTGTACGAGGAACCGTTCATCCCCGAATCGGCATAGGCCGTATTGGCGCCGTCCGTCATGATGATCATGACCTTGTTGACGTCCGGATTATAGGCGGCACCTTGCGAAAAGGGTTCGCCGGGAGACAGGACACGGTAGCCCCATGCAGCGCCCTCGTGAATATTGGTGCCGCCCTCTGCCGTCATCGCGCCGATGGCATTGATAATCTGAGTGACATTGTTCGTCAGCGGCAGAATGGCCGTGCGTGTGCATTGCGAATTGGGGCCCAGCGAGAAACTCGAGGAAATGTTGCCGCCATAATATTTGCAGACCCGCTCCTGGAGTTCGCGGGCCGACAGGCCGGTTGGAATGTAGGTGTTGCAATAGCCCTCACGCCTTTGCTGCGTATTGGATTCGTTCGTCCAGTCCGTGGTGTAGGTCGGCGTGATGCGGCACGAACAGCTATCCGGCACCCGGCCGTAAAATGCGTTTGGATAGAGCGCGTTGCTCACAAAGTTGACGGGCGAATTGCTGGCGGGCGTGCCCGATCTAAAGGTCGCCGAGCCCCAGCTCGAACTGGTGTTTCGCCGTGTTCGCTGCTCGACGATATTGCAGCGCGTCGCCCCCACTGCGGGTCGGTCGCAAACTGCCGGACTGTCATTGGCGATGAAATTATTGCCTGAGGGACTGTCCGGCGAGAACATCGGCACGAACAAGGTGTCGCCGCCGATAGCGGGGGTGTCGTCGGTGTCCAGATATTCGGTTGCCGTCGTGCCCGACTTGCTATGGGGCCGCGCCTCGACGCAACCGCGCCAGGGTTCTCCGGTTGCCGCGAACAGGGTTTGGCGGGTCGGGAAGGAATAGGCCGGCGCGTTCATGCTGAGCACCAACCGGTCCTCGTCGTCGTCATTGTCGAAATTGTCGAAATGGATGGAAGATGCGCCGGTGCGATCGATCCAGGACGCATTGGCATTGCCGGAGCCGACATTGACGAACATGGTGAAGGGAACCAGAGCGACCCGCACATTGTCCACCAGTTCGGCTCCGTTCGCGGGTACGCAGGTGTCGCTTTTGCTTGGATCGCCAGCCCGCGGGACGTCGACCACCGCGTCATACATCAGGATATAGGCTGCGCATTTGGCGGCATCCAGCAGCGCCTGCATGCGACCGGAATTGGCCATGGAGCCGGAATTGTCCAGCACCATCACCACTTCCAGTGCCAGCTTCTTGCGCATGGCTTCCGATTCCACGCGCGCGCCCAGCGACGTCACCCCCACCAGCGCCACAAAGATGGTGGGCATGGAGACCTGCGCCCGTAGATAGAGCGATCCGTCGTCGATGGAGCGGGTAACCTGTTCGACACTGGCGGTGATGCGGTCATCGCCGATGCGCTCGATCATCAGCGCTTCGGCAAGCTGGCGCACATTCTCGTCGCTATAGCCAGCCTTGAAGATCTCCGGTTGCAAGGCGAGTGCGGCGGCGTCCAGCGCGGTCTGGGCGCGCGAGCGGGTCTGCTCCAGCGTCACATAATCCACCACTGCGCCGCCCAGCGCCACCAGGACGATTGCCATGATGCCGAATATGACGGCGAAAACACCGCTTTCGTCCCGGCCGAAACGGCCGGCCAGCCGCAGAAATCCAGACATCGCCCTGTCCCCGTCTTCGACCCGTTCCGGTCCTTAGATTACAACCACGCGGGTATTGACCGGCACGCGCCCGTAAAGGTCGATCACATCCTCATTGGTCATGCGAATGCAGCCTGAGGAGACGTTCTGGCCAATCGACCAGGGCTCGTTGGTGCCGTGAATGCGATAAAGCGTGGAGCCAAGATAGAGCGCCCTGGCGCCCAGCGGATTGTTGGGGCCACCCTCCATATGGGCCGGCAGGCCCGGCTGGCGCTGGCGCATCTCGGCCGGGGGCGTCCAGCCCGGCCATTCGGCCTTGCGCGTGACCCGGTGCGTGCCGCGCCATTCGAAACCGCTGCGCGCAACGCCGATGCCATAGCGCAACGCCTTGCCGTCCCCCAGCACCAGATAGAGGAAATGCGCACTGCTATCGACCACGATCGTGCCGCGCGCTTCGCCGGTGGAGTAGGGGACCACTTGCCGGAGATAGATCGGCGAGACATGGGCATTGCCCTGTAGCGCCAGCGCGTGCCTCGGCTTGGAACTGGTTACGATGATGCCGGGCGGCGGCGCGAAGCGCCATCCCGGCCGGAAGCTGTCGGCCTGAACCGGCGCGGCGATCAACAGGGTCGAGATGGCCAGCACAGCGGTGGCGAACGGTCCCGAGAGGCGAAAGGTCATGGCCTGCATTCCCAAAATGCTTTGGCCCCATTGTGCCGCCCAAGCGCAAAAGAGAGGTCAAGCCGCGTGGTTAATGTCGCCTGCATGGACGCGGTTAACAAAAGGCTTTCCGAGGCCCGCCATGCCTGTTGACCCTGTTGCCTTGGCACAACAGTCCGACGCGACTTGCGACACGCTGCCGCACCACGTCTTGCGGCTCGCGAAGGCGTGAGCTAACCAATTCGACGTTCGCAATGCCATCCGAGGGAGGCGTCTCAATGAATTTTGTATCGACCCGCCGCTCGGAGTCACTTTGCCATCATTTCGGTCGCGCATAGGCCCGATCCGTCGATGAGCTTTCGGCCCGTCCGGGCCCGGCGAACTTTCTACCAAAAATCGTGAATCGCTGATTCCGGCCCGTTCTGCGTCCGGATTGCGCCTTTCGCTTTCATCATCATCAGAGGCCGGCGGCTGAATGTCCGTCGGAACGATAAATGTCTTCGAACGTGCTCGAAGGACGCAGTCTCGCTCTGCGTCTCGAATATTCCGTTGCCGACGCTGTGCGCCAGCGCGGTATCACTTCCGTCCTGGGCGAAGCGTTGGGCGCCTGGTGGGCGCAGCGCCCGTCCCATTATTCGGATGTGCCCGACCATCTGCGGGCCGATCTCGGCCTGCCGCCGGCAGACCGCCGCGATTGTCTTGGCATCGGCCTCGACACATTCCGGCTGCATCCGCCCAATTGGAGACCATATTGAAAATCAAAGGCGGCCGGGCACCCCCCGGCCGCCATCTCACCCCCCAAGTGCAGTTGTCTCGATTGGGCCAATCGTCTAGGAACGGCTCGACTTTCCGCTAGGTTCGCACATGTCCGAAAAGACCAAGCTCATCACGCCCCGCCTGCCGCGCGGCTTCGAAGACCGTACGCCCGGCGAAATCGCCGCCATTGGCGCCATGATCGACAAGATCAGGAAAGTCTATGAGCGCTATGGTTTCGACCCGGTCGAAACTCCGCTGTTTGAATATACCGAAACGCTCGGCAAGTTCCTGCCCGATACCGACCGGCCCAATGCCGGCGTGTTCTCGCTGCAGGACGACGACGAGCAATGGATGAGCCTGCGCTACGATCTGACGGCGCCGCTCGCCCGCTACTTCGCCGAAAACTTCGAAACCCTGCCAAAGCCCTATCGCTCCTATCGGCAGGGCTATGTGTTCCGCAACGAAAAGCCCGGCCCCGGCCGCTTCCGCCAGTTCATGCAATTCGACGCCGATACGGTCGGCGCCGGCGGGCCCGAAGCCGATGCCGAAATGTGCATGATGATGGCCGATGTCATGGATGCGCTGGGGCTGGCCGGCCAATATGTGGTCCGCGTCAATAACCGCAAGGTTCTGGACGGCGTACTGGACGCTATTGGACTGGCAAACGATTCTACTCGTCGCCTAGTTGTGATGCGCGCGATCGACAAGTTGGACCGCTTGGGGGCAGAGGGTGTAAGACTTCTTTTGGGTGCGGGCCGAAGAGATGACAGTGGCGACTTTACAGACGGTGCAGGTCTAGACTCGGAACAGGTCGATTTCGTCCTTGGGGTTTTGCATTCCAGCATAGCGGGTGAACTAGCGGCCCAAAGGATCGGAACCTTTGAAGGCGCTATGGCGCTGATGCCGAACGCCCACTACCCAGTCAATGACTACATCAACAGAGTGAGCCCGTCCTTCACCGAAGGAATCGCTGAACTCAGTCGAATGAGAAGCCTGTTCCTTTCTAGCGGCTACGGTCCCGACCGCATAAAGATCGACCCCTCCGTGGTGCGCGGCCTCGAATATTATACCGGCCCGGTCTTCGAGATCGAACTGACCTTCAAGGTGCAGAACGAAAAGGGCCAGGACGTAGTGTTCGGCTCGGTCGGCGGCGGTGGTCGCTATGACGGCCTCGTCTCCCGTTTCCGCCGCGAGCCGGTGCCGGCGACCGGCTTTTCCATAGGCGTCTCCCGCCTTGCCAATGCGCTGAAACTCACCGGCAATCTCGGCGCCACCGAGCCTGCCGGTCCGGTCGTGGTCCTCGTCATGGACAAGGATCAGACCGCCAGCTACCAGGCTATGGTCTCGCAATTGCGCCAGGCCGGCATCCGCGCCGAAATGTTCCTTGGCAATACCAAGAATTTCGGCAAGCAGGTCGCCTATGCCGACAAGCGCAATTCGCCCATCGTCATCATCGAGGGCAGCCAGGAGCGCGAGCAGGGCATCCTGCAGGTGAAAGACCTGATCGCCGGCAAGCAGGCGGCCCAGGCCATCACCGACAATGCCGAATGGAAGGCTGCGCGCCCCGGCCAGTTCGAGATCAGGCGCGAAGACCTGGTTGCGGCGGTGCAGAAATTGCTGAGCGAGCAGGGTTAAGGTTCATGCGCCGCAGTGGTCACAAAACCGATGTCACCCCGGCGAAGGCCGGGGCCCATCATGAGATGATGCAATTGAGCGAAATCTCAAGATGGATCCCGGCCTTCGCCGGGATGACGCCGAGTTTGTTGGAGGCCATGCTGCCATGACCAATCCCGCATACCGTCGCGCCCGGCTTGAATCCCTTGTTGAAGCGCAGGGCGGCTGCCGCGCCACCCCGCCGCTGCTGCTCAAGGCCGATTCCTATTTCGACCTGGCGGGCGAGGAATTCGGCCGCCGCCTGCTGCTGACCAGCGATGTCACCGGCGCCGAATATTGCCTGCGCCCCGATTTCACCCTGCCCATCGTCACCGATTACATCGCGCAGGGGGCGGGAGAGCCGGCGGCCTTTTCCTATCTCGGCCCCATTTTCCGCCAGCGCGAGACCGGCCCCGCCGAATTCGACCAGGCCGGGATCGAGCTTCTGGCCCAGCCCGATGGCGATATCGCGCTCGATCAGGTGCTGACCTTCGCCCGCGCGGCGCTCTCGCTCTATGGCATCGTTCCCCAGGTTCACCTCGGGGGCGTGGGCCTGTTCGAGGCCTTGTTGGCGCAGGCCGACATGCCCGATGCCTGGCGCAGCCGCATCCGCCACCGTTTCGGCCATCCCGAGGCCATGGATCGCCTGTTGAGCCGGCTGGAACAGGCCCCCGACCTGCCGCGACGCGAACAGCCCGGTCGCGACGATTTGGTCGAGGACATCACTGCGCGCATGGTGTCTGCGGGTCTTAGCCTTTCGGATGGCCGCTCGCCCGCCGAGATCGCCGACCGCTTCCTCGAACAGCAGGCGCTGGACGCCGCGCAGGTGCCCGCCGCGACGCTGCGCCTCTTGCGCGAATATCTGGCCATCAAGGGAGATGCGCTTGCTGCTTTGCGCCAGATCGAAGACCTCGGCGAGCGCAATCGCCTGTTCCTTGGCGCGCCGATCCGCGCCATTCGCCGTCATCTCGACGGTCTGGGCGAGGCCCGCGTCAGCTTCGACGCCAGCTTCTCGCCGCGCCTCGATTATTATACCGGCATCGTCTTCGAAATGCGCGGGCAGGGCGGCACGATCCTGGTCTCGGGCGGCCAATATGACCGCCTGCTGGAGCGACTAGGTGCCAAGGCCCCCATCGCCGCCTCCGGCTGCGCCCTCTGGGTCGATCGCCTCGAAGCGGAGTGGCCCAAATGACCATCACCCTCGCCGTTCCGTCCAAGGGCCGCCTTGAAGAGCTGACGCGCGACTGGTTTGCCCAGCGTGGCCTGACCATTACCCGTCCGGGCGGCGCGCGCTCCTATCTCGGCGCGGTCGAAGGCGTGCCCGATATTACGGTGCGGTTCTATCCCGCCTCCGAAATCGCCCGCGAGCTTATTCGCGGCAATATCGATCTGGGCGTCACTGGTCGCGACCTCATTCACGAGACCAGCGAGGCCGGTCCCGCCGCCGTCGATTTCGCCCGCAATCTCGGTTTTGGCCAGGCTGATGTCGTGGTTGCCGTGCCCGAAGCCTGGATCGACGTCACCCATATGCACGATCTGGCCGATGTAGCGTCCGATTTCCGCGTCCGCCATGGCCGCTGGCTGCGCATCGCCACCAAATATGTCACCATTACCCGCCAGCATTTCGCCCGTGCCGGCATCGCCGAGTACCGGATTGTGGAAAGCCTCGGGGCCACTGAAGCCGCGCCGGCCTCCGGCGTCGCCGACATCGTGGTGGACATCACCTCCACCGGCTCGACCCTCGCTGCCAATGGCCTGCGGGTGCTCGATGACGGGGTGATGCTGCAAAGCGAGGCCAATCTCATCGTCTCGAAAACTGCCGATTGGTCGCCGGAGCGCCAGGCCATGCTCGATGCCTTGCTGGCCCGTCTGCCATGAGCGAACTGGAACTCGCCTTTGCCGGTCTCCTCACCCTGCTCGGCGCCGGCGCCATCCTCTATGCCGGCATTGCAAGGCCTAAGGCTGGACGAGCCGAGGATGCCGCCCCGGTCATGGACGGAGTGCCGACCGGCGTGGATCGGCCCGCTTCACCTCCTGGCGACAACGGTGGCGCTGCCTGAGCCAGCGCAACGGCATTGCCCAATGCCCCGAAATCACGGCACAAGACATGCGCCCTGCTTGCCCCACTATGAGAAGCGCCGCATGAACACCGTCTCCGCCGAGCGCGAAAAAACCGAGGCCTGATTGCTCGATCCCCTTATTCTTCTCGCCCTGATGGCCGTCGGCATGCTAGCCGGGTTTGTCGATGCCATTGCCGGGGGCGGAGGCATGATCACCGTGCCGGCGCTGCTGTCCGCGGGCCTGCCCCCGGTTGCGGCCCTCGCGACCAACAAGATGCAATCCATGGTCGGCACCGGCATGGCGGTCCTGACCTATTGGCGGCGCGGTTTCGTTGCCCTGCGCGAGCTGATCCCCGCCATCGCGCTGACCTTTGCCGGCTCCTCGCTCGGCGCCTTCATTGTCAGCCGCATCGACGTGTCGCTGCTCAATATCGCCGTGCCGGTGGCGCTGATCGCCATTGCGCTCTATTTCCTCTTCGCCCCCAAGCTCTCCGATGCCGACAAGGCCGCGCGCCTGCCCTTCCGGCTCTTCGTGCCGGCCATGGGCTTTGCCATCGGCTTTTACGACGGCATTTTCGGCCCCGGCACCGGCGCTTTCTTCACCGTTGGTTTCGTCGTGCTGTTCGGGCTGGGGCTCACCCGCGCCACCGGCAATACCAAGGCGCTCAACTTCGTCTCCAACCTTGCCGCCCTAGTTGTTTTTATTCCGGGTGGCCATGTCGTCTGGCCGGTAGCCATATTCATGGCCATCGGCCAGCTTATCGGCGGCTATCTCGGCGCCCGCACCGGCATTCGCTACGGCGCCAAGGTCATCAGGCCGCTGGTGGTGGTGGTGTCGATTGCCATGGCGATCAGGCTGATCTTCTTCAACAGCTGACTATTCGTCGGGTGCTGGTTGGCAATTCTACGACCACCGGTCGTCACCCTCGGGCGTGACCCGAGGGGACTTTACTTGGCGATCTTATCCCAAAGATCGCACCAATCTGGATTGTTCTGCTCGATCAGTGCTTCGATACCACCGCTTGATCGAGGTTTCGCGCTGGATCGCCATTCCGATCTCGTCAAACGCTTCAAGATATACCAGCCGCCTAATGGCGTTGGCCTTGGTGTGGCCGGCCTTATGGGCATCATGAAATATAGGCCCCTCGGGTCAGGCCCGAGGGTGACGGCCGGTGGGGGCGATCAGGCCCTTCATCAAACACCAAAAAGGCCCCGGTGTTTCCACCGGAGCCTTCCACAAAGATCGTGACTGGGAAGAAACGATCCTTGAAGCCATAATTCTTTCAGGCGGCAATGCCGCCCGGCAGTCGTCTGCCGCGCCCGCGCAGGGCCAGTTTTTGGCCCAGCGCGGTTTTAGCGCGTCGGGCCGAAAACGGTGCGGCCCGTGAGCGAAAGGAACCTAAGGCGTAAGCCTTAGAAATCCATGCCGCCCATGCCGCCCATGCCGCCGCCGCCTGGCATTGCCGGTGCGTCAGGCTTGGGGGCTTCCACGATGGTGGCTTCCGTCGTGATCAGCAGCGAAGCAACCGAGGCTGCGTCCTGCAGGGCGTGACGGACGACCTTGACCGGGTCGATGACGCCGAGCGAGACCAGATCGCCATATTCGTCGGTCGCGGCGTTATAGCCGAAGGTTGCCGAAGCGTTTTCGAGGATCTTGTCGACAACGACCGAACCTTCAGCGCCGGCATTGTTGGCGATGGTGCGGACCGGAGCCTGCAGCGCGCGACGCACGATGGAGATACCGGCTTCCTGGTCGGCATTGGCGCCCTTGACGGTGAGGGCAGCCGAAGCGCGGAGCAGGGCAACGCCACCACCCGGCACGATGCCTTCTTCGACGGCGGCGCGGGTTGCGTTCAGCGCGTCATCGACGCGGTCCTTGCGCTCCTTGACTTCCACTTCCGTGGAGCCGCCGACGCGGATCACGGCAACGCCACCGGCCAGCTTGGCCAGACGTTCCTGCAGCTTCTCGCGGTCGTAGTCCGAGGTGGTTTCCTCGATCTGGGCCTTGATCTGGCCAACGCGGGCCTGGATGTCGTCAGCCGTGCCGGCGCCATCGACGATCGTGGTGTTCTCCTTGGAGATTTCCACGCGCTTGGCAGTGCCCAGCATGTCGAGGGTGACGTTTTCGAGCTTGATGCCGAGATCTTCCGAGATCACCTGGCCGCCGGTGAGGACGGCGATGTCTTCGAGCATGGCCTTGCGGCGATCACCGAAGCCCGGAGCCTTGACGGCAGCGACCTTGAGGCCGGCGCGCAGGCGGTTGACGACCAGGGTCGGCAGGGCTTCGCCATCGACGTCTTCGGCGATGATCAGCAGCGGACGCTGCGACTGAACGACAGCTTCGAGGATCGGCAGGATGGCCTGCAGGTTCGAGAGCTTCTTTTCGTGCAGCAGGATGAACGGGTCTTCGAGCGTTGCCGTCATCTTTTCGGCATTGGTCACGAAGTAGGGCGAGAGATAGCCTCGGTCGAACTGCATGCCTTCAACGACATCGAGTTCGGTTTCGGCGGTCTTGGCTTCCTCGACGGTGATCACACCCTCGTTGCCGACCTTCTGCATCGCTTCGGCGATCATGTCGCCGATGGAGGCTTCGCCATTGGCGGAGATGGTGCCAACCTGGGCAACTTCGGCCGAGGAGGTGATGCCCTTGGCCGAAGCCTTGAGCGAAGCCACGACTTCGTTGACGGCCAGATCGATGCCGCGCTTCAGGTCCATCGGGTTGAAGCCGGCGGCGACGGCCTTGACGCCTTCGACGACGATGGCCTGGCCGAGAACGGTGGCAGTGGTGGTGCCGTCACCGGCAACGTCGTTAGTCTTGGAGGCGACCGAACGCAGCAGCTGCGCGCCCAGGTTCTCGAACTTGTCTTCCAGTTCGATTTCCTTGGCGACCGAGACGCCGTCCTTGGTGATGCGCGGCGCGCCGAACGACTTTTCGATGACGACGTTACGACCCTTGGGACCGAGCGTGACCTTCACCGCATTGGCGAGGATATTGACGCCGCGCAGCATCTTTTCGCGGGCATCGGTGGAGAATTTGACTTCCTTGGCGGCCATTTATGGCTCCTTGAATTGTCTGGTGGTTGAGGGGGACGACAGGTGCAGTGAGAAGCGAATTACGCTTCGATCACGCCCATGATGTCGCTTTCCTTCATGATGATCAGGTCTTCGCCATTGAGCTTGACCTCGGTGCCGCTCCACTTGCCGAACAGCACGCGATCGCCGGCCTTGACGTCCAGCGCATTGATCTTGCCGTTTTCATCGCGGGCGCCGGGGCCCACGGAAACGATCACGCCCTCGGAGGGCTTTTCCTTGGCGGTATCGGGGATGATGATCCCGCCTTTGGTCTTTTCTTCACTGTCAACGCGGCGGACGACGACGCGGTCATGCAGGGGACGGAAGCCCATGGATTGCTCCTCTTGGCATCATTGCTAATGCAAAAATCTGAACCTGTTAGCACTCGATTTACCTGAGTGCTAACAGGCTGCCCGGGATATAGGTATGGGGACCAAACAGAGTCAAGGCGCGTGAACCGAAGTTTTTTCTCGCGCGTTGTGTGGGTGTGACGCCGGATCGATCCGAGGAGCCCATCATGACCGACAAGCCTGCCACAGCCACGATCACCCCGGTGAACGGCCGGGTGCACGTGATTTTCGACGATGCGGAAATCGCCAGTTCGCTCAACGCCCTGCGTCTGGAACGGGCGGGCCGGGCGCCCCAGGTCTTCGTGCCGCTGGACGATGTCCATCCCGGCATTCTCGAAGCCTCCCACGTCGTGCGGGAGGATGAGGGGCCCGGCAAGGCGCATTTCTACACCATCAAGACCCTCACCGCCGACGGCTTGGACGAGGCCTGGTATTATCCCTATGCCGAGGGCGACTACGCCCCGATCCGCGATCTGCTCACCTTTGGACAGGATCGCATCCGCATTGAGGTGTCGGAGGTTTAGCTCTTTCCGCCCCTGAGCGTGCCCAGATGGGTCCGGGTGAAGCCACTGGCATATTTGAGCCCATAGCCGAGCATGCGGTCGAACCCGATATGGGCGAGGTGAATGAGCGCGATCTGCACCACTAGGTCACTGCCCAGCAGATGGCCCGCGAGCCCGATCAGCAGCGGCACGATATAGCTGTGGCAGAGATTATAGATGATCGCGCCGGTCCTGTTGCCCGCCGCATAGCCGATGAATGAGAGATCGGGGACAAACAGCAATAAAAGATAAACCCACCAGATGCCGCCGCTCAAGAAATACAGCGTGGTGGCAACGGCCAGGACGGCCAGCCCCTCGAGCCGCAGGATCGTGCGGACATGGCCGCCAACGGCGCCGGTTTCTATATTATTCTGCATGTGTCTCCCCGGCCAACGATCGTCAATGCCAATAGCATGGCGAGGCATTGGGGCCATGCAAAATCGCCGGACGTCCTTATCTGCCAGGGCGCGTCCAGCGGCAGGGTGCCGGAACGCCTTTGTGGCTGAATAGCAGGACAAATCCGCTCTCCCTCTTCCCCCCATGGCAAGACTGGGCCATAAGGCTGGGATGAGCGAAAAATCCTCCCTTCAGATCAAGCTGCGCCGCAAAGGCGGCGTTGGACCCAACACCAATTGGCACTGGGAAGTCCAGGATGCCGCCGGCAAGGTTCTAAAATCCGGCAGTGCCGTCGGTGAAGAACACAAGGCATTTGCCACGGCGCGCATCGCCAGGGAAAAGCTGGAAGCCGCCGCGGGCGAATAGGCCCGGGCCGATAGGACTGAATTGACCACGATTGCCGCCGAGACCGACGCCGCGCCTTCCCTCAGCAGGAAGGGTGGCCCCCTGCGCGGCATCACTCTAAAGGTCGTTTCAGTCGGCTGCTTCGTGATCATGGCCACCATGCTCAAGGCGACCCAAACCATTCCCTCGGGGGAAATGGTGTTCTTTCGCGCCTTCTTCGCCCTGTTGCCGGTTCTGGTCTGGCTCGCCTGGAAAGGCCGGCTCTCCGATGCCTTTGCCACCACGCGCCCGCTGGGCCACGTGCTCCGCGGGCTGATCGGCGTCACCTCGATGAGCCTGGGCTTTTTCGCCCTGACGCGCCTGCCTTTGCCCGAAGCGACGGCCATCGGCTATGCCTCGCCGCTGATCATCGTCATTCTCTCCGCCGTGCTGCTGCGCGAGCGGGTCCATGTCTTTCGCTGGACCACGGTTCTGGTTGGGCTTGTGGGCGTCGTCATCATCCTCTGGCCGCGCCTCACCCTGTTTTCGGGGGATGCATCCGCCCTCGATGGCGCGACGATCGGCGCTCTCGCTGCTTTGGGCGGCGCCTTCCTCTCCGCCTTCGCCATGCTTCAGGTCCGTACCCTGGTGCAGACCGAACGCACCGAGACCATCGTCACCTATTTCTTCATCAGCGCCAGCGTGCTGAGCCTGTTGACCCTGCCGTTCGGCTGGGTCATGCCCACGCCCGAACAGGCAGCGCTGCTCGTGGGCGCCGGCTTTTTCGGCGGCATCGGCCAATTGCTGCTGACCTCGTGCTATCGCTATGCCGATATGTCGGTGATCGCGCCCTTCGAATATGTGTCGCTGATCCTCACCATCATCATCGGTTTCGTGATCTTTTCCGACATCCCCACTGCCGCCATGCTGACGGGCAGCGTCATCATCGTCGCCGCCGGCATCGCCGTCATCCTGCGCGAACACTGGCTCGGCCTCGAACGCACCCGCGCCAAGGAAGCCAATACGCCATAAGGCGTTTCACGGAAAAACCTTAGCCCGCCGCCGCCATTTCGGCCCAGTTCTGCCGCTTGCGATAAATGGTGGATGGGCTGATCTCGAGTGCCGCCGCCGCCAGCGAGATATTGCCTCCGAATGCGGCGATGGCATCCTCGATGATGCGCTGTTCCTGCTGCCACATGGGCAGGATGGAGCGCCTGGTATCGGCGCGCGGCGCTTCCACCGGCGCGGGTGCGATAGCCTGCGATTCGATGTCGGCGGCCGAGAGCATTGGCGCGCTGATTTCTCCGCCATCGAACATCACCACCATGCGGCGGATGAGGTTCTGCAATTGCCGCACATTGCCGGGCCAGTCGGCGGCGGTCAATTGCTGGGCGCCCTCGGGGGTGAAGCCGGCAAAACTCTTGTGTTCTTCGCGGGCATAGCGGGCGAGGAAATGGCGGGCCAGCACCATGATGTCGCTGGGCCGCTGGCGCAGCGGCGGCAGGTGGATGGGTAGCACATGCAGGCGATAGAACAGGTCTTCGCGGAATTTGCGCTCGGCGATCAATTGCATCGGATTGCGATTGGTGGCGCAGATCACCCGCACATCCACCTTGCGCGCCGCGGTCTCGCCGACGCGCGACAACATGCCGGTTTGCAGGAAGCGCAGCAATTTCGATTGCAGCGACAGGTCCATTTCTCCGATTTCGTCGAGAAACAGCGTGCCGCCATCGGCCAGTTCCGCCGCGCCCTTGCGGTCGTCATGCGCGCCGGTAAAGGCCCCGCGCACCACGCCGAACAATTCGCTTTCCATCAGGTCGCGCGGAATGGCGGCGCAATTGATGGCGACGAAGCGCCGCTCGGCGCGCGGCCCCTTGGCATGCAGCGCCTCGGCGCACACATCCTTGCCGGTGCCGCTCTCGCCGGTAATGAAGACCGGCGCCGAGGACGAAGCCACGCGCCCGATCTGCTCATAGAGAAATTGCATGGCGCTCGAGGCGCCGACGAAACCGGCATAATCGGCCATGACCGGCTCCGGGCCGCTTTCGCAGCCCAGCGAGCGCGGCCGGCCATGGCGTTGCGCCAATTCGCCGATACGGCTGGCCAGCGTCGCGCCGCTGACGGGCTTGGCGACATAATCGTGGGCCCCGGCGCGCATGGCCCCCAGGGCCGCGCTTACCGAGCCGCTATCGGCCACGGCCAGTACCAGCGCGCCCTCGGCCAGCCGCACCAGCCGGCTCATTGCGTCTTCGATGCCGGGGGCGAGGTCGATCAGGCTGCCCAGATCGGCGATGATGATGTCGAAGCGGCTCCGGCGCAGCTTTTCGGCCGCCATGCGGCCATTCTCGGCCACGCAGACCTGCGGGGTGACCAGCAACGCCTCGCACAAAGCCTGCCCCATGCGGCGGGCGCAATCGGCGTCGCTGTCGATCAGCAGCAGCTGGCCGCTCAGCGAATTGTCGCTTCCGCTCGTCGTGTACATCGCCACTGGCACCCCGATCTCGCCCCGCTATGGGGCCGTCTTCTTCTTGAGCCGATTGTTTCGGATTAGGGTAAATATTCCGTTCTCCCCGCGCGCCCAAATTGGTCTTCCTTCCATCGCCCCTTGGTGGCGCCGCCCGCCAAATAGGCCGGGGACAGTGGCTTTACGGCGCTTTTTCGGGGCGGAACGCAATGCTATGAAAAAGAGCCGAATCCTCCGGCGCCCAGGAAGGGGTTGCAGGTTCGCCCGTGCAGGTCTTGATTTATTCATTCATCGCGCTGTTTGCCGCCGCCATGGGGGGGCTGGCCTATTTTGCGTTGACCTTCACGCCGGCCAATGCCGTCCTGGTCGCATTGGTCTTTGGCTGCATCGGTGTTCTGGCCATGGAGCGGGTGTTGCGCATCCGGGCGGAAAATCGGCTCGAACGCGCTATCGAGGATCTTTCTCGGCTCCTGGCCACCGATGCGCAGGCCGGCGCCGTGCTCGGCCAGCGCATCAATGCCATTGCCGACACCAATCCGGGCCAGCGCCTTGAAACCGTCGAGGCCGATATTTCCGTGCTCGGCACCGTCATCCGGCAGGTGGCCGAGGCCGTGGCCGAAATCGAGGACAAGGTCGCCAAGGCTCCGCCGCGCCGCGAAATGTCGAGCGGTGACCGCATGATCGCCTCGCCCCCGCCGGCCGCGCGCCCCGCCCCCCGCGAGCGGGAGCCGGTCATTCCGCTCGAAACCTTGCGGCAGGCCCTGTCCGATAAAAGGCTGGTCCAGCATATCCAGCCCCTGCTGCGTCTGCCCCATCGCCGCGCCATCGCCTATGATCTGGTGCCGCGCCTAGTGCTGGAAGACGGCGATCTGGCCGATGGCCCCGATTTCCTTCCCCGGCGTGGCGGCTATGACGTGCTGCGCCATATCGAGGGCTCCGCGCTTGTAGAGGCCATCGCCATTGCCCGCCGTGCCCGCACCGGCGGCCAACCGGTGGCGCTCCACATTCCGCTGTCGCGCGCCACTTTGGGCGACGGCCCGGCCATCGAGCAGGTTCAGGTCTCGCTCGACGCCAATCGCGCCATTGCCGATGGGCTGACTTTCCTCATCGAGGAGGCCGACTGGATGGCCATGACCGCCCATGAGCGGGCGTCCACCGATTCACTGGTGCGCAAGGGCGCGGGCTTCTCGCTCTCGGGCGTCACCTCGCTGCGCATCGATGTGGCCGAACTGGCAGCCCAGGGCGTGCGCTCGCTGCGCGTTCCCGCCGTCGACCTGCTCGCGAACCCGGCCTCGCTCACCGATTTTCACCTCTCCGACATCGCCAATTATCTGGCGCGCTTCGATGTCTCGCTGCTGGCCACCGGCATCGCCAATGAACGCCAGATCGTCGAATTGCTCGATAATGACATTCTCTTGGTTCAGGGCGATTATATCGGCGCCGCCGGCCCGGTTCGCCACGACCTCTCTTTGGACGTCAGCCGCACCATTGCCCCGCAATTGCGCCGGGTCTAGCCGGGCGAGCGCTACGCCGGACAATGCTCCGATTCCAAGGCCCCTGCGCCTCCCTTCTTCAGGGGAGGGCCGGAATGGGGATTCTGCGCTATCAACCTGGCCCTGATGGCGAAGAGTTCGACCCCGCCACCTGAGGCGGAGCCGGGTCACAATATTTCTATCGCCGGCCCAGCCCTGCCACTTTGCGCGTCAGGGCGCCGATCAGCCCGCGCGCTCCACCTTCGGCCCTTTCCGCTGGCGTGTCATCCCGCGACAGCGTGAACCCGCCGATCACCCGGTCCAGTTCGCCCGCTTGCGCTTCGGTCTGCTCGATGGCGGCGTTGATTTCCTCGACCAGGGCCGCATTGTGCTGGGTCATTTCGTCGAGCTGGCGCACTGCGACATTGACCTCATGGATCGAGGCCGCCTGCTCGCCGCTGGCGCGGGCCATGTTTTCCAGCAAAGCCGCATTGGCGCTGATGCCGTTCTGCACCGCCACCAGCCGTTCGGCGGCCTCGGCCACGAGCCTTGAGCCGCCCTTGACCTCGCCGGCGCTCTGTTCGATCAGCGCCTTGACCTCGCTCGAAGCCTGCGCCGCCGATTGTGCCAGCCGGCGTACTTCCACTGCGACCACCGCGAAACCCTTGCCTGCTTCGCCCGCCCGCGCCGCTTCGACGGAAGCGTTGAGCGCCAGCAGATTGGTCTGGAAGGCGATGTCGTCGATCAGTCCGATAATATTGGAAATCTTGGCCGAGGATTGGGTGATCCGCTCCATCGCCGCATTGGCTTCGTTCATCACCGTGCCGCTGGCCTGCGCCTCGCTCGACACCAGGCGGGCCTTTTCGCTGGCCTCTCCGGCATGGCTGGCATTGTCGGCCACCACATTGCGCAATTGCTCCATCGAGGCCGAAGTTTGTTCGATCGTGGTCGCCTGCCTTGTGGTGCGTTCTGAAAGGTCATTGGCGCCCGAGAGGATTTCCCCCGTCGCCGTGCGAAGGGCGCCCGAAGTGTCGCGCAATTGCGTGACGATCTCGCCCAATTGCTCGGCCACCCCATTGGTGTCGGCCTTGAGCCGGCCGAAAGCGCCCTTGTAATCGCCGGTGACACGCAGGCTGAGATCGGCCTTGGCCAGCGCGGCCAGAACCGTTCCGGTCTCCCCGATGCCGCGTTCCACCGTCGCCAGCAATTCGTTGACGTTCTCGGCGAGGCGCGCCAGTTCGGCATCGGGCAGGGCGGTGTCGGCCCGCAGTGAGAAATCCCCTTCGATGGCTGCGCCCACCACCCGGCCGATATCCTGTTGCAGCCCCTCGACCATGCGCACCTGCGCCAGGCGCTCGGCATTCATGCTGTCCTCGGCTTCGCGCAATTCGGCGATGCGCAGGCCGTTCTGGCGGAACACTTCCACCGCGTCGGCCATCTGGCCAAGCTCATCCGTACGGCCAATGCCCGGCACGTCGGTATCGAGCCGGTCGGCGGCGATGCCGCCCATGGCCAGCGTCAGCCGGCTGACCGGACGGGTCACGGTGCGGGCGATCATCGCGCTGGCAAAAGCCGACAGCGTCAGCAGCACCGCGCCGGTCACCAGCAGCCTGTTGCGCAGCGCCGCCGAGGGACCCAGGATGTCGTCTGCGCTTTCCAGCGCCACCACGGCCCAGTCCGAGCCGCCGAAGGATAGCGGCGTGCTGGCCGCGATATAGCCTTCTTCATTGAAGCGCACGCTGCCCAGTGCTGGCGTGCCTGCCAGTGCCGTCGCGACAATATCGCCGGACAGCTCCACATTGAGCGCGTCGTCGCTTTCGGTCTTGGGGGAATCGTTGCGCACCAGCCCGTCCTGGCCGGCCAGATAGACTTCGCCGCTATCACCCAGTCCCCTGGTGCGCGCCAGAAGCTCGCTGATCCGGCCCAGCGGCATCTGATAGACCAGCACTCCCGAAAGCATGCCCTGATTGATCACCGGTGCCGCGATGAAGCTCGCCGCGCCGTCATGCGGGCCGTAAAAGGCGAAGTCGGTCAGGAAAATCTCGCCCGCTTCGCCGCCCAGAGCCTCGCGCACCACCTTGCCCAGGTCGCTATCGGCCCATGGCCCGGCGCCCTCGGCGAATTGCGTGCCGAAATCGGCCTGTTTCTGCACCGAATAGACATTGTTCGCATCGGTGTCGAACAGGAAGATGTCGGAATAGCCGCGCGTTTCGAGCAGGGCGCGGAACTCGGCATGCTGTGGGCGGTGGTTGAGGTCATAGGCCAGCAGCGTGTTCGAACTGTCGAGCAGGCGGCGCTGGTCCTGTGGATGCGGATTGTCGGTGACATAGGCCTTTTGCAGCAATTCCGCCGGATCGCCCTGCGAGGTGAGGGAGCGATAGGCCCCGGCAAAGGACATGAGCGCCGCCGAAACGTCCTTGCGGCCGGCAAACAGCGTCAGATCCTCGGCCACCTCGCCCAGATAGGCTTCGAGCGCCGCATTGGCGTTTTCCGAAGCGGCGCTGAGCCTTTGCTCGGCCTGTGCGGTGACGATGCCGTCGCTGCTGAGATAGGCGGCCACGCCCAGGCCTAGCCCCGTGACCAGGGCGATGCCCATGACCATGGCCGGCAGCTTCACGGCGAGTTTGATTTGGCGCGACATGACCGGGAAGCCCCCCATTGCCAAAAGGCGATCCACAAAAGGCCTGCTCGCGTCTCCTCCGCACAGCGGCCGGTATAGTGCGCGAACAATAAGAATCAAGCGGTTAAGGAAGTTCTTCCGTGGCGCGCATCACCATGATGCGAAGGTTTTGCTTGATCCGGTGGCGCAAAGTGCCACATAGGCATGTCTCAACTCCCTCTGACGAAAGCACATCATGACCGCGCCGCTCCCGATCATTTCCGGCCTTTCCGACCTCTCGGGCCGCTACGATGCGGTCCTGAGCGATGTCTGGGGCGTCATTCACAATGGCGTCGCCGCCTTTCCCGAGGCGGTCGAAGCCCTGCGCAATTTCCGCCAGGCCGGGGGCAAGGTGGTGCTGATCACCAATGCGCCGCGCCCCTCCGCCCCGCTCATCGCCATGCTCGACCGGCTGGACGTGCCGCGCGACGCCTATGATTCCATCGTCTCCTCGGGCGACGCCACCCGTTCGATGATCGCCAGATATCGCGGCAAGGCGATCCACCATGTCGGCCCGCCCACCGAGGACGATGCGCTTTATGAAGGGCTCGACCTGCGCCGCACCGGCCCCGAAGAGGCTGAAGTCGTGGTTGTCACCGATCTCGATACCGATGACGATACACCCGAAATGTACCGCGAGCGGGCCAAGTACTGGCTCGAGCGCAAGCTGCCGATGATCTGCGCCAATCCTGACCGTGTGGTCGAGCATGGCGACCAGATCATCTATTGCGGCGGCGCGCTGGGCGATCTATATGCGGCCATGGGCGGCATGGTCCACATGGCCGGCAAGCCCTATCAGCCGATCTACGAGGAGGCATTCCGCCTCGCCGAGGAAGCCGCCGGTAAGAGCCTCGACAAGTCCCGCGTCCTTGCCATCGGCGACAGTGTGCGCACCGACGCGACCGGCGCCGCCCAGTTCGGCATCGATCTGCTGTTCATCACCGGCTCCATTCATGCCGCCGAACTCGACGCCTTCGGCAAGCCCGATCCGCAGGCCATTGCCGATCTCATCGCCCCCAGCCGCGCCCGCACTGCCGGCTATCTGCCGCGCCTGAGCTGGTGAGCCGATGACCTTTAGATCCGCGCCATCGCGGTCATCCATGGTGTGCTTGCGGCAGCAGGAGAAGCGCTGAATTGAGCTTTACCCGCCTGTCCAGTCTCGCCGATCTGCCTGCCAGCCTGCGCGGCGCCTATGTGGCCATCGGCAATTTCGATGGCCTGCATCGGGGCCATCAATCCATCATCGATGCCCTGCGCCAGCGGGCCGGGGCGGCGGGCGTGCCGGCGCTGATGCTGACTTTCGAGCCGCATCCGCGCGACGTCTTCGCGCCCGCGCCCTTCATGTTCCGCCTGACTCAGGGCGACGCCAAGGCCCGGCTGGCCGCTTGCCTGGGCCTTGACGGCATCGTCATCCTGCCCTTCGACCACGCCTTTTCCCAGACCGAGGCGGAAGATTTCGTCGAGACCATTCTTGTCGAACAATTGGGCGTGCGCGGCGTCATCACCGGCTCCGATTTCCATTTCGGCCGCCAGCGGCGCGGCACGCCGGCCTTTCTGCGGGCGGCGGGCCAACGGCTCGGCTTTGCCGTCGAAACGCTCGACCTTATGGATGAAGGCGACGAGCCCATCTCCTCCTCGCGCATCCGCGCGGCGCTCTCCGAAGGCGCGGTCACCGCCGCCAATCGCCTGCTCGGCTATCACTGGTTCTTCGATGGCTGCGTGGTCCAGGGCGATCAGCGCGGCCGCGAACTGGGCTTTCCCACTGCCAATACCATGACGCCCACCGGCTTCCAGCTGGCCCAGGGCGTCTATGCCGTGCGCGCCCGCCTCGGCCAGCGCCTCTTCGATGGCGTCGCCGCCTATGGCAAGCCCATGTTCGACAACCAGCGCCCGCCTTTCGAGACGCATCTGTTCGCCTTTGACGAGGACATTTACGGCCAGACCCTGCAAGTGGCGCTGATCGGTCATATTCGCGGCCAGGAAGTGTTTTCCGGGCTCGACGAACTGATCGCCGCCATGGACCGGGATTCCAACAAGGCCCGCGCCCTGATCGCCGAGGTCGCCCCGCTTGGCGAACTGGACGAAAAGCTCGGCTTTTTCGGCTAGGACGGAATTTTTCCGCGCCTCTTCCACTCATCGCGCCCCGGGACGCGATGCATGCGCTTGGCTTGCATCCCGAAATCACCCTTTGCCCCCGCCGCCATGCCTTGCTAAAAGGCCCGCACATCTTCCGAACCTGATTGCCGATCCATGAACGACACCGCTCCCGGCGCGACCGAAAAAGACTATTCGGCCACGCTTTTCCTGCCGGAAACCGAATTTCCCATGCGTGCTGGCCTGCCGACGCGCGAGCCCATCTGGCTGCAGCGCTGGCAGGACATGGACATTTACGCGCTTCAGCGCGAGCAGGCCAAGGATCGGCCGCTCTTTACGCTCCATGACGGCCCGCCCTATGCCAATGGCAATATCCATATTGGTCATGCGCTCAACAAGGTGCTGAAGGATCTGGTGTCGCGCTCGATGCAGATGCTGGGCTACAATTCCGCCTATGTGCCGGGCTGGGATTGCCATGGCCTGCCCATCGAGTGGAAGATCGAGGAACAATATCGCGCCAAGGGCAAGGACAAGAACGAGGTTCCGGTGGTCGAATTCCGCCAGGAATGCCGGTCCTTTGCCGAGCAATGGGTCGATGTGCAGCGCGAGGAATTCAAGCGTCTGGGCGTCTTGGGCGAATGGGACAATCCCTATCTCACCATGAGCTTCGACGCCGAAGCCCAGATCGCCCGCGAGCTGATGAAGGTCTCGATGAGCGGCCAGCTCTATCGCGGCTCCAAGCCTGTCATGTGGTCGGTGGTCGAACGCACCGCGCTCGCCGAGGCCGAGATCGAATATCAGGACTATGAGAGCGACGCGATCTGGGTGAAGTTCCCTGTGACCGAAGGCGCGCTTTCGGGCGCTGCCATCGTCATCTGGACCACCACCCCCTGGACCATCCCGGCCAACCGCGCCATCTCCTTTTCCAGTCGCATCGACTACGGGCTTTACGAAGTGACCGAGGCTCCAGCCGAAAATTGGGCCAAGGTCGGCGACAAGGTGATCATTGCCGATAAGCTGGCGGGAGAAGTCTTCGCCAAGGCAAAGGTCACCGGCTACGAAAAGCGCGCCGCCGTCACCGCCGATGATCTCAACGCTGTCACGGCCGCCCATCCGCTGCGCGGCCTCGCCGGCGGCTATACCTTCGCCGTGCCGCTGCTCGATGGCGAACACGTCACCGACGATGCCGGCACCGGCTTCGTCCATACCGCGCCGGGCCATGGCCTCGACGACTTCGGCATCTGGATGGATTCGACCCGCCTGCTTCAGGAGCGCGGCATCGATCCGTCCATCCCCTATGTCGTGGGCGATGACGGCTTCTACACCAAGGACGCTCCCGGCTTCGAGGGCGGGCGGGTCATCGACGACAACGGCAAGAAGGGCGACGCCAATAACCGCGTCATCACCGCCCTGGCCGAAGCCGGCAATATCATCGCCCGTGGCCGCATCAAGCACCAATATCCCCATTCCTGGCGCTCCAAGAAGCCGGTCATCTTCCGCAATACCCCGCAATGGTTCGTCTATATGGACAAGCCGATTGATGGTGCTGACGATACCCTGCGCACCCGCGCGCTCAACGCCATCGACGCGACCAGGTTTTATCCCGCCACCGGGCAGAATCGCCTGCGCGCCATGATCGCCGACCGCCCTGATTGGGTGCTCAGCCGCCAGCGCGCCTGGGGCGTGCCGATCACCGTCTTCGTCAATAAAAAGACCAACGAAATCCTGCGCGACGAGGCCGTCAATCACCGCATCGCCCAGTCCTTCGAGGATGAAGGCGCCGACGCCTGGTACCAGGACGGCGCCGCCGAGCGTTATCTCGGTGCCGAGTACAAGGCCGATGATTACGAGATGATCCGGGACGTGCTCGACGTCTGGTTCGACAGCGGCTCGACCCATTCCTTCGTGCTGCGCAACAAGCAGAAATGGCCGCATCTGAAATTCCCGGCCTCGATGTATCTCGAAGGCTCGGACCAGCATCGCGGCTGGTTCCATTCCTCCCTGCTCGAATCCTGCGCCACCAATGGCCACGCGCCCTATGACAGCGTTCTGACCCATGGTTTCACCATGGACGGGGAAGGGCGCAAGATGAGCAAGTCGCTGGGCAATGTCGTTGCCCCGCAGGAGATCATCAAGCAGTTCGGCGCCGACATCCTGCGCCTCTGGGTCGCCTCCGCCGACTATTCGGAGGATTTGCGGCTCGGCAAGGAAATCATCCAGACAAGCGTCGATTCCTATCGCAAGCTGCGCAATACCATGCGCTGGCTGCTCGGCAATCTGGCCCATTTCAAGCCCGAGGATGTGGTCGATCCCGCCGTCATGCCCGAGCTCGAACGGCTGATGCTGCATCGGCTCGCCCAGCTCGATGCCGGCGTGCGCGCCGCCTACAAGGATTATGACTACCGCAAGGTGGTCACGCTCCTCACCAATTTCATGAATATCGAGCTTTCGGCCTTCTATTTCGACATCCGCAAGGATGCGCTTTATTGCGATCCGATCTCCTCGATCACCCGTCGCTCGGCGCTGACCGTGCTCGACCACCTGTTCAACGCGCTCACCGCCTGGCTGGCGCCGATCCTGGTCTTCACCATGGAAGAATGCTGGCTCGAACGGCATCCGGGCGCGGACCAATCGGTGCATCTCCGCCTCTTCCCCGACATTCCGGCCTCCTGGCTGGACGAGGAACTGGCGGCCAAATGGGTGCTGATCCGCGCCGTGCGCCGCGTCGTCACCGGGGCGCTGGAAATCGAGCGCCGCGAAAAGCGCATCGGCTCCTCGCTCGAAGCAGCCCCCAAAGTCTTCGTTGCCGATCCGCGCTATATCGTGGCGCTGGAAGGTCAGGATCTGGCCGAAATCGCCATCACCTCGGCGGTGGAGATCAAGCAGAACGAAGGCCCGCTCGACGCCTTCCGGCTCGATGACGTGCCCGGCATTTCCGTGGTCTCGGCCCTGGCCGAAGGCCAGCGCTGCGCCCGCTCGTGGAAAGTGCTGCCCGAAGTCGGCTCGGACCCTGATTTCCCCGACGTCTCCCCCCGCGACGCGCAGGCATTGCGGGAACGCGAAGCGGCTGGAATTTAGAACTGCCCCGTCGGCTCCTGCCACCTCCCTCCCTATAAGGGGAGGGGTAGGGGTAGGGGGCCGAAGGGTCGCAAGAATGAAGAGTTCCGGGCTTGCCAGCCCAACCCCCACCCCCAACTCGCCCTCAAGGGAGGGTTTTTGGAGAAGCCGGAGCCGATGAACGCCCATTCCCTGCGCAATCCCACCATTCTCGCTTCGCTGATGGCGGCCATTCTCGCCTTCGGCATCGACCGGGCGCACAAGGGATTTCACATTGCCGCCGAATGCTATGGTATCGGCCAGGCCATCTGTGTGCCGGTGCCCTTCGCCTATGTGCCCGCGGGGCTCACCGGCTGGCGGGGCGGGGAAATCCTCAACCTCACCGCCTTCTTCGATTATGTCCTGGTCTGGAATACCGGCATCTCCTATGGCCTGCTCGATGGCATGCCGGTCTGGGTTCTGGGCATCATCATGGGCGCCGCCATCATTGCTCTTGCCGTCTGGTGGTGGCGCTCCGATGTGCTGCTGATCCGGCTGGGCCTTGCGCTCTGCATTGGCGGGGCGCTTTCCAATGCGCTTGATCGCCTGCTTTACGGCGCGGTCGCCGATTTTTTTCATTTCCATTGGGCCGGCTGGTCGTTCTACATTTTCAACCTCGCCGATGTGGCGATAACCTTCGGCGTCATCTTGCTTTTCGCCGACCTCTTGGGCCTTGGACGCAAGCGGGTGAACAAGAGCGCTTGATGAAGGCAATCTCCGTGTCGCCGGAATCTGGTCTTGGCGTCGGGAATGCGCTATAGAAGCCGCCAATATCGAAGGGATGTTGCATGCGTATTGGATCGACCGGGCCGATTTCAGCTTTTCCGACCGCTATTCGCGCCGGCCTTGCGGCGCTGGGTCTGGCCGCGACGCTCGCCCTGGGCGCCTGCACCACCATTGAAGGCGCCAATGCCTTGACCGATTTCGGCACCTTCGAGCGCGAAGTCATGAATACGACGGCGCGCGGCGTCGGCCTCATCCCCGGCGATCCGCCCAAGGAAGACCTGACCGCCGCCCGCGCCCCCCTGGCGCTGCCGCGCGATCCTTCGGCCCTGCCCACGCCGACCGTTCAGGCGGGCGCCAGCCAATTGCCGACCGATAGCAGCAAGGTGCAGATCGACACGGCGAACCTGACCGCCGCCGACATCGAAAATCTGCGCAATGCCCGCGTCGTCGATCTGCGCTCGCTTTCGGGTCGCCCGCTCACCGAGGCGGAGATCAACCAGATGACCGCCCGCATGCGCGCCGCCAATATGCAGGTGACCGGCAATACCAAGCGCCCGCTCTATCTGCCGCCGGCTGAATATTTTACCCGCGTCGGCGATGCCCAGCTGGTCTGCCGCGCCGCCAATGGCGATCTGGTCTCGTTGCGCGATGACCGCTGCCCCGCCGATGTCCGCCGCGCGCTGCAAGGCTCCGGTCCCACCACCAATGCCACCTCGGGCAGCTTGGGCGCGCGTCTGTTGGATTCCGAAATCCGCAACTAGGCGCGTCGTTCGCATCGCAAAATACAGGGCGGCCGGTTCAACCGGCCGCTTTTCACATTTACCGCGCCGCCCGTTCCGGGTCCCGCATGTCAGAAAGTTGCGCTCATGAGCGACGCCCCCAAACAGCCTGAAACCGCCGACCGTCTCGCCAAGGTCATTGCCCGCGCCGGGCTCTGCTCGCGCCGCGATGCCGAGGGCTGGATCGCCGATGGCCGGATCTCGGTCAATGGCAAGAAAGTGCTCACCCCGGCCTTCAACGTCACCTCCCGCGACCGCATCGAGGTCGATGGCCTGCCGCTGGCCGCGCGCCAGGGCACGCGCATCTGGCTCTATCACAAGCCCGCCGGGCTGGTGGTGACCGAGAAAGATCCCGAAGGCCGCCCCACCATTTTCGAATCGCTGGAGCGCAAGGGCCTGCCCCGCGTGCTGACCGTGGGGCGTCTCGACATCAATACCGAGGGCCTCTTGCTGCTCACCAATGACGGTGGCCTCAAGCGCGTGCTCGAATTGCCCTCCACCGGCTGGCTGCGCCGCTATCGCGTCCGCGCCTTTGGCCAGGTGACCCAGGCCCAGCTCGACGGCCTCAAGAACGGCATTGCCGTCGATGGCGTGCAATATGGCCCGATCACCGCGACGCTCGAACGCGAGCAGGGCGCCAATGTCTGGATCGTCATGGGCCTGCGCGAGGGCAAGAACCGCGAGGTCAAGAATGTGCTGGGCGCGCTGGGGCTCGAAGTGAACCGGCTGATCCGCGTGTCCTATGGCCCGTTCCAGCTTGGCGACTTGCCCGAAGGCGGCGTCGAAATGGTCAAGTCCCGCATGCTGCGCGACCAGCTCGGCAAGAAGCTGGCCGAGGCTGCGGGGGTCGATTTCGAAAGCGAAATGCCCGATTTCGAGCCGCAGCGCGATGAGAATCACCGCGTCCGCTCGCCGCGCGACCGCGACCATGCCCGCCCCAATCCGGCGCGCGGCAGCGCCTCCGGCCGGCCCGAGCGCGAGGATCGTCCGGCCGGACGTCCGCGCCGCATCCATTTCGAGGACGATGGTCGCGCGCCCGAAACCTATACGCCCAAGGATCAGGATCGTAAGCGTCCCGACCGCGACGACCAGCCCGCCCGCGCCTTCGGCAAGCCGGCCCCGCGCGGCGATCGCCCCGAGGGCGGCAAGCCCTTCGGCGATCGTCCCAAGCGTGATTTCGGGGATCGCCCGGCCCGTGGCGGTTTCAATGACCGCCCCAAGCGCGATTTCAGCGACCGCCCGCAGCGCGGCCCGCGACCGGAACGCAGTTTCGAGGATCGTCCCAAGCGCGAATTCGGGGATCGTCCGCAGCGCAGTTTCGGCGACAAGCCCGCGCGCGGCTCCTTCGGTGAGCGCCCGCAGCGCCGCGACGGCAAGCCCTTCGGTGATCGTCCGCAGAATGGCCGTCCGGCGGGCAAGTCTTTCGGGGACAAGTCTTTCGGTGACCGCCCCCAGGGCAATCGTCCCGGCGGCAAGCCCTTTGCCGGCAAGCCGGGTGGCCCGCGCCCAGGTGGCGCGAGGCCATCGGGCGGCCGTCCGTCATCGTCTGGCTCGCGTCCGCCTGCCGGTCGCCCGGGTGGTCCGCGCAAGCCTCGCGGTTAAGCCATGCGCATCGTCGCCGGAAAATATCGCGGCAAGGCCCTGGCCTCGCCATCGGACCAGTCGATCCGCCCGACCTCGGATCGGGCTCGCGAATCCATCTTCAACATTCTCGGCTCCCGTCTTGGGCCGGTCTTTGAAGGCAAGCGCGTGCTCGACCTCTTCGCCGGCACCGGGGCGCTGGGCCTGGAAGCGCTGTCGCGCGGCGCCGCCCATGTCACTTTCGTCGATATCGGAGCCGAGGCGCGCGGCATCATCCGCGACCATATTCAGGCATTCGGGGTGGCCGGCATCACCAAGCTGCTGCGCCGTGACGCCACCGGGCTCGGTGCGCCGGGCACGTTCGGCCAGTTCGATCTGATCTTCCTCGATCCGCCCTATCATCAGGGTCTGGGCGAAAAGGCCCTGGTGGAACTCGCCGGCAATGGCTGGATCGCCCCCGGCGCCATTGTCGTCTGGGAGGAAGCGGCGGACGCGGACGTCATCATCCCCGCCGGCTTCGCGCTGGACGACACGCGCGAATATGGCGCCGCCGCGGTGCGGTTTCTCTCCTTTTCCGGCTGAGCCCCTGTGGGGCGCTTATCGCGCCCCTGTTCTCAGGCCGCCGCCTTGAGGCATTCGGCGCATTGGCCGCGAATTTCCATGGTCGTGCGCTCGACCTTGAAGCCGCGCTGCCCGGCCCAGCCGCCCAGCCGCTCCTCGATCACGTCATCGGCGAATTCGTCCACCTTGCCGCATTTGTCGCAGATAGCGAAGGCGATGAGCCCCTTGCTGCGGCAATGCCCATCGGCACAGGCGACAAAGGCATTGAGCGATTCCAGCCGATGCGCCAGCCCTCGCTCCACCAGCTTGTCGAGCGCCCGATAGATTTGCAGCGGCGCGCGCAGCCCGTCGCCGCGCAGACGGTCGAGAATGTCATAAGCCGAAAGCGGGGCAGGGGCGTGGCTCAGCGCTCCCAGCACCAATTCCTGATTGCGCGTCAGGTCCACCGGCATTGCGTGCTCATGCGCCATTCTGCTCTCTCCTGCCAAACCATCGCGTCGTCGGCAAAGCCAGCGACAAAAGAAAGATCACCAGGGCCATCACCACGATGGATGGTCCTGAAGCGGTATCCCAGTTGCGCGACCCGAACAATCCGCCCGCCACCGCCACGGCCCCCAGCAGGGCGGCGATGATGGCCATCATTTCCGGCGTCGCGCTCAGCCGCCTCGCGGTGGCGGCCGGGATGATCAGCAGCGAGGTGATCAACAGGACGCCGACCAGCTTCATGGCGATGGCGATCACCGAGGCCATGAGCAGCATGAGGATGATCCGGCTCACCTCGGGATTGAGCCCCTCTGCCTCGGCCAGGTCCGGGCTCACCGTCGCCGCCAGCAGCGGTCGCCAATTGAGCCACAGAATGAGGAGGATCGCGACGCCCCCGCCATAGATGATGGCGATGTCCTGCAAGGAGACGGCCAGAATGTCGCCGAACAGGAACCCCATCAGATCGATCCGCACCTGGGTGAGAAAGCCCACGATCACCAGTCCCACGGCAAGGCTCGAATGGCTGAGAATGCCAAGTAGCGCGTCGGTCGAGAGATTGTTCTGTCTTTGCAGCAATAGCAGCGCCCCCGCCACCAAAGCCGCCACCGCGAACACGCCCAGATTCATGTTGATCGATAAAAGGATCGACAGCGCCACCCCCAGCAATGCCGAATGGGCCATGGTGTCGCCGAAATAGGCCATGCGCCGCCATACCACGAAACAGCCCAAAGGCCCGGTCACCGCCGCCAGCCCGACCCCCGCCACCAGCGCCCGGGAAAAATAATCAGTGAGCATGGATAATCCCTCGATGAAGCAATACCCCCACCCCCCTCCTCAATGGGGAGGGGCTCAGGCACCGCGCCTGGAACGCGATCGTGCCCCATTCATCGCCCGTTTCCCTCCCCTCTGAGAGGAGGGCCAGGGAGGGGGTTCCGGCACCGGTCCAAACCTCAATGCCCATGCTGATGTCCATCGTGCTCGTGCCCATGATCATGCGCGCCATCATGTCCCACCACGCAGCCATCATCGTGATGTTCATGATCGTGATGATGCTCATAGATCGCCAGCGTCGAGGCGGCGCGTTCGCCGAACAGCGCCAGATATTGGGGGCTGGTCTTGACCGCATTGGGCGTGCCCCGGCAGCAGATATGCCCGTTGAGGCAGATGACAATATCGGTCTCCGCCATCACCACATGCAGGTCGTGCGAAATCATCAATATGCCGGCCCGGCTGTCGTCGCGGATTTGCCGGATCAATTGGTAGAGCGCCACCTCGCCGGAAAAATCGACGCCCTGCACCGGCTCGTCCAATACTAGGAGGTCGGGCTTGCGGATCATGGCGCGGGCGAACAATACCCGCTGGAATTCCCCTCCGGACAATTCCTGCACCGCCGCCTTGCGCAGGCGCGCCGCGCCCACCGCCTCCAGCGCCGCGTCGATCTCGCTGTCGGGATAATGGCCGGTCAGCCGCATCAGCCGCTCGACATTGAGCGGCAGCGTCCAGTCGATGCTGAGCTTTTGCGGTACATAGCCGATCCGCAGCCCCGGCTTGCGCCAGACGCTGCCCATGCTCGGCTTCAATACGCCGGTGGCCATTTTCGCCGTGGTGGATTTTCCTGAGCCGTTCGGCCCGATCAGCGTCACGATCTCGCCGCGCGCCAGTGTCAGGTCCACGCCCTCCACCAGCACGCGCCCGTTCCGGCGCATTCCGGCATTGGTGAGGGTAATGAGATTTTCTTTCAAACTCTTATGCACGAAAGTCTCGGCTCCATTCCTCCGCTCCCCCATGAGGGGAGGGCGCCGGGGGCGGGGTGCTGCGGCCGGGGAAAATTTGATCCGGCAAACTGCATACTCTTTGCACAACCCGTCTTGACGGCTTTCAATACGTTATAGCATAACACTTTCGCAAGCGTAATAACATAACATATCGCCGATCGCCCTCCCTCCGTCACGAGACCGGAACATGCCTAAATTCGTCCTTTCCCTCGCCGCCCTGTTGCCGATTCTGTTCAGCGGAACGGCCTTGGCCGCGCCCGATGCGGTGGCCTCCACCAAGCCCATTCATTCGCTGGTTTCGGCGGTCATGGGTGATCTGGGCACGCCCAGGCTCATCGTGCGCGGCGCGGCCTCGCCCCATACCTATTCCCTGCGCCCATCCGATGCGGCGGCGCTGGAAAATGCCGATATCGTCTTCTGGACCGGCCATGGCCTGGAATTGTTCCTCGCCAAAGCGCTCGACAGTCTCGCACTAAAGGCCGAAGTGGTGGAACTGGCCAAAGCCCCGGGCATCGTGCTCCTGCCGCTGCGCCAGGGCGGGGCCTTCGAGGCGCATGCCCATGACGAGGCCGACCACGACCATGAGGGCCACGATCATGACCATGACCACGACGGCCATGATCATGACAGTCATGGCGATGGCGACATGCATTTCTGGCTTGACCCCGAAAATGCCGGGCTGATGGTCAGCCACATCGCCGATATCCTCGCCGCCGCCGATCCCGACAACGCCGATGCCTATCGGGCCAATGCTGAAGCTGAACTCCAGCGCCTCGATGCACTGACCGCCGAATTGCAGGTGAAGCTCGCCCCGGTCGCGGGAAAACCCTTCATCGTCTTTCACGATGCCTATCAATATTTCGAGGCCCGGTTCGGTCTTGAATTGGCCGGTGCCGTCACCATCTCGCCCGATGTCATGCCCGGTGCCGCCCGCATCGACCAATTGCGCGACCGCGTTGACGAGCTTGGGGCCACCTGCGTTTTCGCCGAGCCCAATTTCGAGCCTGCCATCATCCGCACCATTGTCGAGGGCACAAAAGCCAGTTCGGGCGTGCTCGATCCCGAAGGCAGCGCCCTCACCGAAGGCCCCGACCTTTACCCGCAATTGCTGCGCGGCCTCGCCGATGGACTGGTGGATTGCCTGGTCCGGGATTAGACCGGTTCAGATTCGCACTGAATTGCCCCCACACGCAATGTCACCCCGGCCAAGGCCGGGGTCTATCCTGAGATGTCGAGATGAAACCCGGCCGGAGTTTATTCTCGGGCGCGAAGCGGCCCGCGATGTCATCATGGGTGGGAGGCCATCGTGGTTCGATCAAAACCTGAAGGCGCACATTTGGCAGCGCTTATTTCAGCGGCCCCTTGAAGATAAAAAACGCGCCCAGTGCGATCAGCGCAAAGCCGATGCCGTGGTTCCAGGTGAGCTTTTCGCCCAGATAGAACACCGCGAACAGCACGAAGACCGAGAGGGAAATCACCTCCTGGATGGTCTTCAATTCCGCGCCCGAATAGACGCCATAGCCGATCCGGTTGGCGGGCACCGCCAGCCAATACTCGAAAAACGCGATGCCCCAGCTGACCAGCACCACCACCCATAGCGTGGCGCTGGGGAATTTGAGGTGCCCATACCAGGCAAAGGTCATGAACAGGTTCGAGGCGATCAGCAGCCCGATGGGCGCGAGCGTAGCGACGTTGAAGCCCAAGGCTTCCTCCACAGCAATCCGGCAGCGCGCCGTCGCTGCTTTCTATCATCGCCGGCCGCAGCGGGAAGCCGGAAATTGCCGCTCCCCGCTAGCAGGTGAAACAGACCGACGATCAGCGGACCTGTCTGGTGACCTGCTCGAGCGCAAAGATGTCGTCGGAAAGGTTGTCGACCTGCTTGCGCACCAAAGCCTGCGCGTCATGCAGGCCCTGATTGTAGAAATAGGCGCCCATCTTGTCGGCGAAAAATTGCATCAGCAATTCGGCGGGGATGGCGCCGATTGACTGGTCCAGTTCGTTGCGGAAGTAATCCTGGATTTCGCCGACGATGGCCTTGGTGGCGTCGCGGTCGAATTTGATAGGCTTCATAATGGCATGCTCCTTCAGCTTGGGTTCATAACCCGAGTCGCAAGGTCGGGGACGACGCTGAATGGTCGCAATGCATCGCTTGGGGAGAAACTGATGCCTGTTCGCCTGTCCATGATCGCCGTGAGCACACTGTTGCTCGCCGCACCCGCCATTGCCGAGCAAACCCAAGCCACCGACATTGGGGAGGTGTTTGCCTGTTCCGACCTTTTCGCGCCCGATACCAGCCATGCGCGCCTGCGCGAGGCCCTGGGCGACGCCAATGTCGAAACCGGCACCATCTACGGCGCCGAAGGCATGGAATTGCCGGCCACGATCCTTTATCCGGACGATCCCGCCCGCTCCATGAACATCATCTGGTTCGACGAGGACAACCTCGCCTATCCCGCCTCGATCGAGCTGTCCGAGAACCAGATCGGGCCGGGCGGCGTGCGCATCGGCATGAGCATTGGCGAAGTGGAAGCGCTCAACGGCCAGAGCTTTCCGCTGGGCGGCTTCTGGTGGGATTATGGCGGCTATGCCTATTTCGAGGACGGCGCGCTGGCGCGGCCCGATCCCGAGCCGGCCTGCTATCTCTCGCTGCGTTTCCTGCCCAGCGACGATTTGGATGCCGATATCGATGTCGGCCCGGTCTCCGGCGATGTCGAGCTCAGGTCCGACCTGCCGCTGCTCGAACAAATCGATACCCGCGTCACCAGCGTCAATGTCGGTTATGAATGGCCTGAGGCCTTGGCCCAAGAGGAGCATTGACCCCAACCGTCGCGACGGCGTAAAGCTTGGTTCGTGACGGTTTCCCGCGCCCGCTGCGGCAAGGGAATCAAAAGGGAACACGGTGCGGATTACCCATCAGGGGCCAAAACCGTGGCTGCCCCCGCAACTGTAAGCGGTGGGCGCTCTCGATACGCCACTGGTCGACAGGCATCGACCCGAAAAGCGCCATGCGGTTTTCGGCCAAGACGATGCCCAAACGATCGGGAAGGCGAGGGCGCTGCATTCACCGCGAAGCCAGGAGACCTGCCGGCACTCTGGCCGTCGTGACGACGGCCAGGATCAACCGGGCTCGACGCCCATCTATTCCGTGCACGGAGGGTGCCACATGAATAACGCAGCCGTTTCCACCGGCCTCAAGTCTCTTTCTCTGTCCCAGCGGCTCATTGCCGGCATGCTGGCCCTGTTCCTGGGCCTGACCTTGCTGGTCGGCACCGGCTTTGCCGGCGATTACCGCCTGCATAACGGCGCCCATGACACGCGCCACGCCATGGGGTTCCCCTGCCATTAAGGCAGGCCCGTTCGGTCACTAGGACGAGAGAAAAATGTTCCGCAATCTGTTTTTTGCTGCGCTGGTCGCAGCCCTTTGTGCTGGCCTGGCCACATCGGCCTTCCAGGCCTGGCGCGTCACCCCGCTGATCTTTGCCGCCGAAGCCTATGAGGGCGGCGACGCCGAGGCTCACGAACATGGCGAAGCCGCTGACGACAGCGTCGCCGCCAATGAAGCCCATGCCCATGACGACGACGAATGGGCCCCCCAGGATGGCGTCGAGCGCACCCTTTACACCATCGCCGCCAATCTGCTGATGGCCGCCGGCTATGCGCTGATCATCGGCGCGGTCTCGGTGCTGTTCAACCTGCCCATCACCTTTGCCAATGGGCTTTATTGGGGCGTCGCCGGCTTTGCCGCCTTCTCGCTCGCCCCCGCGCTCGGCCTGCCGCCGGGCATGCCCGGCATGCCGGTCGCCGATACACTGGCCCGCCAGGTCTGGTGGTTCGGCGCCGCGCTCTCGACCGGCGCTGCCTTCCTCCTCGTCGCCAAGGTCCGTGCGCCCTGGGCGCTGGCCGTGGCGTTGGCGCTGGTCCTGCTGCCCCAGCTCATCGCCGCCCCCATTGCTCCCACTGATCCCAGCGACGTGCCGCCGCGCCTCACCGCCGAATTCGTTGCCGCCGTGCTCTATAATTCGGCGCTGTTCTGGGTCGTGCTCGGCCTCGCCTTCGGCCGGATCAACGATTATCTGGCCGCCCGTCCGGCCACTATTGCCCATGGAGTCAAAGCATGACCACCAAGATCCCTACCACGGTCATCACCGGCTTTCTCGGCGCCGGCAAGACCACCCTCGTGCGCCACATGCTGGCCCATGCTCCCAAGGGCAAGCGCATCGCGCTGATCATCAACGAGTTCGGCGATCTGGGCGTGGACAAGGACATTCTCGCCGGCTGCGGCGACGAGACCTGCCGCGAAGAGGATATGGTCGAATTGTCCAATGGCTGCATTTGCTGCACCGTGGCCGATGAATTCATCCCCACCATGCAGGCCCTTCTGGCCCGGCCGGACAAGTTCGATCACATCGTCATCGAAACCTCGGGCCTGGCTTTGCCGCAGCCGCTGATCCGCGCCTTCAACTGGCCCGAGATCAAGGCCCAGGTAACTATTGATGGCGTCGTCACCGTCGCCGATGCCGCAGCCCTGGCCGAAGGGCGCTTCGCCAGCGACGAAGCCGCCGTCGATGCCCTGCGCCGCCAGGATGAAATGCTCGACCACGAAACGCCGCTTGGCGAATTGTTCGAAGATCAGCTGTCCGTCGCCGACATGGTCATCATTAACAAGACCGATCTGGTCGATGCCGCCCTGCTCGACAAGGTGGAAGCCAATATCCGCGCCGAACTGCGTCCTGGCGTCGGCATTGTCCGCGCCGCCAATGGCCATGTGGACATCGCGGCTCTGCTCGGCATGGGCATGTCCTCCGAGGATGACATCGCCAATCGCCCCAGCCACCACGAGCTGGAACATGGCGGCGAGACCCACGAGCACGACGATTTCGACAGCTTCTCGCTGCGCCTGCCCGCCATTATCGGCAAGGATGACCTCCTCGCCGTGATCGAGCAGACCATTCGTGACCATGACGTCTTGCGCCTCAAGGGCTTTGCCGCCATCCCCGGCGCCGCTGCCCGTCTCGCTATTCAGGCCGTCGGTCCCCGCGTCACCGCCTATTTCGACCGCCCCTGGAAGGATGGCGAATTGCGCGACACTGCCCTCGTCGTCATCGGCGAACAGCCGCTCGACCGCGCCGCCATCACGCAAAGCCTGGAAAAGGCGGCGGCATAATATCCCGATCGCCGCTTGCCACCCATGCCCGCCGCGCTCCGTCCCCCGGGGCGGGGTGGTGGGTGGCGGCGAGGCGGGTTGGCGGTGCGGGGCGGCGGGGTGAATGGCGGCGAGGCGGGGGCGCCCAGAGGCCTTCCGGTCCTGCTGGTCCTTCCAATCCCGCCCGTCCTACCGGCCCCTCTCCCCTTCGTCACCGCCCGGCCTGTCCGGGCGGTCCATGGGATAGACCGGCGAACCGGATTGCCTGGCCCCAGTCTGGGCTTCTCTCCGGGGTTGTGAGGCGAAGGAGCCTTGATATCCGGGCCATCGCGCCCATTGTGATCATCGCTCGTTGCACTCCAGCGAGCAAAGCGCCGATAGTGAGAGCATGACCCAAAGGCCTGAAGTGATAACCCGCGTCAATTGCGAGCTTATTGCCGCCGCCCTTGCATCACGCGGGAGGCCGTGATGCACCTGCTCTCCGCCCAGGCCGGTTCCATCCAGCAGGAAGGCGAGGCTATCGATCTGGCCCAGTCGCCCGGCGCCCATATCTTCGCCTCCTCCGCCGATAGCGAATTGGCCATGCTGGCCGGCGCCGCCGACAGGGCAGGGGAGGGCGGGCTGCGCCTCGCCAATGTCATGCGCCTCGCCAACAATCTCTCGGTGGACATGTGGCTGGAAAAGACCGTCGCCCATGCGCGTCTCGTCGTGCTCCGCCTCATCGGCGGCATGGCCTATTTCCAATATGGCGTCGATGAACTGACCGCGCTCTGCACCAATAAGCGCATTCCGCTCGTGCTGTTGCCGGGCGACGCCAATCCCGACCCCATTCTTCAAGCACGCTCCACCATTCATCCAGACGATTGGCTCGTCCTCCACCGTCTTTTCGTTGCCGGTGGCCCCGACAATGCCGATACCCTGCTCACGGCCTTCGCCCGACTGGCAGAAAGCCCGCCGACACAAAACCCCTCCCCCATGAGGGAAGGGGATGGTTTGGGGGTGCAGGCGACGGAGCAGAATCCGGCATTATCGGCTCTGGAGCCCCAGCCCTTCCCCCGCTTCGGTCTTTGGCACCCCGTCCTCGGTATGACCGACGAAGCCGGTCTGCGCGCTCTGCATGCCGGGCCTCCCGCTCCGTTGTCGCCCCATATCCCCATCCTCTTCTACCGCGCCGCCCTTGAAGGCGCCGGCACTGCCACGCTCGAAGCCCTGATCGCGGCGCTCGAAGCGCGCGGTCTCGCCCCGGTGCCGCTGCTCGTCTCCTCGCTCAAGGAAGCTGCCTGCATCCGTTTCGTCCAGAACGCGCTGGCCGCCTTCCCGCCCTCGGCGATCTTCAATCTCACGGCCTTCGGCCTCGGCGTCGCCGATCTCGACGCGAAATCCAATCCCTTCGCCGGAACGGACGCGCCGGTCATCCAGCTCGTCCAGTCCGGCCGCTCCCGCTCCCAATGGCTGGCCGATCCGCAGGGGCTCTCCTCCAAGGACATGGCCATGTATCTGGTCATGCCCGAAGTCGATGGCCGCATCGGCGGGCTTCTGGTCGGACACAAGGCAGACGCCGTCTGGCACGAGCGCACCCAATGCCCCCTCAGCGCCTATGAGCCCGATCAGGGCGGCATCAGCCGCGCCGTGGACCTCGCCGCCAACTGGGCCCGCCTCCGCCACACCCCGAGCGCCGACCGCAAGATCGCCCTTATCCTCGCCAATTACCCCATCCGCGACGGCCGCCTCGCCAACGGCGTCGGCTACGACGCCCCCGAAAGCACCGCCCGCATGCTGATGGCGCTCGACCAGGCCGGCTACACGCTGTCCGACATAGCCCCTGCCGCGCCATTCCCATCCCCCGCCGGCCCAAAGCCCCTCCCCCTTGAGGGAAGGGGTTGGGGTGGGGGTTCCGCACCCGCTACCTACCCGAAATCATCGACTGACCTCATTGCCCTGCTGCAATCGGGCCCCACCAATGCCAATCCGCAGCGGGGGAATTCGGCCGCTATCCTGCCGCTTGCGCGCTATGCCGAATTGCTCGCCGCGCTTCCCGAGGAAATCCGCGAAGCCATCACCACCCGCTGGGGCGATCCGGCGCGCGATCCCTTTGTCCGCGACGGGGCGTTCCACCTCCCGGCGCATCGTTTCGGCAATGTCGTGCTCCTGCTCCAGCCGGCGCGCGGTTATCACCTGGATGAAACCGCCAGTTACCACGACCCGGCCCTTGTTCCGCCCCATGCCTATGCCGCCGCCTATCTCTGGCTTCGCCACGAATGGGGCGCTCATGCCATGGTGCATAATGGCAAGCACGGCACGCTCGAATGGCTGCCGGGCAAGTCCGCCGCCCTCGATGACGATTGCTATCCCGATGCGCTCTGGGGGCAATTGCCCCATCTTTATCCCTTCATCGTCAACGATCCCGGCGAAGGGACGCAGGCCAAGCGCCGCACCGGGGCGGTGATTATCGATCATCTGGTGCCGCCGCTGACCCGGGCCGAGACCTATGGGCCGCTCAAGGATCTCGAAGCCCTGCTCGATGAATATTACGCCGCCTCGGGCATGGATCGCCGCCGCCTCGCTGATCTCAAGAGCCGGATTCTCGATTTCACCCGCGATAGCCGTCTCGATCAGGACATCGGCCTGCCGGGGGACGAGACCGAGGCCCTGATCAAGATCGACAACTTCCTGTGCGACCTGAAGGAAGCTCAGATCCGCGATGGCCTGCACATTTTCGGGTCGTCCCCGCTGGGAGGAATGGAACGAGACCTCGCAATCGCTCTGGCCAGAGTGCCACGCGGGGATGAAGCCGGGGATAATTCTCTGATCCGTGCTCTTGCGGATGATCTTAAGCTCGGTCTCGATCCGCTCACCGCCGATTTGGGCCTTCCCTGGCATGGGCCGGAGGTCGGCGGAGGCGAGGGGGCGGCAGAGGGGAACAGTCTGTTGGCAAATGGCCGTCCCGAAGTGAAAATTCGGCGGATTGGCGACGTGGTTTCCGCGCTTGAAGCCATGGCGGCGGACATAATTGACAAAAAAATGCCTGTGCCGGCGGACTGGATCGCGACCCACGCGGTTCTACAAACCGTCGAAACCCATATCCGGCCCCGTCTCGCCGCTTCCGGTCCCGCCGAGATGGCTGCCTTTCTCGATGCGCTCGACGGCAAATTCATCGCCCCCGGTCCCTCCGGCGCGCCCTCGCGTGGGCGCCTTGACGTGCTGCCCACGGGCCGCAATTTCTATTCAGTCGATGCCCGCGCCGTTCCCACGCCAAGTGCTTGGGAACTCGGGCGAAAGTCGGCCGAGAACCTGGTCCTTCGCCACCTTCAGGATCATGGCCATTACCTCAGGTCGGTGGCCCTGTCGGTCTGGGGCACCGCCAATATGCGCACCGGCGGCGACGACCTCGCTCAGGCCATGGCGCTGATCGGGGCAAAGCCCGTCTGGGATCCCGGTTCGCTGCGCGTTTCCGGCTACGAGATCGTGCCGCTGGCCCGGCTCGATCGTCCGCGCGTCGACGTAACCCTCAGAATTTCCGGCTTTTTTCGCGATGCCTTCCCCGCCCAGATCGCCTTGTTCGATCGCGCCATTCGCGCCATCGGGGCGCTGGACGAACCCGAGGCGGACAATCCCATCGCCGCCCGCATGCGCGCCGATGCTCTGGGCCTGATGGCCAAAGGCCAGTCCGAGGCGGACGCCGCGCTTCAGGCCGGTGCGAGAATTTTTGGTTCAAAGCCAGGCGCTTACGGCGCGGGTCTCGGTCATCTCATCGACAATGGCCGCTGGAGCGACAAGGCGGATCTGGCCAATCAGGCGATTGCCTGGGGCCAATATGCCTATGGCGCCAAGGTGCAGGGCGTGCCGATGCAGGAGCGGTTCCGCGCCCGGCTGGGCGACATCGATGCGGTGATTCACAATCAGGATAACCGCGAACACGACCTGTTGGATTCGGACAATTACTATCAGTTCGAAGGCGGACTCTCAGTTGCCGCCGAAATGGTGTCCGGCCGCCGTCCCGCCGCCTATCACAATGATCATTCCCGCCCCGAAAACCCGAAAATTCGCACGCTGGAACAAGAGATTAGCCATGTGATGCGCAGCCGCGTCGTCAATCCGAAATGGCTTGCCGGGATGATGCGCCATTCCTATCGCGGCGCCTTCGAGATCATCGCCACCCTCGATTTCATGTTCGCCTTCGCCGCGACCACCGGCGCGGTCAAGTCGCACCATTTCGACCTCGCCTTCGAGGCCTTTGTCCAGGATGATACGGTTCGGGAATTCATCAAGCATTCCAATCGCTTCGGCTATGATGAACTGATCGCGAAATTCCTTGAGGCCCAGCAAAGAGGGCTGTGGTCGCCCCGTTCAAATTCCGCTTTCGCCTTTCTGGAGCACACACATGACTGACAGGCCAGCCAAGAAGACCGATCTGATGAGCGAAGCCGAGCGCGACGCCTATCATGCTGAAAAGATGAAGAAAAAGAAGGCGGCGCGCGACAAGATCCTCTCCACCAAGACCGAGGAGAAGGGCCTGCTGATCGTCCATACCGGCAAGGGCAAGGGCAAATCCACCGCCGCTTTCGGCATGGTCTTCCGCGCCCTTGGCAATGGCATGCGCGTCGGCGTGGTGCAATTCGTCAAGGGCGTCTGGAATACCGGTGAGCGCGACGTGCTCGACAAATTCCCCGATCAGGTGACGATTAATGCGATGGGAGAAGGGTTTACCTGGGACGTCGCTGACCGCCAGCGCGATCTTGCCGCCGCGCGCAAGGCCTGGGAACAGGCCAAGGCGCTGATCGAAGATCCCAGCTATAACATGGTATTGCTCGACGAACTCAATATCTGCCTGCGCTACGATTATCTGCCCATCGAGGAAGTGGTCGAGGTGCTCGCCAACAAGCCCGCCGACAAGCACGTCATCGTCACCGGCCGCAATGCCAAGGACGAACTCATTGAAATTGCTGATCTTGTGACGGAAATGACCGAGATCAAGCACCATTTCCGCGCCGGCGTGAAGGCGCAGAAGGGCGTCGAGTTCTAGGGCGTTTCCAGGAAAGATGGATACCGGTTTTCCGGTTCGCAAACGCGACAAAACAAACACTTAGATCATTTCAACGTTTCTACTATACGCTGAAATGATCTAGCAGTCCGACGCCATGAATGAGCGCTGGAGCCCGTCCATGGTGGGCTCCAGGGCGGCAAGGTCACGTACATTGAACTCAAGGCGGAACGCGGCGTAGGAACCGCCGTCGCAGAGCGTGATCAGGCGCTGCCGCACCACGCGGTCACCCCGTTGCGCGGTAAATTCCGCCCAATGCGGCGTCGAGGATTGGGACTGGATCGCCCAATTGCCGGCGCGGGCCGCATCGAGCGCCGCCGCTGCTTCAGTTTCGAATTCTTCAGAAAAATGGCCGCCCCACACACTAAGCCCTTGGGCAGCAATGGAATTGTAAAATATCTGCCCGTCGCCATTGGCGCTTTCGCCATTGCCCTCGAAGCCGGGCGGCGCGTCGATTTCATAGCCGAACCGCGCATTTTCATAGGGCGTCCAATATTGCGCCCAGGCCGGGGCCGCCAGAACCAACAGGACAAGGGTGAGAATGGCGCGCATGTGTGGAGGTTGCCCCCGCAATTTCCCCTTGGCAAGCGTGATCAGAGCACCACGATCCCTGAATGCTTGGCTTTTTCCTCGGGCTCGACATGGATGGTAATCTGCACGTCCTTGACCGCTTCGCGCAGCTTGGCCTCGATCCGGTCGCAGATCGTATGGGCATTGTCGACCGACATGGCGCCGGGCACCACGAGGTGAAAATCAATGAAGATCAGCTTGCCCGCCTGCCTTGTGCGGATGTCATGCGCTTCGATGGCGCCGTCGGCATTGACGGCGATGACGTCGCGGATGGTTTTCTGGGTTTCGGCCGGCACGGCCACGTCCATCAGCCCGCCGACGCTTTCGCGGATCACGCCCCAGCCGGACCAGAGAATATTGAGCGCCACAAGGGCCGCGAGCACCGAATCGAGCTGGGCGAAACCAGTGAGATAGACCAGCGCGAGCCCTGCCAATACGCCGATGGTGGAGACCACGTCGGTCATCAAATGCTTGCCATCGGCCTCCATGGCGGGTGAGCGCGCCTTGCGCCCATGGCGGATCAGCACCTGCGCCCAGACGACATTGATGGCAGTCGCGGCGATCGAGACCGCCATGCCCTGCACCGGCGCATCGGGCATTTGCGGGTTCATGAAACCGAGAACAGCCTCACGCATGATCAGGATGGCGGCGATGATGATCATCACCCCCACGATCACGGCGGAGAAATATTCGGCCTTGTGATAGCCATAGGGCAGGGCGGCGTCGGCCGGCCGCTGGGCCAGGCGCACGGCGAGCAGCGCCACGATGGCCGTGACCACGTTGACGATGGATTCGAGAGCGTCCGAATAAAGCGCCACCGAGCCGGTCAGCCACCAGGCCAGCGTCTTGAGGCCGAGCACGACGAGCCCCACCCCCAGACTGATTGCGGCAATTGCCAATGTCTTGTTGGTGATGGCCATGATGTCCGCCTGTTAGCGAGCTTGCAGACCTGCAATAGCGGAGGACGTCGTTTGCTGCAAGTTGTTGTATTTGCAAACGATTTTCAGAGGCATTCCGATATTCCCCAGCGGATCGGCGGAAGCCTTTGATTGACCATGGGCTTTGCTGCGCCTAAGGTCGTCGCCCAAGCGCAGCGTTCCCATGACGGAACTGAAACAGAGCCTGGTGCGGTCGACCAAAGGCGGGACCAAATCCAGGGCTGAGCCGGTTTTGAGCGGACCTGCCTCGTAATGTGTCGAGGCGAAATGTATGAGCATCCTGCCAGCCGCAAGCTGGCCAGCCGGACTTTTCCCCGCGCGGATATAGTTGTGGGTCTTGGGGCGCGCTTCTGCGCCGGTCCTGAGGAAATTCTTCATCTTCTCGACGCCACTCTGGCCGAAGCCGGCTTGGATCGCCATGATCTTGCGGCCCTGGCGACGCTGGACGGCAAGCAATCCCATCCCGCACTCCGCTCCGTTGCGGATCGGCTGGCATTGCCGCTTCTGGCGGTTCCGCCGCAGGATTTGCCCCGCGACGTGCCCAATCCGTCCCCACATGTGACCCATTATCTGGCCTTGCCTTCGGTGGCCGAGGCGTCGGCGCTGGCCTTTGGTCCGCTGCTCGTGGAAAAGCGGCGCAGCGCCAATGCCACCTGCGCGCTGTCGCGCTGGACGCCGCCCTATGCGCTGCCGACATCCAGCGCGGCGAGTGCCGCCTCGACGCTGTCCACTTCCAGCGCCGGTCCATAATGAGGGCGCGCAATCATGATCACCCGAACGCCGGCCTGCCTGGCCGCCTCGAGCTTGGCGCTGGTCTGGGCGCCGCCCGAATTCTTGCTGATGAGGTGAGTAACGCCATGCCCCCCAATCAGCGCGATTTCGTCGTCCAGCCCATAAGGCGGCCGCGTCTGGATCAACTGCGCATGCAACGGCAGGTCCATGCTCGGCGCCTCGATAACGCGCACGAGGAACGAACAATCCTCGCGCCGCAGATAAGTTTCGAGCCCGGCATGGCCGGTGGTGAGCAGCACTTTGGCGCCTTTGGGAAGGCAATCGGCTGCCTCCTGCGCGCTGCCCACCATGGTCCAGTCCTGGCCCGGTTGAGGTGCCCAGGGTGGGCGCATATAGCGTACCAGCCTGATGCCGGTCTCTTCCGCAGCGGCAGCGGCATTGATGGACATCAGACCGGCATAGGGATGGGTGGCATCAACCAGCCGCTCCACCCCCGCCGCGCGCAGATAGGCGCAGAGCCCGGCCACGCCGCCGAACGGCCCCATGCGCAGCCCGCCTTCCGGCAGGATGGGATCCTGCGTGCGGCCGGCCAGCGAGGTCGTCACCTCATGGCCCAGCGCCACCAGCCGGCTCGCCAATTGCCGCGCTTCGCTCGTTCCTCCAAGGATCAGGATATTCATTGCTCTGTGTCCAATCATCGCCGCCACTGTGCCCGTCCGGGCCCTGCCGCTCAAGCCGTGAGTGTCGCTCGTGACTGATACGATCCTGTCTCGTCTCGCCGAGGCCGATTTTCCGCCCTTCGATCCGGGCTCGGTCTGGCTCGTCGGCGCCGGTCCCGGGGGGCCGGGGCTTTTGACCCTGTTGGGGCTGCATGCTCTGGGCGCTGCCGATGTCATCGTCCATGACGCGCTGGTTTCGCCCGATATTCTGGCGCTGGCGCCAGCTCATATCGAACGTATCCACGCCGGCAAGCGCGGCGGCAAGCCCTCCCCGAAACAAGCCGACATCACCATTCGTCTTATCGAACTGGCGCGGCAGGGCAAGCGCGTGCTGCGGCTCAAGGGCGGCGATCCCTTCATGTTTGGGCGGGGCGGGGAGGAAGCGGGCGAATTGGCGCGCGCCGGCATTGCCTTCCGTATCGTGCCGGGCATTTCCTCGGGGCTGGGCGGGCTCGCCTATGCCGGCCTGCCGGTGACGCATCGCGACGCCAATCACTCGGTAATTTTCCTCACCGGCCATGATGAAACCGGCGCGGTTCCCGGCGCCATCGACTGGCCCGCCGTCGCCCGCGCCGCGCCGGTCATCGTCATGTTCATGGCGGTCAAGCATCTGCCGCTCATTGCTCAACGCCTGCTCGATGCCGGCCGGACGCCCGATGAGGCGCTGACCATTGTGTCCGAGGCGGCGAGCCCGGCCCAGACCGTCATCGAGACCAGTCTGGGCGCAGCCGGGACACTGACCGATCTGCCCACTCCATCCATTCTGGTGCTGGGCCCGGTGTCCCGCTATCGGCGCAGCCTCGACTGGTATGTCGGGGAAGCAAGGAAGCATGTCTTTGGCTAAGGGGATGGTCATTGCCGCGCCACGCTCCGGCTCGGGCAAGACGCTGGTGACGCTGGGCCTCCTGGCCGCCTTGCGCCAGCGCGGTGTGAACGTTGCTCCCGCCAAGACCGGCCCCGATTATATCGATCCGGTCTTTCATGCCGAGGCGGCAGGTCACGCATCCGTCAATCTCGATCCATGGGCCATGTCGCCGGGCCAGATCGCGGCGCTGGCCACCCGTCAGGCCAGCGGGGCCGATCTGCTTCTCGTCGAGGGCGTCATGGGCCTGTTCGACGCCGCCGCCGATGGCAATGGCTCCACCGCCGATCTCGCCGAAATGCTGGGCCTGCCGGTCATTTTCGTGATCGATGCGGACAAGCAGAGCCAGTCCATCGCCGCACTGGTCTCCGGCTTTGCCCATTGGCGTCCGGCTGTCCGCATTGCCGGCATCATCGTCAATCGCGTCGCGTCCGCTCGCCACGAACGCATGCTGGCGGCCTCCCTGCGCGCCACTGCCATACCCGTTCTGGGCTTCATTCCCCGCCACGCGGACCTGATCATTCCCGAGCGCCACCTCGGGCTCACCCTGCCCGGTGAGATTGCCACCTTTGCCGGTTTTCTCGATTTTGCGGCGCAGACGATTGGCGATTTTGTTGATCTGGATGCGCTTCAGAGCCTCGCTGCGCCACTCTTGCCGCCCGCAGCAACATCCATGGCCTTGCCGCCGCTCGGCCAACATATCGCCATTGCCTGCGATGCCGCTTTCGCTTTTCTCTATTCACATCTGCTCGAGGGCTGGCGCGCAGCGGGAGCGGAACTGAGCCTCTTTTCGCCCCTCGCCGATGAGGCGCCGAACCCGACGGCCGATGCGATCTTCCTCCCCGGCGGCTATCCCGAACTGCACGGTCCCGCGCTGGCCGCCGCCACTCATTTCCATAGCGGCCTCCGCGCCGCCCGCGATCGCGATGCGCTGATCTATGGCGAATGCGGGGGCTTCATGGCCCTGGGCGAGGCGCTGATCGACAAGGACGGGACCAGCCATTCCATGTCCGGCCTCCTGCCGATGACTACCCGCATGGACCGGCCCAAGCGCGTCCTCGGCTATCGTCGCCTGATCCATGACAGCCCCTTGCCGTGGCCGCCGGGCCTCAATGGGCACGAATTCCACTATTCCTCGGCCAAACAATCCGGCCTGCCGCCGCTATTCGAAGCGCTTGACGCCGAAGGCGTCCGCCAATTGCCCATGGGAGCGTTTCTGGGCCGGGTCATGGGGTCTTACGCCCATGTCATTGCTCCGGCATAAGAAGGCCATGACCAAAGCCATCATGTTCATGGGTACAGGCTCCGATGTCGGCAAATCGCTGATCGTGGCCGGCCTTTGCCGCGCGCTGGCCAATCGCGGCCTCTCCGTCGCCCCCTTCAAGCCGCAGAACATGAGCAATAATGCCGCCGTCACCGAGGATGGCGGCGAAATCGGCCGGGCGCAGGCCTTGCAGGCACGCGCTGCCCGCAAGCTGCCCGTCACGGCGATGAACCCGGTTCTGCTCAAGCCGGAAGGCGAAACCGGCTCCCAAATCATCGTGCGCGGCCAGCGCCGCGCCAGCCTCACGGCCCGCCAATATTGGGCCGACCGCGCCCAGCTCATGCCCGAAGTGCTCGCCGCCTTTTCCGAACTCGCCCGCGATACTGACTATGTGCTGGTGGAAGGCGCGGGCAGCGCCTCCGAGGTCAATTTGCGGCAAGGCGACATTGCCAATTTCGGCTTCGCCCGCGCCGCCGATATTCCGGTCGTGTTGATCGGCGACATTCATCGCGGCGGCGTCATTGCCTCGCTTGTCGGCACGCTGGCGGTGATCGATCCGGACGATGCCGCCCTGGTCCGCGCCAGCCTCATCAACAAATTCTTCGGCGATCCGGCCCTGTTCGAAAGCGGCAAGGCTTTTCTCGAAGCCCGCACCCACCGTCCCTGTCTCGGCCCGGTGCCGCATTTCGCCGAAGCCGCGCGCCTCCCCGCCGAGGATGCGCTGGCGCTCGATAGTCTTTCGAGCGGGCAGGGGGCTTTCCACATCGCCGTGCCGCGCCTGCCGCGCATCGCCAATTTCGACGATCTCGATCCGCTCCGCGCCGAACCGGGCGTCACCCTGACTTTGGTCCAGCCCGGCAATGCCATGCCGCGTCATGCCGATCTGATCATCCTGCCCGGCTCCAAGGCGACGCGTGCCGATCTCGAATTTCTGCGCGCCAATGGCTGGGACATCGACATCGCCGCCCATCACCGCGCCGGCGGTTTCGTCCTGGGCATTTGTGGCGGCTACCAGATGCTCGGGCGCCAGATCGCCGATCCCGACGGCATCGAGGGTGCGCCCGGAACCAGTCCTGGCCTCGGCCTGCTCGATCTCGACACCGTCCTCGCCCCGGTCAAGCAATTGCGCGTCGAAGCGGCCATTCATGCCCCGAGCGGCGAGAACCTGACCGGCTATCACATGCATATGGGCGTGACCGAGGGGCCAGCGCGCGCCATTCCCTTCGCGCGGGTCGGCGCCGAACCGGAAGGGGCAATCAGCGCCGATGGCCGTATTATGGGCACTTATCTGCACGGGCTTTTTGCCGCCGATGGCTTCCGCCGCGCCTTTCTCGGCCAGCCGGCCAGTGCCGATCTCGCTTATGAAGCCGGGATCGAGGCGGTGCTTGACGGGCTGGCCCGGCATCTGGAAAAGCACCTCGACATCGACAATCTGCTGTCTCTCGCCGCGCAAGTGAAGGTCTAGACATGGAAACGCTGATCGCACCGCTTGCCTTGGCGCTGGAGCGCCGCTTCGGCTATCCGCAGAAACTGACCGAAACCATCGGCCATCCGGTCATCTGGTTCGGCCGGTTGATCGGCTTTTGCGAGAGCCGCCTTAATAATGAAAGCCGCAGCGCCGACCAGCGCCGGCTGGCGGGCATCGTCGCGCTCGGCCTGCTGCTCCTTTCCGTCCTGATCGTGACCATCGGCATCAGCACCATCCTGTCCTGGCTACCCTTTGGCTGGTTGCTGGAAATGCTGCTGGCAACGGCTTTTCTGGCGCAGAAGGAATTGGGCCGCGCCGTCAGGGCCGTATCCGAGACCCTGCGGCAATCGCTCGCCGCCGGGCGCGAAGCGGTAAGCCACGTTGTCGGCCGCGATCCGCAGATGCTCGACGAGGCCGGCATTGCCCGCGCTGCGGTCGAGACGCTGGCTGAAAGCACCTCGGACGGCGTCGTCGCGCCGTGGTTCTTCCTGGTTCTGTTCGGCCTGCCCGGCATCGCGCTCTACAAGGCCGTCAATACCGCCGATTCCATGATCGGCCATCTCAATGCGCGCTATCGCGATTATGGCTGGGCCGCCGCGAAACTGGACGATGTGCTCAACTGGCTCCCGGCCCGCCTCACCGCCATTTTTATTACCTTGGCCTGCTTCTTCGTGCCCGGCGCCAGCCCGTCCAAGGCCTGGGCCATTGCGCGGCGCGATGCCCGCAAGCACGAATCGCCCAATGCCGGCTGGCCCGAAGCCGCCTTTGCCGGCGCCCTCAATTTCCAGCTCGGCGGCCCGCGCGCCTATGACGGCGAGGTGATCGACCTGCCGGCCTTCGGCACGGGCAAATCGTCACTGGGCGCCAGCGACATCATGCTGGCGCTGCTGCTCTATCGGCGGACGCTCGATGTGCTGCTGGCCCTCAGCGCGGCTCTGGCGATCATCCTCATGTTCCGCTGAGCGCGGGCGCCTCGCCCTTCATGGTGAGGCTGAGTCCCGCCGCGACGAAATAGACGTCTTCGCAAACCTCGGCCAGCCGCTGATGCGCCGAACCGGCCAGATCGCGAAAGGTCCGGGCCATGGCATTGTCGGGCACGATGCCGAGGCCGACCTCGTTCGACACCAGGATCACCTTGGCCTGCCGGAATTCCATCAATGTGGCGCACAATTCGCCCACGGCACTGGCAACATCCGCATTGGCCATCAGCAGATTGGTGATCCACAGCGTCAGGCAGTCGACGAGGATGACGTCATGATCGGCACCCGCCGCGACAATGGCCCGCGACACGTCCAGCGGCTCCTCCATCGTCGTAAAACGTGCCCCTCGCAGCGCCTGATGGCTGTCCACCCGCGCGCGCATTTCATCGTCCAGAACCGAAGCCGTCGCCAGATATGCCGGCCTTGCGCCCGAATGCAGGGCCAGTCTTTCGGCAAAGGCCGTCTTGCCGGAGCGCGCCCCGCCCAGAACCAGGCAATGTCGTGTCATGATCCCTTCCTTCACTTCGGTTCGTCGCTTCCGGATCGCTGTTGACGAGCTTGGCTGCAACGATATGTGGCCGCAAGCTGTTCCCTATCGGCAGCGCGTCCTCGACATGCTATGCACCCGCGGCGCTCGGACCGAACGATTTCTGCTATATGATACTTTCGTCTTAGCATCTTTCGCATTATGGTCCGCGCCGAATTGACCCCCTAATCCGGGATTGGGCCGCCGAGTCCTGCCGCCGCCCTGTCCCCCCGACCCACGGAGTTGCCGTTCGTGCCGCGATATTACCTTGGCGTCGATGGTGGTGGCACCAATTGCCGTGTGCGCCTCGCCAATGCTGATCTGGAAACGCTGGCCGAGGTGAAGAACGGCCGCTCCAATCTTCAGATCGATGGAGGCGAGCCGGCCTATAAGGCGATTGTCGAGGGCACCCGTGACGTTTTCAAGGCGGCGGGCATCGACTATGCCGAAACCGCCAATACCTATGCCTGTTTCGGCATGGCCGGCGGGCGCATGGATTCGGCCCGCGCCGCCTTCGCAGCGCGCGCCTGGCCCTTTGCCGGCGTCACCGTCTATGACGACATCGATATTGCTCATGCCGGGGCGCTGGGCGGCGAAGAGGGCGGGGTGGTCATCATCGGCACCGGCTCGGCTGCCATGTCCATCGTCGGCGGTCGCCGCTATCAGGCCGGCGGCTGGGGCTTTCACATCGGTGACCAGATGAGCGGCGCCATTCTGGGCCGGGAACTGGCGCGCTACGCCGTCGAGGCCGCCGACGGGCTGCTCGAACCTTCGCCGCTGACCGAGGCGGTGATCGCGGCGCTGGGCGGGTCCAATCAGGCGGTCATGACCTGGGCCTTCGCCACCGAACTGGATTTGCGGCTGGAAAGCGACCACGGCTCGGAAGACGATGCGTTGATCGGCCGCGCCCCGGGTGAATATGGCAAGCTCATGCCGCTGTTTTTCGAGCATCTTGAAAAGCACGATCCGGTCGCGCTCAAATTGCTCGATATTGAGCTGGGCTATATCGATACCTATGTGAAATGGTTCAAGGCGCATGGCGCCGGAATTATGGCCATTGTCGGTGGTCTCGGTCAGCGCCTGTTCCCGAACCTGCAACAGCGTTTCGGCGGCTTTGTCGCCCTGCCCAAATACGAACCCCTGCATGGCGCAATCATTCTCGCCCGGCAGAATTTCGCCTCGAACTAAGGGACTGCCCCATTGTCCAGCCGCATCATTCCCGTCCAGCCTTTCGACTATGTGGTCTTTGGCGCCACCGGCGATCTGACCAAGCGCAAGCTGGTGCCGGCGCTTTATCACCGCTTCATGGACGGACAATTCGATGAGCAGAGCCGCATTATCGGCGCGTCCCGGTCCAAGCTGAGCGAGGCCGATTTTCAAAAGCAAGTGCGCGACGCGCTCGGGCAATTCGTCGAGAAGGACTATCAGGACGCCGACACCATCGAGCGCTTCGTCAAGATATGTACCTATGTGCCGGTCGATGCCAGCAAGCCCGATGAATCGGGCGATCTCGGCGCGGCCCTGCGCGACGATCCCAAGGTGGTGCGCGCTTTCTATCTCGCCGTCGCGCCCGATCTGTTCGAGCCCATCGCCGAATATCTGCACAACAAGAAGCTTTATCGCCGCGACGCCCGCGTGGTGATCGAAAAGCCGCTGGGCCACGATCTGGCGTCCAGCCAGGAAATCAATGATGGCGTCGCCAAGATCTTCAAGGAAGATCAGGTCTATCGCATCGATCATTACCTCGGCAAGGAAACGGTGCAGAACCTGCTTGCCCTGCGCTTTGCCAATACGCTGTTCGAGCCGGTCTGGAACTCGGCCCATATCGATCACGTGCAATTGACCGTGGCCGAAAGCGTCGGCGCCGGCACTCGCGGCTATTACGACGAGAGCGGCGCGCTGCGCGACATGATCCAGAACCACATGCTGCAATTGCTGTGCCTGGTGGCCATGGAGCCGCCCGCCAGCGACGACGCCAATGCGCTGCGCGACGAAAAGCTCAAGGTGCTGCGCGCTCTCCGCCCCATCGCCAATGGCGAAGTGGCGCGGGAAACGGTGCGCGGCCAATATCGCGGCGTCACCTCGGAAACCGCTTCCGTCGCCTCCTATCAGGACGAATTGCCCGAGGACAAGAAAGGCAGCCGCACCGAGACCTTCGTGGCTATGAAGGCCCATATCGACAATTGGCGCTGGGCCGGCGTGCCCTTCTATCTGCGCACCGGCAAGCGCATGGCCGAGCGCGTCTCCGAGATCTGCATCCAGTTCAAGCCCATTCCGCATTCGATCTTCGATCATGCCGAAGGCGCGCCCAGGCCCAACAAGCTCATCCTTCGCCTGCAGCCCGATGAAGGCGTCAAGCTGATGATGATGATCAAGGATCCCGGCCCGGGCGGCATGCGCCTGCGCGAAGTGCCGCTCAACCTGTCCTTCGCCGAAACCTTCGACGAACGCACGCCCGAAGCCTATGAGCGCCTGCTCATGGACGTCATTCGCGGCAGCCAGACCCTGTTCATGCGCCGCGACGAACTGGAAGCGGCCTGGCAATGGGTCGATCCGATCCGCGAGGCGTGGAACCGCGCCAGCGAACCGCCCCAGACCTATACTGCCGGAACCTGGGGCCCGAGTGGGGCCGTGGCGCTGATCGAGCGCGATGGCCGATCCTGGTATGAGGGGAATAATTAAGGTGAGCATCGACCGCCGCAGCTTTGCCGACAAGCCGACATTGGCTAAGGAATTGGCCGAATCCGTCGCCGACCGCATCCGCGCCGCCATCGCCGCGCGCGGCGCCGCGTCCATTGCCGTCAGTGGCGGGTCGACGCCGGCAAAATTCTTCCAGGCCCTGGGCAAGACCAAGGATATCGACTGGGACAAGGTGGTGGTGACGCTGGTGGACGAGCGCTGGGTCGACGAAACCAGCGACCGCTCCAATGCCGGCCTCGTCAACGAAAAGATGCTGCAGGGCCCCGCCGCCACGGCGCGCTTCTTCCCGCTCTATTCGGGCGGCGACGAGCCGACGCCCGAAGCCATCGGCAAGACCAATGCCCTGATGGCCGAATTGCCGCAGCCTTTCGCCGCGGTCATTCTCGGCATGGGCAATGACGGACATACCGCCTCGTTCTTTCCGGGCGGCGACACCCTTTCCGAGGCGCTGACTTCCCCGGGGCCGACGCTGGCCATTCGCGCTCCCGGCGCCGGCGAGCCGCGCGTCACCTTCACCCTGCCGCGCCTGCTGGCTACCGACGGCCTTTATCTGCACATCGAAGGCGCCGAAAAGGCGGAGGTGCTGGACAAGGCGCTGGGCGAAGGCGCAATAGAGGATATGCCCATCAGGGCCGTGCTGCGCTCCGGCGCGCCGATTTCAGTTTACTGGTGTCCATAAGGCCCCTGGGGCGGTCCCCAATCGACCGCCCTGGCCGCCATTGGAGAGCCAGTTTTTGATGCAAGGATCAAGCGCGCCAGCGGCCCCCCTTTGGCGCGCCCTTGCCAGCAATGGAGACTTGCCATGACCGTCCGTCAGGCTATTCAGGACGTGACCGACCGCATTGCCGCGCGCAGCCGCGACACCCGGCGCGATTATCTCAACCGGCTCGATGCGGCCAAGGCGCAGGGCGTCCATCGCTCGGCGCTGTCCTGTGGCAATCTCGCCCATGGTTTTGCCGCCTGCGCCCCGTCCGAAAAGGCGGCGCTGGCGGGCGACAAGGCGCTCAATCTGGGCATCGTCAATTCCTATAACGATATGCTGAGCGCCCATCAGCCCTATCAATTCTATCCCGACATCATCAAGCAGGCAGCCCGCGACATCGGCGCCACCGCGCAGGTGGCCGGTGGCGTGCCGGCCATGTGCGATGGCGTGACGCAAGGCCAGCCGGGCATGGACCTCTCGCTGTTCTCCCGCGACGTCATCGCCATGGCCACTGCCATCTCGCTCAGCCATAACATGTTCGACGCCGCCGTTTTCCTGGGCATCTGCGACAAGATCGTGCCGGGCCTCGTCATCGGTGCGCTGTCCTTCGGCCATCTTCCGGCAGTGTTCATCCCGGCCGGTCCCATGACCTCGGGCCTGCCCAATGACGAAAAGAGCAAGGTTCGCCAGCTCTATATGGAAGGCAAGGTCGGCCGCGCCGAATTGCTGGAAGCCGAGAGCAAGTCTTACCACTCTCCCGGCACCTGCACCTTCTACGGCACCGCCAATTCCAACCAGATGCTGATGGAGATCATGGGCCTGCACCTGCCGGGTTCGAGCTTCGTCAATCCCGGCACGCCGCTGCGCGACGCGCTGACCCGCGAGGCGACGAGGCGCGCCTTGTCCCTCACGGCCCAGGGCAATAATTACACCCCAATCGGCCACATCATGGACGAGAAGGCCATCGTCAACGGGCTGGTCGGCCTGCACGCCACCGGCGGCTCTACCAATCACACCATGCACCTGATCGCCATGGCCGCCGCCGCCGGGCTCCACGTCACCTGGGACGATATGAGCGATCTCAGCGACGCCACCCCGCTGCTGGCGCGCGTCTATCCCAATGGCCTTGCCGACGTGAACCATTTCCACGCTGCCGGCGGCATGGGCTATCTGATCAAGGAATTGCTCGAGGACGGTTATCTGCACGAGGACGTCAAGACCGTCTGGGGCACGGGCCTTTCCGGCTACACGGTGGAAGCCAAGCTGGTCGAGGATCAATTGTCCTTCGAACCCGCCCCGGCCGAAAGCGCCTTGCCGAAAGTGCTGACCAGCACCAAGGCCCCGTTCCAGCAGACGGGCGGGCTGAAGCTGCTCAAGGGCAATCTGGGCCGTTCGGTCATCAAGGTGTCGGCGGTCAAGCCCGAGCATCGCGTCATCGAAGCGCCGGCGCGCGTCTTCCATGGCCAGGAAGGCCTGCAGGCCGCCTTCAAGGCGGGCGAACTGACCGGCGACGTCATCGCCGTGGTGCGCTTCTCCGGCCCCAAGGCCATTGGCATGCCCGAATTGCACAAGCTGACGCCGGCCCTCGGCGTCTTGCAGGATCGCGGTTTCAAGGTTGCGCTCCTCACCGATGGCCGCATGTCCGGCGCCTCCGGCAAGGTGCCCGCCGCCATCCACATGACCCCCGAAGCCTTCGATGGTGGTCCGATCAGCAAGATCCGCGATGGCGACATGATCCGGCTGGACGCCAGTGAGGGAACGCTGACCTTCCTGGGCGACGAGAAGGAATTCTTCTCCCGCACTCCGGCCACCGAGGATTTGCGCTCCCAGCATTTCGGCATGGGTCGCGAACTCTTTGGCGGTTTCCGCAGCCTCGTCGGCGTTGCCGATCGCGGCGCCAGCGTATTTGGCTGATAGCGGATTTGCTTTGTGCGAGGGCCTCTTGTGCGCCCTCCATTCTAACGTCATTGCCCGGCTTGTCCGGGCAATCCATCCTGGGTAAGCCGGGCCGCCAGCCTTCAGCCGAGCCAGTCGGCAATGGCCCCGGCATCCTCCGGGCTCAGTTCATGGCCCTGGCGCAGCACGGCAACGCTCACCTCGGCGCCGGCTGCCCGCAAGACCTCCACCAGCTTTTCGCCCTGCGCGCGGAACGCGTCCTTCTCCCCGAGCACGACCAGCACCGCAACGCCTGACAGATCAACCTCCGGCGCTGCATCGAGCACCATGACCGGGCGCAGGAGCACGGCGCGCCGCACCATGTCCGGATGCAGCAGCATGGCCACTCCCAGCAGGTTGGCGCCGTTGGAATAGCCCAGCGCCACGAGTTTTTCCCGGTCCAGCCGGTAGGCGCCGGCGGCCTCCTCGAAAAATGCATGCAGCGCCCCGGCCTCGAAGCGGGCGTCCTTCTGATCGAAAATGGCCGGGCCGAAGGCGCGGAACCAGCGCCTTGTGCCATCTTCGGTGCTGCGGCCGCGCATCCCCAGCAGCGTTGCTTCCGGCGCCGCCTTATGCGCCAGCGGCATGAGATCGGCTTCATCCCCGCCGGTGCCATGCAGTAGGATGAGGGTCGAGCCATCCGGCCTATCAGGCGTGAAGAAGCGATGCGTATAGATCAGATCGCGATAGATGACGCGCTCATCCCCGGGCAGCCCGAATTGCGGCAGCATCACCTTGATTGCCTCTTCATCCGGCGTGTCCGGCGGCACGAACAGCGTCGTGCCGAGGCTCTCCAAAGTTTCGTCCAGCGTGAAGCCGGGCCCGTCGCTGGCCATTTCGATCAGTACATCGCCGGGCTCGCGCACATAGAGCGAGGTGAAATAGTGCCGGTCATGCAGATTGGTCAGGCTCGAATTGCGCTGGCGTAATTCTCGCTCCACCGCCTCGACCTGCTCTCCGTCCCGCGCCCGCAACGCCACATGGTCCACCGTGCCGGTTCCCGCTGCGCCCGCCCAGAACCCGGCCGCGTCGCGCACATCGATCACATCGCCCATATCGGAAATGAGCCGCTGGGTTTTCCCGTCGACCGGACCGGGCCGAAAGCCGAAATAGCGCGTGAGGAAGCCGCTGGTTTCCTCCTGCACGATCGAGAGCAGGGTCACCCCGCGAATGCGCCTGATCCGGTGTTCCGCCGGAATGTCGCTTTCCGGCATCGGCAAGACCGGCAGGTCGGCGCTGACCAGCTTGATGAGCACATTGTCGGGGTCGCGCAGGCGCAGCACGGTCTCGCCGAATTCCTGCCCCGTACCCTCGACCTTGACCTGATGGCTCAGCGCCCGTTCCAGCCAGAACCCGATCGAACCCGGTGCAATGGTCAGCGCCATCTCGCTGACCTGCCCGGCGCCCGCCTGGCCCGCTGAACCGCCCGGCCAGACCAGAAACGTCACCAGCGCGCCCGGCGTCGCGGCATAATCCCCGTAGAACAGGTGCAATTGCCGCGCATCCTCATAACCGCCGGTGCGCTTGACCAGACGCATGCCCAGGAACCCGGCGTAAAAATCCACATTGGCCTGCACATCGCCGGTGATCAGGGTGACGTGATGAATGCCGGAAATCATCGGCTTCTCCCGAACAGGCGCTCGATATCGCCCTTTTTGAGTTCGACATAAGTCGGTCTGCCATGGATGCACTGGCCCGAATGGGGCACGGCCTCCATGTCGCGGAGCAGGGCGTTCATTTCGTCCACCCGCAGCCGCCTGCCGCTGCGCACCGATCCGTGGCAGGCCATGCGGGCGATGATGGCTTCCATTCGCCCGGTCAAGGCGGCGGCGCTGTCCCATTCGGCGAGGCCATCGGCCAGGTCGCGGACAAGGCCGGAAATGTCGGTATTGCCGAGAAGTGCCGGGGTTTCGCGCACGGCAATGGCGCGCGGCCCGAAACGGTCGAGATAGAGCCCGAATTTTTCCAGCTCCGGCGCCGCCTCTTCCAGCCGGGCGCAATCCTCCTCCGGCAATTCCACGATCACCGGGATCAATTGCGCCTGGCTCGGCACGATGCCTTCCGCCATCTGCGCCTTGAACCGCTCATAGACCAGCCGCTCATGGGCGGCGTGCTGGTCCACCAGCAGCAGACCGGTATCGTTCTGCGCGATGATGTAGTTGTCAAACATCTGCGCCCGCGCCGTGCCCAGCGGATAATCGACAGCGTCCAGCGCGATGTCGACGCTTTCCACCCTGCCGCTCGGTTCGGTGAAGCCGGACAATTGACCTGGCCTCGTGTCGAGATGGAGTGGGGCCCGCTCATTGCGCCAGCCATAATGCGCCGCACTCGCTGGCATCGGCATCGATGTTGGCGCGGCTCGCTCCATTTCTGGCGCAGCAAAGGCCCCCAGAATATCGTCGGCCACGCTGCTCGAGGCCTTGAAGCCGGCAGCGGCCAAAGCCATGCCGATGGCCTTGATCACCGCGCCCCGCACCGCGCCCTGGTCGCGAAAGCGCAATTCGGCCTTGGCGGGATGCACATTGACGTCCACCTCGCCCGGGTCGATGGCCAGATAGAGCGCCACCACCGGAAAGCGGTCGCGAAAGGTATAATCGGCAAAGGCCGCCCGCACGGCGCCCACCAGCACCTTGTCGCGCACCGAGCGGCCATTGACGAAATAGAACTGGCTGAGTGAATTGGCCCGCGTATAGGTCGGCAGGCCCGCAAGCCCGGCCACCACCACGCCATGTCGAGCCAGAGCCAGCGGCACGGCGTTTTCGACGAAATCTGCGCCCATCACCTGCCCGAGCCGCGCTTCCAGCGCGCCCTCGCCGCTGATTGCAGGCCAGTTCGAGGCGCTGCGGTCGGCGCCTTCCAGCACGAAATGGACCTGCGGATTGGCCATGGCGAGCCGCTTGACCGTATCGGTGATGGCGGAGCTTTCGGCGCGCACGCCCTTCAAGAATTTCCGCCGCGCCGGCACCTGGGCGAACAGGTCGCGCACCTCGATCACCGTGCCCCGGTTCATCGCCTGCGGCATCGGCCCCGAGCGGCGGCCATTGTCGACCACAAGGACGAGGCCGCTTTCGGCTTCCGCCGGGCGCGAGGCCACCGAAAGCCGCGCCACCGAGCCGATGGAGGCCAGCGCCTCGCCCCGGAAACCCAGCGTGCGGATGTCATCGAGATCGTCCGCCGACAATTTCGAAGTGGCGTGCCGCTCCACCGACAGGATCAGGTCGTCCCGGTCCATGCCGTGGCCATCATCGGCGATGCGGACCAGGTCCATGCCGCCATTGGCGGTGGTGACGACAATGCGCCGCGCCCCGGCATCGATGGAGTTTTCCACCAATTCCTTGACCACGCTGGCCGGCCGTTCCACCACTTCGCCGGCGGCGATGCGGTTGATCAGGTCTTCGGGCAATTGGCGTATGGACAAGGGCGATTCTCCTCTGCCGCCAATATAGGGTAGGGCAGGGCATATTCCGACCCGCTTGCATCAATTGTGCCCAGACCGATTGACCAGAAGGGCTCCGCCGGTTCACCTAGGCCAATGAACCAAGGGTCCGGCCGAATCCGCATGCCATGGGTCCAGCGTGCCAATGTCTTCTGGGATTGGCTGGCGGACAATTTCTCCATGCCCGGCCTTCTGGTCGGCGCGGTCTTCTTTACCCTCTCGCTCACGCCTTCGCTCTTGCCGCGCACCGAAATCGTGCAAGGCATCCTCTCGGGCTGCTGCTTTGCCATCGGCTATGGCCTCGGCAATCTGGCCCATTGGCTCTGGGGCTTTCTCGGGTTGCACGTGCCGCCCGGAAGGGTGACGCGGGCCATGGGCATCGTGGTGGCCTTGGTCGCCCTGGCGCTGGTGGTCCTGGCCCTGTCCTATGCGAATACCTGGCAGAATTCGGTTCGTGCCGTCATGCACATGCCGCCGGTGGACCAGTCCCAGCCACTCCTGATCGCGGCCATGGCCCTGCCCATCGCCATTGTGCTCATGGTGCTGGGCAGGCTGATGGTGCGGCTGATCCGGCTGGTCTGGGGCTGGCTCGCCCCGCTTCTGCCGCGCCGAGCCGCTCTGGTTCTGGCCACTTTGCTCGTCGCCATCGCGGTCAGCATTCTGGTCAATAACCTCTTCTGGCGTAACGCCCTGCGGGTTGCCGACAATTTCTATGAACGGCTCGATGCTTTGGTCTCGACCGACGATGCCCCGCCCGCTGAGCCGGACAAGACCGGCAGCGCCCAATCGCTGATCGAATGGGAAACCATCGGCAAGGATTCGCGCATCTATGTGCAATCCGGCCCGGCGGCGGCGGACATCACCGCCCTGACTGGCCGGCCCGCGATTGAGCCGCTGCGCACCTATGTGGGCCTGCGCTCGGCGCCCAGCGTCGAGGCCCGCGCCCAGCTGGCGCTGGACGAACTCTTGCGTGTCGGGGCATTCGAGCGCTCGGTGCTGGTGCTGATCATGCCGGTGGGCACCGGCTGGGTCGACCGCGCCGGCATCGACATGCTCGAAATCCTCCATGATGGCGATGTCGCCAGCGTCGCGGTGCAATATTCCTATCTCACCAGCGCGTTGTCGCTGCTGGTCGAGCCCAATTATGGCGGCGAAACCGCCCAGGCGCTGTTCGATATCGTCTATGCCTATTGGACCGACCTGCCGCCGGAGAGCCGACCTTCCCTCTATCTCTACGGTCTCAGCCTGGGCGCGCTCGCCTCGCAGAATTCCACCACCGTTTATGATGTTCTGGGCGACCCCTTCGATGGCGCGCTCTGGGCCGGTCCGCCCTTTTCCAGTTCCACCTGGAGCCGGGTGACTCAAGGTCGCCAGCCCGATAGCCCGTTCTGGCTGCCCCGCTTCGGCAATTCGAGCGCCATCCGCTTCATGAACCAGTCCGGAGCCAGGGATTGGGACGGTCTTGAATGGGGCCCGATGCGGATCGTCTTCCTGCAATATGCGAGCGACCCCATCGTCTTCTTTTCCTTTGATGCCGATTGGCAGCGCCCGCCCTGGTTTGCCGCCCCGCGCGGCCCCGATGTGTCGCCGGCGCTCAATTGGTATCCGCTTGTCACCTTCCTGCAATTGGCGCTGGATACGGCCCTGTCGCAGACGGCACCGGTCGGTTATGGACATGTCTATTCGCCGCGCGACTATATTGACGCCTGGTATGAGGTCACCCAGCCGCCGGGCTGGACCCGTGCCGGGCTCGAAGCTCTCAAGAGCGCCGTCAACCCCCAGGATTACGCCCCGTTCCCGCCGTGACCGAATTTTCCGACAAGCCCATGGATCTGGCCCTGCGCCTCGCCGAGGAAGCGGCTGCCTGTGGCGAAGCGCCCATCGGCGCGGTGGTGATGGAAAACGATCGCGTTCTGGCCGCCGAGCGCAATCGCATGCAGGCTCTGGGCGACCCCACCGCTCATGCCGAAATGTTGGCCATTCGCGCGGCTCTGGCGGCGCGTGGCACCGGGCGGCTGGATGGCTGCGACCTCTATGTGACGCTCGAGCCCTGCGCCATGTGTGCGGGCGCCATCGCCCATGCCCGCCTGCGCCGCGTCTATTTCGCCGCCGAGGACGTCAAGGCCGGCGCGGTGGAGAATGGCATTCGCCTGTTCGACCAGCCCACCTGCCACCATCGACCCGAAGTGATCGGCGGCCTCTCAGCCGCCCGCTCCGAAAAGCTGCTGGTGGAATTTTTCCGCCAGCTCCGGGACTGAAAGCCCGGCACTGTCACCCCGCCACCGCGCCGGTCACGCCCAGGGATTGTCCACCATCGGCCAGATATCCCGCCGCGCCTTGCGATAATCGGTTTCCGCCGGCCGGTTGGGATAGGGCTTGCCCGCCGAGCAATAGATGATCTCGGAAGCGATTTTGGAGAATGAATCGTAGAAATGATTGGTCGATTTGATCAGCAGGATTTTTCGCTGCTGCGGATCGATGCCCATCGCCGAGAACAGGCTCGGGTCGAAACTCTGGGCGCGGGTCGAATTGAGGATCACGTCGATCCCCTCGAAATGCACCCAGGCTGCGTCGCCGAACGGCGCGAAGCTCTCGCCGAACTTCATCTCGGCATTGCGCTTCAATGCCTTGACGATAACGCGCTTGTCGATCGGATCGCCGGTAAAGGGGGCTGACTTGGCTCCGAAACGCAGCATGATTTCCGCGCCTTCACCTGCGGCGAAACAGATCTGCACCGCGATGGGATCCCAGATCGTGCCCACGGCCACGTCCTGCGCGCCGCGCTCTATCAGTTCGGCCAGAACCACGGTGGCGTCGCCCGCGGTGCCGCCGCCCGGATTGTCCCACACATCGGCAATCACCACCGGCCCGCGTGGCGCGGCAATCGCCGCGTCCACCGCCACCTGTTCATCCACCTGGCTCACCATGAAGGTGCCGCGCATGGCGAACAATTCGCGCCCCAGTTTTTCGGCGAGGGCGGCGCCCATTTCCTTCTGGCCATCGGTCACCGCCACCAGCTTGGTGCCCATTTCCGGCACGTCGCCGGCCATGAAGCCATGCACCACCGATAGCGAAAGCAGTCCCGGCTCCGAGCGTTCCAGCGCCATGAGATGATCCACGAAGCCGCGCATCGGCTGCTTGGAGGTGGGGAAGACGTCGATCATCCGGCAATCGAAAATGCTCATCACCGGCTTGATTTCGCCCTTGAGCGCCCGCGCCGCGATGGCCCAGAGGTCGCGCGCGCGGTCGACGAAATCGGTGTGGGGAAATTCCTTGAAATAGACGAAGAAGTCCGCCGCCGCCGCGCGCTTTGCCGTCAAATGGCTGTGCGGGTCGAGTTCGGCGCAGACCAGCACCTCGGGACCGACAATGGCGCGAATCCGGGCCAGCAAATCGCCCTCGGGATCGTCATAGCCCTGCGCCACCATGGCGCCGTGCAGTCCCAGCACCACCCCGTTCACCGGCATGGCGGCCTGCAATTGCCCGAGGATTTCGTCGCGCAATTCCTCATAGGTGGATTGGGCCACCAATCCGGCCGGATCGGCCCAGCTGGCGCTGCCCTCGATCAGCGTCCAGCCCTCGCGCGCGCAAACCTCGCGGCCCACGGTGATTGGCGCCGTGCACAGGGTGGGCGTGGCCGGGTGCTGGCCCGGCTTGGCGTGAAGCGATGCCTCAAAAGCCTTCTTGTCGATGGCGACGGGCGAAAATGTATTTGTTTCGGTGGCGAGAGCGGCGGTAAAGACACGCAAGAGACTGATCCGGGCTGAAGCACATGGGCGCGTTGAGCGACGCTACACCAAGCTGCGCCGCCGATCACGTAAGAAATTTACATTTTGCGCCGGGTTCTGCGGTCATTTCCTCGATCCTTGCCTCGAAATACGCTAAGGAGAGAAAGAAAATTTCATATTCGAGAGGGATAGCCCATGTCGATCAAACGTTACGGTGCAGAAAAGTCGGGGGCCGGTGGCCAGAATCTGCCCTTCGCCCGCGCCGTTGAGGCTGGCGGCTGGCTCTATGTGTCCGGCCAGGTCGCGATGAAGGACGGCGAGATCGTCGGCACCGGGATCATCGAGCAGACTCACCTCACCATCAAGAACGTCATCGCCATACTCGAAGAGGCCGGCTACGGGCTCGAACATGTGGTCCGTTGCGGTGTCTGGCTCGATGACCCGCGCGATTTCTGGAGCTTCAACGCCGTCTATAAAAGCTATTTCGGCGAGCATCCTCCGGCCCGCGCCTGCGTGCAGAGCCATATGATGGTCGATTGCAAGGTCGAGATCGATTGCGTCGCCTATAAGGGTCCATAAACCTGTTCCTGACCGGACAGTATTTTCACCCTCGGGCCTGGCCCGAGGGTGTCTGCAATTGGCGCCGCGCTGCTGATGGGCGTTGACACCGGCTCCCGGATCGGGTCCGAGGGTGGCATTGAATTGGTGGAGACATTGAGCCGATGACCAATCCCTTCCGTCTCGACGGGAAGACCGTCCTTATTTCCGGCGCCGGCGGCGGCATCGGCCGGGTTCTGGTCGAAACCTTTCACGCGGCGGGCGCCAATGTCGTCGGCGCGGACCGGGATTCCGCCCTGATGGTCGGCCTGCCTTTGGTGCGCACCGTCCTGTTCGATCAGTCCGATGCAAAATCCACCCGCTCGGCAATTGCCGCCGACATCGCCGCCCATGGTGCGCCCGATGCGGTGATCGCCAATGCGGGCTTTACGTGCGCCGAGCATTTCGGCCATCTCGATGACGAGATCTGGGCCAGCGAAATGGCCATCAATCTCAATGGCGCCTATGCGCTGGTCGATCCGGTGGTGAATGCCATGGCCGAGCGTGGCGCGGGCAATGTGGTCTTCATCTCCTCGGTCAATGCGCTCCAGCATTTCGGCAATCCGGCCTATTCGGCGGCCAAGGCGGGCCTGCTTGCCTACGCCAAGGCCATTGCCGTCGAGCGAGGCGAGCGGGGCGTGCGCGCCAATGTGGTTGCGCCCGGATCGGTCCGCACTCCGGCCTGGGATCATCGTCTCGCCGGCGATCCACAATTGCTCGATAAAGTCTTGCCGCATTATCCGCTGGGCCGCATGGTCAGTCCCGAGGAAGTGGCCAATGCCGCGCTCTTTCTCGCCTCCGATGCCGCCTCCGGCATTACCGGGGTCACCATCCCGGTCGATGCGGGCCTGACTTCGGGCAATCTGCGTTTCGTCAATGAGGTACTGAGGGCGAAATGACCCGCTATAACGAACTCGATACTCCTGCCGTCCTGATCGATCTCGACAGGGCCGAGGCCAATCTGAGCAAGGCGCAGGCCGCTGCGGACCGCGCTGGGCTGAAATTGCGCCCCCATATCAAGACCCACAAACTGCCCTATTTCGCCAGGCGGCAGGTGGAGCTGGGGGCGGTTGGCATTACCGTTCAGAAGCTGGGCGAGGCCGAGGTCATGGCCGATGCGGGCCTCTCCGACCTCCTGCTCACCTTCAACATCATCGGCCCGGCCAAGCTTGCTCGGCTCAAGGCCCTGCATGATCGCGTCACCATTCGCGTCGTGGCCGACAGTGCCGATTGCGTCGCCGGGCTCGCCGCCACCTTCACCGATCCGGCCCATCGTTTCGGCGTCTTCGTCGAATGCGATACCGGCATGGGTCGTTGCGGCGTGCAATCGCCGGAGGCGGCGCTGGCGCTGGCAAAAGACATCATCGCCGCGCCCGGTCTCGAATTTGCTGGTCTCATGACCTATCCCGCCGCTGGCAAATATCACGAGGCCAATCAATGGCTGGCCTCGGCCAACGCGCTGTTCGCCGCCAGCGGCATTGCGGTGCCCGCGATCACCACCGGCGGCACGCCCGACATCTGGAACATGCAGGACGCATCCGGCATTGCCAGCGAATATCGTCCCGGCACCTATATTTACATGGACCGCTCGCAGGTCGCGGCGGGGGCGGCCAGCTATGATGATTGCGCCCTCACCGTCCTCGCCACCATCGTGTCCCGTCCCACCGAGAACCGCGCCATCATCGATGCCGGCACCAAGGCGCTGACCAGCGATCTGCTCGGCATGGTCGGCCACGGCTATGTCGTCGATTATCCCGAGGCGAAAGTCACCGGGCTCAGCGAGGAGCATGGCATGATCGACGTCTCCGCCTGCGCCACCAAGCCCAGGATCGGCGAGACCATTCGCATCATTCCCAATCATTGTTGCCCGGTGAGCAATCTCTTCGATCAGGTCCATCTGATCCGCGATGGCGACTTGGTGGAAACCCTGAGGGTGGCCGCACGGGGCCGAGTGGATTGAGCCGCGTCCTTCGCGGCTGACACCGGCCGCGATGCCTCCCTTCCAGCGTCATTGCCCGGCCAGTCCGGGCAATAAAGCCCCATGGCAAAGCCGCAGGACCATATTCCAGATAGGCCGGAAACGTTTCGGCTTCGGCTTGCCCCCGCCCTCTCGGCATGAAATCCTGCCCTTCAACAGGAGAGCATCATGGCCGATTCCGAAAGCCGCATTGCCGTTTCCACCTGGTCGCTGCACCGTCTATTGGGCGCGACCTATCCGCATGATCTCACCACCGATGCGGTGAGCGATGGCGAGGACACTTATGGCGACGGCGAGGAATCCCTGCTCGGCCTGCCCTCCATGCTCGCCAATCACGGCTATAAAAGACTGGAAATCGTCTCCTTCCACCTGCGCAGCCGCGATCCGATCTATCTCGGGGAATTGCGCGACCAGCTGAAAGTGTCGGGCGTTGCGCTGCAAACGCTGCTGATCGACGCCGGCGACATGACCGATCCGCTGGTGGGCGAACGCGACACACGCTGGATCGCCGGCTGGCTCGAAGTCGCCAATGAACTGGGCGCGGAAAATGCCCGCGTCATTGCCGGCAAGCAGCCGACCTCCATCCAGGCCCTGGAACGATCGGTCGAAGGCTTCCGCCATCTGCTCGCCGCCAATGCCGGCTCCCCCATGCGGATCGTCACCGAAAACTGGTTCGAACTGCTCTCCACCCCGGAAGCCGTCCATATTCTGCTCGACCAGCTCGATGGCCAGATCGGACTGCTCGCCGATTTCGGCAACTGGACAGGGTCGGACAAATATGAAGGCCTCAAATCCATCTTTCCGCGCGCCGAATTGTGCCACGCCAAGGCCAATTTTATCTCAGGTCAGCTTGATGAGGCCGATTATGGCCTCTGCATCGCGGCAGCGGAGGAAGCCGGCTACAAGGGCCCCTATACGTTGATTTTCGATGCGGACCATCCCCAGGAATGGGCCGGCCTGGCCGAGGAACGCGACTTCATTCTCTCTCGCATCGGCTGAGCGGAAAACCGCTCTGTTTATGTCGAAACATCCCGATATTGGGGGATGGAACGAAGCGAGTTGTTAATGGCGCTGCGCCATGATCCCCGGATGGGAGAAACACGACCGTCCAGCGCTGTGCATCATCCGGCAATCCCCGCTTTGCGCAGCACGGGATTGATGGCGCGGATTCTCGATGCGGCACCCTTGGGCATGCTGCTGGTCGGGCTGGACGGCACCATCGTTTATTCCAATCGCGCCTTTGCCGACATGGTCGGCTATGTCCCTGCCGCCGAACATGCCTTCCGCCTGCTGGACATGGCCGATCCGGCCGACAGTCTGGCGTTGCGGTTGCAATTCGAGCGTCTGGTGCGCGGCGAGGCCCGCTCCTGGCGCGGCGAATATCGCTTCCGCCACCAGCGGCAGCGCGAGCTTTCGGTGCGGCTTGCTGCCAATCGCCTCGAGGGCAAGGACGGCGAGCCCGACATCATCATCCTGCAATTGACCGATATCGAATTGCAGAAAAAGGCTGAGGAAGCGCTGGTCTATTCCGAGGCCCGCTGGAATACCGCGCTGGAAAGCGCGCGCCAGGGCGTCTGGGAACACGATATCCGCACCGATACCATGTTCTATTCGCGCATGTGGCGGCAGATGCGCGGCATGGCGCCCGATGCCGAGGTCGATGGCAATCAGGAAGCCTGGATTTCCCGCATTCACCCTGACGACCGCGACTATATTCGCGCCAATATTTCCCGGCAGGGCGAGGACGATCGCCTCCTGGACGCGCTTGAATATCGCGAACGCATCCAGGATGGCTCCTATATCTGGATTCTCAGCCGAGGCCGGCCCAGCGAATGGGACGAAAACGGCAAGGCCCTGCGCACCATCGGCACCGATACCGACATCACCCGGCTCAAGACCGTCGAGCTGGAACTGGCCGCCGAAAAGGAACGCCTGCACATCACCCTGCAATCCATCGCCGACGGCATGATTTCCGCCAATGCCGATGGACGGGTGGAATTCATGAACGCCGCCGCCGAGCAATTGACCGGCATGCCTGCCGCCGAGGCGCGTGGTCGACTGGTTTCGGATGTGTTTCGCCTGCGCAGCGACAATAGCGGGGAGCCCCTGGCCTGCCCGATCCTCGACTGTCTGGAGAAAAGCCAGCCGGTGCGGGTGGAGGACGATGCGATCCTTTATTGTTGCGATGGCAAGACGCGGGATATCCGCTGCACCGCCGCGCCGGTTCCGGGGGCCAGTGGAGAGATTGCCGGGGCCGTCCTCGTCTTCCAGGATGTGACGCAGAGCCGGACCCTGCAACGCCAGCTTGCCCATTCGGCCAGCCACGACGCGCTGACCGGCCTCGTCAACCGCGCCGCTTTTGAACGGGCGCTGGAAGCCAATGTTGCGGCGGGGCGGGCCAATGGTCGTGCCTCGAGCCTCATCTATGTCGATCTCGACCATTTCAAGCCGGTCAACGACACGGCGGGCCACGCGGCTGGCGATGCGCTGCTCAAGCAGGTGGCGCAGACGATCCGCGACAGCTGCCGCGCCCATGACGTGGTCGGGCGGATCGGCGGCGACGAATTCGCCGTGCTGCTCGAATCCTGCCCGGCGGAGAGCGGCCTCGAGGTTGCCGGCAAGATCGTGCGGGCCGTCGGCGCGCTGATCTTCACCTGGGCGGGGCGGCAATACCGAATCGGCGCCAGCGCCGGCCTTGCCATGGTGACGGTGGATTCGACCTCGCCGCTCGGCTTCATGGGTGAGGCTGATGCCGCCTGCTATGCCGCCAAGGCGGCGGGACGCGGCCGGGCCGTCGCCTTCTCGGACATGGTCAATCCGGTCAGCCGTAATAGACGCTGATCAATTGCCCGCCGATCTCGTGGACCTTGATGTCCATTTCGTAGATTCCTGACAGCACTTCCGGCCGGATCATCGCTGAAGCCGCACCCTGCGCCGCCACCTTGCCGGCCTTCATCGCCACGATATGGTCCGAATACCACGAGGCGAAATTGATGTCGTGCAGCACCAGAACCACGGTCTTGCCCAGCTCGTTCGCCGCCTGCCGCAACAGTTTCATCATGCCCATGGCATGTTTCATGTCGAGATTGTTGAGCGGTTCGTCGAGCAGGAGATAATCGGTGTCCTGCGCCAGCACCATGGCCACGAAAGCCCGCTGCCGCTGCCCGCCGGATAGCTCGTCGAGAAAGCGGTCCGCCAGCGTCCCGAGGTCGAGATAGGCGATGGCCCGCTCGATCTGCGCCTTGTCCTCGAGATTCAGCCTGCCCTTGGAATGGGGATAGCGCCCGAAGGACACCAGGTCGCGCACGGTGAGCCGCGCGGTCATGTGATTGTCCTGCCTGAGGATGGAGAGCCGCCGCGCCAATTCGTCGCTCGGCGCCTTGGTCACGTCCAGCCCGCCCACGGTGACGCTGCCCTTGTCCATGGCCATCAGCCGGCTGACCATCGACAACAGGGTCGATTTGCCCGCGCCATTTGGGCCGATGATCGAGGTGATGCCGCCCTGCGGCAATTGCAGCGACACCCCATCCACTACGCAGGCGGGGCCGTAATTCTTGGTGACATTGGAGGTGACGATCATCGGGCTGATCTCCGCAATACCAGGGCGATGAAGACGATGCCGCCCAGAAATTCAATGATGATCGACAATGCCGTGTCGAAGGCGAAGACCCGTTCGAGCAGCGTCTGTCCGCCGACCAGCGCCACGATGCCCAGCAGGATCGCCGCCGGCAGCACATAGCGATGCTTGGAATTGCCGACCAGCGAATGGGCCAGCGTCGCCACCAACAGGCCGAAAAACGTGACCGGCCCCACCAGCGCCGTCGAAACCGACACCAGAACCGCCACCAGCGACAGGATGACGACGACAGTGCGCTTGTAATCGACGCCCAGATTGATCGCCTGGGCGCGGCCCAGCGACAGCACGTCATAGGTGTGCATCAGCCGCAGGCCGACGGCGCTGACCGCCGCGACGATGATGCAGGAAATGCCCAACAGGGTCGGGTCGGTGGTGGCGAAACTGGCGAACAGCGTATCCTGAAGCACATTGAAGGCGCCCGGATCGAGCATGCGCTGCATGAGCTGGCTGAGACTGCGGAACAGCACCCCGAAAATGATGCCGACCAGCACCAGCAGGTGCAGGCTGCGCTCTTCCCCGAGGAACAGCCAGCGGAACAGGATGCCGGAGAATCCGATCATCACCAGCACTTCGACGATGAACTGGATCTGGCTGTCGATGGCGACCAGCGCCCCGACGCCGAGGAAGAACACCACGCCGGTCTTGATCAGCACATAAAGCGCATCGAACCCCATGATCGAGGGCGTGAGGATGCGGTTATTGGTGACGGTCTGGAACAATACGGTCGAGACGGCCACCGAATAGGCCACCAGCAGCAGACCGAGCAGCTTCTTGCCCCGGAAGCTGAGCACGAAGCTCCAGCTGCCCTTGGCCCCCAGCGTCATGAACAGGACAATGGAGATCACGGCCAGAAGCGACAGGCCGATCAGCACCAGCGCTGGGCGGCCGAGACGGCGTGGAGCAGGGGGGGCGATTATATCCGGGGTCATTTTGCGCCTCGCGGCGTCCGCAGCAACAGATAGAGGAACATGGCGCTGCCCACGACGCCCATCACCACGGCAATGGGAATTTCATAGGGGAAGCGGATCAGCCGGCCGACAATGTCGCAGGCCAGCACCATGCCGGCGCCGCCAATGGCCACCCAGGGCACGGTGCGGCGCATATTGTCGCCGATCAACAGGCTGACCAGATTGGGCACGATAAGGCCGAGAAACGGGATGGAGCCGACCGAGACCAGCACCACGGCGCTGACCAGCGATACGATGACCAGCCCCAGCATCATCACTCGTCGATGATTGAGGCCCAGATTGGTGGTGAAATCCTTGCCCATGCCGGCAACGGTGAAGCGGTCGGCGGCAATATAGGCCAGAATGCAGCAGGCGAGGCCAACCCAGAGCAATTCATAGCGCCCCCTGATCACCCCGGAAAAGTCGCCCATGTTCCAGGCGAGCAGCGAGGCCATCAGATTGGCGCGATAGGCGATGAAGGCGGTGAGCGCGCCGATAATGCCGCCCAGCATGATGCCCACCAGCGGCACCATCAGCACGTCGCGCAGCGGCACCACCCGCAGGATGCGCAGGAACAGGGCCGTGCCGCCCAGCGCGAACAGCGCGGCGACGCCCATCTTGGCCATCAGCGGCCAGCCCGGCGCCAACAGCGTCACGATCAGAAAGCCCAGGGCGGCGGATTCGCTCGTGCCCGTGGTCGATGGTTCGACGAACCGGTTGCGCACCACCATCTGCATGACCAGACCGGCAATGGCCATGGATGCCCCGGCCAGAACCAGCGCCAGGGTGCGCGGAATGCGGCTGATCAGCAGCACTTCCATGGCGCGGCCATCCATGCCGCCACTGATCAGGCTGGAAATGGATACGTCGCTGACGCCGACAAAGACACTGACTACCGCCAGGATCGCGGTAGTGATGGAAGCAAGAATAAGCGCGGGCACGGGGCGGGGGACCTGTCTCGGCAATTTGCCCCTTGTGAGGGCGTCGGAAATAGGATGTTTCGGCTCCTTCGCCGCCCTCCCCCTTGAGGGGAAGGGTCGAGGGTGAGGATTCGGGCGGTTTCACGAACGCCTTGCTCGTGGATAAACCGGAACCCCCACCCTTTTGCGTTGCGGCCTGAAGGCCTCGTTCTGCTGACCTCCCCACTAAGGGGAGAATGGGTAGGTCGCCGATAATCAGCCTAACTTAGCTGTTCAAGCCGGCGATGACCTGGTCCAGCAGCAACATCACGCCCTGATAGCCATGCATCGAAATATAGGAGGCCTGCGGATCGAGATAGACGATATGGCCTTCCTTGGCGGCATTGGTCTGATTGAACAGCTCGTTGTCGAGCAGGGCGGCAGCCGCACCGGCATTCTCGCCAGTGCCGGCATCGCGGTCCACGACGAAGACCCAGTCGGGGTTCACTTCGAGCAGGAATTCGAACGACACGGCATCGCCGCCATGATCGCCGTCCTTCACGCTGTCCAGCGCGGAGGGCATGCCGATTTCGTTATAGACCCAGGCCACGCGCGAATCCGGGCCATAGACGCCCAGCTTGCCAGCATTGGTCACCAGCACCAGAGCCGAACCCTTGCCTTCAGCGGCGGCGCTGGCTTCGGCGACCTTGGCGTCGAGCGCTGCATTGAGCTCTTCGGCCTTGGCCTCAAGGTCGAAGATGTCGCCCAGAACGGTGATATTGTGCTTGATGCCGGAAATGAACTCGGTGTTGCTCACCGATAGATCGACGCTGGGCACGATGTCCTTGGCGGTCGCATAGGCGGCAGCCGAACGGCCGGCGACGAAATAGACATCGGCCTCGGCGGCGGCAATGCCTTCGAAATCGGGTTCGAACAGCGAGCCGATCTGCAGCGCGTCGGCAGCAACCTTGCCACTGAGATAGCTCGGGGCATTGGAGGCAGGAACGCCGGACACGTCGATGCCGAAGGCGTTGAGGTCGTCAAAAACGGCCCAGTCCTGGGTCAGGACTTTGGCGGGCACGCCGCTGATCGTGGTTTCACCCTGGGGATGGGTGATGACCTTGTCCTGGGCGATACTGGCACTGGCCAGCGACATGGTGCCAGCGAAAACAGCCGCGGCAATAGCGGTTGAACGGAAGAGCATGCTCACGATTCGATCCAATCAAGCAGGTGTATCTGGACGGGTCGTATCAACGACACCGGCGCGTCTCCTAAGCAGGGCCGGTCGGGCATGTCAAAGAAAATATGACTGATTAAGTCTTGTTTCCTTGAGCCATTCTAAACTGAATTGCCGAACCCTTTGAATGACTTGACTGTTGTGAATTTTGGCGATGGTGCGACAAACCGGCCCATGGTCGCTGGGCAAGGTGGTTCCGGCCTGAGGGGCACGCGCCCTTCACTCCATCGTCATTGCCCGGCTGGTCCGGGCAATCAAGGTCACCAATCCATTCCTTTGGGACGATATCTAGGCCGATGGCAGATAGGTTTCGCCGGCCAGCGCCATGAAGCTTTTCATCGCCGCCGAAAGCGGACTCGACTTGCGCCGCGCCAGCAGCAATTGCCGCATGGCCCAGGGCTCGGCGAGCGGCGCGCAGACCAGGTCGGTTCCCGCCAGCAGATGCAGGCTGGTCGAGCGCAGGAAACCGATGCCGAACCCAGCTTCCACCATGCGCACCAAAGCGGGGAAACTCTCGACCCGCAGCGCCTCGGTCAATTCCTTGCCGGCCTTTCCGGCCGCTTCGCCCAGCAATCGGTCCAGCGATCCGGCATGATGAATGCCGACAATGGCGTGGGGCAGCACCGCTTCGAATGCCAGGGCCTTGCGCGGCTCGATCTGGCGGGCCAGCGCGTGGTCGGGCGGCGCCAGCACCCAGACCCGCTCATCCTCGAATGGCCTGATCTCGAAGCGGGTGAAGTCGTAATTATCCGAGACGATGGCGATATCGGCCTGCCCCTCGTCCAGCGCCAGCAGCGACTTGGCCGCATTCATTTCGCGGATGGCGATTTCGATGCCGGGATATTTGGCGGCGAATTTCGCCAGCAATTCGGGCAGGCGTCCGGTCAGGGCCGAAGACGTGCAGGCCAGCCGCAGGCTGCCTCTTTGGCCCGAGCCGAAATCGGCCATGATGGCGTCGAGATCAGCAATGGAGCGCAGGACTGTCCGGCACCCTTCGGCATAGGCTTCTCCGGCATTGGTGAGTCGCACCCCATGGGCGGAGCGGTCGAACAAAACCACGCCTAGCCGCGCCTCGAGATCGGAGACGCGCCGACTGACGGCTGATGAAGCAATGCCCTCGCGCTCGGCGGCGCGGCCGATCGAGCCCGTCTCGGCCAAAAGCAATATGAGGCGCGCGGTTACGCTGTCGAATGATGCCATGTCGTCTCCCAATGGCACCATAGCGATTAGCCCCCCATGAGCAAGGAGAAGCCGCGCCAGAGATAGAAAATCCCGATCGCCGTCACCACATAGCGCGTCCAGGCGCGGAAACCGGCATCGCTCATCCGTTGCAGGATGCGATAGCCCAGATTGGTGCCGGCAATGGCAAACGGCGCGCCGATCAGCACCAGCAGCAGGTCATTGCCGCCCATGGCGCTGGCCAGCCCGCCATAGAACACCACTTTGGCCCCGTGGGAGACCACCTGCGTCGCCGCCTTGGTGGCGACGATCCGGCGGCGGTCCATCTGCGTGCGGATGAAAAAGACGTCCACCGTCGGCCCGGATACGCCCACGGTGAGGTTGAGCCCGCCGCCGAGCAGGCCGCACAGCACCGCATGCAGCGGCTTGCTGGCATCGAGCGTCAGCCAGTCCTTGGGAATCCACACCAGAACCGGCATCAGCCCGATGACGATGCACACGCTGGCGAGGTCGGGACTATAGCGCACCAGCAGCAGGATCAAGGCAGCGGCCAGCAGGCCGATGCAGATATGGACGAGGATGCGCCAGTCGATGAAGGCGCGGCTGAACCAGGCGCGCGAGCCATTGGCGACGATCTGGATCGCGCCATGCACGGCTATGGCCGTCGCCACCGGCAGCATGGCCAGCAATACGGCCAGCAGAACTAGCCCGCCCGCCATGCCGAAAACGCCGGACAGGGTGGAGGTGACAAAGACGGAAAAGGCGACGATGGCGGCGGTCAGGAGCGAAAGCATGGCACTAGAGTTGCCCGCGCCCGCCGGCCCACGCCATCTCCCGTTCGGCATGGGGTCATGCCGCCCGACCCCATTCCACGCCGGGGCGGTCAATAATTGCATTCTTTGCGCAGATTGCATCTTGAATGGCACCGCTATTGCGCCTTTTATAGCGGTGTGCGTTTGATTTGCCCGATCGATGACCCCTTAAGAGTCTAGCTCCCGTCGGGCTCCCTTTTTGATGTCTGGATTGCTTCCTTGATTAATCTCAAGGCTGGCCGCGACCGTTCGCGCGGCGATGCTCGGGCCCATCTGGCCGCGGCCCATGCTGGCAAGGGCAAAAGTCCGCTTCTGCGGATAACCCTTTACTCCCTGCGCCATTATTGGCAGGCAAGCCTGGCCATCGGGGCCACCATCATTGCCTCGGTGCTGCAATTGTCCATTCCGCGCCTGCTCGGCCAGGCGGTGGATCAGGCGCAAAACGTGCTCAGCACGGCCGCCGATGGCGCGCAACAGGCGCTGCTCTGGACAGCGCTGACCCTGCTTTCGGTCTCGGTGGCGCGCGGTGTCTTCACCCTGTTGCAGAACTATTTCTCCGAAAGCGTCGGCCACCATGTCGGCTACGAATTGCGGCTGGTCTTTTACGACAAGGTGCAAAAGCTCTCCTATTCCTTCCATGACCGGGTGCATTCGGGCGATCTCATCACCCTCGGCCTGCTCGATCTCGATGGCCTGCGCATGTTCTTCTCCACCGGCCTCGTGCGCACCGTGCTGCTGGCCGTGCTGATCGGCGTCGGCGCCTATATGCTGCTCACCACCGATATGGTGCTGGGCCTGCTTGCGCTCAGCTTCGTGCCATTCGTCGCCTGGCGCTCGTCCTCGGCGCAACTGACCCTGCGCAAGACCTGGTTGGTGCTTCAGGAGCGGCTGTCGGTCCTCACCCGGGTCATGGAGGAAAATCTCGGCGGCATCCGCGTCGTCCGCGCCTTTTCCGGGCAGAAATTCGAATTGGCCAAGTTCGACGCCGCTTCCGCCTCCGCGCTGGAACTGGCGCATGAACGGGTGCGGGTCCGCGTCAACAATACCTCGATGATGACCTTCTCCTTCTTCGTCGCCATGGGCCTGGTGCTCTGGGTTGGGGGCAACAAGGTCATTGCCGGGGAAATGAGCGTGGGCACGCTCGCCTCCTTCCTCACCTTCATGACCATTCTGCAAATGCCGGTGCGTCAGCTCGGCCTCATGGTCAATTCCTTCGCCCGCGCCTCCACCTGCGGGGCGCGTTTCTATGGCTTTTTGGATACGCCCATCGAAATCGAGGACCGGCCCGGGGCTGCGCCCCTGCGCATCACCGACGGCACCTTGCGGTTCGAGGACGTGCATTTCACTTATCCCGGCGCCTCCCATCCGACCCTCAATGGCGTCAGCTTCGAAGCCAGGATGGGCCAGACCATCGGCATCGTCGGCGCGCCCGGCTCGGGCAAATCCACCCTCGCCCATCTCATTCCGCGCTTTTACGACGTTACGTCCGGCCGCATCACGCTCGATGGACAGGACGTGCGCGAGGTGACGCTGCAAAGCCTGCGCCGCTCGGTCGCCGTGGTGCAGCAGGACTCGTTCCTGTTCACCACCACCATCGAAAACAACATCGCCTATGGCGATCCCTGGGCCAAGGAGCGCAAGATCGAAGGCGCGGCGGAAAGCGCCCAATTGCACAATTACATCATGGGCCTGCCGAGCGAATACGACACCGTGGTGGGCGAGCGCGGCGTCTCCCTCTCGGGTGGCCAGCGCCAGCGCCTCGCCATTGCGCGCTCACTGGTGCTCAAGCCCGCCGTCATGGTTTTCGACGATTCCACCGCCGCCATCGACGCCGGCACCGAACACCGCATCCGCTCTGCCATCCGCCGTTATGCCAAGGACCGGGTGACCATCATCATCGCCCATCGCCTGTCTTCGCTCATGCATGCCGATCTCATTCTTTTCCTTGAAGATGGCCGCGTCACCGAACGCGGCAGCCATGCCGAACTGCTGGAGCAGAACGGCCGCTACCGAGCCCTTTACGATCTGCAAACCCGGCCCGGAGACGACTTGGAGGCAGCACAATGAGCGTGGTCGATGACGATGAGCGCGAAGTCGCCGCCTTTCCCGGCCAGCGTCCGCCCCGCGCTTCGGTTGGCAGCCACAAGATCGAGGAAGAGGTCTTCGGCAAGGCCTACGATCCGCAGACGGTGCGGCGCATCTGGGCCTTCGTGCATCCCTATCGCCACAAGATCTATTTCTCGGTCATCGCGGTCCTGGTTTTCACCATCACCCAGCTGGCCATTCCGCTGATCATCGGCAATGCCATCGACACGGCGCTGGTGACGGGCGGCGACGCCAATGGCCTGCTCTGGGCCGTCGGCGCGTTCGCCGTGGCGATCCTGTTTAATTTCGCCGCCTCCTGGGTGCAGGAAACCCAGGTGGGGCAGGTGGCCGAAAACGTGCTGTTCGACATGCGCCGCGCCATGTTCGCCCAGCTCCAGCGCGTCTCGCTGTCCTACATGGACAAGACCGAGGTGGGCCGGCTGATGAGCCGGCTCCAGGGCGACGTCAATTCCATGCAGGAATTTCTCGAAACCTCCGTGGTTTCGGTGGGCGACATCGTGCTGCTTTTCGGCATTGTCGCGGTGCTGCTCAGCCTCGATCCCTGGCTGGGTCTGTTGACCATGGTCACCATGCCCGTCCTGTTCATCGTCCGCATCTTCTGGCTGCCGCCGGCCAAGCGCGCCTTCTGGGCTGCCCACGAAACCAATTCGCTCACCAATGGCGCCATGGCCGAGGGCATTAACGGCGTGCGCACGGTGCAGAATCTCGACCGCCAGAAGGTCAATTTCGACCTCTATGACGACAAGGCCTATCACAATCTGCGCACCCAGCTCACCGGCTCCAAATATGCGCAGGTCATGGTGCCGATCGTGGATTCGCTCACCGGCATTTCCATGGCCACGGTCATCGTGGCCGGCGGCGCGCTGGTGCTCAATGGCTCCTTGCAGGTCGGCGTCATCGTCGCCTTCCTCTTCTATATCCAGCGCTTCTTCGACCCGATCCGCTCGCTCACCATGCAATATTCCATCATGCAGCGCGCCATGACCTCGGGCCGCCGCATCACCGAAGTGCTCGACCTGCCGGTGGTCATCGACGACAAGCCCGACGCCGTGGTCCTGACCGGCGACATGGATGGCTCGGTGGCCTTCAATGATGTGGTCTTCGGCTACGATTCCAGGCGCCCGGTACTCAAGAACGTCTCCTTCCGCGTCAATCCCGGCGAGACGGTCGCCCTGGTCGGTCCCACCGGCTCGGGCAAGACCAGCGCCATGGCCTTGGTTCACCGTTTCTACGAAGTGCAGGGCGGCGCGGTGCTGGTTGGTGGTCATGACGTGCGCAATGTCACCCAGGAGAGCCTCGGCGAACAGGTCGCCATGGTGTTGCAGGAACCCTTCCTGTTCACCGGCACCATTTTCGACAATATCCGCTACAACAAGGCCACGGCGACGCGCGAGGACGTGATCGCGGCGGCCAAGGCGGTCGGTGCGCATGATTTCATCGCCCGCTTCACTGACGGCTACGACACCATGCTCGAACAGCGCGGCTCCAATCTGTCATTGGGCCAGCGCCAATTGCTCAGCTTCGCCCGCGCCCTGGTCGCCGATGCGAAAATCCTCGTGCTCGACGAGGCGACCGCCAATATCGACTCCTATACCGAGCGGCAGATTCAGAAGGCGCTCGAAGTCCTGCTCGACGGCCGCACCGGCATGGTCATCGCCCATCGTCTCGCCACCATTCGCGGCGCCGACCGCATCATCGTCCTGCAAAATGGCGAATTGATCGAACAGGGTAATCACGACCAGCTCATGGAATTGGGCGGGCTCTATTCCCGGCTCTACAACATGAATTATGCCAGCTTCGACGACATCCCCGACGACCTCGTCGCCCAGGCCAACGCCAAGGCAGCAAGCACATAAACGATCCGGCGAATTCGGCTGAGGCAATCAGTCCAGCAAAGTCCCCGCCCATCGTCATTGCCCGGCATGCCTGGGCTTGCCCCGAGCACCGGGCAACCCGGGCCAGCAAGCTGGATCACCGGGACAAGCCCGGTGATGACGATGAAATTAAAAATGGTAGACCGAAAGCCTATTCAGTACCCGGCAATCCAACCCACAATTTGGTACGATTCCATCGGCTCCTGCGCCTCCCTCCCCCTTGATGGGAGGGAACGAGGGTGGGGGGCCGATCCATCCGCAATCGCAAAGGCAAATCGCGCCGGCGGCTCCCCGCCTCGCCTCAACCATCTCAAGAGCAGCGGAAACGACCGACCCTATTCCGCCACTCCCGCGAAATCGGCTGCGGCAATCTGCCAGGCAAAGTCCCCGCCCATCGTCATTGCCCGGTGCCCGGGCTTGCCCCGAGCACCGGCAATCCAGCCCATGCACAGGCCTGCAAGCTGGGTCACCGGGACAAGTCCGTAATGACGATCGAGCACGGAAACGGATTCCCACACCGCTCCGCCTTCTCCTCCCTTTCGTCACCACCGGGCTTGTCCCGGTGGTCCATGCGATTCCAAGCTGAAAACAGCGGCTACTCGCCTATTCCCCTGCCAATTCCGGATAGATCAGCACCGAGCATTGCCGATTATTGGCATCGAGCTTGGCCTGATCATCCGCCGAGACCAGTCCCGAATAGACCGGTTCCCAGAGATCGTCGCGGATCACCCCTTCCAGCCCGCATTGGCAATAGGTGGCGCAGAGCGCCGGGGTGGTGCCGGTGGCTTCGCAGGAGGTCTGGCAGGAATTGAGGAAGTCCAGTTCGCGCCCGGCATTCTGTGCCCCGGTCGCCATCGACAATGGCGCGATCACCGCCAGCAGCAAAGGCTGGTGAACCAGATAGATGACGAGGCTCCAGCGCCCCATCCATCCGAGGAACCGCGCCGCTCCGTTCCGGGGCTGGATTTTGGCTAGCCCCGCCTCCAACCGTGATCCCCGGGCCAGCCGCGCGGCGACAATCCCGGCCAGCACCACCCCGAACCAGGGAAAGAGCGGCACGAGGTCATTGGTCAGCGGCGGCACGTCCCAGAACCCGATCCAGGACAGGGCGACATTGTTGAAGAGGGCATCCCGATAAACGAAATGCAGCCCGATCACCGCGCCGCCCACCAGCGCGGTCAGCCAGACCGGCGTGAACAGGAAGGGCAGGGCCAGAAGGCTGAACAGGGCAATGGCATGCAGCACGCCGAAATAGACGAAGCTTTGCGGAAAGGTGATCCAGGTGCCCAGCGTGATCAGCAGCGCGCCGATGGCGATGAACAGCGTCCGCTTCCAGAAGCGCTTCCAGCGCACGCCTTGGCCATGCCCGAGCACCAGTCCGACGCCGACCAGCGCCATGAACGAGAAGAGGATCGAGCGGGCAAACAACACCCAGCCCGGATCATACCCCACATCGACCGGCAGGAAGCCGTAATAGGACAGATCCCAGCTGCAATGGTAGATCACCATGGCGACGATGGCGACGCCGCGGGCGATGTCGATCACGGGAAGTCGGGGGGGCGTGGCCGCCGATCGATCCGCGCTCAGTGCCATCGCCTCGCCCATAGCCTAGCCCCTGAAATTGGCGACCACGGCGAGGAAGGCTTCCCCATAGCGGTCGAGCTTGCCCTGGCCGACGCCGGGCAGGTTGAGCATGTCATGGGGATGGACCGGCTCCGCCAGCGCCATCGCCTTGAGCGTCGCATCGTGGAAAATCACGTAGGGCGGCACGCCCTGCGCCTTGGCGATCCGCAGCCGCTCCTCGCGCAGCGCTTCGAAAAGTGGTTGCGCATGATCGGGGATACTGACCGCTTTTTGCAGCGACCGGCGCACCTCCAGCGATTTTCGCGGACGGTCCTTCCTGAGGGTAACAGTCTGTTGACGCTTGAACACCAGATGCGCCGATTCCGCCAGGAAAAGGGCACCATGATTAGCGTGGTTGACAAGGATAAAGCCCATTGCCGTCAATTGCCGCAGCACCGATTGCCAGGCCTTTGCGTCGAGTTCCTTGCCCTGGCCGAACACCTTCTGGTTCTGATGGCCAAACCGTTGAACTTTCTCGGTTTCCTTGCCGAGAAGCACGTCGATCACATGCGCGGCGCCGAAGCGCTGCCCGGTGCGGTAGATCGCCGCCAGCGCCTTGATCGCGGCCTCGGTGCCATCCCAGCTTTCCACCGGCGACCGGCAGGTATCGCAATTGCCGCAAGGCCCTGGATAGGTCTCGCCGAAATGGCTCAGGATCGCCTGCCGGCGGCAGGACGCGGTCTCACAGACACCCAGTAAGGCATTGAGTTTGCTGTGTTCCAGGCGCTTGACCTCGTCGGGCGCATTGCCCTCGTCGATCATGCGCCGCCGCTGCACCACGTCCGCCATGCCATAGCTCATCCAGGCATCGGCCGGCTGCCCATCGCGCCCGGCGCGGCCGGTTTCCTGGTAATAAGCCTCTATGGAGGCCGGCAAATCCATATGCGCCACATAGCGCACATCGGGCTTGTCGATCCCCATGCCGAAGGCGACGGTGGCGACGAGGCACAGGCCCTCTTCCTTGAGAAAGGCATCTTGATTGGCGCTGCGCGTCTGCGCGCTCATCCCGGCATGATAGGGTAAAGCCTTGATTCCCTTTCCATTTAGCCAGTCTGAGACGTCTTCGACCTTGGCGCGGCTGAGGCAATAGACGATGCCGCTCTCGCCCTTGTGCCCGCCGAGAAAGTCCAGCAATTGCTCGCGCGGCTTGTCCCGCTCGACGATGGAATAGGAAATATTGGGCCGGTCGAACGAGGTGGTGAAAACCCTGGCCTGTTCCAGCCCGAGCCGCTCGATAATGTCCTCGCGCGTCGTCGGATCGGCCGTCGCGGTCAGCGCAATGCGCGGCACGCCGGGAAAAAGCTCAACCAGATGAATGAGTTCGCGATATTCGGGGCGGAAGTCGTGGCCCCATTGGCTCACGCAATGGGCCTCGTCGATGGCAAAGAGCGCGATGTCGCAACCGCCCAGCATATTGGCGAAACCCGGGGTCGCGACCCGTTCCGGCGCGACATAGAGCAGGTCCAGTTCCCCGCGCCGCAATTGCCGCCGCACCTGGGCGGATTCCTCGGGCGTCAGCGACGAATTGAGCGCGGCAGCGGCCACCCCGGCCTGTTTCAACGCCTCCACCTGGTCCCGCATCAGCGCGATCAGCGGCGAGACCACGATGCCCACGCCGGCCCGGCAAATGGCCGGGATCTGGAAGCACATGGACTTGCCCGCGCCGGTCGGGAACAGCACCACCGCGTCGCCGCCCTCCGTCACATGCTCGATGACGTCGGCCTGCTGCCCGCGAAATTGGCGATGTCCGAAAATGTCACGCAAAACGGCCAGCGGCTCGGGCCGCTGGTAGCGCTGAGGCGAGAACAGATCTTGAGACTCAAGGGCTTCCACACGCCTCTTGAATCATGCGCCACCCGCCGTGGCAACCGGCTGGACCGGCTTTGCCCGCTTCGTATCGGTCACGGCTTCTGCGCCGGCTCGATTCGGCCCTGGATATAGTTTTCGATCTTGTGGGCCAGGATGCGTTTGAAGCGTTCCTTCTCGGCTTCCGCATGGGTGACGATCTCCCGGACCCGCCAGAATTCCATGGCGCCGAAATTGCCGACATGCGGGCGGATATAGATGTCGGGCGGATAGGCGGCCATCATATGGGCGGTCAGCGAATGCATCATGATCTGCGCTGAGCCGAACCAGATGTCGATGGCCTTGTGATCAGTCTTGGTCAGGTTGGCGGATGGGTCGCCGGCAACATCGATGCCGATGAGGAAATCGGTGCCGATATCGGCCTGGTCGAGCGGCAGGGGATTGACCACCCCGCCATCCACCAGAATGTGATTGTTATAAAGCACCGGCTTGAAAAAGCTGGGAATGGCCAGCGAGCCGGCAATGGCGGGGCGCAGGGGGCCGGAATTGAACACGACCTGATGCCAGGACTGGAAATCCGTCGCCACCACATAAAGCGGCACTTTGAGATCGCGGAATTCCAGCGGAAAATTGGCCGGTGTGAATGCGTCCACGATGCTGGCCGCGTCCAATTGCACCGAAATGCCGTTCTTGAGCAGGCCGCCAATTCCACGGATCTGGGTCGACCAGAGTTTGGCGGCAATGATCCGCAAAGTGCCCAGCACTTCGAAGCTGTGCTCGCGCAATTCCTTGCCGCTCATTCCGGCGGCCCAGCCCGCGCCGATCAGGGCGCCGATCGAGGTGCCGGAGATGATTGAGGGCCTGAGCCCAAGCTCGTCCATGGCTTCGATATAGGGGATATGGGTCAGCCCCCGTGCCGATCCGCCACCCAATGCCACGCCGATCCGTGGCCCATTCAATGTGCTCACCTGTCCACGCTCCGCATCCTTCATGCGCAGCTTTGCCGCGAACGCCATGCCACGCCGTTGCAGCGGCGTCAGCGGGCGTTCGGGAGGAGCCGCACCAAAGACGGTTCTGAACGGGGAGCCTAGTCCCGCAAGATTGAGGAATGGTTCAGTTCTTCTGCCGAGAAACTTCGCGCCAGCCGATGTCCCGGCGGCAAAAGCCTTCCGGCCAGTCAATCGCGTCCACGCCTGCGTAAGCACGTTTCTGTGCCTCTTTCACCGATGCCCCGAGCGCAGTGACATTGAGAACGCGCCCGCCATTGGCAATCAAACGCTCGCCATCGCGCTTCGTTCCGGCGTGAAAGACGGTGAGCGTGTCGCTGTCGAGACCATCGGTGTCCCGGATCTGGCTGCCCTTGCCATATTCTCCCGGATAGCCCTTGGTCGCCATGATCACGGTCAGCGCATAGGCATCCTTCCAGGCGACCTTTCTTCCGGCCAGCGTGCCCGTGGCAACGGCTTGCAGTAGGGGAACGATGTCGCTTTCCATGCGCATCATCATCACCTGAGTTTCGGGGTCGCCGAAGCGGGCGTTGTATTCCACCAGCTTGGGTCCGTCTTCGGTCAGCATAAGGCCGGCATACAGCACGCCGGCATAGGGCGTGCCGCGCTTGGCCATGCCCCGCACGGTGGGTTCGATGATGCGGGCCATGGCTGCGTCATAGGCATCCGAGGTCAGAACGGGAGCCGGTGAATAGGCGCCCATGCCCCCGGTATTGGGGCCCTGGTCGCCATCGAATGCGCGCTTGTGGTCTTGTGCCGTGGTCAGCGGCAAGATGGCTTCGCCGTCGGTCAACACAAAGAGGCTGACTTCTTCGCCTTCCATGAATTCCTCGATGACCACCGCCGCGCCGGATGCGCCAAATGCGCCGGAGAAGCAGTCGATGATCGCTTCTTCTGCCTCCTCGACGCTCATGGCCACGGTCACGCCCTTGCCGGCAGCCAGTCCATCGGCCTTGACGACGATTGGGGCGCCTTGCGTATAGAGATAGGCTAGCGCCGACGCCTCATCCTCGAAACGCCCATAGGCGGCGGTGGGAATGTCGAACTCATCGCACAGCGCCTTGGTGAAGCTCTTGCTGCCTTCGAGCTGCCCGGCCTGCTTGCTGGGGCAGAAACAGATAATTCCCGCGGCCCGCAAGTCGTCACCCAGCCCCGCGACAACCTGCGCGTCAGGACCAACGACAACAAAGTCGATGGCATGCGCTTTGGCAGCGGCGGCAACGGCGCCGTGGTCGGTGATGTCCACCGCCACATTCTGCGCCATGGCGTCAGTGCCGCCATTGCCGGGGGCGACAAACAACGCCTCCACCAGTGGCGATTGGGCAATTTTCCAGGCCAGCGCGTGTTCACGTCCACCCGAACCGATCACCATTACGCGCATGTCGTGCCTCCTGTCGCTTCGCGGGCGTGATGCACGAGAGCCGGCGAGGAGGCAAGCGGTAAAGCCTAAAGTTCGGCTTCCTTGAAGATCGGCATGATATCGCCATTCCATTCGCCACGGAATTTTTCCAGCCAGCGTTCGGCGGGCGCCTTGCCGGTGCGGATGGTTTCTTCGAGCGGGGCCAGATAGATCGTCTCGTCCTTGCCGGCGGCGTTGAGGCGGTGGCGCCGAACCAGTCCGGCTTCGGCTATGCCCACTGCCTGCGCGGCGATGTCGAAAATGCTGGACCGGTCAAACGGCGTGGCAAGACCCAGGCGCGGCACTTCCCGACGCAGATAGTCGCGGTCCTCGTTGGTCCAGTTCCGCACCAGTTCCCAGGCCGCCTCCAGCGAGATGTAGTCATAAAGCAGGCCGGTCCAGAACGCGGAGAGGGCCACGACATGGGCCTCGTTGCCCATATCGGCGCCGCGCATTTCGAGGAATTGCTTGAGCCGCACTTCGGGGAAGATAGTCGAAAGATGGTCTTCCCAATCCTTGACCGTCGGCTTTTCGCCTGGAAGCTGGGGCAGTCGCCCGTCGATGAAGTCGCGAAAGCTCTCGCCCGCGACGTTGACATATTGCTGGTCGCGGATGACGAAATACATCGGCACATCAAGCGCGTAATCGGCATATTGCTCGAAGCCGAACCCTTCGTCGAAGGCGAAGGGCAACATGCCCGTGCGGGCATCGTCGGTATTGAGCCAGATATGGCTACGGAAACTGAGATAGCCGGTGTCATGGCCGTCGGCGAAGGGCGAATTGGCAAAGAGCGCCGTAGCGACCGGCTGCAACGCCAGGGAAACGCGCAGCTTCTTGACCATGTCGGCTTCGCCGGAAAAGTCCAGATTGGCCTGCACCGTGGCCGAGCGGTACATCATCGAGGTGCCGAGAGTGCCCACTTCCCCCATATAGCGGGTCATTATCGCATAGCGCGACTTGGGCATGGACTTGATCTGGTCCACCGCCCAGAGCGGGGTGACCCCGAGGCCGAGAAAGTGAATGCCCAGCGGCGCGGCAACTTTCTTGCTCACGCGCATATGTTCGGCCATTTCGGCAGCGGTGCCATGCAGGTCGGCCATCGGCGCGCCGGAGAGCTCGAATTGTCCACCCGGCTCCAGCGATATGCCGCCGGCAATGGCGTCATTGCGCAGCCCGATCGGATTCTCGCCGTCATAAAAGGGATGCCAGCCCGTCTCCCTCTCCATCCCCTCAAGAAGAGCGCGGATGCCGTTCTCGCCTTCATAGGCGACGGACCGCAAAGGGTCAGTGTGGAAGACATGCTTTTCGTGTTCGGTGCCGATGCGCCATTGCTCAGCCGGCTTGGCGCCACGCTCCATTGCCTCGATCAGGTCTGCCCGCGATTCGATAAGGGGCGATGAGGTGTCGGGGCCGGTCATGTAGTCCTCTTGGTTGAGGCGAATAAACTGGGGCGCGAAAATAGCGAGCGCAAGCTGGAAAGCAATCGCCTTTTATCGCCAATCGCCGATGGTGGCCTGAATAATGGCCATTGCGGCGACTGCAGCGGTGTCGGCGCGCAGGATTCGTGGGCCAAGACTTACCGGAACAACAAAGGGCAGGGACCGCAACTTTGTGCGTTCCGTCTCTGAAAAGCCGCCCTCCGGTCCGACGATCAGGCCGATCCGCTGCCCGGCAAGCGGCAGCAGCGAAGAGAGAGGTGAGGATGGTGCTTCGCCTTCGTCGGCAAAGATCAATTTTCTATCGCCGTGATTTTCCCGCCACCCGTCCAGCATTTGATCGAGGCCAGTTTCGGGCGCGATGATGGGCACGTTGAGCACCTCGCATTGCTCCGCCGCCTCGATTGCGTTGGCGGCGAGACGTTCGTGCTTGAGGCGGTGGACCTGCGTATATTGGGTCTGCACCGGCTGAATGGTTCCGGCTCCCATCTCGACGGCTTTTTGGATGACATAGTCGAGCCGCTCATTCTTGAGTGGTGCAAAGCCATACCAGAGGTCTGATGGCGGCGGCTGGGGCGCAATCCGCTCTACCACGTCGAGCGCGACCGATTTTTTCGAATCACTCGTCAAACGACAGAGCCAGGCACCGTCCCGACCATTGAACAGGATGACCTCGTCGCCGATGCTTTTGCGCAGGACGGCCGCCAGATAGAGCGATTGCTCCTTGTTCAGGGTGAGCGCGATGCCTGCCGAGAGGTCAGGTCCGACGAAAAGGCGCTGGAGATGGGCGTAGCTGCGCGGCATTGCATGTCCTTGGCGTGGCAATGTGCCACGAGCTGGTTTTCTAGCTGGCTCGGGAGAGGTCTACTGCCTCCGCTCGGTTTGGAGTAGACCTCTTGGCGAACTTGTCGAACCACAAGGCCGTGGCATCATGTCGGACATCAATCAGGGCGGCGCGGGAATTGTTTCCGACGCCGGCAAGCGCAATTGGCTGGATCGCTACGCGCCGGAAGCCGTCAAGCCCTATGGGCGGCTAGCGCGCTGGGATCGGCCCATCCCTGCCGGACTACTGTTCTGGCCCTGTGCCTGGGGCATCGGTCTGGCCGCGCTTGGTCAGCCCCATATTGGCTTCGGCTGGTGGGCGGCCGTGCTGATGGCCGTGGGCGCCATTCTGATGCGCGGCGCCGGTTGTACCTTCAATGACATCGTCGACCGCGACATCGACGCCAAGGTGGCACGTACTCGTTCCCGTCCTATTCCGTCGGGACAGGTGAGTGTTCGCAACGCCTTTTATTTTTTGATTGCCCAGGTGCTGTTCGGCGCCCTGATATTGTTTCAGTTCAATCGCTTCACCATCTGGGCGGGGATAGCGTCTCTGGGCCTGATCGCGATCTATCCTTTCATGAAGCGCATCACCTGGTGGCCGCAATTCTTTCTCGGGCTCGCCTTCTCCTATGGCGCCATTCTTGGCTGGACGAGCCAGACAGGCGGGCTCGGCTGGGCGCCGTTGCTGCTTTACGCGGGCGCGATTTTGTGGGTGATCGGCTATGACACGATCTATGCGCTGCAGGACATTGAGGACGATGCGCTGATCGGGGTCAAATCCACGGCGCGGCTCTTCGGGGAGAATGTGCGTCCCGCAATTGCCGTCCTCTACTCGGGCGCGTTCGTGCTGTGGAATGCGGCCGCGATCCTGGCGGGCGGCTCCTGGCTGTTTGCCTTGCTGTCCCTTCTCGCCGCCGGCCAGCTCGCCTGGCAGCTCTGGACGCTTGATGCCGATGCACCAGGCAATCCCAAACAGCGCTTCGACAGCAACCACTATGTTGGCATCATCCTGACGCTTGCTTTGCTGGCCGATTGGGTCTGGTAGACAAAAAAGCCGGGCCCATGCATTGCATGGCCCGGCAAGTGGGCAGGAAACGGGGCCGGCGGCAAAACCAGCCCAGAAGATGGCACGAGCACTCGTCGTGTTCGAACCAACCCATGAGGCGGCCGCCACAAACGGCCGCGAAGGTAAATCAGGACCGGGCGTTGCGGGCGCGGGCGGCGTTGAGCACCATTCCCGGCGTGCGGCCATTGCGTGCGCTCATCGCCTCGGCGATGTCGTTGCGGTCAATGCCCATGTCCTTGAGACGTGTATTGTCGAGATCGAGCAGGCTACGCAGGGCAGTACGGCGGGCGCGCTTGGCGTTCACCTGGGCAATCCAGGCAAAGAAACCACGAACAGGATAACCTGCGAGCCAGCAGCAACTGACCGCTCGCCGGGCAGCGAGAGAGCCATTTCGATTCTCCAAAAAAGTTTCGCCGGAGGGAGGCCGGCAAGGATTCGACGCGGTTCCGCGCCGATAATGAAGGAATAGCCCACTGGACTTCCATTCGTCTAACAAATAGATTTCATCTCGATGATCAATTTGGGTGATGAAGCGAATGGCTGCCCCTCTCGACCTCGATCAGCTACAAAGTTTCTGCGCTATTGCCGATTGCGGCAGCTTCACCGAGGCGGCGCGCCGCGTGAACAAGACCCAGTCCGCGGTGTCCATGCAGATCAAGCGCCTCGAGGAGCGGCTCGGGCACACCTTGCTGACCCGCGATGGGCGCAGCGTGACCCTCACCCATCATGGCGAAGTGCTTTACGAGCGCTCCCGCAAGATGCTGCGCACCAATGCGGAAATTCTCGACCACTTCAATGATGGCGACCTAGCCGGATCGATCCGTTTCGGTGTGCCGGATGACTATGCCGTGCGCCTCCTGCCGGTGATCCTTTCCAGCTTCCAGCGGACCCACCCGAAAATCGCGGTGGATGTGGCCTGCATGGCTTCCGAGCAATTGCTCGAGGGCATGCGGGCGGGGCGCTACGATCTGATCGTCTTCACTCAGGGCACTGACCAGAATTTCGGCGAATTGTTTCGCACCGAGAAGATGTTCTGGGTGGCCTCGCATGGGGGCAGGGCGCTGGCGACCCAGCCGCTCGCTATTGCCTGCGGTCCGCAATGCTGCATCTGGCGCAAGGACGCCATGGAGGCGCTGGAGCGCACCAGCAAGGATTATCGCGTTGCCTACACCTCCTCAAATGCCACCGCCATCTCTTCGGCTGTGTTGTCGGATCTGGCGGTAGGCTTTCTGCCCGAAAGCGCCCTCCAGCCGGGAATGCGGGTTGTTGGCGACGATCATGGACTGCCGCGTCTGGCCGAGGCCCAGATCGCCCTGATGCGCGGCTCCCACGCCTATGGCGGCATCTACGACGCCCTGGCCAATCACATCGTGCAATCCATGGGCAATCTGGAGCCGTCAGCTTTGGCCGAGGCCGCGGAATAAGTCGCGGCCTGCTTGACCCGAATCCGCCTTTGGCGCACCAGAGGCATATGTCCCAGGTTTTGACCAACGCCACAGAATTCACCGTTTCCGAAATCGCCCAGGCGGTAAAGCGCACGGTTGAAGATGAATTCGGTCATGTGCGGGTGCGCGGCGAAATCTCGGGCTTTCGCGGCCAACACTCCTCCGGTCATGCCTATTTCACCCTCAAGGACGATGCCGCTTCCATCGATGCGGTTGTCTGGAAGGGCAATTATGCGCGCCTGGGCTTCAAGCCGCAGGAAGGGTTGGAGGTGGTCGCTACCGGTCGGCTGACCACATTTCCGCGGTCTTCCAAATATCAGATCGTCATCGAAAATATCGAGCCGGCCGGCGCCGGAGCACTGATGGCGCTGCTTGAGGAGCGGCGCAAGAAGCTGCTGGCCGAAGGGTTGTTCGAGCGCGACCGCAAACAGGCGCTGCCCTATTTGCCACGTGTCATCGGCGTGGTGACCTCGCCGACCGGAGCGGTGATCCGCGATATTCTGCATCGCCTTGAAGATCGTTTTCCGAGCTACGTTCTGGTCTGGCCGGTACGCGTGCAGGGCGATACCTGCGCGCCCGAAGTGGTTAACGCCATCGAAGGGTTCAACGCCCTGCCTGCTGACGGCGCCATTCCCCGGCCCGATCTGCTGATCGTGGCGCGGGGCGGTGGGTCCATCGAGGATCTCTGGGGCTTCAACGAAGAGGAAGTGGTCCGCGCAGTTGCCGCCTCGGAAATTCCGGTCATCTCGGCAGTAGGTCACGAGACCGACACCACCCTTATCGACTACGTCGCCGATATGCGTGCGCCCACCCCCACGGCGGCGGCTGAAGCGGCAGTGCCGGTGCGCTCCGAACTGATTGCCTATGTTGAGGATCAAGGAATGCGGCAGCGGCAGGCGGCGCGGCGCGCTCTTTCCAGCCTGCGCGATCGGTTGCGGGCCGCTGCCGCCGGTCTGCCGCGACCCTCGGATCTCGCGGCCACCCAACGGCAGAGCCTCGACCTGGCCGCCAGCCAGCTGACCGGAGCACTGCGCCACTTCGTTCAGGGGCGGCGTCTCAATTATTCGGGCATTGCGGCATCGTTGCAGCCACGCCTTGTGCGCCAGCGGCACGTCGAACTCAAGGAGCGGCTGCGTCACCTGGAAAAGAGCGGTGCCGGCGGTCTGCACAAAGTTGTAGACCGGGCGCGCCTGCGCTTCGATCCGGGTGCAAGGCAATTGCCGATGGCGGCCAGGGCCTTTCTCGAACGCAAGCGCGCCGGGCTCGATCGGCTCGCCCCCCGCCTCGGACCGCAGCAATTGCGCGCCGAGCTCAATGACAGCACCCTGCAGCTCGCCCCAAAGGCCGCGCGTCTGGCACAGGCGGGCGCGCAACTCGCGCTCGGCCGCAGACAGCAGCTGGGACAATTGGGCAAGCTCTTGGAAACGCTGGGTTACCGCAATGTCCTCGCCCGTGGCTACGCGATCGTGCAGGACGATAAGGGGGGCGTCGTGACCGATGCCATGCAATTGGCGCCGGGAGATATGGTCCATATCTTGCTGGACAAGGGCGAAGTCGATGCCGTCGTGGGCGGTGCGCCGGCCCGCCGCAAACCGGCCAAGCCGAACCCGGACAAAGGATCGCAGGAAAGCCTCTTTTGACGGGTCGTCCTCTCCGCTATATCGATTGCACGAGCCTGGAGGCCGAACATGAACATCTTCGACAAGGGTTTCACGCCCGCCGAGGCCACGCTGCGTTATCGTGACGGCGATTATGATGTGCTGAAGGCCGGGACTTTCGTGCGCTGCGCCATAACCGGCCGGCCGATTCCGCTCGATGAATTGTTCTATTGGAGCGTTGACCGGCAGGAGCCCTATGCCGATGCGGCCACAGCCCTCGCCGCCTTCGAGCGCTTCGGTCGGGGTAGTTGAACATGGGCGAGGCAGCGACGCGTCAGCGCTTCCTCATCATCTCCAATGGTCACGGTGAGGATTGGATCGCCGCTGCGCTCGCGGCGAGATTGACTCCCAATCACTATGTAGATGCCTATCCGGTGGTGGGCAGCGGCAATGCCTATAACGGTATCTGCCCCATTGTCGGGCCGAGGGCACGGCTGGAATCGGGTGGTGCGCGCACCGCCAGGGGCTCGCTGCGCCGCGATGTCGCCAAGGGTGGTCTGGCAATGGTGCCGCCGGCGCTGAAATTCATGCGCTCTGTCCGTGATCGCTACGACCGCATCGTTGTGGTGGGTGATGTCATGGTGCCGCTCCTGGGGCTGCTGACGGGACACCGGAACCTTTTCTACATCGATTGCTACAAAACAGGTGCGGCGCGGCTCTATTCGGCGGCCGAGCGATTTGTGCTCAAGCGAACCTGCGCAAAAGTATTTTGCCGCGCTGACAACCTCTCCGAAATGTTGCGCGACGAGGGCATCGACGCCGAAGCCCCCGGCAATCTGATGATGGATACGATCCCGAGGGGTGATTACGACGCCGCAGGGCGGCGGACCAGACCATTGGCAATTGCCATGCTGCCGGGCAGCCGCGGCGAAACGGCTGGAAATTTCTCCCGCCAGATTGCCGCCCTTCGCCTATTGCCCGAGGCGGTCACACCCGACATCTTCGTCGCGGTTGCAGGTGATGTGTCCGTGGAAGATCTGGCGGAAGCCGGTGGGCTGAAGCGTGGCAATATTCTCAGCACCGACGGCGATGACCTGGGAACATTGAGTGAGGGCAACCTGGTCGTGCACCTGCTGCGCGGCAGGGCTATGGGCAATGCGCTGGACGCAGCCGACATCGTCTTGTCACAGGCAGGCACGGCGACAGTTCAGTCCCTGGGGCTCGGCAAGCCGGTCATTCACATGACCAGCCCTAAGGACCGCCAATCGCGCTTTGTCGACGAACAAAAGCTCTTCGGCGAGGCCCGTATCGCCGTCGCCGGTCAACCGGAGGGTGTGATGCGGGCGCTTGAGCGCCTGCTTACGGATAGTGATGAACGCGCCCGCCTTGGTGCTATTGGCCGCGAGCGCATCGGCCCGCCCGGTGCCATCGAGCAGGTTCTGCAAGCGCTTGGCGGCTGATCAATTGTCGCTGGTCTGCGGGTCGAGCAGGCGGTGCAGGTGGACGATGAAGTAGCGGGTCTGCGCGCTATCGACCGTCATCTGCGCCTTCTGTTTCCAGATTGCGTAGGCGGAGGCATAATTTGGGTATACGCCGACGATATCGACCTTGCTGAGATCGGCAAAGGTCACGCCGTCAAGGCTCGACAATTCTCCGCCGATGACCAGATGCAGAAGTTGGGTTTCGGTTTTTTCAGCCATCTGTCAGCTCCGGTTCAGGGATAAGGGGTTTCGGTATTGGCGCCGGCGTCGGCTGGACAGCCGTAGACCTTGAGCAACGCCGCATGAACAAGGGGTTTTAGGCTGATGTCGCTCAACGCCGCAAGCGCCCCATGGCGCACATCTCGTCTGTTGAATTGCGGGAACCCGGCGCAGACGTCGGCCAGATCGAGCCCCGCTTCGGCCAGGATGACAGCGGCGCCGGCAATATCCCAGTCCTGTGCGCCGCGCCGGGCCACGGCAGCATCGAGCCTGCCCGTGGCAACCTGCACCAGCCGATAGGCCAGGGACGGATAGGCGGGGCCGCGCGTATAATGCAGACCCGCTGCCTGCATCTCCTGATGTACGGCACCGGGCGCCGGAATGAGGGGCGGTGCACCGGCACGGCGCGACCTGCGCAGTTTTTCACCATTGAGCCTGGCGCCGCCACCCTTATAGGCGTCGTACATTTCGTCCCGCGCCGGCGCATAGACGACGCCTGCCACCGGCACGCCGTTTTCGACGACAGCGAGCGACAAGGTCCAGTAATCCTCGCCGCGCAGAAAGGCGCGTGTGCCGTCTATGGGGTCGACGATGAACACGCGCTCGCAATCGAGCCGACCGGGATTGTCGGCGGTTTCCTCACTCAGCCAGCCATAATTGGGGCGGGCCTGAAGCAGGTTGGCGGCGAGGAAGCGATCCACCACGATGTCGGCCTCGCTCACTGGGGAGGCGTTCTCTTTGGTCCAGGACTTCACGTCCTGGCGGAAATAACTCGACGCGATAATGCCCCCGGCAACCGCTGTCGCGCGCAGCAGTTCCAGGTCATCGGCATAAGGCGGGGCGAAAGCGGGCATGGGCGGCCTTTTATGCTGCGGCCGTCAATTGGACAAGAGTTGAGCCGGCATGAGGCCATGTCCGCTTCGCCCGCCAAGGTAAACGGGGTGCCAAACAAGTGGGTTAATTGCTTCTGACTGGGTGCAATACCCTGCTAACCCTCTCGGAAAACAACATAAATTTAACCGAACCGATTAAGGGGGCGGGTAAGGGGACGCGCTAGATTGGCCTCACAAACGAAGAGCGAAAAATCGGCTCTCGAAGTTACAGGAAGGCTTCAAAATGGTTCATGGCGTAGCAATGGAGGGAACGGCGGCGGTTCTGGCTTTCGGACGTCCTGCTCTTGCCGAGCGGCGGTTCATGGCGGCTAACGACAACGGCCCCAAGGATCCGGTCAAGACCGTGACCGTGCGAAAGCAACTTGAACAGAGCGGCGTCGCCATCAAGATCAAGGTTCCGGTCACCGAGTTTATCGGCGTTGCCGTCGCGACCAGCATTTCCGAGGACGGACTGCTCACAAGCGCCATCGAACTGGTCCATTCCGACGCCGAACTCAATTACAAGGTGTTTGAAGAGGAAGGAAACCACAACGTCGTGGCTGAATGGCAGAACTGGGGCAAGAAGCTGCGCCTGCCGCTTTTCATCAAGGCCGGCGACGGCGCGTATCTTCCCTACAGCCAGCAGGTTGACGGGGTGATGCTGGGCAATGCCTCCTCGCGCCGCAAGCTGGCCGCCGAAGCTTCGCGCCGCCCGCGTTTTCTTAACCGTCGCAAGCCCGGCCAGTTCGAGACGAACTGACCATTTGCCTCCAAAGCAGAACGAAAAAGGGTCAACTGGTGGTGCGGTTGGCCCTTTCTTCATTTTGGATTGTGGCACGGTGGCCTTTGACTACAAGCGCAACTCGCTCAAGATCAGGGCAGGGCGGCGAAGCCCTCGGCGAAGCCGTCCAGAGAAACGGGAATGCCGATACCTTCCTCAGGTGTCTTGAAGACGATGAAATAGGCGGTCTCGCCCTTCGAAAGGGTCTCAACGAGCGTGTCGTCCATAACCACTTCGGCAATGCAGCCATTGGGTAGGCAGCGCACGAAGGGAACCCAGCCAAGATTGGTGTCGTCGACACTCAGCCCAAGGCCGGGAATGAGGCTGCCGTCATTGCGCTCAGGATCGTCGCGGACCAGCAGCACGCCCAGCGGGGCGAGTATGCGAAGCAGCCTCGCCTGCCGGTCGGCAGTGCGCAGCGTGATGACCGAGAGACCGACATTGGGCTGATCTTCGGCCAGAACGTTCTGAATGATGGCGCATTGTTCGAAGCTCGCGCCGGGCGGCGTGTCGCAACTCATCTGCCAGTCGCCATATTCGCCACGGATCGTGCCTTGCGCCGCGGCCGGCATTGCAAGAATACCGGCGGAAACCGCACCGAGAACAAGTGTACCAAGCGCGCCAATCCGCTTTGCCCAGATCATCACTTTATTATTTCTCCTGCCGAATCGGCGCAGCGCGCAAAGGGTTGAGTTTGTTTCCGACAGCGGTCGGATGCTGTCAACCAAACCCCGGATTTCCTGCTCGTTCTCGAGGAAAAGTGCGGCGGTGGTGAGGCGATGCGACAATAATATGGCTGCAATTTGCCGCAGCGCAACGACGCAAGGCCGCAATAGACTCCCGCTGTGCAATGTGATTTAGCTGGCCATTGAGTATTGCGCTCCGAAGTTGAGTCGGGGCGGCGTTAGCTATGCCGCAAAAAGCCCCTCATTCTCGCTCGGTGCACGCCGCCAGAACATGTCGATAGGGGGTATATGGTGACCGGGCAGTTCTTTAGAAAGATGGGGCCCCTTGCGGCTGCCGCGCTGGCATTCGCGCCGGCTCTTGCTGTTGCGCAGCAGAGCAGTGCGGGGCATCCCGAGCCGGGCCAGTTTCATTTGCAGCCCTCCGTGACTCCGATCATGGATTCAATCGTGGCCTTCCACGATGGTGTCCTGATGTGGTCGATTTCCCTCATCGTGGTGCTGGTGTTGGCGCTGCTGGTGATTGTGGTGGTGCGGTTTAACGCCAAGGCTAATCCGGTGCCGGCGCGCTTCACCCACAATACCCTGGTCGAAGTGATCTGGACCGTGGTTCCCATTCTGATGCTGGTGGTTATCGCCATCCCGTCTTTCGGTGTTCTCTCCGATCAGATGACTGTGCCTGATGGTGAGCGCAAATATCTGGGTGCCAACATCTTCTCCATGGGCGAAGTCGAGGTTCCGGCAGCCAGCCTGACCGTCAAGGCGTCCGGCGAGCAATGGTACTGGAATTATGAATATGTGGATCAGGGTGTTGCCTTCGATTCCAATATTCTTTCCGAAGAAGAAATCGCCGAGACCAAGCCGGGCCAGCCCCGCCTTCTGGCAGTCAATAATGAACTCGTCGTTCCGGTCGACACCACCGTACGTCTGCAGATCACGGCCAGCCCTTCTGGCGTGATCCATGCCTTTGCCGTGCCGTCCTTCGGCATCAAGGTGGACGCCGTGCCAGGTCGCCTGAACGAGACGTGGTTCAACGCGCGCGAAACCGGCATCTATTACGGCCAGTGCTCGGAGCTTTGCGGCAAGGATCACGCCTATATGCCGATCGCCGTTCGCGTAGTCAGCGCCGAGGAATATGAGGCCTTCATGTCGGCCTTTACCGAGAGCCGTGACTACGCCACTGCTGCTGCCGTTCTGCCGGCGCTTTAGGATATAGGGTAAGAGGACCAGAAAATGGCAAATACCACGCACCTCGAAGCCCAGGCGACCGGGCACGATCACGCCAGCAGCGATCATCACACTCCGACCGGCTGGCGCCGCTGGGTCTATTCGACCAATCACAAGGACATCGGTATCATGTACCTGGTGTTCTCTATTGTCGCCGGCGTGATCGGCGGCTTGCTCTCCGGCCTCATGCGCATGGAATTGCAGGAGCCGGGCATCCAGATTTTCCACGGTCTGGCGGCCATGGCCTATGGCGTCGATGGCGATGCGGCGCTCGATGCCGGCAAGCACATGTTCAACGTATTCGTTTCGGCCCACGCGCTGATCATGGTGTTCTTCACCGTGATGCCTGCGACCATGGGCGGCTTCGCGAACTATTTCGCGCCGCTGATGGTGGGTGCGCCCGACACTGCTTTCCCGCGCATCAACAATATCGCGTTCTGGCTGCTGCCGCCGGCGCTGCTACTGACGATCCTCTCCATGTTCTTCGAGGGGCCGTCGGGCGCCTTGGGCTTCGGTGGTGGCTGGACGGCGTATCCGCCCCTGGCGACCTCCGGTCATCCGGGTCCGGCAACCGATTTCGTGATCTTCTCGTTGCACGTCGCTGGCGTCAGCTCGATCCTGGGCTCGATCAACCTCATCACCACCATCCTCAACATGCGCGCTCCGGGCATGACGCTGCACAAGATGCCGCTCTTTGCATGGTCGGTGCTGGTGACGGCATTCCTGCTACTGCTGGCCCTGCCGGTCCTGGCTGGCGCCATCACCATGATGCTGACCGACCGCAATTTCGGCACCACTTTCTTTGCTCCTGAAGGCGGCGGTGACCCGGTTCTCTATCAGCATCTGTTCTGGTTCTTCGGTCACCCCGAAGTGTACATCATGATCCTGCCCGGCTTCGGCATGATCAGCCACATCGTAGCAACGTTCAGCCGCAAGCCTGTCTTTGGCTATATGGCCATGGCTTACGCTATGGTCGCCATCGGGTTCGTCGGCTTCGTCGTCTGGGCGCACCACATGTACACGACCGGCCTGAGCCTTGACGTGCAGCGCTATTTCGTTGCCGCCACCATGGTGATTGCGGTGCCGACAGGCGTGAAGATCTTCTCCTGGATCGCCACCATGTGGGGCGGTTCCATCACCTTCCGCACGCCAATGCTGTGGGCCATCGGCTTCATCTTCCTGTTCACCGTGGGTGGTGTGACCGGTGTGGTGCTGGCCAATGCCGGTGCCGACCGTGCCCTGCACGACACTTATTACGTCGTGGCGCACTTCCACTACGTGCTCTCGCTGGGCGCCGTGTTCTCGATCTTTGCGGGCTGGTATTACTGGTTCCCCAAGATGTTCGGCTACATGTACTCCGAGTTCCTAGGCAAGCTGCATTTCTGGGTGATGTTCATCGGTGTGAACCTGATTTTCTTCCCGCAGCACTTCCTGGGCCTGGCCGGCATGCCGCGTCGCTATGTCGACTATCCCGACGCCTTCGCGCTGTGGAACCGCGTGTCATCGATCGGCTACTACATCACCTTCGTTGCCATGGTCATTTTCTTCTATGCGACCTGGGAAGCCGTTCGGAAGAAGCGCCTGGCCGGCGACAATCCGTGGGGCGATGGCGCGACCACGCTGGAATGGACCCTGAGCTCGCCTCCGCCGTTCCACCAGTTCTCGACGCTGCCCCGCATCGACTCCAAGAACGCTCACTAAGCGTCTCTCAGACAGGATCCGCGGATCGCGCCCCTGGGGTGCGGTTCGCTCTATCAAGGAAAGACCAGTGGCATATATCGACGACAGGGCAGACAATGCCGTCATGACAGGAGGAGCGCGTGTCGAGGATTATCTCGCACTGCTCAAGCCGCGTGTCATGTCGCTGGTCGTGTTTACGGCTCTGGTCGGCATGCTGGTGGCTCCCGCTGCCATCAATCCGATTATCGGCTTCATCGCCATTGCCTGTATCGCCATCGGAGCCGGCGCCTCGGGTTCACTCAATATGTGGTATGACGCCGATATCGACGCGGTGATGAGCCGCACGATCAACCGCCCCATTCCCGCCGGCCGCATGGTCAAGGAAGACGCCCTGATCTTCGGTCTGGTGCTCGCGGTTTTTTCGGTGACGCTTCTGGGCCTGGCGACAAATTGGGTGGCCGGTGGTTTCCTCGCCTTCACCATCTTTTTCTATGCCGTCGTCTATACGATCTGGCTCAAGCGCTCGACGCCGCAGAATATCGTCATTGGCGGCGCTGCCGGGGCTTTCCCGCCCATGGTCGGCTGGGCCGCCGTGACCGGCACGCTGAGCTGGGAGAGCTTCGCGCTCTTCCTCATCATCTTCCTCTGGACACCCCCGCACTTCTGGGCGCTGGCGCTGTACAAGCAGGGCGATTACGGCGCAGCGGGCGTGCCGATGATGCCCAATGTGGTCGGTGAAAAGTCCACCAGAAAGCAGATTTTCGTCTATTCCCTGGCCTTGGCCCTTTCCAGCCTGCTGCCGATCTGGCTCGGGTTTTCGAGCTGGATTTACGGCGCTGTCGCGCTCGCCACCGGCCTTGGCTTCGTCTGGTTGTCAGTGCGTTTGCTGCGGGCCCCTGAAGGGGTCGAGATGCGGCGCACTGCCCGTTCACTTTTCACCTATTCGCTGAGCTACCTTTTCCTGCTGTTTCTGGCGCTGCTCATCGACAATTTTGCCCTCAGGCTGGGAGTGATCTGATATGGCCACCCAGACCGGCGCGCATCTCGCGCCGAATAACATGACACCCGAACAGGACGCCGCGTTTCGCAAGCAGCGTCGCCGCCGTTCGGTGGCGCTCGCCGGCGCGCTGATCCTGTTTGCATTGACGTTTTACGTGCTGACCATCGTCAAGATGGGGCCGGGCCTTCTCGATCGGGCGCTGTAATGGCCGATTCTACTGCTCCATTTCAGCCCGATGCCAACAATCGCAACAATAGCCGCGTCGCGCTGACGCTGGCTGTGCTGGTTGTCGGCATGGTTGGTCTGGCCTTCGCAGCAGTGCCGCTCTATCAGATGTTCTGCCAGGTCACGGGCTTCGGCGGTACGCCGCAGATTGCCGCCGAAAACCCCAAGGGCATCATCGCCCGCGAGATGAAGGTGCGCTTCGACGTCAATGTCGAGCGGGCGCTCCCCTGGACGATCAAGGCCGCTGCCCCGATCACCGACAAGATCGGCCAGGTCGACACGGTCAACTACATCGCCACCAACAATTCGGATAAACCGATGACCGGGCAGGCGATTTTTAACGTCGTGCCAGAAAAGGCCGGGATTTATTTCAACAAGATCGAGTGCTTCTGCTTTACCGAGCAGACGCTGCAACCGGGCGAGACGGTGGAAATGCCCATCGTCTTCTTCATCGATCCCGATCTCGACGACAATCCCGAACTCAACACCATCAAAGAGATCACGCTCTCTTATACTTTCTACGCTTCAGACAACGAGGGAAGCTGAACATGGCCGCCATTGAAAAGAACCATGACTATCACATGGTCGAACCGAGCCCCTGGCCGTTCGTCATGTCGGTCGCCATCTTCGTCATGATGATCGGCGCCATTGCCTGGATGCAGGATTGGACCCCCTGGGTGTTCTTCATCGGACTCGCCGGCGTGCTGTACACCATGTATGCGTGGTGGTCCGATGTAGTGAAGGAAGCCAATGACGGCGTCAGCCATACGCCAGTGGTGCAGATCCATCACCGCTACGGGATGATGCTGTTTATCGCCTCGGAAGTTGCATTCTTCGCGGCCTGGTTCTGGGCCTATTTCGATGCATTCTTCCGCTGGGACGACGTTGAGCAATATGCCCGCATGGCCGTCACCGGCGGTCATTGGCCGCTCAACGGCATCGAATTGTTCGACCCATTCCATCTGCCCCTTTTTAACACGCTGATCCTGCTGACCTCCGGCACCACCGTGACCTGGGCTCACCATGCCCTGCTCGAAGGCGACCGCAAGGGCCTGCGCTGGGGTCTGGCGCTGACCGTCGCACTGGGCGTGATGTTCACCTTTGTGCAGGCGCTGGAATATTCGCATGCCGGGTTCTCGTTCAACGGCAATCTCTATGGTTCCGCCTTCGTCATGGCGACAGGCTTCCACGGTTTCCACGTGCTTATCGGGACGATCTTCCTCGCGGTCTGCCTGATCCGCGCGGAGCGTGGCGACTTCACCCGTGAACGTCATCTCGGCTTCGAATTTGCTGCCTGGTACTGGCATTTCGTGGACGTGGTCTGGCTTTTCCTGTTCGCCTCGATCTATGTCTGGGGCGCCTGGGGCGTGACGCTGGGCCACTGAGTGGCGCGCGGAAAATGAATTGGAGGGCGCGGCATGGCTGCGCCCTTTTTTCTTTGGAGAACGATCTTGAGCGAGCCCCGTCGCGTCCTGATCGATCCCTGTTGTCGAAATCGCTGCTGTGAGGGTAGATCGTGACCACGGGCATACGTAGAAGGCAGCGCTGGACCGACTGGCTATTCACCGCACTCATGTTGCTTCTGGCGGGTGCCTGTCTGTTTCTCGGCCAGTGGCAGATGGATCGGCTGGCCGAAAAGGAAGCGCTGATAGCGGCCGTCGATGCGAGATTGTTTGCCGAACCAATTCCGGCTCCGCCGGCCGCTGACTGGCCCGATCTCGATATGCAGACGTGGAATTTTCAGCCGGTGACGCTCACCGGACGTTTCCTCTACACCCAGACATTGACGGTTTTCACCAGTCTTTCCGACGCGCGCGGCCGTTTCTCGGGCCCTGGCTATTGGGTCGTGACGCCGTTTGCGCTGACCGGCGGCGGTACAATATTTGTTAATCGCGGTTTCGTGCCGGACCACTATCAGGAAGCGGCAATATTGGGGGAGTTGGACAGCGCCGAGACGGGACCGGTCAGCATAGAGGGTCTGCTGCGCCCCGGCGAACTGGCTGGCTTCATGGTTCCCGAGCCCAATATGTCCTCGCGTATCGAATGGGTCCGCGATCCGCAGCGCATGGCGGCGATGATCGATCCTGCGCTGGCGCCGGTAGCGCCTTTTTATGTCGATCTTCCCGCTGGCCCCGATGGCGATCTTCCGCAGGGTGGCGAGACCATGATCAGCTTCTCCAACAATCACCTGGGCTATGCGCTGACCTGGTACGGTTTTGCCATCGTCGCGATCCTCATGCTGGGGTTCTGGCTTTGGCGCCAGTCCCGCGCTGCCCCCTCGACGGAGTGATGCTTGCTGCAAACCTTGCGGCTGCTTTCATGTTTGACTAGGTTGCAGCAATTCTAGAAGGGCTCTTCCCCCCGATGCAGTTTGTTTCAACGCGCGGCAAGGCGCCGGTGCTCGGCTTCTCTGACGCAGTTTTGGCTGGTCTCGCCAGCGATGGTGGCCTTTACGTCCCCGCCAGCTGGCCTCAGATCAGCCGCGAGGAGATCGCTTCCTTTGCCGGCAGGCCCTATGCGGACGTGGCCTATGCCATCATCTCGCGTTTCGTCGATGGCGATATTGCGGGAGACAAGCTCAAGGCGATCATCGACGAGGCCTATGCCGCGTTCCGTCATCCCTCTGTGGCGCCATTGGTGGAACTGGAGCCCGGTCATTTCGTGCTCGAACTGTTCCATGGGCCGACGCTGGCGTTCAAGGACGTGGCCATGCAGTTCCTGAGCCGCATCATGGATCATATCCTGGCCGAACGTGGTCTGAGGGCGACCATTGTGGGGGCAACCTCGGGCGATACCGGCTCCGCGGCCATCGAAGCCTTCCGGGGCCGGGACAGCACCGACATCTTCATCCTCCACCCCCTTGGGCGCACATCCGAGGTGCAACGCCGGCAGATGACCACGGTGTTGGACGCCAATGTCCACAATATCGCGCTTGAAGGCACGTTTGACGATTGCCAGGACGCGGTGAAGGCCTTGTTCAACAATGTCGGTTTCCGCGACCGTGTCCGCCTGTCTGGCGTAAACTCCATCAATTGGGGCCGCATCGTCGCGCAGATCGTCTATTATTTCACTGCTGCAGTCTCGCTCGGCGCGCCGCATCGTCCGGTCAGCTTCACCGTGCCGACCGGCAATTTCGGCGATATTTTTGCCGGCTACTGCGCCAAGATGATGGGCCTGCCCATCGACAAGCTGGTGATCGCGACCAACGCCAATGACATCTTGCGACGCACTATGGACACTGGGCGCTACGAGATGAATGGCGTCGAGCCGACCATCAGCCCTTCCATGGACATCCAGATTTCTTCCAATTTCGAGCGGCTGCTGTTCGAAAGCGCGGGGCGCGATGCGGGAGCCGTTACCCGCATGATGGCCGGTCTGAAGCAGTCCGGCGGCTTTGATTTGCCGGAAAAAGCCATCGCTGGCATCCGCCGCGACTTTGCGGCTGGGACGACCGACGAAAACGCAACGCGCCAGGTCATCGCCAGCACCAGGGCGGATAGCGGCTATCTGCTCGACCCCCATACCGCGGTCGGCGTGGGTGTTGCCCGCAGCCTGCCGCGTGCTGATGTGCCGATGATTACGCTGGCCACGGCGCATCCCGCCAAGTTCCCTGCCGCCGTGTGCGAGGCTGCGGCTGTCGAACCAGCGCTGCCCGGATGGATGAGCGATCTCTATGACCGCCCCGAGCGGGTAACCGTGTTGGCCAATGACCAGCGCGCGATCGAAGATTTTATCGTGGCCCATAGCCGCGCCTGAACGACACTGAGGAGCTGCTGCCTGATGAAAGGCGGTCAGCTCAGGAGGACGAGTGTGAGCGTAAGATCGACAAGCCTGGAAAACGGCATGGTGGTACTCACCGACGACATGCCGCATCTGGAAAGCGCGTCGCTGGGTGTCTGGGTCAAGGCCGGTGCGCGCTCGGAGCGCAAGGCCGAACATGGCATTTCCCACCTGCTCGAACACATGGCCTTCAAGGGTACCAAGTCGCGGACTGCCCTTGAAATTGCCGAAGCCATCGAGAATGTCGGTGGCGACCTCAACGCCGCCACCTCCATCGAACATACCGGCTATTTCGCCCGCGTGCTCAAGGATGACGTGGTTCTCGCCGCTGACATCCTGTCCGACATTCTCCAGAATTCGACCTTTGACGACGACGAATTGACGCGCGAAAAACAGGTGATCGTGCAGGAGATCGGCGCGGCGCGCGACAATCCGGACGACCATGTGTTCGACCTGTTCCAGGACGCGGCCTATCCCACCCAGCCGATCGGCCGCACTATTCTGGGCACAGTGGATTCGGTGCGGGCCTTCAACCCCGACATGGTGCGCAAATATATGCGCCGCAATTATGTGGGAGACCACATGGTCATGGCCGCCGCCGGCAATGTCGATCATGACGAACTGGTGGAAGTGGCGCGGCAGCGCTTCGCCGAGCTGGCGCCAAATGGCGCGCCCGATCCGCAGCGCGCCGAATATAGAGGCGGCCAGGAGCGCCTGGTCTCCGATCATGAGCAGGCCCATATCGTGCTCGGCTTCGAGGGGCGGGCCTACAATTCGGACGGCTTTTACGCCGCGCAGGTTCTGGCCTCGGTGTTGGGCGGAGGCATGAGCTCGCGCCTCTTCCAGGAAGTCCGCGAAAAACGCGGGCTCTGTTATTCGGTTTATTCCTTTCACTGGGCCTTCGCCGATAGCGGCGTGTTCGGCGTGGCTGCAGCCACCGGTGAAGACGAGGTAGGAGAACTCGTTCCCGTGGTTCTGGACGAATTGCGCCGGGCGACCGAAACCATCTCCGAGGAAGAGGTAGTCAGGGTCCGCAACCAGATCAGGGCCGGCCTGCTGATGTCGTTGGAAAGCCCTTCGGCGCGCGCCGGTCAATTGGCACGTCAGCAGATCCTGTGGGGCCGGCCCATTGCCATGCAGGAAACGGTCGAGCGGATCAACCGCATCACCGCGCAGCGCGTACGCGAAGTGGCCGAGCAGATTTTTACCCAAGGATCGCCCACGTTGGCCGGTATCGGACCTATAGGTGGCCTTGCCGATGTTGAAAGCATCGGTGAGACCTTGCGGCGCTGAGGCTGCGATGTTGTGGCCCTGGCCGTCACCAGCGCCCCTGATCACCCTGCGCGGGACGCGCGTTCTGCTGCGCCTACCGCAGGGTCACGATTATGACGACTGGTATCATTTGCGCCGCGCAAGCCAGGATTTCCTGCGCCCCTTTGAGCCCCGCTGGAGCGAACTGGACCTCACTCGCCGCCTCTATTCCATGCGGGTGCGGCGCGCGCGCCAGGAAGCGGAGGAGGGAACCGACTATACTTTCTTCATGTTCCTGCCCGAAGGCCGCAAGGAAGTGCTGGTGGGCGGAATCACCCTGTCCAATATTCGCCGCCGCGCCGCCCAATTCGTCACTCTGGGCTATTGGATGGGCCAGCCCTATGCCGGCAAGGGGCTGATGAGCGAAGCGGTGGGCCTGACACTGCCATTCATCTTCGAAACGCTGGTTCTGCATCGGGCGCACGCCGCTTTCCTCCCCACGAATGCCGCGTCGCGCCGTGTCCTGGAAAAAAACGGCTTTGTCGAAGAGGGCTATGCCAAGCACTATCTCCAGATCAATGGACGCTGGGAGGACCATGTGCTGATGGGACTGACGCGCGAACGCTGGGATATGACCCGCCGGGGCGGGGGCGGCCAGGGCTGGATTGCTTGAGCCGGCAATTCTGTGTGTTGCGTTGTGGCAACATGCTGCGGTGCTTGTCGCAGGGCCCATTCTCCCTTACCAAGTTAGCGCTCCGCTGGAGGTTAAAAACACCAAGGCCTGTCCGGGCATTCGAGTAGTGCCCGCGATTATTGCCATAATGAAACCTAGAGCAGGATATAGCTGCCCCTGATGCGCTCATCATTTCTAATCGCGATCTGTCTTGCGTTCGCGGTGTTCGGCTATGCGCCGGCCCGGGGATTTGAGGTCATCACCGTTCCCGAAGACGTCAATGCGGTCAATCTGTCGGATGTGATCGAAGTGGTGCAGGGGCAGGGCGGGCGCGTGCAACTGTCCACCGCTCCAGACGCGGATGGCATTATCCGGCGCATTGAAGTGCTCGCCAGCCATCCGGACACCAATCCGTTTTTTGGACTGATCGCGCTGCGCAATGACAGTGACCAGCAGATCGAACGCCTGCTCGTGGCGCCCTTCTATCGGCTGCCTGGTTCGGGTGTGTTCCAGCCGGAACTGGGCAATTCCCGTATTGCGGCGGTGACGCCCAGTGCTGGCATTCGGCCGGTTCGCCTCATGGACCCGGAGGCCGATGTGTTCGAGGTAACCCTCGACCCGGGCGCCACCATGACGATCGTCGCCGAATTGTCAGCGAACCGCCTTCCCGAGCTTTATCTGTGGGAGCCGAGCGCCTATCGCGACTATGTCAACGCCTTCACGCTGTTCCGTGGCGTGGTCTTGGGCGTCGCGTCGTTGGCAGCGGTGTTTCTCACCATCATGTTCGTGGTGAAGGGACGGGGCGTCTTTCCGGCGACCGCAGCCTTTGCCTGGGCGGTTCTGGCCTATCTGTTGATCGATTTTGGCCTTATGGGACGTCTCTTGGGCCTGTCGGCCGGCGGTGTGCAGCCCTTTCGGGCCGCGGCGGAAGCGGGCATCGCCACGACCCTTGCGGGTTTTCTCTTCATCTATCTCAATCTGCATCGCTGGCATCTGCGCTTCATCCATCTGGCGCTCGGCCTGGCTGCCATGTTCATTGCCCTGTTCGGCTTTGCCTTCTTCCAGCCCGACATAGCGGCTACCATTTCTCGGCTGGTTCTGGCGCTGCTGGGGCTGTCAGGCTTCTTCCTCATCCTTCTCCTCGCACTGCGCGGCTATGATCGCGCCGTCCTTCTGGTGCCGACCTGGATCATCTACATCGCTTGGTTGTTTTACGCCTGGCTCGTGGTTTCCGGCCGGGTCACCAATGATATTGCCCAGCCCGCCGTTGCCGGTGGCCTCGTGCTCATCGTCATGTTGCTCGGCTTTACGGCGGTGCAGCATGCCTTTTCCGAAGGGCAGGTGTCGGTGGGCACGTTGAGCGAAGTCGAGCGCCGCGCCCTGGCCTTGACCGGCTCGGGCGATTTTGTCTTCGACTGGAATATCGAGCGGGACCGTGTGACGGTAAGCGATGAACTGGCGACGCGGCTGGGAGAGAAACGCGGTGCATTGCGCGGCGCCATCAAGCGCTGGCTCGACCGGGTCCACCCTGATGATCGCGACCGGTTCCGAACCGCATTCGACACGCTTGTGGAGCTGCGACGAGGCAAGGTTTCGGCCGATATGCGCGTGGCCGGCCACGACGGCAGCTACCGCACTTTCCGTATGCGGGTGAAGCCGGTCCTGGGCGGCGACGGCCAGGTCAACCGCATCGTCGGCACGCTGCAAGATGTTACCGAGGATCGTGCGGCCCGCGAGCGGCTGCTGCATGACGCGGTCCATGACAGCCTTACCGGCTTGCCCAATCGTCAGCTTTTCCTTGACCGGCTGGAGCGTTCGCTGGTCCGCGCGCGCACGCCCGGGGGCGCCAAGCCGGCGGTATTCCTTATCGACATTGATCGTTTCATGGAGCTTGAGGAACGCATTGGCCATTCGGCCGCGGATTCGGTCTTGCTGGCCATTTCCCGGCGTATTGCGCGCATCATGCGTCCGCTGGATACGGTGGCGCGCATTACCGGCGACCAGTTCGCGGTGATCCTGGCATCCGAACAGGCCGCCAGCAAGATTGCCGAGACGGCGGAGCAGATCCGCAAGGCGCTGAAAGCGCCATTTAATTTCGGTGACCGCGATCTTGTCCTGACGGCATCCATCGGCGTCACCATCTATGACAGCAATCCCTCCACCGCCGCGGACGTGCTGCGGGATGCGGAACTGGCCATGTATTACGCCAAGCGCCTGGGCGGCGACCGTATCGAAGCTTATCGCGCCTCCGCCCGCTCCATCGCCTCCTATAACCGGGCAAGCGAGGAAGACCTTGAGCGCGGCATGAAGCAGGGCGAACTGCATGTGCAATTCCAGCCGATAATCGACACCCAGTCCGGCCAGATCGCCGGGGCTGAAGCGCTGATGCGCTGGAACCATCCGACCCGCGGCTCCGTGATGCCGGACGAATTCGTGCCGCTGGCCGAACGTTCTGGCCAGATCGAGAAGCTGGGGCGCCTGGCCTTCGAGCAATCCGCAGCGCAGGCCAAGGACTGGCTTACCACTATCGGTCTGCCCGATGGCTTCTTCCTTTCGGTCAATCTGTCACCAAGCCAATTGGCGACCGAAACCTTGCTCAACGATATGCGCAATCTGCTCGCGCAGGATCATGCGCTGGCTTCACATCTCAAGCTTGAAATCACCGAAAGCCAGGTGATGACCAATCCCGAGCATTCCGCCTTTATGCTCGAAGCCTTGCGCAATATGGGACTGGGGCTGGCTCTCGACGATTTCGGCACCGGCCATTCCTCATTGAGCTATTTGCACCGGTTCCCCTTCGACACCATCAAGATTCCTGCGCCCTTCATCCGCATGGGCAGCGATAGCGGCATCGCCCATACACAAGCGCCGATAATCAAGGCGATCGTTGCCCTTGCCACCGATCTGGACCTGATGGTTATTGCCGAAGGGGTTGAGAGCGTTGACGAGATCGAGCGTCTGCGACAGCTCAATTGCCGCTATGCGCAAGGCTTTGCCTTCGGCGCGGCGATGTCGGGTAGTGAGCTGGGCAGGAAACTTGCGACGCAATTGGGCAAGTGAGTTTCGGTGCGCTCCACACAACGACAGGTATGAGACAAGGGTCGAAGGCTAGCTGGGGCGGAGCTTTTACCCGTGCCCCGCCTCGGAGCTGAGGCTCGCTCGGGTGATATTCAGGCTGGCAAGCGCTTTTTCATAGCGTTGCTCCACCGGCGTATCGAACAGCAATTCCCGGTTGAACGGAACGGTTAGCCAACCATTGGTGCTGATCTCGTCTTCCAATTGGCCAGGGCTCCAGCCACAGCAGCCAAGCGCGAACAGCGAAGAGCGCGGGGAAGGGCCGAAGGCCATGGCCTTGAGCACGTCGAGCGTCGCCGTCAGCCCCACGTCCTCGGCGATCTTGTGGGTGTTGCCGCTATGATAGTCGTTTGAATGCAGCACGAAGCCGCGCCCTTTCTCCACCGGCCCGCCCCGCATCACGGCGCGTTCGCGGATGCTGTCGGGCAGGCGGATGACGGCGTCGGGATCGCCCAGGTCCAGTTCGTCCAGGATGTCGGAAAAACGCAGATTGGCCATTTCGTGATTGACCACCAATCCCATCGCGCCTTCTTCACCGTGACCGACCACCAGAATGACGCTTTCGGCGAAGCGTTCGTCTTCCATGGCGGGCATGGCAACCAGAAAATGACCTGCAAGCGTGTTCATGTGCCCAATGTAGGATGGGTACCCCCCCATGCCAAGCTTCGCCTGCTGCGAGGGTTGGGCGCGGTCATCACGAAGGCATGAACGGCTGGCGACTGTTCCTTCACCATTGCCTGCGCTAATGCCATGCCATGCATATGTTGCCGGTCCTATGTGTCGCCATATCGTTCCTGTGCTCGCCCGCCATTGCGGGCGAAACGCCGTGGCAGAGCGTGGCGCCTGACGTGTCGATCCGCCTGATCAGCGCCGGGCAGGTCAGCAAGGCTGGAAAAGCGCTGGTGGCGCTGGAAATCGACATGCCTGCCGGCACCAAGACTTATTGGCGGGTGCCGGGTGAAACCGGATTGCCTCTCGCGCTCGATTTCTCGGCCTCCAGCGGCATTGCCGACTACGACATTTACTGGCCCTACCCATTGCGCGAAGCTTCGGGGGAGGCGCTCGACTATGTCTATTACGGGCATACCATCCTGCCTATCGAGCTGACATTGCCCGAAACCGGGGGCATCGTCGATGTCACCGCGATCCTGGGCATATGTTCCGAAATCTGCGTTCCGGCCCAGCTCCGCCTGAACCTTCCGCTTCTTGAAAACGCGCCCGACGCACCGAACGGCCTTAGGATCAGGCAGGCAATGGCCGAGGTTCCGATCGCCTGGACCGATAGCGCTGCCGCGATTGGCGAAGTGGCGCTGATGCCCGACGCCGACGCCATCAGCATCTCGGTCGAGCATGAGGGCGTGGATGCTCACAGCGTGATTGCCACGACCTCTGCCGGTGAGCCGCTATTCGGCGCGCCGCAAAAAAGCCCGCATAGCGAACTAGTCGTGCTTCCCATCCTGGGAAAAAGCGACAATAGTGCTCTCGACGGCATGGATGTGGAGGTTACGTTCATGACCGATATGGGTGCATATGTGGTCAGCCGGACCATCGAATCCGGCAGTGCGCAGAGTGACGCAAAACTGGATCAATAATCCAGCCGGTCTTGTGCGCAGGCGTAAAGCCGCATATCGCAGGGGCCAGAGTTTTGGTGGGGCGGCATTTGCCGCTGAGAATGGGGCAGTTTCCGGCATGATCGAACGCGGCATTCCCATCCCTTCCGTGGGGATCAAGCTGGTGACGGCATCAGGCGTCGAGGACACGACCAGCCGGGCGGCTCTGGGGCAGGGCAAGATCGTGCTGTTTTCGGTGCCGGGGGCGTTCACCCCGACCTGCCATGTCAATCACCTGCCCGGCTTTGTCGCCAATGCCGCCAAGCTGCGTGCCGCCGGCATCGACAGGATCGTCTGCGCGGCCGTCAACGACCATCATGTGATGAAGGCTTGGGCCGAGTCTTCCGGCGCGCTGGCCGACATTGCCTTTCTTGTTGACGGCAATGGCGATCTCGCCAGGGAAATGGGCCTCGACCGGGATTTTTCCGGCGCCGGGATGGGAACGCGCTATGCCCGCGCCGCCATGATCATCAATAACGGCACGGTTGAAGCTGTGTTTGTCGAAGATGCGCCTGGCGTTAATGCCAGTGGCGCGCCCTCCATTCTGATGGCTCTCGAAGCCGCCTAATCGCCAGGAGCCTTGCGCAACATGACCTCTATTCTGTCGTCCGCGTTCCGGATTTCTGCTTCAATCGGCCTTGCAGCTATCCTGGCTGGCTGTTCAATGGGCGGATTGATGGGTGGTGGCTCCAGTTCCGCCAATGCCAATCTGCAGAACGCCGCCGCGACCCCGCAATCGGTGGCGCAGGCCCAGACCAATGCTCTGCCGATCATCGCCACTGAATGCCCGCCCATCAAGATCCGGCTGGGCGGCGAAGCGATGTATTATTACGGCAATGGCCGCACCGGCGATCCGAAGGCGCTGCAATACCAGGGCGCCATCGATGAGGCGACGCGCAATTGTGTGGTGTCTAACGGGCAGATCACCGTCAATATGGGCGTTTCCGGCCGCGTCCTGCTCGGCCCAGCGGGCCGTCAGACCTCGGTGAATGCCCCGATCCGCTTCGCCGTCGAACGCGACGGGCAGGCCATTTTCTCAGAGAAATATTCGTTGCCAGTCGCCATCACGCCGCCGGCGCAGATGTCGGAATTCGTCAAGGTGGTGGAAAATGTCACCATCCCCTATCTGGGCGGGGAGAGCATCACCATCTGGGTCGGTTTCGACACCAGAGGATAAGCTCTCGGTAACATCAGTGAAAAGGCCCGGATCGCTCCGGGCCTTTCTTTTATTCGACGGCCTGAGCCGTGTCCTCGGGGCGTTCCCATCTGAGGATGGGCTGGCGCGCGGCGCGGGTTTCGTCGAGACGCCGACGCGGAGCCTTCAGCGGTGCGGCGGTGAAACGCTCGAGATTGCCGGCCTTGGCGTCATTGGCAAGGTCCGCCATGACGGTGCAGAAGTGATCCAGCGTCTGCATGCTCTCGCTTTCCGTCGGCTCGATGAGCATGGCGCCATGTACGACCAAGGGGAAATACATGGTCATGGGATGGAAACCCTCATCGATCATCGTCTTGGCGAAATCGAGCGTGGTGACGCCCGTGCCCTTGAGGAAGCTGTCGTCGAACAGCGCCTCATGCATGGTTGGATAGTCGGGGAACGGCACAGAGAACAGGTGCTCGAGCCGTGCCTTGATGTAGTTGGCGTTGAGCACAGCATCCTCGGCTGCCTGCGCCAGGCCATCAGCGCCATGGCTGAGCATATAGGTCAGCGCGCGCACATACATGCCCATCTGGCCGTGGAAGGCGGTAACGCGCCCCAGAGCCTGATCTTCGACATGCTCAACCAGCTCTAGACCTTCGCCCGCCTTGCGCACGAAGGGTACGGGCGCGAAGGGCGCAAGGGCCTCCGAGAGCACAACAGGGCCGGCGCCCGGCCCGCCGCCGCCATGGGGTGTCGAGAAGGTCTTGTGCAGGTTGATATGCATGGCGTCGATGCCGAGATCACCAGGGCGCACCACGCCCATGATGGCGTTGAAATTGGCGCCGTCGCAGTAGAAGAACGCGCCCGCATCGTGCACCGCCTGAGCAATCTCGATGACCTGCGGCTCGAACAGCCCGCAGGTATTGGGATTGGTCAACATGATAGCTGCAACTTCGGGGGAGAGCGCGGCCTTGACGGCCTCGACATCCACTGTCCCGTCATCCTTGGCGGGCACCGGCTTGACGCTATAACCCAGGAAAGCGGCCGTGGCGGGATTGGTGCCATGGGCGCTTTCGGGCACCAGAACGATATTGCGGAGCGAAGCGCCCTTCGCGTCCTGCGCCGCCTTGATTGCCATCATGCCGAGCAGTTCGCCATGTGCGCCCGCCTTGGGCGAGAGGGCGACAGCCGCGCTATTGGTGAGGGTCATCAGCCAATGCGACAGCTGGTTCATCATCTCCAGCGCGCCTTGCACGGTAGAGACGGGCTGGAGCGGATGAATGTCCGAAAAACCGGGTAGCCGCGCCATCTTCTCGTTGAGGCGCGGATTGTGCTTCATCGTGCATGAACCCAGCGGATACATGCCCGAATCGATGGAATGGTTGAGGCGGGAGAGGCGCACGTAATGGCGCATGGCCTCGGGCTCGGTGAGTCCGGCCAGATCCAGCTTGCTCTTGCGGTTGAAGCCGCCGAGGCGGTCGCTGTCGAGGTTGACTTCCGGCAGGTCGACGCCGGAATGCTCGGTGTCACCGATTTCGAACAGCAGCGGCTCATTGGGAAGCAGCGCCGAGCCGGAAGCGGCAATGCCGCCGCTGCCCGTGCCGGTGGGGCGGCCTTGAGTGTTCATGCTCATGCCAATTCCTCCACGAGAGCGGCGGCAAGGGCCGCTATGTCGGTTTGCGTGGTGAGTTCGGTGGCGGCAAGGATGATGAGGTTATCGACCTCCGGATCGCCGGGCAGCAGGCGGCTGGCGGGCACGCCGGCCAGGATGCCGCGGCTGGCAAGCCGTTCCACCAAGGCGGCGGCGGGCTGGCTGACGCGGATGGTCATCTCGTTGAAGAAGGTCTTGTTCAGCACCGTGACGCCGGGAATTCCGGCCAGTGTATCGGCCAGGACAATCGCATTGGCATGGTTGAGCCGGGCCAGGCGAGTGAAGCCGGCCTCGCCGAGCAGGGCCATGTGGATGGAGAAGGCCAGCGCGCAAAGCCCTGAATTCGTACAGATATTGCTCGTCGCCTTTTCGCGGCGGATATGCTGCTCGCGGGTGGAGAGGGTCAAAACGAATCCGCGATTGCCGTCCGCATCGACCGTTTCGCCGCAAATGCGGCCCGGCATCTGGCGCAGAAATTCCTTCCGCGTCGCCATCAGGCCAAGATAGGGGCCGCCAAAATTGAGAGCATTTCCAATCGATTGGCCCTCGGCGACCACGATGTCGGCACCCAGCGCGCCGGGGGCTTCGAGCAGGCCCAGCGAGACGATTTCGGTGATCACCACGATCAGCAGAGCGCCCTGCGCGTGGGCAGCGTCGGCCGCCTGCTTGAGATCGCGCAAATGACCATAGAAATCAGGGGTTTGGATGACGATGGCGGCGGTATTGCCGTCGATCTGCTCCAGAATGTCGCCCTGGCCCTCGGGAGACGGCGACAGGCAGACGAGATCTGGATCGTCCTTGAGATAGGCTTTGACCACGTCCCGGTAATGGGGGTGCAATCCGTCGGAGAGAACGATTTTATCCTTGCGAGTCAAGCGCCTGGCCATGAGCACGGCTTCCGCCGTGCCGGTCGAGCCGTCATAGAGCGAGGCATTGGCCACTTCCATGCCGGTGATCTTGGCCACCTGGGTCTGAAATTCGAAGAGCATCTGCAAAGTGCCCTGCGAAATCTCCGGCTGGTAGGGCGTATAGGCCGTAAGCCATTCAGAACGCTGGATTAAATGATCGACCGTGGCGGGAATGTGGTGGCGATAGGCCCCGGCGCCGACAAAGAACGGGCCATCGCCGCCGGAGCGGTTGCGGCCCGCGAGGGCGCGCATATGCGCCTCGACCAGGAATTCCGGGCTATGTGCGGGCAAATCAAGGGAAAAATTCTTGAACGCGGCCTTGGGCACGGCGCTGAACAGCGCGTCCACGTCAGGCGCGCCGATAATGCCGAGCATCTCGGCGCGTTCATGGTCCGAATGGGGAAGATAGCGCATGATTTCAGGGCTTTAGCGGATCAGATCGGCATATTGGCCGGCGTTTAGCAGAGTTTCGAGTTCTTCCGCGTTTTTGATGGCGATCTTGAACATCCAGCCACCATTTTCAGCGTCGGAATTCACGAGACCGGGCTCATTCGTCAACGCATTGTTCACTTCTACGATCTCACCGGAAACCGGCGCATAGATTTCGGACGCGGCCTTGACCGATTCCACCACAGCGGCCTCGTCGCCCTTGTTGAGAACCTTGCCGACGGGGGGCAGTTCGATGAAGACGATGTCGCCCAATTGCTCCTGTGCATGGTTGGAAATGCCGACGATGCCGACGGAGCCTTCGACGCGGATATATTCGTGATCGGGGGTGAACTTGGTATTCATGGGAGCCTCAGGCTGACTTGCGGAAATAGCGGTGGGGAACGAAAGGGGTGGCGACGGCTTCGGCAGATTGGGCGCGGCCACGCACCGAGACCTGAAGCCTGGTGCCCGGCTCGGCGAAGGCCGGGGGCACGAAGCCCAGGGCGATGGCCTTGCCCAGCGTCGGCGCAAAACCGCCGCTGGTGACGACGCCGATGGCCTTGCCATGAGCATCGAGAATTTCGGCGCCCTCGCGGGCCGGTGCGCCCTCGACGATCAGGGCGACGCGCTTGCGGGCAAGCTGCCCCTCGCGCTCGGCGAGAATCCGCGCTGCGCCGGGAAAGTCGGCGGCCTCGCGGCGGCGCTTGGAGACGGCAAAGCCGAGACCTGCCTCGATGGGCGAAGTGGTGGCGTCGAGGTCATGGCCATAAAGCGGCAGGCCGGCTTCGAGACGAAGGCTGTCGCGCGCCCCAAGACCGATGGGCTTGACGCGCGGATCGGCGAGCAATTGCGCCCAGAGGCGCGGCGCATGGCCGGGCGGGCAGAGAATTTCAAACCCGTCTTCGCCGGTATAGCCGGAACGGGCGATGACCAGTTCCGCGCCTTCCCAGTTGAACGGCGCATAGGTCATGAAGCCAAGCTCGATCACCTGGGGAATGATTGCGGCAAGGACGCCAACGGCTTCCGGACCCTGAAGCGCCAACAGGACATTGTCGTCGGCGCGTTTCAGGCTGGCCTTGTCGCCGATAGCCGCTTCCATGCGGGGAAAATCGGCTTCCTTCATGGCCGCATTGACCACGACATAAAGCGCGCCCGGCTGGTTCGGCGAGCGGCCGATCATCAGGTCGTCCAGCGCTCCGCCATCTTCGTTGAGCATCAGCGTATAGCGGATCTGGCCCGGCTTGAGATTGAGGATGTCGCCGCAGATCAGCGGCTCGATCAGCGCGGCAATGGCGGCGTGGTCGGCCTCGGCGTCGCCGCTCGGCCGATTGAGCGTCAGAACGCTCGGCCCCATATGGCTGACATCGAAAAGCCCGGCCTGTTCGCGGGTCCATTTATGCTCGGCCATGATGCCGGTGGGATATTGCACCGGCAGGGAATAGCCGCCGAAAGGCACCATGCGCCCGCCCGCGGCAATGTGCTGGTCGTTGAGCGGAACGGTGAGAAGATTATCGCTATTGGCTTCGGCCATGAACTCTCTCGGGTTGGACGGCAACACGACAAGGCTCCGCCTTGCGGCGGAAATGCGTGCCCCCTCTGTCCTTGCCCTGAGAGATTTCCCGGCTGAGCGCCGGTTGCTCCTTCGGAGAGGCCGATTAGGGCCTGCTTTCCAGAGTTTCTGACCTGACTGCGGTCCTCGATGCCTGAGAGTTTCCGGGGCGGTTGCTCCTTCGGCGCCGGCACAAAGCCAGTCTCTCCCGCAGTCGCGGCGACAATGGGGGAGATTCCGGAAAACGTCAATTGCGGTTCGGATGTGTTCCATTGCGGGGAGGAGACGCAGATCGGGTTCAATTGCGCTCTCTGCAACGGGGTATTTCCCATTCCTTCGTCATTGCCTGGCTTGTCCGGGCAATCCATTTTTTCTCCAACCAAGGGGGCTCCCGTGGACCACCCGGACGAGCCGGGTGGTGACGTTGGGGGAGGGGGGTGTTGGACGGGGGTGGTGTTGGGGCCGAAGGCTCTGCTTGGCTCGACCCAGGTTTCGAAATCACCTGCCACACTTGCCAGTTCCTCGATCGTCATTGCCGGGCTTGTCCGGGCAATCCAGTGCACCCCAACCATGGTGGCTCTCGTGGACCACCCGGACGAGCCGGGTGGTGACGTCGGTGGAGGGGGAGGTGTTGGACGTGGGAGGGGGCGGGTGGGGTCGGAGAATGGGGGGGGGGCGCTGTCAGTCAAAAGGAATTCAGGCCAAACAAAAGAGGCGGGCGTTGCTGCCCGCCTCTGGAATTGGGTTTGACCTTGTGGCCTTAGTTCAGGCGATTGCCGACGTCGGCAATGGCGGCGTCGATGACCTTGCCGCCTTGCTTGTTCATCTCGTCGGAAAGCACCACGCGGGCAGCTTCCACGGCGAGGTCGGCGGAGCGGGCGCGCACTTCGGCGACGGCCTGGGCTTCGGCCTGGGCGATCTTGTCTTCCACAGCCTTGGTGCGGCGGGCAACGAGATCGGTCAGCGACGCCTGGGCCTCGCTGGCGATGCGCTCGGCTTCTTCCTTGGCCGCGGCAATGATGCCCTCGGCTTCCTTTTCGGCAGCGACGCGCTTCTGCTCATATTCGACCAGCAGGGCGGCGGCTTCGTCGCGCAGGCGCCTGGCCTCGGCGATGTCGTCCTCGATCTGCTTGATCTTGCCGTCGAGCATCTTCCCGATAATGCCGGGGACGCCGAAATAGATCATCATCCCGAGAAAGATGACGAGGCCGACCGTAGCGAAGAAGCTGTTATCCAACCATTCTGGCATGGCTTACCCCTTAACCTTGGCGACGGCGGCACGAACGCTGTCGGTGGAAACGTCGCCCACGATCTGGCTGACCACGGCCTGGGCCGTTTCGGCGGCGATCTCATCCACATGGGTGAGAGCTTCGGCCTTGGTCTGGGCGATACGGGCTTCGGCAGCGGCGATTTTGGCGGAAAGATCGCTTTCCACCCCGGAGCGCTTCTGAGCCAGATCGGCCTGGACGGCCTCACGGGTCTCGTTGGCGATGCCCTGCGCCTTGGACTTGGCTTCAGCCAATGCCTTTTCATAGGCCGCGATGGCCGCGTCGGTCTTCTGGCGGTCCGCATCGGCGGCAGCCAGATCGGCGTCGATCAGGGCCTTGCGGGTTTCCAGAATGCCGCCGAGACGGGGCAGGGCAACCTTGCTCATCAGCACGTAGAGCAGGCCAAATGTAATGGCGAGCCACAAGAGCTGGCTGGGGAAGGTCGCGGGATCGAAGGGCGGGAAGACGTCCGAACTATGGTCGTCGCCATGCGCTTCGGTCGTGGCATGCGTGCCCTGGGTCGGATCGGCTTGTTCGCCACCAACCACGTGCACGGCGTCGCCAGCGTTTTCATCCGCCGGAATTTCCGCTTCTTGAGCGTAGGCTTGCGTTACCATCAGGTCGAGATCCCGTTAGAGCTCTTTGCCTTTCGCGTGAAAAGCAAAGCAGTTCCCTGCTTGTTGAAGCAATCCCCGGCACAAAAGGCGAGGCGTTCCGGTCGGAAATTGCTTGGTCCGGTCGTCCGGCCGGGGCCGGAAAAGGGAGTGCAGCCGGAACCAGTCCGGCTGCGAAACTCATGCCGTCGCTATTAGGCGACGAACAGCAGGATCAGGGCAACCAGGAACGAGAAGATGCCCAGAGCTTCGGTCACGGCGAAACCGAAAATCAGGTTACCGAACTGGCTGGGGGCAGCCGACGGGTTGCGCAGGGCACCCGAGAGGAAGTTGCCGAAAATGTTGGCCACGCCCAGGGCGGCGCCAGCCATACCGAAGGTGGCAATACCGGCACCGATGAACTTTGCGGCTTCAGCTTCCATTTTAATGTCCTTTCAAGCGACGTTTTAGTACCGGCGGGCCATCCGCCGAGATTGGTGGTTAGTGGGAAGGGTGGATCGCGTCGTTGAGATACATGCAGGTCAGGACCGCGAAAACATAGGCCTGAACTGAACCGACGAGAAACTCGAGACCGGTAATCGCTACCGCCATGATGATCGGCAGGATGGAGGCGAACCAGCCAAAAGCGCCCAGGCCCGCAATCATCATCACCGCGAACCCGGTGAACACCTTGAGCGTGATATGGCCAGCCAGGATATTGCCGAACAGACGAACCGACAGGCTGATCGGGCGCGAGAGGAAGGAAATGACCTCGATCGGCGTTACGATGGGCAGGATATAGCCCGGCACGCCAGCCGGAACGAACAGCTTGAGGAATTTCGGGCCGTTCTTGATGAAGCCATAGAGAATGACGGTGAGGAACACCATCATCGACAGGGCGAAGGTGATGATGATGTGGCTGGTGACGGTGAAGAAATACGGCACCATGCCGAACATGTTGGCCACGAAGATGAAGGTGAAGAGGCTGAACACCAGCGGCATGAAGCGCATGCCTTCCTTGCCGGCCGAGCCCCTGACCATGCCCGCGACGAATTCGTAGAGCAGTTCCGCCGTCAATTGCAGCCTGTTGGGCACCAGGCGTTTGCCGGACGTGGCCAGCAGCATGAAGGCGACAATAACGCCGATCGTCAGCACCATGAAGAGCGACGAATTGGTGAAGGCGAAAGTGGTCCCCGACCCTTCCGTGCCGTCACCGCCAAGGGTGAATAGCTCGAACAGGTCATAGATGACAAACTGGTGGATCGGGTCAGTACCGGCCATGGAGCCCTCTAATCGTCATCATTCATCGTTCCGCTTGTCGTCTTCCGCGTCCGGTCCGAGATCGGACCCGGCCGGGGCAGGCGAGGCGGCATTCATTTCCGCCACCACTCGGATGACGTTCAGGATTCCAGCGGCAAAGCCCATCAGCAAGAGGATGAGCAAGCCCCAGGGGCTGGTTCCCAGGCCAAGGTCGATGAGATAGCCGATGCCGGCACCCACCAGGACCGCGGCGATGAACTCGGTGCCGATGCGCAAACCGCGCGCCAGACCGCTCATCTCCGGGGAAGCATCGCGTGAGGCTCTGTTGTCCTCGCGCTGCCGCTCCCGCTTGGCGGAGGCAATGCGCGATGCAAGATCGCGCGTCGCCTCTCCGGCGCTTTCCGGCTGGTCCTGGTTATCAGGCGAATTGGTCATCCGCTTCTCCCCGGCCGGCCATTCCCGCTTTTGGCGGACGCCCTTTACAAGTCGGGCGCAACATAGTGGTGGCCCTAAAAGGTGTCAAGGCGGCTGGGTTCGCTTTAAGTTATTGTTTTGTATGGATGAATTGCATTGCCTCAAGGGTGCGTCATGCTGTCCACGCCATGATGATGGCGGAGTCGTGACGAGCCAGGGGGATTCTGGACCGGGTGTTGTGCTCGCCGCCCGTTTCAGGCAAGCCATGGACCGGACCGTTTCATCGCAGAGAGAAAGCCAAATGGAATTACCCGAAATCGAGCGCCTGATCGCCCAATTGCTGGATACGGGAGAGATGAACTCCGATACGCGCGACGATCTGGAGCGCATTCTGGCCGAGGCGAGGGCCGGCCAGTCCCATGCCGACGACCTCAATTACCTGCGATCCTTCCATGCGCGGATTTTTTCCACATCGGTGGAGGCATCCGATCCCGGGCCGACAAGCGAGAGCCCGGAGAACCTGCGGGAGGAAATTGATCGGCTGCGGTCCGAACTCGAGGCGGCGCGGCAGGAGATTGCCCGGCTTGAGACGCAATTGGCCGGGACGGCGGGCGCGTAGTTTCGCCCCAGAAGGCGGGTCCATATCGAGATGGGTGGAAAGAGGGGGGCCGGGGGATCCTAACCCGCCTCGCGAAAACTCTCCGCCGTGCGCAAATCCACCGAAACGAGCTGGCTGACGCCGCGCTCGGCCATGGTGACGCCGAACAGGCGATCCATGCGGCTCATGGTGATCGGGTTGTGGGTGATCACCATGAAGCGGGTCCGGGTGCGCTGGCGCATGGAATCGAGCAGGTTGCAGAAGCGCTCGACATTGGCGTCATCGAGCGGAGCGTCCACCTCGTCGAGCACGCAGATCGGCGCCGGATTGGTGAGGAAGACGGCAAAGATCAGGCTCATGGCGGTGAGCGCCTGTTCGCCGCCCGATAGCAGGGTCATGGTCTGCGGTTTCTTGCCGGGTGGACGGGCGATGATTTCGAGCCCGGCTTCCAGCGGATCGTCGCTTTCCACAAAACTCAGTTCCGCCGTGCCGCCGCCGAACAGGGTGGTGAACAAGTCCTGGAAATGGGCATTGACCCGGTGGAAGGCGTCGTTGAGCCGGGCGCGGCCCTCGCGGTTGAGCGAGGCAATGCCGCCGCGCAGCTTGGCGATGGCCTCGATGATGTCGTCACGGTCCCCGATCATGGTGTCGAGCTTGAGCTGGATTTCCGCGGCTTCCTTTTCGGCGGAGAGATTGACCCCGCCCAGTCGCTCGCGCTCGGCCTTGAGCCGGTCGAGCCTTTGTTCGATGACCGGTTCGGAGGGCAGGGCCTCCTCGGGGCGGATGCCGGAGGCTTCCAGCGTGCGCGTCGCCGGGATGCCCAGCGATTCTTCCACCTGACGCTCGATCTGCTGACGCTGGGCGATGACGCCCTTGAGCCGTTCCTCGATGCGGGTCAGTTCGATACGAATGGCGTTGAGGCTGTCCCCGGCGGTCTTGAGCGCCTTTTCCGCCTCGCGCCAGGCCGTCTGCGCCTCGCTGAGCCGGTCGCCCGAGCTCTGATGTTCGATGCGGGCCTGCTCGATCTGTGCGTCGAGCTGGGCCTTGCGCCCGGCAAAGCCATCGGGGGCCTCGGCGAGCCCGGCCAGTTGGGACTGCACATCGTCCAGCCGCTGATCCAGCGTCGCCAATTGCGCGAGCGCACCATCGCGGCGGCGTTGCCAGGCGGAGGCATCGCGGGCCAATTGGTCGAGCCGGGCCAGGCGAATGCGCGAGGCCGATTCCACATTGGCCAAGGTCAGCCGCGCCTGTTCGGCTTTGTCCCGCAGCATAGAAAGCTGGCGCTGCGCCGCCTCGGCGGTTGCAGCGATGTCGGTTTCATCGCCCGATTGGGCCAAAGCCGTTTCGGCCTCGGCCTGCATGGTCCGGGCTTCGTCCAGACTGGCGGCGAGGCGGGTGCGGGCTTCCTCGAGCGTGGAGCGGCGGGTGGCGAGATCGCCAATGGCACGTTGGGCCGTGTCGAGCGCCGATTGCGCCGTTCCGATGGCATGCTGAGCCCGCCGCCAGTCTTCGCGGGCATTGCGTTCGCCCTCGCGGGCCAGATTGAGCGCGGTGGCGAGCGCGTCGACATCGCGCTTCCAGCCATTGCGCTCCCCCCTGGCGCGGGTCACTTCCTCGTCCAGCTCAGCCAGCCGATTGCGCTGGGCCAGCCGCTGGGCGGCAGCGCTGGGCGCGTCGGCGGCGGCGACGAAACCGTCCCAGCGCCAGAGCGCGCCATCAAGCGTCACCAGACGCTGGCCCGGACGGAGCGCCCGCATCAGCCCTGGTCCATCGACGGCATCGACCAACCCGATCTGGTTGAGGCGGCGCTTGAGCAGCTCGGTGCCTTTGACATGGCGCGACAGCGGTTCGGCGCCCTGCGGCAGCGGCGGATCGTCGTAGGAATCGAGCGCGACGGACCAGTGCATCGGCGCGCCGGCATCGCTGGAGGCTTCCAGATCATCACCCAGCGCGGCGCCCAGCGCGGTTTCATAGCCCGGCGCCACGGCCAGTTCGTCCACCACTGCGGGCCAGAGGCTGGAGCCGATATTGAGCATTTTTGCGAGCGTCGCAGCTTCGGCGTCGAGCCTTGTGACCAGGGCATCGAGTTCGGCGAGGCGCGGACGGGCAGCATCGAGCCGGGTTTGCGCATCACCGGCGGCGCTTTCCGCTGTCAAAGCGGCGCTTTCGGCGGCTCCGGCATGGGTCTGGGCGGCGTCGAGAGCGGCGCGGCGAAGGGCGAGCGTTTCGTCGGCGTCAAGCCGGGCCAGCACATTGGCGAGATCGGCCTCGACCTCCGACACCTGCTGAGCCAGCCGGGCATGGCGGCTGCGCAATTCGAGCAGGCTGCGCTCGGCCTGGGCGCGGCGGGCGCGCATTTGCGCCAGTGCATCGGCGGCGGCGCGGCCGGCAATTTCGGCCTCGGCAACCGCGGCGCGCGCGGCGTCGGCCGCGAGGCGGGCGGCATCGTGATCTTCCTGCGCCGCCTGCTGTTCGGCGACGAGGTCCGCCTGTTCCTTCCCATAGGCGGCCAGCGTGGTTTCGCTCTCGGCGGCCAGTTCGCGCTCCCGGGTGCCATCGGCGGCGATCTGGCGCAGGCGATCCTCCAGCTCCGCCCGGCGCTGGCTCATGCGGCGCGCCTCATCGGCCAATTGCTCGGCCAGAATAGTATAGCGTTGCAGCACCGCGCCGGTGACGGCTTCGCGCTCGCGCAATGGGGTCAGCGCGGCTTCGGCGGCCTCGCTGGCTTTCTGGGCGAGGTGCGACGCATGGGTCGCATCGGCAAGCTGGCGGATCAGCACCGCCTGGGCCGCTTCGTTTTCTTTCTCGCCCACGCGGGTGGCGACCCAGCGAATATGGAACAATGTCGCTTCGGCGCGGCGAATGTCTCCCGAAAGCCCCCGATAGCGATTGGCGAGGCGGGCCTGGCGCTTGAGATTTTCAAGCTGGGTCTCGACCTGGCCGATAATGTCGTCCACCCGTTCGAGATTGGCTTCGGCGGCGCGCAGGCGCAGTTCGGCTTCGTGGCGGCGGGAATGGAGCCCCGAAATGCCCGCTGCCTCTTCGAGCAGGGCACGGCGCGCGGTGGGTTTGGCGGAGATCAATTCGCCGATCTGGCCCTGGCGGACCATGGCGGGGGAATGCGCGCCGGTCGAGGCATCGGCAAACAGCAATTGCACGTCGCGGGCCCGCACTTCCTTGCCATTGACGCGATAGACCGATCCGGCGTCGCGCTCGATGCGGCGGGTGACTTCGAGCACATCGGCATTGTTGAGCGCGGCGGGCGCGGTGCGGTCGGTATTGTCGAGGACGAGGGTGACTTCGGCGGAATTGCGGGCCGGACGATTGCCGGAGCCGGAAAAGATCACATCGTCCATGCCCGAGGCGCGCATGGCCTTGTAGGAGCTTTCGCCCATGACCCAGCGCATGGCCTCAACCAGATTGGACTTGCCGCAGCCATTTGGCCCGACAATGCCGGTGAGGCCGGGCTCCATGACGAGCACGGTTTCATCGGAAAAGCTTTTGAAGCCATGGAGTTTGAGGCGGGAGAATTTCATCGGCGCCGCCTCGATGACCACAGGCGAGCCCAAATCCCACCTGCGTCACCCTCGGGTCTGGCCCAAGGGTTGTTTTCAGGCGGCTCAATCCGCCTGAGCCCTCGGGCCAGGCCCGAGGGTGACGATCGGGGATCGAATTGCCCCTTCCCCTCGAGGGAGAAGGGGAGATCGCGTTTGCCGTTACTGCGCAGCGGGGGCGACAAAGCCGGCGGGCACGAGGGGATCGATCTCGGCAGCGAGCTGCTCAAGCGTCTTGCCCCCAGAAAGCGTCTTGCCGTTGACATAGAATGTCGGCGTCCCCGTCAGCCCGAAATCGTCCAGCGCCTGATTCTTGATCGCTTCAATCCCGTTCAGCACGTCCTGATTCGTCAAGGCGGCGTTGAAGGTTTCCTCTGTAAAGCCGAGTTGCTGGGCAATGGCAAAGATGGCGTCGCGCGGTTTTTCCGACATGCCCCATTCGTTCTGGGTCTTCATATAGGTGGCGACGACTTCGTGGTAATGCTCGGGGCCGGCGGCTTCGGCCAGCATGAAAATGGCCGCATCCAGCGCATTGCGGGCAAAGGGGCGCACGGTGAACCACACCTTGCCGGTGTCGATGTAATCGGCCTTGAAGGTCTCATAGACACTGATGTGGAAAGCGGCGCAATGGGGGCAGGTGGGCGAGGCATATTCGATCACCGTGACCGGCGCCTCCGGATTGCCCTCGAAATGATCGTCCAGACCACCGGCGACCGCCATGAGCTTGGCCATATCGACGACATCGCCTTCGGCACCCTGTGCGATGCCCATCCCGGACAGGCTCAGCGCCGAAGCGGCAGCGGCAAGGATGATGGTTTTGCGGCGATTGAATTTCACGTCGGAGGCTCCTGATTATTGCGTGGCCGACACTACACGGGCGGAAATTGTCGGCAAGTGGGCATCTCTATCAATACGAGGTGAACGATCTATCCGTTCTTTTGCACCGACCTGCTGGAGAGCGCGAGGCCCAGCACCTGCAACGCCTCCCTCAGATCGTCGTCTTCGACCTGTTCGGTCTGCTTGCCGACCTTTGCGATCTCGCTCTGGCTCGGTTGATAGGGCTTTTGCGCTTTCCTGCCTGAACCCGGACTGAACGGCTCGGCCGAAAGCCGTACATCCTTGACCAGCACATAGCCGAAATAACGATTGATCGCGGCGGCGATGGCCGGCGCTTCATGCTGGGCGAAAAGCGCCTGGCCCGGCGCGCAGCGCAGATAGAGCGTGGCGCCTTCCGCATTATGGGCGGCGCGCGGCCAGCTCAGCTTGTCCGGCTGGGTCGTGGTGTTGAAGGGCGGCGGCGCGATCACGGCCCATTGCGTGATGATGTCCCGCCCGGCAAAGCCGCGCTTGCGCAATACCGGGTCGATCGCCCCGGCCAGGGCATCGGCGACGGAGAGCGTTTTGTTGCGGCGTTTATATTCGGGCGGTTCGTCCCTGGACATGCGGATGGAGTAGCGCGCGGGCCGGGCGGGGACAAGAGCCGGTGCGAAAGGGGGAGGCGCGGGACGAGTTGGCGGCTGTTTCAGGGGTCGGTTGGGGCATCCTGAACCCCCACCCTCAATCCCTCCCCTCAGGGGGGAGGGAGGCGCAGGATTGCAGCTTTCGGACGGAAGCGGGGAATTTTGTTTTCGGGTCGCACTGCCTCCCCCAAACCTTCGGCTCCTGCTCTCCCTCCCCCTTGGGGGTGGGCCGGGGGGCAAAACGTGGGAGCGATGGTGCCGTTTTGAATGGACCGGGCGGAGCCCGGGCGCTAGTTTGCCGCTATTGCCAATTGAATTGCCCGCTTTGCCCCTCGCCGCTCCCCATCCCATCGACGCGCAGGCCGTGCTCGCCTGGTATGATCTTCATGCCCGCGATCTGCCCTGGCGCGTGCCGCCGGCGGAGCGGAAAACGGGCGTGCGGCCCGACCCCTACGAGGTCTGGCTGAGCGAGGTCATGTTGCAGCAGACCACGGTAGCGGCGGTAAAAACCTATTTCCTGCGCTTCACCAGCCTGTGGCCGCGGGTCGAGGATCTGGCAGCGGCGCCGCTCGATGCCGTGCTGCGCGAATGGGCGGGGCTCGGCTATTATGCCCGGGCGCGGAACCTGCATGCCTGCGCTCAGACTATCATACGCGATCATGGCGGGGTCTTTCCGGGCAGCGCGGCGGAATTGCAGGCGCTTCCGGGCATTGGCGCCTATACCAGCGCTGCCATCGCCGCGATCTGCTTCGATGAGCGCGTGGCCGTGCTCGACGGCAATCTCGACCGCGTGCTGGCGCGTTATTATGCGTTGGATGTGCCTGTGCGCGAAGCCAAGGACGAGCTGCGCGCCGCCTTGCAGACAGCTGTGCCGGAGCGTGCGGGGGATTTTGCGCAGGCCATGATGGATCTGGGCGCAACGATCTGCGCGCCGCGCAACGCCTCATGCCTGATCTGCCCATTACAGCCCGAATGCGTGGCGCTGAAATCTGGCAATCCGCTGGCTTTTCCGGTCAAGCCGGTCAAGGCCGAGCGCCCTTTGCGCAAGGGCCATGCCTTTGTGATGACTGACGCGACGGGCGATGTCTATCTGCAAACGCGCCCCGCCAAGGGGTTGTTGGCGGCAATGACCGAGGTGCCGACATCGGAGTGGAGCGCCGAACTGGGCGAGCCCTCCTATCCCGCCGCCGCGCCCTGGCAGCATCGGGGCCAGGTGGTGCACATTTTTACCCATTTCCGGCTGGAACTGGAGGTTTGGTCGGCTATGGTCGCCGCCGATGGGCTGGATGGCGGCTGGTGGAGCGCGCCATCCGCATTGCGTGGCGAGGCGCTGCCGACGCTGTTCCGCAAGGTGCTGGCGCAGGCGGGGCTGGACCACTGACCGGCCAACAAAAAGGCCGCCGGGGCAAACCGGCGGCCAAGTCATAGAGCCTGAGGCGATTGGAGGTCAGGTTCAGGCAGAAAGCAAATCAAGTTTTTGTCGAATACTGGCCCGAAGCGTGTCGATCGGCTCGGGCACGCCGTTGAAGTCGTGGTGCCAGAAGGTCCACCCGTTGCATGACTCGGCTCCCTGAACCAGCGCGCCGACCTTGTGGATCGACCCCTGATGCGAACCCGAGACGAGTGAGCCGTCTGCGCGAACCATGGCCGAATAACGCTTGCCCGCATCGAAAAGTTGCGCGCCGACCTCGATAAGGCCCTGTTCCACCAGCGAGCCGAAGGGAATGCGGGTTTCCTTGCGCTTGGGCGTCACCGATTGCAGTGCCTCGAACACGCCGGGGCGGATGGAGGCGATGCGCTGGCGCGCCCCCTCGATATAGGTCTCTTCCCGGTCGATGCCGATAAAGTGACGGCCCAGCTTGCGCGCTACTGCGCCGGTCGTGCCGGTGCCGAAGAACGGGTCGAGCACGATGTCGCCGGGTTTGGTGGTGGCATTGAGAATGCGGAACAATAGCGCTTCCGGCTTCTGGGTCGGATGCAGCTTGCTCTCGTCCTCGCCCTTGAGACGCTCGGCGCCGGTGCAGATGGGAAACAGCCAGTCGCTGCGCATCTGCGTGTCGTCATTGGCCAGTTTCATGGCTTCGTAATTGAAGGTGACGCGGCTTTTCTGGCTCTTGGCGGCCCAGATCAGCGTTTCATGCGCATTGGTGAAGCGCGTGCCGCGGAAATTGGGCATCGGATTGGCCTTGCGCCAGACGATGTCGTTGAGCATCCAGAAATCGAGATCCTGCAACGCCGCACCGACGCGGAAGATATTGTGATAGGAGCCGATGACCCAGAGGGCGCCATCTGGCTTGAGCAGCCGCCGCGCGGCACCCAGCCAGGCGCGGGTAAAGGCGTCGTAATGGGCGAAGCTGTCGAACTTGTCCCAATCGTCATCCACCGCATCGACCTTGGACTGGTCGGGACGGGTCAGCCCCTGTTCGAGCTGAAGATTGTAGGGGGGATCGGCGAAAATGAGATCGATGGAGCCGGCCGGCAAACTATTCATATGGTCGATGCAATCGCCCATCAGGATAGTATCGATCGGGAGGCGAGCGGCCACCCTTTCCGCATCGGCCTTGCTGGCCGTACGCGCGGTACGCAACATACACTTAACCCTAACGCAGTACTAACAAGTCCGTTATAGAACGTTGAGGTTAATGGAGCGTTCTCAAGGGATTAGCAGGGAGTTAACCGGCAGTCCGCCGCGCCAGCAGGGCCGCGACCGGGGCGAAGCCGGCGCGATGGTGGCGGCTGGGGCCGTGATCGCCGAGCGCAGCCAGATGGGCGGCGGTACCATAGCCCTTGTGCCCGGAAAAGCCGAAATGGGGCGCATCGCCATCCATGATGGCGCACATGCGGTCGCGCGTGACCTTGGCGACGATGGAGGCCGCGGCGATGGAGACGCTGCGCCCGTCGCCCCCGATCAGGGCGATGCCGGGGCAGGGCAGGCCGGGCGGCACGTCGCGGCCATCGACCAGGACGCGATCCGCCGGTCGGGGCAGGGCGCGCACGGCGCGGGCCATGGCGGCAAGGGTCGCGCCGCGAATATTGAGGCTGAAAATGTCGCCGGGCGGCGCCGTGGCGATGGCGATTTCGGCATGGGCGAGGATTTCGTCGTACAGCGCGTCCCGGCGCTCGGCGCTGAGCTTTTTGGAATCGTTGAGTCCGGTGGGAATGTGGTTCGGATCGAGCCGCACGGCGGCCACCACGACTGGCCCGGCCAGCGGTCCGCGCCCGGCTTCGTCCACTCCGGCAATGCTGTGTGCTCCCCGCGAAAGCAGCATCGTCTCGTGGCTGTAATCGGGAAATCCGGCCTCCGGCGCGAACAGGTCCGCCGCAACGGATTCGATGACGATTCGGCGCGCCATATCAGGTCTCTGCGCCCAAGGCGGCGAGGAGCGCTTCCCGGTCGGCGGCGAAACGATGATGGCCGAGACGATTGGTTTCTCCGACAAAGTCGCGCAGCGCCTTGCTGGCCGAGAGGGGGCCGGAAATATCCCCGATTATGGCGAGGCGCATGCGGTAATTCTGCAATTTCTGGAAGAAATGACCGGCCAGCCTGGTGCTGAGATCGAAAAAACCCGGCGCGAAGCGAGCAACGGGAACAACGATCATGTCGGCTTCGGTGCCATAGGTCTGCCCGAGCAGGTCGAGCGCATCCTGTTCGCTGGACAGTGCCGGGCCGTCAGCGTCGACAAAAAACAGGGCGAGGCCATTGATCCGTTCCTGATGCATGCCGATGTCCGTTTCGCGAAAACCCTCCTGCTGATATAGCAGTCCGGCCGGGGGGCAAAGGTGTGAGAGACTTTTCATGCGTAAAGCGTTCTGCCTCGTGGCGCTCCTGATCTGGAGCGGGCCGGCCCTGGCCCAGCCCTTCCATCATCCGTTCGGAGAATGGCGGCAATATCACCGCGATTGGCTCGCCGCCTGTCCCGACGCCATCGACGAGGACGCAACCGACTATTCCGGCTATTCCTGTTTTGCCAGCACCGGCAGCCAGGAACTCAACGATGCGGGCCTGCCCGCCTATAAGCTGACCCTCGTCCACAACCGGCTCGATGGCGAGATCGACCTGGCCATTACCGTCGCGCCCGCCAAAGGCGAATATGATGGACAAAAGCCGATCCTGCTGCGCTTTGGCGGCGAGCCGCCCATTGTCCTGACGATGGGGACGGATATGGAAGTTCGCCACAACACGATCAATCAGTTTTTCCTGATCGGTGCCGATCGCGAGGCGGTGCTGGACAAGATGAAGGACCGCAATGCGCTGACGCTCTCGGTGCCGCTGGCCGGATCGGAGCGGCCGGTCGAAAGCTGGATGTCGCTGCGCGGCGTGCTGGCCTCGCTGGATTTCATGAGCACCTATGCGCGCAAAGTGGCGCAGTATTAGACCGGCTGTTTAACCGGTTTCGGCATTGCTGGGCCCGCGGGTTGCTTCGCGCCCGAGGAAAACGTGTCCCGGCAATCCATTCTCGCTGCTTCGTCGTATGGACCACCCGGATAAACCGGGTGGTGACGATAGAATATGAGCTGTCGTTTTTTGGCCAAGCGAAGAACCCTAGAACAGGCTCATCTGCCGGCTTTCCAGCGTCGGGGCCTCGAACAGGTCGGTGCGCAGCGGCGGCATTCTGGCGTCGAGGCCATGGCGCTCGCGCGCCTTGTCGAAGCGCTGGCGCAGCAGCGTCGCATAGGGGCCTTCGCCCACCATGCGCGAGCCGAAGCGCGGATCGTTGTCACGCCCGCCGCGTGTGTCGCGCACCAGCGACAGCACATGGCGAACCCTGTCGGGGAAATGCCGCAACAGCCATTCACGGAATACGTCGCGCACCTCGCCGGGCAGGCGCAACAGGATCATCTGGGCGCTGACCGCACCCTGCGCCTTGCCGGCGTCGAGAATGCGCTCCAGTTCCATGTCATTGATGGCCGGGATCATCGGCGAAGCGAAGATGGCAGTGGGTATGCCGGCCTCCGACAGCAGCCTTATGGCTTCCAGCCGCCGTGCCGGGGAGGAGGCGCGCGGCTCCATCCTGCGGCTGAGCTTATGGTCCATCGAGGTGACGGAAATGGCGACCTTGACCAGATTGAGCCGGGCCAGTTCGCTCAACAGGTCGAGATCGCGGATGATCAGCGCCGATTTGGTGGTGATCATCACCGGGTGTCGGGTTTCCAGCATCACTTCGAGAATACCGCGCGTCAGCTTGTGCTTGCGTTCGGCCGGCTGGTAGGGGTCGGTATTGGTGCCCATGGCGATGGACTTGGGGCGATAATTCTTCGCCGCCAATTCGGCCCGCAGGGCTTCCACCGCGTTGGTTTTGACATAGATGTCGCGCTCGAAGTCGATCCCCGCCGAATGGCCGAGAAAGGCGTGGCTGGGACGGGCATAGCAATAGGAACAGCCATGCTCGCAGCCGCGATAGGCGTTGATGGAGCGCTCGAAGCCGATGTCGGGGCTATCATTGCTGGTGATGATCGTCCTGGCGCGCTCGTTATGTTCGACGGTTTCGAACAGGGGCAGCGGCTCGACACTCCCCCAGCCATCGTCAAAAGCGTCGCGCTGATGCGTTTCGAAGCGCCCCGAGCGATTGGATTGCGCGCCGCGCCCGCGCGCCTCGACCAGTTCCCGCCGCGCCAGATCGGCGTCGCGGCTGCGGCTCAATCGTTCCAGGGCATCGAAGGACGGGGCCTGATAAAGGGCCATTCTGGTGGTCTCCTGCTGGGAGCAGCGAACAGAATCGAGCCATTCGCCGCGCAGAAGATTGATAGCACTGAAGTGAGAACGAAACAAGAACACGTAGGTGTGAACCGTCCCGTACCACGACTGATCTGGGGATGGGGCCAGTGCATTACAAGACTGGACGGGCGGCGATGTGTGGCGTAGAGAACCGCCCTTCGCGCCGCCCGGCTCCACTCAGATAGATTTGTGCGTCTCTTGCGTGCCCTTCCGGCGCGGATGCGGCGCGCGCCGCAGCGTTCTGCTGACAAAGCCTGTCGCGGCAATTTAGGAACGGGTGTCGAAAGCCGGCGGTCCTCCCCGTCGTATGCACGATACGAAATCCTCGAAAGGGACACGAGATGTCATTGGATGCCACCTTGGATGCGCTGCCCGAAAGCGCGCCGCATGACCCTGCCAATACCGCGCGCAATCGGCTGGTGATCGCCATCCTGCTGGTTTCCACCTTTGTGGTGTTTCTCAATGAAACCATCATGAGCGTGGCCATTCCGCACCTGATGAACGATCTCGGCGTCACCGCCGGCGCCGCTCAATGGCTGACCACGGCGTTTCTCCTGACCATGGCCGTGGTGATCCCGGTCACCGGCTTCTTGCTGCAGCGCATCAATACAAGACCGATCTTCATGATCGCCATGTCCATCTTCACGCTGGGCACGCTGTTGTGCGCGCTGGCGCCGGGACTGGAAATGCTGATCGTCGGCCGGGTGGTTCAGGCCACCGGCACCGCCATCATGATGCCCCTGCTGATGACCACGGTGATGACGTTGGTGCCGCCCGAAGGGCGCGGCAAGACCATGGGCAATATCTCCATCGTCATGGCGGTGGCGCCGGCTGTCGGTCCAACGATCGGCGGCTTCATCCTCGCCCATTTCGACTGGCGGTTCATGTTCTATTTCACCCTGCCCATCGCCATCGGGGCGCTGCTGCTCGGGACGCTGCGCATCCGCAATGTTTCCAATCCGCGTTATGCCCCGCTCGACGTATTCTCCGTGATCGTCTCGGCCCTGGCCTTTGGCGGACTGGTCTATGGGCTCTCCAATCTGGGCGAAAGCGCGGAAGGAGGCAGCGTCATTCCTGCCTGGCTGCCGATCGTGGTCGGCGTCGCGGCCATGGCCGTGTTCATCTGGCGGCAGGTCAATCTGTCCGCCGACAACAAGGCCCTGCTCGACCTGCGCACGCTCAAGCACCGGAACTATACCTTCGCGCTGATCACCATGGCCATTGCCATGGTCGCTTTGCTCGGCTCCTCCATCCTGTTGCCGATCTATACCCAGAACGTGCTGGGTCTCGACACTTTGGAAACCGGCATGATCATGCTGCCGGGCGGGTTGCTCATGGGCCTGATGGGCCCGATCGTGGGCCGGCTCTATGACAAGGTCGGGCCGCGCCCGCTGCTGGTGCCGGGCGTGATCCTGGTGTCGGCGGTGATGTGGGCGCTGACCATGGTCAGCCAATATACCCCGGTCTGGGCCGTGGTCGCGGGCCATGTCACGCTGAGCTTCGGGCTGGCGCTGGCCTTTACCCCGCTCTTTACCGCCTCGATGGGCTCGGTGCCCATGCCGCTCTATTCCCATGCCAGCGCCATTCTCGGCTCGGTGCAGCAGGTGGCGGGCGCGGCCGGCATTGCGCTGTTCGTCGCGGTCATGAGCCTGCGGACCGCTTCGGGTGTGGCCGAGGGACTGGACGCGGTGGACGCCCTGGCGGGCGGCATCCGCTCCGGCTTCCTTTGTGGCGCAATCATCTCGGTTCTGATGGTGCTGGCGGCGCTGCTGGTCAGGAAACCCGAAAGCAGCGGACCGGAAATGGCCGGACATTAACGACAAGGCAAAGGCCGGGAGCGATCCCGGCCTTTGTGTCATGCGGGTTCATAAAGCCCGGGAATATAGGGGCCCTTGGGCACGATGCCGCTGGGGTTGAGCGACTTGATCGAATAATAGCCGCGCTTGATATGGTCGATATTGACCGTGGCGCGGATGCCGGGCAGGTCGATCATGCGCAGCATATAGGATTGCAGGTTCGGATAATCGGCGATGCGGCGCAGATTGGTCTTGAACAGGCCGTGATAGGCCGCATCGAACCGCACCAGCGTCACGAAGGCGCGGATATCGGTTTCGGTCAGTTCGTCGCCGAAGAGGAAAAGCCGGCCGGCCAATTGGTCCTCCAGCCGGTCCAGCGCCTCGAAGACATCGCTGAACGCCTCGTCATAGGCGATCTGGGTGGTGGCGAAGCCGGCGCGATAGACCCCGTTATTGAGGCGCGGATAGATGTAATCGTTGAGCGCATCGATCTCGGCGCGCAGCGTTTCCGGATAAAGATCGACCGCATCCGAGGCCAGCTCGCCAAAGCCGGAATTGAGCATGCGCAGAATATCGGCGCTCTCATTGTTGACGATGGTGCGGGTGTTCTTGTCCCACAGGACTGGCACCGTGGCGCGGCCGCTGATCGTCGGGTCGGCCTTCGTATAGATCTCGTGCATGAAGCTCGCGCCATTGACCGGGTCCGGCTGGGCGAAGCGCCAGCCCTGATCGCCGATTTCGGGCTCCACGATGGAGACCGAGATCACCTCTTCGAGCCCCTTGAGGGTGCGGCCGATCAGGGTGCGCGACGCCCATGGGCAGATCAGTGCCACATAGAGATGGTACCGCCCCGCCTCCGCCTTGAAGCCGGCAGCGCCGGTCGGCCCGGCGCTGCCATCGGGGGTCACCCAATTACGGAAACTCGACGTCTGGCGCACGAAACCGCCCTTTTCGTCCTTGGCCTGGACAGGCTGCCAATTGGCGGACCACTTGCCGTTGACGAGCATGGCTCAAGCCTCCCCTTCGACATTGAGGCTGAGCGCCAGCCCCCAGGGGTCCGCTATCGTCGTGCTGCCGGCCTGCGCCCGGTCGAGAATGGCGCGGCGCTGCTCCTCGCTGTCGACAATGAGCTCGAAGCCGACAAGGCCGGTCTGGCCGGAGGGGATCGGCCCGGCGCCACGGCTCGACCAGGTATTGGTGGCCAGCTGATGGTGATAGCCGCCGGCGCCGTAGAAGCTCGCACCCGGATAATGGGCAGTGATGTCGGTGCCCAGAATGCCTGAATAAAAGGGTTCGGCCTGGGCATTGTCGCCCACTTGCAGGTGCATATGCCCCACAAAGAGGCCGGACGGCGCGCCGTTCCAGCTGTTTTCCGGCGCCAGATCAAGCAGGTCGGGAATATCGAGCTGCTCGGTGCTCATGCTGATGCCCTTGCCGTTCACCTCCCATTCGGAACGTGGGCGATCGCGATAGACCTCGATGCCATTGCCTTCGGGATCGTGCAGGTAGAGCGCTTCGCTGACCAGATGGTCCGAGGCCCCGTCGATGGCAATGCGCTCAGTGGCGACATGGCGCAGCCAGGCGGCAAGGCTCTCCCGGTCGGGCATCAGAAAGGCGGTGTGGAACAGGCCTGCGGAGCGCGGGTCGCGCTGGGCGAAATCCTCATTGCCGCGCAGTTCCAGCAACGGCTTGTCGCCGACGCCGAGGCGCTGCGTATTGCCGTCCCGGCCGAGATCGGCAAGACCGAGCAGGTGGCGGTAATAGTCGGCAACCCGGTCGAGTTGGAGGACATTGAGCGTCACCATGCCGATCTGCATGGGCGCGGTCGAATATCTGGACATGGCAAATCTCCTGAATGCGTCATTGCGCTATTGCAGGGAAGATGCGCTCTTTGCGGGGTCGATTAAAGTGAACGCTGGCGAACGTGTTGTTCGCTGTTTCTCACCGCTCGGCCAGCCTGGGTACCAGTTCCACGAAATTGCAGGGCTTGTGCCGGTAATCGAGCTGATGGGTGAGTATGCCCTCCCAGGCGTCGCGGCAGGCACCGCGCGAGCCGGGCAGGCAGAATACGAAAGTGGTGCCGATCAATCCCGCCGTGGCGCGCGATTGCAGGGATGACGTGCCCACCGTGGTCGCCGAATATTGGTGAAACAGCACGGAAAAGCCGTCCATCCGTTTGTCGAACAGCGGCTCGATGGCCTCGGGCGTGACGTCGCGGCCGGTAAAGCCAGTGCCGCCGGTGGTGAGGATCACGTCCACCTCCGGATTGGCGACCAGCGCCTGCACTCCGGCGCGGATGAGCTGGATGTCGTCGCGGATCACCTGCCGGGAAAAGCAGGAATGGCCATCGGCTTCGAGCAGGGATTTGAGCAGCGCCCCGCCCTTGTCGGTGTCCAGCGTTCGTGAATCGGAGACGGCGATGACCGCGATGGAAAGCGGCTTGAACTGGCGATCCTCAAAGCTTTCCGTCTTGAACATCGCTCCTGCCTTCCGTTTCGATCAATTCATCGGGGACCGGCGCTTCTTTCCAGTCCTGACCCTCGTCGCTATCTCTATCACCGCGCGGGTCGAGGACAAGCGTTTCGGGGGTGGTCAGCTTGTCGCTGACCGGCTGGAACGGCTGGCGATAGGCAGCATCGAGGCTCTTTCTGGCGCGCATGCGCAGATAGGCGGCGCCGGCCAGCGCGCCATGGAAAGTGGCGGTGACCACGAACAGCCCGACCGGGCTCCATGCGCCCATGATCAGCGACGCGACGGCAGGGCCGATGGCCAGCCCGATTCCCATGATCAGCAACATGCCGCCGGCGATCTTGGCGAACCCCCCATCCTTGGCGAAGTCATTGGCATGGGCGACGGCCACCGCGTAGATGGGATTGGCGGCAAAGCCATAGGCGGCGAACAGCACATACATGAGCCAGCCGGCCGAGGGATTGATGATGGCGGTCAGCGCGCCGATCACGGCGGCGGAGCCCGAAAGCCCGATCAGCACCAGCCTGCGGTCGATGCGATCCGACAAGCGCCCGAACGGCACCTGCGCCACCGCCCCGAGAATGGCGGCCACCGCGAAGAGCAGGGCAATGCCGCTGGCATCGAGCCCCTGTTCATAGCCATAGACCGGCGCCAGCGTGCCGAAAGCGCCATTGGCCATGCCGACCGAAAAGGCGGCGATCACGGCAATGGGCGAGGTGCGGTAGAGCAGGCCGATATCGGGCTTGGCCGATTGCAGCGGCTTGGGCTGGGGGCTCGAGGTGAGGGCGGTGGGCAATACGGCGCAGATGAAGCTGATGGCGCCGACGATGAAGGGGATATAGCCCGCCGTGCCAGTGACCGACATGGCGATCTGGCCCATGGTCGAGGCGGCCATGTTGATGGTGACATAGATCGAAAAGATGGTGCCCCGGCTCTTGTTGTCGGCCACCTCGTTGAGCCAGCTTTCGACGATCATCGCCGCGCCGGCAAAACAGAAGCCGCTGAGCGCGCGCAGCAGAATCCAGCTGATATCGTTGATCAGGAGCAGGTTGAGCAGGATGGTGATGGTGCCGATGGCGGCCATCACCGAAAAGGCGCGGATATGGCCGACCTTGCGCACAATCAGCGGCACGAGCAGCGAGCCGGCGACGAAGCCCACCGACCAGCCGGTGCCGATCAGCCCCAGCGCCAGCAGCGAGAAGTTTTCTTCCGCGCCGCGCACCGACAGCAACAGGCCCTGCAGGCCACCGCCGAACATGAGGAGGGCGGAGCCGAGGAAAAGGGCATAGATCTTGATGACGGAAGCCATGAGCGCTGGGGCCTTCGCTAGTGTTCACAAAGCTGCAAATCAGTCGAATGTGACCATAGCTTGGTGAGTCGCGAAGCAAAGCCCAGAATATCGTGTTCCGGTGGAAACCGGCTGGCGCCTAAACCAGCCCCAGACTCTCCGCCTTGGCCCGCAGGCTCAACAGGTCGCGCCATGCCTGCTGCTTGGCTACAGGATTGCGCAGCAGATAGGCCGGGTGGAGCGTTGGAATGGCGTCCACCTCATGGCTGCCGATGGCGACATTTTCCCATTTGCCGCGCATCTTGATGATGCCGTTGGTGGAGTTGAACACGGTCTGCATGGCCGGCCCGCCCAGTGTCATCACCAGTCTGGGAGCCACCAGCTCGACCTGGCGATGCAGGAAGGGCAGGCACAGTTCCAGTTCCTCGGGTGTTGGCGCGCGATTGCCCGGCGGCCGCCAGGGCACGGTATTGGCGATATAGACCAGCGACCGGTCGAGCCCGATGGCGGCCAGCATGCGGTCGAGCAATTGCCCCGAACGACCCACGAATGGCTTGCCCTGCCGATCCTCCTCGGCACCGGGCGCCTCCCCGATCAGCATGATCCTGGCCTTCGGATTGCCATCGGCGAAGACCAATTGGGTGGCGCGGAATTTCAGCCCACAGCCAGTGTAATCGTTGAGGGTTTTCTGGAGTTCGTCGAGCGATGCCGCCGTCCCCGCCAGCCTGCGGGCCTCGCCGGGATCGCCGCCGACCGGGCCGGTGGCCTGCGGCACGGGGCTCGGAGGCGGCGGCGCGGCGCGTTGCGGCATGCCGGTTGGAGCAGGGGGTTGCTGGGCGAACCGATCGACGGGTTCCTCGCCAATGGCCAAGTCCACGCCGGCGGCCCGATACCAGTCGAGCACCGAGAGCAATTCTGCGTTGTTGAGCGTGCGATCTTGAGACATCGGGCCCGTTATGTCACACCCCGGAACAGGCGACCAGTCGCCCCCAGGCGCAAAGGTAGTTTCGCATGGCAGAAGCCGGCAATCGTGAAGTGCTGTCCACCGACGTGCTGATCGTCGGCGCGGGCCCTGCCGGGCTTGCCGCCGCGATAAGGCTGAAACAGCGCCATCCCGCCATTGCGGTGACAGTGGTGGAAAAAGCCGCGGAAATCGGCGGACATATCCTGTCCGGCGCGGTCATGGACCCGGTCGGGCTCGACGCATTGATCCCCGACTGGCGGCTGAAAAATGCGCCGGTCGGTCCCGATGTGGCGACGGATCGCTATCATTTCCTCACCGCCAGGGGCGATTTCGCCTTTCCCCATATGCTGATCCCGCCGCAGATGCGCACCAGGAGCGGCGTGATCGTCAGCCTCGGCGATCTGGTGCGCTGGCTGGGCGAGCAGGCGACGGAACTGGGCGTCGATATTTTCCCGATGACGGCGGCGGTCGATGTGCTGCGCAGCGGCGACGGGCCGGTGCGCGGCATCATTACCGGCGATCTCGGGCTCGACCGCGCGGGCAAGCCCAAGCCGGGCCATGCCGAGGGCATCGCACTCGAAGCCCGCTATACGCTGATCGCCGAAGGCGCGCGCGGCTCGCTGGCCAAAAAGATCATCGGCGATTTCGCGCTGGACCAGCAGGCCAGCCCGCAGAAATATGGCCTCGGCATCAAGGAGGTCTGGGAAATCAGCGCGGATCGCCACCAGCCCGGCAAGGTCGATCACTATCTCGGTTTTCCGCTCGGCAATGCCATTGGCGGCGGTGGTTTCGCCTATCATGCCCAGGACCGGCGTCTTTATCTGGGCCATGTCGTCCATCTCGACTATGCCGATCCGACCCTGTCACCCTTCGAAGAGTTCCAGCGGTTCAAGACCCACCCCTCCATCGCGCCCCTGCTGGAGGGGGCCACGCGCATCAGCTATGGCGCGCGGGCGCTGGCGGCGGGCGGTTTGCAGGCCGTTCCCCATCTTGCCTTTCCCGGAGGCGGGCTGATCGGCTGCGCGGCGGGCTTCATGAATGCGCCGCGCCTCAAGGCCATCCACAATGCCATCCTGTCCGGCATCGGCGCCGCCGATGCATTGGGGGCGGCAATCGCCGCAGATCGCAGCCATGACGTGGTCGCCGATTTCGCCCATCGCATCATGGCGACCGGTATCGGACGCGAATTGCGGGGCGTACGCAATCTGAAGCCGCTCTGGTCGCGCTTCGGCACATTGCTGGGCAGTGCTCTGGGCGGCGCCGATATGTGGTGTCAGGCGATCCTGCGTTTTTCGCCCTTCGGCACGCTGCGCTGGACCCGTTCCGACGCGGCAAGGCTGAAGTCGCTGGCTGAGGTGGCGCCGCGCCATTACGACAAGCCCGATGGCCGGACCACATTCGACCGCGCCGCCTCGGTCTACCTGGCCAATCTCTCCCATGACGAAGACCAGCCCACCCATCTCAAGCTCGCTGATCCCACTATCCCGGTGCGCGAAAACCTGCCGCGTTTCGGCGAGCCCGCGCCGCTCTATTGCCCGGCCGGTGTCTATGAAATGACCGAGGAAGGAGGCGCGCCGGTCTTCCGCATCCACGCCGCCAATTGCGTGCATTGCAAGACCTGCGACATCAAGGATCCCGCCGGAAACATCACCTGGACGCCGCCCGAGGGCGGCAGCGGGCCGAACTACAGCGGAATGTGACGGCGAAGTGGCTGTGCCTCTCTTGCGGCGCGGTCCCAAAACGGACAATCTTTGCGCCGATTTGCTGCCGGGAGGATTGAACCGGCCTGATGAAGCCGGATCAGACGCCGATCTTTGAATTGCGTGCTCTCGAACCCAGAAGTGTCGCTTACTTCTGTCGATTGCACCCTAGGGAGAAACCTGTCACGTGACCCTGTTTTCCATTCGTCGGGCCTTGCCCCTTCTCGCGGCGGCAATGCTGGCCCTGACGGCACTTCCCGCGACGGCACAATTCGAAGCCGGCATGAAATTGCAGGAAGCCACGCGCGACCTGCTGAAACTGTTCCGCCCCAGCATTTCCGGCTCCTATATGGCCGGACAGCAGGCGATCAAGGATCTGCGGACCGACGAGGCGGCGCGCTATTTCAACGATGCGGCCCAGGCCGATTGGGACAATCCGATCCTGATCGAGCGCGCCTATGTGGCGCTGGCGGCCGACGGGCAGATCGTCAAGGCGGCGAGCATGGCCCGGCGCATGCTCGAACTCGATCCGGCCAATCAGCTTGCAGAACTGGTCGTGGCCACCGAGGCGCTGAAGGAACGCCGCTATGGCGCGGCGGCGCGGCGGCTGGACAATGTCTCGGAGGATAATTTCAGCGGCATCACCGCCGGCATCCTGCGGGCATGGGCGCTGGTGGGCGAAGGCAAGTCGGGCGAGGCCGACGCCTTGATGGCGCGCCTCGGCAATTCGGGCCTCGCCGATTTTCTGGTTTTCCACCGCGCGCTGATGAACGAGGCCGCGGGCAATAGCCAGGCGGCGCTGACGCTGGCGCAGCGCGCCTATGATAACGAGCCCTATGTGGCGCGCATGGCCGAAGTCTATGCCCGCATGCTCGCCAATGCCGGCGATATCGAAGCTGCGCGCGACGTGCTCGACGCGTTCGAAGCGCAGGGGCTCACCCATCCGGTGATCCGCACCGTGCGTCAGGCCCTGGATGCGGGCCGGCGCCCCGGCGTCTTCACCACCAGCGTGCAGGTGGGCGCCGCCGAGATGTTCCACGGCATCGGCGTGGCGCTGTCGCGCGATGGCAGCGGCGACCTGGCGCTGGTCTTCCTGCGGCTCGGTGTCTATCTCGACCCCGGCTCCGACGTCATTGCCCTGGCGCTGGGGCAATTGCTCGACAGCGCCAACCAGCGTGAAATGGCCAATCAGGTCTATGACGCCATCCCCGCCAAGTCGGCGCTCAAGCCCACCGCCGTGGTGCGGATCGCGCAGAATCTCGACGCCATGGGCGACCGCGAGGAGGCCGTCCGCCGTCTGGGCAATATCGTTTCCACCCGGCCGGACGATCTCGATGCTGTCTCGGTGCTGGGCGATTTGCTGCGCTATGACGAGAAATATCTCGAAGCGGCGGCGGCCTATACCGATGCCATCGCCATTACCGGCGGCACCTCCCCCGCCGATTGGCGCTTCTATTATGTGCGCGGCATCGCCTATGAGCGGGCCAAGCAATGGCCCAAGGCGGAAGCCGATTTCCAGCGGGCGCTGGAACTCAATCCCGATCAGCCGCAAGTGCTCAATTATCTGGGCTATAGCTGGATCGACATGGACATGCATCTCGAAGAGGCGCTGGGCATGATCGAGAAGGCCGTCGAGGCGCAGCCCATGGACGGCTATATCATCGACTCGCTGGGCTGGGCCTTCTACAAGCTTGGCCGGCTTGAGGAAGCCGTCGAAACGCTGGAACGCGCCGTCATGCTGTTGCCGGGCGACCCGGAAATCAACGACCATCTGGGCGACGCCTATTGGAAGGTCGGGCGGCGGCTCGAAGCCCGTTTCCAGTGGAACATCGCCCGCTCGGTGGACACGATCGGCACCGTGTCCGAGCGGGTCGCGCCCAAGCTGGCCGATGGGCTGACGCCGGAAAACGAGACCGAATAGGCGTTCATGGCCGCTATCGCGCTTCAATCGGCCCCGGCCAAGATCAATCTGGCGCTGCACATTACCGGGCGGCGCGAGAACGGCTATCACGATCTGGAAAGCCTGATCGTCTTTGCCGATATTGCCGATGATCTGGAGGCACGAATGGCCGAAAGCGACAGCCTCGTGCTGTCGGGGCCCTTCGCCGCCGCGCTGCGGAGCGAGACGGGCAATCTGGTGCTGCGGGCGGTCTCCGCTTTCCGGGCGCGCTGGCCGCTTCTCGCTCCGCCGGGCCTTGCTATTCATCTGGTCAAGAACCTGCCGGTCGCCGCCGGCATTGGCGGGGGCTCCGCCGACGCGGCGGCGGCCCTGCGCCTCATGGCCGAATTGGCTGCGGAGCCGGTGCCGGTCGCCGACCTGGCCGATCTGGCGGCGGGCCTAGGCGCAGATGTTCCGGCCTGCCTGTTGTCGCGGCCCTTGCTGGCCCGGGGCGTCGGTGAAATCCTCTCGCCCCTGCCGCAATTTCCCAAACTCTATGTGACACTGGTCAATCCGGGGATCGCCGTGGCCACCGCCGACGTATTTCGCCGGTTGCGCGCCCATGACAATTACTCGCTGCCCACGCTGCCGGAGCCACTGACGCGGCCGGCGCAACTGGGGCTGTTCCTGACGGAAACCCGCAATGATCTCGAGCCGCCAGCCATCAAGCTGGTGCCCGAGATCGGCGTGTTGATCGAGGAAATGGCGGCCAGCCCGGGCTGCATGCTGGCGCGCATGTCGGGATCGGGCGCCACCATGTTCGGCCTGTTCGGTTCCGAAGGCCCAGCCCACGAAGCGGCCAGCCAGATGCGCCGCCTGCATCCCGACTATTGGGTCGGCACTGCGCCCTTGCTGGGAGTTTCGGAATAGGGGCCGTTCCCGCTCCCGACGTCACCACCCGGCTTGTCTGGTTGGTCCATGCATCGATGAACTGGATTGCCCGGATAAGCCGGGCAACGACGATGGATAAGGTGCTTTCGGGTCTTCCTGCCGGGAGGCAGGCGGGGCTGCTTCAGCTGGCGCGGCCGACGCTGTGGTCCACCACTTCGGCGAGGATGGTTTTCATCTCGCTGTCGGGCAGGGCGGCGAGGGCGGCGATGGCAGCGCTTGCATGGTCCTGCGCCTTGTCCAAAGTCCGGCGCAAGGTGTCGTAGCGGTTGAAGATCGCCACCACCTGATGCACTTCGAGGTCGCTGGCATCTTCGTTGCCGAGCGCGCCCAGGATCGCCAGCACCGGCCCCTTGCCAGTCCGAGCGCGCGGCGCCCAATTTGACCTCTCGCGCACGTCGGCCGCTTCGGCGTCTTCTTCGGCGCCACAAGCATCGCTGAAATCGACATCAACACAGAGCCCTGGCTGTCAACCATGTCTCCAGGCTTTACCCTTGTCCGGGTGGTGACGATGGAAGGTGTGATTGAGGCCGGGCCCGACCGCCTCCGGTGCTCACGGCAGAAGCCGCCTTGCCATCCGCCAGAGCGGAGCGACGACATATCCCGCCAGCGGGATCATCAGCAGGCCGAAGATCAGCCCGAAAATACCGTCGATGAACGCCGTCATCGCCCAGCCGGCGAAGCCGCCTATAGCCGGCAGCGTGTGGGCGGCCCATTCGGCAGCGCTCTCGATCCAGTGCTCGGGGGCGGCGAGGCCGAAACCGGCCAATCCGTGCAGGATGATGCCGCCGCCGACCCAGATCATCGCCGCCGTGCCAATGATGCCCAGCGCCGACATGAAGCCGGGCATGGCCCGCACCAGCAAACGGCCGAAGGCGCGGGTCAGGTCCAGCCGCCCCTGGCGCGCCAGCAGCACGCCGAAGTCGTCGGCTTTGACCAACAGCGCCACCGCACCATAGACCAGAGCAGTGATGCCGACGCCGACCAGCGCCAGAATGGCGGCACGGGTCCAGAAATTATCGACGGTGATCGCCGCCAGCGCGATGGTCATGATCTCGGCGGAAAGGATGAAATCGGTCTGGATGGCGCCGGCGACCCTTGCATCTTCTTCCGACCGGGTATCGCGGACCTCCGGCTCGAGGCCCTCTTCATGCCCTTCGGCCTCATGGGGCCTCATCGCATGGAAGACCTTTTCGGCCCCCTCATAGCTGAGATAGGCCCCGCCCAGCATCAGCACCGGAGTAATGACCCAGGGCGCTACGAGGCTGAGGATCAGGGCGGCGGGCAGCAGGAACAGCAGCTTGTTGCGGATCGAGCCCCAGGCGATCTTGCCGACAATGGGCAATTCCCGGTCGGCGGAAAAGCCATCGACATAGCGCGGCGTCACCGCTGCATCGTCCACCACCGCTCCGGCCGCTTTCAGCCCCGCCTTGGTCGCCTGACCGGCAATATCGTCAAGCGAGGCCGCCGCGACCTTGGCCAGGGCGGCGACATCATCGAGAAGGGCGAGAAGGCCGACGCTCATCTTCGCCCGCCCCCCTAGCCGGCGACTTTGCCGAAATCGGCCACCAGATGCATGGTGTCGCGCAGCCGGGCCAGCAGATTGAGCCGGTTCTTCCGCACGACCGGATCGGCATCGTTGACCAGAACCGCGGTAAAGAACGCATCGACCGGCGCGCGCAGCGTGGCCAGTTGGCCCATCGCGGCCTTGTAATCATCCTTGCCGACATGAGCGGCCACAGCAGTATGGACGGCGTCGATGGCTACGGCCAGCGCCGATTCCTCAGGCAATTTCAGCGCTGCCTGATCGACGGCGCCAGCATAAACGGTACCGTCCTTCTTCTCCTCGGCAGCGAGAATATTGGCGGCGCGCCTGTAGCCGGCGAGCAGGTTGGCGCCGTCATCGGTTGCCAGCAGGCTGGAAAGCGCCTCGGCCCGTTGGGTAATCTGCAGGATGTCATTGCTGTCGGTGGAAATAACCGCATCCACCAGATCATGCCGCGCGCCGGCATCGCGCAGGGAAACCTTGAGGCGGTCGTGGAAAAAGGCCAGAAGGTCCGGCTCGACGTCGAGCGGGAATTTGAGCCCGTTCTCGGTGATGATACGGATCACACCCAAAGCGGCGCGGCGCAGCGCGAAGGGATCGCGCGAGCCGGTCGGCTTTTCGTCGATAGACCAGAACCCGGACAGCACATTGAGCTTGTCGGCGAGAGCCACGGCGATGGACACCGGCTCGATCGGCACACGGTCGGAGGGACCGACGGGCTTGTAATGCATCTCGATGGCCTGGGCGATCTCTGGCTTCTCGCCCTGAGCGCTGGCGTAATAGCGACCCATCAGGCCCTGCAATTCGGGGAATTCGCCGACCATGCCGGTGATGAGATCGGCCTTGGCCAGCATGGCCGCGCGCTTGACGGTTTCGACATCGGCGCCCACCAGCGGCGCGATGCCCGCCGCAAGTTTGACCAGACGCTGCACCATGGCAAACTGGCTGCCCAGCTTGGCATGGAACACCATGTCTTCGAGCTTGGGCAGGCCATGCTCGAGCGGAATAGCGAGGTCGCCCTGATAGAAGAAGGCGGCGTCGGACAGGCGGGCGCGGATCACGCGCTCATTGCCGGCCACCACCGCAGCGCCGCCATCCGTGGGGATCGTATTGGCGGTAATGATGAAATTGGGCGCGAGCTTACCCGCCCCATCGCGCAGGCAGAAGCATTTCTGGTTGGCGCGGATCGTGGCAATGATCACTTCTTCAGGGAGTTTCAAAAACTCCGGATCGAAGCTGCCCAGCATCACATTGGGCCATTCCACCAGCCCGGCCACTTCCTCCAGCAGTCCCTCGTCATGGATGATCGTGAGGCCCTGCGCGAAGGCGAGATTGTCGGCATCATTGCGGATGATGTCCTTGCGGCGGTCGATGTCGAGCACCACCTTGGCGCGTTCCAGCGCCGCCGAATAATCCTCGAAGCGCTTCACGCGGATCGCATCGGGGGCGAGGAAGCGGTGGCCGAACGTGGTCTGCCCGGATTCCAGCCCCCCTATCGCGAACGGGACCAGGACCGGCTCATCATTCTCGGAGCCGAAAGTGGCGGTGATGGCGCGCAGCGGACGCACCCAATTGAAGCTGCCCGAACCCCAGCGCATCGACTTCGCCCAGGCAAAATCGGTCATGACCTTGGGCAGGATGGAGGACAGCAGGTCCACTGCATCAGCGCCCGGCCTTTCGATGGAGGCGACGTAGAAATCGCCCTTTTTGGGGTCGCTTTCCACCTTGGCTTCGGCGATCGAAGACAGCCCGGCAGCGCGCAGGAAGCCATCGATGGCCGGTTGTGGCGCGCCGACCTTGGGGCCCTTCTTTTCTTCGCGCGTATCGGGCGAGCGGGCTGGCAGGCCCGAAATCGTCAGCGCCAGCCGGCGCGGCGTGGCGAAGGCCCTGGCGCCCTCATAGACCAGGCCCGTATCCACCAATGCGTTGGTGACGGCCTTCTTGAGCTCCTCCGCCGCACGACGCTGGAAGCGGGCGGGGATTTCCTCGGAGAAGAGTTCGAGCAGAAGTTCGGGCATGGGGAATAACCGGATTTTGAGGAATGTGCGTGATTAGCGCGGGGGCGCTGGCTTGTCTATCGGCAAGCGGGGTCTACCACCCGCCGCCGCCGCCGCCACCGCCGCCGCCGCCCGAAAACCCGCCGCCACTCGAGCCCGAAGACGAGGCCTGCACCGGTTGCGCCGCAACCATTGCCGCCGCCATGCCGGCCGAGGCGGTGCCGATGGCCTTCGACAGGCTGCCCGAGGAGAAGGAGCGCCCGCCCGAATAAAAGCCGGGACTATAGCCCTCGCGCGCATCGCTCACCGCATTGCGTGCGAGTTCGGCCTCGAAATGCTCCGACCACGGCTTTTCCACGCCCAGCGCGATGGCATAGGGCAGGATGCGCTCGAAGCGCTCCACCGACATGGGCGGCTCGCCTACGATGTTGAGTCGGTTCTTTTCGGCTGTTTCCAGGTAGAGTCTGAAGCCGTCGATCTCGTCCATCACCTTGCGGCCCTGCACCGTGGGCGCGCGCATCAGGATGGAGAACACCACGCTGATCACCACCAGCGAGCCGGCGGCCAAAGCGGCATTGTTGATGGTGAGCCCGGTAAAGATGTCCAGCGCCCCGCCCGTCAAATTGGCGCCGAAAATGCCGATCCAGGCCAGGACGAACAGGCGGCTGAACCAATTGCCGGACTTGATGGCGCCGAACGCCGCCGAACCGATGATGCCGACCAGGATGCCGGCGACCACGGCGACGAAAAGCCAGACTGGCTCCAGCACATCGAAAAACACCATGGCCCCGATCATGGCGGCAGCCAGAACAAAGCTCAGCACCGCAAAGCCGGTATGGTTGTTGAACCAGACGGCGCGGTTTTCCCGTTCGATTGCGGCAGTGAGTTCGCCGCGCTTGGTGTTGAGATCGGGACCATTTTCCTTGTTGAAGGCGACCGATCCCTTGGCGGAAAAATAGTCGAACAGCACCTGTTCGCCGACTGACAGCTTTTCACCCGGTTGCTTGCCGGTGGCGATCACCGTCAATTCCTTGCCCGCATTGTCGATCCGCACCAGGCCCTTGACGCCGAGGTCGAAAATCGTCGCCGTCATGGCGTTCCAGCCCGAATTGCCGAAACCCCATTTATGCACGTAATGAGTAAGGGCCGGCGAAAAGCCCTTGGGCGGGTGGAAAAGCGGAATGATCGTGCCCTTGGGCGGATCGCGCCCGACGCGCAGCCAGGCTGTGAAATTGTAGAGCAGCAGCAGGAGCACCGAGCCGACAGCCAAAAGGGTTTCGCGCTGGTCGGAAATGGCCTGCAACAGGGCGTCGCCCCCCTCGGGATAGGCGACGATGCCTTTCTGAAACGAGAGGGCAAAGCTCATGCCTTCGCCCGGCCCCAGGGCGCGCTGGCTGCGAAAAATGGCGCTATTGTCGCTTTCGCGGGTTATGGTCACGGCCTGCTCGGTCGATCCGGCCGCGCCACTATAGGCGGAAAGATTGCGGATCACCGCCCCCTCGGGCAGACGCACGCGCGCCACGGCGGTGAGGATGGGAAAGTCCCAATAATTGCCGGTGGCGTTCCAATAGAGTTCGTCGCCGCCATCGGCGCTGGGCCGCACCATGCGCTCCATCGTATAATGGATCGCATAGCGGTGCTCGCCCCGGCGCAGGAGATTGTCGGGATCACCGATCCAGATGCGCTGGAAATCGCCCATGCGCTCGACCCGGAAAATTTCCGCCCTTCCGTCGCGCGTCACTGCCTGCACTTCGAGCGCGATGCGGATCTTGTTGCCGCTCTCGCCCAGCATGGTCACCGGGATGTCGCGATAGATGCCGCGCCTGATATCCACGCCCTCGGCATTGACGTCGATGGTTTCCACCACCGAGACCGAACCGTCCACGAGCAGGGTCACATCGCTGGCATAGGCGCGGAATTCCTCGCGAGCGTGTGCAGGGAAAGCAAGCGCGAACAACAGCGCCATCGCGAAAACAATGCGGGTGCAAAGAGCGGGTTTCGACATATCGGCTCCGTCGCCCCCTCCCCCTTGAGGGGAGGGTCGGGGTGGGGGTGCGGCGCTATCGGCCGGCGCTGCGGCTCACAAGGGCCTCGGGTTGTGCCCGCCCCTTCAAATCCAGATTAGAACTTCACCTGCGGCACAGCGCGCTCGGCGTCGTTTTCCAGCTCGAAATATTCGCTCTGGGTAAACTTGAACGCATTGGCGATGATGTTGGAGGGGAAGCTTTCCACCTGGATATTCAGATTGCGCACCGCGCCGTTGTAATAGCGGCGGGCCATCTGGATTTCGTCTTCGGTGGCCTGCAAGGCGGATTGGAATTCGAGAAAGGTCGTATTGGCCTTGAGGTCCGGATAGGCTTCGGCAATAGCCAGCAGGCGACCCAGGGCAGCGGAAAGCTCCCCTTCGGCCTTGGCGCGGGCTTCCGGTCCCGCGGCGGCGGCGCTCGTGGCCCGAGCGCGGGCGCTGACCACGGCATCGAGCGTTTCGCGCTCATGGGCCATATAGCCCTTCACCGTTTCCATCAGGTTGGGAATGAGGTCGGTGCGGCGCTTGAGCTGCACATCGATGCCCGACCAGCCTTCTCTCACCATCTGCCGGTTGGACACCAGGCTATTGTAAATGACGATGGCGTAGCCGGCGAGGCCAAGCACTATCGCTAAGATGACCCATTCCATAGGCGAAAACTCCCAAGCAACCCGATCAGAAAACAACGGCTCAGCGGCTCGGGACGCAACCGGAAGAACCTTGAATTATGGCGAACACTGTCAGGTCAAGCCAGCCAATGCAACGGCGCGCTTAGCCGGCAGGCTTGACTTCCGCCACGTAATCCCTAGCTTTCATATTATGACAACGCGCCTTTTCCATCGCTGCACCATTCTGCTCGCAGGATAGACGCCCTAGGCACGCTCTCGCCGGAGCCTGTTTAGGGCTCAAGGTATATCACATCCTATTCCCGGCGCCGGTCACCCCCAATTCATAATTATCGCTCCGCGTGCGGCTATTGGCCTGCACCCGAGCCCGAGGAGATTTAGCAATGAACGAAATCCGCCGCGACCTGTCGCCCGCCATCCTGCTGGGCAAGGCCGATCACACCAAGCTCAACGAACTGGCCATTGCCGGTCTCGACCGCATGCCCGAACTGGCCGATCGCCTGCTCGGCGAGCTCGACCGCGCCCGCGTCGTCGAAGACAAGAAAGTGCCCGAGGACGTCGCCCGCATGGGTTCGCGCGTCACCTATCGCACCAATGACGACAAGGAAGTGTCGGTCATTCTCGTCTATCCGGCTGACGCCAATATCGATGAGGGCAAGGTTTCGGTGATGACGCCCATCGGCACCGCCCTGATCGGGCTGCGCAAGGGCCAGTCCATCACCTGGCGCGACCGCGCCGACCGTCGCCACATGCTGACCGTGCTGGACGTGGAAGCCTCCGTCTCGGCCGAGTAATCAGTTCTCGATCGTCCGATCCATCGTCACCACCCGGCTCGTCCGGGTGGTCCATGCATCGATGAACTGGATTGCCCGGTCCGCGGATCAAGTCCGAGGATAGCCAGGCAATGACGAAAACTGCAATGCGGCGGATGCGCCGCCCAGTCTATTCCGCGCCGCCGCCGGCGGTCTGCAACCAGGCTTCGCCGCAGGCCTTGGCCAGCTCGCGGATGCGCAGGATATAGCTCTGCCGCTCGGTCACCGAGATCACGCCGCGCGCATCGAGCATGTTGAAATTATGCGAAGCCTTGACCACCTGCTCATAGGCCGGAATGGCCATGGTCTGCCGATTGCCATCCGCGCCCTTGGCGAGGATGGCGCGGCATTCCTTTTCCGCGTCGGCGAAGTGGCGGAAGAGGATTTCGGTGTCGGCAGCCTCGAAATTATACTTTGAGCTTTCCTGCTCGTTTTGCAGGAACACATCGCCATAGGTGACCTTTTCAGCGCCTTCGCGGCCATTGAAATTGAGGTCATAGACGTTTTCGACGCCCTGCACATACATGGCGAGCCGTTCGAGCCCATAGGTGATTTCGCCGGGCACCGGGGAACATTCGAAACCCGCAACCTGCTGAAAATAGGTGAACTGGCTGACTTCCATGCCGTCGCACCAGCACTCCCAGCCCAGACCCCAGGCGCCCAGGGTGGGGCTTTCCCAATCATCCTCGACGAAGCGGACATCGTGCAACGATTGATCAAGGCCGATGGCGGAAAGCGAGTCGAGATAGAGCTGCTGGATATTGTCCGGCGAGGGCTTCAGGATCACCTGGAACTGGTAATAGTGCTGGAGCCGGTTGGGATTCTCGCCATAGCGCCCGTCGGTGGGGCGGCGCGAGGGCTGCACATAGGCCGCCTTCCAGGGCCTGGGGCCCAGCGCCCGCAAAGTCGTCGCGGTATGGAACGTGCCCGCACCCATCTGCATGTCATAGGGTTGCAGGATGACGCAACCCTGTTCCGCCCAGAATTGCTGCAATGTCAGGATCAGACCCTGGAACGAATTCTTCGGGTCCATATGGGCGGGGCGAGCATTCATGATAAAGTCCTGCGGCAATTGGCTTGGTCGCGTTTCCGGGCCGCGAAGCCGGCGCAACCTTGCCTGAAACGCTCCAAGGCGGACAAACCTCTAGTTTGACGGCCCCGAACGGTCAATGGCGCTTGTCGGCCCCGTCCTTGCCGCCGGGCCGATAGGTACCGTCCTCGTCGCGCTTGAGTTCGATCACATCCGGGCGCTGGCGCTCAGCCAGATCGCGCTCGCGGCGGGCGAGGCGGGCATCTTCCTCGTCCTTCTTGAATTTGCCGGACCAGTCCAGCCAGATGCGGCGCAGGCCGAAATAGATGAGCAGGACAAGGCCGATAATAAGCAGGATGCGCAGCAGCATGAGAAAAACCTAGAGCCCCAGACGCGCCCAGACGGCGCGGTCCTCAATGGAATGGGTGACGTCTTCTACCATCGACTGGGCGGAAAATCCCAGCCGGGGCAGCGCGAAGAATGGCCGTTTCGGCGCAATATGCCTCAGCACCACCTCATCGCCGAAGCGCTCGCGCAAAGTGGCGTGAAGATCGCCGATGCCATCGACAAGACCCAGTTCGATCCCCCGCAGGCCGGTCCAATATTCGCCGGTGAACAAGGTGTCGTCGTCGGCCTTGAGCCGCCCCCTGCGGCCTGCCTTCACGTGATCGATGAATACCTGATGGATATCGAGCTCGAATTGCTTGATGCGTTCCACGTCTTCCGGCTTTTCCGGTAGGAACGGGTCGAGCGTGGATTTGTTGCGGCCCGCCGTATGAACGCGGCGCTCGATGCCCAGCCTGTCAATGGCACCGACAAAGCCGAAACTGGCCATGATGACGCCGATGGAACCAACAATGGAAGACGGATCGACAAGGATTTCATCCCCGGCCACGGCGATGAAATAGCCGCCCGAGGCCGCCGCGTCCTCGACAAAGACCAGAACCGGCTTGCCGTGCTGGTCAGCAAGGTCGCGGATGCGCTTGGAGATCAACCGGCTCTGCACCGGCGAGCCGCCCGGCGAATTGATGACGATGGCGATAAGCGGCGCCGCCTTCATGGCAAATGCGCGGGCCAGCAGGGGCTCGACCGAAGCAATATTGAGCCGGCCCGGTCGCTGTTCGGCGGCGATGACGCCATGCAGGCGCACCACGGGAATGACCGGCTTGCGGCGCATGATCCGGCTCAGCCAATGGCGCTTCGGCGCGTGCGTCTGGTTCATGGCCACTCCTTTGATTTTCCGCAAGATTTAGGTCGGTCGCGGCGAATTACCAGTCGAGCGCCGCTTTTCCCCGCAAAATCGCATCGAATTCGGGCGCAAAACCATTGTCCTCCGCCCCATGCAGCACCCGCGTCGCCAGCAGGGTCAGCGGCGCGCGCGAACCCTTGACGCCGCGCACCAGCACGCGCGTCGCCGCAGCGCCAGGGCGCGGCGCAAGCGGCATTATGGTGACGGCCCCGAAACGCTTGGCGAAAGCGGCGAGCAGTTCGGCCAATCCTTCGGCGGGATAAATCACAATCGCCTTGCCACCCGCCCGGGCGCTGGAGGCGGCGCAGCGCAGCCAGAGGTCGAGATCGCCCACCGCCATATGCCTGGCACCGGCCCGGTCGGCCTTTGGCGCAAGGGTGCCTCGTCCTGCAGCGAAAAAAGGCGGATTGGCGATGACGACGTCGTGCTCATTGTCGTCCAGCCCCGCCGCCCGTCGCAGATCGGCCTTGGCGGTGACATCGGCTTCGATGGCCAGGGCGCGATCGGCAAAGCCATTGCCGGCAATATTGTCCCGCGCCAGGGCCAGGGCGTCAGCATCGCGCTCCGCCAGCGTCGCCCGCTCGGCCCGCCCCAGCGCCAGCGCCACCAGCGCCGCTGCGCCGATTCCCGCTCCCAGATCGAGCAGGTTTTTCGTTCCTTCCGGTACGGAAGCGCCGAGCAGCACCGAATCGAGCCCGGCGCGAAAACCGTTGCGCGGCTGTGACATAGACAATATGCCGCCCAAAAAGGCATCGCGCGTTGGCGTTTGGTGTTTTACAAGATCGGCTGGCTGGTCTAGGGACATCGCACCCGGCTGGCTGGTTTTGCGCGATCCTACATGGCTCGCTGGGACGGTCTCAACCCGATTTGCCGCACAAGGCAACAAGGACGTAATGGCGGTGTCAGTTCTGCCCCAGAAAAAGCAAGCGCTGGAGATGAACCCGGTCGAACGGCTGATGGCCGCGACCGCTGCGGACATGGCGCGCGTCAATGACCTGATCCTGCAACGCGCCCAGTCGCATGTGGACATGGTGCCCGAACTGGCCCGCTATCTCATCGACAGTGGTGGCAAGCGCCTGCGCCCGATGCTGACCGTGGCCGCCGCGCTGCTGTTCGGCGGCGGCAAGGGCCATGCCATCAATTTCGCCGCCGCCGTCGAATTCATGCACAATGCGACCCTGCTGCACGATGATGTGGTGGACGAAAGCGACATGCGCCGAGGCAAGCCGGCCGCCCGCATGGTCTGGGGAAACAAGGCTTCCATTCTCGTCGGCGACTTCCTGCTCGGTCAGGCCTTCATGATGATGGTGGAAACTGGCGACATCGCGGCGCTGGGCGTGCTCTCTGCCGCCTCCGCCGTCATGGCCGAGGGCGAAGTGTTCCAGCTCGCCAAGACCGGCGACCTCGAAACCAGCGCCGAGGACTATGCCGAAGTCATCCGCGCCAAGACCGCAATATTGTTCGAAGCCGCCTGCAAGGTGGGCGCCATGTCGGGCGGCGCCGATGAAGCAGGCTGCGAAGCACTGGCGCTTTATGGGCTCGAACTGGGCAATGCCTTCCAATTGGTGGACGACGCCCTCGATTATGGCGGCGAGAGCGGCGCGCTGGGCAAGAATGTCGGCGACGACCTGCGCGAGGGCAAGATGACCCTGCCGGTCATCCTGGCGCTACAGGCGGCCAGCGAGAGCGAACGCTCTCTCATCGCTGCCGCGCTCGGCAACGAAGATGCCAGCGACCTCGAAGTGCATCAGGTGGTTGCGATCTTCAACCGCTACGACACCTTGCGCCGGACATTGGACAAGGCGCAGGACCATGCAAGCGCTGCCATCGCCGCCCTCGCCTCCCTGCCCGACAGCGAGATGAAAACCATCCTCGCCGAAGTGGTGGACCACAGCGTCGGTCGCGCCAGCTGAAGCAGCCCCGCCTGCCTCCCGGCAGGAAGACCCGAAAGCACCACCTTACTTCGTCATTGCCCGGACAAGCTAGGCAATGACGAAGGAAGGTGACAGGGGATGATGCCGACTGATGGGGCCCGCATCTGCGTCCTGCGCGAAACAGCAAGTGCCCTAAAATGGCGGCGTGAAGCTCTCGGCCTTTTGCGGCTTGAACGGAGCCATGCCTTCGCGGGCCAGTTCATCGGCGCGCTCGTTCAACTCGTCGCCATTGTGGCCCTTGACCCAATGCCAGGAAATCTCGTGCCGTTTGGTCGCTTCATCCAGCGCTTGCCAGAGTTCGGCATTTTTTACCGGCTTCTTGTCCGCGGTTCTCCAGCCATTGCGCTTCCAGCCGTGAATCCAGCTCTGGACACCGTTTTTCACGTATTGGCTGTCGGTGTGAATTTCGACCGTGCAGGACCGGGTGAGCGCGGTAAGCGCCTCGATCGCGGCGGTGAGCTCCATCCGGTTGTTGGTGGTGAGGGCCTCGCCGCCCTTCAATTCCTTACGGTGCCGGCCGAATTGCAGGATCGCGCCCCAGCCGCCGGGACCGGGATTGCCCGAACAGGCGCCATCGGTATGGATGATGACCACATCGCTCATCGGCCCGCATTCGCTTCGAGGCTGCGCAGGATTTTGGGGATGTTGAAGGCGATGTGCTCTTCGGCGGTGGTGACCGTCTCGACCTTGACGCTGTAGCGTTCGGCAAAGGCGTCAATCACCTCTTCCACAAGGCTTTCGGGGGCCGAGGCCCCGGCACTGACACCCAGCGAGCCGAGATTGTCATAGAGCGACCAGTCGATATCGCTGGCGCGGTCCACCAGCGTGGCGACCTTGCAGCCGGAGCGCAGGGCCACTTCCACCAGCCGTTGGGAATTGGAGGAATGGGGCGAGCCGACCACGATCATCGCCTCCACGCGCGGCGCCACCGCCTTGATCGATTCCTGCCGATTGGTGGTAGCGTAGCAGATGTCTTCCTTGTGCGGCCCGTTGATTGCCGGGAAGCGCGCCCGGAGCGCGGCGACGATTTCGCGCGTGTCATCGACCGACAAAGTGGTCTGGGTGACGAAGGCCAGCGTCTGCGGATCCTTCGGTTCAAACCGATTGGCGTCTTCAACGGTCTCGATGAGGCTGACCGCGCCTTGCGGCAATTGGCCCATCGTGCCGATCACTTCGGGATGGCCGGCATGGCCGATCAGCACGATTTCGTGACCTTCCTCGAAATGGCGCGACGCCTCGACATGCACCTTGGACACCAGCGGGCAGGTGGCGTCGAGGAAGAACATGTTGCGCGACCGCGCTTCGGCCGGCACGCTCTTGGGTACGCCATGGGCGGAAAAGACCACCGGCGCCTCGGTATCGGGGATTTCCTCGAGTTCCTCGACAAAGATGGCGCCCTTGGCCTCAAGGCTCTCCACCACATATTTGTTGTGGACGATGGCGTGGCGCACATAGACCGGCGCGCCGTATTTTTTCAGCGCCAGTTCAACGATCTGGATCGCGCGATCCACGCCGGCGCAAAATCCGCGCGGGGCGCAGAGCAGAATGTCGAGGTGCGGCCTTTTTTCCATGCCAGATCAGATGCTTTCAGAGCCCCGGCAAGTCAAGTGCTGTTGCAGCCGCGCGGGGCATGGGCAATATGTGTTTTCAGCCTAGGAAGGAAAGTCGTCGTGAGTTTGGCGCAGGAAATGTTTGCGATTGTTCCCGCTTTGGGGAACGCGAACCTGAGCGCCAGCCAGCTCAAACTGCTCGCCGGCAAGGCCCGCTGGATCTTTCGCGTCGGCGAGGCGGGCTTTCCTACTATCCCCACCATCGCCATTACCCGCGCCGCCTGGGACGAATTGCAGGCCGAGCGTGGTCGCCGCGACATAAGGTTGCGCACCCATTGGGTCGCGTGCCTCTTCAAGCTGGTCGGCAAGGATGGCAAGCCGCCCATGCTGGTCGTGCGCACCTCTGCCGCCAGCCACAATGGCGGGCTGATGCCGGCCCGGATCGGCATCGCGGCTCCGGCGGCGCCCGAAGATGCCGTCGATCCGGCGCGGCCACTGGCGCGGGCCATCAAGCAGGCATTCGAATCCTACGGCTTTTCCGGTCGCGGCTGGGGCGTGCGGTCCGATGATGACCGGGCGCGCCAGATCGTATTGGTGCAGGCCGTCGCCGAGGGCGCGATCGAGCAATTCGTCACCCGCAATGTCACCACCGGGGCGCTGGGCCCGGCGCCGCTCACCGGCGGGCTGTTGCCGCGCCTTCCGGACAACGTCAATGCCCTGATCGCGCTGCTCGACGCCAAGGCCGGACGTCATATGAGTTGCCTCGTCGCCGTGCATCGCGGCGACGTGCAATTTCTCTCCGCCCGCTCGGTTCAGGCCAGCGCCGGGGCGGAACTTGAAGCGGCAGTCGATCGCGTCGAGCGCAAGATCTGGACCCCGCATAATGCCGTGACCCGCGCCGATCCCAATCGGCTGGCCCAGGTTCTGCACCCGCGCCTTAAATCGCCTGAGGGCGTGTCGCCCATCGCCATGGGGCTGGGTGTTTCACCCGGCGCGGCCAGCGGCATCATCGTTTTCAACGCCGAGGATGCGGCGCGGCTCCGCGCCAGGGGCAAGCATTGCATCCTCGTGGTCAATGAGACCGGCCCGGCCGACATCGAGGGCATGAAGGCGGCTACCGGCATCCTGACGGCGCGTGGCGGCATGTCGAGCCATGCCGGGGTGATCGCCCGCATCACCGGCAAGCCCTGCGTCGCCGGCGTGCGGACGCTGGCCGTCGACGCCACCGAAATGGCCTGCTGGATCGGGGATCGCGAATTCCGCGCCGGCGACCGGTTGACCATCGATGGCAGCGATGGCGCGGTCTATCTGGGTACCTTGCCGCTGGCGCAGCCGCAGATCGGCGGGGCCATCGGCAAAATGCTCAAATGGTCCGATGCCAGCCGCACCATCGCGGTGCGGACCAATGCCGAGACCGTGGAAGCCGCGCAGACGGCGCTGAGCTTCGGCGCCGAGGGCATTGGCCTTGCCCGATCCGAGCATATGTTCTTCTCGCCCGAGCGCATGGTGGCGCTGCGCCGCATGATCCTCTCCGAAGACGAGGATGCGCGCTCCAAGGCCATTGCGGGGCTCGTGCACTACCAGACCGGCGATTATTCGACGCTCTTTGCGGCGATGAAGGGCCTGCCGGTCAATGTGCGGCTGTTCGATCCGCCGTTGCACGAATTCCTGCCGCGCACCGATGAGGAAATCGAGGAAACCGCCGCTTCGCTCGGCGTGGCGGTCCGCGCCCTGCGGCTGCGGCTGGAGCGGATTGCCGAAATCAACCCCATGCTCGGCCATCGCGGCGTCAGGCTGGCCATCACCTATCCCGAAATCCTGCAAATGCAGATGCAGGCTGTCCTCGCCGGTGCAAGGGCTGCCAGCGAAAAGCAGGCCGAGCCGGTGGCCGTGGAGGTGATGATCCCCTTCGTTTCCACCGCCAGCGAAGTCGCATGGGTGCGCGAACGCGCCATGGCCGTACTCAACAATTCCGGGCTCGCTCATTCCGACCGCGTGCACTTTTCCCTGGGCACGATGATCGAATTGCCGCGCGCCTGCCTGCGGGTCGGCGACATCGCGGCGCTGGTCGATTTCATCTCCTTCGGCACCAATGACCTGACCCAGACCACCTTTGGCATTTCCCGCGACGACGCGCCCACTTTCCTCGCCGCCTATCAGCGCAAGGGCGTTTATGAGCGCGATCCCTTCGTCAATATCGACGAAAAGGGCGTGGGCGAGATGATCGCCATTGCCATCGAGCGGGGCAGGGCAGCCAATCCAAGGCTCAAGATCGGCATTTGCGGCGAACATGCGGGCGATCCGGTATCGCTCAAGTTTTTCGCCGGGCTCGGCATCGACTATGTGTCCTGCTCACCCTATCGTGTTCCGGTGGCCCGGCTGACCTTGGCGCAGGCTTCGGCTTAAACTGGCGCAGGAAATACCCATATAGGGGCAAGGCGATAGGCCGGTCATCGGGCCACAGTGAAGGGGCATTGCGCTCGTGAAAAGATTTCTTGTCGTTCTGGCTGTGCCGGTATTTCTGGCTCTGGGCGGGCAGGCCAATGCCCAGACGGGTGCGCAATGCGCCGCCATCGACGACGATGGCGCAAGGCTCGTCTGTTACGACGAGGTGTTCCGCACGGCATCCTCACTACCCGATGCAAGTGCGGTGGTCTTTGAATCCGAGCAATTGATCCCCGCGCGCCCCAGCGGCCGTGCGCCGGCCACCATTACCGTGTCCTGCCAGCCCAATGGCTTGCAGATCGCGTTCGGCTTTGCCGGCAATACCCTCTCCTCGCTGGGCAATGATGTGGGCATGACGCTGCAATATGATCTGACACGGCGCAGCAGCACCCTGCCTGTGAATGCCGACAACACCGCCGTTCTGATCGACAATAGTCGCGACGCGCTGACCTTTATCGACAATCTGGCAGGCGTCACCAATCTCACCGTGCGGGTCACTCCCACCAGCGCCCGGACCCTTTCGGTCCGCTTCCGCGTGGATGCCTTTGCCCAGAACGTCGTGCCGGTCGTGGCTGCTTGTTCCTGACACGAGCCGACGCCGGCGGCCCCCGCGTCCATTATGCCGCAGCCATTTCCCGGGCCTACCGCACCTTTGCCATGACGTCGCCCTGTCGTGGCCGCGAACCCCATTTACTCCGCGCTAACCCTAATAGGAGATGATCAGGCTCTCCGGCATTTGAGCGTCACATTTGCCGGGCTTGAGTTTTGTAGTGTAGCGTTGAGTAGCGTTTATGGCCCTTTCCCACCGGCCCCAGGTGCGTCCGCACCGGGTCAGAGCGGTTAGCCGGGGACTTGCCCTTGTCAGGACGATGACAATGGGCGTCGTCGCATCCCTTGCCTATCTGGGCCTCGCCAATGGCGCGTTCGGCCCCGCATCCGGCCCGTTGGGCGATTATGGAGTGCCGGGACAGCCGGCGCCGCAAGCCGCGCTCGCCAGTCTCACTTATTCGGGCGTCGACCCCATCATTACCGGCTCGGTCGATCACCTGTTCGCCGCCGCCGGCTTTACCGGCCCCAATCGCGCCGAAAAGACCGACCGGGTTCGTCCTGCTGTCGATGCCATGGCCATTGCCAAAAGCTTTGAATCGGCGCGGACGCGCCTTGCCGCTTTGCGCGCACCCGCCGATCCGGCGGTATTCGGCCAATCGAGCTTTGCCGATGCGGGCGAGGCTGAAGAGCCCGGCCCGCGTATGTCGGTGGCTTCGCTCCACCCCAATGCCGCGGCCGCGCTCGACGCCATTGCCGGCATTGCACCCGGCAGCCGCGACAATCTGGGCGTGACCATGCCCGAAACCATGCCCGAGCAATTGGCCTATGCCCGTGCCGATATGCCGGTGACGGTGCAATCGCCTGCGCCCGAAGACCTTAAGGTCTCGGATCGCGAGCTCTGGTGCCTTGCGACGGCGATCTACTTCGAAGCACGCGGCGAGAGTTATCGCGGCCAGGCGGCGGTGGCGCAGGTAGTGATGAACCGCACCAAGGATCACCGCTATCCCGACACGATCTGCGGCGTGGTGTTTCAGAACCAGCATCGCAAGAATGCCTGCCAGTTCTCCTTTGCCTGCGATGGCATTCCCGAAGTGGTCAACGAGCGCAAGCCCTGGGAACAGGCGGAAGACATTGCCCGCCAGGTGGCCGGCAATACGCTTTATCTGACCGAAGTGGGCGACGCGACCCATTACCACGCCACCTATGTGCGGCCCCCTTGGGCTCCGCGCATGGAAAAGGTGACCCAGATCGGGCTGCACGTATTCTACAAGTTCAAGCGCGGCTGGCTTTTCGGCTAATTGCCGATGGCAATGAAGGAATTGCCGTTGGACGTCGCCATGCCCTGCCATCGTCCGAACGACCAGAAGGCAAAGAAATTGCCGCGGGGCCCGACTTCCTCGACTTCAATGCCGGGATAGAGCACGTGTTTCGAGGTCAGGGCATCGGTCGAATAGGTGCCGGTGGCCGTCGTGGTGATGCTGACATAGCTGACCTTGCCGGCCTCGATCTTCTTGACCTGCGCGCTGGATAGCGGATCGGTCGAAACCCAGTCGGCATAGCGGACCTGGTATTCGCGGTCGCCGAACTTCACCAGTTTTCCGGTGTCGAAACCTGCCGGCATTTCGTCGGCCAATGCCGGCAAAACATAACCCGGGCCGATGGCGGCCAGGGCCGAGGCGCAGATGGCGCCCAGCGTCATTCCCAAAAGCATGTGACGTGTCGGCAGGTTCATGGCGGCGACTCGGTCTGTCTCAATTCGGCACACTTGCCTTAACGGATCAGTAACCATCTTGCCGCCAGCCAGCGACGGAAATTCGCGATTATGGTTAATATTCTCTGAAGGGCTCAGGAGGCCAGGACGCTAATGGCTTCAAATGTCTCGATAAATCGCACATGCGCCTGTTGAGTGGGCCAGGGGCGGATCAGCCGGTCGAAAGCCTCGACGTCAAAAGCCGGCTGGGCCGGCGCGCCGAACAGCTTGCTGGCCTCGGCCGGATCGAAACCTGCGAGGTGAGTCGCTTCGAAAAAGGCGGCTTCCTGATCGGCCTTTTTCACCTGTTTGCGGATAGTCGCCTGCATGGTCGCGGGCAGGGAGAAGCGCAGGTAAATCGCTGACAATAAACGGTTTTCGACATCTTTGTAATTTCCACCCATCGCCGCCTTGAAGGGGGAGATGATGTCGCCCATGACATATTCGGGCGCGTCGTGGAGCAACGCCTGCAATTGCGCTTCGGGGGTGGCGCCGGGATTGGCGGCGCGGAACAATTCGAGCACCAGAACCGAATGCTGGGCGACAGAAAAGGGATAGTCGCCAATGGTTTGCCCGTTCCAGCGGGCCACGCGCGCCAGCCCATGGGCAATGTCGGACAATTCCACATCGACGGGCGAGGGATCGAGAATATCGAGGCGGCGACCGGACAGCATGCGCTGCCAGGCACGAAAGCTTTGGCGTGACATCAGGCTCGAATTGGTTGGCAGACTGTTAACACCAAGACTAGCAGATCAAGCCGATTCGAGAACGGAGCGTGACGACCCGCGCTATTCGGCCTCGCCACCAGCCTCGCCGAACCGATAATTCGCCCAATCGGGCAGTGCGAGGCGTACCGGCTTCCCGTCCACGCGTGCAGCCTCGATATCGGTGATCCGGTCCAGCCGCAGGATAGCCAGCGCCTTGCCGTCCACCACCTGGCCGATATTTCCCGCATCGCGCCCTCCGGCCTCGATGGGGCTGCCCGCCGCCGCCGTCTCGATGCCCGAGACGATGACCGGACGCCGCCGTGCGGTGCCGCGATGTTTCATGCGCGACACCACTTCCTGGCCGACATAACAGCCTTTGACGAAGTCGATGCCGTCGAGGATGTCGAGGCCGATATCGTGGGCGAAGGCGTCATTGGCCGGAAAGTCATTGCCCTGATGAAGGATGCCATTGGCGATGCGGATGGCGTGATAGGCGCTATCGTCCTCGACCCAATCGGCTGTATCCTCAAGAAGGGCAATGACCTGCCAGCCCAATTGCACGGGGCCGAGCCGGTCGCGCGCTGCGCCGGGCAGATCCTCGCGGGAAAAGCCGACGCGATGGGTGGCGCGAAGATCATCGATCTCCACTTTGGCGCGCAACCGATACATGCGCATGCGCTTGAAGAAATCGTCTGCGACGCTGAGATGGGTGTCGAGCCAGACCGCGTCCTCACGCCACACGGCCAGCCCTTCGGCCAAAATCTTGCCCTGCGGCGAAAGCAGCGCCCAACTGGCGGCCTCGCCCTCCTTGTCTGGGACATGGCCGGTGACCACATCATTGACCAGCTTATGGGCATCGGCTCCGGAAAACCGGAACAGGGCGCGGTCGGCGCGCAGGATCGTGGCCATGACAAGCTCCACGCAAAGGGGTTGCCGCTTTCGCGGGAATGGCCCGCGCGTGGGATGGACAGACAAGGCGGCCAGCTTCTAGAACCAGACGCAATCCAACCAGCCGGGGAATTCAGACATGGCGCAGTATGACACGATTTTCAAGAATGCCCGTCTGGTCAACCATGACGGCGAAGGTCTGGCCGATATTGCGGTCAAGGACGGGCGCATCGCCGCCCTGGGCAGTATCGCGGGCAGCGCCGATGAGATTGTCGATTGCAAGGGCCTGCATATCCTGCCCGGCGTCATCGATACGCAGGTGCATTTCCGCGAGCCGGGGCTGACGCATAAGGAAGACCTTGAAACCGGATCGCTCGGCGCGGTGATGGGCGGGGTGACGGGCGTGTTCGAAATGCCCAATACCAATCCGCTGACCACGACCCGCGAAACCTTCGAGGCCAAGATCGCCGCCGGCACCGACCGCATGCATTGCGATTTCGCCTTCTATATCGGCGGCACCCACGACAATGTCGGGGAACTGGCCATGCTGGAAAAGCTGCCGGGCTGCGCCGGCATCAAGGTGTTCATGGGCTCGTCCACCGGCTCGCTGCTGGTGCAGGACGACGATGGGGTGGAAGCCATATTGCGCGCCATTTCGCGCCGCGCCGCCTTCCATTCCGAAGATGAATATATGCTGGAGGAGCGCAAGGGACTGCGCGTTCCCGGCGATCCGTCGAGCCACCCGATCTGGCGCTCGCCCGAGGTGGCGATGAGCTGCACCACGCGGCTGGTCAATCTGGCGCGCAAGACCGGCAAGCGCATCCATGTGCTGCATATCTCGACCAGGGAAGAGATGGTCTATCTCGCCGATCACAAGGACGTGGCGAGCGTGGAAGTGACGCCGCACCACCTGACGCTGGACGAGACGGCTTATACGAGGCTCGGCACCTATGCGCAGATGAACCCGCCGGTGCGAGACAAGGCGCATCGCGAGGGCATCTGGCAGGGCGTCGCCAATGGCGTGGCCGATATTCTGGGCTCCGACCACGCCCCTCATACGCGAGCAGAAAAGGACCATGCCTATCCCGATAGCCATTCGGGCATGACCGGCGTGCAGACCCTGGTGCCGACCATGCTGGACCACGTCAATCAGGGACGGCTGACTTTGCAGCGCTTCGTAGACATGACCAGCCATGGACCGAACCGGCTGTTCGGTATCGCCAACAAGGGCCGGATCGCGGTTGGTTACGACGCCGACCTGACCATCGTGGACATGAAGCGGCGCGAAACCATCACCAATGACTGGATCAGCAGCCGCGCCGGCTGGACACCCTATGATGGCGTATCGGTGACCGGCTGGCCGGTCGGCACCGTGGTGCGCGGTCATAAGGTGATGTGGCAGGGCGAATTGGTGACCCCGAACAAGGGAAAGCCGATGCGGTTCCTGGAGGCCTTGGGTTAGGGTCGGAAGGGGGCGGGCTGTCCGAAAATGTGCGGGCGCATCCAGGAGCGGACTTGCCGCGACCTGGGCCGGATCGCGCTAGTCTCGCGTCAAATTGAGGTTGTTCAGCCCTTCGTTCTCGCGTCGCGCGTAAAACGAGCCGTTCTCTAGCGGCTCGAAGCGCAGCAGAACCTTGCGCGTCACATCGGTGATGACCAATTGTCCCACGTCATCGACAAACCATGCATAGGGATCGTCCGACAGCTCGAACGCCGCCATGCACTGCTCGTCGCCGCTCAAAACGTACCCGCCGATAGTCCTTACATTCTCTAGGGTCACCTGGCAGATTGTGCCCCCTTCGAAATCCTCCCAAAAGGCATGATCTCCGGCAATCGCGACGACATCCCTGGCGTTCGAGACCTGTACGCCCGACCCCAGGAGCAACGACAGGGCAAGGCAGGCGCTGCCAATGAAACGTCGCAAAAGGCGCCGTGTCCGGCTGTTCATCATTGTCCGGCCCATCAATTCACCGGCACGATGGTGACGCGACGGTTCCTGGCTCGCCCCTCATCGGTGGCATTGGACGCGACGGGGGCCATCATGCCTGCGCCCGCAGCGGTCAGGCGGCGCGCATCAACGCCATAGCTCGAAACGAGTGCAGCCTTGACGGCATCGGCGCGGCGTGCGGACAGATCGAGATTGTAGTCATAGCTGCCCTGGCTGTCGGTATGGCCGACGATCAGGACCGCCAGTTCCGGTCGACCCCCGAGCAAAGCCGCGATCTCTTTGAGGGTCGGCGCGGAGTCCGGCGTCAGGTTTGCCTTCGCCGTATCGAAATAGATGCCATAGAGTGCAATGCTGCCGTCATGGTCGATGGCGTCGGCCATGTCCTCCGCCTTGACCAGCACCATCTTTTGTTCACGAGCCTTGGGTTCAAGAACATGGACGACGGCGATGGTCCGGCCGTTGAGTGCCTTGCAATAGGTGCCGGCATCGAGCTGAAAAGTCTGCACGGCCACCCAGGCGGTGGCGTCCCCCTGCGGAATTCGCGCCGCCGTGAAATGTTGGTCATTGATGCGGGACGTCACCGCGCATGCCCCGTTCGAATAGGGCGCGTCCTTGATGTCAGATTCATAAAAGAAATACTGCATCAGGCTCATCTTGTTGCCGCCGCCATAGGCGGCACGATTGGCGTCTCCGCCACATTCGTCGCGCTTGCACTCGAATTCGACCTGTCCGTTGGCCGCGGCGATTTCGTCTTGATAATTGCGCAGCACTTCCAGCGGTGACCGGTTTTCCGGAACCACGTAGACGAGCCGTGTCACCTTGCCCTCCAGTGTCTCCGCCCGCTCTGGGCGATAGATCCGGTTGTTCATCGCATCATATTCGCCCGATGCGCCCGGCTGCAGTGGCGACAGCGGAATGCGCAACTCGGCATAGGCGTGGCTCTCATAGGAGACGATGAAGGCGCCCTCATACCGTTTGATAAGCCCGGTGTCGGCCGCGCCCTCGATATCGGCGATCGGGATCGTCGCATCGGCCAGCGTGGGGAGGGCGTTGGTGCAGAAAAGCGCGGCAAGCATGAACAGCAATTGCAGGTAACGTTTGGCCATAGGCAACTCCGGCAGCGCCCGTCCCCCGCGCCGTACACGGACACCGGACATTCCCACCCAATCTCAAGCGGATTGATCAAAACCTAGATTGCCCGGGCAGACGCCGTATTGAACAAAACGGACATCGGCGCGGCACCCGAGCCCGATCAGCTCCACAGAACCAGTGGTCGTGCGGCGCCCGCCCTGCGCCGCCCCGACAGCGTCGCCGCCGCCAAATTGTGATCCCGCTGGAAGGCCGCAGGCGTCCAGCCGACGAACCGACGGAAATCGCGGATCATGTGCGATTGGTCGGCATAGGCCTGCAGGGTCTCGCCCAAGCCGCCGCCCTGGCACATCTCGGCAGCCAGGCGCAGGGCCCGGTATTTCATGGCAAGGATTTTTGGAGGGGCGCCATAATATTCAAGCGCGATGCGCCGCATCTGCCGGTCTCCCAAGTCTACCCGAGCGCCCAATGCGTCAAGCGAGAGGGACGCAGAGCGTTCGAGCCAATGGTCGATCCCAGCGATCTGGCGTAGAAAATGGTCTTCCGCACCGGCGGGTCGGTTCAAAAGCGCCTCGACCAAACCGACATGGCTGCCATCGAAGGGCGTCGCCCACAGGCGCTCGACAACTTCCGCTGCCGCGCGTGGTCCCCAGATGTCGGCACCATCGAGCACCCTGTCCGCGCATGCAAAAGCGGGAACGCGCACCAGCATTGCCCATCCAAGTGGCAGCAATCCGACCACGGCGATCCGACAGTCCTGGCTGAGCGTGACGCGATAGGCGCCGGTTGTCGGGCCGATCAACGCAACGGGGGGAGCATCGAAATGGCTGCCATCGGCAAATTCCAGGCTGCTGCGGCCCGCCACCCGGATATGAAGATTGGGCAACATGGCGGGCAGGACCTCGACGCAGGCATCCGTAACATCGTCGACGCCAGCGTGAATGGTTAGTAGATTTTGCATCCCCGCAGAGGGAAGAAAATAGTCCAGCCGCATGTCCTCTCCCCCATTTTAGAGTTCGCGTCCGGGACAACGCCCGGTGAGACGATCTCCATCACAGCAGATTTTGGCGACTATTGCTTCGGGTCCGAACGTCCAAAAAGGGCACCGCAGCCGGACCGACCTCAATCTCCTGCGACGAAGGCCGACCATTCGCCGGTTTCGCTGATGAACAGGCGCCAGTAATACCAGCCGCCAAATTGCCTGACATCTTCAAGGCCGGCGCGGTCGAGCAGGCGATAGGCGTCCACTTCCTGTTCGGGCGTCAGCGCATTGGGGTCGAGTTCGGCGAGATAGGGCCAGATATAATAGGTTTCCCCGCTGCTATCGGGATGAAAGGCATAGGGCTGGTCGAGGAGGTCGAGCAGCAGGCCAAGGATCTGCCGGCCCTCGCCATCCTCGGATTCGGAGCGCAGATAGGCCACCGCGTCCTCGGGATCGCCGAAGCTGACATTGGGCGGATAGTCCTGCGCTTCGATGATGGGCCGCAGCGCCTCGATGTCGCCGCTGCGGGCCGCCTCGATCAGCGCCTGTCGCGTCGCCTGCGCGGGCGCGGGCAGGGCGGAAATATCCCGACTGATCTCGGGAACGGGCCAGACCCATTCCTCCTCTGCGAAGCCGGGCGCGCAGAGGGCGAAAAGGGCGGCAAGGGCAGGGGCGAGGCGCATGATCGATTCTCCCGTTTGCTGGGAGATTAGAACCAGTATGCGGTGCCGGTAAGGCGTTTTGGCCTATTGCAGGCTGCGTTCGAGATTGTATTCGCCATTGCGGATACGCTCCGGCAATTGCGCGACCAGATCGGCCGTCGCCTCATCGCCATGCAGGCGCACGAAAGTAGCCAGTGCCGCGAACAGCGAGGCATGGGCCAGCGACGCACTCTCGAGGCCATCTTCCTCGGCGCCGTTCCAGGCTTCCGCCAGATATTCCAGCGCCAATTGACGCTCGGCCTGGCCGCGCTCGAATGGCCCGGTTCCATAGGTGGACGCGAAGATGGACTTGGTTGTGCTCATGCATGGGGCATAACACGCACTCGCCAACCCCGCGCGGGAGAAGTAATGCAAAGGTTAACGCCGGGTAGGCAATTGTAAGAAGGCCCGGCCCTATTCGGCAAAGCGCGTATGGATTTCACGCGAGAGGCGCTGGGCCTCGGACAGGAGCCGCAGCAGCGCCTCGCGCGAGGCGGGCGTGCATTGACGGTGGAAACGGGCAAAGGCGGTATAGCCGCCATTGAAGGCTCCGGCCAGCCGCTGGCGGCGGTCTTCGTCCGGTTCGTCCAGAGCGATCAGCTCGGCCATTTCCGCCCGCCAATCCGCCTCGCCGGCCTTGCATAGCGGCTCCAGATAATAAAGGCTGCCCATGATCTCGGACAGCCGCTCCATCTGCCGCTGATAGGGCGGGTCGATGGCGAGGGCCGGGGTGGCGAGACTGAGGGCAAGGAGCAGGGGAACGAGACGCTTCATGCCCCGCTTCTACCAGTTTTGTCCCAGGACGCGGAAGCATTCCCTGATCACGTCATCGAGTCTGGATGTGGTGCGCAGCGCCAGCAACATGCCGGGATCGGCCCATTTGTAATCGGCAATTTCCTCGGAGGGCCGGATCGTGCCGGAATAGTCAGTGGTGGTGAAGACGGCGAGGCGATAAGTGCCGTCACGGCCCAGAGACTGGGTCATGACATGGCGCGGATTGCGCACCAGAAGGCCCAATTCCTCCTGTACTTCGCGGATGGCGCATTGTTCGATGGTTTCGCCATCGTCCATGCGCCCGCCGGGAAAAGTCCACAGGTTCTGGTAGGGCGCCAGGGCGCGCTTGATCAGCAGAATTTTTCCGTGTTTCACGATGCCGACGCTGGCGGCATTGGCTTGGTCAGTCATGGCCCTGAAGCTGGTTTGCGATTCGTTTGCGGAGAGCTTATCCCTCAACAGGTGAAGGAGACATGCCATGTGTGGGCGCTATGCGTCGACGATTCCGCCCGAGGCGATGGTCGAGCTGTTCAAGCTGATCAAAAGTATCAACCTCCTGCCGCGCTTCAACATCGCGCCGACCCAGCCAATCGTTGCCATCTGGGAGAGCGCCGGGCGGCGCGAGGGACATTTCGCCCGCTGGGGGCTGGTGCCCGGCTGGGTCAAGGATCCGCGCGATTTTCCGCTGCTGGTCAATGCCAGGGCCGAAAGCATGGCGGAAAAACCCGCCTTCCGCGATCCGCTCAAGCATGGGCGCTGCCTGGTTCCGGCCAGTGGCTATTATGAATGGCATACCGGGCCGGACAAGAAAAAGCGCCCCTATTACATCACCCGCGCCGATGGCCAGCCCATGGCGCTGGCGGGGCTTTATGCGACCTGGAGCGGACCCGAGGGCGAGGAAATCGACAGCGTCGCCACCATCACCGTGCCGGCCAATGCGCAATTGTCCGCAATTCACCACCGCATGCCGGCCATCCTGCTGGACGAGCGCAGCCAGGACGATTGGCTCAATGTCCGCGAGGTGCGGGCGGCCGAGGCGGCGGCGATGGCCAGGCCGCTCGAAGACGGCGTGCTGCGCTTCCATCCGGTTTCCACCCGGGTCAATTCAGCCCGCGACGACGATCCGGGGCTGATCGAGGAAGTCGCCGAGGAAAAACCGGAGCCGCCCAAAAAGAAAGTGGCAGGCGGGCAGATGGACTTGTTCTGACTACATGATGTCGAAATAGCCCAGCGCGTCCCCGATGGCTTCTTCCTCATAGCCAAGATGGCTGAGCAGGACTTTTTCCAGCGCGCGGAACACGCTCACCGCATCCTCGAAATGCCCGCTGCCCGGTGCATCGGCGAGGCGGATAAGGGCGTCGATCAGCCTTTCGAGCAATTCATGGACGACCACGTGCTCGGCGGTGAGTCGGTCGGCAATGGCCTTGAAGGCGGGGCCTTGGGCCGCGATCGAGGGAAATAGCGCCCGGTCCTCGATGGAGTGATGGCCGTGCACGAATTGGCAATATTGCCCGCACAGCGTGCCGAAGCGGCGATAATTGGACACCATGACCAGATCGGCGGTCTCGGCCTCGACCTCCTGGGCGCTGGCCTTGCCTTCGGCGGCGCGGGCGATGAGGCGACCCAGCGTCACCATATTGTCGCGCAGATGATCGTGGATCATGCGCAGATGTTCTCCCGGCGCCTTCTGGGCCTCGGTCAGGCCGGGCAGGTCGGGAATGGCGGGACGGGTGGAATCGTCGAGAAATTGAATGTCTTTGAGCAGCATGGCCATCACATGGTGCCGCGCGCGCGCTGACGCAAGAAGGCACAGGGGAGTGACCGGGGCAGCGGCCTAACCCAGCATCTTGCCCGGATTGAGGATGCTGCGCGGGTCGAGCGCGACCTTGATGGCGCGCATCATCGCCAGCGCCACCGGGTCTTTCACCTGTTTAAGCAAATCCACCTTGAGCTGGCCGATGCCGTGTTCGGCGGAGACGGAGCCGCCATATTTTAGAACCACCTCATAGATGGCCGCGTGCATCGCCTCGTCATATTGAGCCATGAATGCCTTGGGGTCGGCGCCCACGGGCATGGAAAAATTGAAGTGGATATTACCATCGCCCATATGGCCGAAGGGCACCGGGCGAATGCCGGGCACCAGCTTTTCGGCGGCGACGGAGCCTTCGGCGATCAGGGCCGGAACCGCGGCGATGGGGACCGAAACGTCATGCTTGATCGAGGCGCCTTCGCGGGACTGGCATTCGCTCATCTGCTCGCGGAACGCCCACATGCGGCTGCGTTCGGCAAGGCTTTCGGCCAGAGTGGCGTCGGCGATCAGTCCCTGTTCGAAGGCCGCTTCCAGCGCGGATTGCAGCGAGCCGGGCGCGGTGCCCGCCATGCGGGTCATTTCGACCAGCGCATACCAGGGCGAGGCGCTGGCGCTGGGATCGGCATCGAGCATGCCGTGGCGCAGCTGGATGTCGAGCCCGATCCATGGAATGAGTTCAAAGGCATTGAGGCGGGCCCCGGCGCGCTCGCGCATCAGTTGGAAGAGGGCGAAGGCCGCTTGCGGCGAGGCGACATTGACCAGGGCCGTCTCGTGATCCTCGGGTAGGGGATAGAGTTTCAGGCTGGCGGCGGTGATGATGCCCAGCGTGCCCTCGGCCCCGACCAGCAGATTCTTGAGATCGTAGCCGGTATTGTCCTTCTTGAGGGCGTTGAGCCCCGAATAGAGCCGCCCATCGGCCAGCACCGCCTCGACGCCCATGGTCAGTTCTCGCGCGTTGCCATAGGCCAGCACATTGACGCCGCCGGCATTGGACGAAAGAACGCCCCCGATGCGGGCCGAACCCTGCGAGGCCAGCCAGAGCGGGAACATTGCCCCGGCCTTTTCGGCCGCCTTGTGTGCATTTTCGAGGATCACGCCCGCTTCGGCGACCATGACGCCCGCCCCGGTATCGATGGAGCGGATGGCGTCGAGTTTGGCGAGGCTCAGAATGACTTCGTCGCCCCGGAGCGGCACCTGCGCGCCGACCAGGCCGGTATTGCCGCCCTGGGGAATGATGCCGACGCCATGCTCATGCGCCCAGCGCATCACGGCCTGGACGGCCTCGATGTCCGGGGGAATGGCCACGGCCGCCGCTGTCACATGAAAGCGCTTGCGCGGCTCGTTGAGCCACGGGCCCATTCTGCCGGTGTCGCCCACGACATTGTCGCTGCCGATTATGGCACGAAGGGCGGAGACGATCTCGGCGGCGGAGAGAGACATGGTAATTCCATGAAGCTGGCAAGATAAGCGGGTGGCGAGCTTGTCCGCCCCCGATCCCATGTGCCACAAGCAGGGTCATGACTCCAGCATGAGGACACGCTGACCGCGTGAGATGCAATGACTTCCCTTGTCTGGCCGGAAATTTTCTTCATCCGGCACGGTGAAACTCCGTGGAACGCCGAACGCCGCTATCAGGGGCGCAAGGATATACCGCTCAATGACAAGGGCAGGGGCCAGGCCAGCCAGAACGGCAGGACGCTTGCGTCCCTGTTCGCCGCGCGGGGTCTCGATCCATCCGCCTTCGAATGGCACGCCTCCCCGCTTGGGCGGACACGCGAAACCATGGAACGGGTCCGCCTGGGCTTTCCCCAGCACCTGCCGGAGGTGCGCTATGACGTGCGGCTGATGGAAATCAGCTTCGGCATCCTCGAAGGAAGCCTGCACGAGGAATTGCCCGCCAATATGGCCGTGGCGCCGGGTGATCGCGACGAGACCTATTGGGATTTCCGCCCCGAGAACGGGGAGAACTATCGCGATGTCGAGGCGCGGCTGACCGAATTCGCCGCCGTGCTCAAGGGACCATCCATCGTGGTGGCCCATGGCGGCATCGCCCGGACGCTGCGCGTGCTGATCGAGAGGGCGCCGGTGATCGAAGTGATCAACTGGGCCCCGCCGCAGGACGTGATCATGCATTTCACGCCCGGAAAGTTGGAATTGATCGGAGCCGCAGACCTTTAGGCTCTCCGCAACGCCCCTCGACCGTCCTGGATGTGTCCGCATCACAGGGCGGGCGGGGCCGGGCCTCAAAAGAAATTCCCTCCGGGCGGCAAAACGCTTTATGAAGGCGCCAACACGAGGCGAGTTTCATGTCTTTCAATACGTTCGGGCAGCTTTTCCGTTTCACCACCTGGGGCGAGAGCCATGGGCCGGCGCTGGGCGTGGTCGTGGATGGCTGCCCGCCGGGCATTGCCTTGACGCCGGAACTGATCCAGCGCGATCTCGACCGCCGCAAGCCAGGCCAGTCGAAATATACGACGCAGCGCCGCGAGCCGGACGAAGTGAAAATCCTGTCTGGCGTTTTCGAGGACGAGCGCACGGATGGTCCACGCACCACCGGCACGCCGATTTCGCTGCTGATCGAAAATACCGATCAGCGCTCCAAGGATTATTCGGACATCCGCGACAAATATCGTCCCGGCCATGCCGACTATACCTATGACCAGAAATACGGCATCCGCGATTATCGCGGCGGTGGCCGCACCTCGGCCCGCGAAACCGCGGCACGAGTGGCCGCCGGCGCCGTGGCGCGACAGGTTCTGGCGGGCGTCACCATCCGGGCCAGCCTCGTGCAGATGGGTCCGCACAAGATCGACTATGCCAATTTCGACTGGGACCAGACGGGCGAAAACCCCTTCTTCTGCGCCGACGCCAAGGCCGCCGCGCTCTGGGCCGATTATCTCGACGGGCTGCGTAAGCAGGGCAATTCGGTCGGCGCGGTGATCGAAGTGGTGGCCGAAGGCGTGCCAGCGGGGTGGGGGGCGCCGGTCTATGGCAAGCTCAGCGCCGATCTGGCCTCGGCCATGATGAGCATCAACGCGGTCAAGGCTGTAGAAATTGGCGCGGGCTTCGAGGCGGCAGCGCTGACCGGCGTCGACAATGCCGACCAGATGCGGGCAGGGGCCGACCGCCCCTATTTCCTCTCCAACCATGCCGGTGGCATTCTCGGCGGCATTTCCAATGGCGACCCCATCGTGTGCCGCTTTGCGGTCAAGCCGACTTCCTCGATCCTGACGCCGCGCCAGACGGTGACCACGGCCAATGAGGACGCCGACATCATCACCAAGGGCCGCCACGACCCCTGTGTCGGCATTCGCGCCGTGCCGGTGGGTGAAGCGATGATGGCCCTGGTGCTGGCCGACCACATGCTGCGCCATCGCGGCCAGACCGGGCGCGAAGGCGCGGTGGGTTTTCAGCGCAATTAGCGCTGTCCCCGTCTTTTCTGCCCCGACAGACCGGGCCATGACGATGGAATGGCGGACGAAACGAGCTTGCGTGCGACTGCACTTCAGGCCAGGGCTATCCGCATGCCCAAAGGGCTCCGCCTGACGCGCAGGCTTCCCTGTTCTGCCAGATAGTCCACATGGGCGGCGATGGTCATGCGCGCGGCCAGCCGCACCCTTGCGGGCTGGATGGGATAGATCGCGTCCAGCACTTTGCCAAGCGAATAGGCGCCATTGCCGACGGCGTCGAGCACCTGCTGATTGCGCACTTGTCGATGGGCTTTCAACGCCATCGCCTGGGCTCTGCCATCGGCGATGGCGGCGCCATGCGCGGGCAGGTAGCGGGAATAGGAAAGGGCCGCTACCTTGTCGAGCGAGGCGAAGTAATCCGCCATCGATCCATCGGGCACCGAAACCAGGGTGGAACTCCAGCCCATGACGTGATCGCCGCTGAGCAGGGTGTCGGTTCCCACGAGGCCGAAGGCGAGGTGATTGGCGCAATGACCCGGCGTGGTGTGGATGGAAATGTCGAGGTCGCCGGCCTGGATGATGTCGCCATCATGCAGGATCTTGTCCGGCACCAGGCCCCAGTCGCAGGAATTGCGAATCGGATTGATCTCGAATGGCCGAAGCGGCCGGGACAGCCGGTGTCGCCCCCCGAACCAGAGCGCCGCGCCGGTTTTTTTGTGCCAGCTCGCCGCCGCGGCGCTGTGGTCGCGATGGGTATGGGTGAGCAGGATCGCGGTCAGTTTCCGCCCCGCGATTGCCGCGATGAGAGCAGCCTCATGCGCCGCGTCCTCAGGGCCCGGATCGACCAGGGCCAAAAGCTCATGGCCAAGCAGGAAGCTGTTCGTGCCGGTAAAGGTATAGGGCGAGCCGTTCGGCGCGGTGATTCGGACCACGCCGGGGGCCTCGGGAATGGCCTGCCCGATTTCGGGCCGGAAGTCTGTGTCGAACACGAGGGCTGGAGCGGAGCTTGTCATTGCACCAATAGGCGAGAAACCGTAAGAATCCGGAGACGGAATGACCCTGCTCCAAGCACGGACAGGCATTCGCTTCAAGCATGGAAGGTACGAAATGGCCGTGATTTTGACCACGCCCAATACGCTGCTCGGCGTATTCCAGCCCAAAAGCCAGGTCGCCAAACTGGCGGCCAATGCTGCAATCGTCGTTCTCGGGACGTTGTTCATCACCGCAGCAGCCAAGGTCAACGTGCCGGTCTGGCCTGTTCCCGTGACCTTGCAGAGTTTTGCTATCGCGGCCCTGGCCGCCGGATTCGGCATGCGCATCGGCGTTGCCACTGTGGCGCTCTATCTCGTCGAAGGCGCCTTTGGCCTCCCTGTCTTCGCCACCGGCGGCGGCCTGGCCTATCTTGTCGGCCCCACCAGCGGTTTCCTGCTCGGCTTCCTGGCCATGGCCGCCATTATCGGCTACGCCGCCGACCGTGGCGCTTCCAGCCGGCCCTTCACCCTGTTTGGGGCCATGATGATCGGCAATGCGGTGATGTTCGCCTTTGGCTTTGCCTGGCTCGTCGCCATGGCCGGCCACGCCGCCTGGGTCGACCAGACCAATGTCCTGGCGTCGGCATTCGCCAAGGCCGTCCAGCCCTTCATCGTCTGGGACATTCTCAAGATGGCCTTCGCCTCACTGACCGTAACCGGCCTCTGGGGCTTGTTCGCCGCCAGACGCTGAGCAAATATATCAAAAATCTGAAAAGGGCCGGTGGGAACGCCGGCCTTTTTTGTTGAGCTGGCGGAATTGGGCTTCGGCACAAAAGCGGCAAACAAAAGCCCCGGCCTTCGGAAAGGCCGGGGCTGATTGGTCGGAGTAGGGTGATTCGAACACCCGACCCCCTGCTCCCGAAGCAGGTGCGCTACCAGGCTGCGCTATACTCCGTCAGGACCGTGACCCCGGGAAATTCGCATCCATCTGTTACGGATGCCGGTCACGATGTGGCGGCGTTATAGCCGTGCGCCCGCCAGTGTTCAAGCGCTTCCCACAACCTTTTCGCAACAGCGGCGGACCGTGTTGCGAAGCAGGGGCAAACCGTGTAGGAACCGCGCCAGTTGGGGCGTCGCCAAGCGGTAAGGCATCGGTTTTTGGTACCGACATTCCCAGGTTCGAATCCTGGCGCCCCAGCCAATTTTCTTCTAATTTTCTGATTTTGCAGTAATACAGTTCTATGAGCAGAGGTGTATTACAGGCGCGCTCCATCTTGGGGCCTGACCATTCCTGCCATCCTCATTTGATTCCGCCTCAGTCCTGCCTATTGCTGGCGCCGCTGGGGCCCTGAACCAGACAGGTACGTCCATCAGATCGCACTGGGCGATAGGGACCAAAAAAGCGCTCGCATATTATCGTCCCAGCTGACTGTAAATAGCGATAAGCTTTTTACGCGCCAGGGGCGTCCGCAATGAATCTCAAGGAGCTGCACGAGTATTTTGCTCGCCTGCCCCAAGAAATTATGGCTCAGCCCGAAGAGCGATCGGCCAATGGCGGTTGGGAAGATAACTCCGGGGCACAGTGACATGCGGTTACGGCTGCATGTCTATGGCCAACCTGGGACCTTCGCGTCGCTGCTCAGCGGGGAAGCCAGCACCATCGATCGAGAATGGGATAGTCAAGAGCTTGCCGAGAAGATGATGGGGAGCATTGGCAGCGCCCACGCAGCTTACAGCCGGGCTTTTCACCAGGCTCGTCCTGGCATTGCTCCCGCCGTCTAATTCGATCAGGAGCCGCAGGTAGGCGCTGCCGAATTCCGCCGCGCTGCCCAATTTCCGGAAGAGGCCAGCCTTTGCTTCCAGATTGCATGACTAATGAGACCAACGAAGGCAAGCTCGAAGCGTTGACCGCCCAGAGAGATGGTTTGGTTTATCTGAACAGCTATCGGGGTGTCTCTAGGTAGATTTCCGCCTCGGCCATCCGAAAAGCTCGAGATGGATGATCCCAAGCTATTTGGCCACGGGATACCGGGTCTCTTGTCGTTCACACAGGGCCAGAACTCTCGCTAAAATTCAGCCAGATTCTGTGCCGTGGGTGCTGGCGCCGGATAGTCTGCAACCCCACCCGCAAGCATGTCTGCTACAGCAAGTTGTCGCCCGTCGAGTTCGAGAAATGGCACCAAACTAACCCCGAAGATGTCTATAGAACGCGGGGCTATTCACCTGTCGATAGCGCAATTGTGTGCGATTTCGCTTGATGGGCCTCTCGAAAAAAGGCGTATCCATTCCCGTCCGAAACCGGCCGTAGCGCAATTGGAACGCTGATCACTAGTGCCGAGGAAAGGGGGAAATGGCTGTTCGAAGTGCTGCGCTCACACACTTGCGCTTCAGAAACGAAGTGCGGGGCAGTGACGTTCGAACGAGCCCTTCCAGGACCAATCCGATGAATTCTTTCTTAGTCCCGTCTTCGGTATTGCGTGACGAAGGTGCATTGAGTAGGTTGCGCCCGGTCGAGGGTTCCACTCTCGTCACGGAAGCACCCGTAGCTCAGCTGGATAGAGTGCTGCCCTCCGAAGGCAGAGGCCACAAGTTCGAATCTTGTCGGGTGCGCCATTTCAGTACAGAACTATGAACGCCGAACGCCGCCGTTTCTACGCTTGAAGCGGCGACCAGCGTTCGCAGCAATTCTGACTTCGATCCCATGATGCGAACCTCGTCGTCGGCAACCTCGACGCGCTGTGCCAAGGAACGCAAATGATCGCGGCGGTAGCCGCCATCGTCTAGGCGTATCCGTTCACGAGCCTTGCGGGCGAACCCTTTGAGCATGTCGGGGGTGACGCCCTGATTGCCTGAACTGTCGAGCGCGAGCTGCGTGCGCTCGGCGTCGGCAGCGGCTTGATCCCGCAATGCCTTGAGGCTCACCATGCGCTCTTTCGCCATGGCGTCGTCCTTGTCGACCATGCCGGCTTCGATGGCGTCAAAGAGACGGCCGAGCCGCTGGTCGGCTTCCGTGATTCGCCGGTTCAGCTCGGCAAGATGCTCGCGGCGGCGCTCGGTGCGTTCCTGTCGGCGGTCGATGACGCTGGCGAGCACGGTTTCCAGCCGCTTGGGCAGAAGCAGGCGATCCCCGATATAATCGGCAACCGTATGGTCCAGCTTGTCCATCGGGATCGTGCGGCCCTTGCAGCCGGTCTTGCCCTGCCGCGCCTTGGTCGAGCAGGTGTAATAGCGGTATGTCGCTCCCGCGCTGCCTTGGCCGGTGCGCAGCGTCATCGCGCCCCCACACTTGGCGCAGAAGCAGATGCCGGTTAGGAGCGTCGGGCCACTGGAGACGCGCGCAGGCGTCACCATGGGATTGCGGGATTTCAGGCGGGCTTGCACCGCGTCGTAAATCTCGCGCTCGATCAGAGGCGGCACCGCCATGATGGCGACCTCGCTCTCCGGCTTCTTTTCCCGGTCCTTGTGCGAGCGTGTGTTGAACCTGTGCTCGCCGATATAGGTAGTGCGGGTCAGGATGGCGTGGATTTGCGCCAGCCCCCAACGTCCGCCGTCGCGGGTGAAGAAACGGCGCTCGTTGAGATAGGTGGCGATGGCCTTGACGCCCATTGCGCCGGACGTGCCATCGCCCTCAAGGAACAGGCGATAGATCAGCCTCACGGTGTCGGCGTGCAACGGGTCGATTTCCAGCTTCTTCTTGATCTTCGATCCGCGCTGCTCGGCGGCGACGATGCGATAGCCGATGGGCGGCCGTGCGCCGTTCCAGAAGCCTTGGCGGGCGTTCTCGTTCATGGCGCGCAGGACGTGCTTGGCGTTCTCCTTCGACTGGTACTCGTCGAACAGCGCCATGATCTGCCGCATCATCTGGTGCATGGGATCGTCGCCCATCTCCTGCGTGATGGACACGAGCTTGACGCCGTTCTTCGCCAGCTTCCTGACGTAGAACTCCATCTCGAAGTGATCGCGGAAGAAGCGGCTGAATGAATGGACCACGACAATATCGAAGGGCGCGGGCTTGGACGTGCCCGCCTCGATCATGCGCTGGAACTCGGGGCGCTTGTCGTTGGTGGCGGTTGCACCCGGTTCAACATACGTCTCAACGAGTTGGTAGCCGCGTTGCTCGCAATAGGCTTCGCCCTGCCGCTTCTGGTCGGGAATGGAAATGTCATGCTCGGCCTGCCGGGCAGTCGAGACGCGCAGATAGAGGGCGGCGCGGGCGATAGTGGTTGGGCTGTGCATGTTCATGGTCGGCCTCCCATAGCCTTCTTCGCCTTGGGGCAGTCGATCAGGGGCAACGCCAGCTCCACCCGGTCATGCACCACCTTCGGCGCGAGTTTGCGCCCATGCCCCGGCTCAAGCCGCACGAGGCCATAGCTCTCCATGGTTTTCAGGGTGCGTGACAGATTGGAACCGGCCCGGCCGGTGATTTCCGCCAGTTCCTCCAGCGACGCCGGGGCCTTCTCGGCGATGATGCGAAGCAAGTCGCGGTTCCCGGTCGACAGCACCTTGGCAAAGGATTCGGTCGAGGTGAACCATACCTTCGGATCGCCGGGCGCAGACTTTTCCTCACCCCGCGCGATCCGCATGGTGCGGGCTTTCATTTCTTCGTAGTCGGCAATCCCGACTTTCAATGTGGTCATAGGGCACCTCGCTCCTTCAACACCGCGTCCACCGCCTGCCAGAAGTCGGCCAGCAGCGTGGCCGCATCTTCGTAGGCGTAGGGCTTCACGGTCTGGAGGCGATGCCGATGGTCCATCGGCTCGCCGCGTCTGCCTCGGCCGACCGGATGGGCGTTGTCGAAACCGACCAGCCGTTCGCCCGAAGGCCCGTGAAGCGTGAGCGAGTAATCGAGGCCGTACGGCTTTTCCGGCGAGGCCGGAACGCGGGTGACGACAAACTTCACCCAATGACCGCCCTCGGGATCGACAAAGAGCATCTGTCCATCAAGGTCCAGAAGCGTGTCGAGGCCCGGATCACGATGCCCGCTCACCTCTTTCTCCTATCAGTTTGTGATAGGAATTGCAAGCTGTCATCTGGCTTTCTCGGGTTCAAGAGTTCATCGAACACATCGCCGAACCAACGCTCGAACACGTCAATCTCGGCCTCGGTGACGGGAATGTCCTCCGGCCAATCGTCGGTGACACGCATCCTCTGTCCGTCCGGGCCGAGAAGCGGCATGTCGCCGGCTCGCGTCCGAGCGTCCGGCGTGGGATCGTCGGCATAGTCGAAAAGATCGTCGGGAAGTGGTTCGGGGATCGACTGTCGCGGTCGCCCTTTGCGGGCGCGGTGGCGCTCTGCGCACATGGAATCCTCCTTGGTTCTGGTGGATTCCGGGGCGCTCAAGGCCCCGGAATTAAGCGAACCATGGAGGGCAGTCGGCGGCATGTAGCGTGCCGCATTTGCGGTGATGCGCTGGCGGCACCCCTGTCAGGATGGGGCTTAACTTGCAGCTCGCCGAGCCTTGACGAAACCGCGATCCGTGGCGATGAAGCGTTCAAGCATGGGCACGATGAGCTTGACGGGATCGGCAACGGGCTGGCCGGTTTCGCGGGCCAGCACCTCGGCGTAATCGACCAGATCGCGGTGGAGCGTTGGGGGCAGTTCCACCGCGACCTTCACGGGCTTGTCGTCGGGCAGCGGGCCGAGTTTCAGCTTGGTCACATTAGCCTCCTGCGTTCTCGAATACCAAATCACGGGTGACGATGATCCTGACCGGGAAACCCGGCCGGATGGTGAGCGTCGGGGCAACCTGCAACTGACGCTGCACGATCTGCTGCCCGGCCTGATTAATTGTGTCCTGCGGGCCGTCGCGGATGGCCCGGATCAGCCGGTCCTCGTCACTGGTCGCCAGCTCCGTGCCGACTGCGAGCAGCGTGGACAGCCCTGCGGCCTTCATCAGATCCCAAAAATGATAATCGACGCCATCCTCAAGGCCGGCGTAACCGCTGGCATCCGCGCCCGGAAGGCGCTCAAGGACGATGGAGCGTCCGCCCGGCAGGATCAGGCGATTCCACACCAGCAACACGCGGCGCTGGCCGAAGGTCACGCCGTCATCATATTGGCCGATGATGCGCGTCCCCTGCGGGATCAGAAGCAGCGAGCCGGTCGGGCTGTCATAGACGTTCTCCGTCACCTGCGCGGTGATCTGGCCCGGAAGGTCGGAACGGATGCCGGTGATGAGCGCGGCCGGGATCACGGCCCCAGCCTGAAGGATGTAGGGCGATGCCGGCGGCGCGACGCGATCCGGCGCGACGGTCTGCCGGTCCACCGGCCCGTTGAGGAAAGCCGCGTGGCGATCCTGTGTCGCGGGCTGCCCGCCGAGGCCAAGCCCGGCGAGGCCGGGCATGGCCGTTCCTGCCGGCGCTCCCGTGCGCGGGCCGGACTGGAAAAACACGTTGCTCAAGCGCGCGGCTTCTTCCTCGGCGAGACGGCGCTGTTCGTCGGGATCGACGGCAGGCGTCGTGATGGCCGGCGTTGCAATGGGCTGTCCCCGGTTCTGCGCGTCGAGGATCGGGCGGCCTAAATCTCCGGGTAGCGCGGGACCGAGCACCGGCCCGCTGTAGTCGCTTGGCAGACCGGACAGGCCGTCCGCCGTGGGGCGGTTCTCGGTCGAATAGAGTTCGCCGCCGCCCGGTCCCCCGTCGCGGGTCTGGAGCGCATAGATCAGCGCCCCGCCGATGCCGAGAAGCGCGACGGCCCCGACGCCTGCCAGCATCTTGCGGGACAGGCGGGTGACGCTGGGCGTTTCGGCGCGCAGGCGCATGGGGGCAGCGGTATCGGTATCGCTCATGAGGACGATCCTCCCGTGGTCGTGCTGGCTGGCTCTGCTGCGGCCTGTGTCGGGTTGGTGCGGACGATCCTGACGACCTGCTGGCGGTTGCCGCTGCCAAGGCGCAGATCGGCCGCGCCGAACAGCCTGTCCACGATCAAGATGTTCTGATGGATTCGGCTGTTGACGATCTGCGGCTCGCCATTGGAGCCGAGCACGAAGATCGGCGGCATCTCGCCCTGCACGATCCCGGCCGGGAAAACGACATAGACGCGCCGGCCATCGTCGAAGACGGAAACCGGCCGCCACGGCGGGCTGTCGCCCTGCACCTGCAAGGCGTAGCGATAGTTCCGCGCCGCCTCGGCCGGGATCAGGGGTGCGACCGGGACCGTCTGGCGCTGGCCGGCCGGCGGTGTGGGATAGGCCCATGCCACGGCCGGCATATAGAGCGATTCCCGAGCGCGCAGCTCGAGCATGTAAGTGCGCCGGTCGGTGGTGATGACAAGGTTGGTGGAAATGTCCGGCCGCGTCGGCTTCACGAGGATATGGACACGGCGGTTTGCTCCGCTGCCGCTCTCGGTGTCGCCGATGATCCAGCGGGCGGTGTCGCCTGCCGCGATCGGCCCCGCGCCTGTCAGGCTCTCGCCCGGCTCCAGCGCAATGGTGGTGATCTGCCCGACCGCCGCATAGACCTGATAGAGCGCGCCTTCGCTCCACGGATAAATCTGGATGGCGTTGTAGTAGCCTTCCCGGCGCGGCTCGACGCGGGCGGCGGCATTGGCGTTCTCGACGCGGCCGGTTGGCGTGCCTGCGGCGGTGCCGCCGCGCGCCACGGTCCATGCGGGGGGCACATGCAGCGGCCGAGGCGTGTTGTCGGTCGCCGCCGCCTGCACGGTGGGCAGCGGTGGAACGCTGGCATCATAGCTGAATTGCGGCGTCCGATTGGTCGCACAGCCTGCCAAAGCGATTGCCACGACCATCACAAAAGTCGCATAGGGTAGCGGCTTCAGGATCAGTAAGGAGGAGCTGGCAGGATGGATTCTGTGCCGACGATTGTTGCCCGGTATATCGACGCCTACAACAGGATGAATGTTCAGGCGATGCTTGACTGTCTGTCGGGCAATGTTCGGTTTATCAACAGATCGAACGGAGAGATGACGAACGAAACGCACGGGATCGAGGCATTTCGCGCACTGGCGGAACAAGGCGTCCAATTGTTTGCTGAAAGAGAACAGACGATCCTCGACTGCATCGCCATTGAAGACCGTGCAGCGGTGCGCATCGGCTATCGCGCCAAGGTCAAGGCCGACCTGCCCAACGGCTGGAAGGCCGGGCAGGAGATCGAGATGACGGGCACCTCGTTCTTCATGATCTCCGATGGGAAGATCAGCGAGGTGATTGATGCAAGCTGACGTTTTCATTGGCTCATCTCCCGCGACCATGAAATTGCATTGACGTAGATACCGAGCGGATTGGCGCGCAGGCGCTCGGCGTCGCGCGGCGGCTGGATGACGATGGTGAGGATGGCTGTCCACCGTTCGGTCGTCGAAAGCTGGCCGTTCTCGAAATGACGTTCCGTCCACGCGACGCGGAAGCTGTTGGGCGATGCCCGGATGACGCTGGACACCTCCACGGCGATCTGCTGGCGGCCGACCTTCGTGAAAGGGTCATTGGCGCGGGCGTAATCGTTCAACGCCGCCGCGCCGCGATCCGTGGTCCATTCGTAGGCGCGAAGCCAGTTCTGGCGGACAATGATCGCGTCGGCCGGGATCGCGCGGACCTGCTCGATGAAGCGGCCGAGATGGAAAGCAATCTGCGGATCGGTCGGCCGATAGTCGGCGTTGGCAGGTGCGACGGTCTGCGCCTGACCGAGATTGTCCACTTGCACCACCCAAGGCACCACGGTCCCGCGCGCGGACTGCCAGACCAGTGCCGAGGCGAAGCCGGCCGAAAGGATCAGCGAACCGAACGCCATGTAGCGCCAGTTCTTCGCCTGCACGCGGGCCGAGCCGATGCGCTCGTCCCACGCCTGCGCGGCCTTCTGATAGGGTGTCTCGGGTTCCGTCGATTTGCCGTAATGGGTTGCTGGTCGTTTGAAGATGCTCATGAGCGGTCACTTTCGGAAAGGTTGATGGAGGAACCGGAGCCATGGCTGTCGCCGGAGCGCACTGCATGGGCGGCCATGGTGGTGCCGTGGTTCATTGCCTGCGAGCGGCGCATCTGCTGCGCCCATGCGGGCGGGCTGCCGGCCGGGCCGGACGCTGCTGCGGCAGGATCGGCGCTCGCGCCGCCGACCGTGCCCATGGTCGAGCTGCCGCCCGACGCGCCGAATCCAGCCTTCGCGCCAGCGGAGAAGCTGGATTTGACGGATTCGCCGGCGCGGGCGGCGGCGCGTTTGAGGGGCGAGATAGCCGCCGATCCTGCGGCACGCGCGACGCCGCCGAGGCCGGACGCGACACCGGCCGCGCCGGATTGGCCGAGCGATCCGACGCTATAGGCGGCGGTCGCCGCGCCCGCGGTGGCCGCACCGCCGCGGACGGCCGCGGCCCCGCCGGACAGGGCAGCGGCACCACCTTTGGCGGCGAGCATGGCCCCGCCGCCAGCGGCAACGGCTGCACCTGCGACCGCAAGTCCGGTTCCCACGGCAGCACCCGCGCCAAGCTGCGGGCCGCCCGAGACGATGCCGTTGGCGATACCGGGACCGAAGATGCCGAGGCCGAGCAGCGACAGGGCTGCGAGCACAATCGCCATGGCGTCGTCGATGCTCGGGGTCGCCCCGCCGAAGCCGACCGTGAACTGGCTGAAAAGAGTCGATCCGATGCCGATGATGACGGCGAGCACCAAGACCTTGATCCCCGAGGACACCACGTTCCCCAAGACCTTTTCGGCCATGAACGAGGTCTTCCCGAACAGGCCGAACGGGATCAACACGAACCCCGCCAAGGTGGTCAGTTTGAACTCAATCAGGGTTACGAAAAGCTGGATGGCGAGGATGAAGAAAGCCAGCACGACCAGCGCCCATGCGAACAGCAGGCACGCGATCTGGATGAAGTTCTCAAAGAACACGATCCAGCCCATCAGGTCGGAAATGGAATCGAGTAGCGGGCGGCCGGCGTCGAGGCCGGTCTGCGCCACGCGGCCCGGCCGCATCAGGTCGGTGACGGAAAAGCCGGTGCCCGACGCCATGAGGCCGAGGCCGGCGAAGCTCTCGAAGACGATGCGGGCGAGGTTGTTCCAGTTTGAAATGATGTAGGCGAAGACGCCCACGAACAGGGTCTTTTTCACCAGCCGCGCGATTATGTCGTCATCCGCACCCCATGCCCAAAAGAGCGCGGCAAGCGTCACGTCGATGACGATGAGCGTCGTGGCGATGAAGGCGACCTCGCCGCCGAGCAGCCCGAAACCGCTGTCGATGTAGGAGGTGAAGACCCCAAGGAAATTGTCGATGACGCCCGTGTTGCCCATGGTCAGCGCGCCTCGCTGCGGTCACGGCCGAGGAAACGGTCGCGGGATTGCGCCCATGCGGCGAGGCAGCCGGCGTCACTTGCCGCCGCCTCGCCGAGCTGCTGGCAACGGCGCAGGGTTTCGCGCAGGGGATCGGCCGGTGGCTGGAAGGCCGACGCCGGGGGTGGCACGGAAGGTTCGTCCTTCCGCGCCATGTCGATTGCGGTCGCCGTGACGGCGATGGCGACGAACACCACGGCCCCGAGCCGGGCCAGCATCTTGCCGTCCATGGCGAGCCTCCCGGTTAGTTGTTGCCGTTGAACATCTGCGCGTTGCCGGGCTGGTATCCGCTGCCCGGCGTCAGGAACCGTTCGCGCTGGATGCGGCCCTGTTCGGCGGCGGTCGCGCGCTCCGCTTCTGTCAGCGCATCGGCGCGGCCGTTTGCCGAGATGACCGCGATCAGGTCGGAAAGCTGCTGCGACTGGAGGGCGAGAAGCTGGTTGCCGGCCTGCGTCGCCTGCAATGCCCCGGTCGCGCCCTGACTCTGGCCGACCAGCGCGGCCATCTCGGCGCGGTTGCTGTCGATATTGCCGACCGCGCCCGCCTGCACGCGCATGGCGTCCTGCAAACCGCCAACCGTGTTCTCCCAGCGGCCGCGCGCATCGGCGACCAGTTGGGCGTCGGTCGCCGATAGCGAGACATTGCCATATTGCTGCTGGAACGCTTGGTCGATCTGCCCGACCTCGAAAGCGATGTTCTGCGCTTGGCCGAGAAGCTGCTGCGTGCGCTGGACGTTCTGCTGGAGCTGCTGGAGCGAGCTATAGGGCAGGCTCGCCAGATTGCGGGCCTGATTGATGAGCATCTGCGCCTCGTTCTGGAGGCTAGTGATCTGGTTATTGATCTGTTCGAGCGTGCGCGCCGCCGTGAGCACGTTCTGCGCGTAGTTGGACGGGTCATAGACGATGCGGCCGAAGCCGAATTGCGCATGGGCCGGGCTTGCCAGCATGGGCGAAAGCGCGGCCGGAACGGCGAGCGCCAGCGCAAGGGCCGAGGCCCCGACAGACTTGGAATAGGTCATGGAAGAATCTCCTGTGGGGTATCGAGCCGGGCCGACGCGGCGGATTCCGGCCGGTCGGCAAGATTGGTGAGGTTGGGGATCAGGTCGGCCGCCCAATCGACGCCGCGCTCGCGCAGCCATGCGGCGAGGAAGCCGTCGCGGCCGGCCTCAGTGACGATCTGCGCAATGAGGGTCTGGTCGGATTTGGCGGATGCGGCGCAGAGCGCGAGGCCGACTTCGGACAGGCCAAGCTCGAACAGCCGATTGCCCCTGCGGCTTTGGCAGTAATAATCCCGCTTGGGCGTGGCCCGTGCGAGGATTTCGATCTGCCTGTCATTGAGGCCGAAGCGACGATAAATGGCCGTGATCTGCGGCTCGATGGCCCGCTCGTTCGGCAGCAAGAGTCGCGTCGGGCAGCTCTCGATAATCGCGGACGCGATGTTGCTGCCGTCGATGTCGGACAGGCTTTGCGTGGCGAAGATGACGCTGGCGTTTTTCTTGCGCAGCGTTTTCAGCCATTCGCGGAGCTGGCCGGCGAAACCCTCGTCGTCCAGCGCAAGCCAACCCTCGTCGATGATGAGCAGCGTCGGCCGCCCGTCGAGTCGGTCGCCGATGCGATGGAACAGATAGGCGAGCACGGCCGGGGCCGCGCCGGTCCCGACAAGGCCCTCGATCTCGAACGCCTGCACGTCCGCCGATCCCAAATGCTCTGTCTCGGCGTCGAGCAGCCGGCCATAGGCACCGCCGACGCAGAACGGCCGGAGCGCCTGTTTCAGATCGTTGGATTGCAACAGCACCGCAAGGCCGGTGATCGTGCGTTCCTCGACCGGCGCGGAGGCGAGTGAAGTCAGCGCCGTCCAAAGATACTCTTTGACCTCCGGCGTGATGGCGATGCCTTCGCGCATGAGGATGGCGGCAATCCAGTCCGCCGCCCAAGCGCGTTCATAGGTGTCGTGGATGCGGGCAAGCGGCTGGAGCGAGACGGACGCCTCGGCCCCTTCTGTCAGCCCGCCGCCAAGGTCGTGCCAGTCGCCGCCCATGGCGAGCGACGCGGCGCGGATCGAACCGCCGAAGTCGAAGGCGAAGACCTGCGATCCTGCGTAGCGGCGGAACTGGAGCGCCATGAGGGCGAGCAGCACACTCTTGCCCGCGCCCGTGGGGCCGACGACAAGGGTGTGCCCTACGTCGCCGACATGCAAAGACAACCGGAACGGGGTTGAGCCTTCGGTCTTTCCAAAGAGCAAAGGGGGTGCACCGAAATGCTCGTTCCGTTCCGGCCCCGCCCACACCGCCGAAAGCGGGATCATGTGGGCGAGATTCAAAGTGCTGATGGGTGGCTGACGGACATTCGCGTAGGCGTGTCCGGGCAGGCTGCCGAGCCATGCGTCAACCGCGTTGACCGTCTCGGGCATGGCGGTGAAGTCGCGGCCCTGAACGATCTTCTCGACCAGGCGCAGCTTCTCGTCGGCAAGGCGCGGGTCGGCATCCCAAACGGTGACGGTCGCCGTGACGTAGGCCATGCCCGCCACGTCCGCCCCAAGCTCCTGCAACGCCATGTCGGCGTCGAGCGCCTTGTTGGCGGCGTCGGTGTCCACCAGCGCGGACGCCTCGTTCGTCATGACCTCTTTCAAGATCGCGGCGACGCTCTTGCGCTTGGCGAACCATTGGCGACGGATGCGGGTCAGCAGCCGGGTCGCATCGGTCTTGTCGAGCAGGATCGCGCGCGTGCTCCACCTGTAGGGGGACGGCAGCCGGTTCATTTCGTCGAGCAGGCCCGGCGTTGTCGCGGTCGGGAATCCCACGATGGTCAGCACGCGCAGATGCGCGTCGCCAAGGCGCGGCTCCAGCCCGCCGGTCAACGGCTGGTCGGCGAGCAGCGCGTCGAGGTGCATGGGCACCTCGGGCACGCGCACGCGATGGCGGTTGGTCGAGATGGTGGAATGGAGATAGGTCAGCGTCGCGCCATCATCCATCCAACGGCACTCGGGCATGAAGCCGTCGAGCAAGGCCAGCACGCGGTCGGTGCGGTCGATGAAGCCGCGCAGCAGTTCCCACGGGTCCACGCCCGCTTTCTCGCGGCCCTCGTAGAGCCATGTTTCGGCGCGGGCGGTTTCTTCGGCCGGGGGCAGCCAAAGGAAAGTGAGGAAATAGCCGGACACGAAATGCACGCCCGCTTCCTCGAAACCGGCTTTCCGCTCGGCATCGACCAGCGCCGATGCGGGATCGGGAAAGGTGCTGTCGGGATAGGTCGCGGCTTCGCTGCGCTGCGCCTCGACGAAGATGCTCCAGCCGGAGCCGAGACGGCGCACGGCGTTGTTGATGCGGCCGGCGACGGCGACCAGCTCGGCGGCGACGGCGGAATCCAGATCGGGACCGCGAAACTTCGCGGTGCGCTGGAACGAGCCGTCCTTGTTCAAGACGACGCCGGAGCCGACCAGTGCGGCCCACGGCAGATAGTCGGGGAGCCGGGTGGCGGTGCGGCGGTATTCGGCAAGGTTCATCATGGCTGTGTCCTCACACCGCCAGATGACCGGGGATGCGCAGATGCCGCCGCCCGACCTCGACGAATTGGGGATCACGCTTCGCCGCCCACACGGCCGCGAAATGGCCGATTGCCCAAATGGCGATGCCGACCAGCCAGAGGCGCAAGCCGAGGCCCACGGCCCCGGCAAGCGTCCCGTTCATGATGGCAATGCTTCTCGGTGCGCCGCCGAGCAGGATATGCTCGGTCAACGCCCGGTGGACCGGGATCGAGAATCCCGGCAACGCGTCGAGTTGTTCGAGTCCGCCCGCCATCAAACCAGCGCCCCGCCGCCGAAGGAGAAGAAAGACAGGAAGAAGCTCGATGCGGCGAACGCGATGGACAGGCCGAAAACGATCTGGATCAGGCGACGGAAGCCGCCGCTGGTATCGCCGAACGCGAGGGTCAGGCCCGTCACGATGATGATGATGACGGCGATGATCTTGGCGACCGGCCCCTCGATGGACTGGAGGATTTGCTGCAAGGGCTGTTCCCATGGCATCGACGAACCGGACGCATGGGCGGCCGGGGCGAGCATGAGGCTGATGGCAAGGGTGGATGCGGCGGTCGCGGCGAAACGATAGCCGCGCGAAATCGTGCGGATCATGAAGATTCTCCTGTGCTGGTTTGGATTGCAGGGGTGATGCGGTAGTCGCCGTCCGGCCCCAGCCCCTCGACGCGGGCAAGCTCGGCCAACCGGCGCGCAGAACCGCGCCCGGAAAGGACGGCAACAAGGTCGATAGTTTCGGCGATCAGCGCGCGCGGGACCGTGACGACAGCCTCTTGGATGAGCTGTTCAAGGCGGCGTAGCGCGCCGATGCCGGTGCCGGCGTGAATAGTGCCGATCCCTCCGGGGTGCCCCGTGCCCCATGCTTTCAGAAGGTCGAGGGCTTCCGACCCGCGCACCTCCCCAATCGGGATGCGGTCAGGGCGCAGGCGCAGCGAGGAACGGACCAGATCGGAAAGCGTCGCCACGCCGTCTTTCGTCCGCATGGCGACCAAATTGGGCGCGGCGCATTGCAGCTCGCGCGTGTCTTCAATGATGACGACACGATCCTGCGTCTTCGCCACCTCGGCGAGCAGCGCGTTGGTCAGGGTGGTTTTGCCGGTGCTGGTGCCGCCCGCGACAAGGATGTTGGCGCGGGTTGCGACGGCTTCACGCAGCGTTTCCGCCTGATCGGCGGACATGATGCCGGCGGCCACATAATCGTCGAGCGTGAACACCGCGACGGCGGGCTTGCGGATGGCGAAGGTCGGGGCGGCGACCACGGGCGGCAGCAGGCCCTCGAACCTCTCCCCGCTCTCGGGCAGCTCGGCCGAGACGCGCGGGCTGCGGGCATGAACCTCTGCGCCGACATGATGCGCGACCAGTCGCACGATGCGTTCGCCATCGGCGGCGGACAGCCGTTCGCCCGTGTCGGAAAGCCCTTCGGATAGCCGGTCCACCCAAAGGCGGCCGTCCGGGTTCAACATCACCTCGACCACGGCCGGGTCTTCGAGCAGCCGGGCAATGGCGGGGCCGAGCGCGGTGCGCAACATGCGCGCGCCGCGCTGGATCGCTTCCTGTCTATGGTGGTTGGTCGTCATCTCGGCCCCGGCTTCTGGCGGGGCGCAACAGGCGATCCCCGGATCGGGGTCGATTAAGAGAGGCCGAAATCTGGCCGGTTCAACAAGTATCTAAGCGGCGGCGGCAATCGGCGGCCATCGGCGGTAAATAGGACGGGTCCGAATACTTACTCTTGATCGCCGTTGCTCTCGGATTCGTCCGGCAACGGATCGTCGGGAAGTGAGTCGAGGTCGCGCGACAGCTCTTTGAGGAACCTGTCGCCGGTCGCCAGACGCCGGCCGAGATTCTGCATGAAGCCCTCGAACCGCTCCGCGCCTTTGGCGCGGACAGCGGATTGTGCGGCTCCCGTGAGCGGCGGCGTGATGGTCATCCAGAAATGGATGAACTGCGCGACCGTCTCGCCGAGGACGGCGAGATCCAGGTCGAGCGTGTCGATCTGGCGGCCGAGCTTATCCAAGCGGCGCGACATGGCGGCTTCAAGCTGGTCGTCGGCATCGCCGGACAGGTAGGACATGACCGCCGCCTCCACGATGGCAGATTTTGACACATTGCGGCGGAGCGCCACCGAGCGGCGCAGCGCCATCGCCTCGATCTGCGGAATGAGTGCGGGGTCGAAATAGATATTCAGGCGGGTTCTGGTAGCCATGGGCGCGTCCTCAAAGGTCGATTCCGTCATCGGGGTTCATGGAAACCTGCCGCGCCACCATCCTCATGCGCTGGCGCATGGCGCGGGCCTTGGCCGCGTCAACGTCCGGCTCGTCGTCCAGAAACTCGAACTCCTGTTCGGGCGGCGGCGGGGCGACGATTTCCTCGTGCTCGGGCAATTCCGGCTCGCGGCGGATGCCGGCATTGGCCGGATCGCCATCGGCCCCATCTGCGGCGTTCGTCGCGGAACGGCTTTCCGCCGCAACCACACGGCCGGACCAGTCATCGGTGGATCGGCTGGGCGCCAGCGGAGCGGCGACCAGATCGGGCGGGGTCAGGATGCGTTCCTGCAACCGTGCGTCCTCGAAATAGCGGGCTTTAGTGGCGCGGATCGGCGGCGTGCCCGCGACCATCACGATTTCATCGGTGGGCGGAAGCTGCATGATTTCGCCCGGCGTGAGCAGCGGCCGGGCCGTCTCCTGCCGCGACACCATGAGATGCCCGAGCCACGGGGCCAGTCTGTGCCCGGCATAGTTGGTGGAATCGCGCAGCTCGGTCGCGGTGCCGAGCGCGTCGCTCACCCGCTTGGCGGTGCGTTCGTCGTTCGTGGCGAAGCTGACGCGCACATGGCAGTTGTCGAGAATTGCATTGTTCGGGCCATAGGCGCGCTCGATCTGGTTGAGGCTTTGCGCGATCAGAAAGCCCTTGAGGCCGTAGCCCGCCATGAAGGCCAAGGCAGACTCGAAAAAATCCAACCTGCCCAATGCCGGAAACTCGTCGAGCATCAACAGCAAGCGATGGCGCTTGCCGGAGGTGGTCAATTCCTCGGTCAACCGCCTGCCGATCTGGTTGAGGATCAGGCGGATGAGCGGCTTGGTGCGGTTTATGTCGGATGGCGGCACGACCAGATAAAGCGTGACGGGCTGACGGCTGCCGACCAGATCGGCAATACGCCAGTCGCATCGTGCGGTGACGCGCGCCACCACGGGATCGCGGTAGAGGCCGAGAAACGACATGGCGGTGCTCAACACGCCCGACCGTTCGTTCTCGGATTTGTTCAACAGCTCGCGGGCCGACGATGCGATGACGGGATGAACGCCCGCCTCGCCGAGATGCGGCGTGTCCATCATGGCGCGCAAGGTCGCCTCGACGGGACGGCGCGGATCGGACAGGAAATTGGCGACGCCCGCCAAGGTCTTGTCCTTCTCCGCATAGAGAACATGCAGGATCGCACCGACCAGAAGCGAATGGGAAGTCTTTTCCCAATGGTTGCGCTTGTCGAGGCTGCCTTCGGGATCGACCAGAATATCCGCGATATTCTGAACGTCCCTGACCTCCCATTCCCCTTGCCGGACCTCCAGCAGCGGGTTGTAGGCGGACGATCTTGCGTTGGTCGGATCGAACAGCAGGACGCGGCCATGCTTCGCGCGAAAGCCCGCTGTCAGCGTCCAGTTTTCCCCTTTTATGTCGTGGACAATAGCGGATGCCGGCCATGTCAGCAGCGTCGGCACCACCAGCCCGACGCCTTTGCCGCTGCGCGTGGGGGCGAAGCATAGGACATGCTCGGGACCGTCATGGCGCAGATAGTCCCGTTCGTATCGGCCGAGCACGACGCCATCAGGGCCGAGCAAGCCGGCGCTGCGGATTTCCTTGTCCTCGGCCCATCGCGCCGATCCGTATGTGGCGACGTTGCGCGCTTCCCGCGCCCGGATGATCGACATGAAGATGGCGGCGGCGATGGCAAGGAAGCCGCCCGATACCGCGATGATGCCGCCCTCGACGAAGATCGCGGGCGCATAGGCGTCGAAGGAAAACCACCACCAGAAGAACGCTGGCGGGTAATAGATCGGCCAGCCGGCCAGCTCGAACCACGGTGCGCCAAGCTGCGGCTGGAAGCCGAGGCGGAACGCCGTCCATTGCGTCGCTGCCCATACCATCACCAGAACGATGGTGAAGACGACAGCGATTTGGCCCCAAAGGATTCGTCCTCCGCGCAATGCAGGCTCCAGTCGGCAAAAGAGACGGAGCCGATCAGAGAGTAGTCAAAATCGGGATGGGCAACAGGAAAGGGGATGCGGGAGGGCTGCCGGATACTATCGGCGGCAAATAGGACGGGTTTCCTTCACCGCCATCCGGCCGGGTGATCGCCGCTGCTCAACTGGTCGGGCGAATCGCCGCAACGGATGCCTCGGATAGCCCTCGCGTCATGTCGCCGCTGTCACATATGTAACTTGCATAATGGAAGTCACACCGCTATGGATGTGCCATGCAACGCACAAGCTTTCTGTCATCCGAATGTCCCGCAGCCCGAGCGCTGGAAAGCGTCGGTGATTGGTGGAGTATTTTGATCCTCCGAGACGCTTTTCAAGGGTTGAGCAAGTTCGATGAATTCGAGAAGAACCTCGGAATTTCCGCGAACATTTTGGCGAGGCGATTGAAGCACCTCACGGCGGAAGGGCTGTTTGAAAGGCGACGATACAATGATCATCCGCCTCGATTTGAATACGTCCTTACCGATAAAGGGCGAGATTTCTATCCGGTAGCAATCGCCCTTTTTGCGTGGGGGAACCGGAACCTTGCGCCCAATGAGATAGCCATGCGTCTTGGCGACAAGAAAACCGGACGGGAAAGGACCGCCGTTATCATCGACGCGAATACAGGAGAAGCAATTACTCCTGAAAACACCGTTCTTCTGGCAGGCCCCGCCGCAACAGAAGAAACGATGCGCGTCATAAATCGCGTGAAGCGAATAAGCTCAGAAAAAGAAACGGAATAATCCAATGCGCCGAATTGTTGTAACCGGCATGGGTTTAGTTGGCCCTTTTGGTTCTGGAATTGAAATAAGCTGGAAAAGACTCCTTGACGGGAAATCGGGAATTAGGAGTTTGCCCGATGAAATCTCCAACGATCTGCCGGTGAAAATCGGGGGAATCGTTCCCAGCCTGATTGAAGATTCCGAAGCCGGTTTCGATCCCGATTTGATCGTTGACGCAAAGGATCAACGAAAAATGGATCGCTTCATTCTGTTTGCACTTGCGGCCGCGAAGGAGGCTCTTGAAACGGCGGGATGGCATCCCACGAGCGACTACGAACGTGAGCGCACGGCGACAATTATCGCCTCTGGTATAGGCGGGTTTCCTGCTATCGCTTCGGCAGTTCGCATAACGGATACACGGGGAGCACGGAGGCTCTCACCCTTTACCGTGCCATCGTTCCTCGCCAACCTCGCGGCAGGACAGGCTACCATTAGGTATGGATTTACAGGCCCAATTGGCACGCCTGTAACCGCCTGCGCTGCCAGCATTCAGGCCATCGGCGACGCCGCGCGGCTGATACGCTCCAACGAGGCCGATATCGCTCTGTGCGGCGGAGCAGAAGCTTGTATTGACAAGGTTAGTCTCGGGGCATTTGCCGCCGCGCGAGCACTATCCACCGGCTACAATACTACTCCGGAACTGGCGTCGAGGCCGTTCGACACCGGGCGCGATGGTTTCGTAATGTCTGAAGGGGCGGGTCTGATCGTCATAGAGGAATTGGAGCATGCCCTCGCTCGGGGTGCCAAGCCCATAGCGGAATTGGTGGGATACGGCACAAGCGCCGATGCACATCATATGACTGCCGGTCCAGAGGACGGCCGAGGCGCGGCCCGTGCGATGGAAATTGCACTCCAGAGTGCTGGGTTGAAACCAATCGATATTCAACATTTGAACGCACATTCCACCTCCACCCCCGTAGGAGATCGAGGAGAAATTGCCGCGATAAAATCCGTGTTCGGCAATCATGATGTGGTCGTAAGCGCCACAAAATCGGCTACGGGGCACCTACTTGGTGCCGCAGGCGGTATTGAGGCAATCTTCACGGTGCTCGCTTTGCGCGATCAAATTGCTCCCCCAACGAGAAATTTAGAAACCCCCGATCCTGTTGCCGCTGGTATCGACCTCGTTCGCCAATCTGCGCGGCCCATTCTCATGGAACACGCCATTTCCAACGGATTCGGCTTTGGCGGCGTTAATGCAAGTGTCGCTTTCCGGCGATGGCAGTAACAGTCCCGGACTTTGCTTCCGCAAACACTTCGGTTCGCTACGCAACGATGGTCAGATAACGCTTTTGAGAGGAAGGCCGAATAGAGCATTGATCCTATAGCGCCGGTCCTATCTGCCCGCGCAGACCTCGCTGCCGAGCTGGCGGTTGATGACCGGCCGCCACGGGACAAGGGTGCATTTATGGCTCTTTTCAACCACAGCGAACTGGCTGCTGGATAACTGTACGGTGCCGGTGGACTTGTCGTTCACGCCTTCGCTATCCGTGGTAGTATCGAACGGTAGTCCGTGCAGACCTTCCGGCCCATGTCGTTGGCGAGGCTGAGCAGGTTGCGAAGCGCCGCGCTGCGATTGGACGGCGACCAGACAGCCGAGAAGGCGACCGGCTCCGGCTCGTCGGCGAAGGGCAAGAAGACAATGCCGTTTGTCGGCAACAGCGCCGTGGCCGCGCCGACGATGGTGATGCCGAAGCCCTGTCCGACCAAGGACAAAAGGGTGCCACGCCCCACGTCGAAGCGCAGGATCGACGGCGCAGGCCAGCACTCGGCATGGCGTAGCACGATATGGCTATGAACCTGCGGTCCAGTGCCGCCATGCCGGACAAGGAACGTCTCGCCTGCCAGATCGGGCCATGTGACGGCTGACCGCTTGGCGAGCGGATGCCGTTCCGGTAGCACCGCCAAGAGCGGTTCGGTCCATGTGCGGCGGGAATGGCAGTCGGGTGGTTGGGGCGTGCCCGCGACGAACGCCACGTCCAACCTGCCGGCGCGAAGCTGCACCACCGCTTCACGGGCCGGGCCTTCGGCGATCTCGACTTCAACATCGGGGTGATCCTTGCGGTATTGGCCGATCAGCTTTGCGAGGAAGCTATGCGGAATCAGGGCATGGATACCGATACGAAGCCGGCCGCTTTCTCCGGCTGCCGCCATGCCGGCGGTTTTCACCGCATGGTCGAGTTGGTCAATACCTACGGCTATCCGCTCGACGAAATGGCGTCCGGCCTCGGTCAGCCGAACGCCGCGTGCATGACGCTCGAACAAGAGGATGCCGAGGTCTTCTTCCAGTGCCTTCACGCGGGCGCTGACGCTGGACTGTGCAACGCCGAGCGCATTGGCGGCGTGACGGAAGTTGAGATATTCGGCGACAGCGAGAGTGTGAACTAAGGTCATCATTGGCACTCGCCCCGAAAGGAGATGATTGCTCAACGGATTTAATCCGTCATTTCTCGTAAGTCTACGCATACCAATTCGCCATGACTCAATCACAATGAAGTTGCGAAAGGTCTGCGTAGTATTGGCAGACATATTAAATAGAGGATCGCGCCGAAAATCCAAACCCAACCGTTCCATGCTCCTACGGTGGCAGAATAGAGTGCCGTGAAGCCAAGCGGTCCCGCGATAGAGCTTAGATTGGTGAGGCTTGTAAGCGTTCCCTGTAAAGCTCCTTGCTTGTTACTGCTGACATTGTTTGAAAGCATTGCCTGCAAGGCCGGCATGCCAACACCTCCGGCGGCAAGCAGCAACAAAATCGGGAACGCCATCCATCCCTGCGTGGCAAAAGCCAGAAGAATGAAGCCAGTCGCATCCGCAGCCATGCCAAACAGTAGCGTGCGCCGTTCTCCAAGCCGGCTTGAAAGAGGGCCGGTAACAAACGCCTGAAAAATCGCGTGTGTTGCTCCAAACGCCGCGAGCGACAAGCCAACGGTCGTGGTGTTCCACTGAAAACGATCCTCGCCATATATGACCCATAGGGCCGCAGGGACCTGGCCGATCAGTTGAATAATGAAGAAAACTGCGAAAAGGGCCACTAGCCCGCGCAATGCATCATCCAGCCGGAACAGAACGAATGGTTTGATGCGAACCGGCTTTCCGGTCTCGCCATCGCCGCGACGAGTCTCCCTGAGGAAAATGCAGGCTAGCAGGAACGCGAAGCCGTTGAGAAGGGCAGCGGCGATAAACGGAGCATGGGCAGAAATACCACCGAGCATACCACCAAGTGCTGGCCCGGCAATCATGCCTGCCCCATAACAGGCCCCCATGTAGCCGAACCAGCGTGCGCGAGAACCTTCCCCCGTCGAATCCGCAATGGTTGAGGCAGCTACAGCTCCGGTTGCGCCCGTGATGCCGGAGACGAGCCGGCCGATATAGAGCACCCATAAGACCGGCGCTGATGCCATAATCGTGTAATCGACTGCGGCCCCCGCAAGGGAAGCCAGAAGCACCGGACGCCGACCGTAAGCATCTGAAAATTGTCCAAGCACGGGCGCGAAGATGACCTGCATCAACGCATAGAGTGACAGCAAAGCACCATAGTGACCAGCGACCTGCTCCGCCGGCACAAGCTCGCGCAGAAGCGTCGGAAGGACCGGCATGATGAGGCCGAGTCCCATGGCGTCGAGACTGACGATCAGCAGGGCGATGATGGCAGAGCTGCGCACCTGAAACTCCAGCGCCGCTCAATGCGAGCGACTTTATCAATGATAAGGACATGGACATAGAACTTATCGGTGATAAATTGTCAAGCGTTGGCGAAGGAACGTGAATGACCAAACTGGACAAGGGCACCGTGATCGCAGCGGCGCTGGAGCTGCTGAACGAGGTTGGCATGGACAACCTGACGACGCGAAAGCTCGCTGAACGCCTCAAGGTTCAGCAGCCTGCGCTTTACTGGCATTTCCAGAACAAGCGCGCGCTGCTTGACGCACTGGCCGAGGCAATGCTGACGGAACGCCACACCCGCTCGCTACCCGAAGAGAACGAAGACTGGCGGCTATTCCTGAAAGAGAACGCCCAGAGTTTCAGAACGGCGTTGCTCTATTATCGCGACGGGGCGCGCATCCATGCCGGCACTCGACCGACAGAACCGAATTTTGGCGCTGCCGAGACACAAATACGCTTTCTCTGCGCGGCGGGCTTTGGTCCGAAGCACGCTGTTTGGGCGCTCCGGGCGGTCAGTCACTATGTGGTCGGTTCCGTTCTCGAGCAGCAGGCATCTGATGCCGATGAGAGAGTTCCGGACAGGCCAGATGTGTCCGAGCAAGCACCGTCGTCCTTCCTGCACGATCTGTTTCACGAGTTGGAAACAGACGGCATGGATGCTGCGTTCAACTTCGGACTCGACAGCCTCATCGCTGGTTTCGAGCGGCTGCGTTCATCTACAACAGATTAGAGGCTTATGCCCCTTTGCCGCCCCAACTGCCACGACACCGATCCGCTTTGCACGATGCCGATGACCTCACGGCCGAGCTGGCGGTCGATGACCGGCCGCCACGGGACAAGCGTGAACTCATAGCTCTTTTCCACGACAGCGAACTTGCCGCTCGTTAGCTGCACGGTGCCGGTGAACTTGCCGCTCACGCTCTCGCCGTCCGTGGCGGCGCGGAACGGCAGGCCCTTGCCTTCGGCCATCTCCGCGCCGACGCGGGCAACCTCGCGCTCGCGCAAGGTGGCGAGAAGGCTGCGCCGGTAGAAGACGCGGCCATTCCGCGCTCGGCTGGCGTCGCCCTGTTCGATATGATGCTCGCGCCGCTGGTCTATGGCCTCGCGCACCTGCTGGCCGAAGCCGGCCGGCGCAAGGTCGGCCGTCTCGCCATGGATCAGTCGCCGGTCCAGCCAGGTCGCGCCATCCGAACTGATCTGCTTGCCTAGATCGACCGGGGAAAGGACGCGAACGCTGGCCTGCCGGTCACGGCTGGCGTCATAGGCGGCGGCACGGCTGATCAGTTCATCCGGGATACGCCATTGGTCGGTGTCGATCCGCTCGACGATCCCGGCCCGGCGTAACGCCTCCAGCCGCCGGACATGGGCATCGACATAGCCCTCATAGTCGCCACCGGGAACGCGGCCCTCGAACTTGGCCTGCTCCAGATGGCGGCCCGGCCGATAGATGCCGTCCTCGGCAATGGTGGTGATGCTGCGGTCGGACGGCCGGGCCGTCACCTCTGCCGGGCCGAGCTGGACGACGCTGCCGATGCGGGCATCCTCCAGCCGCTCGGGCGCGATGCCGGCGATGTGGTGCGTGCGGCCGTCGATCCCGTCCACCACAACGGTCAGGTTCTCCCCCAACTCGTCGGACAGGTGCTTGTCCACGACGCGACCGACGATAGGCGTCTCGGGCGCTCCGTCATGGATTTGGAAGCTCATGGGATCGCGTTCGCCTCCCTGCGGGCCGAGCGCCTTCTGCATGGTGCGGATAATGTCGCCGCGCTCGCCCAACTCGCGCAGGGCCGGCTCCATGTCCTTGCTCAATTCCCAAACGCCGGGCGCGTGCTCGGTCGCCAGCCCCATCTTCTCCAGCTTGCCGAGACGGCGCAGACGTAGCGTCCGCTCGAACTGCCGCCTCGGCGCTGCCGGCTCGTGGCGCAGGTCGACGAAACGGGCATCGGCTTCCTCGGTCATGGCGCGGTCGATCCGGGTGAAACGGTCTTGGTCGATTTCGGCCGACAGCTTGCGGGTCTGCTCGATCTCGGTAACGGGGCCGAGTTCCAGACTGGCAAGCTCGCTCGCCCGCTCGCGCAGGCCGGCGGAAAGGTAATCGCCGTTGATAACTAGATCCCCGCCCGTATCGTCGCGGCTGTTGACGATGACATGCACATGGGGATGGCCGGTGTTGTAGTGGTTGACGGCCACCCAATCGAGTTTGGTGCCGAGGTCCGCTTCCACCTGTTTCATGAAATCGCGGGTGTAGGCCGTGAGGTCCGATAGCTCCGCGCCATCCTCGGGCGAGACGATGAATCTGAATTGGTGGCGGTCGTCCTTGCCGCGATCAAGGAAGGCTTCGCCATCGGCACGGTCCTCGGTCGCAGAATAGAGTTGGCCGCGCTCGCCATCGCGTGACGTGCCGTCGCGCTGGACATAGCGCAGATGCGCGCGGGCGCGACCGCCCTTCCACGCGGCTCGGACGCTGCGCTGCTTGACGATCACACGGCGGCTGCCGGGCTGGCGATGATGCCATTGGCCGGAGATGTTGCGGGCGCGCACGAAGCTCGCGCCCCGGCCGCGCTTCACGCCCTTGCCGCTGGCGACCACGGCACGGGACCGGCCCGGCGATGACGGGCGGGCGGATGACGGCATAGAAGGGTCGCGGGAGGCTGCCGCCTGCTGCTGCCGGGTGATCTTCCTGACCTGCGTGAAAAAGCTCTTGGGTCTCCCGGCCTTGGGCGCGTCGGATCGGATGCGGCCGGGCTTCGGACGGAAGCGGTTTTCGTCGTCGGCACTCAAGGGCGCGACTCCTGCCAAAACCGCCGGAAACAGGCCGATATGGGCCTGTAGTGCCGCTCGAAACCCAGAAAAGCCAAGGCTTTGCGCGAAATCGCGGCACGCGGCCCCTCAAAGCCATGGTGCCGGAATCGGTCGCCTAACCAGTGTGCAGACAACAACAATTTCCAGAAGCGGCCCCATATGGTGCCGTCTTCTTTAATCTTGCCCTCCGCCCTTTCTTCCTTTTCTGCCCCTCCTGCCGGGAATCCAGCCGGGCAAAAATCTGCCTGACTGGACACCGCAATGAGCGCCGCCGAGCGTGGGAACGCCGCCCTCATGGCGTTCCCGATCTGCTCGCGTCGGCGACAAAAATGCTGTCGCCCTGCGGCTCTGCATCGGCGGGATCGCGCGCCGGAACGGTCGCGCTCCCGTCGCCGGATGGTGCGTCGGACGGCGGCGCGGCGGCAGCCCGCTTGTCGGCCGGGCGCATGACGAACAGTGGTGCCTCGCGCCAATTGGGCGGCGGTGCCGGTGGTTGCAACAGCGCATCCGATGGAGCCGCACCGCCAAGGATCTGGGCGAGCGCGGCGACATAGGCGCGCGTCTCGGCAGGAAGCGGTCGGCCCGTCGCGCGGTGCTCGTCGTAGCGGCCGGGACCGGCATTGTAGGCCGCCAGCATCGCACCGACATTGCCATAGCGGTCGAACATTTCGCGCAGGTATGCCGTGCCTGCGAGGATGTTGTCGCGCGGGTCGTAGGGATCACGGCCGAGGCCGTAGCGGACGCGCAGGCCCGTCCATGTGTCGGGCATCACCTGCATCAATCCCATCGCCCCGGCCGACGAAACAGCCCGCACATCGCCCGCACTCTCGGCGCGCAGCACGGCGCGAATCCAGTGCTCGGGGATGCGGAAACGCTGCGACGCCTCGGCGATGTGCGCCGCATGGGGATGGGTGGCGGCCGGGTGCTCGACGGGCACGAATTGCGCGACAGCGACGCCCGATCCGATGCAGACGGAAAGCGCCCCCGCCAGCAGCAGGACGGCATAATGCCATGCCGGCCTGTCTCCGCTTCGACACCAGCCTGCCAGCGTGCTCGCTGCGGTCAAGGGCAAGGCGCAAGCGCCGGCCGATGGCCGCTCCTGACCTTCGCTGTGCGCGCCGGCCGTCCGGTGGCCGAGCGGGACGAAGGGATGAGACGGCTTTTCCGCGAACAAAGGGATGACGATCTTGAACCGAATGGCGGGCCGGACGCGCGCGGCCGTCATTCCTCGTCCTCGACTTTCCGGGGGTGCTTCCAACGCAGGGTCCAAACCGAAGGATCGTCGTTGGACTGGAACAGCTTGGCGCGGATCGGGAACGGGAAGATTGGTCCCTCCAGTCTCATCGACACGAAGTCGCCGGCATTTTCGCTGGCGTCTTTCCATGCGGGGCCGGCGTCCGGGCCGTCCTCGCTATCGAGGCGCAGGCGATAGTCGGGTGCGTTCTTCATGTCGCTCGGCTTGGCCGGGACGATGAACAGCTTTTCGTGGAGGCCGAACGAATGAAGCTCTCCCGCATAGCCGGTTTCGGTGCGGGTGAAGGTGCCTATTTCTGCCATGGAAATCTCCTGCGGTTGGCTTTCGGTGATGGTTTCAGTGCGTGGGTGCGCGCCACTCGTAGCGGCCGACGCCTTCCTCATCGGCCCAGAGCGGGACCGCCCGGCCGATGACGGAGGCTGCCGGGGTGAGTCCGAAATAGCGGCCGTCGAGGCTGTCGCGGACTTCCCAATTCATGAGGAAAAGCTGGTCGTCACCGATGACACGGCAGCCCTGCCAGACGGGCAGATCGCGGCCGAGGCTGTCACGCTCCAGCGCCTCGCCCATCTCGATACCGTCAACCGTGATCGTGGATCGCAATCGGCAAACCTGCTGTCCCGGCAGGCCGACGACGCGCTTCAAGAGCGGGACGCCTCGCGTTATGTAGCCGCGCTCGACCATGAAGGCGGCGAGCGGTTCGGGCGGCATGACGGCGACCAGCTCGGGCACCTCGATCCGCTCGGCCGGCTCGACGGTGTAGAAGCCGATGGGTGCGCTGGCCGTCGCGTTCCAGATGAGTTTCACGGGCCAATCGACGGCGCTGGCGGCGGCGGCCCCGATGGCGGCGAGCACCGTCACCGTGAGATAGCGGCGGCGCGTCATGGCCCGATCCTTCGGCGGTGAAGCCACGCGGCATGTCGCTCGGGCGTGTAGGCGTGCGGCTCCAGATTGGCGGTCAAACGATTGTGGACGTGCCGCCAGTGTTCCGGCGAGGCGTCGGCCGGATCGAGGCCAAGCGATTCCACGGCGTCGATGGCGGCAAGTGCGCGCTGCACCTTCGGCCAGCCGTCCAGCCGCAACAGGATTTCGCCGCCCGGCCGGACGAAGGGCAATGTCTGGAACGGCTCGCCGCGCCCGATTGCCCGCACAACGTCGATGCGGGAAACGACCGTGCCGTGGTCGCCGCTCGCCCATCGGACGAAGGCGAAGACGCTGCCCTGTTCCCCGTCAGCGCCCATGGCACAGATTGAGGGTTGAGCTTTAAGGAGTGTTTTGGTCTCGTCGTCTGACGAAGGAACCAAGATGACTGCTAAATCCCCGAGCACCAAAAAGCCTGCCGAGCAG
>NZ_JACDXV010000004.1 GCF_015158295.1 Devosia faecipullorum | reverse complement strand
AACGACAAACCATCCAGCATCGGCGCTTGCAGCACCGCAAGCTCGCCGCATAACATCAACCCAAAGACGAGGCCGATACTCCGCTAATCCAAGACCCAAACTGCGCCAAATGATCTGACGACGGACATACGGCCGAAGTTGCGGTGCAGCAGCAGGCGGTGGACAGTGCCGAACTCGTCCCCGGTATGCCGGTGGAGGTGTTCGTACAGACTGACGAGCAATCCGCGATATCCTATTTTATGAAGCCGTTTACCGATCAGATTAGCCGAGCGTTCCGGGAGGAATAGCGGTTGCCGACCACGTCAGGAAAGCGGCGCACCGCGCCGTTCGGCAAGCAGGGTTTGGGCGATGTCGGCGAAGCCCAGCCCCGCTGGACGCTCTGAAATCCAGCGCGGCCTGGTGGGAATGTCATCGAGCACTGGAATAATATTGGCGACGCCGAAAGTATTGCTGAAAAAGGCGAACATGGGGGCGTCATTGCGCGAATCCCCAACAAAGGCAGTGCTTAGTGCGATGTCATCCGGCGATATCTGCAGCCGCTCCAAGAGGCGCTCGCTCATGGTCCGCTTGTCATAGGTTCCGATCCAGGTGTTGATGTGGATGGAACTGATGGCCACAGCAGCGCCGTGCGACCGGATCTGGCCGGCCAGGGCCTCGATATCCGGTCCGGGCTGCCCGGCAATGTCGATCGCCACATCCGCCAGGCGAAATTGCTGGTCATGGGCGAGGCGAAATGCGCCCAGCAGCGGTTCGATGGCACGCCTGTGCTCGGCCTGACGCCGGGCCTGGAGCGCCCCATCCTCCCAGAATTCGGTCGCCACCCGCCCCTTGTCGAGCGTCATCATGAACGCGCCGCTTTCTCCGATGGCGGCGGCGACCGGCCAGGCGCGCACGATATGTTCGCACCATCCCGCCGATCCGCCCGTTACCGGAACCACCTGAATGCCGCAATCGTGCAGATCCCACAGGGCCTGATAGGTCTGCGGGAGCAGCCGGCCCGATGTGGTCAGGGTGTCGTCAATATCGGTGAAGAGACAACGGACATGCTGCAATTGCGCCGACGTGGGCGCCGATCCCCTGAAGGTCATGGCTTGTCCTCGCCGCATAATGTGACTTCGGTTCCGGCATCGGTCAGCGCCTTTGACGCTGCAGGATCGGTGATCATGTCGGTGAACAGGCAATTGATCTTGCTGAACGGCACCACGCGCACGGAGGCATTGCGTCTCCATTTGCTGACATCGGCCACCAGGAACTGGGTCCGCGAATTGGCGATCAGCGTGGAAGTGGTCTGGGCTTCGCTATAGCTGAAATCCAGCACGCCCTTGGCCGGGTCCAGCGCGCCCGCGCCGATGATCGCGTAGGAGGCATAGAATTTCTCGAAGAAATTCAGGGTATCGGTGCCGACCACGTCGCGGTCATTGTGGCGCAGCAGGCCCCCGGTCATGTGCACCTCGATCTGCGGCGCGTCGCAGAGCATCAGTGCCACGTCGATATTATTGGTGACCACCCTCAAGCCTTCATGGTCGCGCAGCGCCTGTGCCACGAACTGCACCGTGCTGCCGATCCCCATGAACACCGTTGATCCCGGAGTGATGGCGCTGGCGACCCGCCGGGCAATGCGTTGCTTGGCGGCGCTGTTGAGCGCGGCGCGGGCATTGATGGAAATGTTCCTGGCTTCGACCGGGGCATCGACGCCACCGTGAAAACGGCGGGCAAAGCCGAGATCGCAAAGCGCATTGATGTCGCGGCGTATAGTCTGCGTGGTCAAGCCATAGCGTGCGGCGAGCGCCTCGATGTATTGGGCACCCTCCGCCTCCACCAGCGCCAGAATATCGCGTTGCCGGCCCGACAGCATGCTGCTCGCCCCCTCCTTATCCGAGGAAAACCGCCGGATCGTCGGTGATCACGCCGGTCAGCCCCGCATGCCAGAAAGACACCAATTGCATCGGGTCATTGCAGGTCCAGACGCGCACCTTGATGCCGCGCTCGCGCACATGTTCCAAAAGGCCGATGCTTACCGCCTTGTAGTGCATGTGGATGGTCGTGGCGGGTATCGCGGCCAATTGCTGCTCCCAATCCTCGGGGGCCTGTACCCAGAGCATGGCCATTTCGAGATCCGGCTCCAATTGGTGCATGGCCTTGAGGCATTGCGCATCGAAGCTCGAAATCATGATCCTTGTGTCGGCGCTGCGCTTGGAAATGTCCGCCTGTACGGCCCGTACAAGCTGATCAAGCGACTTGTGATGCGCGTGCTGCTTGATCTCGACATTGGCGCTGAGGCCGAACTCTCCCAGCGCCGCAATGGTTTCGGCCAGAGTGGGGATGCGCTCCCCGGCAAAGCGCGGATCGAACCAGGCGCCACCATCCAGCGCGCCGATTTCGGACTGCGTCAGGGCGCCCAGCGAGCCCTTGCCCGACGAGGTACGGTCCACGCTGTCGTCATGGATGACGATCAGCCTGTTGTCGGCGCTGAAAGCGACGTCAAGCTCGACCCATTTCGCGCCCGCTTCCGCTGCGGCTCGAAAGGCGGCGATAGTATTTTCAGGAGCAATCGCCGATGCGCCGCGATGGGCCTGGACTTCATCCCGGCTGGGGCCGGGCAGGGATGTGAGTGTCATGATGTTTTCTTTATTTGAGCACTAGACGATGTCGGTGCGTCGCCCGGTCTGCGTGTTGAACGGATGCAGGTCAGTCAATCTGGCGAAAACCTGAACACTGGTTGTTTCAGCAATTTCGGGCCTGCCGGGAACGCTGAGCACGATGGATTGGCCGGATGACTTGAGACGGACATGCAGATGGCTTTCTCCCCCAATCGGCTCGAGCAGCTCGACATTGGCGTCAAGGGTGAGGGAAGGCTCGCTCGGCTTTTCGAGAAAGCAGCCATCGGGGCGGATGCCGACGATGTCGGTGCCTGCTGGAAGCCCGAACCCAGCAACGTCGCCGGAGAGCGATGATACCGGCACGAGATTCATCGGCGGGGAGCCGATGAAGCCGGCAACGAACAGGGTCGCCGGGCGGTCATAGACTTCGGTGGGCGTGCCGATCTGCTCGACCAGGCCGTTGTTCATCACCACCAGCCGGTCGGCCAGGGTCATGGCTTCGAGCTGGTCATGGGTCACATAGAGGCTGGTTGTCTTGAGGCGGCGTTGTAGCTTGCGAATCTCGACACGCATCTGCACGCGCAATTTGGCGTCGAGATTGGAGAGCGGCTCGTCGAAGAGGAAGGCAGCCGGCTCGCGCACGATGGCGCGGCCCATGGCGACGCGCTGGCGCTGACCGCCCGAAAGCTGACGGGGCTTGCGTTCCAGCAGTGGCCCGATTTCGAGAATGTCGGCGGCTTCCTTGACGCGACGGTCAATTTCCTCGCGCGGCGTGCCGCGGTTCTTGAGGCCATATTCCAGATTTCCGCGCACGCTCATATGCGGATAGAGCGCGTAGTTCTGAAACACCATGGCGATGTCGCGCTCGGCCGGTTCGGCCTTCACCACATTGCGGCCGCCGATCTCAATGACACCGGAGGTGACCGATTCAAGTCCGGCCACCATGCGCAGCAAGGTGGACTTGCCGCAGCCCGAGGGACCGACCAGCACGATGAGTTCTCCATCGGCCACGCTTAGATTGACGCCTTTGACTGCCGGAACGTCGCCGTAATTCTTCTTGAGATCGATGAGGCTGATCGTTGCCATGGCTTATTTCTCCGTTTCCACGAGGCCTTTGACGAAAAGGCGCTGCATGAAGATGACGACTAGGACAGGGGGCAGCATGGCCAGCATGACTGCGGCCATAACCAGGTGCCACAGCGGCTCGCCATCAGCAGTCGCGGCCAGACGCTTGATGCCCATGACGATGGTGTAATAGCGGCTGTCGGTGGTGACGAGCAGCGGCCAGAGATATTGCACCCAGCCAAAGATGAAGAGGATGACGAATAGCGCCGCGATATTGGTGCGGCTGAGCGGCAGAAGGATGTCGCGGAAGAATTTCAGCGGTCCGGCGCCATCGACGCGGGCGGCCTCCATCAATTCATCCGGCACTGTGAGGAAGAACTGGCGGAAGAGGAACGTCGCCGTTGCCGAGGCGATGAGCGGCAGGGTTAGGCCAAGATAGGAATTGAGCAGGCCCAGATTTGCCACCACGGCGAAGGTCGGGATGATGCGCACCTCCACGGGCAGCATCAGAGTGATGAAGATGATCCAGAACGCCAGAAGGCGGAACGGGAATTTAAAATAGACGATGGCATAGGCCGAGAGCAGCGAAATGACGATTTTGCCGATAGCGATGGTCACGGCCATGATTAGGGAGTTCATCAGCATGACCCAGAGCGGCGGTGCGCCGGCGCTGGAAATGCCGACCGTGAGCATGTGCCAGTAATTCTCCACCAAGTGCGGCCCTGGAAGCAGCGGCACAAGTCCGCTGACGAAGTCACCGATGCCGTGCGTGGAAGCGATAAAGGCCAGGTAAACCGGGAAGACCACAACCAGAACGCCGGCAATCAGCACCAGATGGGTGAGAAATGTGAGGACAGGGCGATTTTCGACCATTCTTTATGCCTCCTAATACTGCACGCGCCGCTCGACATAGCGGAACTGAATGGCAGTCAGCGCGATGACGATGAGCATGAGGATGACGGATTGGGCGGCCGAGGAGCCGATATTGAGGCCCAGGAAGCCATCGGCATAGACCTTGTAGACGAGGATATTGGTCGCCTGCGCCGGTCCGCCCGCTGTCGTGGCGTCGATGAGGCCGAACGTGTCGAACATGGCGTAGTTGATGTTGACGATGAGCAGGAAGAAAGTCGTGGGCGACAGAAGGGGGAAAACGATGGTCCAGAAGCGTTTGAACGGCCCCGCGCCATCGATGGCGGCGGCTTCGTTCAGGGATTGCGGCACCGATTGCAGCCCGGCCACGAAAAACAGGAAATTGTAGGAAATCTGTTTCCAGCTGGCGGCCATGACTACAAGAAGCATGGCCTGGTTCCCATCGATGCGGTGATTCCAATTGATGCCGAAGCCGCGCAGGATATAGGGCGCGATGCCAATGCTGGGGTTGAACATGAACCACCACAGGATACCGACCACGACCGGCGCCACGGCATAAGGCCAGACCAGCAGCGTGGTGTAGAGCCTGTTGGTGCGCAGCACGCGGTTCACCGCGACCGCCAGCAGCAGCGATAGCCCCATGGACAAAAGTGTCACGCTGAGGGCGAAGACGGCAGTGCGCCCGACGGAGTTGAGATAGAGCGGGTCCATAAGGACGCGGGAATAATTCTCGAACCAGACGAATGTGGTGCGGAAGCCGAACGGATCTTCGCGTTCGAAGGAGGATTTGACCGCTTGCAGGGCCGGCCAGATGAAGAAGATAATCGTTATTGCCAATTGCGGCGCAAGCAGCGCGTAGGGCAGTAATTTGTTCGGAAAAATGGTGCGCTTGGTCTGCATTGACGGGCGGCTCCGATGAAAATGGTCAGGGCGCAAAAGGCCGACCGGCGCACGAATGCGTCAGTGAGAAAAGCCCCCGTCCATGGGACGGGGGCCGGTTCGTCACGGATTACTGGTTTGCCGCTTCGAAATCGCGCAGAATCTGGTTGCCGCGGGAAACAGCGGTGTCCAGAGCCTCTTGGGCGGACTTGGAGCCAGCCAGGAACGCTTCAAATTCTTCGTCGATCACGGTGCGGACCTGGGTCAGGTTGCCGAAACGGATGCCCTTGGAATTTGCCGTGGGCGTGCCACGAGTAATCTGGTTGATGGCGACGTCGGAACCTGGATTGGCTTCGTAATAGCCCTGTTCCTTGCCCAGTTCATAAGTGGCGTTGGTGATCGGAAGATAGCCGGTCGCCTGGTGCCAGCCGGCCTGGATTTCGGGGCTCGACAGGTAGGTGAAGAATTCGGCCACGCCCTTGTAGGTCTCGTCCGACTTGCCGTTCAGAACCCAAAGGGTCGCGCCTCCGATGATCGAGTTCTTCGGGTCGGTGGTCACGTCGTCGTAATAGGGCAGGGGCGCAAAGCCCACTTCGAAGTCCTTGGCATTATTGATGACGCCAGCGCGCGAGGCCGAGGAGTTCATGTAGATGGCGCATTCGCCGGAATAGAATTTCGGCGGTGCGTCAGGGCCGCCCACCGGGCCGCCATACTGGAACAGGCCTTCGTCAGCCCACTTCTTGAGGTTCTCGAAATGTTTGACCTGAACCGGGCCGTTGAAAGTGAACTCCGTGCCCATGCCGGCAAAACCGTTTTCAAGCGTGCCATAGGGCTGGTCGTGGATGGCGGACAGGTTTTCAAGTTGAACCCAGCTCACCCAACCGGTGGTGAAGCCGCACTTGGCTGCGCCCGAATCCACGATCTTGCGGCTGAATTCCTCAACCTCCGCCCAGGTCTTGGGTGCAGTTTCGCGGTCGAGGCCTGCCTTCTCGAACGCGTCTTTGTTGTAGTACATGATCGGGGTGGACGAGTTGAACGGCAGCGACAGGATATTGCCTTGCGGGTCAGAATAATAGCCCGTGACCGGAGCCAGGAAGCCTGACGGATCCCAAGGCTGCCCATTGTCCTGCATCAACTGGTAGACCGGCTTCACCGCGCCCTTGGCGGCCATCATAGTGCCGGTGCCCACTTCGAAGACCTGCACGATGGCGGGCTGCTCATTGGCGCGGAAAGCGGCGATCGCAGCGGTCAACGTCTCGGGATAGGAGCCTTTATAGGTCGGGATGACCTTGAATTCGGACTGGCTCTCGTTGAAGCCTTGGGCGATGCCCTCAAGGCGCTGGCCGAGTTCTGCGTCCATGGCGTGCCACCAGGCGATCTCGGTCTGACCGAGGGCGGCGCCGGTCGACAACATGGCGGCCAGTCCCACAGACAGGCCCAATACGTTCTTGAACATGCTCACTCCCTTATTATTGCGCTGGGACCTCCTCGTCCCGAGCTTGGCTTCATTTGACAGCATCGAATATTCCTTTGCAAACAGGAAATGTTCATTTGAACATCAAAGGGGAGAGGGTCGTCTTATTCCTGACCCGCACCGGGTTCTAAATCAGGTGCTTAGCAGTTTTGTGACAACAAAATTGGATGGCCGCGCCTGTGAATATCTCGGGCTCGAATTGCATATAGTTCAAGTGAACACAGGCGCTCGCTGGGCATTGCGTCGATGCGCATTCCCGTGCATTTCGTCGGTTTCCTGACGCCTTGAGGCCGAATGAATCGGCGAGCACTGCGATCAGTCGATCCATACGAGCTATCGAATTGTGCCCTGCATGGCAGAGGCGGGCGATGCATGGGCGGAGGGCGATTCCAGCCCGAAATTGAACGGCTATAAACGCCTGCCCTCGTCATCAAAGCGATGTGTGAGCTCGGCGTCATAGTCGTAGGCGACCAGCGCGCCGATGGCGGGCACCTCGCTTCTGGTCTGTCGGACTGTCAGAAGCTCCGCACGGCCAGTGTCGAGAAAGACGAAGGAATCGGCGCCCAGATATTCCACATGGCTGACCTTGCCCCGATGCTGGCCGGCACCCAGAATTATATCTTCGGGGCGGATGCCTATAATGGTGCCGTCCTCGCCCGGAATGAAATTCATCTTCGGCGAGCCGACAAAGCCGGCGACGAACCGCGATTGCGGGCGTTCGTATAATTCCTTGGGCGTACCCACCTGTTCGACGCGGCCGGCATTGAGCACGATGATGCGGTCGGCTAGCGTCATCGCTTCGACCTGATCGTGCGTGACGTAGACCATGGTAGTCTGGGGCAGGCTATCCTTGAGCCGGGCGATTTCGAGCCGCGTAGCGACGCGCAGGGCGGCGTCGAGATTTGAAAGCGGTTCGTCGAACAGAAAGACCTGCGGGTCGCGCACGATAGCGCGGCAAATGGCGACACGCTGTCGCTGGCCGCCCGACAATTCCTTCGGATAGCGGTCAAGATAGGGTTCCAGTTGCAGCTTGCGAGCCGCATCGGTGACGCGTGATTCGATTTCGGCCGGGGGCGCTCGGCGCAGCTTTATCGAATAGGCCATGTTCTGGCGTACGCTCATATGTGGATAAAGCGCATAGGACTGGAACACCATGGCGATGCCGCGCCTACTGGCAGGAACATTGTTGACGACGCGGCCACCGATTTCCAGCGTGCCGCCGGAAATGCGCTCAAGCCCGGCTATGCAGCGCAGAAGGGTAGACTTGCCGCAACCCGAGGGACCGACAAAGATCACGAATTCACCCGACCTTATGTGAAGATCGATGTCTTTGAGGACTTCGACTGCGCCGTAGCTCTTGCGCAGATTCGTGATCTTGATGTCGGACATGGCCTGTCTCCGGCTCAGGCGGATGCAAGCGCGGCGCGGACTTTTTCCAGCGCCGCGGCAGTAGAGCCGGCAGGCCTGTATTCGAGGCCGACCGCACCCTCATAGCCATTGGCATAAAGCCAGTCGAGACGGGCGCCGAGATCAATCTCGCCCAGCCCTGGATCGTTGCGGCCGGGATGATCCGCGACATGGGCATGGATGACGCGCGATACGCGTTCCTTCAGCACATCCTCGATTTTCTCGCCCATGACATAAGAATGATAAAGGTCATAGACCACGCCGATCTCGGGTCGATTCACCTCGTCCACTATATTGAGCGCTTCGCGCGTGGAGGAGAGATAATAGCCCTTGTGATCGATGATCGTGTTGAGCGGTTCGACCCCGAGCCGGACATTACTGCCTCTCAGCACATCGGCGGCGGCGAGCAGGCCATCGACCAAGGCGTCGTGCTGCGCCTCGCGGCTTCGGTCAGGCAGGTCATCACCGGCCTGTGCGATGAGAACCCTGGCGCCGAGCCGCTGCGCCATTTGCACCGAGTTAGCGAGTCCGGCGAGGAAGGCGGCGTGATTGGCCGGGTCGGTCAGTGCGACCATCGGCTCGGCCACGAAGCCGGTGAGCCCAAGGCCGGTCACTTTAAGCGCCGCCTCGATGGCGTCGACATCCTTGTTAGACCAGAACCAGAACTCGACTGCGTCGAGCCCAGCGGCTTTGGCGAGGTGGATGCGCTCGGCAAAGTCGTCGCTGGCATCGGCGAACAGCCATTCAATGCAGGCAGAAAGTTTCATGAAATGGATCCTGTTAGCGATAATCGATCAAAACCTGCATGACCTCGGGCGAACCCTGGTCGAGCAGGTCATAGCCGCGCCCCGCCTCATCGAGCGGTACGCGGTGGGTGATGATGCCCTTGAGGTCGGACGCGAGGGCGGAAAGATATTCACGGGCGATCTTGCCGCGCCGGCCCAATGACCAGAGCGGTCCGAGGTAAGGGTTCACCGTGCCGACCTGCGAGGAGATGATGCGCGGCCTGTTGTGATGGAATTCTCCCGATAGGCTGAGGCTCTCGAACGTGCCGCCATACCAGGACATGGCGATGACGGTGCCGTTGAAACCGACCGTGCGGATCGCTTCGTTGAGGGCGGGAGCGGCACCGGAAACCTCGATGACATAATCGGCGCCCCGACCCTCGGTCAGCTCGCGAACGCGCTCGGCAAGAGGGGCTTCGCGCGGGTCCAGTGCAATGGTCGCGCCTCCCGCCAGGGCGAATTGCCGGCGTTGCTCGATCGTGTCCACGGCGATGATCTGGCGCGCACCATTGCGGGCGAGCAGGCGCGTTACCAATTGCCCGATGACGCCCAGGCCGGACACGACCACATCTGCGCCCAAGGGGATATTGGCGTCGAGAACGCCGTTATAGGCGGTGTTGAGATTGGCGACGAAGACGCCGATCTCCGCGTCATCGAGATCGCCCAGCTGCACGACGGCGCCAGCATCGACAATTGCGTGCTGGCCGTGAGGTACATAGGCAAAGACGAGATCGCCCAGATGAAGACTACCAACATCCCTGCCCAATTCGGCGACGCGCCCCACGGCGGCATAGCCATAGCGCGCCGGCCATGACCAGTCCGAGCCATTGGCATCGGAAAACAGGCGGGTCGCCGGATCCATCGCTTGCCGCCATTGCGGCGCCAGACCCCGAAAGACATTGAGCTCGGTCCCCGCGCTGATGCCGGATACTTCAAGGTTGAGCAGCACTTGCCCGACGCCAGGGCCATCGAGGCTTTCGGTGCGAATTTCGACGGCGCGCGGTCCGGTGAAATAGAGCGATTTGGTACTCATGGACATGACGATCACCCTTTGATGCCGCCAGCGGTCAGCCCGCCGACAAGTTGATTGCGAAAGAGGAGGAATAAAATGACGGTCGGCATGGCGATGACGACGCCACCAGCCATGACCACGCCCCAGGAGAAGGAATAGGGATCGAATAGGGTTTGCAGCGCCAGTGGCAGCGTCTTGACCTCCGCGCTGGTGATCAGCGCCAGCGCCAGGATGAATTCGCCCCAGGAGAGCACGAAGGCAAAGGTGCCGACCGCGACGACGGCGGGGCGGATAAGCGGCAGGGTGATGCGGAACATGGCGCCGATCTGGGAGGAGCCATCGATGATCGAGGCCTCCTCAAGTTCGCGCGGGACTGCGTCGATATAGCCTTTCAGCATCCAGACGGCGATGGGCAGGCCCAGAGCAAGATGGGTTAGGACGAGGGCGGTCAGCGTATTGGCCAGGCCCAGCGCGCGAATGATGACGACAATGGGCACCAGTACCGCCACCGCCGGCAGCATCTGGGTGGCGAGGATCAGAAAACCGATGGCGTCGCGGCCAAAATAGGCGAAGCGGCTGAGCGAATAGGCCGCGGGAATGGCGATCAGGACGGTGCAGATGGCTACGACGGCCCCGACCAGCAGGCTGTTGCGCAGGGCAGCGAGGAAGTCGGCGCGCGCGAAAATATTGGCAAAGTGATCGAAGGTGACCCGCGTGGGAATGAGGCTGCGGGTCATGATGTCGGCGTCGGGCCGCATTGAAGCGACAAATACCCAGATGATCGGTAGCAATACCAGGCCCAAAACCAGAATGGTCAATGCGTCGAGCACAATGCTGCGGATCGCAGTTTCCCCGTTCATTGTCGTCTCCGCAGCTTAAGCGAGAGGAGCGCGGCGACGGCGAGAATGGCCAGCATGACCACGCTGATGGCAGCAGCATAGGCGGGGCGCAGGTCGGTGAATACGGCCTTGAACATGGAAATGCCGAGTACGGTAGTGGCGTCCTGCGGTCCGCCGCGCGTCATGATCCAGGGAAGGTCGAAGCTGTAGAATGCGAGAATGCCCAGGACGAGGCCGATGATCAGCATGGTGTTCTGGATGGCGGGCAAGGTGATGGTGAGAAAACGCTGCCAAGGCGATGCGCCGTCGATGGCGGCGGCTTCATAGAGCTCTCCCGGAACCGATTTGAGCGCCGCCAGCAGCGCCAGTACCATGAAGGGCATGCCCTTCCAGCCTGAGATGAAAATGATGATGACGAAGGCCAGATTTGGGTCGTTGAGAATAGAGGAATTGCCGGCAACCCCCAGGACGTGGAACAGCGAATGCAGAGCCCCCACCTCGCTGTCGAGCAGGAAGCGCCAGCCATAGCCCAGAACGATGAAGGGCATCACCCAGGGCAAGAGGATTAGCGCCGATGCCGTGCGCGCGACAGGCGTATCGCGATTGAGCAGCAAGGCCAGGGGCAGGGCGATGGCGACTTCGACGGCTACCGTGCCGATGGTCCAGATCCATGTCCGCCCGAAAGCCCGCCACAGGGCAGCATCGGCAAACAGCGCCTGATAGTTGATCAGCCCACCCCAGACCGGCTGCGGATTGCGCAGCAGATACCAATCCTGAAACGACAGCCATAGCGCGTAGAGGAGCGGAAGGATGGCAATGGCCAGAGCGACCAGAACGGCCGGCGCCACCAAGGCATAGGGCAGGGCTAATTCGCCGAAAGGTCTGGGCTCGCCATCCGATGCAGGAGCGGTCATGAATGCGCTTTCAGCCGATCGACTTGTCATTCTTCATAGACCGCAAGGATTGTTCTTGTGGTCTATGAAGTGTCCAGAAGCAATTGCGAAAACCTGCCTATGGCCGAAAAAGACCCGGGCGGCGGGAGGCCTGTACCGCCCGGGGTGTTTTCGCCCTTAGCGGGCGAGAACGGTGTTGATGTCCGTGCACAGGTCGGCCGTTGCCTGATCGATGCTTTTCTGTCCCAGAGCCACGGCCTGCACTGCCTTCTGGATGGTATCGACCTCGAGTTGACCCATCTGCGGGATCGCCTCGCTGGGATATTGATAGGCGCGGGCGTCCTGCAATTGCTCGACAAAGACCGGGTATGGGAACTCGGTCCATGGCGCGCCCTGCGCCAGCGATATGGAGCCCGGAATGAAACCGCCGGCAACGGCAAGATCCTTGAACGCATCGCCATGGGTAGCGAACATAATGAATTGTCCCGCCGCGTCCTTGGCGTCGGATGCATCCCACATCACCAGCGGCCAGCCCCCGAGAAAACCGGAACGATTGGCGGGGCCCGCCGGCACCTTGGCGATGTCCACGGCGTCTAGCCATTCGGGCTTTTCGGTCGCGAGGTCGCGGTAAAGGCTCGGATGCATGAGGATCATGCCGTAGCGTCCGTCGAGGAAGCCACGCTGGAAGGCGTCGCCATTCATACTGGCAGCGTCAGGATGGGTCGAGCCGTCGAGCGCGATGCCGGTATAAACATCAAGCGCGGCGCGGAATTCAGGGCTGTCAAAACCGCACGAACCGTCTTCATTCAACATGCGCGCGCCATAGCCGAGATAGGCGCTCATGAAATTGTGGACGGTGAAATAATCGAGGCTGGTGGATAGCGCCATGCCATAGGTGCCGTCCGGCGCACTGGCGGTGAGGGTCTTGGCCACCGAGCGCAACTCGTCCCAGCTATCCGGCGGCGAATTGGGATCAAGTCCCGCCGCCTCGAACAGATCCTTCCGGTAATAAAGCGCGCGTGTCTCCACGGCGATGGGGGAGGCCCACCAATGGTTGTCCAGATGGTAATAACCCCTGTCGCCCGGCCAAATGTCGGATGCGACATCGGTGCCGTTGGCCTCGTCATAGGCCGCGAAGGCGTCGTCGAGCGGGGCCAGCGCCCCGATGGCCTGGAACTGAGCGACGACATTGTTGCCGAGCATGGACACATCGGGCAGGCCGCCCGTGGTCAGCGCCGTCACCAGGCGCTGCTGCTGTTCCGACCAGGGCACGATTTCCATGACGACGTCGATACCTTCATGGCTGGCCTCGAATGCGTCGATGATCGCGTTCCAGGCGGCGATGTCGTTCGGGTTGGTCGAGAACTGCCAGAAAGTCACGGTTTCGGCATAGGCCGGAACAGTGAGCAGGGCAGAGGCGAGCGCGCTTGCTGCCAGCAATTTATGCCGCATGATAAATCCTCCCTATGAACCCGCTCAATTACGGGTGACGCTTCTCCCCAAAAGCGCTTATGTCATCGTTGACATGTTTAATGGTTAACATGTGGTTGGCTGGCGTGTCAAATTGTCGCTGTTGCGGGGGCGAGGCCTGTTGATTGGCGAATGATCAGGCTCGTTTCGAGAATGATTTCATTGAGCATGGGCCGATTTTCGATGGCGGCCAGCGCCATTTCGAAGCCGTGGCGACCAAGGGCCGCGACCGGCTGGGCGACGGTGGTCAATTGTGGGGCCAGATAGGGTGCCAGAGTGTCATCGAAACCGACGATCGACAGATCTTGCGGCACGCGCTTGCCAGCCTTGTAGAGTGTCTGCATCACGCCCATGGCCAGAATATCGCAGGTGGCGAAGATCGCGGTGGGCGGCGATTTCAGCGCCAGCAGAGCCGTCGCATGAGCCCGCCCTTCCGCGCCGGAAATGTCGTTGTCGAGATCGTAATATTGCCCCAGCCGCACATTGTCGGGATGGATGCCAAGGCCATGGGCGGCCATGCCGTCGCGATAGGCGTCCAGCCGGTCGTCCTCCACCGATCGCCGCCGCGCCGCGTCCTGCGGATAAAGGCCGGGGTCTCCTCCGACAAAGGCTATGCGCTGATGGCCGAGTTTCACCAGATGGTCGATGGCGGCACGGGCCCCGACATAATTGTTCACGCGCACGCAACGGGTCGAATGAGTCAGCGAGCGCTCGATTTCGATGGTCGGAATGCCAGCCGATTCAAGCACTTCGATATTGGCGGGGCTGGCGGCGGTACAGAACAGCACCGCATCGACACGCTGGGCGATAAAGGTTTCGACCCCATGGCGTTCATAACTTTCGCTGCCGCCATGGTTGAAAATGACGACACGATAGCCTGCGGCAATGGCCGCTTTTTCCACCGCATGAGCCACGCCGACAAAGATGGGATTGACGGTAATCGCAGTGAGCATGAGCCCGATGGTCTGGCTGCGCTGGGTACGCAGGTTGCGCGCCACGACATTAGGCCGGTAATTGGTCGCGGCCACCGCTGCCAGCACCTTTTCGCGGGCTTCCTTGGAGATGTAGCCCTGCTGCTTGAGCACACGATTGACCGTGGCCGTGGAAACCCCGGCCAGCTTGGCGACTTCCAGCAGTGTGGCGGTCTTGGCTGACAATATGATCCTCTGTTTCGCCGATCTTGGATCACAGCGGTCCCGGCGGCAAGCCTGCTATCGCCCGCGGAACCGACGTTGATAGTCGGGATCGTACAGCGCGCTTTCGCGAAAACCATTGGCGCCAAGGCCTTTGCCGACAAAAATCAGCGCCGTGCGCTCGACGGGGCTGGCCGCGAACTTTTCGGTGATGTCGGCCAGAGTGCCGCGCAGGATCATTTCGTTGGGGCGGCTCGCATGGGCGACGATGATCACCGGGCAATCCTCGCCATAGACCGGGAGCAGCTCGGCGACGACAGCATCCAGCGCGTGAATGGCGAGGTGGATGGCCAGGGTCGCTCCGGTCGCGGCGAATCCCGTCAGCGTTTCGCCGTCGGGCATGGGCGAGGCGCGGCCGCCAATGCGGGTAAGGACGACGCTCTGTGCGACTGCCGGAATGGTCAGTTCCCGTCCGATGGCGGCGGCGGCGGCGGCAAAAGCGGGAACGCCAGGGGTGAGCGTATAGGGAATTCCCAACCGGTCGAGACGGCGCATCTGTTCGGCCACGGCGCTCCAGACGGATAGATCGCCGGAATGGAGCCGTGCCACGTCCTCGCCCGCCGCATGGGCGCGGACATATTCGGCCTCGATCTCATCCAGCGACATTGGCGCCGTGTCGACCAGACGCGCGCCGGGCCCACACCAGGCGAGCATGTCATTGGGAACGATGGACCCGGCGTAAAGGCAGACCGGGCATTTGGCCAGGAGATCACGGCCACGTACGGTAATGAGATCGGCTGCGCCCGGGCCGGCGCCGATGAAATGAACGGTCATGTTTCGATTCCTGCCGCGCGGCCACGGCCAAAGCAATGCGCATTGTTGCCCCGACGAGGAGCGCGTGTTTCCCCCAGGGTCGCCGACCCTGGCCGGCACCGATCCCCGGAACCTATTCCCGCCCGCGTCCCCCGTGGGATAGAAGGAGCGGAGAGAATGCCAACAGGCTCAATCATCCCTTCGTCCACCGCCATTGGGTGATCGGCATGGACGGGCGCCAGCCTTTCATGCTGCCGAGCGGCTCGGCCTGGGCGAGGGAAAGGCGCACTAGCTCACCGCCATGGGTCGCATGGCGGGCAACAAGAACCTGCTCCATTTCGAGGGTCACCGCATTGGCGACGAGGCGCCCGCCGGGGCGCAAAGCGGCAATTGCTGCCTCCATGACGCCGGGATCGGACCCGCCGCCGCCCACGAAAATGGCATGCGGAGGCATGAGGGTAGTCAGGGCGTACGGCGCCTGCCCCTCGATCAGGGTCAGGCCGGGGACGCCGAAAGCTGCGGCGTTGCGCCGGATGCGAGCGGCGCGCTCGGGATTCGGTTCGATGGCTATGGCGTGCAGGCTGGGATCGGCCAACATCCATTCGATGCCGATGGAACCGGAGCCCGCCCCGATGTCCCAGAGAATTTCATGCCGGCGCGGCGCAAGGGCAGCAAGGGTGAGGGCACGAATGTCGCGCTTGGTAATCTGCCCGTCATGCTCGAACAGCTTGTCGTCCAGCCCCGGCGTCATTGGCAGCACCCGTGCACCGGGCAGGGGCATGACGCTTATGGCGCAGAGATTGAGCGGGTTGACATCGGTGAGGGCAAAAAGCTCGGCGATCTGCGAGCGTATCGTCTCGTTGGGCCCGCCAAGCGCCTCCATCACTGTGACAATGGATCGCCCGAAACCGGATTCTGTAAGCAATCGGGCGAGAGCTTCGGGACCATGTTCGTCGGAGGTCAGTGCCAGAATACGGTTCGCTTCCTGCAGATGCGGGCGAATGAGGTCGATGGGGCGGCCATGCAGCGACAGCGAAGCCACCTCCTGCAGGGGCCAGCCGAGCCTTGCGGCGGCCAGGCTGAAGGCCGACGAATGGGGAATGGTGCGCATCTCTGCCGGATCGACATGGCGGGACAGACTGGCCCCGATCCCATAATGGAACGGGTCGCCGGAGGCGAGCACGCAGACCGCGCGGCCTTTTTCGGCGAGAACTGCGTCTATGGATTGGGAGAAGGGCGAAAGCCATTGGCGGGGGGCGCCGTTGATAGCTGCGGCGGCCAGATCGAGATGGCGCGCGCCGCCAAAGACGATTTCAGCATTGGCGATGGCGGCACAGGCATTGGGGGACAGCCCGGAAAGTCCGTCCTCGCCGATGCCGACAATAGTGAGCCAGGGCTCAGTCATGCGACAACCTCGATACGACCCCGAGAGGGGCGAGGTTGCCACAGCTGCATCCGCATAGAGTGAGAATGGGATTTTTCATCAGATCCCCGCACTTCGCGGCGAATAGACCAGCGGGTCCAGGCCGGGTCGTTCGATTATGCGGGTTTCCGCCGAGCCGATGATGACGCAGGTGGCCATGTCGGCCTGCTGTTGGTCAGCCTCCGCCAAGGGGATAACGACGAAGTTTTCGTCGGCGCGGCCCACGGCGCGGCCGAAAATGACCGGAGTGGTGATCGGCAGAACTTCGCGCAGGATCTTGAACGCGGTGGCAAGCTGCCAGGGCCGGGCCCTGGAAATGGGATTGTAGAGCGCGATCACCAGGCCGGCCTCGGCCACGGCGCGCAGCCGCCGCTCGATCAATTCCCAGGGCTTCAGATTATCCGACAGGGATATGGCGCAGAAATCATGGCCCAAAGGCGCTCCGGCGCGGGCGGCCACGGCAAGCATGGCGGTGACACCGGGCAGAACCTTGATCTCGAGGCGGCGCCAGGTTTCGGGGCCTGTCTCGATAGCCTCGCAAATGGCGGCAGCCATGGCGAAGACACCGGGATCGCCTCCCGAGACGACGCAGACCTTGGCCCCGCGCACCGCCGCATTCAGCGCCGATCGGGCGCGGTCGATTTCCTCGCGATTGTCGGAGGCGACGCGCGATTGACCGGGGCCAAGCTTCAGCCGGTCGAGATAGGGGCCGTAGCCGAAAAACAGCTCCGCCGCAGCTATGGCTTCGAGGGTTTCCGGCGTGGTCTGGCCGGGATTGCCGGGGCCGGTGCCCACTATGGTCAGAGAACCGCTCATGGGCGCGCGCTCCAGCCGGGAACAAGGATCAGCGAAAAATAGGGAGCGCCATCGTCATGCTTGTCCGTGAGCTTCATGGACAAGCCATTCGCCATGGTGCCGCGTTCGACATAAACGGCGCTCGCCAGCCGCCCCGTTTCGGCCAGGGCCGCGCGCACCTTGGGCAGGTTGCGCCCGAGCTTCATGATCACCGCCCCCTCGGTAGCGGAAAGACGCCGGGCCAAATCGGCCTGATCCAGCGTGCCCGGCAGGATGGTGAGAACGTCGTCGCCCTGCACCAGCGGCAATCCGGCGGCGGACCAGGAGCCGGACATGGCGGTGATGCCGGGGATCACTTCCGTGTCGTAATGCGGGGCGAGGCGCACATGCAGGTGCATATAGCTGCCGTAAAACAGCGGATCGCCTTCGCTGAGCACGGCAACCTGGCGTCCCTGATCGAGATGGGTGGCAAGCCGCGTCGCTGCTTCCCCGTAAAAGTCCTGAATACGGGATTTGTATGCGTCGTCATGACGGTGAATTTCGATGGTCACCGGATAGTCCAGCGCTTCCTCGATCTGGCCGGGGCGAAAATGCGCACTGGCAATAGAGCGAGCATTGCTGGGATTGCCGCGCTTGGCGAAAAAGGCCACAACATCGGCATTCTCGATGGTGCGCGCCGCCTTGAGAGTCAAAAGGTCTGGGTCACCGGGGCCGGTGCCGACGCCGAAAAGTTTCCCGGTCACAGGCCTGACCTCGCCAGAGCGTTGACGCAGGCTGAGGTCATAGCGCTGCCGCCCAGGCGGCCGCGCACGATGGCATAGGGCACGCCATAGGAGTGTTCGGCCAGAGCCTGCTTGGATTCGGCGGCGCCGACAAAGCCGACCGGCATGCCGATGATGGCGGCCGGTTTCGCTGCACCGTCGCGCAGCATTTCAAGCAGGTGAAACAGGGCCGTGGGCGCATTGCCGATGGCCACGACAGCGCCCTCCAAATGCTCGTCCCAGAGATGCAGCGCCGCCGCAGAGCGGGTATTGCCGATTGTAGTGGCAAGGGCGGCAGTACGCTCGTCGCGCAGCGTACAGATGACTTTGTTTTGCGCCGGTAGCCGAGCGGCGGTGATGCCGCGCGCTACCATTTCCGCGTCACAGAGAATAGGCGCACCGGCTCGCAGCGCCTCCCGTGCCGCGGCAACGAAACCGGGGCCAAAGACGAAATGCGCTGCCGCTTCGACCAGACCCGCGGCATGGATCATGCGCACGGCGAGGTCTGCTTCATCCTCTGAAAAGGCCACGAGATCGGCCTCCTGGCGGATGATAGCGAAGGACTGGCGATAGATGGCATCGCCATCCTTGATATAGTCGTATTGGGTCATCGAGCTTCCTGCCGGGCGGCGACAGCGGGGATGAGTCCGGCCTCATCCAGAATTTCACTAGGCGTATCGCCCGCGCGGCCATTGATGACAAGGCCAATCCCATCGGCGCGGCCAACAAGGGTCACATCCGTCGCGCGCGGATGGGCGCAGCCCTTGGCGCAGCCCGAGACGTGCAGATGCGTGCCAGGCTGAACATGGCTGGCCAGCAATTCGGCCAACCGGCGGGCGGCAATATTGCCGGAGGCGCAGCCGTCACTGCCGATACAGGCGCTGATCCGCAGGCGGGCATCGTCGGATGCGACGATGAAGCCAAGCGCGGCGGCCTGCGCGACGAGTGAAGGCGAAGCGCCATCAAACAGCAGCCTGTTGCCGGGCGCGAGGCGGATATTGCCAAGACCGGCGGTGCGGGCTCCGTCGGCGAGGACGATCAATGCCTCGCCATGCATCTGGCCGAAGGGCAGGGCGATGGCAGTGGTGTGACCGCTCGTGAGCTGCATCGTGACGCCCCCTTCTTCCGGCCTTTTCGACAAGGGGGGAATTGCCCCGTGGTGTGTGCTGATGGGGGATGCGTTTGTCACCGGGAAAAGGTCCGTCGCGCGCGCATCGGCACCAAAGGCAGCCAGCGCACCGAGCATTGCGAGAGTGGCAGAAATGGCCCCTTCCGCGTCCATGACCTGCGGCTTGCCGTCGCCGAAATGAACGGCCCAGTGCGCAGCATCAAGTGCGACGAGGCGAATATCGGCCTTGAGGCTGGCGAGAGAAATTTGACCGGCGCTGTCCACGACGACGCTGACCTTGGGTCCGAGTTTTCCATGCATTGCCATGGCCCCGGTGCGGATAGCTTCGGCGAGCGGTCGGGAATCGGCTTTCTCCATCGGGTCTTCACCGGACAGCGGCGATATGTCGATGACCAGACCGGTCTCGAGATCAAAAATTGCCGAGACTGCGTCCTCAAAAAGCGGCGCACTGGACGGCGACAGACCGCGTACCTGCAAATTGCCACGCGCCGAGACTTCGACAAGCCCATTGCCATGGACGAGCGCCAGATTGGCGAGCAAGGTCAGGTGCTCCGGGCTTAGCCGATTGCCCGAAATCCGCAAACGGGCGAGCAGACCGTCACCGGTCAGCATCGGCGTGTCGAGCGTGGGGCAGGCGCCGCGGCGGCTTGGCGCTATGACTGTGGTCAAATCCATAATCGTGGTTTAGCAGGCCCGTCCGCCGCGCACTACTGCGCCTCGCGCAGCAGATAAATATCCATGATCCAGCCATGATGCGCGCGTGCAGCCTGTCGGGCGGCGACGATCTCCTCGGCCACATCTCCCAGCCTGCCGGAAATGAGAATCTGGTCTGGCGTGCCGAGAAAGGCGCCCCAGAAGATTTCGAGGTCTGGATCGGCGTCGCGGAAGGCCAGGCGTCCGTCGAGCATGACCACGCTATCGGTTTCAACAGGGCCGAGCTGGCGTCCGGTGGTGATCAGAACCGGCTGGCCAATGCGATTGAGCGTGATGCCATGGGCGGCAGTCAAGGCCTGGATCGCGGTAATGCCCGGAATGACTTCCACCATGATCGGGACTGAGACACGTTCGAGAATCCTGAGGGTGGAATCATAGAGGCCCGGATCCCCCCAGACGAGGAATGCACCGCATCCATTGTCGGGAATTTCGGCGATGAGCTGGCTAAAAATCTCGCCCAGTGCCTCATGCCAATGGTCCACGCCCTGCCCATAATCGGGATTGGCCGCGTCACGCCGGGGCACCTCATAACCGATCTGGCGGGGCGCGCCGGTGACGACGCGGGAAATGATGGTGCGCCGAATGTCGGCCAGGTCGGCCTTGCCTGCGCCCTTGTCGGGAACGAATAGCACGTTGGCGCGATTGAGCGCCGTGATCGCAGCGAGGGTCAGGTGTTCGGGGCTGCCGGTGCCGATGCCGACGACAAGAATGGTCTTCATGGGGCTCGTCCTATCACTCTTCGTCGTCCTTGACTGCCTCCATCGATACATGGGGCGAAGTATCGGCGACATGGGGCCGGGCGGAGATTATCTCGCCCAGCACTTCCCGATAGGCGGCGAAGTCCTTGCGGCGCACCTGAGCAGATAATTGTAGTTCGAGGCGATCATATGGGCCTGTTCGACCTCAGGAAGGGCATGGGCCGCCTTATCGAAGGCTTCGAGCGCGGCCTTGCGGGTGTCGTTGAGCCTGGCCTCGACTAAGGTGATATGCGGCAGGCCAGCGTTGCTGGACGTTGCGCATCCATTATTTGCGGGAGACGGTGGCGTCCCGAATCATTGGCATGCATACCCGTAATTCTGCGCGGGTGAAGTGCCTCGCGGTCGAGGTGCACGCTGGTAATATTTATGTGAACCGCAATCAGTTTGGTACCGTGGTGGGTAGCCAGCCTTTGGCTTGCCTCCAAACCCTGCCGCGCGACACGCTGTTCTGCCTGGGGCCTGACTCCAAAGATATCGTCGAGGAATGGGCCATGGCCGAGCCGGCCGGATGCCAGGCGCAGGCGGCAATGCCTTCCCGATGGCCGCCGCGCTTTAAATCATCCGAAATGTCGCGTTTCCGAACCCCAAACCGTTCCCACTTTTACAGGAAACGGTTTGGGTGCGCGCGGCTTCACATTTGGTTGACGGCAAAGACTTTCCTGCGCCGACGAACTTGACCTTCCCACCTTGGAAGGCCGCAGGAAGGTGCTTCATCAAATGGAGGATTTCATGAGACCCGTCCTTATCGCCGCCGCGCTGCTCACAATGTCATTCCCGGCCCTGGCCCAGGACCATTCGGGCCACAGCGCCCATGCCGCCAGTTCCGACAGCGCCGCCACCCTTGCCTATCGCGATGCCAATGGACGGATGCATGCGGAGATGGACATTGCCTATACCGGCAATGCCGATGCCGATTTCATCCTCGGCATGATCCCGCACCATCAGGGTGCGGTCGACATGGCGCGCATCGTACTGGAACATGGCGAGGACGCGGACGTGCGGGCGCTGGCCGAGGCGGTAATCGAAACGCAGGAGGCCGAGATCGCCTGGATGCGGGAATGGCTGGAAAAGCACGGCTATTGAGGTCGGCTGGTCAGTCTGACCCGCCGGGCCGCGATACCGAATTGCGCACGATCAACTCGGCCCGGAGCAGGACTTCGCGCGATTTGGGCTGCTCGCCAGCCAACATGGCGAGCAGCAATTCCATGGCCGCCTCGCCGATGCGCAGGCGCGGCTGCTTCATGGTGGTGAGCGAGGGGCTGACGAAACTGGCAAAGGAAATATCGTCAAAGCCCATGACGGAGAATTGCCGGGGCAATTCATAGCGGCGGGCATTGAGCGCGATGATCACACCGAGCGCCGTTGCATCGTTGACGCACAAAAAGGCGGTGGGCAGGGCGTCGCGCACGAACATCAGTTCGGCTGCGGCGCGGCCGCTTTCGGTAGTGCCGTCGCCATCGAGAATGAGGCGCGGATCGATGGCGATGCCTGCCCCCTCCAGCGCGGCGCGATAGCCCGCCTCGCGCAGCCTGTTGATCTCGCGGCTGGTGGAATGGCCGATAAAGGCGATACGCCGATGCCCTTGCGCAATCAGGTGCTCGGCGGCAATGCGCGCGCCCTCGAAATTATCGACGCCGACAAAGGGAATGTCCTGGCCCAGCACCGGCTCGTTGACCGCTACCATCGGCGGCAGCCGCGTTTCACCGCGATCCTGCCCGAAGCCAAAGGGCAGGTGGCCGGTAAACAGGATCAGGCCATCGGCCTGGTTGGAGGAAATGAAGCGCAGATAATCGGTCTCGCGGCTCGGATCGTTCTGAGTATTGCCGATCAGCAGGCCATAGCCGCGCTTGCTGGCCTCGGTTTCCAGGCCCACCAGGATGTTGGAAAAATTCGGGTCGCCCACATCGGGAGCCAGAATGAGGATCATGTTGCTGCGCCGCATGCGCAGCGAGCGGGCCATCGCATTGGTGGTATAGCCGGTGCGGGCGACGGCCTCGGCGACCTTGCGGCGCGTGGCGTCGGCCACTTTGGTGGGCTCATTGATGGCGCGGCTGACCGTGGCAATGGAGACCCCGGCCATGGCCGCAACATCCTCGATTGTCGCCAGCTTCCGCTGCTGCACCGGATCGCTCCAAACTCGACGCATGGCTCGATAGTCCAATGCGCCCCCGCCTTTAGCAGATGCCGCATTCTGCGCTACGGCAATCGCCAGAGGCATATACACTTTTGCCCTTGTGTAAACCTTTACATCGGAGATGAAAACCTTTACATCATCGGGCGAGCAAAGAGCGGCAAGTCAAAAAAGCGGCCATGCTCGGGGAGGGACGGCAGCATGGTCGAGGCGCAGGGCGAAAACCTGAAACCGATTCTGTCGGCGCATCGCATCTCCAAGTCCTTTGGCGACATACAGGTGCTGTTCAGCATCGATTTCGACATCCGGCCGGGCGAAGTCCACGCCATTATCGGCGAGAACGGCGCCGGCAAATCCACCCTGATCAAAATCCTGTCCGGCATCGAACAGCCGACATCGGGTTCCATCACCTATGATGGCCAGAACGTGGTCCTGCCGCCCAATGGGGAAGCCGCGGCCATGGGCATCGTGGTGATCCACCAGGAATTGCTGCTGGCCGAACATCTGAGCGTGGCGGATTCGATCTTCCTTGGCCGCGAATTGCGCTCGGGTCCGTTTTTGAGACTCAAGGAAATGCGCGACCAGACCCGCGACATCCTCGATGTTCTGCATGTCCGGATCGACCCCGATGCGCGCATCAACACGCTATCGGTGGCCGACAAACAGATGGTGGAGATCGCCAAGGCGATCAGCCGCGACGCCCGGGTCATCATCATGGACGAGCCGACAGCCGTCTTGTCGGTGGCCGAAACGCAGACCTTTTTCGAGCAGATCCGGCGGCTGACCGCCAAGGGCGTCGCGGTGATCTTCATCTCGCACAAGCTCGATGAAATCATGGAACTGGCCGACCGCGTGACGGTGCTGCGCGACGGGCAATTGATCACCACGATCGGAACGGAAAACCTGACGCCCGATTCCATCGCCCAGATGATGGTGGGGCGCGAATTGTCCAATCTCTACCCGCCCAAGCACGAGCCGGACGTGGACGCCGAAATCGTGTTGAAGGTACGCGATCTGGCGGCGCCGAGCGTGTCGGGCATATCCTTCGATCTCAAGCGCGGGGAAATTCTCGGCTTTGCCGGACTGATCGGTTCGGGGCGCACGGCGGTGGCCGAAGCCATTGTCGGGTTGACCCGCAAAAGCGCCGGCGCTGTCGAGATGCATGGCGCCCCGGCCGATTTTTCCGATGTTTCCAAATCCGTTGCGGCGGGCCTGGCCTATATGACCAAGGACCGGAAGGGGCGGGGGCTTCTGCTCAATGCGGGCCTCCAACCCAACCTCACGCTGCTGACGCTGAAAAAACACCTGCGCCACGGATTTCTCGACGGGCGCAGCGAGGAAAGGGCGCTCGAGCGCGCGGTGCGCCGCTTCGATGTGCGCGCCCGCGATCCATCGGTGCCGGTCGGCAAGCTTTCGGGCGGCAACCAGCAGAAGCTGATGCTGGGCAAGACCATGGAGAGCGAGCCCGAGATCGTCATCATGGACGAGCCGACGCGCGGCATCGACGTGGGCACCAAGCAGCAAATCTATCACATCATCGCGGCGCTGGCCGCCGAGGGTAAGGCGATCATCGTCATCTCCTCGGAAATGCAGGAAGTCATCGGCCTTTCGCACCGCGTAGTCGTCATGCGCAATGGACGCATGGCCGGGGTGCTGGAGGGCGCGGAAATAACGGAAGCCGAGATCATGCGCTACGCGGCCGGCATCAAGCAGGGTGGAGAAAATGACCGTGTCAGCGCCTGAAAATGCGAGCAAGCCGCAAAAGGCCTTCAAGCTCGATCTGAAGACCGCCGGGCCGCTCTTGGCGCTGATCCTGCTGATCATTCTCGGCTATGGGCTGAATCCGGCCTTCCTCAATGAAGGCAATATCACCAATCTGCTGACCCGCTCGGCCTTTATCGGCATCATCGCGGTGGGCGCCACCTTCGTGATCACCACGGGCGGCATCGACCTCTCGGTCGGCTCCATGGCCGCCTTCATCGCCGGCATGATGATCCTGATCATGAATTCGGCGGTCGCCAGCATGGGCGCCTCGGTCTGGACCGTGCTGCTGGGCATAGGCTGCTCATTGATCCTCGGGATCGGCGCCGGTTTCGTCAACGGCTTCCTCACCACCAAGGGCAAGATCGAAGCCTTCATCGTGACGCTGGGCACGATGGGCATTTATCGCTCGCTGATCACCTATTTCGCCGATGGCGGCACGCTTTCGCTCAACAATGGCGCCCGCGAAATCTATCGGCCCGTCTATTACGACAGCTTCCTGCGCGTGCCCTATCCGGTCTGGGTCTTCATCCTCGTCGCCGTCCTCGGCTGGATTTTGATGAACCGCACCGCCTTCGGCCGCTATTGCATGGCCATCGGCTCCAACGAGCAGGTGGCGCGCTATTCGGCCATCAAGGTCGATCGGGTGCGCACCTGGACCTATATCTTGCAGGGCCTGTGCGTGTCGCTCGCCACCATCATCTATGTGCCGCGTCTCGGCTCGGCCTCCTCGGCCACCGGCGTGCTCTGGGAACTGGAAGCCATCGCCGCGGTGATCATCGGCGGCACCATGCTCAAGGGCGGCTATGGCCGGATCGGGGGCACGGTGATCGGCGCGCTGATCCTCACCGCCATCGGCAATATCCTCAATCTCACCGACATCATCTCCAATTACCTCAACGGGGCGGTGCAGGGCGTGATCATCGTGGCCGCGGTCTATCTCCAGCGCGGCAGCCTCAAGACCAAGAACCGGGCCAAAAAACCCGAATGACCAAGATTCCCGGCCTCTCACGGGGCGGGCAAAACCGGCGCGACAGCGCCTATTTCAAGGGAGGACTACCCATGTCTATCAAGGCATTGACCCTGGCCCTGGCCGCGACCACCGCCCTGGCGGCCCCGGCTCTGGCGCAGGACAAGATCACGATCGGCGTCTCCATTCCGGCGGCGACCCATGGCTGGGCCGGTGGCCTCAACTGGCATGCCCAGGAAGCCGAAAAGCGCCTCGAAGCACTGCATTCCAATATCGACATCGTTCTGGTGACGGCCAATAGCCCGGCCGACCAGGCCGGCGATATCGAAGACCTGATCTCGGTGCAGCAGATCGACGCGCTGGTCGTCCTGCCGTTTGAATCCGATCCGCTGGTCGAGCCGGTGCGACTTGCCAAGCAGGCGGGCGCCTTCATCACCGTGGTCGATCGCGGCCTGCCGGACACCTCCATCCAGGACGTCTATGTGGCCGGCAACAATACCGAGCTGGGCTCGACCTCGGCTGAATACTTCAAGACCCGACTGGGCGAGGGCGACAATATCGTCATCCTGCGCGGCATCCCGACCGTGATCGATACCGAACGCTTCGACGCCTTCATGGCCGGGATCGAAGGCTCGGGCATCAATGTGCTGGACAACCAGTTCGCCAACTGGAACCGCGATGACGGTTTCGAGGTGATGCAGGACTTCCTGTCCCGCTTCCCCGATATTGATGGCGTCTGGGCGCAGGACGACGACATCGCCATGGGCGTGGTGGAAGCCGTGCGCCAGGCCGGCCGCGACGGCGAAATGTTCATCGTCGGCGGCGCCGGCATGAAGGACGTGATCAAGGGCATCATGGATGGCGACACCCTGATCCCGGTGGACGTGCTCTATCCGCCCGCCATGATCGCCACCGCCATGGACGTGACCGTCGCCAATTTCACCTCCAACGGTCCGGTGTCGGGCGAATATATCCTGGGCGCACCGCTGGTCACCCAGGACAATGCCGCCCAGTACTATTTCCCCGACAGCCCGTTCTAGAGCGGCGTGCGTTCTATCGAACGCATAGTGACGCTCTATCTTTTTGTTATCGCATCGTTTTTGCAGAAAACCGGATTCCACTTTTCTGCACGATGCTCTAAGACGGTCTGTGACAAACGAGAAAGGGGCGCCGCGCGGGCGCCCCTTTTGCTTTGGCGGCAGCAAGCGGGCTATGCCGCCTCGGGCGTATAGCCGGCATCGCGGATCGCTTCCGCGCCCTTGGCCTTGTCGCCGGTGAAGCTCACGCTCTTGCTGGCCAGGTCGATCTGGATAGTGCTGCCCGGCAGGGCGGCTTCGAGCGCGCCGCGCACCGTACCGACGCAATGATTGCAGGTCATGTCGTTGACGATAAAAGTGGTCTTGTCAGTCATCTCAGTGCCTTTCTCCGGCAAGGTCGTCTAAAATCGGGCAGTCGGGTCGGGTGTCGCCATGGCAGCAATGGGCGAGGTGCTTCAGCGTCTTCACCATGCCTTCGAGCTCGGCGATCTTGGTTTCGAGCGCCTTGATATGGCTGTTGGCGATGTCCTTCACCTCGCCGCTGGCGCGGGTCTTGTCCTGCCAGAGCGCCAGCAGCGTGGCGGTTTCCTCCACGGAGAAGCCGAGCGTGCGGGCGCGGCGGATGAAGCGCAGCACATGGACCTCGTCCTCCCCATAGACGCGATAATTGCTGTCGGTACGATGGGGCGGCGAGATGAGGCCGATCTGCTCGTAATAGCGGATCATCTTGGCCGAAACGCCGGATTGATCGGCGGCTTGTCCGATATTCATGCGGTAACTCCTTTTACGCCGCGCAGCCGCTGGGCATTGGCGACGACGAAAACCGAGGACAGGGCCATAGCCCCGGCGCCGATCATCGGCGACAACAGGATGCCAAAGCCCGGATAGAGCAGGCCGGCGGCGACCGGGATCAGCAGGGCGTTGTAGCCAAAGGCCCAGAACAGGTTTTCCCAGATATTGCGCAGGGTGGCGCGGCTGACGGCCAGGGCATTGAGCACCTGCCTGAGGTCACCGCCGAGCAGGATCACATCGGCGCTTTCGATGGCGGCGTCGGTGCCGTTGCCGACCGCGATGCCGATATCGGCTTCGGCCAGTGCCGGGGCGTCATTGATGCCGTCCCCGACATAGGCGACGACGCGGTCACCGTCCCGCAGCGCCTTGATGGCGGCCACCTTGTCGGCGGGAAGCACTTCGGCCTGAACCTCGTTGATGCCGAGCTGGGCGGCGATGGCCTGGGCGGTGCGACGATTGTCGCCCGAGATCATCGCCGTCTTGAGGCCCATCCGATGCAGCGCCTCGATCACCGCCTTGCTGGTCGGCTTGATCGTATCGGCGACGACGATGGCGGCGGCGATCCTGTCGTCGATCGCGGCAAAGACCGGCGTCTTTCCCTCATTGGCGAGCGCTTCGATGGCCCCCGAGAAGCTGGAGAAATCGAGGTGAGCCATATGCTTTTGTGCGCCGACCGCGACCAGACGGCCATCGATGCGGGCGGTGACGCCGGTGCCCGGATTCGAAACGAAATCGGTGACCTCGCCCAGAATGAGCCCGGCTTGTTCGGCTGCGGCGACGATGGCGGTGGCGATGGGGTGCTCGGACCGGGATTCGACGACGGCGGCCAGCGCCAGCACTTCGTCACGGGTGAAGCCGTCAGCGAGGATGATGTCGGTCAGCCTGGGCTTGCCCTCGGTCAGGGTGCCGGTCTTGTCGAAGGCGACGACCTTGGCGTCGCGAAGCTGCTGCAAGGCCTCGCTCTTGCGGAACAAGACGCCAAGCTGGGCGGCGCGGCCGGTGCCGACCATGATTGACATCGGCGTGGCGAGACCCATCGCGCAGGGGCAGGCGATGATGAGGACGGCGACGGCATTGACCAGCGCAAAGGTCAGCTTCGGCTCCGGCCCGATCAGGAACCACACAACGGCGGTGACGATGGCGATGCCGATGACGATGGGCACGAAAACCGCAGTGATCCGGTCCACGACCGCCTGAATGGGGAGTTTTCCGGCCTGCGCATCCTCGACCATGCGGATGATCTGGGCCAGCATTGTGTCGGCCCCAACCTTGGTGGCGCGAAACCGGAAGGAGCCGGAGGTGTTGAGCGTGCCGCCGATCACCGACGCACCCACGCCCTTGGAAACGGGCAGAGGTTCGCCGGAAATCATCGCTTCATCGATGTGGCTCGACCCCTCGACGATCTCGCCATCGACCGCGATCTTTTCGCCGGGGCGAACCAGCACGATGTCGCCGACTCGCACGTCTTCGATCTGCACTTCGATGGGCGTGCCGTCGCGGTCGATGCGCGCCGTCCTTGCCTGCTGCTGCATCAGCTTGCGGATCGCCTCGCCGGTGCGACCCTTGCCGATGGCCTCGAGCCAACGCCCGAACAGGATCAGCGTGACGATAACCGCGGCGGCCTCGAAATAGACATAGCGGGTTTCCGCCGGCACCAGATGGGGCGCGAAGGTGACGATGCTGGAATAGAGCCAGGCAGCGCCCGAGCCGAGCGCGACCAGAGAATTCATCTCGGGTGCACCCCGGAACAGCGCCGGAAAGCCGATGCGAAAGAAGCGGCGGCCCGGCACGAAGAGTACTGCCGTCGCCAGCACGAAATAGAAAACATAAAGCCATTGCATGGGCACCACGCCCAGCAGCCAGTGATGGAAAGGCTCGTAAATATGGCCGCCCATTTCCAGAACGAAGAGCGGCAGGGTGAGAATGGCCGAGATGATCACGTCGCGCCGGAGCAGGGCCGCGTCCTCGTCGTGATGGTGGCCATGATCATGGGCGGACGAATCGGGCTGGCGGATGCTGGCGGCGTATCCAACCTTTTCGATGGCCTGGAGCAGGGCCGCAGGATCGCCACCGGTAATGGTCGCGCGCTCGGTGGCCAGATTGACAGAGGCCGTCTCGACGCCGGGCACCTTGAGCAAGGCCTTTTCCACCCGCGACACGCAGGAAGCGCAGGTCATGCCTGAAATATCTAGATTTGTGGGTGCGGAATGGACTTGCTGGTTCATGTTTCTTACCTCGTCCGCAACCATATAAACCTTCCCATTGTGGTAAGGTCAAGGCTTCGCTGGGGAGAACGCGCGGGTTGAAATGCTGCGACCACTTGGCACAGCGACAATCCTGCGGCTTATTGTGCGGGGAGCGTTGCCATAAGTCTTGCGCTGTCAGGAGGCCGATCATGCAGACGGTTCGCAAGGACATCCACAATTCCGAGGTTCCAGTGCTCTGTCAGAGCTGTGAGGCGCGGCACCAGGGCATTTGTGGCGCTCTCAATCCGGAACAATTGCTGACCCTCTCCAAAGCGACGCGCCGGGTGCGCAAGGATGCCGGCGAGGAATTGATGGCCGATGCCATGCCGATCAGCTCCTATTCCAATGTGCTGCGCGGCGTCATCAAGCTGACCAAGGTGCTGGAAGACGGGCGCCAGCAGGTGGTGGGGCTGCAATTTGCGCCGGACCTGCTCGGCAGGCCCTTCGCCAGCGAAAGCCGGGTCAGTGTCGAGGCGGCGTCCCAGGTCGATCTCTGCGTCATTCCGAAACAGGCGCTGGAAGCGCTGATGCTCGACAGCGCGCCGCTGGAACATCGCGTCATGATGCAGGCGCTGCGCGAACTGGACGAAGCGCGCGACTGGATGGTGACGCTGGGCCGCAAGACCGCCGCCGAGAAGGTGGCGAGCTTCCTGTTCATGATCGCCAGCCATATCGACCCGACGGACGAAGAGGCCCGCGCCAAGTTCGACCTGCCGCTCAGTCGCTCCGACATCGCCGATTTCCTTGGTCTGACCATCGAAACGGTCAGCCGTCAGATCAGCAAGCTCAAGGCCGACGGGGTGATCGAGATCGTCAATTACCGGCACGTCACCGTGCCCGATCTGGCCCGGCTCCGGGTGCGCTGCGGGTAAGGTTTGCGCCTCCAGCCAATTTGGTCTTTTCTATCCAGTTCTTCGTCATTGCCCTGCTCGTCCGGGCAATCGAGTCTTGTTGCACCCTCCATGGACCACCCGAATAAACCGGGCGGTGACGGTGGTAGAAATGTCAGGGTGACGACGTGAAAAAAGGGCCGGTACAGCACCAGCCCTTTTAACGTCTGGGTCGCACTTACTCAGCGATCGGGACCGGCTTCCGGCCCGCTTGGCGCGCGATGCGCCGGTCTTCGCGCATCTCGAACCACATGGCATTGAGAATGCCGAACATGCAGGCGAGGCTCACGCCCAAAATCCACGAGAAATACCACATCAGAATTCTCCTAATAGGCGTTGGGGTTCTTGGTGAGGTTGTCCGCCGTCACCGGCCCGCGCATCACCCGGAATACCCAGGCGGTGTAGAGCAGGATGATCGGCAGGAAAACCAGCGTCGCCAGGAGCATGATGAACAGCGTCAGGTGGCTCGACGAGGAATCCCACAATGTCAGCCCGGCATTGAGCATGGTCGAGGACGGCAGGAAGAACGGGAAGATCGACAATCCCGCCGTGGCGATGATGCCGAAAATGCCGGCGCTGGTGGCGAGATAGGCGAGCCATTTGCGGCGGGCCGAGAGACCAAGGACGGCCAGGGCCATGCCGGCCAGGCCGATCACCGGAGCGGCGATCATCCAAGGATAGGTGCCGTAATTGCGCAGCCATCCGCCCCGAACCAGTTCGACGCTTTTGCTCAACGGATTGATCGGCGCATTGGGATCGATCACCGAGGTGACGACATAGCCGTTCATGAAACCAACCCAGACGCCGCCCAGCGCAAAGAGCGCGATGGTAAGAAGACCGGTCCAGATGCCATAGCGGCGCGCCCGCTCGGCGATGATGCCTTGGGTGCGGCCGGCAATGAGGGCGGCGCCATGGGTAGCGATCATGCCGACACTGACGAGGCCCGCGAGCAAGGCGAAGGGCATCAGCAATTGGAAGAAATTGCCCGTATAGAAAATGCGCATCGTGTCATCGAGGTGGAAGGGCGCGCCCAGCATGACGTTGCCCACTGCGACGCCCATGATCAAAGCTGGCACGAAACCGCCGATGAACAGCGCCCAGTCCCAGGTTTCCCGCCAGCGTGGATCTTCGACCTTGCCGCGGAACTTGAAGCCAACGGGCCGCAGGATCAGCGCCAGAAGGATGACCATCATGGCGAGATAAAAGCCCGAAAAGCTCACCGCATAGAGCGGCGGGAAGGCGGCGAAGATGGCGCCGCCCCCCAGGATGAGCCAGACCTGATTGCCTTCCCAGGTCGGGCCGATGAGATTGAGCAGCACGCGCCGCTCCTCATCGGTGCGGGCGACGAAAGGGAGTAGCGCCCCCACGCCCAGATCGCGTCCACCCATGATGGCAAAGCCGATGAGCAGGACACCGAGCAACAGCCACCAGACGAGGCGCAGCGTTTCATAATCGAGTGGAATGGTGCTCACGATCCAAGCTCCTGAGTTGCGGGCGTTGCGGGAAGAACGGCGATGACGAAATCGTCTTCGTCCTGCTGCTGCCCCTTGCTGGCGAACAATTGATCCTTCGGCCCGGTCTTGATGACGCGGACCATGAGGATGACCATGATCACGATCAGCACCGAATAGAGCAGCACGAAGAAGCTGAGCGAGAGCACGAGGTCGAGCACCGTCAGGCCCGAGGCGGCGTAGAAGGTGGGCAGAACGCCTTCCACCACCCAGGGCTGGCGGCCGAATTCGGCAATGAACCAGCCGCTTTCGATGGCGACCCAGGGCAGGGGCAACGTGAACAGGCTGAACCAGAGCAGAGGCTTGTTGGTATCGATCCAGCCCCGCGATGCCCGGTAGAACCACAGCGCGAAGAAGGCGATGTAGAAAAAGCCCAGGCCCATCATGATGCGGAAGGTCCAGAACAGGGGCCAGACGCTGGGGACCGTGTCGTTGGCGGCCATGACGATTTCCTCGTCGGTCGCATTCTCTATGTCCACGCGGTACTTTTTCAACAGGAGACCATAGCCCAGGTCGGGCCAGTATTCATCGAATACGGCGCGCGCCTGCTGATTGCTGCCGTCGGCCCGGATGTCCTGCAGCGCATTATAGGCGACGATGCCCGAGCGGATGCGATCCTGCGCGCGCTCGACCAGTTCGTTGATGCCGGGAAGCTCCTCGGTGAACGAGCGTGTGGTGATGAGACCACCGACCCAGGGCACCGAGATGTGGAAGCCCAATTTGCCGTCTTCGCCAGGGAATCCGATCAAAGTCCAGGGCGCAGGCGCAGGCTCGGTTTCATACATGGCTTCGAGCGCCGCGATCTTCATGATCTGGTGTTCGGTCGCGACGTAGCCGCTCTCGTCACCCAGCACCACGACCGACAGCGCCGAGGCGAGCCCGAAGCTGGCGGCGACCACGGCCGAGCGCCGGGCCAGCTCGACATGTTTGCCCTTGACCAGGAACAGCGCCGAGATCGCCAGCACGAAGACTGCGCCGGTGAGATAGCCGGCGCTGACCGTATGCACGAATTTGGCCTGCGCCACCGGATTGAAGATCACCGCCATGAAGTCGGTGATTTCCATGCGCATCGTGTCGGGATTGAACTTGGCGCCGACCGGATTCTGCATCCAGCCATTGGCGACGAGGATCCAGAGCGCCGAGAAATTGGCGCCCAGGGCGGTCAGCCAGGTGACGACCAGATGGCCGACCTTGCTCAGGCGGTCCCAGCCGAAGAAGAAGAGGCCGATGAACGTGGCTTCGAGGAAGAAGGCCATCAGGCCCTCGATGGCGAGCGGCGCCCCGAAGATGTCGCCCACATAATGGCTGTAATAGCTCCAGTTCATGCCGAACTGGAATTCCATGACGATGCCGGTGGCGACACCCATGGCAAAATTAATGCCGAAGAGTGTGCCCCAGAACAAAGTCGCCTTCCGCCAGATATGGCGTCCTGTCATCACATAGACGCTTTCCATGATGGCCATCATGAAACTGAGGCCGAGCGTCAAGGGGACGAAGATAAAATGGTACATTGCGGTGGCGGCAAATTGCCATCGCGACAAGTCGACGACGAGCATATCAATCATGGCATGTAGGCCTCGGAGTTTCGATAGCCGGGAGGAGGCTATTCGTGACTCTAGCCTATCTCCATCACCGCCAAGTTTGCCTTGATTCAGATCAAGACAGCTTGTTCTTCCCGCCTTTAGGGTGATCTTGCCATGATAAGGACTGTCCAGTTTTGACCACGAATGACCGAGAGGCCGGCAAGATGCTCGGCCGCCTGCGCCACCACGGCGGCATGGCCTTGTGGATCGCTTTTCTGGCGCCGCTGGCCGGTGGTGCTCTCTTGGTCTGGCAAGCCTGGACACTGGCCGACGTGCTGGGCCGGGCCATCCAGGAAGGCGTTCCCGCCGCCGTGCTGATGCCTTCGGTCGGGTTGATCTTCGGCCTGCTTCTGATCCGGGCCGGTCTGGGCGCATTGGGCGAACAGGCGGGGCTGATTGGCGCGGAGGCGATCAAGCGGCACCTGCGCCAGGCACTGTTTACCCGGCTTTTGGCGCGTTCGCCGCGCGATGAGGAGGCGGCGCCATCCGGCCTTGCCGCCGCAGCAATTGTCGATCAGGTGGAGGCGCTGGACCTCTATTTCGCGCGTTATCTGCCGGCTGCCTTGCAGGCGGCGCTGCTGCCGCTGGCCTTTGGCGCCATCATCCTGCCGCTGGATTGGGTGGCTGGCGTGCTGTTCCTGGTGACTGCGCCGCTGATTCCCGTGTTCATGGCGCTGGTCGGCTGGGGCGCCCAGGTCGCCAGTGACCAGCAGGCCAGGGCGCTGAGCCATCTGTCGGGCCGCTTCAGCGACCGGCTGAAGGGGATACTCACCCTAAAACTGTTCGGACGCGAAAAGGCGGAAACCGACGGTATTGTCGAGGCCAGTGAGCGGCTGCGCGTGCGCACGCTGAAAGTGTTGCGCATCGCCTTTCTGTCCTCGGCCGTGCTCGAATTCTTCGCCGCGCTCGGCGTTGCCGGGATCGCGCTTTATGTCGGGCTCACCTTCATCGATTATCTGCAATTGCGGGGCAGCCCGCTCAGCCTGCATGTGGGCGTGTTCCTGCTGCTGATGGCCCCGGAAATCTACAATCCGCTGCGCCTGCTGGCGTCCCATTATCATGACCGCGCCAATGCCAAGGCGGCACTGCTCGAAATCGAGCGCCAGCTTGGTGCTGTGCCGAGCGAACCCTTGGCGCTGGCCGACATTGCCCCCCATGGTGGGCCGGCCATTGACGTGGCGCTGGACGGGTTGACCTTGCGCACGCCCGACCGCATGCGCACAGTGCTGGAAGACGCGACCGTCAGAATTGCGCCGGGCCAGCATGTCGCCATTCTCGGCGCCAGCGGTTCGGGAAAATCCACCCTGCTCGAAGCCATTGCAGGGCTGCGGCAACAAGATGCGGGGATCAGTCTCGACAATCGGCCACTTGCCGATTGGCCCGAAGCCGAATTGCGCAGCCGGGTCTTCCTTTTGACCCAGAAGCCGCGCCTGATTCATGCCAGCATCGCCGACAATATCGCCCTGGCGTGCCCCGACGCCACGCGCAGCGATATTGAAAAGGCCGCCGAGCGGGCCTCGATCAATCTTGTCGCCGCCGCGCTGCCCGACGGGCTCGATACGATCATCGGCGAAGACGGGATCGGCCTCTCGGGCGGGCAGGCGCAGCGGGTCGCTCTGGCCCGGCTATTCCTGCGCGATGCCAGCCTCATCCTCATGGATGAGCCGACAGCGCATCTCGATACCGAGCTGGAAGCGGAAATCATCGGCACCTTGCTCGAATATGCCACCGGACGCACCATAATCATTGCCACCCATTCCCAGAGCCTCGCCAATCGCATGGACCGAGCCTGGCGCATTGCCGGAAAGCATCTGGTCGAAGCGCCCAATCACCGCCGCGACAGGGGCGTTGCATGAGAGCGCTCTTTTCCTTCCTACCGCTGTTCCGCCAGCGCAGCGCTGCGTTCGGCCTGGCGCTGCTGCTCTCGCTGATCACGCTCCTGGCAGGCGTCGCGCTGCTAGGAACCTCGGGCTGGTTCATAACCGCGACAGCGCTGACCTCGCTGGGACTGGGATTCAATCTCTTCGTGCCTTCGTCCATGGTGCGCGGCTTTTCCTTCATCCGTATTCTCACCCGCTATGGCGAGCGGCTCGTCGGGCATAATGCGACGCTGAAGCTGCTGTCTGACCTGCGCGGCTGGCTCTTTGCCCGCCTGTTTCCGCGCCTGCCGCTGCCGGACCGGTCGCTGCGCCACGGTGATCTCGTCAGCCGTCTCACTGCCGATGTGGATGCGCTGGACAATGCCTTCCTCGTCGCTATAGGACCCTGGGTCGCGGCTTTGGTGCTGAGCACGGGCATGACGCTTGTGCTCGCGGCCCTGCTGCCCGGCGCGGCGATGATCTATGGCCCGGCGATGGCGGCGGCGGTGCTTGCCGTGCCGCTCGGGCTGATCGGACTGAGCCGCGCCGCGGGACGGGCCAGCATCGAGGCTAGTGCCGATATGCGCATGGCAGTGCTCGATGGCGTTATCGGCCATGCCGACCTGACGATCATGGGCGCATTGGGTACGACCGCACGCCGCTTCGACGAGGCCAGCGCCATTGCCGCCGGCCTGCGCCAGCGGCTTGGCGCCTATACATCCGGGGCGGCCGCCGGAGTGCAGATTCTGGCGGCGCTGGCGCTGGTGGGTAGTCTTTGGGCCGGACTTCAGGCGCTCGACGCCGGTGCGGTGGATGGTCCGGTCATGGCTGGGCTGCTGCTGGCCGTTCTGGGCAGTTTCGAAGTCACCTCCATGATCGTGCGCAGCGTCGGCAAGGCCAGCGCTGCCATCGCCGCCGCTGAACGGCTCAACATGCTGGCCGAACTGGAGCCGCCCGTGAGCGAGCCGGCCCAGCCATTAGCCCTGCCGCGTGACGGCGCCATCGCTTTCGAAGACGTCAGCTTTGGCTATCCCGGCCTGCCGCCGGTCCTGTCGGGCCTGTCGCTCGATATTGCGCCCGGCGAGCGCATCGCCATTGCCGGGACCAGCGGCAGCGGCAAATCGACCTTGCTGCGTCTCTTGCTGCGGCTGGCCGAGCCGCAACAGGGCGAAATCCGCATCGGCGGCGTGGCGCTGGATCGGTTCCGCACTGCCGACATTCATGCCCATATGGCGCTGCTGAGCCAGGACAGCCCGGTCTTCATCGACACGATCCGCAACAATCTGCTGATCGGGCGGTCCGATGCCGATGACGCGCAATTGTGGGTGGCCTTGGCCAAGGCCCAGCTCGATGAGCATGTTCGCCTCCTGCCCAAGGGACTCGATACCGTCGTGGGAGAGGCCGGGCGGACATTGTCGGCGGGGCAGGCGCGGCGCCTCTGCCTGGCGCGGGCGCTGTTGAGCGACGCTCCCGTGCTGCTGCTGGACGAGCCGACCGATGCGCTGGACCGCGACACCGAACTGGCCTTTTTCCGTATTCTGGCGGAGACGGCGGGGGGCCGCGGCATCATCCTGGTGACCCATGCTGCCATTCCCGAAGGCACGGTCGACCGCGTGCTCACGCTAAGGAACGGATGTCTGGTCTGAGCTGCGGCGCTTCTGCATGGCTGCTGACCATTTGGTCAAAAATTGAATTCACGCGGAAAATGAGGCGGGATTTCGTAATTTCCTTGTCATTTCAATGTCATAATTGGTATGCGATGCGATTGTTGCCTTGATCGAAAGGGTGCCCTTAATAGGCTTTTGTAAACCTTATTTCAGCTTGCGATGCGCCCAGTGCATAACGGGTGTGCAGTTTGGCCATCTACTAATCACGACGAGATAGGTCTAGATAAGAGTCATCAAACGAAGGGGAACCGAAAATGAACATCGCCAAGAAGATTGCCGACTTTGCCCGTTACCAGCGCACCCTGCGCGAGCTGAACAATCTCGACAACCGCCAGCTGCACGATCTGGGCATCACCAAGGGCGACATCAAGTCGATCGCTCGCGGCACCTACGTCGCCTAAGCGACACCGACCTCCAAGTCCATCCGATGAAGGCGTCCACCAGGGCGCCTTTTGTCGTTTCCGGGGCCTGTCAGCAGATCGCGCCAGGCTGAATCTCGGTCTTAGCGGACGAGATCGGCGGTGACGCACTCCAGTGCCTTGACCAGATCGTCGGGGCGGATGCGGATTTGCAGCCCGCGCTGGCCGCCATTGAGATAAATCTCGTCATAGAGAATGGCCAGTTCGTCCAGCGCCGCAGGCACCGCCTTGCGTTGACCCAGCGGGCTGATGCCGCCGACTTTGTAGCCGGTCAGCCGTTCCGCATCGACGGGCTTCATCATCTGCGCCGACTTGCCGCCCAGGGCGGCGGCCAGCTTCTTCATGTTCACCTCCTCATCGGAGGGCACGATGGCGCAGACGGGCTTGCCGTCGAGCTCGGCCATCAGCGTCTTGAACACTTCGGCAGGGGACACGCCCATGGCTTCGGCTGCCTGCAATCCGACGCGCTCGGCATTGGGGTCATAGTCGTAACTGGCGAGGCTGAACGGGATCCCGGCTTTTGTCAGAGCCAGAGTGGCGGGCGTGGTCTTGGACATGAGCTGGACACTAATCGCATTGCAGTAAAAGTGAAGGCCCGAAGCGTCGCGCTCCGGGCCTTCTTTTCCTCGATCGGCAGCAGGGCTGGATACCGAACTTTCCGCTGAATTGTTCCGGTCAGACGATGCCGCTCGAACCGACTGCGATTTCGGGACGGATTTCGGCGATCTTGGCGCGATAGCCAGCGGCGCGATAGGCGGCGAGCGGGTCGATGGCGCCGCCCTGTTCGGCGCGGGCCAGCGCCAGGATGGGTTCGACATCGGTGCGGAAGGCCTGGCGCAATTGCTGCGTGGCGGCGAGGGCGTCATTGCTGTCCTGCGCCTGCTTGAGGGCTTGGCGATCGACCAGCAGCGCCTGCGCATAGGCGCGCTGCACGTCGGCGGCCGACAGCATCAGCGATTCGATGGGGTCGGTGACATTGTGGCTCTGGTCGAGCATATGCGCCGGATGGAAAGCGGGATCGCGGCCTTCCGCATCCACCAATTCGTTGAAGACAAGAAACAGGCGGAACGGATCGATGGAGCCGGCATCGAGATCGTCGTCGCCATATTTGCTGTCGTTGAAATGGAAGCCGCCGAGCTTGCCGAACTGGGCGAGGCGCGCGACGATCATCTCGATATTGACGTTGGGAGCGTGGTGGCCGAGATCGACGAGGCAGAAGGCCTTCTCGCCCAATTCCCTGGCAATCAGGTAATTGGTGCCCCAATCCTGCACCACGGTCGAGTAGAAGGCCGGTTCATACATCTTGTGTTCGGTGAACACGCGCCAATCGTCGGGCAGGGCGGCATAGATCGATTTCATCGAGTTGAGATAATGCTCGAACTGCGATGTGAAATTGATCTGACCGGGGAAATTGGAGCCGTCCCCGATCCAGACCGTCAAAGCCTTGGAGCCGATGGTCTGGCCAATCTCGATACATTCCAGATTATGCTCGATGGCCTGATCGCGCGTCGCCTTGTCACCGGCTGAGAGCGAGCCGAACTTGTACGACTGCAACTGGCCCCTGGCGTCCGAGAAAGTGTTTGAGTTCATGGCATCGAAGCCGAGATTGAAGCGGCTGGCGGCCTGCTTCAACCGGTTTGGATCGGCCTTGTCCCAGGGGATGTGCAGCGACACGGTGCGCGTCGCCTGTGTCAATTGGGCGATGACGGCGCAATCCTCGATCTTGTCGAAGATGTCGCGCGGCTCGCCCTTGCCGGGGAAGCGGGCGAAACGGGTGCCGCCGGTGCCCACGCCCCAGGAGGGAACGGCGACGGAGAATTTCGCCACCTTGGCCTTGAGCGCATCGATGGCGATGCCGCGCCGGTCGAGCCGTTCGCCGAGGCTGTCGTAGTCGATGCGCAGATCGGTGGCGAGCCGGGCATTCTCGGCTTCCACGATGGATGGGTCGATGATGTGTTCGGTCATTTTTGGTCCTCCACCCGAAAGGCCTGATTATACTTAGCGCGGGAACGACTGGGCGTTGCCGGCATCGACGTTGAGAATGTTGCCGGTGGATTTGGCCGAAGCGTCCGAGGCGAAGAAATAGATGGCTTCGGCAATGTCCTCGGGGAAGACCGAGCGCTTGAGCATGGAGCGTTCGCGATACATGTCTTCCAGCCCCTCCTTGTCGGTCTTATAGGTCGAGGCGCGCTGCTCGAGCCATTCGCCGGCCCAGATCTTGGAGCCCCGCAGGACGGCATCCGGGTTGACGGTATTGACGCGGATCTGCTCGCTGGCGCCCTCGAGGGCGAGACAGCGGGCCAGATGGATTTCGGCGGCCTTGGCGGTGCAATAGGCGGCAGCATTGGGCGAGGCGGCGAGGCCGTTCTTCGACGCGACGAAGATGACATTGCCACCGATCTTCTGCGCGCGGAACAGCTTGAAGGCTTCGCGGCTGACGAGAAAATAGCCGGTGGACAGAATGTCCATGTTCTTGTTCCACAGCTCCAGCGAGGTGTCCTCGATGGGTGCGGAGGAGGCGAGGCCCGCATTGGACACGAGAATATCGAGGCCGCCGAACTCGACCACCGCATGGGTGAAGCCGGCAATGACCTGCTCCTCGCGCGTCACGTTGATATTGACGGCGCGGACGAAATCCTTGCCGAACACCGCGCCCAGCTCGTTACTGGCGCTGTCCAGCGCTGCCTGATCGATATCCGCCAGCACCACGCAGGCGCCTTCGCGCAGGAGGCGGATGGCGGTGGCCTTGCCAATGCCGCCGGCTCCGCCGGTCACAAGCGCGATCCTGCCGGCAAGGGATTTCGGCTTAGGCAGGCGTTGCAGCTTGGCTTCCTCAAGCAGCCAATATTCAATGTCGAAGGCTTCCTGCTCGGGAAGGCCCTGATAGTCCGACACGGTCGAAGCGCCGCGCATCACATTGATGGCGTTGACGTAAAACTCGCCGGAAATTCGGGCCGTGGCCTTGTCCTTGGCAAAGGTCAGCATGCCGACGCCGGGGATGAGATAAACCACGGCATTGGGGTCGCGCACGGCGGGAGAATTGTCGTGTTTGCAGCGCTCGTAATAGGCCTGGTAGTCGGCGCGATAGGCAGCGATCTGATCGACCAGGCCGGCAATGACGGCGTCGATATCGGGGTTGGCCGGGTCGAAGCCGATGACCAAAGGACGGATTTTCGTGCGCAGGAAGTGGTCGGGGCAGGAGGTGCCGAGCGCGGCCAGCGGGCGCAGATTGTTCGAATTGACGAATTCGAGCACGGCTTCGCTGTCGTCGAAATGGCCCAGCTTGTGGCTATCCTCGGAAATGAAGCCGCGAATTTTCGGCATCAGGCGCGCGGCGACGGCGCGACGGGCGTCAGCGGGCAGGGAACTGACGGCCGCGCCGCCAAAAATCGTCTTGCCCTCGGTCTGCTTCTCGAACCATTCGATCGCCTGATTGATGATGCCGATCGTGGTTTCGTAGCATTGTTTGGGGGTGTCGTCCCAGGTGAACAGGCCATGGGATTCGAGCACCACGCCCTTGGCGTTCGGATTGTCGAGGCAGAACTTTTCCAGCCAAAGGCCCAGCTCGAAGCCGGGCTTTTTCCACGGCAACCAGCCGATTTCGTCGCCGAAAATCTGCCGGGTCAATTCCTGGCTGTTTTTGGAAGCGGCAATGGCGATGATCGCGTCGGGATGCATATGATCGACATAGGGCCGGTTCACATAGGCATGGAGCGGCGTATCGATCGAGGCGGCGCGCGGATTGAGATTGAAGGTGGCGTGGGGGAGGTAGCCGACCATCTCGTCTTCGAATTCGACGCCGCGATAAAGGCCCTTGAGCGCCCGCAACTTGTCCATATAGAGCGTGGCGAAGCCATCGAGCTTGATCGAGGCGCTGTCGCCGCCCGAGCCCTTGACCCAAAGAACTTCGACATCCTGACCGGTCAGCGGATCCTTCTGCCAGATCTTGGATGAGGTGTTGCCGCCGCCATAATTGGTGACGCGCTTATCCGAGCCGAGCAGGTTGGAGCGATAGACGAGGCGTTCCGGCTCGCTCATCGAGGCTGCCTTGGTATCATCCCACAGATTGGCAAGGCGCTTGGGCGCGGTGGACATGGACTTCCTCCCAATAGAAAAGGCAGACGACAATTGGCCGGACATGGCCATATCTCACCATCTGGTGTCAATCAGAAACAATCATATTTTGTCATTGTTGCGCGAATATGACGGAAATGTGCGGAATGATGATTGACTCTGCGTGGGATTGATGGGAACACCTGCAGCCAGGGAGTATCAGAATTGCACGAAACCGAACGTCACCGCGTTATCTTGTCTGCCGCACAGAGTCGCCCAGTGGTGACGGTGGCGGAGCTTTGCGAGGTGACAAGCTCGTCGGAAGCCACCATTCGCCGCGATATTGCGGCATTGCATGTGCAAGGTAAGCTGCGCCGGGTGCGCGGCGGGGCCGAAGCGATCAACCCGCCCGAGCAGGGCGGATTGATGGGGCGGCCCTTCTCCGTCAATGAATCGATCAATATCGCGCAAAAACGGGCAATCGCGCGCGCCGCCGCGGAAATGTGCCATGATGGCGAGCCAATCATCATCAATGGCGGCACCACGACCTATCAGATGGTGCATCACCTTGCCGGCAAGCGGCTGAGCGTCTTCACCAACAGCTTCGCCATCGCTGAATTTCTCATCCATAATTCGCGCAATTCGGTCGTCATTCCCGGCGGCACGATCTACCGCGAACAGAATGTCATCCTCTCGCCCTTTGGCGGGGTGGTGGCGAGCCACTTTTACGCCAAGCGCATGTTCATCGGCTGCCAGGGTATCGGCGCTCATGGACTGATGGAGGCCGACCCCATGGTCGTGCAGTCCGAGCTGGCGCTCATCGGGCAGGCCGACGAATTGGTCGTGCTTGCTGATAGTTCGAAATTTTCGGGACGCTCCAGCCTCATATTGTGCGGGCTGGACCGAATTGCCGCTGTCATCTCCGATAGCGGTATTCGCGACGAGGACCGCCAGATGCTAGAAAATGCAGGTGTGCGGCTCATCGTGGCGGATGCGGGTGCTCAGGTCCAGCCGGAAGCGAGAACGGCCTGAGTTCTAAATGATCAAAACACACCATTCCCGGGAGGAATTGCTATGAAAATCTGGACATTGCTTGCTGCAACGGCAACCGCCGCCGTGCTGATGGCCGCTCCGGCCGCCGCCCAGACCCGCATCGCGCTGGTCGTCAAGTCGCTGGGCAACGGCTTTTTCGACGCCGCCGCCAAGGGTGCTGAAGAAGCCGCCGCCGAAATCGGCGACATCGAACTGATCTATACCGGCCCGACCGCCGCCACCGCGGAAGCGCAGATCGAAGTCGTCAATTCGCTGATCGCCCAGCAAGTCGATGCCATTGCCATCTCCGCCAACGATCCCGACGCGCTCGTGCCCGCTTTGCAGCGCGCCCAGGAACGCGGCATCAAGGTGATCTCCTGGGATTCGGGCGTGGCGCCGGAAGGCCGCTCGATCCACCTCAACCCCTCCGATATTGGCCTCATCGGCGAAACCATCGTCAAGCTGGCCGCCGACTATCTGCCGGACGGTGGCGACGTGGCGATCCTGTCCGCTGCCTCGACCGCGACCAATCAGAACGCCTGGATCGAAGCTGCCAAGGCCGTGATCCCCGAAAAGTTCCCCAATATCAACCTCGTCGCCACCGTTTATGGGGATGACGACTCGGTGAAGTCCACCGAGGAAGCGCGCGGCCTGATCGCGGCCTATCCCGACCTCAAGGCCATCATCGCCCCGACCACGGTCGGCGTCGTGGCGGCGGCGCAGGTGGTGACTGACCAGAAGCTGATCGGCAAGATCAACGTCACTGGCCTGGCACTGCCGTCGGAGTTCAAGCAGTTCATCGACAATGGCGCTTCGCAGGCCGTGGCTTTGTGGAACCCGATCGATCTAGGCTACTCGGCGGTCTATCTCGCCAAGGCCCTGGTTGACGGCCAGGAAGCGGCGCCCGGCGCAACCTTCTCCATCGGCAAGGTGGGTGAAGTGACCTTGGACGACACCAACTCGGCCGCCATGGCCGCGCCGTTCCAGTTCGATGCGTCCAATATCGAAGAATTCTCCAAGATCTACTAAGGCCAAGGGGCAGGGGCTCGCTCCTGCCCATCCAAGACGTCACCACCCGGCTTGTCCGGGTGGTCCATTTTGGGCGGCGACGTCGCATGGATTGCCCGGACAAAATGGGCAATGACGGTGCGGAGGGAACTGCGCCACAAAGAGCACTGCTTTTATGACCAATCCCGTCCTGACCCTTTTAGGCATATCCAAGAGTTTTCCCGGCGTGCGGGCGCTCAATGATGTGTCGCTGGAATTGTATGCTGGCGAAGTCACCGCCCTGATCGGGGAGAATGGCGCGGGCAAGTCCACGCTGGTCAAGACCATGACCGGCATCTATCAGCCCGATAGCGGCGAAATCCGGGTCAACGGCAAGGCCGTGACGCTGCCGACTGCGATTTCCGCGTCGGAAGCGGGCATTACCGCCATCCATCAGGAAACGGTGCTGTTCGACGAATTGAGCGTGGCCGAGAATATCTATCTCGGACATGCGCCGAAAAATCGTTTCGGCCTCATCGACTGGGGCAAGATGCGGCGCGAGGCACAATTGACGCTCGACGCGATGGCGGCAGGGATCGACGCCGCCATGCCGCTCAAGGAATTGGGCATCGCCAAGAAACATCTCGTGGCAGTGGCGCGCGCGCTCAGCGTCGATGCGCAGGTGGTCATCATGGACGAACCCACGGCGGCCTTGTCGCAAAAGGAAATCGAAGAGCTTTACGTGCTGGTCGATCTGCTCAAGCAGGACGGCAAGGCCATTCTCTTCATCTCGCACAAATTCGACGAGATTTACCGGATCGCCGACCGCTATGCCGTGTTCCGCGACGGCGAAATGGTGGGCAAGGGCTTTATCAAGGATACGGCGCAGGACGAGATCGTCAAGCTGATGGTCGGTCGCGCCGTGGACCAGATTTTCCCAGCGCGCGCGGCTGTTATCGGCGAAACAGTGCTGGACGTTTCCGGGTTCAGCCATCCGACCGAGTTCGATAATGTGTCCTTCTCTGTGAAAAAGGGCGAAATCCTCGGCTTTTATGGTCTTGTGGGTGCCGGGCGCTCGGAAGTCATGCAGGCCGTATTCGGCATGACCCGATCTTCGGGCGGTACCATCGCGCTCGAGGGCAGGGCTATTGCGCCGCGCTCGCCTGCCGACGCGGTGGAAGCAGGCATCGTCTATGTGCCGGAGGAGCGCGGCAAGCAGGGTGTCATTACCGGCGAGCCCATTTTCAAGAATGTGTCGCTGCCCAGCCTCGGAAAAACCAGCCGCAACGGCTTCCTGCGCATGGCCGAGGAATTCAGCCTGGCCCGGACCTATACCGAGCGGCTGGACCTGCGCGCCTCCTCATTGAGCCAGAATGTGTCGACGCTTTCGGGCGGCAATCAGCAAAAGGTGGTCATCGCCAAATGGCTGGCGACATTGCCCAAGGTCATCATTCTCGACGAGCCCACCAAGGGCATCGACATCGGCTCGAAAGCCGCCGTGCACGCATTCATGGGTGAATTGGTGGCGCAGGGCCTCTCGGTGATCATGGTCTCGTCCGAACTGCCCGAAGTGCTCGGCATGAGCGACCGCATCGTGGTCATGCGCGAGGGGCTGGTGGTGGACATTCTGGACAACAAGCAATTGCAGCCTGAGACGCTGGTGCGTCTGGCGGCGGGGATCGTCGAGGTTGAGGCGGCATGAAGGGCTTGCTGAAAAATCGTGAAATCTGGCTGGGCCTGGCCATTCTCGCCGTCATCGTGCTGGTGACCCTGCGCTTTCCGCGCTTCTCGCAGCCGGGCAATCTGCTGACCATCCTCAACGACACATCGATCCTGATGATGCTGGCGCTGGGCCAGATGGTGGTCATCCTGACGCGCTCCATCGACCTCTCGATGGCGTCCAACCTGGCGTTGACCGGGATGATCGTCGCCATGACCAATGCTGCTTTTCCCTTCCTGCCCATTCCGCTGCTGATCGCCGGTTGCGTCCTCGTCGGTGCGGCGCTTGGCGCGTTCAACGGCATTCTGGTGTGGAAGCTCGATATTCCGCCCATCGTCGTCACGCTGGGCACGCTGACCATTTTCCGTGGGCTGGTCTTCGTCATTTCCGGCGGTGCCTGGGTCAATGCCGCCCAGATGAGCCCCGATTTCATTCAATTGCAGCGTGGTTCGTTTCTGGGCCTTCCGGTGCTGACCTGGTTCGCCATCGTCGTCGCCGCCCTCTTTGCCGTGCTGATGACGCGCACGCCGCTGGGCCGCAGCTTTTACGCCATCGGCGTCAATCCGACCGCCTCGGTCTATACCGGCATCAATGTGGGGCGCACCAAATTCCTCGCCTTCGTGATTTCCGGCGCGGTTTCAGGCCTCGCCGGTTATCTGTGGATTTCGCGCTATGTGATCGCCTCGGTGGAAGTGGCCGGTGGCTATGAACTCACCATCATCGCCGCCTGCGTCATCGGCGGCGTCTCCATTGCCGGCGGTATCGGCACAGTGGGCGGTGCACTGCTTGGCGCGCTGTTTCTCGGCGTCGTCAACAATGCCCTGCCGGTGATCGGCGTCTCGCCCTTCTGGCAGATGGCCATTTCCGGCGCGGCGATCCTTCTGGCGGTGGTGCTCAACGCCCGTGGCGAGCGCAGCAAGGGTCGCATCATTCTCAAGACGGCGGAGGCAGCGCCATGACCGACATGCCCGCAAAGACCAGACGCTTGCCCGACCGGCTCGACAATCCGCTGAAATCGGCGGCGCTGAGTTGGGAAAGCCTGCTGGTGCTGGTGGCTATTGGCATCTTCATCGCCAACAGCTTCGCTTCGCCCTATTTCCTCAATGCCTGGAGCCTTTCCGACCTCACCTTCAATTTCACCGAAAAGGCGCTGATTGCCTTGGCCATGGCGTTGGTGATCATCACCGGCGAGATCGACCTGTCGGTGGCATCGATCATCGCGCTGGCCTCGACGCTGATGGGGCTGGCGCTGCACTATGGCGCGGATACGCCGGCCCTGGTGGCCGTGGGCATTGGCGTCGGCATCGTCTGCGGGGCCTTTAACGGCCTGCTGGTCACCGGGCTCAAACTGCCCTCGATCGTCGTCACCATCGGCACGATGAGCCTCTTCCGGGGCATTGCCTACATCATTCTCGGAGATCAGAGTTTCAAAGGTTATCCCAAGGACTTCGCCTGGTTCGGGCAGGGATATGTCTATTGGGTGATATCGTTCGAGCTGGTGCTGTTCCTGGTCGCGGCAATCATCTTCTATGTGCTTCTGCATCACACCAATTTCGGCCGGCGGGTCTTTGCCATCGGCAACAATACCATTGCTGCGCAATTTTCCGGCGTGCGCGTGGACCGCATCAAATTCGTGCTGTTCTGCCTCACCGGGCTGATGAGCGGCATTGCCGCCGTGCTGCTCACCGCGCGGCTCGGCTCCACCCGGCCCTCCATCGCGCAGGGGTTCGAACTGGACGTCATCACCATGGTGGTTCTGGGCGGCGTGTCCATTCTGGGCGGCGCGGGCTCGATCATCGGCGTGGTATTGGCGGCGCTGATCATCGGGCTGGTGACTTTCGGGCTGGGTCTGCTCAATGTACCCGGCATCGTCATGTCGATCTTTACCGGCTCGCTGTTGATCGTGGTGATCGCGCTGCCGATCCTGTGGCGCATGTGGACGGAGCGGCGGACATGATTATCGACAACGGCTATGAGAAGCACGCCTTCAAGATGCGGCTCAATCCGGGCATGGCCGCCGAATATAGAAAGCGCCACGACGAGATTTTTCCCGAATTAGTGGATCTGCTGCATGACGCTGGCGTGAAGGATTATTCGATCCATCTCGACGAGGAGACCAATATCCTGTTCGGCGTGATGTGGCGGCGGGTGGATCACCATATGGCCAGCCTGCCGGACACCGACATCATGCAGCGTTGGTGGGCGCATATGGCCGATATCATGGCGACCAATGACAGGAACGAGCCGCTTTCGGTCGACCTGACGCCGATGTTCTGGATGAAGTGAGCTAGTAAGGCTGATGAGCCTTCCGCACCGCGCGGGCCATCAGCCAGACGATCAGCACCACGAAGGGCGCGGCGATGGAGAGCGCCATCGTCTTGTCCCAGTTGAAGTGGGCCAGCGGCCCGGCCAGGAAATAGCTGATGATGCCGAGCAGGTAATAGCTGATGGCGATGGTGGATAGCCCTTCCACAGTCCGTTGCAGCAGGAACTGGCTGCGCGCCGTCTGGGCGATATTGTCGAGCAGCGCCGCGTTCTGCACCTGCATGTCCACGCCGATCCGCACATCAAGAAGGCCGATGGCCCGCTCGATCTTGCCGGATAGCACGGTGAGCCGCTGCTCGGTGGCCGCGCAGGTGGCAAGGCCCGGATTGACCCGGTTGCCAATGAAATGGGTGAGCGTCGAGCCCTTGCTGGTGCCGCTTTCGCGCAAGCCTTCGAGGCGGGCGCGCAGCACATCGCCATAGGCGCGGCCGGCGGCAAAACGGTAGCCCAGCCGTTCCGCCAATTGGCCCGAACGGGCCGAAAGCCGATGCAGGGCATCGAGTACTTTCTGGGCCTGTGCCGGATTGGTGGTCTCGGCGAGCCCGTCGAGCACTGTGGAGAGTTCATTTTCCATGGCCCGCACGTCCGGCGAGGCGGCGCGGGCCAGCGGCAGGCCGAGCAGGGCCATGCAGCGATAGGTTTCCACTTCCAGCAGACGTCGCAGCAGGATCGAACGGCGCAGCATGGTGACTCCGCCGGTTGCCAGCTCGAAACGCGTGAAGCGGTCGGCATCCGGCACGAAGTCGGTGGCGACCTGGGCCTTGCCGTTCTCGATATCCGCAAGGCAGAGGCTGGCGAGGCTGAAGCTCGATAACAGGTGATCGGGAATGGCGCGATCGGCAATCACGTCAACCCGGATGGCGCCGGTCAATTGGCCGTCACCGACCGCTTCGAGCCCGATATCGTCCGGCCAGTTTTCGCTGTCATCGGGCGCGCCGCGCCAGGTGATGGTGACGAACTCGGTGTGAAATTCCCAGGTCACGGTGCGCAGCCTGGTTTCAAAGCTGTATTGCCGGCTGGGCGAAACCGGCAGCTCGACCCCGCTCAGGCGCCGGAAATCGGCAAAGCGCGCAAAGGCGTCCTGCATGGCGCCCGGCTCGCCCGGCATGACCAGAATAAGCCGCCGCACCCGGCAGGTTTCGGGCACGATCTCGACCGGGCGGGCATGGACTTCGTCCATGATCGCGGTGCGCGCGGGATGGTCCACAGGAATGCCGCCGGTCATAAATGCTCCTCGATTGGGCCGGTTGGGGGGCATTCTCCGGCAGCGCTAGGAGGTGCCGACGGGGCCGGCTTGGCAATGCGACGATTGCGCACTCTCCTTTCGTCGTATCCCGGCATGCCGATGAACCCAATCTGAACGTTGGCCTCACCCTGAGTTCAAGCCGGAGAGACGATGATGTCTCCAGGATCAAGACGCAGAGGACGCCAATATGAACAAGGCCCAGGAAAAAGTGCTCGTCGCCATGCTGTGCGGCGCCATCGTAACCGCAGCGGCAGGTTTCGCCGTGCAGCCGGCCATGGCGGCTGGTTACGCCGTCGATGGGCCGGCCAGGGTGGCGGGCGTCGCGCAATGGGATCACCTCAATGTGCGCAAATGGCCCGCCTCCTATTCGCAGCAGACCGGTTTCCTGCGCGCCGGCGCCCAGGTCTGGGTGGAGCGCTGCATCGAGGTCCGCAATTCATCGGACTGGTGCCTCGTCGAACGCAATTCTACCAAGGGCTGGGTCAATTCCCGGTTTCTGGCCCCCTGATCCAACGCCGACATCTAAACCTGCCTCCTGCCTCCAACCCATGCACGGTTGACTTGTCCGGCCCTTTTGCTGTTCGTGGCAGCAACAGGGCCGGAGTTTTTTTTACGATGCAAGCCAATCCGATTCTCGCTGAAGCCGTCCGCGGTAATTGGGTGGAAAACCGCCATCGCGGGGCGTTCATCATTGTCGATGCACGAGGTGAGGTGATCGCTTCGGGCGGGGACGTGGAGCGTCCGGTTTTCCCGCGCTCGGCCATCAAGTCGATGCAGGCGCTGGCGATATTCGAGCGACATGCCATCGAAAAATTCCATCATCGCAGCGAAGAACTGGCCCTGGCCTGTGCCTCTCATCATGGCGAGGACGAGCATGTGCGCAATGTGGCCCACTTCCTCGACCGGATGGGATTGTCGGCGTCCGATCTGGAATGTGGCGCGCATATGCCGACCGATGGCAAGGCGCGCGAAGCGCTGCGCGCCGCCGGACAGGCGCCGAGCCCGCTGCACAATAATTGCTCGGGCAAGCATTCAGGCATGCTGAGCGTCGCTCTCGCCATGGGCGTGCCAACCGCCGGCTATGTCGAGCGCGGGCACGATGTGCAGAAGGCGGTGCGCGCGGCAGTGGAACATGTGATCGGCGAGGCCCTGAGCGAAGATCGCTGTGGCACCGATGGCTGTTCCATTCCGACCTGGGCGGCCCCGCTGCGGGCCTGGGCCCGGGGCTTCGCCCGCATGGCGAGCGGCGAGGGGCTGGATGAACGGCACGCTTCGGCGGCGCAGGTCCTTTTCGACGCGGCGACCAGCCATCCGCATCTGGTGGCCGGAACCGGTCATCCCGATACGCTGGTGATGGCGGCGTTCAAGGGCCGCATCATGCAGAAGGGGGGCGCGGAGGGCGTCCAATGCGGCGCCATTCGCGACAAGGGCTGGGGCTATGCGCTCAAATGCGATGACGGCAATTTGGCGGCAAGCCAATCCATGGTCGCGGCGCTGCTGCTGAAATATGCCGATCCCGATGCGGGACAGCGCGCGGTGCTCGAAAAATTCACGCGCCAGCCGACGAAGAATGTGCGGGGAAATGTCGTCGGTGAATTGCGGGCGGTGATTTAGCCGCGCTATTCGCCGGCTGGCACATCACCATCGATCTGAACGACCAGCATGCCGGGCGGAATCAACACGCCATCAGCGTCGCTGCGCCCTTCGCGGCCGATCCACAACTGGCCGGTGACCGTTTCGATATCGATATACATGCCGCGATATTGGGTCTGGCCGTCTTCGGTCTGGATGACGATCACATCCCCGGCGGCGATACGCTTGCCATCGGCGTCAATGGTGTAAATCCCCGGCGGGCAGGGGGCGACCAGGCACATTTTTGGCAGGTAGGAGATGGTCATCTCACCCACATGGTCCGGCGCGGACCCCGCAGCCAGAACCAGACCGGCCATTGCCGCCAGCATCAAAAAAGTCATCGCAAGTCCCTCCGTCATGCCCAACCTCTAGCGGCGCTGCGCTGAAGCGGCGATGAACGAAGGGGGCAAAGTCATTGCATTGCTGCATGGCCTTGCTTGTTCGTCACCGGGGCTGGTGGCTATAAAAGGGCGAATCTTATTCTGCACAGGTGGTTGGGCATGCTCGTTGACGGCAAGATTTATTTGGGCGCGAGCGACCGGCCGGAATATCTCAATCTGAAATATGCCAATCGGCATGGCCTGATCACGGGCGCCACCGGCACCGGCAAGACGGTGAGCCTGCAAGTGCTGGCCGAGGGCTTTTCCGCCGCCGGCGTGCCGGTGTTCGCCGCCGACATCAAGGGCGACTTGTCCGGCATTTCGCGCATGGGCCAGGCGCAGGGCTGGCAGACCCAGCGCGCCGCCGATATTGGGTTCGACGATTACCGCGACGACGTCTATCCCACCATGTTCTGGGACCTGTTCGGCAAGCAGGGTCATCCGGTGCGAGCGACGATCTCGGAAATGGGGCCGGTGCTGCTGAGCCGCATTCTCGATCTCAACGACACCCAGGAAGGGGTGCTCAATATCGCCTTCCGGGTAGCCGACGAGGAGGGGCTGCTGCTGCTCGACCTAAAGGATCTGCGCGCGCTGCTCGCCGAGCTTCAGGGACGGGCCAAGGAAATCTCGGGGCGCTACGGCAATGTGACCACCGCCTCCATCGGCGCCATCCAGCGCGCCCTGCTGGTGCTTGAGCAGCAGGGAGCGGATAATTTCTTTGGTGAGCGGGCGCTGGATATTGCCGATCTGATGCGCGTCGATGGCGATGGGCGGGGCTTCGTCTCGATCCTCGCAGCGGACCAGTTGATGCAAGCGCCCCGGCTCTATTCGACCTTCCTGCTCTGGCTTCTATCTGAATTGTTCGAGGAACTGCCCGAGGTCGGCGACCCGGAAAAGCCGAAGCTGGTCTTCTTTTTCGACGAGGCTCATCTGCTGTTCGACGGCGCGCCCAAGGCGCTGGTGGACAAGGTGGAGCAGGTGGTCAAGCTCATCCGTTCCAAGGGTGTCGGCGTCTATTTCGTGACGCAGAACCCCGTGGACATTCCTGAAAGCGTTCTGGCGCAACTTTCCAATCGCGTGCAGCACGCCTTGCGCGCCTATACGCCGCGAGAACAGAAAGCGGTGAAGGTCGCCGCCGATACGTTCCGGCCCAATCCGGCCTTTTCGACTGCGGAGGCAATCACCCAATTGGGGATCGGCGAGGCGCTGGTGTCCGTGCTCGAGGACAAGGGCGTTCCTTCCATGGTCGGCCGCACCTTCATCCGGCCGCCATCGGCCCAGGTCGGGCCGATCAGCCCGGCCGAGCGCGATGCCTCGCTCGCCGATTCTCCGGTCGGTGGACTCTACGACACTGTGATCGACCGTGAATCGGCCTACGAAATCCTGCAAAGGCGAGCGCGCGACAAGGACCTGGCCGACGAGCGCGGCAAATATGAGAGCGAGCGCGCCGCGCAAGCTGAAAAGCTGGCCAAGGAACGGGCGCGCCTCGACAAGGCGGCCGCGCCGCGCCGCAGCACCAGACAGACCCCGGTGGAGGCGGCGACCAATTCCTTTGCCCGTACCATCGCCAATACACTTGGTCGGGAACTGGTGCGCGGTATTCTCGGCTCCATCAAAGGAAGGCGCTGACATGCCCTTTTCGCCGCAGGACGGGCCGATCATCGCGATTTTTGCCTCCGACAAAGGGCCGGGCGACGCCGAGCGCGCCAGCCTGATGGGCGAAGTCGGCCTCGTCTTCGCGCGCAAGGGCGGGCAGATCATCTGTCTGGCTGAAAACGGAGTGTTGCCGGTGCCGCTGATCACCGCCGCGCGCGCTGCCGGCGGGGCGGTGGAGGTCTTGGCCGACAAGGGCGTGGTGCTGCCGCCGGCCTTGACCGCAGTGCCCATCACCGTCGTGCCCGATCAGGTCGAGCGGCTGGCCTATCTGTCGGCGACGGCTTCGGTGCTGGTGGGCCTGCCCGGATCCCTGGCCTCGGCGACGGCGCTGTTCCGGACCTGGGCCAGTGATGCCAGATTGCCGGTGGTGATGCTCAACCGCCACCGCGCCTTCGAGGCAATCAGGGGCTTTGCGGCGGACGTGTTGTCGCCGTCACTACCGGGGCACGACCGCGGCATCCAGTTCGCCGACAATGTCGAGGATTTATGGAACAAGGTGGCCTGGGTAGGCGAACAGCGGCGATAGCGTCGCGCCGCCATTGCGGGGCGCTTAATTTCTTCGCTCAGGCTCAAGCCAGAGGCTCAAGTTCCGGCCGGGCGGCGCGGCGGTCGGGGAAGAGCGGCACCACATTGTCGGTATTGCGGCGGCGCGGGCTGGGTTGCAATCCGGCCATGGGCAGGCGTGAGCGGCGTTCAGGGCCCCGATAGCCGAGGCCGAGCGAGCCAATAACGCTGCGGTTGAGCAGACGAGCCTGCACGCGCTGAAGCAGGTGGCGCGGCGACATCGGCTTGACCACCACCTCATCGATCCCGGCGCTGATGGCCTGCTGGCGCATCGGCAGGGTAATTGCCCGGGTCAGGGCGATGACCGGCAGGTCGCGCGAGAGGAATTCGGGATTGAGACGGATGGCCTCGACCATTTCATAGGCCGGACGCCCCTCCCGGTCGAAATCCACCACCAGCATATCGAGTGGCGCGATGCGCATATAAGCGAAGAGTTCGGATTCGGTCTCGAATGGGCGCACACGCAGCCGCGAATCGCCGACAACGACCATGGCCAGCACGGCGGTAAGTGCCGGATTAGCGGCCAGGATGGCAATTTTCTTGCCAGTTGCGGTCAATGCGCGTCCCCTCGTGGTAAACGTTTCGTTAACACGCTCGGCGGGGTGAATGAAGCCGGGAGTTTCATTTCCCCGGAAAGTTCGAGAAGACGGTAAACGCGGGACGGAACTGCGGCGTCGTGCCGGTTGCATCGGCTTGCAGCACCTGATTGACTGCGGCAATCCTTCACCTTCGGTTCCGGTCCATGTTGCGCCCCTTTTATCTGGCCGCCGGCTTTGTCATGCTGGCCCTTGGCATTATCGGTGCTTTCCTTCCGCTGATGCCGACAACGATCTTCCTGATCATGGCGAGCTGGTTCTTTGCCCGCTCCTCGCCGCGCCTCGAACATTGGGTTCTGAGTCACCGCCGCTTCGGGCCGATCATTCGCGACTGGCGCGAGCAGGGCGCCATTTCTACCAAATCCAAAATCCTGGCCTGTAGCGGCATCGCGCTGGGGCTGGTGTTCTTCTGGATCGGTGCCCGCCCCGGATATTGGCTCTGGCTCGGCGGAGCGGCGTTCATGGGCGGATGCGCCGCCTATATCCTGTCGCGACCCAAGCCGGCGCGGCCACGCTAAACAAAAAACGGCGGGATCGCTCCCGCCGCTTGTCTGGCTGCAAGGCGCTGCTATCAGCCCCTGGCTTCCTCGAACATCTTCTCGACATGCTCCCAATTGATCAGGCTGTCGACAAAGGCTTCGAGGTATTTCGGGCGGGCATTGCGATAATCGATGTAATAGGAATGCTCCCACACATCGACGCCCAGAATGGGCTTGCCGCCATGCACGAGCGGGGATTCCCCATTCGCGGTCTTGGTGATTTCGAGCTTGCCGTCCTTGTTGACGGAGAGCCAGGCCCAGCCCGAACCGAACTGGGTGGTGCCGGCAGCGATGAAATCGGTGCGAAACTTGTCATAGCCGCCGAGGTCGGAATCGACCGCGGTCTGCAGCTTGCCGGGCAGGGACTTGCCGCCGCCATTGGGCTTCATCCAGTTCCAAAAATGGATGTGGTTGTAGTGCTGGCCGGCATTGTTGAAGAGGCCCGCATTCTTGCCGAAGCTTTCCCTGACGATCTCTTCGAGCGATTTGCCTTCGAGCCCTGAATCCTTGAGCAGATTGTTGCCGTTGGTCACATAGGCCTGATGGTGCTTGTCGTGGTGATATTCCAGCGTTTCGGCCGACATATATGGGCCGAGCGCATCATAGGCATAGGGCAGGGCGGGAAGTTCAAACGTGGTCATTATGGCCTCCTTGGCTTGTTTGGGGTGACGCTGGCGCCGGCCGAAATTCCGGCCGACTTATAGGCGGGGAGCGCCGATGCAACAATGTCGCGGGGGATCAGGTGTCCAATCCCGCAGACCTGATTGCAAAGGCGTAGCATTGGGCTGTTTCCTTAAGACGGTCGAAGCGACCCGAGGCGCCGCCATGACCGGCGCTCATATTGGTCTTGAGGTATAATGGCGCATCGCCCGTCTTGGTTGCCCTGAGCCTGGCCACCCATTTGGCCGGCTCCCAATAGGTGACGCGCGGATCCGTGAGGCCGGCCAGGGCGAAAATGGGAGGATAGGCCTGGGCGGAAACCGCTTCGTAGGGTGCATAGGCGGCGATGCGCGCATAATCCTCGGCGGAAGTGATGGGATTGCCCCATTCGGGCCATTCCGGCGGGGTCAGCGGCAGCGAGTTGTCCAGCATGGTGTTGAGCACATCGACGAAGGGCACCTGAGCGATGATGCCGCCCCAGAGGTCCGGCCGCATATTGGCGATCGCCCCCATCAGCATACCACCGGCCGAGCCGCCCTGCGTCACGATCAGGCCCTTGGCCGTATAGCCTTGTTCGATCAGCATTTCGGCGGCGGCAATGAAGTCAGTGAATGTATTGACCTTGTGGTCGCGCCGGCCATTCTTGTACCAGCGATAACCCTTTTCCATCCCACCGCGAATATGGGCGATGGCATAGACGAAGCCGCGATCGACCAGCGACAGAACCGAAACGGAGAAGGATGCGGGCATGGACATGCCATAGGCGCCATAGCCGTAGAGCAGGGTAGGATTGGCCCCGTCGAGCTTGACTCCCTTGCGATAGAGCAGGGTGACGGGCACCTGCTCGCCATCTGCCGCCGTCGCAAACAGCCGCCGGGTTTCGTAATCGGCGGGATCGTGACCCGAGGGCACTTCCTGGGTCTTGAGCAGAGTGCGCTGGCCGGTCTCGAGATCGACGTCGAACACCTGGCTGGGCGTGGTCGGCGAAGAATAGGTGAGGCGGAAGACGGAGGTGTCGAATTCGTAGCCGGTGGACATGCCCAGCGAATAGGCTTCTTCGGCGAAGCGGACCACTTCCTCCTTGCCGCTGCGCAGGTCGCGGGCGACGATGCGCGGCAATCCGTCCTCGCGCTCAAGCCGTAGCATGTGGTTCTTGAGCAGTGCGACGTCGAGGATCAGCACACCCTCGCGGTGCGGCACGAAATCGACCCAATGTTCCGCACTGGGTGTATCGGCCGAAACGGTGACGATTTTGTAATCCTCGGCGCCGTCGGCATTGGTGCGGATATAAAGAACGCCGTCGCGCTCATCGATTTCATATTCGCGGTCGGTGACGCGCGGCGCGACCAGACGCGGCTCGCCGCCAATGTCGGCGTCGATCAGGTAGACTTCGCTAGTCTGGTGATCATGCGCATCGATGATGATGAAGCGGCCCGACAGCGTCTTGCCTACGCCTACGAAAAAGCCCGGATCGCTTTCCTCATAGATGATGGGGTCCGCTTCCTGCTCGCTGCCTAGGTCGTGGCGGCGAATGCGGAAGGGCCGGTGATTGTCGTCATATTCGGTATAATAGATCGAGCGGCTGTCATTGGACCACACATAAGACCCAGCAGTCTGGCGGATCACGTCGTCGCTGTCCTTGCCTGTATCCAGATCGCGCAAGACGATGTCGTAATATTCCGAGCCGGCGCGGTCGGCGGCCCAGGCCAGAATCTTGTGCGACGGATCGTGACTGGCCCCGGCGAAGCCGAAATAGGCTTCCCCTGCCTCAACATTGCAGTCGAGCAGCACCTCTTCAGTCCCGCCGGCACGCGGCGTGCGGACAATCTGGGGATATTGCTTGCCCTCCAGCATGCGCGAATTGTAGGCAAAAGGCCCGTCCGGCAAGGGAACGCCGCTATCGTCTTCCTTGATGCGGCCGCGGATTTCCTTATAGATCTTGTCTTGCAGGTCCGCCGTTTTCTGACCGAACTGGGCTTCGTAATAGTCGTTCTCGGCGTCGAGATAGGCACGAATTTCCGGGTCGAGCATTTCCGGCTTCTGCATGACCTCCTGCCAATTGTCGGCCCGCAGCCAGGCATAGAAATCCTCGCGCGTGATGCCGTGTCGCGAGTGCGAATGGGCGATGCGCTTGGCGACGGGCGGCTTGGCCTTGGTCATGAGGTCTCCACGTGAGGGCGGCGGCGGGGCCAGAAGGAAAGTCTATAAAGCACATAGGCCGCGCCGACCGGCTTTGCCAGCCCCGGAAATCGTTGAAAACCTCTCCTACCATCGTATGAGTTGGCCCGAATATGCTTGTCCCGCCCCCTTCAATCGATAAGGTCGCAGCCCGGACATCTGAAGAATCGCATTGGGGGAGAGGAATTGGCAGGGTTGTGGCCAGCCTCTGAAACGGGCATCGCATTCGTGGCAATGGCGCCGTTTCTCGCCGCCATCCTGACTCCAATGGTTCATCGTCTCCTCGGGCGCTTCACCGGTTGGCTGCTGGCGTTCGTGCCCGCCACGATTTTCCTCTTCCTGCTGGGCTTTGCCGAAACAATCATCGGCGGTGGCACCGTGGCAATCTCGTTTCCGTGGGTCGCCGCCTATGACCTCCATCTCAGTTTTTTCATCGACGGACTAAGCCTGGTCTTTGCGCTCACGATTTCTGGCATCGGTACGCTGATCCTGCTTTATTCTGGCGCCTACCTGGCCGGACACCATCATCAGGGCCGGTTTCTCGGCTTCATGCTGGCCTTCATGGGCGCCATGCTCGGGCTGGTCCTCGCCGACAGCCTGCTGGTGTTGTTCCTTTTCTGGGAATTGACCTCTGTTACCTCGTTCCTGCTGATCGGCTTCGACCACACGCGGCAAGCGGCGCGGCGCGGCGCCATTCAGGCTCTGGTCCTCACCAATATCGGCGGCATGGCCCTGCTAGCGGGCGCAATCCTGGTCCACCAGTTTTCGGGAAGCTGGGACATGAGCGCATTGCGCCTCCTGGGCGATCTGCTGCGCGACCATGCATTTTACGGCCTTATGCTGTTTTGTTTCCTTGGTGCCGCCTTCACCAAATCGGCGCAGTTTCCGCTTCATTTCTGGCTGCCCAATGCCATGGAGGCGCCGACGCCGGTTTCGGCTTTCCTGCATTCGGCAACCATGGTGCAGGCGGGCATCTACCTTCTCGCGCGCATAAACCCGGTTCTCGGCGGCACTGAAATCTGGACCGGCCTCCTGGTGGGTTTTGGCGCCCTGACCCTGATCTGGGGGGCGCTCGGCGCGCTCAAACAGACCGATCTCAAGCAAATATTGGCGCAGACCACGATCGCCTCGCTGGGCCTGTTAACCTTGCTGATCGGGCTGGGGAGCGAAGCGGCGATTGCCGCCATGGTGGTCTATTTCGTCGCCCATGCCCTCTACAAGGCTGGCCTGTTCATGGTGGCCGGCGCAATTGATCACGAGACTGGAACACGCGAAATTACCAGCCTCGGTGGCTTGGCCGACAAGATGCCCGCAAGTTTTATCGCGGCCGCAATGGCGTCCTTGTCGATGGTCGGCCTGCCGCTGACCATCGGCTATTTCGCCAAGGAAGAAATGTATCTCGGATTGCTCGGCGGCGATTGGATGGGCCTTGCGGTGCTGGCCGTTCTGTTTGTGGGCAACGCCATGCTGGGAGCGGTGGCGCTGATTGTCATGATCCGGCCCTTCCTGGGCGAGGCCGTGCCGCTCCCGAAATCACCGCACGAAGCGCCTATCGCCATGTTGCTCGGCCCGGTCCTTCTCGGCGTGGCTGGAATCGTCGCCGGCGTGTTGCCGGACTGGTTAGGCCATGATGTTTTGGTGCCCGCCGCCTCATCTATCCTGCAAGCCGAGGTCGCGAGCCATCTGACGCTGGCACTGGACTTTACCAGCCTCTTGCTCTGGCTTTCGGCGCTGACCTGGCTTGCGGCCATCCTGATCTATCGGCAGGCCGACCGCATCCGTACGCTGCTTCGCCGCTTCGACAATGCTGTGGGCTGGACGGCCGATAGTGCCTTCGATGCCGCCATGTTCGGATTGATCCGCTTTTCCGGCGCCGTGACCCGGTCCTTGCATCATGGCCGGCTCGAACTCTATCTGGTTCTGGTCTTCGCTGTTCTGGCCGTTTCCCTGTTCGCTCCCATGCTGGCGCTTGGCGGCTTTGACTGGATTTACCCCGATGCCGATCTTGGCAATTGGGCGGCGGGTTTTGTCTTGCCTCATATGCAGCCCTATGAATGGGGTGTCATTGTCCTGACCATTGCAGGGCTTTTGGCAGTGCTGGCGGCGCCGACGCGGCTCCTGGCCATTCTCGCCATGGGCGTGCAAGGCGCGGCACTGGCGCTGATTTTCCTGCTGTTCGGCGCGCCGGACCTGGCTTTCACCCAGCTTATGGTGGAAGTCCTGTCCGTAGTCATTCTCACCTTCGTGATGACGCGGCTGCGGCTCGATGATCGCGACCCGAGGCCGTTCGAGGACTGGGCGCGCGACGGCACTTTGGCCATTGTCTGCGGGGCCGGCGTCAGCCTGTTGCTGATGCTGGTGCTCAATGGCGCACTCGATACGCGCCTGTCGGACCTGTTCACCGCCACCAGCGTGCCCATCGCCCACGGCCATAACATCGTCAACGTCATTCTCGTCGATTATCGTGGCTTCGATACGCTGGGCGAAATCTCGGTGGTCATGGGGGCGGGCATCGCCATTCTGGCGCTGTTGCGGCAGCGTCAAAAGCCGGCGGCAGGCAAGCCCGCCCGTCCGCGCCGCGCCAGAAAGGCCGCCCCATGAGCACGGTGATCTTTCGCACCCTGGCCCCGATGATCGTGGCCCTCATGCTGGTCTTTTCTGTCTATGTCTGTCTGCGGGGGCACAATGATCCCGGTGGCGGGTTCATCGGCGGGCTGATCGCGGCGGCGTCGATGGGCGTTTTCGCCATGGCCTCGGGCGTGGCCGAAGTTCGCCGGGCACTGCGGATCGATCCCATGGCCATTGCCGGTTTCGGCGTCGTCATGGCCGGGGCGTCGGGCCTGATCAGCCTATTCATCGACGCTCCCTTCATGACCAGCATCTGGTTTTATCTGGAGATCGGGGACGCGGTGGTGCCGCTTTCTACGCCGCTGTTTTTCGACCTCGGTGTCTATTGCGTCGTCTTCGGCACGCTCTCCACCATTGCCCTGTCGCTGGAAGGCGATGACGGAGGGGATGTTTAGATGGATTATATTCTCGCCGTCTTGGTCGGTCTCTTCATTGCGCTGGGCATCTATCTACTGCTGTCGCGCTCCATCATTCGCATGTTGATCGGCATGACCATTTTCGGAAATGGCGTCAATTTGCTGATCTTCACTGCCGGGCGCGTGACCCGGGAAATCGCCCCCATCGTTCCAGCCGGTCTTTCGGTGCCAGAAGGGCCGATCGCCAATCCGCTGCCGCAGGCGCTGATCCTTACCGCCATCGTCATCGGCTTTTCCATGTTCAGCTTCCTGCTGGTGCTGGCGTTCCGCGCCTATCAGAGCCTCGACGCAGACAATACCGACAATATGCGCCTGGCCGAGCCGAAGCGCGCGCCAGAACCGCCGTTGAGTTATTGAGATGGACGCGACCGTGCCACAAGCCCTGAGCGAAGCGCTCATTGCACCCATCGACTGGGTCATTGTTCTGCCCGTCGTGCTGGCGCTGATGGGCGCTGCGGGCCTGCTGATGGTGCGTAAAAGCGATAGGGCGCAGCTGATCGGGGCGACAATAGTGCTCCTTGGCATCATCGCCTGCGAAACGGCCTTGCTGCTCAAAGTGCTCGAGCATGGCCCGGTCAGCATGACCATGGGCAAGTGGCTGCCGCCCTTCGGCATCAGCCTGACCGCCGACATTTTCGGCGCGGGTTTCGCCCTTGCCGCGTCAATCGTCACCCTGCTCATCCTCGTCTATGCTGAGATCGACCGCGCCGGGGCCGATGGCCGGGATGGATTTCATTCCCTGGTGCTGTTGCTTCTGGCGGGAGTGACGGGCGCATTTCTCACCGGCGACCTCTTCAATCTCTATGTCTGGTTCGAGGTGACGCTGATCGCGTCCTTCGGCCTCATCGTGCAGGGCGGCAGGCCGACCCAGCTCGATGGCGCGGTGAAATACGGTTTCCTCAATTTTCTCGCCACCACGCTGTTCCTGCTCGCGCTGGGTTTGCTCTATGGCCTGCTCGGCACGCTGAATATGGCCGACATCCTGCGCGTCGCCCCCCTGGCCAATCCCGCTGCCATGACCGGTGTCGCCGCGCTCCTGCTGTTGGCCTTCGGCATGAAGGCGGCGGCCTTCCCTCTCAACGCCTGGCTACCGGCCGCCTACCATACGCCGCCCGCCGCGATTTCCGCACTGTTCGCGGGCCTGCTGACCAAGGTCGGCGCCTATGCCCTGCTGCGGGCGCTGGTGGCGCTCCTGCCGGGGAGCCGCGATCTGCTGGAGCCGGTGCTGACATTGCTCGCCATCGCCACGCTGCTGCTCGCGCCGCTGGGTGCGATCGCCGAAACCAATCTGCGCCGGGCCATCGGCTTTATCGTTATCGGCGGTATCGGTGCCGTGATGGTTGGCATCGCTGTTCCGACCGAGACCGGCATTGCCGGGGCCGGTTTCTATATTTTCCATGCCATTCTCACCATGTCGGCGCTCTACATGGTGGCGGGACTGGTCGAAAAACGCACCGGCAGCACCGATACGCGCAATATGGGCGGCCTTTATGCCGCCAGCGGGCCGCTATCCGTTCTATTCTTCCTGCTGGTCCTGGCGAGCGCTGGCGTGCCGCCCTTCCTCGGGTTCTGGCCCAAGCTGTTGCTGCTCCAGGCGTCCCTGGCTCAAGTGACCAGCGCCGGCACTCCTGACATTGCAGGCGCCAGCCTGGCTTTGGCGCTGCTGGTCAATGCTGTGCTTACCCTGGTCGCCGGAACCCGCCTCTGGTCGCATATTTTCTGGCGTTCCGGCCCGGAAGGGCAGGGCTCCGAACACCACCGGCCCTCCCTTGTCCCATTGGACAAGAGAGGAAGATTGGGCTTCGGCGCCGCAGCTCTGCTGACGGGAGGAATTGTGCTGGTCGGATTGTGGCCATCACCGCTATTCGAGGGTGCGATCATCGGGGCGAAGGATATTGCCGACCCCGCCCGCTATGTTGCGGCAACCGGCCTTGCGGAGGATAGGCGATGAGTTCAGCTTTCCTCGTGGTCATACTGGCCCTGATCTGGGCGGGGATAACCGGCTCCTTCTCCGGCCTCAACCTGCTGTTCGGTGGGCTGATCGGTGGGGTTGCGGTGCTGTTGCTGCGCCATACGCTGACTGGCCCCGGCCATCTCCGCCGCGCCCGCCTCGCCTTGTCGCTTTTGGGCCTTTTTCTTTATGAACTGATGGCGAGCGCCATCCGTGTGGCGATCATCGTGCTGCGTCCCGATATGAACAAGGTCATCCGTCCCGCGATTATCGGGGTGCCCTTGAGCGCCAAGTCAGATATCCAGATCACGATGCTTGCCAATCTCATCACGCTGACGCCGGGCACGCTCAGCGTCGATCTCTCCCCGGACAGGTCAACGCTCTACGTGCATACGCTGACCTTCGACACCCGCGAGGCGATGATCGCCGACATCAAGAATGGCTTCGAAAAGAAGGTTCTGGAGGTCTTCCCATGAGCCCCGCTCTGTTTATCGATTGGGCCAGCCTGATCGCTCTGACCCTGCTTGCCCTCGCGCTGCTGCTCTCCATGGTGCGCATCGTCGTCGGACCGACCCTTTCGGATCGGGTTCTGGCGCTCGACCTGCTGACCATCGTGGCCATGGGGTTCATCGGCGCCATCGCCATACGGACGGGACTGACGCTCTACCTCGATATTGCCATTGCCCTGGCGCTGCTCGGCTTCCTCGCGACCATCGCACTCGCGCGCTACATTCTGACGCGGCCGCGAAAAGGAGGGCGCGCGTAATGCTGGTTGATCTGGCTCTTTATCTTGGTGGAATATTGCTGCTGATCGGCGCAACCTTTGTGTTGATCGCAACCATTGGCGTTATTCGCCTGCCAGACCTCTACACCCGCATGCACGCGGCCTCAAAGGCCGGGGCCGTCGGCGGCGGGCTGATTCTATTGGCAGTCGCGCTGGTTGGACTGGATATGGCGGTCGCGATCCGCGCATTGATTGGTATAATATTTTTGTTGGTCACGACGCCATTGGCCGCGCATCTTTTAGCTCGCGCTAGTCATCTTGCTGATTACAGGCCAGACAATCAAAGTGTTGTCGATGACATAACTAAAAATGAGAAACAAAATTCTGCCAATAATTAAATTGAACTTGTTTCTATAATTGGCAGTACAGGCTTGCGCCTGACAGCAAAATTGCCATAGTAACGCAAAGACGGAAACTCCTCCCTGTTTCTGTCTATAAGAAAAGTTGGAAGGTTGAAAAAATGAACGAGGATAGCGGCGCGTTCGCCAGTGGTGAATCAGATCTGGTTGAGCTCAGCACCGAAATCGTCTCGGCCTATGTTAGCCACAATGCCGTCAGCCCTGGCGACCTGCCTCGGTTGATCGCTGAAGTCCATGGCGCATTGCGCGGCCTTCGGGATGATGACATTCCGGCACAGGTCGAGGAATTGAAGCCCGCCGTGCCGGTTCGCAAGTCGATTACGGCGGACTACATAATCTGTCTGGAAGACGGCAAGAAGTTCAAGTCGCTCAAGCGCCACCTGCGCACGCACTACAATCTCTCGCCGGAAGAATACCGCGAGAAGTGGGGCCTGCCGGCAGACTACCCGATGGTCGCACCCAGCTATTCCGCGACGCGCTCAAAACTCGCCAAGGATAATGGCCTGGGTCGCAAAGCCAGCTGACACCTACTATAAATTGGTTTCGCAGGTCGGCCGCCCTTCGGGGCGGCCATCTCTTTTTCAGCAGCACGAAATAGCGCCGGACTTATCCCCGGGTGGGTAGCCTTCGTACAGAATTAGGAATATTATCCTAATTCTGATCGGAGATATTCATGAATTCTGGCTGCGCTTCCGCCTCAGAGCCTCGGGCAGCTTTGTTCGCTGCCGCGTCCTCCGCCGACAGAGCCGCCACGCTTGTCGCGCGCGACAGGATGATCCATAAGCCATTGTTATTCAATCCGTCTCGCTGTCGCGCCGACGCAGCTCGTGCCCGGCAACTCGCAATGTATCTGACCCACGTGGTCCTGGGCCAGAGCCTCACGGCGGTCGGAATCGCCTTTGGGCGTGATAGGACAACAGTCTCCTACGCCTGTGCTCTTATCGAAGATATGCGCGACGATCCCCATTTCGATGAGGATGTCAGCCGGCTCGAAGCGCTGCTGGAAAATGGGGATGGCCTCACCAATGCTTGAGCAGCACGGCGACCCGGCGCCCGAAGCAGTGCTGCGTCTTGGGGCCGGTGAGGGCAGTTTCCTGGCGCCGCACCAGGTTGAAGCGGCGCGGCGACTGGCCCGGCTTTTCGAGCGGGCCCGGATGCGCCAGCGCGTAACCATGTCCTATGATCCGACGAGGGTCGGCGGTGACCAGCGCCGATCACGACAGGGCGATCTGGCCGATAGCGCCACGGCGGCGAGGCGTTTGCTGTCCGGGCTTGCCGTGCGGGTGCCGCGCGATTGCTGGGACATGCTCATCGATATTTGCGGCTTCGACAAAGGTTTGCAGCAGGTCGAGACCGAACGCGGCTGGCCGCGCCGCAGTGCCAAGCTGGTGCTGCGGATCGGGTTGGATCACCTTGCCTCGATCATGGGCTTGTCTGAAAAGGCCGAGGGTGGGGCCGGCGGGACCTCGCGGTCCTGGCTACCCGAGCGGCCGGCCATGTTCGCAGAGACATTGGATTAACGATGTCGGCATTGTCCATGAAGAGCGGGACCGGAATGTGATATTGAGCCGATCCTAAGGTTCTCTATTTTTGCTCCGGGTTCCCAGGCAGATGAACTCCAAGTTGCATACGGTCCAGTATCTTCGGGCCATTGCCGCGATCTTCGTATTGATTTCCCATGCCCTGCTATACCCGCTTGCCGAACCCGTCCTGTTCCTCGGACGGTTGGGATGGCTCGGGGTCATCGTGTTCTTCGTGGTGTCCGGTTTCATCATGGTGATGGTGACGGGCGTTGAGCAGTTCGATCCGATCAAGTTTCTACGCAAGCGGGTTCTGCGCGTTGTGCCGCTCTATTGGGCCTTCACCATTGTCGCCGCCATGCTGGCATTGGTGGTGCCCAGCCTGTTCAAGACTACTATCTTTGATGCGCTGCACCTGGTTCTGTCGCTGGCCTTCGTGCCTTTCTACAATCCGGCAAGCCATGGACTGCATCCGCTCTACAAGCTGGGCTGGACGCTCAATTACGAGATGTTTTTCTATTTCAGCTTCGCGCTGCTGGCGGTGTTCAGCGCCCGCCGCCGCGCCACAATGCTGACCCTTGCCTATCTCGCCCTGATGATCGTCGGCGCCAGCGTCCGGCCCGAAGGGGCGATAGCGGCCTTCTATACCAGCTTCATGCCGCTCGCTTTTGTAACTGGCGTCTGGCTCGGTCTCGGCTATCTGGAAGGATGGCTGAACGATTGGGTGCAGCGATACGCCATTCCGCTCGCCTTGTTTGCCATGCTTGGACTCGTTCAAGGCTTCGTCATTGATCGGGGCCTGGTCGAGGATGAAGTCGCGTTTTTTGGATTTTTGCTGGCTTCGGGAGGCCTTGTGGCATTGGCAGTGGGAATGGCGCAATATCTGCCCCGTATCGCCTGGCTCGAATCCCTGGGCGATGCGTCCTATTCGATCTATCTCGCCCATATTTTCGCGGTAGGGGCGGTCGCTGGACTGACCCTGCGCATGTTGGGCACCAGCGATCCGTTGATCGTTGGCCTTGTGCTGGCCATTGCCATCGCCGGTGGCATAGCGGCCGGGTGGGCTCTCTACAGACTGGTGGAAGAGCCGATGATGCGGCGGCTTCGCAAGCTGGCTTAGCCCAGCGCCGCACGCGCCTCGTTGTGAATACGCCCGACCATGGCCACCAGCCCGTTGGAGCGCTGGGTGGTGAGGTGTTCGCGCAGGCCAAGCTCATCGAACAGAGCAATGGCGTCGGTTTCGGCAATCTCGCTGGCCGGACGATCCGAATAGAGCGCCAGTAGCACCGCGACCAGGCCCTGCACAATCATGGCGTCGCTTTCGCCACGGAATTTGAGGCCTGGAACGCCATCGACGATTTCGGGTTCCGCAACCAGCCAGACCTGTGACACGCAACCATGAACCTTGTTGCCGGGCGTGCGCTCCGCTTCATCGAGCTTCGGCAATGCCTGCCCCAGTTCGATCAGATAGCGATAGCGATCCTCCCAATCGTCAAGAAAGGAGAGATTTTCGGCAATGTCCTGGAATTGCTGCGGCTGGGTCATGCGCCCTATCTAGGGGATGGCGGGGTGCTTTGCCAGACGGCCGCGAAAGAAAAGCCGCAAGCACGGGGCGGTGCTTGCGGCAGGAGCCGGAGGTCTATGGAGCGGCGTCACTTGGGGAAGTGACGACCTCCGGAATGTCGAAGCCGGGCGCTGTTGGAAAGCGCCCGCTAACCCGTCCGGTCCGGCCGAGGTCGAGGCAGGGGGATCGAACTGGCCGCCGCGGACCTGTGCATGGGATCGGCGGCCAGCAGGTTAGTCTGGAGAGCGGCGCTGGCCATGGCCTTGCCGCCAATGCAGGTAAAATTGTCACATTCGATGGCTTCGATCTGTTCAGCGATGAACTGGCTGCCCTGGGCCATCGCCTGATTCGACAGGGCCGTGGCCGAGGCGCCCAGATCGACGTCCAGTCCCGGCCGGATGACCAGAAAAGCTATCGTGAGCCAGAATGCGGAGCGCAGAAGAAACATCGTTCATCCAATTTGGCGGTTTGCTTCCGCCTTGCTGCAGCCGAGACTAGGCGCCGCGCCTTAAACGCTGCTGGGGCGTTTCGATAAAATTTGAGATAAATGCCGCCATTGCCGCTCACCATTGCAACCCCTTGTTTACGCTAACTTTCGAAAGCGCCCCGGCAAGCCCGCTCAGGGCCGGGCATTTAAGCCTGTCTTAGATGTTGGCGCGCGAGGCTGACGCCTATGACCCGCATGAAAGCGGGCACCCGGCCCGGAAACGGGGCGAATCGGAGCAGTGGCTCCGGCAATGGCGTCGGTTTAGTGAGTTGAGTTGATGGTTAGCCTCAAGGTGTTCGGAACCAGCAAGGCGGAAGGCGTGGTCCCGGTCGGGATCGACAACCGCCCCGAAATGCTGCGCCGCAAGACCATCGCCAATAATGCACGCCTGCTGATCGGGATCGCGGCGCTGGCCATGCTGCCCGCCATGTATCTGCTCATGGGCGGCGCGGCGCTGCCTTTCATGATCGCCAGCATCTTGCTGGCCGGTGGCATGATCAGCCTTTCAAGCCATCAGAGCGCCCATTTCGATAGTGCCAGCGCCATCCAGGTCGCCACTCTCATGGCGACGGGGCTGGTGCTGACCATGGCCGATCCGCGAGTCGGCGATGCCGGCTTGGGCATGGCGCTGATGGGTCCCGTCCTTGCTGCATTGACAACCCGCCCCGACCATAGGCGTGCAAGCTGGTGCGCTTTGGCACTGCTGATATTGATGGGGGCGACAGCCAGCATTGCGGGAATTGGCGCCGTGCCGCTGGGCGATAGCCAGATGCCGATGGCTTCAACCTTTGGATTTCTCGCCGCCTTCGCGGTCGTGGCCCATAGCGCCCACCGTATCAGCGGGGGCTATGAAGTGCATGACAAGGCGCAGATCAGCGCATATCGGCACCTGATCGATCATGTGCAGGATGCGGTGCTGCGCTTTGGCAGCGATGGCACGATCCTGCTGGCCTCGCCGTCGTCGGAAGCCTTGTTCGGCTGCCCGCGCTACCAGCTTTCCGGCGATAATCTCGGCAATCGGCTGCATGTGCTGGACCGGCCTGCTTTCCTCACCGCCTTTGCCGATGCCAATCAGGGCGGGCGCAGTCGGACCATCGAGTTGCGCCTCCGTCGCGACGATCCGCATGCAGCCAGCAATGTGCCGCGCTTCGTTTGGGTCGAAATGCAACTTTCGCCCATTCTCGAGGATGCCGGACGCGGTGGACGCAATGAAGTGATTGCCCTGTTGCGCGACATTACCAGCCGCAAGGATGCTGAAGCGGCCATGGCGGAAGCGCGGCGCGCCGCCGAGGACGCCTCGCTGGCCAAGTCGCGTTTCCTGGCCACGATCGGCCATGAATTGCGTACCCCGCTCAATGCCGTTGTCGGCTTCTCGGAAATGATGACCAGCGGCATTGGCGGCGAGCTGTCGACGACGCACAAGGAATATGCAGGTCTCATTCATCAGAGCGGCCGGCATCTGCTCGAAGTGGTCAGCATGCTGCTCGACATGTCGCGCATCGAGGCGGGCAAGTTCGAGATTCAGGCCGCGCCGATGGACCCGGGTGGTATCGTGCCGTCCTGCCTCTCCATGGTTGAGACCATGGCTGCCGACCGGAAGGTGCAACTCGCGCCTGAAGTGGAAGCGGACCTGCCCTTGCTGACCGCCGATGAGCGCTTGTGCCGGCAGATCCTGATCAATCTTTTGTCCAACGCCATCAAGTTCAGCCACGAGGGTGGCCTGGTGAGCATTGCGGTCAAGCGGCAGGGGCAATCGGTCAATTTCTCGGTCCGCGACCGGGGTATCGGCATGGCCCCGGCGGCACTGGCCCGAATCGGGGAGCCTTTCTTCCAGGTTCAGGAAGGGCTCAGCCGGAAATATGAAGGCACCGGACTGGGCCTGTCTATCGTCAAGGGCTTGGTGGAACTGCATGGCGGCACGCTGCGGGCCATGTCCGAAATTGGAGCGGGGACAACCATCACGGTTCTGCTGCCTATAAACGGTCCGGAAACCAAACCCGGCGAAACTGCCGACATCGTCCATCTGCATCGAGAGCCGCTGGCCAACACTATCCCTTCATGGCAAAACGAAAAAAGAAAAGCGCAATGAACGCCGCGACCCTTTCCCAGCCGCTGATCATGGCCAGCGGCGCCCTGCTTGGCTCCCTCGCTCGCGCGGGGCAATGGACGCTGGAGCGCTATATGCGGGCGCCACTCGCCTCCACCGGGCTTCTGGTCATGGTGACGCTGACTGCGCTGGCGGGCAGCAATGCGCTTTATTTCCAAACCGCCGAGCATCCATCGCCGTTCTTTGCTCCGGCGCGCGAACACATCGCGGCCCTGCCGACGCCCGCGCTCGACCGGCCGGCACCGAGCCTGCCTGCCATCGCCGCACCGCAAGCGACCGCGCCCTTAGCGGCCGAAACCACGGGCAGCGTAACCAGCGCGGCAATCGTGCCCGATGCGCCGGTGGGCAATGCCCGGATGTTCGCGGTGCAGAAAAAGCTGTTCGAGCTCAATCTCTTTTCCGGCACCATCGATGGCTATTACGGCCCCAAGACCGCCGACGCGATCCGGGCCTTCGAGCAGCGTAACGGTATGAAGCTGACCGGCAGCACGGATGATGCAGTCATGGAAGCGATTCTGGCCTCCGATCCCTCGGGACGGATATTGCGGCCAGCCTCAACGCCGGCTCCGGCTCCGGTTCAGCCCCAGGCCGCATTGGTGCCGACGCCACAGCCCGCCCCCGCAGCCACGACTTTGCCGCAGCAGAATCCGGCCGTGGCGCGTTTGCCCGAATTGTCGCCTGCCGAGCAGGTCTTTGACGACGTGGCGCAAACGGCGGCAAATACCATCGATTCGATTATCGCCGCCGTTGACACGTCGCGCACGCCGCCTCAGGCCATGGCCAATCCACCACTTCCCACGGTTAATGTCGCCGCGACGCAGGCCATGCCGGCCCCGGTAGCGCAGGCCGCTGCCACGACCGGACCCGCGCCGCAGCCATTGGTGACCACCGCTATTGCCCGCACGCCCCCAGCCAATGACACCGAATTGGTTACGCAGATTCAGCGGGGCCTCGCCAGTCTCGGCTTCTTCCAGTCGCAGGTCGATGGCAAGCCCGGCCCGGAAACCGCCAGGGCGATCCGCGAATTCGAGAGCTTCCATCGCTACAAGATGACAGGTCAGGTGCAGCCGGACCTGGTGGAGCTGCTCGTCAAGGCGGGCGCGATCATCTAGGTGAGCCTGCGCAGCGACATCTGGTGCATGGCCTTCGTGCGGCGTCACAATGATCTGGGCAATATGTGCGTCGTCGCTCGTCGCGGCGACCCGATCGCCGGTCAGATCTTCATTGCGGTCGATCACCTCGACGGCACCAATTCGCTTTATACGCCGGCCCCGATGCTCAGTCGCGATGAGGGGGCGGGCCTCGTATTCCAGCGCCGCTTCAACCACGCCGAGCCGGCGAAAATCCGTGAGCGGATCGAGCGGGAAGTGGATTTCGACCCGGACCTCTGGGTGCTAAGTCTCGACATGCGCGGCGAGGATCCGGGCATCGAGGTGACGCGGGACAAGCCATGAAAAAGCCCCGCGGCGGCGGGGCCTTTGTATCTGGTAGTGCTTAGCTGGCGCGGCGGGCGCCGATGCGGGCCAGGGCCTCGATGGCCTGCTCGACCACCGGATTGTGGGCGGGCGCCAGGCCGGGCGTGCGGCGGCTGGTTTCCGTGAATGGCCGGTATTGCGGCTTGCTCAGTTCGAGCAGGTTCACCTCGCCGCGCCAGGCGCTCATCAGATAAGCCATGGATTCGGACGATACGCCGCTGAACAGGCTGGCGAAATCGGCCAGCGCCTTGGAGCGTTCGCTGTCGTGGCTGGTGGCGTGGATCAGCACCTTGAGCCCGTCATAGGCAGTGGCGCCGAAGGCGCGCAGGATGACGAACAGCGAAGCGCCGGTAACGTCATGGGCGATCTGGCCGCAACGCACTTCATCGAGCCCGGTGATCTGCGCCAATAGCCGGGTGACTTCCGGGCGGCGATTTTCCGAGAACAGTTTCATCAGCGCCTTGGTGAGTTCCCCGCTCGCCACCGACAATTGCTCGATGGTGCGCGAGATGGGCGCAGTCGGCGTCGCGCGATTGGCGAAGGCGTGAATGACCTTGATCCGGTGGTCGTCGGAGAGATCGAAAAAGGCTGGAGCCAGCAGGGCGGCGTCGAAATCGTCGCGATGGCCGAGCGCTTCGGCAACCAGGTGATCCATCTGCGCCGACCGCGCCAGGGCGCTGAGATAGGCGCCGCGCGGGGCGACATGCTTGTTCCCGGCAAGCGCCCGATAGACCTTGCGCGAATTCATCTGGAAGAGTTTCGCCAACACGACATTGGACAGGCCCGGACGCCCGGCCAGGGTCGCGCAGGCTGGAACGTCATAACGCCCGATGATTTCGAGCATGGACTGGTCCGAAAGTTCGGGCGCGCTTTCGAGAAAGGCGATGAGGTCTTCCCCGATATTCTCGATGACCAATTGCTCGAGTTTCGGCGACAATAATTCGGCACGACCCAGGATTGCCGCACCCTTGGCGCGGGCCTGCGGGCCGGCGGTGGGAAACAGGCGGGTGGCCAGCGTTTCGAACTGTTCCATTTCAGGAATCGTCGGCTTGCCGCGCCGCGTATAAGCGTCGCAGGCAGCGATCAGCAGCGTGTTGGTGCGATCAACGCCGCCCGTCTCGATCAGAAGCTGAAAGGTCTCGTAAGGCTGAAAACCAAGCATTTTTGCAGGAACCATCGACTCGCTTTTGCATCGAAAGCGATGCCGGACGACTCTTGCCGGCAATTCGTTAGCAGACTGTTAACCTTGACGATCTCTTAATGCGGAACAGGCGCGTGGGGCGACGCGCAAACTGCCAGAGACGACCTGCTGCCTCCATTAGGGACGGGGGAGCGGCGTATTGAAGGAGGCCGGCTTGGGAAAGCTGCTAAGATTTGTCCTTCGGACCAAACCCGTCAGCGACGGGGGGGGGCCGAACGGAGACGCCCAGATATTGATGTTCACCGGGGTGCGTTATGAACGCGGTACGCCGCCGCCACCAAAATCGCTCGAACACGCCAAGCGGCGCAAGCGCAAGCGTGGCTGACGCTATCGGGCCGATGATCCGATTCGTGATCCTGGTTATCGTCGCGAGCCTGGCCACCGCCTGCGTGTCGCGGCCGGTCGGCGATTTCGGGCGGGCGCAGCCAAGCGTCAAGCACGATCAGGTCATGCCCTATATCGGGAGCAAGATCGCGGCCAACCGCGGTGAGCCCGTTTCCAATCTGAACCAGACTGACCAGGAACGCGAAATGCACGACCGCACCTGGCGCTTTCTGGTGGCTGCCCATAGCCGTGACTGGATGTTCGACACCACAGCCGAATTGCAGCGGACCCGGATCGGCCCGGCCAAGGACTACAAATATACCCCCGAGCGCTATTATAATTGGCTGCGGACCACGCAATACCAGTCCTCGCCCACCCGCTATTCGACAGTGGGACGGCATGTCCTGGCTGATCTCGATACATTGCCCACGACATTCCTTTCGGTCTGCGCGGTTCTGGAAGTGGACCGGCAAAGGCGGGTGGCTTTGGCCGAGGTGCCGGGCATCGAGCCGGACGTGGCCGCCAATGTCGCGGCGCGGCGGACGGAGAACCAATGGCATATCGACTGGTTCGTGCGGGCGCTGAATTATCGCTACCAGAGCTATCTCTATGCGCTGGACCATCTGCTGGTGGAAACCCCGCATGAGCAATCCATGCAGGTGGATGAAACCTTGCAACGGTTGCGCCCCTTCGTGGATCGCGCCAATCGCGGCGATTTCTGCTCTGGCGGGGCAGGGGGCGGCGGGGGCGGCAGCGTCACCATACTGTCACGCTTCCAGACCATGGTGCCCGACAATGAGATCATCGCGCAAAAATAGCATCCCGGGACATAAGTGACCGAGACGAAACCGAATGGCGCCGGGGCCAAGGTGGAGGTCTTTCTCGCCTTTCTCAAGCTGGGCCTCACCAGTTTTGGCGGGCCGGTGGCGCATCTGGGCTATTTCCACGAGGAATTCGTCGTTCGCCGCCGCTGGATCGGCGCCGCGGTCTATGCCGAACTGGTGGCGCTCTGCCAGTTCCTGCCGGGTCCGGCATCCAGCCAGGTGGGCTTCGCGCTCGGCCTGATACGGGCCGGCCCATTGGGGGCGCTGGCGGCCTGGATCGGCTTCACCCTGCCATCGGCTCTCTTGCTGGTGCTGTTCGCCTATGGCGCGGCCATGCTCGACGGGCCATTGGCGCAAGGCATGCTGCATGGCCTGAAACTGGTGGCCGTATCCATCGTGGCGCAGGCGGTTTTCGGTATGGCGAAAAGCCTGACGCCGGATCGGATGCGGGCGGCGATTGCGGTCATCGCCGTCTTTGTGGTCATATTGATCGAGGGAGCCCTGGGACAAGTGGCCGCCATCGCCCTTGGTGGTCTGATCGGTCTCTTCCTTTGCCGAAACGAGGACCGGCCCGAGGCCGGCGAAACCCTTTCCGCCATATCGCGCCGGACGGGCGTCGTGGCGCTGGTCGCTTTTGCGATCCTGCTGTTCGGATTGCCGCTATTGGCGGGCCTCGGTCCGGGGCTGTCCTTGTTCGATGGTTTTTATCGCGCCGGAGCGCTGGTCTTTGGCGGCGGCCATGTCGTGCTGCCGCTGCTGGACGCGGAAACGGTCGGGCGCCGGGCAATGACGCCGGACGTGTTTCTTGCCGGTTATGGCGCGGCGCAGGCCGTGCCCGGCCCGCTTTTTACCCTCGCCGCCTATCTCGGCGCGGTCGGAAACCAGCCGCCCAATGGTCTTGCCGGAGCCGGGATCGCGCTCGTCGCCATCTTCCTGCCCGGCCTGTTGCTGGTGCTCGGCGTATTGCCATTCTGGAACCGGCTCCGCCGCTGGCCAGACGCCCGGGCCTGCATGCGCGGCGCCAATGCGGCAGTGGTCGGCCTGCTGGGGGCAGCGCTTTATGATCCGGTCTTTACCAGCGCTGTGCTGACGCCGCTGGATTTTGCCCTGGCATTGGCCGGTTTCGTGACGCTGGTGGCCTGGAAGACGCCAAGCTGGATGGTGGTGATCCTGCTGGCGGCGGCGGGAGGGCTGTCATTCAGCCTTTGAAGGCCAGACGTTTCGCCGCCTTTGGCGAAATGTCCGCCAAGCGCTCGACCGGCGCCCATTGCGCTGCATGGACTTCGTCCAATTGGGCGACGAGCGGCAGCGCCGGATCGGCGATGAAGAGATATTGCAGATCGTGATGGACGTGGTCCGGCTCGTTGCGCGACGGTTTGCCGGGAACGTCGTGGCTGTCGATGACGAATGGCAGGTCGCCGCCCTGGTGCCAGGAATGCAGCGCCAGGCCGGTGACGCCCGTCTCCTCCAGCGCTTCACGCATGGCCGAAAGGTGGAAATGGCTGGCCTTCTCGTAATGGCCGCCGGGTTGCAGCCAGCGGCCGATGGTGACGTGGTCGATGAGCAGGGTTTGCCGGTGATCGGGCGAGAGGATGATGGCGCTGGTGGTCACGTGACCCGGAAAAGTGCTGCGCTCGTCCAGCCTGTGTCCCTCGGCCATCTGCCAGCGCAAGAGCGCGAGATGTTCTCCGGGCGCGGCTATCTCGGAGCGATAGCGGGCGACGATGGCGGCGAGGCTTTGGGCGAAGGTGTCGGGGGACATGATTGGCGACTTCATGAGGTGTGGAGGCGGGTTCTATAGCTCATGAAACACTCGATTTATGAGTTATAGAACCGCTTTCTATAGCTCATGGGACCGGACGGGGGCCGCAGCGCAGGGCGGCGAGGGCCTGTTCGAAGCGGGGGCGCATGATTTCGTGGGGCGGGGCGAGGCGGATCAGGACGAACAAATCGTCGGTGCGCGATTCCACCACCAGCAGCCCATCGGGAATGTCGATCTGCTGCTGGGCGAGCAGGCGGGTCTGCGCATCGTTGAAAATGCCCAATTCGACATTCTGGCCGATGCCGTCGCGATTGGTGGTCGAATAGGTGACGATGCCGGCGCTGTCATAGACGGCCAGCGACCAGAACCCGTCCGGCAGGATGCCGCTGAGATAGGCCGGGCCTTGCGCCAGATCGATGCGGCAGACGCCGTGGCTCAGTTCGGGATCGAGCTGGAGCGGATTGGCCTCGCCGGGCCGGATGGCCGGCAGAACCGCGACGCGATTGGCGGCGTCGAGCGCCGCCACGCGGCTCCAGGTCGTGTCCTCGGCCAGCAATGGCAGGGTGAGAATGGTAACGAGGTGGATGATGCCGCCCAGCAGCAGGCCGCCCATCAGCCAGAACAGGGTGCGGATCATCGGCAATCCCCTCGGGCAATTGCGGGCATGACGTTGTCGGCGGAACTGAAGCCGGAAAAGGCGGTGGTGTCGTAGAGCGTCAGCACCAGGCTGAACGGACCGCTCCCGGCCAGTTCCAGCCAATTGCCGGGGCTGAGCCGGGCGCCGACGTGAATGCGCAGCGCGCCGCTGTTCTCGCGGGTGATCTCGCTGGAGCGCAAGGCGGCGTCGGTGCCGGGGGCGGCCAGATTGACCCATTGCTCGTCCACCGCCGCAAGGGTCCAGAAGCTGGAGACCGGCACCCGCCCGTCGAGCCGGTAGGAGCAGGCCAGATCCAGCGGGTCGCCGGCGCTGTCGGTTCTGGCGATGAATTGCAGGCCCTCGCTGCGCCCGAGCTGTAGCGCCGCCTGGCGGGCAATATGGCCGCGCGTGTAGGGATTGGGAGCGGGCGTGCCGCTATCGGGCCAGGCGATCCAGGGCCCGATCTGCACGCCGCCGAAGATGCGACCATCATTCAGCGCGTAATAGCTCAGCCCCAGCCCAATTGAGAGGGATACGGCGATCGACATGAGCAGGCGCAACACGAACCGCACGGATTATAGCCCGGTCGTGGCGCTGGCGGCCGGAGCATTGGCCGTGTCGCTGGGCGTGCGCGTATGGGCGAGGCTGGCTTCAAAACGCGCCGACAGTTCCAGCAGCTTGCGGGCGGCGGCAGGCTTGAGGCTTGGCGGGCGGGCAGGGGCGGGGTCTTCCGCATCCTCCAGATCGGTTTCGGCGACGATGCGCCTGGGCGGGACGAAATCGACGCCAAAGACCGGCTCCACATCGATATTGGTATGGGCATAGGCCATGAATTTCTGCCAGGCGACGGTCGGGAGCAGGCCCCCGGTCAAATTGTTGGTGGGACGGTAATCGTCATTGCCCAGCCAGACGGCGGCGACGTAATTGCCGGTAAAGCCGGCGAACCAGGCGTCGCGATAGGAGGTGGTGGTACCGGTCTTGCCCAGGGTCGGCACACCCTCGATCTCGGCGCGGCGGCCGGTGCCGGAGGTGACGACGGCGCGCATCATCTGGTTCATATAGGCCACGGTCTGTTCGGAGAGGACGCGCGGCTTTTCCTCGTCCACATCATGTTCCCAGACCAGATTGCCGTTGAGATCGGTCATGCGGGTCAGGCCATAGGCAGGCGTCTTGAGGCCATGATTGGCAAAGACCGCGTAGGATGAGGTCATGTCCAGCACCGAGACCGGGGCAACGCCCAGGGCCAGCGAGGCAGTGACCGGATATTCCTGGCGCAGGCCCATGCGATAACTCAATTCGGCGATGGGCTGGCGTCCGGTCTTGATCGAGAGCGTCACCGGCACAGTATTGATGGATGCGGCGAAGGCGCTGATCATCGTGGTCTGGCCGCGATAGGAGCGGCCGTAATTCTGCGGACACCAATTGCCGATACAGACCGGGCGGTCCGAAATGGTGTCATTGGGCGTGAGGCCCAATTGCTCGAACGCCTCGGCATAGACGAAGGGCTTGTAGGACGAGCCCGGCTGACGATTGGAGATGATGGTGCGGTTGAACTGGCTCTTGGCGTAGTCGGTGCCGCCCACCATGGCGCGGATGGCCCCTTCGGTGTCGGTGACCACCATGGCGCCCTGTTCGACGCGATATTGCTCGCCCTGTTCGCGGATCACTGAATTGATCGCTTCCTCGGCATAGGCCTGGAGCGTGGTGTCGATGGTGGTGCGGACGATGAAATTATTGCCCGGCGGATTGGTGTCGGCGATCAGCCGTTTGGCTTCCTCGAAGGCGTAGTCGAGGAAATAATTGGGGGAATTGATGTCGGCGGTGCGGTCGATGGGCGAGGCGGGATGGCGACGCGCGGCGGTGACCTGGCCCTCGGTCAGCATGCCGGCGGCCACCAGATTGGTCAGCACCACATTGGCGCGGCCGCGTGCCGCGGCCAGGTCGATATGAGGCGCCCAGCGGCCCGGCGCCTTGTAGAGCCCGGCCAGCATGGCGGCTTCCGCCAGCGAAATATCCTCGATGCGCTTGCCGAAATAATAATCGGCAGCGGCCACGACCCCGAAATTGCCGCCCCCCATATAGGCGCGGTCGAGATAGAGCTTGAGGATCTGGTCCTTGGTATAATGCCATTCCAGCCAGACCGAGAGAAAGGCCTCGACGATCTTGCGCTCGATGGTCCGCTCCGAGGAGAGGAACAATTGCTTGGCCAATTGCTGGGTGATCGAGGAGCCCCCATGCAAGGAGGTGTCGCCGGTGGCATTGGTGGCCAGCGCTCGCAGCGTGCCCATGATGTCGACGCCGAAATGCTCGTAGAAGCGCCGGTCCTCGGTGGCGAGCGTGGCCTTGATCAAATAGTCGGGCATCTGGTCGAGGGCGACCGAATCGTCCGAGCGGATGCCGCGCCGGCCGATTTCGTTGCCGAAGCGGTCCAGAAAGACCACCGAATAATCCTCGGCCTTGTTGAGGACGCCGCGATCGATGATGTCGAAGGCGGGCATGGCCAGTGCCGTCACCAGCACCACGCCGATGGCGGCGAAGGTGAAGGCGTCGCTGAGGATTTCGACGAGGAAGCGCCGGAAGCCGGTGACGTGGAACAGGCTCATGAAATCCTGGTAGCGCGTATAGGCACGACCAAGCGCCTGCCAGAACTCATAAAGAGAGGAATCCAGCCACGCATCGGCGGCCAGCATCCCGCCAATTGGCCTGCGCTTCTTTTCCTTGGTATAGAACGGATCCTGCACGCCGATCCCCGGTGCCCACTGGCCGCATCGTTTCGCCATTGCGCCGCCAATGCAACACAATCGCTGGAATATGATTGCCTTTGCCGTCCGGCAAGCGCAAACCGGCCCTAATATGGAATGCCAAGAGTAAACATGGCCTTTTGGGAAGAAAAATCGCTGGAGGAAATGTCGACGGCAGAGTGGGAAGCGCTCTGCGACGGCTGCGGGCGCTGCTGCCTGCTCAAGCTCGAGGATGAGGATACCGGCACGATCATCACCTCCGACGTGCGCTGCCAATTGCTCGATGGCGATGGCTGCGGCTGCACCGATTATCCCAATCGGCAGCAAAAGGTGCCCGACTGCATCAAGCTGACCCCGGAAAACCTGCGGGAAATTCCCTGGATTCCGACCACCTGCGCCTATCGGCGGCTGGCGGAAGGCAAGGGGCTGGCCTGGTGGCATCCGCTGGTTTCGGGCGATCCGCAGACGGTGATCGATGTCGGCGTTTCCATTGCCGGCCGCACTTTTCTGGAAAGCGAAGTGGACCCGGACGAGTGGGAAGAACATGCCGTGGACTGGCCGGAATATGAGCCGCCGGAGCACCTCTGACGCATAGACACTTACCTCCTGTTAACCATTCTGTGGCCAGATCAGGGCAATGGAAAGCGGCCCAGGACAGGCTTGATGAACAGGGTGACCATGAGCGGTAAAGACGGCTTCTGGGCACGGGTCCGTTCGGTACTCGGCCGCAGCGATGCCGTGCCCGCCTATGGCCAATCCGCCATCAGCAATCCCCAGAAGAAGACCCGGCCGGCGCAGCGCATCGACGAGGAATTGCGACGCGGCTGGACCGAAGCGGGGCAGCGCAATGTCTCGCTCTGCATCCTGGCCATGGAAATGGACCGCTATACCGAATATTTCGCCGCCTATGGGCGCGATGCCGTCGAGCTGAGCCTCGACCGACTGATGGAAACAATCCAGCCCCTGTTGCCGCGCGACAATCTGCGCTGCCTGCGCCAGGGACGTGCCGGGTTCGTGCTGATCATGCCGGACATGCCGGTGCTGATGGCGCGCGAACTGGCGAGCCGGATCGCCAAGGCGGTGCGCCAGGAAGCCATGCCCAATCGGGAAAGCCATGCCGGGCAGGTGACGCTGAGCATGGGCCTTGCCGTCACCAATCCCCAGGGCGGCCTTGATCGCACCGTGCTGCACAATGCCAATCAGGCGGTCAAACGCGCCCAGCGCCGCGGACTGGCAAGGCTGGAAGTGACCGATATGCGCGGCAAGCCGGAGCGGCGCAGCAAGGCCGCATAGCCCCTACATCTTTGCGGCGGCGCTGGATTGCCCGGACGAGCCGGGCAATGACGATGGCCGGGCGGCAATGCGATGTATCCCATTGCCATCCTCGCCCATCTTCCCTAGAACGCCCGTCCCTTCGCGCCCGGCGCGATTTCACAAGACGGACGGCTTCCCATGACCCTGGCTTGTGGCCTCGATTTCGGCACGTCCAATTCGACGCTTGGGCGGCTCGGCGCCGATGGCCAGCCGCAATTGCTGCCGCTCGAAAACGGCCATTCCACCATGCCCAGCGTGCTGTTCTTCGGCTTCGAGGACGACAGGGTGCATTTCGGGCGCGACGCAGTGGCCGAATATGTGACCGGCGCCGATGGGCGGCTGATGCGCTCGCTCAAAAGCGTGCTGGGCACAGCACTTTTCGCCGACAAAACGCGGGTGAAGGCGCGGCGCCTCGGGTTCGGCGAAATCATCGGAACCTATGTGGGTGAGCTGAAACGGCGTGCGGAGACCCAGCTTGGCGGCGAGCTGACACAGGTGGTCATGGGACGCCCGGTGCAATTCGTTGACGACGACGCGGCGGCTGACCGGGCGGCCCAGATGCAACTGGAAGCGGCGGTGCAGGCGCAGGGCTTCAGGGACATCGCTTTTCAGTTCGAACCCATCGCGGCGGCGCTCGACTATGAACGGCAGGTGGCGAGCGAGAAACTGGCGCTGATCGTCGATCTGGGCGGCGGCACATCGGATTTTTCGCTGGTGCGGGTGTCGCCGGAGCGTGCCGGTGCGGCCGATCGCAGCGCCGATATTCTGGCGACGGCTGGCGTTCATATCGGGGGCACCGATTTCGACCGGCTATTGGCCATGTCGAGGATCATGCCCGAACTGGGCCTGGGCTCGCGCACGAGGGACGGCAAGCGGCACCTGCCAGTCGCGCCCTATCATGATCTCTCCACCTGGCATCGCATCAATAGACTCTATGACGCGCAGGCCCTGCGCGACCTGCGCTCGACCATGCGCGAAGCCATCGAGACGGAGCGGGTGGAGACAATGACCATGCTGGTGGAAGACCGGCTGGGGCACCGGCTGATCGGGGCGGTGGAAGCGGCAAAGATTGCGCTGTCCGACGTCCACCTGACCGACTTCGTCTTTCCAGTGCGCGAGCGGGTCATCGCCACGCCGATCACCGCGGCGCATTTGAGCGCGGCGCTGGCCGATTCGGTGGCGAGGCTGGACGCGACGATTGCCGAAACGCTGCGGCGGGCCGGCATCGGGGCCGAAGCGGTGAACAGCCTGATCATGACCGGCGGCTCGACCTTGGTGCCGGCCGTTGCCGGGCGCTTGCAGGTTCTGTTCCCCGAGGCCGAAATTGTGCGCACGGATGTGCTGGGCAGCGTCGGGCTGGGTCTGGCGCTGGAGGCCCGGCGGGTCTTCGGGCCCTGACATGGCGCGTTCGTCCGATTGCGCCTAGTATCGGCGGCGTGGAGGAGGGGCCATGCTCGTCACGCGCGTCAGCAAGATCATTCTCGTTGCGGCCATCGCACTTTATGCAACGCTTGTCGCCTTCGGGAACGTGACCGATTACGGCAGCAATTTCGTCTTCATGCAGCACGTGCTGAGCATGGACACGATCTTTCCCGACGCTACCATTTCCTATCGCGCCATTGATAACCCCGTCCTGCATCATGCTGCCTATATGCTGTTGATCGCGGCGCAAATCGCCACGGCTCTGGCCTCCTGGGGCGGTGCCGGAAAAATGTTTGCGGTGCGAAACGCAGCGGCTCTCACGTTCAACCGCTCCAAAGGCTGGGCGGTGGCGGGGCTGACATTGGGGTTCCTGGTCTGGCAGGTGGGCTTCATGACCATCGGTGGCGAATGGTTTGGCATGTGGATGTCGAGCAGCTGGAATAGCCTGCAATCGGCGTTTCGCGTGTTCATCACCATTGTCGGCGTGCTGATTTTCGTGGCCATGCCGGACGCAGATATCGAGCACTGAAGCCCCCTCACACAATCGCCAGACGCCGGCCCGGAAGTGCGGGGGTCGGCGGGATCGCCGCTGTGATCTTCCGGCCCGACTTATCCAACTAATCCCCGCGTCACGCTGGTCAGCTATGTTTATGGCATGGTCGACAAATTGGGTCGGCGGCGGGCAAGCCCGGCAAATTTGCGGGAGATGGATCGAATGGACGGAGCGGGGAGGGCAGGCCGCAAGCAGCCGCCCGACTGGGCGACCATCCGGGGCGAATATGAGGGCCGGATGTTCGTCCCCGAAATGATCTGCCGACGCCACGGCATCACCTTGTCGCAATTGCGCTACCGGCGCGAAAAAGAGGACTGGCTGAGCCTGAGGGCGCATCCGCCGAGCAGGATGCACCTGGTGGCGCGCATGCTGCGCGTGCTGGACGGCCAGATCAGGGAATTGGAGAACGCTACGGACATGCCCATCGACAGAAGAGCGAAAATGCTGGCCGATCAGGTCAAGACCATGGACAAGCTGATCGAACTGGGCGCGACCGAACGCAATGTGGAGCCGCCGACGCGCAAGGACATGACCGATCTGCGCGCCAAGCTGGTCAAGCGCCTTGAGCAATCTGCCCGCTAGCCCCATCGCCGCCGTGGCGGCGATGGGCGATGAGCAGGTGATGCGTACCTTCTATTGCTGGCCCAAATGGGCGCGGCGGCAGCAGAAGCCGCCACCGGGCGACTGGACCACCTGGCTGTTGATGGGCGGGCGCGGCTCGGGCAAGACCAGGGCAGGGGCCGAATGGGTCCGCCGGCTGGCGCGGCGGCGCATTTCCCCGATTGCGCTGGTGGGCGAAACCATGAGCGAGGCGGTCGAGATCATGGTGCGGGGCGAAAGCGGATTGATCGCCGTCCATCCCGACCATGAGCGGCCCGTCCTCAAGGGCAAGAACCGGCTGGTCTGGCCCAATGGGGTGGAAGCCAGCATCCTGACCGCCTCGGATCCCGAACGCTTTCGCGGCCCGCAATTCGCCGCCGCCTGGTGCGACGAGGTCGGCAAATGGCCCCATGCCGAGGAGGCGTGGGACATGCTGCAATTCGGGCTGCGGCTCGGCGAACATCCGCGGCAATTGGCGACCACGACGCCGCGCCCGACGCGCCTGATAAAACGGCTGGTCGAGGACCGGCATACGCGCGTCGTCAGAATGGCGACGCAGGACAATTATCGCAATCTGGCGCCGAACTTCTTCGATGCGGTGGTGGCGCGCTATCAGGGCACCTTGCTGGGCCGGCAGGAACTGGATGGCGAATTGATCGAAGACCGGATCGATGCGCTCTGGCAGCGGGCCATGTTTCGCCCCGCCGAGGGCGGACCGGACGGGCGCATCGTCGTGGCGGTGGACCCGCCCGTGACCGGAACGGCGCGCTCCGATGCCTGCGGCATCGTGGTGGCAGGACGGCAGGGCGAGGGCGTCGTCGTGCTCGAGGACGCAACGCTGCAGGGCATTGCCCCTCATGTCTGGGCCCGGCGGGCGGTGGCGGCCTATCGGGCGCATGAGGCCGATTGCATATTGGTGGAGGTCAATCAGGGCGGCGATCTGGTGCGCCAGGTGCTGGCGCAGGTGGATGCCTCGGTGCCGGTGCGCAGCGTCCGCGCCAATCGGGGCAAATGGGTGCGCGCCGAACCGGCTGCGGCGCTATATGCACGCGGATTGGTGCGCCATGCGCCCGGATTGACGGCACTGGAAGACGAACTCTGCGCCTTCGGGCCGGACGGCAAGGCCGACGGCCATTCACCCGACCGGGTGGATGCGCTGGTCTGGGCGCTGACCGAGCTGGTGCTGAACGAGATGCGGCCGAGGGTGAGGGGGCTCTGAATATCCACCCTTCGCCACCCTCGCGTCGAGCGCGAGGGTGGCGAACCGAGCCGGAACGAGGACAGGAACACATGCCCAATTGGATGAACCGTCTGCTTGGCGGGCGGACGAACACGCCCGGCGAAACCAAGAGCTTTGCCGGGCAGACCATGCTGACCCTCAGCCAGCTCGGGCCGGCGCAATGGAGCGGGCGGGGCTATGCCAGCCTGGTCAATCAGGGTTTCATGCGCAATCCGGTCGTCTATCGCTGTGTGCGGCTGATCGCGGAAACGGCGAACAGGGTGCCGCTCAATGTGCTGGTGGATGGCAAGGCGGCGAGCAGTCATCCGCTGGCGCAATTGCTGGCCCAGCCCAATGGACGGCAATCGGGACCGGAATTGCTGGAAGCGGTCTATGCCTATCTGCAAACCTCCGGCAATGCCTATGTGCAGGCCGGCATCGTCGATGGCGCGGTGCGCACTTTGTTCGTGCTGCGGCCCGACCGCATGAGCGTGGTCGCCGGGCGCGATGGCTGGCCACTAGCCTATGACTACAAGGCCGGGGGCAAGGCGGTGCGGCTGAGCCAGGAGGCGCTGCCCATTCCATCCGTCCTGCATATGGCCCTGTTCCATCCGCTGGACGATCATTACGGCATGGCGCCGCTGGAGGCCGCCCAGACCAGTCTCGATATTCACAATGCCAGCGCCCAATGGAACAAGGCCTTGCTCGACAATGCGGCTCGGCCCAGCGGAGCACTGGTTTATTCGGCAGGCAATGGGAGCCTCACCGAAGACCAGTTCAGCCGGCTCAAGGCGGAGCTGGAAGAGCAGTTTTCCGGCTCCGGCAATGCCGGCCGGCCCATGGTGCTCGATGGCGGGCTCGACTGGAAGGCGCTGGCCATGAGCCCGCGCGACATGGACTTCATCGAATCCCGCCATGCGGCGGCGCGCGACATTGCGCTGGCCTTCGGCGTGCCCCCCATGCTGCTCGGCATTCCCGGCGACAATACCTATGCCAATCTCGCCGAAGCCAATCGGATCCTGTGGCGGCAGACGCTGGTGCCGCTGGTGGTGCGGGTGGCCCAGGAACTGAGCCTCTGGCTGGGACCAGCCTTCGAAGGGGCTGAGATCGTGCCGGACTTCGACAAGGTCGAGGCCCTGGCGGAGGACCGCGCCGCACTCTGGGAGCGGGTGGGCAATGCCGGTTTCCTCTGCGACGAGGAAAAGCGGGCAATGGTGGGGCTTTAGCGCCTTCGTCTGGGGGCAAAGCATCGTCAGCCGACGGCAAGGAGCACCGGCATGGACAACCTGACCACGACCATTATCGAGCGGGGCGATCTCGCTCATCTGGCGCTGTTTCTCTGGGCCAGCGGTGCGAGTGCTTTGCTGGTGTGGAGCCTCAAGGAAATGGCGAGGGCGAACCAGCACTTCAACGATTTCGTGCGGGAGATCGCCGCGCTGAACCGATTGTTCCGCAAGGAGGATTGAGCCTATGGCAAACAAGCAGAACCGGGAGAGCGCGCAGCAGACGTTTCGGCAATTCGCCTGGAACCTGGCGGGAACGCTTGCCGACAAGCAGCGCGGGCCGACGCCGCCGAAGACCGGCGGAGCCAAACGCCGATGAGTGCCATTCCCATCGACGCGGAGGGCCGGTTCGCCGGCTATGCCAGCGTCTTCAACCGGCTCGATAGCGGCGGCGACATCGTCCTGCCCGGGGCGTTCGTCAAATCGCTCGCCAAGAGGCGCGGGCGCATTCGGCTGTTATTTCAGCACGACCCCAAGGAGCCGGTAGGCATATGGGAAAGTCTTGGTGAGGACGGCCATGGCCTGTTCGTCGCCGGACGGCTTGTGCCCGGCGTGCCGCGCGCCGAGGCACTGCGGCGGCTGATCGAAAACCGGGCGCTCGATGGCCTGTCCATCGGCTTTCGCACCGTCAAGGCCAGCCGCGAAGCGGGAACCGGGCATCGCCGCCTCAGTGAAATCGACCTCTACGAGATTTCCATCGTCACCTTTCCGATGATGGAGGATGCGCGCATCGCCTCCCCCCTCACCGCCGGCGCGGCCATTGCCGCGGCCACGAGACAAATCCGCAACCGATAGAAGGATACCGACATGGATCGGATGACCGACGGCCTCGAAACCAAGGCAGGCGCGGGGAGCGATATTGCCGCGCTCTTCGCTGAATTTTCCACCGCGTTCGAGGAATTCAAGCGCACCAATGACCAGCGCCTGGGCGAAATTGAAAAGCGCGGCACGGCCGACGGGCTGCTCGAAGGCAAGCTGGACCGCCTCAACGCCGTGCTGGACGGCCAGAAGGCGGCGCTGGACCGCGCCAAGGCCGAACGCGCCCGCCCCGCCATCGAGGGCAAGGGGCAGATCGCCGAGAGCGAATACAAGGAAGCCTTCTCCGCCTATGTGAAGCGCGGCGAGGAAAAGACCCTGCAGATCGGCGTGCCCGCCGATGGCGGCTATGTGGTGCCGGCCGAGGTCGAGACCGAGATCACGAGGCTCATGACCCATATCTCGCCCATCCGTGCCATTGCCGGGCTGCGGCAGGTTTCGGGCGCGGTCTACAAGCGCCCGATCACGGTGACCGGGCCGCAGACCGGCTGGGTCGGCGAGACGGCGGCCCGGCCCACCACCAGCAGCCAGGTACTGGCCGAGCTGAGCTATCCCACGACCGAACTCTATGCCATGCCAGCAGCCACCACCGCCTTTCTCGACGATGCGGCGGTGGATGTGGGCCAGTGGATCGCCGACGAGGTCAATGCGGCCTTCGCGGCGCAGGAAACCACGGCCTTTGTCAATGGCGATGGCGTCAACAAGCCCAGCGGCTTTCTCAACGGCACCAAGGTGGCCGAGACCAGCTGGGCCTGGGGCAGCCTGGGCTATCTCGCCACCGGCACCTCGGCGGCTCTGCCCGCCAGCCATGCCTCCGACATCCTCATCGACCTCGTCTATGCGCTCAAGGCCGGGTACCGTCAGAACGCCAATTGGGTGATGAACCGCAGGACGCAGGGCGCGCTGCGCAAGCTCAAGGATATCGACGGCAATTATCTCTGGCAGCCGGCGGCCAGCGCCGATGGCCGCGCCAGCTTCATGGGTTTCCCGCTGGTCGAGGCCGAGGACATGCCCAATATCGCGGCCAATTCCTTCTCCATCGCTTTCGGCGATTTCAAGCGCGGCTATCTGATTGTCGACCGTCAGGGCGTCTCGGTACTGCGCGACCCGTTCAGCTCCAAGCCCTATGTGCTGTTCTACACCACCAAGCGCGTCGGCGGCGGCATTGCCGACTATGACGCGATCAAGTTGCTGAAATTCGGCGCCAGCTGAGCCATTTCCTCGCCGTCGTCACCACCCGGCTTGGCCCGGTGGTCCATGCCCGTGGCGGGATGGATTGCCCGGACAGGCCGGGCAATGACGATGGTGGGCGGATAGGCGTCAAACGCGAACATAAGGACATCAACAATGACCTCCTATCTTCTGGCGGGCCCCGCCGAGGAGCCGGTTTCGCTTGCCGAGGCCAAGGCGTTTCTCAAGGTGGACGACAATGCCGAGGACGGTTTGATCACGACGCTGATCGGCGCGGCCAGGCTGCATGTGGAAAGCGTCACCGGCAGGGCGCTTCTGGCGCAGAGCTGGCGCATCGTGCTCGATCATTGGCCGGAAAGCGGCGTGGTGAAGCTGCCGGTTGCGCCGCTGATCTCGGTGACAGCCATCGCCGCCAGCGACGATAATGGCGGCAGCCACGATATCGGCCTCGGTCAGTTCCGCTCCGAACCGGACCGGCTGATCGTGCCGCGCACCGTCATCGGCATGCCACTGCTGCGGGAGTTGGGCGGCATCGAAATCGACTATGTCGCCGGGTACGGCAGCGAGCCCGACAACGTCCCCGCCGATCTCCGGCAGGCGCTGCTGGGGCTGGTGGCGCATTGGTATGAGCATCGCGACGCGGTGCTGATCGCCGGATCGGGCTCCGTGGTCCCCTCCGGCTTCGACCGGGCCTTGGCGGGCTATAAGAGGGTGCGGCTGTGAGCGAGCGTATTCCACCAATCGGCACGCTGACCGATAGGGTGCAGCTACGCCGCCGCGACAGCCTGGGCGATGGCGGGGGCGGGCATGAACGGGTCTATGTGCCGATGAGCAGCGTCTGGGCGCGGGTGCGCAGCCTCACCGGGCGGCAGGGCAATAATGCCGATGGCCGCGCGGTGGCGATTTCGCATTCGGTGGTGCTGCGCTTTCGCAGCGACATCTCGCCGGGCGACCGTATCGTCTATCGCGGCCGCAATCTCGACGTGGTGAGCACGGCCGACATCAACGGGCGGCGGGCCTATCTGGCCTGCGCCTGTAGCGAAACCAGCGTCACGGGGTAGGCGATGCACCCGATTGCAGCTTTGCAGGCGGCCTTGGTCGAGGCGCTGGGCGCCGATGGCGCGCTTTCGGCGCTGATCGGGGCAGGCGGCATATTCGACGCGCCGCCCCGCAGCCGCCCCGCGCCCTATGTGGTGATCGACCGGCATGACATGCGCCAGCGCGACGGCGACGACACGCCGGGACAGGAGCATCGCGTGCTGCTCCATTGCTGGAGCGACCAGCCCAGCCGCAAGGCGGCGCTGGACATCGCCGCGCGCGTGGTGGCGGTGGGATTGGACCCTGCGCCTTCTGGGCTGGTGGTGACCCATGCCGAGCATCTGCGCACCGAGACATTGATCGACAATGCGACCGGGCAGGCGCGGGCGGCGGTCCTGCTGCGGTTTTTGAGTGAGTGACTTGTCTTCGTGCGCTTTGCGCACCCCCTCCCAGCCTCCCCCGTCAAGGGGGAGGTGTCTGGCCGGTGCTTGGAGCAGGGTAGTGCGACGAACTGGATGCGGCACCCTCCCCTTGACGGGGAGGGCTGGGGAGGGGTGCTCACGCACGCCCAACAGGAGAATTTGAATGGCAGCCCAGAGCGGCAAGGATATGCTTTTGAAGCTCGACCAGACCGGGTCGGGCAGTTTTCTGACGGTGGCGGGGCTGCGCACGCGGAGCCTCAATTTCAATGCGGCCAGCGTCGATACGACCGACCAGGAAAGCGCCGGGCGCTGGCGGGAATTGCTGGCGGGCGGCGGGGTGAAACGCGCCTCGGTCGCCGGTTCGGGCGTGTTCAAGGACCAGTCCTCGGACGCCACGATCCGCAGCCTGTTCTTCGCCGGCACCATCTGCAACTGGCAATTGATCCTGCCACATTTCGGCGAGGTGCAGGGGCCGTTCCAGATCGTGGCGCTGGAGTTTTCCGCTGATCATGCCGGGGAAGTGACGTTTGATCTGGCGCTGGAAAGCGCGGGGGAGGTGACGTTCACGGCGGTGTAGGCGTCGCTGTCTCCATTAGAGCAGCACCCCTCACCCTGGCCCTCTCCCCGGAGGGGCGAGGGGACGATGGGCACGGGCTCGTCACTCAAACTAAAACATCGGCTCCTGCGCACTCTCGCCCCTCTGGGGAGGGGGAGGGGTCTTGAGGACAATCATGACAAACATTCATCGTGGTGAGATCGCCGCCGAGATCGGGGGCGAGACGCGGGTTTTGTGCCTGACGCTGGGGGCGCTGGCGGAGCTGGAGGCGCGGCTGGGGGCGGGTGACCTCGCCGGGCTGGCCGAGCGCTTCGGCGAGGGACGGGTGTCGGCGCGGGATCTGACGGCCATTTTGGGCGCGGGTTTGCGCGGGGGCGGCAATGAGATCAGCGATGACGATCTTGCGCGGATGAGCGTCGAGGGCGGGCTGCGTGGCGCTGCCGATATTGCGGTGCGCCTGCTCCGCGCGACCTTCGGAGAGGCGCAATGAACCCCTTTCCCTGGAAGGATGCCATGCGTTTCGGGCTGGGCGTGCTGCGCCTCTCGCCCGAGGCGTTCTGGAAGATGACGCCGCGCGAACTGGCTTCGGCCTGGGGGGCGGTGATGGGGGAGCGCAGCGGGCCGCTGGACCGGCGCGGTCTCGAAAATCTCATGGAGCATTTCCCCGATGGCCAGTGATCTGTTCGGCGAGGAATTTCGCGGTGAATTGAGCGATGTCTCGGTGGAATTGCGGCGCATCGGCGATCTGGCCGATGGCGTCGCCACTTCGGTCAGCCGGGCCTTTCGCGGCGCGGTGCTCGATGGAAAGAGCTTCCGCGCGGTATTGGGCGATATTGCCCGCTCCTTCGCCGATATTGCGCTCAAGGCCGCGTTCAAGCCTTTGGGCTCGCTGGTCGGCGGGCTGGTCGAGAACATATTTACCGCGACCAATCCGGCCCTTGGCGGGGTGACGCCTTTCGCCAAGGGCGGGGTGATCGCCAGCCCCGCCTATTTTCCGCTCGGGCGCGGCATGGGCCTCGCCGGAGAGGCCGGACCGGAAGCCATCATGCCGCTGCAGCGCGGGCCCGACGGGCGGCTGGGCGTGGGCGGCGCTGGCGGCAGTGTCAACGTGACCTTCAACGTCACCGCCAGCGATGCCCGCAGTTTTGCCGCCAGCGAGGCGGAGGTGAGCGCCATGCTGCTCCGGGCGGTGCGGCGCGGCACACGCAGCGCTTGATATTCAGGTGATGCCGGCCTGCAAGTGGCAGGTTTCTGCGCTTCCGGTGCTCACGTACCCGAACGTACGCTGCGCTCCGGTTCTCGAAGCCTACCCCTTTCGGCTCGGCCTGACCTGAATCTCCACGCGCTGTGGTGCCACAACGAAAGATCAAAAATGGCTTTTCATCATATCCGCTTTCCGCTCGACATTGCGCTGGGGGCGCGGGGCGGGCCGGAGCGCAGGACCGATGTCGTGACGCTGGCGGGCGGCGGCGAAAGCCGCAATGGGCGCTGGGCGCAGTCGCGGCGGCGCTACAATGCCGGCTATGGTGTCAAATCGCGCGCCGACATGCAGGCGGTGCTGGCCTTTTTCGAGGAAAGGCGCGGCCGGCTGCATGGCTTTTTGTGGCGTGACGGGCTGGACCATTCCTCGGGCGGAATCGCGCCCGGACCCACTGATCAGGCCATTGGCACTGGTGATGGTGTAAGGACACAGTTTCAGCTGACCAAGCGCTATGGCGCGGCCTTCGATCCCTATCTGAGGATCATCGCCAAGCCAATTGCCGGCAGTGTGCGGGTTGCCGTCAATGGCAGCGAAGTGCTGACCGGTTGGAGCGTGGATGTCACCACGGGCATGATCGGCTTTTCGGCGGCCCCGGCGCTGGGGGCAAGCGTCAGCGCGGGATTTTTGTTCGACGTGCCGGTGCGCTTCGACACTGACCGGCTCGATGTCGAGCTCAATGGCTTCGACGGCGCTGAAATCCCCTCTATTCCCCTGCTGGAGATCCTGCCATGAAGGCGGTGCCGGAGGCTTTGGCGGCGCATCTGGCGCAGGGCGAGACCACTATCGCCCATTGCTGGCGTGTGCTGCGGCGCGATGGGCAGGTTCTGGGCTTTACCGAGCATGATCGCGTTCTGGACGTGGCGGGTACGGCATGCAGTCCCGCTTTCGGGCTGGATGGCGGCGACGTGCCGGCGCGGCTGGGCGCACAGGTGGAAACCGGCGAGGTGCTGGGCATTCTCGACAGCGCCGCAATCAGCGAGGATGACATCCTGCTCGGGCGCTATGACGGGGCGCGGGTGGAAACCTGGCTGGTCAACTGGGCCGAGCCGGAGCAATGCCTGCTGCTGCGGGTGGATATTATCGGCGAAATTGTCCGCGAGGACGGGGTTTTCCGCGCCGAATTGCGCTCGCCGCAACAGGCGCTGAACGTGACGCGCGGCCGGCTCTATCAGGGATTGTGCGACGCTCAGGTCGGGGACGGGCGCTGCGGGGTGAAACTCGACCGGCCTGCGCATAGGGGCGCGGCGACAATATTGGCTATTGTCGATCCGTTTCAGGTGCTGGTCAGCGGGCTGTCCGGGTTCGACGAGGGCTGGTTCGCCTTCGGCATGGCGCATTGGGGCAGCGGCCGGCGCGACGGCCTCGCCGACGCCGTGCTGACCCATCGGCGGGTGCCGGAGGGCGACGTGCTCGGCTTCGCCGAACAGGTGGGAGAATGGGTCGACGCCGACGACGTGCTCGAAGTGAGCGTCGGTTGCGACCGGCGTTTTTCCACCTGCAAGGCGCGCTTCGCCAATGCCGCCAATTTCCGCGGTTTTCCGCATGTGCCGGGCAGCGATTATCTATTGCGCCATCCACGGCGCGGCGACGCCATGGATGGCAGGGCGGTGGTGAAATGAACCCCGACAGCGTGGTCGAAGCGGCGCGGCAATGGCTGGGCACGCCCTATCGGCACCTGGCCTCGACGCCGGGCGCCGGTTGCGATTGCCTGGGCCTGCTGCGCGGCGTGTGGCGGGCGCTTTACGGCGCCGAACCGGTCAGGGTGCCGCCCTATCGCGCCGACTGGCGCCATGGCGGCCATGACGGGGCGCTGAACGAAGCGGCGCAAAGCTTCTTGTTGCCGGAAACGGGGCCGGTTGCGGCGGGGCAGGTGGTGCTGTTCCGGCTCGGCGGGCTGGAAGAGGCGCGCCATTGCGGCATCATGGTCAGCCCGCACCGCTTCATCCACGCGCAGGAACATCTGGGCGTGGTCGAGGCCAATTTCAGCGCCGGCTGGGCCCGACGGGTCAGCGGGCGGTTCCGGTTCCCCGACAAACAAGGATAAATCCATGGCCACTCTGGCACTTTCGGTGGCCGGACAGTTCGCGGGCGGACTGGTCGGCGGGCCAATCGGCGCGACCATCGGGCGGGCATTGGGGGCGCTGGCGGGCAATGCGCTGGACAATATGCTGTTCAGCGAAAAACGCAGCGTCGAAGCTCCCTTGTTCGACGTGCGGCTGGGCGGATCGAGCGAAGGCGCGCCCATTCCCCGGCTCTATGGCTGGGGCCGGCTTTCGGGCAATATCATCTGGGCGCGGGAATTGCTCCGCCACGTCACCGAAACGGCGGGTTCGAAAGGATTTGCGCCCCCGCCGGAACAGGAAGAGGAAATCCTCGCCAGCTTCGCCATCGGGCTCTGCGAAGGACAGGTGGCGCGCATGGGGCGCATCTGGGCCGACGGGCAATTGCTCGATACGCGCGGGCTCAATCTGCGCTTTTATGCTGGCGACGAGGATCAACTTCCCGATAGCCTGATCGAGGCGGTGCAGGGCGTTGGCAATGCCCCGGCCTATCGCGGGCTGTGCTATCTCGTGGTCGAGAACCTGCCGCTCAGCCGCTTCGGCAATCGCCTTCCGCAATTGTCGGTGGAAGTGTGCCGGCTGGCCGGCGAGCTGGAACCGGCGATCAGGGCGGTTACGGTGATCCCCGGCGCCACCGAATTTGGCTATGACCCGACGCCGCGCGTCCGCGTGCTCGGCGCGGGCGAGGGAGTGAGCGAAAATGCCCACTTGATGGCCGGCGTCAGCAACTGGACCTGGTCCATCGACGAGCTCGTGGCGCTTTGCCCCAATCTCAAGCATGTGGCGCTGGTGGTGAGCTGGTTCGGCAATGACTTGCGCTGCGGCTCCTGTGCAATCTCGCCGCGTGTCGAGGGTGCGGGACGGGTCATCGAAGGGACCATCTGGAGTGTCGCCGGGCTGGGGCGCGGCAGCGTGCCCGTTGTATCCAGCCATGGCGGCGGCCCGGCCTATGGCGGCACGCCGTCCGATGCTTCGGTGCTGGCGGCGATCGCCGATCTCAAGGTGCGTGGGCTCAAGGTGACGCTCTATCCGCTGATGCTGATGGACGTGCCTGCCGGCAATGGAATGGCCGATCCCCATGGCGGGGCGGAGCAGGGAGCTTATCCCTGGCGCGGGCGCATCACCTGCCATCCCGCCCCCGGCCAGCCGGGCTCGCCCGATGGCAGCGCGGGCGCCGCGGCGCAGGTGGCTGCGTTCGTGCCGGGCTATCGCGCCATGGTGCTGCATTATGCCAATCTGGCGCAGGCGGCGGGCGGCGTCGATGCGCTGCTGATCGGTTCGGAAATGCGCGGGCTGACCCAGGTGCGCGGGGCAGGCAACAGCTTTCCCTTCGTTTCTGCGCTGGTGGCGTTGGCGGGGGATGTGCGGGCCATAACCGGCCCCGGCACCAAGCTCACCTATGCGGCCGATTGGAGCGAGTATTCCGGTCTTCAGGCCGGGGGCGAGAAGTTCTTTCATCTCGATCCGCTCTGGGCCTCGCCGCATATCGACGCCATCGGCATCGACAATTACATGCCGCTCAGCGACTGGCGCGATGGCGAAAACCATGACGATGCGGCCCTGGCGGCATCGGAATATGCGCTGGATTATCTCGAAGCCAATATTGCCGGCGGCGAGGGCTTCGACTGGTACTATGTCAGCGATGCCGACCGGCGTGCGCAGCTTCGCAAAGCCATCACCGATGGCGCGCATGGCGAGCCCTGGATCTGGCGCCACAAGGATTTGCATGCCTTCTGGAGCCAGCCGCATCATGATCGCCCCGGCGGGGTGCGCAACGCGACGCCGACGCCCTGGGTGCCGGGATCGAAGCCGATCTGGCTGACCGAACTGGGCTGCGGCGCGGTGGACAAGGGGGCTAACCAGCCCAATATTTTCGGCGACGACAAGAGCGCCGAGGGTGGGCGGCCCTATTTTTCCAGCGGTACGCCAGATGGATTGATCCAGCGGCAATTCCTGCGGGCGCATCACAATTACTGGCGCGATCCGGCGCGCAATCCCCCCGGAATGGTGGACCCGGATCGGCTCTATTGCTGGACCTGGGACGCGCGGCCCTTCCCCAGCTTTCCGGCGCTGGACGATGTCTGGGCCGATGGCCCCAATCACCGCAACGGCCATTGGCTGACCGGTCGGCTCGGGGCGCTGGCCAGCGATGAATTGATCAAAGCCATCGCCACGGACCATGGCTGCGTGATGGAGGCGGCGAGCGCCGGGCCATTGATCGCGGGATTGCTGCTCAACGGTCCGGGCACGGCGCGACAGGCCATCGAGCCGGTGCTGAACATGTCCGGGCAGGTGTTGACGGCACGCAATGGCGAACTGGTGGCACTGGTGCAGGGGCGGGGGCCGGTCACGGCGCTGCAAACCGAAGAGCTGGCCGCCGGCGAGGGGCCGGTTCTGTCGCGCCGGCGCGGCGATGCAGCCGAAAAGCCGGGGCGGCTTTCTCTCGGCCATTTCGACCGCGAGCGCGATTACCTCTCGGCCAATGCCACTGCCATGCGACCGGGCGACGGCCCGTTCCTGTCCGAAACCCTGCCTGTCGTGTTGGATGGCGCCGGGGCGCGGCGGGCCGCCGAGCGGCTGCTCGATCACCGCGTCATGGCGGCGGATCGGGTGGAACTGGCATTGCCGCCGGGACGGGTGGAGCTGGAACCGGGCGACCGCATCGCCCTTCCCGAACTGGTGGAGGGGCCATTCGAAATCACCGAAATCCGCGATGGCGCTACGCGGCGTATCGCCGCCACGGCCTTGCCGCGACGGGACGCGGTGGCGACGGGCGTCGATCGCCCGCGAGGCGGGGCGGGAACGCCAATGCTGCTGGTGACGCCAGTTCTGGTAAGCGCGCATCTGCCGCCCGTGCCGGACGATCCGGGACGGAGCCGCTTGCTGATCGGCGCCTATACCAAGCCCTGGCCGGGATCGGTGCGGATCAGCGAAGAAAGCAGCGGCAGCGCACTGGTGCATCTGACCCGGCCGGTGGTGATGGGCGAAACCATCGCTCCGCTTGGTGCGGGACCATTGGCGGTGTGGGATCGCGGCAATGTCCTGGTGGTCGAACTGGTCTCCGGCCATCTGGCCGATGTGTCCGATCAATCGGCATTGGCCGGCAGCAACAGGATCGCGGTGGAGAGTGACGCCGGGTTTTGGGAGGTGATCGGGTTTGCGGGAGCGGAACTGATTGCTCCTAAAAGCTACCGATTGACCGGATTGCTGCGCGGGCTCGACGGCACCGACGCGGCAATGGGGCCCGTCGCCAGCGGGCGGCGGGTTCTGGTGCTGGATGGACGCGCGGCGGTGCTGCCCATCGATGCACACCGGATCGGCGAAAGCCGCATGCTGCGCTTTCATGCCGGGCCGAATGATGCTTCTGGGCAGGCCAAGATGGTCTCGCCCGATGCCAGTCCGGCTTTGCCGCTCGCCCCGGTGCATCTGCGCGCTTCGCTTCAGGCGGATGGAGCCATCCTGTTCGGCTGGACGCGCCGCAGCCGCGCCGATGGCGATGGCTGGGGTCTCGCCGAACCGCCGCTGGAATATGCACAGGAGCGCTGGCGCCTGCGGCTGTTCGACGGCGCAACGCCGATACGGACGATCGAGACCGGCAGCGCTTCCGCCACCTATGGCCCGGGTGAGCAAATCGCCGATTTTGGCGGCCCTGCGGACGCCTTCACCTTCACCATCGCGCAGATGAGCCCGGTTCTCGGACCCGGCCATGAAGCAAAGGGAGAATGTCATGGCTGAGACGCGGTTCGAACTTTGCTTGGCCGAGATCTTGCGGCACGAAGGGGGTTATGCCGATCATCCCGCCGATCCCGGCGGGGCCACCAATATGGGCATAACCCACAAGACGCTGGCCCGCTGGCGCGAGGTCTCGCCCTGGTGGAACCTGCCCAAGAGCGCGGTGCGGAGCCTCACGCGGACGGAAGCGGCGCGGATCTATCGCGCCGGCTATTGGAACCTCTGCCGGGCGGAAAATCTGCCGCCCGGAATCGATCTGGCAATATTCGACTATGCCGTTAATTCCGGCCCCGAAAGGGCGATCCGCACCTTGCAGGCCGTTTTGGGCGTGGTGGTGGACGGGCTGGTCGGGCCTCTGACCATCGGCGCGGCGGCCAAGGCCGATGCGCGGGCGGTGATCAATGCAATCTGCGACCGGCGGCTGGGCTTTCTGCGAGGGCTTTCAACCTTCGCCACTTTCGGGAACGGCTGGACCAGCCGGGTCGCTTCGATCAGGGCAGTGGCGCTCGCCGCCGCCCCCAAATCCACCTCATCACAAGCAGGAGAAACGAAAATGGACATTCTGTCGGGCTACAAGACCTATATCGTCGCCGCCATGATGCTGCTGGCCGCCATCGCGCAGATGCTGGGGATCGATCTCCCTGCCATGGAAGGCAATTCGGGCGGTGGCCTGATGCTGGAGGCGCTGGCCATCCTCTTCCTGCGGCGGGGCTTGAAGGGCGATATCGGCAAGGCCTGAAGGTGCCGATTTCGTGCCCGGTCGCGGATCGACCCACTAAAAAACATGGACACCTGCCTCATTCATGTCCCATTCAGCAAGCACCGCATATTGATCCGGATATGAAAACGAACGCCCCCAACCCCCCTGCCTCCATTGCCCTGGCGCTGGCCCTGATGCTTGCCGTCTCGGGCACCGGCGCCGCACAGGCGCAGGCCTGCCTCGACAAGCGGCAGATTCAGGAAGCCGTTGCTTCCGGCCAGATATTGTCGCTCGACGCCGTGCTGGCGTCGGCCGGCGTCGATGCCAATGCCGAAATTCTCAATGTTCAGGTCTGTGATCAAGGCGGAACGTTGGTATATGTCATCGGTGTGCTGGCGCCGGATGGCGCGGCCCGGAATCTGACTTTGAACGCACGATAACGAGAGCCTTGCGGGGGGCACAGCGATGCGTATTCTGATTGTGGAAGACGATGCCAATCTCAATCGGCAGCTCAAGGAAGCCTTGAGCGAGGCCGGTTACGCGGTCGATGTGGCCTTTGATGGCGAGGAAGGCCATTTCCTGGGCGATACCGAGCCCTATGATGCAATCATCCTCGATATCGGCCTACCGCAGATGGACGGGCTTTCGGTGCTGGAGGAATGGCGGCGCGCCGGCAAGACCACGCCGGTGCTGCTGCTGACGGCCCGCGACCGCTGGAGCGACAAGGTGCAGGGCATAGATGCCGGCGCCGACGATTATGTCGCCAAGCCGTTCCATATGGAAGAAGTGCTGGCCCGGCTGCGCGCTTTGGTGCGTCGCGCCGCCGGCCACGCCAGCAACGAGATTGTTGCCGGCTCCGTGCGGCTCGACGCCCGTTCGGGCAAGGTGACCGTGGACGGACAGGCGATCAAGCTGACCAGCCACGAACTGCGCCTGTTGAGCTACCTCATGCACCACAAGGGCAAGGTGATCTCGCGCACCGAGCTGACCGAACATCTTTACGATCAGGATTTCGACCGCGACAGCAATACGATCGAGGTTTTCGTCGGCCGGCTGCGCAAGAAGCTGCCCGATACCTGCATCCAGACCGTGCGGGGGCTGGGCTATCAGATCCTCGAGGATTGATGCGCCGGCGCGGCATTTCGTAAGGTTGGGGCATGCTGCGTAAGGGCTCCATTTCCGCATCTTTGTTCTGGCTCTCCGCCGGATGGCTGGTCGTGGCGCTGGTGACGACCGGTTTCCTGCTGACCGACCTCTATTCCCGCGCGCTCGACACCACCTTGACCCAGACGCTGGATTTTCACGTCGAAAGCCTGGCTGGCGCGCTGCTGGACACCCGCGACCCGCAGGACCCCGACATCGCCCTGGCGGACCCGCGTTTCGAGCGGCCGCGCTCGGGCTGGTACTGGATCATCCGCGACGGCGAGGGGAATCTGGTCAATCTTTCCACCTCGGTAGTCGGGATCGACTTGCGGGGCGTCGTCGCGACCGCCGATGCGCTGGGCCGCAGCACGGAAGTGATCGACGATCCTTTCGGCACCACGATGCGGCTGGTGGAGCGCAGCGTGACGCTGGGCGCGGACAATTATCGCATCACCGTTGCCGGCAATCTCACGGAAATCCTCGAACTGGTGGACGAATTTCGCGGCCAGGCCTTCATCGTGCTGGGGGCGGTGGGCGTCATGCTGGCGGGGATGAGCGCCATTCTCGCACGCATCGCCCTTCGGCCAATCGCGCAATTGCGCGTCGCTGTGGAGGCCGTGCGCGAAGGCGACAGTGCCGAGGTTTCGGGCACCTATCCCACGGAAATCGCGCCGCTGGCCGAGGAGGTCAACGAATTGCTGCGTTCCAACGCGCAGATCATCGAGCGCGCGCGCAATCAGGTCGGCAACCTCGCCCATGGCCTCAAGACACCCCTTGCTGTGCTGCGCAACGAGGCCGGGACGCGCAAGGGCGCGCTGGCCGATGTGGTCGCCGGCGAAACCGAGAAAATGAGCAATATGGTCTCGACCTATCTCGAGCGGGCGCGGCTGGCGGCGCGCACTTCGGTGGTGGGCAAAAAGGCCGACGCCAATTCGATCATGCAGCGGCTGACCCGGGTGATGGGCAAGATCCATCCCGACGTGAATCTCGCCTTCCACCAGCCCGATGCGACGCTGCCCTGGTTCCGAGGCGACGAGGCGGACCTCGAGGAAATGGCAGGCAATCTGCTCGATAATGCCTGCAAATGGTCCAAGGGCCAGGTGGACGTTCGCCTTTCGGCGGAGCCAGGCTCCAAGAGCACCCAATTGCTCTTGTGCATCGACGACAATGGACCGGGCCTGTCGGAAAGCGACGCCGAGAAAGTGTTGCGCCGTGGCGTCAGATTGGACGAGAAAACGCCCGGAACCGGCTTGGGACTGGATATTGTCAAGGAACTGGTCGATGTCTATGGCGGTAGCCTCGACCTCAAGCGATCGCAATTGGGCGGGCTGCTCGTGGAATTGCGCCTTCCCACCGCGCGGCTGGGCAGTATCGCCCGCCCCTCCGGGCCTTGACGCACTTTCGCCGCAATACGCCAACAAGTACAACTTGAATGCACGGATAAGGCCACACAGATGAATCGTTCGACGCTTCTCGCTCTCCCGCTTCTTGCCCTGGCGCTGGCCGGTTGCTCCAGCACCGGCACGACGCGTACGGTTCAGGCTCCGGTGCAGGCCCAGCCGGTCGTGGTCCAGCCCTTGGTGCCGACCTCGGCCCAGACGGTGCAGACGGCGCGGCTGACCACGTCCATCGCCAATGGCTTCGTCGATCCGGCGGCCCTGGCGCTGATGACCGCCAAGGATTCCACCGAAGCCAACAGCGCGCAGTTCTACGCGCTGCAATTCGGCCGTCCCGGCGCGCCGCGCCAATGGGCCGGCGACAAGGGCACGACCGGCTCGGTCGCCGTTGGGCCCTATGTCCGGGTCAACAATCTCGATTGCCGGGACTTTACCCACACCGTGAAGCTCAATGGCACCGATTATGTCCGCAAGGGCACGGCCTGTCGCGAGCAGAACGGCAATTGGAACGTGGTTCAGGGCGCGGCCTGAGCCTTTTCCCGCGCTCCTGACAAGGATTGTTTAACAGGGTCGTAATAGGATTGGTTCTGAACTGACCCTGTTTTGAGCCTTGATGAGCCAGCCTGCACAAAGCAAAGCCGCCGCTGACCATGCCCCGCGACCGTCCAACCGGACCGGCGCGGCGGCACGGACGCCCTTTTGCGGCCTGATCGATGCCGTGCTGGTTGAAGAGCCAGTGCATTTTGCTTTTGCCGGTTCGGTGGTGCGCGACGGCGCCATGGCGGCCTGGACCTGGGTGTCGCGCGATCTTTGCCCCGACCTGATTTCTGCGCAGGCCATCGAGAACGGCACGCTCAGGGCCGCTGATCTCGAACTTGTCATGGCTGAAATCCTGCTCCGCGCCAAAAGGGCGCTGGACAAAATCGATGCGGATAATGAGGCCATGCGCCGTTTCCGCGCCCAACTTGGCCGCGAGCATGCCCGCGAAGAACTCAATGTGGTGATGGCGGCATTGCGCGCCCGCGCCCTGCTCGGCAAGGCGCAGAGCTTCGGCAAGGCGGTCAACGCCATTGGCGAGGATGGGGCGCTCGGGGTGGCGCTGCAATCCATGCCCTTGGGCGACCCGCAAATGGCCGCGCTGATGTTTCATGCGGCCGTGGGGCAGATAGCCAACCCGACCCGCCTGATCGTCGCCGTCGTCAAGCTCTCAGGCAATGCCAAGGAAGCCAGTCTCGCCCGCAACGGCTTTTCGCCGCTGATCGATGCCTGCCTCGCCCATGCGCAGAACCAGTTGCATAATCTGCAAATGGCCGGGCCTTTTGCCGATATTGATCTGGTGTGCCGGAGCCTGGACCGTTTCCATCGCCTGGTGCGGGCGCTGAGCGGTTATGTCGAATTCGAGCGGGGCAGCCGCGCCACGCAGGTTCTGTCCAATGTGACCAAATTGGTCTCCGACCGTGTCGAGCCGCGCCTCAAGGAAGTGGTGACCGATCTCAACCAGGCGATGCGCCGGCCTCGCGAAGGCGCAGACCGCATCGACAATGACCGCATGCTCGCCGCCATCAACGGCGTCTATCTCTTGTCCGCCGTGCGGGATTGCCGGGATTCTCTGGCACTCAACGCGGTTTTCGACCAGGCCTGGAGCCAGACCGGTCAGGCGCTGGAATTGCATATCCAGCGCAATCTGGACGTGATGCGCCAGATGCCGGGCGACGCGGCAACCGGATTGCGGCTCGATGCCGCGATCAAGATGGCGGAAATTCGCTTCAACGCCGAATATGCCGAAACACTCAAGCGCGCCCGTATCGCCGCAGAGCGTCGTGGCTAGTTCGGCGTGACCCCGGTATCGACCCGTGCGGCAATCGGGCGGCCCTGATCGCGGACGCTGACGATGAGTCCGTGAGCGATATTTCCTCGTGTCAGCGCCAGGGCGGTCGCGCCGGCAGGACGCAGCACGATTCCGATCGCGTCCAGCGGGCTGGCCGGATCTGAATTGCGATAGATCAGTGCGCCGCTGCTGAATTGGCGGGGCTCTTCCGGCACGAGACTGACCAGTTTCGCATCGATGCCAAAACGGCCTTCCAAATAGGAGGGGACCTCCTCTGGGCCGGGCATGTTATCCTCCAAAGGCGGACGTTCAGGCTCGGCATGGGCGAGGCCGACCAGCGCAACGCGCTCCTGCGCCACGATCCCGGCAGCGTCGGCGGGTATGAGCCCAAGTTCCACTCCGGCGGCCACGGCGCCGATGGTGAGGGGCTGGGATGCTTCGGAGAGAGCCGGCAATTCGCCCTTTGTTGGCCCCCGGAAGATGGTGCTCCAAGAACGGCCGGCGGGCGCGGGGCGGGCCTGAAATTCCGGGCCTGCATCGAGAAAAGCAGACGCCGCATTCTGGTGCGCAGTGCCGATGCCGGGCGGCGCGTCGGGAGTTTCGTGCAAGGGGTCGATCAGCGAGTCCGGCACGGGTTTGCGTGGGCGGCCCAGCAGCAGGTTGACCGCGTCCCGTCCGCTCCCAATGCAGCCGCGCCGGGTCAGATAGCCGGCGGTGCTGCCAGCCAGCGCAATGCCTTCAACCACGCCTTCGGGCTCAAGCCTATGGCGTTCGCTGCTCCAGCGGCTGCGCCCGCCGGCAATGTGCCAGAGGGTCAGATCGGGCTGCCAGCCGCCGCAGACTAGCAGCCGTTCGGTCTCCAAGGCTTGGTCAATGGTCTCATTGGTTCGCATCGCGAGACCCGAACTGGTCATGCTGACCCGCTCTGGAATCGCGCCCTGCGTCTGGATCAGGCCATAGGCACGGCTGAAGGCGATGAAGCGAGAACTGGGTCCGGACCGGCTGTCCAGAATGCGCTCGATTTTGATGCCGGCGTCGCTAGCCAGCATGGCGAGACGATAGGCAATATTGCTGGACGTGGCGAAAAGCGCGGTTCTGCCGGGCCACACATGGTAGCGGCTGGCCAGTTCATAGGCGTCGCGCGTGCCGATTGCGCCCGGCAGGCGGTTGCCGGAAAAGATAGGAAGCCGCTCCTGTGCGCCAGTGGCGATGATGATGAAGCGGGCGGCAAGGTCGATGACGCTGGCGGCCGGCTGGCCATCCGCAATCCCGACGCGATGGACCCGCACCAGACCCGGTCGTAGGGCGAAGGCATGGCTATGGGTGAAAACCGTGATGGCGTCTTGGGCGGCTATGGCGGCGCGCAACTGCGCCATGTCCGCTTCGGGCGCCGCTTCTCCATCCTGCGTACCGAATAGGCCGGAATGCCCGCCCAACACCGGACCTGACTCCACCAGAGTGACGCTCAGTCCGCTGCCCGAGGCGGCCAATGCAGCCTCCATGCCGGCAACGCCGCCCCCGACAATGACCAGGTCTCCGCCATCTTTTGAGGCTCCGGCCAGACCGCGCCAGGGGCGATCGAGCGCGGAAGAATTGTCGAAAACCATCCCCAGGGAACGGCGGGAGCGGAGCATGCGGGCCAATGGATAGACCACCTGTCCGCCTAGGGTGACGAAATCGGCGCCGTCCATGGCCGGCATGCGGGCCATAGAGAGGGCGTGGCGGGCATCTTTTTCATGGCGGGCCAGGCTGATTGCGGGGTGAGCGCTCGGCGTCAGCCCCAGCGGTTGGCCTGCGTAGCGGCCCAATGTATCGATGCCCGACGCCATGGTGGCGCTGAGCACACTGTCTCCAACAAATCCGGCAATCACCCGCCCGTTCAGCCGGAAGCGCAGGGGACGATTTCGGTCGATGAGAGCGTCGGTGAAACTTTCGCCAATCTCGGCCGGCAGGCGGTTGACCTGCACCCTCATGCCGACACACCCGCGGCAATGGGCACGAAATCGCCAACCAAAGCCGGCTTTGCCTCACGGGACACCAGCCTCGCCCCGAACCATGCCGCTTCATCGGGCCCGTCGCTCTCCCCGCAGAGCCAGCGCGCCAGGGCTGGCGCGAGGAAGGCGCCAATCATGCCCATGGCGGCGACGATGTCGACGCCAGTTCCGGCTACGCGGCCCATTGCTGGCGCGCCGTCGCTGGTGGTGAGCACGGCGAAATTGGTCTGGCCCGTCTGCTCGACTGGGCGATTCTGATCGAGGAGCGCCCTTGTCTGGCTGGAAACCTGAGCCATTTCCCCCAGGCCGATGGCGGCGAGGCCGTTTTCCTGTTGTATCAGCGTCAGGCCGGATTGGATGTTCAACATGATTGGGGCGACCAGTTTCGGGGCCGAAAAAGCAAGGATGGACGCAGCCTGCTGCTGGCGCAGCAAGGCAGGCCATTGGCGGCGCGGCAAATGGGCGATGATGGCGTCATCATCCGCCAGAATAGCCTGCCTGGCGTGAAAGACCGAGCCGCCAGCGACGAGTTCTGCGCTGCCGCCGGGCTCTGTTGTCACAGTTTGGGGCTTGAGATGTAATACGCCCGCCCGTTTCAGCCACGTCTCGATCCCCGGCTCCAGAACCGCCCGATTGAGCCGAACCGCATCTCGAAGGCAGATGCCGCTACGGTTTCCGCCGAGCAGCGAGGGTGGGGTCGGCTCAGTCGCAATTCCGAAGCCCTGCGCCATATGGCGCATATGCGAGAGGGCCTCTTCGGCGCGCGGATCGTCGGCGAAAAAGACCGGATCGGCATGGCCCCAGGCATTTCGGCCCGCTAGGCGCGCAATGAGTTTCAGGGTCTCATCGACGGATCGGCCCAATAGGGCCCAGCTTTCGGGCCGGGTGATCGGAGCGACGGAGAGGTCGATACTCCGCGTCAGCCTATAGATCGAGGGGCTGTCGCCGATATGAACGACCTGCCTTCCATGCATGTCCGCGAGCAGGCCCGCCAGCAGGCGCGCCAGCGGCGTCGAACCAAAAACGGCGAAGTCGACGACAGTTCCGCTCATGCGGCCAACTGACCTGCGGCGAGCGGTCCCTGTGGCAATGCGTCCGCCCCGCGATGCGCTGTTTTGGTGGTTTTTCGCCGCATTCGGCTTATAGAGAACGCAGCCTTGTCACGCCAAGCATGGACGCATCTGGGGCCGATGATTTTCTGGTCGATCGCCATTGCCATTACCGCCATTGCCTGCGCTGCGTTATTTTACGCGGCTGCCGGGCGCGTGGTCAACGTGAGCGGCCCCGAAATGGCCGATTCCAATGACCATTTCCGCCTGTTGCTCGCCGGTATCGAAACCGATCTGGCCAATGGCAAGCTGGATTCCGAACAGGCCGATGCGGCCAAGGGCGAACTGGCGCGCGAAATGATCCGCGCTCGCAAGGAATCGGCGCCGCCGCAGACCGAACTCGGGCGCGGCGCCCTGTTTGCTGGGCTTGGCGCCGTGGCGCTGGTGGGGCTGGGCCTCTACGCCATGCTAGGCAGCCCGGATCTGCCGGCCCAGCCGCTGGCCGGCCGGCCCGAATTGGCGGCCCAGAATATCAGCCTTGATGACGCCATCCTCCAGATCGAAGCCCGACTGGCGCAGGCGCCGGACGATCTGCGCGGCTGGACCGTCATCGCGCCGGCCTATCTGGAACTTGGCCGATTTACCGACGCGGCCAATGCCTATCGGCAGATCATTGTGCTGTCCGAAGCGACGCCGGAATTGCAGACCAATTTGGCAGAGGCCTTGCTGCTGGAGGCCGGCAATGCCGGATCGGTCGAGGCGATGGAGCAATTGCGGGCTGCGGCTGAGGGCGATCCATCTCATGTCCGCTCGCGGCTCTATCTCGCGGCGGAGTCGATGCGCTTGGAAGACTATGAAATCGCCGCGGACTATTGGCGCGAGGCCATTGCGCTGGCCAGTGGCGACGAAGCCTGGCTGCCAGCGGCACAGCAGGGTCTTGCCGTCGCCGAAGCAGATGGCGTCGATTCCGCCGCCGAGCAACAGGCGGAGATGATCCAGATGATGGTTGGCGGGCTAGCCGACCGTCTGGCCCAGGAGGGCGGCACGGTTGAGGAATGGATGCAACTGCTCCGCTCCTATATCGTGCTCGGTGATCTGGACAATGCCCAGACCGCCTATGATGCGGCGGTCGTGGCCTATCCGGCCGCGTTTGATCGCGGTGAACTCGATACGCTCGCGCTGGGCGCGGGATTGAAGCTCAATGGAGGTGCGCCATGACCATGCAGGCCAACGTTCGCCGCAAGGGCATGACCCGCAAGCAGAAGCGCCTGGCGATCATCGCCGGCCTTGCCGTGGTGCTTGCCATTGCCACCACGCTGGTTCTGGTCGCGCTGCGCGACCAGATCGTGTTTTTCTATTCGCCCAGCGACGTCGCGGCACGCGAAGTGGCTGTCGGCCAGCCCATAAGGCTGGGCGGTCTGGTGAAGGAAGCAAGCTGGATCCGCGAGGGGCAGCGCAACACTTTCGCCATCACCGATGGCGGCATGGACATATTGGCCCACTACGACGGCATTCTGCCGGACCTGTTCCGCGAAGGACAGGGCGTTGTCGCCGAAGGCAGCATGGGGCCGGATGGCGTCTTCATCGCCACCAATGTGCTGGCCAAGCATGACGAAAACTACATCCCCAAGGAAGTGGTTGAGGCGCTGAAGGCGCAGGGCGAATGGCGGCCGGAGGCCGGCGGCCAGTGAGCATCGAACTTGGCCATTTCGCGCTGATCCTGGCTTTCGCCATCGCCTCGGTTTCCGCCGTGGGCGGCCTGTTGCTGTGGCGGCGGGGCGAAACACTGGCGCGGGTCTTGAGCCATGCGTCGGTGCTGCAATTCGTTTTGGTGGCGCTGGCTTTTTTGGCTCTGGTGCAGGCTTTCGTCGTCTCCGATTTCAGCCTCAAGCTGGCGGCCAACCATTCCCATTCGCTCAAGCCGCTGATTTTCAAGATTTCCGGCGTCTGGGGCAATCACGAAGGGTCCATGTTGCTGTGGATCCTCATTCTTGTGCTGTTCGGAGCGCTGGTTGCCGCATTCGGCCGCCGCCTGCCATCCGATCTCGCCAATCTGGTTCTGGGCACGCAGAGCCTGCTGACCGCCTGCTTTGCCGGGTTCACGCTGCTCACCTCCAACCCGTTCGAGCGTCTGAGCCCGCCGCCGCTGGAAGGGGCCGATCTCAACCCGATCCTTCAGGATATCGGCCTCGCCATCCATCCGCCGCTGCTTTATTCGGGCTATGTCGGCTTCTCGGTTTGTTTCTCCTTCGCCATTGCCGCGCTGATATCGGGCCGCATCGACCAGACGTGGGCGCGCTGGGTGCGCCCCTGGACCATGCTGAGCTGGACCTTCCTGACGCTCGGTATCGCCATGGGCTCCTATTGGGCCTATTACGAGTTGGGCTGGGGTGGCTGGTGGTTCTGGGATCCGGTGGAAAATGCCAGTTTCATGCCCTGGCTGGCCGGCACCGCGCTCTTGCACTCGGCGCTTGTGATGGAAAAGCGCAATGCGCTGAAAATCTGGACCGTCTTTCTCGCCATCATTACCTTCTCGCTGTCCCTGCTCGGCACGTTCCTGGTGCGCTCGGGCATCCTGACCTCGGTGCATACCTTTGCCAGCGACCCGACGCGCGGCCTGGTCATCCTGTCCATGCTCGCCGTGCTGATCGGCGGCGCTTTCCTGCTGTTCGCAATGCGAGCGCCATCGCTGCGCCAGGGCGGCCTGTTTGCCCCGATCAGCCGCGAAGGCGCCCTCATCCTCAACAATCTGTTCCTCGCCACTGCCGTGGGAGCCGTGTTGGTGGGAACGCTCTATCCGTTGCTGCTCGATGCACTGACCGGCACCACGATTTCGGTCGGCGCGCCCTTTTTCGACTTCACATTTGGAGCCTTGATGGCGCCGCTGCTGCTGGTCCTGCCCTTCGGGCCCTTGCTGGCCTGGAAAAGGGCCGACCTGGTTGCGGCGGGGCAGCGCCTCGTGGGCATGGCGGCGCTCGCCGTGTTTCTCACGGTGCTGATTTCGGCGCTGGGCGGGGTGTCGATCTCGCTGGCGCCGATCGGGCTATTGCTGGGCTTCTGGGTGAGCCTCGGCTCGATCGCCGAACTGATCGAGCGCGCTAAGCTGGGCCGTATTCCCTTGCGGGACAGTCTGCGGCGGCTGGCGGGCCTGCCGCGCAGCATCTGGTCCACTGCTATCGGCCATCTGGGGCTGGGCCTAACCGTTCTCGGCATCGTCTCGGTTTCCGCCTGGGAAACCGAGACGGTCACCACGCTCAATCCCGGTCAAAGCACCGAACTCTCCGGCTATGTCATCGCCATGACCAGCTTCGAGCAGATCGCGGGGCCGAACTATCTCGCCGATACCGGCATTTTCACCGTCACCGCTCCCGGTGGGGGAGTTGCGCGGCTTGAAGCCGAGCGGCGCACCTATGTGTCCAATGGCATGCCAACCACCGAAGCGGCCATACAGACCTATGGCCTTTCCCAGCTCTATCTCCAGCTTGGCGAGCCGCTGGACGACACGCATGTGATCCGCGTCTGGCACAAGCCCTATATCCTGCTCATCTGGATCGGTTGCCTCGTCATGGCCGGCGCGGGAGTTCTCTCTCTTACAGACCGAAAACTGCGCATCGGTGCGCCGCAGCAGGCCCGCAAGGCGGTGCCAGAGGCCGCGCAATGAGATTGCGGGCGCTTTTACTCTGCGTTCTTCTCGCTTTTTCAACGCCGGTTCTGGCCGTGGGGCCGGACGAAATTCTGTCCGACCCGGCGCTCGAAGCGCGGGCGCGCGACCTTTCGGCGGGCCTGAGATGCCTGGTCTGCCAGAATCAGTCCATCGATGACAGCGATGCCGACCTGGCGCGCGATCTGCGTCTTCTGGTCCGCGAGCGCCTGGTGGCCGGCGACAGCAATGCCGAAGTCGAGCAATATATCGTCGACCGCTACGGCGAATATGTGCTGCTCAATCCGCGTCTCGGCGGACACACGATCCTGCTGTGGATAGCAGCGCCCATCCTGCTGCTGATCGGGCTCGGCGCGCTGTTTGTGGCGCGGCGGAGCAATGCAATATCGGCGGTGCGCCCGCTGACGGGTGAAGAAGAAGCTGCGCTGGCAGAATTGCAGCGCGGCGAAGATCGGCAATAACGCAGCCGCAATCTCGCCAGCAACATTGCCAAAGCTTAATGTGGACGCAACTTCACAGCAAGGCGCGCTGTTCCATATCTATGGCCACAAGCTGTTGAGAGCTTAAACGAAGGAGACCCTTTCCTATGCGTTCGACTCTAATCTCGCGTACAAGTCGCTGGCTCGGCGCCTCGGCGCTGGCGCTGCTGGTCGGCATTGGCGGTGTGTCCACCGCATTCGTCATGACCGGCCAGGCCGCCAATGCGCAGGTGCAGAACGCTGCGCAGATCATCGTTCCGCAAACCTCGGTCCAGCAGGGCTTTGCCGACCTTGTCGAGGCCGTGAAGCCCGCGGTGGTCTCCATCCGCGTCGAAGCCGAAGCGCCCGGGCGCAACACGGTTCAGCGCGGCGGCCGCGATTTCAACTTCGAGTTCAACTTTCCCGATCTGCCGGACGATCATCCCTTCCGAGATTTCTTCGACCAGTTCGGCAATAGCGGACCTGGCGGGCAGGGCTCGCAAGGCGGTGAGCGCGAGCCGCGCCAGTTCATGGCTGCGGGCTCCGGCTTCATCATATCTCAAGACGGCTATGTCGTGACTAACAATCACGTCGTCGAAGATGCGGTGAAGGTCACAGTGGTGTTCGAGGACGGCAGTGAGCAGGTGGCGAAAATCGTCGGCACTGACGAGCGTACCGACCTGGCCGTGCTCAAGATCGATGGGCAGGATCTGCCGTTCGTGACCTTTGAGGAAGAAGCCAGCCGCGTGGGCGATTGGGTGGTTGCCGTCGGCAATCCATTCGGTCTCGGTGGCACCGTCACTGTCGGCGTCATTTCCGGTTCCGGCCGCAATATTGGCGGCTCCAGCTATGGCGATTTCCTGCAGATCGACGCGGCGGTCAATACCGGCAATTCGGGCGGTCCGGCGTTCAATACCAATGGTGAAGTGGTGGGCGTGAATACCGCCATCTACTCGCCCAATGGCGGCAATGTCGGTATTGCCTTCGCCATCCCAGCCCACACGGTCAAGCAGATCATCGGCCAGCTGATCGAGGACGGCACGGTAACGCGCGGCTATCTTGGCGTCTCCATTCAGGACGTCAGCAAGGACATTGCCGCTGGTGTCGGCCTGCCCAATGCCCGTGGCGCCATTGTGCGTGAGCCGACCGAAGATGGCCCTGCCGGTGCTGCCGGCGTCAAGTCGGGCGACATCATCCTCAAGGTCGATGGCGATCAGATCGACGATGCGCTCGATCTCAGCCGCACTATTGCCGGCAAGGCTCCGAACTCGACCGTGGAACTGACGCTGTGGCGTGATGGGGCCGAAACGACCATTTCGGTGCAGCTCGTCCAGCTCGATGAGACGGCGCAGGCCAATCCGCAATCCCCGATGCCTCCTGAGGTATTGCCGGAAGCCACGACCAGCCTCGGGTTGACCCTGGTGCCAAACGGTGACGGATCGGGCGGCCTGCTGGTCCAGAATGTCGAGGCCGACAGCGCTGCCAGCCAGCGCGGCATCGCCACCGGCGATGTGGTTCTGGAAGTCGACAACAAGGTGGTGCAGACCGCCGGCGACTTCGATCAGGCCATTGCTGCAGTGCAGGAAAAGGGCCTCAATACGGCCTTGGTCAAGGTGGCCCGCAACGGTGAAGCCCGCTTCATCGGACTGCCGATCACCGAGTAATATGCGTCGGCCCCGGAGCCATGGTTCCGGGGCCGTTTCAACTGGAGCGTCCGGCATTGAAAATTCTGCTGATCGAGGACGACCGCGAAGCGGCCAGCTATCTCGTGCAGGCGCTCGATGAGGCGGGCCATATAAGCCACCATGCTGCCGACGGCGAGACCGGCTATGCCATGGCCTCTGGCATGGATTACGACGTGCTGATCGTGGATCGCATGTTGCCCCGCCGCGACGGGCTCTCGATTGTCGAAAGCCTGCGAGCCGAGGGCGACAAGACGCCAGTGCTGATCCTGTCGGCTCTGGGCGAGGTGGATGACCGCGTCACCGGCCTGCGCGCCGGCGGTGACGACTACCTGACCAAGCCCTATGCCTTCACCGAATTGCTGGCGCGTGTCGAGGTTCTGGCTCGCCGCTCCAGCCCTTCCGAAGCGGCCACCAGCTACATTGTGGGCGGGCTGTCATTGGACCGGCTCAGCCGTAAGGTGGAGCGCGATGGCGAGAACATCCTGTTACAGCCCCGCGAATTCAGACTGCTCGAATATCTGATGAAGCATGCAGGCAAGGTGGTGACCCGCACCATGCTGCTGGAAAATGTCTGGGATTATCATTTCGATCCGCAGACCAATGTCATCGACGTGCATATGTCGCGCCTGCGGTCCAAGATCGACAAGGGCTATGCCGTACCGCTCCTGCATACGGTGCGCGGCGCCGGCTATATGATCCGGGACTAGGCCATGAGCCAGCTTGTCCAGGTCTGGCGCACGTCCACCGTTCGCCTGACCGTCACCTTTATCGCTATCTTCGTCGTTTTCGCCATCCTGCTGCTTGCCTTTATCGGCTGGCAGTCGAGCCTGTCGATCCAGCGTCAGCAGGCGAACGACATCGAGCGTGAAGTGGCCCAGTTTCAACGCATCGAGGCGCGCCAAGGCATAAGGGCGCTGGCATTTGCCGTCGACCGCGTATCCTCCCAGCCTGGGCCGGGCCTTTATTTTCTGGGCGATTCCTCGGGGCTGATGCTGCTGGGTAATCTCAACGACGTGCCGGCTGAGGTCTTGATTGATCCTGGTGTCTATAGCTTCGACTATGAGCGGCCTGATCCCTGGGGAGGGGACGAGGCCAACGCCGACATGCCGCAGCGCTCCGGTGTCGCCGTGGTGCGCTCAATCGAATTAAGCAATGGAATGCGGCTGGTTGTCGGCCGCGACGTGGTCGAGCGGCGCGGCTATTCCGCCATCATTCTCCAGAGTTTTCTGGCTGGCGTTGTGGGCATCATTCTGTTCTCCGTCATCGCCGGCGGCATAACTGCGCGGCGCGTGCTGCGCCGGATCGATACGATCCGTGATACCTCGACCAAGATCATGTCGGGCAATCTGTCCGAACGTGTTCCCGTCACCAGCCGCAATGATGAATTCGACGGACTGGCGACCAATCTCAACGCTATGCTCGACCGGATCGAACAATTGCTTCAGGGCCTCAAGGAAGTGACCGACAATGTCGCGCACGACCTCAAAACCCCGCTGACCCGTCTGCGCAACAAGGCCGAATCCGCTTTGCGCGACACCGCCACCGACGAGATGCGCAAGGATGCGCTCGAGGCCGTCATCGGTGAAAGCGACCGGCTGATCCAGACCTTCAATGCGCTGCTGCTGATCGCCCGCGTCGAGGCCGGCACGCCTTCGGGAATGCTGTCCGAAGTCAATGTCAGTGATGTCGTTGCCGATCTGGCCGAGCTTTATGGTCCGGTGGCCGAAGATGCCAATATCGAGATTGCCACCACGATCGAACCGAATGTGATGCTCAAGGCCAATCGGGAACTGATCGGCCAGGCCATGGTCAATCTTCTCGAAAATGCGGTGAAATATGCGCAGCCCGAGGGAAGTGGTGCCGGTCGAATCGACGTCGAACTCCGCCGCGACAAAAATTTGGTGCGCATTGTTGTCGCCGATAATGGCGCCGGTATTCCCGAGCCGGATCGGAAACGGGTGCTTGAGCGCTTCGTGCGGCTGGAACAAAGCCGCTCCGAGCCCGGTTCGGGGCTTGGTCTGTCGCTGGTCAATGCCGTGGCGCGCCTACATGGGGGGGAGCTTCGCATCCAGGACAATGGGCCCGGTGTGCGGGCCGCGCTGGAACTTCCCGCCGCCTAGCGGACGAGTCTTGCGGGCCTTCCCACGCCAAGCTATGCCTCGGAAATGAGCATCATTCTGTCGCCCCTGCCGCGTGTCGATCATCCGCATTTCGATGCGCTTCTGGCGGAATTGCCCGCCGAGACCGCCACGACCTTCCGGGCCGGCGCACCGCTGCTCGGGCCGCTGCTGGAGGCCGCGCCCTATCTGCTCGGCTTGGCTCGCGACCATTCCATCTGGCTGGCGGACCTGCTGGGCGGCGATATGGACCGAGGATTCGCGGCGCTTCTGGAGGGGGTGGCCGCAGCCGGCAGGGCCGAGGATGAAATCACAATCGGTCAGGCCCTTCGCATGGCCAAGGGCCGCACGGCGCTGCTGGCGGCCATAGCAGAAACCGGCGGCGCCTGGACTACCGCGCGCACCACCGAGGCCCTGTCCGACCTGGCCGATTCCGCGCTGGATGCCTGCGTGACCTTCCTGATGCGGCAGGCCGCCGGGAAGGGGCAATTGAGCATTCCCTTGGATGAAGCGCGCCCGGCCAATTCCGGCCTTGCCCTCTTCGCGCTCGGAAAGCATGGGGGCCGCGAGCTCAATTATTCCTCAGACATCGACATCGTCGCCTTCTTCGATCCGCAAAAGCCCATGCTGGCCGATCCGAGCGAAGCCACGCGGTTCTATTCCCGCCTGGTGCAGAAGCTGGTCGGACTGATGCAGGATCAGCAACTGGGCGGCTATGTGTTTCGCACCGATCTGCGCCTGCGCCCCGATCCGGGCTCGACCCCGGTGGCGTTGTCCGTCGATGCCGCCATCGCCTATTATGAAGTGCGTGGCCAGAACTGGGAGCGCGCCGCCTGGATCAAGGCGCGGCCTTGTGCCGGGGACAAGGCGGTTGGTGACGCCTTCATCAAGGAACTGGCGCCCTATATCTGGCGCAAGCATCTCGATTTCGCCACCATTGCCGATATTCAGGCGATGAAGCGGCAGATCAATGTGTCCAAGAAGGTCGGCGATATTCGCGTCGAGGGGCACAATGTCAAACTCGGCCGCGGTGGTATCCGCGAGATCGAGTTTTTTGCCCAGACCCAGCAATTGATCGCCGGCGGCCGCGATAAATCGCTGCGTGTGCGCCCCACTGCCCAGGCGCTCGCTGCCTTGGCCGAAGCCAATTGGATCAGCCCGCAAACGGCCGAAGAATTGACGCGAACCTATTGGTATTTGCGCGCGGTGGAAAATCGCCTGCAGATGCTGCGCGACGAGCAGACCCATGTCATGCCCGACAGTGCGGAAGGCGTGGCCGCCATCGGTCGCTTGATGGGCCAGTCCAACCCGAGCCGGTTCAAGCGCGACTACCGTGCGGCGCTCGAATTGGTGGCGCGCTATTATGCCGAATTGTTCACCGAGGGCGAAACGCTCGGCTCGGGCGAGGGCAATCTGGTTTTCACCGGCAGCGACGACGATCCGGGAACCCTAGAGACGCTGACGGCCATGGGCTTTGCCGATGCGCATCGGGTCATAGAGACCGTACGCAAATGGCATTACGGCAGTTATGCCGCGACCCGCAGCGCGGTCGCCCGCGCCCATCTCACCGAATTGCTGCCATCCTTGCTGAAAACGCTTGGCCGGGCGGGCAATGCCGACGAAGCGCTGGCGCGCATGGATGATTTTCTCTCTCGTCTGCCAGCCGGGGTGCAGCTTTTCGCGCTGCTGCGCAATCATGAGCAATTGCGCACACTCTTGGTGCAGTTCATGGCTTCGGCGCCGCGCATGGCCGAGGCGGTCATCCACCGGGCCCATGTCATGGATGGCCTGATCGATCCGGCCTTTGCCAATGATGTTACCCATCGCAATATTCTGGTGGCCAAGGTCGATGCCTTCCTCGCCGATGCACGCTCCTATGAAGAACTGATCGACCGCGCCCGCATCATCGGGCAGGAGCAGAAATTCCTCATCGCGGCAGGCCTGCTCTCGGGCACGGTCAGCGCTATCGGGGCAGGGGAGCAGTTTACCGCCCTGGCCGAAACCCTGCTGCACCGCCTGTTCGACAAGGTTCAGGAAGAATTCGCTCTCCGGCATGGCCGCATTCCCGACGCGGAAATGGCCCTCCTGGCCTTCGGTAAGATGGCCAGCGGCGAGATGACCTTCACCTCCGATCTCGACTTTTTCCTGCTCTATGATGCGCCCGAAACCGAGTCCGATGGTGAGCGGCCCCTCTCCACGTCACATTATTTCGCCCGGCTGACGCAGCGCCTTATTGCCGCCGTCTCGGCTCCTACGGCCGAGGGCGTCCTCTATGAAGCCGACATGCGGTTGCGGCCCTCGGGCAATGCCGGGCCCTTGGCAACCAGCTTTGCGGGCTTCAAGGCCTATCACAAGGACAATGCCTGGACCTGGGAGCATCTGGCGCTCAGTCGGGCGCGGGTCTTGGCGGCGACCGGATCGCTCGGCGACAAGGTGAATGCAAAAATCGCCGAAGTCATGGTCCGCCGTCGCGATGCTGCCAAGACGGTGGAAGACGTTGTTTCCATGCGCGAATTGATGGCTCGTGAACGCAAACCGCGCCATGCCTTCGATCTCAAACTGGCCAATGGCGGGCTTGTTGATCTCGAATTCATCGCCCAGTCCGCGCAATTGATCGTTGGCGAGCAGATCGGGCGGCCGCAGGCGTCAACGGCGCATGTGCTCTCTCGTCTGGGCGAAATCGGTCTGGTTGCGACCGGGCAGCGGCTCGCCGAAATCCATGGCCTCTATTCGACGATATTGCAGGTGATGAGTTCTGCGCTGATCAGCCCATTCCGGGAGGAGGCATGGACGCCTGCCTTCAAGGACTTGCTGGCGCAATTGTCGCACTATCCCGATTTCGCGCGACTGGAACTGGATGTCGTGCAGATGCAGGGCGAGGTCGAGGCGGCGGCGCGGGATTGGTATGCCAAGCTGGCCCAGATGTAGTCAGGCTGCCAGATCGGCCGCTGCTGGCTCGGTCGGGAGCGAAATAGCGACGGTGGTGCCCAGCGAAGGCGCGGAATCGATGGCCAGTGCCCCCCCGCTCAACGCCGCGATGGCGCGGGCGATGGAGATGCCGAGCCCGGGACCTTGCCCATCGCGGCTGAACGTGGCGTCGCCAAGGGCGAAGGGCTGGCTGAGGCTGGCCAGACGCTCCTCGCTCATGCCGATGCCGGTATCGCTGATCTCGATCACCACGCCATCGTCGGCGGCATAGGTCGATAAAGTGATGGTGCCGCCAGCATGAGTGAAGCGGATGGCGTTGTCCATCATGTTGCCGATCATGCGGGTGAGGCCCAGGCGGTCGCCGCGCAGGACGGCGCCGGTGGGGGCGCCCATGCGGAAATCGAGCCCGGCGCGCTGCATCTGGCCGCGGAAGCGTTGCGCCACGCCTTCCATGACTTCGTCCAGTAAGACTATGTCATTCCTCAAGGATTTCTGTCCGCTCTCCATCTCGACGAGGTCGAGAATGGTGGCGAAGGAATTCAGCAGGTGCTGGCCGGAGGTTTTGATCGACTGAATATAGTCGCGATAGCGCGGATCGCCCAAGGCGCCGTAGGCTTCATGCTCCATGAGCTCGGCAAAACCGATAATGTGGTTGAGCGGCGTGCGGATGTCATGGCTGACATGAGCGAGAAAATTGGTCTTGGCGCGGCTCGCCGCCTCGGCCTTGAGTTTTTCTTCATGATATTGGCGAGCCAGAAGCCTTTGTTCCTGCTTGATATTTTCAAGAAAGTCCGCGTCCGGTGCGGCATTGCCACGGCGGCGCGAGGCGGAGATGGTGATGAAGCCCGCCAGTGCAAAGGCGAGAGCCCCGCGCCCGGCAATGCTGGCAATCGTTGCTGCATGCGCCTCGGGAATGAAATTCTGCTCGCCGGATGCCGCGCCACTCTCCGCAAAATTTTCACCGATCAGGCTGGCGCGTGAAACGAGGTCAAATCCACCTAAAGCGCTGACTGGTATGAATTTTGTGTCCGCCACCAAATGCGTGACCTGTTCGAAGCTGCGTACGGCGTCATAAACGACAAAGAGGGTGGCGGCGAGAAAGGCGGTGAAGGCGACACTGACGCTCACCTGGGAGAAGCGCCCTATTGCGTGACCTTTGCCAGAGCGCAATCCAAGCGCGCCGGCGCCGGATGCCCCCGACGACCGCATAAAAATCTCCAGTTTGGGTAGAGGTTTAGCCTCGAACCATTCAGCTCTTAACGAGATATGAATCAGGTCGGGTGCGCCTGTCCATAGGCACTTTTTGCCGGGTCGGGCGGCGACGGCAAAAAGCGGAGTCGGCTGAATCACTTAGCGGTGAAGAAAAATTCTTCCAATCTTTTGGACATGCCGCCCTGTCCACGATGTGTTCGCATCTCGTGCAAATTCGCCAGCGCATCGCTAACATTTGCCGCTGCCGGAATGCGGATCGGGAGGAGCCGATCAGGCTCCCCCCGAACAGATGATCAGCCCGCCAGGATACGGTCGAGAATTTCGCCCACATTGCGGCTGAGCTGATGCTGCGACTTGAGTGCTTCGAGCGCCGCCTTGCCGGTATCGCGGCGGGCGGCCTCGAGCGTGGGCAGGATGCGGAAGCCGGTGAGGATGCGCGAGGCGACCTGCGGATTGACCTTGTCGATTTCCGCAACGGCTTCGGTGACGAAACGGAAGCCGGCGCCGTCCTTGCGGGCGAACTGCACTGGATTGCTCATCACGAAGGCGCCGAGCAGGGAGCGCAGCCGGTTCGGATTGGTCCGGGGGAAATCCGGGGCCGCGAGGATGGCGCGCATCCGCTCGATGATGCCATCGTCGGGCGCCTGGGCCGAGGCTGTGAGCCATTTGTCGAAAACCAGCGGGTCGCCGGCAAAGCTGGTGCGGAAGTCCCCGAGCAGGGCTTGAGCCTGGTCGGTCCAGTAATGCGCCGAAATAGCCATGGCGGCATAACGGTCGGTCATGTTGGCTGCGGCACTGTATTGGGCTGCGGCCAGGGCCGCCCCGCGATCCGAACCGGCGGTCAACAGGCTGAGCAGGCCATTGCGCAGCGACCGGCGACCGGCTTGCGCCGCATCGGGACTATAGGGCTCGGGAACGGTCAGGGCGTCGTAATGACGTTCCAGCTGTTCGACGATGGGGCCGATCAGCGTGGTGAGCAGGTCGTGGCGGGCCCGGGCCACTGCATCGGGATCGACGTCCTTGCCGATATGACGGCCCACAACCGGTTCGCTGGGCATGGCGATGGCCAGCGCCTTGAAGGCGTGGTCGAGATCGGGATTGTTCAGCGTATCGATCAAAGCCTGACGCAGCGCATCAGCGTCGGCTTCCGCCCAGCGCCGGCCCTGTGCCGCCTCGGCGATCAAGGTGGTGGAAACGGTCTGCAACGCATCCCAGCGGTTGAACGGATCGCTGTCATGGCGGGCCAGGAACAGCAGATCGTCCTGGGTCAGGCCGGTCGAAACCTTGACCGGGGCGGAAAACTCCCGGAACAGCGACGGCACGGGCCGGTTGGCGACCCCGCTGAAGGTGAGGGTCATGCTTGGCGCATCGAGAATGATCAGATCGTCCCGGACGCTGCCGCCGGTGACGCCGCTCCAGCCCATCGGGCTGCCATTGGGGCCGATCAGGCCAAAGCGGACCGGAATGAGCAAGGGCTGCTTCTCCGTCTGGCCGGGCGTGGGATCGACTTTCTGGGTGAGGGTCAGGCTATAGGTCTGGCTGGCTTCGTCATAATGGTCGGACACGCTGACCTGTGGCGTGCCGGCTTGCAGATACCAGGTAATGAACTGGCTGAGATCGGTTCCGCTCGCGTCTTCGAACACCTTGATGAAGGCTTCGATCGTGGTCGCCTCGCCGTCATGGCGCTCGAAATAGAGGTCCATGCCCTTGCGGAAGCCGGCTTCGCCCAGAAGCGTGGCCAGCATGCGCACGATCTCGGCGCCCTTCTCATAGATGGTCGTCGTATAGAAGTTGTTGATCTCGCGATATTGGTCGGGCCGGGGCGGGTGGGCCAGGGGGCCGCCATCTTCGGGAAATTGGCTGGTGCGCAGATTTTGTACGTCATGGATGCGCTGCACCGGGCGGCTGCGCTCGTCAGAAGTGAATTCCTGATCGCGATAAACGGTCAGCCCTTCCTTGAGGCAGAGCTGGAACCAGTCGCGGCAGGTGATGCGATTGCCGGTCCAGTTATGGAAATATTCGTGGGCGATGACCCGCTCGATGCCGTGATAATTGGCGTCTGTGGCGGTCTCGGGCTTGGCGAAGACCAGCCGGTCATTGAAGATGTTGAGGCCCTTGTTCTCCATGGCGCCGAAATTGAAATCGGAAACGGCGACGATGTTGAAGATGTCGAGATCGTATTCGCGCCCGAAGCGGCGCTCATCCCAGGCCATTGAGCGCTTGAGGCTGTCCATGGCGTAATGACATTCGCCTTCCTTGCCATGGGTCGCGTAGATCGCCAGATCGATGCGGCGACCGCTCATTGTGGTGAAATGGTCATTGATCGAGCCGAGATCGCCTGCGACCAGCGCGAAGAGATAGGCCGGCTTGGGGAAGGGGTCGTGCCAGACGGCATAATGCATGCCGTCTCCGGCATCGCCCCTCTCGATCGGATTGCCGTTGGCGAGCAGCACCGGGGCCAGCGCCACGGGCGCCGTCATCCGCACGGTGAAGGGGGCCAGAATGTCGGGCCGGTCGAGATAATAGGTGATGCGGCGGAAGCCCTCCGGCTCGCATTGTGTGCACCAGGTGCCGCTGGAGCGATAAAGGCCCATGAGCTTGGTATTGGACGCCGGCAGCAGCGTCACCTCGGTGTCGAGCACGAAACGGCGCAACGGCGGCTCCACCACGGTCAGGCTATCTGCATCGGCGAGATAGGCGGCAAGGGCCAGCGGCGCACCGTCGATGGCGATGGAATCGAGCTTGAGTTCGTCGCCGTCCAGAACCAGCGCCGTGCCCGGCGCGGTGCCCTCGCGCGGCTCGATGGTCAATTGCGCCCGCACGCGGGTGTTTTCTTCAAGGATGCGGAAATCCAGATCTACTGACACGATCCTGTACGGGGTCGGGGCATAGTCCTTGAGGTGGATGGTCTGTTCGGATTCGGTACGCATCAATTGGTCCAATAAGAGTGGTTAGGCGCATCGTGGAGCGATTTGGACGCCACACTGCCATTCCTGCGCGGCGGGCGAAAGCTATCACGGAAAGTGCGGTGTCACGATGGCGGAGGGAAATGGATTGCCCGGACGAGCCGGGCAATGACGATGGAGGGGAGGGGGCCGTGGAGGGGAGGGGGCCGTGGGGGGGAGGTGATTTGGGGAGGCGGGAGCTTTGGGGGCGGTTGGACGTGCGATCTCTCCCCCGAACGTCATCACCCGGCTTGTCCGGGTGATCCACGGGGAGTTGGGACGGGCGGGGAGAGGTGGATTGCCCGGACAAGCCGGGCAATGACGATGGAGGGGGTGGGGCTGTGGGGGATGGGACTGTGGGGGATGGGGGCCGTGGGGGTATGTGAGGAGGGGAGTTTTGGGGGACGGGACGAGTGCAGCAATCAAGCCGACCTGTGTCTGTCCGGTAACAGCAGATTCGTCGTTCTCGTGTATTCTGTGCGGCTGTTGGCTGCATGGCCTGACTCTTTGCCGTCACTTGCGACGGTGTGGGGGAGGAGTCGCTGTGAAGCTGTCTGCGCGATGCTCCTCTGCGCCCCAAGGGCCTGCATGAGCGTCGGTTCCAGAATTTCCGCACGGCTGTGCCCGTCGGCCCGAAAGCCAGCTTTCCGCCCTTGTGGGCGCGAGCATGGTCGTGGCCCCGGAGCACCCGTTGCCCGACTGAACAAGGATGATTGTAATGTTGCGTTGGTTTGAATCCCGGCTTGACCCTTACCCCAAGGGCGATCCCGTCGAGCCGCCCAAGGGGCTTCTGGACTTCTGCCTGCACTACAGCCACGGGGCCAAGCGCTGGCTGGGGCTGATGGCGGCCGCCGCCGCCGGCGTGGCCATTGGCGAAATCATCATCTTCGGCTTTATCGGCGACGTGGTGAATTGGCTGGCAGGGGCGGACCCCGATACCTTCCTCGCGACCGACGGCTGGAAGCTCGCCATGATGGGGGCGATGATCGTCTTCATCGTGCCGGGCATCGCGCTGATCTCGACGCTGACCATGCACCAGACGCTGCTGGGCAATTTCCCCCAGCGCATCCGCTGGATGGCCCATCGCTACCTGATCCGCCAGTCGATGAGCTATTTCCAGGACGAGTTCGCCGGCCGCATCGGCGCCAAGCTGATGCAAACCTCGCTCGCCGTGCGCGAAGTGGTGATGAAGCTGCTCGACATGCTGGTCTATGTCGTCGTCTATTTCACCGGCGCGGTGATCCTGGCGGCGTCGGCGGACTGGCGGCTGGCCATCCCCTTCCTGGTCTGGCTCGCTGCCTATGTGTCGATGATGATCTATTTCATCCCGCGCATGGGCCGGATTTCACAAGCACAGGCCGATGCCCGCTCGATGATGACCGGGCGGATCGTGGATTCGTACACCAATATTGCCACGGTCAAGCTGTTCAGCCATTCCAATCGCGAGGAAACCTACGCCAAGGAGGCCATGGATGGCTTCCTCGATACGGTCTACCGGCAGATGCGGCTGTTCACCGTGCTCAACATGCTGGTGCTGTGGTCCAATGCGCTGCTGCTGTTCTCGGTGGGCGCGACCGGCATCTGGCTGTGGATGGGCGGATTGATGAGCCCCGGCTCGCTCGCCGTGTCGCTGGGCCTGGTCATGCGCTTCCAGGGCATGAGCCAGTGGGTGATGTGGGAAATGTCCTCGCTGTTCGAGAATATCGGCACCGTCAAGGACGGCATTTCCTCGATTTCGCTGCCGCGTGTCGTCGCCGACAAGCCCGAGGCCAAGGCGCTGCCCAAGGTCAATGGCGACATCAGGTTCGAAAACGTCTCCTTCCATTATGGCAGGGACAAGGGCGTGATCGAAGGGCTCAACCTGCATGTGCAGCCGGGCGAGAAGATCGGGCTGGTCGGGCGTTCGGGCGCCGGCAAATCCACTATCGTCAACCTGCTTCTGCGCTTCTATGATCGGGCCGACGGGCGCATCCTGATCGATGGGCATGACATTGCCGGGGTGACGCAGGACAGCCTGCGCGCCAATATCGGCGTGGTGACGCAGGATACCTCGCTTCTCCACCGCTCGGTGCGCGAGAACATCATCTATGGCCGCCCCGATGCGACTGACGCGATGATGCTTGCCGCCGCCGAGCAGGCCGAAGCGTCCGATTTCATCGCGACGCTGACCGATCTGCAGGGCCGCAAGGGGTTCGACGCCCATGTCGGCGAGCGGGGGGTGAAACTCTCGGGCGGGCAGCGGCAGCGCATCGCCATCGCGCGGGTGCTGCTCAAGAATGCGCCGATCCTGGTGCTGGACGAAGCCACGTCGGCGCTGGATTCAGAGGTCGAGGCCGCCATCCAGGGCCAGTTGCAGATGCTGATGCATGGCAAGACCGTGATCGCCATCGCCCATCGCCTGTCCACCATGGCCATGATGGACAGGCTGGTGGTGCTCGACAAGGGTCGGATCGTGGAGCAGGGCAGCCATGCCCAGCTCGTCGATAGCGGCGGCATCTACAGCCAGCTCTGGCACCGCCAGTCCGGCGGCTTCATCGACGCCGACGAAAGCGAGAACGCGGCGGAATAGGGCGAACATCGCCCCTATTCGATCAATTCCCTCCCCTCGGGGGAGGGGAACAACAGACCAACCAAGGAGAACCCAGATGGGTGACATCATCACGATCCGAACCACTTCCCAGCCCGGCGCCGCCATGGCCGCCAAATGCACCCAATCGGACCGATACCGAACCTGACGAACCAAAAGACAGCGTCAGGCGCGGCTCACTCAAAGAGCAGAACCATGTTCAACCGCGTCGTTTCCTATTTCGACAATCTCTATTCGCCCGTTGCACTGGCCGAGAACGGCCAGCCGCCAATGGGCCTCAAAGCCTTCGTTTCCTACTTTGTCGGCCAGTTCCGCCTCGCTTTCGCGCTGCGGATCGTCCTCGTCGCCATCGGCTCGGTCGCCGATGCGCTGATGCCCGTCTTTGTCGGGCTGATCGTGGGCATGCTGGCGACGACCAATCCCGGCGCCATTTTCGACCAGCACGGCACGACCCTGCTCTGGATGATCGTCGTCGTCGTATTGGTGCGGCCCGCGGCCTTCCTCATGGATACGCTGATCCGCAATCACGGCATCGTGCCCAATCTGGTGGACCTCATCCGCTGGCAAAGCCATTGGCACGTGATCCGCCAAAGCTGGACCTTCTTCCAGAACGACTTTGCCGGGCGCATCGCCAACAAGATCATCCAGGCCGGCGAGGCCATCGAGATCGGGGTGAACCTGACCATCGACGCTGCCTGGTATGCGCTGGTCTTCGTGGTGGTGGCGGTGATCGTGCTGGCCGGGCTCGATCCGGTGCTGCTGGTGCCCATTGGGGTGTGGATGCTGCTCTATGCGGTGCTGTTCACCATGACCATGCCGCTCATCGCCCGCTATTCCGAAACGCTCTCGGAAGCCAAGTCGGTGATGACCGGGCGGATCGTGGACAGCTACACCAATATCCAGACGCTCAAGACCTTCGCCACCGGCGGGCATGAGGACAAATATGTCGCCGACAGCGTCATGGACCACGCCATCGAGTTCCGCAAATTGATGCGGGTTTTTACCTCGATGTGGTCGGTGCTGTTCCTGCTCAATGCGGGTCTGGTCGTATCGGTCACCTGGCTGGCTCTGGCCGGCTGGAACAATGGCACGCTCAGCGCCGCGGCGGTGGCGACGGCCATTCCGTTTGCCCTCCAGATCATGAATATGAGCGGCTGGATCCTCGAGATCGGCTCCAACATCTTCCGCCAGATCGGCACGACGCGGGATTCGATGGATACGATCGCCCAGCCCCTCACCATGCTCGATGCACCGGGCGCCGAGCCCTTGCCGGTCAAGGCCGGTGCGCTGGACTATGACAAGGTCAGCTTCAATTACTGGCGCGGCCAAGAGGGCTCGGTCATCGACGAGTTCAGCCTGGCGATCCGGCCGGGCGAGAAGATCGGGCTGGTCGGACGGTCCGGCTCCGGCAAATCGACGCTGGTGAACCTGGCCCTGCGCATGTTCGACGTGCAGGAAGGATCGATCCGCATCGACGGGCACGATGTAAGGGAGGTGACGCAGGAAAGCCTGCGGGCCGCTATCGGGCTGGTCAGCCAGGATACCTCGCTCCTGCACCGCTCGGTGCGGGAAAACCTCAAATATGGCCGCCATGACGCGACGGATGCGGAGATGATCCGCGCCGCCGAACAGGCCAATATCCATGACGTCATCATGGGGCTTTCCGACCCGCAGGGCCGCAGGGGCTACGATGCCCATGTCGGCGAGCGGGGCGTGAAGCTTTCCGGCGGCCAGCGCCAGCGCGTCGCCATCGCCAGGGTGCTGCTCAAGAATGCGCCGATCCTGGTGCTGGACGAAGCGACGTCGGCGCTGGATTCGGAGGTCGAGGCGGCCATTCAGGAGCAATTGACGCAATTGATGGCCGGCAAAACGGTGATCGCCATCGCTCACCGTCTCTCCACCATCGCAGCGATGGACCGGCTGGTCGTGCTGGAAAAAGGCCGGATCGTGGAAGAGGGCACCCATGCCCAGCTCCTCGCCACGGGCGGGCATTACGCCATGCTCTGGGAACGCCAGTCCGGCGGTTTCCTCGATCTTGAATCCGCGCATTGATCAAGGGGAGGCGGACCGAGCGGTCTGCCCTTTCATCGCCAACAAGTCGTCACCCTCGGGGCAAGCCCCGAGGGTTCCTTGTTTATGGCATTTGTCGCAAACACCCTCGGGTCGAGCCCGAGGGGGACGGGCAGTGAATTTGGGGGACGAAGGCAGGTTTGGGGTGACGGCCCGGCGACGCGCGCCGGCCTCAGCCCACCGCGCGGGCTTCGAGCTGGCGAAGCTTGGTTTCGCGGGCGAGATAGGCCTCGATCTCCTCGGGCGGCATCGGGCGGCCGAACAGATAACCCTGCATGACCTGCCCGCCGAGCGAGACCAGGGCCTCCAATTGCTGCTCGGTCTCGATGCCTTCGAAGACGCAGGAAATGCCCAGGTTCCGGCACAGGTCCACCATGGTCTTGACGATGGCGCGGCTGGCCGGATCGCTGGTGACCTCCATGACGAAGGAGCGGTCGATCTTGATCCGGTGCAGCGGCAGTTTCTGCACATGGGTGAGACTGGAATGGCCGGTGCCGAAATCGTCGAGCGCGATGCGCGCACCGAGGTTCAAGAGCGCCAGCAGCGACCGATTGGCCTGGTCCAGATCGCGCATGACGGCGGTTTCGGTGATCTCGAAATCGAGCCGGCAGGGCTTGGAATGCGCACTGACCCGCGCGACGATCTGTTCGATGGCGGTGGCCGAGCCGATATCATTGGCCGAGAGATTGACCGATAGCCGCATTTTTGCCGGCAACAGCTCGCTGACGGCGAGGGCCTTGCCCAGAACGATCTGGGTGATCCTGCAAATCTGCCCGGTCCGCTCGGCCATGGGGATGAATTCGGCGGGCGAAACCTCGCCCAGAACCGGGCTGCGCCAGCGCGCCAGAGCCTCGAAGCCGGTCGTAACGCCCAGCGCCACATCGAATTGCGGTTGCAGCAGGATATAGATTTCGTCGTCCAGCTTTGCCGTGTGCAGCAGATGCTCCATGCGGCGCACCTTGGTGATCTCGCTGGCATGCTGATCCAGAAATACTACCGCATCGCCCCGTGCATTGCGTTTGGCTGCCGAATTTGCGTAATCGGCGCGGTCGAAAAGACTATGAGCGGTGTCTCCCGGGCAGGAGGCGGCAAAGCCCGCCGAAGCGGACAGCCGGATCGGCCCGGCGGGCATGTCGAAGGGCTTGCGCATCGCGGCGCACAATTTCTCCCCACAATCGGCCATGCTGGTCTCATCGACCGGTCCCTGCATGACCAGCGCGAAACTATTGCTGTCGAGACGGGCGACGAATGTGTCGGGCCGGCGCAGAGCATTGATGCGCCGTGCCACTTCGATCAACACGCGGTCGCCGGTAGAATGTCCGAAAATCTGGTTCACCGATTTGAAGTCATCGAGATCGAACCGGGCTACTGCAATGGGGCAATGGGTGATTTCCGCTTCGGCCAGGGCGGCAGCCAGGCGCTGATCGAAGTTGCGCCGATTGGGCAGGCCGGTCAGGCTGTCAATATTGGCGAGGCGATGGTTCTCGTCGAGCAGGCGCTGCGTTTCGAGCTGGCGCTGCACCATCGCATTGCGCGATTCCACCAATTCGGCGAAATCCTTGTTGTTTCCCAAGAGGATGATGAGCAGCGCCGTGATCACCAGCGCCATATTGATCGCTATGGCGATAAAGGTCGGCTGGCCTGACGTGATGAAGAACAGGGTGAAGGGGAACAAAACCAAAATGCCCACGACCAGTGCGGCAGCGCGCACATGCATGAGGCAGAACATGCAACCAATGGTGGTAATGCCCATGTAGAACGCGATCTGAGACCGCATATAGGCATCGCCGAAGGGGAAGAGGCTGAGGCTCCAGGCGGTGAAGCCTACCGCCAGACCCGCCGCCATCCATACCATGGCGAGAAGGCGGCTGCGCGCCTGGCCCACCGAGAGTTGTGCGTTGCGGCTGCGCCACCAGCCTATGGTGCGCACCACGCAGAGAAAGGTCAGCACGGCCGGAATATAGATGGTGAGCTCTGCCGGCGCGACATGCACATGGGTCCAGGCCACGATCAGCGTGTTCGCGACCAGCATGGCGTAAAGCAGCGGTATCTGCCGGCTGAGCGCGCGCCATTGTGCCATTGCCAGTTCGGGCCCGTCTGGCTGGCGCGTAAACAAGTCCCGAATGTACCGGCGCACAGACATGCAACGCGGACTCCTTCCCCCAAGCGACCGTAGGGGCAAATACACTAATAGAGTCGTAAAAGATTTTCGGCTTTCTCTAGCCTTTTGACACGATGAATTTGCCTCCGGGCAACGATTTCAAGCGGCTCCTACCCATTGGAAGTGTCGCTCATTCCCGCTAGAAGGAGCATTGAAATCGATTTCGCTGGTTCTTTTCGGATCAGGTGCGCCGGAGGGATCCGGCTGAGGAGAAGTATTCATGGCCAATGTTTCCGGCAATTCCGCCCTTGATCTGAGCGGCGTCTACAGTCTTCGCGCGCCGGGCCGCGACCTCGCCGCCAATATCGATCTCCCGGGCGACGTGCATGGCGCATTGCTGGCGGCGGACCTGATCCCCGATCCCTATTTCGGCGAGAACGAAAAGATGGTGATGTGGGTGAACGAAACGGCCTGGACGATGGAGCGCGGCTTCACCGCGAGTGCCCAGGACGTCGAGGGCTATCTGACCCTGACCCTTGCCGAAGTGGATTGCATCGCCACTATTTTCCTCAATGGCGAGGAGGTCGCGAGCACCGACAACAGTTTCGTGCGCAACGATATCGACGTGACCGGCAAAGTGCGCGTGGGCGAGAATTCGCTGCGCGTGGACTTCGACATTGCGCCGGACGTGGCCAAGGCCCGCGCCGAGGCCCATCCATTCCCCATTCCCTTCACCTATAATTACCAGACCAATGGGCTGAAGGGCATCCATATGAACTTCATCCGCAAAGCGGCCTGCCATGCGGGCTGGGACTGGGGCATCTGCACCATGCCCATCGGCATCTATGGCACGATGCGCCTGCGCAGGTCGCGGATCGCCCGGCAGGACAGCGTGCAGGTCGATCAGGTTCACGGTGAAAATGGGGTCGAGCTTTCGATCAGGACAAGGCTGTTCGCCTTTGCTGTCGGCGAGGTGGCGCTTGAGCACCGGATCGGCGGGCAGGTCGTCGGCGAGCGGATCGAAGTGCAGAAGGGCGAAAATGTCGTCACCCATTCCATCACCATTAGCGATCCGCAAATCTGGTGGCCATCGGGGCAGGGGGCGCAGCCGCTCTATGAACTGATCACCAATCTCGACGGCGAGGTCACGACCCGCAAGATCGGGCTGCGCAAGCTGGAATGGGTGATCGAAAAGGACGAGATCGACCATTCCTTCAAATGCCGGATCAATGGCCGCGACATTACCATGATGGGCGCCAACTGGATTCCCGCCGACGCCATTCCCTCGCGCGCGACGCCCGCGATCGTCCGCGACCTGCTGGAAAGCGCCAAGGCCGCCAATATGAACATGCTGCGCATCTGGGGCGGCGGCCAATATGAGCCGGACTGGTTCTATGACCTCTGCGACGAGCTGGGCATCCTGATTTGGCACGATTTCATGTTCTCGTGCATGAGCTATCCTTCGGACCGGAAATTCCTGGCTTCCGTCGAGACCGAAATCACCCAGCAGGTGCGCCGCCTCAGCCACCATGCCTCGATCGCCCTGTGGTGCGGCGATAACGAGGTCATCGGCTCGCTCACCTGGTATCCCGAGACGCGGGCCGATATGGGACGCTATATCGCCAATTACGACCGCCTCAATTCCCTGCTGCAGCGCATCGTGGAAGACGAAGACCCGGTGCGCCGCTTCTGGCCGTCCTCGCCATCGCTCGGCTATCTCGATTTTTCCGATGGCTGGCATTCGGATACGCGCGGCGACCTGCATTATTGGGACGTCTGGCATTCGGCCAAGAGCTTTGACGCCTATCGCAGCATCAATCCGCGCTTCGCCTCCGAATTCGGTTTCCAGTCTTTCACCTCGATGAATGTCATCGAGACTTTTACCGAGGAAAAGGACCGCAATCCCTCATCGCCGGTAATGGAAAACCACCAGCGCAACAATGGCGGCAATGCGCGCATCATCGAGACGATGAACCGCTATTTCCGCTTCCCGCGCGATTTCGACCAGATGGTCTTTCTCAGCCAGATCCAGCAGGGGCTGGCCATCAAGACCGCCATCGAATATTGGCGCTCGACCAAGCCGCGCTGCATGGGCACCCTATATTGGCAGATCAATGACATCTGGCCGGTGGCGAGCTGGTCGAGCCTCGACTATGGCGGGCAGTGGAAGCTGATGCATTACATGGCGCGACGCTTCTATAAGCTGGTCAATGTGGTCGCCGTGCCCGATGTGGAGAATTCCACCATCGCGCTCCGGGCCATCAACGATACAGGCAGTCAGGTAGCCATCACCCTGGAGGTGAAGGCGGTGAAGGTCGCGGGCGGAAGCCGGGTGCTGTTTTCAGGACATGCCGATGTGGGCCCGGACGCGGCATTGACGGCGACCGAAATTGCAGTCGCCGATCTTGCGCCCGATGAATTCCTGTTCTTCGCCTGGACCGATATGAGCGGCAATGCTCTGGGCGAGAATGATTATTTCCCGAAACCCTACAAGGCCTATGAATTGGTGGACGCGCGGATTTCGACCAGCTGGTCGGAGCGGGGCGGGCAGGCGGTGCTGAAGCTGGAGACGGACAAGCCGGTCTTCTTCGCGACGGCTTCAGTCGATGTGCCGGGCTATTTCTCGGACAATGCGCTGACCCTCTTGCCGGGCCGGCCGGTGGAACTGACATTCCAGCCCCGGCATGGCGCCGAGGTGAGCGTGGCGGCATTGGCGGATTCACTGACCCTGCGGCATCTGGCGGAGACATTCTAGCGCTTGTCTTCCGAAAGTGGCCCCGGTTTCGGGACAAAGACCGGCGCCAAAACAAGGGGTTACGCGCAGGGGGCGAAGCTGAAAGATCGCGATGCGGCGAGGCGAAGCCTGATAGCGGTCCAGCTTCCATACAAGTGTTGACTTCGGCCCGGCTTTCCCCGACCCTCATCGGGCCGCTCGTCCCTGTGGTTGTGGATCGTCAATGCCTGCTCCTTTCGTTCCGCCGGCCGAACGCCGCCTTCTCGGCATCGGCCTGACGCTTATCGGCTATTTCATGTTTACGGGCATCGACAGCTCCGCCAAATGGCTGGGTCTGGTCGGCATTTCCTTCATCCAGATCGTTTTCCTGCGCTATTTTCTCCACCTGCTGCTGGTCGCGGCCATTCATCTGCCGCGCCATGGGCGGGCGCTGGTGCGCAGCGGCAATGTCAAATTGCAGGCACTGCGGGCATTGGCGCTGATGGGGGCGACGGCCTGCAATTTCCTCGCCGTGCAATATCTGCCGCTGACCGTCACCGGGGCGATAGGTTTTACTGTGCCGCTGCTGATCTGTGCGCTGTCGGTGCCGCTGCTGGGCGAACATGTCGGCTGGCGGCGCTGGGTGGCGATCGGCGTTGGGCTGATCGGCATCCTCGTCATCGTGCGGCCCGGCACCGACGCCTTCCATCCCGCCACGCTGCTCTGCCTGCTGGCGGCGCTGAGCACCGCTTTCTACATGCTGCTGACACGGCGTGTCTCTGGCATCGACAGCGCCGCGACCAGCCAGTTCTATGTCGGCATCTTCGCCACGATCTGCCTTTTGCCCATCGTGCCGTTCTTCTGGTCCTGGCCGAGCAGCACGGATGGCTGGATCGCGTTTTTCGCCGTCGGTCTGTTCGGCTTTGTCGGCCACCAATTGATCACCGTCGCCGCCGGTTTCGCCCCGGCCACGGTGCTGGCCCCCTTCGCCTATTTCCAGATCTTCTTCCTCGCCGGCTCAAGCTGGCTGATCTTCAACCAGCCGCCCGATATGTGGCTCTATATCGGTGCGCCCATCGTCATCGCCAGCGGCCTCTATATCTGGCTGCGCGAGCGGCAATTGGCCCGGCCCCTCAACGCAGTTGCGACTGAGCACTAGGCGGTTTCGGCTATTCGAAGGGGCCGCGACGGGCCTTCACTCCATCTTCATTGCCCGGCTTGTCGGGGCAATCCAGTGTGCCGGTAAATCGTATGGACCACCCGAACGAGCCGGGTGGTGACGCAAGGGGAGAGAGCGGTCTCCAATCAAACCCGATGATCGTCAGGTCTCATCGCCCGCTTCGAGCGGCTTGTTCTCGGGCACCATGCCATGGGTGATCAGCCGGGCGCTGCGCTGGCCGGTGAGGTAAATCCAGAGCCAGCTCAGGGTGATGAAGATGCGGGTGCGCGTCTCGACCAGAAAATAGATATGGGCAAAGCCCCAGACCCACCAGGCGATCCAGCCTTTGAGCTTGACGCGGCCGAAATCGATCACCGCCGAACTCCTGCCGATCGTGGCCAGATCGCCGGCATGCTGGTAGCGGAAGGGCAGGGATGCGTCCTTGCCTGCGAGCCGGTCCCGGAGGACGTGGGCGACATGCCGGCCCGCCTGCTTGGCGGCGGGTGCGACGCCGGGCACCGGCCTGCCATTGGCCTGAATGATGCTGGCCACATCGCCGATGACGAAAATATTCGGAAGACCGGGCACTGAAAGATCCGGCGCGACCCTGATGCGCCCCGCCCGGTCACCCTCGATGCCGAGCCAGCGTGCCACCGGCGAGGCAGCAACTCCGGCGGCCCAGATGATGGTTCTGGCGTCCACGCGCCGGTCGCCGAAACTCACCCCATCGGCGTCGATGGACGACACCATCCGGCCCATTTCCACCTCGATGCCGGTGCGGCGGAGCGCTTCGAGCGTGTACCGGGACAGTTCGGGGTCGAAATTGGGCAAGACCCGCTCGCCGCCCTCGATCAGCACCACGCGCAGGTCGTGGGGGGCAATGGTGTTGAACTGGCCCCTGATGCTGGCATGGCCCAGTTCAACAATAGCCCCAGCCATTTCGACGCCGGTCGGGCCCGCCCCGATAATGGCGAAGGTGAGCAGGGCCCGCCGCCGCGCCGGGTCGGCCTCGCGCTCGGCGGCCTCCAGCGCCAGCAGCAATTTGCGGCGAATGGCAGTGGCGTCCTCCACCGTCTTGAGGCCGGGCGCGAAGGCTTCCCATTCGTCGTGACCGAAATAGGCGTGCTGGGCGCCGGTGGCGAGGACGAGGCTGTCATAGGGCTCGGCGCTGCCGTCTTCGAGCAATACGTCCTGCTTGTCCGTATCCACGCCAACGATTGTTGCCATCAATACGCGGACATTGCTCTGCTTGCGCAGCAGATGGCGGATGGGCCAGGCGATTTCCGAGGGGCCGAGCGCGGCGGTGGCGACCTGATAGAGCAGGGGCTGGAAGAGGTGATGATTGCGCCGGTCGATGAGCACGATGTCGGCATCCGCGTGCCGCAGCGCCTTTGCCGCCGCCAAGCCGCCGAACCCGCCACCCACGATGACGATGCGGTGCTTGCGGACGGCCATGGCGCTCTCCCGGTAGGCGCCGGGCGCGGCTAGTTCTCGACCCGCTGGCGCCAGTTCTCAATATAGGCGTCGAGCCCCGGAACATCGAGAGGGGCGAATGCAAGGCTGCCCTCCGCTGCGGGCAGGCTGCCCCCGAACAACAGGCTGGCGCCCAGACTGGTTCCGGTCGCATCCCCCGAGGCATGGACCGGCACGCCGGTCAGCCGCGCCAGCGCCGCGCCGACAAGCCGATTGCGCGCCAGCGGTCCCTCGATGATGATCGGGCGGCCTATCGTGCAGAGGTCAAGACAGGCCCGCGCCGTCAGGGCCAGATAGAGCGAGGCGGCGGCATTGCGCTGGCCCGGCGTCAGGCGCTCGGGATCGCAGGTCCAGCGGCCTTTCTTGCCGGGAAAGGGGCCGGTGCCCGGCGTAAAACTGGGCAGGGCCTGAATGTCATGGGCGATGACATGGGCAATATCGGCCGCGCTGGGCTCGACGATTTCGGGCACCAGAGCATCGAATTCGCGTCCGCCCATGAAGCGCGCCGTGGGGACCGGGTTTCCATTGGCATCGACATTGGCAAGGCTGTCGCGGGCCGGATCGAGCGCGCCGGTATCGCCGCCAACCGACATCAGGATGGACCAGGTGCCGGTGGAAATGATGGTGAAGGGCGTTTCGCGCCGCCCAAGATGCGGCAGCAGCGAGGCATTGGAATCATGGATGCCGCAGGTGACGGGCGTGTCTTGCGGCAAGCCGGTTTCGGCGGCAATCGCGGGCAAAAGGGTGCCGATGATCGAGGCGGCGGGCCGGATCGGGGGGAAGAGGTGTCGCCAGCCCAGTTCATCGACCATGCTGGAAAAATCGCCGCTATCGGGCGACCATAGATCGGTATGGCAACCCAGCGAGGTGACTTCGCTGGCCAGCACCCCGGTCAGCCGCCAGGCCCAATATTGCGGATAGGGCACGATGGCCCTGACCTCGCCGAAATCCTCGGGGAAGGCGCGCGATTGCCAGAAGAGCTGCGCGCCCCAATTGAGGCCATTGGGCAGGCGCGGCGACAGCGTTTCAGAGAACGCTGGGCGCACCCGGTCATAGGCTTCCTCCGACGCCGTGGGCGCGTCGCTTTCATAGTCGAGGATCGGCAGAACCAGGCCGGTTTCGGAGAGCAGCGCGCCGGTTGCGCCATGGGTGGTGATGGAAATGCCCTCGATCCCATGCGCGGCATGAAGGCGTTTCAGGCAGCCCGAAATGAAGCTCCATAAACGTTCGACATCGGCATGCGGATAGGGCTCCTCGCGCCGCACGAGGTTGGGCATGCCCTCGGCGGCAAGCTGCTGGCGGGTGCCGCTGTCGATCAGCACCACCTTGGCATTGGTCTTGCCGATGTCGATGACGGCGATATGGCGGGGGAGAGAATGCGTCATGTCCGGGCCCGAATGGTTCGGACCGGGATTTAGCGGATTTCGGCGCAATGCGCCAGAACTGACATGTTAGTTGGGTCTGGGGCTGGGCACCCGCGGCCCTCCCCTCGATGGGGGAGGGAGGATATCGAGTTTGCGGGGGCAACGGCCTCCGTCTATTTGACGATCAGCACGGGTAGGTCGGAATGGGACAGCACTTCGGCGGCCTGGCTGCCCAGGAGCAGGCGGCCCAGACCGCGGCGGCCATGCGAGCCCATGACGATGAGGTCGGCCTTGATTTCCTTGGCGGCATGCAGGATGCCGTCGGCGGCTGTGCTGTTGGCGACATGCAGCTTGGCAATGGTCGCGCCCGTGGCAGAGGCCAGGGCCTCGGCTTCCGCCAAGGTCGTCTTGGCGGATTCGGCCTTGGCGGCGTCGAGATTGGCGATGATTTCGCTGGTATCTATCATCATCATTTCGGCGCCGGGCGAGACGATGACGGAGGGCTCGGTGACGGTGACGGCGGTGATCTTGCCACCTGTCTTGGCAGCGAGCGCCAATGCCTGCTTCAGCGCCTTGTTGCTGAGCTCCGAACCGTCGATGGCGCAAACGATAATGTCGTACATTTTGATGTTTTCCCCGCTGAGCTGAAATCCTGCCGATCATGAAGCAAAGCGCCGCAAAGCGCTTTGATCCAGATCATTATTGCAGCAGATACCCAATGCCGGACGGCGGCAATCCCGAACCCGGATTTTTCTCGCGCCGGCGCACCGAGATTGACATCGCCGATGACTCGCGGCCATAAGGCGGTGTCGAAGGTTCCCGGCGAGCGGCAGCTTTAAGGGATCAAAAGGGAACACGGTGAGGCGTACCCAACAGGGACCAAGACCGTGGCTGCCCCCGCAACTGTAAGCGGTGAGTTCTTCCGGAATACCACTGGCCTCAAGGCCGGGAAGGTCGGAAGCGCCATGACCCGCGAGCCAGGAGACCTGCCCGCGACATCCACGAAACCCGGCCGGGGTGTGCCGAGGGGAACGAAGATGGCGCTCGACGACCACATCGCAGCATATTGCCTCAACGGTTCTTCCGCGCCTCCGTGCCTTTTTGGCGGAGGCCCCGATGGAGCTTGCACGGCGTCTTGTCGGCACTAATCCGGCCCGCATTGCCGTCTCCGGCCTGAGCTGGGGACCGCCGGGCGGCCCGCGCATCATTCACGACCTCGATTTCTCGGTGGAGCCCGGCCAGATGCTGGCCGTGGTCGGCCCCAATGGCGCCGGCAAATCCAGCCTGTTGCGATGCCTCTACCGTTTCCACCGCCCGTCCTCGGGCTCGGTGGCGCTCGATGGCGTCGATATTAGGGGGATGCAATCCAGGGCGCTGGCGCGGCGCGTCGCTACGGTGTTGCAGGAATCGGCGTCCGATTTCGGCCTTTCCGTCGCCGAGATCGTCGAACTGGGTCTGACCCCTCATCTCGATCAATGGAGCGGTCCGGCCTATGGCCCGGTCGAAGATGCGCTGGAATTGATGAACCTCACCGCCTTCGCCTCCCGCGATTTCGCCTCGCTCTCCGGCGGGGAAAAGCAGAGGGTGATGATCGCCCGGGCGCTGGTGCAGAAGCCGGACCTGCTCATTCTCGACGAGCCCACCAATCATCTCGACATCCGCCATCAATTGGAAGTGCTGCACCTGCTGGCCGGGCTGCCGACCACGATCATCGTCTCGCTGCACGATCTCGCCCTGGCCTCGGCGCATGCCGATTGCGTGCTGGTGCTCGAAGGCGGACGCAGCGTGCAATTCGGCCCGCCGCTCGCCGCGCTGACCCCCGAAAATATCCGCCGGACCTTTGCGGTCGAGGCTTTGATCGACGCGCATCCGGCGACGGGGCGTCCACGCTTTTCCTTTCATCTCGACCCTTCCAAATCATGAGGAGCTTATCCATGCGTCTATTGCCGATCATCGCCATCTCGACCGCCGTGCTGACCAGCGCGGCCTCGGCCTCGGGTTTTCCCGTCACCATCCAGAGCTGCGACCGCGAGGTCACCTTCGAGGCGGCGCCGACCCGCGCCATTTCCAACGACGTCAACCTCACCGAAATGATGCTGGCGCTGGGGCTCAATGAGAGCATGGCCGGCTATACGGGCGTCTCGGACTGGAAGACGCTGGATGCGCAATTGCGCGAGGGCATCGGCCAATTGCCGGAATTGTCGAACAATTATCCGACCAAGGAAGTGCTGCTCGGCGCCGATGCCGATTTCTACTTTGCCGGCTGGAATTACGGCATGCGGGTGGGTGGCGAAGTCACCCCCGAAACCCTCGGCGAATTCGGCATCAAGGTCTATGAACTGACCGAGAGCTGCATCCATGTCATGACCAAGCCCAAGGCTTCCATCGACGATATGTATGCCGACCTGCTCAATCTGGGGCGCATTTTCGGCGTCGAGGAAAAGGCGCAGGCGCTGGTGGACGGATATAAGCAGGAACTGGCCGATTTCACCGCCAGCCTGCCGGCAATCGCCGACGAGGTGACGGTTTTCGTCTATGACTCGGGCGAAGCCAAGCCCTTCACCGCCGGGCGCTATGCCATGCCCAGCGCCCTGATCGAGGCCGCAGGTGGCGTCAATATCATGGACGATGTGGATTCGAGCTGGGTCGAGATCGGCTGGGAGCCGGTGATCGAGCGCAATCCCGATGTGATCGTCATTGTCGACTATGGCAGCGTCACGGCCGGGGAGAAGGCCGATTTCATGCGCAACAACCCGGCCTTCAAGGATATTCCGGCGGTGCAGAACGACCGCTTCGTGGTCTTGCCCTATGTCGAGGCCACGCCCGGTCCCCGCAATATCGGTGCCATCAAGGCCCTCGCCGCCGCGTTTCGCGACTAGTTGGGGCGGTTGCCAGAAGGTGACGATCTGAACGCCATCAGGGAGCCATCGAGCCCGCTTCTGCGGCGAGGCCGAGCCGAATTGTTCAATCTTTAACGGAGGGGATCGGATTTGCCGGTCCCTGAAAGCTCATGTCCCACAAGCATCTCGTCGGCGAACCGCGCCATGCGCTGATCCACGCCATGCCGCTGCTCATGGCCGGATTGGTAATCGTCCTCGGTCTCGTCTGCATCATGGCGGTCAGCGTTGGCGCGGTGGGCATTCCGCTCGACATCGTCTGGAGCGTCATCGTCAATCATCTTGCGCCGGGCAGTGTCGAACAGACCTGGTCGCCGGGCCGGGACAATATCGTGTGGGAAGTGCGATTGCCGCGCGTGGTGCTGGGGGCCATCGTGGGGGCCAGCCTGGCGTTGGTCGGGGCGGCGCTGCAATCGGTGACGCGCAATGCACTGGCCGACCCGCACCTGCTGGGCATTTCCTCGGGCGCGGCCTTCGGTGCCATCATCGTGCTGCTGCATACTGGCATGTTCCTCGGCCTCATCACCGTGCCGCTCTTTGCCTTTGGCGGGGCGCTGCTGACTACGGCAATCGTCGTCGGTGTCGCCAGCTTTACCCATTCCAGCGATGCCAGCCGGCTGGTGCTGACCGGCGTGGCCATTTCCTTCGTCATCACTTCGCTTGGCAGTCTGGGCATTTTCCTCGGCGATCCGCGCGCCACCCATACGGTGGTGTTCTGGATGCTGGGCGGGCTGGGGCTCGCCCAATGGGCGCAATTGCCCTATCCGCTGCTGGCGCTGATCCTGTGCGGCGCCTATCTCATTTTCAATGCCCGCAATTTCAACGCCATGACGCTGGGCGATGAATCGGCGACGACCCTCGGTCTGCCAGCGGCGCGCTTCCGCACCGTAGTCTTTGTCGTCTGCGCCCTGCTGACCGGCGCGGCCGTGGCCTTTTCCGGCATCATCTCCTTTGTCGGCCTGATGATCCCGCATCTGGTGCGCATGGCGGTGGGCGGCGATTACCGGCGGGTGCTGCCGCTATCGGCGCTGGTCGGGGCGATCTTCATCGTCGCCGCCGACATGGTGGCGCGGGTGATCATTCCCCCGCTCGACGTTCCCATCGGCATCATTACCGGATTGGTCGGCGGGCTGTTCTTCATTCTGCTGATGCGGCGCAGGAACCGGTCGGGGTGAGGAGAGGTGCGACGTTTCCCGCAATTGCCGGCGGGCTTGTATCGACCTAAAGCACGGCCATGGATGCGGAAAAAATCACCCTCTGGGCGCTGATCGTCGCCATTGCCCTGGCGACGTCCATCGGCTTTGTCGGCGTGTTCGCCAGCTAATCGCGCATGGTTGCCCGGCGCTGCCGGCCCTTGCACCCCTGATTGTTCTGCGCCAGATAGGCCCATGGCCGCCTATGGGCCATGGCGAACAGGCTCCGATGAACACAGAAGCGCAGCGACAGGCATCTCTTGGTGACGTGACCGCCGGTGGAACGCAGATGCGTCCCGGCCTCGCCGCATCGCGCCGTTTTTCCGTCGCGCCGATGATGGACTGGACCGATAGCCATTGCCGTGTCCTTCATCGCCTGTTGACCCGCCATGGCCTGCTCTTCACCGAAATGGTCAATAGCGGGGCGATCGTGCATGGCGATGCCGAGCGGCATTTGCGGTTCGATGCGGTGGAGCACCCCATTGCGTTACAGGTCGGGGGCTCCAATCCGGCGGAACTGGCCGAGGCGGCGCGCATTGCCTCGGGCTTCGGTTATGACGAAATCAATCTCAATGTCGGCTGCCCGTCCGACCGGGTGCAATCGGGCAAGTTCGGCGCCTGCCTGATGGCCGAGCCGGAACTGGTGGCCGAATGCGTGCGCGCCATGCGCGGGGCGACGGACATGCCGGTCACGGTCAAATGCCGCATCGGCATCGACGATCAGGACATCGAGGAAAGCCTCGACCGCTTCGCCGACGCCATGGTGGAGGCCGGTGTCGCCGCGCTTTACGTGCATGCGCGCAAGGCCTGGTTGCAGGGGCTGAGCCCCAAGGAAAACCGCACCATCCCGCCGCTCGACTATCCGCGCGTCTATCGTTTGCGCCAGCGGCTTTCGCCTTTGTCGATGATGATCAATGGCGGCATCGAGACGCTGGACCAGGCCGAGGCGCATCTGGCGCAGATGGATGGGGTGATGCTGGGTCGCGCCGCCTATCACAATCCCATGCTGATGGCCGAGGTCGATGCGCGCATTTTCGGCGATGATCGCCCTGTGCCCGATCTCGCCGCGATCATGGCGACGATGGCCGAATATGCCGAGGGACAATTGGGGCGCGGCGTGCGGCTCAACGGCATCGCCCGTCACATGCTGGGCCTCGCCAATGGCCGTCCCGGCGCGCGGATTTTCCGCCAGATCATGAGTGTCGATGCCTGCCGCCCGCAGGCCGGGCCGGAAGTGTTCATGCGGGCGCTGGCGGCGGTGGAAGACCGCGCCGAAGCCGTTTAGATCATTTCACCGTTTCATGGAAACGGTGAAATGATCTAGGCCCTTGTTTTTTCGCGTTTCCGAACCGCAAAACCGTTTTCACTTTTGCTGGAAACGCACTAATCCACCAGTTCCAGCGCGTTCTGCGTTACCGAATAGCGGCTCAGCGTTTCAAGAAAGGTCATGCCGAGCAGGCTCGTTTCGAGATTGCCTTCCGCAGTGACGAAAGCGGTGATGTTGCGCCGCTCGATACCGCCCACGACGATGCTGTCGAGCCTGATCCGCGCTGCGAGGCCCCGCCCATTGGCGGTAGAGACCGGCACCACATAGCGCAGCCCTTCGGTGTCTATGCCCGCCGCAGCGGCGTCGCCCAGCGTCAGCACCACGGCGCTGGCGCCGGTATCGAACACCATCGGCGTATCGTGGCCGTTGAGGCTGGCCCGGACTTCGAAATGGCCGTTCATGCCGCGCCGGAAAGTCGCCGTGCCCGCCTCGCTGTCCACCAGCGCCACGCCGGGCTGCATTTCTCCGGCGACGCGCCCCACCACGCCCATGATCTCGTCGCGATAGGCATAGGAGACCATGATCACGGCAAAGATGCCAACCCAGAGCGCTAGCCCCCCAACCAGTTCGGAAGCGCGATGGCGCCGCGCGAACATGCCGCCGGCAAAGATGATGAGAATGATGACCAGTGGCACCAATTGCGCCGTCTGCGCCTGGCTGAGCCCGACAAGGCTGCCCGCATCGGCATTGATCATCAGGGCGATGCCAATGGCGATGAGCAGCGCGATGCCGATGAAAATCATGCTGTCCCAGTCCTTCCGCACCGTCCTCAAGCCTTCGATTAAGGAAGAGGGAACGGCTAATTCAAGGCGTTAGCTGAAGATAAGCAACAGGGCGAGCGCCGCGATTTCGCCCAGCGCCCCCGCCGCGCCGATGAGGTCGCCGGTTTGCCCGCCGACGAGACGCCGGCACAAGGCGCTCCAGCCCAGCGCCACCAGCATCACCGCGACCAGCGCGGCAACAATGGCAAGCAGGCTCGATGCCGGCCCGCCGATGAGCAAAGCGAGCAAGCTCGCCAGCGCGGCCCCGACCCAAAATCTGGAGGTGGGGAGGGTGCCTGCTGCCGCCGAAGCGCCGTCCTTGCGGGCTGGCGGCAGCGCCAAAGCCACCCAGAGACCGCCCGAGCGCCCGGCTATATTGGCCGCCAGCCACAGCCCGGCGGCGGCAAGCGGATTGATCGTCGCCACGCTGCCCAGGGCAGTGACACGCAACAAGAGAAACAGGCAGAGCGCGGCGACCCCATAGGTGCCATGACGGCTGTCCTTGAGAATGTCGAGCCGGCGCTCGGGGGTCGATCCGCCGAACAGGCCATCCGCCGCGTCGGCCAGCGCATCTTCCATCATTGCCCCACCCACCAGCACCATGGCGGCGACAGCGAGCGCGGCGGCGAAATAGGGCGGCAGGCCCGCCCAGACGCCGCCGACGAGGAGCAGGACCGGGAGGATGCCCATGATCGCCGAGGCGAGGGGCAGGGCCATGGCCATGCGGCCCAGATCGGGTTTTTCGTGGGCCGATCCACCGCTGGGCAAGCGCGAAAAGAAGCGCAGGGCCATGACCAGATCGTCCTTGAGCCCCATTCCCGGCGGGAGCGGCGACGGGCGATACTCATCCCGCAGGGCGGGGTCGATCTTGTCCTCGGGGGCGGCTTCCTGCGCCTTTTGCGTCAATTGCAATTCGCTCCGTAATGGGCAACAAGGTCGCGCCCCTCCCTATCATAGCATGCTGGATTTTCCATGCCCGCACTCAACCCTGCCTTTTCCGACATCGTCGAACTTCTCGTGGCCGTACCGGATGGGGACGAAGCAGCCGTTGCCGCCGTACGCCAGCGGGACGCGCAATTGACCAAGCCGCCCGGCTCGCTGGGCCGGATGGAAGAATTGGTGGAATTTCTCGCGCGCTGGCAGCATCGCGCCAAGCCGCGCCTCGGCAATCCCATGGTTACCATTTTCGCCGGCAATCACGGCGTGACCGATCAGGGCGTCTCGGCTTTTCCGCGTGAGGTCACCGCGCAGATGGTCGCCAATTTCACCAATGGCGGTGCGGCGATTTCGCAAATCTGCGGGCTGCACGAAATCAATCTGCGGGTGTTCGAGCTGGCGCTGGAATTGCCCACCGGCGACATTACCAAGGAGCCGGCGCTGGACGATCAGATGTGCGCCGCCACCATCGCCTATGGCATGGAAGCGGTCGCCGGCAAGCCGGACCTGATCTGCATCGGGGAAATGGGTATCGGTAACACCACGATTGCCGCTGCGATCTATGCTGCGCTCTATGGCGGCAAGGGCGAGGACTGGGTGGGCCGGGGCACCGGGCTCGATGATGCGGGGCTCGCGCGCAAGGCTGACGCGGTCAATCGGGCGCTGGCGCATCACGACGGGAAACTGGATCATCCGCTGGCCATTCTGGCCCGCCTGGGCGGGCGGGAAATCGCCGCCATGCTGGGCGCGCTGACGGCAGCGCGGCACCAGAAAGTGCCGGTGATCATCGATGGTTATGTGGCCAGCGCAGCTGCCGCCATCGCCCATGCGGTCAACCCGGCCTCGATCAACCATTGCCTGTTCGCCCATGTATCGGCGGAGGGTGCGCATGCGCGTGTGCTCGAGCGCATGGGCCAGACCGGCCTGCTCGATTTCGGCATGCGGCTGGGCGAGGGCAGCGGCGCGGCACTGGCGGCGGTAATGGCCAAGACCGCGCTGCATCTGCACGACAATATGGCGACCTTCGATAGTGCCGCCGTCAGCGGCAAATCCAGCTGATCAGTCGCGAGGGCGGGGGGCAAAGCCTTCCGCGCTCGGCATCAGCGCCAAAAGGTTCACGCCCATATTGCGCTGGAAGCGGGTCACGGCCGCCGCCGCCAGCTTGTTCAAGAGGTCGAGATCGCGCGCGGCGACGGCCTGATTGAGCGCCGCGTGCTCGATCAGGAAATTGAGCATGTAGTTTTCGGCCAGCCGCTGGCGACGCTGATCGGTCAGTTGCACGAAATTCGCATCGGCGGCGAAGGCGGCGCGCAATTGCCGCTGGATCGGCGCATTGTCGATCTGGGCGGTATAGGCGCCATTTGCCGTGATCCAGTTGAGCACCCAATAGGCGGTAAGGGCGTCGGCGACATTATTGGCGACGAGCCCCTGATCGGCCACCAGATCCTGCCAGATCTCGATATGGCTCTTTTCGGCGAAGGCGGAAGCGAGGCTATCGCGCAGTTCCGCGCCTGCCGACCAGCGAATAGTGTCGAGAAATTCGCGCTGTATGCGCGTGGAAATGGATGGGGAGGGGCGATAGCTGGTGTCGAAATCCGCTGCCGGCGCGCTTTCAGACGCCGGGGGCGCACTCAGCGGCCTGTCGATGCCATCCTGCGCCATGCCGGGCGCGGCAAGGAAGCCAAGGGTGAGCAGGGCAGCGAGGAATTGACTGGAAGTGAATTTGGGCATGACGCCATCCTTGCGGCAAAATCGGCGATTTTGCGGTGACGGGCGGGTGCGCCCTCAGCCGGCTTCCGAATAGATTTCCAGCCGATTGTGTTTTTCCACCACGGGAGCCAGCGCATCCATGACGCGGGCGCGGGGGAAGGTGGCAAAGACCTCAGTGCCGAAGCGCAGCTTGGAATAGAGATCGAACCGGCCCTGATGCAGGTCCATGATCTTCTGCACGATGGGCAGGCCGAGGCCCGCGCCCTGTTCGGCGGTCTTGTGGGCCAGCGAGCCCTGACCGAACGAAGACAGCACTGTCTCGATCTCGTTCTGGGGAATGCCGGGGCCATTATCCTTGACCGAAATCATCTGTCCGCCATCGCGGCTGCGCTGCACCACCAGGGTCACCTTGCCGTGCTGCGGCGTGAACTTGATGGCATTGGACAAGAGGTTGAGCATGACCTGGCGCACGGCGCGCTCGTCGCCCCACAGCTTGGGCAGATTGTCGCCATAGCTGAACACCAGTTCGATCCCCTTGGCGCGGGCGCGCAATTCCATCATGCGGCGGCAATCCTCGGCGATGTCCACCAGCGAAATGGCTTCTTCGTTGAGCTCGTATTTCCCCGCCTCGATGCGGCTGAGGTCGAGAAGCTCGTTGATGAGGTTGAGCAGATGCTGGCCGCTGGCATGGATGTCGCCGGCATATTCCTTGTATTGCGGCACCTGGTGGGGACCGAGCAGCTCGGATTTCAACACTTCGGAAAAGCCGATAATGGCGTTGAGCGGGGTGCGCAGCTCGTGGCTCATCGTCGCCAGAAACTGGCTCTTGGCGACATTGGCCTGTTCGGCGTGGCGGCGGGCCTCGTCCGACATGGTTCGCGCTTCTTCCAGCTCATAGATCAGCGTGTCCTTCTCGGATTGATGCGAGATGGTTTCGAGTTCGGAGCGGTGAAGCTGGCCGGCCAGAAAGAGGAAGAAGATTTCGCCGCAAATGGTCACGGCCGCGAGGGTGTAATTGAGCGTGCCGCCCAGCGCGATCAGCGCGGCCGAGACGGTTATGGTCACCGGCAGCGTGCTCACCAGCGTCGCCTGCGGCAGGGTATGGGTGGCGATGGCAGTGCTGGCAATGCCCACCAGCCCCATGGCGAACATGACCGGCGCGAGGTCGCCCAGCTCGATGACCAGGGTGAAGAGCGCCAGCAGCGACAGGGCCAGCCCGCTCACGGTCTCGGCGGCGATGAAAGAGGTGGTCCAGCGCCCGGCATTGAATTTGGCGGGATCTGCCCGGGTAAAGCGCCGCGCCATCTGCACCACGATCAACAGGCCGGCAATGACCAGCCCGGCCCAGAGCGCCGTGAAGGCGATGGGCACCCAGAACGAGGCGACAATGGCGAGAATGCAGACAATGGACGCCATGGGCAAAGCTGCGCCGACGCGGGCGGCGGCATAATCCTGCATCAGTTCGAAATCGAAATCGGCGCGCGTCCCGGAGCTGGAGGTCAGCCGCTGGCGCGCCTCGCTCACCGCTTTCTGGGCACTACGCTTGCCATCGCCGCCCATGGGCGAACGGAAATCAGCGTCGCTGACCGGTTGGGACGGCATCAAACTCTAACTCGTTACTAAACTACGCGAGCATAGGACGCGCTCGCCACGCACGCGGCCCAGATTAGGGCTGTGTGGTTAATAGGCTATGAAATTGCCCTGTCCCGGTGGGTGTCGCCCGGGGCTGCAGCCTATTGCCATGCAGCCCGTTATGGTTAATTTTTTCTTTTCCGGTTTGGCCGCTTCTTTCGCGCAATTTTATTGCGCGGGGAGGGTGATTGTGGCACTCATTTCGGCGCCGTCACGGGGGTCTGGCGGACTTTGATAAAAACTGATTTCGCGAGGGTGTAATGGCGCTGGACAAGATCGACCGGAAAATTCTGTCGCTCCTGCAAAGGGATGCGACCATGCCGGTGGCCGAAATCGGGCGCAAGGTCGGCCTCTCCACCACGCCGTGCTGGCGCCGCATCCAGAAGATGGAGGAAGACGGGGTCATCCAGCGCCGCGTCGCGGTCCTCGATCCGGCCAAGGTCAATGTCGGCGTCACCGTCTTCGTCTCGGTCAAGACCAATGAACATAACGACGCCTGGATGCGCAAATTCGCTGGCGTGGTCGATGAGTTTCCCGAAGTGGTGGAATTCTATCGCATGAGCGGCGATGTGGACTATCTGATGCGCGTCGTGGTGCCGGACATCGGGGCTTATGACACCTTCTACAAACGCCTGATCAGCAAGATCAACCTGACCGATGTCAGCTCCGCTTTCGCCATGGGTCAGATCAAATACACCACCGCGCTGCCGCTCGACTTCGCCATCATCACCGACGACGACAAATAGTTCAGTCTCACGGCAGGGGGATCGCCCCGGCCCAAGTGTCGCTTCGCGCCCGAGGTAAACTTGTCCGGGCAAACCACCTTGAGGGGCATGGACCAAAGGGACAAGCCAGGTGGTGATGCGGGGGATGGGACGGCGCTTCGAGAGAAAGTGTGCTTTCCCTAGCCGCCGGTGACGCTCATATGCCGCGCCACGGCCGGTTCTGGTCTGGTGCGGTCCAACACGAAATCATGGCCTTTGGGCTTGATGCGCATGGCGTGGTCGAGCGCTGCGTCGAGCCCGTCCATGCCGCCCGCGCGCCAGGCATCGCGCAGATTGACCTGATCGTCCTGCCCCAGGCAGAGAAAGAGCTGCCCGGTCGCGGTCAGGCGCACGCGATTGCAGCTTTCGCAGAAATTGTGGCTCATCGGGGTGATGAAGCCGAGAACGCCGCCGGTTTCGGCGACATGCACATAGCGGGCGGGGCCGCCGGTGCGTTTGTCGAGGCGGCTTAGCGTATAGCGGCGCGCCAGCGTCTCATGGAGTTCGCGCAGCGGCAGATAGGAATCGACGCGGTCGATGCCGACCTCGCCCAGCGGCATGCCTTCGATCAGGGTGAGGCCCATGCCCTTGCCATGCGCCCATTCCATCATCGGTTCGATCTCGTCGTCATTGACGCCGCGCATCGCCACCATGTTGATCTTGATCGAAAGACCCGCCGCCTGCGCCGCCTCGATCCCCGCCAGCACATCGCCGATGCGGCCTCGGCGCGTGATGGCGCTGAAGCGCTCGGGATCGCGGGTGTCGAGGGAGACATTGACCCGACGGATGCCGGCAGCGAACAGGCCCTCGGCATGGTGCGCGAGCTGGCTGCCATTGGTGGTGATGGTCAGTTCTTCGAGGCCGGCGCCGATTTTGCCGCCCAGGCTGCGCACCAGCTTCATGATGTCGCGACGCACCAGCGGCTCGCCGCCGGTCAAGCGGATCTTGGTGGTGCCACGGGCGATGAAGGCGCCGGCAATGGCTTCGATTTCCTCAAAACTCAGCACCTCCTTGCGCGGCAGGAAGGTCATGTTTTCGGACATGCAATAGACGCAGCGGAAATCGCAGCGATCGGTCACCGAGATGCGCAGATAGGATACGCGCCGGCCAAAACCGTCGATCAGGGGGCGGACAGGGGAAGAGGGCGCAGTCATGACGACAATCTAGGCCCGGCATTGCCGAAAGCAAAGGCGCATAAACGAGAAAGGCCGCCCAGTGGCGGCCTTTCCCAATTCTGTTTGGCGATCCTAGTGGTTGACCACGATCCGCGCACCGACCTGGACGCGCTCATAAAGATCGGTCACATCGTCATTGGTCATGCGGATGCAGCCCGAGGAGACGGCCTGGCCGATGGTCCACGGCTCGGAAGTGCCGTGCACCCGATAGAGCGTCGAGCCGATATAGAGGGCGCGGGCGCCGAGCGGGTTGTCCGGGCCGCCAGGCATGTAGGCCGGCAGGTCGGGCACGCGCTTGCGCATGGCCGGGGGGGGCGTCCAGCCGGGCCATTCGGCCTTGCGGGAAATGCGATTGGTGCCGGACCAGGTGAAGCCTTCGCGGCCGACGCCGATGCCGTATTTCATCGCCTTGCCGTCTTCGAGCACGAGATAGAGGCGGCGCTCGGCAGTGTTGATGATGATGGTGCCGGGCTTCTGGCTGGTTTCGTAGCTGACGATCTGCTTCTTGATCGAGCTGCCGCCCCGGCCCGCCGTTTCGGCGCGGTCTTCAAACCGATTGGTTTCAGGATTGTACCAGGTCGCGGCGGACGCCGGCGCAACCAGACTGGCCGACAGGGCGAGTGCCATGCCGAACGCCAATATGAGTTTGATAATGTTCATGTCCTACTTGGCCTCTGGAACGCGCGACGGGTCTGATTCGGGATGCGCGAGATTTGCGTAATTACTGCGATTGCCTTTGGCCGGAAAGAGATAGCCGCCTCGCTCCTGCCACAAATGCCTCATCATCGCCACATTGTGTTGCCGAGCGGTTACAGTGTGCGTTCACTAACTGGTGATCGTTGCCCTTTGGCAGTATTGACAGGCGATTGCCGCCCCTGCCACATCCGCGCCATTGCACGGAGGACAACAAGGCATGAGCGAAGAACTGAAGCGGCAGGCCGCAGCCATGGCGCTATCCGAGGTTCGTTCCGGCATGCGGCTTGGTCTGGGCACCGGCTCCACGGCGCGCCATTTTGTCGATCTGCTGGGGCATAAGGTTGCCGAGGGGCTCGACGTCATCTGTGTGCCGACTTCGGAAGCGACCGACCTGCAGGCTCGCAGCCTCAATATTCCGCTTTCCGATCTCGAAACGCTGGACCGGCTGGACCTGACCGTCGATGGCGCCGACGAAATCGATCCGGCGCTCAACCTGATCAAGGGGGCGGGCGGGGCGCTGCTGCGCGAAAAGATTGTCGCCGCCTCCTCGAATAGGATGATCGTCATCGCCGACGACAGCAAATGCGTGACCGCGCTTGGCGGCAATTTCCCCCTGCCCATTGAGGTCAATGCCTTCGGTCTTGGCGCCACGCGCCGCTCCGTTGCCGATATTGTGGCCAGCTTCGGGCCCGATACCTGGTTGAAACTGCGCGGCGAAGAGCAGGGCAAGCCCTTCGTCACCGATGGCGGGCACCTTATTCTGGATGCTTTTTTTGGCCGCATTTCGCAGCCAGAAGCGCTGTCGGACAGGCTGTTGAACATACCCGGCGTGGTCGAACACGGGTTGTTCCTGAAAATGTGCAGCAAGGCTTATGTGGCGACGCCAAATGGCGTAGAAGAACTCAAACCTCAGTAAGATTGAGCGTGGATCGGGAAAAGATGGCATTCTGGAACGGAAACATGATGCGCGGCGCCAAGGCCGTAATGGGTGTGGTGCTGACGGCCGGGATCATGGCCATGTCGGCCCCGCTGCTCGCGCAGGAAGTCGCGCCCGAGCAATTGGCGATGGCCCGCAAATATGTTGACCTGACCGATCGTGGCGCGGTGTTCGAAACCACGGTGGTCGAAGTGGGCATCGACACGATGCGCCAGATCGTCACCCAGAACCCGGAAATCCTGGACCAGACCAATGAGACCATTGGCGACGTCATCAAGGAATATAACGGGCGCAAGGGTGAACTGCTCGATCAGTTCGCGCGCGTCTACGCCATGCGCTTCACCATGGAAGAGCTGACCGAGATCGTGAATTTCTATGAATCCGCCACCGGCCAGAAGCTGGCTGCGGCCAATTCCGAAGTGAATACCGACATTCGCCGCATCCTGCAGGTCTATACCAATAACCTGCGGACCGAATTTTTTGCCAAGGTCCGCTCGGGCCTGCGCGCCAAGGGCGTCGAAATCTGAGCCGCGGCTGCAAGCAATGATTGACCCCGCCTTGTGCGGGGTCTTTTTTTATGCGAAGCGCATGACGATATTCATCGCCATTCGACGATGATGTGCGAGGGCGAAGAATGACGTTCGATTATGATCTGGTTGTCATCGGCGCGGGATCCGGTGGAGTGCGCGCCGCGCGCATGGCGGCGACCTATGGCGCCAAAGTGGCCATTGTCGAGGAGTTCCGGGTCGGCGGCACCTGCGTCATTCGCGGCTGCGTGCCCAAGAAGCTCTATGTCTATGCCTCGCGCTTCAAGGACCAGTTCGACATTGCCGAAAGCTTCGGCTGGCAGGTCGATGCCAGTTTCGACTGGCCGACTCTCGTCGCCGCCAAGGAAAAGGAAATCTCCCGGCTCGAACACGCCTATGCCAGCAATCTCGAAAAACCCGGCGTGGAGATCATCCGTGACCGGGCCGAGGTCACCGGCCCGAATGGGGTAAGGCTGGTGCGGGGAGGGCGGGACCTGACGGCCAGGCGCTTGCTGATCGCCACCGGCGCACGGCCCTTCATACCCGAAATCCCGGGGGCCGAATTCGGCATTTCGTCCAACGAGGCCTTCGATCTGCCGGCCTTGCCCCGTTCCATCCTGATCGAGGGCGGCGGCTATATCGCGGTGGAATTCGCCACCATCTTTGCCGGGCTCGGCGTCGATACCAGTATCGTCTATCGTGGCGATTGCGTGCTGCGCGGTTTCGATGAGGATATGCGGCGCGGGTTGGAAGCCGGGCTCACCGAGCGCGGCATACGCCTGATCTACCAGACCACGATTGCCTCGCTCGCCAAGCCCGGCGATGACGTGCTGGCAACGTTCAGCGATGGCGTCACGGCCCCGTTCGGGGCGGTGATGTTCGCCACCGGCCGCCGGCCCAATGTGGATGGGCTAGGGCTCGAAACGGCCGGCGTAAAAATGGGGCCAGACGGAACCATCGTCGTCGATCAATATTCCCAGACCTCTGTATCTTCGATCTACGCGGTGGGCGACGTGACCGGGCGCGCCCAATTGACCCCGGTGGCCATCCGCGAGGGCTGGTATTTCGCCGAGACCGTGTTCAACGACAATCCGCTGGCGGTCGATCATTCCCTGATCCCGACGGCGGTATTCTCCGAGCCGGAGATCGGCACGATCGGGCTGACCGAGACCGAGGCGGCCACCCATGGCGACATTGACGTCTATGTCGCCCGCTTCCGGCCGATGCAGAATTCGCTGTCCGACCGCACCGAGCGCATGGTGCTCAAGCTGATCACCGAGCAGGATGGCGGCAAGGTTCTGGGCGTCCATATCCTCGGCCCGGGCGCCGCCGAGATGATCCAACTCGTCGCCATTGCTGTCGGTATGGGCGCCGACAAGGCCGATTTCGATCGCACCATCGCGCTCCATCCCTCAGCGGCCGAAGAGCTGGTGACCTTCAAGGCACCGAGCTACATCTACAGAAATGGACACAAAGTCTGAACCTTTCGCCCTTGGCACCGGGGCGCGGGCTTGCTAGATCGCCCGCAGGTTTTACCAAGGCTCCAAAGCGCAAGCGAGGCGAACATGACCACCTGGACCCCCAGCTCCTGGCGCAGCAAGCCGGTTCGGCAGATTCCCGCCTATCCCGATGCGGCGGCGCTTGCCGACGCCGAACGCCAGCTCGGCACCTTCCCGCCGCTGGTTTTTGCCGGTGAAGCGCGCGAACTGAAATCCCGCCTGGCCGCAGTGTCGCGCGGCGAGGCCTTCCTCCTGCAAGGCGGCGATTGCGCCGAAAGCTTTGCCGAGCACGGCGCCGACCACATTCGTGACTTCTTCCGCGTCTTCCTGCAGATGGCTTTGGTGCTGACTCATGGTGCATCCAAGCCGGTGGTCAAGGTTGGGCGCGTCGCCGGGCAATTCGCCAAGCCGCGCTCGGCCGATACCGAAACCATCGATGGCGTCGAACTGCCCTCCTATCGCGGTGACATCATCAACGAGATCGGCTTCAACGAGGAAGCGCGCGTTCCCAATCCGCACCGCATGTTGCAGGCCTATCGCCAGTCGGCTGCGACGCTCAACCTGCTGCGCGCCTTCTCCATGGGCGGCTATGCCGAACTGACCCGCATCCACGAATGGACCATGGGTTTCATGAAGGGGTCCAATTCCAATGCCCGTTATGAGGAAGTGGCGCGCAAGATCGATGACGCCATCACCTTCATGGGGGCGCTGGGCCTCAACCCCGACAACACCACGGCCTTGCGCCAGACCAGCTTCTATACCAGCCACGAAGCGCTGCTGCTCGGCTATGAGGAAGCGCTGACCCGTCGCGACTCCATTACCAATAATTGGTACGCGACTTCCGGCCACATGCTCTGGATCGGCGACCGCACCCGCGATCCCGACGAGGCCCATGTCGAATATTTCGCCGGCATCAACAATCCCATCGGCATCAAATGCGGCCCTAGCCTGAGCAATGACGACCTGCTGCGCCTGCTCGACCGGTTGAATCCGACGGACGAGGCCGGACGCATCACGCTGATTTCGCGCTTTGGCGCCGAGAAGGTGCACGAGCACCTGCCACGCCTGATCGAAACCGTGGAAAAGGCTGGTCGCACCGTGGTCTGGTGCTGCGACCCCATGCACGGCAACACCATCAAGGCTTCGACCGGCTACAAGACGCGCCCCTTCGACCGCGTGCTGTCGGAAGTGCGCAATTTCTTTGAAGTGCACCGCGACATGGGCACCTATGCCGGTGGCGTGCATATCGAAATGACCGGCGACGACGTTACCGAATGCGTCGGCGGCATGTCGGCGGTGACTGAAGCCTCGCTCTCGGACCGCTACAACACCTATTGCGACCCGCGCCTCAATGCCAGCCAGGCGCTGGAATTGGCTTTCCTCGTTGCCGAGGAAGTGCATGCGCAAAAGCCGCCGCGCCAGCAGCGCGCCGCCGGAGAATAATCCGGCGAGCTGGGTATCATCGGCGGCACGGGCTTGTCTTGCCCTGTTGCCGGTGAGCGGTTAAGTCTGGCCGCGCGTCCCGCCCACGCAGGACGACCCGTTTCTCGCATCAGGCCAGCTTCATCGTGACCGATCAGCTTCGTATTGCGCTCGCCCAGCTCAACCCCAAGGTCGGCGACCTCAAGGGCAATCTGGCCTTGGCGCGCGGCGCGCTGGCCGATGCCGATGCGGCGGGCGCGGACATTCTCCTGCTGTCCGAGCTGTTCCTCACCGGCTATTTCCCCGACGACCTGCTGTTCAAGCCGCAATTCGTCAAGGATTCCATCGCGGCGGCCCGCGCGCTGGTGGCCGACACGGCGCAATCGGAAGTGGCGCTGATCCTGCCGACGATCTGGCAGGATGGCGCGAAGCTCCACAATGCGGTGCTGGTGGCGGAAAAGGGCGACATCAAAGCCATTCGCTACAAGCGCGAATTGCCCAATGCCGATGTCTTCTACGAACAGCGCTATTTCGAGCCCGGCCCCTTGCCCATGCCGGTGACGATCAAGGGCGTTCCCATTGGCATCCCCATCTGCGAGGACACCTGGCACAGCAGCGTCTGCGAGCATCTGGCCATGCGCGGCGCCGAAATCATGCTCTGTCCCAATGGCTCGCCCTATTGGGCCGACAAGCAGCATATCCGCAAAGATCTCGTCCGCGCCCGGGTGGCAGAGGACGGCGTGCCCATGCTCTATCTCAACCAGGTCGGCGGGCAGGACGAACTGGTCTATGACGGCGCTTCCTTCGCCATCGAGCCGGGCGACAAGCTGGTCTTGCAGGGCAAGTCGTTCGAGCCCGATTTCATCGTCTCCGACTGGACGCGCACCGACAATGGCTGGACCTGCGCCGATGGCCGGATCGAAGACCTGACTTCGGTCGAGGAAGCGCCGTGGCGGGCCTGCGTGCTGGGCCTGCGCGATTACGTGCTCAAGAACGGCTTCTCCCATGTGATGCTGGGGCTCTCCGGCGGCATTGACAGCGCCGTGGTCGCGGCCATGGCGGCGGATGCCTTAGGGCCGGACAAGGTCCACGCCATCATGCTGCCCTATCGCTATACCTCAGAAGCGAGCTTGCATGACGCCAAGGATTGCGCCGACCGGCTCGGCCTGCGCTATGACGTGATCGCCATTGGCGATCCGGTGGACGCGGCGCTGCGGGAATTGCAGCCCATTTTCGGAGATCGACCGCTCGATCTGGCCGAAGAGAACATCCAGTCGCGCATGCGCGGCACCATGTTGATGGCAGTGTCCAACAAACTGGGCTCGATGCTGCTGACCACCGGCAACAAGAGCGAAGTGGGCGTCGGCTACGCCACCATTTATGGCGACATGAATGGCGGCTATAATCCGCTCAAGGACATGTTCAAGATGCAGGTCTATGCGCTGGCCGACTGGCGCAACAAGCATATGCCGGGTGATTGCCTCGGCCGGGAAGGGGTGGTCATCCCCCAATCCATCATCGACAAGGCTCCGAGTGCGGAGCTCCGGCCCGACCAGAAAGACCAGGACAGCCTGCCGCCCTATCCGGTGTTGGACGACATCCTGCTCTGCATGGTCGAAGAAGAAATGGCCTTGGCAGAAATCGTCGCGCGCGGCCACGACAAGGCGGTGGTGCAGCGCATCGAGCGGCTGGTCAATATCGCCGAATACAAGCGCCGCCAGGCTGCGCCCGGCCCAAAACTCAGCCCGCGCGCCTTTGGCCTCGGCCGCCGCTATCCCATCACCAATGGCTATAAGGACGTCTCCCTCGGATGAGTGTCACCGTACGCTGGGCTCCCTCGCCAACCGGCCGCATCCATCTGGGCAATGCGCGCCCGGCGCTGCTCAACTGGTTTTTCGCGCGCCGCCATGGCGGCCGCTATGTGCTGCGCATGGACGACACCGATCTGGCGCGCTCGACCCGCGCCTTTGCCGACGGGATCGAGGAAGACCTTGCCTGGCTTGGCGTCACGCCGGACCTTTTGGTCCGCCAGTCCGAGCGTACGGCGCTTTACGATGAGGCGCGCGACCGCCTGATCGCGGCGGGGCGGCTTTATCCCTGCTATGAAACCGAGGATGAACTGGACCGCAAGCGCGCCCGCGCGCGCCTGCTCGGCAAGCCGCCAATCTATGATCGCGCCGCGCTGAGTCTGACCGACGCGGACAGGGCGCGCCTCGAAGCCGAGGGGCGCAAGCCGCATTGGCGCTTCCGGCTGGATGGCCGCCCGGTGCAATTCGAGGATCTGATCAAGGGGCCGCAGACGGTCAATACCGCCTCGATGTCCGATCCGGTGCTGATCCGGGGTGACGGTTCCTATCTCTACACGCTCCCCTCGGTGGTGGACGACATCGACCTGGGAATCACCCACGTCATCCGTGGCGAGGACCACGTCTCCAATACTGGCACGCAAATCGAGATTTTCGAGGCGCTCGGCAGCGCCGCGCCGATTTTCGGGCACCATAACCTTCTGACCGACGCGGCGGGGCAGGGCTTTTCCAAGCGGCTTGGCTCGCAATCCATCGCCGATTTCCGCAATGAAGGTTATGAGCCGCTGGCCATCGCCATCGTTGCCAGCCTCAATGGCACCAGCCTGCCGGTCGAGCCCTATGATAGCCTCGACGCCATCGCCGAGCGGTTGGATTTTTCCATGATCTCGCACGGCGCGGCGCGCTTCGATCCGGCGGAATTGAACGGGCTCAATGCAAGGCTGCTTCATGCCATGACCTATGACGAGGCGGCGCCGCGTCTGTCCGCCATGGGGCTCGAAGGCGAAGCCATGTGGCTGCTCTTACGGGAAAACCTCGCCAAATTCCCCGATATTGCCGAATGGTCGAAACTGCTCTCCGGCCCCGTTGAGCCGGTGATCGCCGAGGAAGACCGGGAGTTTCTGGCGCTGGCCAAGGCGCTGTTGCCCCCGGAGCCCTGGGGCGAAGATACCTGGGGCGAATGGACGCAAGCGCTGAAGGCGGCAACGGGCCGCAAGGGCAAGGCGCTGTTCCTGCCGCTGCGCATGGCGCTGACCGGCCGGCACGATGGGCCGGAGCTTAAGTCCCTGCTCGTCCTGCTTGGGCGTAAGGTGTGTCTGGACCGACTACTCTGACGCTTTTGTCACCGAAATGAACGATCCGCAGGTCCGGCTCCACCGGGGTTTCGGGGCGACGGGCGACCTCGCCGGGGCCTGAAGGGCGCGGGCGCGGCAATGGCACATCGACCAGCGCCACGTTCGCCACCTGGGCGGGAGCCGCATCGGCGACCTGCACCGGCACCGGGACGACGCCACGCGGATCGCGCAGCGGCAGGGGAAAGCTAACGCCGTTGATCTCCAGCATCGAGCGGCTGCTGCCATCCTCGGCGCTGGTGATCCTTATCGAGCCATCAGCGGCGGGCTCGGAGGTGCAGCGCGCCGATTCATCGAACCTTGTGCGATAGGCGAAGGCATTGGGAAGCGAGGTATAGGGCGAGCCGGACAGGTTGCGCATCTGCTCGGGTTCCTGGCCGGGATTGTCGTAATAGTAAAGCTCGACCTGCGCATTGGGGCACATCATCTGGCAGGCTGTCGAATCCTGGCCCAGATAATCGGGCAGGGTGGAATAGCTGATGGGCCAGAAATAGCCGTCCGAGAGCCGCACGCAGACGGTACGCACCGTGTTGTAGCCCTGATAGCCCCAGTAGTCGCCGCCATCGACAAAATCGCCATTGGTGAAATCGTCGTCTGAGGTCGTGCCGAAAATGCGGTCGAAAATGGTCTGGCGATCCTGGGTGAAGGTGGCGCTGGAGCCGGCATTGCAGCCGAAACGCGCCATTTCCTGCAAGATGGCCTCGCGCTGCTGGGCCACGGCATTGCCGGTTTCCACCGATTGCGCAATGGCGGAATATTGATTGCGCAAAGCGATCACTTCCCGGGCCACCATTTGGCATTGCTGGGTCAGGGTGCGCCCCGCGCGGGCGTCGTCATTGCAGCCCTGGCGAATATATTGGCTCTCCGCATTCTGCACCTGACGCGCCACCTGCCTTGCGGCATTGCTGTTCTGGTTGATCTGCCGGAAATCGCCGTTGCGATCGAACTGGACCAGCGCGTTTTGCAGCCGTGTGCATTGACTGGCCTGCGCATAGGCGGTCTCGACATCCAGCGCCAATGCAATGGCCGTAAGAACCAGCAAAGCCAGGGCACGCAGTCCGGTAGATGAGAACGTCACCGAAAATCCTTATATACGGGCCGCAAAGCCATCGATCCCTCGCGCCTTAAGACATCGCTAGGGGGCGTGGCAACATTATAGCGTTGTGCGCTGCGTCCTCATAGCGCGCCAAGGCCACACAAACCCGAGATGGAAGGCGTCATGAAACTCGCCACTTTGCGCAATGCGCGCCCCGATGGTCAGCTCGTCGTCGTCTCCTCCGACCTCAAGCGCTGCGTTTCGGCGGGACGCATCGCTCCTCATCTACAAGCGGCCCTCGACGACTGGGATCAGGCGGCGCCTGCGCTCGCGGCCCTTTCTGCCCAATTGGATGGTGGAGAAATCGCCGGGCAGGGCTTCGACCCGGCGCTGGCCCATGCGCCCTTGCCGCGCGCCTATCAATGGATCGACGGCTCCGGCTATCTGAACCATCTCGAGCGCGTCCGCTCGCTCCAGGGCAGCAAGGACGAACAATTACAATCCGTGCGGCCGCTGATCTACCAGGGCGGCTCCGATTCGCTCTCCGCCCCCCGCGATCCTATCGTCATAACTTCTGAAGACCTGGCGCTCGACTTCGAGGCCGAGGCCGGCGTCATCATCGGGGCCGTGCCCATGCGCGCCACCCGTGAAGAGGCGGAGGCGGCAATCCGCCTCGTCACCATTCTCAACGATGTTTCGCTGCGCCGGCTGGTGGTGGACGATCTGCAAAACGGCTTCGGCTTTTTCCATGCGAAACCCTCGACCGCCTTTGCGCCTGTCGCATTGACGCCGGATAGCCTGGGGGTGGCATGGCGCGACAACCGCCTGCACCTGCCGGTGCGGGTCGAGGTCAATGGCACGCTTTACGGACAGCCCAATGCCGGCATCGGCATGCAATTCGACTTTGCCGATCTCATCGTCGAAGCTGCGCGCACCCGCAATCTGGCGGCAGGAACCATTATCGGGGGCGGCACCATATCCAATGCGCATGATGAAACCCTGCCCATCAAGCGCGATGGCATCGGCTTTGCCTGCATCGCCGAGGCGAGAACGGTCGAAAAAGCCAAATATGGCCGCGCCCGGACGCCATTCCTCAAACCGGGCGATCAGGTGCGCATTGGCGCCCATGACGGGGACGGCCCTTCAGTGTTTGGCGATATCGACCAGCGCGTCGAACTTCTGCCGGGCTGATTGACTGCGCCACCGGCTGCCTCCGCCGGCCGGCAGGTTGGCGCCGCCGCGAACGCCAGCACGCTCAAAAGACTTGATTTCTTGCCATCGCACGGCCAATGTCCGGCACCATGAAGACCACGTGCATTATTACCACCGGCATTATTACCTGCTAACTCAACGTTGGCGGCGCGGTCTTCTTCATCCTGACAGTTCGTAATGGAGAGGCTCCCCCGCCAGAGCGCCCCTATGTCTGGCCTACAGGATCCTCGATGAATACGGCAAAGCCGCTGTCGCTTTACAACACATTGACCCGCGCCGAGGCGCCGTTCGTGCCCATGGATTCGAACAATGTGCGGCTTTATGCCTGCGGCCCGACGGTTTACGACTTTGCCCATATCGGCAATGGCCGCGCCGCCATCGTCTTCGATCTGCTGTTTCGGCTGCTGCGCCAGGTCTATGGCGCGGACCATGTCACCTATGTCCGCAACATCACCGACGTGGATGACAAGATCAATGCGCGCGCCCTGCGCGACTTTCCCGATCTGCCGCTGAACGAGGCCATCAGGCGGGTCACCGAAACCACTTCCGCCCAATATCAGAAGGATGTTGCCGCTCTAGGCTGTCTCGAGCCGAGCATCCAGCCGCGCGCCACCGACAACATCGCCGAGATGCAGGCGATGATCCAGCGGCTGCTCGACAATGGCCATGCCTATCAGGCGGGCGGTGAAGTGCTGTTCGCCGTCGAATCCATGTCTGATTACGGCCAGCTTTCCGGCCGCAATCTCGCCGACAACCTCGCCGGGGCGCGCATTGCCGTCGACGTGCATAAGCGCAATCCCGCCGATTTCGTATTGTGGAAGCTGTCGAGCGCCGAGGAGCCGGGCTGGGACAGCCCATGGGGCCGGGGACGCCCAGGCTGGCATATCGAATGCTCGGCCATGTCCGAGCGCTATCTGGGCGAAACCTTTGACATCCATGGCGGCGGGCTGGACCTGATCTTCCCCCATCATGAGAATGAGATCGCTCAATCCCGTTGTGCCCATGGCTCGCACGCCATGGCCAATGTGTGGATGCACAATGGCTTTCTTCAGGTCGAAGGCCAGAAGATGAGCAAGAGCCTGGGCAATTTTTTCACCATCCATCAGCTGTTGGAAACGACGGATTTCGGCGGGCGCAAATGGCCTGGTGACGTGCTGCGCCTGGCCATGCTGATGAGCCATTACCGCGAGCCGATCGATTTCACGGTGAAGCGGCTGGAAGAAGCGGTGACGCTGCTGGACAAATGGGAGCGCGCCGCCGGCGCGACGGATGCGGCCGCCATTGTGGCGCCGGACCTGCTCGAACGGCTGGCCGACGATTTGGACACGCCCGGCGCCATCGGGCGCATCCACGCGCTGATCCTCGATGAAGGCCGCGCCGCCGACGGCCTCGCGCTCGCCGAACTCATGGGCATCCGCGTCAAGCGCGAGGTCGAAGTCGATGCGGGCGTGGCCGCGCGGGTCGCTGCTCGCCTCGCCGCGCTCAATGCCAGGGATTTTGCCAAGGCCGACGCCATCCGCGACGAACTGGCGGGGCAGGGCATCGCGCTGATGGACTTCAAGGACGAAAACGGCGAGCGGCAGACAAAGTGGGAGGTCAAACGATGACGCAGCAAGCTCATGCCGGCGGTTGCCAATGCGGCGTAGTGCGGTTTCGCGTGACGCGGCTTGGCCGGCCATCGATCTGCCATTGCCGCATGTGCCAGAAGGCATTCGGCGGGTTTTTCGGCCCTCTCGTTACCGCTCATAACGCCGTCTGGACCCGTGGCGAGCCGAAATGGTTCCAGTCGTCCAATGCGGCGCGCCGCGCCTTTTGCGGCGAATGTGGCACTCCGCTCGCCTATGAAACCCGGTTCGGGCTGGAACTGGCCATCGGCACCTTCGATGATCCGACAGTCGCTGCGCCCGAAATTCAGGTGAACCTCGCCGATCGACAACCATTCTTCGCCGGATTGAGCACGCTTCCCGAGCGGGCCGAGGTCAGCGACGAATGGCGCGACTTCATGGCTGGCATCCATTCCAATCAGCACCCCGATCACGACACGGCCGTCTGGCCGCCCCGATAAGCGTCAAAATACCTTTCAGGCCCCCCATGTCCCGCGAACGCCTTTATATCTTCGACACCACCCTGCGCGACGGCGCCCAGACCGCCGGCATTGAGTTTTCGCTGGAGGACAAGATAGCCATTACCGCCATGCTCGAAGAATTGGGCGTGGATTATATCGAGGGGGGCTATCCCGGCGCCAATCCGGTGGATACCGGCTTTTTCGAGCAGAAGCGCACGCGAAACGCCATTTTCACCGCCTTTGGAATGACCAAGCGGGCGGGGCGCTCCGCCGCCAATGACCCCGGCGTCATGGGGCTGATCAATTCGGCGGCCGACGCCACCTGTTTCGTCGCCAAGGCGTCCGATTATCAGGTGGAACTGGCGCTGGGCTCCACCATTGCCGAACATCTCGAAGGGCTGGCCGACACCGTGCGCACGGCGACCACCGCCGGCAAGGAAGTGCTGATCGACCTCGAGCATTTTTTCGACGGCTTCAAGGCCAATCGCAGCTATGCGCTCGATTGCGTCAGGACCGCGCTCGAGGCCGGGGCGCGCTGGGTCGTACTCTGCGACACCAATGGCGGCACCATGCCCTCCGAAGTGCGCGAGATCGTCGGCGACGTGCTGAAGATCGCGCCGGGCGACCGCCTGGGCATTCACCCCCATGACGACACCGGCCAGGCCGTCGCCAATGCCCTGGCCGCCGTCGAAGCGGGCGTGCGCCAGGTGCAGGGCACACTCAATGGCCTGGGCGAGCGATGCGGCAATACCAATCTGGTGACGCTGATCCCCACCCTGGTGCTCAAGCCCTATTATGCCGCGCGCTTCGAAACCGCCATCACGCCCCAGAGCCTTGAACGCCTCACCCAGATCTCCCGGGCATTCGACGACCGGCTCAACCGGGCCCCGGCGCGGCAGGCGCCCTATGTCGGCGCTGCCGCTTTCGCCACCAAGGCCGGCATTCACGCCTCGGCCCTGCTCAAGGACTTTTCGACCTATGAGCATGTGCCACCCGAAAGCGTGGGCAATGAGCGTGCCATCATGGTCAGCCAGCAGGCCGGAAAATCCAATCTGCTGACAGCGCTCGCCCGCCATTCCATCAGCATCGAAAAGGACGATCCGCGCCTTGAAAAGCTGCTGGCCCATGTCAAGGAGCGCGAGGCTCGCGGCTATTCCTATGACGGCGCCGACGCCTCCTTCGCCATCCTCGCCCGGCGCGTATTGGGCACATTGCCGGATTTCTTCCAGGTCGAGCACTATCGCGCCATGGTGGAACGCCGCCACAATGCCCTTGGCGAAGAGGTGACGATCACAGAGGCCGTGGTCAAGATCATGGTGGAAGGGGAGCGCTTGATGTCGGTGGCTGAGGGTAATGGCCCGGTCAATGCGCTGGACCTGGCCCTGCGCAAGGATCTCGGCGTCTATTCGAACCGAATCGAAGATCTCGAGCTGGTCGATTTCAAGGTGCGTATCCTGGACGGCGGCACGGGCGCGGTCACCCGTGTATTGGTCGAAAGCCGCGATGGAACGGGAGAACGCTGGGTAACCATCGGCGTCTCGCCCAATATCATTGATGCGTCCTTTGAAGCTCTGTATGAATCGATCACCTACAAGTTGTTGAAAACCGAGGCGGCAGCAACCGCCCAAGGATAAAGATCCCGTGGAGGGCAAACTGGCCGAAACCGCTCCGAAACGTCCTCTCGCTCTGACCATTGGAGCAGCGGCAGCCACTCTTGTCGTCATTTTCGGTGTTCTGACCGGCCCGGCAATCGTTTCCTGCTTCAACAGCGAAGACGGATTGGGCCTGTGCCTGCGCGGCAAGATGGCCGAGGTCGGCCTGGTGCCGCCGCTGCCGGAGCCCGCCACTGCCGAGGCCGAAACCGCGACGGAAGAAACCAGTTCGGCAATCGCCGAGGAGGCCGTCTCCTCCGAACCCGAACTGGATGTCACCCCGCCTGCCGATGCCGTGGAAATTGCGTCCGCCGATGCCGCCGATGACGTCATTGCCGCCACTTTCGGACTGCTCCGCGCCGAGCCCGATGGCTCGATGGTCATTGCCGGTAGCGGCACGCCGGGCAGCAAGGTGGAAGTCTTTGCCAATGGGCAATTGCTCGGCAAGGTGGACGTCGAATCCAGCGGCGATTGGGTATTCGTCCCCGATGCCCCGCTGGCCGCCGGCGATCTCGAAATTACCCTTGGCGAGGAAGGCAAGAGCGGCACGGCCGATCAATCCTTCATCGTCGTGTTGAACGAAGACCGCACCACCCAGCCGCTCGTCGTGGCCAGCGCGCCCGGACAGGCCAGCGAAGTGTTGCAGGGTCTCAATGCCCCAGAGGTCGCAACTGCCACCGAACCTGCGAGCGCGCCCGAGACCGTTGAAGTGGCTCAGGCCGCTCCAGCCGAGCAACCGGCGGCGAAGACGCAGGACGTGGCAGCGGCAATACCCGCCGAGCCCGCCGAAGAAATGGACGCTGTTGTTGCGGAACCCGCCGCCGCGATTGCTGAAGAGCCTGCTCTTGCCGTCGCCGCGACGGCAGAAGGCGAGCCTGCCATTGCCGAAGCACCAGAAACAGACGTTGCAGCACTGACCGAGCCGGTGGCCTCCGAACCTGCCGCGCCGCAAGTGCAACCTGAAGCTGCGCCGGTGGTGCAGCCGGCAGTCGTGGCCGACGCCCCACTTGCCTCCGAGCCTGAAGCTGTCGTCGCCGCTGTGCCCGACGCTGCGGTCGCGGAAACGCCCGCCATTGCCGTCGCGCCGCTGGCCGATGTGCAACCCAGCATCGACGCCATCGAACTGGAAGGTGCGCGCACCTTCTTCGCCGGCGCTGGACCCACGGGCGGCATCATTCGGCTCTATGTCGATGATGGCTTTGTGGCCGATGCGACAATTGCCGAGGGCCGCTGGCTGGTCGAGGCCGGGCCGGTATTGAGCAAGCCCAGCCAGCGCGTGCGCGCCGATCTCATCCAGCCGGCAACCGGTGCGGTCCTGGCCCGCTCGGAGGTGGATTTCGTGGTCGATCTTCCGGCCGCTGGCGACCAGCCGATCGCCGTTGCCGATGCTGACGTGCCCGAGGCTCCCGAAGCGAGCCCAAGTGAATCGACCGTGGAAGACGCGGAACCGGCCGCTATTCCTGCGGAGACGCCGGTCGCTGCGGCTGCAAATGTCGAGGCCGCCCCGCCTGCCGAAGCCGTGGTCCAGCCTGAACCGGCGGCTCAACCGGCGTCGCAGCCTGCATCCGAACCCGCTCCCGTTCAGGCTGTGGAGCCGGCTCCGGAGCCCCAGCCGAAACCTGCGACAGTTGCCGAGCCTGTCGTGCCCAAGATGGTCGCGGTTTCCCTGGGCGATCCGGAAGCGCAGCGTTTCGCTTCCGGCAAGGCAATCATCCGGCGTGGCGACAATCTCTGGACCATCGCCCGACGGGTCTATGGCGAGGGCCTCAAATATACGACGATCTACCAGGCCAATAACGCTCATATCCGCGACCCGGATCGCATTTATCCGGGGCAGGTCTTCGACCTTCCCGCCGGACAATGACGCAGAGCAGACGGCGCCTTCGGGCGCCGTTTCGCTGCCCTCTATTGCTTTTCCCGGCCGAACACCCCATCTTCCATCGCAAATGACCGATCAAGCATTGCCGGCTGGCTTTTCCCTGTCGCCGGCCACCCCGAACAAGCCCGAGCAACGCCATGCGTGACGATGACATTGCCAATTCCATGCGAGCCCTCGGCCATCCGGTGCGCCTGGAAATCCTGCGCATCCTAGCAACCCAGCAGCAGGGCCAATGCTGCTGCGCCGACGTGACCGAGAGCCTGACCCTGGCCCAATCCACCGTTTCCCAGCATATCAAGGTGCTGCTCGATGCCGGTCTGATCGACCGCCGGGCCCATGGCACCCGCAATCGCTATTGCATCCGCCAGGACAGGTTCGCCGAACTGAGCGCCGCCTTCGGTGGATTGCTTGAGGGGCTGACCCCAACGCCCAACAAGGAAGCGGAACCGGCCTGATGGCATCCGACAGCACCGACAAGAAACCGTCCGTCAGCGCGGACGAAGGATCTGTGTTTTCCACGATCCGTAACTTGTGGACCTATATGTGGCCCGAGGACCGGCCCGACCTGCGCCTGCGCGTCGTGCTGGCGCTGGCGGCGCTGCTGGCCAGCAAGGTCGCCACCACCGTCGTCCCCTTCGCCTATAAGGGCATTATCGACAGCCTTGATGGCACCACGACCGACAGCGCGCTGATCCTTGGGGTCGCCGTGCCGGTGGTGCTGGTGATTGCCTATGCGCTCAGCAACGTCATCGATGCCGGCTTCCAGCAATTGCGCGATGTGCTGTTTGCCAGTGTCGGCCAGCATGCGGTGCGCAAGCTGGCGCTGCAGACCTTTCATCACATGCACCGCCTGTCGCTGCGCTTTCATCTGCAAAGGCGCACGGGCGGGCTGTCTCGCGTCATCGAGCGCGGCACCAAGGGCATTGAAACCATCGTGCGTTTCGCCATGCTCAATATTGCCCCTACCATCGTCGAATTTGTCGTCGTGGCGTTCATTTTCGTGTGGATGTTCGGACTGAGCTATCTGGGCGTCCTGATAGTGATGATCTGGGCCTATCTCTATTTCACCATCAAGGCATCCAACTGGCGCATCGCCATTCGCCGGCAGATGAATGACAGCGACACCGACGCCAATGGCAAGGCCATAGACAGCCTGCTCAATTTCGAGACGGTGAAGTATTTCGCCAATGAAAAGATCGAGGCGGCGCGTTTCGACAATGCCATGGCCGGCTATGAACGCTCCGCCATCCGCATCTGGAGTTCGCTTGGCTTTCTCAATTTTGGCCAGGCGGTCATCTTCTATGGCGGCTTTCTTGTCATCTCCATCATGGCGGTTCTAGGCGTCATGGATGGCAGGTTGACCCTCGGCGATTTCGTTCTGCTCAACACGTTCCTGCTGCAGATTTACCGGCCTCTCAACATGATCGGCTTCGTCTACCGCGAGCTGCGCCAGGGCCTCACCGACATCGAGGAAATGTTCAAGCTGCTCGACCAGGCCCCCGAGATACAGGACAAGCCGGGCGCCAAGCCGCTGGCGGTCACCGGCCCGGTCATCCGTTTTGAGGATGTCACCTTCCATTATGATCCGGATCGTCCAATCCTCAAGGGCGTGAGCTTTGAGGTGCCCGCCGGAAAGACCCTGGCCATTGTCGGGCCGACCGGCGCGGGGAAATCCACGATTTCGCGCCTCCTGTTCCGCTTCTACGACGTGACCGGCGGACGCATCAGCATTGATGGGCAGGACATGCGCGACGTGACGCAGGAAAGCCTGCGCTCGGCCATCGGCATGGTTCCGCAGGACACGGTGCTGTTCAACGATACAATCGGCTACAATATCGAATACGGCCGCCCCGGTGCGTCAGCCGAAGAAATCCGGGAAGCGGCGCGCATGGCCCAGGTCGGCGGCTTCATCGAAGCGCTGCCCAAGGGCTTCGACACGCCGGTGGGCGAACGTGGTCTCAAGCTGTCCGGCGGCGAAAAGCAGCGCGTCGCCATCGCCCGCACCATTCTCAAATCGCCCTCCATCCTTATTCTGGATGAAGCCACCTCCGCGCTCGATACAAAGACTGAACGGGATATCCAGGCGGCGCTGGACGATGTCTCGCGCAATCGCACCACATTGGTGATCGCCCATCGCCTCTCCACCGTGGTCAATGCCGATGAAATCATCGTTTTGCGCGACGGCATGGTTGCGGAACGCGGCAATCACATGGAATTGCTGCAACGGGACGGGCTCTATGCCCAGATGTGGAACCGGCAGCGCGAAGCCAGCGAGGCCGCTGAATTGCTGGCTCGCACCCAGGACGACCCGGATGGCTTCGTCAAACGCGGCATTCCAGCTGCGGAATAGGGGAGTTGGCACTGGTTTCGGGCCAGACGCTGTGATCAAATTGCGCGCGGATTCCCGCCTATGGGACAGTTGAGCGGTGCAATGTGACGAGCCCCGACCCGAACGCTGATACTCGCCCTTTGCGCCGCGCCGAGGGGCCAAAAGGCTTGCCCGTGCTTGGGCACCTGCTCGAGATGAGCCGGGATACGTTGGGATTTTTCGAGCGCAGCGCCCGCCAATATGGCGACATGACCGCCATCCAGGTCGGCGGCTTTCCCGCTGTGATCGTCAACCATCCCGACCTTATCGAACAGGTTCTGGTGCGGCAGAGCGAGAATTTCACCAAGAACAGGGTGTTCTGGCGGCAACTCGAAGCGCTGATGGGCAATGGTCTGTTCGTGGCCGAGGACGAGGAATGGCAGCGCCAGCGCCGCCTTGCCGCCCCGGCCTTCGCCACCGCGCCGCTGGCCAGCTATGGCCCGCACATGGTGGAACTGACCGAACGCAAACTGGCGCGTTGGCAGGATGGTCAGGACATCGACATGCATCGCGAGATGATGTCGCTTGGCTTGCAGATCGCCGCAAAGACCTTGCTCGACGCCGATGTCACCGACGATCTCGAAGCCATGGAACAGGCGGCCTATTGGGTCATCGATGAGGTGGCCGCACGCTTTTCCCGGCCATTGGTAGTGCCGGATTGGGTGCCGTTGCCGGGCCATCGGCGTTACCTGAAGGGCATCGCCCATCTCGAGCGGATGGTCTATCGCGTCATCGCCGAGAACCGCACCGGCAAGAACGCATCTCCCGGTTTTCTGTCGCTGCTGATGTCGGCGCGCGACGGAGACGGCCGGCCCATGACCGACAAGGCCTTGCGCGACCAGATCTGCAACATGCTGCTGGCTGGTTACGAAACCTCGGCGTTGAGCATGGCCTATGGATTTCATCTGCTGGGGCAGCACCGCGATATTCAGGACGCCATCGCCGCCGAAGTCGAGGCGGTGGCGCCCGGTCGCCCGGTGACGCCGGACGATCTGCCCCATCTCAAGCTCACCGAGCAGGCGGTCATTGAAATGTTGCGCCTGATCCCGCCCGGCTGGGCCATTGGCCGGGAGGCGCGCCGTGACGTCATTATCGGCGACTACGAGATCAAGAAGGGCACGACAATCATCCTGAGCCCCTGGGTGACGCAGCGCGATCCGCGTTATTTCGACGATCCGCTGGAATTCAGGCCGGAGCGATGGGCAGGCGACTTCCGGCGCAAATTGCCGCGCTTCGCCTATTTTCCATTCGGCGGCGGGCCAAGAATCTGCATCGGCAATCGCTTCGCGATGATGGAAGCCATGCTGCTGCTAGCGACGATTGCCCGGCGTTTCGACGTCGAACGGCTCACCGAAAGACCGGTCAGGTTCCTGCCGTCAGTTACCTTGCGGCCTGTCGGCGGAATCTGGGTTCGGCTGCATGAGAGGCGTCGGGGGCGCTGAGAATTGTTTTGTCCACATGGTATGGCCCGGGGAAGCGGCGCGCCATATCGCTGGCAAAGCGGTGCAGCAAGGCGTTGAACTGGTTGGGATGCGACAGGAATGGCGCATGGCCGGCGTCGGCAATGGCGTGCGAGCGGCCTTCCCACAGATTGGCATAGGCCAGCGTCTTCAAATATTTTACACGCACGATGGGGTCGGCAGCGCCATTGATCAGGGCCAGCGGTACCGGCGATTGCGCCACCACTCGCCGTTGATCGGAAATGCCGCCACGCAGGAGGCTTTGGCTGGTCTGCGGCCGCATCCGCCCATCGGCGCGCACAATGGCGGCGAAGTGCATGCCATCGGGTTCCGGACCATAGCACATCGCCTCCCAGGCCATGGCATCGCGGGTAGTGAATTGCGGCTTGCGGGCCAGCAGCATGCTGGAATGGAGATGGAAGGCCCGCATCGTGCCCAGAGGCCCTGGGGCCAATGGCGGCGCTCCAACCGTGACCACGCCGGCCAGCCTGTCGGGGAACCTGTCCATCAATTCCATGGCGATGTGGCCACCCAGCGACCAGCCGACGATCAGTGCGCGAGGCAGGCGCAGATAATTCATCACATCGAGCGTGGTGTCGCTCAACGCGCGGATCGAATAGCTCCGTTGCGGATCGGCGGCGTCGTCGGACGCGCCGTGCCCCGGCAGGTCGAACGCGATAAGGCGGAACGAATTGGTGAACGTTTGGGCGAACTGGTGCTCGAACACTTCCTTGCTGCCGCAGACGCCGTGTACGAAAATGATGGGCAGGCCAGGCCCGCCGCTGTCGCGATACCCAATGCCGCCGCCGGCAAGGCGCATGATGGGGCAGGGGGCAGTCATGGCAATCTACTCCAATATTGGGAGCCGATTATGCGACATATCTCTATAGGAGTGGTTTCCGCACTCGGTTAAGATAAGGTGGATTTTGGGGCGATGTGCGTGCGTGCTGCGGGGGTGAGCCATGGAATGGATATTGGACGGGCTCGTTACCCTGACCGCCGCCTTGATCGTCGGGGCCTATATGTGGTCGGTTCGCCATCATTTCTCGTCCGAGACCATGCCGCCCGGCGCCCGGGTCGTTGCAGCGTCGGTGACCGGCTCGACTGTCATCATGCTGGTCCTGACCTGGCTGGTTGACCAGCCCCTCCTGGCTCAGATTGTCGGCCTTGCCATCCAGCTTTGCAGCGTCTGCATTTTCTATGCCGCCATAATGGCGTCCCGGAAGGCGCGCCTGCGGTTCGTGTTCGATCCGGCTCATCCCCATTCGCTGGTCGAAGAGGGGCCTTATCGATTGGTCCGCCATCCCTTCTATTTGTCTTATTCGATCTTCTGGTCCGGCTGGGCAATCGCCACCTGGTCAATCATCGCCGCCGCCTGCGCCCTCCTCCTGATCTGGCTCTACATCAAGGCAGCGCGCCTCGAGGAACGCAATTTCGAGGCTTCCTCCCTGTCTTCGAATTACGCGGACTACAAGGCGCGGACAGGATTTTTCCTTCCCCGATTGGGGTAGATCCAGAACGTCCATTTTTGCATAGAAGTCCTATGACAGGCGTCTTTTGCCCTGTCATCATTGCCCGGCTGGTCTGAGCAATCCAGTTCATCCTGCGATCGTTGGATAGAACAAGGGAGGGGCCTCAACAGGCCGGAACACCAAGAAAAAAGGCCCACATCGCTGCGGGCCTTCGTATTTCGAGTGCGTCAGGAAAGGCGTTTATTCCGCTGCGTCCCTTCGGCTGACCACCGTCACGCCGTTGGCTTCCTTTTCGGTCAGTCCGACATCCTTGGAGACGACATAGCGCTTCGAGCTATCGGCATCGTCCGGCATTTCCACGGCCATGCCGTCGAAACCGGCAGGCGCAGCCATGGATTGGCCGCGACGGAAGGGGCTGGCAATCCAGCCGCCCAACAAGGCGAACAGGGCGCCCAGCCACCTGAGCTGCTTCCACATCACGGTCGGCGCGGTGACCATTACCGGCACCATGACCAGGGTCAGCGCCGTCGAGAAGAACAGGCCCGACACCAGCGCTGCCGACAGATGGACGAACCACGAACCGGCCAGGCCGCCAATGACGATCTCGCGGCGGATGAAGTCGAACTCAATGTTCGCCCACATCGGGATCACCCCCAATGCCGTGAGGAACGCGGTCAGCAGCACCGGGCGGACGCGCTGGCTCACCGTCAGCAGCATGGCCTTCACCGCTTCGACATTCTGGTGGCGGTGATAGTCGTTATAGGTGTCAATCAGCACGATGCCGTTCTTCACCACGATGCCGGCCAGGGCCACGATGCCCAGCCCGGTCATGATGGCCGAGAAGCTCATGCCTGTCGCCAGCATGCCCAACAGCACGCCTGCCACTGACATGACGACGGTCGAGAGCGTCACCATCACCTGGTAGAAGCTGTTATATTCAAGCAGCAGGATGAAGAAGATCAGCGCCATGGCCATCATCATGGCCTGTCCGATGAAGGCATTGGCGTCACCCATCTGCTCCTCAGCGCCGCCAAAGGCCACGCTGACGGCCGGCGGGAAATCCTGCTCGGCAATCCAACCTTGCAGTTCCTTGACCTTGTCGGCGGCATAGACGCCTTCGGGCAGGTTGGTCAGCCCGGCTGCGACCGGCATGGTATAGACCTGATTGCGACGCTGGATGCTGGCCACTTTCGGCACCGCCGTGCGCTCGATGAAGTTTGATACCGGAACAAGGCCCTGCGCGGTCGCGATCCGCATGGAATCGAGAGCGTCGAAGGTGCGTTCTTCCCGGGGCAGGCGCACCCTTATATCCAACTCGTCGCCGCTCTCGGCGTCGCGATAGGTTCCCAGCTTCACCCCGGCGGTGAGCAATTGCACATAAGGGGCCAACTCTCTGACGCCGATGCCGTATTTACCGGCTTCGGCGCGATCGATGGTGATCTGCCAGTCGATGCCCGGGGAGGGACGGCCATCTTCGATGTCCACGGCTTCCGGCCAGCTGGCGATATGGTTGCGGATCGCGGTCACGACCGGAACGAGATCGTCGTAATTGCTGCTTTCCACTCGCAGGTTAATGTCCTTGCCTGCCGGAGGGCCGTTTTCGGCGGCCAGCAGCTGGATGTCGAGACCGGCAAAGCCGGCGACGCGCTCGCGGATATCGGCGAAAATCTCCGATGCCGGAACGCGGTGGTTCCAGTTGGTCAATTGCAGTTGGAAATTGCCGATCGTATCAGGAGGCGTCGATCCGAATGCGCCGGTCGAGCCGAATTGCATGATCACGTCCTGAATGCCGTTGACCTGCAGCAATTCGCTTTCGATCTCCATCAGCATGTCGCGGATTTCTTCAGGCGAATAATTGCCGCGACCCACTACGGCGACCGTGGCGAATTCCGGTTCCGAAGCGGGAAAGGCTTCGGTGCCGGTGGGGTTCGTGGCATAGGCCACGAAGATCGTGGCGATCAGCCCGAAGCCCACGGCCAGCGTGGGCAGCGGCCAATGCAGAAGCTTGTCCATGACGCGCACATAGACGCCGGTCAGCCCGCTCACCTTGGAGGTGTCGAACTTGTCCGGATACATCACGATGTCGGCCTTTTCCTTCTCCTTCTGGTCGACATGACTGGAGGCGATGATCGAGCCGATTACCGGCATGAAGATCAGTGCGGAAATGAAGGAGGCCACCATGACGATGATCACGATCATCGGCAGATAGCTCATGAATTTGCCGATAATGCCCGGCCAGAACAACAGGGGCACGAAGGCGCCCAGCGTGGTCGCCGTCGCGCCTACGACCGGCACGAACATCTTGCGCACGGCGAGAATGAAGGCTTCCCGCTTGGGAACGCCTTCCTGCAATTTCCGCTCGGCATATTCGACCACCACCACGGGGTCGTCCACCAGTACGCCCACAGCGATCACCAGTCCGAACATGACCATCATATTGATGGTCATGCCGAGCATGTCGGCGACGAGAAAGGCCATCATGAACGATAGCGGGATGGAAAGACCGATCATCAGTGCCGGGCGCACGCCCAGCGTGGCGATGCAGGTGATGAGAACCAGGGCCACGGCCGTCAGGACGGCGGCCTCCAGCGAGCGGAACAGGGCCGTGGTGGTTTCGGCCTGATCGAGGAAGAACGAATAATTGACGCCGGAGGGCCAGTCCTTGGCAACCTCTTCGGTCACCGCGCGAACCTTGTCCGACACGTCAATGATATTGGTACCCAGCTTCTTGCTGATGCCCATGATGAGGGCAGGGGAACCATTGACATGGGTATATTCGGTGGCGTCGGCAAGCGCGCGGGTAATCGAGGCGACCTGACCGAAGGTCACGATCGTATTGCCGTCAGTCTTGAGCGGCAGATTATAGACGTCTTCGGCGGTGGTGATGAGCCCTGGCACTTCGATATTGAACGAGCCTTGCCCGGTATTGAGTGTGCCGCCTGCGACGACCATGTTGTTGCGCGAGAGCGCGTCGAACAATTGATTGGCGGTTAGGCCATAGGCTTCCAGCCGCAACAGGTCCACACGGACTTCCAGTTGCTCCTTGCGCGCGCCCGACAAAGTGGCCTCGCGCACTTCGCCGATGCCTTCAAGGGCATCCTGCAATTGCTCGGCGCGGCGCACCAGTTCCTTTTCGGGAGCGGAGCCGTAAACGGCCACCGAAATGATCGGCATGCCGATCAAGTCGATTTCGTTCACGCTGGGATCATTGGCCTCGCTTGGAATTTTTGCCTTGATGGCGTCCATGCGGGCGCGCGTGTCCTGCAGCGCCTGATCCTTGTCGGTATTGATGTCGAATTCGAGGAACACCGAGGCATGGCCGGTGGTCGAGGTCGAGCTGATATTCTGAAGGCCCGGCAGGTTCGCCAGTTCTTCTTCCGCCGGCTTGGCAAGCAGGTTCTCAGCGTCGCGTGGCGACACGCCTGTCTGGCTGATCGACACATAGAGATAGGGCACGTCGATGGCCGGGAAACTTTCCTTCGGCATCGCCACATAGGCGCTCGTGCCGCCGACCAGGATGATCACCATGATCGTCAGGACAACCCTGGGCATCCTGAGGATTTTTTCGATGAAGTCGAGCATCGTTGCGGTCCTCAGCTGGAAGTGGTTTCAGTGGAGGCCGGCGCCGGGCTGGCTTCGACATGCTGCCCGGACGTAACGTTCTCCTGCCCGACGGTGATGACATCGGCGCTGATCGGCAAGCCGGTGACCCAGACGCCTTCGCGCGTGTCGCTGACAATGGTGATCGGGTAGAAGGCAACTATGCCATTTTCGACGGTTCGTACGCCCAGCGCACCCTCGTCGTCCAATGTCAGCACCGATTGGGGCAGCAGGTGCCCTGGCGCCGTGCCGATATTGACCACGGCCTCGGCGGTGACGCCGTCGCGGATGGCGAAGTCTTCATTGGGGATTTCGATCTCGGCGCGGAAAGCGCGGGTCGCGTTGTCCGCGACCGCCGAAATATAGGTGACCTTGCCCTCGACATTCTGCCCGGTCACGGTCTTGATCTTGGCGTCGAGCCCGATCCGGGCCAGGCCGATATGCGCCTCGGGCACCATGCCAGTGAACACAATGGGATTGAGCTGCACGATGGTGGCGCAGGGCGAGCCCGGATTGAGCATGGCACCGGCAAGGGCGATCGGATCCTGCACGAGACCCGCAACCTTGGCCCTGATCTCGGTGCGCTCGAGTTCCGCCTTGGCGTTGTCGAGCCCCGCCTGGGCCTGTCTCAGCGCCACTTCCACCGCATTGGCGGTATTGGGCGCGGCAAGGCCGCGTGCACGCAGGTCCACATTGGTGTCGAAGGTCAATTGCGCCTGCGCCAGCGCAGCTTCGGCCTGGGCCAGGCCGGCGGCGCGCGTGCCTTGGTCGAGCGTGCAGAGCAGGTCGCCCGCGGCAACCCGCTGGCCCTTGGTGACGTGCATTACATCCACGCTGCCGGCGGTTTCGGCGACGGCCGTCACGCTGGCCTTGGCCTCCGTGCGACCGCGCAAGGGCACCTCGACGGGCATGGCCTTGGCGATGAATGTCTGCGTACGTACGCTTTGCAACGGCGCAGAGGCGCCTGTCGTGGCCGCATTGCGCTGGGCAATGGTCAGAGTCGGATCGACGGTGGGGGCGTGATGCTCGGCGAGCAGGCCGGCATTGCCCAGCGTATTGGCGATCGGTCCGTGCTCCTCGCCCTCGATCACCGAGATGAGAGCCCGCTCGCCCTTGCCGGCGCCCTGGCCGCCCTGCACCAGGGTGCCGGTGGCGAACCAGGCGCCCGCCAATAGCAGAATGGCAAAAGCCAAGCCGTAGGAAAATACTGCACGCATGTAGATTTTATCCCTTATTCCGCCGCGTCCTGGCGTGGCTCGGCTCGCGCCATTGTGATCAGTTCGTGCATATGGGTACGCAGGTGCTGCTCAGCAACCTCGAGTACTGCACGTCCATATCCGATGACCCAGCGATCAGCCGGGTTGAGGTCATATTGCTCAGAAGCGTCGTCAAGCCGCTTGCGGCTATGGACGTTTCGCTCGAGAAATTCGTTGCATCTCTGCTCGACCAGCTCGCGCGGCAGAATATGCGCGAAACGAGAAAATAGCAGGAAAGGGCTGCGGAACATGTCCGCGCCCAGCGGTTCAGCCAATTGCTCGGCAAAGGCGCGCCGGCCGCTTTCGGTGATCGAATAGACCTTGCGGGCCGGTTTGCCCTCCTGCTGCTCGGTGCGGCTGGTAACGAAACCGTCGTCTTCGAGCTTGGCAAGGGCTGGATAAATCGACCCATAGCTGGCTTCTACGAAGTAGGCGAATTCCTTCTCCGTGCACATCCGGCGAATGTCGTAGCCACTTGCGTCCCCGCTATAGAGGATCGACAGGCAGAGCGTTCTGACGTTCATGGATCATTCCTGCGAGGCATATGTTTGCCCGGTATATGGTGGGGCTATATATTCTGGCCGCTCATATCGCAAGAGATACGCTGATAAGTAGCGCGCAGATCAGTTAAGCTTTGATTGCAGATCGCAATCTGATGTGTTTTCCGGCCCGCTGTGATCCGCTTTTGTGCAAGGCTGATGTGACAAAGGCGCTTAGCCGAGCAGGCTGCGCATTTCCGCCGCGGCCTTTTGCGCGAGATCGAGGCTTGCGGCAGCCACGAAATAGGGGTTGAGGAATTGGAATTCCCCTTTGCCGTAGCGCATGGCCTCCCCATCCAGCGTCACCACGGCGCCACCCGCCGCTTCAAGCACGGCTTGGCCGGCGGCGGTGTCCCATTCGCAGGTTGGCGTAAAACGAGGGTAAAGCTGCGCATCACCGCGCGCGAGCAGACAGAATTTCAGCGATGAGCCGACCGATATGTCCTTTTCGACATCGAGCGTCCGGCTAAGTTGTTCCAGCGCGGCATGGCCGTGGCTGCGGCTGGCGACGATCCGCAGGCGCGGCAGCCAGCCGACCTTGATCGCCCGCCGGTCAGTCACGGCGCCGCCATCGATCCTCGCCGTCCAGGCACCGGCGGCGTCGCCGACGAACAATTCGCCCGTTGCGGGCGCCAGCACCACGCCCATGACCGGGCGGCCATGATCGACAAGCCCGATATTGACGGTGAATTCACCGTTGCGCTTGATGAATTCCTTGGTCCCATCCAGCGGATCAACGACGAAATAACGCTCGCCCAATTTCGGGATGATCCCGGCCGCGACGCTTTCTTCACCCAGAACCGGCAGGCCGGTTTGTCGCAGGTGGTCGATGATCACCGCTTCCGCTGCTGCGTCGGCCTCCGTCACCGGGGAGCCATCGTCCTTGGTCGTCACATGAATGGGACGATGATAGACGTTGCAGATCAAAGCCGCCGCCGCGATTGCCGCTTCAACGGCATGATCGGTCAGGGGCAGGGCGGGAGAGCGGTTCATTTGGCCGCGCCGATAATGACGTCCAGCCCCAGATCGAGCGGCTTGGCCCCCATGGTGATCTGGCTGGTGGAAATGTAATTGACGCCGGTTTCCCCGATCGAGCGCACCCGGTCCAGCTTGACCCCGCCCGATGCTTCGAGCCGCGCCCGGCCCGCATTAAGCGCCACGGCCTGCCGGAGCAGGTCATTGTCCATATTGTCGAGCAGCACGATCCGCGCGCCCGCTTCCAGCGCTTCCGCGAGTTCGGCCAGCGTTGTCACCTCAATTTCGATGGACACGAGATGCCCCGCAAAGGCTTCCGCTGCCTTGTAGGCCGCGCCGACGCCGCCGGCGACGGCGATATGATTATCCTTGATCAGGATTGCGTCGTTGAGCGCATAGCGGTGGTTGACACCACCGCCACAGCGCACCGCATATTTCTCGAAAGCGCGCAGGCCCGGCGTGGTCTTGCGGGTGTCGCAGATGCGTGCGCCCGTGCCGTCGACGGCGTCGGCATAGAGCCGGGTCAGAGTTGCTATGCCGCTCAGGTGATTGAGAAAATTGAGTGCGACCCGTTCGCCCGACATGACCAGTCGTGCCGGCCCCGCAATGTGGGCGACCACGCCACCGATCTCGACCCGCTCGCCGTCCTTGACCTGCGGGTCGAAGATTACGCCGTCGCCGACCAGCCGGAACGCGGCGGCGGCCAGGTCCAGCCCGGCGATAATTCCCGGTTCGCGCGCCGAAAGGGTCGCCTCTGCCCAGGCCTCCGGCGCCAATGTTGCCTGGCTGGTGAGGTCTCCGACCAGACCCAAATCTTCTTCCAGCGCGGCGGCAACCGCCCGCTCGACGATGAGGCGCGACAATTGAGCGGGCAGGGCGGTCATGGCTGGTTCACCGTTGATGGAAGGTGCCGGTGATGTACGCCGGGCGCCTTGTGCAGGCAACACTCCCTTGCAGCAAGGATTTTCGCCAAACGCCTTATCTCGGCAAGCTCTGTCCGGTTCGATCCGGATCGGTGATCCTGCCGCCAATCAGCACCACCTCACCGCTTCAGTAGTGCGGCGCCAATCCATCGCCTTCAATGATCGCCCGCGTCAGGCTGCCGCTCGGCGGATAGAGCGGAATGAGGCAGGCTTGCAGCGCGTGATAGATGTCGGGCTTGCCCACGAACAGTCGGGACGTCGGGGTCAGGTCTTCCTTGAGTTCGCTGATCCAGCCGCCGCGCGAATGGTCGATGACGTGGTTTTCAGCGAAGTCCCAGAGTTTACGATACCAATGCTGGTAATAGGCGTCCTTGTCATAGGCGCCGATAAAGGCCGCCGCGCCGATGGCTTCGGCCACCGGCCACCACAGCTTTTCCCGCATGATCGGCTGGTTGTTCCAGTCCAGCGTATAGAACAGGCCCCCATGGACCTTGTCCCATCCCAGTTCGATGGCCTGGCGGAAAAGACCGCGCGCGGCTTCGGTCATCCAGCCATGCTCCTTGTGGCCCAGCACGAAGAGCTGAAACAAGAGCCGTGACCATTCCAGCGCGTGGCCCGGCGTCGTGCCCGATGGGCGGAACATTTCGGAGCCGGCAAAGTCCTTGTCGAGGCTCCAGTCCTCGTGGAAATGCTCGGCGACGCGATGATCGAGCTTGGTGGCATTGCGCCTTATGATCAGGTCGGCGATTTTCGTCGCCTTCTTGATATAGTCTTCCTGCCCCGTGACCTCATAGGCGGCCATCAGCGCCTCGGTGAGATGCATATTGGAATTCTGCCCGCGATAGGTGCTGATCTGGCCCCAATCATTGGCGAATTCCTCGCGCACCGCGCCTATTTTCTTGTCCCAGAAACGTGTTTCGATCACCTCGGTCGCATCAGCAATCACCCGGTCGGCCAAGGGATGGTTGACCAGTTTGGCGCTTGACCCGGCCAGCAGCACGAAAGCGTGGCCATAGGCCTGTTTGCTGGCATCCACATGACCATTGTCGTCCAGTGACCAGACATAGCCGCCGTGCCGCGCATCCCGGTGCTTTTCCCACAGATAGCGCATGCCGTGATCGATCACTTCGTCCGATCCCGGCCGCCCGAGCAGGCTCCCGATCACGGCGCAATGGATCATGCGGGCCGTGACGTGAATTTGCCGCGTGGCGTTGACTGGGGTCAGCGGCGCGCCGTCGTCGCTAAGCTCGTAAAATCCGCCCCGGGGATTGATGGAGGCGGCTTCGAAGAAGTCGAACAGATTGTTGGCCTGCCGCATCAGATATTGCCGATGGAATGGCCGGTTCTGCCAGGGCGCGGCATTGGTCTTGGGCAGGGAAAAATCGGCGTGGCTCATCGTGGCTCCCATCCGGGGTCCAAGTCCCCGCTCTGTCGGAAGCGTTCTAGCCAATGGGTTCGAGTGTTGCAAACCCTCCGAGGGGCCAGGGATGCCGTGGTGAAGTTACGCTTTTGCGTACCAGTTTTCGACCCGTTGCACTTCGTCGGCCGATCCCATGATCACCGGCACCCTTTGGTGGATATCCGTCGGCTCCACCGTCAGAATATCCTGCCGTCCAGTGGTGGATTTCCCGCCGGCCCCTGCCATCAGCCAGGCCATAGGATTGGCTTCATACAAGAGGCGCAGCCGTCCGCCCTTGCCGACGGTTTCGCTGTCGAGTGGATAGAGAAAAATGCCGCCGCGCATGAGGATGCGGTGAATGTCGGCAACCATCGATCCTACCCAGCGCATATTGTAGCGCTTGCCGGCGGCTCCGGTTTCGCCGGCAATATTCTCGCTCACATAGTTTCGAGTCGCCGCGTCCCAGAACCGTTCGCGCGCGGTGTTGATGGCAAATTCGCCGGACGCTGCCGGGACTTTCGCTTCGGCAAGGTTGAGCCGCCATTGGCCATCCTGGGCCAGCGTGAAAACGCTGGTCGCGCCCTTTATCCGCACCACAAGGCTGGTGGCGGGGCCATACGCGACATAGCCGGCGGCCAATTGCGCCTCGCCCTTCTGCAAGACACCGCCATGGGTGGGGAGAATGGAAAAAATCGTGCCTACGGTGACGTTTACATCCAGGTTTGAAGACCCATCGAGCGGGTCGGTCGCCACTATCACCGTGCCCTGACTCGACATTTCAACGGCTTCATCCAGCTCTTCGGAAACCAGAATCGAAATTGCCGGATTTGCCCGTAAATGCTTCAAAACAATATCGTTCGAGATCACGTCGAGCGCCTTTTGCGCCTCGCCCTGTACATTGGTGGCGCCGGCCAGGCCCGTTTGGCCCTCAATGGGGGCGGCGCGCAAGATGGCGGCGATTTCGGCGCTCGCCGCCGCCATGGAGACAATCGCGCCGGCAAGGTTCCGGTCGTCCGTTTCGGCAGCGAGCCATTGGGGCAGGTGGGTCATGGACGTCATCCTTTTCGAGACCTTCACATTTGCCAACTGGCATTTCCGTACAAGGCCGACTTTCGGTTAGGCTCTCACGTCTCCCGCGCCAGGTCGGTCAGAAGGCCGGCCGCCACGCTTAGTCGCGACACGGTCAATTCGCCTTCGGTCAGCATCTTCACCGACGCCATTGTGCGCGATACTTCCAGCGATCTCTGCGCTACGAAATCCTCGATCGATCCCGCAGCCAGCGCGTCACTGGCGAGATCGCGCAGGGCGCGCATGACATTGGCCATGGCGCGGTCCAGCGCCATGCGCTCGAAGCGGTCGCTCAGCATGATGGCGCGGCCACCGGCAATGATGCGGAAGAGGTCGAAGAGGCCCGCTACACCGAAATAGGCGCGGGCGGCAGTTTCAAGCTCAGCCCCCGAACGCTCGGCGACCAGCACGATATCGCTGCTATGTCCGAGAAACGGCAATTCCCCCACCAGCCGCGCCAGTTCGCTCGGCACGCCCCGGCCCTTGAGCGCGTCAATCCGGCGAGTGAGTTCGGCGCCTTGCTCGGGTGGGAGAAGTCCCCGGGCCTTGCTCAGCTTCTCCACGCCGTCACGATGCCTTTCGATCAATCCGGCCAGGCCGTCGCGGATCGCGGTATTGCGCAGGAACCACAGCGATTGCTGGCGCAACAACGCCTCCACCTCGCCGTAGAGCTCTAATTGCACAACGCCGGGCACCTTGCCGTCCAGCCCATCGATGGCGGCATTGAGCGCCTTCAACCCATAGGAATCGCGCACCGCAGCAAAGGCCAGAGCCACTTCGCCCGGGCTTGCGCTGGTTGCTGCCGTCAGCTCGGAGACGAAAGCCGGCCCGCCGCGATTGATCATGGCATTGGTGAGCACCGTGGCGATGATTTCACGCCGCAGGCGGTGCCCCTCCACAGCTTCTGGAAAGGCGTCGTGCAGGGCCTCGGGGAAATAGCGGAACAATTCGCCGGCCAGATAGGGGTCATCTATGGCGCTCCCCGCAAGGAGATCGTCGAACAGGGTCAACTTAGCATAGGCGAGGATCACCGCCAGTTCGGGCCGGGTCAGCCCCTTCCCCGAAGACGAAAGCTGGTCGAGCGCGGCGTCGTTGGGAAGAAATTCTATCCGCCGGTCGAGCAGACCGCGCGCTTCGAGCCCCTCGATCAGCACCCGGTGATCGGGCAGTTCGGCGACGCCTGCCCGTTCGGCCAGCGACAACGCCAGGCTTTGCAGATAATTGTTGCGCAGGCAGAGGGTCGCCAGGGCGTCGGTCATTGCGGCGAGAAAGTCATTGCGCGCCGCCATCTCCAATTGCCCGGACGCAAGAACTGGCGCCAGTGCGATCTTGATATTGACTTCAAGGTCGGAGGAATTGACCCCTGCCGAATTGTCGATGGCATCGGTGTCGATCCGCCCGCCCGTCCGCGCATAGGCGATGCGTCCCCTTTGGCTGACGCCCAGATTGGCGCCTTCACCGACCACCTTAGCCCGGACGTCTTCGCCATTGACCCGGATCGCATCATTGGCGCGGTCTCCCACTGCCGCGTGGTCTTCGGCCTCGGCCTTGATGTAGGTGCCGATGCCGCCGAACCACAAAAGATCTACGGGCGCGGTGAGAATGGCTTTCATGACTTCCGCCGGCGTGACGGTATCTTGGTCGACGCCGAGCAAGGACTTGATTTCCGCGCTCAGCGGAATGGATTTGAGCGACCGGGAAAACACCCCGCCGCCTTTGGAGATCAGGGTTTTGTCAAAGTCCTGCCAGCTTGAGCGGGGCAGGGCGAAAAGTCGCTGGCGCTCGGCAAAGCTGACCGCTGCGTCCGGGGCGGGATCGATGAAGATGTCCCGATGGTCGAAAGCCGCGACCAGCCGGATTTGCGGGGACAACAGCATGCCGTTGCCGAAGACGTCGCCGCTCATGTCGCCGACGCCCGCCACGGTAAAGGCTTCGGCCTGAATGTCGCGGTCCATTTCGCGAAAATGCCGCTTTACCGCCTCCCAGGCGCCGCGCGCGGTGATGGCCATTTTCTTGTGGTCATAGCCCGCCGAACCGCCGGACGCGAAGGCGTCGCCCAACCAGAAACCGCGCTCTATCGCAATGCTATTGGCGAGATCGGAAAAACTGGCGGTGCCCTTGTCGGCTGCAACGACCAGATAGGGATCGTCGCCGTCGCGCCGCACCAAATTGTCGGGCGGCAGGACGATATTGTCCACCAGATTGTCCGTGACATCGAGCAGCGCGCCGATGAAGATCCTGTAGCTTTCCGTGCCTTCGGCGATATAGGCATCGCGCGGCATGCCAGTCGATACATGCTTGGGCACGAAGCCGCCCTTGGCACCCACCGGCACGATCACCGCGTTCTTGACCTGTTGTGCCTTGACCAGGCCCAGCACTTCAGTGCGAAAATCTTCCGGCCGGTCCGACCAGCGCAGACCGCCGCGCGCGATGGCGCCGAACCGCAGATGCACGCCTTCGATCCGCGGTGAATAGACCGAGATTTCCCTATAGGGGCGGGGCTCCGCCATACCCTCGATCTTGTGGCTGTCGAACTTGATCGCCAGTGCTGGTCGCTTGGCTCCACGGGCATCGCGCTGCCAATTATTGGTGCGCAGCGAGGCTTCGATCAGGTTCTGGAAGCGGCGGACGATATTGTCTTCATCGAGCGAAGAAATCTTCTCCAGTTCCGCCGCGATCGCCGCCCGCTCCGCATCGGCCCTTTGCGGTCCGTCGCTGAGCCCCGGATTGTGCAGGGCCTCGAACAAGGCCACGAGCGCCTGAGCCGCTGCACGCTGCGTCACCAGCACCTGAGCGAGATAGCGCTGCGAATAGGAAATGCCGATCTGCCGCAGATAGCGGGACAGGGCCCGCAGCAAGGCGGCCTGGCTCCAGTCGAGTTCCGTAAACGTCACGAGGCTGTTGAGCCGGTCGCTTTCGGCGTCGCCCCGCCAGACCGCTGCCAGCCCGGCTTCAATGGAGGTCGCGCGCTCCAGAACGGCATTGTCGTCTTCCTCGCCGACATCGAGCACCATGTCATGGAGATAACGTTCGACGCCATCGCGCGGCACCAGGACATGGGTCCGTTCGTCGATGACCCGGAAACCGAAAGCCTCCAACACCGGTACGCGGTCGCTGAGGGGAATGGCGGTACCTTCGTGATAGACCCTGAGGCTCAGCCCGCCATCCGGCGCCGTTCCCAGCCGCAGCCCGACACCATCTTCTTCCAGCCCCGCGAATATTGCAATGTCCTGCAGGGCCTCGTTTACGCCGCTGCGGCTTTGATAGGCCGGCGAAAATGCCTGCCGCCAATCGCTGATCAGTCCCGGCTCAGATGCGGCGGCGGCCAGCATGTCTGAAAAGTCGCGGGTCAGTGCCTCGACGGCAGCTTCCAGTTCCCGCCGGTCCGGTTGCGGAGTGACCCCGCCATTGCGGCCGACAATGACGTGCAGTCGCACCAGTTCTCCCTCGGGGAAATGCGGATAGAAGGCCGAAACGCGCCCGTCGTAAACCTCCGCCAGATAGCGGGTAATCCGCGCCCGTACCGTCCCGTCATAGCGGTCGCGCGGCACATAGGTGAGGATGGAGACGAAATTGTCGAAACAGTCGATGCGTGGCAGAACCCTTACGCGCGGCCGGTCATAGAGCCCGGCAATGGCATGGGCGAATTCGGCCAATTGTCCGGTTTCGATCTGAAACAATTCATCGCGCGGATATGAATCGAGAGCGCTCAGCAAGGTGCGGCCGGCATGGCCAAGCGGATCAACGCCGGAACGACGCATCACCTCGGCGATCTTCCTGCGCACGATCGGCACATCAATATGCGGTGCGGAGTGCGCCTGCGCCGTATAAAGCCCGACGACGCGCAATTCGCCCTTCGTCGTACCAGCGTCGTCAAACAGCTTGATGCCCACATAGTCCATATGTGTCCGCCGGTGGACGCGGGTGCGCCTGTTCGCCTTGGTCACCAGCAGCGGCTCGTCACTTTCCGCAAAGCTCACCAATTGCGGGGTGCTTTCGACATATTCGGCCCCGCTGCGGACCACTTTCACATCGTCGTCGCGCAATATGCCGAGCCCCGACCCCGGCACGGGCGCCAGAACCCCGCCATCGAGGCGATATTCGCGCAAGCCCAGAAAGGCGAAATTGTGGGCAATCAGCCAGTCGAGAAAATTCAGCGCTTCCTCATTCTGGCGCTGGGCATGGGCCTGTAATCCCGCCATGCCGTGTTGCACCCGTTCCAGAATGGGCTGCCAGTCCTGCGTCGCCCAGGCGACATCCTGCAGCGTTGCCGCAAGCTCGGCCACCAGCGCCTCGACGTCGGCCACCGGGGCGCTGTGAATATGCAGGACGCTCATGGCCAGGCCGCCGGCCGCGCTCACCCGTCCCAGCGATACATGCACCACCGGATGGGCGAATAACTGGACCTCCCCGCCCATGGCCCGCAAGGCGGCCAATGCGCTATCGACGATGAAGGCCATGTCGGGGCAAATGATGTCGAGCACCAGGGGGGCGCCCGGCGCGTTGGGCGCTGTGGCGTAAATCCGGGTTTTTTCAAGCGTCCCCTCGAACAGGAATTGGTGGCTGCGCTGCAAGGCGCCAATCAGCGTTTCGGGATCCTGCCGGGAAAGATCGTCGGGGTCGATCGCGGCAATGGCCTCCATGAGGAAAAGCCGCAGGCTCTCGTCGGTCCCTGCCGCATCGATCGCCGTGTGCAATTCGGCTTTCATCGCATCCGCCATGCCATCCCCCTTGAATCGCGGGTTCATTCTAGGCTGGGACCAATGACGGAGTCACTTCACTGCAAAGTCCCGTTTGTCCGCCCGATGAGCATGCCATTTCACAAAATCGCCACAATCGGGCAAAGCGTTTCCGTCAGGCCGGTGCAGCAGATCGTTTACAACTTGTTAAAGTCTATTGGTCTGGTAGTCTTTGCTCGGTTCCAATGCAGGTGCAGTTCATGCGCAAACTATCCACCTATGCGTCCTACGCGGCCCTGGCCGCGGCGCTCATTTTTGGCTTTGCCGTCACCGCCCAGGCGGGCATGTTTTTCTAGCCGTTTATAGACCCCCGCAACCCTTCGCTTAATGCACCCGCGCCGGTCTGACCGGCGTGGTCGGTCCCGGCCCGGCTTTCGGCCCGGCCCAGAAGACGACGTAGAGCAGGTCATGGCCCGCCGCATCGGTGATTTCGATGGAGCGCGGGGCGTCCATCTCGCCACCGTCCCCGGCGATGCGATCAATGATGGCGCGGCCGATCTCGGCGGCCCTCCGCTCCGCTGCCCCCAGATCCGGATGCTCACTGCCCACGTCGTCGCGGATCAGTTCCTCATCGGTGCGGTAATGGAAATAATAGCGCGGCATGAACGTCCTCGTCGTCAGGGCCAGATGTCGAACTGGTCCATTCGTCGCCGACTGTATCGATTTAGTTTGTCATCCTGAGGCCGTTTAGTCGAGCCCGGTCAGTCCGTGATAGCGGCGGCGGTGCCAGACGAGCGGCCTGCGGGACGTGTCGGTCTCGACCTCCACGATGGCGCCCGCGAACAGCACATGCGTGCCGGTTTCCATCGATCCGATGACTTCGCAATCCAGCACGGTTCCCGCACCGTCCAGCAGCGGCTGGCCGGATGGCCATGTGCTCCATTGCCCGAAGTCGAAACGGCGCTCGAGCGGGACGCGGCCGGCAAAGGCATTGGCGATTTCGGCCTGATCCTCGGCCAGCATGGCCAGCGAAAAACCCCCGGTCTTGGCGATGACATCGGCCAGGCGACTGACAATGTCGATAGAGACCAGGACAGTCGGAGGCTGGGCCGATAGCGAAAACACCGAAGTCACTGTGCGCCCGACGCGCTCGTCGCCACGCTGCGCGGAGACGATATGAACGCTCGATGCCAATCCGGCCATGGCTGCGCGAAATTCGGTGTCGTTCACCGGGTGACGGCGAAGTGGCCGAAGGGCCATCGTGTCGGGCAGCTCGAAGTCGGTCATGAGGTTAGTCATTGCGTATAGTCGCCATTCGGGCAATGCGCGTCATCGCAAAAGGGTTTTTATGCTTTACGAAGCGAGGCCTGCCCCGTGGGCAGGCCCATCCTTTCGCGGATATGGGCGCCAAGGGCGGATTACGCCAGATTGGCTTCGGCAAATTCGTAATTGGCCAACTTGTCCAGGAAATTGCTCACATAATCGGGGCGGCGATTGCGGAAATCGACATAGTAGGAATGTTCCCACACATCGAGGCCCAGCAATACCTTGCCTTCGCCGGTCGCCAGCGGGTTCGAGCCGTTCGGAGTCTTGGTCGTCTTCAGCTTGCCGTCATTACCCAGCACCAGCCAGGCCCAGCCGGAGCCGAACTGAGTGGTCGCGGCAGTCTTGAAGCTGTCCTTGAAGGCATCAACCGAGCCGAAATCCTCGATGATCTTGGCTTCGAGCTTGCCGGGAAGGGCGCCGCCCTTGGGCGTCAGCGCCTGCCAGAAATGTATATGGTTCCAATGCTGGCCGGCATTGTTGAACACGGGGGCCAGATCGGCCTTGCTATTGGCAAAGGTGATGATCTCCTCCAGTGACTTGCCCTGCAGGTCGGCGTTTTTCTCAACGAAACCGTTGAGCGCAGTCACATAGGCCTGATGATGCTTGCCATGATGCAGTTCCAGCGTTTCCTGGCTCATGCTGTTGTCGGCCAGCGCGGATGCGGAATAGGGCAGGGCGGGGAGGGAGAAGGTCATTTGGGGTCTCCGGTGGTGGATGACTTGCCATGGAAAGCCATCCGATGTAATTTCCAAGCAATGACTTTGAAAACTCTTTCAGCAGATATGTCAAGTTCCAGCTTGGAAAACACGGCGTGGTCGCCGCGCAATCCCGCCGAACGTGTGCTCATGGCGCTCAAGATGCATGGCAGTCTGTCTTGTTCGGCTCTGGGCGAGAAATTGGGCACGTCGGGCGAAGCGGCGCGACAGCAGCTTGTGCGTCTCGCGGAAGAGGGGTTGGTGGAGGTTCATAGCGCGGCCTCAGGGGTCGGGCGTCCAACCCAGTTCTGGAGCCTTGCTCCGCAGGCCCAATCGCGGTTTCCCGATACGCATGCGGCGCTGACCGTGCAATTGCTCGACATTGTGAAGGCCCAATTGGGCGATGCGGCCCTTGATGCCATCATTTCTGTGCGCGAGGCCGAAACCCGGCGGGCCTATGAAGCCGCGATTGCCCCGGCCAAGGATTTGCAGGGCCGCGTGGCGGCTCTCGCCGAGTTGCGCAGCCGGGAAGGCTATATGGCCGACTGGACCGAACAGCCCGACGGCTCACTGCTCCTGATCGAAAATCACTGCCCCATTTGCGCCGCCGCGACAGCTTGCCAGGGCTTCTGCCGGGCCGAACTGGAAGTGTTCCGCGCGGTGCTCGGTCCGGACGCCGAGGTCGAGCGGCAGGAGCATATCGTAGCCGGTGGTCGCCGCTGTACCTATTCCATCAAGGTTGCCAGAGATGACTGAGCCAGATCGTCCTCCCGTCGGTACACGCCTGACGCGCATTGGTTGGGAAACGCCCGAAGGTCTCGACGAAACCATGATCCGCGCCGTTGTGGACGAATTTTATGCCCGTGCCCGCCGCGACGATGTGATCGGCCCGGTGTTCAACCGGATCATTCCCGACGCGGAATGGCCGGCCCATCTCGACAAGATTGCCGATTTTTGGAGTTCCATGCTGCTCGGGACCGGGCGCTACACCGGTCGCCCCATGCCGAAGCACATGGATATTCCGGAACTGGCCGATGCCCATTTCATGCGCTGGCTGCGCCTGTTCCGCGAGACGGTCGAGGCGTTGTGCCCGCCCGAGATCGCCGCGCTCTTCATCGAGCGTTCGGAGCGGATCGGCAATTCCTTCCGCATGAACATCCATATGCGCCGAGGTGAGGATATTGTCGGCATGGAGCCGCTGCGGCGTGAGGCGCCGCCGGTGTGGGTGCCGAAATAATTTTGCGGCGCCCTAGCGCGCTGCGGCCTTGCCGGTCTTGTCGAGCACATAGGCTAGAACGGCAGGCCAATAGAGGTCGAGCGCGGCCCGCATGGCAACCAGCAGGATGAGGCCGAACCATCCGCTCCCGAGCAGCATGGCGCCCCAGGCGCCAAAGATGATGACCACCTGCATCACCACGATCCGCATATAGAGGCTGGCGATGACCGGAGCGACGGAGACCGCCTTGCGATCTTCGAGAAAGATCGCCGCCCGATGCAGGAAGATTAAGGCCAGCATGGGCCACAGATTTTGCCCCATCAGGAAGGTCTCGAGGAAGATTTGCGGCGATTTGAGATGTCCTGGCCAGTCGCCGCCATATAGTACGCTCATCAGAAACAGGTGGATGGCCATGAAGAAACCCGCATGGACCGCGATGAATCCCGCTCCGGCGCTCGCCAGCCCGCCGGTCCGTCGCGCATAACCGTCGAAAGTCCAGGTTTCCTCGCCTTTGTGAAAGGCGATGGTCATCACCGTCCAGAAGGCGATGACGCAGCTTTCCAGCCAGTAGAAGACGAGCAGGGTGTAGATGTCCCAGCCAGCCACCAATACGCCCAGCAACGGCAGGACATTGCTCAGCAAAATAAGGACGAGATTATTGGCCCGCGGCATAGTCATGGCCTGGCTCTAGCGGCAAATGCCGCCATCAGCCGCCCCTGAACAGGGTATGCGGCGCAAAAAAAGCTGCGCTAGATTGCTGGCGATGATCGGGAGGTCCGCGCGCTCATGAACATTGCCCGCCTTTGCCTGGCTGCCGCCCTGGCGCTGATCTGCGCCACTTCCGCCCATGCCGGCGAGGTGACGCTGGTGGAAAGCTATTATTCGGCCAGCCATCCAGTGCCGCATCTTCACTTCGAAGGCCCGGTCACCGAAGGCGATGTGGGGCGGCTCAGCGACCTGTTCGAAGCCAATGTCCATTGCATCGTCGAGCAGCTTCCCGCCGAAGGCGGCAATTGCGCCATTGTCAGCCTGCACAGCCCCGGCGGCAATTATGTTGAGGGGCTCATGTTCGCCCAATTCCTGCGCGACAAGCGTATTGCCTCGATCGTTGAACCAGACGCAGAATGCTATTCTGCCTGCGCCTTCGCCTTTCTGGGGGGCAGCGGTTATTCAACCCAGGGCGGGATCGGCGTCTATGACGACCGCATGGTGGCGCCGGGGGCAATCCTCGGTTTCCACGCACCGTATTTCGCCGCCGAATCCCTCGATGGCCTCGTGGCCCAGTTCGGTCTCGACACGGTGCTTGGCGCCAGCCGCGACGATATTTCCCTCATGGTCCGCGAATTGGTGAACTGGAACGTGGATGCCAATGTGCTGGGCTATGTCGTGTCGATGGGCCCCGAAGAAACCTATGACATCCTCACCGGTGAAGATTATTTCCTCACTCGCAGCGCCTTGCCGCCAGAACTCGCCTTCAACGATCTGACCTCAGTCGCCGACGCGGTTTTCAATGCCTGCATGTATCTGCTGGCCGAGCATGAAAGCCGGTTTCCAAGTACATTGCTTGACCGCATCACCGAAATGTCGATGGTTGAAATCGGCGTCGATGCCTCCGGAGCCAGTATTGTCGGCTATCGTCTCGGTCCCGATAATCCACTCGGCCTGACCTTTTGCGGCATGCCCGATGCCCAGATCGAAGGCAATGGCGAGGCCGATATTGCACTCTATACCGGCGCTGGCATTCAGGGCGACATCCGTCCAATGCTGACCTTCTTTCAGCGGCCCAATGGCTGGTCGAGCCTGGGCGGCACCGGAAATATCAGCCGCTCAATTTTCCAGAAGGGCGCCATGAACGCCATGTTCCTCTCTCCCTCGGCGATCGTTGACGCCGGTATGTTCCGGTAGGGGCCAGGCGGAACAACCGTCTTCCTGTCGGCCAGCACCAAAACTGCCTTCCTTCCGCCCGCGCTTTTCTGCAAGAGTGCGCTGATGCGCGAGGAGGAAAGACCATGACATTCCAGGCCCTGTTGACCGAGAAGTCCGATGATGGCCGGATTGTCTCATCGGTGCAGATTCTGGGTGAGGACCGTCTCCCCGAGGGAAACGTTGTTGTCGATGTCGACTGGGCGGGCCTCAATTACAAGGATGCGCTGTGCCTGACTGGGCAGGGTGGGCTGGTGCGCAACTATCCTCACGTCGCCGGTATCGACTTTTCAGGAATTGTCTGCGACAGCAGTGACAGCCGCTATCGACCGGGCGACAGCGTCATGCTGACTGGCTGGCGTGTCGGGGAAACGCATTGGGGCGGCTATGCCAGCCGCGCGCGCGTGCAGGCAGATTGGCTGGTTCCCTTGCCGGACGGCCTGTCCGCGCGTGACAGCATGGTGATTGGCACGGCTGGCCTGACGGCCATGCTCGCGATCAATCGCCTGGAAGCGCTTGGCGTTAGGCCGCCGAGCGGAGACGTCCTGGTTACCGGCGCTGCCGGTGGCGTGGGCTCGATCGCAACTGCTCTGCTACATCGCCTGGGCTTTTCGGTCACGGCGCTGTCCGGCCGTCCGCAGCACGCCGCCATGCTGCAAAGTCTGGGCGCCAATGCTATTCTCGATCGGGCGGAATTTCTTGCCCAACCGGACAAGCCGCTGGAACCGGCCCGCTTTGCGGCTGCCATCGACTGCGTGGGCGGCGCCATTTTAGGCAAACTTCTCCGCCAGATCGCCTATGGCGGCTCGGTCGCCAGTCTCGGCAATGCCGCCGGCATCGAACTCGATACCAATGTCCTGCCATTCCTGCTGCGGGGCGTGAACCTGTTGGGGATCGATAGCGTCATGCAGCCCTATGATGCGCGCATCGCGGCCTGGAGCCGGTTGGCGGGGCTGTTCGATTTCTCCGCCTATGAAGTCAATGTGGAAGAGGTCGAGCTTGCTGACTTGCCGGAAAAGGCAGCGCAGATCCTCCGCGGCGAGATCAGGGGCAGGGTACTGGTGCGACCCCGCTGAAGCCAGGAACTGGTGAAAAATTTCCACCGGCAGCAGCGACTTGGTGCGCGAGCCGCTGCTTCTGCTGTTCGGCGAATTCCTGTCCGATCTTGACTTTGAATTGTGGTGCAGATGCGCGTCGCACTGGCCAGTCTCGACAATCGTCTTGGCATTGCGATGATTGCGTGACAAACGATCAGACTGAGGCCAAGCTGATCGCCGTGCCCAACAAGGGCAGTCGCGAACAGGTCGGTCTTCCTAAGAACCCCATCATGCGTCTGGAAGTCTGTGCGTGGCCACCCTCACCGGATTGCCCAGGTGAATCCGGCATATGGGCATTGCCAAGAGCTTGGCGATCTATCTGCCGGCATGGGGCGCCCGCGCGGCGATGTCGCGGCGGGCGAAGTTGCCAACGGACTGAGCATCAAGGTGGTCGCGTGACCACGAATTGCTCGGCGCGCCGCGTCTGACCAGACGCAATTGCGATACGGTTCGATCTGCTTTCCATCAAGGTGCTTTCCGGCCGTACCATCACCGGGAGCTGGAATGACCGCCATTTCGCCGTCACCGTCGCCCCAAATCAGCCTAGGGACTTCATCGGTGATGGCTTCGACACCGGGGTGGGACCGGCTCTGGTCCTGCTGTCCCATGGCTGAGCGGAAGGACTACCCCCAAAGGTTAATGTGGCTTAACATGCGGTGACAGGACGGTGACAGGGAGCGTGCATAAGCTGTCCTCACGAGTGCAATGACGCTCGCCTTGTTTGGGAGGAATTATGAACAAGCTGCTTCTCGCCGCGCTGGTTTCGAGCGCGCTCTCCATGCCTGCTCTTGCTGCCGACTACACCATTCTCGCCCCTGCTGCGCCTGGTGGCGGCTGGGACCAGACGGCCCGTACCATGCAGGAAGCCCTTGTGGGTGAAGGCATTTCCGGCAATGTGCAGGTGACCAACGTTCCCGGCGCCGGTGGTACGATCGGTCTCGCGCAGTTCGCCACCCAAGAAAACGGCAACCCCAACGCCCTGATCGTGGGCGGTTACGTGATGGTCGGCGCCATCCTGACCAATGCCTCGCCGGTTACTCTTGACGACGTCACGCCCATCGCCCGCCTGACCGGCGAAGCCGTGGCAATCGTTGTGCCGGCGTCGTCCGACATCCAGGATCTTGACGGTCTTGTCGCCAAGCTCAAGGAAAATACTGGCGCGGTGTCCTGGGCTGGTGGTTCGGCCGGTGGCGTTGACCACATCACGGCCGGCCTCATTGCCAAGACGATCGGCGTTGATCCTACGCAGGTCAATTACATCGCCTATTCAGGCGGTGGCGAAGCTCTTGCAGCCATTCTCGGCGGCCAGGTGACGGTCGGCATTTCCGGCATCAGCGAATTTGCCGGGCAGATTGAAGCTGGTGAGCTGCGGCTGATTGCGGTGTCGTCCGATGAGCGCGTGCCGGGCGTCGATGGCCCGACCCTGATTGAGGCCGGCGTTGATCTCGCGGTCCAGAACTGGCGCATGGTGGCTGCTGCCCCCGGCATCACCGACGAGCAAAAGGCCGCCATCACCGCCGATGTGAAGGCCATGGCCGAATCCGCCACCTGGCAGACTGCACTTGAAACCAAGGGTTGGGTCGACACCTATCTCGACGGCGAAGCCTTCGAAGCCCAGCTCGCTGCCGACATCGCCGCCACCGAGACGATCCTGAAAGACATTGGCCTCGTTCAATGACGACAGGGTCTTCAGGCCCGCAGCGCCGCCCCGATGGGGCGGCGCTTGTCATCGCGGCGATCCTTGCGGGCATCGCCATAATCATTTTCTGGCAAACGAGCCAAATGCGCGTGCCTCCGATCCAGCAGCGCGTTGGTCCGACGGTTTTTCCCTACGTTGTCGCTTCGGGGCTGGTCTTGCTGGCCATCGGAACGGTGGTTTCGGCGCTGCGTAACGGCTTCCCCGAACGCAGCAAGGACGATTACCGCCCGATTTTTTGGGTCGTTGGCGGACTTGTCGCTCAGATTTTGCTGCTCTCCACCGCCGGCTTTTCCATTGCCACCGGTGTGCTGTTCGCCTTCACCGCCAAGGCGTTCGATCGCGGCCCGCTCTGGCAAACCATTCCCATCGGCGCGGTCTTCGCCTTCATCGTCTGGTTCATTTTCGCCAAGGGCCTGCAATTGTCGCTTCCTACCGGAATGCTTGAACGGTTGCTGACCACCGGGAGTCCGTTCTGATGAATACGTTCGAACTTCTGGCCCAGGGCCTTGCGGCCGCGCTGCAATGGCAGAACCTGATTTATGCGCTTATCGGGGTTTCGCTGGGCACCGCCGTGGGCGTATTGCCCGGCATCGGCCCGGCGCTGACCGTGGCCCTGCTGCTGCCGGTCACCTACAAACTCGACCCTGCGGGCTCGCTGATCATGTTCGCCGGTATCTATTACGGCGGCATGTATGGCGGCTCCACCACCTCCATCCTGCTCAATACGCCGGGCGAAAGCGCTTCCATCGTCACCGCGCTCGAGGGCAACAAGATGGCCCGCAAGGGCAGGGGAGGTCCCGCCCTCGCCACGGCCGCCATCGGCTCGTTCGTCGCGGGCCTCCTCGCCACGCTCGGCCTGGCCTTCATCGCGCCTTTCGTGGTGAAATTCGCGCTGTCCTTTGGTCCTGCCGACTATTTCGCACTGATGGTGTTGGCCTTTGTCACCGTCTCGGCGGCCTTCGGCGACAGCGCACTGCGCGGGCTGACGGCGCTGTTTATCGGCCTCGGCCTCGGCCTCATTGGCATCGACCTGCAATCGGGCCAGACGCGCCTCGCCTTTGGCATCATGGATCTGCTCGACGGCATCGAAGTGACCACGCTTGCCGTGGCCTTGTTCGCCATCGGCGAAACCCTCAAGACTGCATCCGACCGGGAACAGGTCGCAGCGCAGGTCATGGCAGTCAAGGGCTCCGTCTGGATGACCGTCGAGGACTGGAAGCGCAGCTGGGCCTCTTGGCTGCGCGGCACTGCCATCGGTTTTCCCATCGGCGCCATGCCGGCTGGCGGCGCCGATGTAGCGAGCTTCCTCTCCTATAGCGCGGAGAAGAATTTCTCTAAGCATCCCGAGGAATTCGGCAATGGCGCCATCGAAGGCGTGGCCGGGCCGGAAGCCGCCAATAACGCATCCGCCGCCGGTACGCTGGTTCCGCTGTTGACCCTCGGCCTGCCGACCACCGCAACGGCGGCGATCATGCTGGCCGGTTTTCAGCAATTCGGCCTCCAGCCCGGCCCTCTTCTGTTCGCCAATAATGCTACGCTGGTCTGGGCCCTGATCGCCAGCCTGCTCGTCGCCAATTTCATGCTGCTGGTGCTCAACCTGCCGCTGATCGGGCTATGGGTGAAGCTGCTGACCATTCCCAAGCCCTGGCTCTATGGTGGCATCCTGGTTTTCGCCACGCTTGGTACGCTTGGCGCCAATGGGGCCATGTCGATGGGCATCGGGCCGGTGCGCATCTCCTTCGAACTGGTCCTGCTGCTGACCTTCGGCATCCTCGGCTATCTGCTCCGCCGCTTTGGCTATCCCATTGCGCCAGTCGTGGTCGGCCTGATCCTCGGGCCGATGGCCGAGCAACAATTGCGCCGCGCCCTCGCCATCAGCCAGGGCGATCCGGTGATCCTGTTCAGCTCGCCTGTCTCCATCGTGCTCTATCTGGCGGCGATCATCGCGGTCGGCCTGCCATTGCTGATGCGGCTGCGCGGGCAGGGCAAAGTGCTCGGACAATTGGCCAGCGACGAAGACTGAGTTCCCCGACGAAAAATAAAGCCCGGGTGCCAGCGAAGAACTGGCATCCGGGCTTTTCTTATCGGCAGATCGATGCAAAGCCACGGCGGGAGGGAGCCGCAACCTCACATATCGGCCCATAAAGGCCGAGAGCGGCGCTCCTTAGATCTTGCCGACGTTGCGGAACGCGACCGGGTCGATGCCCAGCGTCTCAAGGTGCTTCGCCTTGGGCGCCCGGCCAGCCTCGACAGCAGCCGACACAGCGGCAGCACTGCCGAACACGGTGGCGAAAGTGTCGAGGGTCGCAAAGAACTTGTTCTTGCGCGGGGTGCTCATGGTTCATTCCTTCCTTGGAGGAGCGGGCTTATCCCGGTCCGTTTCCATGACACCAAGATGGGTCTCAACCGCACGGATCAGTAGGGGCGGTTTGCTCACGTCAGCTATGCATTCCAGGCCCATCTTCTCCAAAGTCGACGCCCTCATGCCCGCCGGGCAAGATCAGGGCTTGGGTGAAACGATTTCCTGCCAATTGTCCAGAAAGCGTTGCCGTCGCCAGGTATCGAGCGCCACGAGCAGGCCGGGACCGAGCGGGATCGGCTGGATGACCCCGCGTCCGCGCGCCGCGATGGCTTCGCTTGTCCATTTGCCGCTGCTGCCCGGCACCACGGAGCCCAAGGCCGTTGGCCCTGCAGCCACGGCCTGCCCCGCCGGAGACAGCGCGAAATCCACGAAAGACCGGGCGAGATCGGGGTTGGGCGCATCGCGCGGGATGAGCATGGAACGTGTCAGGACCAGAACGTAATCGTCGGGCACGACGATTTCGATGGAAGCGCCTTCGGCCTGCCGCGCAAAGGCGTAGGAACCCAGCACATTATAGCCCAGTGTCAGCTTTCCTTCGGCAACGCCATTGAGAATGGCCGGGCTCGATCCCGAGAATTGCGCCTCGACCCGCCCGAAGGCGATAGCCAGGCGCCAGAAGATCGAGGATATCGTCTGGTCCTGCGCTGCAAGCAGATGGCCGACGCCGGACAGCGAGATGTCGTAGGTGGCGATCCGGCCTTTGAACCGGTCGGTCTGCGTTTCGAGCAATTCCGCCAGCGTCAGATGGGTGCGCGGCACCTCATTCTGCGCCATCAGATCCGAATTATAGATGATGACGGCCGGCTCGAAAGTGAAGCCGAAAACCTCGTTGCGCCAATGAGCCCAGTCCGGCAAGGCGTCGAGATAGGGACTGTCATAGGCCAGGGCATAGCCGTCATTGGCCAGTTTGAGTTGCAGGTCCGACGCCGAACTGATCAACAGATCGGGTGTCGTTCCCAGCGTGTCGGACAAAAAGCCCTCGTAAAGCGGGCGGGAATCCCATTCATCATAAACGATGGTGACGTCGGGCCGCTGTGCCTGAAATCCCTCGATGAAATGGGTGAAGAGCGGTGTGTCGGTCGTGCCCAGAATGGTCAGCACAAAAGCATTCGAGCCGTCCGGGGCGGGATAGGTCTGGGGTGATGCTTCCGCCGGGCCGGGCGGCAAAGCCAGGGCTGCCGCAAGCGCCGCGACCGACATGGCGCTGACTGCCGCGCCGCCGCGACGAGGCAGTGGCAGGGATATGGAAACCACCAGGCCGCCCCCTTGCCTGTCCTTCAAGTTCAGACGCCCGCCATGGGCCTCCGCGACCCGAGCCACGATGGACAATCCCAGCCCCGAGCCGGCCGTGCCGCTGCCGGCCTTGCCGCGTTTGAAGCGCTCCAGCACCAGCAATTTTTCCGCCTCATCGATGCCGGGGCCCCGGTCGCTGATCTCGATCAATAACAGGCCATCCTGCACGCGGCCGGCAATATCCACCTGGCTGCTGGAATAGAGCAGGGCGTTGTCCACCACATTGCGCATCATCTCCCGCAGCGCCACCCGGTCGCCCCGGAACGGCGCTCGGTCGGCTCCCGATGTCATGTCGATGGTGAGGCGTCGAGCCAGTTCCGGGTCCAGTCTTTGCCGCACGTCCTCGACCACGGCGCGGAGCGTGGTGGTCTCCACTTCCCGGTTTTCCATCCGGTGAGAAATGGTGGCCTCCATCAGCAATTGGCTGACCAATTGGCTGGCCTGCACCGCACCCGTATGGATGCGCTCCACCCTTCGCCGCAGGGCCTCGGGATCCTGTTCGTCCATGGCCACCTCCGCCTGCGCGCGCAAAGAGGCCAGCGGCGTGCGCACTTCATGCGCAGCTTCCGCCACCAGCCCGGTCACGCGTTCCATGGCATTGCGCAGCCTCGCCATGAAGCCATTGAGCGCGGCGACCAGGTGTTCGACCTCGGCCGGGACCGGCACGGTGACGGCGGAAAGATCGTCGGGCGAGCGCGAGCGCAATTCGTGTTCTACCTCGGTCAGTGGCGCGAACATGCGCGAAATACCGAACCAGACCAGCCCGATTGCCAGCAATGTCAGCGCAATGACCGGCAGAACCGCGTTGGACAGGATTTCATTGGAGAGCGCTTCGCGCTGGTTCTGCGTCTCGGCGACGTGAATCGTCACCCAGCCGGTGTCGGTAGGGGTCGAGATCAGCCGACCGACGCTGGCCACCCTCACATTCTCGCCGCGATAGGTGACATCGATGAAAGAAGGTTCCGCCGAAATCGTCTCGGGCATCTGGCTCGCAAGGTCTTCATAGCCGGTAACGGTGCGGGCATCGGGGTCTTCCACAGCGTAGAAAACCCGATCCTGCCCGGAAAACATGGCAAAGGCGGCGAAAGGAATTTCGACCACCACCGCCTCGTTTTCCACCTGAACAGCACCGGCAATAGTAAGTGCCGATGCGGCCAGCAGGCGGTCAAAAGCCCGGTCCGCCGCCCTTTCGGCGTAGTCGCGGATGAAGAGGATGAGGATCAGAGACGCCGCGACCAGCAGCGCCACCGCCAGCGAGAAGATGCGGCGGCGAAGGGAAAAAGGTTTGCGCTTCGTGCCGGCCACCTAAGCAAGAATCCGCAGCAAATAGCCCACGCCGCGCACGGTGCCGATTTCGACGTCGGCGCCGTCCAGCTTCTTGCGCAGCCGAGAAATATGCAATTCGAGCGCATTGATGGAGACGCTTTCGTCGAAATTGAACAACTGGTTCATCAGCCGCTCCTTGGGCACCACCTTGCCGACATGCGACACGAGGATTTCCAGCAGCCGGAATTCGCGCCGGCCCAGTTCCAGCGCCTTGCCATCGATGGCGGCATTGAGCCCGGCCAGGTCGAGCACGAGGTTGCCCACCTCGATGGCGCTGGAGGCCTGTCCGCCCGTGCGCCGCAGCAGCGCCCGCAAGCGCGCCTCCAACTCCCTCAAATCAAAGGGTTTTACCAGGTAGTCGTCGGCTCCCAGATCGAGCAGGCCCACCTTGTCGTCGATCTCTGAACGGGCTGTGATCACCAGGATCGGGGCGTTGAACCGGCGTTTGCGCAACTCGGCGATGAGGCCGATGCCGTCGCGATTGGGCAACATCAGATCCAGCGCCACCGCGTCGAACTGGTCGGCTTCAGCGGTGGCGACGACGTCGGCGCCGTCCTTGACCCATTCCACCGAATGGCCGGCGCTGCGCAGGCGTTTTTCGATCGCCTCGCCCAAGTCCTCATTGTCTTCGACAAGCAGAATTCGCATTCATCCATCCCCGCCAAGACCCTAAAGCATGGGGGGACGAAGGGAAATGCTTTCCTTGTCTCAAGGGTTCTTCGGCGGAACTTCTCGCAACTTTTCAAGGAGATAGGCATGGGTCGCCGGGTTGGCGACGATCATGGTTCCAGTCACCTCGTAATATTCCGGCCCGCGACCCCACCAATCCGTCACCACGCCGCCCGCCTCTTCGACCAGCAGCAAGCCGGCTGCGGTGTCCACGAAACCGGTCTCCTCGAAATATCCGGTGAGGCGGCCGCAGGCGACATAGGCGCAGGAATTGGCCGCGCTGCCGACGACACGCACACCGCCAATAGGCGCGCGGATGGCGTCGAGGCGCGCGTAAGCGCCTGGATATAAAGACAGATTTGGTGTCGGCAAGCCGGTCCCGACCGCCATCAGCGCGATATCCGTGCTCTGGCTGACCTGCAAACGCTCGCCATTGAGGTAGGCGCCGCCGCCTTTGATGGCGGTGAACATCTCGTCGCTGACCGGATTATAGACGAGGCCGCACAGCGTTTCGCGCCCGCGCCGCAGGGCGATGGTGATGGTATAATGCTGGCCGTTCAAGAAGTTAGTGGTGCCATCGATCGGATCGACCAGGAAGCGATATTCCTGATTTTCACCCTCCACCGGTGGAAATTCTTCCCCAGTCAGGCTCCAGCCAGGATAGCGAGACAAAAGGTGTTGGCGGATCATCTGTTCGGATTCCCGGTCGGCGTCGGAAACGAAGTCGCCGGGCCCCTTGACGCCGATTTCCAGATCGCGAAAACGCTTGAAGTGAGAAAGGGTTAGCGCGCCGGCATCGCGGGCGGCCCTGACCATGTCGTCGAGGATTGTGCTGAGATCGCTCATGTGTCGAGGGCCGCTGCCAGCCCCTCCGGGTCGTCGGTTGTAATCTGGTCCACCGCAAGCTGCAAAAGCCGGTTGACCTGGGAAATTGTCGTGGAATTTACGGTGTTTATGGTCCAGGCATCGACGCGCAGGCCCGCCTCGTGAACGGCTCCGATCATGTCGAAACCGGCTTCGTCCGCAGCCAGCACGATCTGGTGGTGCAGATAGATCATCCGCGCATCAGGCGCCGTCCGAAGTGCCTCGGAAATGAAGGTTTTGTAGTCTTTTGTCGCCCGAAGTCGCGTCAGACTGTCCCCATAGCAAGGATCGTAGCCGATTTTCAGCATTGGGGAGGCATTCGCTAACAGACTGATAGCATCAAAGTCGCCGCCCGAGAGAATGAGGCTCGAAGCGACCGGAGCGATGCTCGCCGCGAAATTTTCGACCGTCAGGGGGTCGAGCGCGGCAAGGTCTTCCTTGAAGTCGAGTTGCAGCAGCGCGTCGGAATGAGGTGGGGACTTCGCCAGCAGGTGGCAAAGATCTTCGAGCAGCATGACCCGCTCGGCGAGGGGTGCGCCGTCATTATCGCGCAGGTGCAATTGGCGGAGCGTTGCGGCGGCGGTCTCGCGCACGAGACCCGTGCCGGTTGTTTCCTTCTCCAGCGCGAAATTGTGAAGGATGGCGCAGCCGTGATCGCCATGGATGACCAGATCGACTTCGACGCTGGCGCCGAGGCGCATGGCTTCCAGAATCCGCGCCCCGGTGAAAACGGGATCGCTGGCCTTGCGGCGTCCGCGATGCCATTTCAGCCAGGTGCGGTGACCGCCCCGTTCGATGTAGAGCGGATCGTTCATGGCTGGCCCTGGTGGATCAGCTCATCGTCGCGATAGGCGGCAATGGCCCGGGGCTTGAGCAGCGCGCCCTGACCCGGTTTGAAGAGATCGGGATGGGACACCATGGCCTTGAGGCGAAGCCCGTCCGGCAGGTCGAGATCGACGAGCCCATGGGTGCCGTAGTCGGTGACGCGGTGGACCCTGGCCTGACCCGGCTCCGCCGCTTCCAGATCGAGCGCCTCGGGACGCACCGCCAGAATGGCCGGGCCATCGCCGACCGGAACCGGCACCGTGAAGCCCCCGCGGCTGAAGCGGCCATCGCTAACCTGACCGTCGACGAGGTTCATCGTGCCGATGAAGCCAGCGACAAAGGGGGTTTTCGGCTGGCGGTAGATCACGTCCGGCCGGTCGATCTGCTCGGTGCGGCCATCGCGCATGACCACGATGCGGTCCGCCATGGAAAGGGCTTCGTCCTGGCCGTGGGTGACGAACAGGGTGGTGATGCCCAGCCGTTGCTGGATGTCGCGCACTTCCTCACGCAAGCGCTCGCGCAGATGCTGATCGAGACTGGCAAAGGGCTCGTCGAGCAGGAGAATCTTGGGTTCGAGCACCAGCGAACGGGCCAGGGCGACGCGCTGCTGCTGGCCGCCGGACAATTGGCCGACATGACGATTGCCATAACCGCCCAGGCCGACAAGTTCGAGCACTGCCTCGACCTTGCGCTTGATCTCATCCGCCGGCAGGCGGCGCAGCTTGAGGCCGAATGCCAGGTTCTTGAACACATTCATATGCGTCCACAGGGCATGACTCTGGAACACCATGCCGGTGGGGCGCTTCTCGGGTGGCAGATGGGTGATGTCTTCACCATCGATGGTGATGAGCCCGCCACTGGGCTGCTCGAACCCGCCGACCATGCGCAGCAGGGTGGATTTGCCGGAACCCGACGGGCCAAGCAGGCAGACCAGTTCGCCATCGGCCACATCCAGAGAGAATGTATCCACCGCCACGACCTGGCCGGATGAGAAAATCTTGGTGACGTCTTTGATTTTGAGAACGGACATTTTTACTCCCGGTCCATGAGGATCGGTTGGGGATTTTCAGTCGCCGTCATGGCCCCGCTGGTCCGGGCCATCCAGCCTTGCCGGGGCATGGACCGCCCGGACAGGCCGGGCGGTGACGATGGAGAAGAAATTGTCGGATGCGCCATCATCCGCCGAAGCCCCTTGCGAAGGAGCCGCCATTGATGACGCGGCGTGCGAAGATGAGGGCGATGAAGCTGGGCACCCAGAGCAGGACGGAGAGCACCGCGCCGAACTGCACCACCATCTGATTGTTGATGAAGGAGATCATCAACACCGGCATGGTGCGGATTCCCGGCGCGCCGATGAGCCAGGCGCCTTCGGTTTCATAGAAGGTACCGACAAAGCTGAGCAGCACGGCTGCCGCGATGGTCGGCCCGGCCTGGGGCAGGGTGACGGACCAGAAGACGCGGAAGGGGCCGGCGCCCACATCGCGGGCGGCTTCCTCCATGCGCCGGTCCACCGCCTGGAAGGCGGCCACCGGAATCCAGATCATGAACATCAGCGTGCCCACGAGCTGGATGATGACCACGCCCCAGAAGGTGCCGATCAGGTTGAGCTGCAGGAAGACGGCGGCAATGGCGATCAGCAGGCCAAATTTGGGAAAGGCATGGCCGAACAGGAACGAGAAGAACAGGATGTTCCGGCCCGGAAAATTCATGCGGGCAAAGGCATAGGCGGCCGGCAGGCAGATCAGCGCCGAAAGAGCGGTGACCACGGTCGACAATTGCAGGCTGAGCGTCAGCGCCGACCACACATCGGCGCGGCCAAGGGTCTGGCCCCAGAAGCGAAGGCCGAATTGCTGCGGAATGATATTGGGATAGCGCCAGACCTCGGTAAAGGCCCAGGTCGCCACCACGAGGAGCGGGAAGATGATGGCGACGGTGAGCACGACGGCAAAGAAGATGCCGGTATAGTCGATGCGCCGGCGCGGCCGGATGGCAAGGGATTGAGCCATGGTCACTTCCCCTGATTTTTGGCGACGGAGCGCACATAGAACAGCCCGAAGGCAATGCAGAAGGCGAAGGTGATGACCGCCTGCGTGATGGCATTGAGCGGATCGTACAGGTCGCGGAACGTGCGTTGCATGAACGGTCCCATCATCTCAGGCGAGGCCGGTCCCAGCACATAGGGCAGGGTGAAGGCCGAGAAGATGCCGAGAATGGCGAAGGAGAGCGCCACCAGGATCGAATTGGAGATGCGCGGCAGGATGATGTAGTAAAAGACCTGAAGCCGGCTGGCGCCAACGTCGCGCGCGGCCTCGATGGACTGATTGGAAACGCTGCCGAGCCCGGCCAGCAGGATCAGCACGGTGAGCGGGATATTGTCCCAGACCAGGCCGATCACCGGCCCCCAGGGGGTGAGATAGGGCGTGCGGATTTTGGGCAGGCCCACCGAATTGAGCAGGATGTCCACCATGCCGTTCGGCCCCAGCACGCGAATGAACGCATAGGCCAGGATGATCGAGGGCACGAACATCGGGAAAATGGCCATGGCCTGCACATAGGCGGGCACGCGGCCCTGCGAAAAGCGCAGATAAATGGCGATGGGCAGGCAAATGAGCAGGAGGAACAGGGCGCACATGCCCGTGGTCCATAGCGTCACGCCCAGATTGTCGAGGCTGTATTTGTCCGAAAAGAAAAAGACGTAGGAGGACAGGTTGAAGCCATATTCGCCGGCCTCGTTCGGCCGCCAAACGGTTTGCGCCACGGCGCTGAAGATCGGCCAGATCATCAGCCAGATCATCAACAGGACGGGCAGGGCGACGAGCAGGAGGCCAATCGGCCTCCTGCGCGCGCCGGTTTCAAGCAGCGGCCTTGCGGCCGTTCCGGCGGTTTCGGTCACGAGTTGCGATCGACGTTCGGAGCCACGTTGCGATACCAGCCGTCATTGATTGCCGGCTCCCACGGACCATTGGGGAAGGTGGGGATGGTCTGCGGCACGATGTCGGCAAAGCGCTCGCGCAGTTCGGCAGAGACATGGTCCCAGCTGACGGCGGGAAATCCGCCCAGCTCGGTCAGGATAGCGCTCTGGATTTCTTCGGAGAGAATAAAATCGGCAAGCTTGAGCGCGGCGTCGCGATTGGCGCCGTTCTCGATGACGATGGCGCGGGTGAAGCTGCCCACCAGGGCCAGATCCTGTAGCTGGACGAGGCCGGTGGTCTCGGGCAGTACGCCCTGGTCGATGGCTTGCAGGATCTGGTCGGACCAGACCGGGACCATGGTCACCACGCCCTGGGCCAGCAACTGGATCGACTGGGTATTGCCCGAGGAATAGGCACCGCCATCATAAAGATGCGGAGCGATGTCCTTGAGGATTTCCCAGGTCTTGCCCAGCGTTTCGGCCGCATATTCCTCGGTGAAATTGTCGAGGGTGAAGGCTGAGGGGTCCAGCCCATTGGCCTGATGCAGGGCGCGGCGCACGAAATTGCCGCCCGAGCCGCCCTTGTCGGGACGGTTATAGATGAACTGGCCGGGATTGGCCTTGATCCAGGCGACGAGTTCGTCCCAGGTCTTGGGCGCATTGGCCGGATCGAGCTTGGTGGTGTCATAGGCCAGCAGCACCTGGCTGCCGCGATAGGGCAGCGAATAATCGCTGTCGATGGCCAGCGGGTTCACCTTGGAATAATTGGCGAGGCCGGCCTCTTTGATATTGGTATAGACGCCGGCTTCGATGGCGCCGGCGGGCAGGCGGGCATTGCCGGATTCGAAGAAGTCGGCCTGCGGATCGGCACCGCTCTGCTTGGCGGCGATGGCGCGCTCGCCGATGGCCTGGATGCCCGAGGCATCGCCGGCATCGACCAGATTGATCTTGATGCCCGGATGGGCCGCCTCGAAGGCGGGCTTCACATTGTTGGCCCAGAAGTCGAAAATATTGCTGTCCGAGCTGGTGTACCAGTCGATGACGCCTTCGGCGGCGAAGGACATGCGCGGCGCAATGACCATGCCGGCCATGACGCCAGCGGTCGAAATCATGAAGTCACGACGTTTCATCTCAATTCTCCCATTACGTGATCCGGAGGATCACGGCGCGTTTAACGCCGATAGCGGAGGCAGCGTTAAACGGCGAAACCGAATCGGCATCGGTTCGCCCGCCTCATGGGCCTCCTCCCTCTTGCAGCGATTTGCGGGAGGGTGGCCCAATCTGTGCTGGGCTTGTCTCACCGCGATCCATCATCGCTTCCACAAGACAACACCCTTTCCAGATTGCACACAAGTGCAATCTTGGAAAATTCGGTTTGCTTGATAGCGGCGGTGCATAACGCTTTTATGACGGCCTTTGTGATGCGCACGTGTGCAACGAGGAATTGGGCCGGGGAAGCCTATGACGCGGCGTTCATGCGGCTTTCTTCATGCCGCTTTTGCGACGTGAAGACGCCGGTTTGCAGGATTGTTGCAACCGGTCCGGCGGGGGTCTGTTCAGCGCGGGCCGGGGCGAACCGATTTGCGCCAGCGCGGGATCGGCTCGAACAGGATGCGCTCCGAGCCAGCCGATTGGGGATCGAGCAACAGGTCGAGAACCTGATCGGCCATGGCCTTGAGCGGCTGGGAAAAAGTGGTCAGCCGATAGGATTCCCAGGACGCCTGTTCGATGTCGTCGAAGCCGACGACGCAGAGATCGTCGGGGATGGACAGGCCGAATTCGTGCACGGCGGCATCCATGAAGCCCAGCGCCAGAAGGTCGGTGACGCAGAATACGCCATCGGGGCTGTTGGAGCGGCCAAAGGCGCGTCGTCCCGCCTCGAAGCCGGAGGAATAGCTGGTCGGCCCGGTCTCGAACACCGCGACCTCCATCCCATCGGCATTGGCGGCCTCGATGAAAACCCGCTCGCGCTCGACGAGACTGGCGGTGCCGGCATTGGAGGTGACGAGGCCGAGGCGGCGGCAGCCGGCGCGGCGCAGCAGAAAGAAGGCTTCGCGCCCGGCCACGGAATTGTCCACGCCCAGATTGTGGCTGCCCACCAGCTTGTCGTCGCGATTGATCAGCACCACCTGCTGGCCATTGGCAAGGCAGGTTTCGATCAGCGAGGCAGGGGGCGTGCCGGAAAGCACCACGGTGGCGTCGGCGCGATAATTGAGGGTCTGCCGCAGGGCGGTGGAAACGCTGTCGGTATCGGCCTTGGTGTTGATCACCATGGTGATCTTGCCCGAGGACTGCAATTCACGGGTGAGCACATCAACCATGCCGGCGCGGATGGGCGTGGTCATGTCGGCGACCACGAGGCAGACGATATTGCTGCGCTCACGCAGACCGCGGGCCAGGTGGTTGACGTGATAACCGAGCGCCCCGGCAGCATCGAGCACCTTGCGGCGGGTTTCCTCCGAGACGCTGGCCCCATCGGTGAAGGTGCGCGAGACGGCGGACCGCGATACACCGGCGCGTTCGGCGACGATGCGGGCGCTGACAAAGCTGCGGGTCTTGCTGTCGCTGCTCATGATAAGATCCCGGAAAATGCGGCGCCGGATGCTCGCATGTCGGCCTGGCCGGGTCCAGACGGCGCGATCAGGCTTCAGGTTTCGGGCGTCGTGCTGTTGGAGATGCGGCGCGGCACCCCGTCATTGCCCTCGACGCGGTCGCGGAACAGGCTGGCACGGGCCAGCAGCATCAGCGTCACCGGCGTGGTGATGGTCACGAAAAAGAAGATCAGCAATTCGTGCATCACCAGCCGCTCGCGGGTGACGGTGAAAAAGATGGCCGAGGCCAGAAGGATCAGCCCGCCGCCCATGCTGGTGCCCATGGTGGGCGCATGGATGCGCACGTAGAAATTTTTGAGGCGCACGAGGCCGAAACAGCCGGCCATGGTGATCAGCGCGCCGAGCACGACGCAGGCGGACACGAGGATGGAGAGCCAGAGCGGCAGATCCTGGCTCATTCGATCACCTCGCCGCGCATGAGGAATTTGGACAGCGCCACAGTGCCGACAAAGCCGAGCATGCCCATGAGCAGGGCGAGTTCGAAATAGACCTGCGAGGCGGTACGGATGCCCAGCGTCACCAGCAGCAGCAGCGCCACGACGTAAAGCGCGTCCAGCGCCAGGATGCGATCCTGCGCCCGCGGGCCGACCACCATGCGGTAGAGCGTCGCCAGCATGCCGATGCCCAGCAGCAATTGGGCGGCAAGCAGGCTCCAGTGCAGAATCTCGTCACTCATTGGAAGATCTCCAGCAACAGGGTTTCGTAGCGGTTCCTGATCGTTTCGATCCATTGTTCGGCATCGACCAGATCGAAGACGTGGATCAGCACTGTGCTGCGCTCACGGTCATATTCCAGCCAGGCGCTACCCGGCGTTGCGGTGATGATGCAGGCCAGAATGGCCAGGCCGAATGTGTGGGTGAGTTCGAGCTTCATCTCGACGAAGTCCGCGTCGGGCTCGGGACGCGGGCTGAACAGGATCAGCATGACGGCCAGATTGGAGCGAACGATGTCCGCGCCGGCCACGACGATAAATTGCAGGATCTTCAGTGGCTTCTTGAAGACCAGCGGCTCGGGAATGAGCAGATTGGTGGCCATCGAGGCGAGAATGGCGATGAACCCACCGAGCAGGATATGACCGAGGCTCGCCGATTGTTGCAGGATCAGCCAGAATATCAGCAGGAAAACGGCCAGGATGGGATGAGGGAACAAACGCCTCATGATGCGCTCCCCCCCGGCATGACCACGTCGATATAGCTGGGCGAGGAATGGATGAAAGAGGCGGTTTCGGCGAAGAATTCCATCGCCGGCCCCGCCGCCAGCGACATCAGCACACAGAGCGAGAGCAACACGACGATGGGGCCGATCTCCATCGTCCGCAATTGCAGAACGCCGTCTTCGGGCAGCGAAGTCCAGAAGATGTTGATGCCGTTACGCACCATGGAGACCAGCACGAACAGCCCCGAAATGATCAGCGCGCCGATCATCCACCATGTCGCGGCGTTGGGTGCGCCCTCGGCGGCCAGCGCCGAGGAGATCATGGCGAATTTGGCGAGGAAGCCGGAAAGCGGTGGCAGGCCGGCCATGACCAGGGCGGCGATGGCGAAGCAAAGGGTCACGATGGTCGCCGCTGCCGGAATGGTGCGGCTGACCTCCTGATCCTCATCCACCATCTCTTCCTCGTCGCCATAGAGTTCCAGCGACACGGCCAGCACCTGCGCCTCGGCGGGCAGGATCTGGTCGATGATGTCCTTGAGCAGGAACAGCGCTCCGGCGGCCAAGGTGGCCACGACGACATAGAAGAGCGCGCCGGCGGTGACGCCGGGGGAATTGTAGCCTACGGCGAGCAGCAGGGTGCCTGCGGAAACGAGGATGAGATAGCTCGCCAGCCGGTCCAGCGCCTTGCAGGACAGCGCCCCGATACTGCCATAGGACAGCGTCGCCACGCCCAGAACCAGTAGCGTTGTCTGCCCGAAGGTCCATTCGGGCCCGGCGGTCTCATTGGCGAAGACCAGCATCCACAGCCGCAGGATGGAATAAAAACCCACCTTGGTCATGACTGCGAACAGCGCCGCAACTGGCGGAGCGGCGGCGGAATAGGTGTTGGGCAGCCAGAAATGCAGCGGCCACGAGCCCGCCTTGATCAGGAAAGCGATGCCCAGAACCGCCGCGCCGACCTCGAACAGGCCGCGGTCCTCCGGCGCGATCAGCGGCACGGCGCGGGCAATATCGGCCATGTTGAGCGTACCGGTTGTGCCATAGATCAGCGCCACGCCAATGAGGAACAGGGAGGAGGCCACGAGGTTGATGACGATGTAGTGCATCGCCGCGCGCACGCGGTTGCGCCCGCCGCCGAACAGGGCCAGCCCATAGGAGGCGGCAAGGAGAAGCTCGAAGAAGACGAACAGGTTGAACAGATCGCCGGTGAGGAAGGCGCCATTGAGCCCCATGGTCAGGGCATGGAACATGGGGAAGAAATTCGGTCCCCGGCTATGCCAGCGCGCCGAGGCATAGATCAGGGCGGCAAGCGCCAGGATCGACGTGGTCAGCACCATGATCGCGGCCAGCCGGTCGGCCACCAGCACGATGCCGAACGGAACCGGCCAATCGCCCAGCGGATAGACGGCAGCGGCAGTGCCGCCGGACTGCGCCTGCACCACGAACAGCAGGATGGACACCAGCAGCAACAGCGCGCTGAAGCCGATATTGAGCCCGACCACGCGCGAATTGCTGCGCTGGTCGCTCATGATCAGATTGGCGATGATCGCCATCATCGGAATGAGGATCGGCAGGATGGCCAGATGATTCATGCCGGTCATCTCAGTTCCCCTTACCATCGACATGGTCGTTGCCGGTCAGGCCGCGAGCGACCAGCAGCACGACCAGGAACAGGGCCGTCATGGCGAAACCGATGACGATGGCGGTGAGTACCAGCGCTTGCGGCACCGGGTCGGTGTAGTCGGCGGGATCGGCGCCCGTGCCCGACAGGATCGGCGCCGCGTCCATACGCAGCCTTCCCATGGCCAGAATGAACAGATTGACTGCGTAGGACAAAAGCGACAGGCCGATAATGACCTGGAAGGTGCGCGGGCGCAGCACGAGGTAGACGCCCGAAGCGGTGAGCACGCCAATGGCGAGGGCCAGCGTCAGTTCCATTTGTCGAGCCCCTCCCGCACCTTGGGTCTGGCGGCGCCAGCCGGTTTGGGGCGGCGGATGGATTGGTGCGCCAGGGCGACCAGCATCAGGACCACCGCGCCGACGACCAGGGCGAAGACACCCAGGTCGAACAACAAAGCCGTCGCCATCGGTACCTTGCCGATAAGGGGAATGTCGGCATAGTCGAAGGCCGAGGTCAGGAAGGGCGCGCCCAGCAGCATGGCTCCCAGCCCGGTGAGCAGGGCGAACAGCAGGCCCCAGCCGATCCACAGCACGGGCAGGATGCGCAGACGTTCCTCGACCCAGCGGGTGCCTCCGGCCAGATATTGCAGGATGAAGGCCAGCGACATGATGATGCCGGCGATGAACCCGCCGCCCGGCCGGTCATGGCCGCGCAGGAACATATAGACGGCCACCACGATCACGAGGGGGAACATCCAGTTGATGATCAGCGCGGGAATACGCAGGAAATCATCGGTAACGTGCTGGCCGGCGCCGGGCGCGTAATCGTCCAGAACCCGCTGCTGCTCAGGCCGGTCGGCGCTGTCAGCGGCCGGTCGGAAACGGCGGAGCAGGCCGAAGACGGTGAGCGCCACGACGCCCAGGACGGTGATCTCGCCCATGGTGTCGAAGCCACGGAAATCCACCAGCATGACGTTGACGACATTGGTGCCGCCGCCCTCGGCATAGGCATTGGCAAGGAAGAAGCCGGAAATGCCCTCGGGCGCGCCGCGCGTCATGATGGCATAGCTGGCAATAGCCGTGCCGAGCCCGACCAGAACGGCCAACCCGATGTCGCGATAGCGGCGGAGCCAGAATTTCCAGGTGTGCTCGTCGGCAATGGGCGTCCGCTTGGGTAGCCAGCGCAGACCGAGCAGGATGAGCACGGTGGTGGCGATCTCGGCCAGAAGCTGGGTCAGCGCCAGGTCCGGTGCGGAGAACCAGGCAAAGGTGAGACAGGTCGCCAGACCTGCGCCGCCCATGAGGATGAGCGAGGCCAGGCGGTGGAACTTGGCCTGATGGGCGGCGGCAACGGCGCTGATGCCGCCGAGCAGCCAGACCAGACCAAGCACAGGGTCGAAATTGTCGGGCAGCGGCAGATTGCCCAGGCGCGCCCAGCCGGCGCCGAAGCCCGCCGCCAGAGAAATCAGGATGACGATGAAGATCTGCGGTTGCAGCCTTTGCGTGCCGAAAGCCTCTACCACGCGGCGCGCCCAGCGATTGGTGGCGGTCACCAGAATACGCTCGAAAATGCGCTGGCCGCGCAAACCGTGGGTCAGCGGCACGCCGTCAAAATTAATGAGGCGCCGATAATAGGGGACATAGATGATGGCCCCGCCCACCAGCGCGATGGCGCTCATGACCAGCGGCAGGTTGAAGCCGTGCCAGATCGAGAGGCTGTAATAGGGCGTTTCCGGCCCGAGCACGGCATGCACGGCGGCGGCCAGATAGGGGCCGACCGTGATGGCGGGAAAGATGCCGACGGCCAGGCAGACCAGAACCAGAAATTCAATGGGCCGGCGCATCAGGGCCGGAGGCTCGTGCGGCACCTTTTCAAGCTCGGTGGGCGGCGGACCGAAGAACACGCCATGCACGAACTTGATCGAATAGGCCACGCTCAACATGCCTGCCACTGTCGCGCCGATGGGCAGCGAGAGATTGATGAAGACGTTGGCGTTGAATTCGGCCGTCTCGGTGAAGAACATTTCCTTGGAGAGGAAGCCGTTCAACAAGGGCACGCCGGCCATCGCAGCGCTGGCGATGATGGCAAGGGCCCCGGTAAAGGGCATGAATTTGATGAGGCCGCTGAGCTTGCGCACGTCGCGCGTGCCGGCCTCATGGTCAATGATGCCCACCGCCATGAACAGCGACGCCTTGAAGGTGGCGTGATTGGCGATGTGGAAGATGGCTGCGACGGCGGCGAGCGGGGTGCCCATGCCCAGCAGCGTGGTGATGAGCCCCAGATGGGAAATGGTCGAATAGGCCAAAAGGCCCTTGAGGTCGCGCTGGAACAGCGCGGCATAGGCCCCGAAGATGAGCGTCGCCAGCCCGGTATAGGTGACGAGCCAGAACCAGAGCTGGCTGTCGGACATGACCGGCCAGAACCGCGCCAGCAGGAAGACGCCGGCCTTCACCATGGTTGCCGAATGCAGATAGGCCGAAACCGGGGTCGGCGCGGTCATGGCATTGGGCAGCCAGAACTGGAAGGGGAATTGCGCGCTCTTGGTGAAGGCGGCCAAAAGGAAGAGGATCAGCGTGACCGGATAAAGCGGGCTGTCCACCAGCATGGAGCCTGAGGCCAGCACCACGTCAAGCTCGTAACTGCCCACGATATGGCCCACCAGCATCATGGCGACGAACAGTGCCAGACCGCCGGTGCCGGTGATGATCAGGGCCATGCGCGCGCCGTCGCGCGCGTCGCCGCGGTGATACCAATAGCCGATGAGCAGGAATGAAACGAGGCTGGTCAACTCCCAATAGATGGCCAGCTGAATGATGTTGCCGGAAATGACCAGACCGAGCATGGCGCCCATGAAGGCGAGCAGCAGCGAGTAGAAGCGCGCGATCGGGTCTTTGGGCGACATGTAATAGCGCGCATACAACACGACCAGAAAGCCGATGACGGTGACCAGAACCGAGAACAGCCAGGCAAAGCCGTCCATGCGCAGGACCAGATCGAGGCCGAGCACGGGAATCCATTCGATGCGGGTGGTGATAACGCCACCATCGGCAACCAGCGGAAATAAACCGATGGACAACAGACCGAGTGTGCCAGAGACGATTGCCGCTATCCAGACCGCCCCCCTGTTCCCCCTGCCCGGTAGGGCAAGAACCAGCGCGCAGGCCACAAAGGGCAGTGCGGCAAGCATCGTCAGGGCAAGGTCGGTCGATATCTGGGGCAGGGGCCAGTCCTCGGTCAAGAATCTCCTCTAAACCTATAGGGTTAGAGAAACATCTTGAGAAGGCCGGTTTTTTCGCTCGCCGTGATTTTCGGCGCGGTTTTTGTCGCAGGGACAATCGGGACGCTGCTGTACGGTCCGTGATTTGGCGTGACCGGCAATTGGTCGTATAGAGCCGCGTGTCGCGCATGGGCAGCGGCCTGCGCCGGACCACATGCGCTCTTCCCTGCCTGAAGCCGGCTCGATGCGAATGACAAAGCCAGGAGAGCAGAATGATATCCAGCGGACCCAGATCCGTCGCGATCATCGGCGGTGGCGCCAGTGGCGTTCTGCTGGCCGCTCACCTGCTGCGCAGTTCCGATCCCGGCCTGCGGGTCACCTTGATCGAGCGCGATGGCCGGTTCGGCCAGGGCGTCGCCTATTCGGCCCGCCACCGCGAGCACCGGGTCAATGTGCCCGCTCATGGCATGAGCGCCTTCGCCGACGATCCCGACCATTTCTGGCGCTGGCTGCAAGGCCGGGAGCCGGGCAGGCATGCCTCGTCCTGGACCTTCGTGCCGCGCCGGCTCTATGGCGCCTATCTGGAAGACGTCTTGCGCGAGGCGGGCGAGCGCATGCCCGGCCGGCTGCTGGTGCTGTCCGAAGAAGTCGAAACCCTTGAACAGACGGCGCAAGGCGTCAGTGTGGCGCTGGCCAATGGCACCAGGGTCGAGGCCGGTCACGCTGTGCTGGCCGTGGGCCACGAGACGCAGCCGGCGCGGGGCCGGGGTATTGCCGTGACCGCCGGTTCCGAGCGCGACACGCCGCTCGACCCCGATGCGCCGGTGATGATCCTCGGCTCCGGCCTCAGCATGGTGGATGCCTGGGTGTCGCTGTCGAGCGCCAGCCATGCCGGGCCCATAATCGTGGTGTCGCGCAATGGTCTCGTGCCGCGCGGGCACAAGGACGTCGCCCCGCTGACCATAGACGAAGCCGATGTGCCCTTCGGCGCCAGCCTGACCACGCTTGTGCGCTGGTTTCGCGGCAAAGTCGCCAGAGCCGAAGCGGGCGGGGGCGACTGGCGCAGCGTGGTGGACGGGCTGCGTCCCTATAACCAGCGCCTCTGGCAAAGCTGGCCGGAGCGGCAGAAGCGCCAATTCCTCCGGCATGTGCGGCCCTGGTGGAATATCCATCGCCACCGCCTGCCGCCCGACCTGCACGCGCTGCTGCTCGGGGCTATCGAGGCGGGGCAGGTCTCGCTCGTTGCCGCCGAATTCGTCGCCATCGAGCGGGCCGGCGAGGCCGTGCGCGCGACGATCCGCCCACGCGGCACCAGCCAGCGCAAGCATGTCGATGTGGCGCGGGTCTATGATTGCGGCGGCGTAACGGTGGACGTGCGCGCCAGCACCAATCCGGTGATCCGCCACCTCATCCAATCCGGTGCGGCGCGACCCGACATCATGCATATCGGTATCGACGTGGACGATGCCTGCGCGCTGATCGCCGCCGATGGGGCCATTTCGGAGCGGGTCCGCGTCGTCGGACCGCTGACGCGCGGGCGCTATTTCGAGATCGAAGCCATTCCCGATATCCGCGTGCAATGCGCGAACGTGGCGGAAGACATTCTCAACCGGGGATGAGGGCTTCGGCCTGCGACAATTTAGGTATTGAGGACAGGTTGTGCTCATGCCTCCCGCGCCCGATCTTATCCAGATCGCCCAATGCAGGTCAGAGATGCGCCTCACCCAATTCACCGATTATGCTTTGCGACTACTGATCTATGTGGCCACCCACGACAAACGCCTCGTCACCATTGAGGAGACGGCATCGGCCTATGGCATTTCGCGCAATCATCTGATGAAGGTCGCGAACCACCTGACGCGGGAAGGCTATCTCAAATCCGTGCGCGGCCGGTCCGGCGGGCTGGCGCTAGGCCGCCCCGCCGCCGAAATCGGGCTGGGCGCAGTGGTGCGCGGCACCGAGCCCGACTTCGCCGTGGTCGAGTGTTTTTCCGAGGACGGTCGCTGCCGCATCACCCCCTCCTGCCGGTTGAAAGGCGTCCTGAATGGGGCGCTCAATGCCTTCATGGCGGAGATGGATCGGCACAGCCTGGCGGATCTGGTGGTCGATCCCGCCGCCTTCGGCGTGGAGAAACGTCACGCCTGAGCGCGGTCAGCCTTGCCGCTCCCGAGGCGTGGGCCGGCTCAGGATGAAGGCGGAGCAGCAGCTCAGCAGCAGCGCGACGAGGATTTGCGGTGCTGCGCCGGTCTCGGTTGTCAAAAGGAACATGGCATAGCTGGCCAACATGGCCGAGACGGCCAGCACCTTGATGCGCGCGGTAATGGCGCCGCTGCGCTTCCAGTCGCGCAGGGGCGCGCCGAAACGTGGATGCGCGAGCAGCCAGGCTTCGAGCCGGGGAAACGAGCGGGAAAAACAGGCCGCGGCGGCGAGCAGGAACGGCGTCGTCGGCAGGAGCGGCAGCACGGCCCCCAGCGCGCCCAGCCCCAGCATGATGCAACCCAGGGCGGTCAGCATATACCGGATGGCGCGGCTCACGCCGCGACCCAGTTCATGCCGGGCTGGCCATGGATGAAGCCATTGGAGAACGGCGCGCCGGCATAGACCTGTTTCAGCTTTGCCAATCCTTCATCGGGGCTCACCAAGCCATCGCGCACCGACGCATAGATGGCGGCGACCTCGGCCATGTCGCAATCCTGCGGCGACAGGCGCAGATGGGTGATGCCCATAGCGGCGAGGGCGGGCAGGTCGCCCAGCAGAACCTGGCAATGGCGCGACATGGTCTGGACGCCATTGATGGTGAGGAAGGGCTGGCCGTCGAGCGTATCCACATCCAGCCCGTCCGGCTCGTCGCCGCAGACGAATTGGCAATTATCCTTGCTGTGCCCCTTGGCGCGCGCATGGGCGCAGCGCGCCGAAATGGCGAGGGGCAGGCGGCCGAAGGCGATGATTTCATAGTCCAGCTCTGGCGCGCCCGCGATGATCGAGGCCAGTGAGGCGGCGGGCAATTCCGGCCCGAGACAGATGCGCGTCGCGCCCTTTTTCGCCAGCAGCCGTGCGGTCGCGCCGTTATAGACATTGACGAAGGGGCCGACGAGATGCGGGCGTCCGGCCAACAGGCGCAGCGCCGAGAGGTCATTGGCCTCCACCAGCGCCGGACCGGAGGCCAAGCGGCGGGTGGCGCCGAGTTCGCGCTCCATGGTCACCAGCGCCAGCGAGGCCAGGGCCACGCTCTTGCCGCTCTGTTGCAGCCGCTCCACCACGTCGGGAATAAAGGGCCGGGTGAAGTGATCCCGCTTGGAACAGACCACTTCACCCAGCGTTACCGCATCGACATGCCCCGACTCAGCGACGCGGTAATAGAAATCTCGCCATTTTTCGCCGGACCACAGATATGGAACCGGCCCCATGGTGAGCTTGAGTGTCTTTGTATCGGCCATCGTCAGCGCCACTTCTTCTCATAGGCGCCCGAAGTGGTGCGCTGGCCTTCGCTGAGGCGCCGCAATTGCGCCAGATGGGCGCTGCGTTGGGCTGCGGGAGCGGACAGGGCTCTGCGCAGGCTGGACACGACCTCCGCCACATAGGCCTTGCCGCGCTGGCGGCCTTCGATCTTCAGCGCGATGACGCCGGCATCGCGCAGGGCGTCGAGATGATCCATGACATCCAGGCTCACCGGATCCTCGAAGGCATAGCCTTCGGCGTCGGCAATGTGGAAGCGCCCCTTGCACAGGGTTGGATAGCCGGCGGGCTCATCGGCGCCGAAGCGATTGATGGTGAAGCCGCCCAGTTCCGAGACCATTTCAGTGCCGTCCTCGCGATAGCGGACATGGCTGGCGGGCGAGCACACGCCCTGCATATTGGGGGATTGGCCGGTAATATAGGACGAGAGCGAGCACCGGCCCTCGGCCATGACGCAGAGCCCGCCAAAAGCGAAGACTTCCAGCTCGCAATCGACATTCTTGGCGATGGCGGCGATTTCCGCGACGGTGAGGACGCGCGGCAGGACCAGCCGTTTCGCGCCGAAACTCTCGACCAGAAAATTGATCGCCTCGACATTGGCCGCTGAGGCCTGCACCGACACATGCAGGCGCTGTTCGGGATAGTTGGTGGCGACATAATCCATCAGGGCCATGTCGGCGAGGATTAGCGCATGCGCCCCGGCTGCGACCGCATCGTCGGCGGCGCGATACCAGGTATCTTCCGAACCGGCGCGCATGAAGGTGTTGAGCGCCACATAGGTGTGCACGCCACGCTTCTTGCCCAGCGCGACCGCTTCCACCATTTCGGCCCGCGAGAAATTGAGGCCGGGGAAATTGCGCGCATTGGTTTCATCGCGGAAGCCGCAATAGATGGCGTCGGCACCCGCTTCGAGAGCTTCGCGGTAGGCGGCGGGAGTTCCGGCGGGGCAGATGAGTTCCATGTTCATGCCAATCCGGCGAGGGCGCGGGCGCGCACTTTTTCAGCGATAAGGCGGAAGGGCAGGGCCAGCGGCCCGGCGAGGCCCGACAAATCCCTTGGCAAGTCGAAGCCGCAATCGTCGAGACCGTTGCGCAGGGCCAGAATGGCTTCCATGTCGCCGGTCACCGTGACGCTGCGCGAGAAGAACAAAGCATCGCCGTCGATCTGGCCTTCGAGCAATGCCAATAGGGTGACGAGGGGACCGGAAATGGAAGCGGCCACAGGCGGGGCCTGGCGCGGACGATAGAGCCGGATCATCGCGGCAGAGGGATGGACGACGAAATAGAGGTCGAGATCGGTCGGTCGGAAGCCGAAGGCCTTGCCGGCATGCTCGCCCAGCCGGTCGAACAGGCCCGGATGTTGCTGCAGGGCCCTCGCAAAGATCAAATCCGTTGCCTTCTGCGCCACCGGCAAGGGTGTGCGGTCGATGAGAGCGGCGAGGGCGCGAGGCAAGGGCATTGGACGCTTCCCGGTGGTCAATTCCTGGCCGAATGTAGGGTGGGCGACCCATCGCTGCTTTGATGCAGCGCAAGGAAGCAATGAATTCGCCTCGGCTAGAAATGAGGCCATGCCCCAGCCTCTTCTTCCCCCGCTCCGCCATCCCGTCGCCGGAAATCTCCGCGAGTTCATCCATTTGCTGGAGGCGCGCGGCGAGCTGAAGCGGCTGTCGGAGCCGATCTCCATCCGGCACGAATTGACCGAAATTCACCGGCGCACCCTAGAGGCCGAGGGACCGGCGCTGCTGATCGAGAGTCCGCTTATGGCGGACGGTGCAGCAGCCGCGATGCCGGTTCTGGTCAATCTGTTCGGCACGCAGAGCCGTATCGCCCTGGCAATGGGACTCGAACAGGGCGACCTGCCGCAATTGGGCGAGGCCATGGCCGATATGCGCTCGCCCCGTCCGCCGCGCAATCTCGCTGCAGCCTGGGCGCAGCGCGACCTGCTCAAGGCGGCCCTGACCATGCGCATGAAAAGCGTGGCGCGCCCCGCCTGCCAGCAGGTCATGCGCCAGAAGGGGGAAATCGACCTCACCGCCATGCCCATTCAATGGTGCTGGCCCGGCGAACCCGCCCCGCTCATCACCTGGCCGCTGGTGATCACGCGCTCGCCGCATGATCCCGCCGATATCAATGTCGGCATCTACCGCATGCAGGTTCTGGGGCCGGATCGCGCCATCATCCGCTGGCTGCCCAGCCGTGGCGGCGCGCGGCACCATCGTCAATGGCAGCAATTGGGCCAGGACATGCCGGTCGCCGTCGCCATCGGGGCCGATCCCGCAACCATCCTCGCCGCCGTCATGCCGCTGCCCGAGGGCATGAACGAGCTTGCTTTCGCCGGCGTGTTGCGGCGCAAGGCGGGCACAATCGGGCGGGCGGTGACGGTGGACCTGCCGGTGCCTGCCGAGGCGGAAATGGTGCTGGAAGGTCATGTCTCCGTGTCCGAGACCGCGCCCGAAGGCCCTTATGGCGACCATACCGGCTATTATAACGGGGTGGAGCCGTTTCCGGTGATGACGCTGTCGGCCATCACCTCGCGGCGCGATCCGATCTATCTCTCCACCTATACGGGCCGCCCGCCCGATGAGCCGTCCCGGCTCGGCGAGGCGATGACGCCGCTTTTCGCGCCGCTTGCCAAAAGACAGTTTCCCGAAATCGCCGATCTGTGGCTGCCGCCGGAAGCCTGCTCCTATCGGGCCATGGTGGTGGCCATCGACAAACGCTATCCCGGTCAGGCGCGGCGCGTGATGATGGGGCTCTGGTCGATGCTGCCGCAATTCAGCATGACCAAGCTTATCATCGCCGTCGATCCAGACATCGATGTGCGCAATTGGCAGGACGTTATGTGGGCCATTTCCACCCGTTTCGATGCCCCGCGCGATCTGGTGATCATCCCCGATACGCCCATCGACTATCTCGATTTCGCCTCGGCCCTGCCGGGTCTGGGCGGCAAGATGGGCATCGACGCCACCAACAAGATCGGCCCGGAAACGGCGCGCGAATGGGGCCGTCCGCTGGCCATGGATGAAGAAACCATGGCGCGGGTCGATGCCATGTGGTCACGATTGGGACTGGAGAACTGACATGGATCATCGCGTCGTCGTCGCCTTTACTGGCGCCTCGGGGGCGGCGTTGGGCCTCGCCATTCTCCAGCGGCTCGCCACCCGTCCGGAGGTAGAAACTCATGTGGTGATTTCGCCCTCGGCGGAGCGGACGCTGCGCCACGAAGTGGGCGAGAATGGCGTGGAATGGGCGCGAAGCCTCGCCTCCTGCCTGCATGAAGCGGACAATATCGGGGCCAGCATCGCCAGCGGCTCGTTCCGCACGGCCGGCATGATCGTCGCGCCCTGCTCGATGCACAGCCTCGCCGCCATTGCTACAGGTCTTGCCGATAATCTGGTGACGCGCGCCGCCGATGTGCATCTCAAGGAGCGCCGGAAATTGATCCTGCTGGCCCGTGAAACGCCGCTGCATCTGGGGCATTTGCGCAATATGGTGGCGGTCACCGAGATGGGGGCGATGGTGATGCCGCCGGTGCCCGCCTTCTACCAGCGCCCGGAAACGGTGGCGGACATTGTCGATCATCTCGCGGCGCGGGCCATCGACCTGCTTGGCCTGCCAGGCGTGACTGAGACCAAAGCCTGGGCCGGGCTGGACGTCTAAAGCGCGCCGCGATCTTTCAGATTCGCCCCCTGCGCTTTAGCCCCTTGTTTTGCCGCATGTCTTTATCCCGAAACCGGAGCCACTTTCGGGAGACATGCGCTAGATCGTCGTCATGGCCAGCGGGTCGGCGCCGAACAGGGCCGCGTGGCCGCCCAGCAGCATCCATGCGGTGAGCAATGCCGACAAAATCAGTGCGACGAGCATCGGCATGTCCAGGGTGAAACGGGCGCGGCGCTGGGCGATGGCGACGAAGGGTAGGATCGAGGTATTTTCCCGCGCCCTGTCAAGGTCAGTATCGGCATTCCGGCGCGCACGCCTTTCCGCCATCACCATACCGAAAATGGAGAAAAGCGTCAGGATGCCGAACAGCATGACGCTGCGCAGATCGCCATTGGCGACCACATGGCCGATGGCCCAGAGCAGGAAGCCCCACAAGGCCGGATGCCGGGTGATGGCGCTGATGGCGCCGGACTTTGCCCCATTGCGTCGCGCGGTGATGGAGAGCGGATTGGGGCTCATCAGGCCGGCCAGCAGCAGGAAGAACGCGACCGGCGTCAGGATGATAGGGAAATAGGCCTGCCAGGCTTCCTGCGGCCAGAGTTCAAAATAATCGAGCCGAAACGCGGCGTGGAACACCCAGATCAGCGACAGCAGCGAGGCCAGCGAATAAAGACCGAGATAGGTGCGCCGGCCCAAAAACTCGATCAGGCGCTGCCTGATGCCGGGAATGGCCGGCACGGAATGCAGGGCGATGAAAACCGCGATGGCGAGCAGGAACAGGATCACGTCTTGGCCTTGGCATCGATGGTGAAATTGTCCAGCAGGAACAGCATATCCTGTTCCGCCTGCACATGGCGCCGGACACTCTCGAAGAATGAGCGCAGTTGATAGCCCGTCGCTTCGGGCGGGAGCAGAGGACGCCCGGCGCCGAGCGCCAGCAGCGTCTCCGTGATGTCCAGCGCGGCGGCTTCGTCCACTTGATGCTCGTGGCGCAGCCTGTTGACGAGATTGCGCACCTGCGGATGGCCCGAAAGCCCGATCAGCGGCAGCAAGACCCGTTCTTCCTCCTCATGGGCCCGCGCCAGCAGCGGCAATAGCTGGTCGGCTACCCAAGTGCTGCGCTCGATGCCGAAGCTATCGGGAAGGCCATCGGCAATGGCCTCGAGCTGGTCGCAGACATGCAGCAGGCCGCTATAGCACTCAAGCAGCGCCTGCATGCCCTCGGGTTGTTCCGTGATCATGGCCTGGGGTCGGGGCGCGGACGGTCTTCGTCATAAAGGATGCGCTCGGACGCGCCGTCGAGATCGTCATACTGGCTGTCGCGCAGGGTCCAGAGGAAGACCAGAAGACCGATCAGGCCCAGAACGATCGAGATCGGAATGAGATAGAAGAAATCGCTCATGCAATGATCTCCTGTTGGGAGCGGGGCCTGCCCTCGCCGAATGGCCGCCAGCCGAGCCGCAGCGCATTGAGCACCACCACGACCGACGAGGCCGACATGGCAATGGCCGCGAGGAACGGATTGACCAGGCCGGCAACGGCGATGGGCAGGGCGATGGCATTGTAGAGCAGGGCCAGGAACAGGTTTTGCCGCACCAGCACCCGCGCCTCGCGCGCCACCGACAGTGCCTGGGGAACGGCCAGCAGGTCATTGCGCAGGAAGACGAAATCGGCGGCGTTGCGGCCAATATCGACCGCGCTTGCCGGAGCCATGGAGACATGGGCGCGGGCCATGGCGGGGGTATCGTTGAGGCCGTCGCCAACCATGAGGACGCGATGGCCCGCCGATTCCAGCGCCTCGACGCGGGCCAGCTTCTCGTCGGGCATCAGCCCGCCCATGCCGGATATACCGAGGCGGTCGGCAAGCGTATTGACGAGGGCCGGGCGGTCGCCGGAGAGAACCTGCACCTGAAGCGACGCCGCCAGCAGGTCCGCCGTGCTGCGCACCGCATTAGGACGAAGGTCATCCTCAAAGGCGAAAGCGGCGAGAATGGCGCCGTCACGCGAGAGGATCGAGCCGGATTCTGCGTCTTCGGCCGGTCCCGACCAGCCGGGGCGTCCGAGACGATAGACCTGCTTGCCCAGCCTTGCCTCGATGCCCAGGCCGGGATGTTCGGCGACATCGTGCCAGTCGAGGCCAGTGGCCGGAAAGGCGCGGGCAATGGCCATGGAATAGGGATGGCGCGACAGGCCGGCAAGGCTGGCGGCAATGCCGAGCGCCTGCGGGTCACCATGGCTGGCGACCGGCGTGGCGAGGCCGGTGGTCAACGTACCGGTCTTGTCAAAGACCACATTGTCGACTTCCGCCAGCCTCTCCAGAGCGGACCCATCCTTGACCATGATCCCAGCCTCGAACAGGCGGCGGGCAGCCATGACCTGAACCATGGGAACTGCCAGCCCGAGGGCGCAGGGGCAGGTGATGATGAGCACGGCGATGGCGATGGTCGTGGCATTGTGCAGATCGCCATCGAGCAACATCCAGCCGATAAAGGCGAGGGCGGCGGCGAGGTGGACCACGGGCGAATAATAGGTGGCGGCGCGGTCGGCAATGCGGCGATAGCGATTGCGCGAGGCCTCGGCGCCGTCAAGCAGATGCACGAGCCGGCTGAGGGTCGAATTCTGCTCGTCGGCGGTGACGCGCATGGTGAGCGCACCCGACAGGTTGAGCGCACCGGCTGGCACGCTCTGGCCGGGACCGATGGCTTCGGCCAGGCTCTCGCCGGTGAGCAGGCTTCGGTCGAGGGCGCTGGTGCCGGTCAGCACGTCGCCATCGAGCGGAATGCGCTCGCCCTGGGCGACAGAGATGGTGGCGCCGGGGCGGATTTCGGCCAGCGGCAGGAAGGCTGGACCGTTCTCGCCATCCAGCACCAGCGCGCCGGCGGGCGATAGCCGCGCCAGACCCTTGACGGCGGTGCGGGCGCGCTCGCGCATGGCATGATCGAGCGTGCGGCCGATGAGCAGGAAGAAGATCAGCGAGGCCACAGCGTCGTAATAGACCTGCTCGCCGGAAAAGATGGTGTCGTAAAGGCTGAGTGCGAAGGCCAGCGCAATACCGATGGTGATCGGTACGTCCATATTGGTGCGGCCCGATCGCAGGGCGGCCCAGGCGGACTGGTAGAAGACCCGGCCGGAATAAAGCAGCGCGGGCAGCGTCAGCAGGGCGCAGATCCAATGCAGGATGTCGCGCGTCGGTCCATCGGCCCCGGCCCAGACCGAGCCGGAAAACATCATGATGTTCATCGAGCAGAAGGCGGCGACGGCCAGCGCGCGGACCAGCGCGGCAAAACCGGTATCCTTGGCGGCTTCCTCGAGCGAGAACAGATTGGGCTCGTACCCCAATTCGACCATGCGGTGCACCATGGGCGGGGCAACGCCTTCGTCGCGCCAGCGCACGCTGACCCGCTTGCTGGACAGGTTGACGCGCGAGGAGACGACGCCGGGCAGGGCGTCGAGCGCGCCCTCGATAGTGCGGATACAGCCGCCACAATGGATGGACGGCACGGAAAATTCCGATTGCCGCAAGCCATCGCCCAATTCGCGGCTGGCGAGGCGAACCTCATTGGCCGAAGGACCACGATCGGGGCCGCCGGCAAGGCTTTCGACAAAGGCGGGAGGGGGCGCGCAGCAACTCATTCCTTGACCTCTACATCCACAATGCTGCCCTTGGGTTTGACCCGAGGGCCATCCTCCCAGAGCGCGGAAATCCTTGCGATTTCCACGTATGCCCTCGGATCAAGCCCGAGGGCAGCACGGTGTTTTTGAACATGCAGAGGCCAAACCGGAGCCCACATGGTTCGCCGTCCTATTCCCCCCGCACCGCCAGATAGGCCTGCCAGGTGGCGTGGCCAAGCAGCGGGAAGATGACGATGAGGCCGACCAGGCCGGTGGCAATGCTGACCAGAACCAGGCCGACAACCAGAACGGCCCAGACCAGCGTCGCCGGCATGTTGTTGGTCACGAGCGACAGCGACAGGCCCATGGCGGAAAAGGCATCGACCTTGCGATCAAGCACCATGGGGATCGAGAAAGCGCCGATGGCGAAGGAGAAGGCCGCGAACAGCCCGCCAATGGCGGTGCCGACAATCAGCATGGCAATGCCGTGCGGGGTGGTGAACAGCATGGCCACGATGTGATCGAAGCCGGGAAAGGGCCGCCAGCCGAAGAACAGGGCATAGAGCAGCACCGCTGCACGGACCCAGAGCAGCATCAGGGTCATCAGCACCGCGCCGACGAAGAACAGGTGCATGCCGCCACGCGGGAACAGCATGGCAAGGAGCGTAACCTTCTCGCCGGACGCCAGCCTTCGGCTTTTTTCGTAAAGGCCGGTGGCCAGAAGCGGGCCGACGACGAGGAAGCCGGCCAGGGCTGGGAACAGGATCTGCGCCCAGTCGAAGGTGAACATGGAATAGATCAGCCCCCAGGACACCAGCGTGATGCCGAGGCCATAGGCAAGGCTCGGGAGCGGGTTGGTCCAAAGGTCGCGCCAGCCGGCAGCGAGCCATTGAAAGGGCGCGCCGGTCGGCAGATTGCGGCTGTGATTGACGGCGCGGGCCAGGGCCGGCTCATAAGGAGGAAGGATGTCAGCGGTTTCGGTCATGGCACTTCCAGATGCGAATGGGTTTGGCTTATCCGTACAGGACGGCCTTCTCAACAGCCCGACTTGGCAGCGCGGAAATGATCGGCGCTGCCATCGGGAAGCTTGAGATGACTGACGCAGTCGGGCTGCGAGGTGAAGGCGACATAGACAAGATGCGCGTTGGCAACGAGCAGGGCGGCGACGATGCCCAGGCCCACAAACCAGCCGAGCCTGCGCCGGCGGGGCCTGGAACCGGAATGGGCATCGCCGTCGCTCATGCTCATGGCGTGGCTGTCCTCATATCCATCACGTACAAGGTGAGAAGGCGGATCTGCGCTTCGCTCAGCCGTCCTTCCCAGGAGGGCATGGTCACCTGGCGACCATTGTAGATCGAGCGCCTGATCGACGAACGATCCCCGCCGTGCGTCCAGAAGGCGTCGGTGAGGTTGGGCGCGCCGGTATCGGTCATGCCCATGGCGTCGTCACCGTGACAGCTGGCGCAATTGTCCGCGAAGAGGGATGCAGCGATCTCCCGGTCGTCCGCCGACATTGTTCCGCGCCCGCCAAGGTCTTCCAGGTAGTCGACGAGCAGATTGATGTCGGCGCCGCTCAACATCTGGTCGCGGCCGAAGGCCAGCATCTGGGCGTAGCGGGTCTCAGGATGCACGGCATTGATGCCGACGCGGATGGTTTCGGCGATGGTGTCGGCATCGTCGCCCCACATCATCGGTGCCTCGGCAATATTGGGATAGCCCAGATTGCCCTTGGCCTCGACGCCGTGACAGCCGGCGCAATTGTCACCGAACAGCATGGGGCCGGTCTGGCGGACGACGGTCATGATAGCATCGTCGCCGGCAAGGCTGTCGAAATCCTCATCGACGAGCCGCGCGGTCCAGACGGAGCGCTCAGTCTCGGCTTCCACCATGCTTTGGCGCACCGCCTCGTGCTGGTCCGAGCCGAGAAGGCCGCGGAAATAGCCGCTGACACCGGGCCAGCTTGGCATGAGCAGCGTCCAGACCAGGCCGAACAGCACCATGGAGATGAGGAAGAACCAGAGCAGGCGCGGCACAGGCGTATTGAGTTCCTTGATGCCGTTCCACTCATGACCAGTGGTCATCTGGCCAGAAAATTCGTCGCGTTCCTTCAGCGCCATGGCCGATCCTCCTCTTCGAGCAGCGGCATTTTGGCAGCCTCGTCGAAGCCCTTCTTGTTGGTGGGCCAATAGGTCCAGGCCAGACAGATCGCGCTCAGCGCGACGAGATAGAACAGGCCGAAGGACTTGGAAAAGCCGACGACGGTTTCATGATCGAAGGGCATCTTATTCGACCTCGTTCTGTGGGCTGGTATGAGCGACATCGGTGAGATTGCCGAGCACCTGGAGATAGGCGACCAGCGCGTCCATGTCGGTGAGCGGACCCTGATTGCCGTCGAAGGCCCGGATATTGGTGGCGTCGCCATAGCGCTCCGCCACGCCCGAGGCTTCGGGACTGTCCGGATTGGCCTGACCATAGGCGTCACGGGTGGCATGGGCGATCTGCTCGTCGGTATAGGGTACGCCGACCGCGCGGAGCGCCGTGAGGTGGTCGCCCAGATCGTCGATGCGCAGCTGGTCACGCATCAGCCAGCGATAGGCCGGCATCTTGGAGCTGGGGACCAGATCGCGCGGATTGTAGAGGTGCGCGACGTGCCATTCGTCCGAATACTTGTTGCCCAGGCGGGCCAGATCGGGGCCGGTCCGCTTGGAGCCCCAGAGATGGGGATGGTCATACTGGCTTTCCACGGCCAGCGAATAGGGGCCGTAGCGGTCCACCTCATCGCGCAGCGTGCGGATCATCTGGCTGTGGCAGGCATAGCACCCTTCGCGGATATAAATATTGCGACCGGCCACTTCGAGCGGGGTATAGACCCGCATGTCTTCGGCCTTTTCGACGGTCTCGTCGATGGTGAAGAGCGGGGCGATTTCCACGAAGCCGCCGATGGAGGCAACGATGATGATGAAGGCCACCAGGCCCATGGCGCTGCGTTCGAGGCGATAGTGAAGTCCGAACATGTTTATTCTCCAGCCTGCATGGCCGGTTTGGCCGGCAGGTCCGCATGGCTTTCCGGCGCGGTTTCGATCGCGGGCATGCGGATGGTCATGACGATATTGTAGAGGGCCGTGAGGGCACCGAGCACGAAGAGCAGGCCGCCAAAGGCGCGTGCGATATAATAGGGGTGCATGGCGTCCAGGCTTTCGAGGAACGAATAGCTGAGCGCTCCGCTCTCGTCATAGGTGCGCCACATCAGGCCCTGGATGACGCCCGAATTCCACATCGCGAAGACGTAGACGACGGTGCCCGACAGGGCGAGCCAGAAATGGACCTCGACCAGTTTCTGCGAGAACAGGCGCTCGCGCTTGAACATGGACGGAGCCACTGCATAGATCGAGCCGAAGGTGATCATCGCCACCCAGCCCAGCGCACCGGCATGGACGTGACCGACGGTCCAGTCGGTATAGTGGCTGAGCGAGTTGACGGCGCGGATGGCCATGAACGAGCCTTCGAACGTGGTGATGCCGTAAAAGATCGCGGCCAGAGCCATGAAGCGCAGCACGGCGTCATCGCGCACCTTGTGCCAGGCGCCGTTGAGGGTCAGCAGCGCATTGCCGGCCGAGGCCCAGGAAGGGACCAGCAGCACGACCGAGAAGGCCATGCCCAGCGTCTGCACCCAATGGGGCAGGGCGGTATAGTGCAGGTGGTGCGAACCGGCCCACATATACATGAAGGTGATGCCCCAGAAGGAAATGATCGACATCCGGTAGGAGAAGATCGGGCGGCCGGCGCGCTTGGGCAGGTAATAATACATCATGCCCAGGAAGCCGGCGGTGAGGAAGAAGGCCACCGCGTTATGGCCGTACCACCATTGCGTCATCGCATCCTGCACGCCCGAGAACAGCGAGTAGGACTTGGCCGCGCCGAACGAGATCGGAACGGCGAGATTGTTGACGATGTGCAGGATGGCCACGACCAGGATGAAGGCCATGTAGTACCAGTTGGCGACGTAGATATGGGGTTCCTTGCGGCGGGCCAGGGTGCGCATGTAGATGGCGAAATAGACCACCCACACCACGACCAGCCAGATATCGGCATACCATTCGGGTTCCGCATATTCGCGGGACTGGGTCATGCCCATGAGGTAGCCGGTGGCCGCGACAATGCAGAAGAGGTTGTAGCCGAGCAGCACGAACCAGGGGCTGAACGCATCCGGCAGGCGGGCACGGCTGGTCCGTTGCAGCACGTGGAACGAGGTAGCGATCAGCGCATTGCCGCCGAAGCCGAAGATCACGCCGCTGGTATGGATGGGGCGCAGGCGTCCGAAGCTGAGCCAGGCGACGTCGAAGGTGAGGTCGGGCCAGGCCAGCAAGGCAGCGACCCAGAAGCCGGCGGCCATGCCGATCACGCCCCAGATCAGGGTGAGGATGATGCCGACCCGGGTGGGCGCGTCATAATATTCGGACAGCCGCTCGGCGGAGGGCTCGGGCAGGTCATAGCCCCGCACCATGGTGAAAAAACCCCAAAGCCCCGCGGCGGCCACCAGCCAGCCATGGACGCCCATGAGGTCGTGCCGTCCGCCGATTGCCATGGCGAGCCCAATCAGAATGAGCCCTCCCAGGACGATCAGGGCGCCCGTTCTTTCGCTGCGCGTAAAATCAGCCACCATTGTCTTGCCCTCAACAATACGTTTCGCGGCCGGATAATAGGCCACGCTAACGCCAAGCCCTAGTCGATTGGCCAGGGCAATCTTTGATCTGGATCAAATATGCTCGGATTCGGCATGTTTTTGTAGCCTTGTTGCGCCGCGACAAAGTGCGCCGCCGGGGCGGCTTCTAGGCTGACAGCATCCCGGTGTTCTGGCCGCAGCCGGGAGCGCGTCGTTCACGGCGGCCGGGATAGAACCGATGACAGATCAGAACGCCGAGCACGACACGATCGACGTGCGCACCATTCCCCCGCGCGAGCGGCATCCGCAAATCTTCGCCAAGGCCAATGGCCTGGCCGTGGGCAAGAGCTTCGTGATCGTCAACGACCACGATCCGCGCCCGCTGCATTATCAATTGCAGGCCGAATATCCGGGCCAGTTCTCCTGGACATATCTGGAAGCCGGTCCCGATGTCTGGCGCGTGGCGCTGGGCCGGGAAGCGGCCGCCTGAGCAGAGGAAGCCCGCAAATGCCGATGGCCAGCATATCACGATGGACCCTTGCCTTTTTCGGTTTTGCGCTGGCGAGCCTGCTCGCCGCGCTGGGCCTGATGAGTGCTGGCTTCGGCTATCCGCATGCAGCGCTGATGGCGCCGCAGACCTTGATCATCGTGCATCTTATTGCCCTGGGCTGGCTGTCGCTGCTGATGCTGGGAGCGCTGCTGCAATTCCTGCCGGTGCTGGTGGGCGGCAATCTGCGCGCCGCCAGATGGGCGCCGCTGGTGCTGCTCCTGCTGGTTGCCGGTCTTGTATTGCTTTTGATGGGTTTTGCGGTGATGGACGGCTGGGGCGGCGTGCCGCCTGAAACGCTGCCGCTGGGCGGATTGCTGCTGCTCGCCGGTCTCTCGGTCGCGGCATTCATCATGTTCGCCACCTTGCTCAACGCCAAGGCCCTGCCGCTGCCCGCCGGTTTCGTCGCCATCGCGGTGATGAGCGCGCTGGTGACGGCGTTGCTGGGCGAAACGCTGGCCAGCGCCATTGCCGGTCTGTTCGGTGGCGATTTCGCTGCGGCGATCATCACCCATGGCGTGCCGCTGCATGCCGGATTTGGGCTCGGCGGCTGGCTGACGCTGGCGGCGATGGGCGTGAGCTATCGGCTCGTCTCGATGTTTCTGGTCGCGCCGGAGCGCACCGGCATGCGGCCGCGCATCGTGCTGTGGAGCGGTCTCGCGGCGCTGGCCATGCTGTGCATGGGGCTCGGTGTGCTGCTGGCCACCAATGCCCCGCTGCCGCTGACCCTGGCCATCGCCGCCATAGCCGGTCTTGCCGCGATCGGCGCCTATGCCGGCGACATCGTGGCGCTTTATCAGGCGCGGCGGCGCAAGGCGCTGGAACTGCATATGGAGGCGGGGCTCGCCGCCTTCGCCGTGCTACCGGCCGGTGCGCTGTGGCTGGTCGTGGCGACTATGCTGGAGAGCGAGGCAGGCATTGCCGCCGCCATCTATGTGCTGGCGTTCGGCTGGCTCGGCGGCCTTGGTCTCGCCATGCTCTACAAGATCATTCCCTTTCTCACCTGGCTCGAATGCTTCGCGCCTTTCATGGGCCGCGAGCCGACGCCGCGCGTGCAAGACCTGGTCCGCGAATCTCGTGCCCGCGCCTGGTTCTGGCTGTATTTCATCGCCCTGATACTCGGCGCAGCAGGCTTGCAGATTGGCTATCCGGTCATGTTCCAATTGGCAGCCGGATTGCAATTGCTGGCGACGCTGCTGTTGACCTACCAATATGGAAGGGCGCGACTGCTCGCCGATCTGCCCGCCGCGTGGCACCATCATTCCCGTCCCCGACTGTTCCTGCCCAGACAAAGGAGCTTCCTATGACCGACCTGGAACTCGATGTTCGTCCCATCCTGCGCAATGGCGGCGAGCCGTTCGGCGCCATCATGGGCGCCGTCAACAGCCTGCAACCGGGCCAGAGGCTGAAATTGTTCGCCACCTTCCGCCCCGATCCCCTGTTCCGCGTGATGGAGACCAAGGGCTTCGGCTATGAGGCCACGCCGTTGGAAGACGGTGAATGGCAGGTGATCTTCATCCCGGAAGCCGCTGATGTAGTGAGCGGCGCATCCACCCCCGAAAATCCCGATTCGTGGGACGATCCTTGTGAATATCTCGATCTTGCCGATCTCGATCCGCCCGAGCCGATGGTGCGGATTCTGAGCCGTCTTGAAGAGATGGAGGACGGCGAGGTGCTGTTCGCGCTCCTGGCGCGCGAGCCGCTCTTCCTCTACCCCGAATTGACGGCGCGCGGCCATGCCTGGGCCGGCGATTTCGACGAGACCGGTGCCACCTACCGCCTGATGGTGCGGGCTGGGAGAAAGCCATGACCATTTCCCGGCGCATGGCGATAGAGGCCGATATTCGCGCCGCCCTGCGCGGCGTGATCGATCCGGAACTGGGTCACAACATTGTCGATCTGGGCATGATCTACGATGTAGACGTCGCCGAGGACGGAGCCGTGCGGGTGGTGATGACCACGACTACGCGCTTCTGCCCGGCTTCGGCATTCCTTCAGGAGGCCGTCACCGAACGGGCATCGGCGGTGCCCGGCGTGACTGCGCTGGTGGTGGAATTGACCTATGACCCGCCCTGGGAGCCGGATCGGGCTTCCCCCGATATTTCCTGGGTCTGAACCCCTCGGGTCGAGCCCGAGGGGATAAGCTTTGGGTGTGGGATCGTGGTGGGAACGCGCGCCTCACTCCGGCCGGGCCTTGCGCCGGCCAAGGATCGCCGGGGCATATTCGGCGACGTAGAAGACGAAGGCCAGCATCCAGCACAGACCGCTTATTTCGATGAGCCGCATGTAAAGGTCAGGCGCGAAATTGGCCAGCGGCCGGAGCAGGGCGGCCAGCAGGAGCAGCACATAGCTAGTGGCGGTTGGCCATGGGGCGGTGAGCGGCAGGCCGGTATGGCCGCGCGTTGCCCGGCTCATGACGGCAAGGGTCATCAGGCCGATGGCGCCGATGGTGAAGACATGCAGCGCCGACGCCTGATCGAGCACACCTAACGGCACGAGAGCAATGGCCAAGAAGCCGAGCGGGATGAAGCCATAGGCGATGTGCAGCACCAGAACGAGCCGTTCCGCGCCCGTCCGCCAGCCCTGCCAGCGGCGAAGCCGCAGCAGGTGGAGAATTCCGGCTAGGGCGGCAAGCAGGGCCGTTGCCGGATGCTGGGGCAGGATAACCCAGGCGGCGAGGGCCGGAAGGCTGCCGAGTAGGGCCAGCGTATCGAGCAGATCATAGGGCGCGGGCAGGGTGATGACGTGGCGCTTCGCCAGCCAGTTGCGGGTGAAACTGGGCACGATGCGGCCGCCGATAATTCCGATCAGCATGATATAGGCGGAAACCGCCAGACGGCTGGCGAGACCGGGATCGTCGCCGAACACGATGAAGGCATGGAAGCCGATATTGGCGACGGCAAGGGCGGCGACGCCGGCCAGCACCTTGAGATCGCGCCACTTTTTACCCGCCACGATTTCGCGCAGGCAGATGGCCAGGAGCAGCGGCAGGAAGGCGCTATCCAGCACGATGGCCAACGGCAGACCGATCATGTCCGGCGCGATCAACGCCAGCCGACCGACCAGCCAGACGGCGAACAGCATGGCGAGCGGCGTGCCCGATACCGGCAGGCGACCGGTCCAGTTGGGAATGGCGGTGAGCAGGAAGCCCGCCAACGCCGCCGACGTATAGCCGAACAGCATTTCATGCGCGTGCCAGGCCGGGCCGCCATAGGAACCGCCAATGGAAACCCCCATGGCGAGGGCCGCGACCCACAATCCCATGGCCAGCACCGCCCAGCAGCCCGCGGCCAGAAAGAACGGGCGGAAGCCATAGGCGAGAATGACCGGCCCGGTATGGGCGAGCCCACGGGGGACGGGTTTGCGGGGAGTGGTGGGAGTCATCATGGCCTCGGAGCGGAATTGGCTTGCAGCTGAGCGCTAGAGGGGATGGACTGCCCCGTCTTTGTCGTGGCGCAAGGTGAGGCCGCCAAGCTCAGCCTTCGCCCTCGGCCAGGGCCTCGAGACGGGGACGGTCGCGGACCAGCAATTTCTGACGCCCGCCCTTGACGATGCCCCGGCTTTCCCAGGCGCTGAAAATGCGCGAGACTGTGTGCAGGGTGGTTCCGGTCATTTCGGCAACGTCCTGGCGGGTCAGGGGAAAATCGATTCGCACCCCTTCGGCCTCCCGCTTGCCCGCCTGATCCATCAGGCGAAGCACGGCATGGGCGACACGGCGCTCGACTTCCTCGGTGGCCATTTCGCGGATGCGGGTATGCGCTTCCTGCAGGCGCTGGCCGATGCTGCGCATGGCGTTGATGGCCAGATGCGGATTTTGCTCGACGAAATGCGCCCAGACCTCATTGGGCCAGCAGATCACCACGCTTTCGGCGGCCGCGATGGGGGTACCGGGATAGTCGTCGCGCTGCAGGGCCTGCGCGAAGCCGAAAATATCGCCCGGATGCACCACGCGGACGATGATCTGCTGACCCTCGGGCGTGACCTGCGTCACCTTGAGGCGGCCATGCAGCAGCAGGAAGAATTGCGTGGCCTTCTGGCCTTGCTCGAACACGGTTTCGCCCGGAGCAACGCGGCGCATGATGGCGCGCGACAGCAGCCGGTCAAGGTCGGAATCGCTCATATTGGCAAAAAGCGGCAGGGCGCGCACCAGTGAACGGTCGATTTCGGCCAATGCGCAGTCCTCCGGTTTTTGATGCGTCTGGGATACATCAAAAACTGGAAGATAGAAACCTGTGCCGCGGTCGCACCCCTCCGGGCCGGACTGTCGGCTCACAGCCCGAAACGGGCAAGGAGCTGCTCGTGCCAAGCCGGCCGGCGCACGAGGCGGAAACCGAGATTGTCCGGAGGCGTGCCGACCGAGCAGCCGCCGCTCCTGGCATCGCGGATAAAGCTGCTCATCGGGGCGCGGTGCTGGCCTTGCAGCACGCGGATCGTGCAGGCGGGGGCCGTGCTGATCACCACGCCCGCTGCATCGACACGCACATTGGTCTGGCAGGTATCGGTCCATTCCCAGACATTGCCGGCAATGTCCTGCAGGCCATTTTCATTGGCGCCGTAAAAGCCGAGTTGGTGGGGTATGGGGTCCGAGACGCGCTTGCGGGCCGCTTCCTTGCGGTAATCGGCAATCCAGCGCAGGGCAGGATTGGTGTCGTCGCCCTCCAAACCCAGCGCATCGTCGGCAAAGCGCTCGCCGGCGGCATAGGCCCATTCGGCGTCGCTGGGCAGCGTCCATGTCTGACCCGTCCGGGCCGAGAGCCAGTCCGCATAGGCCATTGCGTCATTGAAGCTGACGCCCGTGGCCGCGATATTGCCGGTTCCGATATTGCGCGGTTCGGCCCGAGCACAGGCATTGTCGGCCACGCAGGCGGCATAGTCGGCGGCGCTGACCTGGTATTGCATGATGATGAGGGGCTGATCGAACGTCACCTGAATTTCCGGCGCATCCACCTGACGCCCTTCGCGCAGATAGGTGTCGGGCGCGCGGTAGGTGAGTGTTCCCGGAGGCAGGGTGACCGTTGCAGGGGCAACTGGATGACCCTTCTGCGTAAGGGCGGGGAAGGGCGCGAGCTGCGCCGCCAGTCCGCCCAGAGCCAGCAGGAGCAGGCCTGCCGGCAGCAGAAGTCCAGTCATATCCTTGGTCAGTGCAGCTTTGGCTGTCATTTCCGCCTCCGGGAGAAGCCGGCGCTTGCAGGAAAAGCGCCGGTTAGCGTCGCGTATCGTACCGAGCGGGTCAGATCGGGCTCGGGGCCAATACGCTGGTCATCAGGTCGTCGTCCCAATCACCCTCGACCACGAAGTGACCGGCGGCGCCGAGTTCGAAGGCCTCGATCAGGTTGTGGTTCACATAGGCGTACACACCCGGCTGGAGGAACGTGTAGAACGCCGCTCCCGCCGCGCCGCCCGGGATGAACCAGGTTTCCTGGTCCACATCGGCCGGGGTGTGGAACTTGCCCGATGGCCAGACGAAGTCGCCGTGGCCGCCGATCAGGTGCGGCCGCGTATCGCGGTTGGCCTGCGAGTGGACGATCAGCACCTTTTCCCCAACATTGGCCTTGAGGGCATTGTCGCCGGTCAGGGCGCCGACGCTGCCGTTGAACACGACATGGCTGGGAATGAGCGTCCGCATGGCGGCAAGCGCATCGTCGTAGCCATCGGCGATCGTGTCATAGGCCTTGTAATTGCCGTCCTCGTCCTTGGGGATGTAGAAATCCTGCTCGCCCACGTAATAGACCCGGTCATAGGTGAGCAGGTTGCCCTTCGGATCCCGTAGGCCATCGCGCGGCAGCACCATGATGGCTCCGTTCATGCCCGCCGTGACGTGCCAGGGCACCATGCCCTCGGGCGCGCAGTGATAGACGAACACGCCGGCCTTGGTGGCCTTGAAGCGCAGGATGGCCTTTTCACCCGGATTGACATTGGTGAAGCCGGCCCCGCCCAGCGCGCCGGTGGCGGCGTGGAAGTCGATATTGTGCATCATCAGGTTGTGGGCGGGATTGATCAGCGTCAGCTCGACATAATCGCCCTCATGCACCACCATCAGCGGGCCGGGGATCGAGCCGTTGAAGGTCATGCCCCAGATTTCGGCGTCGTCGGCCACTTTGTGGACCATCTCTTCGATCGTCATCGTGAATTCGACGATTTTCGGACCGCCGACCGCGACTTGATCATGTGCATGAACAAAGGGCGGGGCGACGAGCTCGACCTTGACGCGCGGAAGTGTGTTGATGTCGACAGGCGCGGTTGCGGTGGCGGCAATTTCCTGTGCTGCCGCGGGCAGCAGTGCAGCGAGCTGGGCGGCGGCTCCAACGGCCACTGCGCCACCGAGCAGGGCACGCCGCGAAACAAAATTCTGACCAGCCATTTTTCTTCTCCGTGGTATGACGCATCTGTTCGCGTCTTCATTCGGACAATATTGCCGGATAAGGAGGGCATCCTTGTTGGCCATCAAATTAGTGAAGAAAATCATCGGATTAAACGGAAGGGATGTTTGATCGGGATCAAAGAGCCGACAGTAATAAGGGGTTAGAAGGTCGTCTCAGGAACCGCTCTTGCTTTCCCCCCGACACTGGTTCCTGAAGAAGGAGAACTCCCGATGCGTGCTATTGCTCAGACCCTCGTCGCCCTGGTTGCCCTTGGCGGATTCGCGGCGCCTGCCCTGGCGGCCGATTATGAAGTGCACATGCTCAATAAGGGCGAGGCAGGAACCATGGTGTTCGAGCCGGCGCAATTGCAGATCGAGCCCGGCGATACGGTCACCTTCGTGCCCACCGACAAGGGTCACAATGTCGAAACCATCAAGGATCTGATCCCCGAGGGCGCCGAGACCTTCAAGAGCAAGATCAACGAGAACTTCACCGTCACCTTCGACGTGCCCGGCATCTACGGCCTGAAATGCACGCCGCATTATGCAATGGGCATGGTGATGGTTGTGGCTGTCGGCGAAGGCAATGAAAACCTCGACGCGGTCAAGGGCGCCGATGTGCCCAAGAAGGTCGGCGAACGCTTCGCCGCTGCTTTTGAGGCCCTGGGTCTCTGACACCCCGCCACTCCCGGTAAAGCCGGTCGAAAGATATGCGCCTCGAGCCTTCCAAGGTTCGGGGCGTTTGCTGTTTTGGGGTATTCCACAGGCCCGGATTGAAGATGTGATCGGGCCGAAAGCCAGGCATTCCGGGGCTGTCGGGAAGGGGTGGGATGAAATTCAATTAACACACTTGAGTTAAGTTAATGGGTCTGCATAGTCGTCTCACATGACCGCAGCACATGGCCGTGGAGGGCCAGGCTGCTGAAAGGTCATGGAGAGGAAGTACCAATGACTCGTTTGACGCGGCGTACCTTTATCGCCTCCGTGCCGCCCCTCTTGGCGGCGACGCAGATTCCCGCCTGGGCGGCTCCGGCCTCCAATCTGGAACTGATTGCGGCTCAGAAGGGTGAGCCCGCCCTTGTCCGGCTCTACCGCCAGCTTGAGCGCCTGACATCGACTGTCACGCTGATGACCACTGGTGCGCATCCGGACGACGAGCCCAGCGGCATGCTGGCGGCCCTGCGCCATGTTTATGGCATCCATCCGGTGCTCTATTGCATCACCCGTGGCGAAGGCGGCCAGAACGCCATCGGCCCGGAGCGGGGTTCGGTTCTCGGCGTGTTGCGCACCCGCGAAATGACCGAAGCCTCGCGCGCACTCGACGCCTCGCTGGCCTTTGGCGGCCAGGGCCACAATGACAGCGTGCACGATTTCGGTTTCTCCAAGGATCCCAACCAGACCATCGACCGCTGGGGCAGGGACCGCGTCATCGAGCGCATGACCTGGGCGTTCCGCTACTATCGCCCCGACGTGATCATGAACTGCTTCCTGGATGTGGGCGGCCAGCATGGTCATCACCGCGCCGCCAATGTCGCGACCTTCGTGACCGCCGAGATTTCCGGCAATGCGGATGAATTCCCCGATCAGATCGCAGCCGGCCTCAAGCCGTGGAGCGTTCCCAAGATCTATCAGCCCGCATGGGGCGGCGGCGGTGGCGTCTATGACGACGAAACTCCGCCCCCTCCGCAGACCCTGGTGGTCCGCGCCCCCGAACGCGATCCGATTTCCGGCGCTACCTTCCCGCAAATGGGTGAATGGTCACGTTCCTGCCACCTGACGCAGGGCATGGGATCCTGGCGCCCCGATCCGCAGACCGAATGGCAGCTCAACCTGAGCTGGGCCGCCAATGGCGAAGCCGGCAAGCAGGAATCCGACATCCGTGAAGGTCTCATCGCCACTGTCGGCCATGTCGCCGCGCTCGATGGCATGCCCGCTTCGGCGGCCGACGCGCTGCGCAATGCGCAGGGCCTGATCGATGAAGCCATTTCCGATTATGGCGATCCGGTTGCCGTGACCGGCAAGCTGGTGGAAATCGGCAAGGCCATCGCCGAAGCCCGCGCCAGCCTGCCCGAGGAACTGGAATTGCAGGCCGGTCATCGCCTCGATCGCAAGATCAAGGAAGTCGATCTGGCGCTGGCTACCGCTGCCGGCATGCATATCCGTGCCTTCACCGATGGCGGCGACCTGCGTCCGGGCCAGGACATCGTGGTCAAGGCCATCGTCGATGCGCCGGATAGTGTCACGGTGGAATCGGTTGCGGTCATCGCCCGCGACGGCATCAGCAGCGAATCCGCTGAAGATGGCGTCAAGGTTTCGATCGCCGCCGACGCGGCGCTGACCAACCCGCTCAACGAGCAGTTCGACCCCCTCGGCGGCAATGGCGACGCCTATGTGCGGCTGACCGCCAATGTCGGGGGCTACAAGGCAGTGCTCGATATCGACCTGGAAGATGCCCTGCGCGTCTTGCCGGAAGCCTCGCTGGAACTGAAGCCGGATGCGGTGGTGTTCAACACCGAAAAGGACATCACGCCGGTCGAAATGAGTGCCGTCGTTTCCGGCGCCACCACTGCCGATCTTGACTTTGACCTGCCCGCAGGCTGGTCGATGACGGCAAAGGGCGAAACCGGATCGGAAGCGGGCACGTTCGAGCTGGCGCCGCCGGCAGAACTGGGCACAGGGCGCATCACTATCGCTCCCAAGCTGCTCGACAAGCAGGCCTATGCCATCAATGTCTTCTCCTATCCCCATATCGGCCGTTCGGTGGTTCCGACGGAAGTGGCGGTGCCGGTGCAGTCGGTTGGCGCCATCATTCCGGAAGGCAAGATCGGCTATATCGGTGGCGGCAACGACAATGTGGCCATCTGGCTCAAGCGTCTTGGCGTCAACCTCAAGGAGCTGACCCCGTCCGACATGGAAACGGGCGCCTATCGCGACCTCGATACCCTGGTCGTCGGCATCTTCTCCTTCGGTCGCCGCAAGGATCTGGTGGCCGCGCTGCCCGGCGTGCATGAATGGGTCAAGAAGGGCGGGCATCTGGTGACGCTCTATCACCGTCCGTCAGATGGATGGAACAACGATACGGTGCCGCTGGCCTACCTCAAGATCGGTACGCCTTCGATCCGCTATCGCGTGACCGACGCCACCGCGCCGGTGACGGTGCTTGAGCCCGATCATCCGCTGCTCAACTATCCCAACGTCATCACTGAGGACGATTGGGCCGGTTGGGACAAGGAACGCGGGCTCTACTTTGCCTCGGAATGGGATGAGGTCTACAAGCCGCTGCTGGCCATGAACGATGCGGGCGAAGACCCGCTGACCGGCTCGCTGCTCTCGGCGGAGATCGGCGAAGGCCGCCACACCCATACCAGCCTCGTGCTGCATCACCAGCTCGACAAGCTGACGCCTGGTGCCTTCCGCATCATGGCCAACCTGATCCAGCCAGCTCGGCGCTGATCTGGCATTCGGCTCGCGGTGACCTCCCCCGCGGGCCGTTTTCGCCGCTGTTGCGGCAAGAACCCTCGGCCTCTGTTCCTGGGCCGGGGGTTTTTTGATCATTTCATCGTTTCAGTGAAACGATGAAATGACCTAGATCGGCACTATCTTATTGTTATCACATCGTTTTTGCAGAAAACCGGATTCCACTTTTCTGCACGATGCTCTAAACCTTTGTTTTTTCGCGTTTCCGAACCGCAAGACCGGTTCTACTTTTGCTGCAAACGCTCTGATTTCGTGTATCAGCGCTTCAGTTTTACGTCAGCAGCCGAGCCAGGTTGAAGCTCGAGAGGTCGATTGAGGATTTCCCTTCAAGCGCCCATTGGGCCACGCTTTCGCCGATAGCGGCGGAATGCTTGAAGCCGTGGCCGGAGCAGGGGGAAACGACAAGGATATTGTCGTGCGCCGGATGGCGGTCGATGAGGAATATGCTGTCGGCGGTGGCGGTATAGATGCAGGTTGCCGTGTTGACGACTTGCGGCGTTACCCCTTTGAGCCGACCTTGCACATGGGCCCGGAACATGCGCTCGCTATCCGAAGGGGGGACGCTCCGCTCGATCCGGTCGGGATCGCTAGCATCACCATAGAATTCGTCGGCGGTCTTGAAGCTCCGTCCGTCGAGCGAGGGGAATCCGTAGAAGAAGCCGTCCTCACTATCGCCATGAGGCCACATGAAGACCGGCCCCCGCGTCCACGATTGGGGGGCGTCGGCGGCGAGCGCGAACCAGTGCATGACCTGCCGCGTGGGCTTCAATATCCGGTCGAACGGCGCGCCGAGCAGGCCGGGCGCCCAGGGGCCGGCGGCGACAATGGCCTGTGTGGCAATGATGGTGTTGCCATCAGCCAGGTGCACTACGACGCTGCCGGATTGCGCATCGATCTTGACGACCTGCTGGCCGGTGAGAATGGACGCGCCGAGTTGCCCAGCGCGTTCGAGTTGGGCCGATACGCAGGTTTCGGGCACGAGATAGCCGCCGCCTGGCTCGAAATAGCCGATCTCGGTATCGGTCGGCGACATATGCGGATAGCGGTGGCGGACTTCCGCCGCGTCGATGATTTCGTGGGCGATGCCATAGCGCTGCGCGGCGGCGATGGAGCGGCGGATGAAGCCGGTGCGACCGGGGCGCACGACATCGTCATCATGCTCCGAGACGATGAGGCTGCCCACTTCATGGAACAGCACCTTGCCGGTTTCCTCTTCCAATTGCCGCCAGATCTCATGCGACCGCGCCGCGAGGGGAACATAGAATTCGCCTTCGCCGATGCCGCGCCGCGTGATCCGGGTTTCGCCATGGGTCGAGCCATGGATATGGGGCGGGTGGTGGCGGTCGATGCCGACGACGCGGGCGCCACGCCGGGCAAGTTGATAGAGCGCGGCGCTGCCCATGGCACCGAGGCCGATGACGGCAATGTCAAATGTCTGAACCATTTCCTGGCGTTTCCCTGGCTGGATAGCGGCGGTCGAGGCGCGCGGTCAGCGCCAATGCGAACAGAATTACCAAGATGCCGACAAGCGTCGTCCAGGCCGGAATTTCGCCAAAGGCGAGGAAACCGGCAAGGCTGGCCAGCACGATGGACAAATAGCCGAGCGGCGCCAGCACATTGGCCGGCGTCGATTGATAGGCGCGCAGATAGCAATATTGACCGACCTGGGCGATCACCCCGATACCCAGCAGCAGCGGCCAGGACGAGGGCGCGACCGGCTGCCAGGCGAGGCCGGCGGGGATGGCGGTGAACAGCGTCAGGCCCACAGTGTAAAAGACCATCAACACCGTGGTGTTCTCGGCCTTGAGCGCCCGTGTCTGCACCGTGGCCAGCGAGCCGAACAGGACGGCGGCAAGCGCGGCGATAATGCCGCCACTCCAGGCGATTTCGCCCGGCGCCACCATGATCAGGACGCCGAAAAACCCGATGGCCGCGCCGATCCAGCGCCAGGGGCCGGAGCGCTCGCCCAGCATGAAGGTGGCGAGCGCCAGCACCACCAGCGGTCGCATGAAGCCGATGGCATTGGCCAGTGCCAGCGGCAGGGCGGTGAGTGCGGCGAAATTGGCGTTGAGCGCGGCGGTATTGCAGAAGACCCGAAAGGCGTGGCGGCCCCATTGCCGGGTCTGGCGCAGGGCGTGGCGGTGACGCCAGGCGAGGGGCAGCACACTGACCAGCCCCACCAGCGAGCGGATGAACACCATCTGCACGGCGGGATAATCGGCCCCGCCGAGCTTGACCATGACGGTCATGATGGTGACGAGGCTCATGTCGCAGAGCAGCCAGATCATGCCAATATTCGGCGCCGCCGCCTTGGGCATGTCAGGCTCTTTGCAGCAGATTGGCCATGATGCGGAACGCGCCGGGCACCAGCCTGTCGAGCTGGTGGTGCAGGACGAGGCTGGTATGGGTATGGCGGCCCTTGCCGATCTCCGCCGAGAGCAGCGAGCCAGTCAGCGCCTCTTCCCCTTCATCGCTCATCGACAGGAGCGGCTGATAGGCCTTGTCCCATTCGGAGGCGAAATAGAGCCCGCGTTCCTTGTCCCAGCCGGCGAAATCCTCCGCCGTGATGCGGTTGGGGCCGCGGAAAAGCTGATGTTCGGGCGCCAGAAGCGTGACCGGTGCGGCTGGATTGGTGACGCGCCAGCGCAGCGAGGGCGAGCCGATCACCAGCCGGCGCGGCGGCGTGGAATCGGGGGACCAGCCATCGGACGGGCGGTGGTAAAGCGTCACCAGATGGCCCCCTTGTTCCACCCAGTCGCGCAGCCGGCCATTGGCCGCCGCCAGATCGGGACGGGTGCCGAAAGCGAAGATGCCCACGATGATGGTATCGAATTCGGTCAGGGGGCCGGCAAGCGCCTCGGCGTCGAGCATGACGGGCCTGGCGCCCATGCGGTCCAGCCAATGACCGACCCGGTCGCTGCCGCCGCCGATATAGCCGATGCGGGATTCAGGCAGGACGAGATCGAGGGCGAGGATGTCGAGGGTGAGGGGGCGCACGAAACGGGTGCGCCCGATATGGGGGTAATCGATTGGCGCGACGACATGCGCCAGCTGGCCGTCAATGGAAACGGGGAGATGATAGCGACCGGCCACGAGGCCGGGATCGGCGGCGAGGCCAAGCTGGTCGCCATCGCGCACCAGCGTCAGGCCCGGAATTGTCGCAATGTCGAGCCCCGCGGCCTGGCTCTGTGGCCGGACGGTGATCGGATTCGAGCCCTGGGCCGGCAGCGGCAGGATCAGCGCTTCGGGCGAAAGGACCAGCGGGTGGGGCGGGGAAACCTGGAACGGCTCCTCGGTGTCGACGCTGAACGAAATGGGCGTCCCGGCGACATGCGCATTGACCCGCAGTGACAAAATTCCGTTGCCGCCGAGGCTCTGCCAATCGGGAGCGAAGGCATTAATGACCGGCGCATCGGGACGGACGGCAAGAGGGATCGTGGCGGTACCGTCGATCCTCTGCGCGGCAACGGCTTCGAGGGCGTCGCCGGTGATGGGTGCGACCTCGATCATGTCGGCCTGGCCGGGCTCGACCTCCACGATGAGCTCGACATTGCCGCCGGGAACGACATTGGCCGAGGATAGAGCGGCGGTGACCCTTATATTGGCCGCCGATGCGATGGCGGCGTCGATTTCCACCAGCTTTCGCGACAGGCGGTGGCCATGCAGGGCGAGAGTTTCGGCGTCCAGTGCGTCTCGGGCTCGGGCAATCGCTGTCCGCGCCGTCACCAATGCGGCGATGATGGCGGGGGCATCGGGAAAGGCGGCGACGGCTTGTGCGATGGCGGCGTCGGCCTCGGCGAGCGAGGGATGATCCGCCAGATCGGCAAGACAGAGCGGCAGGTCGATATTGATGTCGGCTTCAGCGCTGCCGCCGACCAGATGCAGATCCCATTCGGTCAGTATGGGGCGCCAATGCCCCATATTCTGGCTGCCATGATAGGCGCGGGAGATTTCGCCCATGCGGTCGAAGGACAGCCCGGTGGCTGAATCGGGGCCATGGGCCCGCACGACGGTGGTCGCGGGCGGGGGCGGCACTTCGTCATCGTAATAGCCGTTTTCGCCGCCGGTCCAGGCCGGCAGGTAGTATTTGGCGACGCGCCAGGGTTTCAGCCCCTCGCGCGCATGTTCTGGGAAGCTGGCCGGGTCCGCCGCGAGCGCCAGGGCAATTTCCGCGGCCTGGGTCATGGCCCGGTGATGGCCGTGCTGTCCGGGTACGTCGAGGAAGGTGGGAATGACGATGTCGGGACGGAACTGGCGATAGGCGCGCACCAGCCGCTCGATGGTGCGGTCACGGCCCCAGCGGGAGAGGGTATCCGGGCCGGATTTGGAAAAGCCGAAATCATGCACCGGATCGTCCGGTCCATGGCCGAGCCAGGCGATATCGGCATCAATGGCGCGGGCGGATTCCTCCATCTCACGGCTGCGCATGACGCCCAGCGCGCCGCCGCGTTCGGGGCCGAGCGTATTCTGGCCGCCTTCGCCGCGCGTCGAGCAGGCAATGACGACGCGCATTCCATATTGATGGCGCAGCGTCGCCAGCATGCCGTTCTGTTCGTCGTCGGGATGCGCGCCGGTATTCATGAGGGTGAGCGGAGAGCGCAGGCGCCCCAGCGCATGGTGCAGGGCGACGAGGTAGGGCTTGGCTGCCTGGTTTTGGAGCCGTTGGCGACTGGACAACATCAGCAAATTCCCGAACAAAAAAAGGTCAGCCTGCCGGGGCGGCAACACTGAGATGAGGCGAAACCGTATCGAGCAGCGGCAGGGCGGCGGCCCCGAGCGCGGCAGTCAACTGGCCCGTCTGCCCGCGCGCGACGCGCGGATGCGTGCGTTGCAGGCGGGTCGCCACCGAGACCGGCAGCGGCTCCAGCGCCGCGATCACCGCATCGAAGACGGAATCGGGCAGGCCGCCGCCGAAGATCACCGCTTCGGGGTCGAAGATGTTTTCGAGCATGGCGACGGTGGGCGCGAGATAGTCGGCGGCCATTTTTATCCAGTCCAGCAGGGTCTGGTTGTTTTCGTCATGCAGCTTCTGGATGTCCTCGACATTGGCCGTATAGATGCCGGCCATTGCCAGGCGCTCGCGCAGTGCGAAGACGGAAACCAGCCGTTCGAGCGCGCCCGCCGGGCCATAGACGCCCTTGCCATTGCGCGGCGTGAGCCCGACATGGCCGATCTCGCCGGCATTGCCGAATGCGCCGCGCATCGGGCGCCCGTCCTGAATGACGCCGAGGCCGAGGCCGACGCCGAAATAGAGGTAGCAGAAGCTGCCCAATTGCCTGCCGGCGCCGTAAAGCCGCTCGCCGACCACGGCGGCGGTGGCGTCGTTTTCCACAACCACATGCTGGCCGGTCGCCTTGGCGAAAAGCGGCGCCGGATCGACGCCGGTCCAGCCGGGCAGGGTGGCCGGACCAACCGAGCTCATGCCTTCGATCTCGAAGGGGCCAGGCATGACGACGCCGATGCCGAGCAGCGTGCTGCTGTCGGCGCCCAGAGAAGCCTGCAATTTCCGCACTTCGCCGGCAGCGCGTTCAGGCACGACGTCCGGGCCCTGGCCGTCCGGGGTCAGCGCGACGATGGACTGGCCACGCACGCCGCCCGAAAGATCGAGCAGCACCGTCACCATATGGTCGGCGGCAACTTCGATGCCGGCGGTCATCGGGCCATTGGGATTGACGGCAAACTGGATCGGCGGCTGACCGCGGCCGGAGCGCAGCCGCCCGAGTTCGATCAGTAGGCCCTCATCGAGCAATTCTTCGACGATATTAGCCACGGCCTGCGGAGTGAGCTGCGCGCGGCGGGCGATTTCCGTGCGTCCAAGATGCTCATGCATGCGAATGACTTCGAGGACGACCCGGCGATTGTGAGCGCGATTGCGCTCCGGATTGGAGCCAATGGCAACGCGCTGACGCAGATTGCGTTTGCTGCGGCTATTCAAGATGGGCTTTCCTCCGGGCGCGCTACTGCTAGCACATGAAACTGAAACCAAACTAGCCGGGGCACATAATAACTCAAGTAGATTATTTTATTGACAAGCGAAGGTCACATATTCCACGCTAAGGGTGGATTGGCGGTCGTGCGCCTGTCTCGCACCAGAGTTGGCCACCGGAGGATCGGCGGCCCTACAGGAGGGATTGAATGTTCACCAAAGCAAAGATGACGGCGCTTGCGGCTGGCATTAGCTTTTTGGCACTGGGCTCCGCCCAGGCTGTGGAAATCGAATATTGGCAGTATGTTTTCGACAGCCGCGTCCAGGCAATGGACAAGCTGATCGCAAATTTCGAAGCGGCCAACCCGGATATCACCGTCAAGCACACCACTTTCCCCTATGCCGATTACCAGACCCGCGTCGTTGCGGCCAAGGTTGCCGGCCAGGGTCCGGACGTCGTGCAGCTGTTTTACGGCTGGACCGACCAGTTCGTGAATGGTGGGCTGATCAAGCCGCTTGATCCGGCTGTGTTCCCGCATGACCAGATCGAATCGGAATTCTTTCCGATCGTTTCGGCGATGAAGCGCGGCGAAGACTATTATGGCCTGCCCACTGCCGTGCGCTCGCTCGCATTGTTCTATAACAAGGCGATCTTCGAGGAAGCTGGCGTCCAGCCCCCGAGCACTCTCGACGAATTGCTGACGGCCGCCGAAGCCACCACCAAGCGCGATGGCGGCGGCAACATCACCACCGCCGGCATCACCATGGACATGGCCGGCCAGGACCACCATTGGTGGCGTGAAGCCCTGATCCGCCAGTTCGGCGGTGTGCCTTACGACGCTGAAGGCAATGTCGCCTATGACGACGCTGCCGGTGCTGCGGCGCTGAAGTTCTATACCGACCTTCAGACCGAGCAAAAGGTCGGTCTCATCGGCTTCATGGATGAAGGCCAGGCTGCATTCCGCGCCGGCATGGCCGCAATGACCATTGACGGCACCTTCCGTCTCGGCGCCTTCGCCAGCAACCCGTTCGAGTGGGGCGTTGTCGAACTGCCGGCCAATGAAGATGGCCTGCGCTCCAACTATTCGAGCTATTTCGCCAATGCCATCGGCGCGACTGCCGAAGGTGAAGAGCTGGAAGCCGCCCAGAAGTTCCTCGCCTACATCTCCTCGCCCGAGGCGATGGAAATCTGGCTGGAAACCGTTGGTGAACTGCCGGCTCGCCGCGACGTCGCCCTGACGGACGCCAACCTGGCCGACCCGATCCGTGGTCCCTTCCTCAAGGGCCTCGAATATGCGTACACCACGCAGTTCTATGACGAAGCGGCCCAGCGCCAGACCTCGATCGACATGGTCAACCGCGTTCTGCTCGAAGGCCAGTCGATCGAAGATGCGATCGCCCAGGCCGCCGCAGCCGAACAGGCCATCATCGACGGCGGCCGTCAGTAAGCCTAACGTCCAGACAATTGACCGATGGCGGCGTCACGCCGCCATCGGTCGCATGCTTCCCAAGGAGCGATCATGGCGTCGGCAAACGCAACTTCCCCCGCAGGCCCGTCTCGCTTCTGGGATCGCCTGAATATCGGTACCAAGCGTGTGATCTGGGCCTGGGCCTTTCTGGCCCTTCCGATCATCTTTTACGCCGGAATCCGGTTTTATCCCACTTTTCAGGCCTTCTGGCTGTCGCTGACCAATTGGGACCTGCTGCGGCCGGCCCAGTTTATCGGCTTTGCGAATTACCAGAAGATGTTCGCCGATCCGATCTTCTGGAAGGTGTTTCAGAACACGTTCCTCTATCTGATCATCGGTACGCCGGTCAGCCTGGTGATCTCCTTCATCATCGCCTATTACCTCGACCGCGTGCGGTTCATGCACGGCTTCATCCGCGCACTCTATTTCCTGCCCTATCTGACCACGGCGGCGGCCATGGGCTGGGTGTGGCGCTGGTTCTACCAGCCCGTGCCAATTGGCGTGATCAACGGCTTTCTCAGCACGATCGGTATTGCCCAACAGCCTTTCCTGCGCTCGGTCGATCAGGCGCTGATCTCCATTCTCATTCCGGCGATCTGGGCCGGACTCGGCTTCCAGATCATCATCTTCATGGCCGGGCTGCGCGCCATCCCCTCGACCTTCTACGAGGCCGCGCGCATCGACGGGCTGGGTGACGGGGCCATTCTGCGCAAGATCACCATTCCGCTGCTCAAGCCCACCACCGTGTTCCTGGTCGTGTTCTCGTCCATCGGCTTCCTGCGCATTTTCGACCAAGTCTACAACATGACCACCAATGATCCGGGCGGGCCGCTGAACGCGACCAAGCCGCTGGTGCTCATGATCTATCAGACTGCCTTCTCGTCCTATCAGATGGGCTATGCCGCGGCGCAGACCGTGGTGCTGTTCACTATCCTGCTCATCGTATCGCTGCTCCAGCTCTATGTGCTGAGGGAAAAGAAATGACCGCCATGACCGAAACCAGGGAACTGGCGGCCAATCGCCGCGAAATTCGCCCCGGCCGCATCATCGCCTGGACGCTGCTGCTGATCGGCGGGCTGATCATGATTACGCCGCTGCTGTTCATGTTCTCGACCTCGCTCAAGACCTCGGGCCAGGTCTATGACCTGCGCCTCATCCCTGCCGCGCCGACACTCGACAATTACATCAAGGTTCTGGGCGATGGCCGCTTCATGCGGTGGTTCCTCAACTCGACCTTCATCGCGCTGACGGTGACGCTCTCCAACGTGTTCTTCGACAGCCTCGTGGGCTACACGCTGGCCAAGTTCGAGTTCCGCGGCCGCTATTTCATTTTCCTCGCCATCCTCTCGACGCTGATGATCCCCACCGAAATGCTGGTGATCCCGTGGTATCTGATGTCCAGCCAGCTCGGATGGATCGACTCCTATTGGGGCATCATGTTCCCCGGCATGATGACGGCCTTCGGCACCTTCCTGATGAAGCAGTTCTTCGAGGGCGTGCCCAATGACTTCCTCGAAGCGGCGCGTGTCGATGGGCTCAACGAATTCACCATCTGGTGGAAGATCGCCATGCCCATGGTGGTGCCGGCTATTTCGGCCCTCGCCATCTTCACCTTCCTGGGCAATTGGACGGCGTTCTTCTGGCCGCTGATCGTGACCACGTCCAAGGAGCTTTATACGCTGCCGGTGGGCATCTCGAGCTTCTCGGCGGAATCGTCCATTCAGTGGGAGCTGATCATGACCGGCGCCGCTATCGGCACCATTCCGACGCTCCTCGTATTCCTGGCTCTGCAGCGGTTCATCGTGCGCGGCGTCATGCTGGCCGGCCTCAAGGGTTAAGCAATGACCGATCCCCGTCTTTCCGATCATTCCGTCTTTCCGGACCCGGTTTACAAAGAGACCGTGCTGGCGCCGCTGTTCGACGGCGCCAAGAACCACCACGTCGAGGGCTTCCGCGCCATCGACCGCGCCCATCTGGTGATGCTGGCCGAAACCGGTATTGTCGCCCCGGATCAGGCCGGCGAGATTGCGCGCGCGCTGGACAATATCGATGCCGAGATCGATCCTTCGCGATTGGTCTATACCGGTGAGGTGGAAGACTTCTTCTTCCTCATCGAGAAGGAATTGAAGAAGCGCGTTGGTCCCGATCTTGGCGGACGACTGCATACCGCGCGCTCGCGCAACGATATCGACCATACGCTGTTCAAGCTCGGCCTGCGCGAGCGGCTCAATGTGCTGATCGGCAAGGCCATGACCCTGCATGCGGCGCTGATCGACGCCGCCGAGCGGGAAAAGGACACGCTGATCGTGGCCTATACCCATGGCCAGCCGGCGCAGCCGACCACGTTTGGGCATTATCTGGCGGCCATCATCGAATTTGTCGGCCGCGACATCGGGCGGCTGTTCGATGCCTATGCCATCGTCGATCTCTCGCCTATGGGCGCCGCCGCGATCACCACGACCGGTTTCCCCACCGATCGCGCGCGCGTTGCCGAACTGCTCGGCTTTGCCGCGCCGTTGCAAAATTCCTATTCCTGCATTGCCGGGGTCGATTATATCACTTCGACCTATTCGGCGATCGAGCTGATGTTCCTTCATCTTGGTCGTCCGATCCAGGACTTCCAGGTCTGGACCAGCTTCGAGGTCGGGCAGATTTACGTGCCCAATAGCCTCGTGCAGATCTCCTCGATCATGCCGCAGAAGCGCAATCCGGTGCCGATCGAGCATCTGCGCCATCTGGCCAGCCAGACCGTGGGCAGGGCGCATGCCATGCTGACAATTATGCACAACACGCCCTTCACCGACATGAATGACAGCGAGGGCGAAACCCAGTCCATGGGCTATGGCGCATTTGAAAGCGCCTATCGCGTGCTCGACCTGCTGGCGGCCTTGGTGGCACAAATTCGCATCGACCCGGCGCGGGTGGCCCAGAATATCCGCCGCTCCTGCATCACCATCACCGAACTGGCCGACAGCCTGGTGCGGCGCGAGGGCCTGTCCTTCCGCGAAGGTCACGAAATCGCCGCTGCCGTTGCCCGCGCCGTCGTCGCCATGGGCGGTGACCTGGTCAGCGACGGCTATGCGCCCTTCGTCGCTGCCTTCGAGAAGGCGACCGGACGCGCTTCCACTCTCGATGAAGCCACGTTCGCCGAACTGGTATCGCCCGAATATTTCGTTGCCGTGCGCACTCGTTTCGGCGGTCCGGCGCCGAAGCCGCTGCTGGCGGCGGTTGCCGGATATAGAAGGGACGCTGCCGCACTGGCGGATCAACACCAAAACCTGCTGCGCCGTCAGTCCGACGCCGCGCGCATGCTGAACGAGCGTTTCGACGCATTGAAGGGAAAAGCCTGATGGCCAAGATCGAACTTCAGGGCCTGGTCAAGGCCTATGGCAATACCCGCGCCGTCCATGGCATCGACCTCACTATCGAAGACGGCGAATTCGTGGTCTTTGTCGGACCCTCTGGCTGCGGCAAATCCACGACCCTGCGCATGATCGCCGGGCTCGAAGACATTTCCGGCGGCAATCTGCTGATCGGCGGCGAAGTGGTGAACCAGCGCGAGCCCAAGCACCGCAACATCGCCATGGTGTTCCAGAATTACGCCATCTATCCGCACATGACCGTGGGACAGAATATCGGCTTCGGGCTGTATACCTCCAAGCTCTCCAAGGCCGAGAAGCAGAAGCGGATCGAGGAAACCGGCAAGATCCTGGGTCTGGAAAAGCTGCTCGACCGGCGTCCGGCGGCATTGTCGGGTGGGCAGCGGCAGCGCGTCGCCATCGGCCGCGCCATGGTGCGTGACCCGGTCGCCTTCCTGTTCGACGAGCCGCTCTCCAACCTCGATGCGCAATTGCGCAGCCAGATGCGCATGGAGATCAAGAGCCTGCATCGCCGCCTGGGCACCACGATCGTCTATGTGACCCACGATCAGGTGGAAGCCATGACCATGGCCGACAAGATCGTGGTGATGCGCGATGGCCACATCCTGCAGGTCGGCTCCCCCACCGATCTTTACGAAAACCCGCTCGATGTCTTCACCGCGCGCTTCATCGGCAGCCCTTCGATGAACATGATGGAGGGCACGCTTGCCAATGGCGGCCTCTCCATCGACGGCGTTGGGGTGACGGGCCTGTCGCTGCCGGCTCATGAGGGCAAGGTTCTGGTCGGCATCCGTCCGCACGACTTGGTCGTGGGCGAGACGAGCGGCACTGGCATCTCCGGCACCGGTCTCGTGGAAGCCGTCGAGCCTTTGGGGTCGGAAACCCTGGTTCATCTCAAGCTCGGCCAGACGCTGGTGACGGCGACGGCTCCGGGCCGTGTCGTGCCCGCTATCGGCAGTACAGTGTCCGTTCATGCCGATGCCGGCGCTCTTTACCTGTTCGACGCAGCCAACGAAAAGGCTCTGGGTCGCGCATGACATCGACACGATCCAACGCCCGGGCTGTCCTCAGCCTTGGCCGCTTCTATTGCGATCTGGTGTTTCGCGGGCTGGATGGCATGCCCCAATTGGGCCGCGAAATCTTCGCGCGCGATTTCGCACTGACGCCGGGTGGCGGCGCGCTGATCACGGCGGCGCATCTGGTGGCTGGCGGCCGCAAAGCCGCGCTCGTCGCCCGCTTCGGCACCGATTCCCTGTCGACGGCGCTGGTCGGCGAGATCGAGGCGCTGGGGCTCGATCTGCAATTTCTCGACCGCCACGACAGTGCCGGTCCGCAATTGACCGTGGTGATGGTCAACGACAATGACCGCGCCTTCCTTTCCCGCCGAGCCGGGCATGCGCGCCCCGCCAGCTTCGAACAGGCGCTGGCCTGGCAGGATGCGGCGCATCTGCACATAGCCGAATATGCCACGCTGCACGAAATGCGCGACGCGGTCAGCGCGGCCAAGGCGAGGGGGCTTACTGTCTCCCTCGACCCCAGCTGGGATGACGATCTGATCCGCGACCCGCTGTTTTTCGAGCGCAGCACGGGCGTCGATATCTTCATGCCCAATCAGGAAGAAGCCCATGCCCTGACCGGCGAGGAAGACCCCCGCGAAGCGCTCGCCATCCTGGCTCGGCATTTCCCCATCGTCGCCCTTAAATGCGGCGGCGACGGCGCCATGCTGGCCGTGGGCGACGAGGTGTTTTCCATGCCGAGCCCGCAGGTTCGGGTCATCGATACGACCGGCGCGGGCGACGCCTTCAATGCCGGCTTTCTCGATGCCTGGCTCGATGGCGCCCAGCCCCAGGCGTGCCTCGCGGCGGCCATCGGCGCCGGCTCGCGGTCGGTACAGGCATCAGGCGGCACCGGCTCCCTCGCCGCTATTGCATAAGCTGGCGAGGGGCGGGGGCCTGGCGCTCGGTAAAGGTGCTGGAGCCCAAAAACCGCCGCGAGAAGGATTACTCCTCGCGGCTATTCGCGCAATGCGTCATCAACGAAGCGCGTCGGCGAAAAAGTCAGCAAAACTCTTTTCGACGAGTGCCGTGACTTCGGGCTGGTCGCTGTAAAAGCCATATCCGTGGTCTGCATCCGGAACCACAATGCTGGTTGCGTCTGGATAGGCCTTGGCAAGATCGGCAATGACGTTCGCGCGGATCACGTCGTCCTTGTCGCCGGAGACGACGATCATGGGGCCATCATAGGCGCCAATCACCTCCAGCGGCTTGGAGGCGATCATTTCATCGAACCATTGGCGGCTCAATTCCTGCGTCTGCCCCCATTGGGTAACGAATTCCGCAAAACCCTTCTCGCCACCTGACTCGGCATAGAGCCGGTCATATTCCGCCTGTCCGCCGAGGAAGCTCACCATCATGTCCTGGCCCCAATCGGCGGAGGGCGCCAGAAGGCCCATGGCGCGATAGGGAGTGCCCTCGGTGCCGCCGATGGTCAGCGCAATGCGCCCGCCCATGCTGTAGCCGAAAATTCCCAGTCGGTTCTCATCGACGGCGTAATTGTCGAGCACATATTGCAGGCTGGCATTCGAGTCCGAAATCATGTTCGACAGATAGCCTTCGGTGAAAGGCTCCGTGCTGTCTCCCGACCCCGGAAAGTCCATGCGGATCGTCAGAATCCCCTTGTCGGCGAGAGCTTTGGCTATGCCGCCGAAACCGCCGTTTTCCTGGCGACCGCCGCCATGGCCATGGTTCATGACCACGGCAGCAAAGGGGCCGTCTCCATCCGGCACCACCACGGTGGCCGGAACGGCGCGATCACCATTCTGGATTGTGACATCGGTAGACGTTTCGGCGACGGCGGCGCTGACCAGGCTCAAGGTGGCCAACACGCCGAGAGTGGGTAGAAGTCCGATATTGCGACGCTTCATTTTTCTGCCTTTCAGGCGGGGCAATTCTGCGCAGCGATGCAGATCGCCTCCGACAACGCAGGATGAGCGCATTCATTGGCCGTGTCCAGATTGTCGCCCTTCGCGCCTCGGGCAATTCGGAATTGCGGAAAGGGCAGGGTGACAGTCCCGCGCCGTTCTCGATTCAGAGCTTGTCCCGCAGGCTGATGAATCTGGCAAACGCCCAGCCGGTGGCGATGCCAAGGCCGCCGCCAACAATCTTGGCAACGAAGTCCGATGCCCGCGCGTGGCGGCCGGGAACCGCATATTGAAACACTTCCAGCGCCAAGGCTGCGCCGAAAGTCAGCAGGGCCACCAATAGAAGATGGCGCGGATAGGCGAGGGCAAAGGTCAAGCCAAGCAAGCCGAACGCCAACAGCCGCTCCAATTGCACCGGCGCGGCTGAAACTGGCCGCAGGCCGATCGGACCAAGCGTTACCACCAGAATGGCCACCAGCAGGAGCCAGGCCCCAATTCGAATAAGCTGTGAGTTCATTGCGACAATCGACACTATCATTCGTGACCATCTTGCTAACGGCGTGCCCGGCGCAAGGCAATCCGAACTGAATAGCCCCTGGATTTGTAGACGCCTTCTTCCCTGATTTCGAGGCAAGGAGGGCTTTTTGAGCAGCAGCAATTTCGCCTTGGAGTTCAAGCACGATGCAGCGCGCCAGATCACCGGGCAGGGCTATCCGGTTTCGCAGGTTTCGCAGCGTTTGGGGATCAGTGCGCTCTTGCTTCGTGAGTGACGCAAGAACTATGCAGCGCCAGTCGAGAATAGCGATGGGCAGGCCGAGGAGATCCGGCGGCGCATCGCCAGCAATTCTCGGCGCGCACCGTGTGCCAGTGCCTGCGCATTCGTCCCAGCGGCTTTTTCCACGGTCGGCTAGAAATGGAAATTTACACCGATGCGGGCAATATTGGCTCCCATCTCGACTTCGGTATTGGCAATGCCAGCCACCGGGAAATAGACGGCCTCGCCCAGATTGAGGTGAAGGTATTCTGCTTTCACGCTGACATTATCGCTGAGTTTCGCCTCGACGCCGGCGCCAACGGTCCAACCCGCATGAAATTTGGTGGATGATGCGCCGGGAGGCGGCAGATCATGCGTTGCGCCGCCACCAGCGATACCTGCGGTGAGGTAGGGCATGACCATGCCAGCGATATCCAGTCCCACGCGGGCGCGAACTGTGCCGAAATATTGCAATGTGTGCGTGGCGCCATTGATGGATTGGGACATATGGGCGCCCTGAAGGTCGGCTTCCACACCAAAGACTGCAGGGCCGGTTTGCAGATTGTAGCCAATCTGCGCGCCGCCATTTATCCCTCTGAGGGCGTCAAATCCCCCCATCACAGCGCCGCCCCTGGTGACTTCAGCATGCCCCATGCCGGCATTCACGCCAGTGTAAAAGCCAGTCCACGTGTCCATGACAGGTGTCGGTGCCGTCATTTGGGACGGCATGTTAATAAGGTCAGCCGCAAAGGCTGGGCTGACGCTTAAAGTGGCCAGGACAATGGCTGTTCTTTTCATAAGGTCACTCGATCAAAAAATTGGAATCACTCGGCCTCGTTCGTTGGAAACAGAGTGTGCTGGGAAGGCAGCCTAGTGATCGGGCGGGAGCCATAGAATAACCCAGTCAGGGTATTCATGCAGATGCCAGGGCTGCCGCGGCACCGTTTTTAGATAACCCGTGATGAGCGCACAAAAATTCAGGCCCAGTGGAAACGCAGAGCTTTCCCATATGTCGTGTACCATTGCATATGCCATGGCCCCGACGGACGTCTTCGGAAGCGCTCGGAAATCCTCGGCAAACAACGACATATGGCCTCCCCGAAAATTCAGGCAGGCAGCGCCTATGTCTTTTATTGATGATATGCCGGGGCTGTAAGAGTGCTACGGCTAAGTCTTTGATAGCACTCGAACCTGCGATCTAAGACTGCAACTGTTCCGGCTGTAAGACTGCAACGATAGTGAGGTTTCGGCTGTAAGAATGCAACGCTGTGCTTTGGGGTCAAACAGGAACGCCGTCGACGTTACACGTCGACGGCGTTAGCCATACCTCAGCGGACGAAGCGAAAAGCTCAGGCCTGGAGTATCCCCGTGCAATCCGAGCGTAGATAGAAACGACTTCTCTGGCCGGCGAAATCGAATGCGCTTGGCGGAAGATCCGGGCAGGAAGCCGACAGAGGTCCGCCCTTTGCCCACCCCAACGCCCGCTTCAGCTCCGGGGTCGAGACGTACTTCTCGGCGAACTGTTCAACGTCCTTGCGACGGAACATCAAAGGCCTGGTTTTGGCACTAGGCGACAGGATCTTGTTCTTGACCAATTGGGCGACGACGACGATGTCGGAGTCTATCATCTGCGCCGCGACTTGCGTCGTCACCTGGTCGGGAAGTGCAACATCGGTCCGAACAGAAGGGTGATCATGGAGCAGCGCAATGAACGCTGCCGGATCGGGAACCAAAACTTCACGCAGCCAGTCGGAGGGATCAGGTCGGCTGCATAGAACATGGGCGGCTCCGGACCAGATAAGATGCCAGGCAGCGGCACGGGGAAGCGGACGAATGCCGCTATTCCTCAGCACGGTGGCGACAGGGCAGAGGTCATCGCCTTCGGTCGACCTGCCGAGCCTGGACTGGAACTGCTCCATGAGCTGGCGGACAGCGGATCCCGAATAGCTTGTGTTCGCCTTGAGCAGAAGCGATGCAGGAGACTGGATGGGCTGGAGCAAACCAATCTTGCCAATGCCGTCCACCACGTCCATGCCCGCCCTCAGCATGGATGCTGCGAGTCCGATCGACACCGCATCCTTAATTACCGGGATCAACGAAGCGAACTCCTCCTTTGTCTTCGGGATTTTCTCGGAAGAGAGATCCCCCCCGGCCCGGATCACCGATTTCACATGTTTGACGAAGGTGCGCGTCCGGGCGTGATCGACATGGAACTCCCTGGTGAGGTCCCACGCCACTAACCACGCGAACGATCCGGCGCGTCGCCGACGGGTGACCTTGCGTATGTCCAGCCTCATGCCTTGCAGCAAGGATTTCGCGGAAAGAGAAATATGCGGGCATTTCACCAGACGATCGTAGCCCGTGCTGGCCATAGGTCTGTCGACGGTCCAGTGAGGAGCATCCTTCCTGGTCAGCGTGCTGTCCGACCAAGCATGGAAAGCCTCCACGCCACCCGCCAGCACCCTACCGGCTTCATAGAGCGCATCGGCATGCAGCGGCAGCGACGAGGGCAACAATGTTCCGGAAAGTCCCGAGGTCGCGAGCCCCATCTCGGTGAGGAGATGGAATATCTCGCTAGGCGCCAATCCCCGCCAGGGATCGGGGAAGAAGCGGACCGACTGCTCCCGCACTTCGGCACGTGGATCCAACAGGCCGGCCACGGCACGAAGAACGTCATGCTGCTCCTCCGGCACCATCGGTTGGCGGTGGTCGCGAAGGTCTGTGCATGGCAGCCCCCGCCCGTCGCGGCAGTGGTCACATTTCTCGGGACCGAACAGGTTGCGCCAGCGTAGCTTGTTTCCGCAGACCGGGCAGGTGTCGAGCAGCAGTTCCATGGTAGAGCTGTCGAAGGACAAGGGGCGTACATCCCAAAGGGCACGATGGTAGCGGTTCAACTCCAAAGCCATCGGCGAAACACGCCTTCGCTCGCGCTCCAGGAAGGTCAACCGCAGGAATTGCCCGTGGAAGTTGACACCACGAGTGCCGTTGTCTCCAATCCGCGCCGGGGGATGCAGGCGGAACCGGACCTCGTCCGTGCTGGTACCGAGTCGGGCAGCGAGGCCCTCGACCTGCGCGTCGGTGAGTTCCGAGCTGGCCATGAAATCGGGCCGGTTGCTCGCTATGCCGGCACGGGCGGCGGCTGCGCTGAAGTTGGAAAACACCGTGCGTCCGAACATACGGTTGAACAATCCGGCAAGACTTTCGTCGGGTTCAGGCTGCATGGTGATGAAGGCGGGAACGACCCTTCCTGGCTCGACGAGCTTGTCCTTGCTGTACCGCCAGGTCATTCGGCTGCCTTCATGCTGATGGCCTCGATCGCCTCAAGCTTCATCTGCGTCTTCTTGGACGCGCTGGTGCTGGCAAAGGGATCCGGGCCCGGCTTTTCGAGGGCGCGGTTCCAGGCGCGGAATGCCTTCGCCACATGGGTCCAGTCCAGCAGCTGGCCTTCTTCGAACGACTGTTCCAAGGCGATGCGAAGGATACGAACGACCGTCCCCACAACGCCCCGTGCCATGTCGTAGACGATGGCACGCGTCGCCACGTCGCCGATCATGTTGAGCGGCTCCGTTATCACCTTCTTGGCAAGCATCTCCTTCTCGAAGCGCCCCACGAATTGCATGAAATACTGCACGTCTTCGGGGTCATCGAGGGATGCCGGTCCGAAGTCGACGATGCGCTTCTGACGGGAATGGTTCTCGCTGAATTGCAGGAGCCTCTTCACCCTGTCGGTACCCACCAGAACCAAGCTGAAAAGTCCATCGTTGACGAAGCTCTTCATGGCCGTAGCCATGGAGTCGAGAAGCACGGGACCGGCGTTCTGGATCATGCTGTGGCATTCGTCGAGGATGACGATACGCGTCTTCCTGGCGCGAGCCTTCTCGAGCAGGTCCATGTTGACACGGGCCTCCGAGTAATCCCGCTGGCACAGGACCTCCTCGGAGGCGGCAATGTCCCCAAAGGCAAGCAGAATCGCCGCCTGAAGGTGACGGGTGGACTTAACGGAATTGCGGACCGTCACGACGAGCACCGGAACCTCGTCCGGTTCCAGGCGGGGGTCGGAAAGGACGGCATCCACATAGGTACTCAACGACTTGGTCTTGGTCGCACCCGAAGGACCGATCACCGGCAGCAGGTATAACTCTTCCGCTTTCAAGGGGCGCCCCCCGGCAGCAGCGGCCCGCTCCTGGTAGCGCCGGGACGCACGGGTGGTCTCATGCATGAGGTTGCCCAGGGCGGTGTGCAACTGGGTCTTGCGGGGATGGTCGACCAAGATGGACTCGAAAAGGTCCATCTTGCGGTCTTGTTCGGGGGTCCACGTCACTTCCACTCTCCGTCCAAGTCATAGGGATTGCGTTTGGGAGCCTTCGCCGCCGGCGGCAGGAAGAACCCCTTTTCTGGCTTGGCGGGTGGCGGGGCGGTCTCAGTCTCCTCCGAGGCAGTGGCACGCTTCTGCAAGGCCTTGCGCATCTTGGCCTTGGTCTTCTCGCCACCGCGCAGGGTGCTGACGGGTTTCTGCGAGGAATTGGCGCGAGTGAGCGCCGGCAGTTCTACAGGCTGGGCATTGCCATAGACCGAAGGCTCCGCCTCGGCGAACCTCACCACGCCTTCGATGACGGTGGGCGTCTCCTGGGCCATGCCGCGCCGGGCATCTGCACCGGTGCGCCGCGGGGTGAGCTGCGCCAGTTCTTCCCAGGCACGGCGCAGGCTATCACGGGCTAGGAGACGGTCCTCCTCGGACGAATACTCAAGGTCCAGTTCCTTGGCGTGCTCACGCACACGATCGGCAGCCCAGAAGCTGAGGCCACGGGTCATGGTCTGGTCCACGTTGGGCAGCGTCACGTATCGTTTAGGGTCAGCGCCTTCGTTCCAGACGTCGATCTTGCTGCAGTCCGCGGGGTTTATCTTGATCTTCACCCGTGCCCGGACCTGGCCGTAGGTCTTGGTGGTAAGGGACTTGATCGGCTGGAGGCGGACCATGTCGTTGAGGATTTCGGTGGTGAGTTCAGCGTCATGGAAGCGCATGTTGCGGTACTTGACGCCGGCACGGCTGATGGAGGCTTCGTCTACTTTCCCGAGCAGCTGGTCGAGGGCACCGAAGTCATCGACGAACTCGCGCCCGTGCCGCTCGATGCCCTCGTCCCAACGCCGTGCGGGCACGGCGTTGATCCCCTCGTGCAGCCGATAGTGGTACTGGTCGATGATGAAGCGATGCAGGAAATACTCGAGGTCGCGATGATAGACCGGCTTCTCGTCTTGAGGATTGAGCCGGGCTTTCCGCATGGTCGTCACGTCGTAAGGGACGGCAGCAGGTAGCTTGTGGAAGAAGTCGTTGAGCGTGTCGAAGATCTTCTCCCCGATGGCCTTGTGGCCGGGCGAGTGGATTGGGGAGTAATGAAGTTCGAAGCCGATGTCTTCGCCCGCATCCCTGAGGCTGCCCGACAGGTGCGACCAATCATTGTCGATCAGGATGGTGTTCGGCAGGATCCAGCAGTCGTATGGGCGCTGAATATCCGGATAAAGCGTCTTCACATACGTCTTGGGCATGAGGACGTGCTTGATGACCGTGGCCATCGAATAGATAGACGGGGGTTCCGCGCTCAGGAGGAAGCCGACGATGCAACGGCTGTAGACGTCGATGGCGACCGTCAGCGTCGGTCTGCCGAGCGGAATTCCGTTGTCGTCCAATAACACCCACGTGTCGACAACCGTGTGGTCAATGATAACGAGCTCACCGGGCGCCGTAGCGTCGAGGTGGGTGGAGACACCTTTCCATGCCTGGTTGGCCTCGTGCGCGGAATACTTCCTTGCGTGGTTCTCCTTGCAGTTGCTCGCCTTGATGCGGCGGTAGAGCGTGCTGGCGTCCTTGGGAGGGCAAAGCTTGGACAGCCCAGCCGTCTTGCGTTTCGCGTTTTCCTTCTTGAGCTCGGCGGTCAGGTAGGCCCAGGCATCCTTTTTGTCCCGCGAGCGCAGTTCCCAGTAGAAATTCACCGCGTCAGTCAGCATGTCCTCAATCGTCAGGTCGAGGCGCATGCGCTTGGTGCGGCCCCGCTTGGACATGAAGTCTTTCAGGCGGCGGGCTCCGGGAGCTCCATTCCGTTGGATCGCCCGACGCAGGGTATCGGCGGAAAACTCATGGGTGAGCCCCTTTCGTTGGGCATCCTCTCGCTTGCGCTTGATAAGCTTGTTCAAGCCGGCATTGCCGAGCCCGATACTGGTGTCGGCATCGAAGGCGCGAACGTAGAACTGCAGGGTTTTCGCACGCAACACGTCTTCAGGCTTCGCGTCCGGGGAGACCTCGTCGGCTTCGACCATCGGGCGGCCCTTGCGGTCGCGGCGATCACGCAGGCGAACTACCTCGCCGCGACCGAGCTGGTCTATCAGATCCGCCTCCGCTACCTGAATCTCCTTCCCGGTGCCATGGCGCTGCAGGAGCAGGATGCTGTCGGCAAGCTCGCGAACGAAGCGGTACATGCCGTCCGAAAACGCGAAAACTTCGTCGGTCCTGATCTTGAGGGTGATACCTTTTCCCATCACGATAACTCCATTTCGAGTGCGTCGAACTGGATGTCCGAGCCAAACAATTCAGGCAAATTGCGGAGCATCGAAGGGGGGCCGGGGTCGACGATGAGCTTGACCGGGGAATCGATCTTGATGCGGCGGGTCAGGTCGAGGAAGGCGGTGCGGCCCACGATCAGGCGGTGCAGCAGGGTCACAGCGTCACACGGCTCGTAGATCCCGCCCGCGGCAAGAGCCTCCACGGCCTTGCCGAAGGGAAGCGTACCCCCTTCGTGCTGGGCGGCCTCTTGGAAGCGCATGCGATCGGCGGTCGTCACACGGCGCTTGTTACGTAGGCAGATCATACGGGCGTTCGGCCAAAGGGGCTTGATCTCGAGATCCTTGTCCTGGGAAAGGCGGAGGAAACGCCAGCCGAGGCTAGCGTACACCTGCTCGGCCATGGCCAGCTTCTCGGCGTACCGCGACGAGAGCGTGAACTGCTCCTCTGTCTGCTTGGTCTCGACCACTTCGATCGTGCCATCCTCGGTCTGTCTGATCGCATCAGGAGTGTAGAGGAGGGCTTTGGCGCGATCGCTCAGCATGATCTCCAACCGATGAGGCTGATGCTGGTAGTCGACGATGCGGGGGTCGGCCTCGCAGATGCGCACGTGCATACGCTCGTGATCCGCTTCGCAGGGCTGGCCATAGCCGGCCTTAACCGATGGTGTTCCCCGTCAGCGCCCATGGCACAGATTGAGGGTTGAGCTTTAAGGAGTGTTTTGGTCTCGTCGTCTGACGAAGGAACCAAGATGACTGCTAAATCCCCGAGCACCAAAAAGCCTGCCGAGCA
>NZ_JACDXV010000003.1 GCF_015158295.1 Devosia faecipullorum | reverse complement strand
GTCTTCCCCCGCCTCTCCGCCGTCGCCGAAGCCGGCTGGACAATCCCCGAGCGCAAGAGCTGGGACCGCTTCCAGGCCCTGGTCGGCCTCATGCCCATCATGTACGGACATTGGGCAGAGGAATAAGACGGCCGATAAGACGAATGATTGAAATCTCCCCGCTGCGACAAGGGCGGGGAGATTTTTTTCTTGGGCCGCGCTGCCGTTTCAGAGCCGCGCGCCCTCCAGCGTCGTAGTCCCGCCTGCCCCGATCTGTCGGATCACCAGCGCATAATCGCTGCGGCCATTGGCGTTGAAGCGGAACAGCCCGTCCCGCCCGGAATAGCCCGAGCCATTGGTGAGCAGCGCCGCGCTATAGGGTGGATTGGCCAGCGACAGCGTGTTCACATTGGCCAGGATTGTCGCCGTATAGACAATGGTCGCCATTGGCGGCGGCGGCGCCCCGAACTGGCGCTGGTAATCGGCGCGAATGGCGTTGAGCCCGGCCTCGTCCACCGCCGGGAAAATGGCCCCGCTCAGCGCCGGATTGGCCAGGAGCGCCGGATCATTGGCCCAATCGGCCGAGCCGATTAATTGCACGAAATCCTTGTCCAGCCCGGTTTGCGCGATGAGCCCGGCAAAGGCAGGGGCGCTGGCGCGGTCCGGCAGGAACAGCGCATCGATCATGCCATTGTCGAACATCGGCTTGGCCTGATTGATAATGCCCGGTGCTTCGGAGAGATCGGAAAAGGTATAGACGGCGCTGGGGGAGAACCCCGCCACCATGGCCTGTTGCCGGAAGGCGGTGGCCAGCGCCTCGCCATAGGGCGTTGCCGGAAAGATGCCGGCCGGCCCGCGCCGTCCCTGCTCGCGGAGATAGGTAATGGCCCGCTTCATTTCGGTGTCGGGCAGCACGTTGAGCACATAGACGCCCGGTCCCGCCACATTGCCATTATTGGCAAAGCCGATCAGCGGAATATTAGCCGCCCGCGTCACCTGGGCGGCGGCGCTGATCTGCTCGGCGCTGACCGGTCCCAGCACCAGTTTGGCGCCCCCGGCCACAGCCGCATTGGCGGCATTGACGGCTCCGGCCGGCGTCGTGCCGCTGTCGCGCAGCGAAATGGTGATATTGTCCCCGATATTGGGACTGGCCTCGATAAAGGCCATGGCCAGCTTGCTGGCATTGGCCAGGCCCCGCCCCAATTGCGCCAGCGCCGGCTCGCCCGAGAGCGGCAGCAGCAGCGCCACCTGGACCGGCCCCCGCCCGAAGCGTTCGACATTGCCGCTCCCGGTCGGCGTCAAGGGTGTCATCGGTGAGCCCCCGCCCCCGCCTCCATCGCCGCCGCTGGACCCGTCGTTACCCCAGGGCAGGGTCAGGCTGCGCGAGCCGAGCTGATAGGTGCCGCCCGAACAGGCGGCGAGGGCCGAGGCCAACCCGATCATCGCCGAGCGTCGCGTCCATTTTGCGGCTTCGCCACCCATATTCACCCGATGCGGTCCTTAACGTGCACAGTCTGTTAACAAACTCCCCCCATTTGGTTAATCAAGGATTGAAAAGGGATGATCGGGGCGCATGACCGAGCCAATTGCGGACTATTTTATCGCCGGAACGCGCTTTGGCGCCCCCGCTTTGGCGCCGGGCCTTTATGTCGTTTCCACCCCGATCGGCAATCTGCGCGATATCACCTTGCGCGCGCTCGAGACGCTGGCGGGAGCCGATCTCATCCTTTGCGAAGACACCAGAACCTCTTCCCGCTTGCTCGATCATTACGGTATCACGACAAAAAAGCAGGCATTTCATGAACATAACGAGCGCGGCCGCATCGAGGAGATAGCCACCCGCATCGCCTCCGGGTCGGCAATCGCGCTGATTTCCGACGCCGGAACCCCGCTTCTGTCCGATCCGGGCTTCCCCCTGATCCGCGCCCTGGCCGAGCAAAACCTGCCGGTTTTTCCCATCCCCGGGGCCTCGGCCCTTCTCTCGGCCCTGGTCATTGCCGGACTGCCCACCGACGCCTTCGCCTTTCGTGGTTTCTTGCCCCCCAAGGCCGGTGCGCGCCTTAACGCTTTGAAAAAGCACGCCGATTCACGTGAAACATTGGTCTTCTACGAATCGCCCCGCCGTCTCGGCGACACGCTGGCGGCCATGGAAGCCATATTTGGCGACCGGCAGGCATTGGTGGCGCTGGAGCTGACCAAGCGTTTCGAGCGTACCCATCGCGGCACGCTCGCGGATCTGGCGGCTGAATTTGCTGCCGCCGAAACGCGCGGCGAAGCGGTCATTATCGTGGCGGGCGCCGCTGAACCGGCATTGCCCGCCGCCGAGGACTGGCAGGCGGAGCTGGCGCAAGCCATGCAAAATCAACCGCTTCGCGCCGCCGTCGATGCGGTCGCCGCCCGCTTCAACCTCAAGCGCAAGGAGGTCTATGATGCCGCGCTGGCGCTCAAGAACGCGGGCTGAGCGGCGACTGGCGGCCGAGCAGCAGGGCCATCGTGGCGAAGCGCTGGCTGGGCTGTTGTTGCAAATGAAATTCTATCGGCTACGGGCCCGGCGCTTCAAAACCCCAGTGGGAGAAATCGACCTCATCGCCGAAAAGCGCGGCGCAATAATCTTTGTCGAGGTCAAGAGCCGAGGCCATCAGGGCAGCGAAGCCGAGGCGCTGGGCGCCGTCAACAGCGCCCGCATCGTGCGAGCGGCGCAATATTGGCTGGCCCGCCATCCCGCCGAAAGCGGTAAGGATATGCGCTTCGACGTTATTTTCCTTGCACCCGGCCGCTGGCCGCGCCATCTCATCAATGCCTTTTCCGCTAGCTGAGTGAAGTCATGAGCCTCAAAGTTGCGGTCCAGATGGACCATGTCGCCACGATCAACCCCCTGGGCGATTCGACCTTCGCCATGATGCTCGAAGCGCAGACGCGCGGGCATGAACTGCTCCACTACACCCCCGACACCCTTTCCCTGCGGGACAATGTGGTCAGCGCGCTGGCCCAGAAAATCGTCGTTACCGATGCCGAAAAGGGCCAGCATTTCAGCCTTGGGGAAGAGCGGCGGGTGGACCTCTCCACCCAGGATGTGGTGCTGATGCGCCAGGATCCGCCCTTCGACATGAATTACATCACGCTTACCCATTTGCTCGAACGTATCCACCCCAAGACCCTGGTGGTCAATCCGCCGGCTGCCGTGCGCAATGCGCCGGAGAAAATTCTGGTCACCGAATTTCCCGAGCTGATGCCGCCAACCCTGGTGACGCGCGACCGCGCCGAAATTCAGGCTTTTCGCCGCGAGCACGGCAATATCATCGTCAAGCCGCTCTACGGCAATGGCGGGGCCGGCGTCTTTTTCATCCAGGAGGGCGACCACAATCTGGCGAGCCTGTTGGAATTGTTCGAGGCCAATTACCGCGAGCCCTTCATGGTGCAGCGCTACCTGCCCGATGTCCGCCAGGGCGACAAGCGCATCATCATCATCGACGGCGAGCCGATCATGGGGCTCAACCGCATTCCCGCCGATGGCGAGGCGCGCTCCAACATGCATGTGGGCGGGCGTCCCGAACTCTCCCCGCTCACCGAGCGCGAGCGCGAGATTTGCGCTGCGATCGCTCCGGCGCTGAAGGAGCGCGACATGATCTTTGTCGGCATCGACGTCATCGGCGGTTACCTCACCGAGATCAATGTCACCTCGCCCACCGGCATTCGCGAGATCAAGCGCTTCGGCGGCCCCGACATCGCAGTGCTGATCTGGGACGCCATCGAAAAAAGGCGGCGCTGATCACCTGCTCGCAGCATCCCATGCATAGAGAGGACTCCGGGGCGACATTTTGCACTTGCCGAGATCGTGCCCTGCTGCGGCCGGGCTTGGCGTCGGCCGGCAAATGCCCTAGTCCTGTGTTCTGGGCCGGGGGAAACGCATGAACAGCTTCTTTGTCGCATTCGCCACCTTGTTCGCCACGGTGGGCGTCGCCGACATCGCCTTCATCTTTGCGGCCCTGACCAAGGACAATACGCCGGCGCAGCGGCGGCTATTCGCCACCCGGGGCGTCCTTGTGGCTTTGGCCATTCTTTTGTTCTTTGCGGTCCTGGGCAATGCCATCCTCGATGTCTTCGGCATCACCATACCGGCGCTTCGCACCGCCGGCGGCATCCTGCTGCTGCTCATCGCCATCGACATGGTGTTTGCCCGCCATTCGGGCGGCACCGGCACCACCGATGAAGAAGAGATCGAAGCGCGCCAGAGCCACGACATTTCGGTGTTTCCACTGGCCATGCCGCTCATGGCCGGGCCGGGCGCCATCAGCGCCGTCATCCTGCTGACCACGGGCGCCAAGTCCGATCTCGAATTCTGGCTGGTACTGGCGGCGATCGTGGTCATTCTGGCTTTGGCCTGGCTGACGCTGCTGATCGCCATTCCCATTCAGCGTCTGCTCGGCCTGACCGGCCTCTCGGTGGTGTCGCGCGTCGTCGGCATCCTTTTGGCCGCCCTTGCCGTGCAATTCGTCTTCGACGGCATCAAGGCCAGCGGTCTTTTGGGCTGAGCCCGATCCTATTCGACCGGCCCGGCCGCCGCTGCCGCTTCCAGATCGATTCCGACCCCGAATGCATCCAGCCTTCCCTGGGGCGCCCGGACGAGCTGGTCGAGCTCAAAACCGGGGCCAGTGGCCTGCCGCCCGTCCATCAGCAGCAGGTCGTCGGCGCGCTGTGGCGCGCGGCTAAGGGGAATGACGGCACCGGCGACTTCCAGCAGGCGCATCTGTCCCAGGCCCTGATAGGGCGGGCGCAAGAGGGTTGCGGCATCAGTTCCGGCCAGGGGGTCGGCGACGGCAATGCTCACGCCGCCGCCGCGATAAAAGCTCTTCATGGCCTGGCTGATATAGAAGGCCAGCTTGTCCGACCCGGCGGCGGAGAAATGGATACCGTCATCCTTGCGCATCAGCCCGTTCTGGCCGTTCACATCCGGCCCATAGGCCGAATAGCGGCCGTCCTCACCGAGAAACCGCTCGTAAATGTCGACAAATTCCGCACCGCCCGAAAAGGCCGCCAGACGATGCAAAGCGCTGATCTGGCTGATGGCCGTTGAATATTCGCCGCGTGACATGGGGGGCAATCCCAGCCAGATTACCGGCTTGCGAGCGCTACGCAATTGGTCGAGAAAGGCATTGAGCCGGGCCTGGTAGACTGAGGTCCAACCCTCGCTCAGCGCAGGATAGGTGTGGCCATTGGCCCGCACTTCCTGCCGGTCATTGATGCCGATGATCACCACAGCGATGTCGAAACTGTCGGCCGCGATCTGTTCGGCCAGCGCCTTGTTCCAGTCGAAATAATCGTCGCGCACAAAGCCTGAAGAACTGACCCCCTGCCCTATCACCGCCAGATTGGGGTCGTCGGCATAAAAACGCTCGAGGGCGCGCGACAGGTCGATGGCCAGCGAATCGCCGAAGACGGTAAGCCTTGTGGCATCTGGCGCCTTGTCGATTTTTGGCGTGGACGGGGGCAGCGCCGCGCTGGGCGCGCTCTGGCGCGGCTGGGTCTGCTGCACCGGCGCAGGCGGCGCCGGTTGCTCGCCGAATAAGAGGTCAAACAATGTGCGCCGGCGCGGCTCGGCCTGCTGGGCCACAAGGACGCGATCGCCGGACAGCGCCTGAGCCAGCGCCGGTCCGGTTTCGATTAGGCCGATCATGGCAATCAGCAGGAAAACAACGAGCCGTTTCATTCAATCTGTCCAGGACTCTATCCCTGGTCTTTTAGCATTCCGCCCCCGGCATGGCCACGCCGCTTGCCGGGGCGCACAAGGCATGGCGTTCACCCCTCCGTCATAGACGATCCGGCGCAATGGTCCTTTGGGATCAGCGATTGCGGGTCATCAAATGCCGTTCCCAAGCATAGGCGGTTTCCACGATTTCGGTAAGGTCGTCATGCTGGGGCACCCAGCCCAGAAGTTGGCGCACTTTTTCGCCCGTGGCGGTGATCGAGGCGGGGTCGCCCGCCCGGCGCGGCGCTTCCTCGGCGCGCAGATCGATCCCGGAGACGCGGCGCACCGTATCGACCACTTCGCGCACCGAATAGCCCCGTCCATAGGCGCAGTTGAGCGTGGTGCTGTTGCCCCCCCTTCGCAGATGCTTGAGCAAGAGCGCATGGGCGGCGATCAAATCGGTGACATGGATATAGTCGCGCACGCAGGTGCCGTCCGGCGTTTCGTAGTCAGTGCCGAAAATGCTCATCTTTTCGCGCTGGCCCAATGCGGTCTGGCAGGCGACCTTGATCAGATGCGTGGCCTCCGGGCTCGACTGGCCCGAGCGCTTGGCTGGATCGGCGCCCGCCACGTTGAAATAGCGCAGCACCCCAAAGGTCATGGGATGGGCGGCCGCGACATCGGCCAGCATCCACTCGGTCATCAGCTTGGAACGGCCATAGGGCGACATGGGATGGAGCGGGGTATCCTCGACCACGGGCGCCAGCCCGGTCATGCCATAGACCGCCGCGGTGGACGAAAAGATGAAATGCTTCACCCCGCCCCGGACCGCGGCTTCGATCAGATTGCGGGAGGTCGCGGTGTTATTGGCGTAATATTTGAGCGGATTGGTGACCGATTCGGGCACCACGATCGAGCCGGCGAAATGCACGATTTCGGTGATGCCGTGTTTCTCGATCAGCCGCAGCACCAGATCGATGTCTCCGGCATCGCCCGGCTCGAAACGCGCTCGCCCGTCCACCGCCCAGTCGAACCCGGTGACCAGATTGTCCAGCACGACCACGTCTTCGCCGCTATCAGCCAGATTGAGTACCATATGGCTGCCGATATAACCGGCGCCGCCGGTCACCAGGACGGTCATGTTTTGTCTCCGCGCGAGAAATGCTATGTGGTGGCAATGATATGGCCCAGACGTTGATTTAGCTTTACGTCTGCAGCGGGTCCAAGAGGAGATATTTTCAGTGTCCAAGCGTGTTCGTACCGCCGTGTTTCCCGTTGCCGGCCTGGGAACGCGGTTCCTGCCGGCGACCAAGGCGATGCCCAAGGAAATGCTGACCGTGGTCGATCGTCCGCTGATCCAATATGCGGTGGACGAGGCGCGGGAGGCCGGGATCGAGCATTTCGTCTTCGTCACCGGCCGCAACAAGGGCGTGATCGAGGACCATTTCGATCGCCAGTTCGAGCTGGAAACCACGCTGGAAATGCGCGGCAAGACCGCGGCGCTGCGGGAATTACAGCAGGATCTCCCCTCGGCCGGCCGCACCAGCTTCACCCGTCAGCAGGAACCCCTGGGTCTCGGCCACGCCGTCTGGTGCGCCCGCCACATTGTCGGGGACAGCCCCTTTGCATTGCTGCTGCCCGACATGCTGTTCAAGGGCGAGCCCGGCGTGCTCAAGCAGATGATCGAGGCTTATGAGGAGACGGGCGGCAATGTCATCGCGGTCGAGGAAGTGCCCGAGAGCGATGTCTCCTCCTATGGCGTGGTCGCTCGTGGTGATGGCCCGGACACCGGCTTTTCCATTACCGGCATGGTGGAAAAGCCCAAGCGTGAGGATGCCCCCTCCAATCTCATCATTTCGGGCCGCTATATCCTGCAGCCGGAGATTTTTGCGCTATTGGCCAATCAGCCGCGCGGCGCCGGCGGCGAAATCCAGCTCACCGACGCCATGCAGACGCTGATGACGCAGCAGGCCTTCACCGGGGTCAAATATCGCGGCCAGAGCTTCGATTGTGGCGCCAAGATCGGCTTCCTCACCGCCAATGTGGTTTATGCGCTCGACCGCGACGACATTCGCGACGGCTTCCTCAAGGAATTGCGCAAGCTCGACCTCGAAGACCGGCTCTGAATTTGCGCTGTGGCGTCAGCGCCGGAGGGTGATCCCGACGCTGATCGTATGCGTGTCGCTCTGCCCGTTATTGCTGTTGTCGCGATGGCCATAGCCGTAATCGGCGGAGAGCGCCGTATGCTTGTTGACGGCGTAGTCAGCGCCGGCGCCCAGGCCTCGGCGCTGTTCGGTTTCGCCATTGCCTTCGAGCCTGGATAGGCCCCAATCGGCCGAAGCGCGCAGGCGCAGCCAGGAATTAACGGTGTAGTCGAGCTTCGTCTGTGCGGTGTGCACGACGCGCGCCGTGCCATTGCTGTCGCTGCCTGTGGGCTCGACAGCGCTTGACAACGACGCCGTCAGGTTGAGCGTGGGATCAGGGCTGAAGCTGAGGCTCGCGTCGTAGAGCCAGGTGTCGATATCGGTGAGGCCCGCGGCATCGAAATCGTGCTTTCCGCGTCCGATAGAGGCGCTGGCCCGCACAATGCCGTTCCAGTTTCCGGCAATGCCCCCGCGCAGCGCCGTGCTGGTGGCGTCGGTTCTGACCCCGAGCGTGGGCGAGGCGGCATCGAACATGTCGCGGCCCAGCGTGGCTTCGGAAAAGACTTCGAGGATCGGTGTCACTTGCACGCCGGCCCGCAATATTGCATCGGCCTGCCAGAGGTTCTGGTCAGCATTGTCGGTGCGGCCGGTATCCCGGCGCATTGTCGGGCCATAGACGGCGCGTTCCACATTACCCTTGAGGGCCAGATTGATCTGGCCGAAACTGCGCTCGATGCCCAGTCCCGCCGATCCGCTCAGCACTTGCGGTGGGGTGATGATGTCGGCATTGAGCCCTTGCGTGCCCGGCAGGGCCTGGCCGAAATTGATTGCGGCATTGCCCTTGACCCGCATATTGGCGTCGAGCGCGCTATCGGTGGACAGGCCCAGTCGCAGCGCGGTTAACCCGGCATGGCCGCCATTGTCCCATTGCCGGGCCATCGTGCCATCACCCTCGATAACGATATCGGTGCGCTGGCCATCATGTCTGGCGGTGAAGGCGGGATTGAGCGTGGTGAGGAAATACCCGCCCGTATTGCTGCTCGTATAGGCGCCCTTGAGCCCGATTGACCAGTCGAGGTGAAAGGGCGTATGCGGCGCTTCGCTCCATTCCCCGGTCAAGCCGGGTGCCGCCGGATAGAGGCCAGGTTGCAGCCTATCCATGTCCAGCTTGGCGCTCTCGGGTCCGAGCGGATCGGCCTTGCTGGCGCCAGCCGGCAGCAGGCCCGCAGCCAGGACGAGCAGCAATGTCAAATTTCGCCCGGCCACATTCCGCTCCGCCAGAACACCGACGGAATCGCTGATCGCATCGGCCATTGGGCCCGAGGGGCCACGAACACCGATCCTTGCAGTTTATGGTTAATGAACCATTGCGTCGGGGACGTTATACCGCCTCGACCCGCAGCACCGGGCCTTCGGCGGCGACGATGCGGATGCGCTGTCCTGCCGGCAGGTCGGGACCGGCAATGCGCCAGATGCTGTCGCCCAGCGCCAGCCGCCCGACGCCATCCTGAATGGGAGCATCGAGGACCGCTTCATGGCCGATATATCGGTCGGTGCGGCGGTTGAGTTCGGGTCGATGTCCGGCGCGGCGTCTTTTAGGGGCGATGCGCAGCCAAAGCACGATGCTGACCAGCGAAAACACACCGAAAATCAGCCATTGCACTGCCCAGGGCAGCGGCTGGACCAGGGTGAGGAGGCCGGTGAGGATGCCGCCAATGCCCAGCCAGACGAGGAACCCGCCGGGCAAAGCCAGTTCGAGCGCCAGCAGCACCAGCCCCGCGACGATCCAGCTCCAGGGGCCATTTTCGGCCAGAAAGGCGATGATTTCCATTTTAGGTGCGCTCGCCCTGTCCGCCGCTGCTCGGTGGTCGGCTGGTGGAGCGCGCTGCGCCGGCCGGGCGCTCGGGCCCAAAGGTTTCGCGGGCAATTTCGGCAATGCCGCCAATGGCCCCGATGACGCTCGACGCCTCGACCGGCAGCATCAGCACCTTCTGATTGGGCGAGGTGGCGAGCTTGCCCAGCGCCTCGATATAATTGTTGGCGACGAAATAATTGATCGCCTGCACATTGCCCGACGCGATGGCGTCACTCACCATTTGCGTTGCCTTGGCTTCCGCTTCCGCCGAGCGTTCGCGGGCCTCGGCGTCGCGGAACGCGGCTTCCTTGCGACCTTCTGCCTCCAGCACCTGCGCCTGCTTGGCGCCCTCGGCCTGCAGGATTGCGGCCTGGCGTTGGCCCTCGGCCTCGAGAATGGTGGCGCGCTTTTCCCGCTCGGCCTTCATCTGTCGGCCCATAGATTCCACCAGATCCTTGGGCGGGTCGATATCCTTGATCTCGATGCGGGTGATCTTGACCCCCCAGGGCGCGACGGCCGTATCCACCACGCGCAACAGCCGCTCATTGATCTCGTCGCGATGGCTGAGCAATTCGTCGAGATCCATCGCACCCATCACCGTGCGGGTATTCGTCATGGTGAGGTTGAGGATGGCGTTTTCCAGATGGGCCACTTCATAGGCGGCAGCGGCGGCATCCAGGATCTGGTAGAAGGTGACGCCATTGGCGGTGATCGAGGCATTGTCCCGCGTGATCACTTCCTGGTGCGGCACGTCCAGCACCTGCTCCATGACATTGATGCGCTTGCCGATCGTATCGATGAACGGCACGATCAGATTGAGGCCGGGCTTGAGCGTGCGGGTATATTTTCCGAACCGCTCGATGGTGAAATTATAGCCCTGCGGCACCGTCTTGGCCCCGGCGAAGAGGACCAGCACGAACAAGAGCCCCAGCCCGATCAGGACCACACTCAGCCCGTCAAGTCCGAACTCGCTGAAAATATTCATGTCCCGTTTCCCTCTTCATCGCCGCCGCGCCTGCTGAAGCGCGGGTTCCCGGCGATGAATACAGGCTTTTGGGGCCAAGGAAAATGGCTTCGCCTATTTCGCGGCCTGACAGCGGCCACTGGCCTGCAAGGCGGCGATGGCGCGCGGATCGCAACCGGTCCACAGGAACATCAGCCAATCCTCGCGATTGCCGTAAAAGACATTGCGGTCCACTTCCCCCCGCACGCCGGGCACGACGCCGGTCTGGGTATATTGCCAGAAGGTCCAGGTGCGGTTCCGATACCGTTCATGCGGTTCGGCGGCGGTGGAGCGCAGCCAGAAGGCATTGGGAAGATATTCGCCTTCCAGGATGTCGCGGTGGAAATTCATGTCGGTATAGATGATCGGCAATTTGCCGGTATGTCGTTCCATGGCGACCAGCATGACGCGGATTTTTTCCATGGCGTCGGCCTTGCTCGGCTTGGTCTTGCAGCTCGAATGGTTGTTCCATTCCAGGTCGAGCACCGGCGGCATGGCGCTCGGATCGGCCGGCACGTTGCGCATGAACCACTCGGCCTGTTCAGCGGCGGTCGAACACCAGGTCATGAAATGATAGGCGCCATGCGGCATGCCGGATTCGCGCGCCCGCGCCCAATTGCGCTGGAAGTCCGGATCGACGTAATCCTTGCCTTCGGTGGCCTTCATGAAGACGAAATGGGTGCCGGCGGCGCGGGCCTTGGCAAAGTCCACATTCTCCTGGTAGCGCGCCACGTCGATACCCTGAATGGGCATGCCGCGCGCCCGATCCACGCCCGAATGGGGACGCTTGTCGCCCGGAATGGCGCCATAGAGCCCGCCGGTCGTTGCACAGGCGGCCAAGGCGGCGGCAATGATGCCGATCATCACGCCACGCATGAGGGTGGAAAAGGGACGGGTCACCGGGGCGATGGCCATGGGCGGAACACTCGATACGCAGGACTAAATCGACTTTTATTCAACATGGCCCGGTTAATGGAGCTTTAGGTTAACCTCTGTGGCAATGAGCATGGTTAACGCGCCCTGACTTGTTCTTCATGTGTTCTTGTTCGTCGTGACCTTTATTGCTATCGTCGCGCTGAAATCGGGGGATGGGGCAGATGGTCACCCGCGTTGCGACAGTGGCGTTCCAGGGCATTGAGGCCGTACCGGTCGATGTTCAGGTGCAGATCGCGCCCGGTATGCCGGCCTTTATTCTGGTCGGCCTGCCCGACAAGGCGGTACGGGAAAGCGGCGAGCGGGTTCGCGCCGCGCTCATGGCTTCAGGTCTGGGCCTGCCGCCCAAGCGCATCACCATCAATCTTGCCCCGGCTGACCTGCCCAAGGAGGGCAGTCACTACGATCTGCCCATTGCGCTGGCGCTGATGGCGGCCTTGGGGGCCATTCCCCAGGACGGCCTCGACAATTTCCTCGCACTGGGCGAACTGGGCCTGGATGGTCGTCTCGCCCCGGTCGGCGGTGTCCTGCCTGCCGCCATCGCGGCCCAGGCCCAGGGAAAAGGCATTATCTGCCCCGCCGAGACCGGTCCCGAGGCGGCCTGGGCGGGTGAGGAGATCGACATCGTCGCGGCGGGAACCCTCCTCGCTTTGATCAATCACTTGACCGGCCATCAGATGCAGGCCCGCCCCCGGCCTAGCCGTCAGCCCCGCCTTGCGGGCGACATGCCCGATCTTGCCGATATGCGCGGCCAGGCGCTGGCCCGGCGGGCGCTGGAAGTGGCGGCGTCGGGTGGACACAATATGCTGATGGTCGGGCCGCCCGGCGCCGGAAAATCCATGCTGGCGGCGCGCCTGCCTTCCATCCTGCCGCCGCTCGGCCCCCGCGAATTGCTCGATGTGTCGATGATCCAGTCGGTCGCGGGGGAATTGGCCGGCGGCGCGATCTCCGATCGCCGGCCGTTTCGCGCGCCCCACCATTCGGCCTCCATGGCGGCGCTGGTCGGGGGCGGGCTCAAGGTGCGCCCGGGCGAGGTGAGCATGGCGCATAATGGCGTGCTGTTTCTCGATGAATTGCCCGAATTTTCGCCCAGCGTGCTTGATAGCCTGCGCCAGCCGCTGGAAAGCGGGGAAATCGTCATTGCCCGCGCCAATGCGCGGATTTCCTATCCCAGCCGGTTCCAGCTCATCGCCGCCATGAATCCCTGCAAATGCGGCATGGCCGGCACGCCGGGCCATGTCTGCAAGCGTGGCGCCGCCTGCGCCACCGAATATCAGGCGCGAATTTCCGGTCCTTTCCTTGATCGCATCGATATCCGCATCGATCTGCCGGCGGTGTCCGCCACCGAAATGATCGCGCCCGCTGGTATGGCGGAATCGTCCGCTATGGTGGCGAGCCGGGTGGCCGCTGCGCGCGATCGCCAGCGCAGCCGCTATGCCGATGCGGGTCATCCCGAGATAACCACCAACGCCGCTGCCGGGGCGGCGCTGATCGCCAGACTGGTCGAGCCTGATCGCGAAAGCCAGGCCCTGTTGTTGCAGGCGGCGGAGCGCTTCAGCCTTTCCGCCCGGGCTTATCACCGGGTCCTGAAGGTTGCCCGCACCCTTGCCGATTTGGCAGGATCGGACAATGTGGCGCGGCCCCATATCGCCGAGGCCCTCGGCTATCGCCTCAATTTCGGGGCGGCGTGAGCCGGAAAAATTATGAAACATCGTATTTCCGCCGGAACTCTGGCGCTTCGCGACGATTGCGTGCTGCTGGTGCGCCATTATCGCCCCGGCATTCACGATTTCTGGTGCGGGCCTGGCGGCGGCGTCGAAGGTGATGAACAATTGCACGAGGCGGCGAGGCGGGAGGCTTTGGAGGAGGCCGGGATCGCGGTTGAAACCGGGCCGCTGGCCTATATCGATGAACTGGTCGACGGCTCGGGCCGCATCGTCAAATTCTGGTTCCTGGCCCGCTACGTTTCCGGCGCGCTCGATGTCACCGCCAATCCCGCCGATGGGGAATCGATCCGCGAGGCCGGCTGGTTCGCCCGCAATGCGCTCCCATCCGGTTATGTGTTTCCCGAGATTCTGCGCGACCGGTTCTGGACCGATCTCGAGACCGGCTTTCCCGCTCCAATCAAGTTGCCCCTGCGGCGTTCCCTATTTTAGCCGATGCGGGACGACAGGCTTTCGGGTGAATTGCTGGATTGGAACGATGCGCGCGGCTTCGGCTTTGTCCGAGGCAGCGATGAGCAGCGCTATTTCGTTCATATTTCTGATATCGGGCGCATCGCCAATCGGCCCCGCAATGGCGACAGGGTCAGTTTCACGCCCGGTCGCGGGCGCGATGGAAGGCCAGTTGCCAAGTCGGTGGCCATTCTCGGCGCCAATCCCCGCGCCTTCACACAATCGCCCCGCCGCAATGCGCCGGGTCATCGGTTCGGACTGGAGTGGCGCTGGCCGCTTTTGTGGCTGCTCATGGGCGCGCTGGGGGTAGGCATTGCGCTGAATCGCCTGCCCTGGCAGGCTTCATGGCCCTATCTGGTTTTCGGCCTGCTATCGCTGGTGCTCTATCGGCTCGATAAAGGCTTCGCCCTGGCCGGGCGCTGGCGGATCAGCGAAGCCACTTTGCTCGGTGTCGATCTCTGTTTCGGGATAATGGGTGGGTTATCGGGACAGTCGCTGTGGCGTCACAAGACGCGCAAGCCTCTCTATGTGGCGACGACACTGCTCATTGCCGGCGTACATCTGCTCTGGCTGGGCACTCTGGCTCTTGATTTGATCCGGCTCGACGACCTCATGGGACTGGTGTCCCTAAGCGGTGGATAGGCCAGTGGATAATGTTTCACGTGAATCGCGCCGGAGCGGAAGCTCCGGCGCGATGATGTCCTAGTGGAACTGCGCTGCTTCGGTCGATTCCGCCATGGCTGTGGTGGCGCTGCGGCCTTCGCTGACGGTCAGCGACACGGCATCGAAATAGCTGGTGCCCACTTCGCGCTGATGTCGTACGGCGGAGAAGCCATGGGGCTCGGCGGCGAACTCGGCCTGCTGCAATTTGGAATAGCCGGCCATGCCGTTTTCCTTGTAGCTGCGCGCCAGTTCGAACGTGGTGAGGCTGAGATTGTGGAAGCCCGCCAGGGTGATGAACTGGTATTTATAGCCCATTGCCCCAAGCTCGCGCTGGAACTTGGCCATGGCGGTCTCATCCATATGCTTGGCCCAATTGAAGCTGGGCGAGCAATTATAGGCCAGCATCTGCTCGGGATATTGCTTGCGGATGGCCTCGGCGAATTTGCGCGCCTCTGCCAGATCGGGTGTCGAAGTTTCGCACCAGATAAGGTCGGCATAGGGGGTATAGGCGAGGCCCCGCGCGATGGCGCAGTCGATGCCGCCCTTGAGGCGATAGAAGCCTTCAGCGGTTCGCTCCCCAGTGACGAAGGGCTTATCCTGATCGTCGATGTCGGAGGTGATGAGCCGCGCCGCTTCGGCATCGGTGCGAGCCATGATCAGCGTCGGCACCCCCATGATATCGGAGGCCAGCCGGGCGGAATTGAGCGTGCGCACGAACTGGCTGGTAGGCACCAGAACCTTGCCGCCGAGATGGCCGCATTTTTTTTCGCTGGCCAATTGGTCCTCGAAATGCACTGCCGCCGCCCCGGCCTCGATCATCGCCTTCATCAGTTCGAACACGTTGAGCGCGCCGCCGAAACCGGCTTCCGCATCGGCGATGATCGGCACGAGAAAATCGTGATTGGTGGTGGCGATGCCGTCGGCCTGTTCCATGGTCTGGATCTGGTCGGCGCGTTGCAGGGATTTGTTGATGCGCTTGACCACGGCGGGCACGCTGTCCACCGGATAAAGCGACTGGTCGGGATACATGTCGCCCGACGAATTGGCGTCCGCCGCCACCTGCCAACCGGAGAGATAGATGGCCTTGAGCCCGGCCTTGACCTGCTGCACCGCCTGATTGCCGGTAAACGTGCCGAGCGTGGGCAGGAAATCTTCCGTATGCAGCAATTGCCAGAGCTTTTTCGCACCGTTTTCGGCCAGGGAATGGCGGATGGGGAGCGATCCGGCGAGCCGGCGCACATCGGCGGGCGTATAGGAACGGGCAATATTGCTCCAACGGTCCGGCGCATAATCGGGCGCCGGGAAGGCTTCCGGTCGATTGGGCTTGTCGAGCATGTCTTTTTCCTCATCTGGACATGGCTTTGCCGGTCTCCATTTCAGTGGAGCCACAAAACAGGTGATTCACGTGAAACTTCGAGCCGGCGGCCTGGCTGCGAAAACGCTCCGGTGGAGCGTTTTCAGGCGATAAGGCCCTGAGCGCTATGCGCGAATGGCCGCGCCGTGAACGCCGGACTTACGCAATATTAGCCCGCGACTCTGCGGGCAAAGGTCGCGGCGATCATGCCGGCGCCGGAAAACAATTCCTGCGTGTCTTCGCCGCCGACCAGGGTGAATTGGTGCCGGCCGATGCGGCCGGCAATCGTATAGCCCAGGGCGTCGAGGCCACGGGCCTTGAATTGCGCCATGGCCTCATTGGCAGTGGGGGCGATGATGGTGATGTATTCGTCGCGCTGTTCGCTGCTCGGGATCATCGGAATTTCTCCTCGTTGGTGTCTGTAAAGATTTGACAAACACGACCGATATGCAAGAAATAACCACATTACAGCCTGTAAAGCTGTAAATCGGCGGTCAATTCGGCAGGATTGTTTTGTAAATTCTGTAAAAATCGGGTGGAGGAATATCATGGTGGACATGGCCGAAAACCAGGTCGGTGGCCGGATCAAGCGGCTGCGTCGCCAGCATCGTCTCAATCAGGCGGACCTGGCGCAGGCCCTGGGCATTTCCGCCAGCTATCTCAACCTGATCGAGCACAATCGGCGCAAGGTCACGGTGCCGCTGCTGTTCTCCATCGCCGGCTATTTTGGGGTCGAGCCGGGCGAATTGGTCGATGGCGACGAGGGGCGGCTGGTCGGCGATCTGATGGAAGCGTTCGGCGACGATATTTTCGCCGATAGCGATGTGACCAATCTCGAAATCCGCGATCTGGCCCAGGCCAATCCCGGCGCCGCCCGCGCCGTGCTCAAATTATACGATCGCTATCGCCTGCTGCGCTCGGATGAGCCTAGCGCACGCCAAGAGGGGGAAACTGCGCCCTTTCATCTGGCTACCGATGCGATTTCCGATTTCCTCCAGAACAATGGCAATTATTTTTCCAGTCTGGAGGATAGTGCAGAGCGCATACGCGGGGATATCGATAATTCCGGCGATTCCTTCGAGGCCGGCATCCGAACCTATCTGTTCAATGTCTTCGGCCTCGACGTCCGGCTTGCTTCTCTGCCCCATGGCATTGCCCGCCAGCTCGACCCGGCCCGACGCCAGATGCTGCTTTCCGATCTTTTGCCCATGGAAACGGCGAATTTCCTTCTGGCCCAACATGTTGGGCAAGTGGCCTCGGGCGCCGAAATCGAGGCGATCCTGGCCGCGTCCGACCTGCCGGAGGGTGATGCGCCGGCGCTGGCGCGCAATGTGCTCTCGGCCTATTTTGCCGCCGCCCTGATCATGCCCTATGCGCCTTTTCTCAAGGCCTGCCGGGACTATCGCTACGATATCGAGCGGCTGGGCCGGCGCTTTGGCGCCTCGTTCGAGCAGATTTGCCACCGCATGACCACCTTGCAGCGCAAGGGCGCGTCGGGCATTCCGCTGCATCTGGTGCGCACCGATATTGCCGGCAATATCTCCAAGCGCTTTTCGCTCTCGGGCATCCATATTCCGCGCCATTCCGGCGCCTGCCCACGCTGGAACATCTACGCCGCTTTTCTTGCGCCGGAACGGATCAATGTGCAGGTCAGCCAAATGCCTGACGGGCAACGCTATTTTTGTATCGCCCGCACCATTACCAAGGGCGATTACCGCTACAACGCGCCGCGCCGCTATCTTTCCATCGGGCTGGGCTGCGCCATCCATCATGCTCGTGACATGATCTATTCCGACGGTATCGACCTGGCCAGCGAGCAGCAGGTGGTGCCGATCGGGGTTGGATGCCGGATCTGCCCGCGCCTCGAATGCGGGCAGCGGGCGCATCCTCCGGCCGATCACCGTTTCCGGATCGATGAGAATATGAGGCCAGAAAGCCTTTACGCGCGAATGACTTAGCCTTCTCCGCCCGCCTCATGGCGGGCGTCGTCCACCCAGCTGGCGCGCCATTCGCGTTCGAGAATGGCGCGGCGCTTGCCGTAGCGGGCCTCAGTGATTTGGAGGCGAACGATCCGGTCGGTACGGAAGCTGCGAAAATCCTGCCGCAACAGGCACCAGGCGGCAATCGTTTGTTTTCCTTCATAAAAAGCCAGCCCGACCGGCCAGATCGTGCGGCTCGTGGGCCGGCCCTCGACGTCCTCGTAGTCGATGGCCACGGCCTTTTCCTGGCGCATGGCAAGCCGGATGTCGGCCAGAACCGGGATGGGCTTGCGCTGGCCCCAGATCGCCACCGGCCAGAGCGCGGTGTCGCTGATCCGGTCGCGCAGATCTTCGGGCGAGGCGGTGGCGATCTTGGCCAGGGCATTGCGGGCGGCGGCGCCCAAGCCATCATCGGGCTGGGTCTCGACCCACCGCGCACCCAGCACCAGCGCCTCCAGCTCCTCGGGGCTAAACATCAGTGGCGGCAGGAAAAATCCGGGTTTCAGCATATAACCCACCCCGGCCTCGCCATCGATGGGCGCGCCCAGCCCGATAAGCGTCTGGATGTCGCGGTAAAGAGTGCGGACCGAGACCTGCTGCTGCTCGGCCAGAGCCGCGGCAGTGATCGGAAGCCGATGGCGGCGCAAGGCGTCCATGATCGAAAACAGGCGTTCGGTCTTGTCCATGGCCCTCTTCGCATATCATCCTCCCGCTTTGGCGGATCAGGATGATTTCTCATCATATTGTCCGATTATGTCAGCAGAAAGCGCCTCTGGTTTGGCCTTTCAAGGCAATCCGCTGACAGACTGCTAGCATTTGCGCTCACGCGATCTCGAACTCACACCAATGGCTGTAGGGCCTATCGGGCGTATGGATGATATTGGGGAAGTGCGGATTGTGCACCGCGTCGGCCGGGCTCTGGTCTTCGAGGCAGAAGCCGGAATGCTTTCCGTAGCGCCGGCCATTGAGACCGGGCACCGGCACATCGGTCCAGACGCCGTTATAGACCTGCAGACCCGGGCGGTCGCTCCACAGTTTTAGGGTCAGATCGCCATCCGGGGACAAGACCGTGGCGATGGGATCGGCATGCCGGCGGCCGGTATCGAGCACCATGCCGATATCGTAATCCAAAGGCGCACCGTTTTGGTCGCGCATGGTCCGGCCCTGACGCAGGTCATAGATGGTCCCCGCCGAAGGCAGGATGGCGCCGGTGGGCGCCAGATCGCTGCCCAGTTCGGTATAGGCGCTCGATGGCACCTCAATCCTGTGATCGAGCACGTGGTCGCTGGTGCCCAGATTGAAATATTGGTGCTGGACCAGGCTGATCGGGGTGGCCCGATCGGTCGTGGCCCGCAATTCCAGCCGCAGGCGCTTGCCGATCAAACTATAGGTGGCGGCGAAATTGACATTGCCGGGATAGCCCATGGCCCCGTCGGGCGAAAAATGCGTGAAGCGGACGGCATTATTGGCGCTGTCGGCCTGTCCGTTCCACACCTGCCGGCCCAGGCCCTCGGCCCCGCCATGCAATTGCATCTGGTCCAGATTGGCGGCGAGCCGGTGGGTGACCCCGTCCAGCTCGAAACTGGCATGCTTGATGCGGTTGGCGACGCGTCCCGCCAGCGAGCCGAAATGCGGGCTATGGGCGGGATAGGCCTCGAATTGCTCGAAGCCGAGCACCACCGAGCGTTCCCCGCCGGCGACCGGCACGCGCCAGTCGCGCACCGCCACGCCATAGGAGATGATGTCGACGCTGACGCCATCGTCGCTGCTGAGGCGGAACAGATCGACCCGCTTGCCGTCATGATCCCCGAAGGTTGAAACGCTGACCGCCATCTCTGTCTCCCCAATTGTCGGGGGCGAGCATTATCCCCATTGGTTGGGGGCCGCAACGCTGCACTTGACCTTTTCGCGACCGGCAACAAGTGTGCTCGGTGAATGGCACGGCAGGGGAAACCGGCTTGAGCGAAGACAAGGTAAAGCGACGGGCGACCGTTCATGACGTGGCCCGCGCCGCCGGCGTGTCGCTGGCCACGGTGGACAGGGTGCTCAATGGCCGGCCCGGCGTGCGCGCGGCGACGGCGCAGAAGGTCGATGAGGCCATACAAAGCCTGGGCTTTTCGCGCGATCTCAATGCCTCGTTGATGGCGCGTTCCCGCGACCTCAGCATCGTGTTCTTCATTCCCGACGGCTCCAACGAATTCATGGACAATCTGGCCGAGGCGGTGTCGCGCCGCTTCGACGCCGCCCTGGCCGACCGTATCCATCTCGAAACCAGGCGCGTCAGGGCGCTGGACAGCGCCGAACTGGCCCGCTCGCTCGACGCGCTCGATGTAGCGGAATGCGATTGCGCGGTGATCGTGGCCAGCGAAGCGCCCGAGCTGATCGCCGCCGTCGATGCGGCGCAGCGGCGCGGCATTGCGGTGATGACGCTGGTCTCCGACCTGCCCCATTCGGCCCGGCGGCATTTCATCGGCATCGACAATGTGGCGGCCGGGCGCACCGCCGCCTCGCTGATGGGACGCTTCCTGCCCCAGGGCGGCAAGGTGGCCATTGTCGCCGGCTCGCTGCATCTGCGCGACCATGCCGAACGGCTCGACGGCTTTGTCGCCGCGCTCGGCGGCGAATTTCCCGCGCTTGTCCTGATCGGCCCGCTCGAAGGTCATGACGGACGCAGCGAAACCGCGGCCATCATCGAGGCTCTCCTTGCCGAGCATCCCGATCTGGCCGGGCTCTATAATCTGGGCGCCGGCAATGGCGGGCTGGTCTCGGCGCTGCACGCCTCGGGCCGGGCAAGCGGGCTGCGGGTGATCGCCCATGAGCTGACTGCCCCCACCCGCGCCGGCCTCATGGAGGGGGTCATCGACGTGGTGCTGGACCAGAACCCGGACGGAGAAATCCGCGAAGCCATCGCGGCGGCAAGGACGCTGGCGCTCGGCACGGCGCGGGAAGCGGTGACCGACCGCATCGAAATCGGGATTTTCCTCAAGGATAATCTGCGCTGAGTGTCGCGCCCCGGCCTGGCTTGGCCATCATGGTCTTGTTCCTTCGCCCCATCCCTGGTCCATGGCATTAAGCGGTGGCGATGGATTGTCCGGCTTGTCGGGGCAATCCAGGTGCGCGATTTTTGTCGCCACCCGGATGAGCCTTGTGGTGACGAAAACGGAACCACCATGCCATCGCCGCGCGCCGCCATTGAAATTGGGATGTTCCTGAGCCACAATCGGCGCTAAGAAGCCGCATTCACAAAGAGGCGCTGCCCCGGAAACGGGGTGATGGAGGAGATTGAGATGATTTTGCCGCACCGAAATGAGGTACGTGCATCATGACCTTTCTGGGCATCGATATCGGCACGTCCGGGGTCAAGGCGCTGTTGATCGACGACGATGGCAGGGCGCTGGGCGACGCCTCGGCCGCCGCCATCGAACCGGTGCGTCCCCATCCGGGCTGGTCGGAACAAAATCCCGCCGATTGGTGGACGGCGACGCTGGGCGCCATCGACGCGCTCAAGCTGAACCATCCACGCGAATTGGCGGCGGTTACGGGGATCGGGCTGTCCGGCCATATGCATGGTGCGACCCTGCTGGGCGACAATGACGCGGTGCTGCGCCCCGCCATCCTCTGGAATGACGGGCGCTCGGCCCAGGAATGCGCCGAGATGGAAGCGGCCCTGCCCCGCCTGCGCGAGCTGGCCGGCAATATTGCCATGCCCGGCTTTACCGCGCCGAAAATCGCCTGGGTGAGAAAGCACGAGCCGGAGATTTTTCGCCAGATCAGGAAGGTGCTGCTGCCCAAGGCCTATGTGCGCCTGCTCTTGACCGGCGAGCATGTGGAGGACATGTCCGACGCGGCGGGTACGCTCTGGCTCGACGTGGCGCGGCGCGACTGGTCCGACGACCTGCTCGGCGTTACCGGCCTTTCCCGCGAACACATGCCGCGTCTGGTCGAAGGCTCGGCCGTCTCGGCCCAGCTCAAGCCCGAATTTGCTGCCCGCTGGGGCATGGCCGGGCCGGTAGTGGTGGCGGGGGGGGCCGGCGACAATGCCGCCGCCGCCTGCGGCATCGGCGCCATAAGGCCCGGCGAGGGTTTTGTCTCGCTCGGCACCTCCGGCGTGCTGTTTGTCTCCAACGAAAAATTCAGCCCCAATGTCGCGGGGGCCGTGCATGCCTTCTGCCACGCCATTCCTGATACCTGGCACCAGATGGGCGTCATTCTCTCGGCCACCGATAGCCTCAACTGGCTGTCCCGTATTACCGGCCAGAGCCAGGCGGCTTTGTCCGCCGCCGCCGAAGCCGGATTCAAGGGGCCGGGCGAGACCATTTTCCTGCCCTATCTCTCGGGTGAGCGCACCCCGCATAACAATGCCGAGGCGCGCGGCGCTTTCGTCGGCCTTTCCCAATCCAGCGATGTCGCGCAATTGACGCGGGCCCTGATGGAAGGGGTGAGCTTTGCCATGCGCGATTGCCAGCGCGTATTGGCCGATGCCGGCACCTCCATCAATCGCCTGCTGGCGGTGGGCGGCGGTTCGAAATCGGCGCTGTGGCTCAAAATGCTGGCCACCAATCTTGATATGGAAATCGCCCTGCCCGCGGACGGCGATTTCGGCGGCGCACTGGGCGCCGCCCGGCTCGGCCTCTGCGCCGCCACCGGCGCCAGGCCCCAAGAGGTCATGACCATGCCGCCGATCAAGGCAATTATCGCGCCCGACACCGATTTGTCGGCCGCCTATTCCGATCAATATGCGCGCTATCGCGCCCTTTATCCCGCCATCGAGGAGGCACGTTCGTGACTGATTTTTTCAAGGGCCTGAGCCAGGTCAAATATGAAGGCCGGGACAGCCGCAATCCGCTGGCCTATCGCCACTACAACAAGGACGAAGTGGTCGCCGGCAAGAGGATGGAGGACCATATCCGTCCGGCCATCGCCTATTGGCACACATTTGCCCAGGAAGGCGGCGACCCGTTCGGCGGCCGCACCTTCGATCGCCCCTGGTTCGACAAGGGGCTCGATGGGGCCAGGCTCAAGGCCGACGTGGCCTTTGAATTCTTTGACCTGATCGATGTGCCCTTTTTCGCCTTCCACGATGTGGACGTGGCCCCCGAAGGGGCAAACCTGGACGAGAGCAACAAGAATCTGCGCATCATCGGCGATATCCTGGCGCAGAAAATGCAGCAAAGCGGCAAGAAGCTGCTCTGGGGCACGGCGAACCTCTTTTCCAATCGCCGCTATATGGCGGGCGCCGCCACCAATCCCGACCCGGAAGTCTTCGCCTATGCGGCGGGCCAGGTGAAATCCGTGCTCGAGCTGACCCATGAACTGGGCGGCGAAAACTACGTGCTCTGGGGCGGGCGCGAGGGCTATGAAACCCTCTTGAACACCAGGATCGGCCAGGAACAGGACCAGATGGCCCGCTTCCTGACGCTGGTGATCGAGCATGCCGAAAAGATCGGCTTCAAGGGCCAGATCCTGATCGAGCCCAAGCCGCAGGAACCGAGCAAGCACCAATATGATTACGACGTCGCCACCGTTTACGGCTTCTTGCAGAAATACGGCCTAGAAAAGCAGGTGAAGTGCAATATCGAGGTCGGCCATGCCTTCCTCGCCGGCCATTCCTTCGAGCACGAACTGGCCGTCGCGTCCTCGCTGGGCATGCTCGGCTCGGTGGACGCCAATCGCAACGATCTGCAATCGGGCTGGGATACCGACCATTTCCCCAATAATGCCGGCGAAATGGCCCTGGCCTTCTATTACATCTTGAAGCAGGGCGGGCTGGGCAAGGGCGGGTTCAATTTCGACGCCAAGGTGCGCCGGCAATCGCTCGACCCCGCCGATCTGCTGCATGGCCATATTCTGGGCCTCGACACTCTGGCGCGCGGTTTGAAGGGCGCGGCGGCGCTGATCGAGGACGGCGAATTCGATGCCCTGCTCGACAAGCGCTATGCCGGCTGGGACCAGGGGTTGGGCCGGGACATTCTCGCCGGCAAACTGAGCCTCGCCGACATTGCCGCCAAGGTTCATGCCGACGCCATCAACCCGCAGCCGCGTTCGGGCCGCCAGGAATATCTCGAAAACCTGGTCAACCGTTTCGTGTGATCGGCCAGAACCTGATCCTGTCTGCCGACGTCATCATCATCGTCATTGCCGGGCTCGTCCCGGCAATCCATTGCCCGGCCGGTGCTGAAAGATGGATCACCGGGACGAGCCCGGTGACGACGTGGTGGAGAGCTTAGTTCACTCCCGATAGCTGAGGCTTGTCATGCCGCAAATCACCAATCCCATTCTTCCGGGCTTCAATCCGGACCCCTCCATCCTGCGCGTGGGAGAGGATTACTACATCGCCACCTCCACCTTCGAATGGTATCCGGGCGTGCAGATCCATCATTCGCGCGATCTCGCCAATTGGGAGCTGGTCACCCGCCCGCTCAACCGCAAGAGTCAGCTCGACATGCGCGGCGACCCCGATAGCTGCGGCGTCTGGGCTCCCTGCCTCAGCCATGACGGAGAAAAATTCTGGCTGGTTTATACCGATGTGAAGCGCAAGGACGGCTCGTTCAAGGACGCGCATAATTACATCGTCTGGGCCGACAGCATCGAAGGGCCCTGGTCCGACCCGGTCTATGCCAATTCCTCCGGCTTTGATCCGAGCCTGTTCCACGACGATGACGGGCGCAAATGGCTGGTCAACATGATCTGGGACCATCGGGTGCGCCCGCTGCTCTTCGCCGGCATCGCCCTGCAGGAATTCGATCCAGAGGCCGGCAAGCTCTTTGGCCCGATCAAGAACATCTATCAGGGCACCGACCTCAAACTGGTGGAAGGGCCCCATCTCTATAAGCGCAACGGCTATTATTACCTGCTGACCGCCGAGGGCGGCACCGCCTATGACCATGCCGTGACCTTTGCCCGTTCGCGCAACATCGATGGGCCCTACGAGACCCATCCCGACCAGCATATCCTCACCGCCAAGGATGCCCCCCTCGCCCCCATCCAGCGCGCCGGCCATGGCGACCTCGTCGAGAGCCCTGAGGGCAAGACCTACCTCGTCCATCTCGGCGGCCGCCCGATTACCCAGGAGCGTCGCTGCGTGCTGGGCCGCGAGACCTCGATCCAGGAAGCCTATTGGGGCGAGGACGACTGGCTCTATGTCAAGAACGGCCCGGTGCCTTCGCTCCATGTCGAGGTGCCCGGAACGCGCGACGAAGCGAAATACTGGGCCGAGCGGCGCTACAGTTTCGAAGCCGGGCTCGACAAGGATTTCCAGTGGCTGCGCACCCCGGAAACCGAGCGGATCTTTACACTTAGGGACAACAAACTGCGTTTGTTCGGGCGGGAGGCGATCGGCTCCTGGTTCGAGCAGGCGCTCCTGGCGCGGCGGCAGACGCATTTTTCCTATGATGCCGAGACGCTGATCGACTTCCAGCCCGTCGATGAACGCCATATGGCGGGCCTGACCGCCTATTACAGCCGCTACAATTTCTTCTATCTGGCGGTGACAGCCCATTCCGACGGGCAGCGCGAATTGCTGCTCATGGCCTCGGAAATGAGCTGGCCCGATGGCAGGCTGCGCTTCCCCGCCGAGCCGGTCAAGATCCCCAATCAGGGCAAGGTGCGCCTGGCGCTCACCATTCGCGGGCGCCGCCTGCAATTCTTCTATGCCCTAGAGGGAGAGGAATTGCAGCCCATCGGCCCGGTGCTCGATGCCAGCCTGCTTTCGGACGAATGCGGCGGTCATCAGGCCCATGGCAGCTTTACCGGCGCCTTTGTCGGCATGGCGGCCCAGGACCTCAACGGCACCGCCCGGCCCGCCACTTTCGACTATTTCATCTATCGGCCGCAGCACGATCCGTCCGACCGTTACGAGGTTGAGGCCCTGCAATAGGTTTTCGTTCCAACAAATGGGCGCGGGAGAGGACGGCTTGCCTCTCCCGCGCCTTGTCATTTCCGGGTCGACAGAGGATTGTGGCGCTCAAACCGGACCTTTGGAGACGCTCTGATGAAGCTCGAATCGATCGCCCTGCACCATGGATATGAATCGGAGGCGACCACCAAGGCCGCTGCCGTGCCGATTTATCAGACCACCTCCTACACGTTCGACGACACCCAGCACGGCGCCGACCTGTTCGATTTGAAGGTGGCGGGCAATATCTATACCCGCATCATGAACCCCACCACCGCGGTGCTCGAAGCCCGCGTCGCCGAAATGGAAGGCGGCATTGCCGCCTTGGGTCTGGCCTCGGGCATGTCGGCCATCACCTATGCCATCCAGACCATCGCCCAGGCCGGGGACAATATCGTCTCGATCTCCCAGCTTTATGGCGGCACCTATAACCTCTTCGTCCATACCTTCCCCCGCCAGGGCATCGAGGCGCGCCTCGTCTCCCATGACGATTATGAGGGCTTCGAAAAGGCCATCGACGACAAGACCAAGGCGGTGTTCCTCGAATCCATCGGCAATCCGGCGGGCAATGTGGTGGACATCCAGCGCATTGCCGAGATCGCCCATCGCCATGGCGTGCCGGTGATCGTGGACAATACTGTGGCCACGCCCTACCTGACCCGCGCCTTCGATTTCGGCGCCGATATCGTCGTGCATGCTTTGACCAAATATATCGGCGGCCATGGCACCTCCATCGGCGGCATGATCGTCGATTCCGGCAAGTTCGACTGGAAGGCCAATGCCAAGCGTTTCCCCATGCTCAACGAGCCCGACCCCTCCTATCACGGCGTCGTCTATACCGAGGCGCTGGGGCCGGCGGCCTTTATCGGCCGCGCCCGCGTGGTGCCGCTGCGCAATACCGGCGCGGCGCTCTCCCCCTTCAACGCCTTCCTGATCCTGCAGGGTCTCGAAACCCTTGGCCTGCGCATGGAACGCCATTGCGAGAACGCGCTCAAGGTCGCCCAATTCCTCAAGAGCCATCCCAAGGTGGAATGGGTGAGCTATGCCGGCCTCGAGGACAGTCCCTATCACGAGGTCGCCAAGAAGATTTCCAAGGGCTCAGGCTCGGGCATCCTGTCCTTCGGCATCAAGGGCGGCAAGGAGGCCGGTGGCCGCTTCATCGACGCCCTCAACATGATCCTGCGGCTGGTCAATATCGGCGACGCCAAGTCGCTGGCCTGCCATCCGGCCTCTACCACCCATCGCCAGCTTTCGCCCGAGGAGCTGAAAAAGGCCGGCGTCTCTGAAGACCTGGTGCGCATCTCGGTGGGCATCGAGCATATCGACGACATCATCGCCGATATCGCCCAGGCGCTCGACAAGGCCTGATCACATTTTCCCGAGCCGGGGGCGACAGCCCACGGCTCGGGGGCTAATATGGTGCCATAGCGGTCGAGAGCTTCTGCGTCTCGCGCCCGGGCAGCGCCAGGTCAGTCGCCTCGCGGCCTCCAGCCTGGAGGAATGTCGATCATGGCCCGAATGCACGTCATCTCCGGTATCGGCGACAAGCTCGACCTGCCGGTCATCCGCAAAATCTCCCTTGCCGATCTGGGCGAAGCCCTGCGGCGCGGCCTCGCCGATTTTCGCGCCCGGCCCAGCCATTACGTGCTGCTGGCGCTGATCTACCCCCTGATCGGCATCGTCCTGGCCATGTGGATGGATGGCTGGCAGACCTGGACCCTGCTCTATCCGCTGGTCGGCGGCTTCGCGCTGATCGGTCCCTTCGCCGCCCTGCCGCTCTATGAAATATCCCGCCGCCGCGAACGCGGCGAGCATCCGGGCTGGCGCGCCGCTTTCGGCGTGCTGCGCTCGCCGGCCCGCGGTTCGATCATGGCGGTAGGGGCCATGTTGTTCGTGCTGTTCACCCTCTGGCTGACCAGCGCCCAGGCGCTCTATGAAAGCCTGTTCGGCGCCGCCGCGCCCCACACCTTTGCCGGGCTCTTCAACCAGATCATGATCGAGCCGGCGGGCCTGACCCTGATGCTGGCGGGCAGCGTGCTTGGCGCGCTCTTCGCGCTGGTCGTGCTCTGTAGCTCGGTCATCGCCTTCCCGCTGTTGCTCGACCGCGATGTCGGCGCCTATGTGGCGGTGGAAACCTCGTTCCGCGCCGTGCTGCGCAATCCCCTGCCGCTTCTGGTCTGGGGCGTGATCGTGGGGGCGGGGCTTTTCCTGGCAGCGCTGCCCTTCTTTGTCGGTCTCGCCATCGCCCTGCCGATCTTCGGGCACGCGACCTGGCATCTTTATCGCAGGCTGGTGGGACCGGCTTCCCTGATAAGGGGCGCCTGAACCGGCCACGGGAAGCTGGGCATAGTGATGGCTCCCCGGGTTGGCATGACCCGCCCGATTGCCTAAGGTCAGCGCTCCACCTGGAGCGCTGACTGCCTGTCCATGGACCAGACCCCCTTCGAGGCCGCGCCAGCGGCCCTGACGCCGATGATGGCGCAATATTTCGAGATCAAGGCCGTCAATCCCGGCTATCTCCTCTTCTACCGGATGGGCGATTTCTACGAATTGTTCTTCGAGGACGCCGAGATCGCCAGCGCCGCGCTCGGTATCGTGCTGACCAAGCGCGGCAAGCATCTGGGCGAAGACATCGCCATGTGCGGCGTGCCTATCCATGCCGCCAACGATTATCTCAACAAGCTGATCCGGCTGGGCCATCGCGTCGCCATCTGCGAACAGATGGAAGACCCCGCCGAGGCCAAGAAGCGCGGCAGCAAATCGGTGGTGCGGCGCGACGTGGTGCGGCTGGTGACGCCCGGCACGCTGACCGAGGATGACCATCTGGACGCCCGCTCCGCCAATTATCTGGCTTCGCTCGGCATGGTGCGCCACGGCGAAACCGATTTCGCCCTGGCCTGGGCCGATATTTCGACCGGCGAGAGCTTTGTCGCCGATCTTGCTGCCGACCGGCTCGCCGACGAAATGGCCCGCATCGCCCCGGCGGAACTGCTCCTCACCGAAACGGCGCGGGCTGCCCTGGCGGAACGGCATCTCCTGGCGCCGGCATGGGCGGCGATTGCGGTGACGCTGCCGGACGAGGCCGGCGACAGCGAGGCCGCCTCCGCGCGTCTGCGCCAGAGCTTTCCCGCCGGCGATTTCGATCCGACATCGCTGTCCCGCGCCAGCCGGGCGGCGCTCGGCATGCTGGCCGCCTATGTCACCGAGAGCCAGAAGGGCCGCAATGTGCCCCTGCGCCCCCCGGTGCTGGACGCCGCCGATGGCGTCATGGCCATCGATGCGGCAACGCGCGCCAGCCTGGAAATTCTTCTCACCCAGCGCGGCCAGGCCAGGGGCTCGCTGCGCCAGAGCATTGACCTCACCGTCACCGCGCCCGGCGCGCGCCTGCTTGCCGCCCGGCTGGCGGCGCCATTGCGCGAAGCGCCTGCCATCAATCAAAGGCTCGACGCCGTCGGCCATCTGGTGGACGATCCGCTCTTGCGCGCCCGGCTGCGCCAGGATCTCAAGGCCGCGCCCGATCTTGCCCGCGCCCTATCGCGGCTGGCGCTGGAACGGGGCGGGCCGCGCGACCTCGCCGCCATCGGCAAGGCCGTGGCTGCGGCGCTGGAACTGGCGGGGCAATTGAGCCGGCAGGCCGATCTGCCCCCGGTTCTGGCCCGGCTGACGATGATTCTGGGTGCCGCGCCGCGCGCCCTCGCCGCCGAACTGGGCCTGGCGCTCGCCGACGATCTGCCGCTCCTCAGCCGCGATGGCGGCTTCGTGCGCGCCGGTTATGACGGGCTGCTGGACGAGGAACGGGCGCTGGGCACAAAGACCCGCGCCGTCATCGCCGCCCTGCAGGCGCGGCTGATGGACGAGACCGAGCTGCGCTCCTTGAAGATCAGGCACAATGGCGTGCTTGGTTTCTTCGTCGAAGTGCCGGCCGGCCAGGGCCAGAAATTGCTGGACGAGCCGCATCGGCAGAGCTTCATCCATCGCCAGACCTTGGCCAATGCCATGCGCTTCACCACCACCGAGCTGGCGGAGCTGCAAACCCGCATCGCCAGGGCGCAGGGCGCTGCACTGGACATCGAGCACGCCATTTTCGCCCGCCTGCGTGCCGCCGTTCTGGCTGAACTGGCCGGGCTGCAGGGGCTAGCCGACGCCCTGGCCGAACTCGACGTCAACGCCGCTCTCGCCGAAATGTCGGCGCTGCGGAGCTATTGCCGCCCCAGGGTCGATGACAGCCTGGCCTTCGCCATTTCCGGCGGGCGTCATCCGGTGGTGGAATTGACCGTCAAGCAGGAGGGGCTCTCCTTTGTCGCCAATGACGCCGATCTCTCCGGCAGCGAGGAGAGCGGCGGCGGGGCCCTGTGGCTGGTGACCGGCCCCAATATGGGCGGTAAATCCACCTTTCTGCGGCAGAACGCGCTCATCGCCATCCTGGCGCAGATGGGCTCTTACGTGCCCGCCGATGCCGCCCATATCGGGGTGGTGGATCGCCTGTTCTCGCGCGTCGGCGCCTCCGACGACATCGCCCATGGTCGCTCCACCTTCATGGTGGAAATGGTCGAAACCGCCGCCATTCTCAACCGCGCCACAAGTCGTTCATTGGTGGTGCTGGACGAGATCGGGCGCGGCACCGCCACCTTCGATGGGCTTTCGATCGCCTGGGCTTCGGTCGAGGCGCTGCACGAGCAGACCGGCTGCCGGGCCCTGTTCGCCACCCATTTCCACGAATTGACCAGCCTCGCCAAAACCCTCGCCCGCGTCGCCAATGTCACCATGAAGGTGCGCGAATGGGAGGGCGAGGTGGTGTTCCTGCATGAAGTGGGCCCCGGCGCGGCCGACCGGTCCTATGGCATCCAGGTCGCCCGGCTCGCCGGCCTGCCTGAACCGGTCATTGCCCGCGCCAAACAGGTTCTCGACATTCTCGAACAGCGTTCGGCCGGCACTGCATCTTCCCGCCAGAAGGCCAGCGTGCTAGACGATCTGCCGCTCTTTGCCCATTCCGCGCCCGCCGCGCCTCAAGGTAAGGACCCCGTTTACGAAGCGCTCGATAAGATGCGCCCCGACGAATTGACGCCGCGACAGGCCATCGAGACCTTGTACCAGCTGAAGAAAATCCGTGATGACGCTCGCCGAAGTTGAGGCAAGGCCCAAAAAGTCCCTCTTCGCGCTCAAATCCGCCGAAACGATCCTTGCCGAACTCGATGCCCTTGTCGGGGAGGAGCCGGCCAAATCGCCTTCGGCCCGCGCAATGGTCCTTGCCCATCTGCGCCTTGTCCTGGCCGAGGCGCGCTCGGACGCCGAAGCCGAGCTTCTGGCCAGCAATCGCGGCACCCGCTGCGCGCAGAATATCTGCGCCGCGCAGGACGAGATCATCGCCGCCATCCACCGCTTCGCCACGACAAGGGTCTATCGACTGGACAATCCCTCCGGCGCCGAGGCCATCGCTCTCTCGGCCGTGGGCGGCTATGGCAGGGGCACGCTGGCCCCCGGCAGCGACATCGACCTGCTTTTCATCCTGCCCTACAAGCAGACCCCCTGGGGCGAGCAGGTCACCGAATATGTGCTCTACATGCTCTGGGATCTGGGCCAGAAGGTCGGCCATGCGGTCCGCTCGGTGGATGAATGTATCCGCATGGCCCGCGCCGACATGACGGTGCGCACCGCCACGCTCGAAGCCCGGTTCCTGACCGGCGACGCGGCGCTCTACAATCAATTGGTGCAGCGCTTCGAAACCGAGATCATGCCGGGAACCGGCCCCGAATTCATCGCCGCCAAGATGGAGGAGCGCGACGAGCGCCACCGCCAGATGGGCAATTCGCGCTATGTGGTCGAGCCCAATATCAAGGACGGCAAGGGGGGCATGCGCGACCTCAATACGCTGTTCTGGATCGGCAAATATTTCTACCAGGTCAAGACCAGCCAGGAACTGGTTGGTAAGGGCGTGCTCAGCGCTGCCGAATACCGGCTGTTTTCCCGCGCCGAGGATTTTTTGTGGGCGGTGCGCTGCCATCTCCATTTCATCACCGGCAGAGCCGATGAAAAGCTGACCTTCGACGTGCAGCCGGACCTCGCCCGCCGCATGGGTTATGAAAAACGCCTCGGTCTGCTCGGGGTCGAGCGCTTCATGAAGCGCTATTTTCTCGTCGCCAAGGATGTGGGCGACCTCACCCGCATCATCTGCGCCAGCCTCGAATTCCACCACGCCAAGGATATGGACCTGGTGGGGCGCGTTCTGGCGCCGTTCCGCTCGGGCAAGTCCAAGATCAAGGGCGAGACCGCCTTCATTCTCGACAATGGCCGGCTCAATCTCGCCGCGCCCGACGCCTTCGAGAAAGATCCGGTCAATCTCATCCGCATGTTCATGGTGGCGGGGCGCGAGGAGCTTTTGTTCCACCCCGACGCCATCAAGCATATCCGCGACAGCTTGCGGCTGATCGACAACAGGCTGCGCGCCGATCCGCGTGCCAATGCCCATTTCCTTACCGTTCTGACCAGCCCGCTCTCTGTCGAGCGCATCCTCAGGCAGATGAACGAAAGCGGCGTATTGGGCAGGTTCGTGCCCGATTTCGGCAAGATCGTCGCGCTGATGCAGTTCAACATGTACCACCATTATACGGTGGACGAGCATCTGATCCGCTCGGTCGGGGTCATGGCCGACATCGCCAATGGTGGCTTGCGCGAGGAATTGCCGCTCACCCACGAGCTTTGGCCCCAGCTCAACGATACGCGCCTGCTCTATGTGGCGCTGTTCCTCCACGACATCGCCAAGGGACGGCCCGAGGACCATTCCATCGCCGGCGCCCGCATCGCCCGAAAACTCTGTCCACGCTTCGGTCTTACCCCCGCCGAAACCGATACCGTCGCCTGGCTGATCGAGCATCACCTGTTGATGAGCGAGATCGCCCAGGCCCGCGACATCCAGGACCCCGAGACCGCCAAGGCCTTCGCCGAACAGGTACAATCGCCCCAGCGCCTGGCCCTGCTGATGATCCTCACCGCCTGCGACATCCGCGCCGTCGGCCCCGGCACCTGGACCGGCTGGAAGGGAAGCCTGCTGCGCTCGCTCTACTATGCCACCGAGCCGCTGCTTTCGGGCGGGCATAGTCAGGTCAGCCATTCGGTGCGCGTCAACGAGGCCAAGGCCATGCTGGCCCGCGCCATGGACAATTTGCCGGCCGAGGAGATGGCGGCCTATGCCTCCCGCCATTACGACCATTACTGGCTGCGGGCCGAGCCGGAATTGCAGCTCGTCCATGCCCGGATGATCCGCCAGGCCGACAAATCCGGCGAGCCTTTCGCCGGCTCGATCCGGGTCCGGGCCTTCGAGGGCATTACCGAGGTCAGCTTCTATACGCCCGACCATCCGCGCCTGCTTTCGCTGATCGCCGGCGCCTGCACCATGCAGGACGCCTCCATTATCGGGGCGCAGATCTTTTCGACCCGCGACGGGCGCGCCATCGACACCTTCCGGCTGCGCCGCTCCTTCACCTCCGACGAGGACGAAAAGGTGCGCGCCACCCGCATCATCGACAATGTCAAACAGCTATTGCAGGGTCAGCGCCAGGTGCTGATCGATCTGGGCAAGCAAAGCCGGTACAATAAACGCCTGCGTCCCTTCGCCGTGCCGGCGCAGGTCGTGGTCTCCAATGCAATTTCGGAGAAATTCACCGTCATCGAAGTGGCCGGGCTCGACCGCATTGGCCTGCTCTATGCGCTGACCCGCGAAATTTCCGATCTCAACCTCACTATCGGCTCGGCCCATATCGGCACTTATGGCGAAAAAGCCGTGGACGTTTTCTATGTCACCGATCTCACCGGCCAGAAAATTCAGGTCAAGGCACGGCAGAAGAAAATCCACGACGCGCTCCTCGCCGTGTTTGAGCGGCCCGAGGACAAGAGGCCGGCCAATGGTTAGGACCGGGGCGTGAGCCTGTTCCGCAATTTCGTCTCCGTGGGCTCGCTGACCTTGGTGAGTCGGGTCGCCGGGTTCCTCCGCGATGCGCTGATGGCCGCCGTGCTTGGCGCCGGGCCCGCCGCCGACGCCTTTTTCGCCGCTTTCCGCTTTCCCAACCTGTTCCGCCGGCTCTTTGCCGAAGGCGCCTTCAATACCGCTTTCGTGCCGATGTTTTCCGGCGCGCTGGAGCGCGACGGCGAGCAAGAGGCAAAACTTCTGGCGGCGCGCATCATGAGCTGGCTGGTCGCCATGCTGGTAGTGGTGACCATCCTTGCCGAAATCTTCATGCCCCAGGTCATGGTCGCCTTCGTGCCCGGTTTCGTCGAGGACCGGGAAAAGTTCGAACTGACCGTGCTGCTGACCCGGATCATGTTCCCCTATCTTGCCTGCATGTCGCTGATGGCGGCCTATGGGGCGATCCTCAATACTTTGGGACGGTTCTTCGCCGCCGCCTTCGCGCCGGTTCTGCTCAACCTCGTCAACATCGCCATGCTGGTGCCGCTGGCGACGGTTTTCGTGCAGGATCCGCAAAGCGCCACCATCTGGGTGGCCATCGCCACCATGGGCGGGGGCGTCGCACAATTGGCTCTGGTCTGGGCCGCCATCGAGCGCAGCGGTTTCCGCCCCGATCTGCGCCTGCCCCGATTCGACCCGGAAGTGCGGCGCTTCTGGATCCTGGCCATCCCCGCCATCCTCGCCGGGGGCATTACCCAGATCAATATCTTCGTCGGCACCATCATCGCCTCGGGCGCCGCGAACGCCATTTCGGTGCTTTCTTATGCCGACCGGCTCTATCAATTGCCGCTGGGCATTATCGGCATCGCCATCGGCACGGTGCTGCTGCCTGACTTGTCGCGCCACCTGAAGGGCGGGCGCGAAAGCGAGGCCCGCGCCAGCCAGGACCAGGCCCTTTTCGTCGCCATGCTGCTGACCATGCCGGCGGCGATCGCGCTGATGGTGCTGGCCGAGCCCATCGTGCGGGTGCTGTTCGAGCGCGGCGCCTTTTCGGTGCTGGCGACCACCCAGACCGCCCAGGCGCTGGTGGCCTTTTCGGCGGGCCTGCCGGCCTATGTGCTGGTCCGGGTGTTGCAGCCCGGCTTTTTTGCCCGCGAGGACACGCTGACGCCGACCCTGTTTGCCGGGGTGAGCGTCGTGGTCAATATCGCCATCTCGCTGCTGCTGTTTCCCGGCCTCCTCCATATCGGCATCGCCATCGCCACTGCCGCCGCCGCCTGGGTGAATGTGTTGCTCTTGGCGGTGACATTGGCGCTGCGAGGCCATTTCCGCCTCAGCGCCGCCCAATGGCGCGGCCAGCTCGCCATCCTCCTGATCGCGCTTTTGATGGGTGGAGCGCTGTATCTGCTGGCCGAACAGGGCGCGGCGCATCTGCTGTCGGGCGTGCCGCTCTGGCGCCAGGCCGGGGTGCTGGCAGCGCTGATTGTGTTCGGGATCGCGACCTATTTCATCCTGATCCACATTTCGGGCACCCAGCGGCTCGACCTGTTGCTGCGCCGCCTGCGGCGCGGCGGTTAGGCGCATCGGCCGAACGCGACGACAATGTTGCTATTATGGGGCGGAACGCTTCCGCCATCGTCATCACCCGGCCCACGGGTCGCTTCGCGCCCGAGGATAAACTTGTCAGGGTGATTCATATGTCCACAGGCCGCAGCGTCTTGGATTGCCCGGACAAGCCGGGCAATGACGATGGAGGGACTGACAGGTGAGGAGGTTGAGTGCTGAACTTGGGTTGGGCCGAGGAGAATCTTCTCGGGCCTAACACCGCCCTCCCCCCGCGTCATCACCCGGCCCACGGGTCGCTTCGCGCCCGAGGATAAACTTGTCGGGGTGATTCATATGTCCACAGGCCGCGGCGTCTTGGATTGCCCGGACAAGCCGGGCAATGACGATGGAGGGACCGACAGGTGCGGAGGTTGAGTGCTAAACTTCGGTTGGGCTGAGGATAATCTTCAGGCCTAGAGCGGCGTGCGTTCTATCGAACGCATAGTGCCGCTCTATCTTTTTGTTATCGCATCGTTTTTGCAGAAAACCGGATTCCACTTTTCTGCACGATGCTCCAACACCGCCCTCTTCCCCGCGTCACCACCCGGCTCGTCCGGGTGGTCCATGGGAGCCGCCATGGTTGGGGCGAGATGGATTGCCCGGAGGAGCCGGGCAATGACGGTAGAAAAAGGTTCGTCGGGCGATATTGTCAACCTCGCAAGGCTCGAAAATATCGGGGCGGCTCGTTCCCAGCCGGACGTGACACATTCTAGCCCGTTCCCATCCGTCATCCGCCCGTATAGAACGGGCCGTGACAATTCTCGTCTTGGTTAGAAGGGCATCATGACGTTCAGCCCCCGCGTCTTTTCCGGCATCCAGCCTTCGGGCGACCTGCATCTAGGTAATTATCTTGGCGCCATCCGCCGTTTCGTGCCGCTGCAGGAGACCCATGCGACCATTTATTGCGTGGTCGACATGCATGCCATTACCGTCTGGCAGGAGCCCGATGCGCTGCGCCGCGCCACCCGCGAAGTCGCCGCCGCCTTCATCGCCGCCGGGGTCGATCCCAAGCGCTCCATCGTCTTCAACCAGTCGCAGGTGGTCCAGCATGCCGAGCTGGCCTGGGTGTTCAACTGCATCGCGCGCATGGGCTGGATGGCCCGCATGACCCAGTTCAAGGACAAGGCCGGCAAGAACAGCGAAAATGTCTCGCTGGGCCTGTTCGCCTATCCCTCGCTGATGGCCGCCGACATCCTGCTCTACAAGGCCACCCATGTGCCGGTCGGCGACGACCAGAAGCAGCACCTGGAACTGGCGCGCGACATCGCCGCCAAGTTCAACAATGACTATGCCGCCTCCATCGCCGAACGCGACCTTGGGATCGATGGCCAGTTCTTCCCCATCACCGAGCCTTTGATCGCCGGGCCCGCCACCCGCATCATGAGCCTGCGCGACGGCACCAAGAAGATGAGCAAGTCGGACCCCTCCGATCAGTCGCGCATTTCCCTGCTCGATGACGCCGATGCCATTGCCAAAAAGATCAAGAAGGCCACCACCGACCCGGCCGAATTGCCGCTTGAGCTTGAGGGGCTGAAAGATCGTCCCGAAGCGGACAATCTGGTGGGCATTTATGCGGCCCTGTCCGACCGGACCAAGGCCGAAGTGCTGGCCGAATTCGGTGGCCAGGGCTGGGGCAAGTTCAAGCCGGCGCTGGCGGAACTCGCCGTCGCGGTGCTTTCTCCGATGGGCACGGAAATGCGCCGCCTGCTCGAAGACCCCCAGACCATCGATGCGGTCTTGCGCGATGGCGCCGAACGGGCCTCCGCCATTGCCGAACAGACAATGACCCAAGTTCGCGATATTATCGGCTTCATCCGCTGAATTCAGGAGGGAGTATGGTCTCCACCATCGAATATAAGCGCAAATTCCTCGTCGTGATCGACGAGACCGAGGAATGCGACCGCGCCCTTACCTTCGCCGCCTGGCGGACCAGGCGCACCGGGGGTACGGTGGTGCTGATGAGCGTGGTGCCTCAGCCCGAATTCATCGGCATGGGCGTCGAGGCCGTCCTGCGGGCCGAGGCGGTGGAAGAGGCCGAGCGCAATCTCGACATGCGCCTCGCCCGTATCCGCGAAATCGGCGACGTGCGCACCGAATCGGTGATCCGCGAGGGCAATGGGCCCGAACAGATCGAGGAAGTGATCGCCAAGGACACCGATATCGCCATTCTGGTGCTGGCGGCCTCCAATTCGACCGAGGGCCCGGGGCCGCTGGTGAGCCATTTCGCCGCCCGCGCCCATATCCTGCCCATTCCCCTCACCATCGTGCCGGGCCGCATGAGCGACGAGGAAATCATCGCGATCTGCTAGGCGTGCCACAGGAAAAATCGCTCCATTGGAGCGATTTTTACGCAGCAGGCCACGAGAGCCATGCTCGAATGGCGGGACGGCGTGAAGTCGCCACCTCTGCCGGTGCCGGACGGACCTGTCTATCCCCTGAACAGGCCCCAGACCCCCATGGCCGCGATGCCGGCGCCGCCGATGACCAGAAGCGCCATGGCGAACCGCGCATAGGCGGTGTCGACGAAGGGCCTGCTGCCCGGCCTGCGGGTGGAAAAGCCCGGATCGGCGGCTTTTTGCAGATCGGCCGCCCGCCACGGTTTGAGGCCCTGCCGCGTTACCAGAAGCACATTGCGGCGCAGCAGCGCGACGACGAACATGAAGCCGCCCATGGCCGCCATGGCCAGGAACACGATCAGGAGCGGCGGCAGTACCGGCGTCACGCCGCCGACCGCCAGGGCCGGAACCTCCATCTGCCTCTCCCCCGAAACTGACCGGCAAAGGCTATGGCAGGGCATGTGCCCTGTCACCCCCTGAATTGGCGGGGCGCGCCGGCTTTGAACATGGACAGGCGCCGCATGGCCGGACTAGCATCGTCCTTGCCGGCCACCCATATCAGGTTTGTCGGCAGACGTGATCCCGTCAAGCCGGGAAGCGGCTTTGGGACTTATCGCGTCGCGCTTAACGACCGAAAGGAAAAAAAGCCATGACCTTACGCGTTTCGGGAAAGAACATGGACGTCGGCGATGCCCTCAGGGGCAAGGCGGAAGAGCATTTCGCCAATGTTGTCGGCAAATATTTCGATGGTGGCTATGACGGCCACCTGACCCTGACGCCGGACGGAATCGGGTTCCGCGCCGATTGCGTGGTGCATCTGGATTCAGGCACGACCCTGCAGGCCAGCGCCCAGGGCGGCGACGCCACCAGCGCCTATGAGGTCATGGCGCTCAATATCGAAAAGCGCCTGCGTCGCTATAACCGCAAATTGCGCAGCCATCGCAAGGGCAGTGGCAGCGCCGCCGATGCGATCCTGGCCCAATATACCGTTCTGGGGGCCGCCGATCAGTTCGAGGAACTGGACGAGGATTACGCGCCGCCGGTGATTGCGGAAAGCACCAAGAGCCTGCGCGCCATGAGCGTCGAGGAGGCGGTGATGGAGATGGACCTGACCGGTCAGCAGGTGGTGATCTTCCGCCACGCTGGACATGGCGGGCTAAATGTGGTCTATCGCCGCCCTGACGGCAATATCGGCTGGATCGATCCAGCCCTGGGCGCCAACTAAATCGGCGCTTAGGCCCGAAAATGGATAAATAGTTCCCAAGGCAGATTGATGGATTTGGCCGATATTCTGGCGGAAGACTCCGTGCTGACTTGCACGGGGATCACCGACAAACGCCAGCTCTTCGAAGTGCTAGCCCAAAAAGCAGCCGAACGTTCCGGTCTCGGTGAGGCGGAAATCGTCGATGCGCTCATGGCGCGTGAAGAACTGGGCTCGACCGGTTTGGGGAACGGCATCGCCATTCCCCATGGCAAGCTCAAGGGTCTCAGCGGCGTCGTCGCCGTCTTCGCCCGGCTCGATGAGCCGATCGAGTTCGACTCGGTCGACGACCAGCCGGTGGACCTGGTGATGCTGCTGCTGGCGCCGGTCGGCGCCGGTGCCGATCACCTCAAGGCCCTGTCGCGCGTGGCGCGGCTATTGCGCACCGAAGCGGCGGTGGATGAGCTGCGGTCGAGCAATGACACGGCCCGGATGCGCGAAGTGCTGACCGCATCGCAGGAATCGGACTGCGCCGCCTGATCGGATCAGATTAGCAATGACGAACGGGCCGCCCCTGTGGGTGGCCCGATGCTTTTGCGCCATCAATCCGGCAGCGTGCCGTTCCTGGCCAGCACATCGCCCGCCAGATAGAGCGAGCCGCAGATCAGCACCCGTGCCCCCTCGATTTCGGCCGCGCTGGCGAGAGCGGCGGCAATCGAACGCCTGGCCTGGGCATTGAAACCCATGGCACGGGCCCGCGCCGCGATCTCGGCTGCCTTGTGGGCATTGGGCTCGCCCGGAATGGTGAGGGTGAGGATGTCCACCGGCGCGAGAGCCCGGAAGGGCGCCAGCACATCCTCGGGCGCGCGGGTGTTCATCATCCCCACGATCAGCACCAGCGGTCGTGCCGGCATGGCGGCAATGGCCCGGGCCAGCGCCGCGGCGCCATGGGCATTGTGCCCGCCATCGAGCCAGACCTCGTGCCCGTCCGGCAGGAGAGCGCGCAATTTGCCGCTGCGGATCGGCTGCATGCGCGCCGGCCAGGTGACGCGGCGCAGCCCTTCGGCGAAAGCGGCCTCGTCGACCGGCAGGCCGAAATGCCGGCAGGCGGCGATGGCGAGCGCGGCGTTGTCGATTTGATGCGCGCCGACCAGAGCGGGCGGCGGCAGGTCCAGCAGCCCCGCTTCATCGGAATAGACGAGACGCCCATCCTGGCCGGTGCCGTGGAAATCCTCGCCCTGCCAGAGCGGCCGTACCCCCAGACGCAAAGCGGCGCGTTCGAGCACCCGCCGCGCCTCGTCCTGTTGCAGGCCCATCACGGCTTTGGCCCCGGCTTTGAGGATTCCGGCCTTGTTGGCCGCGATCTCGCCGAGGCTATGGCCGAGAAAACCCTGATGATCGTAATCGATGGGGGTAATAACCGTGCCGAGGGGGTGCTTGACCACATTGGTGGTGTCGAAGGTGCCGCCCATGCCGGTTTCGAGCAGCAGGTAATCAGCGGGCGTTTCGGCAAAGAGCTTGAAGGCGGTGACCGTCGTCACCTCGAAAAAGGTGATCGGATCGCCATCATTGACCCTTTCGACCGCTTCCAGCGCCTGATTGAGCCGGCGGGTCGAAACATAGCGTCCGGCAAGGCGGATACGCTCGTTGAAGCGCACCAGATGCGGCGAATTGTAGACATGCACCTTCTTGCCCGACGCTTCGAGAAAGGCGCGCAGATAGGCGATGGTCGAGCCCTTGCCATTGGTGCCGGCGACATGGATCACCGGCGGCAGGCTGTCCTGCGGATTGCCCAGCCTGTCCAATAGCGGCAGCATGCGATCAAGGCTGAGATCGATCAGCTTGGGATGGAGCCGGCTGAGACGGGCGAGGATGGAATCGGTGCGGGACATATTTGTCTCCGGGATGGGCGGACACGCTATCGGTAAAACGTCACCACCGGGCCTGCCCCGGTGGTCCATGCTGATGGAGAGATGAACCGCCTGCGGGGGCGGCGCTTACTTCCTGAGTTCGCCACCCGTCGCCTTGGTCACTGCCGCCACCACGGCGGCGGAGACCTTGTCGATCTCCTCCTCGGTCAGCGTCCTGTCGCGCGGCTGCAAGGTCACTTCGATGGCGATTGACTTGTTTCCTTCCCCGACATGGCTGCCTTCGAAGACGTCGAAAATGCCGACATCGCTGATCAGCGCCTTGTCGGCACCGCGCGCCGCCTTGAGCACGCTGGCGGCGGTGACGGCACGGTCCATGATGAAGGCGAAATCGCGCGACACAGGCTGGAACGGGCTGAGCGCGAGCGCCGGCTTGGTCTTTGTCGCCTTCCGGCGCGGCTCGGGCAGGGCGTCGAGATCAATCTCGAACAGGGCAACTGGGCCTTCGATGTCGAGTTCGGCGGCCAGCGCCGGATGCAATTCACCGAACCAGCCCAGGTTCACCTTGGGGCCGAGCGCGACGCGCCCGCCCCGGCCCGGATGGCTCCAGCTGGCCGCCTCAGGCAGGATCTGCACCTTGTCGATGTCCACGCCCAGCGCATCGAGCGCGGCGGCGAGATCGGCCTTGGCGTCCCAGACGCCGACCGGCCCCGCCTTGCCCGACCAATGGCGGCCTGACCCCTCCAGGCCGGCCGTGCCGGTGCGGATGCCGCTGGCATAGGTATGCTGGCCCTCCGGGCGGTCGGAGAGGAAGACCTGCCCGACCTCGAACATGGCAATATCGGCAAAGCCGCGATTGGCATTGCGGCGCGCCCCGGCGATCAGGCCCGGCAGCAGCGAGGGCCGCATATCGGTCATGTCCGAAGCAATGGCATTGGCCAATTGGCATTCTTCCGAGCCGCCGCCGAAACGGGTGGCGTCCTCGTGGGAAATAAAGCTCCAGGTGACCGCTTCATCGAGACCGCGCGCCGCCAGGGCCCGGCGGGCAAGGCGGCGGCGATTCTGGATATTGGTCAGCATCAGCGGCGCCACGTGATTGAGCCGGGTCAGCGGCTCGACCGGCACCTTGTCGACGCCCACCATGCGCATGACCTCTTCGACGAGGTCCGCCTTCTGCGTCACGTCCGGCCGCCAGCTCGGCACGTTCACCGCGCGCACCTCGCCCGCGCCTTCGACATCAAAGCCGAGGCGGGTGAGAATGGCTTCGATCTCGCCGGAGGAAACCTCGAGCCCGGTCAGGCGCCTGACTTCGGCAAGGGGGAAGTCGATTTTGGTATCGGCAAAGATATCGGCCCCGGAAATGGCCGGCTCCATCGCTTCGCCGCCGCACAATTCCAGCACCAGGCGCGTCGCCAATTCCATGCCCTTCTCGGTGAGGGCCGGATCGACATGGCGTTCGAGCCGATAGCGGGCATCGGAGACGATGCCGGTCTTGCGGCCGGTGCGGGCGATGAGATCGGCGTCCCAGGAGGCGCATTCGATGAAGACATTGATTGTCTCGTCGGTGACCCCGGAGCGGATGCCGCCCATGACGCCGCCCAGGCAGAGCGGACCCTTGTCGTCGGCGATGACGCTCATGCTGGGATCGAGCTGGTAGATCTTGTTGTCCAGCGCGTCGAAATCCTCGTTGCGCGCGGGGCGCAACACCATCTGGCCTTCGATCTTGTCGGCATCATAGGCATGGAGCGGGCGGCCCCAGCCGAGCGAGACCAGATTGGTGATGTCCACCACGCAGTTGATCGGGCGCAGACCCACGGCGCGCAGCCGCTGCTGCAGCCAGTCGGGGGACGGGCCGTTCTTCACATTGGCGATATAGCGCCCGGCAAATTTGCGGATCGCCTTGTCCTCGCCTGCGGCGAAAAGCTGCGGCAATGGGGCGATCGGGCTCTTGCCGACCGAGGGCACCGGCGAGAAATCGGTGGCTTTGAGCGTGCCGAGGCCGAAAGCGGCCAGATCGCGCGCAATGCCATAGACCCCGGTGGCGTCGCCGCGATTGGGGGTGATGGAAATATCGAAGACCACACCATTGATGCCGGCATAGTCGACATATCTGGCCCCGATCGGCGCATCTTCCGGCAATTCGATAATGCCGTCATGATCATCGCTGAGCTCGAGTTCGGCGGCGGAGCACAACATGCCATTGGAAGGCGCGCCGCGAATGACCACGCCCCCCTTCAATTCGAAATCCTTGCCCGGAATATAGGTGCCGGGCGCCGCGAACACCGATTTCAGTCCGGTCCGGCAATTGGGCGCGCCGCAGACCACGTCGATCAATTCGCCGGTGCCGGCATCGACCTTGCAGATATTGAGATGGTCGGAATTGGGATGGGGCCTGGCCTCCACCACATGGGCGACGACGAATTTCTCCAATTGCGCGCCCTGGGACTGGATGCCTTCCACTTCCAGCCCGATCATGGTCAGCGCCTTGCCGATCTCGTCGGGCGAAGCCTTGGTGTCGAGATGTTCCTTGAGCCAGTCGAGAGTGAATTTCATGTCGCAGAACCTTTAGCGGAAGTCGCTCTTGCTGCCATTGATCGGGGGCAGCGCGGCGGAGAGTTTGAAAAGCTCGACCAGCACATTGGCAAAGCCGCGTGCATCGTCGATGGCCTTGTGGGTGTGGGGGATATGGCCGTAAAATTCGGCCGGCAGCTTGCTCATGCCCCAGTCGAGATAGGGTGCGCCGCGCAGAGTTCCGGCCATGGTATAGAGGCAGACGCCGCCGCCCCGGAAAATCTTGCGGCTCTTGAACGGCCCGGAGAGAACCCGCGTCCCGGCATAATCGTCGAGATAGTGATCCATCCACAATCCGTCGAACATCATCGGCGCAGCGGCAAACACTTTCTGGCCCGGCAGGCTTTCCACCCAATCGGCATAACGCGGCATGACGATGGCGGCATCCTCTGCCCCCTCCGTCGCCGCCTTCCATGCTTCCGGCTGCGTCGCCCACCATTCCATCGTGGTTTCGTTGGTCGTCCGATCGGGCCTCGGCTTCAGCGCCGCCTCGAATTCCCCATGGCGCGTGCCATCGGCCTCGATGGCGACCGAAGCAAAGCTCAGCATCGAATTGTGCAGCGGCGTCGGGCCGTCCGCCTCGATATCCGTCACCACGAAGAGGGTTTGACCGTCCATCGCCGCCTAGCTCGAAAGCCCCCCGAACAGGGTCGGCAGGTCGAGCGGGCGGAAGCCGTAATGGGCGATCCAGCGCTGGTCGGCGTCGAAAAAGGCGCGCAGGTCCGGCATGCCATATTTGAGCATGGCGATGCGGTCGATGCCGATGCCCCAGGCAAAGCCCTGATAGATATCGGGGTCGAGACCGGCATTGGCGATGACATTGGGATGAACCATGCCGCAGCCGAGGATTTCCAGCCAGTCATTGCCCTCCCCGATCTTCACTTCCGCGCCGGAGCGGTCGCATTGCACGTCCACTTCCATGCTCGGCTCGGTGAAGGGGAAAAAGCTGGGGCGGAAGCGCAAAGTGACGCTGGGCACTTCGAAAAACGCCTTGAGGAATTCCTCCAGCACCCAGCGCAATTGCCCGATATGGCTGGATTTGTCGATGACCAGGCCCTCGACCTGATGGAACATCGGGGTATGGGTCTGGTCGCTGTCATTGCGATAGGTGCGGCCGGGCATGACCACGCGGATCGGCGGGTCCATGGCCGGCGTCAGATAGGAGGCCGCCGGCTTTTCATTGGTCTTTTGCATGACGCGCATCTGCACCGGCGAGGTATGGGTGCGCAGCACTTTCTTGATACCGTCGGGGCCGGGCTTCATGAAGAAGGTGTCGTGCATTTCGCGCGCCGGGTGCCCTTCGGGGAAGTTGAGCGCGGTGAAATTGTAGTAATCGGTCTCGATGTCCGGCCCTTCGGCGATGGAAAAGCCCATATCCGAGAAGATGGCGGTGATTTCGTCGATGGTCTGGGAAATCGGGTGGATGCGGCCGCGCGCCACCGGGCCCGGCCGGAGGGGCAGGGTGACGTCAATGGTCTCGGCCTTGAGGCGGGCATCGAGCGCGGCGGCCTTGAGGTCGGCGCCGCGCGCTTCGATCAGCCCGCCGATCTCGGTCTTGAGGCCGTTGATCGCCGGGCCGGCCGATTTGCGCTCGTCCGGCGCCATCGTCCCCAGACTGGCGAGGAGCGCGGACACGCTGCCCTTCTTGCCCAAGGCGGCCACTCGCACCGCATCGAGCGCGGCTTGGTTTTCGGCGGCGGCGATAGCGGCGGTAAGCGCGCTGCGCATGGTGTCGATCTGGGCTTCTAGGGACATGATCTTCTTCAACTCGGACGTGGTGGCGCGGTTAGAGCAAACAAAAACGCCCCGCGCCAGCCCTCTCGGGCGGCGCAAGGCGCGATTTTGACCTCAGCGGACTGAGCTGGCTTAAGCGGTGACCCGGGCGTGGGTGGTGTCTTCCACCCCTTCCAGATAGGCCAGAGCTGCCTTGGCCTTGGCGACCAGGGCGGTGAACGCTTCGGGCTGGGTGATCGCCAGATCAGACAGCACCTTGCGGTCGACAGCAATCTCAGCCTTGCTGAGGCCGTCGATAAATCGGCCATAGGTCAGGCCGTGATCGCGCACGGCGGCGTTGATGCGCTGGATCCAGAGAGCCCGGAAATTGCGCTTCTTGACGCGACGGTCGCGATAGGCGTACTGGCCGGCCTTTTCCACTGCCTGCTTGGCGATGCGGATCGTAGACTTGCGACGGCCATAATAGCCCTCGGCGGCCTTCAAGACCTTCTTGTGACGAGCGTGGGCGGTAACGCCTCTCTTAACGCGTGCCATTTATTGTGTGTCCTTCCAGCTTAGCGGTTGTACGGCATGTACCACTTCACCAGACCCTCATCACCCTTGGAGAGGATCTTGGTGCCGCGGTTGGTGCGGATGTACTTGGCGTTGTGGCTGATCAGGCGGTGGCGCTTGCCGGCGACGCCGGCCTTCACCTTGCCGGTCGCGGTGAAGCTGAAACGCTTCTTGGCGCCGGATTTGGTCTTCATCTTGGGCATTTTGCGGGTCCTTATTGTCTGGACGGGTTTTTAAATCCCATCGCGTTCAAAGACCGCCACGGCATGCCTTTTGGCCGGGCGGTCCGGAGAAGTGGGCTCTATAGGGGCAAAGCGCCGGGAAGGCAAGAGCGCCATTGCCTCAGACGCGTCCCGAAGCCAGCATCGGCTCGAGATGGTCCTCGAACAAGAGGCCCGGCTTTGCGGCGAGGGCAGCGCCATAGGTCGCTTCCGCCGCCAGCGAGATGGTGAGAAAACCGGCAAGGCCCGCCACGTCCTCCGGGGCAAGGCCGTAATATCCGCTTCCGAGGCGGCGGAGAATTTCGCGTTTCGAGGCGATCATGCCGGCAGCCACATCCTTGCCATTGCTCATCGAGCCGTCGCGCTTGACGTAATCGTGCAGCGGCGTGCCCAGATGGCAGCTTTGAGGAATGGTGCGGTAGAGCTGGAGCAGGAATTCCAGATCGGTCATGTTGCTCATCCCGGGATCATAGCGGCCATCGCCGCGCGAGCGATCCCAGGCGATCATCGAATCCATCGAGATGTTCACCCTCTTGTGTTCGCCCGGGCTCAGCACCCGGTCGGGGCCCGCGCCGACATGGCGGAGATGGGAAAAATCCATGTCCATGACGTCGAGCGCCGTGGTGACGATGCCGTATTCGGCCAGGGCCGCGACGGCCCGTTCCAGCTTTTGCGGCTTGAGGCGGTCATCGGCGTCGAGAATGGCGGCATATTGGGTTTCGAGCCGGTCCAGCGCCACATTACGGGCGCGGGACGCCCCCAGCCCCATGCCGCCGCTGGAAAGAAACACCTGCCGCGGATCGGCAAGTCCCTGCTCGGCCAGAAAGCCGGCATAATCGGCGCCGTCATCGGCGATGATCCAGTGTTGCCAATCCCCATGGCTCTGCTCGAGCACGCTGCGCACTGTCGCGGGCAGGGTGACCTGGGCCTTGTAGGCCGGGGTGATGATCGCGACGGTTTTGCGCATGTCTTGAACCCTGTTCGGCACTGACCCATATCTGCTCCATGCTTCCGATGCCACTCTCTTGGGTCGGAACGCCAACGTTGCTTGACGATCAAGGACGCTTTCATGTCGCGTATCTCGGTGTTTTCCGCGCCCTTTCTCCTCGGCTTTGATGCTTTCGAGGAGCGCATCGATCGCCTGTCGCGATCGGCGGACGGCTATCCGCCCTACAATATCGAACGCAGCCAGGGTGAAGACGGGGCCGAGCGCTTCCTGATCTCCATCGCCGTGGCCGGTTTTTCCCAAGCCGAACTCGACGTGATGGTTGACGACCACCAGCTGCAGGTGCGCGGCCGCCAGAAGGACGAAGCGGGCAAGGATTTCCTGCATCGCGGCATTGCCGCCCGCCAGTTCCAGCGCAGCTTCCTTCTGGCCGAGGGCATGGAAGTCAGGGATGCAACCCTGGGCCATGGCATGCTCGTTATTGCTCTAGAGCGCCCGCGCGCCGTCAAGACCGCCCGCAAAATCGACATTCGCTCCTTGTGAGGAACCAGTTTAGGAAAGGGCCCGACAGATGATGGACAAACGCAATTTCGACACCGGCGTCGAAGCCGACAATTCTCTCAAGCGCCTGACAGCCGCCCAATTCGCCGCCCTGGGCGGGGAAGCGGTCGCCTATGTCAAACCCGTTACCGGCAGCATCCTCTCCAGCATGATCCACGACGCCGCTTTCGAATCCGGCGCGCTCTATCACCTGGTCATGTCCGCCGACGGCACCCCGCTCATGGTCTCGGACAGCGCCGAGGCGGTCAATGAATGGCTGGGCGACCAGAATATCGGCTTGGCCACGCTGCACTAAAAGTTTTGCCGGATGCCTGCAGCTCGCGGCATCCGGTTCAGCGGCCGAGTTGAAAGTTCTCGAAACGGCCGAGTTCGGCGTCGATTGCGGCCTTAGCCTCGGCGCCCGGATCGGTCAGCCAGCTCCATTTCTGCACCAATAATCGGCCCGCTGCCCTGTCGGTCTTGAAATCCACCGTCGCCGCGATCTGGTCGCCGACGATGATCGGCAGGGCAAAATAGCCATATTGGCGTCTGGCCGCCGGCACATAGGCTTCAAAGACATGATTATAGCCGAAGAACAGCTTGAGCCGTTTCCGCTGGATGATCAGCGGGTCGAACGGGGATAGGACATGGACCCGTGGTGCGCCGGGCGCGGCCCCCGCTAGCGCTTCGGGCCTGGCCCAATGCGGTGCGTGTTCCGCGCCCGCGATCACGACAGGCACCAATTGCCGCCGCCTTGCCCTGGCGTCGATCAGCTCGGCCACCGCCTTTTTGGCCGGGGCATTGAGGTGGCAGATGGAATCGAGGCTGACCAGGCCCTGGCTGCGCAGGGCCCGATCGAGCAGATAGGCGGTCACCTGCCGATCGCTGGCTGGCCTGGGTCTCTTGGCCCAGCCGAAATGTCGCCCGATCAGATCATAGGTCTTGACCATGCCCTGGCGCGCCGAAATTGCCACCAGCCCCTGATAGAACATCGATTGCAGCACGCGCTTGGACGGTTTGCGGCTGGCCCAGGGATGGGTCTTGTCCACCAATTCATCATCGGCGATGTCGCGGATGGAGAGCGGTCCCTCGCTTTTGAGGCGCCGCAGCATGGCGCTGATTTCTTCCCTGCTCACTGTACCGAACCAGGAATTGGGATTTTGCCGATAGGCATTCATCGCCGGGAGAAAAAAGGCCATGTCCGCCAATGGGACATAGCTCAGCGCATGGGTCCAATATTCGAAGATTGATTTTTCCTGCGATTGCAGCGTCTCGAGATCACCCCGCCGATAGGCGGGAATGCGGGAATAAAGGATATGGTGGTGGCAGCGCTCGATCACGTTGATCGTGTCGATCTGCACATAGCCCAGATGCGCGATGGCGGCATGCGCCGCCTGCGGTCCGGCGCCGAACGGGGCGGCGCTGTCGAGCTTCTGCGCCCGCAGCCAGATGGCGCGGGCCTCGGCGGCGCTGAGGGTGACAATCTTGCGGGACATGGGCGATTCCTGATGGCGACAAGCACGATGTCAGATCGCCAAGGCGTGTCAAACCAGGTCAGGAGCCTGAGCGGGCAATGAACAGCGCGCGGGGACGCGGCATTCGGGTCTGGATGAACAGGAAAACGCGGTGAAAAATGGATGGTGGAGCCAAGCGGGATCGAACCGCTGACCTCTTGCATGCCATGCAAGCGCTCTCCCAGCTGAGCTATGGCCCCATTCCGGTCAGGGTTATGAAAACCCTGCCTCATTCTGGTGGGTTCGGAGGGATTTGCCCGTCCGAAGCGAGGCGGAACCTATTGGATCATTTCCCCGCATGCAAGTGCCAAATGACACTTTATTTGTTCCGCCGGGCAAAAGCCTCGTCCGGTGGAAAACTCTTGGGGGCGAAGGGGCAAGCCTGGCTCGCCCCGCGTCCCTAAATTCTTGATCCAACGCTGGAATATCGGGAAAGCGCATTGCGCCATCCGCTTCCATCGGGAGGCAGGACTCAGCGGTCCTCGTCGTCGCTGACTTCAAAGCCGAGGCCGTCATCCTCGTCTTCGTCCTCTTCGAGGAACACGTCTTCCTCATCGCCCAGGTCTTCATCGACCTCGACATCTTCCACATCGGGAATGTCGTCGCCGGCTTCCTCGGCATCGGCCTCTTCGAGGCTGACGATTTCGGGGCCGGCATTTTCGACCTCGTCTTCTTCGTCCTGCTCGTCCTCGTCATCGAGCTTGCGCGCCGTGGCCGGGCCGGCCTTGCCGGTCAATTGCTCGAAAAAGGACCGCGGATAGGACTTGCCCGTATAGGGCGAGACGATCGGGTCCATGTTGAGGTCGTAGAACTTCTTGCCCGTATCGGGATCGGTGCGCTTGGTGCCGCGCTCGGAACTGGCCATTTTCATGCCTCGTCGAATGGAAATGCGCGGGCGCGTCATGCCGCTCGCGCCCAGTCGGTCAGTCCGGTTATGGGCAAAGCCGGGACGTGTCAAACGCTAAATGCGGGCCCTTGCCCATGCCGGAGGATGCCGCTATCGCCTTAGAGGCAGATTGCATGCCGCAGGAGGCCCTAATGATCATCGCCGTCGATGGACCCGCCGCCTCCGGCAAGGGCACGCTGGCCGCCGGCCTCGCCCGGCACTATCGCCTGCCCCATCTCGATACCGGCCTGCTCTACCGCGCCGTGGGCCGGGCCATTGCCGGGCGCGAGGACAGTGCCGATTTCGAGGCAGCCGCCATCGCGGCGGCGCGGGCGCTCGATGCCGCCCATCTCACCGATCTCGCGGTGCTCACCAGCGCCGAAACCGGTGTGCTCGCCTCCAAGGTTGCGGTGATCGCCGAAGTGCGCGCGGCGCTTTTTGCCTTCCAGCGCGAATTTGCCTTGCAGCCGGGCGGGGCGGTGCTCGACGGGCGCGATATCGGCACCAAGATCTGCCCCGATGCCGATGTCAAACTCTTCATCCAGGCGGACAGCAAGGCGCGCATGGAGCGCCGGGCCAAGCAATTGGAAGAGCGCGGGCTCATTGTCGATCGCTATGTGCTCTACCATCAGATCGAGGAGCGCGATTCCCGCGACATGCTCAACCCGCATGGCGGCTTCTACAAAGCGGCGGACGCGCACTTGCTTGATACCACGCTTCTCGGTATAGAGGCCGCACTCCGCGCTGCCATCGAGATTGTCGATCGGGACATGGCGCTCAAGGCAGGGGGCTGAAGCCTCCTAATTTCCTCCTTGGGTCCGACCCGCCTGCAATCGGACCATTCGCTGGCCCGGAACCAGACAAAACCAATCATCCTGTTGTTTGAAGCGGTGCTCCGTGCGCCGGCTTTGGCATTTTTGCTGAAGCGGACCCGTATTCGGACAGGATCAGCAACCTTCAACGACCGGCGCATGGAGAAAAAGTTTGGCACAGCAGACTGTGACGAAAGACGATTTTGAATCGATGCTTCTCGACTCCTTTGTCGACAACGAGCCCCTAGAGGGTGCGGTCGTCAAGGGCCGCGTCGTTGCCATCGAAAAGGATCTGGCCATCATCGATGTCGGTCTCAAGACCGAAGGCCGCGTGGCGCTCAAGGAATTCGGCCAGGCCGGCCGCGACGGCACCATCACCGTGGGCTCGGAAGTCGAGGTCTATGTCGACCGCGTCGAGAACGCCATGGGCGAGGCCGTCCTCAGCCGCGAAAAGGCCCGCCGCGAAGAGAGCTGGGTCAAGCTCGAAGAGAAGTACAACGCCAATGAGCGCGTTGAAGGCACGATCTTCAACCAGGTCAAGGGTGGCTTCACCGTCGATCTGGAAGGCGCCGTGGCCTTCCTGCCGCGTTCGCAGGTGGATATCCGCCCGATCCGCGACATCGCTCCGCTCATGAACGTGCCGCAGCCGTTCCAGATCCTGAAGATGGACAAGCGCCGCGGCAATATCGTCGTGTCGCGCCGCGCCATTCTCGAGGAATCGCGCGCCGAACAGCGTTCGGAAATCGTCCAGCAGCTCGAAGAGGGCCAGGTGGTCGATGGTGTGGTCAAGAACATCACCGATTACGGTGCCTTCGTTGACCTCGGCGGTATCGACGGCCTGCTCCATGTCACCGACATTGCCTGGCGCCGCGTCAACCATCCGTCCGAAGTGCTCACCATCGGCGAGACCATCAAGGTCCAGATCGTGCGCATCAACCACGAGAGCCACCGCATCAGCCTGGGCATGAAGCAGCTCCAGGCCGATCCGTGGGAAGGCATCGAGGCCAAGTACCCGATCAATGCCAAGTTCTCGGGCCGCGTGACCAACATCACCGACTACGGCGCTTTTGTCGAACTGGAGCCGGGCATCGAAGGCCTGATCCACGTTTCGGAGATGAGCTGGACCAAGAAGAACGTCCATCCGGGCAAGATCGTCTCGACCTCCCAGGAAGTCGATGTGGTCGTGCTCGAGGTCGATCCGGACAAGCGCCGCATCTCGCTGGGCCTCAAGCAGACCCTGCAGAATCCGTGGGAAGCCTTTGCCGAGGCTCACCCGGTCGGCGCCACCATCGAAGGCGAAGTCAAGAACAAGACCGAATTCGGCCTGTTCATCGGCCTCGAAGGCGATGTGGACGGCATGGTTCACCTCTCCGACCTCGACTGGCAGAAGTCCGGCGAAGTCGCGCTCGAGGACTATAATCGCGGCGATATCGTGCAGGCCAAGGTTCTCGACGTCGACGTCGAGAAGGAACGCATCAGCCTCGGCATCAAGCAGCTTGCTGCCGATGACCTGGCCGATGCCGGCGCTGCCGATGGCACCGGCCTCAAGAAGAACGCCGTGGTCACCACCGAAGTGGTCGAAGTCAACGATGGCGGCATCGAAGTGCGCATCGCCGACAGCGACGTGACCGCCTTCATCCGCCGCGCCGATCTCAGCCGCGACCGCAACGACCAGCGCCCCGAGCGCTTCGCCAAGGGCGACAAGGTCGATGCCCGCGTCACCCAGTATGACCGCAAGACCGGCCGTATCCAGCTCTCGATCAAGGCGCTGGAAATTGCCGAGGAACGCGAAGCCGTCGCCAATTTCGGTTCGTCCGATTCGGGCGCTTCGCTCGGCGACATCCTGGGCGCTGCCCTCAAGGGTCGCGACGAGAAGTAAGCCTGTCGGCTTGCCCAAACCTTCGACCCGCGCCAAAAGCGCGGGTCGTTTCACGTCTGGAGACGGCAATGTCCCTGCTCAACCAAGTCGCCTGGCGCGCCATGACCGGCTATGATCTCGGCGCGGTCTTCGACCTTGCCGGTCAGGTCCATCCAGGCTTTTTCGAGGCCGAGGCGGTGCTGGCCGAAAAGTTCGCGCTGTACCGCAATGGCTGCTACCTGCTCGAAATCGGCGAGAAAAAGCCCGCTGGCTATGTCCTGAGCCATCCCTGGCTGTTGGGCGACCTGCCGGCGCTCGACACCCTGCTCGGCGCCATTCCTCCCGAGGCCGACACTTATTACATCCACGATCTGGCGCTGCTGCCGCTGGTCCGGGGCGTCGGCGCGGCGGGCGAAATCGTCGCAGCCCTCACCAAGCATGCCCGAGCCATGGGCTTTGCCAGCATGAGTCTGGTGGCGGTCAATCATTCGCTTGCCTTCTGGGAAAGGCAGGGTTTTGCAGCGCTTCACCGCCCGGCCCTCAATGAAAAGCTGAAGAGCTACGAAGATGCGGCGCGCTATATGGTCAAGCCGCTCGCCTAGGGCGCTCCATTTCTTGTTTTCGTATCGTTTCTGCAGAAAATCGGTTCCCACTTTTCTGCACGATGCTTTAGGCGCGAACGCCTTGTAGCGCTTGACCTTTTGCCAAGGCTTTGGCAGGTTGGCGCTGCCTCGCAAATGGGGTGGGGCCAAGACCGGAGCCTTTGATGATCAAGTCCGAACTTGTCGAAAAGCTCGCTGCGGAAAACCCGCATCTGTTCCAGCGCGACATCGAGAATATCGTCAATGCCATTCTCGATGAAATCGGCGATGCCATGGCGCGCGGCGACAGGGTGGAATTGCGCGGCTTCGGAGCCTTTTCTGTCAAGAACCGGCCCGCCCGGGTCGGACGCAATCCGCGCACCGGCGAACAGGTCGATGTCGGCGAAAAATACGTGCCCCAGTTCAAGGCCGGCAAGGAAATCCGCGAGCGGCTCAACCGGTCCTGAAGCCGGGACTGAGGCAAGTTAGGCGAACTTATGGTCAACAGGATCGTCGGCTGGCTGATATTGGTCCCCTTTTGCGGGGTGCTGATCGCCTTTGCCTTGGCCAATCGTCACCTGGTGAGCGTCAATCTCAATCCCTTCGCCGCGCCCGCCGATGCGGGGTCGGGCGGTTATGGCATCCCGCTTTTCGTGGTGCTTTACGTGGTCCTGCTCATCGGCGTGCTGCTGGGGGGCGTCGCTTCCTGGTTCGCCCAGGGAGCCCATCGCCGCGGCGAGCGCCATTGGCGGCGCGAGGCCCAGCAATTGAGTCAGGAAATCGAAGCCCGGCGCCGCCAGGCCGGCGCCGCGCCGATGTCCCCCATGGGTGACGTGGACGATGCGCTCGACATCCGGTGATGCGCGGCGCTCCGCGCCCTCCAATCCCTTCCCTTTCTCAGGTTCCGACCCGCTATGGCCGACCCTCTGATCATCAAAATCTGCGGCATCAAGACCTATGATCTGCTCGACACCGTCATTGCCGCGGGGGCCGACATGGTCGGCTTCATGCATTTCCAGCGCTCGCCGCGCCATGTCTCGATCGAAGATCTGGGCGGGCTGATCTCGGCGGCGCGCGGCAGGATCGAAAGCTGTGTCGTGCTGGTCAATCCGGACAATTCCTGCGTGGCCGAAGTGGCGGCGCTCGGGCCGGACTGGATCCAGCTCCATGGTCCCGAAACCCCGCATCGCGTTGAGGCCATCCGCGCCGAGGCCGGTGTGGAAATCCTCAAGGCCCTGCCCATCGGCTCGGCCGAGGACGTGGCCCAGGTCGGCACTTTCGCCGCCGTGGCGGACCGGGTTCTGCTTGACGCCAAGCCCCCCAAGGGAGCCGACAGGCCGGGCGGTCTGGGTGCAAGCTTTGACTGGAACCTGCTCGAAAGCCTTGACCCTGCCCTCTCCTTCATGCTTTCGGGTGGCCTGACGCCGGATAATGTCGCCGAGGCCATAGGCAAGGTGAAGCCCTTCGGGGTGGATGTCTCCTCGGGCGTGGAAACCGCGCCGGGCGTCAAGAACAGCAAGCTGATCGAAGCGTTCATCCGCAACGCAAGGGCGGCAGGATAGACCAGAGCGGCCGGGTTCTCTCGGCAGCCGAGAGGATGACATGGACGGCACCAATTCCCTGCGCAACGGCCCCGACGAGCATGGCCGTTTCGGCATTTATGGCGGGCGCTTCGTCGCCGAAACGCTGATGCCGCTGATCCTCGATCTCGAGCGGGAATATCGCGCCGCCAGGAGCGATCCGGCCTATCAGGCCGAACTCAAGAATCTCGCCACCTATTATACCGGCCGGCCCAGCCCGCTTTATTTCGCCGGGCGGCTGACCGAGCATCTGGGCGGCGCCAAGGTGTTCCTCAAGCGCGAGGAGCTCAATCACACCGGCAGCCACAAGGTCAACAATTGCCTGGGCCAGATCCTGCTCGCCAAGCGCATGGGCAAGACTAGGATCATCGCCGAAACCGGCGCCGGCCAGCATGGCGTGGCGACGGCGACGGTCTGTGCCAAGTTCGACCTGCCCTGCACCATCTTCATGGGCGCGACCGACGTTGAGCGGCAGATGCCCAATGTGCTGCGCATGCGCATGCTGGGAGCCGAAGTCCGCCCGGTTACCGCGGGGGCCGGCACCCTCAAGGACGCCATGAACGAAGCCCTGCGCGATTGGGTGACCAATGTGGACACCACCTATTACCTGATCGGCACGGCGGCGGGCCCGCATCCCTATCCGGAAATGGTGCGCGATTTCCAGAGCGTCATCGGCGCGGAGATCAAGGAGCAGTTCGCGGCCCAGGAGGGGGGGCTCCCCGATGCGGTGGTCGCCTGTGTCGGCGGCGGCTCCAATGCCATCGGCGCGTTTCATGCCTTTCTCGATGATCGCGACGTCGCCCTTTATGGCGCCGAGGCGGGCGGGCACGGCATCGAGGTGGAAAACGGCCATGCCGCTTCCATGACCGGCGGTCGCCCGGGCGTGCTGCACGGCAATCGTACCTATCTGCTGCAGGACGCCGACGGGCAGATCCTGGAAGGCCATTCCATTTCCGCCGGTCTCGATTATCCCGGCGTCGGCCCGGAACATTCCTTCCTCCACGACACCAAGCGCGTCACCTATGCTCCCATTACCGACAATGAGGCATTGGAGGCATTCCAGCTTCTCACCCGGCTGGAAGGCATCATTCCGGCGCTGGAAAGCGCCCATGGCTTGGCGCAGGTGATGAAGCTCGCCCCCAAGATGGGCAAGGAGCAGTCTATCGTGCTCTGCCTCTCCGGTCGTGGCGACAAGGACGTGGAAAGCGTCGGCAAATATCTGGGATTGCTGAAATAATGACCAGCCGTATCGAAAGACGCTTCGCCGAACTCAAGGCCGAGAACCGCCCGGCGCTCGTCACCTATATCATGGGTGGCGACCCCGACCTCGCCACCGGTCAGGCCATTCTCAACGCCCTGCCGCAGGCCGGCGCGGACATTATCGAACTGGGCATGCCCTTTTCCGATCCCATGGCCGATGGTGTCGCCATCCAGCTCGGCGGCCAGCGGGCGCTGGCGGCGGGCCAGACCATGCTGGGCCTGCTCGGCATGGTGGAGGAATTCCGCCGCAAGGATGACCATACCCCCATCGTGCTGATGGGCTATTACAACCCGATCTATTCCTTCGGCGTCGACCGCTTCGTCACTGCCGCGAAAACGGCCGGTATCGACGGGCTCATCGTGGTCGACCTGCCGGCGGAGGAAGACGAGGAATTGTGCATTCCCGCGCTCAAGGCCGGGCTCAATTTCATTCGTCTCACGACGCCCACCACCGACGAGAAGCGCCTGCCGGTGGTTCTGAAAAACACTTCGGGCTTTGTCTATTACGTCTCGATGAACGGGGTCACCGGCGCTCAGATCAAGTCGCGCGGCGCCGTGGGTGAGGCGGTGGACCGCATCAAGGCCCATACGGACCTGCCCGTCGCCGTCGGCTTCGGCATCAAGAGCGCCGAGGACGCCGCCGAAATCGGCAGGCATGCCGATGGCATCGTGGTGGGCACGGTCCTGGTCGATGCACTGGCCAGGACGCTGGTCGATGGCAAGGCGACGGACAAGACCTTGGCCGCGGTGCGCGACCTCGTGGCCGACCTGGCCGGTGGGGTCAGGCGGGCGCGGGGCTGAACTGTCCACAGCCCCTTTATCCGTCACGGCTTTGCGCCTTGCGCCCTGCCTGATAAGAATTGCCACAATTGACGACTAGGTGAGCCAAGAGAGCTCACCGCGAAAGGCCGCGCCATGAACTGGATCGACAATTTCGTCCGCCCCAAAATCCGCTCGATCCTCAATCCGAAGCGGGACACGCCGGAAAACCTGTGGGTGAAAGACCCGGAATCGGGTGAAATGGTGTTCTATCGCGACCTCGAGGCCAATCAATGGGTCGTGCCCAATTCGGGCTATCACATGAAGATCAAGCCGGCTGACCGGCTGGCGACCTTTCTGGACGAGGGGAAATACGATCTGGTCCCGGTGCCTTCGGTGCCGCTCGATCCGCTCAAATTCCGCGACCAGAAGCGCTACACCGACCGCCTCAAGGAAAGCCGCGCCAAGACCGGCTATGAGGATTCGGTGATCGTGGCCACTGGCAAGCTCTATGAGCGCGCCGTGACCGTGGGCATACAGGATTTCGATTTCATGGGCGGCTCGCTCGGCATGGCGGCCGGGCAGGGCATCATTACCGGGCTCGAAACCGCGATCCGGCTCAAGACACCCTTCGTGCTCTTCGTCTCCTCGGGCGGCGCGCGCATGCAGGAAGGCGTACTTTCGCTGATGCAGATGCCGCGCACCACCGTCGCCGTGCTGCGGCTGCGCGAGGCGGGCCTGCCTTTCTTTGTGGTGCTGACCAATCCGACCACCGGCGGCGTCACCGCCTCCTATGCCATGCTGGGCGATGTGCATCTGGCCGAGCCGGGCGCCTTGATCGGCTTTGCCGGCCAGCGCGTCATCGAGCAGACCATTCGCGAAAAACTGCCCAAGGGCTTCCAGCGTTCCGAATATCTCTACCAGCACGGCATGGTGGACATGGTGGTGCATCGCCACAATCTGCGCTCCACCATCGGCTCGCTCGCCGCCATTCTCACCAAGGCGCCGCCCAACGAGGCGATCACCGCCACCAGCACCAAGGCCATCGCCGCCCAGGCCAGCCTGCGCGACGCCGCTCTTGCCGCTGAAGGCGACGACGATATCGAGCCGCCCGCCGCCGCCGCCCACGCCGAATAGGCCTTCCGGCGCCTCGCCACTTGAGGGGCCTGTTGCCCGGAATTCTTCACCCTCGGGCCCTGACCCGAGGGTTCTTTTTTGCCGCGGCTTTCGCAACGGCCCTCGCGTCGCGCGCGCAGGCGCAGGCATGACCACGCACTCTGGACAAGAAAGGCCACACCCTTTCTTATCCGGCGCATGGATAAAAACGCCCGATTCCCCGATGTGATGTTGCTGGCGGCGGGTCTCGGCACGAGGCTGCGGCCGCTGACCGATGCCCTCCCTAAGCCCTTGGTGCCGGTTGCCGGAAGACCGCTGATCGAGCGGGTTATGGACGATGCGCGGGCGGAAGGGGCGACGCGCTTCCTCGCCAATGCCCATTACCGCGCCGACCAATTGCTCGCCCATTTCGGCGGCCTGCTGAAGGTCAATCGCGAGGAGGTGCTGCTGGGAACGGGCGGCGGCGTCAAGGCGGCTTTGCCCATGCTGCATTCCGACCCCTTCCTTGTCATGAATACCGACGCCTTCTGGCTGCCCAGCGTCGACAATCCTCTGGCGCGCATGCGCGAAGCTCACGGCGGGGAAGGAGACATCACCCTGCTCTGCATCCAGCCGCATCGCGCCACAGGCTTTGCCCGCAGCCACGATTTCTGCCTTGCTCCCGATGGCCATGTGACCCGCGATTATGGCGCGCCGGTCATTTATGGCGGCGTGGCGCTGCTCGGGCGCTCATTGTTCGAAACCACCCCCGATGGCACGTTTTCGCTCAACCTGCTGATCGATGCGGCGCTCGAGGACGAGCGCCTCAAGGGCGTGGTGCTTGATGCGCCCTGGTTTCATGTCGGGGATGCAGCGGGGCTGGCCGCAGCCGAAAAGGCCCTCTCGTCATGAGACTGTTTTCCATCGCGCCATCGACGCCCTTCCTGCCCTGCCTTGCCGAAGCCGTGATGGATGGGCGGCTCCTGGCGGGCTGGGATCGAACCGGGCCGTTCTGGCTGAGCGATGTCACGATCATCGTGCCGACCCAGCGCGCCCGGCGAAAACTGGCCGAGGCCTTCTCCCGCCAGCCCGGCTTTACCGGCCTTCTCCCCGACATCCGCACCTTTGGTGGCGAGGAGGGGGATGAGGAACCGTTCCTGCCCCCCTTCGACGCCCCGGCTCTGCCCCGACAGGCCGGCGGGTTGATGCGGCGGCTCACCCTCTCGCATCTGGTGGCGCAATGGGCGCGCAGCGTGCGCGGGCGCGAGGCCTTTTCCAGCCCGCCCAGTGCGGCGGAAATCTTCTCCATGGCGGGCTCGTTGGGCCAGGTGATCGACGACCTCCTGGTCGAGGAGCGCAGCGCCGCCGACATCCGCGCCATCGGCAGCGATATGGCGCAGGAACTGGGAGAATATTGGCAGCAGACGCTGGAATTTCTCGATATTGCGCTCACCGCCTGGCCGCAATGGCTCGACGCGCTCAATTTGAGTGATGTCGCCGCCCTGCGGCGGGCGCGGCTCGACCGGCAGGCTCTGGCCGCGCCCTTTCTCTATGGCGACAGGCCGGTGATCGCCGCGGGGTCCACCGGTTCCATTCCGGCGACCGCCCGCCTGCTTGCCGCCATTGCCGGTCTCAAGCGCGGCGCTGTGGTGCTGCCGGGCCTCGACATGGATATGGGCGCAGAAGCGCTGGCGGCCTTGCGTCAGGATGAGCAGAACCCGCATGGCCATCCCCAATATGGCCTCGCCCACCTGCTCACGGTTTTGCGGGCTGGGATCGAGGATGTCACCGAATTGTGCCCAATTCCTCATGAGCGCACCGCCTGGGTCAATCGCGCCCTGGCCCTGGCCGGGGACACCGCTCTCTGGGCCGGGCAGCGGCCCGATATGGCGCGGCTCGATGCCGCCTTTTCCGGTGTCTCCATCATCCAGGCGCGCCATGAGGACGAGGAGGCGCGCGCCATTGCGCTGGCCGCCCGCGCGGCCCTGGCCGGGGGAAAGAGCGTGGGCATCGTCACGCCCGACCGCAATCTCGCCAGGCGCATCGCCGCCGAACTCAAGCGCTTCGCCATCCATGTCGATGACGCCGCCGGTTCCCCGCTCTTTCACGCCCCGTCCGGGCGGCTGGCGCGCCAGGCGCTGAGCCTTGCGGTCAGTCGCTGCGCGCCCGCCGATCTCATGGCGCTGCTGCGCAACCGCGCCGTCAGCCTCGGGGGGGGACGTGCGGTCATCGCCGAAACGGCCAATAGTCTCGATCTCCTGCTGCTGCGCGGGCAGCGTCCAGCGCCCGGCTTTGCCGGGTTGCGAGCCCTGCTGGCCGCGCGGAAAGTGGACGATCCGAAAACACGGCGCAGACCCATCACGCCCGAAGCCGCCGCAACCCTTTCCGGCCTGCTCGACCGGCTGGAAGCGGCGATTGCGCCTCTGACCGCGCTGCTCGGGCAGACGGACATGGACGCGGCAAGCCTTGCCGGGGCGCTCTGGGCCAGCGTCGAGGCTTTGAGCACCGGCATGGCGTTGCATGGACGCGAGGAATTGTCGGCCTGGGCGGCGGACATGGCGCTGCTGGCCGGGCAGGGCCATCGCTTCGGCCCCTTCGGGCTCGATCAGGTGCTGTTCGCGCTGATGGATAGCGTCGAGGTGCGCAATCACGAGGAGCGACGGCAGGACATCGCCATCTGGGGCCAGCTCGAAGCCCGGCTGATGAGCCCCGACCTGCTGATCCTGGGGGCGCTCAACGAGGACAAATGGCCCGGCCCCGCCGATCCCGGTCCTTGGCTCAGCCGGAACATGCGGCTGGCCGCCGGCCTCGAGCCGCCTGAACGCATGCAGGGCCTTGCTGCCCATGACTTTGCCCAGGCCATGGGCAATGGCGAAGTGATCCTCGCCTATGCCGATCGGATCGGCGCGAGCCCGGCCCTGCCCTCGCGGCTATTGCAGCGGCTCGACGCTTTTATCGGGGAAAATCAGGCCGATAGCCTGCGGGCGCGCGGCTCGGTCTGGCGCGCCGCGGCACGGGCGCTCGACGCCGTGACCGAGATCCGTCCGGCGCCGCGCCCGGCGCCCAATCCGCCCATCGTGCCGCGCCTCAACCGGCTCTCGGTCACCGAGATCGAAACGCTGATGCGCTCGCCCTATGATCTTTATGCCAAGCATGTGCTGCGGCTTCGGCCCCTCGATGCCCTGGGTGAAGACCCCGATGCCCGGGAGCGCGGCACTATCATCCACGCCATCTTCGCCCGTTTCGTCAATGAGGGGCACGACGTCATGGCGGACCAAGCCCTTGGCAAGATTATGGAAATCGCCAATGAGGAATTTGCCGGACTCGACATGATCGGCGAACGCCGCGACATCTGGCTGCGCCGCTTCGAGACCGCCGCCGCCCAGTTCCTCGAATTCGAGCGTGGCCGCGAGGGGCAATTGCTCGCCCGCCACGCCGAAATTTCAGGCGAATGGAGCCTGCCCCTGGCCCGCAATTTCCGCATTACCGGCACTGCCGACCGGGTGGATGAACTCCGCGACGGCACGCTGGAAATCCTTGATTTTAAAACCGGATCGCCGCCGAGCCCCCCCAGCATGAAGGCGTTTGAAGCGCCGCAATTGCCGGTCGAGGCATTGATGGCCAAGGCGGGCGCGATGAAGGCCATCGCGCCTGCCGCCTCCTCGGCACTGACCTATATCAAGATCGGGCTGGGGCCCGACGCCTTCAAGCCCAGCGCCTTTGCGACGGCCGATGGCCTCGATATCATGGCGGCTGCCGACGAAATCTGGCGGCGCATGCAGGGGCATATCGACTTCTTCCTGATGCACGAAACCCCGTTGCCGGCCCGCCTCCTGCCACTCAAAACCCAAAGGTTTGCAGGGCCTTACGACCATCTGGCGCGGGTCTCTGAATGGAGTTCGGCCGATGGGGAGGAGGAGCCATGAGCGATCGTGGTGCGCTTGAAATTCCCTTCGACACCAGGACCAGCCAGGGTCGGGCCAGCGATCCGGATTATTCGATCTGGGTGGAGGCCAATGCCGGATCGGGCAAGACCTATGTGCTAACCCACCGTGTTTTAAGGCTTTTATTGGCCGGGACGCGGCCGCAATCGATTCTTTGCCTGACCTATACCAAGGCGGCGGCGGCGGAGATGCGCAAGCGCGTGGGGGCGCGGCTGGCGCAATGGGCTCTCGCCAGCGATGCCGAATTGCTCAAGGATGTCAGGGACTTGATCGGTTCCGCGCCCGACCCCGCCATGCTGGCCGATGCCCGTATTCTGTTCGCCCGGGCGCTGGAAACGCCGGGGGGGCTGAGGATCATCACCATCCACGCCTATTGCGAAGCAGTGCTGCACCGTTTTCCCATCGAGGCCGGCGTGCCCTTCGACTTTGCCGTCATCGAGGACGAGCAGCAGGCCCAGATGGTGCTCTCGGCGCGAGAAAGCGTTCTGGCGGAAGGACTTAGGGGCGGGGCGCATTGCGAGGCGGTCGAGACCCTGTTCGGGCTGATGAGCGACGAGGCCATCGCCAAGGCCATCAATTCGGCGCTCTCGGAAGGGGCTCGGCTGAAACCGCTGCTGGTTGACATTTCCGCCGCAAAACGGCGCCTGCGTCAGCTGATTGATGTCCAGGATAGCCTCGAAACTATCCGTTCGGGGCTCTTGGCCAACACATTGCTAACACCTGAGGCGCTGCGCCAGCTGATGGCCTGTCTCAAGGGCGATCCGGCGGGCAATTCCCGCTGTGCCGACCTGCTCGCCCGGCTCGACCCGGATTATCCGACCCTCGAGGGCCTGCGCGCCGCCTTCTTCACCGGCAAGGGCGAACCCCGCGCGCGGCTGATGCTCAAGAAGGAGGTGGAGACCTATCCGGCACTGCACGAATTGCTGCTGGCCGAACAGGAGCGGCTGGTCGAGGGGGAGGCGCAATTGAACGGCGCGCTGCTGGTGGCGCGCAGCGAAGCGGTGCTCGACGTGGTGGCGGCGATCCGCGGGCGCTACGAGGAGGAGAAGCGCCGCCATGCGCTGCTCGATTTCGACGATCTCATCGAAAAGCTCGGCGATCTCTTCGACGATGCGGCCATCGCCCCCTGGGTGCATTATAAGCTTGATGCCGGGATCGACCATATCCTGGTCGATGAAAGCCAGGACACCAATGAACGCCAATGGCGAGTGGTGAAGGCTCTGGCGGTGGAATTCTTCACTGGCGAGGGCGCGGTCGAGAGGCCCCGTTCGATCTTTGCCGTGGGTGACCAGAAACAGTCGATCTATTCCTTCCAGGGGGCGCAGCCCGTGCTGTTCGGGGAGACCGGACTGGACATGGCCCAGCGGGCGCGGGCTTCGGGAAAACCCTTTGCCCGGGTGCCGCTCCATACCAGTTTCCGCACCCTCAGGACCATTCTGGACGCGGTGGACAAGGTCACCGGGCGCGACGATATTCGCGCCGCCCTGTTGTCGGCGGAAAAAGTGCTGCATCAGGCGGCGCGCGTGCAGGAGGGGGGCAGCGTCACCCTCTGGCCGCCGGTGCAGGAGGAAAAATCCCAGCGCGACACCGACCAATGGCCACGCGAGCCGGTGGAGGCCGAACAGAGCGCCACCCGCCAGGTGGCACTGCGCATCGCCCGCCAGATCCGGGGCTGGATCGAGACCGGACGGGTGCTGGGCCAGCGCGGCCGCGCCGTCAGCGCCGATGACGTGCTGATCCTGGTGCAGAAGCGCGGGCCGTTTTTTCAGGACATCATTGCCGCCCTGCGCGCCGAACACCTGCCGACGCCGGGCGCCGACCGGCTGGCGGTGACCGGCCATATCGCCGTGCTCGACCTTCTGGCTTTGATCGACGTGCTGCTCAATCCCGCCGATGACCTGCAATTGGCGGCTGTCCTGCGTTCGCCGCTTTTCGATCTCTCGGAAACCGATCTGTTCGAGCTGGCGCACAAGCGGGACGAGGGGCAAAGCCTCTGGTCGGCCCTGGCCATTTCGCACATCGCCCCGGCACAGGATGCGGCGGAGCGCCTCGCGCGCTGGCGCGGCCAGCTCGACCGCGAACGGCCCTTCGAATTCCTCGCTTTCCTGCTTTATGCCGAGGGCGGCCTGCGGCGCTTCCACGCGCGGCTCGGCTATGAAGTCGATGAAGTTCTCTCCGAATTGCTCGAACTGGCTCTGGCCCATGAACAGGGCGGGCAGCCCTCCCTGCAGGGCTTTGCCGTCGAGATGCGCCGCCGCTCGGTGACCATCAAGCGCGAACTGGCCGAAAGCGGCGGCGGGGTGCGGGTGATGACCGTGCATGGCGCCAAGGGGCTGGAAGCGCCCATCGTCATTCTCGCCGATGCGACGGCCAAGCCCTCGGTGCAGATGACTGGCAAGCCGGTCTATGTGCTCAACAGCGCCCCCGGACCGCTTCTGGTCCATGCCTCGGCCAGGGGCCAGCATGGCGAGGCGACACTGCCGATCAAGGACGCCGCCGATGCCGCCCTGGGGGAGGAATATTGGCGCCGGCTCTATGTGGCCATGACCCGCGCCGAGGATGAACTTTACGTGACCGGCACGCTCAGCGCCGGCACCAAGCCCGAAACCCAGCTCGAGGGCAGCTGGTATCAGGCCATCGAACAGGGGCTCGGTCCCGGTCTGGTCGATAGACACGATGCCGAAGGGCTGCTGGTGGCGCGTATCTATCCCGCCGACGAGGCGCCGCGCCATCTGGGGCCGACCCCGGTCCGGTCCCGATCGGAGGCTGCGTTCAGCGCCGATCCGGTGCCCGAGCCGCCCGATGAGCCGCTGGTCTCGCCCTCGCGCGCCGGCTCCGGGGGGGAGGAGACAATCCTGCAAAGCCTCGCCGAAGAGGCGCGCGATGCCGAAGGGGCGCGCAAGGAGGGGTTGGCGCTTCATGCCCTGCTCCAGCATCTGCGCCGGATCGAGCGGGAAAGCTGGCCGGAGGTCGCGCCCCGGGCCCTCGAGACCTTGTTGCCCGATCATATGGATCGCCATGGTCCTTTGGCGGCCAGGGCCATGTCCATCCTCTCCCGCCCCGAATTGAGCCATTTGTTCGGACCCAACAGCCGGGCCGAACTGCCCTTCCTGCTGCCGGTTCGGCGCCATGGCGAGAATGTGCGTCTTCAGGGGCGCATCGATTGCCTCGTGGTTGACGACTCAGGCGTGCTGGTGGTCGATTACAAGTCCGATGCATCGGTTCCGGACCGGCCCGAAGCGGTCAGGCCGGCTTACCTCACGCAATTGGGGCTCTATGCGCTGGTTGCAGGCCAGCTTTTCCCCGGACGGACCGTATCGGCCGCCATTTTGTGGACGGAGCGGGAAACATTGATGAATCTGCCCTCCGACCTGCTCGGAGCGGCAAGGGGCAGCTTCAGCCTGCGCCCGGACGGGGGTTGAACCGGGACTGGACTCTTCCCAGTTCTGGGAGCAAAGACGAAGGCTTTCCGGGGGATATGCCCGGAACCGATATTCTGGCGTCTCCCCGGCCCGAGCGGGCGGGAGGCGCGTTACCAAGAAGGCACGCAACATGACTAAAGCCGTTTCCGAAGCCACTTTCGGCCAGGAAGTCCTCCAGTCCAACGAACCGGTGCTCGTTGATTTCTGGGCCGAATGGTGCGGCCCCTGCCGGGCCATCGCCCCGGTTCTGGACGAATTGTCCAGCGAACTGGAAGGCAAGGTGAAGATCGTCAAGCTCAATGTCGACGAAAATCCCGGCATTGCCGCCCAATATGGCGTGCGTTCCATCCCCACCATGATCCTGTTCAAGAACGGGGAAGCCGCCGACATGAAGATCGGTGCCGGCACCCCCAAGGCGGGCCTCAGCAAATGGCTCGAAGGCCACGCCGCCTGAGGAATTTTCCGGCCCGAACTTTTGGCCGGACCATTGCAGACGAACCAACACCGCCGGAGGCTCCGGCGGTGTTTTTGTTTGGGGGTGCTTGATCGGCAAACGCCATGCGCATGGGGATCGCGGATGGTTCCGGCCCCTGCGGCTCGCTCCCTGCCTTGTTCCTGTCCCATCGGCCCTGCTAAACAGGGGCGAGAAAAACCGGACGGGGAGCCCGCCTTTGGCCAATATCGATCTTGCCGCGGCGCCGTTTCATCTCGATGCTGCGTCCATTGCCTGGGTGCATGAAACCCGCGAGGCGCTGTCGCCGCGCGACAGGCTGGCCCAGCTTTTCGTGCTGCTGTCGCGCGAGGCACCGGAGGCCGCTTTGGCGTCGCTGGCCAGTTTCCGGCCGGGCGGGGTCACCCGCATCTATTCGAGCGATCTCGCCGCCGAAATCGGACTGATGCGCCAGCTCGATAGTGCCGCCTCGGTGCCTTTGCTGGTCAGCGCCGATCTCGAAGGCAGCCGCATGAGCCTGCCCTTCGGCACCGAAGTGCCCAATCCGCTGGGTCTTGCGGCGGTGGACGATGTGGAGGCCACGACGGCGATTTCCACCATCATGGCCGAGGAGGCCCGCGCCGTGGGGCTCAACTGGAGCTTCACCCCGGTCATCGACATCAATAGCGCCTGGCAGAGCGCCATTGTCGGCACCAGGTCCTATGGCTCCGATGTCGAGCGGATCAAGCGCCACGCTTTGGCCCAGATCGCCGCGTTCCAGCAGGCGGGCGTCGCCGCCACGGTCAAGCATTGGCCCGGCGAAGGCTATGACGACCGCGACCAGCATCTGGTGACGACGATCAATCCGCTGACGCTGGCGGAATGGGAACAAACCTTCGGCCCGCTCTATCGCGCCGCCATCGAAGCCGGGGTGATGAGCGTGATGAGCGCCCATATCGCCTTTCCCGCCTTCGTGCGCGAACTCGATCCCGAGGCCGGGGCCGAGGCCTTCCGGCCGGCGACGCTGAGCCCGGTTCTCAACCAGAATCTGTTGCGCGAGAAACTGGGCTTTAACGGCCTTATCGTCTCGGACGCCACGCCCATGGCCGGTTTCGGCGATTGGGGGAAGCGCGAGGACATCATCCCCCAATGCATCATTGCCGGCTGCGACGTGATCCTGTTCTCCGACGATGCCAGTGCCGACCTCATGTATCTGGTCAAGGCGGTCGCCGATGGCAGGCTGAGCCAGGAGCGGGTGGACGAGGCGGTGACCCGCATTCTCGGTCTCAAGGCAGCCCTGGGCCTGCACCGGCCCGAGCGAGCCGAGCCGAGCCTCGATCAGGCCAAGGCGATCATCGGGCGACCCGAGAGCCGGGAGAAGGCCAGGGCGGTGACTGCCCGCGTGCCGACCCTGGTCAAGGATGTGCAGAACCTCTTGCCGCTGTCACCGGCCCGGCACAGGCGCATCCTCATCTTCTCGACCGGCGCGGTGCAGCCTTTCGCGCCAATGCCGCTACCGCTCTCGCTGCCCGACCTGTTGCGCGAGGAGGGGTTCGAGGTGACCGAATATGCGCCCGGCATGGCGGTCGATGTCCGGGACTTCGACCTCGTGCTCTATTTGCTGGCCGAGGAGACGCTGCTGACGCGCCAGCGCATCTTCCTCAATTGGCGGGAACTGACCGGCTCGGTCTTCGGCGCCATGAAACGCTATTGGCACGACGTGCCCACGCTCATGGTGTCGCTGGGCTTTCCCTATTACCTGCATGACGCGCCGCGCGTGCCCACCTATGTCAATGCCTATGGCAGCAATGAGGACATGCAGGTGGCCGTGCTCGAGGCGCTGATGGGCCGCGCGCCCTTTGCCGGCACCAGCCCGGTGGACCCCTTCTGCGGCAGCGAGCAGGGTCGTTATTGAGCCGGACAGGTACGGAACCGATCCCCTCGCTTCCGTCCTTCACAATTCCGGGGCTGGCGCGCTACAAAAGCGGGCGCGAAGTGGGACGACAATGGCCACCTATACCGATATTGCCCGCCGGGTTTACAATCACACCTTCAAGCTCGATCCGATCGTTCGGAGCCTGCTCGATACCGATTTCTACAAGCTCCTGATGTTGCAGATGATCTGGGGCCTCTATCCCCGGGTCGAGGCCACGTTCAGCCTGATCAACCGCACCCGTGCGGTGCGGCTGGCCGAGGAGATCGATATCGAGGAATTGCGCGCCCAGCTCGATCATTGCCGCACCCTGCGCTTTTCCAAGAAGGAAATGATCTGGCTGGCCGGTAATACTTTTTACGGCAGCCGGCAGATCTTCCAGCCCGGCTTCCTGCGCTGGCTGGAAAATTTCCAGCTGCCCGAATACCGGCTCGAAAAGCGCGACGGGCAATTCGTCCTGGAATTTCCCGGCCTCTGGCTCGAGACCACGATGTGGGAAATCCCCGCCCTCGCCATCATCAACGAATTGCGCTCCCGCGCGGCGATGAAGCAATATGGCCCCTTCACGCTCGACGTGCTCTATGCCCGCGCCAAGGCCAAGATGTGGGAAAAGGTCGAGCGGCTGCAAAAGCTGCCCGATCTCAAGATTTCCGATTTCGGCACCAGGCGCCGCCATTCCTTCCTCTGGCAGCGCTGGTGCGTCGAGGCGCTCAAGGAAGGGATCGGGGAAAACTTCACCGGCACCTCCAATGTCAAGCTCGCCATGGACACCGATCTCGAAGCGCTCGGCACCAATGCCCATGAATTGCCCATGGTGCTGGCGGCGCTCGCCCGCTCCGACCAGGAATTGCGCGAGGCCCCCTATCGGGTCCTGCAGGACTGGAAGAGCTATTATGGCGGCAATCTGCTGATCGTTCTGCCCGACGCCTTCGGCACCGATGCCTTCCTGCGCGACGCGCCGGACTGGGTGGCCGACTGGACCGGCTTCCGTCCCGACAGCGCTCCGGCCATCGAAGGGGGCGAGAGGATCATCCAGTTCTGGCAGGAGCGCGGTCGCGACCCCAAGGACAAGCTGCTGATCTTTTCCGACGGGCTCGACGTGGAAATGATCGAGGACGCCTATCTGCATTTTGACGGTCGGGTGCGCATGGCCTTTGGCTGGGGCACCAATCTGACCAATGATTTCGAGGATTGCGCGCCCGCGCCCAATGCCCGACTCAAACCCATTTCCATCGTCGCCAAAGTGTCTGAAGCCAATGGCCGCCCGGCGGTCAAGCTCTCGGACAATCCCGCCAAGGCCACTGGCGATGCCGCCGAAATCGAGCGCTATCTGCGCGTCTTCGGGGATGATGGGCGGGTGGAATATGCGGTCAAGGTCTAAGACCGAGCCGTATTTTTGGTCTGATGACCGTTTTTTGCCGCTTTCGTAGGGCTTTTAACAGCGGTGGAATCGGACTAAGCGGGTTCCGCTGACATTTCGGCCTCGTCCCCTGCTTCACCTCCCGCTCCGGGCGTGATGCGCTTTCGCAACAGGTCGGACCGACAACAAGGCGATGGTGAAACCCCATCGCCGCAGCAACGTTATTTGCCGGGTGATCCGTCCGAAGCCAGTCTGGCCGGCGGCGGCTCCCACGGAGCCGGAATTGACTCTTGAATTGATCGACATTGCCCTGGCCGAAAAAGAGGCCCATCCGCGCCTCCAGGATCGCGTGACCGGCAAGGTGCGGGCCGTGCTCACCGAAAATATCGACGGGCGGGAGGTGCGGCACGAGCTTGTGGTGCCGGTCTGGACCGATGTGACCCAAGCCATGAGCGAACAGGACATCGATCTGGCGCTGATGGTCAAGGCCGCCGATATTGTCGGCCGCCTCAAGCAGCGCCTGTCATCCTCGCCCTCCGCCTGACCGCGCCGGGCATGTGGTAGGGCAGAAAATTCGGGGAAATGGATTGCCCGGACCAGCCCGGCAATGACGGCGGAATGCAGAATTGTACCCGCGATTGCCCGGACGGGTCGGGGCGTGATGGCTATGCCTGTCGATTGCCTTCATTGGCTGGCAGGGCGCCGCCGCGATTGAGGGCGACGAGCATGGCGCGTACCTGATTTTCGGCGGCTTTGCTCACCGCCTTGCGGTCGTCGCCGGCATTGAGCGGCATCGGCTCGCCGAAGGCCACGACCACGTCCTTGGCCGGCCCGGTGAGGATTTCGGCAATATTCTGCCGGACCGACTTGGACTTGATCCAGGCGATCAGCGAACGCTCGTTGCGGCTGACCGGCAGACCCTGCAATTTGGTATAGGCGATGGTCACGGGCTGGATGACCACGTCGCGCGCCCCCGCTTCGATCATGGCATGCTGGGCGGCCCCGATCAGGGCCGAGCGGAAGGGCAGCACATGGGTGCCGATGTCGGACTGGCCCTCGGCGAACAGCAATACGGCATTGCCGTCGGCCATGTGATTGCCCATGGCCTCGGCGGTCTTGCCGGTGGCCGAGCGGCGGGTGCGGTCGGCATAGATGGTCTTTTGCAGATTGGCCATCATGCCCACAAAAGGCCAGTCGCGGATTTCCTTCTTGGCCACGAAGGTGACATCAGCCACCGAGCCGATGGCGACGATGTCGGTCCAGGAAATATGGTTCGAGACCAATAGCGTCGAGCGCCCGGTGGCCGGCGCGCCGATAAGGGTGATGCGCAGGCCCAGAAATACGCAGCCGAGGCGATGGAACAGGCGCGGCAGGACGGGCCAGATCGGCAGGCCCAGCGCGACGATCAGCGCCTGCGAGGGGATCACCACCAACAGGAAGGGCAGGAAGACGAAAACGAAGAACAGGACGCGGAAGATCATCGGAAAAGCTCTCAGGCTTTCTTGTCGCCGATGGGCACGGCGTAAAGCTCCAGCCGGTGATCGACCAGCCGGTAGCCGAGCTTTTTGGCGATCACTTCCTGGATGGCCTCGATCTCCTCATTGCGGAATTCGATGACCTTGCCGGTGCGGATGTCGATGAGGTGGTCGTGGTGCTCGTCCGGGATCAGCTCGAACCGGGCGCGGCCATCCTTGAAATCATGCTTGGTGACCAGCCCCGCCTCCTCGAAGAGATTGACGGTGCGATAGACGGTCGAGAGGGAAATGCGCGCATCGATGGCCGAGGCGCGCCGATAGAGCTCCTCGACATCGGGATGGTCGAGCGCGGCTTCGATCACCCGGGCGATGACGCGGCGCTGATCGGTCATGCGCATGCCATGGGCGACGCAGGCTTCTTCCAAAGTGGGTTCGGACGGGTTCTTGCTCACGCCAAGCCTCCCGGGCAAATTCTGTTGTCGAGGGGGTTAACCAAGATCGCGCGCCATGACAAGCGCGGTGGCCGCCGACCCATCGGGGCGCGGATAATAGCCTTTTCGCGACGATATGGTGGCAAAACCCAGTTTTCGATAGAGGCGGATCGCCGCGAGGTTCTGCTCGTCCACTTCGAGAAACATGCGCCGTGCCGGCGAATGCATGAGATCGACGAAAGCCGCGTCCAGCAGCGCCCGGCCAATACCCTTGCCGCGCCATTTCGGATCGACGGCGATGGAGAGCAATTCGCTTTCATCCAGCACGGTGCGGATCAGCGCGAAGCCGGCAATGCGCCGCCGCGCGTCGCAGGCAATATAGACCGGGCTCGCCTTGTCATCGAGAAAGCGGGCGAATTCCTCGACCGGCCAGCCGCGATAAAAGCTCTGCGCGTGGATGCGGGCGAGATCCCTGGCGTCGCGGGCTTCGCCCGGCTCGACATGCAGCCCGCCCGGGGCCATCCAGAGCTTGATCATGGCGCGCGCCTTATGATCCGCGCCGCGTCCTGCGGCTTGGCATCGGCATCCCTTATATAGGCGGCATGGGGTGGGAAGGCCGAAGGGTCGGCCCCGGCGGCGAAACGGGCCATCGCCCCGATGGCGGCAAAGGGGGATTGGATGAGCAGGGCATTGGCAGCAATCGCGGCGCGGGCGCTCTCGATGGGAACGAGGCGCGGACCCTCCCCGATTACGCCCGGGGCGGGAAAGGTTTCGAGGTAGGCTTCGCCGCGCCTTGCATCGACCAGAACCGCGACCGGCCCCGCCGGTGCGCCCAGCGAGATGGCCAGAAGGCTGGGAATGCCGAGCACGGGAATGTGTCGCGCCAGACCCAGGCCGCGCGCCGCGGAGAGGCCGATGCGCAGGCCGGTAAAGGAGCCGGGGCCGGTGGTGACGGCGATCCTTTCCAGATCCGGATAGGCGATATTGTTGCGCCCGAGCAGAATGGCGATGCGCTCGAAAAGAATTTCGGCGTGGCCCTTGGCGAGGTCTTCCACCAGCATATCGACGCGCCCGTCGGTCAGGGCCAGCGCCAATTGCAGCCGCGGCGCGGCGGTGTCGATAGCGAGGGTGATCGGCTGGGTCATCAATTATCCTGTACCGCTCGCGCAGGGCGCCCACGGCCTTCTTGCTCATGGCGTTCGGCCGAAGGCCGGGACCGGCCTCCTAGGACTTCGCCGCACTCCTAATCCTGCGGCGGACCCGAGTCCACCGCCTTGACGCTCAACCCGGCTGGCACCACCTTGCCCGCATGCTATTTGATTCGCCCCGTTTCCGCCCATGACCTGGCTGGCCGAAACCGCCATGCTGAGCCAGAACTGGCGCCGCTTCCTGCTGCTGTTCGTGGCTGGGGCGCTGGCCGGTCTTTCGGCGCCGCCATTTTTCCTGCTGCCGCTCCTGTTCCTCGCCATGCCGGTCTGGGTCTGGGCGCTGGATGGCGCGGAACGCCTTCGCGGCTGGCGGCGCCTGTTCGGGCCGGCCTTTACCATCGGTTTTGCCTTTGGCTGGGGCTATTTTCTCGTCGCCTTTCACTGGCTGGGCGCCGCCTTCTTCGTCGATGGCGGCTGGGTTCTGGCGGCCATGCCCTTCGCCATTGCCGGCCTTGCGGCGCTGATCGCCCTGTTCTGGGGGCTGGCCAGCGCGTTGGCGCATCTGTTCTGGAGCCATGGCTGGACCCGCATCCTGACCCTGGCCGCCTGGCTCGGGGCCGCCGAATTCGCGCGCGGCCACCTCTTTACCGGCTTTCCCTTCGATCTTTTGGGCTACAGCCTCACCGGCACCGACGAGATGATGCAATTGGCTTCCATCATCGGCGTCTATGGACTGAGCTTTCTCGCGCCGCTCCTCGCCATGACGCCGTCTTTGGTCTGGCCCGCCGATGAGCGCAATTGGTCGCGCCGGTTGGCCCCGCTTTTCCTCGCTTTTCTCGTCATCGCCACCCAGCTCGGCTTTGGCTGGAACCGGCTGGCGGGCAATGTCTCGACCGAGCGGCAGGACATGGCTTTGCGGCTGGTACAGCCCCTGGTCTATGAACATGCCGATTTCGGCAATGTCGACCCGGTGGCGCTGGTGGACCGGCTGATCATGCTCTCGGACATGCGCATGGACCCCGCCGATCAGGGGCTCGAGGACATCACCCACCTGATCTGGCCCGAATCGAGCCTGCCGTTTTTCCTCGAAACCTATCCCGAGGCGCTGGCGCGCATCGCCCGCATGCTGCCCGAACAGGCGAGTCTCATTGCCGGAGTACCGCGCCGGCCGCTGGCGCTCGATGGCGTCGCGCCGGGCCAGCCGCCCTATAATTCGGTCATCGCTATCAATAGCGACGGCGAGGTGGTGGCCTCCTATGACAAGGCCCATCTGGTGCCGTTCGGGGAATATCTGCCCTTCGCGCCGTTTTTCGCGCAATTGGGACTGACCCAGTTCGTGCCCGGCGCCGAGGGTTGGTCGGCCGGCGACATGCGCCGCCGGCTGATGAGCCTGCCCAATGCGCCGGCGGCGCTGATCCTGGTCTGCTACGAAATCATTTTTTTAGGCGATCTGGGCGATACGGGCGGGGCGCAATTCCTGCTCAATCTCACCAATGACGCCTGGTTCGACGCCTATGCGATGGGCCCGGCCCAGCACGCCCATCATGCGCGGCTGCGCGCGGTGGAAGAGGGGATGAGCCTGGTGCGCGCCGCCAATACCGGCCTCACCTTCGCCACCGATCCGCTGGGCCGCATCACCGCGCAATTGACGCCGGGTGAAATGGGCGTGCTCGATCTGCGTCCGCATCAGAAATTGCCGGGCACCGTCTTCGCGCAGCTGCGGCACTGGCCCTTCCTCATCGCCGTCCTGGCCGGGATGCTGGTGGGGCTGGTGGCCTCGCGGCGCGGCCGCCGCCGCCGGCCCTTTTAGGCGCCAAATTCAGGCCAGCAATCCACCAGCCGGTGGACGAAAAAGCAAAAGCCGCGCAATCCGTTGGGATTACGCGGCTTTTAGCTTGAAATTGGTGCCCAGAAAAGGACTCGAACCTTCACACCTTGCGGCACACGGACCTGAACCGTGCGCGTCTACCAATTCCGCCATCTGGGCGACGGGCGAGTAACTAGGGCGTCCCCATCCCATTGTCAATGCGCATTCTTGGCTCCGTTAGAAGTTTGCCCCATCCCAATGGTGGACGCTCTCGCGATCGACGGGCGGCGCCGGCTCGAAACAGTTCACATTGACCATCACCATGGCCTTGCCGTCGCCGGCAATGCCGCGGGCAAAAGCCTCGATGCCGCAGGTCTTGCAGAACAGATGCTCGATCTTTTCGCTGTTGAAGCGGTAAAGGGTGAGATTGTCGGCGCCCGCGATCAGCCGGAACTGCTCGGCGGGTGCCGATTGCATGATCCAGCCCAGCCGCCGGCAGCGCGAGCAATTGCAATCGCCGAGACCCGAAAGGTCGGTATGGATGCTGAAGCGGACCGCGCCGCAATGGCATTGGCCGTGATAATCCTGCGCTTGTGGCATGGTTGATCTCCCTGATCGAACAAAAGAAGAACAAATGCCACGCCGAGTCAAGCCGCGCAGCGAAATGCCGCTATGGCAAGGCTCGACAGGAGCAAGAGGCTTGCGCTAGAAGCGGCTGAGTTCATCCAGCCTGTCGCGGAGCCCCGTCAATGGATCGCAATATCCCCAAGCTCGTCACCATTTTCGGTGGATCGGGATTTGTCGGCAACCATCTGGTTCAGTTGCTGGCGCGCGAGGGCTATCGCATCCGCGTCGCGGTGCGCCGCCCTGATCTGGCCGGGGAAACCCGCATGTTCGGCGGCGTCGGCCAGGTCGTGCCGGTGCAGGCCAATCTGCGCGACGACGCTTCGGTGACGCGCGCCGTGGCCGGCGCCGATATCGTCATCAATCTGGTCGGTATCGGTTTCGAGCGCGGCAAGCAGCGTTTCGACGCCGTCCATGTCGAGGGTGCCGCCCGCGTCGCTCGCGCCGCCAGGGCCCAGGGCGCCGGCGCGCTGGTGCATCTTTCGGCGCTGGGCGTCGACAAGGCCGCCGCCATCAGTTCCTATGCCGCTTCCAAGCTGGCCGGCGAGCAGGCGGTTCTGGACGCCTTTCCCGAGGCCGTGATCATCCGTCCCTCGATCATGTTCGGGCAGAATGACGGTTTCTTCAACCTGATGGGCACGCTGGCGCGGCTTTTCCCGGTCATGCCTCTGGTCCATGGCCAGAGCCTGTTCCAGCCGGTCTTTGTCGGCGATGTCGCCGCCGCCCTCGCCAAGGCGAGCGAAGGCGCGGTCAAGACCGGGCGCGTCTATGAACTGGGCGGTCCCGACGTGGAGACGCACAAGGCGCTGATGCAGCGCATCCTGCGCGAGGCCGGCCGCAATCGTCCGCTCCTGCCCTTCCCGGCGGGCCTTGCCAGGTTCGGCGCCGCCCTGCTCGGCATCCTGCCGTTCAAGCCGCTGGTCACCGCCGACCAGATCAACCTGCTCGGCGTCGATAATGTGGTTTCCGAGGCAGCGATCAAGGACAAGCGCAGCTTTGCCGCCTTCGGCATCGTCCCGACCGGCATGGACGCCATCCTGCCCACCTATATGTGGCGCTTCCGCCGCCATGGCGAATTCGACCGCGACCACAAGCCGGCGGCCCATGGCAGTATTTCTGCCTGATCGACCAAGACAATTTCTGCCTTTGCACCCCCGGACCTCGGTTCGGGGGTTTTTTGTTGCTGGGCGGACGGCGGAATCTTCCAAGATATATCTTGAAACCGGGCCGCATGGTGCCGATTTGCTGCGGGAAGGGCTTTTACGATATATCTGGAGATAGATCATGAGCTATTGGAACAACGGCGAACCGAACTGGCGCAGGCTGGAACAGATGGCGCGGCGCGGCTGGGGCCGCATGCAGCGCCTGGCCGATGACGAACTAGGCAATTTGGGCGGCAATGTCCGCGTCGGGCGCATGCTGGCCTCAGGCGATCTGCGGCTGGTGGCGCTCTATTTCATCGAACAGCAGCCGCGCCACGGCTATGACCTGATCAAGGCGGTGGACGAGCGCTCCAACGGCGTCTATTCGCCCAGCCCCGGCATCGTCTATCCGGCGCTGACCTATCTCGAGGAAGCCGGCTATGTCACGTCCTCGGCCGATGGCAACAAGAAGCTCTATGCCATTACCGAGGCGGGCCGCGCCCATCTCGAGGAAAACCGCGAGGCGGTGGCCTCGACGCTGGATTTTCTCGCCCGCACCGGCGAGCAGATGAACCGGTTTCGTGAATTCGTTCGGGCCGATTTTCCGTTTGGGGGCGAGAGCCGGCCCGAGGACGGCAATGTGCCGCCCCATTGGGGCGAACGGAGCGAACGCGACCAGCCCATGCACGACGCCATTCCCGAACTGGAAGCGGCGCGCAAGGCGCTGAAACAGGCGCTCAAGAAAGCCCGCAAGGGCAGCGACGAGCAGCAGCGCCGCGCCGCCGACATCCTCCGCCGCGCCGCCGCTGAAGTCGACGGGCTGGGCGATGACGAGGTGGATATTTAGAGAAGGGCGTGACGAGCCCCCCCACCTGGCCTCCCTCTCAAGGGAAAGGCCGGGTGGGTCTTGCTAAAGTCCCGGCTTGGTCCTGAGGAAGTCGAGCACCATCTGCACCGCATGGGCCTCGCGCTCCTGCACCATGCCGACGCTGGAGAGGTCGCGCTCGAAGATCACCGACAGCGTTGCCGTATTGGAGACGTAGAAAAAGCCGAGCGCCGCGACGGAAATGTAGAGCTGCACCGGATCGACGTCGCGGCGGAAAATGCCGCTGGCCGCGCCGCGCTCGATGATCGCGGCGATCTGGCCCACCAGCGGGGAATGCAGCGCCTTGATGTCGGGCAGGGTCTTGAGGAAGCGGGCATTCTCGATGTTTTCCGTGCCCAATAGGCGCGGAAACCACGGATTGGCGAGGAAGTGCCGGAAGGTGAAGCGCACCAGCCGGTCCATGGCCTGGACCGGGTCATATTGATCGAGCGAGAGCGCCCGCTCGCCCTGCCTGATCTCCTGATAGGCGTCGAGCAGCACTGCCCGGTAGAGATCTTCCTTGTTGCCGAAATAATGGTAGAGCAGCCGCTTGTTCGCCTCGGCCCGTTCGGCAATGGCGTCCACCCGCGCCCCCTCGAAGCCGCGATCGGCAAATTCCACCCGCGCCGCCGCCAGGATGGAGGCCTTGGTCTTGGCAGAATTGCGCTTGCGCGTCGTCGCCTCGGGCTTGTTGGCCTCAGCCTTGCGCTTGGGCGCCTCCGCCATTGCGGATGAAAAGGGCTCGGACACGTCGATTTACCGCCGGGATGGACATGAGGATGGTGCAAAAGATGATGGTGCAGATAACAGCGCTGATCGGCCGGGTAAAGAAGGGCGTGGGATCGCCATTGGTCAGCGCCAGCCCGCGCCGCAGGTTGAGATCGAGCAGATCGCCCAGAACGATCCCCAGCACCAGCGGCGCCATGGGATATTTCATCTCGCGCAGGATGAAGCCGACAATGCCGAAAAATACCATGACATAGACGTCGAACATGCGCTGGGTGATGGCGAAGGAGCCGACCACGCACAGCACATAGATGACCGCCATCAGCCGTTCGCGCGGCACCGAGAGCACCTTGATGAAAATCCTGGTGAGCGACAGCCCGAAGATCAGATTGGCGAAGGTGGCCAGAAGCAGCATGGCCACGACCTGATAGAGGAAGGGCGCATTCTCGATCATCAGCATCGGGCCGGGCCGGATGCCGTGGATCATCATGGCGGCGATGAGCACGGCGGCGGCGGCCGAGCCGGGCAGGGCCAGCGTCAAGGTGGGGATCATGGCGGCCGAGACCACGGCATTGTCGCCGGTTTCTGCCGCGATCAGGCCTTCCTGGCTGCCCTTGCCGAATTCTTCGGGGTTTTTCGAGCGCTTCTTGGCCAGCGCATAGGAAGACCAGGCGCCCACATCCTCGCCGACGCCGGGAATGATGCCGACAAAGGTGCCGACAATGCCCGAGCGGATGATGGTCTTCCAATATTGGAAGATTTCCCGCAGCGTGGGAATGACCCGGTCATTGACCGCCGCGATGCGGGGCATGGCGGTGCGCTTCATGGTGGAGAGGATTTCGGCGAGCCCGAAGGCCCCGACCATTGCCGGGATCAGATCGACGCCCGCCCCCAGCGCCGGAATGCCGAAGGTGAACCGCTGATGGGCATGCAGGGTTTCCATGCCCACCATGGCCACCAGCAGTCCCAGAATACCGGCAATATAGCCCTTGAGCGGGGTGTCCGAGCCGGTCATCTGCCCGGAAATGACCACGCCGAACAGGGCGAGCCAGAAGAATTCGTAGGAGCCGAACTTGAGCGCCGCCTCGGCCAGCAGCGGCGCGATGATGGCGAGAAAGAAAATGCCCACCAGCGTGCCCAGCGTCGAGGACGTGGTGGCCAGGCCCATGGCCAGGCCGGCCTTGCCCTGCATGGCCAGCGGATGGCCGTCGAGCGTGGCCGCGGCATTGGCGGGGGTGCCGGGAATATTGAGCAGGATGGCGGTGCGGCTGCCGCCATAAATGGCGCCCAGATAGACGCACATCAGCGTCAGGATCGCCTGGTCGGGGGCCATCTTGTAGGTGAGCGTCACCAGCAGCGCGACGCCCATCGTGGCGGTGAGCCCCGGCAGGATGCCGACGGCAAGGCCGAGCAGGGTCGCCCAGGCAACATTGAACAGGCCCGCAGGGGTGAGGAAATGGGCAACGCCCTGCCCGAGAAGAATGAGACCGTCGAACATAAAGCTCTTTCCCTAGGGCAGACGCACGAGGAAGATCTGTCCGAAGATGTAATGGACGCCCAGCCCGGCGGCGAGGGCAACGACGCCCGCCCAGATCAGAGTGCGCGGCAGCGATCTCGGCCGGTCGGACAGCACGGTCTCGAACAGGATGATGAAACTGAAGATGAAGAGCGCGGAGGCCAGCCAGAACGGCATGCGGCCGACCAGACCCAGCGTATAGACCAGCGCCAGAACAAGGACGGTGAGCACGCGCAATGCCTGCCAGGAGAGGAGCACGCGGACGAGCGCCGCGCCGCCGCCTTTGCTGTCGAGCCGGGCGGAGCGCGCGGCCAATAGCCCGCCGCACAGGGTCAGCGCCAGGCCCAGAATGAACGGCACGAGGCCAGGAATGGTGGCCGGATGGATGCGGCGCACTTCCAGCCTGTCCATGGTCCAGGAGAAATAGGTGACCACCAGCCCCAGGCCGATCAGCACGATGGCGGTGATGAGATCGGCGCGCAGCCGGGCCGGGTCGCGATCGTCGTCATTGGGCATGGGATCGGTCTGGATTGTCATTCTGTCCGGGCCTGAAAAGGGCGCTTGAGCATGCTGGCATATTCACCGTCATTGTCCGGCCCGCGCGAAGGGCATGAGCCACCGGGACGGGCCCGGCTTTGGCGGTGGATGAGAGAAGCGCGGGGGCCGCCGGCGCCATGCCGTGCGGCCCCCGCTGGTTTTATTGCGCGCCGATTTCGGTGCGGGTGGCGCAATCGATGCCGATCGTGGACGGATCCTTGACCGCTTCGCCGCGCAGGACCGCATCACAGGCTTCGAGGATCACCACCGGCATGGCCAGGGCCCGGGCTTCGGCGCCATGGGAGGGCGCAAAGACCGCGCCGAAGGTCTCGGCATAGGTCTTGAGCGAATCCGCATTGGAGACTTTCTCGGCCCAGATCTTGTCCAGCGTGGCGACGACCTCCTCGGGCACCCCGGCCGGCACGAAAATGCCGAAATAATCGGGGGCCAGCTCCATGTCGGGCAGCCAATTGGTGATCGGCGGGATCGGCTCGACGCCGTCGAGCACCAGCGGCTGGTCGGACAGCACCGCCAGCGCCTTGAGACGGCCGCCACGGATCAATTCGGTCTGTTCCACCGCCAATTGCGTGGTGACCATGGCTTCACCTGCCGCCGTCGCAATGGCTGCCGGCCCGCCGCCGTCATAGGTGATCATGTTATATTCAAAATTATCCGCCGCACCGGAAAGGGCCGCGATGGCGGTGCCGCCCGAAGAGGTGATGCCGGCGGTGGCGACGCTGATGCCTCGGCCCATATCGGACTGGAAGGCGGCCAGCAATGCGCCGAAATCGGTGAACTGGCTATCGGCGGGCACCGACACGACCGGCACGTTGGCGACCGAGAGATAGATGTGCCAATCGTCGATATTGGTGTTTTCGAGCAGGCCCGTCACCGCATAGGTGGCATTGTTGGCGATGGCATTGGCGGTCCAGGTATAGCCGTCGCGCGCCGCGTTCAGCACTTCCTGGGTGCCGATGGCGCCCGAGGCGCCGGGCTGGTTGACCACCACGACATCCACGCCCAGCGCTTCGGCCAGAATAGGGGCGGTGACGCGGGTGACCTGGTCGGTCGAGCCGCCGGCGCCCCAGGGCACGATCAGGTTGATTGGCCGGTCCGGCTTCCATTCCTGAGCGAAAGACGAGGTGGCGAAAGAGATGGCCGTTCCCAGCGTCAAAAGGGCAGTGCCCGACGCCAGGACGCGCCGCAGAGACTGCTTCATCGTCATAGTCCTCCCATGTTTCGGGGCCGCTTCTTGTGGCCCTCGAGCGGCAGATTGCGAGCGATGGAATGGCCTGTCAAGCGTTAAGTAACCAGACGGTGAGCTATCATTTGTTCCGTTGATGGCCTAAACGGCTGTCATTCACGGGTGTTTCGCACTAGATTTTGCTGGGGCGCGGGCCTGGTGAACCGGTTCGTTATCGATATTGAGGGCGGTGATGGATTTCGATCTCGAACGCATGACGATCATGGGCCTGGCGTTGGCGGCGGGCGCCGTGGTCAAGGGCGCCACCGGCATGGGCTTGCCGTTGGTGGCGCTGCCGGTCCTGGCCTCGGTCTTCGGCCTCCAGCACGCCGTCGGCATCCTCGCCATCACCCAGGCGCTGACCAATTCCATGCAGATGTGGCAGTTCCGGGCGGCGCGGGCCGATACGCGGCTGGGTTTCCTGCCGGCCTTTCTCGTGGCCGGCGGCGTCGGCGTGGTGCTGGGCACCTGGCTGCTCCGAACCCTGCCGGAACGGGTGCTGATCCTGTCGCTGGGCCTCTTGCTGCTGGCCTATTTCCTGCTCAAGGTCGCCCGGCCGCATCTGCGGGTCGATGAGGCCCTGGCCCGGCGCGCCGGGCCCGTGGCCGGCTTTGGCAGCGGTCTCTTGCAGGGGGCAACCGGCATTTCGGCGCCGGTCGGCGTCACTTTCATCCATGCCATGGGTCTCGACCGCGCCGCCCATGTCTACGCCGTCTCCGTCATGTTCCTGGTGCTGGGCCTCGTGCAATTGCCATCGCTGGTGCTGAGCGGAATCATGCAGGGGGCATGGGTCTTTGAGGCGCTGCTCGCCATGATCCCGGTACTGGTCTTCATGCCGCTGGGCCAGGCGCTGGCCGGCCGGCTCGACCGCCGCACCTTCGATCTGATGATCCTCATTTTTCTTGGTCTCATGGGCCTCAAAATGGTGCTCGGTCTCTGAGCACCGATGACCACCGACCAAGGTCGCAGCTCTGCCCGCTTGACGACGTCCCGCGCCCGCTATAGGTAAGTAACCAATCAGTTACACCGAGCGGGGACGCGGGAGAACGGAATGGCAGAACAGCGCATTGGCATCATCATGCATGGCGTCACCGGACGCATGGGTTACAACCAGCACTTGGTGCGCTCGATCCTGGCGATCCGCGACCAGGGCGGCATCGGGTTGAGCAATGGCGACCGGCTGGTCGTCGACCCCATCATTGTGGGCCGCGACCGCGACAAGATCGAAGCCCTGGCCAAGAAGCACAATATCGTCCGCTGGGGCACCGATCTCGATGCGGCCCTGGCCAATCCCGACGACACGATCTTTTTCGACGCGGGCACGACGCTGATGCGCGCCGGGCTGCTGGAACGCGCCCTTGCCGCCGGCAAGCATGTCTATTGCGAAAAGCCGACATCCGATGATCTCGACATTGCGGTGAACCTGGCCAAGACCGCCCGCGCCTCCGGTCTCAAGCATGGCGTCGTGCAGGACAAGCTGTTCCTGCCGGGCCTGCAAAAGCTCAAAATGCTGCGCGACAGCGGCTTTTTCGGCAAGATCCTGTCGGTGCGCGGCGAGTTCGGCTATTGGGTCTTTGAGGGCGATTGGCAGAAGGCGCAGCGCCCGAGCTGGAATTACCGCAAGAATGACGGCGGCGGCATCATCCTCGATATGCTGTGTCACTGGCGCTATGTGATGGATAATCTCTTCGGCGAAGTGCAGGCCGTGTCCTGCCTGGGCGCCACCCATATCCCGCAGCGCGTCGATGAAAACGGCAAGGTTTTCGATTGCGACACGGACGATGCCGCCTATGCCACGTTCGAGCTTGAAGGTGGCATCATCGCCCAGATCAATTCGAGCTGGACCACCCGCGTGCGCCGCGACGATCTGGTGACCTTCCATGTCGATGGCACGCATGGATCAGCGGTGGCGGGCCTGCACAAATGCTGGACCCAGCATCGCGTCAACACCCCCAAGCCGGTGTGGAATCCCGACCAGCCGCAGACGATGAACTTCTTCAACGACTGGGAGGAAGTTCCCGACAATTGGCCGGCCGATAACGGCTTCAAGGCGCAATGGGAAATGTTCCTGCGCCATGTCGCCGAGGACGCGCCCTGGCCCTATGGGCTGGAAGCCGGCGCCAAGGGCGTGCAATTGGCCGAACTGGGCCTGAAAAGCTGGCAGGAACGGCGCTGGCTCGATGTTCCCAAGCTGGAATTCTGAGGGCGCGGAGCCCCTCCCTTCACGGGTGTCATTCTGGCACAGGCCGGAATCCATGCGGACGATCATCCCCCAAGCCTGATGGCGCGGCGGAGCAAGGACATGGATCCCGGCCGGCGCCGGGATGACACCGCAGATGTTGAGATTTCAAGGACACGCCCCCATGCCGACGATCAACCTGCCCAATCCCGACCGCTCCATCAGCCCCTATCGGGTGAGCGGCGACCCCATACCTTTCGTCAAGTTCAAGGCCAGCGATTTCCCGCGCATCGCCTTTGCCGCCGCCCATGTGGTGGCCGATCCGCTGGCCGGCAACGATCCCTGGCTGACGCCCGCCATCGACTGGGACCGGACCCTGGCATTCCGGCACCGGCTCTGGGATCTGGGGCTGGGCGTGGCCGAAGCCATGGATACGGCGCAGCGCGGCATGGGTCTGGGCTGGGCCGAAGCCAGGGAATTGATCCGCCGCTCCCAGGCCGAAGCGCGGGGACGCGAGGACGCGTTGATCGCCTATGGCGCCGGCACCGATCATCTCGCGCCCGGGCCCGATGTCACCATCGACGACATCTTGCGCGCCTATGACGAACAGGTGGGATTCGTGGAAGGCGAAGGCGGTCGTGTCATCCTCATGGCCAGCCGCGCCCTGGCCGCCGCCGCCAGATCGCCCGACGATTATGCCCGCGTCTATGGCCACGTGCTCGCCAATGTGGCGCAGCCGGTGATCCTGCATTGGCTGGGGGAAATGTTCGACCCGGCCCTCCAGGGCTATTGGGGCAATATCGACCATGACCGGGCCATGGATACCTGTCTCGATGTCATCGCCGCCCATGCCGACAAGGTGGATGGCATCAAGATTTCCCTGCTCTCGGCGGAAAAGGAAATCGCCATGCGCCGCCGTCTGCCGGCGGGCGTGAAAATGTATACCGGCGACGATTTCAATTATGCCGAACTGATCGCAGGGGACGAAAAGGGCTATTCGCACGCCCTGTTGGGCATTTTCGACGCCATCGCTCCGGCGGCCTCGGCGGGGCTGGCGGCTTTGGGGCGGGGCGACAACAAGGAATTCTTCGATATTCTCGAGCCCACCGTGCCGCTCTCGCGCCATATCTTTGCGGCCCCGACACGCTTCTACAAGACCGGCGTGGTCTTTCTCGCCTATCTCAACGGATTGCAGGACCATTTCACCATGGTCGGCGGCCAGGAATCGACCCGCTCGCTCCAGCATCTGGCCGAATTGTTCCGGCTCGCCGACAAGGCGCGGGTGCTGGCCGACCCCGATCTGGCGATCCAGAGGATGAAGGCAGTTCTGGCCGTGCATGGAGTGTCGGCATGACCGAACGCAAGATATCGCTTAACCTGGCCACCACCCGCCAGCAATGGGGGTTTGCCGAGGCGGTGGATGGGTGCCTGCGCGCCGGCATTACTGCCATCTCGCCCTGGCGCGACCAGATCGCCGCCATCGGCCTCGATGAGGCGGCGCGCATCGTGCGCGAGAACCGCTTGCAGGTCACCGGCGTCTGCCGGGGCGGCATGTTCCCGGCCGCGACAGCGCAGGGGCGGCAGGCCAATATCGACGACAATCTGCGCGCCATCGACGAAGCCGCCGCGCTCAATGCCGATTGTCTCGTGCTCGTGGTCGGCGGCCTGCCCGAGGACAGCCGCGACATTGGCGGCGCGCGCCAGATGGTGGCCGACGGCATCGCCGCCATGCTGCCCCATGCAAGGGCCTCGGGCGTCAAGATCGCCATCGAGCCGCTCCATCCCATGTATGCCGCCGACCGCGCCTGCGTGAACACTATAGATCAGGCGCTCGATATCTGCGAAATGCTGGGCGAGACGGTGGGCGTCGCCATCGACGTCTATCATGTCTGGTGGGATCCCAATCTCGCTGGCGCCATTGCCCGCGCCGGGCGGATGAAGCGCATCTTCGCCCATCACATCTGCGACTGGCTGGTGCCGACCAAGGACATGCTGCTCGATCGCGGCATGATGGGCGACGGGGTGATCGATCTCAAAGGCATTCGCAAGATGATCGAGGATGCCGGCTTTTTTGGCCCCCAGGAGGTGGAAATCTTCTCCCGGGACAATTGGTGGCAGCGCGACGGCGACGAGGTGCTGGCGGTGATCAAGGAGCGCGTGGCCAGCGTCTGCTGAAAACGTCGCCCGCAGGATTTCCCCATGTCGTCACCATCCGCTTGTCGGATTGGCCCATGTCCCGGCAAGATGGATTGCCCGGACGAGCCGGGCCATAACGATGGAGGGGAGGAGCCGGTCGACAGGCCGACAGGCTGCAATGAAAAAGCCCCGGCCCAACCGGGGCTTTTGCCTTTCTTGGGCGTTCAGCTCGCCTTGTAGAAGGTGATCGACTGGCACAGGATTCCCAATTGGCAGCCGGTGATCTTGATGGCGTCCTGGGCGACCAGGGTCACCTTGGCGCCGGCCTGACGGCCGCCATAATTGATCGTGCCTTCCCAGCGGCCCGGCGCGGTCTGCTCGGCCTTCACCACTTCCTGATCGACGAAAGTCAGATTTTCCGCCGTGCGCGAAGCGCCCTGGATGTCGTTGAGTACGCCGCAGAGATCGGTGCCGTCGCCACAGAGCTTGAAGGTGAAGCTGGTGCCTTCGGCATCGATCCAAGTGCCGTTGATATTGGCCTCCTGGGCGAAGGTGGGAAGCGCCATGGCGCTGAGCAACGCGCCGGCGATGAGAAAGGTTTTTGTCTTGGTCACAATAGATCTCCGTCTGGTGATCGCGCCCTCCCGCTCGCCACCACATCTGTTCGAACTTTGCTTGATGCCGCATATAACGCAGTGAATGCGGCAGGGTTGCGGGGCCTTTGCGGCCCTTTTGGTATTTGTGATCCGGCGCGGGTCAGCGCCGGAACGTCGCGGCCAATTCGACATGGGTCGAAAATGCGAACTGATCCACCGCTATTAGGTCGCTCAAGATGAACCCAGCCTGAACCAGCAGCGCCGCGTCGCGGGCAAAGCTGCGCGGGTCGCAGGCCACCATGACCACATGGGCCAGCTTTGAGGCGGCGATCTCTTTCACCTGCGCCTCGGCCCCGGCGCGGGGCGGGTCGAGCACGACGCTGTCGAAGGCCAGTTCGAACCGGGTGAGCGGATCGCGGAACAGATCGCGCGCCCTGGTGGTGATCGCCTTGAGCCCCCGGGTGTGGCGCGCTGCCTTGTCCAGCGCCTGTACCGCCGGCTTGTCGCTGTCGGCGGCATAGACGGGCGACAGTTCCGCCAGCCGCAGGGCGAAAGGCCCGATGCCGCAAAACAGGTCGGCAATGGTCTTGGGCTTGTTCATGGCGGCGATGACATATTCGGCCAGGACCTGTTCGGCCTCGGCGGTGGCTTGCAGGAACGAGCCGATGGGCAGGTCCACTTCCGAGCGGCCCATGGAAATGGTCGGCTGCTGACGCAACAGGACCATTTCCCGGTCCAGCGCCAGCCGGGCAAGACCCAGATCATTGGCCAGTGGCACCAGTTTTTCGACGCGCACATGCTTGGGCGCCTTGCGGATGGCGACGTCGATCCCGCCATTGCTGGCGGTAAAGGCCAGGTCGCATTCCCCGATGGCGGCGCCCAGCGCCCGGGCGATCTCGGGGGCGCGGGCCAGAGCTGGCACAAGGATCGGACAGGCATCGAGATCGAGAAGCTCATGGCTTCTGCTGCGCATATAGCCGGCGCCATCGCGGCGGGCATGCAGGGTGGCGCGACGGCGGCCGGCGCCATGGGCGCGGATGAAGCGGGAGACTTTCGCCTCGATCCCGGCCTGGCGCAGCGGCGTCTCGACGAGGCCGGTCTTGAAGGCGACATAGCTGGCTTCGTCCAGATGCTGCACCTGGCACCCGCCACAACGGCTGAAATGGGGGCAGAACGGCGCGACGCGCTCGGGCGCGGCAGACAGCACTTCCACCAGCGTGCCGCGATCCCCCTCGATCTCGATCCTCACCTGTTCGCCAGGCAGGGCGAAGGGCACGAAGACCCGCTTTCCCTCGACAAGGGCAATGCCCTCGCCCTTGTGGCCGAGGCTTTCGATCGTGGTGGTGACGGGCATATTGGGTCCGGGGGCTGGCGGAAAAAGGCAGATAGCGGGTTTGGAGGCCCGCGCCAATGGCTCAAAAGACCGAAGCCCGATGATTGCTCATCGGGCCTCTGGCTTGCTGCGTAACTTTATCGGGCGCGCCAGGCGCTCAAACCTGCTGCACCGATTCCACGCCCGGCACGAAATGGCGGAGCAGGTTCTCGATGCCGCTCTTGAGCGTGGCGGTGGAGGAGGGGCAACCCGAGCAGGCGCCCTGCATATGGAGGAAGACCGTGCCTTCCTTGAAGCCCTTGAAGATGATGTCGCCGCCATCCATGGCGACGGCCGGGCGGACGCGGGTGGCCAGCAATTCCTTGATGACTTCCACCATTTCCTTGTCTTCTTCTTCGAAGAATTCCTCGACCTCATCGAGATTGGTCGCGTCCGGCGCGCCCTCGATGATGACCGGCTTGCCGGAGAGGAAATGGTCCATGATCACGCCGAGAATGGCCGGCTTGATATGGGCCCAATTGGTCTCGTCCTTGGTCACCGAGATGAAATCGGAACCGAGAAACACCCCGGTCACCCCCGAAATGCCGAACAGGCCCGTGGCCAGCGGCGAAATATCGGCGGCTTCGGGAGAGCGGAAATCGCGCGGCTCGCCGTCGAGAACGTCGCGGCCCGGCAGGAATTTCAGCGTGGCCGGATTGGGCGTGGCTTCAGTCTGGATGAACATGGGGTGTCGCTAACGTCTTTACGATTAGAATGCTTCTAAAATAGACTTTTGGCGACGAAAAGCAAGGGGCTTTCATCTTGCCTGGTCGAGCTGCCGGCCATGATCACCCGATGCGCGCCAGGTCTTTTTTCTGCCGCCGCCTGATCACCGAGGAGGGAATGTTCATGCCCTCGCGATATTTGGCGACGGTGCGCCGGGCCAGATCGATCCCCTGCTCCTTGCGCAAAAGCTCGGCAATAACGTCGTCGGAAAGAATGGCACTGGCCGGCTCGGCCTCGATCAATTGCCGGATGCGATGGCGCACCGCTTCGGCCGAATGATCGCCGCCGCCATCGGAAGAGGCGATGGCGGTGGTGAAGAAATATTTCATCTCATAGAGCCCGCGCGGCGTCGCCATGTATTTGTTCGAGGTGACGCGGGAGACGGTCGATTCGTGCATGTCGATGGCCTCGGCCACCATTTTGAGGGTCATGGGCCGCAAATGGGCCACGCCATGGGTGAGGAAACCGTCCTGCTGGCGCACGATTTCGGCGGCGACCCTGGTCATGGTCTGGGCGCGCTGGTCAAGACTTCTGGTCAGCCAATTGGCATTGGCCAGACTCTCGGAGAGAAACGCCTTTTCTGCCGGATCGCGCGCCTTCCTGCTGACGCTGGTATAATAGAGGCGGTTGACGAGGACGCGTGGCAGCACCTCGGAATTGAGCTCCACCTGCCAGGTGCCGGCGGGGCCGGGCCGCACGAAGACATCGGGCACCACTGTCTCCACCGGGGCGCTGTCGAAGGCGAAACCCGGCCGGGGGTCGAGCTGGCGCAATTCGGCCAGCATGTCGGCCAGATCCTCGCGGTCGCAGCCCAAAGCCTTGAGCAGGGCCGCAATATTGTGCTCGGCCAACAGCTCGAGATTGTCGATCAGCCTGGCCATGATCGGATCGAGCCGATCACGCTCGCGCAATTGGATGGCGAGGCATTCCCCCACCGAGCGGGCGAAGATGCCGAGCGGGTCGCAGGTCTGGAGCGCCGCCAATACCGCCTCGACATCCTCGATCTCGGCGCCGAGCAGTTCGGCCACGGCGGATAATTCGATAGTGAGATAGCCGGCCTCGTTGAGCCCGTCGATCAGGTGGCGGGCGATCAGCCGGTCGGCCTGCGTGCGCAGCAGCATCTGCGCCTGCGCTTCGAGATGATCGGAGAGGCGCGGCCTTGCGGCGACATATTGATCGAGATCGGGCGCATCCCCGCCCTCGAAGGAGCCATTGCGGTCGGGCCCCGATGTGTAACCGATGTCCTGCGGCACGGCGTCGGGAAAGACGTTTTCGACCGCCGTGTCATAACCCTCGGCAATCTCGCCGGCATCCTTGACCCGCTCGCCCGAGGTCACCGTGTCCTCATAGGCGCTCATTTCGCTCGGACGCTCGGGCGCCTCGGCCTGTTCGCCCTCGTCGCCGCCGCCTTCCTCGCGCTCGAGCAGCGGGTTGCGCAGCAATTCGGCCTCGACAAAGGTATTGAGTTCGAGATGGCTGAGCGCCAGCAGCCGGATCGACTGCATCAGCTGCGGCGTCAATGTCAGGCTTTGCGACTGGCGGAATTCCAGCCTTGGCGAAAGCGCCATCGTTCTCGATCTCGTCGTGCCAGTGCCGGCCTTTGCGGCCGGCTTCCGCGGGCACCATGACCCAGTTCGCCGCGTGCAGCAAGGCAAGCGCAGCAAGTTCCGTGCCAAATGCCGTTGCATTGGCGCCGCGCGCTCAGCTCAGATGGAAAAACCCTCGCCCAGATAGACCCTGCGGGCCTCCGGATCGGCGGAGATGGTCTCGGGCCGGCCCTGGATCATCACCTTGCCGCCATGGATCAGATAGGCGCGATCCACCAGCCCCAGCGTTTCGCGCACCGCATGGTCGGTGATCAGCACGCCGATGCCGCGCCGGGTCAATTGGTGGACGAGGCCCTTGACCTCGGCCACGGCGATGGGATCGACCCCGGCAAAGGGTTCGTCGAGCAGCATGAAGCCCGGATCGGCCGCCAGGGCCCGTGCGATCTCGACCCGCCTCCGCTCTCCGCCCGAAAGCGCCAGCGCATTGGATTTGGCCAGGTGTTGGATGGAAAATTCTTCCAAGAGCGCTTTGAGCCGCGCCTTGCGCTCGGCTCGCCCGGCAAGGGTGTTTTCCAGCACCGCCATGATATTGCCGGTAACGGTGAGGCCGCGAAAAATCGACGGCTCCTGCGGCAGATAGCCAATGCCCAATTGCCCGCGCTGGAACAGTGGCAGATGGGTGATGGCCTGTCCGTCGAGCAGGATCTTGCCGGCATCGGGTTTGACCAGGCCCATGATCATGGTGAAGACCGTGGTCTTGCCGGCGCCATTGGGCCCGAGCAGGCCGACCGCCTCGCCCCGCCGCACCGCCAGCGATACGTCGCGCACCACGACGCGCTTGCCGAAGCTCTTGGCCAGGCCATGGGCGACCAGCCAGCCGCTCTGATCGATGCGGGGACGGGCAGGTTCGGCGCTCATTGGGAGGTGAAAATCCCGGTGACCCGCCCGCCGCCGGCGGAGGTGAAGGTGGAGACATTGGTCTCAAGGTTCACCACCAATTCGCTGGCATCGACAACGCCGCTGGCATTTTTGACTTTCACATTGCCGGTGAGGCGCAGCAATTGATCGCCGGGGGTGAAGACGGCGCGGTTTCCCGTGGCATCCTGATCCCTGGTCTTGAGCCGGACATTGCCGCCCGAGGCTTCGAAGGTGCGGATATCGCTGGTGCCGCCCGCCCCATAGGTGGCCACCACTTCGGGGGCCCAGACGGTGACATTGGGATGGGTGACCACGACATTGCCGCTGAACACGGCCTTTTGTTCGGCCTCGTTCATGACGAAGAGGTCGGAGGTGATTTCCACCCGGCTCTGGGCCAGCGCCGGCGGCAAGGCCAGCAGCAGCGCGGCAAGCGCGAAAAGCAATCGGGGCTGGCGCATCATTCTAGTCTCCCGAGCCGGGTATCTCGCCCGGAGTTGAGGGCAGGGTGACGATGGCCCGCGAAAATGTCCAGACTTTGCTGGCCGCGTCATAATCGAGGCCCTCGGCCCGCACGCTGGAGCCATCGGCATAGTCGATGGCCACCGCGCCCCGGCTGGTCAATCGCTGCGCCTGCCAGTCGAACACCGAATCGTGGATCGTGCCGGTGGTGCCGGTCGTATCGGCAAAGTCGGCAAGGCCGGGCACGAGGGTCAATTGCCCTGCCGTATCCAGTTGCGCTTCGGCCGCGTCCACTTCGATCTGGACGCCGTCCGGCCGCTGCACCAAAAGATGCGCGCCGCCGAGATCGATGCTTTCGGTGCGCTCGAGCGCGGCCCGCGCCGCTTCGGCCCAGACCCGATAGGAGGAGCCGTCTTCCAGCATGCCGGCATATTCGGGCGCGTCGACGATGATTGCGTCGGGCGTCACCTCGATGCGTCCCACCGCGAACCGGCCGGTCAGGCTGGAGAGATAGAGCTGCAATACCAGCCCGGCCAGCACCAGCGCCCCCATGGCGGGGACGAGCAGGCGCAGCACGCCGATCAGGCGATTGCGGCGCTCCAGCCGCCGATAGACGCGTAAATCCGCCGTCGCGCCCGCCATGATCGGTCAGCTATGGGCGAAGATGTCGGTTTCCTCCCAGCCCATCAGGTCGAGTGCGCAACGGGTCTTGAGGAAATCGAAGCAGGAACGCGCCAGCTCGGTCCGGCCTTCGCGGGCCAGCATGCGGTCGAGATGGCGCTTGAGATCGTGCAGGTAGAGCACGTCCGAGGCGGCATAGTCGAGCTGGGCCTCGCTGAGCTTGTCCCCGCCCCAGTCCGAACTCTGCTGCTGCTTGGACAGATCGACATTGAGCAGTTCACGCACCAATTCCTTGAGCCCGTGCCGGTCGGTATAGGTGCGGACCAGCTTGGATGCGATCTTGGTGCAATAGACCGGGCCGGTCACGACGCCGAATCGGTGCTGAAGCACGGCGACATCGAACCTGGCATAATGGAAGATCTTGGTGACGGCCGGATCGGAGAGCAGTTTGACCAGATTGGGCGCCTCACTCGCGTCCTGGGGAATCTGCACCACGTCGGCGCTACCATCGCCGGGCGACAATTGCACCACGCACAGCCGGTCACGATGGGGATTGAGGCCCATGGTCTCGGTATCGATGGCGACTTCGCGGCCATAATTGGAAAGATTGGGCAGATCGCCGCGATGCACTCTGATGGCCATGATGAAGGTCCGGTTTGTGGTTTGGTTCTTCCTTGGCACAGAGCTTGGGCCAAGGAAAGGCGGCGTGCGACAGGGTTAATATAAAGCTTTCTTTATGTGCCTATTGCCTTCTCCCGGTGAAATTGCGAAAAGCAGAGTTGAAAGTATGGGGAATGTGTCCTCATACGCGCACTCCCGCGTGCGCCCTCGCCACTCGCAAAGAGGTTTAACGTGGCCCGTTCTACTTATCTTTTCACCTCGGAATCCGTTTCCGAGGGCCATCCCGACAAGGTCTGCGACCGGATTTCCGACGAAATCGTCGATCTGGTGTTCAAGGAAGCCAAAAAGGCGGGCATGGACCCCGCCCAGGTGCGCATTGCCTGCGAAACCCTGGCCACCACCAATCGCGTCATCATTGCCGGCGAAGTGCGCGTGCCTCAATCGCTGCTCAAGAAGGGCAAGGACGGTCAGGTCGTGCTGGATGCGTCCGGCGCTCCGGTGATCAATCCCTCCAAGTTCAGGTCCGCCGCGCGCAAGGCCATCCGCGCCATCGGCTATGAGCAATCCGGCTTCCACTGGAAGAATGCGCGGATCGATGTGCTGCTGCATGGTCAATCGGCCGACATTGCCCAGGGCGTCGATGAGACCGGCAACAAGGATGTGGGCGCTGGCGACCAGGGCATCATGTTCGGCTATGCCAGCCGCGAAACCCCCGAATTGCTGCCCGCGCCGATCTATTACGCCCACAAGATCCTCGAAACCTTGACCGAAGCGCGCAAGGCCGGCACCGGTCCCGCCGCCGTGCTCGGCCCCGACGCCAAGAGCCAGGTGACGGTGAAATACGAGAACGGCAAGCCGGTGGGCGTCACCCAGATCGTGCTCTCCACCCAGCATCTGGACGAGACGCTGACCTCCGAGGATGTGCGCGGGATCGTCGAGCCCTATATTCGCGCCGCCCTGCCCGAAGGCTGGATCGGCGACGACACGGTCTGGCATGTCAATCCGACCGGGAAATTCGTCGTTGGCGGTCCCGACGGTGATGCGGGCCTTACCGGCCGCAAGATCATCGTCGATACCTATGGTGGCGCGGCCCCCCATGGCGGCGGTGCCTTTTCGGGCAAGGATCCCACCAAGGTGGACCGCTCGGCTGCCTATGCGGCGCGCTATCTGGCCAAGAATGTGGTGGCCGCCGGCCTCGCCGACCGGGCTACGATCCAGCTGTCCTACGCCATCGGCGTCGCCAAGCCGCTCTCGATCTATGTCGATCTGCATGGCACCGGCAATGTGGACGAGGCCAGGCTTGAAACGGCGCTGAGCGAAGTGATGGACCTGACGCCGCGCGGCATCCGCACCCATCTCGACCTCAACAAGCCCATCTATGCCAAGACCGCCGCCTATGGCCATTTCGGCCGCAAGGCGGGCCGCGACGGCTCGTTCTCCTGGGAGAAAACCGATCTGGTCAAGGCGCTCCGGCAGGCCGTGCAATAGTCAGGGCCGCCTCGATCGCGTCGTGAGGCACCAATGCGCCCTTCCATGATTGTCACCCTCGGGCTTGACCCGAGGGTTCCTGGTTTTTATGGGCCTCTTCAAAACATGCCCGGGACAGGCCCGGGAGTGGCGAGCGGTGGGCGGCGCCAGGCATGGCCCTTCAAGAGCATTTGATCCGATGAACGATCACGACCTTCCCAAGACCCGTTCTGGTGAACCGCGCGCCTTTTTCGGCCGCCGCTCCGGAAAGACGCTGCATGGGGGCCAAAAGGCGCAGGTGGCCGATATCCTGCCGCTTCTCGAAATCCGGCTCGATAATGCGCTCGATCCGAAAAGCCTTTTCCCCGAGGCGCAGCGCCGCGTCATCGAAATCGGCTATGGCGGGGGCGAGCATCTGGCCCGCAAGGCGGAGGAAGAGCCGCAAACCGGTTTTTTCGGCTGCGAAGTCTTTACCGGCGGCATCGGCAAGATGGTGCAGGCCATTGCCGCGCGCGATATCGCCAATGTCCGCCTTTTCACCGACGATGCGCTCAAGCTGCTGATGGCGCTGCCCGACGCCTCGATCGACGCGGTCTATCTGCTCTATCCCGATCCCTGGCCCAAGACGCGTCATCACAAGCGCCGCTTCGTCTCCCCGGTGACGCTCAGGGAATTGGCGCGGGTGATCTGCCCGGGCGGGCATTTCTACTTTGCCACCGATATCGAGGATTATGCCAACTGGACCTTGGCCCATATCCTGCGGGCGCCCCAATTTGCCTTCGCGCCTGCGGCGCCGGGCAGCTGGCACGAACCCTATCCGGGCTGGCAGCCGACCCGCTATGAACAGAAGGCCCGGCGCGAAGGCCGCATGATCAGTTTCTATTTCGATTTTACCCGGCGCTGAGCGGCGGCCTGCCGCAAACGCGCCGCTTTTGCCGCTCCATCTCTGGACCTTGCGCCAGCGCACCCCATATCGGGGGCTCACGCCGGAGATCGCCATGCCCAGCCTCACCCCCCATTCCCTCGACGATCTGCTGGTGGTCCGGCCGGGTAAATGGACGCTGGTGGTGATCGTGCATCTGCGCGAGGGCACGATGCGGTTCAATGAATTGCGCCGCGATATGGGCGATGTGCCGCAGAAATCGCTGAGTGCCGCTCTGCGGGAATTGGAGCGGGATGGCTTCATCACCCGCCGGGCCTATGCCACGATCCCGCCGCGGGTCGAATATGATCTGACCGAATTGGGGCGGGAATTGCTCGACGTTGCCGACGCGCTGCATCAATTCGCTTTGCGCAACCGGCATGCCGTGCGCAGCGCCAGGGAAAGGTTCGACCGGGCCGGCGCCGATGCCGCCACCGGCAGGAACTGATTCGGGCGCCGCCTGGGGGCGGCGCCGGGATATCGGGCCGGAGCGGCCTAGAGATTGGCGGGAGCCAGCGTGTCCTCGTGGAAGAATTGCATGGTCACCCGTCCATCGGCGCCGCTGACATAGGCGCGGACATAAGAGCCCCATGGCTCAACCGATATGGCGTTCACGCCCTTGGCCTGAAGCTGGTATTGCACATAATCGGCGTCGAAGCTGGAAGCCGGCCCGCTATCGGCGCTGCCCGGCACCGGGGCAGGGGGCGGCACGGCCATTGCCGGCATGGCGATGCCGGCGAGAGCGGCGGCGGAAACGAGGGCGATGACGCTGTTCTTGATCATTTCGAGCATCCTTTCTGCTTTCAACGATTGGGAAATGCGCATGGCCATCAGCGCCGGCAAGTCGCCAAAAAAGTTTTATCCGGCTTGAAATCTCGCGCGCGATGCCGAAAGTTTTCTGAACGACATCAAGCGCTTTGGAGGAAACCCGGTTTCTTTGAGGAAACCTTGCGCCGGCGCTTTTGCGCCATGGGCGGGCCGGCCGGGACGCGCCTCCCGGCAAGGTTCTCAAGGGGCGGCGGGCGCTGGTGCGCTTGCTTTTGCCCTCACTCCGGTCTATAGGAAGCCAACATCATTGCTCTCAATCGAGAGTGGGTGCCCTGACCGGCCCCCGCTCTTTTTGTTATCTGGAACCTCAATTGGCTTTCGATCTCGCCGAAAAGCGCTACATCAAGGAAACGGGCCTCGAAGCCCGGATCGCCCGCATTGTCGAGCCGGTGGCCAATGATCTCGGCTTTGCGCTGGTGCGGGTGAAAGTCACCCCTGAAAACGGCTGCACGCTCCAGATCATGGCCGAGGACGCCCATGGGCGCTTCACCATCACCGATTGCGAGACGCTGAGCAAAGACCTCTCGCCGGTGCTCGACGTGGAAGACCCGATCGACCGCGAATATCACCTGGAAGTGTCCTCGCCCGGCATCGACCGCCCGCTGGTGCGCCAACGCGACTTCGAGCGCTTCCTTGGCCATGAGGCCAAGGTGGAACTGGCCGACATGATCAATGGCCGTAAGCGCTTCCGCGGCGATATCCAGGCCGTCGATGGCGACGGCGTTACCATCCGCCTCCCCGATGCGCCGGGCGGCACCGATCCCGACCACAAGCTGGCCTTCGTCAATATTGCCGAAGCCAAACTGGTGATGACCGACAAGCTCATGGACATGGCCCGCGCCGACCAGGAGCTGCACCCCATCGATGACGACGAGACCGAAACGGTCGAGTACGCCGATAACGAAGACGTCTCCGAGGAGAAGAACTGAAATGGCCGTTAGCGCGAACCGCCTTGAGCTGCTGCAGATCGCCGACGCTGTCGCCCGTGAAAAGTCCATCGACCGCATGGTGGTGATCGAGGCGATGCAGGATGCCATGGAAAAAGCGGCCAAGGGCCGCTATGGCGCCGAGACCGAAATCAAGGTCGAGATCAATCCGCGCTCCGGCGAAACCCGCATGTGGCGCCTGCTCGAGATCGTCGACCAGGTTGAGGAGCCTTCCCGCCAGGTCAATCTCAAGCTCGCCCAGGTCAAGAACCCGACCGCCAAGGTCGGCGATTTCCTCACCGAGCCGCTGCCGCCCATGGAATTCGGCCGCATCGCCGCCCAGTCCGCCAAGCAGGTCATCGTGCAGAAAGTGCGCGATGCCGAGCGCGACCGCATGTATGAGGAATATCAGGGCCGCATCGGCGAGATCGTCAACGGCTCGGTCAAGCGCGTCGAATATGGCAATGTCATCGTCGATCTGGGCCGGGGCGAAGCCATTATCCGTCGCGACGAATTGATCCCGCGCGAAATGTTCCGCTATGGCGACCGCGTGCGCGCCTATATCTATGATGTGCGCCGCGAGCAGCGCGGTCCGCAGATCTTCCTGTCGCGCACCCATCCGCAATTCATGGCCAAGCTGTTCATGCAGGAAGTGCCGGAAATCTACGATGGCGTCATCACCATCCGCTCGATTGCCCGCGATCCGGGCAGCCGCGCCAAGATCGCGGTGACCAGCAACGATTCCTCCATCGATCCGGTCGGCGCCTGCGTCGGCATGCGCGGCTCCCGCGTTCAGGCGGTGGTCGCCGAATTGCAGGGCGAAAAGATCGACATCATTCCCTGGACCGACACTATCGCCGACCTCGTGGTGTCCGCGCTGCAGCCGGCCGATGTCGCCAAGGTGGTGCTGGACGAGCAGGCCGAGCGCATCGAGGTTGTGGTGCCCGACGAGCAGCTCTCGCTCGCCATCGGCCGCAGGGGCCAGAATGTGCGCCTCGCCAGCCAGCTCATCGGCTGGGATATCGACATCCTCACCGAGCAGGAAGAGAGCGAGCGCCGCCAGAAGGAATTCACCGAACGCTCCAGCCTGTTCATGCACGCCCTTGACGTGGACGAGATGGTTGCCCAGCTATTGGCTTCGGAAGGCTTCTCCTCGGTCGAGGAACTGGCCTATATCGAACCGGGCGAAATCGCCTCCATCGAAGGCTTCGATGAAGAGACGGCCGGCGAAATCCAGAACCGTGCCGCCGAATATCTGGCCGAGATCGATCGCAAGTTCGACGAGGAGCGCCTGGCGCTCGGCGTCTCCGACGATCTTTATGAAATTGCCGGGCTCAACGCCGCCATGCTGGCGGCCCTGGGCAAGGAAGACATCAAGTCCGTGGAAGATTTCGCCGGCTGCGCCGCCGACGATCTGGTGGGCTGGACCGAACGCAAGGATGGCGAAACCAAACGCTATGACGGCACGTTCAAGGATTTCCCCGTCAGCCGCGAGGAAGCCGAAGACATGATCATGCAGGCCCGTATCAAGGCCGGCTGGATCGCCGAAGCCGACCTGCCCGGCGCCGATGACGGCGAAGAGGGCTATGCCGAGGAGGAGGCGGTCTAAGGACCGCCTTCTGGGAGCACCCGGCATTGGCCCGGCGCGCGGACATGGTTAGAACCTGTGCCTTGACCCGGACGGAATTGCCGGTCGAGGCGCTGGTGCGTTTCGTGGTCGGCCCCGACGAGGTGCTGGTGCCCGATGTCGAGGCGCGGGCCGAGGGACGGGGCGTCTGGATCACGCTCAGCCGCGCCTGCGTGGAAGAGGCGGTGAAGAAGAAGGCCTTTGCCCGCTCGCTCAAGAGCCAGGTAGAGGTGGCCGGTGATCTGGCCGCGCTTACCGAATTGCGGCTCAAGCAGCGCCTGCTCTCGGCGCTGGGCATGGCCCGCAAGGCCGGTCAGCTCACCACCGGCGCCATGAAGGTGAAAAGCGCGCTGGAAAGCGGCGACGCCATCGCTCTTTTGACCGCGACCGACGCGGCCGAGGACGGGCGCAACAAGATGCGGGGCACACTCAGGGCCCTCAATCATGCGCGGCGCGAGGCCGGTCTCAACGGCCCCGACGTGCCGCATTTCGAATTGCTTCAAAGTGCTGAAATGGATTTGGCACTTGGACTGGAAAATGTGATACATGCTGCCCTCATGACCGGGGCGGCAGCCCAATCGGCAGTGGACAAGGCCAGGCGACTGGCCCGATACACAGCCCAACCGCTGGAAGAGAACACCGACCGCAACGCGGCGTCAGGTGCGCTTTTGCCCGTGGATCAGGACGAAAGACGATAGGAAGTATGGCTGATAACGACGACAAGCGCACCGACGACACCGGCGCCAAGAAGACGCTGACCCTCAAGGGCGGCGCCGGCCTGGGCAATCGCCCCGGCGGGATGTCGCGCGGGCCGTCGCGCTCGACGGTGGTCGTGGAAAAGCGCACCCGCATCGTGCCCAAGCCCAATGCGGGCTCCGGCGCGGGTGGCGGACGGCCCCAGCAGGGCGCCGGCCAGGGCCGCCCGCAGGGTCGGCCCATGCAGCAGCAGAACCGCGCCCCTCTGGGCCTGAGCGCCGCCGAGGCCGAGGCCCGGCGTCAGGCGCTGGCCCTTGCCGGCGCTCGCCAGGCCGAGGACAGCCAGCGTTTCGCCGCCGAGGAAGCGCGGCGCATCGAAGACGATAATCGCCGCCGCCAGGTGCGCGAGGAAGCTGCGCGCCAGGAAGAAGACCGCCGCCGGGCCGAGGAGGCACGTCGCGCCGAGGAAGAAGCCGCGCCCCAGCCCGCGCCGGAAGCGCCGCGCGAGGAAATCGTGCCGGCCAGCCAGCGCAATCCCGGCCCCTCCAGCGTGCGCACCGTTTCCGGCCGTCCCGGCCAGAGCCAGCGTCCGCAGCGCTCTCCCAATGAACGTCCTGCCGGTCGTCCCGGCGAGGGCGAGCGTCCCGCTGCCGGGGCCCGTCCCGCCGGCGAGCGCCGCCCCGCGGGTAGCGCGGGCCGTCCGGCCGGTGATCGCCGTCCGGCTGGTGGCGGCATGGCGCCGATCGGCAATATGCCGCCCGCCCCGCCCAGCGAGGCCGATGGCCGTCGTACCCGCACCGGTGCGCCCCAGCAGCGCCCGACCAGCGAAGCGGAACTGGAAAATGCCCGCCGCGCCGCCCGTGCCCAGCCTGAGCGCCCCTCGCGCCGTGGCGATGACGGCGCCTCGCGCGGCCGTCTGACAGTGTCCAGCGCCACGACCGAGAATGATCGCGATCGCGGTCCCTCGCTCGCCGCCATGCGCCGTCGCCGCGACAAGAAGATGGGCCGCAACCAGCAGGATGCGCCCAAGCTCAGCCGTGAAGTGATCATTCCCGAAGTCATTACGGTGGGCGAATTGGCCAACCGCATGGCCGAGCGTTCGGTCACTGTCATCAAGATGCTGATGCAGCAGGGCCAGATGGCCAAGATCACCGATGTGATCGACGCCGACACTGCCGAACTCATCGCCACCGAGCTGGGCCACACGGTCAAGCGCGTCAGCGAAGCGGACGTGGAAGAGGGCCTGTTCGACATCCCCGCCGACGACAAGGCCGAGGATCTGACCGATCGCGCCCCGGTGGTGACCATTATGGGTCACGTCGACCACGGCAAGACCAGCCTGCTCGACGCCATCCGCGAAGCCAATGTGGTGAGCGGGGAAGCCGGCGGCATCACCCAGCATATCGGTGCCTATCAGGTCGACAAGAACGGCCAGAAGATCACCTTCCTCGATACTCCGGGCCACGAGGCGTTCACCGCCATGCGTGCCCGCGGCGCCCAGGCGACCGATATCGCGGTTCTGGTGGTGGCCTCCGACGACAGCGTCATGCCCCAGACCATCGAATCCATCAAGCACGCCAAGGCGGCGGGCGTTCCGATCATTGTCGCCATCACCAAGATGGACAAGCCGGCCGCCGACCCGCTCAAGGTGCGCACCGAACTGCTCCAGCACGAAGTGTTCGTGGAATCCATGGGCGGTGAAGTGCTCGATGTCGAAGTGTCGGCCAAGACCGGCGCCGGGCTCGACAAGCTGCTCGAAACCATCCTGCTGCAGGCCGAAGTGCTCGAACTCAAGGTGGCCCGCGACGGGCGCGCCGAGGGTCTGGTCATCGAAGCCAAGCTCGATCGCGGCCGCGGTGCGGTGGCGACGGTGCTGGTGCAGCGCGGCACGCTCAAGATCGGCGACATCGTTGTCGCCGGCACCGAGTTTGCCCGCGTCCGCGCCCTGATCAACGACAAGGGCGAGCAGGTCAAGGAAGCCGGCCCGTCCGTGCCGGTGGAAGTGCTCGGTTTCAATGGCGTGCCCAGCGCCGGCGACCGCTTCTCGGTGGTCGAATCCGATGCAAGGGCTCGCGAAGTCACCGAATACCGCACCCGCGCCATCCGCGAAAAGACCGCCGGTGGCGGCGCGACCAGCCTCGAGCAGATGATGAATCAGCTCAAGATCGCCGGGATTTCCAAGTTCCCGCTGGTGATCAAGGGCGACGTCCAGGGCTCGGTGGAAGCCATCGTGGCCAGCCTCAACAAGCTCTCGACCGACGAAGTCTCGGCCCAGATCCTGTTCTCGGGCGTGGGCGGCATCACCGAATCCGACGTCACCCTGGCAGCGGCCTCCAATGCCATCGTCATCGGCTTCAACGTGCGCGCCAACAAGCAGGCCAATGAACTGGCCGGCCGCGACGGCATCGAAATCCGCTACTACAACATCATTTACGACCTCATCGAGGACGTGAAGAATGCCATGAGCGGGCTTCTGGCCCCCGAGCGGCGCGAAACCTTCATCGGTTACGCCGAAATCCTCGAAGTCTTCCAGATCACCAAGGTCGGCAAGGTCGCTGGCTGCCGGGTCACCGAAGGCATCGTGGAACGCGGCGCCGGGGTGCGCCTGCTGCGCGACAACGTCGTCATCCACGAAGGCAAGCTCAAGACGCTCAAGCGCTTCAAGGACGAGGTCAAGGAAGTGCAGATGGGTCAGGAATGCGGCATGGCCTTCGAGAATTACGAAGATATCCGCGCCAATGACGTCATCGAATGCTTCCGTGTCGAGACAGTGCAGCGCACGCTCTAAGCTTCTGTTTCAGGTCAATTTTCAAGGGGACGCGGCACCAGCCGCGTCCCCTTTTTGCGCAATGTCGCTCCGGAAGGACGGCACCGTCTTGCTCCCCTGCGGATGCCGGCATTATATCTGGCAAAACAACTCAACATTGTAGAGCGGTCGGCTTTGACGCAATCCTGGCAATTCTGGGCTCTTCTGGCCGCCGGCTTCGCCGCCCTGACGGCGATCTTCGCCAAAGTCGGCATCCAGAGCACCAATTCCGACATGGCGACCTTGATCCGCACCGCCATCATCCTGGTCATGGCGCTGGGCATCGTGCTCGGCTTCGGTCAATGGCAGAGCCTCGATTCCATCCCGCAAAAAACCTGGTTGTTCCTCATTCTTTCGGGCCTGGCCACCGGCGCGTCATGGCTGTGCTATTTCCGCGCCCTCAAGCTGGGGCCGGCCTCCCAGGTTGCCCCGGTCGACAAGCTCAGCGTGGTCATGGTGGCGCTGTTCGGCGCGATCTTTCTGGGGGAGCGTCTGGCGGGCCACAATTGGATGGGGGTGGCGTTGATCGCCGCCGGCGCGGTTCTCGTGGCGCTGCCTTAGAGCGTTTCAGGGGCGACCGAAGCCGCCCCTGCAGGATCTGACAATCCCTGAGACTGGCAGGCTCAGTTCGCCGCCGACCGGCGCCGATATTCGGAGGCCAGATAGATCACGACCACGGCAAAGAGCGCGCCGATGCCGACCTGCAGCCAATCGAATTTCTGCAATAGGCCGGTGACAAAGAGCATGGCGTCGAACGGCTCCTGTCCCTCGAAGACGCGGTCGAGATGGTCCACGGCCACCGGCATCTGGCTGCGATATTCGAGATAGGCATAGGTATGGGTGGCAAAGGGATGGGCCCCACCCAACGTCACCCATTCCAGCGCCGAGACCAGCGTGGGCAGGAGCAGCGCCAGGGGGATGGCCCAGCGGCCCACGGCGCTGCCCATGGCTCCGACCAGCGCCATATAGGGCAGATACCAGAGCAGGCCACACACCATGAGCACCAGAAACACCATGGCCATCTGCAGATAGATAATTGTGATATTGCCCAGGAGATTGGCGCTGCCCAGCCCGGCGATCATGATGGTGACATAGGCAACCCCGAACATCAAAAGGATGGAGAGCAGGCCGATGACGAAGACCGAACCGGGCAGGATGGTCAAAGCAGCGGTCAGTTTGCTCAGCAGCACCTTGAGATCGGAGACCGGCATGGATTTCCAGAACAGCATGGCATTGTTGCGCTTGTCGGCGGCAAAGCCATCGGCGCAATAAAAGAACAGCACGAAACCGAGATAGGCCAGCCAGGCGGCAGCGAGGCCGGCAAAGCCGGCTTCGAACACCCAGCGATAGGTGACGAAGGACAATTGGCCGGTCATGCGGGTGTCGAGCCGATCGACGCTGAAGGCCAGCAGGGTCAGCGCGAAGACCAGCGCCACCAGAACCAGCGGGGCCAGGAAGAAGGCGCCGCGATGCTCGATATATTCGCGGTGCATGAGAGCGAAGAACGCCTTCATCGGGTCTTCTCCGGATTGGCGGTGGGTCGCTGCATGAGCGCGACGAAGAGGTCGGACATATTGGGGGTCGAGACCCGGCCCAAAGGCTCGAGCCGGGTGCGGTCCACACCCTCGAAAATGAAGACGGTCTGGCCGAAACGGGTTTCTTCGTAAACCGGATTGAGCGCCCTTGCCTGGTCCTGCTCATGGGCCTCATTGGTGACGAGCTGGGAGAATTTCTCGCTCACCGTTTCCATCTGCATATGCAGGATCAGATCGCCGTCGCGGATGAACATGATGTCGGAGAGCATGAACTCGATCTCGTCCACCTGATGAGTGGTGATGATCAATGTGCGTTCCTCGGTCATATAATCTTCGAGCAGCCGCCGGTAGAAGCGCTTGCGATAGGTGATGTCGAGTCCCAGCGTCGGCTCGTCCAGCACCAGAAGCTTGGCGTCGATGGCCATGACCACGGCCAAGTGCAATTGCGCCATCATGCCCTTGGAAAGGGTGCGGATTTTCATCTCCGGCCTGATGTCGGTGCCTTCGAGGAAGGTCTGCGCCTTGTCGCGGCTGAAATTGGGATGGATATTGGTCAGCAGCGCGAAGAGCTCGCGCACCCTGAGAAAGCGGGGCAGGCTGGCGACGTCGGAGATGAAGGCGACATTCTCCATCAGCCGGGCGCGCTGGGCAAAGGGGTCTTCGCCCAGAACCCTTATCGTGCCCTCATAGCTGGTCAGGCCCAGCATGGCGTTGAGCGTCGTGGTCTTGCCGGCGCCGTTATGGCCGATCAGCCCATAGATGCGGCCGGCCGGAATGTCGAAATCGAGCCCATGCAGGATCTGCTTGCGGCCGAAGCTTTTCTTGAGGCTGCGGGCGGAGACAATGGGGTCGGTAACGGAAAGCTCGGTCATTTTTGCGTGTCCTGGTGTCTCGGTTCTGGCGTCAGCAGGCTGGGCAGGTCCAGCTCCAGCGCCCGGATCTGGGCCGCGATACGGGGCCAATCGTCCGTGAGGAATTTTTCGCGTTCATGCGCAAGCAGTTTTTCGCGCGCGCCCTCGGTGACGAACATGCCCAGGCCCCTTCGTTTTTCGACCACGCCGATCTCGACCAGGGCTTCGAAAGCCTTGGTGATCGTCAAAGGATTGACCGAGAGTTCCCCGGCAATCTGGCGGACCGATGGCAGGGCCTCGCCCTCCCCCACCCGTTTGCGCAGGATCATCTCGATCAGCCTTTGCCGGATCTGCACGAAGATCGGCTGGCTGGCGTGAAAATCATCCATGTGTGATGCCTATATAGTGTGCTATATCTCTATCACACCATTACGGTCTGTCAAGCGCCTGCAGCGCGCGGATCAGCCGACAAGGACCGCATTGGTGCAACGCACCGCATGGACCTTGATATCGACCTCGCCCAGACCCAGGCCCAGACTGGCAAGAGCCCCATCAATGGTGAGATCGAGCGTCGCGGCCAGCGGCGAAAGCAGGCTGAGCAATTCGGCGGTCACCCCGGCGGGCGAAATCAGGTTGAGGCCGAGCAGATTGCCCAAAATTTCCGGTGTCGCCGTCAGCGATTTGAACAGCGAGCCGACCAGCGAGGACGGGATGGTCTGGGTTCTGGCGGTGCGCATCACCTTGCCGGCAATGTCGGCGGAGCTGAAATCGAGCCGTATCGGCTTGGACTGCGCGACCTCTACCAGCCCCGACAGATGGACGCGCAAGACCCCGATCACATCGACGGCGCGCACCGGAGCGAGCGACGGTGCAATGCCGAAATCGGACAGGGCCGGATCGCTCATCTCTCCCACGGCCAGCCGTAGTGCGCCGGGCCGCACGGCGATGCTGGCGGTTCCGCGCGGCGCGGCGGGACTGGGACAGGTCGCCGCCGCCACCATTGCTTCGGCATGGGCGAGGTCGAGCCAGAGCGGCAGCTTGACGCCGCCCAGCAGCGCGCCGCCCAGCAATTCGGCCCGCAGGCGCAGACGCGTTTGGGCGGTGCGCAGGATCGTGCCCTTGGGTCCGATGGCGAACCAGCCCCCGCCCTGGGGCGGCTCGCCGACCCCCAGCGACAGATCGAGCTTGGCCAGGCTCGGTACATTGGCCGTGAGCGTCAGGGAGATCTGGCTGGGGCCATCGGCGAGGGCGGCGGCTCCGGTCAGCAGGTCCAGAGCCGAAAACCCGATGCCCAGCCCGCCCGAGCCGGCCGCGCCGATCTGGTGGCGGCCCGCCGCGCCCAGGGACAGCAATTCCCCAATTGCGACCATATGGCCCTGGCCGGACCCGGCCAGCCGGCTCAGCACCGCTCGGGCGGTGCCATTGGTGAGACCGGCCAGAGCGCCGGCAATGGCGCCGGTTCCTGCGCGCATGGCCAGCAGGTCGTCATAATGCCCCGCTGTTATTCCGAAGCGCGTCGCCAGCGCATCGAGGAAGGAAAAGGCATCGACCTGCGCCTCGGCCAGCGCCCGATAGTCGAGGGCGTTGAGCGTGACCGTCGTGCCCAGAAGCGAGGAGAGCAGCGTATTGACCAGCCCGCCATTGAGGCTGGCGAGGCGCGAGCCGATGGAAAAGGAAACCTGCGGGGTCACCGCCGCCACGCCTCTGGCGGCGATCAGGGGCGGGGCGGAAAAGATTGTGGCGAAATGCAGATCGCCCCGCCGTTCCAGCTGCACCTCGACGGCATTATGCGGCGTGGCGCCGGGGCGGAAGCGCTGATCGATATCGGCGATGGTGGGATCGTAGTGGCCGGTCCGCACGATCAGCCCCTCCGTGCTGGCCGGGGCGAGGAGCCGGGCCTCGGCCAGCACGGACTGGGCGATCTCGGCAGCACGGGCGGGGTCCGACGCCGCCGTAATCGCTGCCAGGTCGACCCCGGCCTGCATCTGCCGCCGCTCGTGGTAAAGCGCGGCGGCATCCACCGCCAGGGCGGAGACGATGGCCGAGAGGGTGAGGCTGAAGGCGAAGAGCATGGCCATATTGCCCCGCTCATCGCCCCAGAAGCTGGGCCTTTTCATATCCCGCCCCGGCGGATCGTCGCCCCGCGCGCGATCTGCTTTTCCGGCAGCGGCAGCGGCGGATAGAGGTTCCAGATCGGCAGGTCGCTGGCGTCATAGCGCAATTCGACCAGATATTGGTCGGGATTGCTTGCCGCCACTTCGACCCGAAAGCTCAGCCTTTGCGGATCGATCAGCATATAGGCGCCGGCATTGCGGGCCAGATAGCTTTCGACCAGCCCGCGGCCCTCGCTGGCACTGATGCCGGCAATGGCGGTGCGCGCAGCATCGGCCGCCAATTGCTGCAGCGCATGGGCGGCGCCGAAATAGATGCCATAGGCCAGCATGCCCATCACCATGAGCAGAAAGACCGGGGTGAGAATGGCAAATTCGATAAGGGCGGCGCCGCGTGTATCGCCGGCCCAATCCCTGGGGCGCGGAACCATGCCAGCCTCCTAGCCGGTTTGCTCCAGCCGATCCTGCCCCCGCCCTCCTGCCGGCGGGGTGAAGGCCCGGCTCGGTAATAATGCGGGGCGCGAAGCGGGTTTTTCCCGTTGGGGTTATCCGGCCCGCTTCCCCAGCGGCGCGCGTCTTGTTAGGGAAGGGCAATTCCCGGGGTTTCGTGTGACCAGCCACAATTATCTCTTTGCCCAGACCGACAATGACGCCGCCCTTACCCGGCTGATCGCCACGGCCGCGACGGCGACCGGCTTCATGAAGGGTGCGCCGGGCGCGGCGCTGCCGGGCTGGTATCGCCCGGGCGAGAATAATGGCGCCTTCCTCACCAGCCTCTACCAAAAGATCGAAGCCACCTATCCCGAGGCCGGTCAGCCTTTTTACGCCATGCGGCTCTGGACCAATCTCATCTGGCAACCCTGTTATCTGGCGGTGATCGGCGCACATCTGCATGGCGGGGTACCGGAGCTTGGCACCCTGTCCCAGGCCATGCGCAATATCCATGTCGATGGCTATCGCCTGCCCGCGGCGCCGCAATTTCGCGGCGCTCTGGACGCGATGATCGCAAGGGCCGGGGCCGATCTGCGCCATTACGCCGACGCGGTGCTCAAGGACATCAATGCCGTCACCAAGCTCAAGCGCGTGCCGGCCCTGCGCATGCTGGGCGATCATCTGCTCGGCCTGATGAAGCGCCTGCGCCATTATCAGCCCGATATCTGCGTCGAGGAACAGCAGCGCTGCTGCGTGCTCTGGCAGGCGGCGATGGGCCTGGAGAATGCTGGCGGGCTTGAAGTGATCGACCTGCCCGATGGAAGGGCTTTTGCGATCATGGCATGCAAGGGCTGTTGCCTCGATTACCTCGCCATGCCCGGCACCTATTGCGATTGCTGCCCACGCCAGAAGAAAGACGTCCGGCTCGCCCGGCAGCGCGCCAGCGCCATTGCCGAAATGGAAATGCGCGAGGACTAGGCGAGCCCCTCGCCCGCGCGGGAGAGGGGCCAATCCGCTATTCGGCTGCGTGTTTTTCCTGTTCGCTGCGCTGGTCGGTGATGGCCAGCGGGGCGGGCGCGTCGTCGCCGCGTTTGCGGCGGATGCGCAGCCGCTTGATGCGGCGGCTGTCGGCGGCAAGGACTTCGAATTCGAAGCCATCCAGACCATTGACCCTTTCGCCGCGCTTGGGCACGTGCCCAGCAAGGTCGAAGACCAGTCCGCCGATTGTATCGACATCCTCGCCATATTCGCCGGGATCGAAATCCGGCCCGATCAGGGCGCGGACATCGTCGAGTTCGGCGCGGGCATTGGCGATGAACAGGTCGTCGCCGACCTTGCGGATCAGCGCGGCCTCGGCGACGTCGTGCTCGTCCTCGATCTCGCCAACCACCGCTTCGAGCAGGTCTTCGATGGTGACGAGGCCGTCAGTGCCGCCATATTCGTCGACCACGATGGCCATATGGGTGCGGCTGGCGCGCATGGATTGCAGCAGGTCCGCTGCCGGCATGAAGGTAGGAACGAACATAGCCGGCCGGGCAATGCCCAGCCTGCCGATCTTCTGGCGCAGTGTGGCCGAGAGCAGCTTGACCGGAACGTCTTTTTCCGGGTCGTTGACCGGCTCGGTGATCCGGGCCAGCGCATCCTTGATATGGATGAAGCCCTTGATGTCGTCGAGCCCTTCCTCATAGACAGGCAGGCGCGAATGGCCCACCTGGCGGAACTTGGCGAGAAGCGTGCCCAGATTGATGTCGGCGGCCACGGCATGAATGTCGGAACGCTCCACCATGACGTCGTCCACCGACACCTTGGAGAGTTTCAGCACATTTTGCAGGATGACGCGCTCGCTCTCGGAGAAATCCGCAGTGTCGGCGCTGCCCTTTTCCTCCAGCGCAACCTGAAGGTCGTCGCGCAGCGACACCGTCTTCAGGGGCATCAAGCCCTTGATCCGGTTCCACAGGTTCGGCCCCCGCAATTGCGCGGGGGCGGGACTAGAAGGAGGTTCTGGGTTTTCGGCCACCCGCGAGGCCATGTTACTGTCGCTGTCGGTCATCATCTGGTGCCGCCAAAGGCGGCTCTTGGTGTCCTGGGGACGGATTGCCCCCCGATCGTCAGGGGGCCGTGGCTGTGGTATCAATCGGCATAGGGATCGGCGATCCCCAGCCCCGCCAATATCTGGGTTTCGAGTCCCTCCATTTGAAGGGCCTCGTCTTCCTCGAGGTGATCATAACCCAGAATATGCAGAAATCCATGCACAATCAGATGGGTGAAATGCTCTTCGAGGCTCTTGCCCAGCTCGGTCGCCTCGCGTTCGAGCGTTTCGCGGGCGAGGGTAATGTCGCCGAGAATGCCCCGAACCGGCCCAAAAGGCTCGATCTGGGGAAAGCTCAGCACATTGGTGGGGGCATCCTTGCCCCGCCATTGGGCATTGAGTTCGCGCTGTTCGGCGTCGTCGGTGAGCAGGATGGAAATCTCGGCTGCGCCCTTGACCCTGACCTTGGCGCTCGCCAGGGCAGCCCGCACCGCCTTTTCGGCCAGCGCGTCGAAATGGTCGGGCCAGCCATCCGCGTTGCGGATGACGGCGATTTCGATGGGTGGTGCAGATTTTTGCATCGGCTCTTCAATTTCCACGGTGTCATCCCGGCGCAGGCCGGGACCCATATCCGTGACTTGCCGCTTTATCCAGAGCGGGACTGGTCCAGCGCATGGATTCCGGCCTGCGCCGGAATGCCATCGCTGCTGTTATTGCGATCAGCTCCGGGGCAAAGTGCCCAATGTGCGCGCCAGGCCTTCCCTGTCGCCTTCTTTTTCGGCGAGGCGGCGCGCGGTGTCCTGCTCATAGGCCCGAACGATGCGCCCGACAAGCGCGTGGCGCACCACGTCCTTGTCATTGAAGCGCGAAATATGCACGCCCTCGACGCCATCGAGCAGATTGACCGCTTCCACGAGGCCCGAACGTTCGCCGCGCGGCAGATCGACCTGGGTGGGGTCGCCGGTGACGATCATCTTGGAATTTTCTCCCAGCCGCGTCAGGAACATCTTCATCTGCATGGAGGTGGTGTTCTGCGCTTCGTCCAAGATCACCACGGCATTGGAAAGGGTCCGGCCGCGCATGAAGGCGAGCGGGGCGACCTCGATAATGCCCGACGTGATGCAACGCTCGACATTTTCCGGCTTCATCATGTCATAGAGCGCGTCATAGAGCGGGCGCAGATAGGGATCGACCTTTTCCTTCATGTCGCCGGGCAGAAAGCCCAGGCGCTCGCCCGCTTCCACCGCCGGACGCGACAGGATGATGCGATTGATGTCGCCACGCTCGAGCAGCGAGGCGGCATGGGCGACGGCCAGATAGGTCTTGCCGGTGCCCGCCGGGCCGATGCCGAAGACCAGTTCGCTCCGCTCCATGGCGCGCATATAGGCGTCCTGCGCCGGGGTGCGGGCGAGAATGGTGGACTTGCGGGTGGCGATCTGAGCCATGCGCACCTTGCCCTTGCGCTCCAGCGTCGGCAGGGTCAGCTGGCTGTCCTCGGTCTCGATCATGCGGATCATCGCATCGACATCGGCGATGTCGGCGGCGCGGCCTTCCTCAAGCCCACCATAGAGCGATTCCAGCACCCTTCGCGCCTGATCCACGCGGCTGGACGCGCCCTTGAGCAGGACGTGATTCCCGCGCGGCGTGGCGGTGACGGCCAGGCGCTGTTCGATAAGGGCGAGATTCTGGTCGAAATCGCCATAGAGCTGGGCGGCCAGGCGATTGTCTTCAAAGGCGAGTTCGAGTTGCGATGCGAGGGCGTTATCGGCGGTCGGTGGCAAGTGCCTGCTCAAGCTTTCTCGGCTCCAAGGGGGGCGCCGCGGGACTGCGTCGCCCAATGCAGAACGAGGCTAGGACGATTTGCGTTCAATGTCTGTAGATATTTTGTGACACTCCGCACCGGCCCGAAGGGCAAAAACGCCCCGTCGGGGCGTTTTTTGGTTCGGAGGTCGAGAGGGCGATGCCCGAATGGCGGGCGGACCTAAGCCGCCGCTGCCTGCTTGAGCCGTCCGACCAGCGAGTTCGTGCTCGTCCCGATGATCTCCACCTCATGGATGGCGCCGATGAGATCGGTGCTGCCTTCAAGATGCACGGCTTGCAGATAGGGCGAACGGCCGCCGACCTGGCCGGGCATGCGCCCGACCCGCTCGATCAGCACCGGCATGGTCTTGCCGACGCAGGAAGCGTGGAAGTCGGTGGTCTGCTGATTGACCAGCTCCTGCAGGCGATGGAGGCGCTCGGTCTTGACTGCTTCATCCACCTGCTCGGTGAGCGTAGCGCCGGGCGTGCCGGGGCGGGTCGAATATTTGAACGAATAGGCCGAGGCATAGCCGGTCTGGCGGATGATGGTGAGCGTATCCTCGAAATCCTGGTCGGTCTCGCCGGGAAAGCCGACGATGAAATCGCCGGAAAGCGCCATGTCGGGGCGCGCCTGCTTGATGCGCTCGATCAGCGCCAGATATTCGGCGCTGGTATGCCTGCGGTTCATGGCCTTGAGGATGCGGTCGGAACCCGACTGCACCGGCAGGTGCAGATAGGGCATCAGCAGCGGCAGGTCGCGATGCGCCGCAATCAGCGCCTCATCCATGTCGCGCGGATGGCTGGTCGTATAGCGCAACCGCTCGAGGCCGGGAATTTCGGCGAGAAGATAGGCCAGTTCGCCCAGACCGACATCGCGCCCCCCGGCATCGAGGCCGTGATAGGCATTGACGTTCTGGCCGAGCAGGGTGATCTCCTTGACCCCGGCCTCGATCAGGCCCCTCGCCTCGGCCAGAACCTGCGCCACCGGGCGGCTGACTTCGGCGCCGCGCGTATAGGGCACCACGCAGAAGGAGCAGAATTTATCGCACCCTTCCTGCACGGTCAGAAAGGCGGTGAGGCCGCGCTTGATGGTGACTTCCTTCTTGGCGGCCGGCAGGTGGGCGAACTTGTCCTCTTCGGGAAAATCGGTATCGATCACCGCCTTCTTGAGGCTCGGATGCAGGTGGCGTTGCCCCTCGGCCTGCGCCAGCATGTCGGGCAGGCGGTGATAGGCCTGCGGGCCGAAGACCAGATCGACCATGGGCGCGCGGCGGGCAATTTCCTCGCCCTCGGCCTGCGCCACGCAACCGGCGACCCCGATCATCATGTCCCCGCCCGCGGCCCGTCTCTCGCCCTGCAATTCCTTGAGCCGCCCGAGTTCGGAAAACACCTTCTCGGAGGCCTTTTCGCGGATATGGCAGGTATTGAGCAGCACCAGATCGGCGTCACCCGGCTCCTGGGTCGGCACATAGCCGTGCGGGGCCAGGGCATCGACCATGCGATCGCTGTCATAGACGTTCATCTGACAGCCATAGGTCTTGATGAAGACGCGCCTTGGCGCGGTCTGGGGGGCTTTGTCCATCTCGGTCATGGCGCGTTCTCTACCAGACGAAAAGCCGTGATGCCATGGGCTGCAACCACACTCCTTCTTGGGGGTTTAAGAATATGGGCCGGATTTGCCCGACTGCTGAACACGACTGACGAATTTGATTGACGGACGAGACAGGCCAGGCTGATTCAGCGCCGGGCCGCCGCGCAGGAGCACCGAGGCCGGCCATGGCGGGCCAGAATGGCCGATTTCGACAAAAAATGGGGTGACATTGACGAGCCGGTGAACGAAAGTTTCCCGCGACCAGCGCCAGTGCCAGGTTCTGATTGGTCGCAAGGCCGGAATGTGAAGGGATTCAGGGCATGGCGGAGGACACGATGCGGCAGCTGGGCGTGAGCCACGCGAGCCCGCGCTCGCGACCGGTGGCATTTTATCTCATTGCGCTGGTGCTGGCGATCCTGGTGCCCGCCTTCGCGGTGACGCTGGTGCTCCTCAACCGGACTGACGACGCCCAGCAGGAGGTGTTGCACGCCCTCACCAATGCCACGGTGCAGGCCATGGGCCATTCGATCGACCGCGAGATCGCCGGCATGGCGACGACATTGCGCGTCCTGTCCACTTCGGGTTTCCTGCGCAGCGGCAACCTGGCTGAATTTCACGGTCGCGCCGTCCAGGCACTGGCCGGAAGTGGCGCCTATCTGTTGGCCGTGGATGGTGAGATGGACCAATTGCTCAATACCAGGGTCGATTACGGCACGAGCCTGGGCCTCACGTCCGACCCCGAAACGGCCAGGCTAGCCAAGGAGCGTGGCCTCGTCACCATTTCCGGCCTGTTTTTCGGGCAGACGGCGCAGAGTCCCGCCTTCAATGTATGGCTGCCAATATCAGGCGCCGAACCGGTCGTGGCCATAGCCTTGACCCAAAATGCCCGCAATCTGGTGCCCGCCCTGCAATCGCGCCAATTGCCCGCTGGCTGGAATGCCGCCCTGATCGACGCCGACAATACCATCATTGCTGCCACTGCCGATGCCGGGCTTGAAATCGCCTCCCTGCTGCCGCTGCGTCGCGGGGCTGTCGATGCGGGCGGCGAATGGGTGGAAGAGCGTCTGGACGGGGAGGACGTGGTCACCGCCGAATGGCGGTCGAGCCTGACCGGCTGGCGCATCGTCGCCTGGGCGCCGACAGACCAGGTGCGGCGCCCGCTGGAGGAAACGCTGCTGCAATTGGCGGCCTGGGGCCTGACCATCGCCGTTGCGGCCGCGGCGGTCGCCTTTCTCATCGCCCGGCGCATCGGCCAGTCGGTCAAGGGGCTGCGCCTCGACGCTGCGCGCATGGGACGCGGCGAGGCGGTCTATCCCCGCTCCTACCCCGTCACCGAGATCGCCGAGGTCTCCAAGGCCCTGGCCGACGCCTCCGAGCAAAGGCAGATCGCCGAACGCGATATCCGCTTCCTTATGCGCGAGCTGGCGCATCGCTCCAAGAACCAGATGGCGGTGATCGCCGCCATGGCCAAGCAGACGGCGCGCGGCGCCAATGACCTGCCCACCTATGTGCAGGCGCTGGAGCGCCGCATCATGGGATTGGCGCGCTCGACCGACCTGCTCTTGGCCCATGGCCGCGCCGGCGTCATGCTCAGCGATCTGATTGCCGAGCAATTGGTGCCCTTCCGCCCCTGCGACGCGCGGGACACCATTGCGGGTCCACCCCTGCGCATCAATCCGCAGGGCGCGCAGATCCTCGGCATGGCCCTGCATGAGCTGGCCACCAATGCCACCCGCTTCGGCGCCTTTGCCGATCCCGAAGGGCGGCTGGCGCTGACCTGGACGCTCGACCAGGACAATCTGCGCATCTGCTGGCGCGAAATCCTGAGCGGCAAGCTGGTGGACAGCGACCATTCCGGCTTCGGCACCATCGTGCTGCGCACCATGGTGGGCGGCGCGCTGGGCGCGCAGGTCGAGCGCATCGCCCATGAAGACGGTGTGGAATGGATCTTCGAGGTGCCGCTTTCGGCGCTCGATCCGGCCTTTGCCGCCCCCCGGCCCGACGAGGAGGCCGAAAACCGATAGGTCTGGCTTTTCCGTCCACTTTGCCCTATAGAGCGCCAGCCGGCGCAGCGGGACTTTCCTTATGCCGCCGGCGAGAACGGCCCCACCTGGACGACATCCCGGCTGGGGCGGCCAACATCCTCATTTTCGAAAGGATATGCCCGATGTCGATTACTGCAGAGCGCAAGACTGCCCTCATCAAGGAATATGCAACTTCGGCCAACGATACCGGCTCGCCGGAAGTCCAGGTTGCCATCCTCTCCGAGCGTATTGCCAATCTCACCGAGCACTTCAAGGGTCACGGCAAGGATAACCATTCCCGTCGTGGTCTGCTCAAGCTGGTTTCGACCCGTCGCAGCCTGCTCGACTACCTCAAGAAGGTGGACGATGCCCGCTACAAGACGCTGATCGAAAAGCTCGGCCTGCGCCGCTAGGCGAAGACGTTTCCGGCGCGGGAGCCTGGCTTCCGCGCCGGCCGTTCCTCATGGCAGGAACGCTTTAGGCCGGCAGTGCCGGAGCATGGCAGGATTATCGGGCTCTCCTCGTGCTGGAGAGTCTCATTGTCTTGCCCATGTTCTGTCCCTGCCAGACAGCAACACGTGCCTGATTTTGAGCTGGTGCGCACATGGGGTGCGCGGGCCAGTGCGGGCACACCGGAGACGTTCGTGGGGCATTCGCCTAAGCCTCGCGTTCCCGCGCATCCGGCAGAATGGAAAGACGAAATTCATGTCGATCAAGTTTGATCACCATAAGGTCGAGCTCAATTGGGGCGGCCAGCCGCTGACGCTCGAAACCGGCAAGATCGCCCGCCAGGCCGATGGCGCCGTGCTCGCCACCCTGGGCGAGACCGTGCTGCTGGCCACCGTCGTCAGCGCCAAGTCGGCCAAGCCGGGCCAGGACTTCTTCCCGCTGACCGTCAATTACCAGGAAAAATACTTCGCTGCCGGCAAGATTCCGGGCGGCTATTTCAAGCGCGAAGGCCGTCCCAGCGAGAACGAAACCCTGGTTTCGCGCCTCATCGACCGCCCGATCCGCCCGCTTTTCCCCGATGGCTACAAGAACGAGACCCAGGTGGTCATCACCGTTCTCCAGCACGATATGGAAAACAATCCCGACGTTTTGGCCATGGTCGCCGCCTCTGCCGCGCTGACCATTTCCGGCGTGCCCTTCATGGGCCCGATCGGCGCCGCCCGCGTCGGCTATGTGGACGGCGAATATGTGCTCAACCTGCCGGTTGACCGCCGTTCCGACAGCAAGCTCGACCTGGTCATGGCCGGCACTCAGGACGCCGTGCTGATGGTGGAATCGGAAGCCCAGGAGCTTTCCGAGGACGTCATGCTCGGCGCCGTCATGTTCGGCCACAAGGCTTCTGCCCAGGTGATTGAGGCGATCATCCAGCTGGCCGAACTGGCCGCCAAGGAACCGCGCGACTTCACCCCGCCCGATTTCTCGGCCCTCGAAGCCGAAGTTCTGGCGATTGCCGAAGCCGATCTGCGCGCCGCCTACCAGATCACCGAAAAGGCCTCGCGCTACGCCGCCGTTGACGCCGCCAATGCCAAGGTCAAGGAGGCATTCGCCGCCAAGATCGAAGCCGGCGAGATCACCAAGGAAGCACTGGGCGAAGTCGTCCACAATCTCCAGGCCAAGATCGTGCGCTGGAACATTCTGGACACCGGCAGCCGTATCGATGGTCGTGATCTGAAGACCGTGCGGCCGATCCTGGCCGAAGTCGGCGTCCTGCCGCGCACCCATGGTTCGGCCGTCTTCACCCGTGGCGAAACCCAGGCTTTGGTCGTGGCCACCCTGGGCACCGGCGAAGACGAGCAATATATCGACTCGCTCGAAGGCACCCGCAAGGAGAACTTCCTCCTGCATTATAACTTCCCCCCCTATTCGGTGGGTGAAGCTGGCCGCATGGGTTCGCCCGGCCGCCGCGAAATCGGTCATGGCAAGCTCGCCTGGCGCGCCATCAACCCGATCCGCCCCTCGATCGAGGAATTCCCCTATACGATCCGCATCGTCTCCGAGATCACCGAATCCAACGGTTCGTCCTCGATGGCGACCGTCTGCGGCACCTCGCTGGCATTGATGGATGCCGGCGTGCCGATGAAGAAGCCGGTGGCCGGCATTGCCATGGGCCTGATCCTGGAAGGCCAGAAATTCGCCGTTCTCTCCGACATTCTCGGCGACGAAGATCACCTGGGCGACATGGACTTCAAGGTCGCGGGCACCGAAGACGGCGTCACCTCGCTGCAGATGGACATCAAGATCGCTGGTATCACCGAAGAGATCATGAAGATCGCCCTGGCCCAGGCCAAGGACGGCCGCGTCCACATTCTGGGCGAAATGGCCAAGGCCCTTTCGGCCTCGCGTGGCGAAGTGGGCGAATTCGCTCCCCGCATCGAAACGCTCAAGATCCCGACCGACAAGATCCGCGAAGTGATCGGCACCGGCGGCAAGGTGATCCGCGAGATCGTCGAAAAGACCGGCGCCAAGATCAATATCGAAGACGACGGCACGGTGAAGGTTTCCTCTTCGGACGGCAGCCAGATCGATGCCGCCATCAAGTGGATCAAGTCGATCACCGACGAAGCCGAAGTGGGCGCCGTCTATCAGGGCACCGTCGTCAAGACCGCCGATTTCGGCGCCTTCGTGAACTTCTTCGGCGCCAAGGATGGCCTCGTGCACATCTCCCAGCTGGCCGACCAGCGCGTTGCCAAGACCACCGACGTGGTCAAGGAAGGCGACAAGGTCTGGGTCAAGCTTCTCGGCTTCGACGAGCGCGGCAAGGTCCGCCTCTCCATGAAGGTCGTCGACCAGGAGAGCGGCAAGGAAATCGTCAAGGAAGAATCGGCCGAATAAGGCGCGATTTCCGACACATTCATGAAAAAGGGCCGGTCCTCGACCGGCCCTTTTTTGCTGGGCGGAGCGGTATTTGTGGCGTTCCGGCAACAGGGGAGCGGGTCATCACATTGTGGCGAGGGAACTGCCCCATTCGCGCCACGTTAAGGATAACAAGCGTATTGCTCTGCGCATATGCACGCCGTTTCGGCTCCGCAATTCCGTCCTGCCTGCCCCCGAGGTTCCTCCGTTGATTTCCCGCCGCCTGTTCCTGCTCGGCATTTCCGCCACCGCCCTATCGGCCTGTTCCACCACGCGGCAACCCGTGGTGCAGGAGCCGGTCATCGATCCCTATTACCTGCGCATGTATGGCCCCGTGGCCGGCGAACCCCATATGGTCGCTGCCATGGATCTGCGCCGCGTCGATCCCAAATGGTGGCGCCAGGAAGTGCCCTATTTCACCTCCGAGCGCCCCGGCACCATCGTGGTCGATACCCCGGCCCATTATCTCTATCTGGTGCTCGAGAATAACCGCGCGCTGCGCTACGGCATCGGTGTCGGCAAGGACGAGGCGTTGGTCTTCCGTGGCGAAGCCACGATCGGCCGCAAGGCGCAATGGCCGCGCTGGACCCCGACCCGCTCGATGATCCAGCGCGAACCGGACCGCTACGGCCCCTATGCCGGCGGCATGCAGCCCGGCCCAGAAAACCCGCTGGGGCCCCGCGCGCTCTATCTCTACAAGAACGGCGCCGACACCCTGTTCCGTATTCATGGCACCACCGAGCCCTATACGATCGGCACCAATGTGTCGTCGGGCTGTATCCGCCTGATGAACCAGGACATCATCGATCTTTATGCCCGCGTCCCCGTCGGTGCCCGGGTCACGGTGATCAACTAGAGCGTTTCCAGGAAAAGTGGATACCGGTTTTCCGGTTCGGAAACGCGATAAAACAAACACTTAGATCATTTCAACGTTTCTACAAAACGCTGAAATGATCTAAAAGCAAGAACCGCAAAAGTGGGTGACACTTTTGCGGTTCGATATTGCGACGGTTCGCATGCGTGAGGCCGACCTATGATGCCGGTCAGTCGTCGCCCATCTTCAGCGCCTTGATGAAGGCTTCCTGCGGGATGTTGACATTGCCGTATTGGCGCATCTTGGCCTTGCCCTTCTTCTGCTTGTCGAGCAGCTTGCGCTTGCGCGTCGCGTCGCCGCCATAGCATTTGGCGGTCACGTCCTTGCGCATGGCGCGCACGGTTTCGCGGGCAATGACCTTGCCGCCAATGGCGGCCTGGATCGGGATCACGAACAGGTGCGGCGGGATCAGCTCCTTGAGCTTTTCGCACATCTGGCGGCCGCGCGATTCTGCGACGCTTCTATGCACCAGCATGGCCAGGGCATCGACGGGCTCGGCATTGACCAGCACGGTGAGCTTGACCAGATCGCCGGTGCGGTGAGTGTCGAGCTTGTAGTCGAAGCTGGCATAGCCCTTGGAAATCGACTTCAGCCGGTCGTAGAAATCGAACACCACTTCGTTGAGCGGCAGGTCATATTCGACCATGGCGCGCGAGCCGACATAGGAGAGGTTGTTCTGGATGCCGCGCCGGTCCTGGCACAGCTTGAGGATGGCGCCGAGATATTCGTCGGGCGTCAGGATGGTGGCCTTGATCCAGGGCTCGCGGATTTCCTCGATCTTCATCACATCCGGCAAATCGGCCGGATTGTGCAGATTCATGGTCTCGCCATTGGTCATCTCGACCTCATAGACCACGCTGGGCGCGGTAGCGATGAGATCGAGATTGAATTCCCGGCTCAGCCGTTCCTGAATGATTTCGAGGTGCAGCAGACCCAGAAAGCCGCAGCGGAAGCCGAAGCCGAGCGCCGCCGAGGTCTCCATCTCGAACGAAAAGCTGGCATCGTTGAGCCGGAGCTTGCCCATGGCGGCGCGCAATTCGTCGAAATCGGACGCATCGACCGGGAACAGGCCGCAGAACACCACCGGCTGGGCCGGGCGGAAGTCGGGCAGGGGCTCGGCGGTGGGCTTCTTGTCGTCGGTAATGGTGTCGCCGACATTGGTATCGGCCACTTCCTTGATCGAGGCGGTGAACATGCCCAATTCGCCTGGACCCAGTTCGGGCACTTCGATGAGCTTGGGCGTGAACACGCCGACCCGGTCCAGCTCGTAAACGGCGCCTGAGGCCATCATGCGGATGCGCTGGTTCTTCTTCATCACTCCGTCAATGATGCGCACCAGAACCACGACGCCCAGATAGGTATCGTACCAGGAATCGACCAGCAGCGCCTTGAGCGGGGCGCTGACATCGCCCTTGGGCGCCGGTAGGCGGGTGACGATGGCTTCGAGCACCTTGTCGATGCCCATGCCGGTCTTGGCCGAGATCTCCACCGCTTCGGAAGCGTCGATGCCGATCACGTCCTCGATCTGGGTCTTGACCCGCTCGACATCGGCGGCGGGCAGATCGACCTTGTTGAGCACCGGCACGATTTCGTGATTGGCGTCGAGCGCGTGATAGACATTGGCCAGGGTCTGCGCCTCGACGCCCTGGCTGGCATCGACCACCAGCAGCGAGCCTTCCACGGCGGCCATCGAGCGGCTGACTTCATAGGCGAAGTCGACGTGGCCGGGCGTGTCGATGAGATTGAGGACATAATCCTCGCCATCCGCCGCGCGATAGGTGAGGCGCACGGTCTGGGCCTTGATGGTAATGCCCCGCTCGCGCTCGATATCCATCGAGTCGAGAACCTGTTCCTTCATCTCGCGCAGGTCGAGCCCGCCGGTCAGCTGGATCAGGCGGTCGGCGAGCGTGGATTTGCCATGGTCGATATGGGCGACAATGGAAAAGTTGCGGATATTCTTGAGCGGCGTTGTCATGGCGCGCTGATAGCAGAAGCGGCCGAACCAAGAAAGATGGTTTCCGTAAGCTTAAGCGTGTGGTTCCGGCCTTTTTTGATCCGCCAGGGGGTCGTTTGGGCCCCGAAGCGCCGCGCCTGGCTCCCATAAGGACAAACCGGCTGCCGTCATCGGGGCAACCGCATTGCAGAACGGCCTATTTTGGGGCGCGCTTGGCCAGGATGCGCTGCAGGGTGCGCCTGTGCATATTGAGCCGCCGGGCGGTTTCCGAGACGTTGCGATCGCACAATTCATAGACGCGCTGAATATGCTCCCAGCGCACTCGATCGGCCGACATCGGATTTTCCGGCGGTTCGGGCCGGTCCTCGCCGGTGGCGAGCAGGGCATTGATCACGTCGTCGGCATCGGCGGGCTTGGAGAGATAATCCATGGCCCCCAGTTTGACTGCGGTCACGGCGGTGGCGATATTGCCATAGCCGGTCAGCACGATGGCACGGGCCTCGGCGCGCTTCTGGTGCAGGGCCGAGACCACGTCGAGCCCGTTGCCGTCCTCGAGGCGCAGATCGACCACGGCATAGGCGGGAGGGCGTTCGGCGACGGCGGCGAGGCCTTCGGCGACGCTGCCGGCAATGCGCACCTCAAAACCGCGCCGCGCCATGGCGCGCTCGAGGCGTCCGAGAAAGGCAGCGTCGTCATCCACCAGGAGCAGGCTCGGATCGGCGGCGAGGAGATCTTCGATCGTGTTCATGGCCTTTTCCATAATCTCTTGAGGTCCATCCGTCAAAAGCTCATCCGGCGCCGCGCCGGTCGAGATCGCGGCGTTCCCAGCTGATTGTCACCCGCGCATGCCCGGCGGGATCGGCATTGTCGAAACGCAGTTTCGCCCCGGTTCGCTCCAGAAGGGTCTTGGCGATGAAGATGCCCAGCCCCAGCCCGCCCGGCTGGTGTGCATCGCCGCCGGCGGGATCGCGGGGCCGGCTGGTGAGATAGGGCTCGCCCAGCCGCGCGATCAGTTCGGGCGCAAAACCCGCCCCGTCATCGGTGATCGAGACGATGATGGCATTCCGGTCCCAGGCGCTTTCGATCCGCACGCTCTGCCGGGCGAAATCGGTGGCGTTTTCGATCAGGTTGCCGAGCCCGTAGAGCAGGCCCACCGAGCGCGGAAAAATGGGCGCGGGCCCGATGGCGTTCTCGGCGTCGAACAGGATGACCTTGCCCCGCCCCTCATGGGGTCCGGCCACTTCGTCGAGAATATCGGTGAGCGGCGCGGCGGCGAACAGATCGGCCGGCTCGCTGCCCAGATTGCGCAGCTTGGCGAGAATGGCCCGGCAGCGCGCGGATTGCTCGATGATAAGTTCGACATCTTCGGCCAATGGGCTGCCGGCCTCGACTTCGGCGCGCATTTCCTTGGCGGCCAGGGCAATGGTGGACAAGGGGGTGCCCAATTCATGCGCCGCCGCCGCAGCGAGGCCATCGAGCGCCGACAATTGCTCGCGGCGCGACAGGGCCAGTTCGGTGGCCGACAGCGCATCGGCGATCTGGCGGGCATCGTGGGCGACCCGATTGGTATAGGCGGCGGTGAACACCACGCCGCAGATGATCGAGACCCAGGTGCCGATGATATAGACGCGATGAAAGGCGATGGGCGCCGCCGGGTCCCAGGGCAGGGGCAGGTGCACCAGCGAGATCAGCGAGGCCAGCAGGCACGCGATCAGCGCCACGACCAGGGTCTGGCGCTGCGGCAGGGTCGTGGCCGAAACCGCGACCGGGGCCAGCAGCAGCAGCGCGAAGGGGTTCTGCAACCCGCCCGTCAGCGCCAGAAGCCCGGCCAATTGGCACAGATCGAAGGTCAATTGCAGCGCCGCGATCCGGGGCGAGAGCCGCTGATTGGTGCCGAAGCGCCAGACCAGCCCGATATTGAGCGCGGCGGAGAGCGCGATCAGGCCCAGGCATTCCCAAAGTGGCAACGGAAAGCCGAGGCCGAGATAGACAAAGAGCACCCCCACGATCTGGCCGGCCACGGCCAGCCAGCGCAGCAACAGCAGGGTTTGCAGGCGCAGCGGCCGCCAGCTGGCCTCTGGCAAGGCGGGCATGGGATTTGGATCGCTCATGGTGCAGTTTTAGCGCATCGGCAGCGCCGGGAAAGCTGATTTTTCCCCGCATAGTAAGGGCGAGGTCCATTTCAAGGGCAAAAAAACGACAGGCACATTCTTGATCCTGTCCGTGCCGGGACCACTTAAGAAAAATCGTGACTGGGAGATCGAATGACATGAACACCGCAATCATCAAACCACAATGGTCCCCGCTGACCATCGCCCTCATGGTTATCGGCTTTATCCTGTTCTGGCCGCTGGGCCTGGCCATGCTCGGCTATATCCTGTGGGGCGAGAAATTCGGCGGCTCCGCCGAGAAGGCACAGGCCTATTGGAACAAGGGATGCAGCTATATGCGCAACAATACCAGGAATGCCGGCTTCGGCCGCACTGCCCAGGGCTCCTCGGGCAATGCCGCCTTTGACGAATATCGCACCGAACAGCTTCGTCGCCTCGAGGAAGAACGCGCCCGGCTCGATGCCGAGATTGAAGCCTTCCACGAATATATGGCCAATCTGAACAAGGCCAAGGATCGCGAGGAATTCGACCGCTTCATGAATGAGCGTCGCGGCTCGCGCCAGGGCTATGGCGACACTGACCGCAACACGTCCGACAATTGGGGCAATCCGGGCCAGGCCTGAGCCTCATCGGCCCGGACGAGCCGGCTTCCTGACGTCGTTATTCCCGACGACCATTTTGGCGCCCCGCAAGGGGCGCCATTATTATGGGCATGAAGGATGGCGTGGCGATAGACTGGCCCCAGTGATTCCTATTGTCCTGCCGCCATGTTCTCCTTTCTGCGCCAGAGCCCCCAGCCACCATCCGTCACCCATATCGATCTCGACGGGGTGCGGACTTCAGTGGCGGTCAAGACCAGCAAGAGAGCCCGCTCGTTCCGGCTGTCGCTGCCGGTGAACGGACCCTTGCTGACCGTGCCCGAGGGGGCGCGCTGGGCCGACGCCCAGGCCTTTCTCGAGCGGCATCGCCATTGGCTGGCGGCGCGCCTGCCGCGCAACGCCCAGGCCCAGATGCTGCGCGTCGGCGCCACCATGCCGCTGCGGGGCGCCCCGCACCTGATCGTGGCGGCGGGGACAGTGCGGGGGCGGGTCGAGATCGGGAAGGAGGCCGACGCGGCCATCCTGCGCGTCCCGGGCGCTGCCGAACACCAGCCGCGTCGGCTCTATGACTGGCTGCGGGCCGAAGCGCTGTCCGACCTCGAAACTCGCACCGCCATCCACGCTGAGCGGCTCGCGGTCGAGGTCCGTCAGGTGCGGCTGCGCAGCCAGGCGAGCCGATGGGGTTCATGCTCGTCGGCCGGCAATATCAGCTATAATTGGCGGCTGGTGCTGGCGCCGCCCTTCGTGCTCGATTATGTCGCCGCCCATGAGGTGGCCCATCTGGTTGAAATGAACCATTCGCCCGCCTTCTGGGCGACCGTTACCCGTACCCTGCCGGATATGGAGCGGGGCAGATCGTGGCTAAAAGCACACGGTCGGGCACTAATGGCCTGGCAGGCCCCCGGCAGCGGGGGCTAGGGGCGGGCTGTGCCCTGTTCCTGCCGCAATCGCTCCTCTATCAGAAGGCCATGCAGCGCTTTGTGGCCATCATAGCTTTGATCTTCGCCTTTGCCGCCCTTGCCGGGACGACGACGGCGCATGCGCATCGCTATGTCAGCATGCCCATCGTGGTGCTCAACCATGTGGATGGCAACAATGTCTCCATCCCGGTGATCGTGCAGGTGCAGCGGGGCGACATTGATCTGGGCGCGGGCATCATCATGCCCTGCGGATCCTATCAGGCCATTGCGGTGACCCTGCCCACAATCCCGCCGGCCCCCCGACGCATCCTGCCCAAGCCATCATGCAATGCCGCCGCGACCGACTGGCCCGCGCCGGTGCCGCAACGGCCGCCCAAGACCGCCTGAAACGAAATTTCGCCCCCCGTTTTCGTTGACTTGCGGCCCTCTGGGCCAAGGATTGTTTGATGTCTTCTGTTCTCGACGCGACCGCGTCGCGCCGCGCCGTTCTGGCCGGCCTTGCCGGTTTCGGTGCTCTTGCTCTTGCCGGTTGCTCCACCACCGGCGCCACCCGCCTCGCAGCGCCCGCAGAGCCCCTCCGCCCCACGATACCCCCCGATGTGCTGGCCATGTATGCGGCCCGGCCCGAGGAGGACTATCCGGTTCCCGCTGCCGATATTTCCATGCTCAATCCGGTTTATTGGCGCCAGGAAGTGGACAATATTACCGGCGAGCGCGAAGGCTCGGTCGTGGTGGATACGGCCAATTACTTCCTCTATTTCACCATGCCCAATGGCCGCGCCATGCGCTACGGCGTCGGGCTTGGTCGCGCCGGCTTTGAATGGAGCGGCAAGGGTCACATCGCCTATAAGCGCAAATGGCCAGTCTGGACGCCGCCCGCCGAGATGATCGTGCGCCAGCCGGAACTGGAAATCTATCGCCATGGCCAGCCGCCCGGCCTGCTCAATGCCCTGGGTGCGCGCGCGCTCTATATCCACCAGGGCAATCGCGACACGCTATACCGGGTGCACGGCACTATGGATGTCGTCACCATCGGCAAGGCGGTGTCCAGCGGCTGCGTGCGGCTCTTGTTCCAGGACATTATCGACCTGCATGACAGGGTGCCGAACGGCGCCCCTATCGTGGTGATCTGACCATCCCAGGAGCCCCGGCCAGTCCGGGGCTCTTTTTTGCGGTAAAGCCGCGCGGGCCGGCCGGCCTCTGCCGGGCTAGTTGCCGAAGATCAGGTCCATCAGGGTGCGCTGCGAGCCCTGCTGCTGATAGCTCGGCTGCTGGCCCATATCGGCGGGGGGCGCGAACTGGCCGGGCTGGATCACCTGCTGGTTCTGCGTTGCCGGAGCGCTGGGCACCCAGACCTGCTGGCCGGTGGCCGGATCGACGATCAGCATCATCGGCAGGCCCGTATCGGGATCGATGGGGGCGCTGTTGTCGAAACCATTGCCCTGGCCCTGCAGGGGATAGCCGGTGACCGGGTCGATGGCCTGGCCGAAACCGTCATAGGTGACGCTCTGGTTCTGGTCGAACTGACCCCAGTTCGCGTCGCCGTTGCTGACCATCTGGCCGGTATTGGCGTCATATTGCACGCCGGTCGCCGGGTCGGTGACGATGCCGGTCTGGATCGGCGGATTGGCCGACTGGCCCAGGATCGGCTCAAGGCCCTGCATGGGCTGGCCCGTCGCCGGGTCGATGGCATAGACCTGTCCCGTAGCCGGATCGGTCATGGTCTGCATCGGCTGGCCGGAGCCGCCATCGACATATTGCACCTGCGGCTGGCCGGTCGCCGGATCGATCATCGGCATGCCGGTATTGGGATCGATCACCTGCTGGGCGATGAGCTGGCCGGCATAGGAGCCGCCGGGAATGGGCTGGGGCGAGCGGCCGGCATGCGACTTGGTCATGAATTGCGACCAGATCGAGGCTGGCACATTGCCGCCGGACAGCTTGGTGCCCTTGTTGTCGTCATTGCCCAGCCAGACGCCGGTGACCATGGCCGAAGTATAGCCGACAAACAGCGCGTCGCGCGATTCCTGGGACGTGCCGGTCTTGCCGCCATATTGCCAGCCCCCCAGATTGGCGCCGCGGCCGGTGCCCACTTCCACCGCCGTTTCCAGCATGTCGTTCATCTCCGCCAGCACATTGGGGTCGATGACCCGGCCCGGCCCGGCATCGGAGGCTTCGTAGAGCACATTGCCTTCGACATCGGCGATCTTGGTGATGACATTGGGAATGACGCCATAGCCGCCATTGGCGAAGGGCGCATAGGCGCTGGTGAGTTCGAGCAGGTTCACTTCCTGCGTGCCCAGCGCAATGGAGGGCACGGCGGTGAGATTGGAGGAGATACCCATGCGCATCGCCACTTCGATCACCTTTTCGGGGGTGACGTCGATGGCCAGCCGCCCGGCAATGGTGTTGAGCGAATAGGCCAGGCCCTGCCGCAGCGTCACCGTGCCGGCATAATTGCCGGTCGCATTGCGCGGGCTCCAGCCATTATAGTCGAATTGGGCGTCCTCGGCCAAAGTGTCGGGCGTATAGCCCTTCTCCATGGCGGCGAGATAGACGAAGGGCTTGAAGGCCGAGCCCGGCTGGCGCTTGGCGGTGACCGCGCGATTATACTGGCTGGCCTGGTAGTCCACCCCGCCGACCATGGCGCGCACCTTGCCATCGACATCCATCGAGACCAGCGCGCCCTGGGTGAAGCCGCGCTTCGGCCCCTCATTGGCAACGGCCTCCTTGACGATGAATTCGGCGTCGCGCTGCATCTTGTAGTCGATGGTGGTCTGCACGATCACGTCACTGGAAATTTCCCCGATATAGGCGGTCATCAGGCTTTCCACCCAGTCGGCGACATAGGATTCGGAGCCCGCCACCACGGTACGCACCTGCTGGTCGGGGTCGATGCGCGCCGCATCGGCCTCCTCGCGGGTGATATAGCCTTCCTGCGCCATCAGATTGAGCACGAGTCGCTGCCGCTCGCGGGCGCGGTCGGGATTGGTCTTGGGATTATAGACCGAAGGCGCGGGCAGGATGCCCACCAGCATGGCGGCCTGTCCCAGCGACAGATTGCGCGCCGAAACGCCGAAATAGGTCTGTGCCGCCGCTTCGATCCCCGTGGCGCCCTGACCGAAGAACACCCGGTTCATATAGAGTTCGAGGATTTCTTCCTTGGTGTAATTCTGCTCCAGCCAGACGGCGAGGATGGCTTCCTGCACCTTGCGGCCCAGCGTCTGGTCGGGGGTGAGGAAAAGGTTCTTGGCCACCTGCTGGGTGAGGGTGGACGCGCCACGGGTAATGCCGCGCGCCTGCACCGATTCCACCGCCACGGCCAGAAGGCCGACCGGATCGACGCCGAAATGGGTCATGAAGCGCCGGTCTTCCGAAGCGATGAAGGCGGCGGGAACATATTGGGGCAATTCGCGGAAGGTGACGGCTTCGCCCCCCGTCTGGCCGCGATTGGAGATCAGCGTGCCGTCGGCGGCGAGAATACGGATATTGGGCGGACGCTCGGGAATGGCCCAGGTATTGGAAGCGGGCAATTGCGCGCCGTAATAGACGATGACGCCGATCACCGCGAGACCGCCCCAGAGGCACGCGACGAAGCTCCACCACAACAGGCCCATGAGAAAGCCGCCGGAGCGGCGCTTCTTTTTCGGTTTTGCCGGTTCCGCCCTGCCTTTGCGCGGTGGCTTGGCTTTGGATTTTGGCGGCTTGCCGCCGCCGCCGCCAGCGCCGCCGGGCCGCTCGCCATCGACCGAAAAGCCCATCGATTGCCCCAATGCGGGAGCCGCGCCGGCTTTGCCCAGGGTCGGCTCGACGCGCTGGCCCTTGGCGGCGGGCCGCGCCTGCGGCTTGTTCTGCCGCCCAGCGGGGGCGCCAACGCGGTCATCGGCCGAAATGCGAAAATCCATCGGGCAAACCTGAAAAAGATGTGTTTCCTGCCGCTTCTATCCTGTTCGTCGCCTGAGGGAAACCAATGGTAAGCGAGCAGTTAACGGAACATGCGGCGTCAAGCGGGTGCTCACACCCGGGCCACAGCGTCCAGCAGCGGCGTCCCCGTGCTTGTGCTGGGCAATTGTGGCCGGTTTATGTGGGCTTTTGCGGCTTTTTCCGCCGCTGTTGCGGGGCCGACACAGGCTGGTGCATTGACGGGGCCTGCCGCGATATCCGATAGAATCGGGCATGATCCGCCTGCTCGTCATCTTGTTCACGCTGTTGCCGCTGGCCGAGGCCCGCGCCAGCAATGTGGTCGATCAGGCGCTGGGCGACGCCATCGCCGCCTTCGAAAAGGCCGCACCGCGTCTTGGAAATTCCCCGTTCGGAGTCGACCTCGGGGCCTATCGGGACGGCTTGGTTCTGGGCCGGTTCCATTCCCCCTATTGGGGCGGCGGCATCGTTCTGGACTGGGTGACGGGACAAAGTGCGGACCAGGGCTGCAAGAGCTACGCGGCCTTTGTCGGCCTGCCGCCGCGCGACGGCAGGATCGCTCTCGCCATCTGCCCGGTCTTTTCCACGCCCGGCACCGAGGCCTTGCGGCGTCTGACCGTGCTGCATGAAATGGTCCATGTCGTGGCCGGCCCGGACGAATGCCGGGCCATGGCCTTCGCGGCGCGCGTCGAGCAGCTTGCTTTCGGCGCCTTCACCCCGGTTGAGCGCTATTGGCGGGCCAATGATTGCGCCGGTTCGGGCTTTTCCCTGCCCTGATCAGCGCCAGCCCAGGCCCGGCGCCACCTGGGTGAGGATGGTTTCGATCACATGGGCATTGTAGTCGACGCCCAATTGATTGGGCACGGTCAGGAGCAGCGTATCGGCTTCGGCAATGGCTTCGTCGGCGGCCAGATCCTTGATCAATTGCTCCGGCGCTCCGGTATAGCCGCGGCCAAACACGGCGCGCACTTCCGGCTCGATATAGCCGAACTGGTCCTGTTCCGGCCGGCCCTGCCCGAAGAACATCCGGTCCTGGTCATTGACCAGGGCGAAGATCGAGCGGCTGACCGAAACACGCGGCGCGCCTTCATGTCCCGCCGCCTTCCAGGCGGCCTTGTAAGCGCGGATCTGCTCGGCCTGCTGCACATGGAACGGCTTGCCGCTTTCATCGAACACCAGCGTGGACGATTGCAGGTTCATGCCCAGCCGCGCCGCCCATTCCGCCGTCGCAATCGTCGCCGCGCCCCACCAGATGCGCTCGCGCAACCCTTCAGAATGCGGCTCGAGCCGCAACAGGCCCGGCGGATTTGGGAACATGGGGCGCGGATTGGGCTGGGCAAAACCCTTGCCCTTGAGGATTTCGAGGAAGACTTCGGCATGCTTGCGGGCCATGTCGGCATCATTCTGGCCCTCTTCGGGGGCGAAGCCGAAATAGCGCCAGCCATCGATCACCTGTTCGGGCGAGCCCCGGCTGATGCCCAATTGCAGCCGTCCGCCGGCGATGAGATCGGCGGCGCCGGCATCCTCGGCCATATAGAGCGGGTTCTCGTAGCGCATATCGATGACGGCGGTGCCGATCTCGATATTTTTGGTCCTCGCGCCCACGGCGGCCAGAAGCGGGAAGGGCGAAGCCAGCTGGCGGGCAAAATGATGCACGCGGAAATAGGCGCCATCGGCGCCCAATTCCTCGGCGGCCACCGCCAGATCGATCGATTGCAACAGCGCATCGCCCGCCGACCGGGTTCCCGATTGCGGCGAGGGGTTCCAGTGCCCGAAGGAGAGAAAGCCGATCTTTTTCATGTTCTATGCCTCGCAGGTTCCGGCCGCAGAATGCGGATAGAACCTAATTATGGTCTCCGATGCGGTCCACAAAGCCGGTTCTGCGCAACGCACTGGTTTGTGTGGCTGAACAACGCCAGGGACGGCACAGGACCCGATCGCTAGACGGCGCCCGGCGCCGGCTCCAGCCGATTGTCGATGATGTCGCCCAATAAAGTACATTCGCGGGCGATCTCGCGCACGAAATCGGCCAGCATCGGCCGCTCCAGCGCCGCCAGATTACGCACCACGAGGGCGGTGTCTCGATAGAGCGGCGCGAAATCGAGCGGAGAAATTTCCACCAGCCGCCCGGCCCTCACATCCTCGGCAATGGCGGAATTGACGAAAAAGCCCAGCCCCTCGCCCTTGATCGCGAGCCGCCGCGCCGGGCCGGTGGGCAATTCGACACTGGTGCGCGCCAGCCGCACCAGGGCGGCGGCAATTTCCGGATCGGCCTGCCACCAGCGCAGGGAAATGACCCGCGGCACCAGCGCCAGCACCTCCTCGATGCTCGGCGTATTGGACAATTGCGCCGCAATTTCCGGCGACACCACCAGCGGCACCCGTTCGCGCATCACCACGAGCGGCTCGAGATCGACCACCAGCGGGTCAATATTGGGCCAGCACAATATGCCCATTTCCACTTCGCGCTCATGCAGCATGGCGGCGATCTGCGCCTGCCGTCCCTCGCGTACCACCACATCGACGGACGGGTATTTTGCCTGAAACCGCAACAGGCTCTCGGTGATCAGGGGAGAAACCAGCGTGCGCAGCGAGGCGATGGAGACCCGCCCCCTTTCCACCCGCCGCAGCGCCTCGCGCCCCTCCTGCGCTGCGCCGATCATGCGGCGCGCATAGGGCAGGAAGGTCATGCCCTGATCGGTCAGCGTCACCGTGCGGCCCCGCGCGAAGAGGCTGACGCCCAGCAATTGCTCAAGCGCCCGGATGCGCATGGAGGCGGTGGCCTGGGTGATATGGAGATAGGCGGCGGCCTTGGTGAAGGACTGGTCGCGAACGATGCGGTCAAACGTGCGGAGCTGGTCGAGATCCATAGGGAAATCTTATCTGAACGGGCAGTGGACGCCAATTCCTAGCGTCGATCATAGCCATGATCTATATGCGGACCGGCTCAGGTCAACCTTTATTGGCCAGTCTCGATTGCTCGGCCCGGGCCTGCTTGGCCGCCTTGCGCCGCGCTGCGGCCGCCGCCGCGCCATCGCCCAGATGCGCCGCGCCCCGCCCTTTCGCCAGCTCCATCTGCCTTTGCCGCTCGGCGGCGGCGCGATGCTTTTCGGCCTCGCCGACGCAATGGGGGCAGGAGACATTTTCGGCATAATCGGGGTGGAGCCTGTCCGCTTCGGTCAGCGGATGGCGGCAGGCGCGGCACAGGCTGGCCTTGCCCTGCACCAGCCCATGGCCCACCGAGACACGCTCGTCAAAGACGAAGCATTCGCCCTGAAAGCGGCTTTCCGCTTCCGGCATCACTTCGAGATATTTGAGAATGCCGCCCTTGAGGTGGAACACTTCCTCAAAACCCTGGCTCAGCATGTAGCTCGACGCCTTCTCGCAGCGAATGCCGCCGGTGCAGAACATGGCGATTTTCTTGTCGCGGCTGGGATCGAGATTTTTCGCCACATAATCCTTGAAGGCGACGAAGCTCTGGGTGTTGGGGTCGAGCGCCCGCTGGAACGTGCCGAGCCCCACTTCGTAATCATTGCGGGTATCGAGCAGCACCACGTCATTGCGCTCGATCAGCCCGTTCCAGTCCTCCGGCTCGACATAGGTGCCCACCTGCCGGTTCGGATCGGCCTGCGGCGCGCGCAGGGTGACGATTTCAGGCTTGAGCCGCACCTTCATGCGCAGGAAGGGCGCGCTTTCGGCAAAGGAATATTTGACCTCGGCGCCGGCGAGCCGGGTGCCGAACGGGCCGCTGGCAAACAGATATTCAGTCAGCGCGGCGATGGCGTCGGGCGCGCCGGCCACCGTGCCATTGATGCCCTCGGGCGCCAGGATCAGCGTGCCCTTGATCCCCCTGGCGCAGCAGAATTCGGCCAGCGGGCCCTTGAGCGCCTCAACATCGGGCAGGCTGGCGAATTTATACAGCGCCATCACCTTGTATGGGTGCTGGTCCTGGGGCAAATTGGACATGGATAATGAGCTTTGCGCGTTCATGTGGCTCGCTCATAGCAAAGACCGGTTCCCGCGTCACGGGCGGTCGCAAGCAGAATATCGGGAGGATGTCCATGACCTATCGGGCCGACACGGCGCGCTATGACAGCATGCAATATCGCCGCTCGGGCGCCTCCGGGCTGAAACTGCCGGCGATCAGCCTTGGCCTGTGGCAGAATTTCGGCGGCACCCGCGATTATCCCTCGGCCATGGAAATCCTCGGCTATGCCTTTGACCAGGGCATTACCCATTTCGACCTCGCCAATAATTACGGGCCGCCTGCGGGCTCCTCGGAAGAATTGTTCGGCACGGTGATGGCCCGCGATTTTCGCCCCTATCGCGACGAGATGATCATTTCCACCAAGGCGGGCTACAATATGTGGCCGGGCCCCTATGGCGAATGGGGCAGCCGGAAATATCTCCTCGCCAGCCTTGATCAATCGCTCCGCCGTCTCGGCCTCGATTATGTGGATATTTTCTATTCGCATCGCTACGACCCCGATACCCCGCTCGAGGAAACCATGGGCGCGCTGGCCCATGCGGTAAAATCGGGCAAGGCGCTCTATGTGGGGATTTCCTCCTATCCCGAACAGCAGACCCGCGAGGCGCATCGGATCTTGCAGGAGATGGGCGTCGCGACGACCATTCACCAGCCCTCCTATTCGATGATCAATCGCTGGATCGAGAATGACCGCACCATCGATGCCTGTGGCGAATTGGGGATCGGCGTCATCGCCTTTTCGCCATTGGCGCAGGGCGTGCTGTCAGGCAAGTACAATGCCGGCCCGACCATCGGCACGCGCGGGGAAAACCCCAATGGTTCGCTGCGCGCCAGCCATATCGAGCCGCGTGTGCTCGATGCGGTGGCCAAGGTGGGCGAAATCGCCCGCAGCCGCGGCCAGACCATGGTGCAACTGGCGCTGGCCTGGGTGTTGCGGCGCGAGGAAATGACCTCGGCGCTGATCGGGGTGCGCAATCTCGAACAGCTCAGGGACAATCTCGGCGTGCTCAACAATCTCGCGCTCTCCGAGGCGGAAATCGCCGCCATCGACGCAGCGACCCGGGATGGGCAGATGGAATTGCATCCCCGCCCCCAGGGCTGGCTGCGCTAGAAGAAAGCCGAGAACAGCCGGCCATGGCCCGGCCTGTTTCGAATAGGGTTCGGCTCGGCCAGGACGAGGCCGGACAATGGGAGGATTTCCGCATGCGCCACTTCGTCTCCGCAATCCTCGTGCTTATGCTGAGCCTTGCGCCGGCACTCGGCTATGACGCCGCCGGTCAGGCCGTCATCGATCGCCTCAAGGCCGGCAAGCTGGTGACGGCCACCGAGCTTGCCGGGCTGATGATGGGAGCGGAGCGCTGGTGCTACAATCAGCGGGACGATGAATGCGGCTGGTCGGACATCTATCTCTCCGCCGATGCCGAAGGCGCCGAATATGAGATGTCCCATGCCTGGAACGAAAAGGTGGACATTGCCCTGGTCGATCGCGGCGAATTCCGCGAGGACCGCTATTTCTGCGAAACCGATAATGATTGGGTTCGCTCGATCCGCGCCTATTCCCGCGACGATGGCGTGGCGCTCGAGGGGCGCGAACTGGCCAGCATGCGCAAGGCCATCGCCGAACTGCTCCCGGCGGAAAAAGGCGGCGCTTGCTTCGATTATCTTTATCGCGGCCACGACGAGGCCGCCCAGACGATCACGCTGTTGCAGCGCCAGTTCCGCGACGGCGTCCATGCCCCGGAACAGGATGCGGAAGTGACGCTGCATTTCGACGCGGAGACGGCCGAAAATCTCGGCTGGTATTGGTAGGAAGCGGCCAGGCGTCCCTCGCGGTTCCGAGGGACGCGCCGGGCACGCGGCCTACGCCAGAACACCGTTCCTGAGGCTCTCGGCCAGCGGCGCCGGGCGCTCCACCATGGATGTGATGGCGATGGTCCGGCCCTCGCGGGCGGCCTGTTCAAACGCTTCCATGACTTCGAGCACATGCAGGGCCAGCGCGCCGCTGGCCCGATGCGGCCGGTTTTCGAGAATGGCCAGCGCCATGTCGGCGACGCCCAGCGAGCGGTAATTGCCCGAAGCATAGGGCGCTTCGACCTCGACGCCGACCCATTGCTCGTCGCGGCCGCGCCGCCGCATCTCGATCTCGCCACCAAAGAAATTGGGATCGGGAACGATCAGGCTCTGCTCGGTGCCATAGATTTCGAGCGGCACATGCTTGTGGGCAGCCACGTCGAAACTCATGCCGATCTGGACGATGGCGCCATTGGCAAAACCGATCGAGCCGGTGACGTGGGTGTCGATGCTCACTTTCATGGTCTCGCCTTTTTTCGGCTCGGAGGTGATCACCCGCTCCTGGCGGAGCCGCGACGACATGGCCGACACCCGGGTCACCGGCCCCAGCAGGTTGACGAGGTCGGTGATGTAATAGGGCCCCATATCGAGCATCGGCCCGCCACCGCGATCGTAATAGAAGGCGGGGTCGGGGTGCCAGCTTTCATGGCCGGGGCACTGGAAGAAGGCGGTGCCGCCGACGATGGGGCCGAGCACGCCGCTATCGATTATGGCCCGCGCCTGCTGGTGCGCGCCGCCCAGGAAAGTATCGGGGGCCGAGCCCACGCGCCGTCCGGCCGCCTTGGCGGCACCGAGCAATTGCCGGCCCTCGGCGACAGTGATGCCCAGTGGTTTTTCCGAATAGACATGCTTGCCCGCCGCCAGGCATTTGAGCCCGACCTCGACATGGGCGCGCGGAATGGTGAGATTGATCACGAGATCGATCCCGGGATCGGCCAGCATCGCCTCGATGCTCTGCGCCTTGAGTCCGAATTCTTCGGCCCGTGCCGCCGCCGCGTCGGGGCGCATATCCGAGAGTGCCTTGATGTCGAGCATGGGGAAGCCCGGCAGGCCGTCCTTGCCCAGTATGGCCTTGAGATAGGCCGACGAAATATTGCCGGTGCCGATGACGCCGATATTGAGCCGCTTGCCAGTCATGTGCTCCCCTCCGGATGTACGTGCGTCAGCCTAGCGCGAGGCCAGCCGGGGCGGAAGGGCATTTATGGGAAGGGGCGATGGAGGAAAATGGCCGGTCTCGGCCGGCAGCGCAACGAAAAAGGCGGGACTTGCGCCCCGCCCTTGTTCCGCTCAGGTGACCAGGAAGAAGATGATGATCAGCCAGATCGGAACGCCGAGCAGCCAGAGTGCCAGACCTTTGAACATGGGTTTTCTCCTCTTTCTGCTGGTTTAGAAACGGCGGAACACGTCGGCAAACGCCGTGTTGCGATCGCGGTGATTGCCGCCCTTCTGCGCGGCCCAATAGGCGCCGATGGCCGAAACCAGCGAGGACGCGGCGATCAGGAAGGCCGCGATGATGGCCGTGTTGCGGGCAATGCGCGCCGCCTCGATGGCGTCCTGACGGGCCGCCTCGACATTGGCTTCCACCATATTGACCCGGGCCTGCGCCTCCTCTGGCGTGAGGCCGGTATTGGCGGCGACGACATTGGCGAGATAGGTCCGGTCTTCGCTCGAAATCGTGCCGTCGGTAAAGGCGGCCTGTGCGAAAATCCGGCCCGCTTCGTCGCGGGCAATACCCGGATCGACGGGTGTATTGGCGCGGAACAGGGTGTCGATGAAATAGGCGTTTGGATCGGTTGCCGACACGCTGTCCTCAGCCATGTTGGATGCGGCAATCGTGGCGGTGGATATGGCCTGGCCCGTGGCATTGGCGAGCGCGCCGACGCCGCTGAGCGCCAAGATTGCGCCGATGACCAGCGCGCCGCCCCAGACCAGCAGGCCATGGGCGCCGTCGCGCATGTCGCTTTCATCTTCACTGGCGTCGAAATGGCGCCGGCGCAGGCGTCCGGTGAGGTAGCCGCCGGCCATGAAGCTGGAAATCTGCACCCAGAGGAACCAGCTTGCCGCGCCGATGGCGACCAGAAAGGCCGGTGCGCCTTCGCGGGCCTCGAAGCCGACGAAATTGAGCCCGATGGCCGAGCCGAAGCTGATCAGCACCAGCGAAACGGCCGATGCAAAGACGATGCCGGCGAAAATGGCCGGCCAGTCGACATAGCTGGTTTCGTCGCGACCCGTGGCGACTTTTTCCACCACGGCAATGCCCGAACTTGTCTCTATGGTCATGGCTTTGTCCTTTCTGTCCGGGCGCTCAGGCGAGGCCGATAAAGGACAGAATGGCCATGACGATGACGACCAGACCGACGAGGTAGATGATGCTGTTCATGAAAAGCCCTCTTGTTTGTGACGCTGGTGGCAAGGCAACGGCAGAAAGGGCGTTTTTGTTCCGCCGCCTCGGCGCGGCGATTCTCGCTGGCTAGGCGGCCGCCACGTTCCGGCGCTGCGCCCGGAGGAAGGCGGCAATGAACGCGGCGCTCAGCAACAGCACGATGGTGGGCGCGGGGGCGCTGTCGAGGAAGAAGCTCAGATAGACGCCGAGCAGGCCACAACTCACCGAAATGGCCATGGCCAGAACCAGCATGACGCCGAAGCGGCGGCTGAGCAGGAAGGCGATGGCGCCCGGAGCGATCAGCAGGGCAATGACCAGGACGATCCCCACCGCCTGCAAGGCCCCGACAATGGTGAGCGAAATCAGCGCCAGGAGCCCGTAATGCAGGAGCCGCACCGGCAGGCCCATGACCCGCGCCTGTTGCGGATCGAAGATGAAGAGCATGAAGTCGCGCCATTTGGCGGCGATGATCAGGGCGACGATCAGGGCAATGATGGAGGATGTCAAAAGATCGTCCCGCCCGGTTCCCAGCATATTGCCAAACAGGATATGGTCGAGATGCACGTCCGTGCGGATCGCGGTATAGAGCACGATGCCCAGGCCAAAGAGGCCGGAAAAGACCACGCCCATGATCGTGTCTTCCTTGACCCGGCTGTTTTCCTTGAGAAAGCCCACCGAGAGCGCGCAGGCCATGCCGGCGCCGAAGGCCCCGATCCCGAGCGGCAGGCCGACGATATAGGCCAGTACCACGCCGGGCAGGATGGCATGGGAAATGGCGTCACCCATCAGCGACCAGCCCTTGAGGACGAGAAAGCAGGACAATAGGGCCGTCGGCACCGCCACCAATATCGCGATCCACATCGCCTGCACCATGAAGGGCAATTGGAAGGGCCAGAGCGCCATGTCATACCAGGCCATCAGCGCGTCTCCTCGGCGATGCGGCGGCGGGCGGCGAGCCAGCCATGGCGCGGGGCAAAGCAGAAGGCGGCGAGAAATACCAGCGTTTGCAGCACGACGATGACGCCGCCGGTGGCCCCGTCGAGGAAAAAGCTGAGATAGGCGCCAATGGCCGAGCAAAGAACGCCCAGCGCGATGGCGATGAGGATGAGGCGCGGGAAGCGGTCGGTCAAAAGATAGGCCGTAGCGCCCGGCGTCACCACCATGGCGATGACGAGAAAAGCGCCTACGGTCTGCATGGCGGCGACGGTGGCGGCGGCGAGCAGGGTGAAAAACACGATCCTGAGGGCTGTGGTGCGAATGCCGATGGAGCGGGCATGGCTCTCATCGAAGAAGGTGACCATCAGATCTTTCCAGATCACCAGCATGATGCCCAGCGTCACCACCGAGATCAGCACCAATTGCACGATGTCCTCGGGGGCGATGGCCAGGATATTGCCCAGAACGATGGTCTGGACATTGATCGGCACGGGCGACAGCGACACCATGAACAGGCCCAGCCCGAAAAAGCTGGTGAAAATCAGCCCGATCACCGCATCTTCGCGCAATCTGGTGCGCTGGGAGAGGAACAGCATGGCCCCGGCCGCCAGTCCGCCCGAGAGAAAGGCGCCGAGCGAAAAGGGCAGGCCCAGCATATAGGCGCCGGCCACGCCGGGCACGATGGCATGGGAAAGCGCGTCCCCGATCAGCGACCAGCCCTTGAGCATGAGATAGGCCGAGAGAAAAGCGCAGACCCCGCCCACCAGCGCCGACACCCAGATGGCATTGATCATATAGGTATAGGAAAAGGGCTCGAGCAGCAGCGCGATCATGTGTCTTCGCCCGATTGCTGGTGAATCTGTCGGCCTTTTTCGCCATAGAGCACCAGCGGGCGCTCGTCGTCGCTCAAGACCGACAGGCGACGAGGATCGTCATCGTCGTGCAGGCCGGAGCCGGAGAGCACGAAATGGCGCAATGTCCCGCCAAAGGCCTCTTCCAGCCGGTCGCGGGTAAACACCTGATCGGTCGGGCCCTGGGCCAGCACCGTGCCCTTGACCAGAACGGTGCGGTCGCAGAATTCGGGCACCGAGCCCAGATTGTGGGTGGAGACCAAAATGACCTTGCCCTCGTCGCGCAGCGCGCGCAGCAGGGCGATGATGGCCTCCTCGGTCTTGACGTCGACGCCGGTAAAGGGCTCGTCGAGGAGGATCACTTCGCCCTCCTGCGCCAGCGCCCGGGCCAGGAAGACGCGCTTGCGCTGGCCACCGGACAATTCCCCGATCTGGCGGCGGGCAAATTCGCTCATGCTGACCCGCGCCAGCGCCGCCGCGACCTTTTCCCGGTCGATGGGGCGGGGCATGCGCAGCATGTTCATATGCCCGAACCGGCCCATCATCACCACGTCCTCGACGAGGACGGGGAAATTCCAATCCACTTCCTCCGCTTGCGGCACATAGGCGACGAGGTTCCGCCTTTGCGCCTTTTTGCCCTCCTGCCCGAGAATGGAAATCGCGCCCGAGACCAGCGGCACGAAGCCCATAATGGCTTTGAAAAGGGTGGATTTGCCGGCGCCATTGACGCCGACCAGCGCGGTGATCGAGCCGCGTGGGGAAGAAAAGCTGGCCTTTTTGAGCGCCGTGGTGCCATTGCGATAGGCCACGGTAATGTCGTTGACCTCGATGCCGGGGCGGAGCTGGTTCACTCGGTCAATCCTGCGACAATGGTGCTGGTGGTAACCCGGAGCAGGTCGAGATAGCTCGGCACCGGCCCTTCGGGGCCGGACAGCGAATCCACATAGAGAACGCCGCCATAATTGATGCCGGTTTCGCGGGCCACCTGTTCGGCCGGCTTGGGGGAAATGGTGGATTCGGAAAAGATCACCCCGATCCTGTGCTCGCGCACCGCGTCGATCACCTGTCGCACCTGGCGCGGCGTGCCCTGCTGGTCGGCATTGATCGGCCAGAGATAAAGTTCCTTGAGCCCGAAATCGCGGGCCAGGTAGGAAAAGGCCCCCTCCGAGGTCACCAGCCAGCGCCGATCTTCGGGAATGGCGGCCAGCGCCGCGTGGATCGGAGCGACGGTCGCGGCGATCTCGGCCGAATAGGCGGCGGCATTGGCGGCGTAGATTTCGGCATTGGCTGGATCGATAGCGGCAAAGGCGGCGCGGATATTGTCGACATAGGTGAGGGCGTCGCTGGGCGACATCCAGGCATGGGGATTGGGTTTGCCCTCATAGGGCCCCTCACCGATGCCGATGGGCGTGATGCCCGTTGTGAGCACAGCGTCGGGCACATCGGGCAGGCTGTCGAGGAATTGGCCGAACCATTGTTCGAGATTGAGTCCGTTCCACAAGATGAGATCAGCGTCCTGCGCCGCCAGCAGATCGCCCGGCGTCGGCTGGTAATTGTGAATTTCGGCATCGGGCTTGGTGATGGAGACCACCTCGGCGGCGTCGCCCGCCACATTGCGCGCCATATCCGCCAGAATGGTGAAGGAGGTCACCGCCTTGATCCGCTCCGCTGCCATGACGGGTAGGGTGGCGCACAAGGCGACGGAGAGAAGCAGGGCGGAAACGAAGCGGCGGCGCATGAAAAGCTCCAATGGGAAGATTGGAGTGTTAGTGCTATTGACAATCATTTGCAACAAAAGAATGTCAGATAGTCTGGCGGGCCCGCGCGGGGATGGTCTAGCGGGTCGCCGCCCTGTCGCTGAGCCGCCGCGCCCGCGCGAACAGATAGCCCAGCGCCACCGCATAGAGCATAGTCTGCGGCACGACCCCGAACATTGCATTGCTGACCCCGAGCGTCGCCTGCCCGGTGACGAGGATCAGTGCCCCCAGGGCGATAGGCTGGTCGGCGCGCGCTGTTTCGTCGAGCAGCAGGGTGAGCGGCGCCAGCAGCAATAACAGCCAGGCGAAGAGGCCGATGCCCCCGGCCATGGCGGCAAAATTGGCCCAGTCGGCGTGGAGGTTTTCCAATTGATGCACTTGGGCAAAATCCGGATACAAGGCCCGGGCCGTATCCATCAATTGCCCAAAGCCGAGCCCGAAAACCGGGGAGCTTTTCAATGCATGGAGCGCGGAGGCGAACAGTGCGGCGCGAATGTCGTCCGAGCCGCCGGTGAAGCGGAAAATATCCATGGCGTTCAGCAAGCCGCTGACCCGGTCGCTGCCTTCCGACATGACGACGAGCAAGACAACGGCGCCGGCGAGCAAGGCACCGAGGATCGAAAAGCGCAGCACCCGATCCCGCCAGCCTCCGATCAAGAGATAAAGCATTGCGATCCCGGCCATGGCGAGCGCGCCGGCCAGGGGCCCCCTCGATCCCGATAGCGCCGTTGCAGCGACGCCGAGGATCGGACCGATGACGAAAATATAGCGCCAGGGCGAGGTCGTGGCGACGACACCGATTACCGACAGGCCTCCCACCATCGCCGCCAGCGACCCATAATGGATGGGATTATTGCCCAGCCCCACCCGGCCCATTTGCAGCACGAAGGCTTCATAGGCGCCGCCGGCCAATGCGATGGACACGGCGATGAGGCAGATAAGGGCGAATAGGACCGGCCCCGGAACATACCCGGCGCGTTTTCCGATCATGCCGAGCCCGATTGCCGTCAGCATGGGCAGCACGAAGACCGGGGCCATGAGGTCGGCTTCGCCCCGATAGACGAAGGGAATGGTCGCGCCGAGCAGGACAATGGCGCCGAGAATGGCGAGGGCCATGGGATGGTGCAGCACCGCACGGTCCGGCCTGCCCAGTGCGACCAGACCGATCGCCGCAATGCCCATGGAAACATAGGCGCCTGAATAGGCGGCGGCGCCCGGCGGCACGATGCCGGCGATCAGGGCAAGGAGGAGCAGGGCGCTGAAAACATTATGCATGAAAAGATCGCGGCAGGTCGGGATGGAATGTGACCCATAGCAGGAGCGGACATTTGTCAACCCTTGGCGCCTCTTGTCGGCCGGACCTGATCGCAGCCGGTCAGCGAGCGCCCGAGCCTGATACTGCCTTTGCAACGCGGTCGCATGATCGCGCGTTGCCTCCCTCATGCGCCTCCTCCGCCTCGCTTTTGCTGTCCCCTTGCTTGCCGCCGCGCCGCTGGCCGCCCAGGATATTTTGGGCCCGCTACAGCAATTGGTCGAAGATCTGGCGCCGGGGCGCAGCGCGCCCCAGCCAGCGCCGCCACCCATCCGCCCCTCCGATCCCACGCCACCCGACCAAAGGCCGATGGTGCGGGACGGAGAGCAGGCCGCACCCCGGACGGGCGTCGCAATGCCGCCTTTGCCCCGCCCCCGCCCCGAGGCAAGTAACGAGAGCACCGAGCGGGAACCCGCTGCGCCCGTCAGCGCGCCGCTGCCGGAAAAAGCCGGCCCCGATCAGGCCGCCGCTGCCGCCCCGCCCGACCGCCTCTACCAAACCGCCTGTCCGGCGCTGTTGAGCGGGGCGGTGATCGGCGAGATGCTGCCGCCTCTGGTCGAGGGGCGCTGCGGCGAACGCTCGCCTTTGCTGCTCACCGCCATCAGGGCGAATGGCCGGGAAATTGCCCTCTCTTCGCCCATCACCACCAATTGCGCCATGGCCGGGGCGCTCGCCGATTGGGTGGGTGAGGTCGATGCCTATGCCGGGGCTCGGCTCGACCATGCCCTTCTCCGGCTCGAAGCCGGCACCTCGACGATGTGCCGCAACCGCGTTGGCGAGGGCAACGGCTTCATGTCCGAACACGGTTTCGCCAATGCACTGGACCTCAGCGGCTTCACGCTCGACAATGGACAGACCATTGCCGTCGAAAACGATTGGTTGCCCGCCGCGACGCCGGAAGCTCTTTTGCTGCGCCAGGCCCATGGTGCGGCCTGCGCGCGCTTTACCACCGTGCTGGGCCCAGACGCCAATGCGGACCATTCCGATCATTTCCATCTCGATCTGGCTTGCCATGGCCAGGCCTGCACAGCGCGGATCTGCGAATAGGGGGTGACGTGACAGCGGGAGGAAATTGCGCAATTTGCGTAAACGGCGCTTCAATCATTGCGCCTATCGGGGCATGTTCTGCGCGATAGACGCAACTTTCTGTCTATGCTCTGCTAGCATCATTGCGTTTTCGGGGGGTGTTCATGGACGACGTGATTATTCTGGGCGCGGGCATTGTCGGCATTGCCACCGGCATTCACCTGTTGCGGCGCGGCCGCAGCGTGACGCTGGTGGACAAGAATGCGCCGGGCCGCGAAACCTCCTTTGGCAATGCCGGCATCATCCAGCGCGAAGGGGTGCGGCCCCATGCCTTCCCGCGCGATCTGCAGACACTGCTGCAGGTCGGGCTGCATCTCTCCACCGCGGCGCGCTATGAGCCGCTGGCCCTGCCCAAGCTGGCGCCGCCGCTCTTGCGCTATTGGTGGGAATCCTCCCCCGACCACTACCGCAAAGTGGTCCAATCCTACGCGCCCCTGATCGGGCGTTCGATCCTTACCCATGACGATTTGATCAAGGCTTCCGGCCCCGAGGCTGAAAAGCTGATTTCCCGCTATGGCTGGCATCTCGCTTTCCGCAGCGCGGCCAAGCTGGACCAGGAAGTGGTCAAGGCCGAGGCCGACCATGTCCAGTTCGGCATCGGCTTCAAACTGCTGGATTGGGATAGCCTCAAGGCGGTCGAACCGAATCTCATCGGTGGCCTGGCCGGCGCCATTCACTGGACCGATCCCTGGACGGTGCGCGATCCCGGCGCGCTGGTCAGCGCCTATTTCGACCTGTTCGAGAAACTGGGCGGATCATTCGTGCGCGGCGCCGCCAGCGCCCTCGGCCAGCAGGACAAGGGCTGGAGCGTCACGGTCGATGGCCAGATGCTGCGGGCCCATCAGGCGGTGATCGCGCTCGGCCCCTGGGCCCCCGACATGCTGGAGCCCCTGGGCTATCGCCTGCCGCTCTTCGTCAAGCGCGGCTATCACATGCATTATCGCGCGCCAGAGGGCGTGGTGCTCAATCACCTCCTGCTCGATCCCGAAGTGGGCTACGCCATGGCGCCGATGGCGGCCGGCATCCGCATCACCACCGGCGCGGAATTTGCCATGCGCGACGCCAAACCGACGCCGATCCAGCTCGGCAAGGCCGAAAAGGCGGCGCGCGAATTGTTCCCGCTGGGCGAGCGGCTCGATCCGCAGCCCTGGAAGGGCGCGCGGCCCTGCACGCCCGACATGATGCCGATCATTTCTGCCGCACCCCGGCATGAGGGTCTTTATGTCGGCATCGGCCACGCCCATCACGGCTTTACCCTGGGCCCTGCAACCGGCGAATTGCTGGCGCAGATGATGACGGGCGAAGCCACCGCCATCGATGTGAAACCCTTCCGCATGGGCCGGTTCATGGGCGCCTGAGGCCCAAACTCGGCTCCCGCCTGCGCCATTGCCGGGCTTGTCCCGGCAATCCTCCATGCCGATCCCCGGCACGGGAGAAGGGCCTTTCCCGGATCAGGCCGGGAAAGGTCGGTTCATACAGGGAGCGTTGGGCTCACTTCATCATATGGCCGGAATGATCCTCGGCCGGCGCGGCGGCGGCTGCGCTGCCCACGGCCAGGCTGACCGCGACGGGCCCGGCCTTGGCGAAGTTGAGCGTCACCTCGACGCTCTCGCCCTCCACCAGCGGCGCCTTGAGGCCCATGAACATGATGTGGAAGCCGCCCGGCTTGAGCGTGACGCTTTCGCCCGCTGGCAATACTACCCCGTCCGTCAGCTGGCGCATCTTCATCACATTGCCGTCCATGGCCATTTCATGGATCTGGGTCTCCTTGGCCACGTCCGAACTGGCCGAGACCAGCACGTCGTCCGCGCTGCCATTATTGGTCAGTGTCAGGAAGCCGCCGGCCACCGGCGCATTGGGCAGGGTGGCGCGGGTGAAGGCCCCGGAAATGGCGATGTCGCCGACGGTGACGGCGTTCGTGGGCGCGTCTTGGTGATGGTCATCATGAGCGTGTTGTGCGCCCGCGACCAGCCGCACTTTCGGCGCCGGCATCTCGCCATTGCCGCCGATATCGGTCCAGGCCTCCTGGCCATTGGCGCATTCCTGGATGGCCGGGAAATACATGTCGCCCGGCTCCAGCCGATCGGCAAAGGTGCCGACAAAGACGAATTCATCGTAGAAATCGCTGGCCAGATCGCCGCCCGACCAGATGATTTCGGTGACGCCCTGGCTCACCTCTTCGCCATGATTGCGATAAATATGCTGATAGGGGCCGGTCAGGGTCTCGAGCGTCCAGCCGGCCTTGGGCATCGGCTTGACCGCATAGAACCCTTCGGGAATCTGGATGCGGATCGTGTGGGTGGCCTCCGCGCCGCAGCCATGGGGCACGCGCAGTGCCGCCCGGAAGGACGCGCCGATTTCGGCCTCCTGCACCAAAAAGCTCGAATGGGCCATTGCGGGGGCCGACAAGGCGGCAAGCAGGGTCGCGGTCAGCGCCGCACCGGTAACAGAACGGATCATGTGATGATCTCCAGTCAAAAGGTCTGATCGGGCGGCAGGCCGCCATTGATGAGTTCAGGCCGTGACGGGTGGTGCGCGCGATTGTCCGATATGCGGCGGCAGGCCGGGACCGGCTGTGTGGAAATCGAACGCCGGACGGAACACGCCGGACCGGATCGGCGGCGCGATGCGCAGGGCCGGCGGCAAGGCCGGGATCAGCGATTGCTTGGCGATGGACATGGCCGGGCATGTCAGCGCTGCCGGAAGCGGCTCGTCCTCGCCATTTTCACTCATGTCGCCGCACAGGGACCAGGCGCTGAGCGTCGAATAGCCGATGGCATTGAGGTCGCGTTGCAGGCCGGACGCCTGATGCAGCGGCAGGAGCAGCGTCAGCAGGTAAAGCGCGAGCACGGCCAAAGCCGCGCCGGTTTCGCGCATTAATCTCTGCTGGTTCTGAGCCATCATCGTCCTCGCCTTGCTGGCATAGCCTGCCACTGGCCTGTTCTCAAGCCATCATGCCCGTCTCGCGCGGTCCCCATATTGTCGCAGCGCAAGAAAGCCATTGCTTCAAGCCAGAAATGGTTTTAGCGATAATTTGGAATGGTTCTAATCTATGAGGGCGTCATGTTCCGTTTCTGGCCTGATAATCGCCGCGATTTCTCCACCCTGTCCGAGCGCGAAATCCTCTCCCTGGCCATTGCCGCCGAGGAGGAGGATGGGCGCATCTATTCCGAATATGCGACGCGTCTGGGCGAGCTTTATCCGGGCAGCGCCGCCCTGTTCGAGGGCATGGCCGCCGAGGAGGACGAGCATCGCCGCCGCCTGCTCGATCTGTATGTCGCCCGCTTCGGCCAGCGCCTGGTGCCCATTCGCCGTGAGCATGTGCGCGGCTTTCTCGAGCACAAGCCGCTCTGGCTGCAAAAGAGCCTGACACTGGATCAGGCGCGCCAGCAGGTCTGGGAAATGGAGGAGGGGGCCTATCGCTTCTACCTCGCCGCCGCCGACCAGGTGAGCGATGCCGGCATCCGCAAGCTCCTGGGCGATCTGGCCGCCGCCGAAAAGGGCCATGCACGACGCGCCGATCAGATCGATGCCGAGGTTCTGGGCCCCGAAGGCCGGGAGGAGGAGGCGGCGCAGTCTCATCGCCAATTCGTCCTCACCTATGTGCAGCCCGGTCTTGCCGGGCTGATGGACGGCTCGGTCTCCACTCTGGCCCCGGTCTTTGCTGCCGCCTTCGCCACCGGCGACACCCACCAGACCTTTCTGGTCGGGCTGGCTGCGGCCGTGGGCGCCGGCATTTCCATGGGCTTTACCGAGGCGGCTTCCGACGATGGCAAGCTCACCGGGCGCGGCTCGCCGCTGAAGCGCGGCCTTGCCGCCGGCATCATGACCGCCATTGGCGGGCTGGGCCACGCTCTGCCATATCTCATCCCCGATTTCTGGCTGGCCACCAGCGTCGCGGCCATCGTCGTGGTGATCGAACTCTGGGCCATTGCCTGGATCCAGAAGCGCTATATGCAGACCCCGTTCTGGCGCGCGGTCCTGCAGGTGGTGCTGGGCGGCGGGCTGGTCTTTGCCGCCGGCATTCTCATCGGCAGCTTCTGACGCCCCGCCCCCGGGCGCACGCGGCGCCAAAGCAAACGGGCGGGGATCGCTCCCCGCCCGCTTTTACTGCATATCGCGCCGCTTACTTGAGGCCGTCGGTGACCACGCTCGTATAGGCGCCGGTCGGCTCGGCCTTGATGATGCCCTGGTCGAGCAGCGCCTTGACCGTGCGCTCATAGGTGGTCATGTCCAGCGCCGGGTCGAACGCATCGACCAGCTTGGAGACTTCGCCGACCATATAGAATTGCAGGTCATATTCGGCGCCGCCAGTCTCGTCGGCATCCACCACGATCTGGGCAGCCTCATCGGGATGGTCCATGGCATATTGCCAGCCCTTCATCGAGGCCTTCACGAAGCGGGTATAGGCGTCCACCTTGGCCGGATCGTCGAGGCTGTCTTCCATGACATAGAGGCCGTCTTCGAGCAGGTCATTGCCCATTTCGGTATAGTTGAAGATGGTGAGATTGTCGGGGCCATAACCGGCCTGGAGCGCCTGACCGAACTCGTTATAGGTCATGACCGAGATGCAGTCGGCCTGGCCCTGGATCATCGGCTGAATGTCGAAGCTCTGCTGCAGGACCGTCACCCCGCCTTCCGAGCCGTCGGTGGCCAGGCCCAGCTTGTTCATCCAGGCAAAGAACGGATATTCATTGCCGAAGAACCACACGCCCAGCGTATGGCCGGGGAAATCGGCTTCCGAGGTGATGCCGGTTTCGGTGGGGCAGATCATCATCAGGCCCGAACGCTTGTAGGGCTGGGCGATATTGACCAGCGGCACCCCGCTTTCGCGCGCCGCCATGCCGGCTGCCATCCAGGTGACGATGATGTCGGCGCCGCCGCCGGCGATCACCTGTTCGGGGGCGATATTGGGGCCGCCGGGCAGGATGGTGAGATCGAGGTTTTCCTCGTCATAAAAACCCTTGGCCTCGGCGACGAGGTAGCCGGCGAACTGGGCCTGCGTCACCCATTTGAGCTGCAAGGTCAGGGCATCGGCCGCCAGCGCCCCCGCGGCGCCGCTCAGCAGCAGCGTGCCCGCCATCAATCCCGTGATCAGTTTTTTCATTGTGTTTCCCTTTTCCCTTTTACGCCCGTCCACCACGGACAGACGGATGCCAGAAAGTGACGCCCCTTTCTATGAGGGCGATCACTCCGTAGAAGGCGGACCCCGCGACCGCCGCAACAGCGATCTCCGCCCAGACCAGGTCGATGGCGAGACGCCCCACCCCGGTCGATATCCGGAAGCCCATTCCCACAACGGGCGTCCCGAAGAATTCTGCTACGATTGCGCCGATCAAGGCCAGAGTCGAGTTGATCTTGAGGGCGTTGAAGATGAAGGGGCCAGCGGCGGGCAGCCTGAGCTTCATTAGCGTCTGCCAATAGGAGGCGGCATAGGTGCTCATCAGGTCGCGTTCCATGGCGGAAGCGGCATTGAGCCCGGCGACGGTGTTGACCAGCATGGGAAAGAAGGTCATGGCGACGACGACGGCCGCCTTGCTCTGCCAGTCGAAGCCGAACCACATCACCATGATCGGGGCGATGCCGATAATGGGCAGCGCCGACATGAAATTGCCGATCGGCAACAAGCCCGCCTTGAGGAAGGGCGAGCGGTCCACCGCGATGGCGACGAGGAGACCTGCGAGGCACCCGATGGCATAGCCGGGCAGCACCGACTTGATGAAGGTCTGGACGAAATCGGCCCAGAGAATGCCGGTTTCCGCCATGAAGCGCGCGGCGATGGACGAGGGCGGCGGCAACAGCACCGGCGGCACATTGGCCCCGCGCGTCACCACTTCCCATACCGCCAAGAGCGCCAACCCGAACATGATGGGAATGACGAGGCCGATGCCGCTTTCGGGCAGGGTGCCGGCGCGGATCGCCGCCGAGAGCCGCTCGACGAAGAGCCAGGCAAAGGCCCAGGCCGACACCAGCGCCAGCCAGTAATGGCCCGGCATGCCGCCTTCGGGCAGCGCCACGATCAGCGCCGCCGCGCCGAACAGGGTCAGCGCCCCATCGACCCAGAGGCTGACGGGGAAAAAGTGCCGCAAAAGCGTCGCCCCGGCCAGGGCGAAGAACAGCGCCAATAGCGGCGCTGCGCCGAGATTGGGGAGGCTGAAGGCCAGCCCAGCGAGGGCAGCAAGGCCGCCGATCCAGGCGAGGGTCTGCTGCAACAGGGTGAGCGTTTTCATGCGCGTGCTCCCATCCGGCCATTCACCCATTTTTCGGCGCTCCCCACAATGGCGACGAGCAGGGCGGCGAGCCCGGCGGCGATGAACAAGGCTGCCCAGATCTGGATGGTCTGGCCATTATAGGAGCCGGTGAGCAGGCGCACGCCCAGCCCGCCGCCCGAAGCGTTGGAGAGTTCGGCCACCACCGCCCCGATCAGTGAAATGGCGATGCCCACCTTCATCGAGGCGAACAGGAACGGCATGGCGGCGGGCCAGCGCAGCTTCCAGAACACCTGCCAGCCACTGGCGTCATAGGTGCGCATCAGGTCGAGCTGGATGGATTCGGGCGAGCGCAGGCCCTTGACCATGCCGACCACGACCGGAAAAAACGACAGATACATCGAGATCAGCGATTTGGGGACCAGTCCGGTCAGCCCCACCGCGCCCAGCCCCACCACCACCATGGGTGCCACGGCGAGGATCGGAATGGTCTGGCTGGCGATGATCCAGGGCATGAGCGAGCGGTCCGAGGCATCGTTATGGATGATGGCCACGGCCAGCAGCACCCCCAGCGCCGTGCCGAACACGAAGCCGAGCAGGGTCGTCGAGAGCGTGATCCAGCCGTGATAGGCCAGCGAGCGGCGCGAGGTGATCTCCAGCGCGATGGTGGCGTTCCAGATTTCGGTGACCACCTGATGGGGAGCCGGCAGCACCGGCTTGTCCTGCGCCCAGGTCTGTTGCGCAAAGGTGACGAAGGGCACGTCGGTGAGCCCGGCGCGATTGTTCAGCGTGTTCTGCCAGGGCGCGTTCATGTGAATGGCCATGGCATACCAGAACAGGATAATGGCCAGAAGAATGGTGAGGACGGGGATGATGCGGGTCATGAAATCACCACCTCCACCAGAGGCATTGGCCTAAAGCCCCTCCCCATCACACATGCTCCTCGTCATAGGAATGCCCGGCCCTGAGGCCGTCGCGCACCCGCGCCGCGATGGCGAGGAATTCGGGACTTTCGCGGATGTCGAGCGGTCTTTCGCGCGGCAGGGTGCTTTCGATGATGTCCGTCACCCGGCCGGGGCGCGGCGACATCACCACGATCTTGGTCGAGAGATAGACCGCTTCGGGGATCGAATGGGTGACGAAGCAGATGGTTTTCTGCGTGCGTTCCCAGAGCTTGAGCAATTCGGAATTGAGATGGTCGCGCACGATCTCGTCCAGCGCGCCGAACGGCTCGTCCATCAGCAGCAGGTCGGCGTCGAAGGAGAGGGCGCGGGCGATGGAGGCGCGCTGCTGCATGCCCCCGGAAAGCTGCCAGGGATATTTCTTCTCAAAGCCCGACAGATTGACCAGTTCCAGCGTCCGCTTCACCCGTTCGGCCTGTTCGCTCGCGCCATAGCCCATGATTTCGAGCGGCAGAGCGACGTTCTTCTCGATCGTCCGCCAGGGATAGAGCGCGGCGGCCTGGAACACATAGCCATAGGCCCGGGCCTTGCGGGCCGCTTCGGCGCTCATGCCATTGACGCTCAGCGTTCCTGATGTCGGCTTTTCAAGATCGGCAATAGTGCGCAGGAACGTGGTCTTGCCGCAGCCGGAAGGGCCGATAAAGGAGACGAAGTCGCCCTTTTCGATGGTGAGGTTCACATCGCTCAGCGCGACGATGTCGCCGTCGCCCGAGGGGAAGGTGAGGCCAAGATGTTCGGCGCGGACAACGGCAATGCCCGGCCCGGCCGAGCCTCCCGCTGCATGATTGGACGACGTTTCGGACAAAAGTTCAGCCCCTCTAGGTGTTCTTCTTCGGCCGGCTCAGGCCGTCACATGGACGGCCCTGCCGGTTGCGCTTGCCTGCGGCAAGAGTGATTGCAAGACCCATGCCGATCCCGGAAAAGCGGGATTTTTTGCTCCCTGCCATTCCGCTCCCTTCGGCCTGTGCCTTCTTTTTCAGCAGCGTGCCGCCAGACTAGACCCCGCTTGCCGGAATGCCGCTGCGTTCGACCTTGCGCGGCGCGACGATTTCCTTCCACTGGCTCAGCGCCCGGTTCACAGGATTCTTCGCTTCGCGCGCCACGAACTTGCCATGGCCCGGCTCGGCCTTGACCTCGTTTTCGACGATGGAGACCTTGCCTCGGCTCAACACGAAGCGCGGCAGACCGGTCACCTCGAAGCCTTCAAAGACGTTGTAATCGATCACCGATTGCTGGTTCTTGGCCGAAATCGTCTTCTTGCGCTTGGGATCCCAGACCACGAGGTCGGCATCCGCCCCCACCATGACCGCACCTTTTTTGGGATACATGTTGAGGATCTTGGCGATATTGGTCGAGGTCACGGCGACAAATTCATTGGGCGTGAGGCGACCGGTATTGACCCCGGCGGTCCACAGCACCGGCAGCCGATCTTCAAGCCCGCCCGTGCCATTGGGGATCTTGGCGAAATTGCCGATCCCGGTGCGCTTCTGCGCGGAGGTAAAGGCGCAATGGTCAGTGGCGACGCAGGAGAGCGAGCCCGATTGCAGCCCGGCCCAGAGCGAATCCTGATGGCTCTTGTTGCGGAAGGGCGGCGACATCACCCGCCGCGCTGCATGGTCCCAGTCAGCGTTGAAATATTCACCCTCGTCCAGTGTCAGATGCTGGATCAGCGGCTCGCCATAGACCCGCATACCCTTCTGCCGCGCCCGGCGGATGGCCTCATGCGCCTGCTCGCAGCTTGTGTGCACCACATAGAGCGGCACGCCCGCCATGTCGGCGATCATGATGGCGCGGTTGGTGGCCTCTCCCTCCACTTCCGGTGGCCGGGAATAGGCATGGCCTTCCGGGCCATTATTGCCTTCGGCCAGCAGTTTGGCCGTCATCGCCGCCACCACGTCGCCGTTTTCGGCATGGACCAGGGGCAGGGCGCCCAGCGCCGCGCAGCGCTGGAATGACGCGAACATCTCGTCGTCATTGACCATCAGCGAGCCCTTATAGGCCATGAAATGCTTGAAGCTGGTAATGCCGCGATCCACCACTTCGGCCATTTCGTTGAAGACCTGCTCGCCCCACCAGGTAATGGCCATGTGGAAGGAATAATCGGCCGAGGCCTTTCCGGTCTTGTTGTCCCACATCTTGAGCGCTTCGAGCAGGCTCTGCTCGGGGTTGGGCAGGCAGAAATCCACCACCATGGTCGTGCCGCCGGCAAGGCCCGCCCGTGTGCCGCTCTCGAAATCGTCGGCCGAATAGGTGCCCATGAACGGCATTTCGAGATGGGTATGAGGATCGATCCCGCCCGGCATGACATAGCAGCCCTTGGCGTCCAGCACCTCGTCGCCGTCCAGGTTCTGCCCGATCTCGACGATTACGTCGCCTTCGATCTTCACATCGGCTTCGTAGCTGAGATCGGCGGTGACCACGGTGCCGCCCTTGATGACTTTGCTCATTTTCGTTCCCTGTCTTTCAGTCTGCCCGTCCCGCGCCTTTCTCCTGAGCGCCGGACGGGGTCGTTTTGCCTTAATCCACGATCCCAGCCGTCTCCAGCACCGCATGGAACAGCACATCGCACCCGGAAGCCGCCCATTCGAGCGAAATATCCTCGGCCTCGTTATGCGATAGTCCATCCACGCACGGGCACATGATCATCGTCGCCGGGGCCACCTTGGCCGCCCAGCAGGCATCGTGCCCGGCGCCCGAAATGATGTTCATGTGAGAATAGCCCAGCTTTTCCGCTGCGCTCCGCACCCGCCCCACCAGCACCGGATCGAAGGTCACCGGATCGAAATGGCCGATAGCCTCCACCGCGCAGCCGACCCCGATTTCGGCGCAGATCGCGGCGGCGCGCTTTTCGATCTCGGCGCGCATGCCATCGAGCTTCTGCTGATCGGGGGAGCGGATATCGACGGTGAACACCGCCTTGGCGGGCAGCACATTGCGCGAATTGGGCGCGAATTTTACCTGCCCCACCCCGCCCACGGCGCCGGGCTGGGCCGCCATGGCCACCTCCTGCACCATCTCGATGATCCGCGCCATGGCGAGCCCGGCATTGACGCGCATATTCATCGGCGTCGAGCCGGTATGGGCCTCCTTGCCGGTGAGGGTGAATTCGAGCCACCACAATCCCTGGCAATGGGTGACGACGCCGATCTGCCTGTCCTCGGCTTCGAGGATCGGGCCCTGCTCGATGTGATATTCGAAATAGGCATGCATTTTGCGCGCGCCCACCTCTTCCTCGCCCACCCAGCCGATGCGTTCGAGTTCTTCCCCGAAGCTCTTGCCGTCTGGATCCTGGCGCGCATAGGCATGGTCCATGGGGATGGCGCCGGCGAAAACGCCCGAGGCCAGCATGGCCGGGGCAAAGCGCGCGCCCTCTTCATTGGTCCAATTGGTGACGACGATGGGATGCTTGGTCCTGATGCCCAGATCGTTCATCGAGCGCACCACTTCGAGCCCCGCCAACACCCCGAGCACCCCGTCATATTTGCCGCCGGTCGGCTGGGTGTCGAGATGGGAGCCGATATAGACCGGCAGCGCCTCGGGATCGGTGCCCGGGCGCGTCATGAACATGGTGCCCATCTTGTCGACGCCCATGGAGAGCCCCGCGTCTTCGCACCAGGATTGGAACAGCGCGCGCCCTTCCTTGTCCGCATCGGTCAGCGTCTGGCGATTATTGCCCCCGGCAATGCCCGGCCCGACCTTGGCCATGTCCATCAGGCTCTCCCAGAGCCTGTCACCATTGATCCGAAGGTTTTCGCCGGGAGAGGTCATGGAACATACTCGTTGGTTTGGGTGGTTTGGATAGACCCCTCACCCTGGCCCTCTCCCCGGAGGGGCGAGGGGACGCAGGAAGCGAGGGTATTGTGGATGACCTGCAGCACCGCTTGGGTATTGCTCAGGATGCCATTGTTCCAGAAACGCAGGATTTTGTAGCCCGCCGAGCCGATGATCCTGTCCCGAACCGCATCCCACGCCAGGTCATGCTGTCCGCCATCGGCTTCGACGACCAGCATGGCCTCGCGACAGGCGAAGTCGGCATAATAGGGAGCGATCGGATATTGGCGCACGAATTTGAAGCCGAGCAGTCGGCGGTCGCGCAGGCAATGCCAGAGCCGGCTTTCCGCGTCCGTCATGTTGGTCCGCAGGATCCGCGCCCGCGTGACCTGCCCGGGCTGTGCCTTGCGGCCTCTTGTCTTGACGGAGCGAGGCGAGTTGAGAGCCGAAACATTTGCATCGGCTTCGTCACCAGCACTGCCCCCAGCGCCCCCTCGCCCCTCCGGGGAGAGGGCTGGGGTGAGGGGGGCGGTGCTGGTGCGAGCGCTCACCATCTCGTCCCTACTTCACGCTGGGGAAGGAAAATTCCGCCCCGCCCTTGATGCCTGCGGGCCAGCGGGTGGTGACGGTCTTGAGGCGGGTATAGAAGTGGATGCCTTCGGGCCCATAGATGGAATGGTCGCCGAAAAGGCTCCGCTTCCAGCCGCCGAAGGAGTGATAGGCCACCGGCACCGGGATCGGCACGTTGATGCCCACCATGCCCACTTCGATCTTGTCGGCAAATTCGCGGGCGGCGTCGCCGTCGCGGGTGAAGATCGCCGTACCATTGGCATATTCGTGGCCATGAATCAGATCGACCGCGTCCTTGAAGCTGTCGCGGCGCACCACGGCAAGCACCGGCCCGAAGATTTCGTCCTTATAGATGTCCATATGCGGCTCGACATCGTCGAACAGGGTGCCGCCGACATAATAGCCGTTTTCATAGCCCTGGAGCGAAAAGCCGCGGCCATCGACCACCAGCTTGGCGCCCTGTTCCTCGCCCTTGTCGATATAGGAGACGATCTTGTCGCGGTGCATCTTGGTGACCACCGGACCCATTTCGGCGTCCTTGTCGGTCGAGGGGCCGATCTTGAGGCTCTCGACGCGCGGCTTGAGCTTTGCAACAAGCGCGTCGGCGGTTTCCTTGCCGACGGGAACGGCCACGGAAATGGCCATGCAGCGTTCGCCCGCCGAGCCATAGCCGGCCCCCATCAGCGCGTCTGCCGCCTGATCGAGATCGGCGTCCGGCATGATGATCATGTGGTTCTTGGCGCCGCCCAGCGCCTGGACGCGCTTACCGGCCTTGGTGCCGCGCTGATAGACATATTCGGCGATCGGGGTGGAGCCGACAAAGGAGACCGCCTTGATGTCGTCATGGTCGAGAATGGCATCAACCATTTCCTTGTCACCATGCACGATATTGAGGATGCCTTCGGGGAGCCCTGCTTCCATGAACAGGTTCCAGGCCAGCATCGGGGCGGAGGGATCGCGCTCGGAAGGCTTGAGGATGAAGGCATTGCCGCAGGCAATGGCCGCCGGATACATCCACATCGGCACCATGGCCGGGAAGTTGAACGGGGTGATCCCGGCCACCACGCCCAGGGGCTGGCGGTCCGAATAGGTGTCGATATTGGGCCCCACATTGCGGGAGAATTCGCCCTTCAGCAGCTGGGGAATGCCGCAGGCGAAATCCACGCAATCGATGCCCCGCGCCACTTCGCCCAGTGCATCGTCATGGACCTTGCCATGTTCCTTGGAAATCTCGCGCGCCAGGTCGTCGGCATATTGGTCGAGCAGGGCCTTGAACTTGAACATGATGCGCGCCCGCTTCATGGGCGGGGTGCTGCCCCAGGCCACCTGCGCCTTGACCGCCGACGCCACCGCCGCGTCGAGTTCGGAAAGGGTCGAGAGCGGCAATTCGGCGCTCTGCTCGCCGGTGGCCGGATTGAACACGGGCACGCGCCGCGTCGATGATGAAACGTAACGCTTGCCGGCGACGGCATTCTCGATGATCTGCATCAGATGATCCCCTCCTTTTCGGGAACGAAAATTCCATATTCCAATCTATAGAATGTTCGTTCCATTTTACTCAAGCGTCTTGAGGATGCCCGAAAGTGTCGTAATGATCTGATCGATCTGGCTTTCCGTCACGATCAGCGGCGGCGACAGGGCGATGATGTCGCCGGTGGTGCGGATCAACAGGCCCTGGTCATAGGCCTTGAGGAAGGCGGCGAAAGCGCGCTTGGTCGGCGCGCCATCGATGGGCTTGAGCTCGATGGCCCCGACCAGCCCGATATTGCGGATATCGATGACATGGGGCAGCCCCTTGAGGGAATGCAGCCCGTCTTCCCACACCTTGGCCAGTTCCGCGCCGCGGGTGAGCAGTCCTTCTTCCTTATAGGTCTCCAGCGTGGCGAGGCCCGCCGCCGAGGCTATCGGATTGCCCGAATAGGTATAGCCGTGGAAGAACTCGATCAGATGTTCCGGCCCGGTCATGAAGGCGTCGTGAATGTCCTTGGAGACGAAGACCGCGCCCATGGGAATGACGCCATTGGTCAGGCCCTTGGCGGTGATCATGATGTCCGGCACGACCCCGAAATAATCGGCGCCGAACGGGGTGCCCAGACGCCCATAACCGGTGATCACTTCGTCGAAGATCAGCAGGATGCCGTGCTTCTTGGTGATATCGCGCAGGCGCTGCAGATAGCCCGGGGGCGGGATCAGCACGCCGGTCGAACCGGCGACCGGCTCGACGATGACCGCCGCGATGGTCGAGGCGTCGTGCAGGCCCACAATGCGTTCGAGTTCATCGGCCAGATCGGCGCCATGTTCCGGCTCGCCGCGCGAAAAGGCGTTCTTGGCGAGGTTATGGGTATGGGGCAGGTGATCGACGCCGGTGAGCAGCGTGCCGAACATCTTGCGGTTGGGCACGATGCCGCCGACCGAAATGCCGCCGAAATTGACCCCGTGATAGCCGCGCTCGCGCCCGATCAGGCGGAAACGGCTGCCGTCGCCCTTGGCGCGGTGATAGGCCAGCGCCACCTTGAGCGCCGTATCCACCGATTCGGAGCCCGAATTGGTGAACAGCACGTGGTCGAGCCCTTCGGGGGCGAGGTCCACCAGCCGGTTGGCCAGCTCGAACGCCTTGGGATGGCCCATCTGGAAAGCGGGGGCATAGTCGAGTTCAGCCGCCTGGCTGGCAATGGCCTCGACGATTTTGGGCCGCGCATGGCCGGCATTGACGCACCACAGGCCCGCCGTGCCGTCCAGCACCTGCCGCCCATCGCTGGTCGTGTAATGCATGTCCTTGGCCGCCACGAACATGCGCGGGGATTTCTTGAATTGCCGGTTTGCCGTAAAGGGCATCCAGAACGCGCTGAGGTCGTTCGGCGCAACGTTGGATGAAGTGGACACGAAACTCTCGCTCCCGATGAAAAGGACTGGATTCTGTTTTGGGTCTTGACGTTGGAACGCGAACCCAAGAAATTTTGACCAGTTGGAAAAATGTTAGCATCCCTACACATTCCCGCAAGGCGAAAATGGCACCGAGAAAAGTGAAATCCGTCACCCCCGCAAAAGCGGCGGCGCGCCAGCGTCCCTTGACCCGTATCCAGAAGGAAAAGCAGGACATCATTCTCGAAGCGGCGCTGGAGGTGTTTTCGGTGCACGGCTTTCGCGGCTCAACCATCGACCAGATCGCCGAAGTGGCGGGGATGAGCAAACCCAACCTGCTCTATTATTTTCCCAAAAAGGAAGAGATTCACCGCCGCCTCATCGGCACGCTGCTCGATACCTGGCTCGCCCCCCTGCGCGAGATGGACGAAAGAGGCGACCCCTTTTCCGAAATCCGCTCCTATATCCGCCGCAAACTGGAAATGGCGCGCGACTTCCCGCGCGAAAGCCGGCTCTTTGCCAATGAAATGCTGCGCGGGGCCGAGCATGTCATCGACATGATCGAGGTCGATCTGAAAAACCTCGTCGATGAAAAGGCCAAGATCCTGCTGCTCTGGATGGACCAGGGCAAGCTGGCCCGCGCCGATCCCTATCACCTGATCTTTTCCATCTGGGCCACCACCCAGCATTACGCCGATTTCGACGTGCAGGTCCGCGCCGTCCTCGGTGGCAATCGCAACGGCGAGGGGCGGTTCGACGACGCTGCGCTCTATCTCGAGCAATTGTTCATGCACGGGCTTTCTCCACGCCCGAAAGCAGCAAAACTGCCGGAAAGCTCCTGATTTCTTCCGCTTATCCCCGCCCTTTGCCGCGGTCCCAGACTGAGCTCCCCATCATTTTGGAGCCCGATCATGGATCACACCGCCCGCCTCGACCTGCCCTTCATCATGGCCGGACAGGCCCTCAAGCACATCACCCATAACGAAGCGCTCGAACGGCTCGACGCGCTGGTGCAGCCCATCGTCCAGTCCCGGCTCCTCGCCGCGCCGCCGGTCTCGCCGCTGCCCGGCGAGGCCTGGATCGTGCCCGAAGCGGCCAGCGGCGCCTGGGCCGGCCATGGCGACGAGATCGCCGCCTTCCAGTCCGGCGCCTGGCGTTTTTACGATCCGGCCGAGGGCTGGCAGGTCTTTGACCGGGCCGGCGATGCGCTGCTGATCTATTCGGGCAGCCAATGGGTGCCGGTCGCCGCTTTCGGTCCCGGCCTGCCGCAATGGGGCGTCAATACGTCCGCCGATCCGGTCAATCGCCTCGCCGTGGCCGCCGCGGCGTCGCTGCTCAGTCATGAGGGCGCCGGCCACCAGCTCAAGATCAACAAGGCCGCTTCCGCCGACACCGCCAGCCTGCTGTTCCAGTCCAACTGGTCCGGCCGCGCCGAAATGGGTCTCATGGGTGACGACAATTGGCGCATCAAGGTCAGTGCCGATGGCCTCGACTGGCTTGAGGCGCTGACCATCGATGCGACGACCGGCGCCGCCATTTTTTCCGGCAATCTGCGCCCTGCCGCCGATAATGCAGAGGCCCTTGGCGCCTCGGGCGCGCGCTGGTCGGCGATCTGGTCGGCCACCGGCACCATCCAGACCTCGGACGCCCGCCACAAGGCCCGCATCGCGCCCTCCGATCTCGGCCTGGCGTTCATCGCCGCGCTCCGGCCGGTGCGCTTTTCCTGGAAGGAGGACGATGGCTTTGTCCATTACGGCCTCATCGCCCAGGAGGTCGCCGAAATTCTCGCCGGCCACAAATTCGGCGGTCACGTCCTGGCCGATCCCGCCGAACCGGAGAGTTTGCAGGCCCTGCGCTACGACCAGTTCATCGCCCCCCTGATCCGGGCGGTGCAGGAATTGGCGGGGCAGGTGGAGGCCCTGGGGGCGCGCTGAGCGCGCTCCCTTTCCCGCCATTTTCTATTCGTCGAAGGCCTGCGTCTCCACCGGGGTCACCGGCGTCGGCACCGGGCGGGGGCTTTCCTCGGCCCCCAATGCCGACAATTGCCCCTGCAGCGCCAGCATCAGCGTCAGCTTGTCCTTGTCGGGCAATTCATGCAGGCGCTGGCTCAGCCTGATGGTGAAATCGGAAAATTGATTGTGCCAGTCCTGCGGCAGCTGCCGCAGATCGACCCGTCGCGCTTCCGGCTGCCGCGCCGCCTTTATGCCGGCGACGGTCAGCTCGAAATAATCGTCGAGCTGGGGCAGGATCACCTGGTCGCCACCCAGCCTGCCGGTGGCCAGCACGGCGTCGCGCAGGGCATGGCGCTCCTCGTCCTCGCCATGGGTGAGGAACAGCGCCCCATGCGCCGGCAGGCGCTCGGCGATCCAGTCCATCAATTCGGAATGGTCGGCATGGGCCGAATAATTGCCCATGGCGCGCACTGCCGCCCGCACCGGCACCAGATTGCCGTGGATGCGTACTTCCCGCGCTCCCGAGAGAATGATCTGGCCCAGCGTGCCTGGCGCCTGATAGCCCACGAACAGCACCGTGGCATTGGCGCGGATGAGATTGTTGCGCAAGTGATGCTTGATGCGGCCGGCATCGGCCATGCCCGAGGCCGACAGGATGATGGCGCCGCCCTTGATGGCGTTCAGCGCCTTGGATTCCTCCACCGCCTCGATGATGCGGAAGCGCGGATCGCTGAACAATTCGTCGGCGGACAGCTCGGTATCCTCGAACATGCGCGCATATTTGCGATAGACGCCGGTGACCTTGCTGGCGAGCGGGCTGTCGAGCACGACGAGGCGCGGATCGATCTCCCCCTGTTTGATCAGAAGGCCGATATCGTGCAGCAATTCCTGGCTGCGCTCCACCGCGAAGGCCGGAATGATCAGATTGCCACCCCGTTGCAGGGCAGTGTTGATTTCGCTCTTCAGCGCCTCGCGCCGCTGCGCCAGCGTGTAATCGACCCTTTCGCGGCCGCCATAGGTGCTTTCGCAAAGGATATAGTCGAAGCCCGACGGGCCTTCGGGTTCGGCATAGAACACTTTCTCGTCCGGCCCGATATCGCCCGAAAACATCAGCCGCACCGGCTCGCCGTCCCCGTTCCGGACCTCCACCTCGATCGAGGCCGAGCCGATAATGTGCCCGGCATTCCAATAGCGCGCCCTCACCCCCGGCCCCGGCTCGAACCATTCCCGATATTGGCAGGTCCGGCGATGGTTGAGCGCCTCTTCGGCATCTTCCATCGTATAAAGCGGCCTGGCCGGCTCATCCCCGCGCCTGCCGCGCTTTTTGGTTTCGCGCTCGGCCTCGCTTTCCTGGATGCCGGCGCTGTCGGGCAAGAGGTATTCGAGCAATCCCGCAGTGGGTTCGGTCATCCACATCGGCCCGCGCCAGCCCTCGCCATAGAGCTTGGGCAACAGGCCCGCATGATCGATATGGGCATGCGTGAGTAAGAGGAAGTCGATCTGCCTCGGATCGAAGGGCGTCGGCTTGAGATTGAGGTCGCGCACGCTCTTATTGCCCTGGAACAGGCCGCAATCGACGAGGAATTGTCCCCCCGGATGCACGATCCGGTAGCACGAGCCGGTGACCGTGCCCGCCGCGCCGTGGAAATGCAGACATACGGTCATGGCGCGCTCCTTTTCGCTTTGTACCTCCGACCCTAGCGCCACAGCGGCGACCCCGTACACCCCCGGCGCGCAATTAATGCCTTTTCAATTGCCGACTTTGCGTTAGTCTTTGTCGGCAAGATTCACGGGAGGCCAGCGTCATGGCACACAAGTTCAATGTCACCGCAGCGGCGAACGATCAGTTCAAGTTCGACTTTTCCTACAATGCGGAGAAGATTTTTTGGTCCGAGAATTACAAGCAGAAGGCCAGCGCCAAAAGTGCCATTGAATCGCTGAAAAAGAACGCTCCCGAAGCCGCTGTCGTTGATCTTTCCAAGGACGAAACCGGCACCGGCTATCGCTTCGAGATCGTCGCCTCCAAGGATGGCCAGCATTTCGTGCGCTTCGTCGCCAGCAATGGCGAGACCATGGTGCGCACCGAAACCTATACGTCCAAGGCCAGCGCCAAGAACGCCATCGACTCGCTGAAAAAGAACGGCCCCGGTGCCGAAGTTAACGACCTCGCCTGATCTATTCCCAAAGCCGATCCCCTTGGTCTAGTCTCCCGGCGGAACCTTCCGGGAGATGTCAGCCTCATGATCAAGATCACCGCTCTTCTCGCCAGCGCCGCCCTGGTGCTGGCCGCCACCCCCGCTTTGGCCCAGTCCCTGCCCGATCTGGGTGGCAGAACCATCCATGCGGTCACCGAAAATGCCTATTATCCGCTCAATTTCGCCGATGCGGATGGCAATGGCATCGGGCTGGAATATGACGTCATCAATGAAATCGCCAAGCGGCTCAATGCCCAGGTCGAATGGCAGCTGACCGCCTGGGACGTGATGATCGAGAGCGTGCGCAGCGGCCAGTTCGACATCGGCGCCGATGGCATCACCATCAGTGAGGAACGCGCCCAGCAGATCGACTTCACCGAGCCCTTCATCACCGTCGAACAATATTTCCTGGTGCGCGCCGACGAGGAGCGCATTGACGGTCCCGAGAGCTTTGCCGAAAACGCCGATCTGCTGTTCGGCGCCCAGGCCGGCACCTCGTCCTTCTACTCGGCCATCTATGACGTGCTCGACGGCGACGAGGCCAATCCGCGCGTCAAGACCTTCGACAGCTTCGGGGCGGCGGTGCAGGCGGTCAAGGCCGGCGACGTCGATGCCGTCATCGCCGATCAGGCGGCAGCCAGCGGCTATATCGGCGCCGATCCGGGGGCCTTCAAGCAGGTGGGCGAATCCATCAAGTCCGATCCGCTCGGTTTCATCCTGACCCCCGGCTCCGATCTGGTCGCTCCCTTCAACGCCGCTCTCGACCAATTGCGCGAGGAAGGCTGGCTCGATGAGCGCATCAATTACTGGTTCTTCCAATATTCGGCGGAATGATCCTGTCGTCGCGCCATCTTCACAAACGTCATTGCCGGGCGTGTCCCGGCAATCCAGCGCGCAACGAGCCTGGACCAGCGGGGCAAGCCCTTTGGTGACTTTTATCAAGAGTTCGGCGCTCGCCGCCTTCCAGTCCGCCTCATGACCTCTCGCCCGCACCGCCGTCCGTCTCTTTTTGCCCGCCTGCCCTATTGGCTGCTGGCCATCCTGTTGCTGTTTGTCATCGGGCTCTGGGCCATCACCGCCAACCAGACCTATGCCGACATTTTCCGCACCCTGTCGGGGGGCGTGCTGACCACGCTCTGGGTCACCTTCGTCGCCTTCATCGCGGCCACCCTGCTTGGCCTCCTGGTCGCCTTGGCCCGCACCTCCCCGATCCGGGTGCTGCGCGAAATCGCCACCTTCTATGTGGAGATCATCCGTGGCATCCCCATCCTGGTCTTTCTCTTCTACATCGCCTTCGTCGCCGCCCCCGCCATGGTCGCCGGCTTCAACTGGTTCTTCGCGCCGCTGATCGAATGGGGCCTTCTTCCCCAGGCCAGCGTGCGCGGCTTCGATTTCGTCTGGCGCGCCATTTTCGCGCTCACCATCTGCTATTCGGCCTTCATCGCCGAGATTTTCCGCGCCGGCATCGAGGCGGTGGGGCGCGGCCAGATCGAGGCGGCGCGCTCGCTGGGGCTCAGCCGCTTTCATTGCTTCCGCTTCATCATCTTTCCTCAGGCCCTGCGCACCATCCTGCCGCCGCTGGGCAATGACTTTGTTTCCATGGTCAAGGATTCGGCGCTGGTCTCGGCCCTGGGGGTGCAGGACATCACCTTGTTGGGCAAGCTTTCCGCGTCATCAAGCTTTCTGTTTTTCGAGACCTATAATGTCGTCGCCTTCCTTTATCTCACCATGACCATTTCGCTTTCCCTGCTGGTGCGCTGGCTGGAGCGGGTGATGGATACCCGCATGCGGACCTGAACGGGCTTGCCAGCGGCCCTTTCGCACCCCATCTGTTGGTCAACATCTGGAGATTGCCATGCGAAGAACCGCCCGTTTCGCCATCATCGCCTTTGCCGCGCTGGCGCTGGCCGCCTGCGGACGGGGTGGGGAAGTGGGCAATGTCGGCGTGGACTGGACCGGCAATGACATTTCCATCGAGGCGCTGGCCGATCCCGACGTGGACGGCGTCGTCTGCCATCTGGCCTTCTTCAACCGCTCCTTCATCGATCGGATCAGCCAGGGCAATTGGTTCGAGGATCCCTCCTATTCGGCGCTCGATTGCTCGGCGACCGGTCCCATCACCATCGGCAATATCCGCACCAGCGCCGGCGGCCAGGAAATCTTCCAGCAGGGCCGTTCGCTGATCTGGAAATCGCTGCGCGTCACCCGCATCTACGATGCCAATAACAATGCGCTGATCTATCTCGCCCATGCCCGCCAATTGCAGCAGGGTTCAGGCAAGATGAGCCTTTCGGTCATTCCCCTTGGCGGACAGGACGTGACCTGGACGCGGGGCGCCCCCGCGGCCAAGCCCGTTCAGGACTCGGTCATGGTGCAGGGCGAATAATCGAGGCGTTTCGCCACGCCCGATCTGCCGGCAAAGGCTTGCCCAACCGGCGGCAAACAAGGCAAAACCATTCCGCTCCCGGCCGCTTCAACCAGTGGCTTTGAGCACGATATTCTGACTGAAGTGCATATGGACCCGCATTGGCGGGCAAGGAAGACGATAATGGCTATCCTGATTGGCGACACCGCCCCCGATTTCACCCTCGAATCCACCGAGGGCAATATCCATTTCCACGATTACATCGATGGTTCATGGGCGGTCTTGTTCAGCCATCCGCGCAATTTCACCCCCGTCTGCACCACCGAACTGGGCTTTACCGCCAAGCTCAAGCCCGAATTCGAAAAGCGCGGCGTCAAGGTTCTGGGCCTTTCGGTCGACCCGATCGAGGATCACCGCCGCTGGGTCGGCGACATCGAGGAGACGCAGGGCACCGCGCTCAATTTCCCGCTCCTGGCCGATCCCAAGGGCGAGGTGGCCCGTCTCTATGACATGATCCATCCCAATGCCGACAACACGCTGACCGTGCGCTCGGTCTTCGTCATCGGGCCGGACAAGAAGGTCAAGCTCAAGATCGAATATCCCGCGTCCACCGGCCGCAATTTCAATGAAGTGCTGCGCGTCATCGACAGCCTCCAGCTCACCGCCAGGCATCAGGTGGCTACCCCGGTCAATTGGGAGAATGGCGAGGACGTCATCATCGTCCCCTCCGTCTCCAATGAAGACGCCAAGACCAAGTTCCCCGAGGGCTGGAAAGAGCTCAAGCCCTATCTGCGCATCGTGGCCCAGCCCAAGGGCTGATCCATCCCGACATCTCCGTGACCGAAAGGGCGGTGGCTGTGCCATCGCCCTTTTTGTAGCCGCGTGCCCCATGTCTGCCCCTCGCCCTTGCCCGGCGTGTCCCGGTCTGGCCCGAACGCCTCCCTTCTATCGTCATTGCCCGGCTTGTCCGGGCAATCCAGTTCACCGATCCAACTAATGGATTGCCGGACGAACCTGTGGCGACCGCGCAAGCGCGCCAGTCTTTCCGCCACATTCCCGCCCCAAACCCGGTCCGCAAGGCCGGAATTCCGGCACTTTTCCACCGGGGAACCCGCAAAAAGCGCAGAACAGGTCAGCTTTGCCGGAACCGTTGCCTATCGGCCACAGGTCGCAAACTGGTTCTCGAGTCCGGTTGAATCCAGCAGTCTGGCAATAATGATTCGTCTGACTCGCGGATTCGATTTCTACATTTTCCAAGACTCGGGCTGTTAAAGTTAACAGTTTTCCGCTTTCCACCTGCGGCAAAGGCGCAACAATCGGCCCCCGGCGGCCGAAAGTGCCGGTTTTGCTCACATTGTGGCCCGGCGTCCTCCTTAAGACCCCCGGCATCATCAACATCAGTGAGCCAGGATCATTGACTAAGAAAGCCGTTATCGCCGCCATCTGTGCTGCAAGTGTCTTGAGTTTTTCCAGTGCAGCCTATGCCCAATGTGGCGGCGCTTCCTGGTACGGCCCCGGTTTCCATGGGAAAAAGGCCGCATCGGGCGAAACCTTCAACGAGAACGCCATGACGGCGGCGCATCGTACCCTGCCATTCGGCACCAAGGTCGAAGTCGTCGACCAACGGACCGGAAATTCCGTCGAAGTCACCATCAATGACCGCGGCCCGTTCCACGGCAAGCGTATCATCGATCTTTCCAAGGCCGCAGCCACCGCGCTCGGCTTCCGCAATCGCGGCGTCACCACTGTGTGCATTGCCGAAGGATAATCCGTCTCCTCCCGGGACGTTGCAAAGGGCTGCCCCCTTCCGTGGGGCGGTCCTTTTTTCTTGCCGTCGCGCCACCGGCGGATTGGTGTTGGCAGTCTGTTAACCAATCGCTCCTTGCGGCGACGAAACGGGGTCAGTGTGCTGCTGATCGGGGCGCGAAAAGCCACCGCTATACCGCCCTCGCGTCATCATTGGCATCGTTACAACAAGCCCATTCTCAGCCCGGCGAAAATATCCTAGTCTGGCGCGGACTGATCTTTTGAGCATTTCCAGACATGCGATTCGGCCTAGCCCTGTCGCCCCAGATTAAGGTCTTTGGGGCGTTTTTCGTTTATTCATTCTGTATGGGCTCGATGTTTCCCCGCCTGCCCGACATCCAGCGCGCCATGGGTGTGGGCGAGGGCCAGCTGGGCCTGGCCCTGGTCGGTTCGGCCGTAGGCACCTTGATTTCATTGACTTTTGCCGGTCGCATCATCGAGCGGATCGGCTATCGGCGCACGCTGCTTTTCGCCATTCCGTTGCTCTCCATGCTCTATGCGCTGGCCATGTGGGCCAATGGGCCGCTGATGTTCTTTCTGCTTTTGATCCCGGTGGGCCTCACCATCGGCGCCATCGAAATCATCATCAATATCGAGGCCGACCGGGTGGAACACGCCGTCGGCAAGCGCATCATGAGCCGCGCCCACGCCTTCTGGAGCCTGGGTTTTTTCTCCGCCGGCATGGTCGGCGCCTTAGTCGCGCAAATGGGCGTCTCGCCCCAGCTTCACCTCATCGCGATGATCCCCGTCGTGCTCGTCGCGACCCTTGTTATCCTTGGTCAATTTCAGCCCGCGCCGCACCGGGCGACGTCCAGCACCGATGAAACGCCCCGCCTTGCCCGGCCGACAACCGCCATCATGCTGCTGGTCGGGGTCTGCCTCTCGGCCATGCTGATGGAGGGCGCCGGCATCGACTGGTCGGCCATTTATATGCGCGACATTTTCGGCGCCGAACCCTTCTGGGCCGGCTTTGCCGTGGCAATTGTTGCAGGCTCTCAGGCCTTTGCCCGCTTCTTCGCCGATGGCTTCGTCGATCGCCTTAGCCCGGTGCGGGTGGCGCGCATTTTGCTGTGCATTCTGGGCATCGGCGTCGTCATCGTGTTCCTGGCGCCATCGGCCTGGGCCGCCTATCTCGGCTTTGCCATGATCGGCATCGGCTCCAGCGCCCTCTTTCCGCTCGCCATGTCCGCTGCCGCGCAGCGCACCGATCGTCCGGCGGCGATCAATGTCGCCGCGCTGGCGCAATTCTCCTTCACCGCCTTCCTGCTTGGCCCGCCGCTTCTTGGCCTCATCGCCGAGCATTACGGCATCCAATGGACCTTTGGCGTCGGCCTGCCGCTGGTGGCGCTGGGCCTCGCCACTGCCCATGTGCTGGCGCCACGGCCCGTGACCAGAACGGCAACGCCATGATCGCGCCTCAGCACCGCATCTATGCCTGCTTCTTCTTCTTCGCGGTCACCACCGGGGCGCTGATGGCGCGCCTGCCCGATATTCAGACTCATCTCGGGGTCAGCGAAGGCCAGCTCGGCCTCACCATGATCGGCATGGCCATCGGCTCGCTCATTTCCCTCACCATCGGGGCGCCGATCATCGACCGGCTGGGTTTCCGCACCACGGCATTTTTCACCACGCTCGGCCCGGCGATCCTTTTTGCCACCATTCCCTGGCTGCCCAATGCCCCTGCCATGTTCGGCGTCCTATTCATCGTCGGGCTGTTGTCGGGAGCGCTGGAAATCAATCTCAATGTCGAGATCGATCGGCTGGAGACCCGGACCGGCAAGCGCTTCATGAACCGGGCCCATGGTTTCTGGAGCGTCGGTTTCTTCATCACCGCCCTGTTTGGCGCCATGATCCGCCAATCGGGCCTGTCCGCCGGCATGCATATGGGCATCGTCGCCATTGTTGTCGTCGGCATCGGCGGCTACCTGATCTACGGTGCCAGCAACGAGCCCCGGCCCGTTCGCACCGGGCAAGGGACGAGCGAGCACCGTTTCGCCTTTCCCACGATCGGGCTGCTGCCGCTTTGCCTCATCGGTTTTGCTGCTTTCCTCGTCGAGGGGGCCGGTATCGACTGGTCGGCCATCTACATGCGCGACGTATTCGCCGCCGAGCCCTTTGTGGGCGGCATGGGGCTCACGCTCTTCGCCTTCTTCATGGCGCTGATGCGGCTGACTGCCGACCCCATCGTCGCCCGTTTCGGACCGCGCAATGTGGCCATGGTCATGCTGACCCTGGCCAGTTTCGGGGCGCTGCTTGTGGGCGCCGCGCCGGGTCCGGAACTGGCCTTGCTTGGATTTGCGCTGATGGGCGCAGGCTGCTCGGCGGTCTATCCGCTGGCCGTATCGGCGGCGGCCCAGCGCACCGACCGGCCCGCAGCCGTCAATGTCGCCGCGCTCGGCCAGGTGAGTTTCGTGGTGTTCTTCTTGGCACCGCCACTGCTCGGCTTCGTGGCCGAATTCATCAATATCAGGGCCTCATACCTCATCTGCCTGCCCTTGCTTCTGGCCGGCCTCTGGGCTTCGAGCTTTGCACTGGGCGAGCGCAAGATCGAGGCGCCGGTGGGCCTGCCGCCCGAGCCTTTGGGCCCCAATGGGTGACGGGCGCGAACCCCTTGTCGATCTGCGCCAATCGGCGACGGCATTGCGGGTACAGCGCGGCGCCATGCGCATGTTGCGCGAGCGCCATGACATGGCGTGCTATGCCGAAGTGCCGCTGGCCAATGGTCGCCGCGCCGATATCCTGGCGGTCGGCCCCAAGGGCGAAATCTGGATCATCGAGATCAAGTCGAGCCTGATCGACTTCCAGGTGGACCGAAAATGGCCCGAATACAGGGAATTTTCCGACAAGTTCTTCTTTGCCAAGCCGCCGGAACTGGATGCGGCGATCTTTCCGGACAGCGAGGGATTGATCGTCGCCGATGGCCATGATGGAGCCATCCTGCGCGATAGTCCCGATACGCCCCTGGCTCCGGCGCGCCGCAAGGCGCTGATGCTCAAGCTGGCACGGCTGGGCGCGGATCGCATCCATGGGCTGATGGATCCCGGTCTGCGCTGAAAACGACGGTCAGAGGTTGAAGACGCGCCGGGGCTTGAACTGGCCGAACTCGACCGCGCCGGTCGCCAGCACCTTCCCCTTGAAACTGACCCAGCACTCGTCCTCCGACACCGGCGCCCCCGCGCCGGTCAGCAAGACGGCATTGCCATGGCTCACCGCATTGGCCTGGCTGGCATCGAGCCGGATTTCCGGCAGGTCGGCCAATCCCAGCTCCAGCGGCGCCATCAGTGCATCCCGCGCCGGCCCGGCCTCCGCCGCCTCCAGCGCTTCGATGGTCACGGCATTGGCGTCGGTGAACGGGCCGACCGCCGCGCGGTGCAGGCTGGTGACGTGGCCAAACGTGCCGAGGGCCTCGGCAATGTCGCGCGCCAGCGCCCGCACATAGGTGCCCTTGCCGCAGGTGACCTCGAGAATGGTGCTCTCGCTGCCATGTTCGACCAGCTCGATAGCGTCGATATCGACGGGGCGGGCCACCAGTTCCACCTGCTCGCCGGCACGGGCCAGATCATAGGCCCGTTCGCCATCGACCTTGATCGCGGAAAAAGCGGGAGGGCGCTGCATGATCGTGCCGGTAAAGCGCGGCAGCACCGTTTCGAGCGCTGCCCGCTCCGGCCGCACCTCTGACGTCGCGATGACTTCGCCCTCGATGTCATCGGTGGAAGTGGCCTTGCCCCAGCCAATGGTGAACCGATAGATCTTGGTGCCGTCCTGGACCTGGGGCACGGCCTTGGTCGCCTCGCCCAGCGCAATGGGCAATATGCCCGTCGCCAGCGGATCGAGCGTGCCGGCATGGCCCGCCTTGGCGGCGGAAAACAGCCAGCGCACCTTGCCCACCGCCTGGGTGGAGGTCATGTCATAGGGCTTGTTGAGCACGATCCATCCGGAGATGGCGCGCTTTTTCGACTTGGCTTGCGTCAAGGTTGAATCAGTCTTCGCTGGTTTCGTCGCTGTCGTCATCGAGATCGCGCTTGACCCGGTCAGAGCGCAGCAGCGCGTCGATGCGGCCGGCTTCCTCGAAAGTGTCGTCTACGAAAAAGCGGACCTCGGGCGCGTATTTGAGATCGATCTGCGGGGCAATGCGGCCGCGGATGAACTTGCGGTGCCGGTTGAGCGCGGCGACGATCTCTTCGGCATGCATGCCGCCCAGCGGCATGACATAGGCATTGGCGAGCTTGAGGTCGGGGGTCATGCGCACCTCGGGCACGGTCACTACCGCGCCGCGCAAGGCCTCATCCTCGATTTCGCCGCGCGCGAACAGCGCCGCCAGAGCATGGCGGACCAGTTCTCCGACGCGCAGCATGCGCTGGCTGGGGCCGGCGGCTTTTGGGTCTTTTTTCATGGGAAAGCGGCTTACGGCCTAAGGAGGGCGGCGTCAATCCACCGGCGTCAATGACGCCTCGGCCTTGAACTGGGCGATCCGCGCCTCGATCTGCTCGGTTGAGACCGGCCAGGTGTCAGAATCCGCCGGATCGAAGGCTTTGCCCCGCCATTCCTCATAGACAATGGCCACGCCCTTGTCGGATTTGGAAAAGCCCATGACCATCACTTCGCCCTGTCCGGCATAGCCGGGCAGGTCGCGATAGGCGCCGCAGACAAAGCCCAGCGGAGGAATAGCGTCGCCATTGTCGGCTTCGAGCTGGAACAGGGCCACGCTGTCGGGGCGGCAGGCGCGCGCATAGACGTCGACAATCACCGAGCGCAGATTGGTCAGCGCAAGTCCTGGCTGATCGAACAAACGTGCCCCATAAAGCCGGGTCCAGAGCGCCTCGCCCTCGCCGCGTGGATAGATTTCGAGCCGCGCCTGCCCGGCGTCTTCGCGAAAATAGACCGAGACCAGGTCGAGCAGATTTGCTGGCGTGGCGCCGTCCAATTCCCCCCAATTCGGCAATGGCAGGGCAAGATCCTGCCCGAGCGCGCTCAATACCAGCTGTTCGCCATCGACCACGAGCGGCGCGGCGTCCTGCTGGGCAGTGGCGGGCAGCGCAAGCATGGCGCCTGCCAGGAAAATTATGGCGGATCTGGTCTTCGACACAGGGCTCTCCTAAACCCAAAGGACGAGGCGATCAGCCTCGTGGCATCCGCCTCTGGCATGCCCCCGTGCCGGAGCGGACAGGCCGACCATTAGGGTTGAAAACCGCGCCGCGCAAGCAGATCGATCCGGCACTGTTGCAAAGCCCGTCTGGCTGCGGAAATGCTGCAACAGTCAGGCGCGCGCCGCGCGGGGAATCGGGGTTTCGGGGAGCAGGCGGTGGGGCGGCTGGTGTCCGTCCATGAAGGTGCGGATATTGACGATCACTGCCTCGCCCATCTCGACGCGCGCCTCCAGCGTCGCCGAGGCCATATGGGCGGTAAGCACCACCCGCCCGGCCTCGGCTAGTGCCAGAAGGCGCGGATTGATGCCATTGGTATTGTCGAAGACGTCGAGGGCGGCGCCGGCAAGATGGCCGGCTTCCAATTGGGCGATCAGTGCTTCTTCATCCAGCAATTCGGGGCGGCTGACATTGATCAGGTGCGCGCCCTTTTTCATGGAGGCAAGCTGCCTGGCGGAAAGGATGCGGTGCGTGTCGCGGGTCAGCGGGGTATGGAGCGAGACGATGTCCACTGCGGCCAGCATGGCGCCGAGATCGTCCCAATAGGTGGCGCCCAGTGGCGTTTCGATGCCGGGAGGACGGCGATTGCGGGAATAATAATGGATGGAAAGCCCGAAGGCCCGCGCCCGATTGGCGACGGCGGTGCCGATCCGCCCCATGCCCACTATGCCCAGCATCTTGCCGCGCAGGCGATGGCCGAGCATTGACGTGGGCGACCAGCCGGCCCAGGCCCGGTCGCGCAACAGCATCTGCGTGCCTTCCACAAGACGCCGTGGCAGCGCCAGCATTAGCGCTGTGGCCATGTCGGCAGTGTCCTCGGTGAGCACCGAAGGCGTATTGGTGACGGTGAGGCCCGCCGCCCAGGCCGCTTCGAGATTGATATTGTCGACCCCATTGCCAAATTGGGCAATGAGCCGCACGCTTTTGGGCAGACGGGCGATCAGCTCGGCGTCGATCCGGTCGGTAATGGTGGAAACCAGGACGTCCTTGCCCTCGAGGCCCATGAGGATATCCTCATGGGTGAGCGCCAGATCGGCCTCGTTGACATCGGTTTCGAACAGGGTTGCCATGCGCGCTTCGATGGCTTCGGGCAGGCGTCTGGTGACCAGGATCTTGGGTTTGCTTGATGTCATGCGGACCGGATGCGGTTCGTTCGGGCCGGGCTTTCGCGCAGCTTTAGCGACCATTAAGGATCATGGGTTAGTGATAGGGCAATTCTATTCCGTCTGCAAAGCGATGTTCCGTTTGCCCGCTTTTCCGGGCCTTATGCGCCCCATTCTACTGGTTCTGCTGGCTCTGGCGGCGCTGATTCCGGCGGCGCCCATGCCGATTTTGGCGCAGGATAATCCCAGCGGCCTCAAACTGCCGCGCTTCGTCAGTACCCGCTCCAGCCCGATCAATGTGCGTGTCGGCCCCGGCACGCGCTATGAGATCGCCTGGAATTTTCTAGTTCCCGGCGTGCCGGTGGAAATCATCCAGGAATTCGACACCTGGCGAAAAATCCGTGATTTCGACGGGGACGAGGGTTGGGTTCACCAAAGCCTGCTCGCCGGCACACGTGTCGGCTATGCCGTGCCACTTCTGGCCAATGGCGAAGTCGAGATGCGGGTCAATGGCTCGAGTGAGGCGCCAGTGCGCGCCCGGCTGGCGGGCGGCGTGCGCGTCAGCGTCAGCGAATGCGATGGCGCCTGGTGCCGGGTTTCGGCCAGCCAGAGCGGGGAGAGTGGCACCTATTCGGGCTGGGTGAGCCAGGAAGAAATCTGGGGCGTCTATCCCGACGAAGTCTTCGACTAGGCCCAGCGGTTACCGCGTCGCCCATTCGAGCAGGCTGGCCAGTCCGACAAAGGGCAGGCCGGCATGTTCGGACAGCCCCGAAGCGCAGGTCGATATGGTCGAAATCCCCAATTCACACCCTTCGGGAATATCCGCCTGCACCCGGCGCGTCGCATGGGCATTGAGTTCGGGCACGAACAGGCCCTTGTCCCCGGCATAGCCGCAGCAGGTGATTGAGGACAGGACCGCGACGTATTCTGCGCAGGCCGCGGCGATGGCCTCGGTCATGCTTTGCTCCCCCAGGCGCTGAGCCGAGCAATTGTGGTGCACTGCGACGACCGGCAGGGTTTGGGCAATGGTCAGTTTGGGCAGGACATGGGTGAAGAGGAATTGCGCCGAATCGGCGACGGCGGCGTCACCGGGAAATTCCTGCAAATGCTTGGCGCAGGTTGAGGCATCGGTGACCACCGACAGTCGGCCCGCTTCGCTCAACGTGGACAATTCGGCGTTGAGCGCGCCGCCCACCCGCGCTGCCTCCTCGGGAAAGCCCTTGGACTGAAACGGTTGGCCGCAGCATTGGCCATTGAGATGGTCGGGAATGATGACGTCATAGCCAGCGCGTTCGAGCAGGAGGACCATGGCTTCTGACGTTTGCAAGAGGCCATGTGCGGTTTTCGGCGTGCCGAACATGCGATTGGGGCAGGAGGGGAAATAGACGATGGACGGCCGCCCGGTCTGGGCAATAGGCACGGGAAATCCGCTCTGGCGCGGATCCTGGTGCGTATCGCGGGCCTTGGGCGTACCCGGACCATGGTGCAGCGCCCTTGAGACGCGCGGCACGCGCTTGCCGGTCAGCCGTCGCGCCGCTTCGGTCACCGCTTCGAGAGCGGGGGCCGGAAACACGGTGCGGGCGGCGTCCGCGATGGCTACCCCGCCCCGCATCATGGTTTCGACCGCGCCGCGATGATCGGCGGCGAAGCTTGCAATGGTTCGGGCGGTGCCGCCGCGGCGGCGGGCGCGCTCGCCCATGATCATCGTGCCGGTTTCGATGCCGACGGGGCAGCGCAGTGAACAGAGATTGCAGGCGGCGCAGGTATCGAGCCCGGCATATTGGAAATCCGCCTCGAAACGGGCCAGCCGCGCCGGGTCTTCGCCGCTTTCCCGCAACCGTGCCCGCTCGCGCGTCACCGCGATACGCTGGCGCGGCGTCAGGGTCAGGTGGTGGCTGGGGCAGGCTGGCTCGCAGAACCCGCATTCGATGCACAGGTCGACCATTTCGTCGGCCAGCGGCATGACCTTGAGGTTCTTGACATGGATCTTGTCGTCGTCATTGAGCAGCACGCCGGGGTTGAGCAGGCGTTCCGGATCAAAGATCGCCTTGATCTTATGCATGATCGCATAGGCCTTGGCGCCCCATTCGACCTCGACGAAGGGGGCGATGGCACGGCCGGTGCCGTGCTCGGCCTTGAGCGAGCCCTTGTAGCGCAGTGACACCAGCTGGCTCAATTCCTGGTTGAAGAGATCGAATTTCTCCGCCGCGCCGGGCTTGGAAAAATCGTCGCCCATCTGGAAATGCAGATTGCCCGCTAGGGCATGACCAAAAATCACTGCGTCGGCATAGCCGTGATCGTCGAGCAAAGCCCGCAGGTCGATCACGAAATCGGCCAGCCGCTCGATGGGCGCGGCCACGTCCTCGGTGAGCATGATGCTGCCCTTGGGGCGCGCTGCTCCCGCCGAGGTGAAAAACCCCTTGCGGATGTCCCACAACGCGTGGCTGCGATGCTCGTCGGTGGAAAGATCGATATGGGCGGCGCCGTGCCGGGCGAGTAGGGCCTCGGCTTTTTTTACCTCGCTGACCAGTGTTTCCGCGTCAGGCGCGGTCACATCGATGAGCACGGCGGGAGAGTTTTCGGTGAGCCAGGGCAGAAGCGGAGCCATGGGCGCCAGATGCTCCACCGTCGCCAAGGCGCGCCGCTCGATATATTCGGCCGCCGTCACCCCCGTCGTCACCTGCACGCCGCCATTGGCCATTTCGATGATGGCGCGGCCTGCCGATTGCGGATCGGGAAAGGGAATGAGCCCGGTCGCCTTGAAGGGGTGTTCGGGCACGGTATTGTAAGTGACTTCGGAAACGAAGCCGAGCGTGCCTTCCGAACCCACGATCAGGTGGATGAGGATGTCGAGCGGGTCGTGGTAGTCGACCAGGGCATTGAGCGAATATCCGACCGTATTCTTGATGCGGTATTTTTCGCGGATCAAGCCGGCCAGGTCGGCATCGGCCATGATCTCGTGGTGGAGGGCGTGCAACTGCTCCAGCATGCCGGCATGGCTGCGGCGGAAGTCATCGCAACTGGCCTCGTCGCCCGAATCCAGCATGGTGCCATCCACCAGCACGATCCTGAGCCGCGCCATGGTGTGATAGGTATTCTGCGCCACCCCGCAGCACATGCCCGAGGAATTGTTATTGACTACGCCGCCGATCTTGCAGGTGGCCTGGCTTGCCGGATCGGGCCCGATCTTGCGGTCGAAGCGCTTGAGCGCCCGATTGGCCTCGGCCACGATTATGGCCGGTCCGAGGGTGATCCGCTCCGCGCCGTCCAGGATTTCCAGCTTGCGCCAGCCATCGCCCAGCACGGCGAGGACGCCATCGGTCACCGCCTGCCCGGATAGCGAAGTGCCGGCAGCGCGGAAGGTAACGGGAAGACCCTCGGCCCGGGCTGCCTCGAACACGGCGCGCACCTCGTCCTCGGAATTGACGAAGACCACCACGGCTGGGATCAGCCGATAGGAACTCGCATCCCCGCTCCAGGCATAGGTCATCAGCGGATCGGTATGGATCGCGCCGTTTACGCGCCCCTTTAGGCGCAGGGCAACGCGTTCGCCGGCGGCGAGGCGCAATGGGGTGGGAGCATGGGGTTGAAGCGAGAAGGAGGGGGTGTGCTGCATGTTGGGTCACTAACATGTTAGCTTGCCAAAGCGAAGCGGATTCATGCAAGTGGCGGCAATACAGCATGGGCGGCCTTGGTGATGCGCAGGATCATGTCCTCGATGCGCTCGTCGCCGCGACGCTCCTTGAGCACATAGATGCCGGTGACGGCGCGGCGCGGCTCCCCCGATTGCTCGACTTCGAACAATCCCCGCTCGCGGAAATCGTCGCGCATCATGTGGGTGTGCAGCAGAACAGCCTCGGTGCTCAGGGTGTAGTCGATGCAGGCCGCCAGCGAATTGGAGCGGAAGGCATAGGTGGCATGGTCGAACACCGTCTCTACGCGCGTTCGCCTGCGGGACGGATCGAAGAAGCGTTCATGCCGGCTTTCGGCAAGCGAAGAAATGACAACCGGATAGGCATCTACATCCGATTGGCTGCGACCGTCCCCGAGAAGCGGGTGTCCGGCACGTACGAAAAAGGCGTTGTAGACGCGAGTCAGCGGCACAAAATCGGTGCCGATCGCCGAGCTCAATCCGTCGATTTCGTGCGCCAGGAACATGGAGATGTCGCCCGAGAGCAATTGATCCATCAGCCGGAGTTGGTTGCCCAGGCTGACCTGCACCGGAGATTTGGGGAATTCGCGCTGATAGGTGATGATCATGTCCTTGAGAAACATGGTCCACCATGAATAACCCGAGCCGATGGAGAGCCCGCGCTCGGTGCCGCGCTGCTGGTCGGCAATGGCGTCGAGCGTATTGTCATAGAGTCGGCGCATGAGTTGCGCGTTTTCATAGAGCGTATCGCCATAACGGGTAAGCCGGACGCCGCGCGAGGAACGCTCGAACAACGGCGTGCCTATCTGTTCTTCCAGCTTGCGCATATTGAAGGTCAGGGTTGGCTGGGTGATGAAAAGATTGGTGGCCGCGCCGCTGAGCGAACCCGCATCGGCCACGGCGAGGAATTGATTGAGCAACTTGTCCATTCTCGTCCCTTGGCATAGATTTTTTCTATAATACGCGGATGATTTCGTAGTTTGCCAGTCGGTTTTTTTGTTCCAGACTGGCTCCCGGATCGGCCCGGAAAATCTCGGGACATGGCCGGACCCTGCCTGGGAGGTCGGGTCAAATAGGGGAGGGATCGGCAATTTCTCTTGGCAGCCGCCGCGTATTTTTACGTTTTTAACTTCCATACAAGACGATTGCTTTGGACGAGTCTTGTATGCTAAGCCGTAACCGGCTGGTTATATGCTGGTCAGGCGCCAGGGACGAAATCTTTCGATAATAGCCTATTTGCAGGGAGCAATAGGGTGATTGGTGGGCTGGTACTGTAGTAACCAGTTGGTGAGTTGGTGGCAGGGAGGCTGCCGCGCGCACCGTGGTTCCGCTCAGCGGAGCCTCTAAGTTTCATGGGAGGAAAACACATGAGCATTCGACTCGGACGCCGCCAGTTCCTGATGGGATCGTCGGCTTTGGCTGCCGTCGCAGCCTTTGGCACCGGCCCGGCCTGGGCTCAGGGTACTACCTTGCGCCAATTCTTCTGGGGTGGTCAGGCGCGCGCCGACCGCACCTATGCGGTCAACGATCTGTTCGCCGCGTCCAATGGCGCGGCTGTGGACAGCAGCTTCCTGGGCTGGGGCGACTACTGGCCCAAGCTGGCGACGGAAACCGCCGGCGGCAATGCCCCCGACATCGTGCAGATGGATTACCGTTTCATCGTCGAATATGCCAAGCGCGGCGCCATTGCCCCGCTGGATGAATTTGTTGGTGGCGCGCTCAAGCTCGACGGCTTCGACGCGGACCAGCTCGAAGGCGGCAGAGTTGATGGCAAGCTCTATGGCATTAGCCTTGGCGCCAATTCCGTCGCCCAGCTGGTGAACCTCTCGGCTTTCGAGGAAGCCGGCATCGAGCCGCCGAACCGCGACACCACCCTCGATGATATCCGTGCCATGGGCGAGGCCTTCAAGTCCGCCAATATCCGCGGCGGCATCAAGGTGATCGCCGACGGTTCAGGCTCTGAGCCGATGCTCGACAATTGGCTGCGCCAGAAGAAGCTGGCGCTCTACACTGCCGATGGCAAGCTCGGTTTCGACGCCGATGCGGCGATCGAATGGTTCGCCATGTGGAACCAGCTGCGCGCCGACGGCATCTGCGTCGATGCCGAAACCCAGGCCCTCGATACCAATGGGCCGCTCGAAACCACGATGGTGGTGCTGGGCAAGGCAGCGATGATGCCGTCCAATTCCAACCAGCTCGTCGGCTTCCAGGCCCTGATGCAGGACACGCTCACCATCACCAATTACCCGCGCATCGCTGCCGGCGTCGGTGGCGGACATTACCGCAAGCCCTCGATGTTCTTCTCCATTGGCGGCTCGTCCAAGAACAAGGACCTTTCGGCCGAATATCTCAGCTTCTTCATCAACGACCTCAAGGCCGGTGAAGTGCTGGGCGTCGAACGCGGTATTCCCTGCATAGACAAGGTTCGCGACGCCATCGCGCCCTCGCTCAATGAGCAGGACCAGATCGCCCTCAATTTCGTGGCCAATCTGGGCGATTTGCTCGGCCCGCTGCCGCCGCCGCCACCCGCCGCTGCCGGTGAGATCGACATTTCGCTGCTCCGGGTATTGAGCCAGGAAGTAGCCTTCGGCGCCCGTTCGCCGGAAGATGCCGGCCAGTACTTCGTTTCCGAAGCGGCAGCCATTCTGCAGCGCGCAAGCTGATCGGGACGAGAATATGGCCACGCAGGTCGACAACAGTGCTTCAACCGGAGCCGGCCGCGTGGCCTCTCCATCCTTCTGGTCGGGGGTGTGGCAGAACCATGCCCCCGGCTACCTCTTCCTTCTGCCCTGGTTCATCGGCTTTTTCGGCCTGACCATCGGGCCGATCCTTACCTCCTTCTATCTCAGCTTCACCCATTTCGACCTGCTCACCGCGCCGCGCTGGACCGGTATCGACAATTACGTGCGCATGTTCACCAATGATCCGAAATTCGCCGCCTCCATGCGGGTTACGTTCTTCTTCGTGATCTTTTCGGTGCCGCTCAAGCTGGCTTTCGCGCTGGGTGTGGCCCTGCTGCTCAATCGCGGCATGAAGGGACTGCCGGTCTACCGGGCTCTGTTCTATCTCCCGAGCCTGCTGGGCGCTTCGGTTGCCATCGCCATTCTCTGGCGCCAGATTTTCGCCGGCAATGGTCTGGTCAATCAGATCCTTGCCAATTTCGGCATTCAGGGCCCGAGCTGGATTTCCAATCCCAATACTTCACTCTGGACCCTGATCATCCTGGCCGTCTGGCAGTTCGGCTCGCCCATGATCATCTTCCTCGCAGGGCTGCGACAGATTCCGCAGGACATGTATGAAGCGGCGAGCCTCGATGGCGCCAGCAAATGGCGGCAGTTCTGGAAGATCACCCTGCCCATGCTGACGCCGGTGGTGTTCTTCAACGGCATCATCCAGACCATCGAAGCCTTCAAGAGCTTTACCCCGGCATTCATTATTTCGGGCGGCACCGGCGGGCCGATCAATTCGACCCTGTTCTACACGCTCTATCTCTACAACGAGGCCTTTGGCTTCTTCCGCATGGGCTATGCCTCGGCCCTGGCCTGGGTGCTGCTGGCCATCGTGGCGCTCTTTACCGCCTTCTCTTTCTTCACCTCCAAATATTGGGTGCATTATGACGACTGATGCAGAAAGCCTCACCGTCGTCACCGGCTCTTCCCCGTCGCGTCGCCGGATCATGTCTGTGGTGGCGCATGCGCTGCTGATCGCCGCCTCGATGGTGATGCTCTATCCCTTGCTCTGGCTGCTGGCGGCCTCGTTCCGGCCCGGAAACGAGATTTTCACCTCCGGTGTCTCAGTGCTGCCCTCGCTCGACTGGAGCCTTGATTCCTATATTCGCGGCTGGAATGGCCTGCGCGTCAGTTTCGGCCAGCTTTTCATCAATTCCTTCGTCATCTCGATCCTGAGCGTTGCCGGCAATGTCATTGCCTGTTCGCTGGCGGCCTATGCGTTTGCGCGGCTCGAATTTGCCGGAAGGAGTTTTTGGTTCGCCATGATGCTGATGACCCTGATGCTGCCCTATCAGGTGACGTTGATCCCGCAATATGTGCTGTTTCTCAATATGGGCTGGGTCAATACCTTCCTGCCGCTGGTCGTGCCGAAATTCCTTGCCGCCGATGCCTTCTTCATCTTCCTCATGGTGCAGTTTTTCCGCGGCATCCCCAAGGAACTCGATGAGGCTGCGCGCATGGATGGCGCCGGCCCCTGGCGCATCTATTGGAAGATCATCCTGCCGCTTTCCATGCCGGTTCTGGCGACGGCGGCGATCTTCACCTTCATCTGGACCTGGGACGATTTCTTCGGTCCGCTGATCTATCTGAGCGATCTGCGCCAATACACGGTCATGCTTGGCCTGCGCACCTTCACCGATTCCACCGGCATGTCCGATTACGGCGGCATGTTCGCCATGAGCGTGCTCAGCCTCGTGCCGATCTTTGTCTTCTTTCTCCTGTTCCAGCGCCTTCTGATCGAAGGCATCGCGACCACGGGCATGAAGCGCTAACCCATATGTTCGGAGCGCGGCCGACATCGCGCTCCAGCCACCAGAGACGACCAGGATTAGGTTCAGAAATGACCATCAAATTTGCCGCCATCGGCATCAATCACGCCCATATCTACGGTCAGGTCGATTGCCTGAAGCGCGCCGGGGCGGAGTTCGTGGCCTTCCATGCCGTTGAGGACGATCTGGCCGCAACCTTCGGCCAGAAATATCCCGAAGCCAGGCGTGTCGCCGATGCGTGCGAAATCCTCGAAGATTCCTCGATCGCAGTGGTGACCACGGCGGCCATTCCCGGCGATCGCGCCGCCATCTGCATCGCCGCCATGCAGCATGGCAAGGATGTGCTGACCGACAAGCCCGGCATGACCACCTTTGCTCAACTCGAGGAGGTCAAGCGGGTGCAGGAGCAGACTGGGCGCATCTTCTCGGTGCTCTATTCGGAGCATTTCGAAGTGCCTGCCGCCGTGGAAGCGGGCAATCTCATCGCCCAGGGCGCCATCGGCGAGGTGGTCAATACGGTGGGCCTCGGTCCTCATTCGCTGCGGCTCAACAATCGTCCCGACTGGTTCTTCACCCGCAATCGCTATGGCGGCATTCTCTGTGATATTGCCAGCCACCAGTTCGAGCAATTCCTGTTCTTCTCCGGCGCCATGGATGGGGAGGTGGTCTCGGCCAATGTCCATAATCGCAATCATCCGCACCGACCGGGCCTGCAGGATGTCGGCGATGCCCATATCCGCACAGGCCGCACCACCGGCTATATCCGCGTCGACTGGTTCACACCCGAAGGGCTGCCGACCTGGGGCGACGGACGCCTGACCATTCTGGGCACCGACGGCTATATCGAGCTTCGGAAATATGTCGATATTGCCGGGCGTCCGGGCGACAACCACCTCTTCCTCGTCGACCGCAAGGGCGTGCAGCATATCGATTGCTCCAATGTCGATATTCCGTTCGGACGCCAATTCCTCGACGACGTGCGCGATCGCACCGAAACCGCCATGCCGCAGCAGCGCTGCTACAATGCCATGAAGATGGCGCTGACGGCCCAGGCCATGGCCGAACAGGGAACGGAGTGGGCACGATGAACCGGATTCTCAACGTCGCCGTCGTCGGCTGCGGCATCGGCCGCTCCCATATTGTTGAAGGCTATCTGCCCAATGCCGACAAGTTCAGGGTGGTGGCGTTGTGCGATCTGAATCAGGAAAAGCTCGACCAGATCGGCGAGGAATTCGGCATCGAGCGCCGCGCCGTCAATTTTGATGATCTGCTGGGCATGGACGACATCGACGTCATCGATGTGTGCACGCCGCCGGGCGCCCATTTGTCCATGGTGTCGGCAGCGCTCAGGGCCGGCAAGCACGTGGTCTGCGAGAAGCCGTTGGTCGGCTCGCTCAAGGATGTCGATGCGATCATGGAGCTCGAAAAGAGCGCCAGGGGCCTGTTGATGCCCGTCTTCCAATATCGTTTCGGCGACGGCATCGAGCAGGCCAAGGCCGTCATCGATGCCGGTATTGCCGGCAAGGCCTATTGCGGCACCGTGGAAACCATGTGGCGGCGCGAGGCGCCCTATTATGCGGTGCCCTGGCGCGGCAAGTGGAAGACCGAGCTGGGCGGTGTGCTCATGGGCCATGCCATTCACCCCCACGACATCTTCACCTATCTCATGGGCGATATTGCCCGCATGTTCGGCCGGGTGGCGACGCGGGTGAACCCGATCGAGGTCGAGGACGTCATTTCCGCCTCGCTCGAAATGCAAAGCGGCGCGCTTGCCAGTTTTACCGCCACCCTGGGCTCGGTGGACGAGATCACCCGCATCCGGCTGCAATTCGAAAACGTCACCATCGAAAGCGACCATGCGCCTTATAATCCGGGCCAGGAGCCCTGGAAAATTCTGCCGCGCAATGACGAGGTCAAGGCCAGGATTGATGCGCTATTAGCCAATTGGCAGCATGTTCCATCGCGTTTCCAGACCCAGATGGCCCGGTTCCATGACGCCATATCCGGCAAGGGCCCCTTGCCGGTGACCAGCAGGGATTCGCGCCGCGCCCTGGAATTGGTGACGGCCTTCTATCATTCATCCTCCACCCATCAGGAAGTCGTACTGCCGCTCGGGCCCGACCACCCACTCTATGAGAGCTGGGTGCCGGCAGCATACCGATAGCATTGGCAGCAGGAGACAGGGCTCATGGCAACCAGTATCGAACTCAAGCAGATCAAGAAAACCTATGGCGACGTCGCCGTCATCCATGGGGTGGACCTCGTTATCGATCCGGGCGAATTCGCGGTTTTCGTCGGTCCCTCGGGGTGCGGCAAGTCAACGCTCTTGCGCATGATTGCCGGGCTTGAGCCGATTACCGGTGGCGATCTGTTGATCGACGGGGTGCGGATGAACGAGGTGCCGGCTGCCAAGCGCGGCATTGCCATGGTGTTCCAGTCCTATGCGCTGTATCCGCATATGAGCGTTTATCAGAACCTGGCCTTCGGGCTCGAGACGGCGCGCATGCCCAAGCCCGAGATCGCCCAAAGGGTGCAGCGGGCGGCCGAAATTCTCAAGATCGAGCCGCTATTGAAGCGCAAGCCCAAGCAATTGTCCGGCGGCCAGCGTCAGCGCGTCGCCATCGGCCGCGCCATTGTGCGCGAGCCGAAAATCTTCCTCTTCGACGAGCCCTTGTCGAATCTCGACGCCGAATTGCGCGTCGCCATGCGCGTGGAAATCGCCAAGCTGCACAATGACTTGGGCAATACCATGATCTATGTGACCCATGATCAGGTGGAAGCCATGACCATGGCCGACAAGATCGTGGTGCTGCGCGCCGGCATCATCGAACAGGCCGGTGCGCCGCTGGAATTGTACAACAATCCCCGCAACCTTTTCGTCGCCGGTTTCATCGGTTCGCCCAAGATGAATTTCCTCAATGCCAGCGTCGAAAACGGCATGTTGAAGGCGGCGGGGAGCATATTGGCGCTGGGCCGGGAGGTGAGCGGGGCCAATATGCTGGGCATCCGGCCCGAACATATCACCATCGCCGAGGGTTCGGGCGTCAAGTTCGCCGATGTGCGGGTGGACCTCGTGGAAAATCTTGGTGGCCAGACAGTGGTTTACGCCACGACGACGGACGGGCAGCCGCTGAATCTGGTGCTCGAAGGCCAGCGCGTGGTGGAACTGGGTTCGACCATTTCGGCCTATCTCGATCCGGCCAAGGCCCATGTTTTCGACGCAAAAGGGCAGGCGATCCGCTGAGCCGAAGCAGTGTCATGAACCGGCTCTACCGATAGCCTGCGGTGGTGCCGGACATGGCATTTTCGTCACCTCTGGCAGCATCTGGTCAGCGCATTGCCAACACTTGGCCCATCCGGGGGATAAACCGGGTCCGGACCTAGCGGCTGACGCCCAGCCGCGCCATTTTTTCGCTCAGCGTCCGACGCGGCACGTGCAGCGCTTCGGCCACGGCGGCGACGGAATGATCGTGGCGGCGCAATTCGGTCTCGATGATGTGCCGCTCATAATTGGCGACCCTTTCGGCCAATGCGCCGCCCCCGAGGTCGGGGGCGCGATTGCCCAGCATGTGGCCCAGTGCCCGGCCATTGCCATTGAGGCCCAGGGCGAAGCGGTCGGCGGCGGCGCGCAATTCGCGCACATTGCCCGGCCAGGCATGGGTGAGGATGGCGTCGATGTCAGCGGGATGCAATTCGGGCGGCTCGCGCCCGAAGCGCCGGGCGGCCAGCGCCAGGAAATGATGGAACAGCAGGACGCTGTCATCGCCGCGCTCGCGCAGGGGCGGCAGGTGCAGCGTCGCCATGTTGAGCCGGTAGAAGAGGTCGGCGCGGAAGCGTCCGGCGGCGCTCTCCAGCTCCAGATCGACTTTCGAAGTGGCGACGATCCGCAGGTCGAGGGCGATCTGCCGGTTCGAGCCCAGGCGTTCCACGACCCGCTCCTGAATGACCCGCAGCACCTTGGCCTGGGCCAGCAGGGGCATGGATTCGATCTCGTCGAGCAGCATCGTGCCGCCATTGGCATATTCGAACTTGCCGATCCGCTGCCCGCCCGCCCCGGTAAAGGCGCCGGCTTCATGGCCGAACAATTCGCTCTCGATCAGCTCGGCGGGAATGGCGGCGCAATTGACCGCGACGAAGGGTTTTTCGGCGCGAGGCGAGAAATCGTGCAGGCACCGCGCCACCACTTCCTTGCCGGTGCCGGTCTCGCCCAGAAGGATGATGTCGGCGGGAATGGGCGCCAGCTCGAGAATGGAGCGCCTGAGCGCCTGCATGCAAGGCGCGACCCCGATCAGCCGATTGGCCAGTTCATTGTCGCCGCCATCGAGCCGGCGGCGCAGATCGGCGATCTCGCGCTTGAGCCTTGCCCGCTCGGCGGCGCGGGTCAACGAATTGACCAATTGCTCGGGCACATAGGGCTTTTGCAGAAAATCGAAGGCGCCGGCGCGCATGGCCTCGACCGCCATGGGCACGTCGCCATGGCCGGTAATGAGAATGATCTCGATGGGCAGGCCGCTTTCCTGAATCGAGCGCAGAAGATCGAGCCCGCCAAGGCCGGGCATGCGCACATCGGTGAGAATGACATGGGGATGCCAGTCATCGGCGAGGCGCAGCGCCTCGGGGGCATTGCCCGCGGTTCTGACCTCGAAGCCGGACAGGCGCAGCCATTGCTCGAGAGCGGTGCGCATCATGTCTTCGTCATCGACGATAAGGATTTTGGGCTCGGTCATGCTGGGCCTCCGACTTTATCGTTTCGCTCGGCGCGGTGATGCCATTTTTTCATCCCCTTCCGGCAAGCGGGAGGACGGCATTGGGACGGCGCGCTCCGCGCTCGCTTGCGGCAGCAATATCGTGAACGTCGTCCCCTTGCCCGGCTCGGACCGGGCCGAGAGCGTGCCGCCGCTGTCCCGGACAAGGCCGTTGGAAATGGCCAGGCCCAGCCCCAGCCCCTCTCCGGCGGGCTTGGTGGTGAAGAAGGGGTCAAAGAGATTGCTCATGTCCTCCGGGGTCATGCCCTGGCCGGTATCGGCGACGACGAGGCGCACGACGCCGTTCTCGGCGGTGACGGCGATGGATAGGAGGCGCAATGGGCGGCCAACCATGGCGTCGGCGGCATTGGCGAAAAGGTTGATCAGCACCTGTTCGAGATGCACCGGATTGAAACCGGCGCTGACCGGAGGATGGGGCCGGCGATAATCCACATCCACGCCGGCCTGGCGCAGCCGGTGATCCACCAGATCCAGCGCATTGGCGATGGCCGTGCCGCAATCGGCAACAAGGCTCGTCCGGCTTTCCTTGCGGGAAAAGGTCTTGAGGTGGCCGGTGAGATTGGCGAGCCGGTCCACCACCTTGTCCATGGCGCCAATGACCGGGGAAAGCTCCGAGCCGCCCTGGCGCCGGTCGAGGAGGCGGGCGCTGGCCAGATGGGTGGAGAGCGCGGCCACCGGCTGGCTGATTTCATGCGCCACCCCGGCCAGCGCCTGTCCGAGACTGGCGAGCTTGGCCGCCTGTACGAGGCCCGCCTGGGCCTCGCGCTCCGCCTTTTCGGCGCGGACCCGCTCGGCGATCTCGGCGCGCAATTGCTCGTTCATGGCATGCAGGTCTTCGGTCCGCTCGGCCACGCGCTGTTCGAGCCGGCTATGCTCGCCCAGCCTTTGCGCCGCCAGGCGCCGCCTCTGCACCACCAATATGACGATCAGCAGCAGCGCCGCGCAGCCGAGGGCCGCCGCACTGGCCAGGATCATCGCTCCCCCCTGAAGCGGGGCCAGTGGAATGAAGGAGACCAGCCGCCAGCCCAATTTGGGCAGGCGCAGTTCTTCGAGCACGAAATAGCCCGAGCCCTCCTTGTCGCTGCCCGCGATAAAGGCGAATTCGGCGCCGCGCGATTGCCAGCGATCGGCGACGATGCCTTTATTGGTGATGCCATTGCCGCCATAAAATTGCTGGCTGGAAATCTCCTCCGCCCGGGACGGGGCAATGGTTTGCAGCGGCCGGTAGCGCCAGTCGGGCCGGGTCGAGAGAATGACCACGTCATTGACATCGGCAATGCCGATCAATTCGCCCGAGCGCCACCAGATGGCTTCCAGCTCGCCGAGATGGATTTTCGTCACCGCCACGCCGATGGGTTCGCTCGGCCCATCCACCCGCTGGGAGAGGAAATAGCCGGGCACGCTGGTGGAGATGCCAAAGGCGTAATATTGCGATTTGCCGCGCTCCATCGCATCGGCAAAATAGGGGCGGAAGGAATAATCGGTGCCCACGAGCGAGGTGAGCGTCCACCAGTTCGAGGCGGCGACCACGCTGCCATTCTCGTCCATGAGAAAGATCTCGCCGGCCCCCGCCGTTTCATTGAGCTTGCTCAAAAACCCATTGGCCGCCTCCACGGCATTGGCATCGTCCGGGTGGTCCAGCGCATTGCGCACTTCGCGCGCCTGCGAAATGGCGACCGGCAGATAATGGAAGCGCTCGATAATGGCTTCGAGCGTGCGCTCGAACAGAACCAGCCGCCGCTGCGCCTGCTCCTCGGCATGGCGAATGGCGCCGGTCAGCGCCATTTCGAAGCTGACCCAGCCGACCAGCGCCACCAGGATCAGCCCCAGTCCGGCGCCGATGAAATGGCGGCGATCCACCAGATTGCGCAATGCATTGCCCAAGCGATCCTGTCCTCCCGGCAAGAATTTGCCGGGCTTTGGGCGAAATGCCGGCAAGTTCTTGCCAGAAATCCTAACATGCTCCATCAAAAATGCATATCTGCCTTGCATTTTAATCTTGGCACGGCCTTTGCAATCCTATTGGGCAGCCCCAGGGAGGAAACCGGGGTCCACTTCGGGAGGAGTTCCAAATCATGAAGACTGTTATCCGCACTTTGTCCGCCGCCCTGGTCGCGGCCACGGCGCTGGGCGCCATCGGTGTCAGCGCGCAGGATTATCCGAGCCAGCCGGTCACCATCGTCGTGCCCTTCTCCGCCGGCGGCCCGACCGACACGGTCACCCGTCTGGTCGCGGCGGCGATGAGCGACGAGCTGGGCCAGCAGGTCGTGGTGCAGAATGTCGGCGGCGCCGGCGGCACGCTGGGCGCGGGGCAGGTGGCTGCAGCCGCTCCCGATGGCTATACCTTGCTGCTGCACCATATCGGCATGTCCACCGCTCCTGCGCTCTATGCCAGCCTGCCCTATGACCCGCTGACCGATTTCGCCACGATCGGCCTTGTCACCGAAGTGCCGATGACCGTGGTGGCGCGCCGCGATTTCGAGCCGACCAATCTTGAAGACCTCATCGCCTATATCAAGGAGAACGGCGAGAACATCACCTATGCCAATGCCGGGATCGGCGCTGCCAGCCAGCTCTGCGGCCTGCTGATCATGGATGCGCTGGACACCAAGATGACCGAAGTGCCCTATCAGGGGACTGGTCCGGCCATGACCGACCTGCTCGGCGGCCAGATCGACATGATGTGTGACCAGACCACCAATACGACCAGCCAGATCCATGCCGGCGAGATCAAGGCCTATGCGGTGACGACGCCCGAGCGCATCGCCGTCCTGCCCGACCTGCCGACGCTGGACGAAGGCGGCATCGACAATTTCAACCTTTCGATCTGGCATGGCCTTTATGCGCCCGCCGGCACCGATCCGGCCATTGTCGAACGCCTGACTGCGGCTTTGCAGGTGGCGCTGGCCAATGAAAAGGTCGGCACCTCCTTTGCCGAACTGGGCACCTATCCGGTGCCGGCCGATCAGGCCACTCCTGCGGCTTTGAGCGCCATGCTCGAAGGCCAGATCGCGCTCTGGAAAGAAGTGATCTCGGCAGCCGGCGTTTCGGCGCAGTAAGTCGGGGCTCGCAAGACGTCGCCATATACTGGATGCGCCTCCCTCCCCCCTTGAGGGGAGGGATTGCGGGTGGGGGTTCAGAACCATCTCTGAGCGATAAGCTTTTTGATGTCGCAGAACCCCCATCCCCGCCCTCCCTTCAAAGGGGGGCGCTCGCTTCAGCATCGGTGATTTGCAAAATCAGGGGTAGAAAATGGCTCTCAATGCGTCGCGCAATGACCTCGCGGCGGGGGCGATGTTTGTCGCCTTCGGCTCGTTCTTCGCGCTCGAAGCGATGAAATATGAATTCGGCACGCCGTTCCGCATGGGGCCCGGCTTCATGCCGATCGTGCTGGGAGGGATCCTGGTGGCCCTGGGCATTGCCGTCGCCGCCAAGGGCATCGGCCGGCCTGACGAGGAGGCCCCGCATGCCTGGCCGCTGCGCGGCATCGCGCTGGTGCTGGGCATTATCGTGTTTTTCGCCGCCACCATTCGCGGGCTGGGCTTCATCCCGGTCGTGGCCATCACCGCTTTCGTCACCGCCGCCTCGAGCAGCCGCAACACCATGCTCTCGGCTTTGGTCATCGCCCTGGGCCTCACCATGCTCTGTTATCTCGTCTTCGTGGTCGGGCTGGGCATGCTGGTGCCGCTATTCGGCCCCTGGCTCAAATTCTAGGAGAACATCATGGACCTGATCTCCTCGCTGGCGCTGGGCTTTTCGGTGGCGCTCGACCCCACCAATATCCTTTATTGCTTCATCGGCGTCCTTCTGGGCACGCTGGTGGGGGTGCTGCCGGGCATCGGCCCGACCGCCACCATCGCCATGCTCCTGCCCATCACCTTCACCCTCGGCCCGGCAACGGCGCTGATCATGCTGGCCGGCATCTATTACGGCGCCCAATATGGCGGCTCCACCACCGCCATCCTCATCAACCTGCCGGGGGAAAGCTCCTCGGCGGTGACGGCCATTGACGGCTATCAGATGGCCCGCCAGGGCCGCGCCGGACAGGCGCTGGCCACTGCCGCCATCGGTTCGTTCTTCGCCGGGTCGGTGGCGACGCTGATCCTGGCCTTCTTCGCCCCGCCCCTGGCGCGAGCGGCGCTCAATTTCGGGGCGCCGGAATATTTCTCGCTGATCGTGCTCGGCCTGCTGGTCTCGATTGCTCTGGCGCATGGCTCCATCCTCAAGGCCCTGGCGATGATCGTTCTGGGGCTCCTGCTCGGCATGGTGGGGCAGGACATCTATACCGGCACCCCGCGCTTCACCTTCGGGCTGCGCGAATTGTTCGGCGGGCTCAATTTCGTCGCCGTGGCGGTGGGCGTCTTCGGCATCGCCGAAATCCTGCGCAATCTCGAAAACGAGACCGAGCGCGAAGTGGGCGTCAAGAAGGTGGAGAACCTCTGGCTGACCCGCGCCGACTGGAAGCGCATCTGGGCCCCGATCCTGCGCGGCACCGGGCTCGGCTCGCTGCTCGGCGTCCTGCCGGGCGGGGGCCATATCCTGTCCTCCTTCGCCTCCTATTCAGCCGAAAAGCGGCTGAGCAAGCATCCGGACGAATTCGGCAAGGGCGCCATCGAGGGCGTGGCGGGGCCGGAATCGGCGAATAATGCGGCGGCGCAGACCTCGTTCATTCCGCTCATGACCCTGGGCATTCCCGCCCATCCGGTGATGGCGCTGATGGTGGGGGCCTTCATCCTCCAGGGCATTACCCCCGGCCCCAATGTCATCAACGAACAGCCGGCCTTGTTCTGGGGCATCATCGCCTCGATGTGGATCGGCAATCTCTTGCTGATCATCCTCAACCTGCCCCTGATCGGGCTCTGGGTGAAGATGCTCTCCATTCCCTATCGGGTGCTGTTCCCGGCCATCGTACTGTTCGCCTGTATCGGCACCTATTCGATCAACCAGAATATCTATGACGTCTATGCCATCGCCTTCTTCGCGGCGGTCGGCTATCTGCTGATCCGTTTCGGCTGCGAGCCGGCGCCGCTCCTGCTCGGCTTCGTCCTGGGGCCGCTGCTCGAGGAACATCTGCGCCGCGCCATGATCATTTCGCGCGGCGATCCGATGATCTTTGTCACCCGGCCGATTTCGGCGACGCTGCTGGGACTGGCGCTGCTGGCGGTGCTCATCGCGGTATTGCCCTCGATCCGCCGCAAGCGCGCCGAGGTCTTCGTCGAGGACGATTGAGCCTGAGCGGGCGCAATTTTTGGCGGGACGGGCCGGCGCCGGGGCGCCGGCCCTGTTGTTTGGGAGAAAGAGCAGGATGAAGCGGCATTTTCTCGGCTGTTCCCCTCAAATTGTCCGGCTTAATGTCCCATATGAGAAGCGAAAGGAGCATCAGATGTTCTTCCGTCAAAAGCCGATGACCATTCCCTCCGCCAGCGAGGCCCTGCCCGGGCGCGCCGCCGAAATGCCCATCGCGTCCGATCATGTCGTCAATGGCGCCCCGCTCAAGGGGCCCTATCCCGAGGGTGCGGGCACTATCTATTTCGCCATGGGCTGCTTCTGGGGCGCCGAGCGGCTGTTCTGGCAGCTCGATGGGGTGATCGTCACCGCCGTGGGTTATCAGGGCGGCCACACGCCCAACCCGACCTATGAGGAAGCCTGTTCGGGCCTGACCGGGCATACCGAGGCGGTCAAGGTGGTTTATGATCCAGGGCGCATCGACCTCGAGCGCCTGTTGCAATTGTTCTGGGAAGAGCACGACCCCACCCAGGGCATGCGGCAGGGCAATGACATGGGCACCCAATATCGCTCGGCCATCTATACGACGACGGCGCAACAGGCCGAAATCGTCGAGGGCAGCCGCGCCGCCTATGGCGCAGCGCTCAAGGCGAGGGGGCTCGGACCCATCACCACCGAAATCGGGCCGGCCGGGCCGTTCTATTATGCCGAAACCTATCACCAGCAATATCTGGCCAAAAATCCCAATGGCTATTGCGGGCTGGCGGGGACCGGGGTGAGCTGCCCCATCGGGCTCGGGGTGACGGCGGGCTGAGCGCCGTTGGGGCCGGACCGGGCCAGCCCGATTGTCCGCCAAAGCAAGGTTTGCAGATCGCATGAAGGGTGAAACGCTCCGCAAGCGTCCCGATTTCGAAGCCTTCGTGCTCGGCCTGCCCGGCACGATGCTGGTGCGCCAATGGGGCAATGCCTCGGTGGGCAAGCTGGGCGGCAAGGTCTTCTGCCTGCTGGTTCCGGCCAGCGGGGAAATCTGGCTCAAAGTCTCCGACATGACGTTCGAAATGATGCGGGACGAGCCCGGCATTCGCCCCGCTCCCTATTTTGCCCGCGCCGGCTGGGTCGCCATCGCACCCGAAAGCCGGTTCAGCGACGACGATTTGCGGGCCTATATCGAGGCGGCGCACCGCCTGATCGCGGGCAAGCTGACCCGGAAGCAACGGGCGGAACTGGGCCTGTCGGCCGCCAGCGCCTGATCCGGTGATAGGCTCCCATCGTTCCGGAATTCAGGGTCGGATGGCGTAGATCTTGAGCGGCACACAAATGCCGGTGAAACCGAATTGGAAACGCGGAATCCAAGACGCTTGGCCTATCCTGGCATTGCAGACGGGGTGCGAGGAACGCCTGCAACCAAGGGCCTGCCGGCCCTTGGTAATTGGAGCGGATGGCGGGCTTCGAACCCGGGGAGCGGGCCTTAGCCGGTCCAGCCGCCGTCGATGATATGAATTTGGCCGGTCGTATAGCGCGCGCCTGCTAGATAGGTTGCAAGATCAGCCACTTCCTCTGGCTGGGCGATGCGACCGATCGGCTGCCGCGCAATGAACGCTCGCTGAGCCGCTTCGAAATCGCCGGTCGCGTGCCAGCGCTCGTGCAGGCTCGGAGATTCCACTGTGCCGGGGCAAATGGCGTTGACCCGGATATTGGCGGCAACGTAGTCGGCGGCGATGGATTTGGTGAGCCCGATAACCGCCGCCTTTGAAATGGAATAGGCGGCGCGACTGGGCACGCCTTTGACCGAAGACGCCACGGTCGCCATGTTGATGATGGCGCCATCGCGGCGGTCAACCATTTGCGGCAAGACCGCCCTGATGGTGCGCACCTGCGCACGCAGATTGAGATCCAGCGCCAGATCCAGATCGGCATCCGACATTTCGAGGATCGTGCCGCTATGTACGATGCCGGCGCAATTGAACAGCACATCGACACGGCCGAGAGCGGCCACGAGGGAATTCACCGCGGAATCGGAAAGCACATCGAGCGGGCGCGTTTCGATGTTTGCCACCCCCTCCAGTTCTGCCAGTTTTGCGCCATTGATGTCGGTCGCGAAGACGCGCGCTCCTGCCTTCGCGAATGCCAGCGCAGATGCGCGCCCAATGCCTTGCGCCGCCGCAGTCAGCAGGACGACTTTGCCGTGTAGATCACTCATTGCTTCCTCCAAACGGCGGGGCAGGCATTCACAAATGCATCTGCCCTGCCGACCTTTGTTCGAGGTTGAACGTCATGCCACCTTGTAGGCGCGGAGTGCGTCTTCATTCAGTTCGGCACCCAGACCGGGCTTGGTCGGCGCCTCGATCATGCCGTCCACGAAGGTGAAACCGTCCACGGCCAATTCCTTGCGAAGGGTGTCCACGCACAGTGCGGGCGGCAAATATTCAATGAAGCGGCAATGTGGGGTGTTGAATGCCAGATGCGCCGTTGCGGTTACGGAAATCCCGGTCTTCCAGCAATGGGGAACGATTATGCGCCCACGCTCTGCCGCCATGTCACAAACCGCTTTGGCTTCGGCAAAGCCACCGACACGACCGACGTCAGGCTGGGCGACGTCGACCTTGCCGCGGTCCATCAATTCTTCGAATTCATACCGCGTCGCCTGCCATTCACCGGCGGCGATCTTCATCGGTGCTTCCTCGTGCAGACGGGCATAGTCATCGAGATTGTCGATCCACAGCGGCGTCTCAAGGAAAAACAGGTCGAACTCGGCCCAGTCGCGAACCGTCCGCAGTGCCGTTTCGGCATCGGGCCACATATATTGAACGTCCACCATCAGCGCGATGTCCGGGCCCAGGGTCTTGCGCACCGCTTCGATCACCTTGGTGTGGTTTTCGTAGGGTTCGTGCATGCCATCATGGGCATAAGGACCATTCATGGTCACCTCGGCCTTCACGGCCTTGAACCCGAGATTGCGCGCCCGTTCGGCCCATTCGCACAGGGAATCGCGGTATTCTTCCCAACGATTTCCGGCTGGCTGCAGGGAGGCATAGGGCACGACCTTGTCTTGCTTCTGGCCACCGAGAAGCTCGAATATCGGCTTGCCTTCGGCCTTGCCCTTGATGTCCCAGAGGGCCATGTCGATGGCACCCATGGCATGAATGACGGCACCGCGCCGGCCACTCATGGCGGAGCCGACATATAGCTTGCGCCAAACCGCTTCCGGGTTCAGCGGGTCCGAACCGATCAGCATGTCGCGCAGGCTGAGCGACATGGTGTGGGTGCCTGGCGCCTCGACGCAGGCCTTGGCAATCCATGGGCTGACATCGGATTCCCCGATACCCGAAATGCCCTCGTCGGTCCGAACGATGACGATGAAACTATCCTGTGCCGACGACGTGGCGCCCGGATTCATGTTAGGTGCCAGCAAGACGTGGCATTCAATGTCGACGATCTTCATGACCGCTCCTTGTAAAAGCTATTGTTGCAGAGCAGCGCTCGTGCCATCCCAACCCAGGTGCTTGAGGAATTCCTGGGTTCTTGGCACTGTCGGCGCTTCAAAAATCTGTTTCGGCGGGCCCGTTTCGATGATTTTGCCGCGATCGAAAACGGCGACGCGATTGGCGACGCGCGCCGCGAAGGTCATTTCATGCGTGACCACGACCATGGTCATGCCCTCGTCCGCCAGCTGCTTCATCACCGAAAGCACTTCACCGATCGTCTCGGGGTCGAGTGCGGAAGTCGGCTCATCAAACAGCATCATGTCCGGTTGCATCGCCAGGGCGCGGGCAATGGCAACGCGCTGCTGCTGACCGCCAGACAATTCGGCAGGACGCATATGCATCCGATCCGACAAGCCCACCTTGTGCAGCAATTGTTCCGCGCGCGCCCTGGATAGTTCAGCGTCAAGTTTCAGTATCTTGTGCGGCCCGACCGACACGTTTCCCAGCGCTGTCATATGCGGAAACAGTTCGAAGTTCTGGAACACCATGCCCATGCGCTGGCGCAGATGGCGCAGGCTTGTCGTCTTGGCGTGAACATCGGCGCCGTCGAACCGCACGACCCCGCTATCTATTGTTTCAAGTGCATTGATGGAGCGGAGCAAGGTGGATTTACCCGAGCCACTCGGCCCGATCAGGCAAACCACTTCTCCCGCCTTCACGTCCAGGGACACTCCGTCCAGCGCCTGGAGAGTCCCGTAGCGCTTTCTGACGTCCGACATATGCAGGATGGGCTCGGATTGCGGCCTTTGAGTCATTCTGTGACCTTGAACTTTCTATGTATCCAGTCGGTGAGCTTCGCCTGCGGGTAGCCCATCAGCCAGTAGAGGACCGCCATCGCCGTGAGCACTTCCAAGACCCGGAATGTCTGCGAGCGCAGCTGAAGACCCACGTAGGACAGCTCGGCAACGGCGATGATCGAGACCAGTGAAGTGTCCTTGAACAAGGAGACCCAGGTGCTCGCCAAAGCCGGCAGGACGCGCCGCACCGCCTGGGGAAGGATGACATGCCACATGGCTTCGGCTTCACTCATGCCGAGCGCCAGCGCTGCCTGCCTTTGACCTGCGCGGATCGAGTTGATGCCGGAGCGGAACGTTTCCGAGTTGAAGGCCGAGACGTTGCAGGCCAGCGCCACGAGACCCGCACTGAAGGCATCGACGCGGATCTCGGTCAGGACGGGCAGGACATAGAACACCCAATAGACCTGCAACATGACCGGCGTGGTTCTAAAGAACTCCACAAAGGCGGTCGCCAGAATGCGGATCGGGGCGAAGGAGGACATGCGCGCCAGCGCCAGCAGCAGCCCCCCGGGTATGGCCAGGGCCATGGACGCTGCCGCCAGCAGCACCGTCATGCCCGCCCCCTGCAACAGCAGGGGCCAATTGTTGGTGATGACGCTCCAATCAAAGGTCATGACGCACCCAGGTGCGCAATGCGCCGATAGATATAGTCAACACCGCGTGCCACCGGCCAGCTGATGACGAAGTAGATGAGTATCACGACGGTGAAGGTCTCGAAGGGTTTGTAGGTTTGTCCCACCACCACCTGGCTCTGCCGCAGCAGTTCGGGCACGGCGATCACCGAGGCAATGGCGCTGTCTTTGATCGTGATGACGAGCAGCGACCCGAAATTGGGCAGCATGCGCACCAATGCCTGGGGCAGGATGACGATGCGGACCGCCTGTGCGGGACTCATCCCCAAGGCCAAGGCCGCGCGCATCTGGCCAGGTCGAACCGAGGTCAGACCGGCTCGAACGAGCTCGGCAACAAAGGCGCCCAGATGCAGGCCTAGCCCCAGAATGCCGGCGGTAATGGGTGTCATCGAATGTCCGGTGACGAGGGGCATGGCGAAGAAAATCCACACCAGGATCACCAGCAGCGGAATTGACCGCATCGTGTCGACATAAAGCGACAGGATGAAATCGACAGGCCGCCCACCATAAGTGCGCGCGATGCCCACGATCAGCCCGACGACGAAGCCAACGCCGATGGCTGCCGCACTGATGGAGAGGGTGATCCACACGCCGCCCAGCAGGAAGCGCCAATAATCGAGAAGAAACGAGAAATCGAAAATCATTCCGGATCCACCAGCAAAACACTTGGCGGCCGGTCATTGCCGGCCGCCGGGAACCAGAAGGGCCTTATTCGCCGGTGATAACGCGAATTTCCTCTGCCGTGACCAGCGGCTGAACTTCCTCCGCGACGGCGCGCAGGAATGCCAGGAATTCAGGCTGGTTCTTGTCGATCGCATGGCCGACCGGGGTCGCCATTTCCTGGCTCGCCAGGCAGTCCGCAGGGAAAACGGTCAGGCCGGAAACGGCCTTGTCCAATTCAGGCCACTTGGTGTTGTCCAGCGGCACGACATTGGCGCGGCCGGACTGCAATTCTTCGATCGGAGCGGTTGCGCCGGTGCCGCCGACGCCACGAACCTGCATGTTGGGGAGGCGCCCATTGGCCCAGGGCTCAACAGCGGTGCCGACAAAGAAGGCCATGGTGATGTCGTCACGATTGAGGTCGTCCACCGTCGCGACATCGGCAAGTTTGGGGTCCGAAGCCTTGCCCACCAGACAGATGCTCGACTTGGAATAGATCGCGAAATCGACCACTTTCTCGCGCTCTGCCGTGATCGAAAGCGGGGCGATGGTCACATCGACCTGCCCCGTCGCGATGATCGGGATCTTTGTTTCGTGGCTGACGGGCACAAGCTCAAGCGAAACCCCAAGCTGCTTGGCATATTCATTTGCCAGAACCCAGGACGGACCACTAAAGGCCTCGCCCTCGCCGGCCGTGTTCTCGATGAGCCACGGCATCTCGCCCAGCACTGCAACGCGCAGCGATCCGCGGGCCTTAATCTCGTCAACGCGTTGGCTGACGCCTTGCGCCGGAACATCGGCGGCGATGGCCATATTGGCCGTGGTTGCCGTCAGGGCAAAAACCATTGCAGCGCTCAAAACGGCGCGTGTTGAAATCCCCGGTTTCATAATTTCCTCCAAAACCCTCATCCCTTGACGGTCCGACATCAGGTGATGCGGGGCCGTGCAGGCAGAGTAAAGACACTTTGCCATGAATTAGTCAATAAGACTTTCTAACTGTATACATTTAAGGAATATGGCTTTCGCGGGCGCGTTGGTTTAGGGATTGTCCCGGAAAATGCGGAGCCGGCCCATATGCTGAACGGGATAGAAACTGCTGATGGTTTGAGGCTGGAGCGGCGCAAGAGCCTTGCGGAGCAGATTTCGGACACCTTGGTGGAAGCAATCGGTCTTGGGATGATCAAGCCGGGAGCTCGTGTCGTCGAAACGGAGATCGCGGCGCGATTTGAAGTCAGCCGTGTGCCGGTGCGCGAGGCGCTGAAAATCCTTTCCACTCAGGGGATCTTGGAGGGCGAGTCGCATCGCGGCCTTTATGTGATGGCTGTCGATGATGTCGCCATCGAGCAGATCTGCAGCGCGCGGCTCGCGGTCGAGTCCTTGGCCATCGACGCCATTGTATCATCGCCGGAGCGCCTGGCTGAACTGGACGCCGCGCTGACCATGCGGATCGGGGCGCTGGAGGCCGAGATTGCCCGCAAAGACCTGATTGCCATCAATCGAGAGGATTTGGCATTCCACTCGGAAATTTGCCTCCTGTCGGGCAACAAGATCGCCTGGACCTTGTGGCAGGCGATCTCCCGCCATGTTCGAATCGTGTTCGGTCGCGAAATTCTGAGCGAGAAGGCCATCGTGACCATGGTGGCCGAGCATCAGGCGCTCAAGGCCGCGATTCTGTCCGCCGACCGCGAGGTGATCTACCCAACCCTGCGCCAGCACATCTTCAGGAAGGTTTCGGACATCGGCTGAAGATGGCGCGGCGAAGCACGGTGCTCGGACCCGAAATGGCGCCGCGACCTCCAGCCTGACGGCTTTCCGCCTCCCCTGAAATGCAAAGCGGACCTCCTAGGGCCCTTTGCAATTAATGACTTGGGGGCCTTTGGCAACTGGAACGGCCGACGGGATTCAGGCCCGTGACGCCAGCCTTGGCAAGGCAGAAATTGTGCCGTTATTGTAATCCATTAGCGTTCGATTCGGTGCGCTGGAATGCCTCCGAATTCATGTTTTGCACGACGCTGGATTTCTGAAGTTTTCGAGCCTGGCGGGGGGCAGGTCGAGCGCTTGCCTGCCTCATCAAAATTCGTGAACTGGGCCCCTTGTGGAACCGAAGGCGTGTGGTGAGGGCGTCGTCCTTCTGAGGGGGGGCGTACAGGATTGCAGTGCAAGGCTTGCTCTGGTCCAAAAATACCAATTTCGAAAATATCTTGACATGGAATGTTCGATATACGAAGTTTATAACGCAGCTGGATATGAGAATGGAACATATTTCCCCACTCGGAGAAACTGAGCAGCAGATCGTTCTTCTTCTGCAGGAAGATGGACGAATGGCCACGTCGGAAATGGCGCGGCGGATCGGGGTGAGCGAACCCACGGTTCGGCGGAAGTTGTCGCATCTGCTTGAGAGCGGCACGGTTCACATCCGGGCTGTGTCCAACCCGGTGGCTCTCGGCTTTGAGGCGTCAGCCATTATCGGCGTCGATGTGATGCGTGACCACATAAATCACGTTGCCGAGGTGCTGAAGCAATTCTCCTTTGTCGAGAGCGTTGCGGTGACCACCGGCCCATATGATCTCATGTTCCAGGCTTGCTTCAAGAATCTACGGGAACTCTATGATTTCATCCTCGTCGAACTGGCGAGTGTTGAGGGGATCGAGGATTCGCACTCCTTCATGATCCTCAAGCATGAAAAGTATGGGGGGCCTGTGGGCGTCGCAAAGCGTAGTGGCGGGCCCAATATTGAGCCTGCCGATAATGTCGGTGATGATTGATCCCGACCAGGAGTGTAGATTGCCTGCCTTTACTTCCCAGGAAATGAACCGTCGTATCTCTGGCCTGCGCAAGAAGCTTGCCGAGAACAATATCGACGTTGCCTTCCTCTCCAGCGCCGACAACGTGTTCTACATGTCCGGCGTGCCGCTGCTGTCAGAATGGGGGCGCCCGATGTGGGCCATCCTCCCGGCCGCCGGCAAGAGTGCTGTTTGCGGCGCGGCCATCGAGCGCGAAAACATGGAACTGCACTCCTCGTTTGACGACGTGCTCGTCTATAACGACGACGAGAACGTGGTGAAGGCCAGCCTCAAGCTGTGCTCGGACTTCATTTCGGGGTCGATTTCGCCCAAGGCCCGCATCGGCATTGAGGCTGAAGTCATTCCGCTCGGCATCTATCGCGCCCTGCAGGAGCGTTTCCCGGGAGCCGAATTCGTTGAAGTCGGCGATCTGGTTGGCGAACTGCGCCTGGTGAAGTCGAACGAGGAACTGCACCTGCTCGAAGTCGGCGCCACCCTGGCCAAGATCGGGGCGGACGCCTTCCTCAATGCTTTGCATGAAGGTGTGACCGAGCTTGCCGTGGCTGCCCATGCTCTGGCTGAAGTCGAGAAGGCCATGGGCGCCATCTCGTTCAACGGCCTCACCAGCAGCTACGTCTATGCCCAGTTCGGCGAAAACACGATGATTCCGCACTTGCACCCGACCAGCCGTCGGCTCAGGCGCGGCGATATCGTCTCGCTGAACATCTTCCCGGTTCTCTGGGGCTATTGCGCCGAACTCGAGCGCACCTTCGTCTATGGCGGCGCCACCAAGGAGCAGCAGCGTCCGCTCGACGCCGTCAACGAATCCTTCGATCTGGGCAAGCAGCTTCTCATGCCCGGCGCCGTCATGTCGGAAGTTGACGCGGCCTGTACCGAAGTCTTGCGCAAATACGACCTGGCCCAGTATGTGCGGCACGGCACCGGCCACGCGCATGGCATCATGATCGGCGCCGCCAGTCGCGAAGACAAGGGTGAGCTGCGTCCCTACAACAAGACCAAGCTCCTCCCGAACATGGCCAACTCGGTCGAGCCGGGCGTCTATATTCCCGGCCTCGGCGGATTCCGTCACTCCGACGTATTGATCGTCACCGAGACCGGCTCGCGCACGATCACCGACTTCCCGCGCGATATCCTGATCGGCTAAGAGGTCCGAGGGCTCGCCAGTGGCGGGCCCTTTTTCTATTCGGATTCGTCCTTGACCGCTTCCATCGACACATGCGTCGAAGTGTTTGAAACATGCGGCAGCGCCGAGATCTTCTCCCCCAGCACTTCCCGATAGGCGGCGATGTCCTTGGTCCGCACCTTGAGCAGATAGTCAAAACTCGAGGCGATCATATGCGCCTGCTCCACCTCGGGCAGTTCCCGCACAGCCCTGTTGAACGCGTCCAGTGCCGCCTTGCGGGTATCGCTCAGCCGGACTTCGACAAAGGCCACGTGCGGCAGGCCCAATCGATGCGGATCGACCACGGCGCGGTAGCCCAGAATGTAGCCTTCTTCCTCGAGCCGCTTGATGCGGTTCTGGCAGGGAGTCTTGGACAAATTCACCTTGCGGCTGAGTTCGGTGACACTGATGCGGCCGTCCCGACGCAGCTCATCAAGGATGCGTTCGTCCATCTCATCCAAACGGCCTAATTTTGATGACATTGCGTGATTTGCTCTCAGTTTTTCGACAGAGTTCAGGCTATTTCTCTAGCAGATAGGTCAAGTTAAGGGAAATCAACTATTTCGTTTCTGGTACATCAGCGGGGCAAAACCGTTGAGCTCTCTCTCCATGAATCAAGATCGCGCGCGTTCCGAAATCCACTCCCTTCTCTATGCGGATGAAACCAGCCTGGTCAGGCAATTGATCAGCGACGCGGGCTTCACCGAGGACGAGCGCCAGTCCATTGCCAGTCGTGCCGCAGACCTCGTCAACGAGGTCCGCGCTGAGAGCAAGCTCGGTCTGATGGAGAGCTTTCTCTCCGAATATGGCCTCGACAGCGACGAAGGCGTCGCCCTGATGTCGTTGGCCGAAGCGCTGTTGCGCGTCCCCGACGCCGAAACTGTCGACGCCCTGATCCATGACAAGGTTGCCGGCGCCGACTGGGCCAGCCACTTTGGCGGTTCCGAAAATGCGCTGGTCAACTTCTCGTCCTGGGCGCTCAATCTCACGGCCGACGTTCTGGGTGAGCCGGAAGTCGGTCCGAAAAATGCCCTGCATCGCGCCGTCGCGCGCCTTGGCGAGCCGGTCATCCGCACCGCTGTCGCGCATGCCATGCGCATCCTGGGCAGTCAGTTCGTCTTTGGCCGCAGCATCGACGAGGCCATCAGGAATGCCAGGAAGCCGGAAAGCCTTGGCTATCGCTATTCCTACGACATGCTGGGCGAAGCTGCCCGCACCGAAGCCGATGCGAAGCGCTATTTCGACGCCTATCTGCATGCCATCAACAGCCTCGCCCCCCATTGTCAGAGCAAGGCGGTCCGCGACAATCCCGGCATTTCGGTCAAGCTCAGCGCCCTCCATCCACGCTATGAAGTGGGCCAGCGTGATCGGGTGATGACCGAGTTGGTCGACGCAACCCGCAAGCTCGCCATCGCGGCAGCGCAAGCCAATATGGGCTTCAACATCGACGCCGAGGAAGTCGAGCGCCTCGACCTGTCCCTCGACATTATCGAAGCCGTGCTGGCATCGCCGGAGCTTGAAGGCTGGAGCGGTTTCGGCATCGTGGTTCAGGCCTATGGCAAGCGCGTCCTGCCGTTGATCGACTGGCTCGACGCAATGGCAGGCACGCTCAAGCGCAAGATCATGGTCCGCCTGGTCAAGGGGGCCTATTGGGACGCCGAAATCAAGCGGGCCCAGGTCTTGGGCCTGCCAGCCTATTCCGTCTATACGCGCAAGTCGTCGACCGACATCAGCTATATGGCGGCGGCCCGCAAACTGTTCGCGGCCGGGAACATCTATCCCCAGTTCGCCAGCCATAACGCGCATACGGCAACGACAGTGCTTTATCTGGCCGAACAGGCCGGGCGCGGCAAGGACACGTTCGAGCTGCAGCGTCTGCATGGCATGGGCGAGCAGCTCCACGAAACCCTGCGCCGACGCCATGGCGTCACCACCCGCATTTACGCGCCGGTCGGCCCGCACAAGGACCTGCTGGCCTACCTGGTGCGCCGTTTGCTCGAGAATGGGGCAAATGGTTCGTTTGTCTATCAGATTGCCGACAAGAACGTTCCGGCAGAAGCCGTTGCCGAAGACCCCATCGCCAAGACCCTGGCGCTGGGCGACAACATTCCAAATCCGGCCATTCCGGCCCCGCTTGCCCTGTTCGGCGATCGCCGCAATTCGCTGGGTCTTGACGTGGCCGACCCGATCACCTTTGGCGCCGCCAGCGATCGCCGCGACACCCACCGGACCCATCGCTGGGAGGCCGCGCCGATAACCGTCATGCCGCAGGCGGGAGGACGGCCTGAACCTGTGATCAATCCGGCTGACCATAGCGACATTGTCGGGCAGGTGATTCAAGCGACACCGGAGACAGTGGCCTCTGCCTTTGCTTCGGCAAAAGCCTCGATGTGGAGCCAGACCCCACAGCCGCGCCGAGCAGAAATCCTACGTCGCGCTGCGGATCTCTATGAGACAAACACCGCCGAACTCCTCGCTCTGCTGGCGCGCGAAGCAGGAAAGTCCTGGCAGGACGCCATCTCGGAAATCCGCGAGGCCGTGGACTTCCTGCGCTATTATGCCGACCAGTCGGCTGGCCTGACCGGGGCAGCCCGCGGACCCTTTATATGCATTTCGCCCTGGAATTTCCCTCTCGCCATTTTCAGCGGGCAAATCGCTGCCGCGCTCGCGGCTGGCAATCCGGTTCTGGCAAAACCGGCACCTCAGACGCCGCTTGTGGCCCATCGCGCCGTCCAATTGCTGCATGAAGCCGGCATTGAGCGGGATGCGCTGCAACTGCTTCCCGGCGGTCCTGAAATTGGCGGCCTGCTCACGTCCAACCCGGCAGTCGCCGGCGTGGCCTTCACCGGCTCGCTCAACACGGCGCGCCGGATCGATCAGGCCATGGCAGACAATGTGTCTCCGGCGGCCCCATTGATCGCCGAAACCGGTGGTCTCAACGCCATGATCGTCGACACGACGGCCCTGACCGAACAGGCCGTGCGCGACGTGCTGGCATCGGCCTTCCAGTCAGCGGGACAGCGCTGTTCGGCGCTGCGTATCCTCTATGTGCAGGACGAGGCCGCCGACAGGACCATCGAGATGATCAAGGGCGCGATGGACGAGCTGCGCCTGGGCAATCCCTGGACGCTCGACAAGGACATCGGGCCGATCATCGACAGGGCCGCACGCGACAAGCTCGCAGCCTATGTCGATGCACGCCGGGCAAATGTGCTGCATCAGCTCGCGGCGCCTGAAGCGGGAACCTTCTTTGCCCCCACTGTGCTCAAGGTGAACGGCATCGAAGACATGCCGGAAGAAATCTTCGGTCCCGTCCTGCATGTCGCCACCTTCCGGGCCGCAGACCTTGAGGCGGTGATCGAGAAGATCAATGCCAGCGGCTATGGTCTGACCTTCGGCATGCATACTCGTATCTCCTCGCGCGTTCGCAAGGTGTCGACAGCTGTTCACGCCGGCAATATCTACATCAATCGCAACCAGATCGGCGCCGTGGTGGGATCCCAACCCTTTGGCGGGGAAGGCCTCTCGGGCACTGGTCCCAAGGCAGGCGGACCTCGCTATCTGCCGCGCTTCACCACGCAAAGCGCGCCGCTGTCGACCGGTGATCTGGCTCTTCCCGGACCGACCGGGGAAAGCAACATTCTGTCCGTGGTGGCGCGCGGTCCGCTGCTCTGCCTCGGTCCCGCGCCGGCTGACATCCTGGCCCAGAAGGCCATGGCGGAAAAAGCTGGTGTTGCCGGGATCACCGCGAGCACGTCAGACATCGCCGCGCTGGAAACGCTGACCGGCTTTTCTGCCATAGCCTATTTCGATATGTCCGCACCGGCGGCTGTCGAGATTCGCAAGGCGCTGTCGCGTCGCAGCGGGCCGATCTTGCCGCTTGTCACCGACGCGGGTCAGCTCGATCGCATGATCCATGAGCGCCATGTCTGCATCGACACGACCGCGGCGGGTGGCAATGCTACGCTGATGGTTTCGGCCGCCTGACACCGGCAGGCAGAACAGACCTTCGGGCCGCAGTTCAGATTGGAACTGCGGCCTTTCTGTGCCTGGCGCACTCCGGCAGCTTTGCCGGGGCAAAGAAATGAGCGCATCGCCGGCGGTCGGCGATGCGCCCGGATGGGCCCGTAGCGGGCGCTTTCCAGCCAGTGGCTAATATTGTTTGTTGCGCTCCCGCAGCAGCCCTTGAGCGGCAAACCGCGTCACAAGAATAAGCGTTAGCCCGATAATGGCTTCGCGCATTGCCGCCGACTGCACACCGGTCAGGTTGGGCACCCATTCCATGACGAAGCGACTGCCCTCAAGCAGGACGAGCAGCAGGATCGAGCCCAGGACTGCGCCGAAATTATTGCCGCTACCGCCGATGGTGAGGGCGAGGAAAATGTAGATGGAAATGAGTGGGCGGAAGAGATCCGGCGAGATGTAGGACAGATAGTGGGCATAGACAGCGCCCCCCAGGCCCATCAGCGCCGCGCCGATGACAAAGGCCTGCAACTTGAACATTGTGGCATTCTTGCCGGCGGCCATGGCCACGTCTTCGTCGTCCCGGATGGCTCGCAGCACACGGCCATAGGGGGACTGGACCAGTCTCACGCAGAAGATCAGCGCCGCGATCACGACGATGGTGACGATGCCCAGCGAGATCATGTTATATTCCGTCGGCGTCACCTGACCACGGAACGGCCCTGGAATGCCCGAAATGCCATCCGTGCCCTTGGTCAGCCAGGTTTCGTTGCTGGCCACGAGGCGAACGACCTCGGTGAATCCAAGCGTCACGATGGCAAGATAATCCCCGCGCAGCCGAATGGTAGAAACCGAGACCAGCAGGCCGAACAGCCCGCCAACAATTATCGCCAAAATGGCGCAGGCCCAGATGGGCAGGCCCAGCACGGTCGACCCGATGGCCGCAGCATAAGCGCCGACCGCGAAGAACCCGGCCAGACCGAAATTCGCAATGCCGGTGACGCCCCAGGTCATGTTGAGCCCGAGCGCCAGAAGCGCATAGACCCCGGATGTGGTCAGGATGCCAAGGATGTAGTTTTCCATCGCTGCTGAGCCTTATTTCTTTATTTCGCCGAGGATGCCCTGCGGGCGGAACGACAGCACGATGATGAGCACGAAGAAGCTCACGCCCGAGCGATAGGTTGGCGGGATGAACATGAGCGAAGTTTCGGAGATAACGCCGATGATGATGGCGCCGAGCACCGCACCGGGAATGCTTCCGAGCCCGCCCAGAATGGCAGCGGCGAAGATGGGCAGCATGGTGCGGGTGCCCATCAGAGGGTCGACGCTGGTTTCGGCGGCGATCAGCGCGCCACCCAGACCCGCCAGGCCCATGCCGAGGAACACGGCAAAGCGCCGGATGAAATGGGGATTGATGCCACGAAGCGCGGCCAGGGATGGATTGTCCGCCACAGCACGCATCGCCTTGCCGAGTGTGGTGAACGTCAGGAACGCGAAGACGACCACCATGATCGCCAAGGCGGCGCCGAAATTGATCAGCTGCTGCACGCCGAATCGGATGCCGCCGACAACAGAGTCGCGATAGAGCGGGACGTCAAAGCCACGCAGTTCGTTGCCGAAGCTGAAGCGCATGATGTTTTCGATGATGATGCTCAAGGCGATGGTCACGATGGCCACGGAAAGCGATCCGCGGCCATCGAGGGGTTTGACGGCAACTTCATCGCCGATGACGCCCACCAGTCCCGCCACGAGGAAGGCGATGACATAGGAGGGCACCAGCGGCGCGCCGAACCAGACATTCAGCACGTAGCCGGCATAGGCGCCGACTGCCAGATGGGCTGCCAGGGCGAAAGTGGGAAAGCGCAGTACGGCGAAAATGAGCGTTAGCCCCATCGCTGGCAGCGCCAGAGTGGCTCCATAAAAGATGCCATTTACGATATACTGCAGGAACATTCCCACTCTCGATTATTGGTGCAGATCAGTCGCTTAGGGAGTCTTGTAGACTTCGAATGCGCCGTTCTTGATGACGTCGAAGCGGACGTCGAGCGTGGTGATGTCACCCAGCTCGTTGAAGATCAGCTCGCCGCTGGCGCCGTCGTAATTGATCGACTTGCCTTCGGAGAGAAGCTTGATGCCTTCAACGGCGCTGGCCACTGGCTCACCGTCGCCCTGAGACACGACACGGACATTGTCTCGGATGCCTTCCCCGTCCTGGGTGGCGGCAGCGGCAAGAGCGAGAACGGTCAGTGTTGCGTGGTCGTAGGTCTGGGCCGTGTAGGGGTCGATATAGTCAGCGCCCAGCAGTTTCTTGGCCTCGATGAGGCCAGGAGCGGTTTCCGGGGTCATCGCGCTATAGGTGAAGACACCTTCCAGAACATCCGCCGGGAGCGCCTCCAGGACAGTCTCGTCGATGGTGTAGGAGGGCGACAACGCGCGGCCGGTATAGCCGGCGCGGAACAGGTCGCGAAGCACAACGATGGTGTCCGGAGTGTAGCCGCCAAGGAAGATGAAGTCGGGATTTTCGGCCAGAAGCTGGTCGACTTCGGTACGGTAGCTGGTCTTGTCAGCTTCGTAGATCATCTGGGCAAAGCCGATGCCTGCTGCGTCGGCAACGCCCTTCATCACATTGGCAAGGTCCTGGGCGAACGGGGTCTGGACGCCGAGAAAGGCAATCTTCTGGCCACCTTCATCGACCATGAACTGAGCGTTCTTGGTCTGGACGAGTTCAGTACCCGGCTCGGTGCGCAGCACATAGCCTTGATGCGGCAGCTGGGTGATGGTGTCGGCACCTGAGGTGCACATCAGCATGATCTTGCTTTCCCAGCACAGGGGAGCGACAGCGGTGGTGACCGACGAAGCCCAGGTGCCGAGGATGGCGGAGACGCCATCGACGTCGATCAGCTTGCGCGCGGCGCGAACGGCTGCTTCCGGGTTGGTCTGGTCGTCTTCGCTGACCAGCTGGAGCTGGCGGCCCTTGATTCCGCCGGCTGCGTTCACCGCGTCGATGACGGCTGCGATGGAATCGCGCATGCGGCCACCATAATTGGCGCCGGCACCCGTCATCGGGGTGAGCGAACCGATCTTGATCGGTCCTTCTGACTGAGCGAAGGCCATGCGGGGCAGCATGGCCACTGACAGACCGGCAATGCCGGCCTTGATCAGCGTGCGGCGCTGGATCAGGTTGTTCATAGTGTTCTTCCTTCCTTCCTTTGTTCCCTCTTAGCCGCCAAGGAACTTGCGCTTGACCTCTGGGTCGCTGGCAATTTCCGCAGCGGGTCCGTCGACGGCATTTTTTCCGTCGACGAGGATGTAGGCCCGATCGAGAATTTTCAGGGCCGCAGCGACATTCTGCTCAACGATGGCGATGGTGATGCCCATCTTGTTGATGTCGCGGATGTTCTGGAGGAGTTCGAGTACGGCGATGGGGGAAAGACCAGCCGTCGGCTCATCCAGCAACATGATTTCGGGCTCGACCAAGAGGGCGGTGGCCATAGCCAGCACCTGGCGCTGGCCGCCTGACAGCCCCCGCGCCTTGATGTGCTGGAGACGCCCCAGGTCGGGGAATTTTTCGAGCATCATTTCGATGCGCTGACGCGGACGGCCCTTGTAGAGGAAGGCGCCCATTTCCAGGTTTTCACGCACGGTCAGCGAGGTGAAGACATTGGCTTCCTGCGGAACAAAAACCATGCCGCGGCGCGCAATATTGCGCGGCGACAGCCCGCCGATATTCTCGCCCTTGAGCTCCACCCTGCCCTCGCGCGGGGTGAGCAGGCCGGCGGCCAGCTTGAGCATGGTGGACTTGCCGGCGCCATTGGGGCCGAAAATGCCGACGATCTCGCCCTTGTTGACGGTGAAATCCACGCCCTTGAGGATCATGTCTGCCTGCGAATAGCCGGCGATGGCGGACTTGATGGTCAGAAGGCTCATGCGTCGATGCCCATGTAAACGTCCTGGACACGCGGGTCCGAGATCACCTCGTCGAAGGTGCCCTGCGTCAGCACCTTGCCGTCTGCGAGCACGATGACCGGATTGCAGAGTTTGCCGACCCAGCTCATGTCATGTTCGATGATGACAAAGGTGTAGCCCTCTGCGTTCAGGGCCCGGATCTGCTCGCCGATCTCGTTGCCAAGGGAGGGGTTCACGCCCGCCATGGGTTCGTCGAGCAGGATAAGCCGTGGGTCGGCCATCAGGGCGCGGCCAATTTCGAGGAGCTTCTTTTGCCCGCCCGAGATCTGGGTGGCGAGGTTGTTGAGCACATGGCTGAGGCGAAGCTTTTCGGCAATGCCGCGGGCCTTCTCGACCAGTTCGTCTTCGCGCTGCCGCGCCGCCTTCGTTCCCAGCAGCGCCGGCCAGAATTTTTCGCCCGGCTGGTTGCTGCCATAGACGAGCAGGCTCTCCATGACGGTCAGGTTGGGAAAGCCGCGCGAGATCTGGAAGCTACGCACCATCCCGCGGCGAGCGACCTCGTAAGAGGAACGCCTGGTGATGTCCTCACCCGCAAAACGGATGGAGCCGGAATCGGACGACAACTCGCCAGCAAGCGTGTTGAAAAAGGTGCTCTTGCCGGCACCATTGGGACCAATGATGCCCGTAATAGTGCCTTCCTCGATCGTCAGAGACACACCCTTGAGGACTTCAAGAGCAAAAAAACTCTTCCTGATGTCCGAGACTTCCAGCAATGCAGTCATGTTCTGCCCTTGTTAGACGACCAGCAGTTCGGCCTCGACCGGAACCAGTGCCTTGGCGCCGTTTTCAGTGATCTGAACGGTGTTGGAGCAGCAGACCGCCCCCGCGCCCGGCTTGTAGAGCGCAGGCACCACGTGGAAGACCATGCCCGGCTGAACGACGCGATTGTCATTGGGGCGCAGCTTCATGATGTGATCCTCATCCCAGCTGGGCGAGAAGCCGAGGCCGATGCTGTAGGCAGCGCGGACGGTGAAATAATCGAGGTAGCCCGAGCGTTCAATGGAGTCCCGGACGATCCGGTCGCCCTCGTGCGAGGTCATGCCAGGCCCGAATTTTTCCAGAGCCGCCAACAGGGCATCGCGCGATGCATCATGCAAGCGGCGCAGGTCGTCGTTCGGCTGCCCGATCATGGCGATGCGATAGGTCGGTGCGCAATACTTCTTGTAGACGGCCCCGGTCTCGACCGTGATCAACTCGCCACGATTGATCGGGATATTGGCGTAAGTGCTGTGCGCAAGCGCACTGCGCGGACCGGCAGTGACAAACGGCACGCATGGCAGTGGATCGCTGCCTTCAGCCGCCATGCCGGCAAAAATGTTGAGCGCCAGCTCGGTGTCGGTCTGGCCCTCGACGATCTTGCTGACGGCGCCCTTGATAACGCGAGCGGTCATCTGCGCCGACATTTCGAGCACGTCCAGCTCGGCTGCCGTCTTGACGGCACGCAGCCCTTCGACGATCGGCGAGGCATTGCCGATCTCCAGACCGGAGACGGCGCCGGCCATGGCCAGGATGCCACTATAGGGGATGGTGCGTGCGTCGAGCTCAAATCCCACCCGGGCGCCCGCAGGCACGATCTTGGCCAGAGCCTCGCCGGCCACTGCAAACGTGTCTTCTTCGTCGGCAATGCCACGGGCAATTTCAGACCAGCCCGCAGCAGCGATGAAACTCTGGACATTGCCCATTTCGGTGCGACGGCCGATCCAGAAACCACGGCCATCGCTGCGCAGCACCAAAGACATCAGTCCTAGGATGACCTGAAACGACAGTCCCGCCGTGTAATAATAATTCGGCGCACTGGTAAGCACGATGGCGTCGAGTTTCTGACGCTGCATTTCGGCAAGTATGCGCTCACGACGAGCGGCAAACTCTTCGCCCGGAAAGGGGAGGGCGACAGGAAAAGAGGCAACGTCGGTGGACATGGGCACGCCGTGAGATCGAGTACACTTCATTATCAATTGTAGGAAACTGTCGTCCGGATATATAGCGGCAATTCACTCCCGATCGCCGCATTTTCCACGGAAATGTGACGTATTTCCGTCAGAATATCAACTAATTTATTTACATTCTGCAAGTGCGAGGTTTGGCTTTTTCCTAAAAGCAAATCGCGACGAACGGGCAAGTTGTGCGCGGATTGTGCTGATTCGGTGAGGTCAGGGGTGGCCGACATGTGTGCGTGTCTAATCCTGCTTGGGAGGCTTTGAGCATGGCGACGATGGATCTGGATGCTATTGACCGACGCATCCTCAAGGCGTTGCAGGAGGATGGCCGGATATCCAATACCGACCTCGCAAGTCGTATCGGCATGCCGGCAACGTCGCTGGGCGATCGACTGAAGCGCCTGCGTCGCAACGGCTATATTTTGGGCTTTAGCGCCAAGCTCAACCCGCAGCAATTGGGCTTCGGATTGCTGGTCTTCATCGAAGTGCTGCTTGACAAGACAACCCCGGACATTTTCGACCGCTTCGCTCAGGCGGTGCGCAATGCGCCAGAAGTACTCGAATGCCATATGGTCGGCGGAGGTTTTGACTATCTGATCAAGACGCGAATTGCCGATATGGCCACGTATCGTCAGTTTCTTGGCGAAGTCATCCTCACACTGCCAGGCGTAAAGGAAACGCGTACCTATGCGGTGATGGAGGAGGTCAAAAATGATGGCCCCTTGCCCATATAGGTTGAAAGGAACATGTCTCCCGCTGATCGCATGCATTCCGCGACACACCGCCTGTGGCAGCTCCGATGTTAGCGGTGGCCCGGCGTCCGGACGCGCCGGGCCGGCAATGATCTGCAAAGGGTGCCGAAGATGGCAGGCCGACATGCTTGGGGCGCCTGCGGTTGTGGACGTCGCAACCATTTGTGGAGCCGAAATGGGGCCGCGGACCCCAACCTGACAATTTCACAATAGCCCAGAAATGCAAACTGAACCGCGCCTGGTTTGCCGGAGGCTGTTTGGTCTAAGTTATGCGGCCATGGCCGATTGATCCAGTGCGGCGTAGTAATTTGCCTCGGCTTCGGCTGGTGGGATGTTTCCGATCGGCTCGAGCAGGCGCCGATTGTTGAACCAGTCGACCCATTCAAGCGTGGCGAACTCTACCGCTTCATAGCTGCGCCGGGGTCCGCGTCGATGGATGACCTCGGCTTTGTAGGGACCGTTGATAGTCTCGGCCAAGGCGTTGTCATGAGAGTCACCGACGCTGCCCACTGAAGGTTCGATGCCAGCTTTGGCCAGCCGCTCGGTGTACTTGATGGAGACGTATGGGCGAAATATGCGGAGGCTTTGCGTAGGATCTCGTTAGCCTGCCGCAGCTCCCGGTTCTCCCGCTCCAACGCCTTGAGCTTCTCGGATACCTCGCTGGGCACGCCAGCACGCCGACCACCATCGACCTCGGCCTTCTTCACCCAATTGCTCAGGGTGTGGGCCGAACAGCCGATCTTCTGGGAAACCGAAACCACGGCCGCCCAGCGCGACGGATACCCCCGCCATGTTCCAGCACGATCCGCAACTCCCGGGTCCGCACCTCGGGAGAAAACTTGTTCGTTGTCTTGCTCATCAGGCTCTATCCTACTTGGGAGTTAGAGCCTCCGGCAAACCCGGCGCGGTTCAGAGCCGCCTCCCGCCGACTGTGACCCTCCACGAACACAAACCGCCGAACCGCCCCATAAACCTCCACTGCGAAGATCCCCGGCGGCTCCCGCAAAGGAAACCAGCCTAACCACCGGACGACTTTTACGCCGCCCGCATCAGCGCAAATGCCGCCGCTCCGTGGCCTAACTTCTCACCGTATGCACACGCATCCTTTGATCCTTTCTCATCGACCAAAACTGTGCGTTGCGACCGTGTGCGCCTTGATCCACTCCCAGTCGTAGGTGACACCCAGGCCCGGGCCTTCGGGGACGGGGAAGCAGCCATCTTCGTCGACACCATCGAGTTCGTCGGAATAGTCGTCGGCATAGACTGGGGCAATTGCATTGCCACATTTCGGAGCGACCAGAGCGAGTTCGTAATAGTTGGAGTTTCGCATCGCCGACATACAGGCGCGGTGTGCCGGGCCTGACGCGTGGATTTCCACGTCGAGGCCAAAGGCCTCGCCCAAATGAGCAATCTTCATCGCCCCGGTGATCCCCATGTCGTATTCCGGGTCCGACCGAAGAAAGTCGGTGCCTTCGGCAGCGATCAAGTCGGCCTTCAACTCTAGGCCACGAATATGCTCGCCTTGCAGAAGCGGCGTCCGGATCATCTGGCGGAGTTTGCGATAGAGCTGTGCCGAGTGCCCGCCATCACGCATCGGGTCTTCGTACCACATGAAGCCGGCGTCATCGCAGGCGCGTCCGACCATCAGTGTGTCATGGAAGGTGCGGAGTTCGCAGGCAGGGTCCAGCATGAGCGCCATGCGGTCGCCGACCCGTTTGCCAAGCAGTCGCACGGCGGCCGCTTCCTCGACTGCATTGCCTTCGGTCCAGCCATGCATTTTGAAGGCGCGATAGCCCATATCGTAGCATTGTTCGGCGAATTCGGCATAGGCCTCGGGAGACGATAGCGCGCCATTGCGATCCCCATGGTAGGTGCTGGCATAGGTCGGGAGACGCTTGCGATAACCGCCGAGCATTTGTGACACCGACTGGTTGCTGCGTTTGCCCGCCAGATCCCATAGGGTGATGTCGATCAAACCAAGCCCCATGCGGTCCAGATGCCGCATCGAGCGTTTGAAATCGTCGTAGAATAATTCGCGCTCAAGCGCGTTCCGGCCAATCAGGTGGGGGGCCGTCGCGAGTACCTGAGATAGCGAGGTCTTGGTGCCCCCCCATTGCGCCACATATTCGCCGCGCGAACCATCATTGGTGCCAATAACTACGACAAATTTGGTCAGTTGGGTCTTGGCGCCGGGGTCGCAGACGATATTGAAACCGCTCGAGTCCATGCTGACATTGGGCATATCCCATGCGATTTCAGTGATTTCGACTAGATCAATACGGGGCATTACGTAACCTCGATGAATTGGGGGCGGTTAGCGGGGGCCTTCCACCAAATTGGGAAACCACAGCACGATGTCAGGCACCAATACGAGCGTGAGCAGTGCGAGGAAGAGGGGGATAATGAACACCCAGATTTCCTTGAAGATCAGGATGACGGGCGTTTTGGTCAGCGATCCGAGCACGAAGAGCAACATGCCGTAGGGCGGCGTCACCAGTCCGATCACGATATTGACGATAATAACGACACCGAAATGCACCGGGTCGATGCCGAGCGCGGTCACCGTTGGCAGCAATAGTGGAACGACGACCAGCAACAACACCGTCGTATCCAGGAAGCAGCCGGCCAGCAGAAAGATGACGTTGATGATGAGCAGGAACTGGATGGAATTGAGGTCCATGTCGATGATCGACATGGCCAGCAGGTCACCCAGATGCTCGGCAGCCACCGCGTAGTTGACGATGAAGGCGCCTGCGATCATCAGCATCACGGTGACGCAAGCACGCATGGATTCTGTGAAGATGGCCAGCAACATGCTGAATTTGAGCGTGCGAAACAACAGAAATCCCAACAGCAAAGCGTAGGCCCCTCCGATGGCCGCAGCTTCCGTTGGGGTGAAGGCACCACCCCAGATGCCGCCCAGCATCACCACCGGAACGGTCAATGGCAGGATGCCATTCAGCAAGGCCCATACGGTCTGGCTGCCCGACATTTTGACGCCGTCCGGCAAACCGCGCCAGCGAGCCACGATGGCAATGGTGGTCATCAACGTTAGCGAGATGAACAGCCCTGGAACGATGCCGCCGAGGAACATCGTTGAGATAGAGGTGTTGGCAATGACGCAGTAAAGCACCATGGCGATCGAAGGTGGGATGATCGGGCCCAGCGTTGCCGCTGCGGCCGATACTGCCACGGCAAACCCAGGCGGGTAGCCGCGGGCAATCTGCTGACGCACCGCCAAAAGGCCGGGGCCAGCAGCGTCGGCCAGGGCACTGCCGCTCATCGACGACATTGCCGCGTTGACCATGACCGTCACATGAGCGTCGCCGCCCCGGAAGCGGCCGACCATGGCGCTCATGGCGTTCCAGAGTCTATCGGTAATGCTAGCGGCATTCATCAGGTTGGCAGTTAGAATAAAGAGGGGGACAGCCAGCATGACGTAATTGCCATAGGTCGAAGTCATGACCTGTTCGGCGACCAGGCCAACATCTTGCCCACTCACCAGCAGATAGACGATCCCGCCAGCAAGCAGAGCAAAGGCAATCGGTACGCGGAAGGTCATGCCCACGGCAATGACCGCAAGCAGGGCGATGAATGAAAGACTCAATTGAATTCTCCCGGTATCTATCCGAAGGCGGCGCCGTGGATCTCGTGCTTATTCGGGTTGCTCGTGGCCGAGGGCGATCCTTAGGCCGCTCAACACCATCTTCACGCCGACGACCAATAGGAAGAACGGGAAGGTAACGAAGACATAAAAGTAAGGAATGTTCAGCGCTGGCGTACGCTGCCGGAGCATAAAAATCGTGTAGTCTAGGCAGGGCCAGACTGCGACGAGGAAGATGCCGCCAAAAACCAGACTAGCCACAATACTGACGAAGCGGGCAACGGGCGGCGGCAGCAGTTCGTAAACGACTTCGAAGCGGATTTGTTCTGACGGCTTTACCGCTAGGGCGGACGCAAAGAAAATCAGGATCGAAAACAGGATCACCGACAATTCGTCCGCCCATGGCAGAGGCATATGCAGGACGTAGCGCATGAAGACAGCCGCCACGAAAATGACGAAGACCACCGCGAGCAGGACAGAGGCGATGAGTTCAGCGCCTTTCGTAAGCGACTTGTTCATGATGCCCTCGATTACTGCACTGCGGCGATGCGATTGAGCAGACCCGCCGGCCAGCTCGTGGCGAGACCCGATTCAACGAAGCTGGCATTAACGGCGGCGCGGAACGGTTCGCGGTCAGGCTCAGCAACCTTGAGGCCATAGGCCCGCAGATAGTCCAGATCGTCCAGCTCCTGGGCAAGGCGCGCTTCGTCTTGCTCAACGAGCGTCTCGTTGGCGGCCTGGGTGACGACGTCCTGCTGTTCCGGGGTGAGCTTGTTCCAGGTGTCGGCCGACAGCACGAACACCACCGGCTGGATCATGTGGCCGGTGAGAATGAGCTGCTTGGTGACTTCTTCCATCTTGAAGGCGCGAATGATGCCGAGTGGGTTTTCCTGGCCATCAATTGCACCGGTACGCAGCCCGAGATAGACTTCGCCCAGAGCCATCGGGGTGGGGGTAACACCCAGGCCCTTCCCTAAGGTCTGCCAGGCGGGGGCACCAGGCATGCGCAGCTTGACGCCGGCGAGATCGGCGGGGCCGGTCACCTCCCGATCATCACGCAGCAGCATGTGGCGAGTGCCGCCATAGAGCACGCCGAGCACTTTGATGCCCAAATCATTGAGAAGGCGTTCGTTGAATTCCTGACCGATTTCGCCGTCGAACACGGCGCGAAAATGGGCGTGGTCGCGGAACAGGAAGCCCGAGCTGAAGATCGTGTATTCGGCGATCTGTTGTTCGATGTCTCCGGTATTGAGCACCGCGATGTCCAGATTGCCGCGCTGGATCGCCGGCAGCTCCTGCCCCTGCTTGAACAGTGTGAAATCGGTGAATATTTCCGACGTGATCTGGCCGTCGGTTCGTTCGGCCACCTTCTCAGCGAAATTACGGATATGGGGAACCATCATATCGTTGCCCGGATATTGCAGCGAAATGCGTAAATTCTGCTGCGCAAGGGACGGCGTTGCGGCCCCGAGTGATAGCCCTGCCAACGCAATGCCTGTCGCGGCCAGTGCACGAAATGCGAACATCTATTTCCTCCCATTGCGGCCAGCGGTCGAACGCCGACTCCAAGCCGCATCCTGCACGCCGACATTTTTGTGTCAACGATTTTAGATTGCCAAATGCAATTTAATCAACGCAACTCCACCTGCAGTCGAAATCAACATTGACTCATTAATGCACTTTGCATACAAGATGCGTTTATGAGCCAGTTTTCGAATGCCCCAGTAGCTATTCTCATTGCCCCCGAAGACAACGTCGCGGTGGTGTTGCGTGATTTCATGATTGGCGAGGCCGTGCTGGTCGGAGGTCGGCAAATGACCTGCGCCCAGTCGGTGCCGTCAGGCCACAAAATCGCGTTGGCCCCGATTGCTGCGGGCGAGAGCATAGTCAAATGCGGCGTGCCAGTCGGGGTAGCGCGGCACGCGATCACGCCTGGCGAACACGTCCACATCCATAATGTTGCCAGTCGGTACATTACCGACCACTAAGGAGCGGCGATCACAATGCAGGGTTATCTGAGGCAGGACGGCCGCAAAGGCATCCGCAACCATCTCCTCGTCGTTTATCTCGTGGAATGCGCACATCACGTTGCCAAGGTGATTGCCGCCCCCTTCGTCGAAGATGGGGTTCAGGTCATTGGCTTCCCCGGCTGCTTCGACAATGAATATGCGCAGGACATGCTGGCAGCCCTATGTACCCATCCCAATGTGGGCGGCGTGCTACTGGCGTCGCTGGGCTGCGAAATGTTCCGTGGCGCCGAGCTGCAGGAAATCATCCACAATAGTGGTCGGCCAGTGAAGCGCTTGGTCATTCAGCGCGTCGGGGGCACCCGCGCGACGGTCGAGCTTGGGCGCGAATGGGTGCGCGGCGCGCTGAACGAAATGCAGCAGACGCCGCGCGTACCGGTCTATCTTAGCGATCTGGTCATCGGCACCGAGTGCGGCGGCTCAGACGGCACCAGCATTCTCACTGCCAATCCGGCTGTGGGTCGCGCCTCCGACCTTCTGGTCGATGCCGGCGGAACCGTGCTGTTCGAAGAATTGGGTGAGCTGTTCGGTTGTGAAGATCATATGGCTGCACGCGCGGTCACCCCGGAACTGGGCTCCGAAATCACACGCGTCATGACCAAGGCACTCAGCTATTATGACCAAATGGGCCATTCGAGCTTTGGCGGTGGCAACGTCACGGGTGGATTATCGACGATTGAAGAAAAATCGGTCGGCGCCTATGCCAAGTCCGGCAACCGCCCGATCAGCGGGCTGGTCACGCCGGGCGTGGTCCCCACAGGCCGTGGTCTTTATCTGATGGATATGGTCAGCGACGGCACGGTTAAATATGGCATGCCCAATATCAATGACACGGCCAGCATCGTGGAATTGGTGGCCTGCGGGTGCCACATCATCCTGTTCACCACCGGCCGTGGTTCGGTGACCGGCTCGGCCATCGCTCCTGTGGTAAAAATATGCGCCAATCCCGAAACCTATGATCGCCTGAGTGATGACATGGATGTCAATGCCGGCAAGGTGCTACGTGGCGAGGCCGATCTTGACGATATCGCTCGCGAAATTGTTGCGGTGATCGAGCAGACGGCATCAGGGATCCCGACGCGCTCGGAGGATTTGGGGCATCAGGAATTTCATCTGACCTATAAGCACTTTGAAGCGCTGGGTCCGTCCTGTCTGCCTAATGTCGCCTGAGCGCTGGTCGAGTAGAGAAAGGCGCCAGCATGGACGAGGAACGCGAAGAGCCCCAGCAGCTGACACAGGTCGTTTACGACTTGCTGCGCACGCATCTGGATGCTCGTGCCCTTCCCGAAGGGCTGGTGTTGGGGGAAGCGGCAATTTCGCGTGCGCTCTCGGTCAGCCGCACACCGGTTCGCTCTGCCCTCGAGCAATTGCTGGCGCAGCAGCGCGTCGTTACCCACGCGGGCAGAGGCATGCTGGTCAGCTATGGCAATAAGGCGCCAGAGCCACTGCGACTTGACCTGGTCGATGCTGGTCTCCAAGTGCCGGAAACCGATGATTTCGGTTTTTCCGGTGGCGCCGAGCGAATCTATCCCGACGTCGAAAAAGTCCTGTCCTCCTGCGCAGCGTTTGGCCGCTTTCATGTCAATCAGACCGCGATGGCCAGTTTTTACGGGACCAGCAGAACCGTCGCCAGCGTGGTGCTCAACCAACTGGAACATGTTGGCCTGGTGAGGCAAGACCGCCATGCGCGCTGGTATGTCGAGCGGCTGACGGCACAGCGGGCCGCCGAGCATTACAGCATCCGCCAATTGCTGGAGCCCGAGGCGCTGCGACTGGCGGCACCGACGATTGATCAGGGCTTTCTGCGCCAATGCTGGGAGCGCCTTGTGACAGCGATGCAGCGGGGAATACACGCCGATCTCGCGCTCATTGACCAGATTGAACGCGACCTGCATTTCGATATCGTGCACCGTTGCCCCAATGCTCAGTTGGTCAAGATCATCAATGAGAGCCAACGCCCGCTGATTTCGACCAGCTACACCATCGAGCGCTATCACGACATCGAAGTGACCCACGGCACGCTGCCGCAGCATCTCAATGTCATGAACAGCTTGCTTGAAGGCAATTTTGACCGAGCGGGCGAAGCGCTGCGCTATCACCTTGAGCAGGCGTCGAAGGTCAATATTCCACGTCTCGAGAAACTACCGCCGCTCGATGCCGACCGGTACCCGCCCTATCTCACGCCCACCTCCTAATCTTTCTTCCGAACACGAGTTCTTCATGGCCAGTTCGCCCCAATCCACCGGGCCAGTATTTTCCGGTGTGTACCCGATGCAGTTCGCCTTTTTCGGCCCCGATGGCGCGCTTGATCGCGCAGCCATGCGCAAGCAGGTAGAAGGCTGCATCGGCTTTGGCGTTGACGGCATCGCGCTGCTTGGATTGGGCACCGAGGTCAACAAGCTCAGCACCGACGAGCGCCGTAAAGTTGTCGATTGGGTTGCGGAGGATGTGGCCGGGCGCGTGCCGCTCTGTGTCACCATCGCGGAAAACAGCATTCACGGGCAGCGAGACTTTGCGCGCTATGCGCAGGATGCTGGGGCCGCCTGGATTGTGCTGCAACCGCCTCAGGTGCGGGGCGTCGGCGAGGCGGAATATATCCGCTTTTTCAGCGGCGTTGCCGACGCCGTCAGCGTGCCGTTCGGCATCCAAAATGCTCCCGAATACACCGGCATCGGCGTCAGCAACGCTGCCATTGTCGAATTGGCGCGGCGTCACGCCAATTTCCGCGTATTGAAAGGCGAAGGTCCGGCGCTGCTCATCCGGCGCGCCATTGAGGAAACCGAGGGAAAACTGGCCGTGTTCAATGGCCGGGCGGGTCTGGAGTTGACCGACAACATCCGTGCCGGATGCGCAGGCATGATACCGGGCAGCGAAAGCGCCGATATCCAGAAGCGCATTTTTGATCACGCCACATCGGCTGATCCGGCCCGGCAAGCCGAGGCCGAGGCGCTTTATCGCCAGTTGCTGCCGATGGTGGTCTTCGTGATCCAGTCGCTGGAAAACTTTCTATGCTACGGCAAAGCGCTCGCTGCGGCACGTTTCGGCATCACCGATACCACCATTCGTGCGCCGGGCATCCTGCCGACCGAATTTGGCCTCGCTTCGCTCCGCCAGTCGGTGAGCGCACTCTTTCCTGACCTCGATCCTGGATTGATCCGTTGAGCGTGCTCATTTCGGTTGGCGACGCCGAGGCGTTTGCTGCTACGTTGCTCGAGGCAGCAGGTCTTGAACAGCAACTGGCGGCATCGGTGGCAAATGTGCTGGTTGCCGCCGACCGGCTGGGGCATCGCACCCATGGCCTGGCGCTGCTGGCGCCCTATCTGACACAAATTGAAACCGGCAGCATGGCGTTGAGCGGCGCGCCAGAGGTGCTGTCCGATTCAGCGACGACATTTCACTGGAAGGCCAATCGCCTCCCAGGAGCCTATGTGCTGACTGCGGCAATCGACGAGCTGGCGCGCCGGGCGCAGCACCATCCTGTGGTGACCTCAAGTATTGCCGAGTGCTTCCATATCGGCGCGCTGCAGGTCTATCTGGAGGCGGCTACACGGCACGATCTCATCTGCCTCATGGCCACTACTGATCCCTCTGTCCGCTCGGTCGCGCCGTTTGGCGGCATTGAGCCTGTGCTGACCTCCAACCCCATGGCCTGCGGTATTCCCACGCGAGGCGACCCCATCCTGATTGATCTCTGCACCTCGACCATCAGCAATGCTGGAGCGATGGGCTATGCCGCTCAAGGCCATAGATTGCCGGGGCCGTGGCTGCTGGATAATCAGGGGCAAGCCAGCGATAACCCGGCGGTGCTGTCGGCCACGCCAAAGGGAACGCTGTTGCCGCTGGGCGGGACCGATCTTGGCTATAAGGGCTTTGGCTTGGGCATCATGGTGGAGGCACTGGCCTTGGCCCTCAGCGGCTATGGCCGCACCACCGCGAACCAAATGTTCGGCGAAGGTGTCTTTGTGCAGTTGATCAATCCAGCCCACTTTGCCGGTCGGGAGATGTTCCTCGATGAGATGCAAGGTCTGGTTGATGCCAGCCACGCCAGCCAACCCGTGCCCGGTGGCGCCTCAGTGCGCATGCCCGGAGAACGCGCGCTCGGGCGCCGACGGCAGGTTGATGCCGACGGGCTGCAACTACCCCTGAGCCTGCTCGCCACCCTGCAGCCATGGCTAACGAAATTTGGCGTTGACCGACCCGGCGCGTCGCATCACGAGGTTGGATGATGAGCCGATATTCCGTAGCCGCACTCACCGATTTTGCTGCTGAAGTCTTCGAAAAGACCGGCCTGGCCTCTGGCCGTGCAAAGGTCATGGCACAGGTGCTTGTGGAAGGGGATTTGCTGGGGCACAGCACGCACGGTCTCGCGCTGCTGGAGCTGTATGCCGATGAACTGGCGAGCGGGGCAATGGCCGCGACCGGGGACCCGGATACTCTGTCTGATCGCGGTGCCGCCATCGCCTGGAACGGCAAGCGCCTGCCTGGGCCCTGGCTGGTTACCCAGGCGCTGGTGCTCGCGTCGGAACGCGCCCGCCAATATGGCATGTGCACGGTCACCATCCAGAAGAGCCACCATATCGCCGCCCTTGCTGCCTATCTCCAGCCGGTGGTTCAGCAGGGCCTGGTGGCGATCATCATGTCGTCTGATCCCAATGCTCGTTCTGTCGCGCCCTTTGGCGGCTCGGCTTCGGTCATGACACCCAACCCCATCGCCGCCGGCTGGCCCACGCGCGACGGGTTGGTGGCGCTCGATGTGTCGATGTCGGTAACCGCTGCCGGCGTGGTGGCGCGCCATGCGCGAGCCGGACAGAAACTGCCGCATGCGTGGTTGCTCGACAAGACCGGCAAGCCGACCGACGATGCCGCGATTCCGCTGGGTGACGGCGGCGGCTCGGTACAGGCGCTTGGTGGCATGGACGCCGGCCACAAAGGCTTTGCGCTCGGCCTCTGGGTCGAGGCGATGACCAGTGCGCTGTCCGGCTATGGTCGGTCGCAGCCCGCCGCCGGCAAAATCGGGGCATCGGTGATGGTGCAGGTTATCGATCCGAGCGCCTTTGGCGGACTGGACGCCTTCACCGAAGAGAGTGGCTACATGGTCGACGCCTGTCATGCGTCGACCCCGGCCGATCCGGCCAAACCGGTTCGCGTTCCCGGGGAGGCAGGTCTGGCCAGAAAGCGGGCGGCCCAATCCCTGGGTGTCAACCTGCACCCTGAGATTCCAGCACAGTTGGAGAAAGTTGGCGAGCGCTTCAGCTTAAAAGTACCTAACCCACTGTAAGAAGACGATTTTTCTCTTTTTACTTCCCAACACAGTTTGTATGATTTCTTCACATTGGAACAGCCATGAATAATATTGACTTGAACGGCCAGGTGGCCGTGATCACCGGCGGCGCCCAGGGGCTGGGCTTTGCCATGGCACACCGGTTTCTGGCGTCCGGCGCCAAGGTCAGCCTGTGGGATCGGGATGCCGTCGCGCTGGACAAGGCCGTGGTGGCGCTCGGCGCGGGCGCCTCGAGCAAGACCGTGGATATTACTGATCTCCCGGGGCTTACCCAGGCGCATGCCGAAGTCGAGACTGAGGTCGGGCGCGTATCCATTCTGGTCAATTCGGCGGGTATTGCGGGCAACAATGCGTCGCTGGAAGACTATGATCCGGACGAATGGCGCAAGGTTGTCGAGATCAATTTGAACGGCACATTCTACGTCAATAAAGTGGTGATCCCGTCGATGAAGGCAGCCAATTATGGCCGGATCGTCAACATCTCCTCAGTCGCGGGCAAGGAGGGCAATCCCAACCTGTCTGCCTATTCCGCCGCCAAGGCCGGGGTGATCGGGCTCACCAAGTCCCTGGGCAAGGAGCTGGCCAAATACGACATTGCGGTCAATGCAATCACCCCAGCCACGGCCAAGACACGCATCCTTGAGACGCTGACAGAAGAATTCATCAACTACATGCTGGTGCGCATTCCCCGCGGGCGGTTCCTTGAAGTCGACGAAGCTGCAGCAATGGCGGCCTGGCTGGTCAGCAAAGACAACAGCTTCACCACCGCGTCGGTGTTCGACCTCTCCGGTGGACGCACAACATACTGACGGCTTCCACCCGACCGATGCAGAGCGGGGGCTTTCACTTTGTCCCCGCTGATATGCCAAATGGACTTTCCCCGCTTCAGTGGAGAGGCATTAGCTCGTTTGTCGCGTCCGGTTCTCGAACTGTACCGGGCTTTGATAGCCGAGGGCGGAGTGTCGCCTCACAGGGTTGTAGAAGCCGTCGATGTAGCGAGCAATGGCCTGCTCGGCATCTTGTCTTGTCTGGAAGCGTGTGCGCCAGACCAACTCGGATTTGATGGTTTTGAAGAAGGCCTCGACCATGGCGTTATCGTAGCAATTTCTCTTTCCCGACATTGAGATGCGGATGCCGTGTCGGCGCAGATCGCCTTGATAGTCCACAGCACAATATTGGCTGCCGCGGTCCGAGTGATGGATCAGGCCGGCCTCTGGCTGGCGGATAACCAGCGCCTTTTTGAGGGCCGACAAAGGCAGAGCGCGACGCAATCGGCCGCTGGTGGCCCAGCCGACAATGCGGCGGGCGACGAGATCATTCTCACGCATCAGTCGGGCCGTGCGCCGGCGACCGACAGGATGACCATTATCCCGCAACTTCCGCGTCATGCGTGGGCTGCCACAAGTGCCATTGGAGAGCTTGAATGCTGATCGAATATGGGCAAGCAGCACCATATCCTGCCCTTGGCGCTGACAGGCCGGGCGATCCTTCCAGGCGTCGAACCCGCTCGCGCTGACGCCAAGCAGCTTGCACATGCGGCTGATGGGGAACTCTGCCTTCTTCGCATCGATGAAGATGAACCTCATCGACTTCCCTCCTTGGCGAAAAAAGCGGTGGCCTTCTTGAGGATGTCGCGCTCTTGCCGAAGAATTTCATTCTCCCGGCGCAGCCGTTCCAACTTGGCCGCCACATCTTCCGTACCGGGCTTGGGCGGCTTATCGATCAACCGGTCCCGGCTGCGGCCGATCCAGCGCACCAGCGTCGAAAGCCCGATCCCCAAATCGGCCGCGACCTCGCGCCGCGTGCGCCCGCTCGTCTGCACCAGACGAACAGCCTCAGCTTCAAACTCGGTCGTAAATCGTCTCTGTACCATCGTCGAGTTCCTCATCCTTCATAGGGAATTCTCCACTTTCCCGAAGCAAGTCCACTCTCCATCGCTGCGCTATCCCAGACATTGCCAGACCGGCTCATCGAGCAGGTGATGCCATGGTCAGCCATCAGCCGCTGGAACTGCTCGGATGTATGTTGGCTACCCTGGTCGGTGTGGTGCAGTAAGCGCGTCCACGGCACGCCTGGCGGCCTTGATCAGCGTCAAGGTGTCATTTGGAGGCCTCCGGGATGTCCACGGTCATGGAGACGTTGCGCTGGGGCCCGTCGTCGTCGTTGAACTGGGACGTGTGTATGAAGTCGGTCGCCAAGCCACGGCACCGAATCTTCTCGCCCAAGCGGGTGGCGTAGCCGCCGACTGCCTGCTCCATCTCGACCTTCGCCTCCAACCGCCGGCCGGGCGATCGAATGACGGCGCATCCCTTACGCCGTGGGGCCACCGTTTCGAGACCAATGCATGGGCGGCCATTGAGTTCGTGGATGATGCGCTCTCCGGCAATTGTCATGATCTGACGCGCCAGTTTCGCCTCCATGTAGAGCAACTGACTGCCAACCGTATGCCGAGGCGCCAGGCTTCAAATGGCTGGCGCGACCAACGCCCAGAGGTCACCCACCGGGAAATCGGCCATAACGCGAGCCGGATCAGCAGGGTCTATGAGGTCTAGTACGCCGGCCGACACCTTCTTTGGCTGCCTTGTTGGCGAGCTGAGCCAGGCTCTTCGTCGAGCCGATGCCGACGCACGTGGGAATGCAGTCATTGTTGGCGTCGTCGACCGCAGGTCGCCAGCGCCAACAATAAGTCGAGGTTCTTCGGTCACGTCGGACGGTATGTCGAAAACGCTTGGTTTCCGCCATATTTTGGCGACGACAGCGTGTCGCTCAAGTGTTGCCCCGGTGCTGCCCAGAAAAACGAAAGGCCGAGCGCTTGGCCCGGCCTTTTGATCGTAACCTCTTGATCTAACAAGAGGGTTTTTGGAGCGGGCGATGGGATTCGAACCCACGACCCTAACCTTGGCAAGGTTATGCTCTACCCCTGAGCTACACCCGCGCTCCATGTCTCCGGCCCTTGTAGTGGCGGCGACGGGCGCTATATGCCTAATCGCTGGACCGATTGCAACCCAGTTTTTTGCGTGACCGTCATCTTCTCGCCGGCCTGTGGGAAAGAGGGCTTGCCACCGGCCCGCCGCTGGGGGCAAAAAGGCCCGTATTGCAAGCCCTGAACCTGATTGAAAGCTGTTTGCTATGACTGTTTCTCTCGATGGCGTCCCCGCAGCAGCGCCCAATGCAGCGGATCTGGTGCGCGATGGCAGCGATGCCGGCTTCAAGGCCGATGTCATCGATGCCTCCCGCGAGGTGCCGGTGCTGGTCGATTTCTGGGCTCCCTGGTGCGGACCCTGCCGCCAGCTCGGTCCGGCCATCGAAAAGGTGGTGACCGAAAAGGCCGGTCAGATCCGGCTGGTCAAGATCAATATCGACGAGCATCCCCAGATTGCCGGACAATTGGGCGTGCAATCCATTCCCGCCGTCTTCGCCTTTGCCGGCGGCCGTCCGGTCGATGGCTTCATGGGCGCCATGCCGGAGGGCGAGGTGCGCCGTTTCGCCGAAAAGGTCATCGCTGCCGCCGGAGCGCCGCAGCCGCCAGCCGATTCGCTGGAAAGCCAGATCGCCGAGGCCCTCAAAATGGCCGAGGCGGCGCGCGACGCGGGCGAATTGGGACAGGCGGCGCAGATCTATGACATGATCATGCAGCGCGTGCCGGACCATGAAGAAGCCATTATCGGGCTGGCCGGCCTCTATATGGGCGCCGGAGAGGCCGATCAGGCCCAGGCGGTTCTTGACCTGTTGCCCGAGGACAAGCGCGGCAGCGACGCCTATGCGGCGCTGATCAATGCCATCCGCCTCAAGGAGGAAGCCTCGGGTCTTTCCGAAGCATCGGCGCTGGAAACGGCCCTTGCTGCCGATCCGGACAATCACCAGGCCCGGTTCGACCTGGCCATCGTGCTCAATGCCGAGGGCAAGAAGATCGAGGCCGCCGAGGCGCTGGTGACGATCCTGAGGAAGGATCGGACCTGGAACGAGGACGGCGCCCGCAAGAAGCTGCTGGAGCTGTTCGAGGCCTGGGGTCCGAAAGACCCGGCCACGCTCAAGGGCCGGCGACTGCTCTCCACCGCGCTGTTTTCCTGAGCGGGGAACTTCGTTCATGCCCAGGCGTCCCGCCCAGCCTTCCGACCTGCCGGTTTCGGTGCCGCTCTTTCCCCTGAGCGGGGCGCTGCTGCTCCCCTTTGCCCATCGTCCGCTCAATATTTTCGAGCCGCGCTTTATCGAGATGATCGACGCGGTGCTGGGCGGGGAGAGGCTGGTCGGGCTGATCCAGCCCCAGGATACCAGCGAAGAAAGCCCCAAGGGGCAGGCGCCGCTCGAGGATGTCGGCTGTCTGGGGCGGCTGACCCATTTCGAGGAAAGCGGCGACGGGCGCTATTTCATCATCCTTGAGGGGGTGACGCGCTTTAAAATAGTGCGCGAACTGGCGGTGGGTAGCCCGTTCCGGCAGGCCGAAATCAGCGCCGCGGACTTTGCCTCCGATTTCACCCGTGATTTCGGGGAGGAGGCGGTGGATCGCGCCCGCTTCGTCAAGATGATGCGCGACTATGCCGAATTCGCCAATATCGAGCTCAATTGGGAAGAGATCGAGAGTACCGGCACCGCGGATCTGGTCAATTTCTGCTGCATGGTCTCCCCGCATGGCGCTGCCGAAAAGCAGGCTCTGCTGGAAGCGCCCTCGCTGGAGGCGCGGGCCGAGACGCTGATCGCCATCACCGAATATGAAATGGCGCGCGGCTCCGCTGCGCCGCTCAATTGATGGCTGACCCGGCCGAGGAAAAACGCTTCCGGCTCGATCCGCGCATGCTCGAAATGCTGGTCTGTCCGCTGACCAAGACCCGGCTGACCCTGTCGGCAGACCGCAGCGAATTGATTTCGGTCGCCGCGCGCCTCGCCTTTCCCATCGTGCGGGGCGTGCCGCTCTTGAGTCTCGATGAGGCGCGCTCAATCGATCCTGAGGAATTGGCGCGATTGTCGCGTGGCCTGCGCTAAATCGGTAGCCCGCTCAAGAGGCGCGGGCCGGACGTGCCCGCCGCAGCCCGGATCAGGGCCGACTTGACCGGCAGGGCGCGATCCACCAGTCCCAGGCCGAAATCGCGCAGTGCCCGCAAGGGGGCCGCGTCATTGGAAAACAGCCGGTTCATGCCGTCGGTCACCGCCGCCATGGAGGCGGTGTCGAGGCGCCGCCAGGCCTGGTAGCGCTCCAGAACCGTTTCCTCGCCATGGTCGAGCCCCAGCCGCATGGCGTCCACCACCACTTCGGCCAGCGCCGCCACGTCCTTGAGGCCCAGATTGAGGCCCTGACCGGCAATGGGATGCACCACATGGGCGGCATCGCCCACCAGCGCCAGGCGCGGACCGATAAAGCCGCGCGCCAATTGCAGGCGCAGCGGAAAGCCGGCCAATTGATCTTCCAGCGTGACCGCCCCGAGGCTCGATCCCATCACCGCTTCGATTTCGAGCGCCAGCGCCTCGGGCTCCATGGCGAGGAAGCGCGGAGCGGCGTCGCTGGCTTCCGACCAGACCAGCGAGGAGCGATTGCCGGGCAGGGGCAGGCTGGCAAAGGGGCCGGAAGGGCGGAAATGCTCATAGGCAATGCCCTCATGAGGCAATTCGTGCGCAATCGTCGCCACCAGGCCGGTCTGCCGGTAATCATGGCTCCAGGTGGCAATGCCGGCGCGCTGGCGCAGGCCCGATTGAGCGCCATCGGCGGCAATGATGAGCGGCGCTGTCAGCGTCCGTCCGTCTTCAAGGTCCAGCCGCGCCAAGGCGCCGGCGCCGGACCAATTGCTGATCGTCGCCGGTGCCACAAGATCGAACAGGCCCGTACTGGCTTTGATCAGGGCCGCGGCGCTGGCCTGATTGGGCACCATGTGGGCAAAGGCCTCGCCCGGCGCGATTTCGCCGTCAAATTGCAGAAAGAGCGGCCGCGCCAGATCGCCATGGCCCGAATCGGTGATGCGCATGGCAGCAATGGGTTGCGCCTGCTTCTCCATATCCGGCCAGACGCCCAACGCCTCGAATATATGGCGCATGCCGGCGGCAATGGCCGAAGCCCTATTGTCGCGCGGCACGCTGAGCGGTCGCCGGTCCACCAGCGCCAGGCGTATCCCCGGGGCCGAACGCCCCAGCGCCAAAGCCAGGGTCAGCCCGACCGGGCCGCCGCCTACGATGATGACGTCATAGCGAAGGGACTGGGGCTGGCTCATTTTCACGCTCCGTCATTTGGTTTCTTTTCTGTCCCCGACAAGCCGAAAGCAAGTGCAGGCTTGCCGCAGCAATGTGGCGTCTAAAAAATAAGCAACATTGATGTTGTTGCGCTATTTTTAGGCGGTTTCTTGCCTGGAGCCATGCCGCTGGAAACCTTGGGTCGCCGTTGATTGGTGATTAAGTCTTTTAATTTCAAAGGATTGATGCGTTTCACGGCGCTTTGGCACGGCGCTTGAGTCCCTGATCCTGTCGCATTGGCGCAGGCAGAAAGGGGCATTCATGAAACTGATCATCGCCATCATCAAACCATCACGGCTGGAAGAGGTCCGTCAGGCGCTGAACGTGCTCGACATTCACGGCATGACCGTGACCGAGGTGAAGGGCTATGGCCGCCAGAAGGGCCATTCGGAGATTTATCGCGGCACCGAATATGCCGTGCATTTCCTGCCCAAGCTCAAGATCGAGATCGCCACCGATGACGAACTGGCGGACGCGGTGGGTATCGCCATCCGCGACGCGGCCCAGACCGGCCGCATCGGCGACGGCAAGATCTTCATACTCGACCTGGTTGCCGTCACCCGCATCCGTACCGGCGAAACCGGCGCCGCGGCGCTCTAGGCCGCTTCCACGAGGAACTCACATCATGTCAATAAAGACGTCCAAAATCCTGGGAAGCGCCGCCCTGGCCGCCCTGTTGTCGACCCTGCCGGCGCTTGGTCAGGACATTGCCGCCGAAATGCCGTCCGCCCTCGAGGCGGTCGCTGCCATCGACGCCGGCGACACCGCCTGGATGCTGGTCTCGACCCTGCTGGTCATCCTCATGACCATTCCCGGCCTCGCCCTGTTTTATGGCGGGCTGGTGCGGTCCAAGAACATTCTTTCCATCCTCACCCAGGTCTTTGCCGGCTTTGCGCTGATCGCCCTGCTCTGGGTGAGCTATGGCTATTCGCTGGCCTTTGCCGGGTCTGGAACCGGTGGATTTTCGGCCTTTATCGGCGATTTTTCCAATCTGTTCCTCGGCGCGACCGGCCCGGATGCGGTGTTCGGCACCATTCCCGAACTGGTGTTCGTGGTGTTTCAACTCACGTTCGCCTGTATTACCGCCACCCTCATTGTCGGCGGTATTGCCGAGCGGATGAAATTCGGCGCGGTCATGGCGTTCCTCGCCCTCTGGTTCACCTTCTCCTATTTGCCCATTGCCCATATGGTGTGGTCGGAGGCCGGATTGTTCTTCCAGATGGGGGCGCTCGATTTCGCCGGCGGCACCGTGGTGCATATCAATTCGGGAATTGCCGCTCTGGTCGCCGCCATCGTGCTGGGACCGCGCCTCGGCTTCATGAAGGAGCCGATCCCGCCGCATAACCTGGTCTTCGTCTTTATCGGGGCGAGCCTGCTCTGGGTCGGCTGGTTCGGTTTCAACGCCGGCTCGGCCCTTGCCGCCAATGGCATTGCCGCCCAGGCCTTTCTCAATACGATCACCGCGCCGGCCGCCGCCGCTCTCGCCTGGACCCTGGCCGAAAAGCTCACTCGCGGCCATGCCTCGGCGCTGGGGGCCTTTTCCGGCGCCGTTGCCGGGCTCGTCGCCATCACCCCGGCCGCCGGCTTTGCCGGTACGTTGGGCGCCTTCGGGCTGGGCGCTCTTGCCGGGCTTGTCTGTCTCTGGGCCGTACTCAGCCTCAAGCCCTGGCTCAAATATGACGATTCGCTCGATGTCTTCGGCATTCATGGCATTGGCGGCATTATCGGCGCCATCGGCACGGCGATCGTCGCCGATCCGATTCTGGGGGGCTTTGGCGGCGACGGCTATGCCATGGGCGGGCAGTTGGTGACTCAGATACTGGCGGTCATTGTCGCTATTGTCTGGTCGGCGCTGGTGACCCTTGTCGCCCTTCTGGTGGTCAAGGCTTTGTTCGGTGGCCTGCGCGTCTCCGATACCGGAGAAAGCGACGGGCTCGATCTCTCCACCCATGGCGAGCGCGCCTATAATTGAGTCGAATTTCCGGGTGGCGGGGCGCCGCCATCCGGGCCCTTTCTCGATGGTTAGCATGCGATTAACCACACAGGGTTAGCATGAGGCCATATCGGCCCATCCTCGGTTTGCGGGCCGGCAAAGAGTAATGCGTGTCCATGCCCAGCCATCCCGTTCCCATGATCGACGATGTCCGTCCCGCCCCGACGCGGCGCGGGAAAACTTCTTCCGGCCGGAGCGCCAGCGCCCCGAAGCCGCCGCCGGCCATCGCCATTCATATTCCGTTGCGCCTCGCGGGCCTGCTGGTTCTGGCCTTGTGCGCCCTGATCCTGGTGTCGCTGGCCTCCTGGTCGGTGGACGATCCCTCGCTGTCGCTGGCCACCAATAAGGTCGCCGCCAATTGGCTGGGTTTTCCCGGCGCGGTGATTGCCGATCTCTGCTTCCAGTTTCTGGGGCTCGCCAGTCTGGTCATGGTGGTGCCGCTGGCCTTGTGGGGCTGGGCCATGGTGCGCCGCCATGCCGTCACAAGCATGGGCATGCGCCTTGCCGCCTGGCTGGGCGCGGTCCTGCTCTTTTCGGGGGTTTTCTCCTTCATCGCCATGCCCGAAAGCTGGCCCCTGCCCACCGGGCTCGGCGGGCTGGCCGGGAGCCTCTTCACCTTCCTCGCAGGCATGATTGCCGGGTCCGAGCCGCAGCCGGTCACCTCCGTGCTCTTTGCCATCATTCTGTCCGCGCCGGCCCTGGCGCTGTTCTGGATTGCCATGGGCCTGGGCGCGACCGTGCCGACCCGTGCGCCCAAGCCGGGCACCGCCCGCAGGGCGGAGGCCGATGACGAGCGCGAGCCCAATCCGGTCGTCGAAGTGGCCATGGGCGCCATCGTGCATATGGGCTATTCGCTGCGCACCGCCTTCCGGCGCGCCCGCGTCGCCCATGAAGAACGCCGCGCCGCCGAAGTCATGGACGATTTCGCCCATGCCGCCGAGCCCGCCATGGATGGCGCTCCCGAGGACATGGGGCAGCGCGAGCCGGTCATCGTCGCGCCGCAGCGCCATATCCATGCGCCGCGCCAACCGGTCGAGCCGAGCTTTGAACCTATTGTCGAGCCGAGTTTCGAGCCGAGCGCCCGCATCCTGGCGCAGCCCGATTACGATGATGCCGCCATCGACTATCCCGACGAGCCGGATGACGACGCCGTGCCCTTCGTGCCCGATGCGCCCGTGCCCTCGCGCACCCAGCGCGGCGATTCTCGCTTCCATCCCATCGATCCGGCGGCCCCGCGCGTTCCGGTGGCGGCGCCCGCGCCCCGTCCGGTGCAGGGTCAACGCGTGTTCCGCGAGGCCCAGGGTTCGCTTCTGGACGAGCCGCATGGGTTCGAACTGCCCGCGCTCAGCCTGCTGGCCGAGCCCAAGCGCGCTGGTCCCTTGCCCGAGCATGCGCCGGCCCGGCTCGAGGACATGGCGCGCCAGCTCGAAGCGGTATTGCAGGATTTCGGGGTCAAGGGCGACATCATCAATGTCCGGCCGGGTCCGGTCGTCACCCTGTTCGAACTCGAACCGGCCCCGGGCATCAAGTCATCGCGCGTCATTTCGCTGGCCGACGACATTGCCCGCTCGATGAGCGCCATTTCCGCCCGCGTCGCGGTGGTGCCGGGCCGCAATGCCATCGGCATCGAATTGCCCAATCACAGCCGCGAGACCGTCTATTTCCGCGAAATGCTGGCCTCGTCCGATTTCGAGAAGATGAAGGGCAAGCTGCCGATCTGCCTGGGCAAGACCATTGGCGGCGAGCCGGTGATCGCCGACCTCGCCCGCATGCCGCATCTGCTGATCGCCGGCACGACCGGCTCGGGCAAGTCGGTGGGCATCAATACCTTCATTCTCTCCCTGCTCTATCAGATGACGCCCGAGCAGTGCCGCATGATCATGATCGATCCGAAAATGCTCGAACTCTCGATCTATGACGGCATTCCCCATCTGCTGACCCCGGTGGTCACCGATCCGCAAAAGGCGGTGGTGGCGCTCAAATGGGCGGTCCGCGAGATGGAAGACCGCTATCGCAAGATGAGCAAGATCGGTGTGCGCAATATCGATGGCTTCAACCAGCGCGTCTCCGAGGCGGCCAGCGAAGGGCGCACCATTACCCGCACCGTGCAGACCGGCTTCGACCGCGAAACCGGCGAGGCGATCTATGAGAGCGAGGAATTCGATCTCAAGCCCTTGCCCTATATCGTCATCATCGTCGACGAAATGGCCGACCTGATGATGGTCGCGGGCAAGGACATCGAAGGCGCCATCCAGCGCCTGGCCCAGATGGCCCGCGCCGCCGGCATCCATATCGTCACCGCCACCCAGCGCCCGTCCGTGGACGTCATCACCGGCACGATCAAGGCCAATTTCCCCACCCGCATCTCCTTCATGGTGACCTCCAAGATCGACAGCCGCACCATTCTGGGCGAGCAGGGGGCCGAACAGCTGCTGGGCAATGGCGACATGCTCTACATGGCCTCGGGCGGCCGCACCAAGCGCCTGCACGGCGCCTTCGTCTCCGACGCCGAGGTCGAGGCCGTGGTCACTCACCTCAAGAGCCAGGGCACGCCCGACTATCTCGACAATATCACCGAGGAAGATGAGGAAGGCGGCGAGTTCGGCGGCGACGCCACGAGTGAAAGCGGCGGCGGCTCGGGCGACGAGCTTTACGACAAGGCCGTCCATATCGTTCTGACCGACAAGAAAGCCTCGACCTCCTATGTGCAGCGCCGTCTCGGCGTCGGCTATAACAAGGCCGCGACCCTGATCGAGCGCATGGAGCGCGAAGGGGTGATCAGCGCCGCCAATCATGCGGGCAAGCGCGAAATCCTCGTCGGCAACAATGCCGATGGCTATTGAACCTTGACTGGCTCAGGCGCCGGCTTCGCGCCTGAGCCAGAAAGCTATTGGCAGTGCTTTTCGCCCGCCTCGGCCCGGAATTGCCGCGGGCCGACCATGCCCGCAGCGCCTTTGTCCTCGGCATCGACGATGGTGACGATAAGGGTGCAATTGCCCGCCTTGACCTCGAACCTGTCGGGTTCGCTCAGGATGATGGAATCCACGGGGCTGGAAATGCCCAAAACCTCGACCGCCGCGCCAAGGGCCGCCACGAATTCGGCCTGCCGCTGATAATGGGGCGGCAGCGCCGCCAGCGCCGGGGCACTGGCCAAAGCGGCGAGAAGCAGTGCGGGTGCGATTGATTTCATCCTGATAAATCTCCAGATGACAAAGGGGACGGGAACTTTCCACCTGTTGCCGTAATTGCTGCCTAGGTTACGCTGAACCAATGCCTTGCGAGGACGTTATTCCATGATTCGACGCCATGCCCTGATTCTTGGTTTCGCCGCCGCTCTTGCTCCCGCCTTGCCGGCGCTGGCGCTGGATCGGGCGCTGAGCCCGGAAGAGCAGCAACTCATTGCCGAGATCAATGCCCATAATTCGGCGATCCGCACCATGGTGGGGCGCTTCCTGCAGATCGACACCAATGGCGGACGCACCGAGGGCACCTTCTTTCTCGAACGCCCCGACAAGGTCACTTTTCGCTATGCCCCGCCGAGCCGGGAGGAAATCGTCTCGCAGGGCAGGGGCTTTTACGTGCTCGACCGGCGCGAGGAAACCTATTACGCCTATCCGCAGGACACGATCCCGCTGCGTCAATTCCTCGGAAGCAATATCGACCTGCTCAATGCCAATGTGCTCGATGTGACTTTGTCGGACGGCTATCTGTCGGTGACGGTCATCGACAATACCGTCGCCGGCACGGTGCAGGTGTCGCTGATCTTTGACATCGACACCAAGGATCTGGCGCAATGGACGCTGGTCGAACCCTCGGGTGCCGAGCTGACCTTTTCGCTCTACGACGTGCAAAAGGATGTGCAGATTCCGCCCGCCTTCTTCTCCATTCCCTCGACCTATAAGAGCCGCGACCCGGCCAATGGCTGAGCGATAGCCCGCAAAAAGAAGCCGCCCGATGGGCGGCTTTTTTGTATTTGGAGGCCAGATTGCCTCTCTGATCCGGATGGTGACGCTGGCAGGCTCGGAAAGGCCTAAATCTAAAGCCCGAAACCGAGGATGGCGATCAGGCCCGCGCCGCCCACCACGATCCGCCACCAGGCGAAGGGCGCGAAGCCGTGGCGCGAGACGAAATCGAGCAGATATTTGACCACCAGCGCCCCGACCACGAAGGAGGCGGCAAAGCCGATGGCGATATTGAGCCCCAGGCTCATGTCGATCAGCTCGCGGCTTTTGTAGAGATCATAGCCGAAGGCCCCGATCATGATCGGCAGGGCGATGAAGAAGGTGAATTCGGCCGCCGAGCGCTTGGTGGCCCCGAACAGCATGGCCCCGACCACCGTGGCGCCCGAGCGCGACACACCCGGGATGAGCGCCACCATCTGGAAGAGGCCGATGATCAGCGCCAGATGCCAGGGGAAATCATAGATGTCGTCATAGGTTTCGCGCTTGGGCATGCGGTCGACCGCGAGCAGCACGACGCCGCCGACCAGCAGCGATATGCAGATGACCAGCGGGGTTTCGTACAGCACCTGCTGGATATAATCGCGGAACAGCACGCCGGCCAAAGCCCCCGGAACGCTGGCCAGAATTACCGCCAGAGCGAAATGCCAGGCATAGGCTTTCCCCGAAAAGGCATCGCGGATCAGGATGGCGAGTCTGGTGAAATAAATCGTCAGCACCGCCAGGATCGCCCCGAGCTGGATCAGCACGATAAAGGTCGCCGGCTGGCGCAAGCCGAAGAAGTGTCCGGCCAGAAGCAGATGGCCGGTGGAACTGACCGGCAGGAATTCGGTAAGCCCTTCGACAATTCCCAGCACCAGGGGCACAAAAAGACCTTGATCGGCGTTCATCTGATCCCCTAACTCGTTTCACAGGCCGGTTTGCAATTCTCATAGCTGTGTTCGCCCACAGCGCCAAGACGGGGAGAGCAAGGCCGGCCTCTCCTCAAACAGAGCTTGTTCATGCCCACCCTCGTTCATCATCCTCTTGATCCCGCTTCGCGCCTCATCCGGCTGATGTGCGCCGAATATGGCGTGCCGCTGGACCTGGAGGAGATCAAACCCTGGCTGCGCGAGGAGGCCCTGCTCGAACTCAATCCAGCCGCGACCCTGCCCATTCTGTTCACCGACAGCGAAGACGCCATTATCGGCATCATGGCCAATATCCATGCGGTGGAGGATTTTTATACGCCCGACGCGGTGGGCGGGTTGTTTCCGGCCGATCCGCTGGCGCGCTCGGAAATGTGGCGTCTGGTCGAATGGGTATTGATCAAGCTCAATGACGAAGTGACGCGCTATCTGGTCGAGGAAAAGATCGCCAAGCGCGATATTCGCGGCGCCACGCCCGAGCCGTCGGTGCTGCGCGCCGCCAAGGCCAATCTGGGCGAACACCTGCTCTATTTCAACTGGCTGCTGGCCAGCCGCAACTGGCTGGGCGGCGACGAACTCAGCCTTGCCGACTTCGCCCTCGCCGCGCATTTTTCGACGCTGGACTACATGGGCGACATCGATTGGTCGAAAGTGCCGGTGGAGACGCGCGACTGGTATTCGGCCATCAAGTCCCGCCCGGCCTTTCGCACCCTGCTCAACGACCGCGTCGTCGCCATGCCGCCGTCCAAGGGCTATGCCGATCTCGATTTCTGACACGCGGTGTCAGGGTGTCGTCACCGCCCGGCTTGTCCGGCAGGTCCATGCTAGGATAGGCAGATGGATTGCCCGGCCGCGCCGGGCAATGACGAGCGCGGATGGATTTCGTTCATGGCGACAGACGCCGCAGAAAAGCTCATTGCCGAACTCAAGACCCGCGCCGAGGCCTTGGGTTTTGATGCCTTTGGCATTGCCCGCGCCGATTCCCGCCCCGACCTGCCGGAAAAACTCTCCCATGCGCTGGCCGCGGGCTGGCATGCCGATATGGTCTGGATGGCGGAAACCGAGGCGCGGCGCGGCGATCCGCGCCGGCTCTGGGACGAGGCTCGCTCGGTCATTCTGCTTGGGATCAATTATGGCCCCGAAGCCGATCCGATGACGCTTCTGGCCGAGAGTGATATCGGCAATATTTCCGCCTATGCCCGCAATCGCGATTATCACGACATCATCAAGGGCCGGCTCAAGGAATTGGCGGGCCTGTTGGCGCGGCGGAGCGGGGCAGGGGTCAAGGTCTTCGTCGATACCGCGCCGCTGATGGAAAAGCCTCTGGCCGAGGCGGCGGGCCTGGGCTGGCAGGGCAAACATTCGGTATTGGTCAGCCGCCAGTTCGGCTCCTGGCTGTTTCTGGGGGCCATTCTCACCACGCTGGACCTGCCGCCCGATGCGCCGGGCAAGGACAATTGCGGCTCCTGCACCCGCTGCCTCGATATCTGCCCCACCAATGCCTTTCCCGCCCCGTTCCGGCTCGATGCCCGAAAATGCCTCGCCTATTATTCCGTTGAACATAAAGATCAAATTCCGCGTGAGTTCCGCCGCCCCATGGGCAATCGGGTCTATGGCTGTGACGATTGCCTGGCCGTCTGTCCCTGGAACAAATTCGCCTCGGTGAGCCGGGAGGCGAGGCTGCGCAGCCGGCCCGAATTCGAGCGACCATCCCTGGCGGACCTGGTGCGATTGGACGATGCGGCCTTCCGTGATCTGTTTTCAGGATCGCCGGTCAAGCGGATCGGCCATGCCCGTTTCCTGCGCAATGTCTTGATCTGCATCGGCAATTCGGACAATTGCGCCTATATCGACGCCGTCGAGAAGCGGCTTGACGATGCTTCGCCACTGGTGCGGGGCGCGGCGATCTGGGCGCTGCGGCGGCTCGACCCGGACCGGGCCGATACGATAAGACAGGCGCGCCTGGCGCTCGAACAAGACGAGACCGTCCGGGCGGAATGGGATGGCGCAGTGTGATGCAGGCATTTTTCTTCGGTCTCGGTTTTTCCTCGCAGCGCGCCGCCCGGATCATGCACGAGAGCGGGCAATTCGCTGACATATCGGGAACGGTGAGAACCCGCGACAAGGCCAATGCGTTAACGGATTGTTATCATCGCGCGCTGGTTTTCGACGGCACGCAGCCGGGCCCCGAGGTCGGGCCGGCGCTGCAATCGGGAACCAGTCACGTCATCCTCTCGGCCGCGCCCGATGCCGAGGGCGATCCGGTGCTGCGCCATCATGCCGCCGACCTCGATGCCGCCCCCGACCTGCAATGGCTCTGCTATTATTCCACCGTCGGAGTCTATGGCGATTTCGGCGGTGACTGGATCGATGAATCCGCGCCCCTCGTGCCGCGCAATATGCGCTCCGACTATCGGGTCATCGCCGAGCAGCAATGGCGCGATTATGCCGCCCGGCGCGGCGTCAGGCTGGCGATCCTGCGACTGGCGGGCATTTATGGGCCCGGCCGGTCCAGCTTCGATAAATTGCGCGAGGGCAGTGCGCGGCGGATCATCAAGCCCGGCCAGGTGTTCAACCGCATCCATGTCGATGATATTGCCCGCGTCACGCTGCTGGCGGCCGAAAAGCGGCTTGATGGCACCTTCAATCTTGCCGATGACGAGCCGGCGCCGCCCCAGGACGTCATCGCCCATGCGGCGGGCCTGATCGGCATGGAGGTGCCGCCGGACCTGCCCTTCGAGACCACGGCCATGACCCCGATGCAGAAGAGCTTTTACCGCGACAACAAGCGGGTCTCCAATGGCGCCATCAAACGGGCGCTGGGCATCGAGCTTTTATATCCCGATTACCGCGCCGGGCTGGCGCAGATCCTGGAGAGCGAGAAATGAGCGTCCAGCCAGCGAAAGCCGCGCCCCAACCGATCATCCTCGATGGACTCTATGTGCGCCTGGAGCCGATCGACATGCGCCACGCGGCTGATCTTTTTGCCGTTTCCACCCTGCCCGGCGGGGCCGAGCGCTATCGCTGGCTGCTCTCCGACGCCCCCGAAAGCGTGGCGGCGATGGAGCAGCGGATCGCAGCGGCCAATGCCGGCCCCGACCGCCATGTGGCGGTGATCGACAAGGCCAGCAACAAAGCCGTGGGCCAACAGGGCTGGATGCGCATCCGCCCCGAACACGGCTCCATCGAAATCGGCGGCGTCCATTGGGGCCTGCCCATGGCGCGCTCGCGGCTGGCCACCGAAGCCTTCTATCTGTTCGCTCGCCACGCCTTCGACGATCTTGGCTATCGGCGCTTCGAATGGAAATGCAACGCACACAACGCGCCCTCCAAAGCCGCCGCCCTGCGCTTCGGCTTCACCCTTGAAGGCGTGTTCCGGCAGGACATGATTGCCAAGGGCGAAAGCCGCGATACGGCCTGGCTCTCGATCATTGATGGCGAATGGCCCGCCCTGCGCGCCGAATATGAGCGCTGGCTGGCCCCGGACAATTTCGACGCCGAAGGCCGGCAGAAGACAAAATTGATGACCACGCGGCCCTGAATGGTGTCTCGCGCGTCGGCGGGCATGTCTTTGGTCCGCGATTAGCGCCCTGCCATCGCCAGCACTGCCTGCCGCAGCAGGTCGAGATCCTGATCCCGGCTCAGGCGGTGGTCGCCGTCGGGAATCAGGGTGAAGGTGACCGGGTCGTGCAGGATATGGGCCAGCAATTTCTGCGCATGGGCGGGGGGCACGTCGGGATCCTCGCCGCCCTGCAGGATATGCACCGGGCAGCCGGTTTCGATCACCCCGCCGAACAGTGCATGGCCGGCGCCGTCCGTCATGAAGTCCCGGCTATAGCGATAGGGACCGTCGCCATAGCGGCTGTCGCGCTCGAAAAAGCCCTGGCGGTCGAGATCGCTTTGCTGCGCCGCGCTCATCCGGGCAGGAATGAGCGTCGTCGTGGCGTCGATGGCCGGCGCGATCAGCACCAGCCCCTTGAGCGGGATGCCCCTGGCCAATTGCCGCCGCGCCAGCAACAGGGCGATCCAGCCGCCCATGGAGGAACCGCAGACGATTTGCGGACCTTGCGTGCGCTCAAGCACCGTCTCGGCCTCTTCCAGCCAGCGGCTGATCGTGCCGTCCTCGAAGCGCCCGCCCGAAAGACCGTCGCCCGAATAGTCGAAGCGGGTAACGGCGAGGCCCTGTTCGGCGCCGAGGGCGTCGAGCGCCGTGGCCTTGGCGCCCGCCATGACCGAGCGGAAACCATTGAGCCAGAACAGGCCGGGCCCGCCGCCGGGCCGCTGCTCCACGGCAATCTCGCGCCTCTCGGAGCCCGTGCCGAGCGAAAGACGAAACCGATTAAGGGAACTCATGGGCGCAACGGGACTTTCTCTCGAGGAAATATTGGCGTCTCCCCAGCGCAACAGCTAAGAAATCGCATGCCGCGCCAGTTGACTTCTTGAGCCGCTACCACGATTTTAGGGCCGATTTCAGCCCCTCCTCACAACAGAATAAGGAAAGCTTGCCATTCGCCGTCCCATGAGACCCGTTGCGCCCCAGAAAGATGGGCCGCTTGCCAACGAGGATATCACCAGCCCCGACGTTCAGCTCATCGATGCGGAAGGGGAAAACCGCGGCATCGTGCGTACGCGCGAGGCGCTGGCCGAAGCCCAGGAACAGGGTCTCGACCTGGTCCTGATCGCCGCTAATTCGCAGCCGCCGGTCGCCAAGATGCTCGATCTCGGGCGCTACAAATATGCCGCGCAGAAAAAGGCGGCCGAAGCGCGCAAGAAGCAGAAGGTGATCGAGGTCAAGGAAGTTCAGATGCGTCCGAACATCGATGACCACGACTACGAGACCAAGATGAAGGCGGTGCACCGCTTCCTCGGCGAGGGCGACCGGGTCAAGGTGACCCTGCGCTTCCGTGGTCGCGAAATGGCCCATCAGGACATCGGCATGCAATTGCTGCTCAAGGTTCGCGAGCAGACCGAAGCCGTGGCCAAGGTCGAAAGCCAGCCGCGTTCCGAAGGCCGCCAGATGGTCATGGTGCTGGCGCCCAAGTAAGGCGGCACAAGCGATGAAATGCAGAAGCGGGTCGAAAGGCCCGCTTTTTTCATGCGCCTCCGCTGCCCAGATCCGGCCCGGCCAGAAAGGGCATGATGTCGACCCCATCGCCGGGAAAGACGGAAAAATGCGGATGGTCGCGGAATAGCTGCGCCGCCGCCTCGATGGTTTCGGCCTCGACGATGACATAGCCGCAGAACTGGTTGCTATGCGGCCCGATCCCGTCCCCGGTCACGCGCAGGGTCTTGCCCACCATGCCGCCATGATTGGCGAGAGCGCTGGCATGGCGCTGCTCCCAATCCGTCCAGAGCGGCAGGCCGGTGGCGTCGATCCGCTCCTGCTCGGCCTTGGGCAGGGCGTAAAAGCGGGCCAGGTTTTCCGGAGACATCGTGTAGACGGCAAGAAAGTAGGGCATGGACATCCTCCCAATGCTGGAGGAGAGCATATTCCATCGGGCCGAAAAGCAAATTCACGGTTTTCGCAGAAAATCCGGTCAGGACCCTAATATTGCGCCGACCTCTGTCTTCATAGGAATGGCGGGCTGGGCGCCGGGCTTGAGGCAGGCCAGGCTCCCGGCCACAGCGGCGCGGCGCATGGCGGCTTCGAGATCAAGGCCGGCATCGAGCGCGGCGGCAAGATAGCCGCAAAACGTATCGCCCGCGCCAACCGTATCGACCGGATCGACCTTGTGGGCGGGAACGGCGATGGCGCCATCCGGGGTTGCGGCGCGCGCGCCGTCGGGCCCCAGGGTCACGACGATGATGCGGCCGGTCTGCTTGACCCAATCGGCCATGGCCGCATCCAGCTCGTCGATGGGGCGGCCCGAAAGCAGGGAAAATTCGGTTTCATTGGCGATGACGATGTCGGCCATGGGTGCCAGTGCGGCGGTGTCTTCGAGATAGGGTGCGGTATTGAGCACGCTGCGCGCGCCGCGCTGGCGGGCGATTTCGAGGGCGCGTCGCGTGGCCGCCTGCGGCACTTCCTGCTGCACCAGCACGATGTCGCCCTCGGCCAGAGCGGCAAGGCCGCGCTCGGCATCGTCCGGGCCGATCGTGCCATTGGCGCCGGGCAGGATGGCGATGACGTTTTCGCCCGCCGCATCGACAAAGATCATGGCAATGCCGGTGGCTGCCTCGGCCTGGCGCAGGTCGGAAAGGTCCACCCCGCCCGCGCGCAGCAGGCCGGTGGCGAGGTCCGCGAAAGCGTCATTGCCTACGGCGGAGACATGGCGCACTTCGGCTCCGGCGCGGCGCGCCGCCAGCGCCTGATTGGCGCCCTTGCCGCCGGCGGCCATGGAAAAGGTTCCCCCCGCCACCGTCTCGCCCGGCTTGGGCAGGCGGGAAACGGTGCCGATCTGGTCGAGATTGGTGGAGCCGAAAACGCTGATCATTTCAGAATCTTTTCTATCGTGTTCCAGTTGCGCATCGTGTCGAGATTGCCTTTGTCGAGCACGGCGTAAAGGGGTTTCAGCACATCTTCGACATGCTCGGTATAGCGGCCATTGGGCTGTTTGTAGGCGGCGATGTAAAGCTCGCGCATATCCACGCGCAGGATTTCGGTGTCGCCCGGCCGGTCCTCTATGTGCAGCTTGGCCGGCAATGGCCGTTCAAAGAGCAGCACATGCCGGGTGAGATCGGCGAAGGGATCGAGCGCGACGAAGGGATTTTGCGCCAGCATGGCCTGCAATTGGACGTCCGAGCGCAGGACCACGCCAACCTTGAAGTCGAATTGATCGGCAATGGCAGTTTCAAGGCGCTGGCGGATTTCGGCTTCGCTGCCCTCGGCAGTGACAAGGACATTGCCGCTGGCCAGCACGGTCTTCACCGCCTCGAAGCCGGCGGTTTCCAGACAGGCCTTGAGGTCGGCCATCTTCATCTGCCGCTTGCCCAGATTGATGCCGCGCAGGAACGCGCCCCAGCGCGCCATCATTCCCGCTCCTGCTTCTGGGGATAGATGGTCTCGCCGCGCGCCAGCATGGCCACCAATGTCGCGATCTTCTTTTTCCGGCCCGCCGCGGTCTTGAGGCTGATGGTACGGAAGGTGAGGGCGAAACGGTTCTGCGCCGTCAATCGATCATAGGTCCGTTGCGCCGCCGGATCGGCGGCGATGGCGGCCAGAAGATCGTCGGGCGGGGTCTGGGTCGTGGCATAGGCGGCGTCCCAGCGGCCATCGTTTTGGGCGCTTTCGACATGGGCCAGGCCATGTTCGGTCATCAGCCCCGCTTCTTTCAGGCGGGCGACATTGTCGCGATTGACCCGGCTCCACACCGATTTCGGACGGCGCGGGCAATAGCGCTGGACGAAGGAAATCTCATCCCAGCTTTTCTTGATGGCGTCGATCCAGCCCCAGCACAGCACGGCATCGATAGCTTCGCCCGGGCTGATCGTGGCATGGCCCGAGCTTTTCTTGTAGATGCGGATCCAGATCTCGTCGGCGCTGGCATGATGTTCGGCGAGCCAGTCGTAAAAAGCCGAAAAATCGGCGAATTCGCGCAGTTTCTCCTGTGGAACCGCGACCGGCGCCATGGCTCAGGCTTCCACCGTGACCGGCGGATCGGGCAGGAGCCGCATCAGCGCCGGTTCCAGCCGCTCGTCATTGGGCAGGACCAGTCCGAAATCCTCGGTCAGCACCGAGCGCAACGCCTCGATACTGGTCAGCAGGCGCTGCTCCTTGTCGCCGTCCACGGGCTGGATGGTAAAGGTCGCGCCCGCCAGCTTGAGCCGCCTGCCGCCGGGCGACAGGCCGACCTTGAGCCCGGTGACCATGGGAGAATCGGGCGCGCCGGCCATGGCCTGATTGGCCGCGGCAATGTTTTCTTCGCTGGCGGCATCGGGCATGAAGGCATAGACCGGCCGCCAATCCTCCCCGATCAGCACTTCGAGCCGCCATTCGGGATCGCCCCCGACCAGCCGGAATGTCTCGTGCGGCGTCGTCTGCTCCACCCCGGCGCGCAGTCGCAGCGGCGCGGTAAGGGTCAGGCCGCCATGGCCGACATCAGCCAGATAGGTCTGGCCGCCGATTTCCACCAGGAGCACCAGATGGCTGGCCCGCTGGTTCTCGGGATCGGTCCACTGGCCGCGCGCCAGCACCGGGCGGACGGAATAATCCAGATCCTCGAGCATGCGCCTAAACAGCAGATTGTGCTCGAAGCAATAGCCGCCACGCCTGTCGGCAAGGAGCTTGCGTTCGAGGCTGGGCTGATCCAGCTTCACGCTCTCGCCCATCAGCGGGGTCAGGTTTTCGAAAGGAATGGCGGCGGGATGCAGCGCATGCAGCATCTCCAGGGTCGCCAATGTCGGGGCGATGGAACCGGCAAACCCGATTCGCTCGAAATAGGCGTTCAGATTGACCTTTTCGGGCATCGACCACCTTTTACGCTGTTGAAACCGGCCTCAATATGGGCAAGCGCGAGGGCTTTGTCACCACGGCGCAAGGTCGCGGATTGCACACAGAGGTGCTTGACAGCCGATGTTCAGGCCGTCGCCTTGCGCACGCGGATCACCACATCGACATGGGAAACTTCCATGCCGGCCGGGGCCTTGGGCAGGGTCTTGAAGGTGACCGCGTCGGGAGGGATGTCGATCATCCGCTGCTCATCTTCCACATAGAAATGATGATGGTCGGAGGTATCGGTATCGAAATAGGAGCGCGCGGCGTCGATGGCGACTTCGCGCAACAGCCCTGCTTCATGGAATTGATGCAGGGTATTGTAGATGGTCGCCAGTGAGACATTGACATTGGCCGTGCTGGCCTCGCCGTGCAATTGCTCGGCGCTGACATGGCGGTGCGGGCCGCCGAACAGCAATTCCGCCAGCGCCACGCGCTGCCGTGTCGGCCGGAGGCCGGCCATGCGGAGAACCGCCGTCAGGCAGGGTTTGCGGGACGGATGAGGCCGGGTGGCGAGGCTGCGGTCAGTCATTGGGCCGGGAATGCTCGTCATGAAGTTCAAAAATCCTGCTTTTCTTATACTGTCGGCAGGTCCGGCGCACAAGTTGCCGGGCTGCCGCAGGCCGGATCGCGCCGCTGGGCTGTCTTGACCCCCAAACCTCACCTCTATACGACACGAGGCTTGAGCGAGAGCGGGGACCATCATGGCTGAGCGGCAACACGCATTTGGATATGAGGAATTGCTGGCCCATGGCCGCGGCGAATTGCCCGGGCAGGGCGATGCCCGCCTGCCGGCTCCGCCCATGCTGATGTTCGATCGTATCACCGAGATCCAGGAAACCGGCGGCGCCCATGGCAAGGGCTTCGTGCGCGCCGAACTGGACGTCAATCCGGACCTGTGGTTCTTCAAGTGCCATTTCATCGGCGACCCGGTCATGCCCGGCTGTCTTGGCCTGGATGCGGTCTGGCAGATGACCGGCTTTTTCCTCTCCTGGATCGGCCAGCCCGGCAAGGGCCGCGCTCTGGGCGGGGAGATCAAGTTCCAGGGCCAGGTGACCGATGACGTCAAGCTCGTCGAATATGGCATCGACCTCAAGCGCGTGATGCGCTCGCGCCTGACGCTGGGGATCGCCGATGGCTGGGTCAAGGCCGACGGACAGGTGATCTACGAAGCCAAGGATTTGCGCGTCGGCCTGTTCACTGACGCCTGAGACATTTGTCGCATGGCGCCAGGTCTTAGCCTGGGGCATCGGCGCTCCTATATTGATGTGATGCAAGTCCAAGCGCGGAACCATCGAATGATTGAAGTGAGACTGAAATGAGACGGGTTGTCGTTACTGGCATGGGTGTCATTTCCTCGATCGGCAATTCCCTCGACGAGGTGACCGAGAGCCTTCGGTATGCCCGGCCGGGCGTGGTCTTTGCCGAGGATTATGCCGAACTGGGCTTTCGCAGCCAGGTCAAGGGCGACCCGCGCCTCGATCCCTTCGAAGTGCTTGACCGGCGCGTCACCCGCTTCATGGGCAAGGGCGCGGCCTGGAATTATCTCGCCATGCAGCAGGCCATCGCCGATGCGGGGCTGGAGCCGGGCGACATCTCCAATCCCATGACCGGCATCGTCATGGGCTCGGGCGGCACCTCCACCCGCACCATTGTCGAGGCGGCGGACATTACCCGCAAGAATAACAGCCCCAAGCGCATCGGGCCGCTGGCCGTGCCCAAGGCCATGGGCTCGACCGCCTCGGCGACCCTGGCCACCTCGTATGGCATCAAGGGCATCAATTATTCCATCAGCGCCGCCTGTGCGACCTCCAAGCATTGCATCGGCAATGCCTATGAGCAGATCATGCTGGGCAAGCAGGACATCGTGTTTGCCGGCGGCCATGAGGATCTGGACTGGACGCTGTCGGACCTGTTCGACGCCATGGGCGCGATGAGTTCGAACTTCAACGCCAATCCGCAAAAGGCCAGCCGCGCCTATGACGCCAATCGCGACGGTTTCGTGATCTCGGGTGGCGCGGGCGTATTGGTGCTCGAAGAGTTCGAACACGCCAAGGCGCGCGGCGCCAAAATCTGGGCCGAAGTGGTCGGTTATGGCGCGACCTCGGACGGCGTCGACATGGTGGCCCCCTCGGGAGAAGGCGCCGAGCGCTGCATGCATATGGCGCTCCGCAACGTCAAGGCGCCCATCGACTATATCAATCCGCACGCCACCTCGACCCCGGTGGGCGATCTCAAGGAAATCGAAGCGCTGCGCGCCGTCTTCGGCAATGAGGACAAGTGCCCGCCTATCTCGGCCACCAAGTCGCTGACCGGCCACAGCCAGGGCGCCACCGGCGTGCATGAATCGATCTTTTCGATCCTGATGATGAAGCATCGTTTCATCGCCGAAAGCGCCAATATCGAAACGCTCGATCCGGCTTTTGCGGATATGCCGATCCTGCGCCAGCGCCGCGACAACGCGGATCTGGGCTATGTGCTCTCCAATTCCTTCGGCTTCGGCGGCACCAATGCCGCTTTGGTGTTCAAGCATCCCGACGCCTGAGGCGTCGGGGGCTTTTCACTCCACCACATTGGATCGCGGTTGCTGGATGGCCCTTCTTGTCCGGGCAATCCAACTCTGTTGCCTTGTGCCAAAGAGCTCTAATAGGCCAGTTCGGTGAAGCCGCCGCCCTTGCCGTCATAGATCAATAGCCGCCCGATCAAGGGCGTGCCGATGCCGGTGATCAGCTTGATCGCCTCCATGGCCATCAGCGCGCCGATAATGCCGGTGACGGGGCTCAGAATGCCGTTCGCCTCGCAGGAGGGCAGCGCGTCGGCGCTGGCATCGTCGGGATAGAGCGCCGCGTGGCGCGGGCCACCCAGATGCGGCGCGAATACGCTGACTTGCCCCGAAAACATCGACACCGCGCCCGAAACCAGCGGCATGCCGAGCTTTTCGGCGGCGGTGGCCACGACATTGCGGGTGGCGAGATTGTCGGTGCCGTCCAGAACCAGATCATGGCCGGCAAGGATGGTTTCGGCATTGCCCGCCAGGATGGGCTCGGCAATGAGCCGGAGCTGCACATGCGGATTGAGGGCCTGCACGAAATCGCCGGCGCTTTCCGCCTTGCCGCGGCCGATCCCGGCGCTGTCATGCAGAATCTGCCGTTGCAGATTGGAGAGCGAGACATTATCGGGGTCGGCAATGCTCAAATGCCCGATCCCGGCGGCGGTGAGATAGGCGATGGATGGACTGCCCAGCCCGCCGGCGCCCACCACCAGAACCCGCGCCGCCTTGAGCTTTTGCTGCCCGGCCCCGCCCATGCCCTTGAGCACCAGATGGCGCGCATAGCGCCGCGTCTCTTCGGGCGAAAGCGGCGGCTCAGAGGCCAAGGGGCACCGCCAGGAACCGGCGGTCCGGTCCCTCGAAACCGCCCGGATAGACCGAAATGATGGCAATGGCATTGGACAAGGTTGTGCCCATGAACGGCGTTACCACGCTATGCAGCCGATAGTCGGTGGGGCAGCCGCGCGAGCGCGGCAGGTTCGTATCGCGATGGACCAGCCGATCCGTGCCGCTATCGGCGAGATTGAGTGCAAAGCCTAGCGGCTCGCTGCCGAAATAATCGGCGCAGGGGCTGGCGGCCCTTGCGGCAAAGCTCGACAGCCGGAGCGTATAGCGCCCTGAAACCTGGCCCGGCAGATAGGTCGGCATGCCGAAGACCAGACTGCGCCCGTCATTGTCGGGGACGCCGTCGCCGATCAAGGCGGCGATCTCGACCGGCACCGCGATGCCGAAGCCCTCGATATGGCTTTTCGCGCTCTCGGCCGCCTCGGCCCGGACCTCGGCGAGACTGCGCGCCTCGCTATCGGCCTGAATGCGGATCGGGCTGCCCAGAACCCAGGAATCGGTGGTCAGGTCGATGACATAGACATTGGCATAGGCAAAGCCGGAGCCGTCCTGGATGCCGAATTCCTCGAAGGCGAAATAGCGGAAATCTTTCGAAAAGCCGATATAATCGATCAGCGCCCGGTCGCCGGCATGGGCGGGCAGGCTCGCGAGGAGCCCAAAAAGGATGGCGGCGAGCCGGGCGAGAAAAATAGCGATGCCGCGCCCCGGCGTTCTAAATCCGTCCCGTCGAGCCAAAGCCGCCCGCACCCCGTTCAGTTTCATCCAGATCATCATTCACCACGAAAACCGGCTGCGCCACCGGGGCGATGACCATCTGTGCGATACGGTCGCCCCGCTCGATTATGAACGATTCTTCGCCCAGATTGATCATGATCGCCATCACCTCGCCGCGATAATCCGCATCGATCGTGCCCGGCGAATTGAGAACGGTAATGCCATGGCGGGCGGCGAGCCCCGAGCGCGGGCGCACCTGCGCCTCATGGCCCAGGGGCAGCGCCATGGCGAAGCCGCAGGGTATGACGGCGCGCCGGCTCGGCTCCAGAACCAGCCTGTCCCCGACCGGGAGGGCGGCGCGCAGATCGGCTCCCGCGGCCAGCGCGCTTGCCGCCGCCGGCAGGGGCAGGCCCTCGCCATGCGGCAGCACTTTCAGGCGGACAATAACGGGTTCCCCCATCAGGGCGCCCGCAGGACGGCGTAAAGCTCGGCGGGAAGATCCAATGTTCCCTGGATCAGATCGAGCATGGGAATCGCGTGGGTGGCGCTCTTGCCGTCGGCCGAGCGGGTCATATTGGTATCCACCACTTCGGCGCCGGCAAAGGAGACGGTGATGTTGTGGCCTTCGAAGAAGGCGAGCATCATCTGCTTGGTCTCTTCATCCATCTCGTCGTCCACGCCCAGTTCCGAGGTCATGTCGGCGGTCGGCAGGGCGACGCGGACCAGGCCCCCGCCCGCATCGGTAAAGCTCACGCCGCCCTCGTTCTGGCCGAGATCGAGATCGGCGAAGGGGCCTTCCTCGACGATGGAACAGGTGGCGCTGCCATCACTATTCTCGCTGAGCGTGCCTTCGTCGCAGAAACCGGCTTCGCTGCTTTCCCCGCTCTCTTCGCTCATCTTGACCATGGCATAGAGATCGGCGCTCATGGTCTGGGTCATGGTGGCGCGGGCCGTTGTCGGGCTGGTAAGGGCGACGTCGATATTGACATCGACACAGGCGCTCAGCCCGATTGCCAGAATGGCCATGCCGGCCAGCCGGCCCAGAGTTTCTATACGCATTGCTGTCTCCCTCATGCCTGGCAGGTGCCGGCTTTGCTCACGTTATGTCGTCGGGATCGAAGGGCTTCAACCCCTGTTCAAGGATTTGCTCAGGCGGCAATGGCCAGGCGCAGCGCCAGAAAGGCAATGGCGGCCAGGGCGATCACGGCCATGCCCAGCGCTGCCAGCATGGCGGTGCGCAGCAGCCCGTCCGGCGGGCGCTGCATCAGGGCGCGATGGTCGGCCATGGTCAATTGCGCCTGCGCGATGAGATCGGGCACGCGGCCCAGCGCCTCGCCGGCCCGGCTGACATGGGAGGCCAGGTCTTCGAGCCGCCCCAGCGGGCCCTCCTCGCGCCGCAGCCAGTCGCCCACCACCGGCTCGGCCACGGTCCAGATGTCGAGTTCGGGATCGAGGTGACGCGCCACCCCTTCGACCAGCACCATGGATTTTTGCAGCAGCACCAATTCGGGCCGGGTGCGCATTTCAAAGAGGTCGGTGATGGCAAAGAGCTGGCCCAGGACCTTGGCCATGGAAATCTCGGTCGCCCGGCGGCCATGCAGCGGCTCGCCGATGGAGCGGATGGCGAGGGTGAAATCGTCCACCGATTGATGGGAGGGCACATAGCCGATGTCGAAATGGCGCTGGGCCACGAGCCGGTAATCGCGGGTGATGAAGCCATAGAGGATGTCGGCGAGGAAGCGGCGCTCGAACTTGCCGATGCGCCCCATAATGCCGAAATCGACCGCGATGACGTCGCCGCTTTTCGGATCGGCGAACAGATTGCCCGGATGCATGTCGGCATGGAAGAAGCCGTCGCGGATGGCGTGGCGCAAAAAGCCCTGCAACAGCTTGGCGGCAAGCGCCTTGCGGTCGATGCCGGCGGCATCGATTGCGTCATGGTCGCGGATCGGAATGCCGTCCACCCAGGTGGTGGTCAAAACGTTCTCGGCCACCTGGTCCCATTGCACCTGCGGGATGCGGAAGCCTTCGTCATTCTTGATGTTTTCGGCCATTTCCGAAATGGCGGCGGCCTCGAGCCGCAGATCCAGTTCGAGCCGCATGGAATGGTCGAGTGTGCGCACCACTTCGGTGGGCCGTAGCCGGCGGCTGGCGGGCGAAAAGGTCTCAGCCAGCCGCGCCCCGGCATAAAGCGCCTGCGTATCGGCGTGAAAACGCTCGGCAACGCCGGGCCGCAGCATCTTGACCGCCACGATTTTCGGCATTTCCCCCGGCTGGCGCAGCTTGGCCCGATGCACCTGCGCGATGGATGCGGCGGCGATCGGGGCGCTGATCTCGGTGAGCTGGCTTGCCTTGGCGCCCAGCGCCGTATCGAGAATGGCGGGCACCAGCGCCGGATCGAAGGGCGGCATGCGGTCCTGCAGGCCCGACAGGTCCGCCGCCGCCTGTGCTCCCACGATATCGGGGCGCGTCGCCAGCGTCTGGCCGAATTTGACGAAACTGGGCCCCAGCTTGTGCAGCGCCGCATTGAGCTTTTCGATGGAGCCGGTCTGGCGGACCGAGCGTCGCTCCACCAACCGCCCCATGGATATGCCCAGCCGCAGCATCGGCGGCAGCGATTCCGCCGGCAGGATGGAGAGCGCGCCCTCGCGGGCCAGCACCCAGCCGGCATGGATCAGCCGGAATGTGGACCCCAGACCCATGCGTCAGAACTTCCAGCCCGAAAACAGCGTGGCGATATTGCCGGTAAAGCTCTGATGCTTGACCCGGCGGAACCCGGCCTGGGCGATCATGGCGGAGAAAGCCGCCGGATCGGGGAATTTGCGGATGGATTCGATGAAATATTGATAGGGCTGGGCATCGCCCGTCACCAGCTTGCCCATGGGCGGGATGACATTGTCCGAATAGAGCCTGTAGACCGCGTCGAACCCCGGCACGTCGACCTGGGAAAATTCGAGCACCAGGAGCCTGCCGCCGCGCCGCAGGACGCGATGCGCCTCGTCCAGCGCCTTCTGGATGCGCGGCACGTTGCGGATGCCGAAGGCGATCGTATAGGCGTCGAAACTATTGCTCTCGAAGGGCAATTGCTCCGCATTGGCCTCGACGAAACTGACCTGTCCCGGATATCGCCAGCTCTTTGCGCGCTCCGCGCCCACCCGCAGCATGTCGGCATTGATGTCGGACACCACGACCTGCGCATAGCCGAGCGAGCGGTTGACGATGCGCTCGCCGATATCCCCGGTGCCACCGGCCATGTCCAGCACCCGATAGGGCCGCGAACCGGATTTGGGTGGAGCCAGTTCGGCCACCATGGCGTCTTTCCAGAGCCGGTGCACGCCGGCGCTCATCAGGTCATTCATCAGGTCGTAGCGGTCGGCCACGTCATGGAAGACCTTGTCCACCAATCCCTGTTTCTCGTCGAGCGCGACAATTCTTTCGCCGAAATGGGTGGTTTGGCCGGGCTGGGTCATGGCAGGAGACCTCGATGGTCGAAGCAATTGCGCGCACCATATATAAGGCGTCGGAAAATGCCCATGCGCAAAGCCGCGCAGGGTGAAGGAGTTTTGTCATGCCTGAATTGCCCGAGGTCGAAACGGTGCGCCGGGGGCTCGAGCCCTGGCTCAAGGGCGCGCGGATCGACAAGGTGACGCTCAATCGGGCGGACCTGCGCTTTCCTATCCCCCAGGGATTGGCGGCGGCGCTCGAGGGCCAGAGGGTGACCCATGTGGGACGGCGGGCCAAATATCTGCTGATGACGATGTCGAACGGCAAGATCTTGCTCAGCCATCTGGGCATGACCGGCTCCTGGCGCTTTGCCGAGCATGGCATCGACAAGCCACCGCGCTATTACGAGCCCGGCACCGAGCCCAAGCACGATCACATGATCTGGCAGCTCAGCCATCCCGAGCATGGCGAAAGCCATCTCATCTATGCCGATCCCCGCCGCTTCGGTTTCATCGACCTCTATGACGATCTAGCGGCGAGCCCCTATCTCGAGGGGCTGGGGCCCGAGCCGCTGGGCAATGATTTCAGCGCCGCCGGCATGGCCGCCGCCTTCCGGGGCAAGAAGGCGCCGATCAAGGCGGCGCTGCTCGACCAGCGCATCGTCGCCGGGCTGGGCAATATCTATGTCGCCGAAGCCCTGCACCGCGCCCATATCCTGCCCGATATCGAGGCGCGCAGCCTGGTGCGGGCCGACGGGGCGCCCAAAGCGGCGCTGGACGCGCTGGCCGGCGCGATCCGCGAGGTGCTGATCGCCGCCATCGAGGTGGGCGGCTCCACCATCCGCGATTTTCGCAGCGTCGAGGGCGCGGGCTATTTCCAGCACAATTTCGCCGTCTATGACCGGGAAGGCGATCCCTGCCCGACCCCGCTCTGCACCGGTATCGTGCGGCGGATCGTGCAATCGGGCCGCTCGACCTTTTATTGCCCCGTCTGCCAGAAGGCGCCTTGATGGCGTTAGCCTCATCGCATTGCCCATGGTCATTGCCCGGCTTGTCCGGGCAATCCATCTCGCGGTATGGACCACCCGGTCCCCGGATCAAGTCCATGGGTGGCCGGATGGTGACGATGGGGCGGGTTGTGAGCGGTGACTTGGGGCATCAAGCCGTCAATCCAGTCCCGAATCCAGTTGACGCCTTCCCCCCTATCCCCTATAGACCCACCGACTTGGCGGCAGCGTGCCGCCGCTTTCATTTTATTCCGGCCTGTATTGGCGCCCCAAGGCGCTAAACCGGCCGGCAAGACGCTCAAGAGGACCAAATGGCCAATACGCCGTCAGCCAAGAAGGCCACCCGCAAGATTGCTGCCCGCACCGCGGTCAACAAGTCGCGTCGTAGCCGCATGCGCACCTTCATCCGCAAGGTCGAGGAAGCGATCACCGCCGGTGATCACGCCATCGCCTTCGCCGCGCTCAAGGCTGCCGAGCCCGAAATCCATCGCGCCGCCGGCAAGGGCATCGTCCATGCCAATCTGGCCTCGCGCAAGGTGTCTCGCCTCAATAGCCGCGTTAAGGCTCTGGCGGTCTGATCGCCCGAGGGCCGCGCCGCTATCGGCACGAGGCCCCGCAGACCTGGAAAGAGGCTCCGAAAGGGGCCTTTTTTGTTGTATGGTAGCAGGGCAAGCTTTTTCGTCGCACTGCTGTCATGTAACCGTTTCACGACAATTCCCTCTTTGATGGAATGTTTGGTGCCGGCGACGGTTTTTTTAAGGACCGCAAAGGTTTGCTTGGTATTTTTCTGATGGTGTCGGGGCTCGGTTTCTCCGGGTTGACCCCATTGGTGGAATAAATTTTTCATCATGCCGGCAGGGACTAGAGGTTTGAATCTGCCTTGAGTCACAGGCCCTTGCCGGAGGGTGGTTTTTCCTGGCGCGGGGTGTGGATTTCCTTCCTTCCGAGTCAAGCCCCTATTTCAACGATTCACGTGTTGCGGGTCCAAATTCGTGCCTCTAATGTACCTTGGCCGGCAAGGAAAACGAGGGGCGGAACCGCCCCACAAAGCGCCGGCCGGGACCGCGAGCGGACCTGGGTTTGGGGCAGTACCGGCGGCAGCGCCGGGGAGTAGTTGCCGATGAAGACTTTGTTGGTCGCGCAGATTTGCGGCCGGCGAAATCAAGATTGGCGGCGTTTGATGGACCACTGGCCGGGTCAGGCCGGGATCAAGGGATAGGTCAATAATAAAGGCGGTGGAGCGACCACCGTCCAGCATGAATGCGCCCGCCTGGCGGGCGCAGGGGCGAAGCCGTGTCCATGGGTCCGAGACGGGCCGGGCAGGGCGGGACAACAAGAGTAATATTGCCGGGCTTTGCGGACCGGGCGGCAACAGAATGGGGCTAGAGACAATGATGCGACAGGCGATTGCGGGAAGAGACGATTTGGCCGATGCCTCCTCCCTTCCTTCTTCTTCAAAAGGCGATAATCCTGTCATGTCCGACGGCTCCTCCGAAACCCAGCGCGATCTCTGGACCCGGGTGCGGGCCCGGCTCAAGGCTTCGGTCGGCGAGGACGTGTTCACGTCCTGGTTCGCGCGGCTCGAACTGGAGGAATTGGTCGACGATCTCGTCCATCTGTCCGCCCCCACCCGTTTCCTCTGTTCCTGGGTGCAATCGCATTATTCGGAACGCATTCTGGAAGCATTCCGCCACGATCTGCCCGACATGGCGCGCCTGCAGGTGACCATGCGGGTCAATGGCCAGGCCCGTCCGCGCATTGCGCCCGTTGCCGAGGCGGCCGCTGAGGCGCCCGCTTCCCAGCTTGCCGAGACCGCCGCCGCTCCAGCCCCGTCCATGCCCGCTGCGCCGCGCCTTGTGCGCGATAATGCCAGGGGTGACGCGCTTTCGGGCAGCGCCATCGATCCGCGCATGACCTTTGACAGCTTCGTCGCCGGCACCGCCAATGAAATGGCCTTCGGCGTCGCCCGCCAGATCGCCAATGCGGCGATCAACAATGCGGTGACCTTCAATCCGGTCTATATTCATTCCACCGTGGGCCTGGGCAAGTCGCACCTGCTCAACGCCATCGCCCATCAGGTTTCCCAGGCCGACCCGTCCAAGAACATCGTCTATCTGACGGCCGACCATTTCATGTACCATTTCATCACCGCCGTGCAGCGCCAGAGCGCGCTCGGCTTCAAGGAATGGCTGCGCCGGGTCGATCTGCTGCTGATCGACGACATGCAATTCCTGCAAGGAAAATCCGCCACCGAATTCGGCCATACCCTGGGCACGCTGCTGACCGGAGCCAAGCAGGTCGTGGTGGCCGCCGACGCGCCGCCGCGCGATCTGGAAATGCTGGACGAGCGGGTGCGCTCGCGCCTGTCGGGCGGGCTGGTCGTGCCGATCTCCACTTTCGATCTCGACCTGCGCCGCGACATCGTGCAGCGCCGCGCCGAGCAGGTGAATGCCCGTTTCGGCATGCAATTTCCCAATGCGGTGATCGATTATATCGCCCGCGCCGTGGTCAGCCATGGCCGCGATCTCGATGGCGCGGTCAACCGCCTCGTCGCCGCCAACCAGCTGACCGGCGAACTCATCACCGTGCCGCTGGCCGAAAAGACCCTGGCCGACCTGATCCGCGCCCGCGACGCCAAGCGCGTCCGCATCGAGGATATTCTCAAAGCCGTGTCCCGCCATTACAAGGTGCCGCGCAACGAATTGCTTTCGGCCCGCCGCAGCCGCGACGTGGTGCGTCCCCGCCAGATCGCCATGTATCTGGCCAAGGCGCTCACCGCCCGCTCCCTGCCCGAAATCGGCCGGCGCTTCGGCGGCCGCGACCACACCACCGTGCTGCATTCGGTGCGCAAGGTCGAGCAGATGATCAAGGACGATATCGAGCTGGGCCAGGAGATCGAACTGCTCAAGCGCATGCTCGAAGAATAGGGATAAACGGCGGCAAAGTGCCGCCTGCCCTTGCCTTTTCGGTTCCGTCTTGCAAATGTCCAAGCCCCGCTTCGTCGGGGTTTGTCGTCTTGTGGACGGCTCCAGGTGCCAGGGTAGGTTGGGAATATGAAAGTCACGCTCGAACGCAATCATCTGCTCAAATCGCTGGGCCATGTGCATCGGGTGGTGGAGCGCCGCAACACCTATCCGATCCTGGCCAACGTGCTGTTCAAGGCCGCTGACGACCGGGTCGAATTGCGCGCCACCGACCTCGATATCGAGGTGACCGAGAGCGTGCCCGCCATGGTGTCCATTCCCGGATCGACCACGGTGCCCGCCCATACGCTCTATGAAATCGTGCGCAAGCTCGCCGACGGGGCCGAGGTCAAGCTCGAGACCGATGGCGGCGAGAACATGGTGCTGACCTCCGGGCGCTCGCGGTTCAACCTCGCCTGTCTTTCTCCCGACAGTTTCCCCGATCTCAAGTCGGGCGCTTTCGCCCATGAATTCGACATCGAGGCCGCCGCGCTGCGCGAATTGATCGAGCGCACCCAATTCGCCATCTCCAATGAGGAGACGCGCTATTATCTCAACGGCATCTATTTCCATGCCGTGGAAAATTCCGCCAATGGCAGCCTGTTCCGCGCCGTGGCCACCGATGGTCACCGCATGGCCCGGGCCGAGATCGCCGCCCCCGCCGGCGCCGAGGGCATGAACGGCATCATCGTGCCGAAAAAGACCGTGGGCGAAGTCCAGAAACTGCTCGACGGCGTCGATGGCACGGTCAGGGTCGAGGTGTCCGACACCAAGATCCGCTTCACCGTCGGCACCGTGGTGCTGCTCTCCAAGCTGATCGAGGGCACTTTCCCCGATTACGACCGGGTGACCCCCAAGAACAACGACAAGCAGATGCTGGTCGATCGCGCCGGCTTCGCCATCGCCGTGGACCGCGTGTCCACCATTGCCTCGGACCGCGGCGGCAAGGCGGTCAAGCTCGCCGCCAGCAATGGCCTGCTCGAACTCTCGGTCACCAATCCCGATCACGGCACGGCCAGCGAGGAAGTGGCGGTGGATTTCGATATTGACGCCTTCGAGATCGGCTTCAATGCCCGCTATCTGCTCGACATTATCGGCCAGATCCGCTCGGAAAACGCCGTCTTCCTGTTCAACGACGCCAATTCCCCGACCCTGGTCAAGGAAGAGGGCGACGCCAATGCGCTTTATGTGCTGATGCCGATGCGGGTCTAGGCGGCGTCCCGCAGGGAAAATCGCTCCAGTGGAGCGATTTAAGACGGCTAGGCCCGGAGAGCTATGCTCGCAAGGCGGCTGGCCTTCCCGATCCAGGACCGTCACCTTCGGACCTGACTTGAAGGCGTTTGCCACAGCCGAAAGAACCCTCGGGTCGAGCCCGAGGGTGGCGAGCGGCGGGGGTGAGAAATTCTGCTCATGATCCGCCACATCTCCCGCCTCCGCCTCACCGCTTTCCGCAATTATGCCTCGGCGGCGCTCGACCTCGATGCCCGCCACGTGGTGCTGACCGGCCCCAATGGCTCGGGCAAGACCAATCTGCTTGAAGCCATCTCCGTGCTCTCGCCCGGGCGCGGTTTGCGCGGGGCGAGTTTCGATAATCTGCAATCGCTGGGCTCGGACCTCCCATGGGCCGTTGCCGCCAGTATCGAGACCGAAAACGGCCCCGCCGATATCGGAACCGGCGCCCTGCCCGATGGCGGGCGGCGGGTGCGCATCAATGGCGCCAATGCCCGCTCCATCGAGGCGATGAGCGATTACCTGCGCGTGCTCTGGCTCACTCCGGCCATGGACGGCCTGTTCTCCGGGCCGGCCGGCGACCGGCGGCGCTTTCTCGACCGGCTGGTGACGACGCTGATCCCGGCCCATTCCGCCGCCGTATCCGATTTCGACAAGGCCATGCGCCAGCGCAACCGGCTGCTCGAGGAGGGGGGCGATGCGCGCTGGCTCTCCGCCCTCGAGGCGCAAATGGCCGAATTGGGCGCGGCGGTCCATCTCAATCGCAGCGATAGCCTGCAGCATTTGCAGGCGCTGATCGCCGAGAGCCTTGATGACACCAATTTCCCCGCTGCCCAATTGGCGCTGACGCCGCTGCTGGAGGCGGAGCCGGTGCCGACGGTCTCGGCCGAACTCGAGGCCCTCTTGGCGCAGCGCTGGCATGCAGCGCGCGGCCTTGATCGCGCCGCCGGACGCACCACATCAGGACCGCATCGCGTCGATCTCGAAGTCGTCCATGCCCAGAAGGGCATGCCGGCGGCCCTGGGCTCGACCGGTGAGCAGAAAGCGCTGCTGATCGGGCTCGTCCTGGCGCATGCGCGGCTGGTCCGCCTGCGGTGCGGCATCACCCCGTTCCTGCTGCTCGACGAGATCGCCGCCCATCTCGATCCCGACCGCAGAAGCGCCTTGTTTCAGGCGCTGGATGGGCTGGAAACGCAATGCTTCCTCACCGGCACCGACGCGCTGCTGTTCGAGGCCTTGCAGGATCGGGCCCAGCACATTGGCGTGCGCGACGGGCGGCTGGCTCGCCAGGGGTGAAAATCCCCCGCAAATACCGGCGAAACGGCCAATTTTCTTGGGGATTCACCCCTGTTCCGCTAGAACGGAATTTGAGTTTTAACGACTGATTCGGACCCTATGAGCGACAGCGAAAACCCGACCCCGACCGAATATGGCGCCGACAGCATCAAGGTGCTCAAGGGCCTCGATGCCGTGCGCAAGCGTCCGGGCATGTATATCGGGGACACCGATGACGGTTCGGGCCTGCACCACATGGTCACCGAAGTGGTGGACAATGCCATCGACGAGGCCCTGGCCGGTCACGCCGATCTCGTGACCGTGACGCTCAATGCCGATGGCTCCTGCACCGTGACCGACAATGGTCGCGGCATTCCCACCGGCATTCACAAGGAAGAGGGGGTCTCGGCCGCCGAGGTCATCATGACCCAGCTTCATGCCGGCGGGAAGTTCGACCAGAATTCCTACAAGGTTTCCGGTGGCCTGCACGGTGTGGGCGTCTCGGTGGTCAATGCGCTCTCGGTCTTTCTCAAGCTCTCCATCCGCCAGGGCGGCAAGCTGCATGAGATGAGCTTCACCCATGGCGTGGCCGACGGGCCGCTGAGCGTGGTGGGCGATTATCAAGGGCGCTCGGGCACGTCGGTGACCTTCCTGCCCAGCCCCCAGACCTTTACCATGGTGGAGTTCGATTTCAAGACGCTGGAACATCGCCTGCGCGAACTGGCCTTCCTCAATTCGGGCGTGCGCATCCTGCTCGCCGACCGCCGCCATCCTGAGCCGCTCGAAGTGGAATTGTTCTATGAAGGCGGGCTCGAGGCCTTTGTCCGCTATCTCGACAAGTCCAAGGCCTCGGTGCTGGAGGCGCCGATCAGCATGCGCGCCGAAAAGGACGGCATTACCGTCGAAGTGGCGCTGCAATGGAACGACAGCTACCACGAAAACGTGCTCTGCTTCACCAACAACATTCCCCAGCGCGATGGCGGCACCCATCTGGCCGGCCTGCGCGGGGCGCTGACGCGCCAAGTCACCTCCTACGCGGAAAGCTCGGGCATCACCAAGAAGGAAAAGGTGACGCTTTCGGGCGATGACACCCGCGAGGGGCTGACCTGTGTGCTCTCGGTCAAGGTGCCCGATCCCAAATTCTCCTCCCAGACCAAGGACAAGCTGGTCTCCTCCGAGGTCCGCCCGGTGGTCGAGAACATCGTCAACGAAAAGCTCGGCCAATGGTTCGAGGAACATCCCAACGAGGCCAAGACCATTGTCGGCAAGGTGGTGGAAGCCGCCGCGGCCCGCGAGGCCGCCCGCAAGGCGCGTGAACTGACCCGCCGCAAGGGAGCGCTGGAGATTTCCTCGCTGCCCGGCAAGCTGGCTGATTGCCAGGAGCGCGATCCGGCAAAGTCGGAAATCTTCATCGTCGAGGGCGACTCGGCCGGTGGCTCCGCCAAGCAGGGCCGCGACCGCTCCAACCAGGCGGTGCTGCCGCTGCGCGGCAAGATCCTCAATGTCGAGCGCGCCCGTTTCGACCGCATGATCTCGTCCGACCAGGTCGGCACGCTGATCACCGCTTTGGGCACCGGCATCGGCCGGGAGGAATTCAACGCCGACAAGCTGCGCTATCACAAGATCATCATCATGACCGACGCCGACGTGGACGGCGCCCATATCCGCACGCTGCTCTTGACCTTCTTCTATCGCCAGACGCGCGAACTGATCGAGCGCGGCCATATCTATATCGCCCAGCCCCCGCTCTACAAAGCCACGCGCGGCCGCTCCGAGCTTTACCTCAAGGACGAGGAAGCGCTGGAAGACTACCTGCTCGAGGGCGGGCTGGAAGACGCCGTGTTCAAGACCCGCAACGGAGCCGAACATGCCGGGCACGACCTGCTCGCCATTCTCCAGCAGGCCCGCGACATCACCAAGGCGATCAACAATCTCAACACCCGCTACAATCGCAACCTGGTGGAGCAGGCGGCCATTGTCGGCGGGCTCGATCCCGATGGCATGTCGGACCCCGAAAAGAGCGCCGAGACGCTGAAGCGCGTCGCCGGGCGGCTGGACCGGATTTCTGATGAACTGGAGCGCGGCTGGACCGGCGAATTGACCGAGGACGAGGCCCTGGCCTTCTCCCGCACCGTGCGCGGGGTGACCGAAACCCATCAGATCGACCGGGCGCTGCTGCAAAGCGCCGATGCGCGCAAGCTCCGCGCCCTGGCCGAGCGGCTCGACGAATTGTTCGGCGGCGTGCCGACACTGACCCGCAAGGGCGAGGCCATCCCCATCTATGGCCCCTCCACCCTGTTCAAGGCGGTGACCGATGCCGGCCGCAAGGGGCTGTCATTGCAACGCTATAAGGGGCTGGGCGAGATGAATGCCGAGCAGCTCTGGGAAACCACGCTCGATCCCAATGCCCGCACCCTGCTGCGCGTCGAAATCGACCAGACCGACGAAGCCGACCAGATCTTCACCGCCCTCATGGGCGATCTGGTCGAGCCCCGCCGCGACTTCATCCAGGACAATGCGCTCAATGTGAGCAATCTCGACGTCTGACGCACTCGAACGGGGCCGTGGCTCAGGCCACGGTCTCGGCCGGCGTCACGGGCGCTGTCGTCCTACGAAATCGCTTGAAAGTCGGTCGGGACGGGCTCGCCTTCACGACCGCTAGATCTGCTCCTGGCGCAGGAAGCCGTCGCGGCGCGGCCGACGCCCGGCCAGTGCCAGGGCGATGCCGGGCGCCGCCAGAACGGCAAAGGCGGGAAAGCTCAGCAGCGCCGCCAGCATGGGTCGCAGCAGATCGGCAAAGAACCGGCTGTCGAGAAAGCTGCCGAACGCCTCAAGGCTGGGCGGGTGCAATTGAGACCAGGCCTGCTCCAGGCTGACAAAGATAATTTCGTTGGCGGCCAGTGATTTTGTCCCGTCGATGACAAGAAATATCAGCGCCACGCCGATCAGCCAGGTTCCCAATAGTCTGAAGACGAGCCGCATACACTGTCCCTGTACTTGCCGAGGTCAAGCCGATCCGCCCCCGGCTCATGTTCACGGTGCCAGCCCCTTTTGCCACGCCAAAGCCGATTGTCACAAGACGCTATTCCGTGTGCGAAAAACAATCGTGCAGTGATCGAAGTGATCCCTTGCGCCCGCCCCGATCATGGGTATATTGCGCCACGCTCGCAACGGCCGTCCAGGGCTGTGTTTCTGCCCTCCGGGTCCGATTCAGGCGATGCGGAGAGATGGCCGAGTGGTCGAAGGCGCACGCCTGGAAAGTGTGTAGGCGGGGAACCGTCTCGAGGGTTCGAATCCCTCTCTCTCCGCCACCGCATTTCGCAACTCTGTGCGATCTGCTGTAACATCCTGATACGATTGGGTTTTTGACGTTCGGCGATGGCCATTCCGTCGAGCGTCGTACCCATGATTGTACCCACGAATGTACCCAGACTCTCCACCGAGCGATCGACCCGCTACCTGACCCGGCATGGATCCGGCTGGCGGTTTCAGGTCCGTGTCCCCGCCGACATCAAGAAACATGTGCGAATCCATTTTTTCCGTTGTTCAATAGGCGCGTTGCCAATCCGCGAGGCGAACCGAAGGGCTCGACTGCTCGCGGCTGCGGCTGAGAGTGTTTCCAGTAAGGTGCGTGGCATGGCCGAAGAGATGCAGGTCGAAGACCAATCGGTGTTTGACCTTACCCCTGTGGCAATGGCCGAATGGACGGGGTTCTTTCGGGGGCTCGAATTGTCGCTGGATATGGCGGCGAAATCCGATCCTGCACCTGACCCCTATATCGATGGTTTGCGGGACCTGATCCTAATCAACAAGGAAGAGCCGACATCGCGCTACGTGGCGGAAAACGCCGACCGACTGCGCCAGAGTGCCATTGATAAGATGCGTGGGGAGAGTGCGGCAGGGGCGGGGCCATCCGACGTGGGGCCTCTGGCTATGGCGATGGAGCGCCTGACCACGGCCTTGGAACGGCAGGCCAACGCCATCGCCGCCACCGTTGATGGTGCGTCGTCCTCGGTCCCGACTTTCCGTGCTGCGACCAAAACCTATCTCGACACCAGAATTGCCGCCAATGGCGGCAAAGAAAGTGGCGATATTCATTCGATTCGTGGACGCGCCGAACTGTTCGCCTCGTTGATGGGAGATAAGCCCATCAGTGACTATGGCGCTCCCGATCTCCAAGCCTATCTCAACCAGTTGCAATATTGGCCGCCTGAGCGCGACGACGTGAAAGCGTTCGAGGGTAAGACCGCATTGGAAATCCTCGCGATGAACGACAAGCACCAATATGGAGTCATGGCGCGCAACACGGTCAGCGGCCATTATCTCGCCGACATCAAGGCGATCACGGCGCTTGCCGCTGCCAACGCGGGCGTCACCGATCCTTTTGCGGGTGCACGGCTTTTCTATCCGTCAATCTTCGCGGAGCCGAAGCGTCGCAAGGCACCTGCCATAGCAAAGGTGGCGAAGGCGTTCCATCTCGGGGTGGAATCGGGCGAGTTGCACAAGGCGCTGATCCTGCCGCTTGGCTTCTGGACCGGGCGGCGCATCGGGCTGCTTACGCGATTGCAGGGACCCAACATCCGGCGTGTGGGCGACTATGTGGTGGCGAGCCTCGATCAGCACTTTCGTGACGAAGACGGGGCGTTGGAGAACAATGGCTATAAGACGGCGGCTTCGCTAGACGGCTTCATCATGCATCGGTTTTTCGATGAGATCGGCTTTGTTGATTGGGCCATGCGGCAACCGGGTTTCATCTTCGAGCGCATGAACCAATGCGACGACCCTGAAGACGCGATGCAGAAGGCCGCGAATAAGTTGCTCAAGGAAGCCGAGACGGGTGGCTCCTATCACGGGTTCCGGCACCAGTGCACGACCCGGATGCGGGAGGCGGGGGTCACCGAATACTCCCGCCGCGTGCAGGCCGGCCATTCCCGCCGTGACACCCATGAGGACTATGGCGACCTCGTTGTCGATCCGACCGATGCGCCGCTGCTCGCCAATCTGCCATTCCCAGATGGCTTCGACCCGAGCATCTTCATGGGGCTCGATTTCGACGCTTTGGCAAGGGCCTGAGCGTGGTAACCGGCACTGGGCAGCAGCCCGCTCTTCAGGACCAGTAAGCGGCACGTCGCAGTGGCGTGAGTTGATCAAAACCAGCGGGTCTGATGAGGTACCGCCAATCGCAAAGACGTCGAGGGCCAAGGCGATGGCAATCCAGAAAACACAGATGGGCGATCTAGCCCCAAGCAGCATCCGCAGTCGATATGCAAACCCCTGCGCTCTTCTACTCCAGCCCAAACTCCGACTTCAGGAAATCCACGGTTGCCTGATCTCGAAGCTTGCAGACAATGTTCTGGTTGGCGAAGGCGCCTTTGAACCACTTCCCCTGGGGGCGCTCGATGGTGTGTTTCCAGTCGATTCCCACAACATATTCGGCGAGCTCCGGATTGTCGGCGTCGTGTCCCAAGTTGCGGCCAAGCAGTGGTTGTTCGAGCAGTGGACCATCCGGCGTCTGAAAGTCAGCGGCTGGGGTCTTTTCTTCGGTAACGACACCATGGCCCAGGTAGCCATTTCCTTTGTCAAAGAGGAAAAGCTCGTCGCCGACGCTCAGCTGGCCCAAGCGGCCTGAATAGAATTCTCCGCCGCCCGCCGCTATGAAGCCATACTTGCGATAGTCTTCCCAAGTCCTGCTTTCGTTGAGACCAGCATTGGCAAAAAAGTAGCCGGACCACGGAGCGCGAACCTTGCGTTCGGAGCGCTCTTCGACCTCTTCCTGATCAAGCAGGAAATCCGTTGTCAGCCACTCTTGCCCGTTTGCCTCGAAAACGTTGAAAAACACAGTGTTGATCGCAACGCCATGTTCCTCAGACAGGTATTCCACGATCCGCTTAGACGCCGGGTCGAGCTCGCTAGCAACGATCAACATGGAATGTGTGGCGTTCAATTGATCCGGTATCGGTTCGCCGAACTTCTCGCGGAACGCTGTCGCCAAGCGCTGATTGAGGTACTTCTCTGCGCGTTCGTAAATTTCGGGAGTGGTGAGCGTGCGGACCCATGAAGCGTAGTCCAAAACCTGGGCGACGATCTCGCGCGGCGTCCGGTCTTTTTTCAGCTCGATGATGATGAGCGCCCCCGAGGCATCCATAGCGAGTAGATCGATGAACTTCCCGTGGTCGGTAGGCACCTGTCGTCCGACAATCATCGCGTCGAGCCCGGCAAGGGTGGGATCACCGGCGAGCCAGTCCTCGATCAAGCTTTCCCTGGTGAGCGCCCGCCGCTTCGCGGGAAGAAGCTGGTTGCCAACGATACCGTATAAGGATGTCACGCTGCTTCCCCCATCTCGTCCGGTGGATAGATGGCCACCAAGGCGTCATGCAAAAGCAGCATCTCGTCGTGCAATGGCTGCCCCTCCAGTGCGGACAGGTCGAAATCACGACAATATGCGATGTCAGCGCTGGACATGTAGTTCACATGGACAAGGTTGACTCGAACTTCGTCTGCCAAATCAGAGTACTGACGCGACTCAGGATCGGCGCTTTCGCCCCGCAGAAAGGCTTCGTAGAGCTCCGCGATCACCGGCTGCATATGAGCCTCGATGTTGCGAACCTCCTTCATCATGTCCGCAATCTCAGCATCTATTTCAGCTTGATCATTGAAGAAGACCGTTCCGGTCGGATGCGCTATCTTATTGCGGCGCTTAACGAATTTTGCGAACTCACCCACTTGCTGGTTGGAACAGCCAATGAGTTTCAGAAACCGAAAAATCTGGCTCTCTTTTAGCTGGTCGTAGAACTTGAAAGGGCTTTCGCATGCCATCAGCGCGCTCTCACTCTTATCGAATCCGACCATCGCCATTGCGAAGGGCAAAGGCCGAGCGAGTCGAATTTGCCAGATCGAGAAGCTAACAAAGCTCATGTAAAGCAGATGAAAGGCGAGGCTCGCGAATTCGTAGCGCCCCGCTTCGTAGTTCGTCTGAAACGCAGACCAGAGAAAATCAAGATAGGCTTGCTCATTGGTATTTGCAAATGACTGAGGCAGATAAGTGCCCAGTTCCAGAGCCTCGTCCATCAGTCTGCTCCATCACTACTGGCCTCACCCCAGACACGGGCAATTGCGGCGTCGATCTTTTTTTGAAAGCGGGCCTCTAGATCGCGATTGCCGCGAACAATTTCCTGTTCGGCTTCGATATCGATAAGAATGCTCTGTTGAATATCGTAGTCGGGAAGTGGAACCTTGATTTTCAGAAGTTGCGACTTTGCGACATTCTTCATACTTCCGCTGGTTCCACCGCAGATCGAGGAAATTCGTGCTCGATATTCATCGGAAGAAATGACCGTTTGAATGTATTTAGCACTGACATCCCTTCGGGAAATGACCGTCTGCCACAGGCGATCCGGCAGAAACAGGTCGGGATAGTCATCGTCAACATACGCGCTTGCCCCAACGAGGGCCTCAGTATTCATGCGGCTTATGATGATCGCGCCCTTTCGAGGGCTGCATTTCACCCGGTCCACTTCTTCTGGCAATACAGCTTTGTGCTCATCTGGGTTGAATACTCCCGACGTAACGGCGCTGGTTTTCAGCACTCCCACCTCGCCTGGTAGCTTCGCCCGGTTCTCGGAATTTACGCTGACCCCGCCTTCAAGCGCGTCAAACACCGCCGCGAGTTCCACCATCGGCCATTCAGGGTCAACGGGGATGTGGGGGCGATAATTGTCTAGAACGGCGCGGGCACCGTCGATGACGCGCTGATACCTCTCGACCTCAGCCACAATCTCGCGCTGCACGTCAACCGGCGGCAGAGGAATTTCGATGCTTTTCAGAATGGGGATGTTTAGACCGCTTCGTTGGTTGTCCCCGGTGATGTCTCGGATTTCTTGATACTTCGAACGCAACGTCCAGAACAGGAACTCTGGGACCAGGTTTTCGTCGTTGAGGGGATACATTGCGACAAGGGACTGGTTGCATGTTGCGCCGTCCATTCGCAAAAGCGCAACTGTTGCTCGGGTCTTCCCTTGCCCGTTGAGCGCAATCAAAACTGAATTGCGCCGAAGGGGTCGTGCGTTTGAGTTGTCCACGCCAGCTTGGGTGATGCGCCTTTCGCAGTCAAAGATTTCGCGCTTGTGAATGTCCCCAGATACCAGCCAAGGCACCTGGCCATCCGTGTAGTATTCTGCAACCGTTGACGCTGGCGTTCCGCCGGTGCGAAATTCACAATGTTCACCAAGTTTTACTATCGGCCACCTTGAAATTTGGCCTGCCTCTGCCGCTCGATAGCGCTCGACGCTCAGGTTGTAATCCCCGCCTTCTGCGAGACGTGCCCGCTCCACCGCGCTTCCGAGGTTGCTTTCCAACCCCTCACCGGCACCAGCCCGCGCGGCCAGCAACCAAGCCCCAAGCTCAGCCTTCACCTGCGGCAGTTGAGAGCCTTTCTCGGCCTTCCGCTGCGCGCCCAAGCTGAATCCATCCTTTTCAATCTTGAAGAAAGCAACGTGCTTACTCGCCTTGGCTAATGCGCGATCAAGGATAAGGATCGAAGTCTTGACGCCTGAATATGGGTTGAAAACGCCCGCGGGCAGCGAGATGACAGCAGCGAGGTGGTTTTCGACCAGCATCTTGCGTAGGGCCACATAGGCGCTTTGGCTCTGAAAGATGATCCCCTCGGGCACGACAATGGCGGCGCGGCCGTTCGGGGTCAGGTGTTCGGCGATATAGTCGACAAACAGCACTTCGCTGCGCTTGGATTGAACTTGGAAGCGGGTGTGCGGCTTGATCCCGCCTTTTGGCGACATAAAGGGCGGGTTGGCGAGAACGACGTCAGCCATCTCGGTCCATTTGTCTTCGCTGGTCAGAGTGTCGTATTCCTCGACCTTCGGGTCGGCAAAGCCATGCAGGTAAAGGTTGACCAGCGACAGGCGAACCATGTCGGGAGAGATGTCATAGCCTTTGATATTGCGGGCAAGGTGGGCCCGGTCTTCGGGCTGTAACAAATCGCCCGAATAGCGCATCGGGCTTTCCAGCGCCTGTTCGGCGGCGTCGCCCTCGGTGCTGGTACCGTTTCCATTGCCTACCCCGGTCGAGTTCCGTTTCAGGATGTGCTTGTAGGCCGAGATTAGGAAGCCCGCCGTCCCGCAGGCCGGGTCCAGGATGACCTCGTTCTTCTTCGGGTCGATGATCTCGACCATGAAATCGATGATGTGGCGCGGCGTGCGGAACTGACCCGCGTCGCCTTGGCTGCCCAGAACCGAAAGCAGGTATTCGAAGGCATCACCCAGCCGTTCGCTGTGATCATAGCTGAAGGTATCTATCTCGCGCAGGAAGGCGCGCAGCGTCTCGGGGTCGCGGTAAGGCAGATACGCGTTGCGGAATATGTCGCGGAAGAGTTTGGGTAGGTGCTCGTTCTGCACCATGTTGGTCAGCGCTTCGGCATAGGTGTTTAGCATGTCCTGGCCAGAAACACCGGGGGCTACCAGTTTCGCCCAGCGGAAACGCTCGAACTCCTTCGTAAAGAAGCGGCGTTCGCCGCCCAACTCTTCGGCCTCAAGGTCCATGTCGTCCATGAACTTGTAGATGAGGGCGATGGTGATCTGCTCGACCTGGCTTTTCGGGTCGGGCACCTTACCGACGAGGATATCACGGCAAGTGTCGATGCGACGTTTGGTGTCGGTGTCGAGCATATCAGTCTTTCGTCAAAGGAAGGGGTTCAGGGACACATAGTCCTTGATGTATTCGGGGATGCGCTTGCGCCATGGCACAGGCACTTCCTTTAGGTCGCGGGTCGTGAAGGTTGGGTTGACGTTCAGGTCGCCAAAATGCCCTGCGTCAATCAACGCCCGCACTTTCGGATCGCGGATTTAGGCCTCGAAGAAATAGCGAATTTGCCTGAGGCGGTCTGCTTCTTCTGGCTTTTGGTCGAGTACGAACTTGCGGAACTCGTCTTCGATTAGCTCATCTTTCGACTTGAATTTCGAGATGTGCCCAAAGGCCTTCTCCAGCAATTCTCTTATCGAAATGCGACGATCCACACCGGCAGCTTGGCGCAACCGTTCGAGGTTAAAGTAGTCGTTTGGTTTGTCGAATAGCTCTTCGATCACGCGACGGGCTGCTGCGTCCCAATTCTGCTGATCTACGAAGTCGGACAGTTGCTGGTCAGACCGGGCAATCTGCTCGAACTTCTGGAAGAGCTCGCGATCGACGCGCATCCCTTGCGGGCCAACCTGCTGCTCGACCTGATAGACGACCTGATCCGGCTCGGTGAACTCGAAGGTGCTCCGACCGGTGGCGACGCTGCCTTGATCGCCGCCAATCCCCAATGGTGCTGCGGCGATTTGGGGGAGCTTCAGCTCTTCGTCGTATTGGAACTTCTCTTCGAAATACTCGCAGCTGGCGAAGAAGTCGAAGAGACGAAACTCCTTCTTGGCCACCCGGCCGAGCGAGGTTTTTTTCGTCGGGTCAACCACCTGGTCAGCAAAGTTGTGACCCCGCGTTCCTCGACCCTTCATCTGGACAAAGTCGGACGGCGAAAAAATAGGTCGCATCAGCGCAAGGTTGAGAATGTCGGGGCAGTCATAGCCGGTGGTCATCATTCCCACAGTGACGCAGACTCTCGCCTTGCTGGTGCGATAGTCCGCCGTGAACGCACTGTGCCCGCCCAGATTGTTGTTGGCAAAGTTGATTGTCATGCGCTGGGCATCGGGGACCTGACTGGTGACCTGCATGGCGAAATCCGACTGGTATTTGCCTGGCCACAGCTGATCAGCCATTTCATTGAGTATCTGAGTGAGCTTGGCAGCGTGATTCTGGCTTACCGCGAACACGATGGTCTTGCCAAACTCGCCCGAAATTGGGTCGCGCAATCCGTTCTTCAGCAGGGTCTGACAAAATGCGCCGTTAGTTGCCTCGGCAAAAAAGCGTTTCTCAAAATCTCTGACGGCGAAAGTCTCTTGGCCCGTGTTTCCATCATCATCTGCAACATCAATGACGAAGCCCCGATCCGAAAGGAGCTGAGTGGTCACGGATGTCCGTGCATCAACGACGTACGGATTGATTAGGAAGCCGTCCTTTACCCCGTCCAGCAGCGAGTAGCGGAAGGTTGGCTCTCCAGTTTCGCAGCCAAAGGTGCGGTAGGTATCGAGCATCATTCGGCGCTCGGTCTCGCGAGGATCGCGCGTGGGGTTGTGAGATTTCGATTGCTTCAGAAAATCCTTCGGTGTGGCGGTCAATCCGAGCTTGTACCCGATGAAATACTCGAACACGGCACGGGCATTACCGCCAATTGAGCGATGAGCCTCGTCGGAAATGACCAGATCGAAGTCGGTTGGCGCGAAGAAGCGGCGATACTTGTCATTGAAGAGCAGCGACTGAACAGTCGTCACGACGATGTCCGCCTTGCGCCAATCATCGCGCTGCTCCTTGTAGATGATGGACGTGAAGTCGTTCCTGAGCAGCTCTTTGAACGCTTTATCGGCCTGGACCTCGAGCTCCAACCGGTCAACCAGAAACAGAACGCGCTTCGCATTTCGGGTCTTTAGGAACAGCTTGATCACAGCGGCTGAGGTGAGGGTCTTGCCGGTGCCAGTCGCCATTTCGAATAGGAAACGAGTTGAGCCCTCCCTTACAGCTTCCTGCACGCGCGTGACGGCGCGCTTTTGGTAGTCGCGCAGAAAGCGAAGCTTCGCTTTCTCGATGAAGGCCGAACGCTCTTGCTCATTCTTCCATGCGGCCTCGCTGGCGTAGCTTGGCATCTGGGTGAGAACGATGAAATCGCGATCCACGGGCTCCGCAGACAGCCGCTCAGCGTTGGGCTCAAAAGCATAGTGGTTCTTGATCTCGCCCGGCCCGGGAAACTTGGAGATAACGACGGGACTGTCCTGCTCAAGGTCCCAGAGGTAGTGGATATTGCCGTTGCTGAGGATGATAAAGCGAGCATTCTGTGATCGGGCATATTTCCGTGCCTGCTCCTTGCCGAGCAGTGGGTTTTTGCTCTCCGACTTGGCCTCTAGAACAATCAGCGGCTTTCCGTCTTGGTCCAGAAGAAGGAAATCAATGAAGCCATCAGCCAGCTTCTCAAAGTCGGCACCTAGCGCATCGATGTCAGAATAAGCGACTTTCACATTGGGCTCGAGGACGACGTTGGCCGGCCCGTTGGCGTCCGCGAAAAACCGCCAACCAACCTCCTCCAACATCTTGTTGATCTTGATCCGCGCTGTCGCTTCTTTCACGGCGGCACTACCCCCTGTCGACATCATGGGTCAGAGCTAGCAGAGTAAACACTTGCCTGGCCATAACTTTATGCGCCTAATGGCTGTCCGTATTCGGGGAATGCACCCAAAGAAACATTGCGACCGGGGGGCAAGCAATGGCGAAGTCACGCCCATTTTCGATTTACCTACTTAAAGTTGGCTTCGACGCTGAGAATACTCTCAAGGAAGATTTGCCTGTCGCGAATGCGGGCAACCTGCCAGAGGGGGCGACGCTGTTTGTACTTGATGATGAGCCAACCACCCCGTGGTGGCGTCAGTACTTTCAGGTCGAGCAACCCCTCACCCAGGTTTTCAAAGGCGCGCTGCTATTCTTGCCAGTTGGCGAGCGGAATTTCGTACTCGCGTTCGGCCATGTTGCCCACCACCTGAAGGATCATGCCTATGTTTATGATTTTGGCTTGAGGGTATCCCTCAACAGCATCGATCCAGCGAAGCTGAAAAGTGCCGACATGGTGGCGCCTGGGCCCTCACTTAGGAAGAGAACACAGGTGCCAATCTCAACGGAGCTGACCTTCCTCGACTTTGACGGTAACAGCGAGATTATCCGCAGTTTGACCGGAGCGGTGAAGGCGGAGCACGCCGAACTCTTTAAGAATGCTACGGGTTCAATCGCCCTCAAGATCAATCTAAAACTACCCTCGGCACAGCTCCCTGAGCTTTGCGCTTCTCTACTCGGCCTCTATGATAGCGAAGACTACAAGACTGCCTTTCCGAATATCCAGAATATTGCGCCAGTCCGTGACCCTTCCAAAATAGCAGAACTCGATGCGTTCTTGGTGGCAGCGGTTCGGGTCCAAAGCGCAGACGTCGAACTCACGATACCAGACATCGTGGATTATCGTGGAAACACCTGCTGCATGTTTCTGGGAGCCGGACGGAGCGACATTTATCCGGACATCGCATTGGGTGCGTTTTATGAGTATGTCCAGCCAGCACATGATCCGGCCGAGCTAGACCTAGAAGACCTAAAGCAGATGCGGGTCATGCTGACCGACAGCGATGGCACCGCTGGTCCCACATACAGCATCTATAGGTCGGTCATCTTCGACGTTGAGCCGAACGGGGAGGACGTCATCTATCACCTTTGCGAAGGTGAATGGTACAGGGCCGAGAAGGCGTTCGTAGACCGTCTACGCAACTATCTGGATGCTCGTTGCGAAGCAAATCCACTTTGCCCATACGATCACGACGAGGAAAAGGACGGGAAGCGCGCCTACAGCGAGGGCGCTTACAATGAAGCTGTTCCGGGCTGGAATGGTCGATACATTTGTTTAGACCGCACCGACATCCGTCCAATGGGCAGCACTGAAATCGAGCCGTGCGACCTCTACGAGGTCGGCGTGCTTCCTGGAGATGCAGAGCCAACGGCGACGCTCTACCATATAAAAATCTCGACCCGATCTTCGTCGCTCAGCCACCTGTTCAACCAAGGCGTCAACTCTATTGATCTTGTTCAACTTGAGGAAGTGTCGAGGAATAAGCTTCGGCAGCTTGTCACGGAACGGATCGGCGCAAACAATCTCGCCGATTATCTGGTGCCAATCGATGCGCTACGCTTCAAGGTTGTCTTCGGCGTCATAACGCATAGGGACGCCAATCTGAATTCGGGCAACCTCCCCTTGTTTTCTCGGATCAGTTTGATGCGTGCCATGCAAGACCTAGATGTTCGCCGTTGTCCGTCGTCAGATCATTTGGCGCAGTTTGGGTCTTGGATTAGCGGAGTATCGGCCTCGTCTTTGGGTTGATGTTATGCGGCGAGCTTGCGGTGCTGCAAGCGCCGATGCTGGATGGTTTGTCGTT
>NZ_JACDXV010000002.1:475000-753504 GCF_015158295.1 Devosia faecipullorum | reverse complement strand
TCTGCCACATCTCGTTGGGCCGCACCGTTTTGGTGTGGAACGCATCTGCCGCCTTGATCACCACATAGGCCGGGCTGGTGATCAGGTCGTGGGCCTTGAGAAGCCGGTAAACGCTGGCTTCGGACACGAAGTACCCCTTCTGGTCGGTGAAGCTCACAGCCAGCTCCCGAGGCGAGAGTTCGGACTCTTCCAACGCCATCTCGATGAGCTGATCATGGACGGCAGTCGGGATCCGGTTCCACACCCGACTGGGTGCCGAAGACCGATCTTCTAGTGCTTCAGGACCGCCACCGAGGTAGCGGTCATACCAGCGATAGAAGGTCCGGCGCGGGATGCCCAGCCGGTCCAGCGTGCGTTTTGTGGGCAGGTGCGACTGCTCAACCAGATTGATGATCTCGAGCTTTTCGGATGCGGGATATCTCATTCTGGCTCGTCCCCATCCGCGATCATGCTTTTTTTAAGCAGACGGTTTTCCAGCGTCAGGTCGGCAACGCATTCCTTGAGCGCACCAGCCTCTCGGCGCAGATCCTTGACCTCATCACTGGTCGCAGCACGAGCAGTATCGCCCGCCAGTCGGCGCTTGCCGGCTTCCATGAACTCTTTCGACCAAGTGTAATACAGGCTCTGCGCGATGCCTTCCTTGCGGCACAGTTCGGCAATGCTGTCTTCGCCGCGCAGACCATCGAGAACAATCCGGATCTTGTCTTCAGCTGAAAAGTGCCGTCGGGTCGCCCGGCGAATGTCCTTCACCACCTGCTCGGCAGGCTTTTTGGTGCTCGGGGATTTAGCAGTCATCTTGGTTCCTTCGTCAGACGACGAGACCAAAACACTCCTTAAAGCTCAACCCTCAATCTGTGCCATGGGCGCTGACGGGGAACAGATCAGCCCCTTGCTCAATGAACTTTACCAGCGTCTGCGCCCTCATGCGGACTGGCGGACGATCGATTATAGTATCCGCGGCGATGTCCGGCGGTTCCTCAGCTTAAGGGTCGGAGATGGCCTGAACCCTCAGTTTGTGTTCAGCAGTGGTCAGCGGCGCGCGGCGGGATTGGCATTCTTGCTGTCTGTCCATCTGGCTCGCGCCTGGACCCCTTTCCGTTCCCTCCTTCTTGATGATCCAGTCCAGCACATCGACGACTTCCGGGCGCTCCATCTTGTTGAGGTGCTTGCAGCGCTCCGCCTCGATAGCCGGCAAATCATTTGCGCGGTTGAGGACCCCGCCCTCGCCGATTTGCTTTGCCGACGCTTGGTCAGCACAACCGACGAGCCCGGTCGAAGATTCGATATCGACCTCGGGCCGGAAGGCGCAACGAGCGTCCTGACCGCTGCGGATATCCCACCTATGCCAGTTGGCGTGTTGCGCGGTGGGCTTCAGGTTGTCGGCGGAACCTGATGCGACTGCCAGTTTCCTGTAGAGGGAGGAATCCGCCCGTGAGCGCACCAAGGCTGGCGAAACTTGTGGGGGAAAGCCTTCCCCTGCGGCCGAGCCCTTCTGCGGGGGCACCCCGCAACGCCCCGGGAGTGAGAGTGCGGAGGGGTTTTCCGTGACGGGTTGAGGACTGGGAGAGAGGCTTCCGGTGCCCGTCGCGGAGACATCCCGATGGCCAGACAGGACCGCGCTCGCGCAGCCGGCGCCCGCAGCAATCTCTACGACGACATCACCAACAAGATCATCGGCGAGCTGGAGGGCGGGCGGCTGCCCTGGGTCCAGCCCTGGGGGACGGCAGCGGCGAAAGCACCGCTGGCCATGCCGAGGAACGCCGCGACGGCGCGGCAGTATTCCGGGATCAACGTCCTGATCCTCTGGGGCGCCGTGGTCCAATACGGCTACCCGACCCAACATTGGCTCACCTTCCGCCAGGCCCTGTCGCTCGGCGGCAATGTCCGCAAGGGCGAGCGTGGCACCACCGTGGTCTATGCCGACCGTTTCACCCCCGAGGACGAGAAACGCCGCGCCAGGGAAACAGGCGAAGAAGCAGGCAGCATTCCCTTCCTGAAGCGCTTTACCGTGTTCAACGCGGCGCAATGCGAGGGTTTGCCCGAGGACATTGCCGTTGAAGCGCCACCACCGCCGCCCGGCATGATCGAGCCGAGAGTCGAGGCACTGATCGGCGCAACCGGCATCGACGTCCGCATCGGCGGCGGTCGTGCCTTCTATGTCCCGTCGCTCGACTACGTCCAGGTGCCGCCGCCGGCTGCCTATTTCGAGCCGATCAATTGGCACAGGACGGCCCTGCACGAGATGGGACACGCCACCGGTCATGTTTCGCGGTTGGGGCGGGATTTTTCGGGCAGCTTCGGCACCAAGAAATACGCCTTCGAGGAACTGGTAGCCGAGATGAACGCGGCTTTCTGCTGCGCATCGCTCGGAATCGTGCCGACCGTGCGCCATGCCGATTATATCGGTTCCTGGCTCGAAGTGCTGCGCGAGGACAATCGCGCCATCGTCCGTGCCGCCTCTCAGGCCAGCAAGGCTGCCGACTGGCTGCTCGCACATCTGCCCGACGAGGAGCGTGCCGAACCGCGCGATAATCTCATCGAGCGGAGGGCTGCGGCATGATCCTCCTGACACGCACACAGCGCGCGCAGCTCCTCGCCAATGGCCGGCAGAGCGATGTGGATCACATCCCCGTCGTCAAATTCTACAATCCCCTTGGCACGGGTGTCTGGCTCGCGACCGAGCTGGATGAGGACGGCGACATCATGTTCGGTCTCGCCGATATCGGCTATCCCGAACTCGGCAGCTGGTGCTTCGGTGAACTGGAGGCGATCCGGCTCCCCTTGGGCATGGGGATCGAGCGGGACGTGCTCTTTACCGGCCTGTTCCCGATCTCGATTTGGGCAGAAGCGGCGCGCATGGCTGGCAGCATTCGCGCAGCCGAGCAAATCCTGTCCGCCCGGTTCCGCAGTGGTGCTGCGCGGCAATTGGACCCCGCCGATACAGAAAACCGGAAAGCCTGAAATCCGGCTGTCTGGCTTTGCGCTTTTGCGCCGCTCTCTCTGAGGTAGAGGGCGGCGCCTCTCGTCGTGACGTGGTGAAAGTTCCGGTGCCGTGCCGGCTGCCCGTCGGGAACCACGACCATGATGCGACACATGAGGAAACTCGCCATCAATCCGCAGCCTTGCCAGTTTTCAGCGCAGGAGCGGGCCGTTGTCTACGAGGCGCGCCAGATCCTGCTGCGCCATCTCAACCAGAATCCGGTTCTGTCCACATGGCAGGCGGTTCTGGACTATTGTGCGCTGACCATCCGCAGTGATGTCGAGCGCTTCCATGTCCTCTATCTTGACCGCAAGAACCGGCTCATCTCGGACGAATGCCTTGCCATTGGTACGGTCGATCATGCCCCGGTCTACCCCCGGGAAGTGCTGCGTTGGGGTCTCGCACTTAACGCCTCCGCGCTGATCATCGTCCACAACCATCCTTCTGGCGATCCCAAGCCTTCGGCCGCCGATCTCGCGATGACAAAGGAGATCCAGAAGGCCTGCGCGGCTTTGGGGGTGACGCTGCACGACCACATCATCACCGGTGCCGGTCGGGAGACCAGCCTGCGCGCCCGCGGTGATATCTGAAGGACGATGATGTGGTCGGTGGGCCGCCAGGAGAGGGAAAGGAGGGATGGGATTTCGTGACGGGCTGATAGCCGGAGAGAGAGGCTCCCCGGCGTCCGTCATGGAGTAACTGACATGGCCACTGCCGTTCAGAAGATCACCCTGTCGTCGTCGCGCGACATTCCATTCAATAAGCTGGTGCTGAGCCAGTCCAACGTCCGGCGCGTCAGGGCTGGCGTCTCGGTCGAGGAACTGGCCGAGTCCATTGCCCGTCGCGGTCTGATCCAGTCCCTGCATGTCCGCCCGGTACTGGATGACGATGGCGTGGAGACCGGCATGTTCGAGGTGCCCGCCGGCGGCCGCCGCTTCCGGGCGCTGGAACTGCTGGTCAAGCAAAAGCGCCTCGCCAAGATCGCCCCGGTGCCCTGCGTGGTGTCGGAGGCAACCGGGGATGTGCTGATCGACGAGGTGTCGCTGGCCGAGAATATCGAGCGCGCCCCGCTGCATCCGCTCGACCAGTTCCGCGCTTTCCAGACCATGCGCGAGAAGGGAATGACCGAGGAAGCGATCGCCGCTGCCTTCTTCGTTGACGCGAAGGTGGTGAAACAGCGCCTGCGCCTCGCATCCGTTTCGCCCACGCTGCTCGAGACTTACGCCGAGGATGGCATGACGCTGGAACAGCTCATGGCCTTCACCGTCAGCTCTGACCATGCCCGTCAGGAACAGGTCTGGGAGGTGATCAAGGACGGCTGGCAGAAAGAACCCTATACCATCCGCCGCCTGCTGACCGAGACCACGGTGCGCGCCGCCGACAAGCGGGCGGTGTTTGTCGGCATCGACGCCTATGAGGAAGCCGGTGGCTGTGTACTGCGCGATCTCTTCCAGCAGGACGATGGCGGTTGGCTCCAGGACCCGGTGCTGCTCGACCGACTGGTCGGCGAAAAGCTGAAGGCGGAAGCGGAAACCATTGCCGCCGAGGGCTGGAAGTGGATCGAGGTCGCCATGACCTTCCCCTATGGTCACGATCACGGCCTTCGCCCGCTTGTCGGCACCACGGTCGATCTGACCGAGGACGAGCGTGCCGTCCGCGAGGCGCTGCGCGACGAATATGACCGGCTCGAAGCGGAATATGCCGAGGCCGACGAACTGCCCGACGAGGTCGATACCCGTCTGGGCGAGATCGAACAGGCGCTGGAGGTTTTCGAGCGTCGTCCGATGACCTTTGACCCGGACCAGATCGGCAAGGCAGGCGTCTTCGTCAGCATCGACGCCGATGGCACCTTGCTGGTCGAGCGCGGCCATGTTCGCCCCGACGATGAAGCACCGGCGGAACCGGAGGCGGAAGTCGTCGATCCCGAAACCGGGGAAGTCCTCCAGCGGGCCGAACCGCAGGCCAGCCACCAGCGCGCGGTCATCATGCTCGGCGGGCAGTCCCCCGAGCCGGAAGAGGAAGACGAGACCGATGCCATCAAGCCGCTGCCCGACCGGCTGGTGAGTGAACTGACCGCGCATCGCACCTTGGCGCTGCGGGATGCCACTACACTGCGGCGCCGCTCAATACGGGCGGTGCCGCTACTCGATCACGTAGCCCAGCGCGCGATAACCCGCCCGTCGCTTCGCGGCCATCCGGGCGAGAACCGGAACCGTCGGATCGACATAGTCCACGACCAGGACATCCCTCTTTCCGTCGTGCTCACGATGCAGCCGCCCGACATACTGCGCCAGGGTCCCCTTCCAGGCGATCGGCATCGTCAGGAACAAAGTGTCGAGGCGAGCATCATCAAAGCCTTCGCCGATATAGCGGCCTGTCGCGAGGATCAGGCGCTCATGATCATCGGAGACATTCAAGGCAGTGCTGGCGGTCTTGCGATCGGTCGCCGACATGCCGCCGCGCAGGACCACGAGATTTCTCACGAATGGCAAGAACCTCTTCTGAAGATAATCGAGGTGGTCTTTCCGCTCCGTCAGAACGATGGGCGAACGCTTGGCCTCAAGCGATTTCAGCACATCATCGAAGATCAGATCATTCCGGGCACTGTCCTGCGCCAGCGCCGCATAGATCGCAGGCATCGACGGCCGTTCGGCCGAGGCTAGCGATGTCGGAAGTTCAAACTGCGTCGCGCGATCGCGCGCGCGATGGCGGATACCACGCTCTGCGGCCTGAACCCGTGCATCGACCCTATGGCGAACAGGGCCACATTGCATGAAGATGATCGGATGGTGTCCGTCCTTCCGAGCAACCGTCGCCGACAGGCCGGCGACGTATCGCGCCTTTGACCGCCGGGCGACAAGCTCAAAGCTGGCTGCGGACAAGTGATGACACTCATCGATGATCAAATGACCGTAATCAGCAACGATATCATCGACTTCTCCTTTGCGCACCAGGCTCTGGATGAGCGCAACATCGATGACACCCGTCGGTTTTCTTTTCCCGCCGCCAATAATGCCGATTTGCTTTGGATCTATCCGCAAGAAAGTTCGTAGACGTTCCACCCATTGAGTGAGCAACTCTCGTCGATGGACCAGAATGAGCGTGTTTCGGGCACGGTGCGCAACGAGCGCCGCCGCGACGACTGTCTTGCCAAACGCGGTTGTCGCGGCGAGCACGCCGTTCTCATGGGCGACAAGAGCATCGAACGCCGCCAACTGCGGCCGTCGCAATTCGCCCTGGAAGGATACGTCCGCGGGAAGTGCCAAGCCGATTTCGCGCAGATCCTCCAGATCGGCGACTGCTCCATGGCTTTTGATAAGATCGATTGCTTCCTCTAGTTTGATGACCGCGTATGCAATTGCGCATAACTAAACCAGACGGTTTGATTCTCACCCCAAATTTGCCGCTGATCTCGCTAAGTAGAGTGTTGCCGATCAGTTGCCGTCGGCCTGATCCGTGTTATGGCCTCTTGGTGCAGTGAGTTGACGGCAGCTATCCCTGAACGAACAGACCCCGGCACGCATGCACCAGCCTTTTCTATGTTGAGTTGGACGGAGGGTTACCCGTCAACGCTATACTGGGCGATTGTTTCATTTAGGCTTGGCGGGGCCCATCGCCTGCGTTGTTCGGACGATTGGGTGTCAGTTTCAAGTGGGCTGAACGCGATCTCGTTGTCGTGAAGAACTGCGGTTTGAACATTGCCGAAACCGAGTTCCCGAATAGCTCGAAGGGCCTGGTCGGCGGTATAACCATCGGAAAAAACCACAAAATGACGATCGAGAAACCCTGCTTCGACGCCGATGATCATGATCTGGCGAAGCGTGGCGTCATCCCAGTTTTGTCGCGCCACAAAGTCCAGACCGCCCCACTGAACCCGGCGGGCGTCGTTTTCCATCCGGACCAGCAGGGCGGGCCGACAATAGGGGTGGTGCACACGAGCTCGCAAGATTTGATAGGAGCCGGCGCCGAATGGGGCGAACGGCGTTTCCTTGTCGAGGAGTACATCGAGGCATTTCTGCTCGAAATTCTTTTGCGCTCGCTTGCCTGCCGACATAGGTGAGGCGGTTTGCGGTGCCATGTTGTCAAAGAGCCGTGAAAGCCCTTCATAACGCAGTACCGGCTTTGATCTCAAAAGGCGCAAGGTCGCTTCCCGGTCGCGGCGCCAAAGCTTCGCCAGCATTTCGGCATGAGAGAATTTGGGGACGCCCAGCCATTCGGCCGTAACTGGGTCGGTCCGGGCAAGTTCATTAAGGAATACCATCCCGGCAATCATCCGGCGGAGCTGATTTGCGGAATAGCCCGACAATTGCTCTGCCCGATGGATTGGCGACATGCCGGAACTGTCAGGTTCGGCCTCCAACTGGCGCACATTACGGGCAACTTCGACCCACGGAACGTTGCGTTTTCGAGCAAATTTTAACGGTTCCATTGGCAGGGCCTTAAGACCGATGGCGTAAGGGATGAAGATAGGTAGTTCGGGTAAATTTAGTACTTAGTACAAATATGTTACCAAACCAGCAAGGGAAGGAATCCACAATGCGCATCATCGCCATTGCGAACTCTAAGGGCGGCTGCGGTAAATCCACGCTTTCCATCAATCTGGCCGTCGCCGCCCTTAGAGTTGGTATGACGGTCATGCTGATCGACTGCGATCCACAGGGAACGGTCAGGGATTGGGGCGAGATGCGGACGCGGGAAGGGCCGCTTGTGCTGGCGCATGATCTCCGGGATTTGCCGAAGTCGATCGCCAAGGCAAAGTCCGATGGATACGATCTGGTTCTGATCGATGTTGCCGGGCGGGACGATGCGGGACTTTTCGGGTTGTTCCGGCAGGTGGATTTTGTGCTGGTGCCGTCAGCGCCGTTCAATATCGAGCTGCGTGTGACAAAGCCGGTACGGCGCATGGTGGCTGCCTCAGGTAAACAGTCCAGGATTGTCCTGGTCAGGACTACGGACCCTCAGGCTCGGCGCACGCGCACTGCGATCGCGGCACATCCAGACCACTTTGCCGGTGTGGCCTTGCGGTACTTGGTGGCTTATCCCGATAGCTATGCGCTTGGCGAAGGCGTTCAGGAAACCTATCCGACGAGTGTCGCTGCCGCCGAGGTTGCAGCGCTTTTCGACTATGTCCTGCAAGAGACCGGAGGAGGCGCTCATGGCTGATCGGTCCCTGCTGGATATTGATGACATGCTCGATCTTGGATCCAGCAGCGCGCTGCTTGACGCGGTGATCCGGCCGATCCAGCACACCGATCCAGCAGATGGAAACAATGTGCGGATTGTGGTGGACTTTACCTTCCGCCTACCGCCCGCGGTTCTCGATGAGATCCGCGAGATGGCCCGCAACCAGGGTTGTACAGTCAATGCGATGATGGCTGGGCTGGTTGATCTGGGGTTGCAGGCGCGCGGGCGCCCGGGTATTGCGGCGCGCCATCCTGAATATGTTGCCTATCTCCAACGCGGCCGGCGCGGCGCCCTCTGAACCGATCCGGTTGACAAGCGCTCCCATACCCAAAACCATGGCCTCATGGCCTCATGGCCTCATGGCCTCATGGCCTCATGGCCTCATGGCCTCATGGCCTCATGGGATTGGTTGATCCGGAGGTGAACGGTGTTCGGCCTTTGTTTGCGGCGGCTTGCTGGACAGCGTGGAGCTTGGCTGCCTACCGAAAAAGGACATGGCAGGGCCGTTGGTGTCTCCATATCGCCAAGCGTTAACCATGCGATCGCCGGGCGTCTTGATTTTTTTGAACCGGTTCCTGATCTTCAACAGCGTCGGGACCAAACGGCTCGATATGGTCGGCACCGCCTTCTTCCAAAGGGCGGCCGACGGAAGCGCTTCCAACACTTCCGCCAGCCTGACCATGCATCTCACTGCCATAACAGCGAGGCTTACATGGCTAACTCTTCTTCTACCGGCGCTGGTGCGCTGGGCAAGTCTTATCCGCATCCTTTCCAGACCGAAGCGCCGTCGCTGATTGACGGAATGGTGCAGCACGCGCTGGTTTCGCCTTCCATCCAGGTCCAGATTCTCAGTATCGTGGACGAAACCGGCAGTGCCACCATTGGTGATATCACTGACGAATTACCGGATCACCCCGATCCGGTCGGAGCCGTCATGGTCATGGTCGGTCTCAAAATTCTGGTGCTGGACCCGTGTGGCGTGCTGGACGCCCATACACTGGTCCGCCGGGCCGATCCCGAGCCGGATCCCGATGGCGCCGCCGGACCGGTTTCCAAGGTTCCCGGCGGATCGGGCTCTCCCATCGTCTCGTCCGCCGCGTCCGCCATCCCGGTTGGTATGGAACATATAGAGGTCAGTCCGTTCCGTGCGAGCCTCGTGGTTGGGTCCGAGCGCCGCGCTTTCGCCCGTATGGAAAAATTGCGTCGTCCCGGCATCTACGGGCTGGTGAGCGCTTCTGCCATTTATATCGGCATGGGCGGTGACACCGGCCTGCGGATCGCCTCCGGCCAGCAGCCGATCGAGAATATCGACACCATCTTCGCGATCACCGATGCCAACGGCAATCTCTCCACTGATGATGCCCGCGTCGCGGAACGAATTCTGTGGTCGCGCGCCAAAGCCAGCCGTGAACGGGTGGTGATCAACGGCGTCCCTGATGGGATCGCGGTTGATCCGCAGCGCTACAGCGAGATCGATGCCTTTGTCGCCCAGGCTTGCCTTGCTCTGCGCCATGCCGGCATCCTGTTCACCCAGGGTTCCGCTCGTTCGGTGCTCGCCGGGCCGCGCACGGAACCGGGCCGGGTCGCCCCGCTGCGTCCGCTCAACAACATTCCCGACGGCGAGATTCTGGAACTGTGCTTCGGCGATGGCCTTGTCGCCTTGGCGGCACGCCACGCCGAGGATCGCTGGACTTTGCTGCAAGGATCCGATGTGCGGCCCGAAGCGGTGGCCAGCGCCAATGCCAGCACCCGCTACCTCCGTGCCTCGTGGTTGCATAGCGGGCTCTTGGCGGCGTCCCCGGATGGCCGGAGCTTTGTGGTCAAGCGCGATCTCGTGTTTGCAAGCGGTAGCGCGGTGTCCCAGTTCTGTTGCGGCGCCAAGGGCCGGGGGCTTGCCAGCTGGAAACCCATCGACCCCGATGGTGGCTACGACCCGAATACCGCAGCGCTCATCGCCGGGTAGCGGAAACACGCATCGCTCAATCGCTTCCATCCTGAATACGCCGACCGGTCATGACGAACCGGTCTGGCGCCTGGAGATTCATACTATGTCCGGCTTGTTCGACAATAACGACGATATCGACGACGAGATTCCAGAGTTTGACGCAGACGGCGCAACCGAACCATCGCGGGAGAACGCTGCACAGGCCCTTGCAGCGCTTGCTCTGGAAACAGCGCTCGCGCGACAGGCGAGGGCGGCAATCAAGCGTCAGCCGACCTTGGTCATCATGCAGGTGCCCAGCTCCGACTGGACCCACATCATTGCGGCAGCGGTCAAGCGCATGGACCGGGCGCCGGTGGTGCGCAGCGTCATCGAGCGTGTGCGTAAGGGGGGTGTCGACCACCGTATGGGTGAAGAGGAACTTAGTTATCTGCGTCAGGGGCTCAGCGTGCTCTATATCTCGCAGAATCCCAAGGGTCTGCTCCATGAAGCGGTGCTGTCGTCGGTCGATGTCACCGTCACCATTCCAGATATGACCCAGGCCATGCTGCGCAAACTGATCCGCCGCGTTACCGGGGGCGTAGCGCGTGGCGTGAACGATGACATGGTAAAACTTGATCTGTCAGTGATCCTGAGCACGGTTCGATCTGAACTTACGGCGGGAGAATGTGTCGCCAATCTGCGCCGTGCTGTGTCGCGTCGACCCGAGCCGACGAGATCGGCGGTGCCTATGCTGACTGACCTCCCATTGACCAAAGCGGTTCGTACTTGGGCTGACCAAACTTTGTCGGACCTCGATGCCGTCGGTGCCGGAAGCCTTGCGCCAGCGCAATTGGTTTTTGCTCTGCTGGAAGGCCCGCCGGGCACCGGCAAGACGTTGATTGCCGAGAGTCTGGCGCAGACGTCCGGGTGGACTTTTGTTCCGAGCTCTGTCGGCGCATGGTTTGCTACTGGAGACGGCGCGCTTGGTGGCGTGGCCAAAAATCTTAAGGCCTTTGTCGATCAGGTCCTCGCCAGTGAACCGGCGATCGGCTTCCTGGACGAATTGGATGCGCTCCCCAACAGAGCCACGATTGACAATCGTGGGCGCGACTGGTGGACCCCCGTGATTACGCTTTTCCTCACCGAAATCGATCGGCTGCGCAGTTCTGGGCGCCAGATTTTGCTGCTCGGCGCCAGCAATTACTATGAGCGCCTCGATGCGGCGCTCATCCGACCAGGACGCATGCAGCAGCGCGTCAGTGTGCAGCCGCCGCAAACCGACGCCGAGGTCTGCGCTGTCTTACGGCATTATCTAAAGTCCGATCTGACCGATGCCGATCTTGGCCGTCTGGCCCGCATTGGCAGGGGGGCCACGCCGGCAATGGTGGAAGGCTGGGTCAAGCAGGCGCGCAGTTTGGCGCGCGCCGAAAACCGCCCTCTCAAGCCCGGTGACCTTCTGGTCCAGATTGTGCCGGACGATCACCGTACTCCCGAGGACATTCGGACAATCGCAATCCATGAAATGGGTCATGCTGTTGTTGCTCATCGTCTCGGCCATACCGTGGAAAGCGTTTTATTATTCCCGCTGGTGAAACGGGCGGTCGGGTGTGGAGCAAGCTCGTGACAACCATTCCCACCTGGCAGGGTCTGCTCGATATTGCTGCCGTGAACCTTGGCGGACGGGCCGCCGATATCGTGTTGGGTGACGGCCCCAATGCGGGTGCCGAGAGCGATCTGGCCAATGCTACCGCACTCATTCTGTCCGCTTACGAGCGTCAGGGGCTGCGCGACAGCCTGGTGTCTGCACCGGTGCTGAGCATGCGCGCCGCCGACACATTCCTGGCAGTGGATAGTGAACTGCGTCGTCAGCTCCGTCGCGCCATGACAATCGTCAGGGCCGATCGTGAACAGGTGGCGCAACTGGTTGAAAAGTTGATCGAAGATAGAGTGCTCTCTGGCGAGGATGTCGCAAATGGATTGGGTACGCGAACGCTCGATCTGCCTGCAAAACGCCGCAATATCGGGGCGAAGGCCCCGGCTCCCCCCCGCCACGGTGTGAAGACTTCATAGCGTGAGTTCTTGGCCGCTATTGCTCGGAAATGTAACCGGGCCAACTGCCGAAAAGTTGGGGGCCAGGATCGGGGCGGGATTCTTGCAAGGCGCGCGGTTACAGTCGCTCTACTGTAACATAGCCGGCAGATAGAAATGACCAAAGACGAGAACTATCCAGAATGCCTTCGACGCGGTGATGCTGGTGGCCATGTGCAGACGCGGACAGCGCAGACTGAGAAACGCTACCGGAAACGGTATGAGGGGATGGCGAAGACCTGGTGCCGCCAGCATCGGATGGACGAGGTGACCCCTTTTGAGCTGGCACAAGATATTGGCTACCGATCATCAGACCTCAGCGCAAATGCCCTCCGACAGTACCACGCTGCCATCCGCCAGTGTCTTCGCGATCTCTGGAACGAGGGCACAATCACCCTGGGTGAGGTCGAGCGCGTGGATGCATTGTTCCGTCAGCAGACGCCCATGTCGAAATCTGCAAAGGGCAAAGCAGGCGGTAGGAGCTCGGCGGGGCGGGCCAAATCGATAAAGCCAGAAACCCTGTCGTCCTTGGTCACCGAACTTCTGTTCAGTGCTACCGCCACCCGTCGCATTGCCGCAGCCCTGCTCGAATATGGCGTCGAACTTGCCACGCGTCCTGGCGAGTTCTTGAGCATGCGCGAGGACCCGCTCGGCAGGCTGTGGGTTCGCTCCGCCAAATATTCCAGAACCAACGCAAAAGGCTTGCAGCCAGCCCGCATGCTCATCCTCGACAATCTTGCGCCCTTCGAGATCTCCGAGCTCAAGGAAATTGCGGCGCTGCTTCTGATCGAGCGCGACAAGGGAGCGACAATTGCCAGCCTTTTGCGCCGCTGCCAGCATGCCATTCGAGAGGCCCGAAAAGCCGTTGGCGGGCGCTCCCGCAAAGTCACCGCCTATACCGTCCGTCATCAAGCCCGCGCCAATATGGCGGCTTCGGGGATGACGCCTGAAGAGGTCGCTGTCGTGATGAACCATGCCAGTGCCATGACCGCGCAGTCCCATTATGCCCCGGCGCGCAGTGCCTGGAGGGGTGCCCGTGGCATGAAGCCGCTGGCCGTCGATCCCGATCTGGCCGCCAAAGTCAGGGCGGGCAACCGATCGCGCGGCTGGACTGCTCAGCAGCTGAGAGGACCGAAACCGAAATAGGCTGGCGTGGGTGAACGACGACAGGAAATAAACCACCCATGACGGTAAGAGCCTTTGCTTTCTTGGCCACAGTGTCGTGGCGCTGGCGTCAATTCCTGCAGATTGCGCGCCGGATCAGGCAAGGACCTTTATTGCCGAACGTGGCCTTAGCTTCGACACGTGAGGAGCAACCTTGTCCGTTCGGTTGCAGACTCAGGAAAGCCGATCTCGTAAATATCTGATTTTTTCTACAAAAATACGTTTGCGCTAAATCGGAAAGTGGACAAGCCTATAGCTGCATCCCTCGAATTGATCGTTTCGATCCGGAGGATGCCGCTCAGGGGCAGGTGCCGAAAATCTCCCGCATCGACCCGCGGTCGATCCCTGATGCGTAGGCCGCGGGTTGGTGCGGGACACCACGGTCTTCATGGCGTCGAAACCCTCCGGCTCGCCGGCGCCAAGTGCGGATTGCACGCAAAGGCCGGCAGTAGAAGAACAGCGCCTGTGCACCGGCGCACATGATAGAGAAGAGACCTCCCGGCGCTCACGCGAAAGGGGCGTCAAACGCGGCAGGTCGGCCGGCAAGGATAAGGTCTATTCCGTCGACTGGACTCTTCCCAAGCCCCTGCCTGTCACCCGGCGAGAGCTGGAGGTGCTGGAGCAATATCTGCGGACCTCGATCGAAGAGATCCTGAGCATGTGAACAGAAGTAATGGGAAACCATGACGTCGAGCAGGAAGATTGCTGAACCTTTACAGGTTGCCCATGGAGCGCCCCGAGTCGCGCTCTATCTCCGCGTCAGCACGGACCGGCAGGTCAAGGGCGATGTCAGTCTTCCTTCGCAACGCAAGCTCACGCGCACGCATTGCCTTCAGCAGGGCTGGGACGTTGTCGAGGAATATGTCGAACCCGGCCTCACCGCCGACGACCGCCGTCCAGTCTTCCAGCAGATGATCGAACGCGCCTGCGACCCGGACAGACCCTTCGACATTATCCTCGTGCATGCCTTCAGCCGGTTCTATCGCGACCATATCGGCATGGAATTGACCGTCAGGAAACTGCGCAAGCACGGCGTGACAGTGATCTCGATGACCCAGGTCGTCGGCGAGGACCCGAGTTCCCAGCTCGTCCGGCAAATGATCGGCCTGTTCGACGAGTATTCGAGCAAGGAGAACGCCAAGCAGGTGACGCGGGCCATGCGAGAAAACGCTGCTCAAGGGTTCTGGAACGGCGCCACCGCACCACTCGGCTACGCTATTGTCGCAGCCGAACAGCGCGGGCAAAAGATCAAGAAAAAGCTCGCCGTCGATGCTGTCGAAGCCGAACTCGTTCATTTGATCTTCCGGTTATATCTTGAGGGCGATCCTGAATCTGGAATGCCGCCGATGGGCATCAAGGAGGTGGTCTCCTGGCTCAACGCCAAGGGTTATCAGACCCGCAAGGGTGGTAGCTTTGGCGTCGGCTCCTTGCATCATGTTCTCACCAACACAGCCTATGTCGGGCGGTGGAAATATGGGGTCCGGAACAGCAAGACGAGGGCGAAGCATCCAGAAGAGAGCGTGGTCGAAATTACCGTTCCGCGCATTCTCGACGATGCCGTGTTCGACGGCGCTCAGACCAAGCTCAAGGCCCATAATCCCCGCATGACCGCAGTGAGGGCCAATGCCGGACCCATTCTGCTGACGGGTCTCGCCGTCTGCGCCCATTGCGGCGCCGGTATGACGCAAAGGACCGGCACATCCAAGAACGGCCGCGTCTATACCTATTATACCTGTGGTAGCCGTGCTCAGAAGGGGAAGACAGCGTGCCCCGGAAACGCCATTCCTATGCCTCTGCTCGACGATCTCGTAGTCGATGCCGTCAACAGCCAGTTGCTGCGTCCCGAACGCCTCGCTGTCCTGCTCGAAGACCTGATGTCTCGCCAAACCGAGCGCGTCGGCGCCATCGACCGCCGTATCGCCGATTTGAAGAAGAAAGCTGATGATGCCGACGAGCGCTTGCGGCGTCTCTATAAGCTCGTCGAAGATGGCATCGCTGAAATGGATGCCCCGCTTGGCGAACGCATCGGCGAACTGCAAAAGGAACGGAATCTGGCCAAGGGGGCACTGGACCGTGCCCGAAATCTGGCCAGCGCTCGCTCCACCATCACTGCGGATAAGATCACCGCTTTCGCCAAGCTGATGCGCGAAAAACTCTCCACGGGCGATGTCGTGTTCCGCAAAAACTATCTGCGTACCATTCTCGGCGCGGTCGAGGTCTATCCCGACAAAGTGCGTCTTCTTGGCAGCAAAGATGTCTTGCAAGCCGCAATTGCCAACAAAAATCTGAAGCAGAACGGTGTTCAGTCTTTTGGACCGAAATGGCGCGCCCGAAAGGATTCGAACCTCTGACCCCCAGATTCGTAGTCTGGTGCTCTATCCAGCTGAGCTACGGGCGCGCATGTCAACGTCGTGACCAATGTTCGGGATCAGGAAAACTTCGCTTCCAATCCCGAAGCGGGGCAACCCATACATGGGCCAGAAGGCCATTGCAAGCGGACGAATACGATTTTCCGGGGATGCGCAAAATATCCTTTGAAAACTGCCGACTCGAGTGCGGTGCAATCGGCAATCGCCATCAAAACGGCCTGCATGGAAGAAGAAAAACTGCGAAAGCGACGCCGATAGCAATGGCTCCGTCTCGATGACCTCACACCCTTGTCGAGAAATCGATTCGCAATCTTTCTCATTGTGAGCAGCGAACCGATTGATGCCTAGATTTCCGCTCCTGCCGGTTTTGCCTTATCGTTAGCGCGCGGCGAGCGGCAGCGTGATGTCGAAGCGCGTACCCTGCATGGTCTCGGCCAGCGCCAGGCTGCCGCCGTGCGCCTCGGCGATCTCCCGGGCAATCGCCAGGCCCAGGCCGGTGCCTCCCGCGCGGGCCGAGCCCTCGAAAGCCACAAAGAGATTTTCGCGCGCCCGAATCGGCAGGCCGGGGCCGTTGTCGATAACGGAAATGATGGCATCCTTCTCGCGCATTTCGGCTTGAACGGAGACGCGATTCTCCCGCCCCTCCCCCGCACTGTTGTCCAGTGCCTCGCGCGCATTCTTGAGCAGGTTGACGAGCAATCGGCTGATCTGGCCGGCGTCGGCCTCGATCTGAAAATCCTCGGGAACCTCATTGGCGAAAACAATATGGGGATTGTTGGTCAGCCGCGCCTCGAAACCGGCATCGTCCACCAGCGCCCGCAACGGGACCAGGGTGAAGCTGGGCGGCACGACGGTCTCACGACCGTAATCAAGAACCGACTGGGCGAAGCCGATGGCCTTGTCGAGGGTCATCACCAGCCTTGGCGCCAGGCTTTGTACCTTGGGATCATCGAGCGTGGCGACCTGATCGGAGAGCAATTGCGCCGCAGTCAGCATGTTGCGCAGATCGTGATTGATCTTGGCGACGGCCAGGCCCAGATCGGCCAGGTGCCGGCGCTGGCGCAGCATGGCGAAAAGATCGCTCTCCATGGCCGCCAATTCCCGTTCAAGAATGCCGATCTCGTCGCGGCGCGAGGACGGATTGAGAATTAGCGTGCCGTTTTCAGGGGCTTTCCGGAACGCCAGCATATTGGCCGTGACCCTTAGAATAGGGTCGATGAACAGATTGGAGACCACCATATAGAGCGCAAAAGCCGTTACGGCCGCAATGCCGAGCGAGACGAGGACAATGCTGCGCGAATAATCCAGCATGTCACGCCGCAGTGGATCTTCCGGCATAAGCAGTTCGAGCAGGCTCTCATCCATATCGCCTTCGCCCACGATACGCAGCGTGCGACCCGGTCCAGCCAAAAGCGTATCGAGCGCGCCGACAATCTGGCTGGGCAGATCCCGCTGCCGTAGATCGGCGGTGACAGCACGCGCGGGCGTGACCGGTTCGGTCATCTCGATCAATTGGCTCTGCCCGGCGCGCCTGTAGACGATGGCGTCCGCACCCGCCGACAGCAGCAATCTGTCGGTCAATTCGCGCGGCAGGGCCATCACGTCGGGCACCGCGTCCAGCACGCGCGCCGCCACCACGCCGACGCGCAGACGATCTTCGAGCCAGGTGGTACGAAAACTGGCGAGGGAGGGCAGATAGATGACGATCTCGACCAGCATGATCACCCCGATAATGGTGATGATCAGTTTGCTGGACAGGCCGGAGAACCGGCTGTTGATGGCGGTGAACGGCTCTTTCATCTCGCCTCGATCATAGTCCAGGGATGCGACGAACGTCAGCCCCCGGCGCAAAGAGGCGCGCTATGATCTGCGCCCTCGCCCACATCATCGAGGAGATACGATTCTGCGCGGGAAGCGGATCACCTGTTCCAGACCGTGCCCCACCGCCTCGCCTGGCGCCAGCGCCTCGTCCACGGCGAAACGGGCCGAAGGGCAGCAGCCTCCGCCCCGAGCGCAACAATATTATCAAGCGGGTTTGGAGACGGCAGGGAAAGCCGCGCCAGTGACGCGAGCCCCAGCCGCTTCTCCATCGCCAATGCCAGTAACGCGGCCATCTCCAACGCACCCGGCCCGATCAGCCCGGCGCCCTTGATCTGGCCGTCCGACGCCAGCACGACTTTGACCAATCCCTCCGACACTCCCAGGGCCCTCGCTTGTTCGTTCTCGACCAGGCTGGCCCTGAGCAGATGCCCCCCATGATCTCTTTTGGCCGGGGCCGCCAGCCTGCCGATCTGCGCCAGGGGTGGGTCGGTCAAGACAAGAAATGGCTGCGGGGCAAGTTTTTCCAAAGGCGCGCCGAACAGCGCAGTCTCGACCACCGCCCGCCCATGGGCAAGGGCGTGATTCCATTGCTCAAACCCGGCAGCTGCCCCAACAAGCCGGACACGGCGATTGCTGGTCTCCCCCAGCACACCACGACCATATTGCCCTGACGAAGCCGAAACGACGCGCAGCCGCGCCTTTTCCGGCTGGAGCGGCGATAGATCGGCGCTGCGGCCCATGGCCACCAGAACGTGGGACAGATCGAGCGCCTCGCTCTCCCCCGAAGCCAGGTCCACGACCGCGCCGGTGCCTTGCGCCCGGGGCAAGATTTCGCGGACGCTTCCACCATCCACAATCCGGACCCCCTCCGCCGTCAGAGCCGCCACCAGCATTGCGGTGATTTCGGCGTCGCAGCCGGGCAGGATGCCGCCCTGCGGCACCAGCGTCACTTCCGAGCCCAGCCGGGCGAGTGCCTGCGCCAGACTCAGGGCCGCCGCGTCGCCGCCGATCACCAGCAAATGGGTCAGCTTGCGATTGTTTTCGAGAATGCTGTCGGGGGTAAAATAGTCGATCCGGTCGAGGCCAGGGATAGCGGGGATGAAGGGGGAAGCACCCAAGGCCAGAATCACGCCACGGGGCCGGATATTTATGCCGCCGACCAAAAGGCTGTTGCTGTCCTGGAACGCGGCGGCGCCGCCGACGATCTCGATCCCCAGCGCGGTCAGCCGGTCCCTGCTGGTCATCGGGGCCTGTTCGGCGGCGAGGACCGCGGCGCGCTCCTGCACCGCCTTCATGCGGACTTTCGGATCGGCATTGGCGAGGCCAAATTCCCCAGCATGCCGCAAAGCGTGGGCGCAAGCGGCACTGGCCTGCAAAGCGGCCAGGCGCAGCGATTGCTGCGGGCCATCGCCAGGCTCCTGCTCGCCTCGATCCACCAATGTCACGCGCGCGCCCAGCCCCTTGGCATATTGCGCCAGCGCAATTCCCAGCGCGCCGGCGCCGACTATGCAGAGATCGGGTCTAATTTGGTCAGTCATGGCCCGCCTGGACGAGAAACGCTCCTTCACTTATGCGGGGGAATGGTGCATGTGACAACTGTCGGGACTGCACCTAGAAAGCAGGCATGGCGCGTTGACTTGCGGGGCGCTTTTCCCTATAGACCCCCCAACCCGAAGGCGGCACGACCTGCTCGCCTGCATGACCAATTCTGCGGTAAAGCAGTATCAATAAGAGGAACCGTGCTGAAGCGCGGTCTGATGTTATGAAGCGTACATACCAGCCTTCCAAGCTCGTGCGTGCCCGTCGTCACGGTTTCCGTGCCCGCATGGCAACCAAGGACGGTCGTGTGATTCTCAATCGCCGCCGTGCCGTTGGCCGCAAGAAGCTGTCGGCCTAGTGGATTGCTGGCCGGATGACGGCCGACACGTCCAAGCCTGAAGCGACATTGCGCCGTCTCAAGCGGCGCTCGCAATTTCTCAAAGCCGCCCGGGGCAATCGCGCCGGGCGCTCTGCGTTTGGCTTGCAGGCCATTGCAGCCGATGACGCAGAACCCGGTATCGGCTATACCGTCACCAAGAAAATCGGCAATTCCCCCGAAAGAAACCGTATAAAACGGCGCCTTCGGGCTGCTGCGGCGGCCTGTGCGCGTGACTTTCGGCCAGGACATGACTATGTGCTTCTGGCGCGGCGGGAAGCGCTGAGCCTGCCCTTCGCCAGACTTGTCGCCGATTTGAGCGGCCTTATCGTTCGCGTGCATGATGAGAACGCGGACAAGAAACGCAATAATCCAGGCCACGGCCAACGGAACACGAGACCATGAATTCTGACAATCGCAATGTGATCCTGGCCGTCGTATTGAGCATGATCGTGCTTTTCGGCTGGCAGTTCTTCGTTGCCGGGCCGCAGCTCGAACAGGCGCAGCGCCAGGCCGAAATCCGGGCGGCCCAACAGGCGGAAGCCGAACAGCTCGCCATGCCGCAGGCCGGCGCCGAGCCAGGGGCAAACGAGACCGCCACCGGCGCCCCCACCTTTGCCGATCGCGACACCGCCCTGGCTGCAAGCCAACGCGTCGAAATCTCGACGCAGGACCTCGAAGGCTCCATCAACCTGACCGGTGCCCGCATCGACGATCTTGAGCTCAAGCAATATCGCGAAACCGTCGAGCCGAATTCCCCCATCATTGCCTTGCTCAAGCCGGCCGGCCTGCCCGACGCCTATTTCATCGAGCAAGGCTGGGTCGCCGCCGCCGGGTCCAATGTCGCCCTGCCCGACAGCAACAGCGTCTGGAGCGTGGACGGCGAGGCAACGACGCTGACCGCCCATACGCCTGTGACACTGCGCTACGACAATGGCCAGGGCCTCGTCTTCCGCCGCACCTTCGCACTGGACGACTACTATCTCTTCACCGTCACCCAGACGGTCGAGAATACGGGCACCGGCGACATAGCGCTGTTCCCATTTGCGCGTGTCGTTCGCCACGGCGATCCCAAGGTGGCCAATTTCTTCATCCAGCATGAAGGCCCGATCGGCGTGCTGGGTGCGAACAATTATGTCGCCCGCAAATATCATGACCTCCAGAACGAACGGCAGGTCGATTTCTCCGCCACCACCGGCTGGCTGGGCATGGCCGACAAATATTGGGCGACCGCCGTTCTGCCCAAGGCCGGCACTGCGATCAATGCGCGCTTTGCCTTCAATGCCCCCACAGGCAGCCCCGTTTACCAGTCCAACTATGTCGAGACCCAGCCGATCGTGGTTCCGGCCGGCGGCTCCGTCAGCCATGAAGCCTATGTCTTCGCCGGCGCCAAGGAAGACCGGGTCATCAATGGCTATCAGGAACAATATGGCTTCGACCGCCTCGAATTGCTGATCGACTGGGGCTGGTTCCACTTCCTCACCAAGCCCATGCACTGGTTGCTGGTGACGCTCTACGGCATCCTGGGCAATTTCGGCCTCGCCGTGCTTGCCGTCACCGTTATCGTCAAGGCCCTGTTCTTCCCGCTGGCCAATCGCTCCTATGCCTCCATGGCCGCCATGCGCCGCGTGCAACCGGAAATGAAGGCCCTGCAGGAACGCCTCAAGGACGACCGTGCGGCCCAGCAGCAGGCGATGATGGAGCTGTACAAGAAAGAGAAGATCAACCCGCTCTCCGGCTGCTGGCCGGTGCTGATCCAGATCCCGGTGTTTTTCGCGCTCTATACTGTCATCTTCATCAGCCTGGAAATGCGCCACGCGCCATTCTTTGGCTGGATTCAGGATCTGGCGTCGCCCGATCCCACCAATATTTTCACCCTGTTCGGCCTGATCCCATGGAATCCAACAGCTGTTCCGCTGCTTGGCTCCTTCCTGCATCTGGGCGTCTGGCCCGTCATCATGGGCGTCACCATGTGGGTGCAGATGCGCCTCAACCCGCCGCCGGCGGACCCCACCCAGGCGGCCATCTTCAACTGGATGCCGGTTATCTTCACCTTCATGCTGGGCACGTTCCCGGCGGGCCTGGTGATCTACTGGGCCTGGAACAATACGCTCTCGATCGCCCAGCAATGGTTCATCATGAAGCGCCATGGCGTCGAGGTGAACCTGTTCGGCAATATTGTTGACAGCCTCCTCCGCCGCAAGCCCAAGCCGGCGGACGAAGCCGGCAAGAGCTAAGCCGGAACCACACAATGATGGGCCCGCCGCTGAACCCGGCGGGCCCAAGCTTTATGGAAAAGAAAACATGGCCCAGCCCGATTATTCACCCGACGTCATCGAGCGTGGCCGGCTGCTCTTCGCGCGGCCCATCATCTTCACCAAAGGCTGCGTCAGCATTCCCGACCTGCCCCCCATGGATCGGATCGAGATCGCCTTTGCCGGCCGCTCCAATGTGGGTAAATCCAGCCTGATCAACGCGCTATGCGGCACTTCGGGGCTGGCCCGGACCTCCAATACGCCGGGCCGAACGCAGGAGCTCAACATCTTCGAGAGCCAGAGCGAAAACCTGCGCATGGTCGATATGCCCGGCTATGGCTTTGCCAAGGCCCCGGAGCCCAAGGTCAAAGCCTGGACCCAGCTCGTCCACAAATATCTGACCGGTCGCGCCAATCTGCGCCGCGTCTATGTTCTGGTCGATAGCCGCCACGGCCCCAAGGATAATGACCTCAGCGTCATGAACGAGCTGGACCGCGCCGCAGTCAGCTATCAGGTGGTGCTGACCAAGGTGGACAAGCCCTCCGCCAAGGATCTCGAAAGCGCCGTGACCAGGACGGCGGCAATCATCGCCAAGCGGCCCGCCGCCCATCCCGACATCATCCAGACGTCAAGCGAGAAGGGCACTGGCCTCAGCCAGCTGCGCACTGAGATCGCCATGCTGCTGGAAGACTGAGGGCGCTCGCGCGCCCTCCTCCGATCAGGCAGCCTGTCGTTTGCCGACCTGCTTCCGGCCCGCATCGAGCTGGAACACCGCAACGATGCGGTCCAGTTCACCGGCCTGCGCCTCGGTCTGGGCGATCGCGGCATTGGTCTGATCCACCAGCGCCGCATTGTGCTGGGTGATCTCATCCATCTGCCGCACCGCCACGTTGACCTCCTCGATGGAAAGAGCCTGCTGGCGGCTGGCGGCAGTGATCTGGCCGATCAGGGACGCGCTTTCGGTCACTGAAATATTGAGGGCGCTGATCCGCTCGCCGATCCGCAGCACCACCTGCGTGCCGGCCTGTACTTCCTTGGCGGAAATATCGATCAATTGCTTGATGTCGGCGGAGGCCTCGGCGGCGCTTTGCGCCAGGCGGCGCACTTCCACCGCGACCACGGCAAAGCCCTTGCCCGCCTCCCCTGCCCGCGCCGCTTCCACCGAAGCATTGAGGGCCAAGAGATTGGTCTGGAAGGCGATGTCGTCGATCAGCCCGATAATGTTGGAAATCTTGGCCGAAGAGGCCGAAATCTTCTCCATCGCCTGAGTCGCCGCATCCATGGCCGCGCCACTTTCAACCGCGATCGTCGAGGCGGATCCGACGGCGTGGTTGGCATCCTCGGCACGGCCCGCATTGGCGCTCACCGTCTGGGCGAGCTGTTCGACGGTCGCCGAGGTTTGCTCCACCATGGCCGCTTGGCGGCTGGTGCGCTCGGACAGATCGTTGGAGCCGACCAGAATTTCGCCGGTCGCGGTCTTGAGGCGCCGCGACGTTTCCTGAAGATCCCCCATAACCTGCGCCATCCGGTCCGCCACGGCATTGGTATTGTCGCGCAGTTCGGCGAATGCCCCGGTAAAATTGCCGCTGACGCGCCGCGTCAGATCAGCACGGGCCACGCCGGAGAGCACTCGGCCGGTCGCCGTGAGCCCCTCATCCAGCGCCGCCAGCAGCGCATTCACTTCCGCCGATAATTGGCGCAGCTCGGCCTGTTGATAATCGGCCTCGACACGCCGGGTCAGATCACCTCGCATCACCGCCTGCAAGGTGGATTGCAGATCGGCGGTCAGCCGGTCGGAGGCGCGTCGGCGCTGCCCCGCCTCTTCGTTATATTGCCGCTCGCTTGCTTCCATGGCGGCCTGTTGCAGCAGGGCCTCGCGGAAGCGGCCAAAGGCGTCGAACATCACCGTGAGTTCATCCCGGGCCCGCTGCGCCGGTATCTCGATCTCGGTCTCTCCGGCGGTCAGCGCCCCGGTGATCTCGACCAGACGAGCCAGCCGTCGCGAAACCACGCGCTGGAACAGCAGGAAGACGGAAAGGCACCCGGCGGCCGCTGCCGCACCGGCAATTACCAGCGGCACCATGACCGCCATATCGCCCCGGGACAGCAATTGCGCCAGCGCATAGCCCCCGAACCCGACGACTAAAGCACCAAAGGCGAGAAAGGCGAGAACCAATTTCTGAGTAATGGAGAGACTATCGAAACGCATGCCAAGGTCCGACGCTGAAAGGTTAGCGCCGACCTTCGCCCATATATGGTTAAGCCCTTATTATTGCCGGCGCGCCGCCAAGCGCATAAAATGCGCGATATAGCCACGTACAAGCCCGCTGTCCGAGGGCGCTGTGAGAGAGTCCATGGCCTTTTCCAGTTCCGGCGCGGCCACGTGGTCCCGGCGAAGGTCGATCAAGGCCCGGGTGAACTCATCGGAAAATTCGGGATGCGGTTGGAAACTGATGGCCTTACCGCTCCTATAGGCGAAGCCTGCATTGGGTGTGAATTCGGATGCCAGAATGACCTCGGCCTCGGGCGGCGCGACGATGACCTGATCCTGATGTGAGCACAGCAGGTTGAGGCGCTCAGGCGCTGTTTCAAAAAAGACGGGCCGCGCGACGACATCATAGCTGTGTCGCCCAAGCCCCCAGCCCTTGGCGGATTTTTCCACGACGCCCCCCAGCGCGTCGGCCATGATCTGGTGGCCGAAGCAAATCCCCACCATGGGAGTTTCCGCCGCATAGGCCTCGCGAATGAAACCGCGCAATGGCTCCAGCCAGGCATGATCTTCATAGACACCTGCGGGCGAGCCGGTGATGACGATGCCGTCCAGATTTCCCGGCTCCGGCAGACTTTGCCCGTCCAGCACATGAATAGTCTCGAAAGCAAAGCTTTGGCCCGCTTCCTCGAACATCGCGCGGAACATGGTGGGGAACGGATCAAACCGGGATTGAAAGGCGGCTGGAACCCGGCCGACTTCGACAATGGAAATCTTCATCTGCGCGCTCTGCTCTTGCCCGCTTTTAGCGGAGGACAGGCGCGCCGATCAAGACCGGCGCCTGACCGACCATTGACCTGCCCTAGCCAGCAGGCACGAAGCGCAGCGCCAATCCGTTGATGCAATAACGCAATCCGGTGGGTTCCGGACCATCCTCGAAGACATGCCCCTGATGCCCCCCGCAATTGGCGCAATGCACTTCGGTGCGGGTCATCCAGAGCGAATTGTCGATGGAGGTGCCGATCGCTCCGGCGATGAAGTCCCAGAAGCTCGGCCAACCCGTGCCGCTGTCATATTTCTTCTCGGACGCGAACAGCGCCTGATCGCAGCCGGCGCAGTGGAAGGTGCCAGGGCGCTTTTCATCATTCAGCGGCGACGAATAGGCCCTTTCGGTATCTTCGTGACGCAGCACCTGATAGGCGGCGGGCTCAAGCCGCGCCTGCCATTCGGCATCACTCAACTGAAAGGGAAACGCGCCCTCGATAGCACTGGCGCGCTCCAGACCGAGAGCGACAGCAAGGCCGGCAAAAGCGCTGGAGACCAGAAGTGTGCGGCGGGTCATGGACATCGGCAATCTCCACAAGAGGGAGTCATCTGCTGGCGGCAATAGGGCAATACCGGACATAACGAGGTGACCACATATGCAAGCAAGCGTCCATTGCGTCACGCCATATTGAGGACGGCTCCGGCGAGCCCCGGTGCCGGCTAGGCGGCACCAGGGTTCGAGTGACCTGTCAGGAGGCCGGCAGCAACACGGCATCGATCACATGGATCACGCCATTGGACTGGTCCACATCCGCAATGGTGACGGTCGCGGTGCCGCCATTGGCATCGGTGATCTTGACCATGTCGCCATCGAGGCTGAAGGTCAGCTCGCCGCCCTGCACGGTGGCAGCCTTGTAGCTCCCGCCATTGTCATTGATCATCTTCACCAGATCGGCCGAATGGATGTCGCCGGCAATGACGTGATAGGTGAGCACGCCCGTCAGCTGATCCTTGTTTTCAGGCATCAGCAGCGTTTCAACCGTGCCCGCGGGCAGTGCTTCGAACGCGGCATTGACCGGCGCGAACACGGTGAACGGGCCGGGGCCGGAAAGCGTCTCGACCAGACTAGCGGCCTGCACTGCGGCGACAAGCGTCGTGTGATCGGCCGAGTTGACAGCGTTTTCGATGATGTTGTTGGTTGCCGGCATGGCGGCACCGCCAACCATGGGCGCGTCCTGAGCGATGACGGCGGCGCCGGTCAGCGACGTGAACGAAAGAATTGCGGCAACCGAGAGCGCACGAAGAGAAAGGGTCATTTTGTGGTTCCTACCTGTTTCAATCTGATCCCGTTTTCGCACGGGACAGAGCAGTTACGGCCCGGGGCCGAAAACAGTTTGGCATCACATTTTATTGGATCATTTCCTGACCTGCCGCGTGTCAGAAAAATTTAACCCTTAAAAATCAAAGATATAAAGGCGATCGGCGCGCTATTTGCGTAATTGTGTCGGCAAAAAGATGCGCTGATCCAGCAGCGCGGGATCGGCGTAAAAACCAGCCCTGGTCGCCAGGGTTCCGGCAATAGCGGCGCAGCCAACAAAAAGAGCCATCCCGTCCGCCGGGATGGCTCGTTGGCGCAGAGTGCCGCCGGACTTAGCGGCGCAGCCCCGACCAGGCCGGGTCGGAAGCATAGCTTTCGGTGGGAATGGTCTGAACCGAGCGTCCCCAGATATCAACGCTCATCAGGCGCGGACCATCATTGCCGCCGGGATCCTGGAAGAACATGATCACCCGGCCATTGGGAGCCCAGGTCGGTCCCTCGGCATGATAGCCCGAATAAAGCAGGCGTTCGCCCGAGCCATCGGCATTCATGACCCCGATATGGAACTGGCCGCCCGACTGGCGGGTAAAGGCGATCAGATTGCCGCTGGGCGACCAGACCGGGGTCGAATACGAGCCCTGTCCATAGCTGATGCGCTGCGGATTACCGCCGCCGGCACCCATCAGATAGATTTGCGGCGAGCCGCCCCGATCGCTTTCGAAAACGATCCGGCTGCCATCGGACGAATAGGACGGGCCGGTATCGATGGCCGCGCCAGAGGTCAATTGCGTCGGCTGTCCGCCGCTGGTCGAAACCGCATAGATATTGGTCGCGCCGCTCTGCTCGACCGAAAACGCCACCGTGCCGCCGTCGGGCGAGAAGCGGGGCGCGAAGGTCATCGCACCCACCGAGGCCAGGCGCTGCTGGCGGCCGGTGGAGAGTTGCAGCAGATAGACCTGCGGATTGCCATCGGCAAAATTCATATAGGTCAGCATGTCGCCATTGGGCGAAAAGCGCGGCGTCAGCGCCATGGACGAACCATCGGTGAGGTAGCTCACATTGGCCCCGTCCTGATCCATGATCGCCAGCCGCCGCGTACGATTGGCCTTGGGGCCGCTCTCGGCAACATAGACGACACGGGTATCGAAATAGCCTGTGCCGCCCGATAGCTGGGAATAGATCGCATCGGAAATCTGGTGAGCAATACGGCGCGCCGAATTGGGGTCGGTCGCATAGCTATTGCCCACGACCTGGCTGGCCTGCTGGGTATCCCAGACGCGCACCGAGGCGCTGATCTGCCCGCCGCGCTCGACCGCACCCATCACCACGCCATCGACATTGGCGGTGCGCCAGACATTGAAGTCAGGCGTGGCGTTGACGTCGCCCACCCGCACCGGCAGCGACGCAGGATCGAGCGGCAGGAACAGCCCCGACCGGCGCAGATTGTTGCGCACGATGTCGGCAATCTCGCGCCCGAAATTGGGATCGGACGAGGCGAAGTCGGGGATGGCAATCGGCAGGGGCTGGAAATTGGCGCCTTCCACCACGATACGCAATTGAGCCAGGGCCATGGGCGCGGTGGCCAAAAGGGCGCCGCCCGCCAATCCAAGTTTCAACGCGGTGCGCCGGTTCACAAGAGTCATCTCGGTCTGGTCTCCAGTTTCGCCGTTCGGGCCCTTACTTGGCCAGCAAACGGGCAAATTCATGATCACGGTCTCAGTTCAATCTCGATCTGACGCCATTGATCATAGGCGTCAGCACTCAGCATGGAATAGGGCGCGCAGCCCATGACGGCGCGCTGGGCGGCGCGCGCAATGCCTTGCCCGGCCGGCGAGGGATCGGACGAAACGATTTGCGGCGTGCCGCTGACGCTGCCATCGCGGTTCATCGACACCCGCAGCGTCACATTCATGCCGCTGTTGAAATCGCTGGGCAGCAGGTTCCAGCAGGTCTTGATCCGCGCCACCAGCCCGTCAATGGCGGTCTGGCTGAGGCGGGCCGAGGTGCCGGTCGTGTCGCCCAAAGTGGTCGAGCCGCCCTGCCCCGTCACACCGCCGGTCGTGGGCGCATTGTTGATGATATTGTTGATCTGATCCGCAGCTGTCTGGCTTGGGGTCGTTGAGGGCGGGGTCGGACGCGGCTGCTGAGCCGCAGCCTGACGCTGACGCTCCTCTTCCTCCCGACGGCGGCGTTCGGCGGCCTGGGCCTGTTCGCGGATCTGGGCCAGGTCGTTGGGGCGCGACGTCGGCATCGCCACATTAACCTGCGGCGCCGGAGCGGGTGTAGGTTCAGGCGCCGGCTCAGGCTCTGGCACCGGTTCCGGCACCGGCTCCGGCGTGGGCTCAGGCGCAGGGGCCGGAGCGGGAACGAGATCGGCAGGGCGCGTTTCCGGCAGCGAGGGCTGCACCGGAATCGGGGTGGGGGCAGGCGTGGGTTCTGGTACCGGAGCGGGCTCGGGTTCGGGTTCCGGCGCGGGTTCGGGATCTGGCTGCTGTTCCGGAGCCGGGGCGGTTTCAGTGACCGGCGACGGGGTCGGCACATCCGCGGGCGAAGGCGTTACCTGATTTTCAGTCGTATTGCCCGTTGGCTGGGCCAGTTCGGCTGGCGTATCGGTATCGACGATGGACGGCGCATCGGTCTCCACCACTTCGCTGTCGAGCTGCCCCATGCGAATATTGGAATATTCCTCGATGGGGACGAGATCGACCGAAATGGATTGCACACTGGTTTCCAGCTTCTGGGTGGTTCCAAGGTTGATGAGACCCAGGACCAGCAGCAGGACGTGTGCAGAAATCGAAACGGTCAGCCCGGTCCGCATACGCCCGGCCTATCTCTCACGCTCGGTGACGAGCCCGATCTTGGTATAGCCCGCCGCCGACAGCATGCCCATGACGCGCATGACCGTGCCATAATTGGCAGTGGTGTCGCCGCGCAGATAAAGCCGGTCTTCCGGGGTCGCGAGACCGCCGACGACGCTGACCAGATCGGCCTCGGAGACGGGCGTCTCGTCAACGAAAATCGCGCCTTCCGGCGTCACCGCCACGGTAATCGGCCGCGTCTGGCTGGGCATTTCGCCGGCTGCGGTGCGCGGCAGATCCACCGAGACACCCGAGGTCATCATCGGGGCCGCCACCATCATGATGATCAACAGCACCAGCATGACGTCGACCATCGGCGTCACGTTGATTTCGCTCATCACCGCATTTTTCTTGCGACGTCTGCGTCGGCCCCCGCCGCCGCCTGATGCCATGCCCATGCCCATATCAGCGGCTCCGCGCTTCGAGCTGGCGGCTGAGAATGGTGGAGAATTCGTCGGCAAAGCCTTCCAAACGCCCCGTCAGCTTGGCGGCATCGGAGGAAAGCTTGTTATAGGCGATAACGGCCGGAATGGCCGCAACCAGGCCGATGGCCGTGGCAAACAGGGCCTCCGCGATCGGGCCGGCGACCACGGCGAGATTGGTATCGGACGAGGCCGCGATATTGGTGAAGGCGTTCATGATGCCCCAGACCGTACCGAAAAGGCCGATGAACGGGCCGGCAGAACCGATGGTGGCCAGGAACCCGAGACGCTTTTCGAGATATTCGCTTTCCCGGGCAATGGCCACGTCCAGCACCTTGTCCAGGCGCTGCTGCATGCCCACGAAACTGGCGGCGTTCTGCTCGTGGCTGCGCTTCCATTCCTTCATGGCGGCGACGAAGACCGCGCCCAGCCCGCCTGAGGGCTTTTCGGATTGCTGCTGATAGAGTTCCTCCAGCGACTGGCCCGACCAGAACGTGCGCTCGAAGCGGTTCATCTCGGCCTTCATGCGCCGGTAAGTTATTGTTTTGTCGATGATAATCGCCCAGCACCAGACCGATGCGCCGAGCAGGCCCAGCATCACCGACTTGACGACGATGTCGGCCATCCAGAACAGGCCCCAGATGGACAGGTCGGTATGGGGAGCGGCGGCTCCAACTGCATCCATGGCTTCCATGAAATTTCCTTTTCGGCCCGGCTCATCCGCTCGGCCCCATCCTCGGTGCGATGGGGGCGAAATCTGTCAAAATTAAGAGAAATGCCTGCATTTACGGGCAATAGGAGACCCGGCGCACGGCACTTCCGCCTTTGCGCCCTTTATGGTCACCAATGCGTTAACAAAGAGAATCCGGGAAACGCATTCCCGTCGCCTTCCCAAGCCATTCGTTAGCAGACTGCTAACCTTTGGCCGCGCACAGCGCCCGCAAGGCCGCCGGAAGCCGCGCCGCACCCCCGGACGTCCTGATGGCGACGACGATCAGCTCGGCCCCGACCAATATTTTCCCATCACGCAGAATTGTCTGCCGGAGGGTGAGACGCGCCCCGGTCGCCGAAACCGGTTCGGTCTCGACCCTGAGCAAATCGTCGATATGGGCGGGGGCAATGAAATCGATCTGCATCGAGCGCACCGCGAAAGCCAGACCCTCTGCCGCCAGCTCTGAATGATGAATGCCGGCGTCCCGCAAAAATTCGGTCCGCGCCCGCTCAAAGAATTTGAGATAGGCGGCGTGATAGACATTTCCGGAAAAATCGGTGTCTTCGTAATAGATGCGAATGGGAAAGGTATGCATGGTCACCGTTTGCGCTCCGCCATGGCCGGGCGGCTGAGTTCAAGGCAATCGGCAATGCGGTCGTCGGCCATGGTCATTTTGTCGGCGCTTCGTGGACGATGTGGACCGGACCTGCCGGGAGATTGCGCAGGAAGTCGGGCAGCCAGGAGGGGAGCAGGTTGAATTTTTCCAGATCGGCGCCCGCCAGCTTTACCCAATGGAACGAGAGATCGTGTCCCTCGTCCTGGCGTACCAGCCAGGGCGATTGCCCGTTCGGTCCCTGCCCCGGCAAATCGACTTCGTAGAAAAAGCCCAGCTCGTGGAAATCCTGATCCTCGCGGCGATAGAAACTTTCCGATGTGGCCATGAGCGGTCCGATATGGGCAGGCATGGCCAGTTCCTCGGCAATCTCGCGCTCGAGGCTGACAAGGCTAGGCTCGCCAAGCTCGACTCGGCCGCCGGGCAGCATGGTGTAGCTATCGTCATCCTCCCGGCAGAGCAGGACATGGCCATCGACCACGATGATCGCGGCCACGCGATAGTTGAAACGCTGCCCCTCGATGGGAAAGCTGATGACGTGACGGCTCATTGTTCATTGTCCTCGAACAGGCTCGATTGCATGCCGACAAAGCCCTGCGGCACGATTTTACCGAGATGTTGAAAGGCGATGGCGGTGAGTATGCGACCGCGCGGCGTGCGCTGGATGAAACCCTGCTGCAAGAGATAGGGCTCGACAATCTCCTCGATGGCATCGCGCGGCTCGGACAGGGCGGCAGCGATGGTCTCGATGCCGACCGGGCCGCCATTGTAGAAATCGGCAATGGTGGTGAGATAGCGCCGGTCGAGCTGGTCGAGTCCGCGCGCATCGACATCGAGCCGGATCAGCGCCTTGTCGGCAATGGCCCGGTCGATTTCCAAGGCTCCATCCACCATGGCGAAGTCGATAACCCGGCGCAGAAGCCGCCCGGCTATGCGCGGCGTGCCGCGTGAGCGGCGGGCGATTTCCATGGCCCCATCGGGCGCCATCGGCATGTTCATGAGCCGGGCGCCGCGGGTGACGATCTGTACCAATTCCTCGGGCGTATAGAAGTTGAGCCGCACCGGGATGCCGAAACGGTCGCGCAGGGGCGTGGTCAAAAGGCCCGCGCGGGTCGTGGCCCCGACCAGGGTAAATTTGGCCAGATCGATGCGCACCGAACGGGCGGCGGGGCCTTCGCCGATGATGAGATCGAGCTGGAAATCCTCCATCGCCGGATAGAGCACTTCCTCGATGGCCGGGTTGAGCCGATGGATCTCGTCGATGAACAGCACGTCGCGCTCTTCGAGATTGGTGAGCAATGCTGCCAGATCCCCGGCCTTGGCGATGACCGGACCGGACGTAGCGCGAAAACCGACGCCCAGTTCACGCGAAATGATCTGGGCCAAAGTGGTCTTGCCCAGGCCCGGCGGGCCGACGAACAGCACATGGTCCAGCGCCGAGCCGCGCTGCCTTGCGGCCTGGATGAAGACTTCCAGATTGGCTCGCGCCGCCGCCTGACCGACGAAATCGGCAAAGCCGGAAGGGCGCAGGGAAACATCGAGATTGTCGTCGCGCCCGGCGGATGCGGAGGTAAGGTCGGTCAAGAGAGCAATTCCATGCCGGGGATGCGCTTGGCAGCATCCCTGTCAAACGTAAAAGTGGTGACGCAGCCCTGATTGCCCGCCAGCAGCGCCACAAGCGCATCAATCAGGCCCACTTTGGGCTGCCTGGACCAAGAGGCGGCCTGTCTTACAGCCGCGGCGTTTTCGATCACCAGATCGGGGCTTTCGAGAAGCGCATCCAACATGTCGGCGACCTGTCCCCGGGAATAGCCATAGCTTTTCTGAAGCACCCATGTGGTTTCGACAATAACGACGAGACTGACATAAGCCGGGTCGTTCTCCGAGCGCGCCGCAAAAAAAGCCTTTGCCAGCTCGTGTTGGGGCGGGTCGTCGCGAACCAAAAGCCGCAACAAAATATTGGCATCAACTCCGATCATCGCCGGGTCGCACGCTTAAACCGCTCTGCAGCGGCCTCGGCTGCCGCGTCATCCATTTCCTCGATCGACACATGCCTGCCATTGGGCGGCTCGCCCAGAAATCCTGCCAGATCAATAGCCCGCCGCGTCCGAGGCTTCACCATAGCCTTGCCGTCTTCCACGATCCATTCCACCTGCGCCCCCTCACTCAGCCCCAACAGATCCCGCACTTCCTTGGGAATAGTGGTTTGGCCCTTGCTGGTCATCCTCCCGAGAAAGGATTCCTTTTTCCGGGTTTCCATTCGTACAATCCAAAAAATCCTTACTTACAAAAATAGTAAGGAATTATGAGACATGCAAGGATCACTGGCTCAATTCCCGCAGGCCCAGCCGGATCAGCTTTTCGGTCGGCGTATCTTCGCCGTCGCGGGCGACGACGCGCGCCAATGCGGCGGAGGCCTGGGCGGCGGAATAGCCCAGATTGGTGAGCGCGGAGACCGCATCGGCGACATTGCCCGCGGCGACGCCTTCCCCGAGGGCGGTTTGCAGGCCGAGTGTGCCCGCATCCACGGCGCCGATAGCAGGCACCTTGCCCTTGAGTTCGGTGACGACGCGCAGGGCCAGCTTCGGACCGACGCCATTGGCGCGGCCGAGCATGGCCTTGTCCTGCAAGGCCACCGCACTCGACAATTCGGACGGCCCCATGACCGAGAGAATGGCGAGGGCGACGCGCGCCCCCACGCCCTGAACCGAGGTCAGCAGGTTGAACCAGCTTTTTTCTGCCTCATTGGCAAAGCCATAGAGGCGGATGAAATCCTCGCGCACGATGGTCTCGATGAAGACCACCGCCGCCTCGCCGACGCGCGGCAGCGCCTGCAGCGTGCGGGAGGAACAGAAAACTTCGTAGCAGACGCCGCCGCAATCGATCAGCACCCAATCGCCGCCGAACGAATCCACCAAGCCCTTGAGCTTGCCGATCATGCCAGAACCCCCATGCGGCGCGCCGATACCCGATGATGGGCGTGGCAGATGGCAATAGCCAGGGCGTCGGCCGCGTCGGCGCCCTTGAAGCTGGCCGAAGGCAGCAATGTCCTGACCATGACACCAATTTGCTCCTTGCTGGCATGGCCGGTGCCGACCACGGATTTTTTCACCAGATTGGCCGCATATTCGGCCACTGGCAGACCGCGCAAGGCCGGCATCACCAATACGACGCCGCGCGCCTGTCCGAGGGTCAGTGCCGAGCGGACGCCGGCATTGACGAAGGTTTCCTCCACCGCCGCCTCGTCGGGACCATGCAGGTCGAGCAATTCGCTCAGCCCAGCGGCCAGGGCGGCAAGCCGGACCGAGAGCGCGCCGTCCGCCGGCGGGGTCAGCGTTCCGCACGCGACAAAGCGCAGCCTGTTGTCCACAGCCTCGATTATGCCCCAGCCACAGCGCCGCAGACCGGGATCAATGCCAATGATTCGCACGGGTTTCGTCATGTTCTTCCTTGTAAGGGGCTTGTCGGAACCTACCAAGCCCAAAGTGAACAAAGCAGAAACAGGTGCGACATTTTCAATTTTGTCGAAGCCGGCAACCTTCCGTTCACAACACGACCCTAGTTTGGCCGCCGGAACGCAGGGGCAAGATTCAGGAATGCACGGAGCAAGCAGCAAGCTCAGCAGTCGGTCATGGCTGCGGGTCTATCGACTTACCGGCCTGATCACGTCCATCGCCGTCATTCTTTCCATAATCATCACCAATTCGATCATGGGAACCTTTGCGCAAGGGATCAATGTGCAAGGCCTGTTGGTGGCCATCATCACGCCCCTGGCGCTAGGTGGACCTTCGGTTGCCATTGTCGTGATCCGGCAGGAGCAATTGCGGCAGGCCAATCTGCAATTGCAGAAATTGGCCACCTATGACTTCCTCACCGATTGCCTCAATCGCGGCGCCTTCGCCGCCAGGGTAGATTCCTGGCTGGCCGGGACCGGGGCGGGCGGCACCGGAACGCTGCTGATGATCGACGCCGACAATTTCAAGGCGATCAACGACCTCTATGGGCACGATATCGGCGATGTCGCGCTGACCGTCATCGCCCGTTCCATCCGCTCGATCCTGCGCGAGGGCGACCTGATCGGGCGCATGGGCGGCGAGGAATTCGGCGTCTTCCTGCCCGGGACCGGCCAGGGTCAGGCGGAACTGACCGCCGAACGCATTCGCGCCGCTGTCAACCGGGCGCGCTTCGCCCCGGCAGGCGAGCAGCGGCATCTTTCGGTCAGCATAGGCGGCGCCACCTTTGCCTGCGGCGCCAACTTTGCCGAATTGTTCCGCATCGCCGACCAGCGCCTTTATTGCGCGAAAAATGCCGGGCGCAACATGGCCGCCGTCGCCCCGCTCAGCCCCGAACCGGTCGCCACGCTCCGGCGCAGCGCATGAAAAAGGCGGCCCATTAGGCCGCCTTCTCGAAATCGATAGCTGATCGACCTATTGGGCCAGCTTGGCCGCGTCTTCATCGCTCATGTCGAAATTGGAATAGACGTTCTGCACGTCGTCGTCTTCTTCGAGCGTATTGATGAGCTTCATCAGCGTCGCGCCCTTTTCGGCGTCGATGGGCGTCGAATTCTGCGGCTTCCAGATCGCCTTGACCGATTCCGCTTCGCCGAGGACCGCCTCGAGCGCGGCAGCGACTTCAGCCATGGATTCGAACGATGTGTAGACGTAATGGCCGTCTTCGTCGCTCTCGACATCGTCGGCACCGGCCTCGATGGCGGCTTCCATCACCTTGTCTTCCGTTCCGGCACTGGCCGGATAGGTGATTTCGCCGACGCGGTCGAACATGAAGCCGACCGAGCCGGTTTCGCCCAGCGCGCCGCCATTCTTGGAAAAGTAGGAGCGCACATTGGAGGCGGTGCGATTGCGATTGTCGGTCAGCGCCTCGACGATGACCGCAACCCCGCCAGGACCATAGCCTTCATAGCGGATTTCGTCATAATTCTCCGCATCGCCACCCTGCGCCTTCTTGACCGCGCGCTCGATATTGTCCTTGGGCATGGACTGGGCGCGGGCATTGGTAATGGCCAGGCGCAGGCGCGGATTGAAGGCCGGATCGGGCTGCCCCATCTTGGCGGCGACGGTGATTTCGCGCGCCAGCTTGGAAAAGATCTTGGAGCGGATCGCGTCCGACTTGCCCTTGCGGTGCATGATATTCTTGGCGTGGGAATGGCCAGCCATGTGTCCCTCGAAGGTCCTATTTCTGAAATCGGCCCGCTTATAGGGCGCGGGGGGGCAAAAAGGAAGCGTCAGCCGGGAAAGTCGGGCAGCGCCTGGGCAAGAACGCCCCCTACCCTGAGCGGCGCCACATAAGTGGCGAGGCCGCTGCGCGGATCGGTCTCCACCACCACTCCGCACAAGGTCGCCTCGCCCTCGGCCGGGGTGAAGCGGCCATTGGGAATGCCGGTGAGGAAACGGTTGAGCGGCTCTTCGGTCTCGGTGCCGATGATGGAATCGAAATCCCCGCACATGCCGGCATCGGCCATCAAAGCCGTACCGCCCTTGAGCAGGCGGTGGTCGGCGGTGGGAATATGGGTATGGGTGCCGACGACGAGACTGGCCCGGCCGTCCAGAAAATGCCCCATGGCCTGGATTTCCGAAGTCGCCTCGGTGTGGAAATCGACGATGACGGCATCGGCGACCTCGCCCAGCGGCGCGTCGGCAAGCGCCGCTTCGACGGCGCGGAACGGATCGTCAATGGGCGGCATGAATACCCGGCCCAGCGCGTTGACCACCAGAACCCGATGGCCATTGCGGCCCTCGACCAGCATGGCCCCGCGCCCCGGCGTGCCGGGGGCGTAATTGATCGGCCGGATCAGACTCGGCTCGCGCTCGATATAGGAGAGCGCCTCGCGCTGGTCGAAGGCATGGTCGCCCAGGGTGACGATGTCGGCGCCGGCATCGCGCAGACCCTGAAAATGGTTTTCGATCAGCCCCTTGCCATGGCTGGCATTCTCGCCATTGACCACGACGAAATCGAACTTGTAGCGCGCGATCAGCCCCGGCAGGCGCTCGGCCACGGCATCGCGGCCGGCACGGCCGACCACATCGCCCAGAAATAGCAGCCTCATGTCCGGGCCTCGAAGAAACGCACGCCCTGTTCGGTGATCACCGCATCGAGCGGCACGTCATGGGGCTCGCGGGGAATATGAGGAAGTTCCTGGCAGGCGAAGGCCAGTCCCACCAGCAAGGGCTTCTTGCCGATGGATGCGAGCGTGCGGTCATAATAGCCGCCCCCATAGCCCAGCCGCGTGCCGGCGGCATCGAAGCCAAGCAGCGGCATCAAGACGAGATCGGGTTCGGCCCTGGGGGCCAAATCGGACGGCGCCAGGGTGCCGAACCCGGCTTCGTAGAGCGGCTGGTCGGCTTCCCAGACGCGCAGGTCGAGCGGCTTGCCTTCCCCTTCCACCACCGGCAGCACCACTTTCTGGCCGCCATCCATCAGGCGGATGAGGATGGGCTGGCAATCGAGCTCGTCGCGGATGCGCCAATAGCCGGCAATGACGTCCTCAGGCCCATAGGCAATGTCCTCGAAGAACAGATGCGCCACCGTGCTCGCGGCTTCCCCCCGCGCCTCGGCGGACAAGGCCGCGCGGGCCACATGGGCCTGCTTGCGCAATGCGGCCTTCGCTTCTTCCAATGCCAGCTCGGCCATGCGCCCTCATACAAGCATAAAATCAGGTGCCGCCCTGGCCGTGGGACATGCGATCCCGGGAACCTACTCACGTAGGTGGGCGCCGTGTGTCCGAGCCCACGGGCCCGGTCAGGGACAGCTCCCTTAGGATCGATTAAGGCCCCGGGGATATGATGGTCCTCACGCACCGGGCAGCGCATGAGATATAGGCGCATGCAGCGCCCGCTGCAAAGGGGCTCAAAGCAAATCCGGCCAGTTTTGCAGAGCATGAACGATACGCAGGATCACCACGTCCTCGTTTTCGATCACGTAGAGGATGTGATGGCGGCCGCAGGGCATGAGGCGCAATTCCATCCCGTCGACGAGATGTGGCGCGACCAGCAATGGATGCGCCGCAATAGTGTCAAATACATCGACAATCGATGATTGGTAGCGGGCGGACTGAACGAGGCCAAAAAGGCGGACGCCTTCGGCCGCAAGATGATCCAGGTCATCGACGGCCTTGGGCGTGAGAATCCAGGCCAATTCAGCTTGCCTTCGCCTGTTCGACAGCTTCCGCCGCCTTTTGGCGCATCCTTTCCAGCAATTCTTCGCGGCTCATGCGGACGCGCCCGCTCGCCAGCGCTTCACGCGCCATCTGCCCCAGATCATCGCGTTGCCGCGCCCGCTCCTGCTCGCGACGCACCAGGTCGCGGATGACGTCGCTGGCATTGGCGTAGCGGCCGGTGGCGACCTGGTCTTCGACCCAGGCTTTCATCGCGTCGGGCAGGGAAATGTTCATTGTCGCCATGATCGGCCTCCGGCATTCTTGACAAAGATTGCCAATCCTTGCCAAAAACTACGGCAAGATGGCGGCGCCGTCCAGGGAAGTGGCCACGCTTTCCAGCGCCCGGGCGGCGTCGGTCAGTTTCTGGGCGAATTGCGCCTCGGTATGTTCGAGTTCGCTGGCGATCTCCTGCCCAGCCTGGGTCAGGGTCGCCACCTGGTCTTCGAGCGCGGCGATGCGGCGCTGGGCCTCGGACAATTCATCGAGAACGGCGATGCCGGCCATGACGGTGAGGCGGTTATCGCCGATTTCGCCCACCGCGCCCTTGAGCCTTTCGACATGCAGATTGAACCGCTCGGCCAGCCCGAGCAGGCGGCTCTGCTGGCCCTCCTCGCAGGCCATGCGATATTTGCGGCCATTGATCTCGACATTGACTTCGGGCACGGCCTACTCCGCCTTTTGCAGGACCGAGCGAACGGTCTCCATGGCCTCGACCAGCCGGCGCGACACTTCGTGGGCGCTGTCGTCGAGCCGTTTGGCGCGGGCCGCCGTCTTGTCCAGTTCGGTGGCGAGCCGGGCGCGCTCATGCACTAGGCGCTGCGTATCGACCTCGATGCGCTGCTGGCGCTGCAAACGCCCGGCCAGGTCGCGCGTGCTGGTTTCGAGCCGCGCCAGAGCCCGGTCGAACCGGGCGGCAGCGGCAATCAGCCCCTCTTCAAGTTCCGTCTCACTCATGGCCGCTATCGCCCTCAAGACGCATCGATTCAAGTGCAGTAAACCTGCCCCAGCCGGCGCGCCATTGCAACCGCATTGGCAGGGTAAACCCCCGGAAATCCGCCATATGCCGAACGGGAAACGGGGTGCGCAACATTGACAGCAAGGCCGAACGTGTTATGGCTCAGCCCGTCTTTGGGAGGAGGCCGGATGGCGCTGCTCCCCTGAAAATCCAGCCTTCCTGAGAGAGCGGTCAGCCTATGACAAACACAGCCCAGCAGAACCAATTGGCCAATGCGATCCGGTCCTTGTCCATGGACGCCGTCGAAAAAGCCAATTCCGGTCATCCCGGCCTGCCCATGGGCTGCGCCGACATTGCCACGGTGCTGTTCACCAAGATCATGAAGTTCGATCCCGCGAACCCCCATTGGGCCGATCGCGACCGCTTCATTCTCTCGGCCGGCCACGGCTCGATGCTGCTCTATTCCTCGCTCTACCTGCTGGGCTACGAGGACATGACCATCGACCAGGTCAAGAATTTCCGCCAGCTCGGCGCCAAGACCGCCGGCCATCCCGAATTCGGCCACGCCACCGGCATCGAGACCACGACCGGCCCGCTGGGCGCCGGCATCGGTAATTCGGTCGGCTTCGCGGTTGCCGAGGCCAAGCTCGCCGCCGAATTCGGCGCCGACATCGTTGACCACCATACCTATGTGCTGGCCGGTGACGGGTGCCTGATGGAAGGCATTTCCCAGGAAGCCATTTCGCTCGCCGGCCACCTCAAGCTCAACAAGCTCGTGGTGATCTGGGACAACAACAACATCACCATCGACGGCAAGGTTTCCAACGCCGATTCCACCGACCAGATTGCCCGTTTCAAGGCCGTCGGCTGGAACACGATCGAAATCGACGGCCATGACCAGAACGCCATCGAACAGGCGCTGCTCGCCGCCAAGGCCTCGACCGACAAGCCCACCCTGATCGCCGCCAAGACCACGATCGGCTTCGGCGCGCCGAAAAAGGCCGGTTCGGAAAAAGTGCATGGCTCCCCGCTCGGGGCCGAGGAACTGGCCGGCGCCAAGGCGGCCTTGGGCATCGACTATCCCGCCTTTGAAATTCCCGCCGCCATTCTCGACGCCTGGCGCGCCGCCGGCACCCGCAGCCAGAACCTGCGCGGCGAATGGGAAGCCCGCCTCGCCGCCTCGGGCAAGAAGGACGAATTCACCCGCCGCATGTCCGGAAAGCTGCCTGCCGCCCTTGCCGGCGCCATGGCGGACTACAAGAAGAAGCTGGCCGAGGACAAGCCGAAGGTCGCGACCCGCAAGTCCAGCCAGATGGCGCTCGAAATCATCAACAAGGTGACCCCCGAGACGCTGGGCGGCTCGGCCGACCTCACCGGCTCCAACCTCACCAATACGCCCGAGACCACGCCCTTCCAGGCCGATAGCCGCCTGGGCCGCTACATGATGTATGGCATTCGCGAACATGAAATGGGCGCAGCCATGAACGGGGTGGCGCTGCATGGCGGCCTCATTCCCTATGGCGGCACCTTCATGGTCTTTACCGATTATGCCCGCCCGGCCATTCGCCTCTCGGCCTTGATGGAACAGCGCGTCATCTATGTCATGACCCACGATTCCATCGGCCTCGGCGAAGACGGCCCCACCCACCAGCCGGTCGAGCATCTGAGCGCCCTGCGCGCCATTCCCAACCTGCTGGTGCTGCGTCCCGCCGACGCCATGGAAACCGCCGAATGCTGGGAATTGGCCATGGAAGCCAAGCGCCCCTCGATCCTGGCGCTCAGCCGCCAGAACCTGCCGGCCTTGCGCACCGAATATTCGGCCGAGAACAAATCGGCCAAGGGCGCCTATAGCCTGGTCGGCCCGGCCGATGCCGATGTGGTGATCTTCGCCACCGGCTCGGAAGTGGCGATTGCGGTCGAAGCGCAGAAGGAATTGACCGAGAAGGGCATTTCCGCCCGCGTCGTCTCGGTGCCGTCCATGGAGCTTTTTGCCGCGCAATCGGACGCCTACAAGGCCGAAATCATCGGCAAGGCCAAGGCCCGCGTGGCAGTGGAAGCCGGTATCGAAATGAGCTGGAACAAGCTGCTCGGCGACAATGGCCGCTTTGTCGGCATGTCGTCCTTCGGCGCCTCCGGCCCGATCGAGGCGCTCTACGCCCACTTTGGCATTACGCCAAAGGCCGTTGTTGAAGCCGCCACCCAGCAGTTGTAAGAGAGCCCCGCCTCCCTTTTTTTCTCTCTCCCGTTAGGAGCGTCACACTATGGCAGTTCGCGTCGCCATCAATGGCTTTGGCCGCATCGGCCGCAACGTTCTCCGCGCCATCATCGAATCCGGCCGCACCGACATCGAGGTCGTGGCCATCAACGATCTCGGCCCGGTTGCAACCAATGCCCACCTTCTGCGCTTCGACAGCGTGCATGGCCGTTTCCCGCACGAGGTCAAGGTCGATGGCGACACGATCGATGTCGGCCGCGGCCCCATCAAGGTGACCGCCGAACGCGACCCGGCCAATCTGCCGCATGCCGCCATGGGCGTTGACATTGCGCTCGAATGCACCGGCATCTTCACCAGCAAGGAAAAGGCTTCGGCTCATCTCAAGGCCGGTGCCAAGAAGGTGATCATCTCGGCTCCGGGCGAAGGCGCCGACAAGACCATCGTCTATGGCATCAATCACGCCTCGCTCAGCAAGGACGACGTGGTGATTTCGAACGCCTCGTGCACGACGAACTGCCTCGCGCCGCTCGCCTATGTGCTGCACAAGGAATTCGGCATCGAAAAGGGAATGATGACCACCATCCATTCCTATACCGGCGACCAGCCGACGCTCGACACCATGCACAAGGATCTTTATCGCGGCCGCGCGGCGGCGCTCAGCCAGATCCCGACTTCGACCGGCGCCGCCAAGGCCATTGGCCTGGTCCTGCCCGAACTCAAGGGCAAGCTGGACGGTGTCTCGGTGCGCGTGCCGACCCCGAACGTTTCCTGCGTCGATTTCAAGTTCATCTCGAGCCGCGATGTGACCGCCGAGGAAATCAACGCCGCCGTCAGGAAATATGCCGATGGCGAACTCAAGGGCGTGCTCGGCTATACCGACCAGCCCAATGTGTCCATCGACTTCAACCACGACCCGCATTCCTCCACCATGGCGCTGGACCAGACCAAGGTGATGGGCGGCAATTTCGTGTCGATCCTGTCCTGGTACGACAATGAATGGGGCTTTTCCAACCGCATGGCCGACACCGCCGTGGCTTTGGCCAAGACGCTCTAGGCGCAGCCAATATCGACTGGAAAAGGGCGTCCCTCGGGGCGCCCTTTTTTTTTACGCGTTCGTTTGAAATTTGTCGTCACGACCCGGCTTGTCCGGGTGGTCCATGGTTCAGCAAGATGGATTGCCCGGACGAGCCAGGCAATGACGACAACGCGAACATCGTGCGACCAAAGGACAAAGGCGCACACCTCGACCGATCTCGACCTGTTTGCGCGCACGGCATAAAGGCGCACTTTACCCCCGGACTTTTCTGTCGCCGGCAGCGGGCGTTAGCGCATTGTTAACCATGAAATCCCTTCATGGTCGTCAAGAGCTTAACGCTGATTTGGAGTCGGGCCATGGCCGGGGGCGGCGCGCATATCATTACCGTCGGCAACGAAAAAGGCGGCTCGGGCAAATCCACCACCGCCCTGCATCTGGCCGTCTATCTGCTGCATCAGGGCTATTGCGTCGCCACGATCGACGTGGACAGCCGCCAGCAGACGCTGACCCGCTATATCCGCAATCGCCGCGCCAGCGCCGAGGCCGGCGGGCGCGCGGTGCCGATGCCCAAGCATGTTCACCTCCCCACCGCCTGGGGCGATTCCATCGCCGAGAACCAGCGGGTGGAGCTGGACATCTTCACCCGCGCTATGACCCAATTGCGCAGTACGGTCGATTTCATCGTCATCGACACGCCGGGCTTCGACGGCAATCTGGCGCGCCTGGCCCACGGCGCCGCCGATAGTCTGATCACCCCGATCAATGACAGCATGATCGATCTCGACGTTTTGGCGCGTATCGATCCCAGGACCGGCCAGCCGCTGGAAGCCAGCCCCTATAGCCGCAATGTGCACAAGGCCCGCGCCGAAAAGCAGCAGCGCACCGGCACGGGCATCGACTGGGTGCTGGTGCGCAACCGCATTTCCAATCTCGGCTCGCATAATGCCGCCCGCGTGCAGAACCTGGTGGAAAGCCTGGCGCAGGGGCTCGATTGCCGCGTCGCCGAAGGCATTGCCGAGCGCGTCATCTTCCGCTCGCTGTTCCTGACCGGCATGACGGTCTTCGATCCGCTGGAGGCCGATATTCTGGGCGCGGCCCCGTCGATGTCCCATGTCAATGCGCGGCACGAATATCGGGCGCTGGTCGCCGCCCTGCAATTGCCGGACTCGCGCCAGCTGCCGCTTTCGGCATAGAACTGGGCCGTCCATCGGCGAGATTTTTTGCGCCCCCGGCTTCCGGCTGGCGTCGCACTCTGCTACCCCACGGCCATAAGCCAGACCCTGGAGGCCGGACGATGAGCGACAGCTTCAAAACCCTCGACGAACTCGATCTCACCGGCAAGCGCGTGCTGCTGCGCGCCGATCTCAACGTGCCGGTCGCCGATGGCAAGGTCAGCGACGCCACCCGCATCGAGCGGCTGGTGCCCACGATCCGCGAAATCGTCAAGAAGGACGGCAAGGCCATCCTGCTCAGCCATTTCGGCCGCCCCAAGGGCAAGGTGAACGCCGAATTCTCGCTCGAACAGGTCTGCGAAGCGGTCGCCAATGAAACCGGCCATCCGGTGGGCTTCATCGCCACCGATTGGGTCGATGTGAGCGCAGCGCAACAGGCCATCGACGCCGCCCCCGCCGGTTCGGTCCTCATCATGGAAAACACCCGCTTCCATCCCGGCGAGGAAGCCAATGACGTTGCACTGGCCGAGCGCATGGCCAGCCTCGGCGACGTCTATGTCAACGACGCCTTCTCGGCTGCCCATCGCGCCCATGCCTCGACCGAAGCGCTGGCGCGCCTGCTGCCCGCCGCAGCAGGCCTCGCCATGGCGGCCGAACTCAAGGCGCTCGAAGCCGGTCTCGGCAAGCCGAAAAAGCCGGTGGTCGCCATTGTCGGCGGCGCCAAGGTCTCCTCCAAGATCGACCTGCTGGAAAACCTCGTCACCAAGGTGGACGGCCTCGTCATCGGCGGCGGCATGGCCAATACCTTCCTCTTCGCCCAAGGCTATGGCGTCGGCAAGTCGCTGTGCGAAAAAGACCTCGCCGACACTGCCCGCCGCATCATGGACAAGGCCGAAAAGGCCAATTGCGCCATCATCCTGCCCATCGACGCCGTGGTCTCCTGGCACTTCAAGGCCAATTCGCCCACCCGCCTCTATGGCGTCGATGCCATCGACCCCGATGGCATGATCCTCGATATGGGCCCATCCTCCATCGAGCGCGTCAACGCCGCCATCGACGACGCCCATACCCTGGTCTGGAACGGCCCGGTCGGCGCCTTCGAGATGGAGCCATTCGATGCCGGCACCGTCGCGATCGCCAAACATGTCGCCAAGCGCACCCATGACGGCCACCTGGTCTCGGTGGCCGGCGGCGGCGACACGGTGAGCGCGCTGGCCCATGCCGGCGTCAAGGACAAGCTCACCTATGTCTCGACAGCCGGCGGCGCCTTCCTCGAATGGATGGAAGGCAAACCCCTGCCCGGCGTCGAAGCGCTGAAGAAGTAAGGTGACGGACCTCGTCATCCGACCTGCCGGGCCGGATGACATCCCCCTCCTTGTCGGGCTCGACACTTCGGTGGCGAAGGAGCCGGCGCGCGCGAAAGCCATTGAAGGTTGGGTCGTGGCCGGACAATGTTTCTGCGCCGGAATGGGCAATGACCTTCTCGGCTATGGCGTCCTCCACAACCACTTCTTCGGCCAATCCATGCTGGAACTGGTCATGGTCGGGCACGCCTATCGCCGGCGGGGAATCGGCCGGGCGCTGATCCGGCATATCATCGGCAGGGCGGGGCCGGTGCTCTGGACCTCCACCAATCAATCCAACCTGCCCATGCAGGCGCTCCTCGCGCAGATGGGATTTCAGCGCAGCGGCATCATCGAAGGACTGGATGCGGGCGATCCGGAGCTGATCTACCGGATCGGGAACGCCGAAGTTTAATCGCGGCACCGATTTGCAGCCGGTATTGCCTTGGTGATCTGGCCGCTATCGGTCCAGCAAGCGGCGGTTTTGGGCCTTGCGCCTCCCTTCCCTTAGAAGGGGAGGAAACGCAGAAGCCAATAGGTCTTGGTCGATCCGTCCAAGAAGCGCGCACGGAGAGGCGCGCCCTAGAACCGGGCCGTCACCGGGTCCGAGCCGATGCGGCCGTCCGGAGTGTCGAGTGCGGCAATGGCGGCTTTGTCGGCGTCGCTAAGGGTGAAATCGAAGACGTCGAAATTCTCCACGATCCGGCTCGGGGTCACCGATTTGGGAATGACCACCAGCCCCTGATCAAGATGCCAGCGGATGATGACCTGCGCCGCGCTCTTGTTGTGACGGGCGGCGATGGCGGCGATCTCCGTGTCGTCGAGCAGCCTGCCCTGCCCCAAAGGGCTGTAGCTTTCGGTAAGGATGCCGAGCTTTTCATGCCTCGAGCGCATGGCGCGTTGCTGAAAGCGCGGATGCAGCTGGATCTGGTTGATGACCGGCGTGACCCCGCTGTCGGCGATGATCTGGTCGAGGTAATCGCCCTCGAAATTGGAAACGCCGATCGAGCGCGCCCTGCCTTCATCGCGTAGCCGGATCAGCGCCTTCCAGGTCTCGCGGAATTTGCCGCGATAGGCCGAAGGCCAGTGGATAAGATAGAGATCGACATAATCGGTGCCGAGCCGCCTAAGGCTCTGGTCCATGGCGCGCAACGTCTCGTCGTGACCCTGATCGTCGTTCCAGACCTTGGTGGTAAGAAAAACGTCGTCCCGCCCGATGCCGGAGCGCCTGATGCCCTCACCCACCCCATCCTCGTTGCGATAGACGGCTGCCGTGTCGATATGGCGATAGCCGGCCTCGAGCGCGGTCTGCACGGCATTGATCGCCACATCATTGGGCGTCTGCCAGACGCCCAGCCCGATCTGCGGTATGGAGCGGCCATCGTGAAATCCGAGACGGGTTTGCGCGTTCATAATTGATCCTCGTACTGGGCAAAACGCCGGAAGACGTCCGGGAAATATCGGCAAGTTACGATACAGCGTCCCGCCGGCCAAGGGGCTGAACCAGCGCCCCTGATCAGGTCCACCTTTCGTCTAATAACCACAGGTCTAATCGCAAGCGCACAGACGAAAGTTTAGTCTCGAAACCAGTTCATTTCCCGAGGCAAGACAAATGACCAAATCGCTCAATGCGATTGCCCAGAAACTGATGACCCCCGGCCAGGGTATCCTGGCCGCCGACGAATCCGAGGGCACGATCGGCAAGCGCTTCGACAAGATCAACCTGCCCAATACGCTCGAACTGCGGCGCGATTATCGCGAAATGCTGTTCGGAGCCACCGAGGCGATGCGCAATTACATTTCCGGCGTCATCCTCACCGAGGAAACGCTGAAGCAGGAATCGGCCGGCGGCACGCCGTTCCGCGCCATCCTGGCCGATGCCGATGTCATTCCCGGCATCAAGGTGGATCGCGGCGCTTTCCCCATGCCGGGCGAATCCGGCGAGAAGATCACCGAGGGCCTCGATGGGCTGCGCCAGCGGCTGGCCCATTATGCCGAACTGGGCGCCGGCTTTGCCAAGTGGCGCGCCGTCATCACCATCAACGACATTGCCCCCACCCGCAACAATATCCGCGCCAATGCCCATGTTCTGGCGCGCTATGCCATGCTGTGCCAGGAAGCCGGCATCGTGCCGATCGTCGAGCCCGAAGTGGTGGGCGATGGCGAGCCGGGCAATCACTCGATGGAGCGCTGCGCCCAGGTGACCGGCGACGTCCTCGAAAACGTCTTCAAGGAATTGCGGCTGGCCGGGGTCGATCTCTCCGGCATGCTGCTCAAGCCCAACATGGTGCTGCCGGGCGTCAATTCGCGCGAACGCCCCAGCGTCGAGGAAGTGGCCCAGCGCACGGTGGCCGTGCTCAAGGCGCATGTCCCCGCCGCCGTTCCGGGCATTGCCTTCCTCTCGGGCGGGCAGACCGATGAAGAGGCCACGTCGCACCTGTCGGCCATGAACCGGATCGCCGGCAAGCCCTGGCCGCTGACCTTCTCCTATGGCCGCGCCCTGCAGAACGTCGCCTTGCGCCAATGGGGCGGTCGCCGCGAGAATTTCACCGACGCCCGGTGTGCCTTCACCCACCGCGCCCATATGAACTCACTGGCTGCCCTGGGCGAATGGAATAACGCTCTCGACCAGGCCGCCTGACCCCCTACCGGTTCTCCCAAGCCGGAACAGGCGCGCGTTTCCCTCCCGGAACGCGCGCCTTCTCGTTGGCGGAAAGCACGCGCCACCATTGCGTCCGCACCGTGCAGCCCCTAATGGGTTCTGTCCCTTTGTCGCCAAAATGGCCAAATAGGGAACTTGCCTGCAATTGGGAAACGCCATGGCGCCGCTGCTCTACCTCATCACTCCCGCCGATGCCGACCCAGCCGCGTTTTCGCGGCTGCTGATGCAGGTATTGACCGGCCCCGAAATTGCCGCCCTGCTGGTGCGCCGCGGCACGCTGGGCGATGCCGCCTATGCCGAACTGGCGGAACGTATGATCCAGATCGGGCAGGCGGCGGGCGCCGCCGTGCTGCTCGAAAACGAAGTCATGCTGGCGCGCGGTCTCGGCGCCGATGGCGTGCATGTCAGCCAGGGCGGCGTCCAGGCGATCCGGGAGGCGGTGGCTGCCCTCAAGCCCGGCGCCATTGTCGGGGCCGGCAATATCAAGTCGCGCCACGACGCCATGAGCTTTGGCGAGCTGGATGTCGACTACGTCCTGTTCGGCCCCCTCGACGGCAAGGCCGATCCGCAGGCAGCGGAACTGACCCAATGGTGGGCCGACACATTCGAAGTTCCTGCCGTTCATGCGCTGCCCGACGCCGATGCAGCGGCACTGGCGGGGACCAGCGCCGAATTCGTCGCCCTCTCCGATTCGATCTGGAACAGCGACAATCCCGCTGCCGCCCTGCTGGCCATCGATCACGCGACGCGGGAGCAGGCATGATCACGAGGTCGCCGCTGATCGTCGCATTGCTGCTGGGCCTGGCACTGCCGGCCCTGGCGCAGGACAATGCCGCCGAGCAGATCAGCACCGACATTTTCGGGCCGCGCCATCCGATCGATGCCGCCTATGGCGCCTATCAGATGGGCTATTATCTCAGCGCCCTGGAACTGGCCCTGCCCCGCGCCGAAAAAGGCGACGCCGCCGCCCAGACGCTGATCGCGGAAATCTATGCCAAGGGCCAGGGCGTGGGGCAAAACCTCGAACGCGCCGCCGGCTGGTATCAATTGGCCGCCCGCAATGGCGACCGGCTGGCCATGTTCGAACTGGCCATGCTGTACCAGAACGGCCAGGGCGTGCCGCGCAATCGCGAGCGCGCGGCCGAATTGTTCGCCAGCGCCGCCGAGGCCGGTTATGTCCCGGCCAAATACAATATGGCGCTGCTCTATGTCGAAGGCATCCATGCCGAGCCCAACCTGGCGCGCGCCGCCGAATTGATGCGCGAGGCTGCCGAGGCCGAATTGCCCGAAGCCCAATATGATTTCGGCGTCATGCTGCTCGAAGGCGCCGGCCTGCCGCCCAATCCCGCCGAAGGCGCTCGCTATGTCGGGCTTGCCGCCGAACAGGGGCTGGTGGACGCCCAGATCGATTATGCGACCCTATTCTATCTCGGCCAGGGCGTCGCGCGCAGCGTCGAGCAGGCCGCGTCCTGGTATGCCCGCGCCGCCGAGGCCGGCAATGCCGTGGCGCAGAACCGCTATGCCAAGCTCCTGGCCGTGGGCGAGGGTGTAACGCTCAACCTCGAGGACGCTGCGATGTGGCGCGCCCTGGCGCGACGGCAGGGCTTCTCCGACCCGGCGCTGGACCGGCTGCTGGTCTCGCTGCCCAGCGATGGATTGGCCCGCGCCGAGGAGCGCGCCCGCTTCTGGCCATCTTCCCCGCCCAGTGCCACGGCGACAGCGTCGCCCTCCGTCGAAACGCCGGCGACATCGACGCCGATCCTGCCCAGCCCGGTCAATGCTCAAAACGCCCCCGAGCCGGTCGAGGACATCCCCGCCGAGCCCACCGAAACGCAAGACCCTTGAACCGGGCCCCGTTCTGGGGCAATAAGCCCGCCACACTTGAAACCAGCGGCGGGATGCCCAATCCCATGGCCGGGCGGCAGGGAAAACCCCGTTCCGGCCGGGCCGCATGAGCCAATGAGCACTTCCTATGGCGCGTTCCGCCCTTCTCAACGTCATGGTCAATGCCGCCATCAAGGCCGGTAAGTCGCTGAGCCGCGATTTCAACGAAGTCGAGAATTTGCAGGTTTCGCGCAAGGGCCCGGCGGATTTCGTCTCCAAGGCCGACCTGCGCGCCGAGCAGATCATTTTCGATGACCTGCGCAAGGCCCGCCCCACCTATGCCTTCCTCATGGAAGAGGGTGGCGAGGTCGCGGGCAGCGACGGCCAGCATACCTGGATCATCGATCCGCTCGACGGCACGACCAATTTCCTGCACTCGATCCCGCTCTTTGCCGTGGCCATCGCCCTGCAACGCGGCGACGAGATCGTCGCTTCGGTGATCTACAATCCGATCATGGACGAGTTGTTCACCGCCGAAAAGGGTGGTGGCGCCTGGCTCGCCGACCGCAAGCGCCTGCGCGTCGCCAATCGCCGCCACCTGTCTGACGCGGTGGTCGCCACCGGCATCAAGACCCAGGGCACGGCCAATGACACGCTGCAATTGCGCCAGCTTGCCGCCATCAATCCCGCCGTGGCCGGTATTCGCCGCTCCGGCTCGATCTGTCTCGACATGGCCTGGCTTGCCACCGGCCGCTACGACGCCTTGTGGGAATCGGGCCTCAAGCCCTGGGACGTCGCCGCGGGCTTCCTCATGGTCCGCGAAGCTGGCGGCCTCGTCTCCGACTATGCCGGCCAGCCCGGCTCGGTGGCCAATGGCCAGGTGGTCGCGGGCAACGAGGCCCTGCATGGCGCGCTGCTCAAGGCCCTGCGCCCCATTCAGTAGCGCTGGCCGCATTGCCGCCGCTGTGAGGCGTTAACCTTTTCCATTGTCACGCCTTTCAGCCGCCTCTAGACTCGGGGGCGGTTGATTTGCTGAGAAGGGGCAAGGTTCGGCAAGATGACGCAAGCTTACGATCCCTATCATCTCGGCAGCCCGGCCGTTTACCTGGTCAAGATCGTGATCTTCCTGGTGCTGGTGGCGCTGGTGGCGGCCATCCTGTTTTCCACCATCATCACCTTCTTCTGGGCCAATCCCTTCATCAATTCGCTGATCTTCTTCACCCTGGCGATCGGCATCTTCCTCAGTTTCCGGCAGATTTTCCGCCTGTTTCCGGAAGTGAAATGGGTCAATTCCCTGCAGGACGGCACTGTATCCAATGTGCGCCCGCCCATCCTGCTCGCCCCGGTGGCTGGCATCCTGCGCGAGCGGATCGGGGAAGCCATCATCACCCCCTCCTCCATGCGCTCGATCCTGGATTCGGTGGGCAACAGGCTGGACGAGGCCAAGGACACTTCACGCTATCTCACCGGCCTGCTGGTGTTTCTCGGCCTGCTCGGCACCTTTTACGGTCTGCTCGAAACCGTCACCTCGGTTAGCGCGGTCATCAATGCGCTGGACGTGACGGCGGGAGATTCGACGACGCTGTTCACCAATCTGCGCGAGGGCCTGGTCGCCCCGCTCGGCGGCATGGGCACGGCCTTCTCCTCCTCGCTGTTCGGCCTTTCCGGCTCGCTGGTCCTCGGCTTTCTCGATCTCCAGACCAGCCAGGCGCAGAATGCCTTCTACACCGACCTCGAGGACTGGATGACCTCGATGACCGAACTGGATCACCCGCTCACCGCCATGCAGGCCAATGCCGGCGGCCCCGACATTCAGGCGCTGGTGGACAAGCTGGGCGCCTCCAACCAGAACCAGAATTCGTCCCAGAACGCCATTCGCGCCATGGCCGAACTGGCCCGCGGCATTGACGGGCTGGTCAAGCATATCCGCACCGAACAGGACGACCTGCGCAAATATATCAATGAGCAGGGCGAGACCAACAAGCGCCTGCGCGACCTGATCGAAGCCATGCTCAACGAAGACGACAACGAGCGGCGGAACTAGCCCATGCCCGGCGCCCGTTCCCGCCGCCGGCAGGAGGCCAATTACTGGCCCGGCTTCGTCGATGCGCTGTCGAGCCTGTTGCTCGTCATCATCTTCATGCTCAGCCTGTTCATGCTGACCCAGTTTTTCCTCGGCCAGGAAATCCAGGGGCGGGACACCGCTTTGGCCCGGCTCAACAGCCAGATCGCCGAATTGACCGAATTGCTGCAACTCGAACGCGCCGGCTCGGACGATCTGACCGCGCAATTGGCGACGCTCACCGCCACTCTGGCCGGCGCCGAAGCGGAAAACCAGAGCCTGCAGGGCCAGCTTGCCGGCATCGGTTCGGGCCTTGGTGACCGCGATGACGCCATTGCCGGCCTGCAATCGGACCTTTTGGCCGCCGAACGCCTCTCCGAAGAAGCCAATGCGCAGGTGGCCCTGCTCAACCAGCAATTGGCCGCCCTGCGCATGCAGATCGGCGCGCTCGAAGCGGCGCTCGAAGCCTCCGAATTGCGCGATACCGAAAGCCGCACCCAGATCGCCGACCTGGGACGAAGGCTCAATCTGGCGCTGGCGCAAAGAGTGCAGGACCTCTCACGCTACCGCTCGGACTTTTTCGGACGGCTGCGTCAGATCCTCGAAAACCGCGCCGATGTGCGCGTCGTCGGCGACCGCTTCGTCTTCCAGTCCGAAGTGCTGTTCGCGCCCGGACAGGCCGACATCGCCGCCACTGGCCTGCCCGAACTGGATGCCCTGGCCGACGCCATTCTGCAGCTCGAACAGGAAATCCCCCCCGACATCAATTGGGTGCTGCGCATCGACGGGCATACCGATATCCGCCCCATTTCCAATGCGCGCTTCCCTTCGAACTGGGAATTGTCGGCGGCCCGCGCCATTTCGGTGGCCCAATATCTGGTGTCGCGCGGCGTCCCCCCGGCCCGGCTGGTCGCCGCCGGCTTCGGCGAATTCGCTCCCCTCGATCCGGCCGAGAACGACGAAGCCTATCGGCGCAATAGGCGCATCGAGTTCAAGCTGACGGAAGGGTGATGCCTGCATAACGCCGCCTCCCATTGGCGTCCCGCAGGGCTTGCCCGGGTGGCCCATGAGATCGCGCGGCAAAGCTGGATTGCCCGGACGGGCCGGGCAATGACAAAGGGGCGGGGAAATTGCGATCCGGGGATCGGGCGAAGCGCGCGGGCCCGGCCCCTTAACCTTAACGGCGGCGATCACATCTTTTGTGACCAATCGGCAACGCCACAGAAAAGCCAGGATTCCCGCCACATCCACGCCGCAATAGGCAAAGATTAACCATGCCAGGACACGCGCTTTTAAGATTAAGCGCGGTAAATGCTGCGCCTAAGATTGCAAGCTTTCAGGAGCCTCACGTGGTCATCCCCGCACCTATCAATACTGTAATGCGCGCTGCCGCGATGATGCTTTTCGTCGTCGTCCTTGCCGCCTGTTCCCGTTCCGCCACCGACAATGTCGGCTTGACCGGCGTTGGCAATACCGGCGCCGGCGCGCCCGGCAGCCAGCAGGAATTCATCGTCACCGTCGGTGACCGGGTGTTCTTCACCACCGATTCCAGCTCGCTGACCAGCGAAGCCATGGCCACGCTCGACAAGCAGGCCCAGTGGCTCAACCAATATCCCAATTACCGCATCATGATCGAAGGCCATGCCGACGAGCGCGGCACCCGCGAATACAATATCGCGCTGGGCGCCCGCCGCTCCTCCATCGTGGTCAACTATTTGGTCAGCCGCGGCGTCAACGCCCAGCGCATCACCAGTCAGTCCTTTGGCAAGGAACGCCCGGTCGCCATCTGTAACGACATCTCCTGCTGGAGCCAGAACCGCCGCGCGGTCACCGTGGTCCAGTAAAAGACCAGGCTTTCCGGGCACGCCGGAAAGCCGCCCCCATCCAGTGCAAACTGGAGGCAAGAGCGCCCGGAGCCCCTCAAAAGGCCCGGGCGCTTTCTTTTGACCAAAATTGGTCTTTATCGGCGAGCGGAAAGTATCCATCTTGGCCGCAATGGCAGCATTGGAGTTGATGCGTTGACACGAGGACGATTTACGAAGTGGGGCAGCGTGGCTTTGTGCACGCTCTGTCTGGGTCTGGGGGCCGGTGCGGTGCAGGCCCAGCCCTTGCCCGCCGGCGGCATTCTGGTCGCCCAGGCCGACAGCGCACAATTGCTGGTGCGCATCCAGCAGCTCGAGGAACAGATTCGCGTGCTCAATGGCCAGGTCGAGGGCCTGACCTTCCAGCTCACCCAATTGCAGGAAATCCTCAACCGCCTGTCCGAAGACAGCGAATTCCGCTTCCAGCAACTGGAAGGCGGTGCTGGGGGAAAAACTGAGGCGGCAACCCAAGCAGGCGGCGCGACGCGGCCTGAGGCGTTGCCGCAGAACCCGGCCCCCCTTGGCGAAGACGACGCTCGCCCCACGATAATTCCCGAACAGGGCGTAAAGCCGCTGCCCGGCGAACAGGAATTCGACCCCTCCTTCGACGACGGCTCGCTGGGCGAGTCCGCCGACCCTCTTCTGGGCACCGGCCAGGACGGCGCCATCGACCTCGTCACCGGCCAGCCGCTCAATCTGAGCTATGATCCGCGCGCCACTGCCGCCGACAATGCCGACGCGGATGCGCAGTTTCGTGCCGGCTATGAAGCGCTGATCGGCGGCGATTACGACTTCGCCGAACAGCAATTCGGCCAATTCATCGAGCTTTACCCCGATAGCCCGCAGGGCGCGGACGCAGCCAATTGGCTGGGTGAGGCGCTGATGGCGCGCTCGGCCTATGCCGAGGCGGCCGACATTCTGGTGGAAGCCTATCAGAAATATCCCGACCATCCCCGAGCGCCCGACCTGCTGCTCAAGCTGGGCATGTCGCTGTCCGGCGTCGGCGAACGCGAAACCGCCTGCCGCACCTTTGCCGAGATCGACCGGCGCTATACCGACACCATTCCGGCGTTTCGAGCGCGGGTGAACGAGGAGAAGACCAGAGCCGAATGTCCTCCGGCCTGACCCCCGATCTGGGTGATCCCGAAGCGTTGGCGCGCCTATTCGCGCCGGCGCAAGGCGAGCCCGCCATTGGCCTGGCCGTATCCGGCGGGCCGGACAGCCTGGCGCTGCTGCTTCTGGCCCATCGCTGGGCCGGCGGCATCGAGCATCCGCCAGAGCTTTTCGTCTATAGCCTCGACCATGGCCTGCGCCCCGAAAGCGGCGACGAAGTCGCCATGGTGCTGGCCCGGGCCGGCGAACTGAACATTCCCGCCCGTGGCCTCGTCTGGACCGGAGAAAAGCCCGCTACCGGCATTTCCGAAGCCGCCCGGCAGGCGCGCTATGCGCTGATCGGAGAGGCCATGCACGCGGATGGCGCGACCCTGTTGCTGACCGCCCATCATCGCCAGGACCAGGCCGAGACCGTGCTGATGCGCCTTGCCCATGGCAGCGGTCTCGAAGGGTTGCGCGGCATGACGCAATTTTCCACCGTTGAGGGCGTGCGGGTATTCCGCCCCCTGCTCGATGTCGAGCCTTCGGCGCTCGCCGCTTTGGTGGAAACGGCGGGCATGAACCCTGCCCTCGATCCCTCCAACGACGATGTCCGCTATGAACGGGTGCGCTGGCGCAAAATGCTGCCATCGCTCGCTGCACAGGGACTGGACGGCGCGGCCCTGGCCCGCTTCGCCGCCCGCATGGGCGAGGCCGACGCCGCGCTCGCGCAGATGGCCGAAGCCGGTTTCGAGGAATTGGTGCGACTCGACGGGTTCGGCGCCGCCACGCTCGCCCATGCCGCGCTGCTGGCGCTGAGCCCGGCCATTGGCCGGCGCGTTCTGGGACGGGCTCTCAATATTGTCGGCGGCCGCCAGAAACCGCGCGCCCTCGGGCAGGTCGAACGGCTCTATGATCAGCTTGTCGCCCGTGACCTGCCCCGTGGCGCCACGCTGATGGGCGCGGTGATCCGGCTGAAGGGGGACATGATCACCCTCGCCCGCGAGCCCGGACGCGCTCTGCCGGAACCGCAAAGCCTTGCCGCCGGCAGCGTGCTGGTCTGGGACGACCGCTTCCACATCGCCAGCACCGGCGAGAAAGGCGCGCTCACGGTCAGCGCCGCCGATTTCATGCCGCGCCACCGGCTCGAGCCGCTTTTGGGCTTCAAGGTGACGACGCCCGCGGAAGCCATCCGCACCGCCCCCATGGTCCACGACGCCGAAGGCCGCCTGCTGGCGCTGGGCGGCTGGTCTTTCGACGAGAGCCTCAAGGTGCAATTGCTGATCGACTGAAGGCATCGCCCGCCGCCACGAGAAATTTCTTTCCCCAGCCGATTTAAACCCCCGCCGAAATCGACTAGACCCTTTCCCCGATGCCTTGCCCAGGAGACGCTGAACCCATGTCCGCAAACCAGCCCGCAGACACACCCAATACCGACCGGTTCAGCCATGATGCCGGTATTCTGGCGCAGGCCCTGCCCTATATGCAGCGCTATGAGGGCAAGACCGTCGTGGTGAAATATGGCGGCCACGCCATGGGCGACGCTCAGCTCGGCCAGGCCTTTGCCCGCGACATCGCCCTGCTCAAGCAATCCAAGGTCAACCCCATCGTCGTGCATGGCGGCGGCCCGCAGATCGCTTCCATGCTCAAAAATCTCGGCATCGAATCCAAGTTCGAAGGCGGGCTGCGCGTCACCGACAAGCGGACCATGGAAATCGTCGAGATGGTTCTGGCCGGCTCGATCAACAAGGAAATCGTGGCGCTGATCAATGCCGAGGGCGAATGGGCCATCGGCCTGTGCGGCAAGGACGGCAATATGGTCTTTGCCCGCAAGGCTGAAAAGACCGTCAAGGATCCCGGCTCCAATATCGAGCGCGTGCTCGATCTCGGCTTTGTCGGCGAGCCGGTGGAGGTGGACCGCACCCTGCTCGACCTGCTGGCGCGCTCGGAGATGATCCCGGTCATCGCCCCGGTGGCGCCAGGCCGCGACGGCAATACCTACAATATCAATGCCGACACCTTTGCCGGAGCCATTGCCGGCTCGCTCGGCGCCAAGCGGCTGCTGTTCCTGACCGACGTGCCCGGCGTGCTCGACCGCGACGGCAAGCTGATGCCCGAACTCACCGTGCGCGAGGCCAAGGCGCTGATCGCCGATGGCACCATTTCGGGCGGCATGATCCCCAAGGTCGAAACCTGCCTCGAAGCGCTGGACAATGGCGTCGAGGGCGTGGTCATCCTCAATGGCAAGACGCCCCATGTGGTGCTGGTGGAATTGTTCACCGAACATGGCGCCGGCACGTTGATCGTGCGGTGAGCGGAACATTGCGCCCTCTGGCGCTTTGTCACCGCTGACGGGACGGCGGGCGGGGGAGCACGGAGAGCTTGGGACCGGAATTCTTCATCTTCGCCGCGATCGGCTTTTTCGCCCAGATGGTGGATGGCGCATTGGGCATGGCCTATGGCGTGGTCTCCTCCACCATGCTGCTCTCCTTCGGCGTGCCGCCAGCCGCCGCCTCGGCCAGCGTCCATGCCGCCGAGATGTTCACCACCGCCGCTTCGGCCACCAGCCATGTCAGTCACCGCAATGTGAACTGGCGCCTGTTCTGGCGTCTGGCCCCCGCCGGAATTTTGGGCGGAGTGCTGGGCACCTATGTGCTGACCGCCATTGACGGGGCGGTCCTGCGCCCCTTCGTCTCGGTCTATCTGGGTTTTTTGGGCATCTATATCCTTTATCGCGCCTTCCGCCTCCGCGCCGCCTATCATGAACCCAGAACCGGCATGGTGGTGCCGCTGGGCATTGCCGGGGGCTTTGTCGATGCGGCGGGCGGCGGCGGCTGGGGACCGATCGTCACCTCCAGCCTGATCGGTTCGGGCGGCGCGCCGCGCTATGTGGTGGGCACGGTCAATACGGTGGAATTCTTCGTCACCACCGCCATATCCGTCGCCTTCCTCACCGCCCTGCTCACTGGCCATTGGGAAGAAGCCGGCGGCATCGACCGCCATCTCTGGTCGGTGGCCGGGCTGGTGGTCGGCGGCGTCCTGGCCGCGCCTCTGGCCGGTTTCGTCGTGCGCATCGTGCCACCGCAAAAGCTCATGGTGCTGGTCGGCACGCTGGTCGTGGCGCTGGCCTGTTTCCAGGCCTGGCAATTGCTCAGCTGACCGGGCGGGTGTTGACTTTTCCCGGTGCCGGGCGTCCTTCACCCCGGAAGTGACGGAGCCTTTGTCCCATGACCGATTATGTCCGCAAGATCCTGACCTCTTCGGTTTACGAAGTGGCCGTGCAGACCCCGCTCGAGCCGATGGAATTGCTGTCCGAACGGCTGGGGCGCGACATTATGGTCAAGCGCGAAGATCTCCAGCCGGTCTTTTCCTTCAAGATTCGCGGCGCCCATAACCGCATCGTGCATCTGCGCGAAGACGAGCGCGCGCGCGGCGTCATCTGCGCCTCCGCCGGCAATCACGCTCAGGGCGTGGCGCTGTCGGCCACAAGACTGGGCATCCGCTCGGTCATCGTCATGCCCACCACCACACCGCTGATCAAGGTCAATGCGGTCAAGCGCCTGGGTGGCGAAGTGGTGCTGTTCGGCGACGGGTTCGACGCCGCCCGCACCCATGCCGCCGGACTGGCGGAGCGGCATGGCTATGTCTTCGTCCATCCGTTCGACGATCCCGACGTCATCGCCGGACAGGGCACGGTAGGGCTCGAATTGATGCGCCAGCACCCCGAGCCGATCGGAGCCATCTATGTGCCGGTGGGCGGCGGCGGGCTGGCCGCCGGCATTGCCAGCTTCGTCAAGTTCCTGCGCCCCGAAATCCGCGTCATCGGCGTCGAGCCGGAGGAAGCGGCCAGCATGAAGGCCGCCATCGTCGCCGGCCGGCCGGTGCCGCTCGATCAGGTGGGCCTGTTCGCCGATGGCGTCGCCGTGCGACAGGTCGGGGATGAGACCTTCCGGCTCTGCCGCGACCTGCTCGATGACATCGTCACCGTCACCGCCGATGAAATCTGCGCCGCCATCAAGGATATTTTCGACGATCACCGCGCCATCACCGAGCCGGCGGGCGCCCTGGCGCTGGCCGGGCTGCGCCGCGACATCGAGAACGGCAATGCGCCGCACGGCGCGCTCATCGCCATCAATTCGGGTGCCAATGTCAATTTCGACCGGCTGCGCTATGTCGCCGAACGGGCCGAGATCGGCGAGCGCGCCGAGGCGCTGCTGGCTGTGACCATTCCAGAAAAGCCCGGCGCCTACCGGGCCTTCATCCGGCTGATCGGCTCGCGCGCCATCACCGAATTCAATTATCGCTACGCCCCCGGCGCTAGCGCCAATATCTTTGTCGGCATCAAGCTCTCGGGGGGTGACAGCGAAAAACGTGACATGATCGCTATGCTCGAAGCCAATGGCCTTGGCGTCACCGATCTCACCGACAACGAAGTGGCCAAGCTCCATGTCCGCCACATGGTGGGCGGACGGGCAGCCGGCCTCAAAGATGAAATGGTGTTCCGCTTCCAGTTCCCCGAACGGCCGGGCGCCCTGCTCAAATTCCTCGAAGGGCTGAACGATGCCTGGAACATTTCCCTGTTCCACTATCGCAATCACGGCGCCGATTACGGCCGGGTGCTTGTCGGCATCGAAGTGCCGCCAGAGACCCGCTCCGACCTGTTCGCCCATATCGACGCCATCGGCTTTCCCTATTGGGACGAGACCGAGAATCCGGCCTATCGGCAATTTCTCGACCTGGCCTGATACCCCCGAACGGGGTTCGACATTAGGCTGAAATATACCGCCTCTAACAACAAGCGACGCAATTTGGCCCCGAACCCATTGCAAATGGCCAGCCAAGGGGCAATTTGCTGCAACAATGCGCCGGGGTGCACCTGCCGGCGTCATGCTCAAAATGAGGGATAAGCGATTATGATCAAGACGACCGGCCTAATGCTCGCCACCGGGCTTGCCACGCTGGCGATGATGCAACCGGCCATGGCGCTGGATGCCGAAGCATTCGTCGATCGCATCGAGGCGGTTTACGGCGCCATGGGCTATGCCCTGGACCTGGGACCGGCCAGCGTTGCCGGCACCACAATCACCGTCAACGGCATTACCATCGGCCTTGAAGGGCTGACCGAAGCACCCAGCCAGATCGACACCACGCTGACCTTTACCGGCGTCGTCGAATATGAGGACGGCAGCTTCACCGCCGAAGAATTGTCCATTCCCGACATCGACACCGAATTCGCCGAAGACCCGGTCGGCCATCTCAGCCTCACCGGCATCGTGGCCCAGGATCTGTGGCTGCCGCCCCAGGGCGATACCAGCGCCGCCTCGCTGATGCAGACCATGGGGCGTCTCGCCACCGGCCCGCTGGTCCTGTCGCGCGACGGCGCCGAAATCGTCAAAATCGACAGCATGGAAATGGTCTCGGACTTCACCTATGCCGACGATGACAGCCTCGAAAGCGTCCAGTCCAATGTCGCCATTGCCAATATCTGGGCCGATCTTTCCACGGTCGGCGAAGACGAGCCGGAGGCCGGCGCCGTCATCGAGACCCTGGGCCTGACCACGATCAGCGGCAACATCACCCAGTCCATGAACTGGACCATGGCCGATGGGCGCCTCAGCGTCGATGAATCGCGGTTCGATTTCGCCAATATCGGCGCGTTGAACGTCACCTTCGACATTACCGGCTTCACCCTCGCCGTCCTGGACAAGATCTATGCGATGCAGTCCTCCGACCTCGATCCGATGAGCGAGGAAGCCCAGGCCCAGCAGATGATGATGGGCATGGAAATGGCGCAGGCCCTGTCCATTGTCGGCGCGACCATCCGCTATGACGATGCCGGTCTGGCCGGCAAATTGCTGGACATGTTCGCTGCCCAGGCTGGCGTCGAGCGCGCCCAGTTCGTCGAAATGCTCAAGACCACGGCGCCTGCCATGGTGGGCGAAGCGGGCATTCCGGCGCTGACCGAAATGGCTGTTCCCCAGATCAACGCCTTCCTCGACAATCCGCAGAGCTTTGAAGTCAAGGTCGCGCCCCCGAGCCCGACCAGCTTCCTCGTCCTGGCCGCCGCCGCCGCCAATCCGGCCGGCCTCATCACCGCTCTCGGCCTCGCCATCACGGCCAATCAGTAAACTTGGCGACGGGGGCCTTCGGGCCCCCGTTCTGCTTCTGGCGAAGCGCTGCCTTTTTGTGGCATCATGGCGCCATGACCATCACCGCCATCACCGCCAGCCTCACCCACATCACCGATTGGGTATTCGACCTCGACAACACGCTTTATCCGCGCGAATGCAATCTGTTCGCGCAGATCGACATTCGCATCACCCAATATGTGATGGCAGTGACCGCGCTCGACTTCGCCGCCGCGCGATCGCTGCAAAAGGACTATTACCGGGATTTTGGCACCACGCTGAACGGGTTGATGCAGCGGCATGCCATCGACCCCGATGATTTTCTCAACAGCGTCCATGCCATCGATTATTCCCCGGTCGATCCCCATCCCGATCTGGTCGAGGCTATCCGCGCCCTGCCGGGCCGCAAGTTCATTCTCACCAATGGCGACACCGGCCACGCCCATTCAGTGCTGTCGCGGCTGGGCGGCGCTGACCTGTTCGAACAGGTGCACGACATTCGCGGCATGAATTACGTCCCCAAGCCGCACCGGGAAGCCTATGACGGCTTTTTTGAGCGCCATGGCATCGATCCGACCCGCGCCATCATGTTCGACGATCTGGAAAAAAACCTGATCGTCCCCCACGAAGTGGGCATGGCCACGGTACAGGTCGTGCCCGGCGACGATTTCGTGCATGAACAGGTCGATGCCTGGGAACTGGGCCGCACTACCGGCCCGCATGTGCACCACATCACCGGCGATCTGGCGGGCTTTTTGCGCAATCTGAAATAGGCCCTATTTTCCCCGCGCTGCCCGCGCATTACATTGACGCCATGACCGATCTTCCCGGGCGCCGTCCGCCCCCCCTTCCCGACGACAATCCCAGCTTCAGACAGCGCCTCGAAAACCTCGCCCATCTGGGCCGGCTCATCGCCCAGATCTGGCGCACCAGCCGCTGGCTGACCCTGGCCAGCCTGGTGCTGCGCCTCGTTGCGGCGCTCCAGCCGGTCGCCGTTCTCTATGTCGGCAAGCTGATCGTCGATGAGGTCGTGCGCCTTTCCGGCACCGCCGCGCCCGGCCCCGGCATCATGGACTGGTGGAATTCGGGCCTGCTCGAACCGGTCCTGTTGCTGCTGCTGTTCGAATTCGCGCTGGTTCTGGCCAATGACATCGTGGCCCGGGCCACCGGACTGGTCGATGCGACGCTCTCCGAGCTGCATTCCAACCAGGTCAGCATCGAACTCATGGCCCATGCCGCTCGGCTCGATCTCATGCATTTCGAAAGCGCCGAATATCAGGACCGGCTGGAACGGGCGCGGCGTCAGGCGGCCGGGCGCAATGCGCTGCTAAGCCAGATCTTCGGCCAGGCGCAGGACATCCTCACCGTCATCACCCTGGCGGCGGGCCTGTTCCTTTATGCGCCCTGGCTGATCCTGCTGCTGCCGCTGAGCTTCATCCCCGCCATCTGGGGCGAGACCCGCTTCAACACCCTGGCCTATATGCTGAGCCGCTGGCGCACGCCCGAGCGGCGCGAGATCGAATATCTGCGCCATATCGGGGCCAGCGCCGAAACCGCCAAGGAGGTCAAGCTTTTCGGCCTCGGCGATTATCTCATCACCCGCTTCCGCCGGCTCGCCCACGACATCTTCATCGAGAACCGCCGCGTCGCCATGCTGCGGGCGAGCTGGGGCGCGGTCTTTGCCTGCATTGCCAGCCTCGCCTATTACGCCGCCTATGCCTATATCGTCTGGCGCACCATTGCCGGCGAATTCACTCTGGGTGATCTGGCTTTCCTCTCCGGCTCCTTCCTGCGCCTCAACGGCCTGTTCCAGAAAATCCTCCTCGGCTTCACCCAGATCGCCGGCCAGTCCATGTATCTGGATGATCTGTTCTCCTTCTTCGAGATCGAGCCGACCATTCTCGCCCCCGCTGATCCCAAGCCTTTTCCGGTACCGATCCGGCGGGGCATCGCCTTCGAGGGCGTCGGCTTCCGCTATCCGGAAACCGATCATTGGGTTGTGCGCAATCTCTCCTTCACCCTGCCCGCCGGCGAAACGCTGGCTCTGGTGGGCGAAAACGGTGCCGGCAAGACCACCATCGTCAAGCTGCTGACCCGGCTCTACGACCCCAGCGAAGGCCGCATCACCATTGACGGCATCGATCTGCGCGAGCTGTCGCCGGGCGACATTCACGCCCATCTCGGCGTCATTTTCCAGGATTTCATCCGCTACAGCTTCACCGCCCGCGACAATATCGGGGTCGGTCGCATCGAGGCGCGCGAGGATCAGGCCCGTATCGACCAGGCGGCCGAACAGAGCCTGGCCGACGCCGTCATCGCCAAATTGCCCAAGGGCTATGACCAGCAATTGGGTCGCCTGTTCAAGCAGGGACGCGATCTTTCCGGCGGCGAATGGCAAAAGGTCGCCATTGCGCGCGCCTATATGCGTGATGCCGAACTGATCATTCTGGACGAGCCCACCGCTGCGCTCGACGCCAAGGCCGAGGCTGAGGTCTTTGCGCGATTCAAGGGCCTGGCGCAGGGCAAGACGGCGGTGATCATCTCGCATCGCTTCTCCACCGTACGCATGGCCGACCGCATCCTGGTGCTCGACAATGGCGCCATTCTCGAAGCAGGCAGTCACGAAGAACTGGTGGCGCTGGGCGGGCGCTATGCCGAATTTTTCGAGCTGCAGGCCGCCGGCTATCGCTGAGCCATTCCGACGACGCAAGAATTGCGCTACCCTGATGAGCGCAACCAATTGAAGGCCGCTCGTGCCCCTGCCTGACGAAAATCACCTCTCCGTCATCGCCGAGACCTATCGACTTCTCGGCGATCCCACACGCCTCAAGATCGTGCTCACCTGCCTCGACGGCCCCATTGCGGTGGGCGACATCGCCAAGGCCACGGGCGCGAGCCAATCGCTGGTCAGCCATCACCTGCGCCTCTTGCGCGCCGCGCGCCTGGTGCGCGGCACAAGACGCAACAAGCAGGTCTTCTATCAGGCGGCCGACGACCACATCGCCAATATGCTGGCCGACATGGTGGCCCATGCCATGGAGGAGCATGAGCCCCACGAGGACGACGATCCCTGAAAATTTCAGCGCCCGGAAAGCCCGGCAGCGCAAGCAATTCCGGTCGGCTTGACATTTTTATATGAATTAATATTCATATGTTCATTCGATAGAGGTTGTCGGCATGTCCAGTCACCACCACGAGCACCATGATCATGCGGACCATGATCACGCCGGTCATGGCCATGCCGGCCACAGCCACGCGCCCAAGGTCAGCGCCGGCAATGAGCGCGCCGTCCTGATCGGCCTCTTGCTGACCGGCACGTTCATGGTGGCCGAAATCGTCGGCGGCGTGCTCTCGGGCTCGCTGGCGCTGATCGCCGATGCCGGCCACATGCTCACCGACACGGTGGCGCTGTTCCTCGCCTGGCTGGGGTTCCGGCTCGGTCGCCGCCCCGCCGATGCCCGCCGCTCCTTCGGCTATTCCCGGCTCGAAGTGCTGGCCGGACTGGTCAACGCCGTGACCCTGTTCGCCCTGGTCGGCTGGATCGCCTATGAAGCGGTGCAACGCTTCCTCGAGCCCCAGGAAGTGCTGGCCGGACCGATGATGATCGTGGCCGTGCTGGGCCTGCTGATCAATCTTCTGGTCTTCCGCATCCTGTCCACAGCCGATGCGGACCATGTGAACATCAAGGGCGCACTGCTGCATGTGCTGGGCGATCTCTTGGGCTCGGTGGCCGCAATCATTGCCGCGCTCGTCATCTGGCTCACCGGCTGGATGCCCATCGACCCGATCCTGTCGGTCTTTGTCAGCCTGCTCATCCTGCGTAGCGCCTGGGCCCTGCTGATGCGCACCTTCAACATCCTGATGGAAGGCGCGCCGGACGGCTTCGACATCGAGCGGCTGCAACGCGAATTGCCCGCCGAGATCAAAGGTCTCTCCGCCATCGGGCACCTCCATGTCTGGTCGCTGTCATCCGGGCAGACCATGGCGACGCTGGAAATCCAGCTCAAGCCCGATGCCGACCCGGCTGCAGTGACGGCCATGGTGCGCGACAAGCTCGAACACGGGCATGGCGTCAATCACGCCACTATCGAGATCGACTGGACCGGCAAGGGCGGGGCCGCCTGTCACAGCCAGGCGGGCTGATCGCTAATTGGCGGCAAAGCGCGCCGCGGCCAATCCCGCCACCCTGCCGGTGGCGAAGCAGGCCGTCAGCAGATAGCCGCCAGTCGGCGCCTCCCAGTCGAGCATTTCTCCGGCAACGAACAGACCCGGCGCCGCCTTGAGCATGAAATTCTCGTCCACCGCGTCCAAAGCGAGCCCGCCAGCCGTCGAAATCGCTTCCGCAATCGGCCGGGTCCGGCGCAGCGGCAAGGCCAGCGCCTTGATATGCCGCGCCAGATCGTCCGCAGCGAGCGCGGCGGCATCGGCGGCCACCTCCCGCACCAGACCCAGCTTCACCCCGTCGAGCCCCGCGCCCTTGCGCAGCCGGTTGGAAAAACTGGTCTTGACGGGCTGGCGGTCCAGATCGCGCGCCAGCCGCTCGATGCTGCGTCCCGGCGCCAGATCCAGTTGCAACATAGCCGTGCCATCCCGCTCGAGGTCGTCGCGCAGCGCCGCCGAATGGGCATAGACCAGACTGCCCTCGATGCCCCATCGCGTGACGACGAACTCGCCCGGCAACGTCCCCACGGCGCTCGTGGCGGTCACGGCCTTGACCGGCGCACCCGAAAATCGCTCGACAAAGAGTGGGCTCCAAGCCACCTCGAAGCCGCAATTGGCCGGCCGCATCGGCGCAATGGCGATGCCCCTTGGCGCCAGCAGGCTCGCCCATGCGCCATCCGAACCCAGACGCGGCCAGCTCGCTCCGCCGAGCGCCAGCACAACCGCATCGAAGCGCTCGGTCACCCGGCCTTGCGCCGTGTCGAACAGCAAGGCCGCGCCGTCAAAGCCGACCCAGCGATGCCGGGTGCGAAACGTGACGCCGAGATCGTTCAGCCGGCTGATCCAGGCCCGCAGCAGCGGCGACGCCTTCATGACCTTGGGAAAGACCCGTCCCGAGGAGCCCACGAATGTCTCGACGCCAAGTTCGGCGCACCATTGACGCAAGGCCGCGCCGTCAAAGGCATCGAGCGCCGCCTTGAGCCGAGGCCGCGCCGCGCCATAGCGGCCCAGCAGCGCTTCGTGTTCTTCCGAATGGGTAAGATTCAGCCCGGACTTGCCCGCCATCAGCAATTTGCGCCCGACACTGGGCATGGCATCGAACAGGGCCACCTGCGCACCGGCCATGGCTGCCGCTTCGGCCGCTATCAGGCCCGCCGGCCCGCCCCCAACAATTCCGACCCTTGGCGCCATCATGCCCGGATTTCACCCTTCAGATTCTCTGCGCAGCAGCACAAATACGGCGTCCGGAACCATAGAGGCGTTAAGTTTCGCCTAAGACCTTCCTGCCTATCTTCACCGCCAGCGGGGATACGGGGATTCTCTAGCATGCGTATCCTGATTGTCGATGATAGCCGATCCAGTCTGGCCTTGATCGGTTCGATCGTCCAGCAATCGCCATTGGTTGACGAGCCCGAGCTTTGCCTGAGCCCGATCGAAGCGCTGGAAAAGTGCGCCGGCAGCCAGTTCGACCTGATCGTCGTCGATCACATCATGCCCGAAATGGACGGCGTGGCCTTTACCGCCGCCCTGCGCGCCCGCCCTGCCTATCGTACCGTGCCGGTGATCATGGTCACCTCCGATCTCGACAAGAGCGTGCGCATCGACGCCATCAAGGCCGGCGCCACCGATTTCCTGCACAAGCCCTTCGACCCCATTGAATTGCAGGCGCGCGTCGCCAATCTTCTCGCCCTGCGCCAGGCGCAGGTGGAACTCGACGACCGTGCGCAATGGCTGACCCGCGAAGTCGAGCGCGCCACCGCCCACCTGCTCGCCCGCGAGGAGGAAATCATCTACCGCCTCGCCCGCGCTATCGAATATCGCGACGGCGATACCGGCGAACACGTGTCGCGCGTCGCTCAGATCTGCCAGCTCATCGCCGAAGGCATCGGCCTCACGCCAGAGCGCTGCCGCATGGTCTATCTGGCGGCGCCCCTGCATGACATCGGCAAGATCGGTATCGCCGATGCCATCCTGTCCAAGCCCGGCAAATTGACGCCCGAGGAAATGGCCATCATGCGCGAGCATGTGAGCATCGGCGCGCGCATTCTCGAACGGGGTTCGTCGGACCTCGTCCGCACGGCCGAACTCATCGCCCAGAGCCACCACGAGAAATGGGACGGCAGCGGCTATCCGGACCGCCTGTCGGGAACCGACATTCCCGTCGAGGCGCGCATCGTCGCCATTGCCGATGTCTTCGATGCCCTCTGCTCGAAGCGCCCATACAAGGACGCCTGGCCAATCGACAAGGCCTATGCCGAAATCGTTGCGTGCAGCGGCACTCATTTCGACCCCACCTGCGTCGCCGCCTTCAGTGCCAAATGGCCGGAAATCTGCGCCATCATGCAGGGTGAGACCGGCAGCGGCGCCATCGGCTTCTAGCCCGCCCCCCTTCTTCACCTTCCTGCCCATCTGCAACGCCACGCACGACCGGTGCCCATGCCGAGCCGCGCCGGGCGGGGCTCCGCTTTTCAGAATCGATTGCAGTGCAAGACCTTCCAATTGCGGCCAGATGCAGATGACCTGCCTGTGACCCGCCGATCTTTTCCGCGGGCAAAGACGGCCGGTTGCATCGGGCATCGAGGCACTGAATCAAAATGATTACGGAGTGCTTTCTTGTCGCTCGATTCAGGGTCGCGCCGAATCGACTCTCAAGGCGGCAAAGTCGATTCTAACTTGATTCCAGGAAAACGAAGAATTTACAGTAATTATTTCAATATTAATCAACAATACTTGCTGATCAATTTTTATGAAACTTGGAAATGGGTAACCATCGGTTAAATTATCGGTGCAATTATAGTACTAAGCCGGATGGGAATACGGTGAGGAAATTACCGTAACCTAACATACGGGTTTGCGTCGCCCGAAATTCCATATCGACTGGCACTTCCCAGCATAGATCCACGATAGCGAGACAGAATGTCGTCCATCGGATTCCACCCAATCCGGTCATGCCCATGACCGGCAAACGAGCCCACACGCACATATTGCCGGTCGATGCCGGTATCCGGAATGCGGCAGAAGTCGCAAACGGCCTCAAGCAGGCTCTCGACAGTCACAATGCCATCGGCATCGAGACCAGGGCGCTTGCTGCTGCTGACATCACCACGGTGCAAACCCTGCTCGCCGCCCGGATCTCCGCCGAGGCGAAGGGCAAGACCCTGACCCTGCTTTCCCCCGTCGGCGAACCTTTGCGCGATGTGCTGCGCGACGTCGGTTTGCTGTCCGCATCCCAGATACATGCCACGTTCTGGGCTCCCTCTTCCGACCAGCCCTAAGGACGCACAGGCATGAGCAAGACCATTCTCACCATCGACGATTCTGCCTCCATCCGGCAGATGGTGTCGATGACGCTGATGTCGGCCGGGCTGGACGTGATCGAAGCCGTCAACGGCGCCGAAGGCTATGACAAGGCCACTTCCAATACCGTTCACGCCATCCTCACCGACCTCAACATGCCGGTTCTCAACGGCATCGAATTCATCAGGAAATATCGCCAGCACCCTTCAAGCAAGGGCATCCCGATCATCCTGCTGACCACTGAATCGGACGAAGAACTCAAGCGCCAGGCCAAGGAGGCAGGCGCCACCGGCTGGATCGTCAAGCCGTTCAAGCAGGATCAATTGCTGGCCATCATCAAGAAGGTGGTGGGAGCATGAACATTTCCGATCCCACTGAGACCTTCCGCCAGGAGGCGCGCGAGCTGCTCGACCAGCTTGAAGCCGGTCTGCTCGATCTGGAACAGGATCCTTCCAACAGCGATCTCATCAACTCGACCTTTCGGGCCCTGCACACGATAAAAGGGTCCGGCGCCATGTTCGGCTTCACCGCCGTCGCCGAATTTGTGCATGACTTCGAGACCGCATTTGACCGGGTCCGCAAGGGCCAGAGTCAGGCCAATGCCGCGCTGATCCAGGTGGCGCTCGACGCCAAGGACCATATCCATCGCCTGATCGTGGAACCCGAAACCAGGATCGATGGCGGCGATGCAATCCTGGCGCAGCTACGGCTGATCGTGGAGGGCGGCGCTGCCGCTATTGCCGCGCCCCCCGCAGCCACGCCCGCCTCTGCTGCGCCAGCGGCCAAAGGTGCGGACACCCCAAAAACCTGGCGCCTGGTTTTCTATCTGCCCGGCGATGCGCTGCTCTATGGCACCAATCCACTATTATTGCTCGAGGAACTGGCCCAGATCGGGCCGCTCAGCATCACCGCACTCACCGGTCGCGTTCCAAGCCTCGACGTCCTCGATCCTGAAACGCCGCATATCGGCTGGCAGGTCGATATTGTTGCGGAAGATCCGACCGGCGCCATCGACGATGTGTTCCTCTTCCTGCGCGACAGCATGGAGCTGACGCTGGTTCCGCTCGATGCCGAAGTCGAAGCCGTGCCGGACACGATGCCAGCCGAACCCGAAGCCGTTGCCGCCCCGAGCAATCAGGCCGCCGACGACATGCCAGGTGCCAGCATCGAGCATGCCGCGCCATCCCGCGCCCGTGCCGTTGAAAAACCCGAAGGCGCGGCCGCCACCTCGCTCCGGGTGCCAGCCGAACGTCTCGATGAATTGATGGACCGCGTAGGTGAATTGGTCATCGCCCAGGCCCGTCTCAGCCAGATCGCCGCCCAAAGCTCCGATTCCGGCCTCAAGACCATCGCTGAAGAACTCGAGCGCCTGTCATCGGGATTGCGCGATACCACGATGGGTATCCGCATGGTGCCAATCGGTAGCCTGTTCGGCCGGTTCCGCCGCCTGATCCACGACTTGTCGAGCGAACTGGGCAAGCCCATCGACTTCGTCACTGCGGGCGAAGACACCGAGCTCGACAAGACCATGATCGAGCGCCTCGCCGATCCGCTGGTGCATCTGATCCGCAATTCGGTGGATCATGGACTGGAGAGCGCTGAAAAGCGCATCGCCGCCGGCAAGCCGGCCAAGGGCGTCGTGCGCCTGTCGGCGGTCTATTCCGGCGCCGAAGTCGCCATTTCCATCGCCGATGACGGGGGCGGGCTCGACGCGGCGCGCATCCGCGCCAAGGCCGAGGAAAACGGCCTTATCAGTGCCGACACCAAGCTGACCGACCCCGAGCTGCATCAGCTGATCTTCGCGCCGGGCTTCTCCACCGCCAAAGAAATCACCGCCCTGTCGGGGCGCGGCGTCGGCATGGATGTGGTCAAGCGCACCATTGACGGACTGCGCGGCACAATCGAAGTCACGACGGCCCCGGGCAAGGGCACGACCATGACGCTGCGCCTGCCGCTGACCCTGGCCATCATCGATGGCATGCTCGTGCGGGTCGGCAACGGCCGCTACACCATTCCGCTGACGGCCGTCGAGGAATGCGTCGAACTGCCCGACGGCATCGAGGCCCATGCAAGAGGGCGCAATTTCCTCGATATCAGAGGCAGCCTCGTGCCCTATCTGCGCCTGCGCGAAGTGTTCGGAACCGCAGGCCCGGCCGAATTGCACCAGAAAGTGGTCATCGTCTCGTCCGGCGAAGGCAGGGTCGGTCTGGTCGTCGACCAGATCATCGGCAACAACCAGACCGTCATCAAGCAGCTCTCCAAGCTGCATTCGGCCATCAAATCCTTCTCCGGCGCCACGATCCTGGGCGACGGCACCGTGGCGCTGATCCTGGACACGGCGCATCTGGTGTCGGCCGGACAGGCCTATGTCGAACGCAACCAGACAGGGAGAGCGGCATGACCAGCTCCGTCGCAGCCATGAACGCGTTGACCATCAGGCTGGAAGACGAATTGTTCGCGGTCGAAGCCAGCCGCGTGCGCGAAATCCTCGATCTGGTGCCCATCACCGAAGTGCCCAATGCAGCATCCTTTGCCAATGGCCTGATCAATGTGCGCGGCCGTGTCGTGCCGCTGACCGACCTGCGCGTCATGTTCGGCATGGACAGGCCCGAGCCGGATCAGGACACCCGCATCGTGGTCATGGAAGTCGATATCGACGGCGAGCCCACCATTGCTGGCATCCTCGCCGACAAGGTGCACGACGTCACCGAAATCGAAGCTGCCTCCATCGAGGAGGCCCCCAGGGTCGGCATGCGCTGGCGCCCAGAATTCGTCAAGGGCATCGGCAAGCGCAATGGCGGCTTCATCATCATTCCCGACATGGAACGCATTTTCGAAACTTCGGGCGGAAGAACACCGTCCCCGGCAGCATCAGAAGAAAGGCCAGCATCGTGAGACTGACTATCAAGACAAAATTGGCGGCGGTCTTCACCACCGTCGTGGCGCTGACCGGCGTCGGCATGTTCCTTGGCATTCAAGGCCTGGGCACCTTGAACGATTCGATGAACAATACGGTCAATGGCCCCATCACCCAGGCCTTCGCGCTCAGCACGCTAGACGCGGACCTGGTGACCCTTGCACTCGACATGCGCACCCTGGCCATGAGCAAAGACGATGCCGAAATCCAGCAATTCGTCGATCAATCCGCCACAAATTTTGCCGCCCTGCGGGACGGCGCAGAAAACCTGGCTGGAACATTGCCTGAAGCCGAACTCAACCAGAAAATGGACAAGTTGATCGCCATTCTGGATAGCTATTGGGTCACCGCGCTGCAGATCAAGGATGCGGCCCTTCTCAACAGTGACACCCGCGCTTTTGAAATAACCACTTCGGAAGGCAGCGCTTCGATCACCGCTATCGAAAATTCCTTGTCGGCCCTGCGTGATGCCACGCGCCAGAGGATGCAGCTCGGCGACACCAGCGCCATCAATGCCTATGACACGGTTTCGACCCTGTTCCTTGATGTGGCCGACGTTTTCCGCCAGCATCGCAACATTCTTTTGGCTTCTTCCAACCCGGAAAAGCAGGCCGAATGGTACAATGACTTCCAAGGTGTCATCGGGCGCATGACGGGACAGGTAGATGCGCTGACCCGCAACATGACCGGTTCGGAAGTGCAAATGGCAGAGACGGCCAAGGCCGACTTCCGCGTCATGGTCGATGCCATGAACAAGGGCAATGAGATCAGCATGCGCCGCTCCAACCACGCGGCGAGCCAGCTCATCAATCAACAGCTTGTCCCATTGCGGGTTGAGGCCTCGTCGCTGCTGGCCGACATCATCGCGCGCAACAGCGAGATCGCGCAGATCGCCGTTGCCGAATCCTCTTCGCTCTATGAAACCTCGCGCATTGTGCTGATTGCATTGCTTGTCGGCATTGTGCTGGTCGCCGCCATAGCCGCGACCATGATCATCATCTCCATCTCCCGCGCTCTGACCAGTGCCGTTCGTCTGGCCGAACAGGTTGCCGCCGGCAATCTGAGCGCCAGCGCAGAAAGCAAGACCGACGACGAAGTAGGTGACCTGATCAGGACACTGAATGCCATGACGCAAAAGCTGCGGGAAGTGGTAGCCGAAGTCACCGCCGCCGCCCGCAATGTTGCCGCCGGCTCCCAGGAAATGTCTGCCACAGCTGAGCAATTGAGCGAGGGTGCCACCGAGCAGGCTGCTTCGACCGAGGAGGCGTCCGCCTCGATGGAAGAAATGGCCGCCACCATCAAGCAGTCGGCCGACAACGCCTCCCAGACCGAAACCATCGCCCGCCAGTCGGCAGCCGATGCCATCAGCTCGGGCGTGGCCGTCGAAAATGCCGTCACCGCGATGCAGACCATTGCTGAAAAGATCATGGTCGTGCAGGAAATCGCGCGCCAGACCGACCTGCTCGCCCTCAACGCGGCGGTGGAAGCGGCCCGTGCCGGCGAACACGGACGGGGTTTTGCGGTCGTGGCTTCGGAAGTGCGCAAACTCGCCGAACGCAGCCAGGCTGCCGCCGCCGAAATCTCGACGCTCTCCGGCACCACGGTCAAGGCCGCACAATCGGCAGGTGAAATGCTCGGCAAGCTCGTGCCCGACATCCAGCGCACCGCCGAACTGGTGGAGGAAATCTCTGCCGGCAGCCGTGAACAGAATGCCGGCGCGGCGCAGATCAACACCGCTATCCAGCAACTCGACAAGGTGACCCAGCAGAACACCTCGGCCGCCGAAGAAATGTCGGCAACCTCCGAGGAACTGGCCAGCCAGGCCGAGCAGCTGCAATCGGCGATCAGCTATTTCCGCATCGATGCCGGTGCGGCTCCGCTGGCCGCGCACGCCCCTGCCAGGAATGCCGAACTCAAGCAGGCCATTCTGGCCCAGGCTCCACATATGAAGCCGCGCAAGGCCAAGGCAAATCAGGGCGGCGGCTTCGATCTCGACCTGGGCGGCGGCGACCATGACGATCTCGACGGCGAATTCACCCGCCGCGGGGCCGCCTGATCGGCACTAGCGCCATCCCGGCCGCCTGCGGGCGGCCGGTTCCAGCCTTTTATCGGCGTCTGTCGGGAAAGATCTCATGGCCGAACGATCACAATATGTCACTCTGGGCGTTGGCGAGGAATTGCTCGCCGCCCCGGTCAGCCGCGTCCAGGAAATCCTGGACATGCGGCCCATTGCCCGCCTGCCCCAGGCGCCTGCCCATCTGCTCGGCATGATCGATGTGCGGGGCCAGGGCGTGCCGGTGCTCGACCTGCGCCTCACCCTTGGCATGGGCGGAGCCGCCGACACTGAGAACACACGTATCGTGGTGCTCTCGATTTCGGGGGAGGCGGGCGAGGCCATCCTGGGCCTGCGGGCCGACCGGGTATTCGAGGTCACCGTTCTCGATAGCGACAGCCTCGATCCGCCGCCCGTGGCCCATGCTGGCTGGAGCGGTCATTGCATTCGCGGCATTGGTCGGCGCAACGGGCAATTCGTCACCGTGCTCGACCTGGACCGCCTGCTCGGCGACGCCACCACTTTCGCCAGCCAGGCCGCCTGACCTCGATCGTCCTCGCCGCCCAAGGGCGGCGGGGCTGTATTCGCGTACCGGAGTTCGCCTTGACCAGTCCAGCCCGTGCCATGCCCGCTTTCGCCCAGGACGACGATCACCTGAGCGCCGGCGATTTTCAGCGCATCGCCACCCTGATCGGCGACCATGTCGGCATTCGCCTGCCCCCCGCCAAGCGCCTGATGGTCGAAGGCCGGCTGCGCAAACGCATCCGCATGCTCAACCTGGCCAGCCTGCATGCCTATGGCGATTATCTGTTCCGCCAGGACGGGCTGGAGGGCGAGCTGCCCTTTCTCATCAATGCCGTCACCACCAACAAGACCGATTTCTTTCGCGAGGCCGAGCATTTCGAGCTGATGCAGAAGCTGCTCGTGCCTGATCTGCTGGCCCGGCGCGCCAAGGAGCGCAATCCCCTGCTCAAGGTCTGGAGCGCCGCCAGTTCCACCGGCGCGGAAGCCTATACCATCGCCATGGTGCTGGCCGACATGGTGGCTCAGCAGCACAATTTCGGCTTTTCCGTTCTGGGCACCGACATTTCCACCGATGTTCTCGAACAGGGTCGCCGCGCCGTCTATCCGGCCGAGATGGTCACCCCCGTGCCCCAGGGCATGCAGTCGCGCTATCTGATGTTCGCGCGCCGCCCCGGCATCCGGCCCGAAGTGCGCATCGTGCCCGAACTGCGCCGGCTGGTGCAGTTCCAGCGCCTCAACCTCATGTCGAAAAATTACGCCATCGATCGCGACGTCGATATGATTTTCCTGCGCAATGTTCTCATCTATTTCGACAAGCCCGACCAGTCGGCGGTGATTTCACGCCTGATCGAGCATTTGCGTCCCGGCGGTTACCTCTTGCTTGGACATTCTGAGTCTATGGTTGGCACCTCAATCGCCATGCGCCAGGTCGCGCCAGCGGTATTCCAGAAGGTCTGAGTGCGTCCATGCGTGCGTCCAGCGAAAAAATTCAGGTTCTGATCGTCGATGACAGCGCGTCGGTGCGCACGACGCTCAGCGACATCATCTCCGCCGACCCCGATCTGGAAGTCATGGCCACCGCCTCCGATCCCTATGTCGCGGTCGAGCGCATTCGCCAGCAGGTGCCGGACGTCATTTTCCTCGACATCGAATTGCCGCGCATGGACGGGCTGACCTTTCTGCGCAAAATCATGTCGCAGCGGCCCATTCCCGTGGTCATCTGTTCAAGCCTCGCCCAGGCCGGCTCGGAAACGCTGATGCAGGCGCTGGAGGCCGGCGCCGTCGATGTTGTGGCCAAGCCGCGCGTCGACACCGCTTTATTCCTGCAGGAATCGCGCATGCGCATCTGCGACGCCGCCAAGGCCGCCGCCCAGGCCAGGATGGGCGGGGCGCAGAAATCCGCCCTGCCCCATCGCGCGCCGGCCGATATCAAGGTCGAGACCAAACTGACTGCCGACGCCATCCTGCCGCCCCTGTCCGATACGCGGCGCGCCAGCGTCATCGCCCGCCTGCCGGTCACGGAACCGCTCGTCGCCATAGGCGCCTCGACCGGTGGCACCGAGGCGCTGCGGGAAGTTCTCGAAGCGCTGCCGGCAGTAAGCCCGGCCATTCTCATCGTCCAGCACATGCCCGAGAAATTCACCTCCGCCTTCGCCCGCCGCCTCGACACCACCTGCGCCATCCACGTCAAGGAGGCCGAGGACGGCGACCTGGTTCAGGCCGGCCAGGCCCTGATTGCCCCGGGAAACCTGCACATGCTGCTGGTCCGCAACGGGCCACGCTACAGCGTCAGGATCGCCGACGGCCCCCATGTCTCACGCCACCGCCCCTCGGTGGACGTGCTGTTCCGCTCGACCGCACAGACAGCGGGAAACAACGCCATGGGCATGTTGCTCACCGGCATGGGCGATGACGGGGCGCGCGGCATGCTGGAAATGCGCCAGATGGGCAGCCTCACCATTGCCCAGGACGAAGCGAGTAGCGTTGTCTTCGGCATGCCCAAGGAAGCCATTCAGCGCGGCGCCGCAGTCCGCGTCCAGCCGCTGGGGAGAATGGCGAGCGAAATCATCGCCTTCGGCCAAGAGGCCAGGTCCGCCGCAGGAGCAAGATCATGACCAAGTCCATCGCTCCACAGCAGGTCAGGGCCCTGGCCAAGGATCTGGCCGCCCCCCGGGAGCAGATCGAAAATGCCTTCGTCGCCGTCGGCGCCCGCCTCACCGAAGGCGCGAGCCTGCTCAATACCCTGAGCAGGCTCTTCGAGGCCCTGCCCGAAGCCCTGCAAGGCCAGGCCGTGGCCGACGCCATGGCGCATCTCGGAGCCGTCGCCGAACGCGCCGAAGCGCTCTCGGGCATTGTCGGCCAGGAAAAAGCCGACCTTTCGCGGCTGGTGGATGTCGTGGCGGCGGCCAATACGCCGATTTCCAGTCTCCGCCGCGCGGTCAAGATGATGGGCATCGTCTCGGTCAATGCCCGCGTCACCGCCGCCGGAATTGTCGGGGACGGCGAGGATTTCGACGTCTTCACCACCGATATTGCCAGCCTTTCGGACTCGGCCAACCGGACCATCCAGGAATTCGCGCAGGTTTACCGGCAATTGACCGCCGAAGTGGACCGCGCCGCCGCCCAGCGCGCCCGATTTGAATCGACCCATGCCGATACATTGTCACGCCTTGCCCAAAGCCTCACCCAGACCATCGAGGCACTGGACCGCCAGCGCGCCAAGGCCCTCGAGGGCAGCGCCGAAACCGGCCGCGTGTCGCGCCAGATCGTCGGGCGGATCGGCAGCGCCGTCATGTCCCTTCAGGTCGGCGACGCCACCCGGCAGCGTATCGAGCATGTCGAAACCGGCCTCGGCGCGCTGGCCGATATAGCCGGCGGGTCGATGATTGCGGAGGACGAGCGCCCCGGCGCCATCGCCGCGCTGACGATATTACAGCAGACGCAATTGACCGACATTGCCGCCGCCTTCTCCCAGGAGGTCGAGCAGGCCGAACGGGATCTCAAGGCCCTGGCCAGCGATGCCGGCACCATCATGGCCCGCGCCCGGGATTTTCATGGCGAGGAGGCCGGCCAGGCCTCGGCAATTGCCAGCCTCAGCGCGCAATTGCGCGCCGCGCTCACCATTCTCAAGGATTTCGAGACCGAACGCGCCAAGCTGGAAATTGTGGCCAGGGCTGTGCAGGAAACGGTCCGCATCCTGCTCGAGCATGTCGGAGCGGTTCAGGACATCGAGGCCAATATGCGCCTCGTCAGCCTCAACGCCGCGGTGCGCTGCGCCCAATTGGGACCGCGCGGCGCATCGCTGACCGTCATCGCCATGCAATTGCGCGAACTGACCAGCGAAACCGTAATCGCGGCGGAGGCCGCGATGAGCCAGCTCGACCAATCCTCTGCTCTTGCCGGTGCCTTCGGCGCGGCCGCCAGCGGCAATGGCGCCGGCCGCATTTCCGAGCTGGAGCAGCAAGCCAATCTGGCTCTCGACATCCTGTCCAAGCTCGACCAGGGAATCGGCCTCGCCCTTGCCCACCTCAATTCAGACGGTCCTCGGGTGATCGGCCTGCTCGAAGCGGCAGCGCGGGGCCTGTCCGGCCAATCCGCCCTGGCCGAGATCCTGGACGATACGGCCTTGGCCATTGCCGGCCTCTCCGATGCGCCATTGCCCACGACCCTGGTCTCGGCCCAGCCGATCCTCGACACTCTGCGCAAATCCTACACGATGGAGGCCGAGCGTATGATCCATGACCGACTGTTCCCGCAGGCGGAAGCCACATCCGGGCCGGAAGCTGAGCCTGAAATGGATCTTGACGCCTTCATGCTGTAATGCGCCGGCCGGCACCCCAGGCCGCGCCGAAAAGCGCATGCTCGACCCCATGATGCACAGCAGATAGTGGGCGGGCGGCCAGAGCAGGTGTTCTCCGGATTGAATGCGGTTGCCGCGACGCAAAACGCGCCCATTTGCAGCGGAGAAAATCCGCTTCAAATGATTTTCAAAATTAACCAGTCCGGGAAATTCATCTCCGTTCCTTTTGATCTTTGTCCCGGAACATCGGAAAGAGAATTCAGTTTTTCGACCCGTGAGGCCGTTTATGGGTGCGCGCCATTTCAGAATACACCTTTTCTACTCGCTGCTGCATCCATTCTCGTCAGCGACCCGGCGCAAACGCATGCAGAAATTTTGCGAGATTCTGAAAATCCGCGAAGGGCAAAGAATACTCGACCTGGGCGGGCAAGTAGCCATCTGGAACTCGATCGACGCCAAGCTGGACATCACCATCCTGAACCTGCCGGGCATCGCGGTAACGTCTCTGCCCACCCACCACAATATCAGCTTCGTTGAGGGCGATGCCTGCAACGTGACCGGCATGCAGCGAGATGACTTCGACATCGTCTTCAGCAACAGCGTGATCGAGCATGTCGGCCCCGCCGACTTCCGCGCCAGATTTGCCGGCGAAGTCCGCAGACTGGGAAAATCCTATTGGGTGCAGACCCCTTCCCGCTATTTCCCGATCGAGCCGCATAACGGCATGCCGTTCTGGTGGTTCTATCCCAAATGGCTGCGCGCTGCCCTGATCCGCCACTGGAAACGCAGCTTGCCGGCCTGGACCGAGATGGTGGAGGGCACCGACATCGTCTCCAAGGCCGAGATGCGGCGGCTGTTTCCAGAGGCCGAGATCTATGTCGAACGCTTCTGGGGCATCCCGAAATCCTACGTCGCCTATCTGGCCCGATGATTGTTTGGTTTTGCTGAGAACGGACGGGAGAAACCGATGGCTGTCGATGTCGTACTAGCCGGCGACCGCAAGATATTGTGGGGTCTTGCCGTAACCGTCCGTTCAGCGCTCGAACACGCCTCCGAGCCTTTGAACATTCATGTCCTCGCCACGGGCTTCAGACCCGCCGACGAACGGGCGCTGCGGCAATCCTGGCAGCATGACAAGTGCGGAACGGTGACGTTTTACACCATATCCAGCGACAGGACGAAGCGCTTCCGCTCGACGCAATATCTGAAAAGCAAGGCGGCCTATTCCCGCTACTTCATCTCGGCATTGCCGGATCATATCGAACGCTGCGTCTATCTCGACACTGACCTGCTGGTCTTCAAAGACCTCTCCGAAGTCCACAACGTCGACCTCGGCTCCAACATTGCCGCCGCCGTCAGGGATATATCGGTCCGCACCCGCGGCGCCTGGCCGGAGCTGCGGGAGCGGCTGGGCGTCGAGAATGAACTGAACTACGTCAATAGCGGCGTCATCATCATCGATCTTGCCAGATGGCGGCAGGACGATATCGAAACAGCCCTGGTCGAGATTTCCATCAGCAAATTCGACCAGATGGATTCCCAGGATCAGGATGCCATCAACATCGTGCTCTATGACAAGATCGCCTATCTCGACATCTCCTGGAACCTGTCTCAATACGAGAAGCCGGAAATCGGGAAGGCCAATATCATCCATCTCATCGGCAGCGTAAAACCGTGGAACGCGCGCTACACGTCCAAGATCGGCGATGCCTATTTCGACCAGATACTGGGCAGCTTTTTCGCTGTCCTCGATAGAACGGCCTATCGGGGCTACCGCCCCTGGAACCCGATGGGCGCCGGAAGCCTCTTGGAAAAGCTGGTCTCCCATATCCCGACATTGGACATGGCCACGGGAAAGATAAGGCGGTCGGCCAAGCGGCTTATGGCGGGTCGTGCCGGCTAGCCCGGCCACGCCCCCCCATATCAATCCGTCGGCCTATTCCTGCTCAGAGAGCGGTGACAGCGAATATCGCATCGAAGGGCAAGCCCAGGCCCCATGCCTGACGCAGGTAAAGCAGAAGCCCGATGAGCACACACATCGCCCCAGTGATCGCAAGGTCCTGGGCCACGAATGAGAGCTTTTCGCGCCACAATCCCATTATGGTCGGCACATAGCGCAGCACTTCACCCAGAATGATCGTCACCAAAAGACCGGGCAGACCATAGGTGCCAGCAGCCAGCGACATGGCAACAACAAGCGAGACGAGTTTCAGCAGATTGCCGAACATGCTGTAAACAGGCTTGCGCAGCCCGAGCAGCGTATAATCGTTGATCACGCACAGAACAGCCACCCAGACGCTGAACATCAGCAGCGACAGGATCCAGCCGGCATCGCTGTAGCGATCATCATAAACGATGCCGATGGCGATATCGCCAAAGGACACCCCGAGCGCCACTCCTACCCCCACGACCAGCAGCAGCTTCCGCCGCAGCGGCGCAAGCTGTGCCTTCAACTCGCTCCTGTCCTGCGCATTGTGCCTGGCGATCAGGGGGAACACCAATTGGTGCCCCAGCCGGGCGATGCCGATGGTCGGCAGATCGGCGATGCCACGGGCAATGGAATAGACCCCGACCATCGCCAGCGGCAATGCCTGCGCCAGAAACAGCTTGTCGAAATTGAAGCTCAGAAAGGAAAGCAGCGAGGACAGGAATATCCATTTGCCGAAGGAAAATATCTGCCTGGCATAGCTGGCGTGGAAGGCGAACCAGTTCCGCGCATCGGGCAACAGATAGGTCGCTGCGACCCGAAGCGCCGTGGAGACCAGAACCGCGACGATCATTCCCCAGATATTGGGATGCAGGAAGGTGAAGACCACCAAAATCACCGATCCGACGAGGTCCATGCTCAATTCGAACAGATTGCTGCGAATGACCTGCATGCGTCTTTGCAGATAGAATAGCGAGGTCGAGGCCAATCCGGCCATGAGGAAGGTCAGCGCGCTGACCTGAAGCTCCGGCGGCGCGATGCCGTAAAGCTGCGCCAGCGGATAGGCCGCCACCGACAGGATAATGAAGAGCAGGCAGGCCCGGATGACCTGCAATGTCCAGGCGGTGTTCCGGAATTCGCGTTTCTCGCCATTCGGATTGGTGACGATATTTTGGCCAATGCCCACATCGGTGATCAGTTCGGTGCCGATTTTCAGTGTGTTGATCACCATCATGGCGCCCATGACTTCGGGTCTTACCAGACGGGTGAGGATGACGTTGACGATGAATCGGACCACGACGCTGATCCCATAAGTCGCGACGGTCCACAGGGCATTGCCCGCAAGCTTTTTGGGCGAAAAGGCCATTTGCATCGTGCCAAACTCGTATTCATCGGGAAGTCATGGCGGCCGCTGGCCGCACTGCCTCCTTCCTAACAGTGAGGCTTTATTAAAAGATTGAACGCGTTCGCAGGATCAGCACGAACCGGTAGACGGGCTGATCTTGACCAGGAAAACAAAATACGCCCGCACGCGCTACAAGGTTTTACCCGCAATTAAAGCATGCTTTGCGACAGTGAAAGGGCCGGACCAGGCACGCTGCCTCAGATGGCATTGCCGTGGCACGACCCCAAAACATTCCGTAACGCTCTGGGCTCTCAACCATAGGATCTGACGCTTGTGACAAAACCCCGAGTGCTTGTTCTGGCGGAAATCTGCAACCCCGAATGGCCATCCCTGCCGGTGGTTGGTTACAAATATGCGCGCGCCCTAGCCGCCGTCGCCGACATCACTATCGCCACCCAGATCCGCAATCGGCCGGCCATCGAAGCTGCGGGCGAACTGAATGGCAAGGTCGTTTATATTGACAATGAGTGGATCGCCGCAGGCATGCACCGGCTTTCCGAAATCCTGCGCGGCGGCTCGGAAGTGGCTTGGTCGACGCATCAGATCATGGCCTATCTGCCTTATCTTGAATTTGAGCGCCGGGCGCTGCGCAGGTTCCGGGCCGAGCTCGACCGCGGCGAGTTCGATCTCATCCATCGCATCACCCCAATGTCGCCGGCGCTGCCAAGCATTGCCGCGCGGCACAGCCCCGTCCCCTTCGTGATCGGCCCGCTCAACGGCAATCTCGATTGGCCGCGCGCCTTCGCAGCGGAACAGACACGGGAGCGCGAAGGCTTGCGGCGTCTGCGCAATCTATACAAGCTGATGCCCTATGCCCGATCCACTTTCACCAAGGCCGCCGCCATCCTGGCAGCCTTTGACCATACGATCGATGATTTGCCGCAAAAAGTCGGCTCCCGCGTCGTCCCCTTTCCCGAAATTGGATTCGATCCGGCAATCTTCAACGCGCATGGCCGGCGTCCGCCGTTTTCGGGCGAAGGCCCCTATCGTTTCCTCTATGCCGGGCGTCTGGTTCCCTACAAAGTTCCCGAAGCGGCAATCCGTGCTTTCGTCGGCTCCGAAGCATTGCGGCCGCACCGCCTGCATATCGTTGGGGACGGCCCCGAAGAGCCGCGTCTACGCCAGATCGTGGCGGAGGCGCAGGCGGAGGACCGGGTGATATTCGAGGGGCGCAAGAGCCAGGGCGAATTGGCCGAGATGATGCGCCAGTCGGACGCTTTCGTTTTTCCTTCCATCCGCGAACTCGGCGCGGGCGTCGTCGTCGAGGCCATGGCCTGCGGCGCGGTCTGCATCGTCACCGCCTACGGAGCCCCCCGTGATCTGACGGCCAACGGACGCGGCGTGCAAGTGCCGTTGCAGCCCCTGGACGGGTTGATAGCAGCAAACCGCACAGCCATGGAATCATGCCTCGCAGATCCGGCCAACCACGCAGCCATGGCAAAGACGGCACATGACTATTCCATGGCCTATTACCCCTGGGACGTGAAAGCGGAACATACCGCCCGTATCTACGATATCGTGCTCGCCGGGGGCTCGTTGTCCGCAGGGGTAGGCTATCGCTGAGCGACAAAACCATTGGTCGCCTTTGAACGCCACGGTCAAAATTCTGCTCCGCTGCAGGCCGGCACCAAAGCCACGCAGATTTTATAGGGAAGCGGGGAGCCGATAGACTTTTCCTTGCCGGAACCTATTGAATCATAGGCGATTCAACGCCTCGGCGCATGCCCACCGTACGGCGCGGGCAATGAGGAAGCTGGCAACCAAATTTCCGCCAGGAGCGGGCTGTCAAGACCCACAGGCTATCCTAAAGTATTACCCTGCCCAGATTTTTTTTCAAAAACCGGCAATTGTGCCTTGCGTCACCGCGTCGCAGGGTTTTAATTTGGCCACCACGGGCGACAAAACGCGGCCGGGCCAATGGCCTCTGCCAGTAGAAATTGCCTTTGGAGGTTATGGATTTGAATAAAAAAGTTCTTGGCATCGCGTCGGTTGTCGGCTTCCTTGCCATTGCACTCCCAGTCTCTGCACAGCATGCAGGCGGCGTCGCCGCCCCACCCGATCTCGGAGAACTTCCCGAGGTAGCGGCGAGCGAGCAGATTTCTTCTGACGAAATCGACACGTCTGAGCGGACCATTTGGGACGGCGTCTTCACGGCCGAGCAGGCTGTCGCTGGCGGCGCGCTTTACACGAAATATTGCCAGGGTTGCCATGGCAAGACCGGTCGCGGCACGCCCGGCGGCCCCGGCGTGACCGGCGCCAATCTCAACAAGGCTTGGGAAGAAACCTCGCTGCTCGATTTCTATCTTTTTGCCCATGGCAATATGCCGCCGGGCAATGCCGGCAGGATCGGCAACGAGCAGGACTATGTGAATATCGTTGCTTACATCATGGAAATGCATGGCGCAGAGCCGGGTGAAAGCAAGTTGGTTTGGAATGAGGATCAGCTTAGCAACATCTATATTGTGCGGAAGCCGCGCGACTGAATTGAACTGCCTACCCAACAAGAATGACGTCTGGAATGAGCTGGACGTCTCGTTACCGAGGGAAGAGAATGAAAACGACACTTTCAATGCTGCTGGCATCCGTCGCGATGCTTGGCTTGAATTCGGCGGCCTTTGCTCAGGCTGACATCAATGCCATGCCGATGGTGACCGACGAAATCCTGGCAAATCCCGATGCCGGTGATTGGCCGTCCTATGGCGGCAATATCATGAACTATCGCTATAGCCCGCTCGACCAGGTCAATCGCGACAACGTGCATCAGCTGACGCTGGTCTGGGCCCGCGCCCTGGAGCCCGGCAACCTGCAATCGGCACCGATCGAATTCGGTGATGTGATGTTCATCGCCTCTCCGGGCGACGTGGTACAGGCAATCGATGCCGGCACCGGCCAGCTGATCTGGGAATATCGCCGCCAGCTTCCCGACCGCGATTCCATGAACTCGCTGGGTGAGAACAAGCGCGGCATCGCGCTTTATGAAGACATGATCTACATGGTGACCTGGGATAACTTCATTGTTGCCCTCGACGCCAAGACCGGCCAGGTATCCTGGGAAAGCGATCGTGGCGGCGGTTCCGACCTGATTTCCAATACCACCGGCCCGATCATTGCCGATGGCGTGGTCGTTGCCGGCTCCACCTGCCAGTTCTCCGAATTTGGTTGCTACGTGACCGGCCATGACGCCGCCACTGGCGAAGAATTGTGGCGCAATTCCTTCATCCCCAAGGCGGGTGAAGAGGGCGACGACACCTGGGGCGATTCGACCGAAGATCAGCGCTGGATGACCGGTGCCTGGGGTCAGATGACCTATGACCCGGTGACCGATCTGGTGTTCTACGGCTCGACCGGTGCAGGCCCTGCTGCCGAATTCCAGCGCAACACCGTTGGCGGCACCATGTTCGGCTCCAACACCCGCTTCGCCGTCAAGCCGAAGACCGGTGAGATCGTCTGGCGTCACCAGGTGCTGCCGCGCGACAACTGGGATCAGGAATGCACGTATGAGATGATCCCGGCCGACATCAATTCCAATCCGGCTTCGGACATGGAAGGCCTGCTGGCCATTGGTACGGCCGAGACCGGTGCCAAGCGCGTCCTGACCGGCGTGCCCTGCAAGACCGGCGTGATGTGGCAGTTCGATGCCGAAACCGGCGAGTTCATCTATGCCCGTGACACTGTTCAGGAAAACCTGATCGACACCGTCGACGAGACCGGCCTGGTCCTCGTCAACGAAGCGGCTATCCCGACCGAGGTCGATACCCCGACCTTCATGTGCCCGACCTATCTTGGCGGTCGTGACTGGCCGCCGAGCGCCTTCAACCCCGAAACCAAGGTCATGTTCGTTCCGCTGAACAACATGTGTGCCAACGTTTCGGTGCTCGATCAGGAGCCCACCGGGCTGGACGTCTACAACACCGAGCTTGAATATGTCCTGCCGGAAGGCGTGACCAATGTCGGCCGTGTTGACGCCATCAATGTCGAAACCGGCAAGACCCTTTGGAGCTGGACCGACGCAACTCCGCTCTATGCTCCGGTCACCGCAACTGCCGGTGGTCTAATCTTCGTCGGTGGCACCGATCGCAAGTTCAAGGCGATCGATCAGGAAACCGGTGAGGTCGTTTGGGAAACCACGCTGGCGTCGCGCGCCACGGGTCACCCGATCAGCTACGAGGTCGGTGGACGTCAGTTCGTCGCCATCCCGGCTGGTGGCCCTGGCTATGCCAGCTCGCTGCTTGAAGGCTCGACCTCTACGGCCGACGTCGTGTCGGGTAGCAATGCGGTTTACGTCTTTGCCCTGCCTGAGACCAAGTAAACAACGCCAGCCCGGTGATGGGCTGACGGTTTAAATCAGGGCCCGGCAAAGCAAACCTTTGCCGGGCCCTTCTTATGACGAGAGCAGAATGGACCATCCAGCGTGAAAAACCTCATCCGATCGATATGTCTTGCCGCAGGCCTGGGGCTGACAGCGGCGCAGGCCCAGCCCAATGTCGATGTGGTGCCGCGTGACCTCTACACCGATATTCTGCGCCAGGACGGGAACAGCATTTCTTTTTGCTACAATCCCGATGGGATGATGGCCCCGTTCGAGCAGGCCTTGGCGGAAGTGATCGGATCGGTGCTCCTGGCAGAGCCGCAATTGGTGGCCATGACCAATCCACGCATCCCCACCAATCCGCTCGACTATCGCCTACCCTATCTGGAAGATGCCCTGTTCATCCTGCTGGCGGAAAAGTGCGACGTCATCATGGGTTATGTTCTGGCCAGCTCGGTGCCGGACTGGCTATTGCTGACGCGGCCCTATCTCTCCACCGGTAATCTGCTGATCACCAGGCAGCCTATTGCAGAATTGGCGGATTTGCCGCTGGATCAGCGGATCGGCACGCGCAGCATGTCGGTTTCGGACAACCGCCTGCAATCCTATCTGTCCACGCTGCCGCAGGACCAGCGCTGGAAGCGCTCGACCCTCTATCACAACCAGCGCATCCTGGAGCAGCTCGATAGCGGCGAGATCGGCGCTGCTGTCATCTGGGAACCGGCCGTCTATTTTGCCACCAACGGCGATCCGGAAGCGGCGGGCTATCATACCCTTCCACTACCCTTCGTTGATCGGCGAACCGATATCGGTCTAGCAACCCGTTCAAACAACACCTATCTCAATTCCGCACTCGGCGAGGCGATTGCCGAACTGATCGCCGATGGTACGCTGGCCGACATGATCGATGAATTTCACCTTGGTCCGACGAGCCTGCCGCAATGAGCTTCGAACTACCACTGCAGATCATTATCCTGCGGATCATCGCCTTGCTGCTGGTCGGCATGGTCCACGGGGTCGCTCTGGTCGGTATGGTAACGGCGCTCGGCGACAGGGGGGCCCGATTTGAGGGCCGCCTGTCGCTCAACCCGCTGGTTCATGCCGCCCCGCTTGGCATCGTCGCGGCCGTGATGAGCATGGCCGGCTGGATCCGGCCGCTGGACATCGATCCGGCGCATCTGCGCCATGGACGGGCGGGGCTGGCTGGCGCGGTGTTGGTCAGTCTGATCGTGCCGATGGCGCTGTTCATGGCCCTGCTGCAATTGCGCGGGCTGACCATTGCCTATCTGCCGGCATCCTATTCCAATATGATCAATCTGGCGCTGCGGATCTGCGCGCAGATGAGCATCACCTTTGCGATCATCAACCTTATCCCCCTGCCTCCCTTTGCCGGCGGATACCTGCTGCAAGCCCTGTCGCAGAAACTCTATGCCATGGTACAGCCACGTACGATCATCATCGCTCTGGTGCTGGTTGGTCTGGCTGTTCTCGATCGCGGTGCGATCTTCCGCGCCATCGAGCCGTATCTGCGCACTTTTACCGGGGCCTGACCGGCGCTATTCCAGCGCCGGTAGGACCGCGCCGCCAACAGCACTTTCGATGTCGGCAATGTCGTATTTTTCCTTGAGGGCATCGATCGTGCCGTCGGCCTGCAATTGGTCGAGCGCCGCAATGAATTTGCGCTTGAGCGTCAGATCGCCCTTCCACAAACCGATGCCGAGCGGATAGCGCTCCTCCGTTCCCGGGGTCCAGGCCACCGACCAATCATTGGCGCCGGCGATCTGCCGGGAGACAAGGGCCTCGCTGAGCCCCGCGTCGAAGCTGCCATCCGCAATGCCCTCTTCCATTGCCGCGGCGCTGGCGACGATGACCGGCCTCAGGCCCATGGCGCGCAGGCCGCGGCTGACCGCCACCCGATCCAGCCCGCTAAGGCCGGCGTAAAAGCCGATAACCTTGCCATCGAGACTATCAAGCGGGGCCTTGGAGACGATGGCCCAGCCGGTCGAGAGATAGGGATGGGTCGAATCCAGATAGGAGAGCACCGGATTGGTCAGTGCAATGCCCCCCGCCAGCACCTGGCATTGGGCCCGGGTGACCCGCCAGCTGCGCGGATTGAAATCCTTGGCCATCGCGGCGTTGGACAGCACGTTGAGCCGCAGGCCCAGCGTTTGCGCAATCTTGTCCAGCAATTCGACATCGAAGCCCGGCGCATCGGGATCGCCTGTCACCAGCGGCGGATAATATGTCGGCATGCAGGCGGTGATGCGGCCCGTCTCCTCGATTGATCGGAACGAGCGATCGGGCGGCAGCAGATAGACGCCGGCGAAGAGGGTGCCGATCATCGCCAGCGTTCCGATGTCGCCGACCCAGCGCGGCCGTCTGGTGGCAGACTTATTGGCATTCGCCATGGTCAAGCCTTCCGGAAATCGATCAGGGCCCAGAGGAAGAAGCCGACGGCCATTGCGGACAAGAGGATGGGCCCGATCGAGGGATCGAACTGGTTGAAGCGGATGAAGGTGCCGCGCAGCGCGTCGACCGCATAGGTGACCGGGTTCCACTCCACCAGCGTCACCAGCCATTCGGGATAGACCACCAGCGTCTGCGCGCGGGTCAATGCCGGATCGAGCGGAAACACCGAACTGGACAGGAAATAGAGCGGCAGGATGATGGCATTGGAGAAGACGCCGAAGCCTTCAAAGCTGCGGATGCGCGAGGCGATGACCACGCCGAACGAGGTAAGGCCGAAGGCGAGGAGGAACATCAGCAACAGACCCATCGCCAACCGATCCCAGGTGATCACCACATCGGCGAAAGGCGCCAGCACAAGCACGAGGCAGCCATGGAAAACCGCAATCGTCGTGCCGCCCAGCACCTTGCCCAACAGGGCCGCCCAGCGCGGCAGGGGCGAAACCAGCACTTCCCGCAGGAAACCGAATTCGCGGTCCCAAATCACTGACACGGCCGATTGCACAGACGTATACATGATGTTGAGCACGACAATGGCGGGGAAGATGAACTGGATATAGGTATAGGGCACGGCGAAACGCACTTCGCCGAAAACCTCGCCCCGGAAATAGGGATTGAGGCCGATGCCCATGATCAATACCCACATCAGCGGCCGGCTCACGCCGCCGATCAACTGGCCACGGTCACGCAAGGCGCGTTTCACTTCGCGCAGCCAGATCGCGTAAATTCCCCCAAGCAGGCCCAAGGATATCCTCCCAAGTCGTCTGGAGCATGTCACCATTGTGAAATGCTCCAGGTTATTGATTTATCTCGCTTTCGAGACGGAAAATCTGCAACTTTCCCCGAAAGCGCTCTAGCCGCCGTTTCCGAAATCCCGGCCGTAAAAATCGGATTCGGGATCGGTCAGCACCAGGGTGCGGATCCGGTCCCAGAGATAGGCACGCAACTCGATGAAGCGCTTCTCGGCGCGAATATCGTATTCCCAACGCGGGCGCGCGAGGCCAACATCGATGACTTCCAGAATGCGGCCGGGGCGCGGTCCCATCAGCACCACCTGGTCGGCCAGAAGAATGGCCTCATCGACACTGTGGGTGACGAAAAGCGCCACCGATTGCCGCGCCGACCACAGCCGCATCAATTCCAGCTGCATCAATTCGCGCGTCTGCGCATCGATGCTGGCGAAGGGCTCGTCCATGAGCAGGATGTCAGGTTCACCCGCCAGCGCCCGCGCCAGGGCCACGCGCTGGCGCATGCCGCCGGACAGCTCGTTCGGATAGGCATCGGCGAAGCGGTGCAAACCGACCAGCTCGATATAGCGATCGGCGCGCTCACGCCGCTCCGCCTTGTCTTTGATCGTTTCCACCAGGGCAAATTCGATATTGCCGCGAATGGTGGACCAAGGAATCAGGCGGAAGGACTGGAACACGAAGCCCATATTGGGGCCGGGCCGAGGCTCGGCGCCGGAGATCAGCACCTTACCGCTATCGGGCTTGATCAGGCCGTTGACGATGCGCAGGATCGTCGTCTTGCCGCAGCCTGAGGGACCGAGCAGGGAAATGAAGGACTTGTCTCTTACCGACAGGTTCACGTCCTTGAGGGCGACGGTGCCGGCGGTTTTTTCGCCGGCACCAAAAGTCTTGGAGACCCCATCCAGCACGATCCGGTACGGCTCCATTGTCTGGACGCCGGTGAGATCACGCTGAACTGGGGCGATTGGAACGATCATCGCGTCGCCGGATCCATGCTGTCCTCGGTGCCGAGGTCGGCCAGAACTTCATCGACGATCGAGAAATCGACCCATTCATCGAGCGTCACTGGGTGCAACGAAGCGAAGTCCTCGCCCTTGTAGAGTTCGATGACCGTTGCATCCAGCTCATCCTTGCTGAGGCCGCCATTGACGCTCCAGCTCTTGGCAAAGCTGGTGCCCAATTCATCGAGCGTGGCTTTTTCGATATTGGGAAGTGCCGCCTGCATGGCTGACACCCAGACACCCGAATCCGCAGCATAGTCACGCGAGGCCTTGATCAGCGCGGTAATCACCTTCTTGACATCGTCGCGGCGCTCTTCGAGCACCTTTTCGGTGACGATGTTCACTTTGCTCACCTGAGGAGCGGCCCGATAATAGGCGTCCTGGTCGATCAGCACATGCAGGCCGCTCTTGTCGGGAATGGAGCTCCATACGCCGATTGAGATCGTGGTGGCGTCCACCTGCCCGGCCACCAGGGCCTGGGCGCGGACATTGGGCTGACCAAGGGCGACGAATTCGATCCCGTCGGTGTCGATGCCATTGGCGGCCATGACGCGGGCGCTCAGCGTCTGATCGAGACTGCCGGGGCGCCCCACGCCGAAGCTCCTGCCGGCCAGATCGGCGGCGGTGGCGACTTCCTCCTTGGAGGCGATCAGGAAGGGCAGCGACTTGTTGGGCGAGACCACGGCGCGCAGGTCAGATGCGCCACCAGCCACCAGCAGCAGCAAGGCATCGACACCGATATTGGCCATCTCGCCCTCGCCAGCCTGGATCGCGGCCAGCGCCGAGGGGGTCTGCTGCACGCGGACCAGCTCGACCTCGACGCCCTCGCGGTCAAAATAGCCCTGTTGCACGGCCAGATCCATGACCGAATTCGGGACCAAGGGGGTCTCGAGATCGGTCACGATCAGGCGAAACGGCTCGGCCTGGGCCGGCAGGGTCGTCAGCAGCAAAGCCGCCGCAATTGCTCCGAGAATTCTCGATGTCATAGTGTTCCTCCTTGGGTGGGTTTCATGGTCATGCGATTGCATCGCTCCGGCGCCAGCGGCCCAGGCGAATTTCCAGAAATCTAAGTGCTTCGGTGACGACGACGCCGATCAGAGCCAGCGTCAGCACGATGACGAAATACTCCGCCATGCGGAATGTGTTGCCGTAAATGGCGAGCAATCCGCCCAATCCCTTCACGGCCGTATACAGTTCGGCCACCACCGTGTTGATCAGACCGATCGTGGCGCCGACACGCAGACCGACAAGAATGAAGGGCACGGCGCCGGGCAGGATGATGCTGCCGAAAATCCGCCGCCGCCTTGCGCCAACCGAGCGGGCCATTTCGATCAGCTCCTGATCCGAATTCAGCGCACCCGCATAGGTGTTGATCAGGATCGGCATGACCGCACCGAGAAAGATGATGAGGATTTTTGCCTGCGGTCCGAGGCCGAGAAAGACGATGATCAGGGGGATGAAGGCAACGCGCGGCGTCGCCGAAAGCGCATAGACGAAGACCTCCACCGTCTTGCCCAGCGTACGCATGGTGCCCATAATCAGCCCGATCGGGATGCCGACGAGAATGGCGACAGCATAGCCGCTCAGATAGATGGAAATGCTGTCGAACAAGGCACCGGCCAGCCGACCCTCGGCAATCAATTGCCGAGCCGCCAGCAAGGTCGCCCAAGGCGAGGGGACCAGATTGCGCTCGACCATGGTCGAAGCCAGCCACCATAGCGCGATGAGCCCGGCGAGAAAAATCAGCCTGTAGAGGGCGATCTTCATGAGCGGCGACCTCGCCGGGCGGCGGCATTGCGCTTTTCATGCTCGTCGGCGCCACGGTCGCGCAATTCCCGTCCGGTCAGCGTCAGGAAAACGCTTTCGAGGCTCGGCGTGTCGAAGGAGACCTGGCGGATTCGGGTACCGAATTCGGCCAGAAATCCGTCGGCAAAGCCCGGCGCTCCCGCATCGACGACGATGCTGCCATCCTTGGCCTGCTGCAGGCAGCCATATTTTTGCGTCAGCTCGGCCGCAACGGCCGCATCGCGGGGCATGATACGGGCGGTTTCCTTGCCGAATTGCCGCTTGAGATCGAGCGGTGAGCCGTCGGCGATGATCTTGCCGTGGTCGATGATCGCCACCTGATCGCAGTTCTCAACTTCTTCGATGTAATGGGTGGTCACCACGACGGTCAGGTCGCGCTGCCGGCGCAGAATGTCGAGATAGCTCCAGATACCGGCGCGCGATTGCGCGTCGAGACCCACGGTGGGTTCATCGAGGAACAGGATTTTTGGCTTGTGCAGCAGGGCGCGGGCGATTTCGAGCCGCCGTTTCATGCCGGAAGAGAAGGTGCGCACCACGGCGTGGCGCCAGTCTTCCAGTTCTACCAGCGCCAGGAGTTCGTCGATCCCCTGGCGGCGCTCTGCGGCCTTTACATTGTAGACCCGGCCATGAAAATCGAGATTTTCGAACGCCGTCAGACGGTCATCGAGGCTTGGTTCCTGAAACACCACGCCGATATTGCGCCGGGCCTGCACGGGCTGGCGGCGAATGTCAGCGCCCCCGATAAAGGCGGTGCCCTCGTCCGCGGCCATGATGGTGCACAAAATATGGATCAAGGTGGTCTTGCCGGCCCCGTTCGGTCCCAGTAGCGCAAACATCACATTGTTCGGCACGCTGAGATTGACGGCATCGAGCGCCGTCATGTTGCCATAGCGCTTGGTGAGCCCTGTAACCTCGATGGCGGAACTGGTCTGGTTCACAGCAATACTCCGGCCGCGCGCAAATCGCGTAGGAAGAACCTGGAAATGTCGGCATTGGACGACAGCGAGAAGAAACGTCCGCCGCGGCTGATCAGTCGCTGGCGCAGCCCTGCCTTGAAAGCATCCAGGCTGTTTCGATATTCGGCAAGGACTGCTTCGTCGATCACCGTATCCACCTCGTCACCGGTTTCATCGTCCACCAGCAGCACGCTGCCATGGCCGAGCGCCGAAGGATCGATCTCCTCGGGCGCAGCAACCTGGATACCGATGACTTCATGCCCCTGCCCCTCCAGCAGGTCGAGCGCCCTTTGCATCCGCTCGTCCCACCAGTCGCTGACCACGACCACATAGGCGGCCCGGCCCATATCGCGTGCCGCATGTTCGACATCGAGGCCGAAATCGCCGCGTTCGCCGGGAACGATGCCCTCGAACCATTTGAACAGAATTTCCGCTCGCGCACCGCCCTGCAGCTTCTGCGACCAGTGAAAACCGGCGGCATCGGAAACCCCGACGCAGACGCGATCGCCCTCCGAGAGCCCGACAAAGGCCGCGAGTTGGGCGATCTGAGCGGCCACGGCAAATTTCTGCGGCTGACCCGCCAGCATGGATCGCGTGCCATCAAGAAGGATGTAGATCGGCAATTGCCGGTCGACGAAATATTGCCGGATATAGGATTCGCCCAGACGCGCCATGACGCGCGGATCGAGATGGCGCACATCGTCGCCGGCCCGATAGGGACGATGCTCGGCAAATTCGAGGCCGACTCCCTTGGTCGAAGACCGGCGTTCGCCAATGCCAACTGACGGCGCGGCCCTTGTCATCATGAACCGGGCCGTGGACAATTGCTCGAGCAGGATGGGAGAGGGTTTCACAGCACCCCCTTGATGCTGGAATCGAAGAGCCTGTTCAACACCGCCTCCAGCGACACGCCATCGGCGCGACCTTCGAAATTCAGATGGACGCGGTGCCGGGTCGTGGCCAGGAGCATGGCCTTGACGTCATCGAAACTGACATTGAAACGGCCGTTGACCAGGGCATGCGCCTTGGCGGCGAGAACCAGCGCCTGCGCGCCTCTGGGGCTCAACCCGAAGCGGAAATAGCGCTTGACCTCGGCGCTGGCATTGGCGCTTTCGGGATGGGTCGAGATGGTGAAATTGGCAATGGCGCGCCGGACGTGATCGGCCAATGGCACGCTGCGCACCAGCGTCTGGATGGCAATGATGTCATTCGGCGCGAGAAATTGCTGGATCGCGGTCTCGGCAGTGCCGGTGGTGCTGTCGAGAATGGCCGACAGCGTTTCCGGGGTCGGCAGCGGCACATCGAGTTGCAGCAGGAAACGGTCGATCTGCGCCTCGGGCAGAATATAGGTGCCGTCCATTTCCAGAGGGTTCTGCGTGGCCAGCACGAAGAAGGGCTCCGGCAGCTTCATGGTCTGTCCCGCCGCGCTGACGGTGCGCTCCTGCATGGCTTCGAGCAGGGCTGATTGGGTGCGCGGGGTGGCGCGGTTGATTTCGTCGGCCAGCAGCAATTGGGTAAAGATGGCGCCGCGCTGAAATTCCAGGCTATTGCGACCATCGGCTCCGGGGACCAGCACCATCGAGCCTGTAATATCGGCCGGCATTAGATCGGGCGTAAACTGCACGCGGGCAAAGGAGAGCCCGGTGGCGCTGGCGAGGGTTCGGACCAGCAGCGTCTTGCCGACGCCCGGCGGGCCTTCCAGAAGCACGTGCCCACCCGCGATCAGGCCGATCAGCAGGTCTTCGACGATCCGGTCCTGACCCAGGACCACCTTGCCGATCTCGGCTTGCGCCGCGCGCAGGGCAGTGAGCAGCCGGTTCATCTCTGCATCGGCAACTTGCTCATTGGTCATGGCGGATGACGGCATCTTGCTCTTTCCTGGACTAGATATGGACGGGCTCGCTCTCGACGGAGCGCGCTGGGGTTGAAGGATGGGAATGTGGCGCAATCGGCCTCGACACCGGAACGAAGAGCCTTGTGTAGCGCACGGTGAGCGCCAGCATGAACAGGGCGATGGCAAGGCCCAGCCACAGCAGGCCAGCTGGCACCATCGTCCAGCTATCGGGTACATCTCGTCGGGCGGGTGCCGCGATGTCCACCTGACCATTGCTGGCAATCGCCAGACGCCGCAGCGGCTGATCGGGAGCGGTCGGACCAAGATGGTAGGGATAGTTCATCGCGAACGTGCGACTGGCAGACACTGTGCCAGCGATGACTTCGAAACGATAATTATCGGCTGTCGGGGGGTGGAATGTGGCGCGATACTGCAGGGCACCGACCCTGCTCAGGGACAGAGGCATCGCAAGTCCATCGGGACCAGAGACGGTCAACACGGGCGTGCCCAGATCTTCCTTGCGCACTGCAATATCGGCGACGATGCCATCGCCGCGACGGACCAGATCGAGCACCACATGGCCGCGCTCGACCCCGGGCAGGAATTGGCGGACCACCTGGGCCCAGAATGGCGCATAGGCATCCATTCTCTGCCAATTGGCCGACCACGGTCCGACCGCCTCGGTGGTGAGCGCCAGAACCTGACCAGCGCCAAAGCGCCATGAGGCCAGGAGCGGCATCGGCTCGCCCTTGCTGTCCGGGACGACCATGGCGAGCGCGGCTTCCGGCTTGGCAGTGGTCAAAACGAACCCATCGATCATCGGCATGGTCGCTGGCAGGCCGCGCAGGAATGGCTCGCTGCGGCTGGCCCAAAGCGGCTGGGTTTGGCCCAACTCGATAGGAGAGCCCGACAGCAGCATAGCCTCCTGCGACAGGATCGAGGGCAAGGCGGCAAAATCGTCGGTCGCGTGGAAGGCGCCGCCGCCCAGCCGGGCGATCTGCTCAATCAGTCCACGCTCGGCGCCCTCGCCGATGGATACCGACGAGACACTGATGCCCGCGCCGCGAATCTGGCTGAGCAGGCTTGGGAAATCAGCCGGCTGGCTGAGCCCGTCGGTCATGACGATGATATGGCGCGCCGGCGTATCGACATCGCGCAGCATATCATAGGCGGCCGCGAGACCCGGATAGACCGAAGTGCCGCCGCCGGGATCGACGCCGGTAAGCGCCGCAGTGACCATATCGGCATTATCGATCCGCGACAGCGGCAGCACGACGGTCGGCTCGGAATCGAAGACAATGATGCCAACCTGGCTGTTGCGATTGAGCAGGCGAATAGCCGCCAGAGTTGCCTGCTTGGCAATATCGAGGCGGGTGCCGTTGCCAACGGGTTGTTGCATGCTGCCGGACCGGTCGAGCACGAAAACCAGGGTGGCCTCGGGCGCATCGCGCGGCACGCGGCTCGACAGGGGAGAAGCGTTTTCCAGCGGCGTCTCGAGATAGCCTCCGGGGCCGAAGCTATTCGGCCCGCCAAGGATCATCAGCCCCAGGCCCTGTTCGGCGACGGCCTGTTCAAGCTGCTCCTGCTGCAGCGTGGTCAAGGCTATGGCCGGAACATCGAGCAGCACGGCGCCGTCAAAGGCTTTCCAGTCATTGGCCCGATAAGGCACGCGCTTTGGCTCGATTGCAGTGGCGGCAATGTCCTGGCTGGCGAGCCAGTCGACAAAGGCATCGCCGCGCGCCGGATCATTGGCAATGACGGCAATTTCGCCAGCGCCGCGTGCATCGATGATCCGCGACAGGCCGTTATTGGCCACGTTGAGGTCGTTGGGGCTGGTGACGGTCAGCTTATAGCTCGCGCTACCCTGCGTCACATCGGTGAGGATCGTTTCCACCCGATTGTCGCCCCGGGTCAGCGCCAGCGATTGCTCGACCAGAATTTCCCCATCGCGCTCGAACCGCAGGTTGGCCTGCATGTCCTGGCTGGCATGTACCACCCCGACCAATTGCACAGTGTCGCCGGCAAAGACCGGCTCGGGCGCTTCAAGGGCGGCCACATTTATGGCGTCGACATTTCCGCTCAGACCCTGCACGTCCACAACGATGTCGCGGCGAGAAAGAACTTCGGCAAGCCCCGCCAGCTCGTCCTCGCCGCTTGCCGTATCGCCAGTCACCACGATATGGCCGGGTCGATCCCAAGGCACAGTCGCTGCCGCCAGCACCAAAGCCTCACCAATGGGCCCCGTACGGTCCGGCGTCGCACCATTGTCGAGATCGGGCGTTGGCCCGGCCATGATTACCGCGTCGCTCCCGCTGTCCACGGTGCCGCCCGAGGCGACAATCTGGACCAGGGTCTCGCCCGCCTGCCGCCACGGCAGGGGCGCATTGACAAAAGCGGCGGCGAGCAGCGCCAATGTCACAATATGCAAGGCAAGCGCCACACGCCGGCGGCGCGCCAGATTGTTGGACTGGCGCAACCCATCCAGCGTAAGGAATCGCTCTGCGCCGCGCCCGGATACCAGGGTCTCGGCGATCAGCATCACCGCAGCCAGCACCAGCAGAAGGGGCCAGAGCGGCAGAGGAAATGCCTGTGGCTCGGCTTCGACCGTTTCACCTTTGGCGACTGGCTCCATCAACGCGGCATTGACCACGACCAGATCGGCCCGACCGTCCCGACGCAATTCGTAAAGACCGGCGCGGGACGGCACCCAATCGGCGGATGTGACCGCAATGGGCGCAAGGGTGTCGCCGCCCAAAAGTGTCAAAGATCCCCCCTCATAGCGCCGGTCCAGGGCACAGGTGGCACCAACAAGGCAAGGCGACCGCAACTGACCCTGCGGCGCGATACCCAGCCAGTCCACAAGGTTGGAGACAAAAATCGGCAGCGATGGCTGTTGCGCCCAACTCGAATTGCGGGGGTCGAAGGCCAGCCGCACATTGCGCCCATGAGGGGACGGTTCGGTCGTGATGAGCGGCTGCTCGCCCGAACGCAGCAGCACTTCGGACGAAGCCGCAACTGGAAGCACGAAACTGCCACCTGTCTCGATCGTCGTCCAACCGACGCCGCGCATCAGCGGCATGGCGGCTTCGGCGGCGGTCGGCGGCAAATGGCTGCCCGGCGCCAGCTCTGGCCCGCCAATGCCGGCATTGCCGATCCACAGCACATTGCCTTCCGGCTGGCGTTCGACGAAAAGGTTGTCGACGACCACCAGCCCGAACTGGCGGAGATCGGCAGGCAGGCGTGGCGCCTGGAAAATCTGCGTACCCTCGATGGCGCGCAAGGCGGTCAGCAACGGCTGATTGCCGGCGCCGATATAGAGGATATCGAGACCACTGGCCGCATCACCGACGACGAAATGAATAACATTATCGTGGACATTGCCGTCGTCGGCCAGTCTGGCGCTGACGATGCCGCCTCCCGGCAGGGTGAGGTTCACCTGGAAACTGCGCTGGATCGCTTCGTCCGAAGGCACGGCCTCCGGATCGCCGATGGTCCGGCGCGTCCATTCCAGCGGCTGCTCGCGGCCATTGCCCGCAAAACCGACGATGACTTCAGTGCTGGCCTGGCCCGGATCGAGACGAACAATCCCCGACAAAGTCCATTTCTGCGGATTGGACTTGTCCTGCGTCAATTGCGCGCTGATCGCGGCATTGGTGGCGTCGGTGGACAGCACGACCGGTTCGATCGCCGTATTTTTGCTCACCAGAGCGGGCGTTACGGCATGGTCGGAGTAAATGACGATCCGGGTCTGCTCGTCCGCGTTCACGAGCGGGGCCAAGGCCAGGTCGAGCTTGCTCCAATCGGCCGGACCATCCTCCGGGCCGATAGACTTGAGGGCATCCGCCATGCCCGGCCCGCCAAGCGGCTGGTTGACAAGGACGGGCAGGCTCGCTGCACCGACGGCAATCAGCGATTGCCGCGCGCTGCCCGTAGCCGCCGCCAGCCTCGCTGTCAGCTCCCCCTTGGCGGCATCGAGCAAAGTCCCACCCGAATTTACGGCCTGCATCGTGCCGGAGCGGTCGACAACGAAAATCCAGTGATCCACCACCGGACCGCGATTCAAGATGGGCTGCGCCAGCGCCAGGACCATGGCGGCCAGAGCAAGCAATTGCAGCAGCAGGGACCAGCTCATGCGCGGCCATTGCCATATGCGGTTGCGCTGCACCTGCCCGGCCTGCAATTGCCGCCAGATGACCAGGCTGGGCACCGTTATGGTGCGCCGCCGCCGGATATGGAAGGCAAGCACCACCAAGGCCAGGGCACCTGAAAGCAAAGCAAGGGGGAACAGGAACTGCATCTATGGTTCCTGACCAGGCATGGGGCGGTTGAAATAGTGCGACACCACCGTGCTCGCTTCGGGGGCAATGGCGTGTCTGGTCACCAATTGCGCTCGCTGCCGGCTCCAGCCGGCTGCGTCGTCGCCGGCAAGCGCACCCGCCTCGCTGAGATCAGCGCTGGTCGGAACATGCATGCGAATGCGGCTGCCTTCGCTCACCTCATCGGCTGAAATCGACATCGCCTGGGTCGGATCGGCCATGGTTTTAAGAAATTCTGTGTCCTCGGCCAGAGACTGCGATCCGCCACCTGCCCGGTTGCTTTCGCCCTTGCCCGATTGCGCCGCCGCGCCCACTGGCAGCGACCCCGCGCTGGCAAATGCCTCATCCTCCATGGGTCGGGCAACGGCATCCCCACCGGCCGGCATATCGTTCTGTAGCTCACCCTCGCGATCGGAAATGGCATTCTTGCCCGGCGGCGCATCGCCATTCGGCTGGGCGGACGCACTGCGAGCCAGGCGATCGTCCGAAAGCGAATACATATCTGCCGAGGAAATCTTCGGACCGGAGCCCCTCATCTCGGCCATGCGCGCACGCTCTTCGGCCGCCTGTTGCCGCGCCTGACTGAACGCCACCGCATTCTGCAATTGACCGGCCGGCTCCTCTCGCCCGCCCATCAGCCAATCCGGCATCTGCTCCCCATAGCCGGTTTCAGCATGATCGAGCAGCGCCTGAAGCTGGGTTTCCAGTTCGGCCTGCGAGGCGCCCTCGCGCGCCGCTTCCGCCAGGGCCTCAAGTGAATTGGATAGCGCCTTGAGGTAATCGCTGTTCCGCCGCTGCGCATCACTGGCCACCAGCTCGGCCAGCACGTCGAGAGCATCCGCGGTAATTTGCGGATTGTCCGGCATTTCGGCGCTTTCAACCGTCTCAACGCCGTCATACGGCAAATCCGTCAGCCGGGAATAGGCGATTGCCGTGCCGCAGGTCGCGAGCATGAGCGCGGCCAGACTCACGCTCAGGGCCTTTGTACCCAAAGGCATGGCCCGCACGACATCGATGCCGGCGGCCGTGCGTCCTGCCTGGGCGAGAAGCGAGCGAATGATGGGACTGTTCGGAGCCCGAGCCGCGGCGCTCGTGGCCGTTGACAATTGCTCGGAAAGTCCGAGAGAAAAATCGAGACGCCGCGCCAGGATATCAGCGCGTGGATGACGGCTGAAGGCGACGACGCACAATGCGCCGATGCAAAGGAGCACAGCGCCGGCAATGAGCCAAGCGGCCCCGGACCAGTTCTGGCCCAGGATGATGATTGCCCCTCCCAGCGCTGCCACACCGATCGCTGTAGTCAGGATCGACAATGGCAGCAATCGCGCCAGTCGCGCGCGGTGTCCGACTTCAGTCAGAACCCTGGATACGTGATGTGAGCCGAAAACCTGTGCTTCAGACATCCCTTGTCCGCCGGCGGAACCGTTTTCCCGGACCGCTTGCCTGCAGCCGCTCATCGGAGCGGCCCCACCGGCGTTGACCGTGTTACTGGCCGATCATTGCGGCGAGTTCGGCGAAGGCGTCCTTCACCTTGGCCGGGCCGCGCGCATCGGTGATGGCGTCCAGGTTTGCCGGCTCGGAGCCGACCACGATCAGCCCAACCATGGCCATCGAGAAGTGCGGGGCGCACTTGTAGCCATAGGCGCCTGGAACGTCGAAGGTCACACTGAATTCTTCGTTTATCTTGCCCTTGAACTGGGTGCCGCCCTCAGGAAACATATCCTTGATGACTTCGGCGTTGTGCCCCTTGTCGGTGGGGATGAACTTGACTGTATCGCCCACTTCGATCTGCAAAAAGGCCGGCTCGAACACCATGGCCTTGCCATCGGTGCCCTTGTTGAGCATGTGCACTTCATATTCGGCAGCCGACAGGGAAAGGGTCGAGGCCAGCGCAATCGACACGGCCATCAGTATGCTACGAAACTTCAAGTCTTTAACTCCAAGATTAGGTGTACAGGCGTCGCTTTACGGCGTCCGTCGGGGGGTACAGATTTCGTGCGCGACCCGGAAATGTCCGGCTGGCCCGCCTCGTTTTTAGCGGACCTTCAGCTAGCATGTTAGGCCCTTGCCTAGACTCTATCAATATGGTGCGCATGGATTTTCAGTTAGCAAAAGGGAGAATACGGCGCCGCGCCGGCCACCACTCCATGCACCGAAGCAAGAAAAGGTGCTCCAGCGAACGAGACTCTTCGAACGAACTATGATTGGGCGCTTTCGATGGTCCGGAAAGAACAGCCCCGCCGCCCCGCACCTTGGGCGAATGTCAGGATTTCCGGGGATTTCTGTAATTGTTAAACTGGTAGCGGAGGAGGGATTTGAACCCCCGACACACGGATTATGATTCCGCCGCTCTAACCAACTGAGCTACTCCGCCCCATAGGGGTGCCAGCCTTTCGGCTGATGCGCGCCTTACTAAGGTTGGCGACCTTACCCTGTCAAGCGTAACTAGTGGGGCAAGTGGAGTTTTCCATCTGCTGGCTGATCTGAGGGCAAAAACCGGGACCGGCTTCTACGTATCGCGCCTTAACCGCTCGGGCCATTGGCGGTAGCGCAATGCTATCCCTATCGGTAACGCCGCCGGCGCTTGGTCAACAGACTGCTGACACCAGAGCAATGCGAAACGCTTGCCACCGGAAAACCGGGCAATCCGAATTCCAGCCCCGATCGTTCAACAATCGACATCAATCCGTTGCGACTGGCTTTCTTTGCAACGTCAGGCGGGGATCATACATTGGTCTCGACACGGCGCATCGGCGCCATATGCGGAGATGGTCAAATGACACTCGAACTTGGCGGCATCCATCACCTGACGGCGGTGACGGCGGATGCGCCGAAAAACCTTCAATTCTACACCAAGACGCTGGGCATGCGCCTCATCAAGAAGACGGTGAACCAGGACGACACTTCGGCCTATCATCTCTTCTATGGCGACGGCGTCGCCTCGCCGGGCGCCGACCTGACCTTTTTCGACTTTCCAACGCTGCGCGAGCAGCGGGGCAATCACAGCGTTGGCCGCACCGGCCTGCGGGTGGATAGCGAGGAAACGCTGAACTGGTGGAAGGAGCATCTGGAGGCCAATGGCGTTTCCACCTCCTCGATCAAGGAACGGCTGGGCCATGTCTCGCTCGATTTCGAGGATTTCGAGGGCCAGCGTTTCAGGATGGTGGTCGATGAGGTCAATAAGGTCATCCCCTGGGCCAGATCGCCGGTGCCGGCGGAGCGGCAGATCATCGGGCTGGGTCCGATCACCCTCTCGGTGCCGACGCTCGAGCCGACCGACGCCATGCTGACAAGAGTGATGAACATGCGCCAGGTGCGCCATTATCCGGCGCGGGAACGCAATGGCGAGGTCTTCGTCTACGAAATGGGTCCGGGCGGACCGGGGGCGGAACTGCATGTCTCGGTCGATCCGAGCCTGCCGCGCGTCCGCCCCGGCGCGGGCGGCGTCCACCATGTCGCTTTCCGCACCCCGGATCAGGACAGCTTGCGAGAATGGATCGAGCGCGCCAATTCCTTCGGCATCCGCTCTTCGGGCGAAGTGGAGCGCTTCTACTTCACCTCGCTCTATTTCCGCGAGCCCAATGGCATCCTGTTCGAGATCGCCACCGACGTTCCCGGCTTTGCCGCCGACGAACCGATGGAGAGCCTGGGCGAACGCCTGTCGCTGCCGCCCTTCCTCGAAGCGCATCGAGCCCAGATCGAAGCGGGCTTGAAGCCTCTGGAATAGAAGATGGGCGCGACCAGGGGGCCTGTCCCCCTGGCCGATGAAAAGGCGAACTGGATGGCCCGGACGATCAGGGCAATGACGAAAGCAGGATGAGGGACGGGTGAATGTCCCCCATCTTGCCCCTATCGCTTCGTCGGCGCATCCGGCTTCAGCATCGCCGCCATGTCCACCAGCCGGATGAATTCGGCGCGATAGCCGCCCTCATCAGGGCCGCGACCGGCGCGGGCCAGCGTCTTGATCTCGTCCCAGCTTATGGACGATCCATAGACGCTCGATTTGAGCTTCTGGCCGAAGGCGGCAATTGCGGCGGCGAATTGGGCGTCCAGACCGGCGTCCTCGATATCGCCATAGACCAGATCCGGCGTTACCGGCATTTCGATCAATTGGCTGACATCGCTGTCGGGCAGTTTGTAGCGCATCTTGAGGAAGGCGATTTCGTCCGAACCGCTCTCGGGCCGCACGCTCTCGCCATAGCGCAGCGGATCGATCCGGCCGCTGCCCACAGGGGTGATTTCGTAAAGCGCGGTGACGCTGGTGCCCGCTCCGACATCGCCGGCATCGACCGCATCATTGTTGAAATCCTCGCGGTTGAGGGCGCGGGTTTCATAGCCGATCAGGCGATATTCGGCGATCATGGCCGGGTTGAACTCGACCTGAACCTTGACGTCGCGGGCAATGGTGTGGAGCGTGCCGCCGATTTCCTCGACCAGCACCTTTTTCGCCTCGGCGAAGCTGGCAATATAGCTGGCATTGCCATCCCCGTTCTGCGCCAGCGCCTGCATGGTCGCGTCATCGAGATTGCCGCGCCCGAAACCGAGAACCGACAGGCCGATGCCGCTCGCCCGCTTGTCGGCGATGAAATGCTTGAGCTGTTCGGGATCATCGATGCCGACATTGAAATCGCCATCGGTGGCCAGGATCACCCGATTGGTGCCATCGGCGATCCGGGCCTCGTCGGCCAGACGATAGGCCAGTTCGATGCCTTCCGCCCCTGCCGTGGAGCCACCGGCATAAAGCTGGTCGAGCGCCGCCATGATGTCGGCCTTGCGGCCCGCATTGGTCGGCGGCAGGGCGATGCCGGCCGAACCGGCATAGGTGACGATGGCAACGCTGTCATTGTCCGAAAGCTGGTCGAGCAACAGGCCGAAAGCGCGCTTGAGCAGCGGCAGCTTGTCCGGCGCATCCATCGAGCCGGACGTGTCGATCAGAAAGACGAGGTTGCTTTTGGTATCGGCGAGGACCGGCTCGAACCCCTTGATGCCGATCTGGAGAATCTGCGTCGCATCGTTCCAGGGCGTGGGATAGACCTGCACCTGCGGCTGGAACGGAATGTCGGCGCTGGCCGGGAGCGGATAGGCATAGGGGAAATAATTGATCAATTCCTCGATGCGCACCGCGTCGCGCGCGGGCAAAACCCCGTCCTCGAGCATGCGGCGGACATAGGCATAGCTGGCCGTATCCACATCGAGCGAAAAGGTGGAAACCGGCTCTTCGGCGACGGCCTTGAGGCGCTGCTCGTCAAAGCTGGAAAAACTGTCCCCGCTCGGCTCGGCATTGGAGAGCGGGGGGACAATGCCCATGCTTTTCGGCATGGCCCCGCCGAAGGGGGCGGCCATGTTCTGGGAATATTCGGCCATGGGCGCACCGGCGCGATTGGCCATGGCCGGCGCGGGCGCGGAAATGGGCACGGGCGCCGGATCCATGCTGACCATCGGCGGCGCCGGCTCGGCCAGCACCGGCGGCGCTTCGTGAGCGACTTCCTGCTCGGCCATGGCGCTCATGCCATCGGGCGCGGTGAGGATATTGTTGTCTTTCTCCTCGGGCTGGGCCATCGGCGCGCGCAAAGCCAGATCGTCCGGCCGCATGGCGGTTGAATAATAGAGCTGCACGCCGAGCGGCAGGACCAGAAGCGCAATGACGGCACTGCCGATGGGAAGACGCATATCCATGATCGAAATCCTTCTAAGGGAAGCGAAGATGGATGTGAGACGATTGCCCCCGGCAATTCCTTGGGTCGGGTTTGAAGATTTTTTGCTCTGCTCCGCCGCCTCGAAGGCAGCGCTTGCCGCGGCAAGCGCCCGGGCGCGGGCCTCGGGGCGCGGCGCTGGCGGGGTGGAATTCAGGCTTTCGAAGGGATCTTTATTCTGGCTCATAGCAGACTTCTCAATGTCTTGCGGGCCTCGTGCACATGGAAGGACACGGTCGCCTCCCTGATGCCCATGATGTCGGCGGCTTCGGCATGGCTGAGCTCTTCGGCATAGACCAGCAGCACCGCGTCGCGCTGTTTCTCCGGCAGGCGTCGCACCGCCGCCCAGAGCTGGCCATGGATGGCCGCCGCCTCCTGCTCCGCCGGATGATCGGCGGGCGTGATCTCGGAATAGGCGTCAAGATGCCGTCCCCGGCGCTGACCCGCCCGCTGCCAGTCGCGCACCGCGTTGAGCGTTATGCGATAGACCCAGGAAGAAAAGGCGCTGCGCCCGTCAAAGCCGGCAATGGCCCGGCCGAGCTTGACGCAGACCTCCTGGGCAATGTCCTCGGCATCGTCACGATTGCCGCACCAGCGCCAGGCACTGCGATAGATGCCCTCGTAATGCGCCTCGATCAACTCGGCAAAAGCCAGCGCGTCGCCATTGCGGGCGCGCACGGCCAGCGCCTCGATGGGCGGCGGCATTTCCGGCTGGGGTGCGGCTCTCGGTCCCATTATCTGTGCATGCACTTCTTGCCTCTCCGGGCTATTCTAGAAGCTAAGACGCCGCGCAAGGGACATTCCTTTGGTCCGGTCCCAAGATTTTTTGCTGTTTTGGAAAGTCCAGTCATGACGGACGAGAACAAGAGCCCTTTCGGGCTCAACCGCACCCGTATCTTCATCCTCGCCATGGGGGGGCTGGTATTGCTCATCACCATCTCGATGATGATGGGCGGGCTGAGCTCCTATAACGCGCTCAAGGAAGCGGCCAACGCCGCCAAGGAGCCGACAGCGGAGCAGTTGAGCGCGGAATAGCGCCAGCTGCATGTTTTGCCATCGAGCCCGGCAATGACGAGAAACCGGAATAGGCGCAGCCGCTGAAACGGCTGCGCCAACAATATAGTCCTAGGCCACCAGCGCCTGCGGCACGGCTTCGGCGATGAAGCCGCCGCCAAGCACTTCGCTGGCTTCGCCGTCATCGGCATAAAAGACGCAGGCCTGCCCCGGCGAAATGCCATATTCGCCCGAAACCAGCGTCACATAGACTTCGCCGTCGCGCATCTGGATCACGGCCGGCTGCGGGCCGCGCGTCGAGCGCACCTTGACCTCGACCGGGGCGCCATTGCCCTTGCTGGCCTCGGCCAGCGGCAGCGCGCCCAGCCAGTTGACGTCGCGCAAGCGCACCGTATGGGTTTTGAGTGCCTCGCGCGGCCCGACAATGACGCGGCCGGTGCGGTGTTCGAGCTTGACCACATAAAGCGGCTCGCCCGCGGCGATGCCCAGGCCCTTGCGCTGGCCGATCGTGTAATGGACGATGCCTTCGTGCTCGCCGAGCACGCGCCCGTCCAGATGCACGATCTCGCCCCTGGACAGCGCCTCGGGATGCATGCGCGCGATGATGTCGGCATATTTGCCCTGCGGCACGAAGCAGATGTCCTGGCTGTCATGCTTGTCGGCGATTTCGAGGCCGAATTCGCGCGCCAGTTCCCGCACTTCTGGCTTGCCCATCCCGCCCAGCGGGAAGCGCAGGAAATCGAGCTGCTCCTGAGTGGTGGCAAAAAGGAAATAGGACTGGTCGCGGTCGTGATCGACCGGGCGGAACAGGTGCCGCCTTTCATCCTCGCCCAGCCGGGTCTGCACGTAATGACCGGTCGCCAGCACGTCGGCGCCAAGCTCGCGGGCGACCTGCATCAGGTCCACGAACTTGACGGATTGATTGCAGGCAATGCAGGGCACCGGCGTCTCGCCCTGCTGATAGGCATTGGCGAAAGGCTCGATCACCGACGCCTTGAAGCGCTCTTCGTAATCGAGCACGTAATGGGGAATGCCCAGCCGGGCGGCGACGCGGCGCGCATCGTGAATGTCCTGCCCGGCGCAGCACGCACCCTTGCGATGCACGGCTTCGCCATGATCGTAAAGCTGGAGCGTCACCCCGATCACCTCATAGCCCTGGCGGGCGAGCAATCCGGCAACGACTGAAGAATCCACGCCCCCGGACATGGCGACGACGACGCGCGTGTCCTCCGGGCGCTTGGCAATATCAAGCGAGTTCAACATTTATCCTGCATCCGGTTGGGTTCAAGGGCCAGCGGAACAATGAACCCGGCTTTTACGCCCCGCGCCCGGTTCTGTCCATTCAGCCCGGCAGCTTTTGCCGTCCGGCGGCAGCTTTGCACCGGCCCCGGCGCGGCTCAGAAGAGCGCTCCGAGCAGCAAAGCGTTGTAATTCAACAATTTTCCCCCAAAACCCAAACTGGCAAGGCAATTGCATTGACCCTGCTGGATCAGTCTGTTTTCGAGGACGCCCATTGTGGCATCACATTTGACCATCATCAGCGGCACTCCGGGCAATGCCAATGCGCGCAATTTCGGCGGCGCGGGCGAAGCGGAAAATTCCGGCATGGCCGGGCTTTTCGCGGCTCTGCTCGGCGGCAAGCCCGCCGATGCCGCGCCCGCCAGGGCCAATGATGCCGGCAAGAGCGAGACCGATCTCACCAGCCTGTTCCAGCTCGGCCTTGAAGCGGCGGCCGACGGCGGCAGCGAGGGCGAAGCCGACAATGCCGAGGCCATAGCCGCGGCGCTCGATCTCAATCTCGGAACCGAGGCGCCGGTCGATCCCGCGCCCATGGTGAATTTCGTCGAGGCGCTGAGCGCGCTCAAGGCCAGTCTCGATCGCGGCGAGCCGCTCGATCCTGACCTGCTGGCCCGGGCCGAGCAGGCGCTGGGCCAATTGGCCGAGGCGCTGGGCCTCGATCTCGAAGCGCTGCCGGTCCCCGATGATTTCGCTGCCCTGCTTGCTGACATGGAGGGTGAGGATGGGGGCCTTGCCGGCGCGCTCAACCAATTGCTCTCGCCCCTCGCCCAGGCGCTGGCGGGGGCCCAGCCGGCCGAAACGCCCGCCGCCATTGCCGGAGCGGAAGCCGCGCAGGACCGGCTCAAGGCCCTTGGCGACAAGCTCGCCGCGCTATTGTCGGCGCTCGAGGATGGCGCGGTTGCCGCTGACAAACTGGCTGCGATCGGCATGAAACAAGGCACGAGCCCCGCCGAGGAAATCGAAGCGGCCCTGGCTCGCTTTGCCGCGCCCCTGGGGGCCGATAGCGACATTCCAGAGGAACCGGCGCTTGCCGCCGCCAGCCTCAAGATTGATGAAAAAGTGCTGACCGGCAGGACCGGCGAAGCCACGGCCAAGCCGGACGGTGAGAGCGAGGCTTCCAATCCGGCCCGCCCGAGCGAGCCGCGCGCCGAAGAGCGCCGGGCGGAAGGCCCGCAGCGCGACAATCGCCCCCCTGCCCCCGCCCCGGCGGCGCAGGAGCCGGCCGGCACCAATGCCAATGCGGCGACGGCGCCGCAGGATCAGGCCACGATCCGCATCGAGGCCATCGGCGCGCGGGCCGCAGTGCAATCGGGCTACCAGACCAGCCAGCAGCAACTCAACCTGCCGCAATTGGCGTTCGAAATGGCCCGGCAGGTGCAGGACGGCAATACCCGCTTCCAGATCCGGCTCGATCCGCCCGAACTGGGCAGGATCGACGTGCGGCTCGACATCGACAAGGCCGGACAGGTCCATGCCCGGCTGACGGTGGAAAAATCGGAAACACTGGACCTGATGCAGCGCGACCAGCGCGCCCTCGAACGCGCCCTGCAACAGGCCGGGCTCGACAGCGGCAAGACCAATCTCGAATTCTCCCTCAAGCAGAACCCCTTTGCCGGACAGGGCGACAGGCATGATCGCGGCGGGGAAGCCTCTCTCCTGGGCAATGATCCGGCCGGCGGCGACGCCGAGGAGGCCCCGCCCACGGTCAATCTCTATCGCGGCTCCCTTCAGGCCAGCGGCGTCAACATCATCGCGTAAGGATAGGCAAGATGTCGGTTTCAGGCATTTCCGGTACTTCGGACAAGAGCTCGCTGTCGCGCCAGACCATTGCGCAGAATTTCGACACCTTCCTGTCGATCCTGACCACACAGCTCAAGAACCAGAACCCGCTCGATCCGCTGGACACCAACCAGTTCACCCAGCAATTGGTGCAGTTCACCGGCGTCGAGCAGCAATTGAAGACCAATGATTTCCTCGAGGCGCTGCTGCTCAATACCCAGAGCACCGCCCGCTCCGACGCGGTCTCCTATATCGGCAAGGAAGTCTCGGCCTCGGGCAAGACCGCCGAACTCAAGGATGGCGGCGCCTATTGGACCTATAACGCCGCCGCCAATGTGGCCAATGCCACCGTCACCATCAAGAATGCGGCGGGCAGCGTGGTCTATGTCGAGCAGGGCTCGCTCAATGCCGGCGCCGGCGCCTTCCTCTGGGACGGCAAGGGCTCGGACAACAGCCAGCAGCCCGACGGCATCTATACGATCGAAATCAAGGGCACCAATCTCAACGGCAATACCGTGGCCATCTCCACCCAATCGGTGGGGATCGTCACTGCCGTCGATTTCTCCGGCGCCGAGCCGATGCTGACCGTGGGCAAGAACAAGATCGCCCTCAAGGATGTCAGCAATGTGCGGCTGGTGACCGAGACCGCGCCGCCCACCACCACCCCGCCGCCGGTTGATAATGGCGATGACGGCGGCAATGCCGAAGACGGTGAGGACGACAGCCAGGCCGCATAACGCCACCGCGTCCTTTGCCAGGCCGGCCATCGGCAATGGCCGGCTTTTCGGCATGACGGCAATGCCTTGAAACGCCTGCGCTTTCTTAACCTGTTGTAAGTTTCCCCTTAGGGGTATTTTAAGGCCGCTCCTCTATTCTGCCTTTATATGGTCAGGTTTGAGTAGAGAGTAAAATGACCGTACAGATGCGTCCGCGCGTAAAGTACGTAATCGGTCCGGATGGTAGTCCGCTGACGATAGCAGATCTTCCGCCCGCCAATACGAGACGGTGGGTGATCCGCCGCAAGGCCGAAGTCGTTGCCGCCGTGCGCGGTGGCCTGCTCAGCCTTGAAGAAGCCTGTGAGCGCTATACGCTCAGTGTTGATGAATTCCTCAACTGGCAGGCGGCGATCGACAAGCATGGTCTGGCTGGTCTTCGGACCACCTGGATCCAGCACTACCGGGAGGGCTGATCCGCCACGGATCAGGCCCTGAGCCCCGCAAGGGGCTGACCGAGAAATCGGCTTACACAATCAGGCCCGCCGGAGCAATCCGGCGGGCCTTTTCGCCGCGTCAATTGTATTCGGCCGCCATCCAGCGCGAGCCGGGACCGTCCGCCTTGAGACGGCGGCAATAGTCCTCCACCGCCGGCAGCTTCACCTTCTCGAACGGCGTCTGGAACCAGCGGTGGCACGACAAGCCCAGCGCAATATCGGCGATGGAAAATTGCCCGCCGACGATAAAGGGCCCGCCTCGGGCCAATTCGGCCTCCAGAATTTGCATCCGCGCCGTCCAGCGCTGGATCGAATTGTCGATCTGCTTTTGATCGTCATGGCCCGGCAATTTCCTGACCAGGGCAAATATCGCGTACATCCAGACCGGATTGAGGTCGGAGACCTGCCAGCCGAGCCATTGCAGCGCCCGCGCCCGCTCCCGCGGGTCGGATGGCAGGATCTGGCCACCGCCCGCCTTGTCGGCGAGATAGATCAGGATCGCATTACTTTCCCAGAGCGCGAAATCGCCATCGACCAGCACCGGCACCTGACCATTGGGATTGAGCGCCAGAAATTCGGGCACTTTGGGATCGCGCAGCGGCATACCCCAGTCTTCCTGCTCATAAGGCTGGTCGATCGCCTCCAGCGCCCAGACTACTTTTCGCACATTGATCGAGGTCAGCCGCCCCAGAACCCGCATCATCGGAATCACCTGATGTTAACTACGCCCGGCATTTCTTGCCCGATTTCGCATTTCGGAACAGCCGGTTAATAACTTGTTTACCATCCGCTAGGTAATTTTTGCCCATCGGTCTGGGGGCTCCACGACCGCAATGAGTCGCCTGAGCATCCGCCCTGTCCGGCAGCTGCGAAGGTTGGAATCCAGAGTGGTGGCGTGGAAAGTCTGACCAACCTCATGAACCGGATCGGCATGGCGCGGCTTGCCGCCATGGCCACGGTGGCCGTGCTGATGCTGGGTTTCTTCGGCTTTCTCATCATGCGGGCGCAGACCCCGCAGATGGCGCCGCTCTATTCGGGGCTCAGCCTCGAAGATTCCTCGGCCATCATCACCGAATTGCAGACGCTCAACATCCCCTATGACCTGCGCGGGGAAGGCGACACCATCCTCATTCCGCGCGATCAGATCACCACCACCCGCATGAACCTGGCCGGCCAGGGCCTGCCCCAGCGCGGTCAGGTGGGCTACGAGATTTTCGACCAGCAATCGACGCTGGGCGCCACCAGCTTCGTGCAGAATATCAACAATGTCCGCGCCCTCGAGGGCGAATTGGCGCGCACCATCGCCTCGCTCAACCGCATCAAGGGCGCGCGCGTGCATCTGGTCCTGCCGGAGCGCGAATTGTTCCGCCGCGAGCGCAAGGAGCCTTCGGCCTCCATCGTCTTGTCGGTGCGCGGCGCGCTCTCGGGCGGCGAAATCCGCGCGGTCCAGCATCTGGTCGCTTCCGCCATCGAGGGCCTGACGCCCGCCCGCGTCTCCATTGTCGATGATCAGGGCAATCTTTTGGCCTCGGGCTCCGGCGAAGACCAGGCCGGCCTCATGTCCGCCCAGAGCGATGAGCGACGGCTCGGCATCGAAAACCGCATGCGCACCCGCATCGAGGACATGCTGGCCAATGTGGTGGGCGCCGGACGCGCCCGCGTCGAAGTTGCCGCCGAGCTGGACCTCAACCGCTCGACCACAACCCAGGAATTGTTCGACCCCGAAAGCCAGGTGGTGCGCTCCACCCAGACGCGCGAGAGCGAAAACCTCTCCGGAGTCAATAATGGCCAGGTGACGGTCGCCAATGAATTGCCCGGCGCCAGCCAGGCCGCAGGGCAAGGTCTCACCGACCAGGGCACGTCCGCCGAGGAAATCATCAATTACGAGATTTCCAAGACCACTCAGACCGCCGTGGTCGAAGCCGGTTCGATCAAGCGCCTCTCGGTCGCCGTGGTGATCGACGGCACCTATGCCGATGACGGCGCCGGCAACCAGATCTATACCCCGCGCAGCGCCGACGAGATCAGCCAGCTTCTGACCCTCGTACGTTCGGCCGCCGGCTATTCGGCTGAACGCGGCGACACGGTGGACGTGATCAACATGCAATTCGCCGAACGGGCCGACCTGCTCACGCCGGGCACCGACCAGAATGGCGGCATGCTCGATTTCACCCGCGACGACCTGATGAACGGCGCCGAAATGGCCGTGACCCTGCTGATCGCGCTGGCCCTGGTCTTCTTCGTCATGCGCCCGCTGCTCAAGAAGGTGCTGACCCCCGAGACCGAACCGCTGGCCCTGCCGACCGCTGCCGAACTGGGTCAGAACGGCACGCTGCTGGCCGATGGCAGCGTCGCGCCCGGTCCGGAGGAAGAGACGGCTCTGCCCAGGGACAAGACCCCCGCCTGGGTCGCCAATGCAAAATCCATGGGCGAAACCCAGCTCCAGACCCTCAAGACGGTCGGCACGCTGGTCGAAGAAAACCCCAAGCAGGCCGCGCTCATCGTGCGCGACTGGCTTGGTAGCGCAGCGTAATCCTCATGGCCCTGGTCTCTCAATCCGCATCCGCCGAAGATCTCGAAAAGCCTGCTTCCGCCGGCTCGCAATTGCAGGTGGGCGGCGAACAGCGCCTGCTCAAGGGCGACGAAAAGGCCGCCGCCCTCCTGCTGGCGCTCGGCCCCGATTACGGCAAGCCGATCTTCGACGAACTGGACGAGCTGGAAATCCGCCAGCTGTCGCGCGCCATGGCGCGTCTGGGTCCGATCACCCAGGAAATGCTCGACGACCTGATGATCGAATTCGTCACCACCATTTCCTCCAACGGCTCGCTCTCGGGCAATACCGACAGCACCGAGCGGCTGCTTCTCAGCTTTTTGCCGCAGGATCGGGTGGACGCCATCATGGAGGAGATCCGCGGGCCCGCCGGGCGCAATATGTGGGAAAAACTCTCCAATGTGCAGGCCGACGTGCTGGCCGCCTATCTCAAGAACGAATATCCCCAGACCATCGCCGTGGTGCTTTCCAAGATTCACACTGCGCATGCTTCCCAGGTTCTGGCCGTCCTGCCCGAGGAACTGGCCATGGACGTCGTGCAGCGCATGCTGGGGCTCGATCCGGTGCAGAAGGAAATTCTCGAAAAGATCGAGATGACGCTGCGGACCGAATTCATGTCGACGCTCAACCACACCAAGCGTCGCGACAGCCACGAGCAGATGGCCGAAATCTTCAATGCCTTCGATCGCCAGACCGAAGCCCGCTTCATCACCAATCTCGAGGAGGTCAACCGCGACGACGCCGAGCGCATCAAGCAGCTCATGTTCACCTTCGAGGATCTGGCCCGCCTCGACATGGCCGCCATCCAGACCCTGCTGGCCAGGCTCGACAAGCGCGAACTGGCCCTGGCGCTCAAGGGCGCCAATGACAGCGTCAAGGAAAGCTTCTTCAAGAACATGTCGGGCCGCGCCGCCAAGCTCCTGCAGGACGACATGAACGATATGGGACCGGTGCGTCTCAAGGATGTGGACGAGGCCCAGACCCGCATGGTGGGCATTGCCAAGGATCTCGCGGCCAAGGGCGAGATCGTCATCCTCAAGACCAATTCCGACGATCAGATGGTTGCGTGACGCCATGACCCAGCTCGCACGCTTCACCTTCGATCTGAACCTGGAAACCCGGCCCATGAGCGCCGCGCCGGCCAATGACGCTCCGCCGCCACCGCCCCCCGTGCCCACCATTCCCGAAGATGTGGTGGCCCAGCTCGTCGCCTCGGCCCGCGAGGACGGCTATGCCGAGGGCGTCGCCGCCGGCGAACGCAATGCCGGCGCCATGGCGGCCCAGACCCTCGCCGCCGCCTCGGGCACGCTGGCCACCCAGAGCGCGTCCATGGCCGAGGCGCTCGACCGCGCCATTGCCGATCACCGCCGCGAAGCGGTGGAGCTGGCGCTGGGCATCGGCCGCAAACTGGCCCTGCATCTGCTGGCCCGCTATCCCGAGGTCGAACTCGAGGCCCTGGTGGCCGAATGCCTCGCAAGTCTCGGTGGCGTGCCGCATCTGGTGATCCGCTGCCATCCCGAACTGGCCGACAGCATCCGCGACAACGCCACCGCCCAGATGGCCCATTCCGGCTTTTCCGGCCGGCTCGTCGTCATGGGCGAGCCCGATATCAGGCTCGGCGACGGACGGCTCGAATGGGTCGATGGCGGCGTGGTGCGCGACATCGCCGAAACCGCCCGCGAAATCGACCGGCAGATCGCGTCCTATCTCGCGGCCCATGGCCGCAACGAGCAAGAGGAGAACGGGCATTGACCGATCCCGAAGACGATATCACCACCGCCGAAGGCATCACCTTCGACACGATGGAGCCCAATCAGCGCGATGAGCCCAACGAATTCCACATCGAGCGCAATGCCGCCGATCTGGAAGCCGTGTTCGACGTTCCGGTGCGCGTCTCGGTGGTTCTGGGCCGGACCAAGATGCCGGTTTCCTCCCTGCTTCGGCTCGATACCGGCACGGTGATCGAACTCGACCGGCAGGTCGGGGAAGCCGTCGAAATCTTTATCAATGACCGTCTGGTCGCCCGCGGGGAAATCGTGCTGGTCGAAAACCGGCTCGGCGTCACCATGACTGAAATCATCAAGCCCCAGTAAGGGAGCAAAATCATGCGCCTGCTCATCATCGGAGCCCTGGAAGGCCAGCTTTCGACCGCGACCAAGATGGCCATGGATGGCGGGGCCAAGGTCGCCCATGCCCCCTCCGTCGAGATCGGGCTGGCCGCCCTGCGCGCCGGCAAGGGCGCCGACCTGCTGCTGGTCGATGTGATGATGGACATTACCGGGCTGATTGCCGGGCTCGAAGCCGAGCGCATCGCCATTCCGGTGGTCGCCTGCGGCGTCGAGACCAATGCCGCCGCCGCCGTCAACGCCATCCGCGCCGGCGCCAAGGAATATATCCCCCTGCCCCCCGATGCCGAGCTGATCGCCGCCGTCATCGCCGCCGTGGCGCGGGAAAGCTCGGACTTTCTCTATCGCGATCCGGTCATGGAGCGCGTGGTGCGCATGGCCGAGCAGATCGCCCCCTCCGAAGCCTCCATTCTCATCACCGGCGAAAGCGGCACCGGCAAGGAAGTCGTGGCCAAATATGTCCATGCCCGCTCCAAGCGCGCCAACAGGCCCTTCATCTCCGTCAACTGCGCCGCCATCCCCGAAGCGTTGCTGGAATCGGAGCTGTTCGGCCACGAAAAGGGAGCGTTTACCGGCGCCATTGCCCGCCGGATCGGCAAGTTCGAGGAAGCCTCGGGCGGCACGCTCCTGCTCGATGAAATCTCGGAAATGGACGTGCGGTTGCAGGCCAAGCTGCTGCGCGCCATCCAGGAGCGCGTCATCGACCGCGTCGGCGGCACCAAGCCGGTGCCGGTGGATATCCGCATTCTCGCCACCTCCAACCGCAATCTTGCGGAGGCCGTGCGCGAAGGCAGTTTCCGCGAAGACCTGCTGTTCCGGCTCAATGTCGTCAATCTCAAGCTCCCGGCCCTGCGCGACCGGCCCGGCGACATCATCGCGCTGTCCGAGCATTTCGTGGCCAAATATGCCAAGGCCAATGGCATTCCGCCCCGGGCGCTCTCCCCCGCCGCCCGCGATGCGCTGGTAAAGGCACCCTGGCCGGGCAATGTGCGCGAACTGGAAAATACTCTCCATCGCGCCGTGCTCCTGTCCTCGGGCGACACGATCGAGCCCGAGGCCATCGTCCTGCCCGATGGCATGGGCCTCAGCGAAGCGGCCCGCGCCACCTCGCCCGCCGCCATGGCCGCCCAGACCGCCGAGGCCATGAACCGGGCGCTGGTCGGGCGCACCGTGGCCGATGTCGAGCGCGACCTCATCCTCGATACGCTCGACCATACATTCGGCAACCGCACCCACGCCGCCAATATCCTGGGCATTTCCATCCGCACACTGCGCAACAAGCTCAACCAATATGCCGATGAGGGCGTGCACGTGCCCGAGCCCGGCGAGAAGCGGGGCGCGGCGTGAACGCAATATCTGCAACACCCACAAAGTCAGTCCGGCGCAGGCCGGAATGACATCGGAATTGTTGAACTAGCATGACCGACATCCCATCCAGTTCCCGCCCCGGCTTCAAACTGCCTTCGGTGAGCAGCATCATCGACATGCTGCGCTCGGGCGACATCGCGCTCGCCGCGGGCGTGATGGGGCTGATCGTCATCCTGATCGTGCCCATGCCGCCGCTCCTGGTGGACATGCTGCTGGCGATCTCGATCGTCTTTTCGGTCATGATCCTGATGACCGCCCTGTTCATCCAGAAGCCGCTGGAATTCTCCGCCTTTCCCACGGTGCTGCTCATCGCCACCATGCTGCGGCTGGGCCTGAGCCTGGCCACGACGCGCCTGATCCTGGCCGAGGGCCATAACGGCACCGCCGCCGCCGGCCACGTCATCGAAGCCTTCGGCAATTTCGTGACGCGCGGCAATTTCGTCATCGGGACGGTGATTTTCCTCATCCTGATGATCGTGAACTTCATCGTCATCACCAAGGGTTCGGGCCGTATCGCCGAAGTCGCCGCCCGTTTCAGCCTCGACGCCATGCCCGGCAAGCAGATGGCCATCGACGCCGATCTCTCCGCCGGCCTCATCGACGAGGATACGGCCAAAAAGCGCCGCGCCGAGCTCGAAGGGGAAAGCGCCTTTTTCGGCAATATGGACGGCGCCTCCAAATTCGTGCGCGGCGACGCCATTGCCGGCCTCATCATCACCTTCATCAATATCGCCGCCGGCATGCTGATCGGCATCCTCCAGGAAGGGCTCAGCTTTCAGGAAGCCGGCAGCGTCTATACGCTTTTGACCATCGGCGACGGCCTCACCAGCCAGATCCCGGCGCTGATCGTTTCCACCGCCGCCGGTATCCTCGTGTCCAAGTCAGGCGTGACCGGCGCCGCCGACAAGGCGCTGACCAAGCAGTTTGCCGGCTATCCGCGCGCGCTGGGCATGTCCTCCGCCGTCATGGTCGCCCTCGCCCTTTTGCCCGGCATGCCGATCGTGCCCTTCATGTCCCTGGCCGCAGGCGTGGGCTATGCTGCCTTCCGCGCCGGCAAGGCCAAGGAGGTCCGCGACCAGCAGGAAGCAGCCGAGACCCTGGCCAAGGCCACCATGGGGTCACCCGGCGCTCCCGGTGCCCCGGCCAACAACCAGCCCGCCGAGCCGCCGATCACCGATGCCCTCAAGATCGACGACCTCAAGCTCGAACTCGGCTATGGCCTGCTGACGCTGGTCAAGGAAGACGAAAGCGGCACCGACCGGCTTACCGAACAGATCAAGGCCCTGCGCCGCCAGCTGGCGCTGGAGCTGGGCTTCGTCATGCCCCCGGTGCGCATCCTGGACAATATGCAATTGGAGCCCAACGACTATAAGGTCCGCATCAAGGAAGTCGAAGCGGGAGCCGGGCAGATCTATGCCAACCAGCTCATGGTCATGGATCCCTATGGCAACCGGATCGACCTGCCGGGCACCCATACGACCGAGCCAACTTTCGGGCTGCCCGCCACCTGGATCGAGCCCGCCCTGCGCGACGAGGCCGAATTGCGCGGCCTTTCGATCATCGATCCCTCGACGGTCATTTCCACCCACCTCACCGAAATCCTCAAGGCCAATGTCGCGGACCTGTTGAGCTATGCCAATGTGCAATCCCTGCTCGACGGCCTGCCCAAGGACCAGCAGAAGCTGGTGGAAGACATCGTGCCCGGCCTCATCACCGTTTCGGGGTTGCAGCGTGTGTTGCAATCGCTGCTCACCGAGCGCATCTCGATCCGCGACCTGTCATCCATTCTCGAGGCCGTGGCCGAGATCGCCGGCAATGGCCGCTCGGTGCAAACCATTACCGAACATGTGCGCTCGCGCCTGTCGCGCCAGCTTTGTGCCGCCAATCTCGGCCCGGATGGCAATCTGCCCCTGCTCACGCTTTCCCCGCAATGGGAGCGCGACTTCGCCGAAGCCATGGCCGGAATCGGCGAGGAACGGCACCTGGCCATGGCCCCCAGCAAATTGCAGCAATTCATCGGTGCGGTGCAGAACGCCTATGAAAAGGCGGCCCAGCAGGGCGAAATTCCGGTGCTCATCACCTCCCCCTCCATCCGGCCGCATGTCCGCTCCATCATCGAGCGCTTCCGCCCGCAGACGGTGATCCTCAGCCAGAACGAGGTGCATCCCCGCATCCGCCTCAAGACCGTCGGCAGTGTATAAAACGGCCCGGCTTAATCCCCGGGGTATATAAGCCGCGCTGACGCCGCTGAAATTCCGCCTAGCCGAGCCGCCCCGGCATCAGGGGCGGCTTGTCCATCTCGCTATTGTGCTGCGAGATGTCGGCCTTGCCCTGCTCGGCCAGTTCCTGTTCGGCGGCATACCAGAATTCCTGCTCGCGGCCCTCCGGCTGGCCGGCCGCATCCCAGAGCTGGAAGGCGCGGTCGCGGACTTTCTGCTCGTCGATTTCGTGCATGGTACTTCTCCTTATCCTCATGCCTAAACGTAATGGTCGCCCGGCGGTTGCCGGCGGACCGCCGCGACCGGAAAAAGCCGAGATTGTGATGCGCCCGACCTGCGGCTAAAATAGCGCCATGTCCGAACTCCTGATCATGCCCGTCCCGGTTTTCTCGACCCTCGCCAATGCCGCCTTCGCGCTCCGTCGCGAGGTTTTCGTCTGGGAGCAGAAAGTGCCCGAGGCGGAAGAACATGACGCCGACGATCTCAGCGCCACCCATTTCGCCGCCATTGCCGAGGGCGAAGTGGTCGGCACCCTGCGGCTGATCGAGCAGGACGTCCATGTCAAAATCGGCCGCGTCGCCGTGCGCAGCCAGTTCCGGGGCCGTGGCATCGCCAGAAACATGATCCGGCGCGCCATGGACCATGCGCGTCAAAACGGTCATTCGCGATTTTACCTGACCGCGCAATCGGACAAGCTGGGCTTTTACGAAAGCCTGGGCTTCGTCGCTTTCGGCCCCGAATTCCGCGATGGCGGCATGCCGCATCGGGCCATGCGCGATTATGACAAGGCCAGCGCCGTTCTCATCGATTAGGGCGACAAGGCCTGCCCTTGCAGACCATCGGCCGGTGAACTGGATCGCCCGGACAAGCCGGGCAATGACGATGGAAAGGACAGGCCGCGGCGATTGGAGGCCGCTTCCTTTGCGGCCACAAGCCACATAAATTGACGTCATTGCCCGGCTTGCCCAGGCAATCCACATCCCGCGACACGGGCCAATTGAAGCGCAAGGGGCCGCATAAGAGCAGCACAGCTCTAAACCGAACCATAGGAAATGCATGGCCCGGACGAGCCGGGCCACGACGATGGACGGGAGGGGCCGTAGCGATTGGGGTCGTTTCCTTTGCGACCACAAGCCACACAAATTGACGTCATTGCCCGGCTTGTCCGGGCAATCCAAAGGCCGCGACATGGACCAGTTGAAGCGCTGGGGCCGCTCACGGGCAGAACAGCGCTGAACCAAACCATTGGAAATGGATGGCCGGACGAGGCGAGAAATGACGATGGTGTGGAGACGGCGAACGGCCATCTTTCACCATTGCGGTTCGGCATCGGGCAAAAAAGCTGGGGAACGGCTCGCGGTCTCGTTGCGTTGACGAGGCATGAACAAGATGGGCCGCACGACGCGCGACCGGCAAGTTTTGCGCCGTACGGCCCTGTTCACCGCAAAGATGAACCATTGGAGCCTACAATGATCCGTACCCTTTTGACCACCTCGGCCATCACCGCAATCCTGTCGATTTCCGCCATCGCCCAGGACGCCGTTCCCCCCCCGCCCCCCGCAGAGCCGACGATCGGCCAGCAGCTCGACAATACGCTCGAAAATGCGGGCGAAGCGCTGGACAATGCCGGCGAGGCCGTGCGTCAGGGCGCCCAGGATGCGGGGCAGGCAGTAGAGAATGCCGTCAATGACGCCAGCGCCGATCTGGCGCATGCCACTCGTACGCCATGGGAATTTTCCGCCGGCTACACCATCGGGGCCAATGACTTCATCGTCAACGATCTGCTGGGCGCCCCGGTCTATTCCAGCGGTGCCGATGACGCCCAGGAAATCGGCAAGGTCAATGACCTGATCATCACCGCCGATGGGGACATCAATGCCGTGGTGATCGGGGTCGGCGGCTTCCTCGGCATCGGCGAAAAGAACGTCGCCGTCGATTACCTGTCGCTCGAAAATGTCATGGCGGCCGACAATACCTGGCGCTGGGTGCTGCCGACTACGGCAGAGGCGCTGGAAGCGGCTCCCGAATTCATCTGGGAAAATCCGCGCGCTCCGGTCGCTCCGGCTACAGATTCGATGGCCCCGGCACCGGTCGTCTCCCAGTAACAGGGATCATGGAATAAAAAAAGGCCCGCTTCGGCGGGCCTTTTCGCATGGAAATCGGTGATGATTACTGGCGACGGAAGCGCAGCCGCGCCACTTCGTCATAATCGGCCTGCTCGGCCTTGTTCTGTTCGTCGCGTTCGCGTTGATGTTCGCGCTGGTCGAGCAATTCGACCTTTTTCAGATCCTCGAGCGCTTCAGCCAGCGCATCCTGCGCCGCTTCCAGCTTGCCCTTCATGTCATTGGCCGAAGCGAGCAGATTGTCTCGCCGCGTCAGCGCCGCCTTGGCGAAGGTGGAATAGGCGAAATGGGCGATGTCGGCGATACCAGTCTTGGTATGCTCGATTTCGATCTGCTGGTCGAGTTCGGACGCCATGCGCTCGAAATCGGCGATCATCATCTCGATCTGCGCGACCTGTCGGCGCTTCTCGTCCACCTGGAACTTCTTGAGCCGGATGAGGCTCTCGCTGCGCGATTTCAAGACCTGTACTCCTTACACATCAAGTCAGTTCCGGAGCGGCCCGATACACGGTGCCGCTCCATCAGAACCCCGCATCCGCCTCGGCGACGATCTCGGCGAGCTCGCTATAGCCCGAAGAAATCGTCGTCACCTCATCCCGCCGCTGGCCCAGAAAGGCTTCCAGCCGGGGATTGATGGCGATGGCGCGGTCCACGTTCGGATCTGACCCTTTCCGGTAAGCCCCCAGCCGGATCAGCTCCTCCATGTCCGAAAAGATGGACATGAGTTCCCGCGCCCGGCTCAAGGTGGGCCGGACAGCTTCCGGCACGCATCCTGGCATGGTCCGCGAGATGGACCGGAGCACATTGACGGCAGGGTAGCGTCCCCGCTCGGCAATGCCGCGCTCCATCACGATGTGCCCATCGAGAATGCCGCGCACGGCGTCCGCAATGGGCTCATTGTGATCATCACCTTCCACCAAAACGGTAAATAGACCGGTAATGGAACCCGAATTCGGTTTGCCCGGGCCAGCCCGTTCCAACAGGCGCGGCAATTCGGTGAACACGGTCGGCGGATAACCCTTGGCTGTGGGTGGCTCCCCGATGGCGAGGCCAATCTCGCGCTGCGCCATGGCGAAGCGGGTGAGCGAATCCATCATGCAGAGCACGCGCTTGCCGGAATCGCGGAAATATTCCGAGAGCGCCATGGAGATATAGCAGGCCTGCCGCCGCATCAGCGCCGCCTCGTCCGACGTCGCCACCACCACCACGGCGCGCTTGAGGCCCTCTTCCCCCAGATATTCCTGGATGAATTCATGAACCTCGCGGCCACGCTCGCCGATCAGCCCGATAATGGAGACATCGACATCGGTATTGCGCGCCAGCATCGACATCAGCACCGACTTGCCGACGCCCGAGCCGGCGAAAATGCCCATGCGCTGGCCCTCGCACATAGTGGTGAAGGTATTGAGGCACCGCACCCCCAATTCGATCGGCTCGCCCACCCGGGTGCGGTCATGGGCGGCGAGCGGCGATTGCCTGAGCGGATAGGACACCGCGCCGCGCGCCAGCGGCCCCTTGCCGTCGATGGGCTCGCCATTGGCATTGACCACCCGGCCCAGCCAGGCATCGGAGGGATTGACCGAGCCGTCATGACGGCGGAACACCGCCTTGCAGCCGAGCCGCACCCCGCGCAATTCGCCAAAGGGCAGACAGAGCGCCCTTCCGTCGCGGAAGCCGATGATTTCGGCATCGAGATGCTCGCCGTCGCTGGCCTCGATGACGACCCGGCCGCCCACGCGCAATTCGCGCACCGGCCCGATCACCTCGATGAGCAGGCCCTGCACGGACTTCACCCGGCCAAAGACCTCGACCTCTTCTATGGCCTCGATGGCCGAGATCAGTGCTTTCATGTTCATCCGGCGTCCAGGAGGCCATCCTCAAGCGCCCCCCGAATGCCATGATTATGGTTTCCGGCGGCGGCTCGAATCGGCCATATCACGAATCGGAATGTAACCGATCATTAACTCAAAAGCTTTATTGGCATGGAAGATCGGCGAAATCCGCCCTTTGCCACCTCTGTGGCGAAAACCCTCCCAAATGCCCTGATTGCTTGAGTCAAGTGAGTCGCTTGAAACTGCTTTTTAATGTTTTACATTAAGATTTTTAGGTAGCATTTATGTAGATTTTTCAATAAGTTAACATTAATTCATCCTAACGCGCTTTGCGTATTGCGGATCAGAATTAAACTTTGTTAACTAGTTGGGCTTAGGCTTCAGTCATATCCAGTAGGGTTGGAGCGGGACGGGCAATTTGGCCTTGCCTCCCGCGGGTTCCAGCAGGAACGAATGACAAGGGGAATATAATGCGGGTACTCCTTATTGAGGACGACAGCGCGACAGCGCAGAGCATCGAACTGATGCTCAAGTCCGAGAGCTTCAACGTCTACACCACCGATCTGGGTGAGGAAGGCGTCGATCTCGGCAAACTCTATGATTACGACATCATTCTTCTCGACCTGAACCTGCCCGACATGAGCGGCTATGAGGTGCTGCGCACCCTGCGTGTCGCCAAGGTTCAGACACCGATCCTGATCCTGTCCGGCCTCGCCGGCATCGAGGACAAGGTCCGTGGTCTCGGCTTCGGCGCCGACGACTATATGACCAAGCCCTTCCACAAGGACGAACTCGTGGCCCGCATCCACGCCATCGTTCGCCGTTCCAAGGGCCATGCCCAGTCGGTGATCTCCACCGGCGATCTCATGGTCAATCTCGACACCAAGACCGTCGAGGTTCAGAATGCCCGCGTGCATCTCACGGGCAAGGAATACCAGATGCTGGAGCTGCTTTCGCTCCGCAAGGGCACGACGCTCACCAAGGAAATGTTCCTCAACCACCTTTATGGCGGCATGGACGAGCCGGAACTGAAGATCATCGACGTCTTCATCTGCAAGCTGCGCAAGAAGCTCAGCGTCGCAACCGGTGGCAAGAATTACATCGAGACCGTATGGGGCCGTGGCTATGTGCTGCGCGAGCCCGACGAGAGCGAAGTCTATAACGAGAACGTGGCGTAAGCCGTCCGTCCGAGAGAATTCCGACCCCGCGCCCCGCGCGGGGTTTTTGTTTGCGCGCAGCCAATTCTGCGGCACTCTCCCGGCCCTCGGCACATCAGGCCACAGGGATAGTTAGATGAGCGACCGCACCGAGACCGACCGGACCATCAATATGGTCTGGCGCGCCGAACAGGCCCGCGTCATTGCCGGGCTGACACGGATGGTGCGCGATATTTCGCTGGCCGAGGAACTGGCGCAGGACGCCTTGATGGCGGCGCTGCGGGCCTGGCCGGAAACCGGCATCCCCCGCAATCCCGGCGCCTGGCTGATGCAGGCGGCCAAACGCAAGGCCATCGACTATTTCCGCCACCGCAAGATGGCCGCCGGCAAGCTTGCGGAAATCGGACGCGGCATCGATGAGGCGGCAGCCGATCCCGAAGCCGCCATCCACGACCGGCTGGACGACGATTACGGCGATGATCTCTTGCGCCTGATCTTCACCTCCTGCCATCCCATCCTGCCGCCGGAAAGCCGGGTGGCGCTGACCCTGCGGCTGATCGGTGGCCTCACCACCGAGGAAATCGCCCGCGCCTTCCTCGCCAATGACACCGCTATCGGCCAGCGCATCGTGCGCGCCAAGCGGCTGATCGCCGATGCCGGACTGCCCTTCGAAGTACCGCGCGGCCCCGACCGCGACGAGCGCCTCGCCTCGGTGCTGGGCGTGCTCTACCTCATCTTTAATGAAGGCTATTCAGCTACGTCCGGCGAGGACTGGATGCGGCCCCAGCTCTGCACGGAAGCCCTGCGCATGGGGCGTATCCTCGTCGGCCTGATCCCCGAAGAGCCGGAGGTCCATGGCCTTCTGGCGCTGATGGAACTTCAGCATTCCCGCGTCGAGGCCCGCGTCGATGCCGCCGGCGCTCCGGTGCTGCTGCCCGATCAGGACCGCAGGCTCTGGGACCGGGCCATGATCCGAAGCGGGCTGGACGGCCTCGCCCGGGCCCAATCCATGGGCGGCATGACCGGCCCCTATGTGCTCCAGGCCGCCATCGCCGCCTGCCATGCCCGCGCCGAAACGCCCGCGGACACCGATTGGCGCCAGATCGCCACGCTCTATGATTTGCTCAATCAGATAACGCCCTCCCCCGTCATCGAACTCAACCGCGCCGTGGCCATTTCCATGTTCCAGGGCCCCGAAGCAGCGCTGAGCCTGGTCGATGCCCTGCGGGCTTCGCCGGTCATGCAGAATTACCACCTGCTTCACGGCGTGCGCGCCGATCTGCTGGTCAAGCTTGGCCGTCACGCGGAAGCGGCTGCCGAATTCAGAAAGGCCGCCGGTTTGACCCGCAATGGCCGGGAACGGGCATTGCTGCTGGACCGGGCGGCACAGTGCGATTGAGCGGAGAAGAAGAATGCCAAGGCGCGGCCCCGCCCTGGCCGGGCGTCAGGCGACCGCCGGCGCGGGCAGGTCGAACTTGGCTTCGAGAATGGCCCGGTCGAACGGCTTCATCATGTAATCATTCGCACCGGCCTTGAGCGCCAGCGCTATGGCGCCGATATCGTTCTCGACCGTGCAATAGATGACATGGGGGTTTTCGCCGCCAATATAGGCGCGCAGCAATTTCAGAAATTCCAGCCCGCTCATGATCGGCATGTTCCAATCGAGCAGGATCGCATCCGGCATCTGCTCGCGACACTTGTCGATGGCTTCCTGCCCATCCTCGGCCTCGTCCACGAAATAATCGAGATCTTCCAGAATGCGGCGCGCGACTTTGCGCACGATGCTGGAATCATCGACGATCAGGCAGGTGCGCATGGGCAAGAACCCCGTTGTGAGGTGAAACGCTCTGCCGAATATGCGGGCCAATGATTGGCGAATAGTTAGTGGCGCGGCTTTATTCCGCCGCGTCCAGCTTGGCCTGCGGCAGAGCGGTGAAGAAAAACATCTCGTTTTCCAGCCCGATATTGAGGTCCATATCGGTCATCCGCGCCAAAAGCCCGGTATAGAAGGGCTGAATGCCCCGCGCATCGACCGATCCTTCCTCGGGCATGCCCGAGAGCAGCCCCGCCGAACCCGAAGGCACCAGCGTCTTCTGCCGCTTTTCCGGATCGCTGCGCGAGGTGAACTCGAATTTCTCCTCGCCGGCCGGCCCGCTGATCGAGGCGGTGACCACGCCGCCGCGCGGCACCGAACTGGCAGCGATCAGCAGCATGTTCATGAACAGCTTGGCCTTGTGCTTGGGCAAAAGGATCAGCGGCACGTTCCATTCGAGATCGGCCTTTTCCACCTCGAACAGGATACGCGCGACGCGCTCGCATTCGCGCGTATCGATATCGGTGCCCGCCGTCGAGGAAGCGCCATAGGCCAGCCGGGCGAATTCCAGCTTGGCGCGGCTCTGCTTGGCGGCATTGGCGATGAGGTCGCGCGCGCCCTCCGCCATCTCGCCCTGGGCCGGGTCGGCCAGCACTTCGAGCCCATTGCCGATGGCGCCGATGGGATTGATGAGGTCGTGGCAGACCCTGGAACACAGCATGGCGGCCAGATCGGTTGCCTTCAGCTCGATGATGTCGGCCATGAAATTTTCTCCATAGGACGCCGGCGGACGGCGAGAATCATTAGAGGGGACATTAGAGCGGCTTTTCGGCCGGCACTACCGGATCGACAGGTTTTTGGACAGAACCTGCCAATGCTCGCCGCCCCGGATCGCCGCCGCATCCGGCGCCAGCAGGAACGCCTCGCGATTGGCGGCCGAATAGAACAGGAAAAGGCGCTGCTTGAACAATGTGTAGATTGCCGGATCGGCGTCCGAGACGAAGCCCCGCGCCATGCTCATGGCGCCGTGCCCGCCATATTGGGGAGCATAAATCTCCGGATTGCGCTGGAAAATGTCGCGATTGGCCTCGCTGGCGAACAGAAAGGGCGCACCCATCCATTCCTGTTCCAGTTCCGGCCGCCCCGGCAAGGGCGCGGGCTCGGTGAAATATGAAACCGGGTCCATGCCGCCGATCGCGAGCCCGGTCAGCGGGTCGGAGAGGACATAGCTGGTCACCGATTGCGCCGCACTCTCGCCCACCATGGCGGGAAAAAGCCCCAAAAGCGGCAAAACAAGGGCGATCATGGTTAAGATTTGTTTAGAGATTTGCTTCATCATCATCACCAAATGATCAGCGCGCTGGCGTCCTAATTCTGACGCAAGAGACCTTAAGGTCTTCGTAAATTGCGCGACCCGAGGGAGATCAAACAATGTTCAAGCGCCTTGCCCTGTTGACGGCATTCCTGGCCGCCCTGCTCGCGCCGACGGCGCCGGTCCTGGCTCAGGGATCGCTCAGCGACACCTTTTCCGGCGACGAGCTGGTGGAAAGCGGCCGCGAATTCTTCGGCTCCGCCGCGCAGGGCCTGGCCTCGGTGGTCGAGCGCGCGGTCAGCCAGTTCGGTCTGCCCAATGGCTATATCCTGGGCGAGGAAGCCGGAGGCGCATTGATCGTCGGCGCCAAATATGGCGAGGGCACGCTCTATACCCGCAATGCCGGCCAGTTCTCGATCTATTGGCAGGGCCCCTCCATCGGCTTCGACATTGGCGGCGACGGCTCCAAGGTCATGATGCTGGTCTACAATCTCAACACCATCCAAGAAATCCTTGGCCGCTATCCCGGCGTCGACGGCTCCGCCTATGTCATTGGCGGGCTGGGCATGACCGTCACCAAGCGCGGCAATGTCGTCGTCGTGCCGATCCGCTCGGGCGTGGGCGCGCGGCTGGGCATCAATGTGGGCTATCTCAATTTCACCAGCCAGCCCACCTGGAACCCGTTCTGATCCGCCTTTTGGTTGCACTTTGCCGCGAGCCGGGGCCAAAACCCCGGCTTTGTCGTGACTGCGGCCGCCAAACCCGTTAGGGTTAATCTCTGGCAAAGATGGCCTCGCGCCATGTTTGCTGAAAGATTGAACCGGAATGACCGGCAGGCAGATCGGCCGCGCCACCGGAGAGATGTTCGATGCTGATCGAGAACATCATGTATTTTGCCTTGGGCCTGCTGGTGGCGGGCCTGCTGGCGCTCGTGGTCATGCCAGCGGTGTGGAAACGGGCCGTGCGGCTGACCAAGCGGCGCATCGAGGCCGCCACGCCCATCACCATGGCCGAGTTCCGCGCCGACAAGGATCAGTTGCGGGCCGAATTCGCCCTCTCCACCCGCCGGCTCGAAATGAACGTGGAAACGCTGCGCAAGCGGCTGGCCGAGCAATTGGGCGACGTCAACCAGAAACGCAGCGATCTGGGCGCACTCAAGGTCGAGCGCGACAAGCATGTGCAGATCGTGCGCGAGCTGGAAAGCCGGGAGACGGAACTGCGCGCCCGGGTGCTGGACCTCGAAAAGGAAGGCGCGGACCTCGCCCAGCGCCTGCGCATGCGTGATCGGGAACTGGAAACCCGCGGCAGCGAAATCGAGACGCTGCGAACCTCGCTGCGCGGCGGCCTCGCCCCGGCCACGCTTGTCGATGGCGTGGCGCTATCGGGCAATGCGGACGAGGATATCGACCGGCTGACCACCGCGCTCGCCATCGAGCGCCAGCGCGCCGCTTTCCTTGAAGAGCAGGCGCACCGCCTGATCAGCCGCCTCGAAAATTCCGACCGGCGCAGCGCCGAGGCCAATGACGCCATCGCCAGGATGCGCGATGCCCTGGCCAGCCGCACCGCCGAACGCGAAACCAGCGCCGAGGAATTGGTCGTCGCCGAAGCGCGCATTGCCAGCGCCGAAAACCGGCTCAATGCACTTCTGGCCGAAACCAGCCAGACCGTCGCGCGCAGCGAAGACCGGGCCGGGCAATTGCTGGCCGACAAGCTCTCCATGGAAGACGAGCTGGAAACGCTCCGCGCCAAGGTCAGCAATGTCGAGGCCACGATCCTGGCCGATTGGGAGACCGAACGTTTCGAGGAGGCGCATCTGCGCGAAAGGCTCAACGACATCGCCGCCAGCGTCAGCCGGCTGGTCTATGCCGTGGACAATGAGGCCCCCGCCAGTATTTTCCCCGAGGAAAGCCTGTTCGATCGCGTGCAGCGCTTTGCCGATGACGGCGAGGGCGAAGACATGCTGCCCACCCCGACCGAGAGCCAGCGCGGCACGGTGACCGACCGGCTCTCCGCCTTGCGGGAAATCCAGGGGCGGTAATCCGCGTCGGGAGCTTGCCCAAGAGCTACAGAACGCAAGCGTTCTCCATTCCGGATCGTCACCCCCGGGGCTTGACCCGAAGGTTTTTTCCGCACCGCAAACGCCCTCGGGTCAAGCCCGATGGTGACAATCGGTGAATGTGGGAGGCTCGATGTGAGGCCGCCCTATTCCATTCCGATCTCGATGCTGCGCAGCAGCGCGCCGGTTCCGGCATCGAAAATGGCCAGCATCACCGCGCCGCCGGCGCGATAGGTGACCTGCACCGTGCCATCGGTGTTGAGGGCCGACACCACTTCCGAGCCCGCCGGAATGCTCACCATCTCCGCCACGACCGGCGGCGGGCTGTCGCGCATGACGCGATAGACAAGCGCGAAGCCAATGGCCATAAAGCCCAGCAACAGGATACCCATCGAGATGGCGAACGACCTTCGGGCTTTCCCCAGCATGGCCAAGGCCTCCGGCGTCAATTCATTGTCGGCGGCTTGCGGCGGGTTTTGATCAGGATTGCTCATGGCGGAAGATACCGATTTCGAATTTGAGGGCGAGCCCGTTGCATTTGTGGTCACACAGGCCATGGCCGGCGGGCGGCTCGATGCCGTTCTGGCCAAGGCGCATGATGCGCTGAGCCGCAGCCGCATCAAGGATCTGATCCTGGGCGGCGCCGTCACCGTCGATGACAAACCGCTTGTCGAACCCAAATACCGGTTGAAGGCGGGCGAGACAATCACTCTTGTCGCTCCCCCCCCCGAAGATCCCGAGCCGCAGCCCGAGGACATTCCGCTCGACATCCTGTACGAGGACGACCATCTCATCGTCATCAACAAGCCGGTCGGCATGGTGGTGCATCCCGCCCCCGGCTCGCCATCGGGCACATTGGTCAATGCGCTGATCTTCCATTGCGGCGCCAGCCTCAAGGGGATCGGTGGGGTCAGGCGCCCCGGCATTGTCCACCGGCTGGACAAGGACACGTCCGGCGTCATGGTGGCGGCCAAGACCGACAAGGCCCACAAACATCTCAGCGAGCAATTCGCCGATCATGGCCGCACCGGGCCGCTGCACCGCGCCTATATTGCCTATGCCTGGGGCTCGACCCAGTCCGGCATGGGCATTGTCGATGCTCCCCTGGGCCGCGATCCGGGCAATCGGCTGAAACAGACCGTTTTGCGCTCGGGCCGGAACGCCATCACCCATTACAATGTCGAAGCCCGCTTCGGCGGCGAGGGTTGGGACATTACCCGCATCCAGTGCCAGCTCGAAACCGGCCGCACCCATCAGATCCGCGTGCACATGGCCCATATCGGCCACCCGCTGGTCTCCGACCTGCTTTACGCCCCCGGCTTTGCCACCAAGGTCAACAAACTGCCCCCCGAGCTTGCCGAAATCGTCCGCAAGCTAGGTCGGCAAGCGCTGCATGCGGCCGAACTGGGCTTCGAGCATCCCGAGACGGGAGAAGAAATGCTTTTCGAAGCCGAGCTTCCCGAGGACATGCAGGAACTCGAGGACCAGCTGGCCAATTACGACAAGGCGACCCCCAGGCCCTGATTCCCCGCCCATCACGCCAACGTGTTTGAACTGTTGCTGCCTTTATCGTATTATGCCGATGAACAAGCAGTCGCAGACGGCGATCCTGTACAATTTGTAATCCAAGTCAGGGTTCCGCCTCTTAAATTCATCACATTGCGACCTATATGATGATTACATCTGTCGATGTGCCTTTGTGGACATGGACAGCGTTTCCGCCCGCGTCATGCGGGGGATACTCGAAAGGGGGTGCGTAAATGGCCCAGTCCAATCTTCCGGTCCTCTCATCCGAAGGGGGCCTCAGCCGCTATCTTCAGGAAATCCGCAAATTCCCCATGCTGGAAGCGGACGAAGAATATATGCTGGCCAAGCGCTACAAAGAGCATGAAGATCCCGGCGCGGCGCAGAAGCTGATCACCAGCCATTTGCGTCTGGTCGCCAAGATCGCCATGGGCTATCGCGGTTATGGTCTGCCCATTTCCGAAGTGATCTCCGAGGGCAATGTGGGCCTCATGCATGCGGTGAAGCGCTTCGAGCCCGAAAAGGGCTTCCGGCTGGCCACCTATGCGATGTGGTGGATCCGCGCTGCCATCCAGGAATATGTCCTGCGCTCCTGGAGCCTGGTCAAGATCGGCACCACCGCCGCCCAGAAACGGCTGTTTTTCAACCTGCGCAAGGTGAAGGGCCAGATCGCCGCTCTCGACGATGGCGCGCTGCACCCCGACCAGATCAAGCAGATCGCCACCACCCTCAAGGTTTCCGAGGAGGATGTGGTGTCGATGAATTCCCGGCTCTCGGGCGACGCCTCGCTCAATTCGCCTATGCGGGCGGATGAAGGTTCGTCCGAATGGCAGGACTGGCTGGTCGACGACACGCCGGACCAGGAAACCATCCTGGGCGAGACCGAGGAATTCGATGAACGCATGACCATGCTCAATTCGGCCATGGACGTGCTCAACGACCGCGAACGCGCCATTTTCCGGGCCCGCCGCCTGCAGGACAATCCCTCGACGCTCGAGGAACTAGCCCAGCAATATGACGTCAGCCGCGAACGCATCCGCCAGATCGAGGTCCGCGCCTTCGAAAAGGTTCAGGACGCGGTGAGGGAAGCTGCCGGCGCGTAAGAAACGCCCGAAGCCCGATAATTACGCCCCGGTCATTGGCCGGGGCGTTTTGCTTTTCTGCATTGTGATCCCGGCCCCGAAATGCTCCGGGGGAACAGGAAGCGCAGGGCATGCGCGCACCCGAAATTAACCCCGTCGCGACAAAATGACTGGACGGTGACGTCTTAACAGCACAGGACATGCCCTTGTAACGCCCTATTGTGGGCCTTACATTCGCCCCTAATACCGGCGCTTCCCTCGCCGGCCTCTCCGGGACAGGTTTGATGAACGGAAATTTCCGCAACTTTGCCATCTGGCTGGTTATTCTCTTTATGCTGATGGGCCTGTTCCAGGTCTTCCAGTCGTCCACGCGCTCTGTTTCCGTGGCCGAAAAGAGCTATAGCCAGTTCGTCTCCGACATCGATGCGGGCCGCGTCACCAACGTGACCATCACCAATGACGTGGTGTCTGGCCAGCTCAATGACGGCACGCGGTTCGAAACCATCATCCCGACCGGCGCCGACGTCATTTCCAAGCTGGAAAACCGCAATGTGGGCATCACCGCCCGCGCCCCCGAAACCAGCCCGTTCTGGTCGATCCTGCTCTCGAGCTGGCTGCCCTTCCTGGTCATTATCGGCGTCTGGTTCTTCTTCATTCGCCAGATGCAGGGCGGCGGTCGCGGCGGGGCCATGGGCTTTGGCAAGTCGCGCGCCAAGCTGTTGACCGAGACCCAGGGCAAGATCACCTTCGAGGACGTTGCCGGCGTGGACGAGGCCAAGCAGGATCTCGAGGAAATCGTCGAATTCCTGCGCGATCCGGGCAAGTTCCAGCGCCTGGGCGGCAAGATTCCGCGCGGCGTATTGCTGGTCGGCCCTCCGGGCACCGGTAAGACGCTCCTGGCCCGATCGGTGGCCGGCGAAGCCAATGTGCCCTTCTTCACCATTTCCGGTTCGGACTTCGTTGAAATGTTCGTCGGCGTCGGCGCATCCCGCGTCCGCGACATGTTCGAACAGGCCAAGAAGAACGCGCCCTGCATCATCTTCATCGACGAAATCGACGCCGTCGGCCGCCAGCGCGGCGCCGGGCTCGGCGGCGGCAATGACGAGCGCGAACAGACGCTGAACCAGCTTCTGGTCGAGATGGACGGTTTCGAGGCCAATGAGGGGATCATCCTCATCGCGGCGACCAACCGCCCCGACGTGCTCGATCCCGCCCTGCTGCGTCCCGGCCGTTTCGACCGTCAGGTCGTCGTGCCGAACCCGGACGTTTCCGGCCGCGAAAAGGTGCTCAAGGTTCACGTCCGCAAGGTGCCGCTGGCGCCCGACGTCGATCTCAAGGTTCTCGCCCGCGGCACGCCCGGCTTTTCCGGCGCCGACCTCATGAACCTCGTCAACGAGGCCGCTCTGATGGCGGCGCGGCGCAACAAGCGTTTCGTCACCCATCAGGAATTCGAGGACGCCAAGGACAAGATCATGATGGGCGCCGAGCGCCGCACCATGGCCATGACCGACGACGAGAAGAAGCTGACCGCCTATCACGAAGCCGGCCACGCCATCATCGCGCTCAAGGTTGCGGGCATCGATCCGATCCACAAGGCCACCATCATCCCGCGCGGCCGCGCTCTGGGCATGGTGATGACCCTGCCCGAGAGCGACACCTATTCCTTCAGCCGTGAAAAGGCCCTGGCCCGCCTCACCATGCTGTTCGGCGGCCGCGAGGCCGAGATCATCAAGTTCGGTCCCGCCAAGGTCACTTCCGGCGCTTCGGGCGACATCCAGATGGCCACCAGCCTTGCCCGCTCCATGGTCATGGAATGGGGCATGAGCGAAAAGCTGGGCCGGGTGCGCTACAAGTCCAATGACCAGGAAGTCTTCCTCGGACATTCGGTCACCCAGTCCCAGCACATGTCGGATGACACTGCCCGGCTGATCGACCAGGAAGTGCGCAAGCTGATCGAGGACGGCGAAGCTTCGGCCCGCGACATCCTCACCACCTATCACGATCAGTGGGAAGCCATCGCCCAGGCCCTGCTTGAATTCGAAACCCTGACCGGCGACGAACTGCGCGCCCTCATGGACGGCAAGCAGCCGGTGCGCCCCGACGACAACGGCACCGCCGCGCCCAAGGCCAGCGGCGTCCCCTCAGCCGGAAAAGCCGGCAAGAAGCGCCCCGATGCCCCGCCCGAGCCGGGCATGGAACCGCAGCCGGAAAGCTGAGCGCATACCGACAAAATGTAGAAGGGTCACCGCAGGTGGCCCTTTCTCTTTGTGAAAAGCTCCTTTATTGCGCCGCAAAATGATATTGATAAAAGCACTCCAGTGAATCGGGGAGATCAGCAATGGTCCGCAAATATTTCGGCACCGACGGTATTCGCGGCCTCGCCAATGGCGACAAGCTGACCCCGGAACTGGCGCTCAGGGTCGGCATGGCCGCCGGCACCAAATTCGTGCGCGGCGATCACCGCAACCGCGTGGTCATCGGCAAGGATACACGACGCTCCGGCTATATGATCGAGCAGGCGCTCACTGCCGGCTTCACCGCCGTAGGCATGGATGTCTATCTGCTGGGCCCGATGCCGACCCCGGCGGTCGCCATGCTCACCCGCTCGCTGCGCGCCGATCTCGGCGTGATGATCTCGGCCTCGCACAATCCATTCGAGGACAACGGCATCAAGCTGTTCAGGCCCGATGGCTACAAGCTCAGCGACGAGCTCGAAAAGGAAATCGAGCGGCTGATCGACAGCGACATGTCCCGCCACCTGGCGCAGGGCCGCGACATTGGCCGCGCCCATCGCGACGAGGAGGCAAGGACGCGCTATATCGAATATGCCAAGCGCACCCTGCCCCGCAATATCGACCTCAGCGGCCTGCGCGTCGTGCTCGATTGCGCCAATGGCGCCGCCTATAAGGTCGCCCCAGTGGCACTATGGGAATTGGGCGCCGAAGTCTTCACCATCGGGGTCCAGCCCGACGGCTTCAACATCAACCACAAGGTCGGCTCCACCGCGCCCGAGGCCGTCGCCGCCAAGGTCAAGGAAATGCGCGCCGATATCGGCATCGCGCTCGATGGCGACGCGGACCGCGTCATCATCGTCGATGAAAAGGGGCACGTGGTCGATGGCGACCAGTTCATGGCCGTCATCGCCGAAAGCTGGCGCGAACGCGACATGCTGACCGGCGGCGGCATCGTCGCCACCATCATGAGCAATCTCGGGCTCGAGCGATACCTGTCGGCGCTCGGGCTGACGCTGGAACGCACCCAGGTGGGCGACCGCTACGTGCTCGAGGCCATGCGCGAAAAGGGCTTCAATGTCGGCGGCGAGCAATCGGGCCACATCATCCTCTCCGATTTCACCACCACCGGCGACGGTCTCGTCGCCGCGCTGCAATTGCTCGGCGTGCTCAAGCAGAAGGGGGTGCCGGTCTCGGAGATCTGTGCCCGCTTCGAAAAGGTGCCGCAATTGCTGCGCAGCGTGAAGTTCAAGTCGGGCAAGCCGCTCGAGCACAAGCAGGTCGTGCAGGCCATTGCCGATGGCCAGGCCATGCTGGGCAATGGCGGGCGCCTCGTCGTGCGCGCCTCCGGCACCGAACCGGTCATCCGCGTCATGGGCGAAGCCGACGATGCTGGCCTCGTGGAAAAAGTCGTCGGCCAGATCGAAGCCGCGATCCGCGAAGTGGCATAATAGGGATCGCGTCGCCCCGATTTGTCCCGAAAGGCGGCGCGGCGGCATGATGAATGCGCGCGCCGCAATCCTCACCAAATCCCTAACGCCATCATATATGGTAACGCTTCAGTAATCATCGTTACCATACACGCGTTATGGTTAAATCTTTAGGTTAAACCGCCCTTAAGAATTTTCTTCGATACTGGCAGAAATCAAATGATTTCGTGGCAACCGAAGGAATTACTTTAATGCGCAAGCTCACCATGGCTTTATTGGCGGCAGGAGCCGCTATTGCCGGGCCGGCCCTGGCGGCCGACATGCCCTTCTATCCGCCCATCATCGAAATTCCTGACGTGGATTACGGCTATACCGGCTCGTTCTACCTGCGCGGCAGTGCGGCGCTGAACGCAATGTGGTCCCCCCGCGTCAATCATCCGACAGCGATCCCGACCAATATTTTCGACACCGACGGCTTCGGTTACGGCTATTCCTATGGCGTGGGCGCCGGCTACGAAACCGGGACCGGGATGCGCTTTGACGTGACCGTGGACCGCCTCCACAATGATGGGCTGAAGGCAAACGTGGCAGCACCCTCCAACCTTGCCATCGGCACCCATTCGCTGAACCTGCGCTCCACCGTCGTCCTGGCCAATGCCTATTACGATGTCGGTTTTGGCGACGGCTATTCGGCCGCAGGCGGTCCCTTCGGCTATATCGGCGGCGGCCTGGGTGTTGCCTACAATCAGATGGTTACCACGCCCCCTCCCGGCGGCGCTGCGGACACCTGGGGCAACAATACCAGCCTTGCCGCTGCCGGCATGGTTGGCCTCGGCTACGATTTCGGCGCCTTCACCACCGATCTCGGCTATCGCGCCCTCTATATCAATCGCATCGAAAACACGGCGGCGACGCATCCTTATTCGCTGGACAACAATTGGGTCCACGAAGTGCGCGGCACGGTGCGCTACCGCTTCAATTGACGACATCCTGGCGGCCTGCCACGTCCGCCAGAATGCTATAATCCGGGCCGGCGTCCTTGTGGCGCCGGCCTTTTTCGTGCCAAAACCTCAGGCGGCGGTAACGCGCCAGATGACATCGCCCACATCGTCAGCCATCAGCACCGCGCCATCACCAGCCAGCGCCACCCCGACCGGGCGGCCATAGGAATATTTCTCATCCGCGGAGAGAAAATCCTTGAGAATTTCACGCGGCATGCCGACCGGCTTGCCATTCTGGAATTCAACAAAGGTCAGCTTGTAGCCGGAGAGCTTTGAGCGGTTCCACGAGCCATGCTGGCCGATGGCCATGCCCTGCGGAAAGCCCGGCAATGTGCCTTCGGGCAGCCAGCAGAGGCCGAGCGAGGCCGTATGGCCGCCCAGCGCATAATCAGGCTGCAGCGCCGAGGCCACCATGGCGTCGTCCTGCGGCACGCGATCGTCCACCACCCGGTCCCAATAGCAATAGGGCCAGCCGTAAAAGCCGCCATCCACCACCGAGGTCAGGTAATCGGGCGGAGTTTCGTCGCCCAGCCCGTCGCGCTCGTTGACCACGGTCCACAATAGGCCCCCTTCCGGCTCCCAGGCCATGCCGACCGGATTGCGCAGGCCGCCGCCGAAAATCCGCGACGTGCCGCTCGCCAGGTCCAGTTCATGGATACAGGCGCGATTTTCCTCCGCCGCCATGCCCTGGTCGCCGATATTGGTGAGCGAGCCCACCGCCACATAGAGCTTGCTGCCATCCTTGGAGGCGATCAGATTGCGCGTCCAATGTCCGCCCGGGATCAGATCCATGAGCTTGCGGCCGGGCGTGGTGATCCGGGTGGTCCCGGTTTCATAGGGATAGGCCAGCACGGCGTCGGAGGCGCCGACATAAAGAATATCCCCGATCAGCGCCATGCCGAAGGGCTGGCGCACATTCTCGATCAGGACATGACGTTCTTCGGCAACGCCGTCGCCATCCGCATCGCGCAGAAGCGTCACCCGATTGGCGCTGACGCCGCGCGCCCGGGCGCGCTTCATCGTTGCGCTCATGGCGTGATCGAAGAACGACCTGGACTTGCCATCCTCGCCCATGGATTCGGCGATCAGCACGTCGCCATTGGGAAGAACATAGATATTGCGCGGGTGAAGGAGGTCGCGCGCAAAGGCATTGACCTTTAGGCCGGGGGCCGGCGTCGGCTGGTGATCGCCGTGCCAGCCCTTGGCCGTCGGCATCTTGAGCGTCGGAATCCGGCCTTGCGGGCGGGGATCGGGAATGGTGGGCGCGCGGCCATAGGCCGGTTCACGCGGTCCGTCGCCCGAATGGCGGATGGCAACGGCAGCGCCGCCCACGAGAGCTACTAAACGGGCAAAGAGCGAGGATTCGGCCATGGGTCGTCTCAAAAAGCGGAGGGGTAAGAGCGGAAAGAAGGTCACGCTAATCGCTTTGTCCGGCAAGGACCAGAGGCATGGCGGAAAAATCATATTTTCCGATTCCGCGTCCCGAGAGCATCAAGCCTTGACCTTGCAAGCGCCACAGCGCAAAGCAGACGAGCAATTGCCGGATCGCGATATTGGACATCGTATTTGACCAGGCCCAGGCCAGTTTTGACCAGCGCGTGGTGCTCCAGCCGCTTTCGCTGCGGTTGACCGAAAGGCGGATTGGCGTCATCGGCCTCAACGGCTCGGGGAAAAGCACCTTCTCGCGCCTGATCAACGGACTGCTGCTGCCCTCATCGGGCCGCGTCGTCACCAATGGCCACGATACCGCTACCGATACCGCAAAGGCCCGTGCCGAAGTGGGCTATATCTTTCAAAACCCCGCCCATCAGATTGTCCTGCCGCTGGTTCGCGAAGACATCGCACTGGGCCTTCACACACGCCGGCTCTCGAAGGACGACCGTGACCGCGCCGTCCTCGCCGCGCTGGAGCGCCTCGACATCGCCCATCTGCTGGACCGGCGGGCGCACGAGCTTTCGGGTGGGGAAGTGCAACTCGCGGCGCTGGCGGCGGTGCTCGTTACCGAGCCGGACATCGTCATCATGGACGAACCGACCAACCAGCTCGACCTGCGCAATCGCAATCTCGTGCAACGGGTTATCAATGCGCTCAAGGAAAATGTTATCGTCGTGACCCATGACCTGGGGCTCATCGCCGACTTTCCGCGCGTGCTGCTTTTTCACGATGGCCAACTGGTCCATGACGGCCCTGCCGCCGAGACGATCGACCATTATTACCGGCTCGCCGCATGATAATGCCACTCCAAAAGGATGACGGCCCGCTCAGCCGCGTGCCGCCGGAAGCCAAGCTCCTGGCGCTCTTTGCCGCAAGCGTGCTGCTCTTTTCGCTGTCTTCGCCACCCGCCCTTGCCGCTGTGGCGGGCCTGCTGTGTCTCGCCACACTTCTGCTCTGCCGGTCCGCACTTGTCGCCTGGATGAAGGCATGGCCCCTGCTCCTCACCATCGCCACTTTGGGCCTCTGGACCTGGTTTGCCCGCGGCCCCGAAGCGGCGGCCATTACCGTTTTGCGCCTTGGCTCGCTCAGCCTTTTCGCCACCATCGTCACCGTGACGACGAGTATCGGGCAATTCATCGACACGATCGCCAGGCTGGCGCTGCCGCTGGAACGGCTGGGCCTCGCCAATGCCCGCGATATCGGCCTCGCCATCGGCCTCGTCATCCGCTTGGTGCCCGAAATCAGGACGCGCTATTCGGGCGTTATCGCGGCGCATCGCGCCCGGGGCCTCAAAGTGCGGCCCGCCACCATCATCGTGCCGCTGGTCATCTCCACGATGCTCAGTGCCGATGAAATCGCCCATGCCATCGACGCCCGCAATCTTCGCGACACCGGACCCCGTATCTAAAGGTTTATCGCCATGCCTACACGCTCGCTCGTTCTCATCGCCCTGTTCACCGCTATCATCGTGGTTCTGGGCCTAGTGCCACCCATCATGGTGGGGCTCTTTCCGGTCCCCATCCATGCCCAGAGCCTGGGCGTGCTGCTGGCCGGCGTGGTACTGGGGGCGCGCGGCGGCGCCCTGACCGTGCTGCTGCTTTTTGTGCTGGTCGCCGTGGGCCTGCCGGTCCTTTCCGGTGGACGGGGCGGCCTGGCGGTCTTCCTCAGCCCCACGGCAGGTTATCTCGTCGGCTTCCTGCCCACCGCCTTTGTTACCGGCTGGCTCGCCACCCGCTTCGCCAAGTCCACCACCACAAGCTGGAAACTGGTTGCCGGCTTCTTCCTCGCCGGCACCATCGGCGTGGTCATCGACCATGTCTTCGGCATTGCCTGGCTGGCCTATGCCGCCGGCCTGACGCTGTCCGAAGCCATTATCGGCAATCTCATCTTCGTGCCCGGCGACCTCGCCAAGGCGGCCATCGCTGCCTATGTCGGCCTGCTGATCACCAGGAATTTCGGAAAAAGCGCGCGGATCGGGTGAAAGGCGCGCCGCTCGAAATAAGCCATTGACGTCACCCCCTCCCCAGGCGTATTTCCCGCCTCAGGACATCTCGCCCTAACGCGAGACGCATAGGCCTGGGAGGGCCGCTTAGAATGGCTGATACGCCCCAAACCGCACCGGCGGTCAAACCGGTTAATCCCAATTTTTCGTCGGGTCCGTGCTCCAAGCGTCCAGGTTGGACGATTGACGTGCTTGCCAGCGCGCTGACCGGCCGCTCGCATCGCGCCAAGCCCGCCAAGGCGCGCATCCAGCAGGCCATCGACCTGACCCGCGAACTCCTTGAAGTCCCGGCCGATTACCGCATCGGCATCGTCCCCGCTTCCGATACCGGCGCCGTCGAGATGTTCCTCTGGAGCGCCCTGGGCGCCCGGGGGGTCGATATGCTGGCCTGGGAATCGTTCGGCGCCGGCTGGGTCACCGACGTGCAGAAGCAACTCAAGCTCGACGATGTACGCGTGCTCGAAGCGCCCTATGGCGAATTGCCCGATCTCACCCAGGTCGATTTCAACCGCGACGTGGTCTTCACCTGGAACGGCACCACTTCGGGCGTCCGCGTTCCCGATGCGGACTGGATCTCGGCCGACCGGCAGGGCCTGACCATCTGCGACGCCACCTCGGCGGCTTTTGCGCAAAAGCTCGACTTCAGCAAGCTCGATGTCGTCACCTTCTCCTGGCAGAAGGCGCTTGGCGGCGAGGCCGCGCACGGTATCCTGATCCTCTCGCCCCGCGCTGTCGAACGGCTCGAATCCTATAAGCCAGACCGCCCCCTGCCCAAGATTTTCCGCCTGACCAAGGGCGGCAAGCTGATCGAGGGCATTTTCAAGGCCGAGACCATCAATACCGTCTCCATGCTCTGCATCGAAGACGCCATCGACGCCATGAAATGGGGGCTCGAAATCGGCGGCCTCAAGGCCATGCAGGCCCGCGCCGACGCCAATTTCAAGGTTCTGGCCGATTGGGTGGACAAGACCGACTGGGTCGATTTCCTCGCCAAGAATGCCGAGCAGCGCTCCAATACTTCGGTCTGCCTGTCCATCGTCGATCCGGCCATCGCCGCGCTCGATGCCGATGCCCAGGCGGCCTTCGCCAAGGCCATCGTCGCCCGTCTCGACAAGCTCGGCGTGGCCTATGATTTCGGCTCCTATAAGGACGCTCCGGCGGGCCTGCGCATCTGGGCTGGCTCGACGGTCGAAGCCGATGATCTGGCCAAGCTGACGCCCTGGCTCGACTGGGCCTTCGCTGAAGAAAAAGCCGCCCTCAAGGCCTGACAATAAAAGTCAGCGCCGGCCTCTCATTGATCGTCATTGCCGGGCTTGTCCCGGCAATCCATGGACCATCGGCACGAGCCCGGTGGTGACGACCGCAAAGACATCGCGTCGCGACGCTCAAACGCACATTCAGGGACAATCCCAAAATGCCAAAAGTTCTCGTTTCGGATAAGCTCAGCCCCACCGCCGTCCAGATTTTCAAGGATAACGGCGTCGAGGTGGATTACCTGCCCGATCTCGGCAAGGACAAGGAAAAGCTGCTCGAAGTCATCGGGCAATATGACGGCCTCGCCATCCGCTCGGCCACCAAGGTGACCGAGAAGGTCATCGCCGCCGCCACCAATCTCAAGGTTATCGGCCGCGCCGGCATCGGCGTCGACAATGTCGATATTCCGGCGGCGACCAAGAAGGGCATCATCGTGATGAACACGCCCTTCGGCAATTCGATCACCACGGCCGAACATGCCATCGCCATGATGATGGCCCTGGCCCGCCAATTGCCCGAAGCCGACGCCTCGACCCGCGCTTCGAAGTGGGAAAAGAACCGCTTCATGGGCGTCGAAGTCACCAACAAGACGCTCGGCCTGATCGGCGCCGGCAACATCGGCTCCATCGTCGCCGACCGCGCCATCGGCCTGAGGATGAAGGTCATCGCCTATGACCCGTTCCTGACCCCGGAACGCGCACAGACGCTGGGCATCGAAAAGGTGGAACTGGACGACCTGCTCGCCCGCGCCGATTTCATCACCCTGCACACGCCGCTGATCGAGGCGACGCGCAATATTCTCAACGCCGAAAACCTGGCCAAGACCAAGAAGGGCGTCCGCATCGTCAATTGCGCCCGTGGCGGTCTCATCGATGAAGCCGCCCTATACGATGCGCTGAAATCGGGGCAGGTCGCCGGCGCGGCGCTCGACGTGTTCCTGGTGGAACCGGCGGAAAGCAATCCTCTGTTCGAGCTGCCCAATGTGATCTGCACGCCCCATCTGGGCGCCTCGACCACCGAAGCGCAGGAAAATGTCGCCCTGCAGGTCGCCGAGCAGATCTCGGCCTATCTGATGACCGGCGAAATCACCAATGCGCTGAATTTCCCCTCGATTTCGGCCGAGGAAGCCCCAATCATCACCCCCTGGGTCAAGCTCGCCGAGGCGCTGGGCTCCTTCGCCGGCCAGCTCACCGAGACTGCGATCTCGGGTATCAAGATCGAGTTCGAAGGCACGCCCGCCGAACTCAATATCCGCCCCATGGTCGCCGCCGCCATCAATGGCGTGCTCAAGCCTTCGCTGGGCGACGTCAACATGGTCTCGGCGCCCCAGATCGCCAAGGATCGCGGCATCAATGTCGAAACCACCACCCGCGACCGCCAGGGCGCCTATGAAGGCTATATCCGCCTCACCGTCACCACCGAGCGCCAGACAAGGGGCCTGGCGGGCACACTCTTCGCCAATGGCAAGCCGCGCATCATCCAGGTCAAGGATATCAATATGGAGGCCGAATTGTCGCCCTCCATGCTCTATGTGACCAATGAGGACAAGCCCGGCCATATCGGCCGACTGGGCACCCTGCTCGGCACGCTCGGCATCAATATCGCCAATTTCAATCTCGGCCGCGCCGAAGTCGGCGGCGACGCCATTGCCCTCGTTTCCATCGACGGCACCCTGGCCGACGAACAGCTCGGCCAGATCGCCAAGCTCGAAGGCGTCAAGCAGGCCAAGGCGCTCAAGTTCTGAGCGGAGAACCGAACAGCATCAAAAAAGGCGGCCTCCGGGTCGCCTTTTTTATGCCCGCCGCGCCGCCCATTCGGCCAGCACGATGCCGGTCACGATGATGGCGGCGGCCAGAAGATGGTAGGGCTGCAGGCTCTCCCCCAGGATCAGCACCGAGCCCAGCGTGCCGAAAACCGGGATCAGGTTATGGCTGGGTGCGGCCCTGTTGGCCCCCACCAGTTCCACCCCGCGCGCATAGGCGACCTGGCTGAACATGGAAGGAAAGACCGCCACATAGCCGATCACCGCCCAGACGAGCGGCGAGGCATCGGCGAGCTTTGCCACCTGTCCGAGACCGCCGCCGAACAGGGCCAGCATGATCACGCCGGTAATGGCTGCGCCGGAAAAGGACACGGCCATGAAGCTCATGATGTGCATTTTGGGCCGGAAGCGCAGCGCCAGTGTATAGCCGGTATAGGCCAGGCACGCGAGAATGACGAAGCCGTCGCCGACATTGACATTGAGCGTCAGCAGCCGCCCCGGATCGCCATGCGTGGCCGTGAGCAGGACGCCGAAAATCGCCAGCAGCACGCCGATGATCTGGATCAGCCGGGCGCGCACGCGGAAAAAGATGAAATTTGCGCCCAGGATCAGCATGGGGAGCGAAGCCTGCTCGATGGCCGAATTCACCGCGCTGGTGGTTTGCAGCCCCAAATACAGAAACACGTTGAACAGCGCATAGCCGGTGACGCCGAACGCCATCAGCACCGGCCAGTGCCGGCGCACCACGGCCCAATCCTTGCGCAGATGCCGCCAGGCAAAGGGCAGGATCACCGCCGTGGCGAAGACGCAGCGGCTGGCCAGAAGCAGGAACGGGTCGATTTCCCCAACCACCATCTTGGCGGCGACCACATTGCCGCCCCAGAACAGGGGCGCCAGAACCAGCAGCAGATAGGGCTGATCGAGAAGTCGGGCGATTATGCCGCTATTTTGGTTGTCGTGCGGCTTTGTCATCGTCGCTTTGGTGATGTAAGGACAATTGGACTTACCAGTTATTCGGCCACAATCAAACCTAACAAAGGTTGGCCGGAGGGCGGTCATCCGATCTTTTATGGGGCCCGCCCTGGCGCCGGGCCCGTTATCGCGTTTTCTTGGGGAAGACTGGATTATGGCGAATGTGGTTGTCGTCGGCTCGCAATGGGGCGACGAGGGCAAGGGCAAGATCGTGGATTGGCTTTCGGAGCGCGCCGACGTCGTCGTGCGCTTCCATGGCGGCCACAATGCGGGCCATACGCTGGTCATCGACGGGGTGAGCTACAAGCTGGCCCTGCTGCCCTCGGGCCTCGTCCAGGGCAAGCTCTCGGTCATCGGCAATGGCGTGGTGGTGGATCCGCACCATTTCGTCGCCGAAATGGCCAAGCTGCGCGGCCAGGGCGTCAAGATCACCCCCGAAATCCTGCGCATCGCCGACAATGCACCGCTGATTCTCTCGCTGCATCGCGAACTGGACGGCATCCGCGAAGACGGCAATGCCGGCATCAAGATCGGCACCACCCGCCGCGGCATCGGACCGGCCTATGAGGACAAGGTCGGCCGCCGCGCCATCCGGCTGGTCGACCTCAGCGAACCCGACACGCTCATGCCCAAGATCGAGCGGCTGCTGAACCATCACAATGCGCTGCGCCGTGGCATGGGTCTCGCCGAGATTTCCGCCGATTCCATCTTCGAGGAACTGACCTCCATCGCCGCCGAAATCCTGCCTTTCATGGACCAGGTCTGGCGCGTGCTCGAAGACAAGCGCAAGGCCGGCGCCCGCATTCTGTTCGAAGGCGCGCAGGGCGCACTGCTCGACAACGATCACGGGACTTATCCCTACGTCACCTCCTCCAATACCGTTGCCGGCCAGGCTGCCGCCGGTTCGGGCCTCGGCCCCACCGCCATCGGCTATGTGCTGGGCATCACCAAGGCCTATACGACCCGCGTCGGCGAAGGCCCCTTCCCTTGCGAACTCGATGACGAAATCGGCCATCACCTGGCAACAGTGGGGCGCGAAGTGGGGGTCAATACCGGCCGCCCGCGCCGCTGCGGCTGGTTCGACGCCGTACTCGTGCGCCAGACGGTCAAGACCTCGGGCATTACCGGCATCGCCCTGACCAAGCTGGACGTGCTCGACGGCCTCAAGGAGATCAAGGTCTGCGTCGGCTATGAGCTCGACGGATCACGGATTGATTATCTGCCTGCCTCAATGGGGGCACAGGCGCGGGTTAAGCCGATCTACGAAACGCTGGAAGGCTGGTCCGAGACCACGGCAGGCGCCCGTTCCTGGGCCGAATTGCCGGCACAGGCGGTCAAATATGTCCGCTATATTGAAGAGCTTATCGGCACGCCCGTTGCCCTGTTATCCACTTCTCCCGAGCGGGCAGACACGATCCTTGTGGTTGACCCATTCCAAGATTGAGAAATTTTGTTACAAGACTGCGCTGTCAGAGTGAGTACCAAGTAGCCAATGGCGGATTACAAGGAGCTGCTGCGTCGGGCGATCTCGGCGCTGCCCGAGAATAACGGGGCCGCGCGGCGCGCGGTCTATGAGAAGGCGCGTTCGGCCCTGGTCGGGCAATTGCGCGCCATCCAGCCCCCCTTGCCGGCGCGCGACATCACCCAACATCGCCTGCAACTTGAAGATTGTATCCGCCAGGTCGAGCAGGAGGCCAGCGAAGCCGTCATCAATCTGGGCCGTGAAAACCACGTCACGCGCCCGGTCATGGCTGCTCCGGCGCCCAAGCCGCCACCCCTGGCGGAAAAACCGGCAATGCCAAAGGTCGCGCCCGAACCCGACGCCTTGCACGAAGATGTTGCGCCCCCAGCGCCCCAGCCTCCCGAGCCTCATCCGGCCCCTGCCCCCCAGCCGGACGCTCCAGCCGCGAGCGTGGCCCCGCCGCCACCGGCAGCGCCAAGCTCAATCGAAGACATCATTGCCCAGGCTGCCGAGACCTCCGGCGCCTCCCTGAGCGTCGTCCCGGATCGTCAAGAGCCGGTCATCGCTCCCGTCATGGAAGAAGCGCCCGCCATTGTCGCGGTGCCGACCCTTCAGCCCCCTCCGGCGCCCAGCCGTCCCTCGTTCTTCACGCCGCCGCGCGAGCCCGCCATCGCCGTGCCATCCCATATGGGTGACACCGCTCTGGCCCGCCAACCCGTCACCGAGCCGGTCATCATCGAGCCGCAACTGGTGGTCGAGCCGGCTTTGTCCAGCGTGCGCGAGGTCGATGTCGAAACCATCGAGACCCGCGAAGCCGAGGGCGCCATCGAACGCGCCATCGAAACGCTGGATCGCGAGGCGCGCGGCGAAGCCGGCGAGCCGCTGCCTGATTCTCTGCTCATGCCTTCGGGCCTTGCTCATTCCGACGAGCGCGGCGATGAATCCGGCTTTGCCGCCGCCGAAGCCGAACCCCGCTCCGGCGCGGGCCTCACTATTTTCCTCGTGGTCTTCGCCCTGCTCCTGGTGGGTGCCGGCGGCGCCGGTTTCTGGGCCTGGCGCGAAGGCTATGTCGATCTCGACCAGATGTTCGGACGCAGCCAGCCTGTCGCCGAAACGGTACAAGGTGCCGATCAGCCTGCCCTGCCGACGTTGGACGCCAATAATACGAGCGAACCCGGCACGGATACCGAGTCCGCTGGACCCGGCAATACCGCCACCAATACGGTTTCCGAGCCGACCAGCGCACTCGAAGGTCTTGAGGCCGACGATCGGCTCGAACCCACGCCGACGCCGGTGACGCCGACGGGCTCGGAAAGCGTGCTCCCCTCCATTAGCAATGGCGAGAACAAGACCGAGGAGCGGCTGTCCGGCCAGGATACCTCCATCGCCGCCGTGGACGATCCCGCGGCCAGCGTCGATCCGGTCAATCTCGCCGGCAATCAATCGCTGCTGCTGGAGGCCTCAGCCAATGGCCAGAGCGGCGCCGTGCCCTTCTCGGGCACCGTGGACTGGACCGAAGGCGTCGACGAGATCGGCCTGCCGACCCTGTTGGCCCGGGCCAGCATCCCGGCGCGCAATCTCGACGTGTCGATCACCATCCGCAAGAACAGCGACCCGATCCTGCCGGCCAGCCATTTGATGGAAATCACCTTCAATGTGCCCGACACTTTCATGGGCGGATCGATCGCCACCCTGGCCGGTGTGTTGCTCAAGGACGAGGAATTGGTCCCCGGCACGGCCCTGAGCGGCGCGGCGGCGCGCGTCGTGGGGAATTCCTTCCTCTTTGCGCTCAGCGCCTCGCCCAATGATATCACCGCCAATGCCGAGCTTTTGCGCAGCCGCCGCTGGATCGACCTGGCGATCATCTATGGCACCGGGCGCAACGCCATCCTGACGCTGGAAAAAGACGAAACCGCCCAGGTTCTGTTCGACAAGGCGCTGGCGGCCTGGGGCGAATAACAGGCGTGGAGCGCCCTAAGCGCGCTCCAGCCGCCCTTCGTTCAAGAGGTAATGCTTGTGCGCCAGGGCGACGATGTCGTCGCCGTGATGGCTGACCAAAAGCGTGTGCCAGCCGTGCTGGCGGGTCAGTTCCCCCACGAGGTCGCGAATGGTTCGGCGCGTCTCGTCGTCCAGCGCCGAAAAGGGTTCGTCCAGCAGCAGCACGGCGCGATTGCGCAACAGCGTGCGGGCCAGGGCCACCCGCTGTTTTTGGCCGCCCGACAAGGTGGCGGCAGGTTTATCCTCGAAGCCAGCCAGCCCGACTTCGGCCAGCGCCGCGCTAACCAATTGTTTTCCTGCAATTTTCCCCGTGCCTTTGGGCAGGCCGAGTGCAGTGTTTTCCGCAGCACTCAGATGATCGAAAAGATTGTCCGATTGCAGCAGCAGCGAGACCGGCCGGGCCTCGGGCCGGAGGGGCAAAAGATCGGTTTCGTCCACGGACAGAACGCCGCTTTGCGGGCGCTGGAAACCGGCGACCAGATCGAGCAGGGTGGATTTTCCCGACCCGCTGATTCCCGAAATTGCCGTTACTTTTCCAGGGCTTGCCTGCAGGGAGAAGCAATATTGCGGCTGTCCCGGATAGGCGAAGGTGAGGTTATCGACGACCAGCATGGGCAAGCCTTTCGAGCAGACGCGGCAGGAAGATGAAAGCGGCGATGGTGCCGATCAGGAGGATGGCGGCGATGGCGGCGGCATCGTTGGACCGATAGGAGCCGAGCGCCCGATACATCATGAGCGGCAGGGTCTGGAAATCCTGGGTTCCAAACAGGGCGATAACCCCCAGATCGCCGAGGGAAAAGCAGAAGGCCAAAGCCAGCATCAGCCCGATATCGCGCCCCAGCAGGGGATATTCGATGCGGACGAATTGCGTCCACCCATCAAGGCCCAAAGAGCGGATAAGCTTGCCCCGATTGCGCACAATCGCCTCCAGAGGCGGCGCCAGAATCGCCATGGCGAAGGGAAGTGCCAACAGACTGTTAGCACTGACCACAACAAAGGGCGCGGCGAGCCCGGTCGGCACACCAAGGCGGCGCACCAGCAGGAAAAACCCGAGCGAGAGCACCACGGCGGGCACGGCGAGATAGGCAAAAGCGGGGATGCCGAGCAGCGTGCGCGCCAAGGGTTGCGCGCTGGCGCTGCGCCCCAAAGCCAGCATGAGGGCAAGCAGCAGGGTCAGCAGCGCCGAGGCGGAACCGATCAGGACAGAGGTGGCGGCGGCGCGCCAGAAATTGGGCTGCGCCAGCACCCGTCCGAAGCCGCCCATGACGCCGTCATAAAGCACCGAGAGCAGCGGCAGGGCGAAGCCGACAATGGCGACGAGCAGCACCAGCCATTGCAATATCCGCGCCGCGCCGCCGTCACGCCAGGTCGGCGCCAGCGAGCGGCCAAGGGCGGCAGGCGGCGGGGTGAAGGCGGAGGCGAGGAGGATGACGACTGCGCAGACCCCGATCTGGGTCATGGCCAGACGCACCGCGCCATTGAGGTCGAAATCGAGACGCACGGCGGAATAGATCGCCACTTCCAATGTCTGGTTGGCGGGACCGCCGCCCAAAAGCAGCACGATGGGAAAACTGGTAAAGGCCAGAAGGAAGATCACCGCGCCCAGACCCGGCAGGCTCCCGGCCATGGCGGGCCAGTCGATCAGCCGAAAGCGCTGCACGGCGCCCAAGGCGAGCGATTGTCCGACTTTCAGCCGGTTGGCGGGGATGGCGTCAAGCCGGGCCAGAAGGATGCGCGCGGCAAAGGCGCCGTCGAGAATGACATGGGCAAGCAGGATGCCGGAAAGTCCATAGGCGGGGCTGTCGAAAGTGACGCCGAAAAGGGTCTGGCTGATCTGATTGAGCCAGCCATTGCGGCCCCAGATGGACAAAAGGCCGAAGGCCACCACCATGCCCGGCGTGACGATGGCCGCGGCGAAGAGCCCGACGACCAGATCGCGGCCGGTAAAGCGCAGCCGGTTGAGCGCCCAGGCCAGCGCCATGCCGACCACTAGCGACAAAATGGTGGTGAGCCCGGCCTGTATCGCGGTCATCCGCAAAAGATGGGCGATATCGACCCGCGATTGCCCGCCCGCCTCGCCGGCAGCGGCAAGAATGGCCCAGAGGACGACAGCGATCAGGGCCGCTATGGCCAGCGACAGGCCAATGGCCAGCGCGATGCGGTAGGGGCGATGGGGGAGCGTCAGCATGGCTTCACGTCATTGCCTCCCGGCGTCGGAACTTCGGCACATCTTTTTATCCTCTGGACCGATTTGGCTTTGGCGCCCATTCATGGTTTGGGGTGGGAGCGGGGTTGGGCCTGCCATGATGGCAACGCGCATTCGGCGCGTGAATGCTTCTGACCCCCCACCCCTGGCCCTCCCCTCAAGGGGGAGGGGGATTGCATCGGGGTCTGCTATTGCAGGGCCGCCAGCATCTCGTCGATCCATTCGGCGGAATGGGCGATGATGTCGGCCTCGGGCAGGGTCAGCGTCTTGTCCGGCTGCGGCAGGCCGGCAAAGGCGGGATCGAGCTTGTCGCCAAGATCGACCACCGGGAACATCCAATTGGTGGTCGGGATATATTGCTGGCCCTCGGGAGACGCCAGGTAGGCCAGAAAGTCCCTCGCCAATTCCTGCTGGTCGGAGGATTTGAGAATTCCCGCCACTTCGATCTGTGGGAAATGGCCTTCGCGGAACAGAGCCGCTTTGATCGTGTGATCGTCCTCGTCATAGATGTGATAGGCGGGCGAGGTCGTATAGGAGAGCACCATATCGGCTTCGCCATCGAGGAACAGGGCGTAGCTCTCGCTCCATTCGCGGGTCATGGTGAGGATCTTGGGCTTGAGGCCAGCCCAGATTTCGGGGGCACGCTCGCCATAGGCCGCCTTGACCCAGAGCAGCAGGCCGAGACCCGGCGTCGCCGAGCGCGGATCCTGAATGGCTATCTTGACGCTGTCGGGCAGCGCGATCAATTCCTCGAAGGAAGCGGGCGGCACCGGCATGGTGTCGATATCGTGCATGAAGGCGAAATGCGAATAATCGAAGGGCACGAATTGCGCGTCGTTCCAGGGTTCGGGCAGGACCAGTCCGGGCAGTTCCAGCCCATGTTCGGCAAAGAGCCCGGTGGCGCGCGCTTCCCCGGCAATGGCGGTATCGAGGCCGAGCAGGATGTCGGCCTCGGTGCTCTCGCCCTCAAGCTGCACCCGGCGCAGCGTGCCGATGGAGGAATCGGCGCCGACGAAATTGACAATGCAATCGCACTGGCTCTCAAAGCCCTGCTTGAGCGGCACGCCCGGCCCCCATTCGGAGGCGAAACCATCATAGGTGTAGATGGTGAGCACGGGCTTGTCCTGTGCGAGCGCGGTGCCGGACAATCCGGCAACGAGGACCGCAAGCGCGATGGAGGAAAGCTTGACCATGGGTCATCCCTTCATTCAATTGCGGTCATGGGAGAAGGGCTGTGTCAATGGTGGGGGCGCCGAGATGCGCCCTTGCCATCTCGAACTTCCTCCGCCAGCATGACCTGGTTCAGGTTCAATGGGTAACTCTCAGCTCCGGCAGCAACCGGAACACCCCAGCGAGACGATGCGGACCATATTGAGAGACGCCCCCAAGTGCAATCCCCCCCTTCCGATGACGCGGCAAAGCCGCTGCTGAGCTTCGAGCGCCCGCTGGCCATTGTCGGGGGCGGGCATGTCGATGCCGGGATATTGCGCCAATTGGTGGCGCGCGACATCGCCCTGGTCGCCGCCGATGGCGGGGCGGACGCGCTCGGCGCCGCCGGATTGGTGCCCGAGGCCATATTGGGCGATCTTGATTCGCTTGCCGACAAGCAGGGCTGGGAAAGCCGCACCAGGGTGATCCACATTCCCGAACAGATCACCACCGATTTCCAGAAGGCGCTCTATTCCACCCAGGCGCCGGTGACCCTGGCCCTGGGCATGACCGGCAAGCGGCTCGACCATACATTGGCGGCGCTCAGCGCGCTGCATGAAGTGGCCAATCGGCGACGGGTGATCCTGGTCGATGAGGAGGATGTGGCCCTGGCCGTATCGGGGCCGTTCGCCTTCATGGCCGATCAAGGCGAGCGGGTGTCCATCCATCCACTGGCCCCGGTGGTCTTCGAGCGCACCCAAGGCTTGCTCTACCCGATGAACGACCTGCTGCTCGACCCCGTCGGACGGCTGGGTACCTCCAATGCTGCCACTGGCGGCAGGGTAGAGATTGTGCCCCGCGGCGGCACGCCCTGGCTGCTGATCCTCGGCCGGAACCGGCTCTGGGATCTGGTGGCCGCGTTTGCCTGAGCGTGGACGCTCGTCGAAAATCTCTCAGTCCATCGTCGTTGCCCGGCTTGTCCGGGCAATCCAGTGCCGGGCCATTGGTGGTCGCAACGTACATCGTATCCTGCTGACCACGCAGAACCCCCTCCCCGGCCCTCCCCTCAAGGGGGAGGGAGAGATGGAGCCGAGGGATTTGTGGTTACGGCCCGGCCCCAAAACAAAAATCCCCGCCTGGCGGGCGGGGATTTGCAGAACCGGTTTTCGAGGAAACTTAGTCCTCGTCGGCAGTGTTCGACTTGAGCGACTTGAGCTTGGCGAAGACCGAATCCGCGTCGATGTCCTCGTTGGAGGGCTTGGGGGCGGAATAGCCCTGATCCTCGCTCCCTTCCTCGCCTTCATAGCTATTGCGCGCGGCGGCGCGGGCCATTGCTTCCTCTGCCGTGAGCAGGGTCGTGCCCTCGTTGAATTCGCTCTGGGCCGGGGCGTCCTTGGAGGCGCGCTTGACCTCGAGATCGAGATCGATCTGGCTGCACAGGCCCAGCGTCACCGGGTCCATGGCGGTCAGGTTGGCCGAGTTCCAGTGCGAATTGTCGCGCACCGATTCAATGGTGGACTTGGTGGTGCCCACCAGCCGCATGATCTGCGCGTCCTTGAGTTCGGGATGATTGCGCACCAGCCACTTGATGGCATTGGGGCGCTCGTTGCGGCGCGAAATCGGGGTATAGCGCGGGCCCTTGCGCTTGACGGCGGCGACGCGCACCTTGGGCTCGCTCACCTTCATGCGGTAATTGGGATCGGCCTCGGCCTTTTCGATTTCCTCGCGGGCCAATTGCCCGTTCTGCACCGGATTGACGCCCATGATGCCGCTGGCGACGTCACCATCGGCGATGCCTTGCACTTCCAGCGGATGCAGCGTGCAGAAGGCCGCGATCTGTTCAAAGGACAGCGCCGTGTTGTCCACCAGCCAGACGGCGGTCGCCTTGGGCATCAGAAGGGTCTGGGACATGGCTAAATTTCTCCTGGTGGCGCGGCCGGTTTTCCTCCGGGCCGCTCCGCCTCTTGGTCAAAAATTGAGGGGGAACTGATGGTGAATATAAAGAAAATGCCGGCGATCCGCAATGATTAAGTGCCGGTTTCACCGGCTCCGAACGCGGTGAGCAGGATCAGCTTGCCGCGATGGCTGCGACTTTCCATCATCTCATGGGCCGCCCGGGCCGCTTCGAGCGCAAAGCTGGTGATCTGCGGGCGCGGCCAGCCGGGCGCGGCCAGTGCGGCCAGAAAATGCGCGCCGATATAGGCGGCGATTTCGGCCTTGACCGCGCTCGATTGCGGCCTGAGGGTCGAGCCGGAAAGCGTCAAACCCTTGAACATGATCTCGCGCAGCGGCACCGGGGCCTTGCCGCCCTCCAGCGCCGAAATCTGCACGATATGCCCGCCCGGCGCCGCGGCGGCGACATTAACCGCTGCCATCGCCCCGCCGATGATGTCCACCACCCGGTCGGCGCCGCGCCCGCCGCTCAATTCCCGGACGCGCGCGGCAATGTCTTCGCGGTCGCGCACGATATAGGCCATGGCCCCCAGCGACAGGCAATATCGGCCCTTGCTGTCATCGGACACCACGGCAATGGGTTTGGCGCCGATAATGGCGCAGATCTGGATGGCGGCGCCGCCAATGCCGCCCGAGCCGCCATGGATCAGCACCACCATGCCCGGTTCGAGCCCGGCGCGCAGCACCAGGGCCTGGGTGATGGTGAACCAGGTTTCGGGCAGAGCCGCCGCCTCGGCAAAATTCCAGCCTGCCGGCATCGGCAGCACCTGCCCCGCCGGCACGGCGACATATTCGGCGTAGCCGCCGCCATTGGTCAGCGCCATCACCCTCTGCCCCGGGACAAAGCCGGACACCCCCGCCCCGAAACCGGCGACCTCGCCGGCCACTTCCAATCCCGGCAAGGGCGATGCGCCCGGCGGCGGATCGTAATGTCCGCGCCGCTGCGCCAGGTCCGGCCCATTGACCCCCGCTGCCGCCACGCGGATGAGGATATCGGCCACGCCGACCGGCGGCAAAGGCAGCCGGCGGGGCACCAGCATGTCGGGCCCGCCCGGAGCGGCGATGTCCACGGCAAGCATGTCAGGAATTATGGTCATGGCCCGACGTTCGCGCAATTCGGCTTGCCCCGCAAGGCGACCGCGCTAAACTTCCCGAAAAAGCCACGGGAGCAGAAAAATGGAACCGGACGAGCGCCAGAAAATCAGCAGCCACGATATCGGCATGGGGCTCGATGCCCTCTCGGTCGAGGAACTGGCCGAACGGATACAATTGCTGGAAGCCGAAATTCTGCGGCTGCGCGCCGCCATCGCGTCCAAGGGCCAGTCGCGCCAGGCGGCGGAAGCCGCATTCAAGTTCTGAGCCTTCCGAACCGTGCCCCGCCGGTTTCTCGCAAAGTCGTGAACGCATAGGGTTAAGAATTATCGCGTCGTTAAGAACGAATTAATCCTTGGCCGGTAATCTCTCATTATTCAGTTTGTTCTGAATTTTTCAGAGTGGTTTCTCCCTCTGTTTGACGCCTCCCTGTTAACTTCGAGAGCCGCATCTTTTGTGGCTCTTTTTCTTTTGTGCAACGGGATCTGGCTGCCACGCTTAAACCGGATTTTTAGGATAGGCGGAACCATTGCGTGACCGCTGGCGCGATTGCGCCTAGCATGAAGCGCATGGAGGATCAGGCGTGGCCGAAACCAGCGAGACCAAATCCGCGATTGCGATCGGCCCGCGCATCGTCGCCTCGGGCGGCTTTGACCTGCTTTATCGCGAAGGCATGGGGCTAATCGAGGCTGTCGCCGCCTATCTCGACGATCTGGGCCGCATCGAGAGCCGCGTGCTCCCGCGCGAAGCCGGTTTCCTCTACGCCACCGAATCCATGCGCCTGACCACGCGGCTGATGCAATTGGCCTCCTGGCTGCTGTTGCAGCGCGCCGTCAATGAAGGCGAAATCACCCGCGAAAATGCCCGCGCCGAAAAGGAAAAGGTGAAGTTCTCGGCCACACCCAGCCAGCGCGGTGGTCCCGGATATGAGCAATTGCCCCCGACCCTGCGCGACTTCATCGACAAGGGCGACCGCCTGTTTGAGCGGGTGATGCAGCTCGACACGCTGGAAAAGGGCAATCTGCCGGACATGGACAGCGCCGAAGCCCGCGCCAATGGCATCGCCGACCAGCTCGCCCGCCTCAAGGCCGCTTTCGGCCGCAGCTGATCGCCATTGCTGCGCCAGATTGCCCGAAGAAACGGGGCAATGGTGACGGAAGAGTGGGTGCAGCCAAAAAGAAAAAGCCCGGCGCGAGGGCCGGGCTTGATCGAATTCCAATGCCGGAGGGCTTAGATGCCCAGGCCCTTGAAGCGCTCCTTGAAGCGCGACACGCGGCCGCCCCGGTCGAGCAGCTGACCCTGCGTACCGGTCCAGGCCGGATGGGTCTTGGGGTCGATATCGAGCTGAAGCGTGTCGCCTTCCTTGCCCCAGGTCGAACGGGTCTGGTAGGTGGTGCCGTCGGTCATGACCACGTTGATCAGGTGGTAGTCGGGGTGGATGTCACTCTTCATGGCGTCGCCTCAAATCAAACGGGCGCCGCAGCGCCCGGAGAGCAGAAAACTGGTATTGGGCGGCTTACTACAGCACAAGTTGCGCTTCCGCAAGCCTGACGCAGCGGCAATTTTGCCCGTTCCCCAGCAGTTGCCGGGGCCGGGGACAGATCCTATATGGGGGCGGTCGCCTCTTGCGGCAGCCCACCCACAAGACGGCGAACCACAGCCATGACAGACCAGGCATTGCCCATTGAGGCCGATCCCGAAAAGATTGTGCCCGAAGGCCATATCGAGCCGCGGCGGCTGCGCCCGCTGCAACGGCTGGTGCCCTTCGTGCTCGCCTATCCGGTGCGGCTGTCGCTGACCCTGCTGTTCCTGTTGATTTCGGCCATTACCTCCCTCGCCATCCCCGCCGCCCTGGGCGGCGCGATCGATGAAGGCTTCGTGGCGCAGAATCTCGAAAATGTCGGCCGCTATGGCTGGATCGTGCTCACCATCGCCCTGGTGATGGCCATTGCCAGCGGCGCGCGCTTCTATTTCATCTCGGTGATCGGCGAGCGGGTGCTGGCCGATCTGCGCCAGGCGGTCTTCGGCCATTTGCTGCGCCTCGACGCCGCCTATTTCGACCGCAACCGCATCGGCGAACTGACCAGCCGTCTCAATGGCGACGTCGCCGTCATCCGCGGCGCGGTGGGTTCCAGCCTGTCGCTGGCGCTGCGCTCCATGGTCACCATTATCGGGGCGCTGGTGATGATGATTCTCACCAGCCCCGCCCTGACGCTGGCCGTAGTCATCGCCCTGCCCCTGGTCATGGTGCCGGTCATCGCCTTTTCGCGCCGGCTGCGCGGCATGTCGCGCAAGACCCAGGACGCGCTGGCCGACCTCTCCGCCATGGCCACCGAAATGCTGGGCGCCAACCGCACCGTCAAGGCCTTCACCCAAGAACAGGTGCAGTCCACGCTCTACGATCAGCGCAGCGAAGCCTCCTACCACGCCGAAACCAGACGCCTGGGCGCGCGCGCCGTCATGGTCGGCATGGTGATCTTTCTCGGCACCGGCGCGCTGGTGGGACTGGTCTGGTGGGGCGCCCGCTCGGTCTTTGACGGCGCGGTCACGGCGGGACAATTGGCTCAATTCCTCGTCTATGCGCTGATGGCGTCCGGTGCGCTCACCAATGTCTCGGAAGTGCTGGGCACCTTGCAGATGGTTGCCGGATCGACCGAAAGGCTGACCGAAATCCTTGATACCGAACCGGCCATCAAGGATCCCGCCAGCCCCCTCGACCTGCCCGAGCCGCCGCTGGGCACGGTGGAATTCGACAAGGTCAGCTTCGCCTATGACGGCGCCAATGGCGAAAAGGTGCTCGACGGGGTCAGTTTCTCGGTGGCTAAGGGCCAGACCGTGGCTCTGGTCGGGCCGTCCGGTTCGGGCAAGTCCACGACGCTCTCGCTGCTGCAACGCTTCTACGACATCGATGGCGGCACGATCCGGGTCGATGGCATCGATGTCCGCGATCTTCGCCTGGGCGAATTGCGCCAGCGCTTCGCCTATGTCGAGCAGGAGCCGATCATCTTCGCCGGCACCATTCGCGACAATATCCTGTTCGGCAAACCCGAAGCCGGTCATGAGGAGGTGATCGCCGCCGCCAAGGCCGCCCTGGTCGACGATTTCGTCGCCGACCTGCCGGCCGGCTATGACACCATTGTCGGCGAACGCGGCGTCATGCTTTCGGGCGGCCAGAAACAGCGCCTCGCCATTGCCCGCGCCATCCTGCGCAATGCCCCCATTCTGCTGCTGGACGAAGCGACCTCGGCGCTCGACGCCCAGAGCGAATATCTGGTGCAATTGGCGCTCGAACATCTGATGAAGGGCCGCACCACCCTCGTCATCGCCCACCGCCTCGCCACCATTCGCGATGCCAGCACGATCCTCGTGCTCGAAGGCGGGCGCATCATCGACCAGGGCACCCATGGCGAACTGGTCGCCAAGGACGGTCGCTATGCCGAACTGGCGAAATTGCAGTTCCGCGAGGCTTAGGGGTTCAGGCGGCCAGGCGCGGCCATCGGCTCCGGTTTTGCCTTTATCAGGTTGCGGATAGTCCAGAACCCCCACCCTCGATCCCTCCCCTCAAGGGGGAGGGAGGCGCAGGAACGCGGCCTCGGAACGGAGGAAGGTCCTGTTTTGGACCCCACACCACACCAATACCATCGGCGACTGGCCACTGGCATTTTGCATTATTCCATCGCGGCGCATGCCCGGAGTTGACAAAATCGGGTCTGCGGGCTCGGTATAGAAAACTCTCCCCGCCGGATTCGTTTTTCCATGCCAGATCCTGTTTTCATCGCGGTCTGCGTCGCCGCCATCACGCTTGTCGGCCTGTCCAAGGCGGGCCTGCTCGGCGGCCTCGGCGTGGTCGGGGTGCCGCTTCTGACCCTCGTCATGGCCCCGCGCGATGCCGCCGGCATCATGTTGCCGGTGCTGCTCTGCATGGATGCGGTGGCGGTCTGGATGTATCGCAAGGAATGCGACTGGAGCCTCATTCGGGTCATGCTGCCCGGCGCCGCCATCGGCACGCTGATCGGCTGGGCGCTCTGGGCCGTGGTGAGCGACGCGGTGGTCCTGCTCATGGTCGGCGTGGTCACCCTGCTCTTCGTGCTCGACGCCGTGTTTCCGATCCGCAAGCAATTGGCAGGCCTGCCGCCCTCAAAGCCATGGGGCACGTTCTGGGGCGGCATTGCCGGCTTTACCAGCTTCATCTCCCATACCGGCGGCCCTCCCTTCCAGATCTATGTGCTGCCGCGCAAGCTCGCACCCACCGTTTACGCCGGCACCACCGCCTTCTTCTTTGCCATCGTCAACAGCGCCAAGCTGGTGCCCTATTATTTCCTTGGCCAGCTCAACGTCGCCAATCTGACGCTGTCGGCGGCGCTGGCGCCGCTCGGCGTGCTGGCGGTCTTTGTCGGGGTCTCGCTGGTCCGCCGCATCGATGCGCGGCTGTTCTACCGCATTGCCTATTGGCTGGTTTTCCTGTTGTCGCTGCAATTGATCTGGGAAGGCACGAACCGGCTGCTGGCAGGGTAAGGACATGGATTGCGGCCCGGACCGGAGACATTCCGCCTCACCGCAGCGCCTTCACATCCACAAGCCCACTGGCTAAGGTCCGCGCCGAAACTTTTCTTCGGAGTCGCGTTCCATGTCCGATAGTGCGCCCAAGGGCCATAACCAGTTCGGAAACCTGCCGGTCTGGGATCTGAACGATCTCTATCCCGGCAAGGACAGCCCGCAATTCAAGGCGGCGATGGAAGAAGCCAAGGCCCAGGCCGTCAAGTTCGAGGCCGATTACAAGGGCAAGCTGATCGCGCTGACCAAGGCCGGCAAGCTGATCGAGGCCATCCGCGACAGCGAGGCCATGGAGGAATTGGGCGGGCGCATCGGCTCCTTCGCCTTTCTTCACTATGCCCAGAACACCGCCGATCCCGACCGCGCCAAATTCATGGGCGACATCAACGAGGCGCTGACCAGCCTTTCCACCCGAACGCTGTTCTTCACCCTCGAGCTCAACCGCATCGAGGACGCCGATCTCGAAGCCGCCTTCGCCGCCGATCCCGAACTGGCGCGCTATCGCATCTGGTTCGCCGACCTGCGCAAGGCCAAGCCGCACCAGCTCGAGGACAAGCTCGAGGAATTGTTCCACGACAAGTCGGTCACCGCCTTTTCGGCCTGGAACCGGCTCTATGACGAAACCCTGTCCAGCCTGTCCTTCGAGGTCGATGGCGAGGCGCTCGACCTTGAAACCACGCTGCACCTCTTGTCCGAACCGGACGAGAAAAAGCGCGAAGCCGCGTTCAAGGCCCTGGGCAAGACTTTCAGGGACAATGTGCGGCTCTTCACCCACATCACCAATGTGCTGGCCAAGGACAAGGAAATCTCCGACCGCTGGCGCGGCTACCAGGATATTGCCGACAGCCGGCACATGGCCAATTCCATCGAGCGCGAAGTGGTCGACGCGCTGCAAGCGGCGGTGCAGGAAGCCTATCCGCGCCTCTCCCACCGCTATTACAAGATGAAGGCGAAATGGTTCGGCAAGGAAAAGCTCAATGCCTGGGACCGCAATGCGCCGCTGCCCACCAGCGACGAGCGCATCTGGGACTGGGACAGCGCCGTGACCACCGTGCTCGACGCCTATGACCGTTTCTCGCCCGAACTGGGAGAACTGGCCCGGCCCTTCTTCAATTCGGGCTGGATCGACGCGCCCGCCGGCAATGGCAAGCGCTCAGGCGCCTTCGCCCATCCCACCGTGCCCAGCGCCCATCCCTATCTGATGCTCAACTATCTCGGCCGCACGAGGGACATCATGACCCTCGCCCATGAACTGGGCCATGGCGTGCACCAGCGCCTCGCCGCCGCGCAGGGGCCGATCCTGGCCAATACGCCGCTGACCCTGGCCGAAACCGCCTCGGTCTTCGGCGAGATGCTGACCTTCCGGGCGCTGCTCGACAAGACCACCGATCCGAAGCAGCGCTTCGCCCTTCTGTCTTCGAAAGTGGAAGACATGCTCAATACGGTGGTGCGGCAGATTGCCTTCTACACCTTCGAGCGCAAGGTCCATACCGCCCGCCGCAACGGCGAATTGCGGACCGAGGAAATCAACGCCATGTGGATGGAGGTGCAGGCGGAATCGCTGGGCCCGGCCATCCTCGCCAATGACGGCTATGAGGTGTTCTGGACCTATATCCCGCACTTCATCCATTCCCCCTTCTACGTCTATGCCTATGCATTCGGTGACTGCCTTGTGAACTCGCTCTATGCGCAGTATGAGAAGGCCAGCGACGGCTTTGCGGAGCGCTATTTCGCGCTGCTCAAGGCCGGGGGGAGCAAGCATCATTCCGAACTTCTCGCGCCTTTCGGGCTCGATGCCAAAGACCCGCAATTCTGGTCGCTTGGCCTCTCGATGATCGAGGGGCTGATCGACGAGCTGGAAGCCAGCGCGCACTGAGGTGCTACTTTCGGCTTAAAACCTTTAGACACCTATCTTTTCGAGGACCTCATGGCCAAAAAGACCGCCGAACCCCATCCCGCTCCCGTGCTGGAATCCGCGATGGATTATGCCGAACACGAAAAAACCTTCAGCGGCTTCGTCCAGGGCGTGAAGTGGGCGATCTATGGCGGCGCGGCATTGATGGTCGTGCTCTATTTCCTGATCATCCACTAAGCTGATCCCAAGCAAGCAGGCCCCCCGCGAAACATGCCTGCCGTCGGCAGGCGGTAGGAGAGTTTCCATGAAAATTGCCGTCTTGCGCGAGCGTTTCGAGGGGGAGAGCCGCGTCGCCGCCACCCCCGAGACCGTCGCCAAACTTATCGGTCTGGGCGCCGAGATCATTGTCGAGAAAGGCGCGGGCACCGGCTCGCGCATCGCCGACGACTTGTATGTCGAAGCCGGCGCCGCCATCGGCGCCAATGCGGCGGCAACGCTCAAGGGCGCAGATATCGTGCTCACCGTGCGCCGCCCTGCTGCCGCCGATCTGGCCGGGGTCAACAAGGGTGCGCTGCTCATCGGCGCGCTCGATCCCTATGGCAATGAAAGCGACATCGCCGCGCTCGCCAAGGCCGGCATCGCCGCCATCGCCATGGAATTCATGCCGCGCATCACCCGCGCCCAGGTCATGGACATCCTCTCCTCCCAGGCCAATCTGGCCGGCTATCAGGCCGTGATCGAAGCGGCGGGGCTGTTCGACCGCGCCATGCCGATGATGATGACCGCCGCCGGCACGGTTCGCCCGGCCAAGGCCTTCGTCATGGGCGCAGGCGTCGCGGGCCTCCAGGCCATCGCCACGGCCAAGCGCCTCGGCGCAGTGGTTTCGGCCACCGACGTGCGCGCCGCGGCCGGCGAGCAGGTGGAATCGCTGGGCGCCAAATTCATCATGACCGATGCGCTCAAAGACGCTTCGGGCACTGGCGGCTATGCGCGCGAATTGACCAAGGACGAGCAGGCGGCCCAGGCCGAACTGGTCGCCGGGCATATTTCCAAGCAGGACATCGTCATCACCACGGCGCTGATCCCCGGTCGTCCCGCTCCCAAGCTGGTGACAAGGGCCATGGTCGAATCCATGGCACCCGGCTCGGTGGTCGTCGATCTGGCCGCCGAACGCGGCGGCAATGTCGAATTGACCCAGCCCGGCAAGGTGATCGTCCATAATGGCGTGACCATTGTCGGACACACCAATCTGGCCGGCCATATCCCCACCACTGCCAGCCAGCTTTACGCCCGCAACCTGCTCGCCTTCATCGACACCCTGATCGACAAGAAGGAAAAGAAGCTGGCCATCAACTGGGACGACGAATTGGTCAAGGCCACCGTCCTCACCCGCGATGGCGCGGTGGTGCACCCCAATTTCGTTGCCGCGCCCAAGGTCGGCGACATCGTCACGCCACCAGCAGACGCCGTCGTGGGCGAGGTGATCAGCGCCAAGCCCAAGGCAGCGCCGAAAAAACCGGCAGCCAAGGCCGACGCCAAGGATGCGCCGGCCAGGAAGGCGGCGGCTCCCAAGGCTGCACCCAAGGCTGAGACCGCAGCTCCCGCCGCGCCTGCCCCCGAAAAGAAGGCTCCGGCCAAAAAGCCCGCCGCGAAAAAGCCCGCCGCTCCCAAGGAAGGCAAATAAGATGGATATGTCCGCAATCGACCCCTTCACCTTCCGGCTCGCCATTTTCGTGCTGGCGATCTTTGTCGGCTATTTCGTGGTCTGGAGCGTCACTCCGGCCCTGCACACGCCGCTGATGAGCGTCACCAACGCCATTTCCTCGGTGATCGTGGTGGGCGCCCTGCTCGCCGTGGGCGTGCAGTTGGTCAACGATGCCGGCTGGGCCTCCAAGATTTTCGGCTTCATCGCGCTGATCTTCGCTTCCGTGAATATCTTCGGCGGTTTCCTTGTGACCCAGCGCATGCTGGCCATGTACAAGAAGAAGGGCTGATCTAAAAATGATCGACGCAAATATCGCTGCCCTTCTCTATCTCGTCTCGGGCGTTCTGTTCATCCTGGCCCTGCGCGGCCTCTCCCATCCGTCCTCGGCCCGCCAGGGCAATACGTTTGGCATGGTGGGCATGGGCATCGCCATCCTGACCACGCTGGCCGTGGCCGCCCCGACCGATATCACCAGCTGGCTGCTGATCGTGGGCGGTCTGGGCATCGGTGGCGGCATCGGCGCCTTCATGGCCCGCAATGTCAAAATGACCGACATGCCGCAATTGGTCGCCGCCTTCCACTCGCTGGTGGGCCTGGCCGCCGTCTTCGTGGCCGCCGCCGCCCTCTATGCGCCGGAAGCCTTCGGCATTGGCTCCATCGGCCATGTCCATGCCCAGGCGCTGGTTGAAATGAGCATCGGCACCGCCATCGGCGCCTTTACCTTCACCGGCTCGGTCATCGCCTTCGCCAAGCTCAACGGCAATATGAGCGGCAAGCCAATCATCCTGCCGGCGCGCCACCTGATCCATATCGCCTTCGGCGTCGCCATCGTGGCGCTGGTCTGGGCCTTTACCATCACCGGCGAACCCTGGCTGTTCTGGCTGATCACCATTCTCGCCCTCATCCTGGGCGGGCTGATGATCATTCCCATCGGCGGCGCCGACATGCCGGTCGTGGTCTCGATGCTCAATTCCTATTCGGGTTGGGCTGCGGCAGGCATTGGCTTCACCCTGGGCAATACGGCGCTGATCATCACCGGCGCGCTGGTCGGCTCCTCGGGCGCCATCCTCTCCTACATCATGTGCAAGGCGATGAACCGCTCGTTCATCTCGGTGATCCTGGGCGGCTTTGGCGGCGAAACCTCGTCCGCTTCGGGCGGCGAGGAAGACGACCGCCCGGTCAAGCAGGGCGCGGCCGACGACGCGGCATTCCTCATGAAGAATGCCGGCAAGGTCATCATCGTGCCCGGTTATGGCATGGCTGTGGCGCAGGCCCAGCACGCCCTGCGCGAAATGGCCGACATGCTCAAGGCCGCCGGTGTGGAAGTCAAATACGCCATCCACCCCGTCGCCGGCCGCATGCCGGGCCATATGAACGTGCTGCTCGCCGAGGCCAATGTGCCCTATGACGAAGTGTTCGAACTGGAAGACATCAATTCCGAATTCGCCCAGTCCGACGTCGCCTTCGTCATCGGCGCCAATGACGTGACCAATCCCGCCGCCAAGACCGACAAGACCTCGCCCATCTATGGCATGCCGGTCCTCAACGTCGAGGATGCAGGCACGGTCCTGTTCATCAAGCGCGGCATGGCCGCTGGCTATGCCGGCGTGCAGAACGAATTGTTCTTCCGCGACAATACGATGATGCTGTTCGGCGACGCCAAGAAAGTCACCGAGGACATCGTCAAGGCGCTGGGTCACTAACATCCCCGCCATAATGAAATATCGGGAAGCGCGGCCATGAGTGCCGCGCTTCTTGCTTTTGCGCTGGCGAGCCTGCTCATCGAGCTGACGCCCGGGCCGAACATGGCCTATCTCGCCATTCTCGCCGCCGATCGCGGCCGCCTGCCGGGCCTTGCCGCTGTGGCCGGGGTGGCGCTCGGACTGATCCTGCTCGGTTTTCTTGCCGTTTCCGGGCTCGGCACGCTGGTTCTGGATCATGCCTGGCTCTATCAGGCGCTGCGCTGGGCCGGCGTTGCCTATCTGGTCTATCTCGCCTGGGAAGCCTGGACCGATTCGCGCAAGCCCATCGAAGCCCCCGATCCGCTGGCGGGCAGCTGGCGCTTTTTCCGGCGCGGCCTCGTCACCAACCTGCTCAATCCCAAGGCGGCGCTGTTCTACATCACCATCATGCCCGGTTTTCTGCCCGAGGCGAGGCTGGGCAACGCCCTGCTGTTCGGCGCCGTCTATGTGCTGATCGCGACCCTGGTTCATGCCGGAGTGGTCTTGCTGGCCGGAACCGTGCAGCCTCTCCTCACCATCGACCATCGCCGCCGGCAAATGGGCACGATTTTCGCGTTCCTGCTGCTCGCCGTGGCCCTTTGGGTCGCCTTCACCACGGCTGGCTAGAACAGGTTTCCAGCGAAGCCGCCTTGCCCTAATCTGGCGCCGGGAGGGACAGAATGACCAAAGCAATCCGCAAGAAGGCGGGCAATAGAGCCCCCATCAAACGGCAGGCCGTGGTCATCGTCCACGGGCAGGGCGAGCAGCGCCCCATGGGCACGATCCGCGATTTCGTGCGCGTGCTCTGGCAGGACAATCCCGAACTCGACGCCCCGGCCGAAACCCATGCCCGACCGCGCCCCGTCTGGATCGTGCCCGACGACAAGAGCGGACTTTACGAGCTCCAGCGCATCACCACGCCCGAGCATAATGGTCGGCGCAGCGACTTTTTCGAACTCTATTACGCCGACCTTTTGAACGCGACGCCGCTGCGCAATCTCTGGCGCTGGATCAAGCGCCTCCTATGGATCGATCCGGGCTATGTGCCGCGCCATATGCGCTGGCCCTGGGCGGTGTTCTGGGGACTGACCATTATCAGCATCATCACCGCTCTGGCGGCGCTGCTGGCCCTGCCCAGGCTCTTCACCTTCGACTGGTACGAGCATTTCCTGTCGCCCGCCGCCCGGCGTGGCCATGTCATCAGCCTCGTCGGGCTGGCGCTGATCATGCTGCCCAAATTCATCCGTCAATTGGCCGTGATCAAGCGCCTGCCCATACCGCTATTGATCTTCGTCATCGCCGTCGGCGTGCTCGACAGTTTCGGCTGGAACCTGCATGTGGTGAACCTGATGCTGCTCTTCTGGCTCGCCTATCTCGCCGACACGCTGCTCCTGCCCTATTTCGGCGACGCCGCCAGCTACCTCTCGGCCCATACCGAGACGGTGCAGAGCCGCCAGGGCGTGCGCAATCGCGGGCTCGCCCTGCTCAAGGCGCTTCACGACGACCCCGAATATGACCGGGTGATCGTCATCGCCCACTCGCTGGGCTCGGTCCTCGCCTATGACCTTTTGCATATTCTCTGGCGCGAGGTCGGTCCCACCAAGGACAATCCCCCCGGCCCCGATGCGGTGGCAGCGCTCAGAGCCGTGGACGCCTTCGTCGCCAGCGCGCCCAAGGACAGCTGGGACAATGCCAATGTCGCCGAATTCCAGCGCCTGCAATGGGCCGCCTTCGACGCCCTGCGCCGCCAGAAGGCCGTGGGCGAGGCAAGAAAATCGGGATGGAAAGTCTCCGATCTCATCACCCTGGGCTCGCCGCTTTCCAGCGCTGAATTCCTCATCACCGATGGCGCCGAAGACTTTGCCCGCATGAAGGCCGAACGGGTTCTGCCCACCGCTCCGGCGCAGAATTACGACAGGACGCATGGCGCCATCTATGCCGATGCCGAAAGGGGCGATGCCGCCCACCACGCGGCAGTGTTCTCGGCGACGCGCTGGACCAATCTCTATGACCGCTTCGATTCCCCGCTTTTCCTGCTCGGCGACGCCATTTCCGGCCCGTTGGCAGGCGCGAGCCGCTTCGGGCCGGGCATCATGGACATGGATGTGGAAATCCATTGGGGGCGGCTGGATTGGCGGATTTTCACCCACAATCTCTATTGGACCGATACCGCCCGCAAAGGCGCGCCGCCCGCGCCCCATATCACCGCCTTCCGCGCCGCTGTGGGGCTGGAGCGCAGCTGAGCGGAGCGGCCTGCCATGCCCGAGAACAGCGCCGCAATGCCCTCAATAATGCGGTGGCGGCTTTTCCGTCGCCGGATCGGCGATATAGGCGCCGGAGCGGACCTGTTCTTCGAGCATGACCAGCTTCTTGCTCATCAGGTCGATGACTTTCCATTGCTCGGTAATGGTGGCGTTCAATTCCTCGATCGTGTGGTCCTGATGGGCGATGCGCGTTTCCAGCGCCTCCAGCCGGTCTTCAATATGCCTGTCGGCCATGGTCAAACCCTTGTGCTCAAGCGCTCCGCATAAGCCGCCAGGCGCGCCATCTCAAGCCTCGTCGCTAACGCCAGCGTGTTGACGCTTGCGGAACCTAAGGCAGCCCCCGCCCATTGTCTTTGCAGCACCTGCCACGGGGAGCCGCAAAATGGCCGCCACAGCACATCTTGTCACCGCACTGCACCAGAAGCGCAAGGCCGGGATCGGTATGCGCGCCGCGCTGCCCGCTTTTGCCGGCGCGGCCCTGGCGCCCGGACTGTTCGGCCTGGTCAATCTCGGCGCCGAAGCGCTGGGCGTGATGCCGCTGTATTTCGCGCCTTTCGGATTGCCGGGATGGCTTGGGGCCGCCGCCCATCTTGCCCAATTGGCGCTGCTGGGCGCGGCCTATGGCGTGCTTGTGCCGCTTGCCGCGCGGCGGGCGCGGATCTGGCTGGCCGTGCTTACCCTTATCTATGTCGCCCTGCCCTTCCTCACGGCGCCACTCGATTCGCTGCAATTGAGCCTGTTCTGCACCGCCGTCCTCCTGGTCGGCCTCGCCACGCTGCGCCGCGCCGGCGAAGCCTCGAGCCTGGCCGGCTGGCTGCTGACCCCGATGCTCGCCATTGTCGGCTTCAGCGCCGCCATGGGGCTCGTATTGACCGCCGCCTATACGCCGCCCTTTGCCTTGATCCAGGGGCAGAACCCGGTGACATCCCCGCCCGGCGCATAGTTACCCGCAAGTGCCCTCTTGCCGCATCCCATCCGGAGGCCCATCTGGATGGGATCGAATTTTTCTGGAACGCCCCCATGACCAAGCTGCTCAAGATCGACGTGTTCACCGACGTGGTTTGCCCCTGGTGCCTGGTCGGTTCGGCCCGCCTCGATCAGGCCATCGCCAGACTGCCCGACACTGTCGAGGTCGTGGTGGAAAACCACCCTTTCTATCTCGACCCAAACGTGCCGCCGGAAGGCGTCGATGTCGGCGAAGTGCTGAAGCAGAAATATGGCCGCGATCCCAGCGAAATGTGGGGGCGGGTCGAAGGCGAAGCCAAAAAGGCCGGGATCGCACTCGATCTCAGCCGCCAGCCGCGCATGTTCAACACCGCCAAGGCCCATACGATCACCCGGCTGTCCAAGCCCAATGGCAATCAACACGAATTGGCCAATGCCATTGCCGAAGCCTATTTCCTCGGCCATCGCCAGATCAATGACGACAATGTGCTGACCGACATCGCCGTTGAATTCGGCTGGGATCGCGGCGACGCGCTCGATGCCATCAATGACGAGAACGAATTGTCCATCACCGAGCAATTGGCCACCGGCGCCGCCCAGCAGGGCATTCGCGGCGTGCCCTTCTTCGTCTTCGGCGAGAAATATGCGCTCTCGGGGGCGCAGCCGGACGAGGTCTTTGACCAGGTGCTCGAAAAGACCCTTTCCGAACTCTGACAAGCGTATATGGTCGGCGCGGATTTGCTCGCCCGAGGTCTGACGTGAAGCTGCTGCGCCGTATTCTTGTTGCCATCCTGGCTTTGGCCGTCATTCTCTATGCTGCCCTCATCGGCTATATGTTCTTCAACCAGCGGGCGCTGCAATATAGCCCGGACGGCGACGTCACGGCCCTGGCCGCGACCGGGCTAAGCCAGGCCCAGGAGATCCAGATCCCCTCCGGCGACGGCTTTGTCTCCGCCTGGTATCAGGCCCCCGCCGCCGGCATGCCGCTCATCGTCTATTACAAGGGCAATTCGGGCAGCTTCACCGCAGAGCATGAACGCTATGCCCAATTCGTCGCCGACGGCTATGGCTTCCTGGCCTTCGATTATCGCGGCTTTCCCACCTCGCCCGGCGCCATTTCGCAGGACAATATCATCGCCGACGCCCTCGCCGCCTATGATTGGGCCGCCGCGCGCCATGACACTATCCTGATCTGGGGCCGCTCGCTCGGCTCGGGCCCCGCCACCTATGTGGCCAGCCAGCGCGACGCCGCCGCCCTCCTGCTCGAAACGCCGTTCCTTTCGGCGGTCACCGTCGCGGCGGAGCGCTATCCCTTCCTGCCGGTCGGCTTCGTCATGCAGGACCAGTTCCCGTCCAATCTGTGGATCGCCGATGTGACCGAACCCGTGCTCGTCGCCCATGGCACCGCCGACACCACGATCGACGTCTCCAATGGCGAGCGCCTCTATGGGCTGGCTCCCAATCCGCAGGCGCTCTGGATCGTGCCCGGCGCCGGCCATTCCGATCTCTGGGCCGCCGGCATCTGGGATCAGGCCCGTCCCTTCTTCGAACAGGCGGTTTCCGCCCCGTGAGCCCTACCCCTTCGGCGGGCATGTCGGCCCGCCGCACCGCCCTGATCGGCGGGTTGATGGTGGCGACGGGTCCGCTCAGCCTCACCCTCTATTCCCCTGCCTTGCCCACCATCGTCGCCGATTTCGGGACCACCGATACGGCCGGCAAGCTGACGCTGACCGTCTATTTCGCCGCCTTCGCCCTGGCCCAGCTCATCTGCGGCCCGCTCTCGGACCGCTATGGGCGGCGCGCCGTCGGCATGGTCTTTTTCGCCATCTATGTCCTGGGCAGCCTCATCGCTGCCGCCGCCCCGAGCCTCGAAATGCTGTTTATCGGCCGCTTCGTGCAGGGCTTCGGCGTCTCGGCGGGCGTTGCGCTGTCGCGCGCCATGGTGCGCGACCAATTCATCGGCAGCGAGGCGATCCGCATCCTCACTCTGGTCAGTCTGATCCTGACCATCACCCCGGCCATCGCGCCCACGCTCGGCAGCGTCATACTGCTCCTGGGCTCCTGGCATTTCATGTTCGTGGTCATGGCCGGGTTCGGCCTCGCCATCCTGGCTTTGCTCGCCACAGGAGCGCGCGAGACGCTGCCGGAAGACAAGCGGGTGAAGCTGCGGCTCCGGACCATCCTTGCCAATTACCGCGCCCTGCTGGTCGCCCCCGATTTCGTCGTTCCCTCGCTGTTGCTCGGCCTCGCCTTTGCCGGCTTCCACGCCTTCACCGCCATCCTGCCCTTCATCTTCATCGACGATCTGGGGCTTACGCCCTTTCAATTCGCCATGATCATGCTGGCCCAGACGGCCTCCTTCATCCTTGGAAGTCTGGCGGCCGGGAGCCTCTCCACCCGCCTGGGCAGCGCCGGGCTGATGGCTGTGGCACTCTCTCTATTCGGCCTGAGCGGGTTGATCTTCGGCCTGCTGCCGCGCCTTTTCGATACCTCTATCGTCGCCATCATGGCGCCGGTGGGCCTGTGGACGATCGGCCTCGCCTTTCTCACCCCCAGCGCCACCACCGCCGCCATGGCCGGCTTCGGCTCCATTGCCGGCGCAGCGGGCGCGCTGACGGGGTTTTTCCAGGTCGGCGGGGGCTTTGCCGGCTCGCTGGCCGCAGGCGCCCTGTTCCCCACGGCGCGGGCCGCCCTCACCATCCAATTGCCCTTCGTGGCGCTGCTCATCCTTGCCGTGGCCTGGGCCGAGAGAAGACGGAAATCCAGACAATAAAAAACGCCGCCCCCGAAGGAGCGGCGTTCCAAAATCTCGAAAGCCCGATGGCTTAGTTGCGGGCGGCGCCGGCAGCGGCGGGACGACCCGGAGCCGCCGAACGGGCGGGTGCTGCTGCAATGCCGCCTTCGCGCTGCGCGCGCTTGCGGGCCAGCTTGCGGGCGCGGCGCACGGCCTCAGCCTTCTGGCGAGCCTTCTTCTCAGAGGGCTTCTCATAATAATTGCGCAGCTTCATTTCGCGGAAAACGCCTTCGCGCTGCAGCTTCTTCTTCAGTGCGCGCAGCGCCTGGTCAACATTGTTATCGCGAACGACTACTTGCAAAGGTCAACCGCCCTTTCAAAGCTTGGCAAATCTGTTTGGATGAAAGCGGCATGACCAAAACCATACCGCCGACCAGCCGAGCCGGTCACCGTGGCGGGGTCTATAGACCAAGAATCCCTGCCTGTCCACACTTGGGCGGTGGAAAAGTGCGCTATCTTGCCCCTGTGAGTGCCAGAAGCTACCGCTTTACCGATGAAGACGGAGACTTTACGTGTATCAGCCAATCGTCATGGTTCCCGGCCTGCGCTGCGACGCCTATCTCTATCAAGCCGTGATCGCTCGCCTCGGCGGCAAGATCGCGCCCATGATCGGCGATATTTCGCTCGATGACACGATAGCGGGCATGGCCAGCCGCATTCTCGCCGCCGCCCCGCCCCGCTTTGCCCTGGCGGGCCTGTCCATGGGCGGCTATGTCGTCCTCGACATCATGCGGCAAGCGCCCGAGCGGGTCACCCATCTGGCTTTGCTCGACACCAATGCCCGGCCGGACAGCGCGGAGCGCCAGCAAACCCGCCGCGCCGAAATGGCGCTGGTGGCGCAGGGCAAATCGGCCCTGGTCTCGCGCACCGCCCTGCCGGGTCTGCTGGCCGAAAAACACCTCGGCACAACGATTGCCGAAGCCGTGCACGACATGGCCATGCGCGTCGATGTGGACGCCTATTATCGCCAGCAGGAGGCGATTATGGGCCGGATCGATTCCCGACCCTTTCTCAAGGATATCGCCGTGCCCACGCTGGTGGGTGTCGGCGCCGAGGATCGCCTGATTCCCCTGCCGCTCTCCGAGGAAATGGCCGAAGCCATTCCTGGCGCCGAATTGGTCATCTTTCCTGAAGCCGGTCATGTGCCGACGCTGGAAAACCCCGACGCGGTGGCGGCGGCGCTGCGGGCCTGGCTTGCGCGGTAAGGCCCAGGCCGCAATGGCAGCACGAAATGCCTATCCCCGCACGATGCGGTTGATATGGCCCATCTTGCGGCCCGGCCTGGCTTCGGCCTTGCCATAGAGATGGGGCTGGGTGTCACCATCGAGCCCGCCCGGCACCATCTCCACTTCGTCGCCGACAAGGTTTTGCATCACCACATCGGCCATACGCGCCGGATCGCCCAGCGGCCAGCCGGCAATGGCGCGGATATGCTGCTCGAACTGGTCGGTGAGGCACACCGCCTCGGTCCAGTGCCCCGAATTGTGCACGCGCGGGGCGATCTCGTTGACCATCAGGGTCGGACGCTCGCCCGGTACGAGGAAGAATTCCACCCCCAGCACCCCGACATAGTCGAGCGCCACGACAATGACCTTGGCCAGCATCGCCGCATGCTTTTCCACCCCCGGCGGCACGACGGCGGGCACGGTGCTGGTGAAAAGGATATGGTCGCGATGCACATTCTCGGCGGCATCGAAAGCGCGCACCGCGCCGTCGAGCCCGCGCGCCACCACCACGGAAATTTCCTTTTCGAACGGTACGAAGCCTTCCAGCACCAGCGGATGCGGCTTGAGTGCGTTGAACGCCGCCTCGGCATCACCGGGTTCACGCAGGACGCGCTGGCCCTTGCCGTCATAGCCCAGCCGCGTGGTCTTGAGCACGGCGGGCAGGCCCAGCTCGGCCACGGCCCGTTGCAAATCCTCAAGGCTGTGCACCGCCCGATAAGGGGCCACGGGAATGTTCTTGGAAGACAAAAAGCTCTTTTCCGCCAGCCGGTCCTGCGCAATGGCCAGCGCATTGGCGCCGGGACGCAGCGGCCTCAGCCCGGCAAGGATTTCGGCGGTGGCGGCAGGGACATTCTCGAATTCATAGGTGATCACATCCACCTGCGCCGCAAAGGCCCGCAGCGCCGCCTCATCATCATAGGCGGCGACGGTCTTGAACGGGGTAACGTCAAAGGCCGGACTATGCGGGTCCGGACAATAGATATGGCTTTTCAGACCCAGCCTGGCCGCCGCCAGCGCCAGCATCCGCCCAAGCTGCCCCCCGCCCAGAATGCCGATGGTGGAGCCGGGAACAAGGGATGGGGAATTTTCGGTCAAGATCTTACTCGATGTCGGACGGAAATTGCGGAACGGATTGCGTCTGGCGGGCGCGATGGGCGTCGAGCCGGTCGGCCAGATCCTCGTCGGAAAGGGCCAGCACCGAAGCCGCCAGCAGCGCAGCATTGATGGCGCCCGGCTCGCCGATGGCCAAGGTGCCCACCGGAATTCCGCCGGGCATCTGCACGATGGAATAGAGGCTGTCCATGCCGTTGAGCGCCTTGGAGCGCACCGGCACGCCAAAGACCGGCAGCGTGGTCATGGCCGCGATCATGCCGGGCAGATGCGCCGCCCCGCCCGCCCCCGCGATGATTACCTTGACCCCCTCGGCCCGGGCATTGGTGGCGAAATCGACCATGCGCTCGGGCGTGCGATGCGCCGAGACGATGCGCGCCTCATATTCGACTTCCAGATTTTCGAGGGTTTCAGCGGCCAGCCGCATAGTGGGCCAATCCGACTGGCTGCCCATGACGATGGCGACAGGTGGCTTGAGCATGGAATTTCCCTCGTCCCGCTCCGCAAAGCGCGGAACTAGCCCAATTCCCGCCGCAAAACAAGGCGGCAGGGCATGGCTCCTGAAAGTGGCGCCCGGTTTCGGGACAACGCCATGCGCGGCAGGAATTGCCTAAGCGATGATGTCGGGCAGAAGGATATTTTCGAGCTGGACGATCCTGTCCTTGAGCGCCAGCTTGCGCTTCTTGAGGCGCTGGATGAGCATCCGGTCGGCCATATGCGACTGGCTCAGCGTATGGATGGCCGCGTCGAGATCGGCGTGTTCCTGGCGTTTCGTCGCCAGTTCGAGCCCCAATTGGGCTTCGTGTTCCTTGGTCAGCGTCAGCATGGGGCCTAAACACTATCGGGCAACGATCTCACCCTTGGTTAACCGATCACGGAGTGTTTTGCATCTGATTTCCCATTGCCCCGCTTAGCCCATCGACAAAGCTTGAAGGATTTGTGACCATGCTCCTGTCCAACACGCTGAAGGAGTTATTCATGACGACCCAAGGCTACATCGCGGCGCTGGAACGGCGTCATCAGGAACTGGACCGGCAGATTCAAAGCGAAACGCAGAATCGCCTGGTCGATGATCTGATGGTATCGGCGCTGAAGCGAAAAAAGCTCGAAGTGAAGGACGAACTTTACAAACTCCAGGCAGAAAGCCGGCAATAGCGGCAAGCAAGCACAATCCGATGCCCTGGAGGGTCACGGCGCAAGCCGCGGCCCTTTTTTCTTGTCTATCGGCACCACAACGCAGCCGCAAAATTCATCAGGATTAACACCCTCTTAAGTCCCCCCCGGCATCGTCATCCCAAAACGGCACAGCTCGATTCGTGCCATGACGACACAGACCTGGGGTATCTATGACGCGCGTTCTGGTAGTGGATGACGATCCGGTGCAATTGCGGCTGACCGCCGAAATCGCCAATCGCGCCGGTTTCAAGCCCATTACCGCCACCGGCGGCGAGCAGGCGCTCGCCATCCTGCGCGACGACCGTAAGGTGGGCGCCATGATCCTCGATCTGGTCATGCCCGATCTGGACGGCATGGGCGTGCTCGAGGTGATGCGCCGCGAGGGGCTGACCACGCCGGTCATCGTGCAGACCGCCAATGCCTCGCTCGAAACCGTCATCTCGGCCATGCGCCAGGGCGCGGCCGATTATTTCGTCAAGCCCGTCTCGCCCGAACGGCTGATCATCTCGCTGCGCAACGCCATGAAGCTCGAGACGCTTGAACAGGCCATCCGCGCCGAGCATGCCCGCAAATCCGGCGCCTTCACCCGCTCGGACATGATCGCCTCGGCTCCCGCCATGGCACGGGTGCTGGCGCTGTCAGCCAAGGCGGCCAAAAGCACCATTCCGGTGCTGATCGAGGGCGAAACCGGCACCGGCAAGGAATTGGTCGCTCGCATCATCCAGGGCACCGGCGAGCGCGCCGGCAAGCCCTTCATCGTGGTCAATTGCGGCGCCATCCCGCCCAATCTGGTGGAATCGGTGCTGTTCGGCCACCGCAAGGGCGCCTTTACCGGCGCCCATGCCGATCAGGCCGGCAAATTCGCCGAGGCCCATAACGGCACCATCTTTCTTGATGAAGTGGGCGAATTGCCGCTCGATACCCAGGTCAAGCTATTGCGCGTGCTCCAGGAGGGGGAAATCGAGCCGCTGGGCGCGACCCGTCCGGAAAAGGTCAATGTGCGGGTGATTTCGGCCACCAATCGGCGGCTGCTCAACCTCGCCAAATCCGGCGAGTTCCGTGAAGATCTCTACTACCGCCTCAATGTCTTTCCCATCTATATGCCGCCCTTGCGCGAGCGACGGGAAGACCTGGCCAATCTCATCGCCCATTTCATCGCCCGCTTTGCCGCCGAGGCCGGCAAGCGCGTCCTGGGCATCTCGCCCGCAGCCATGGACCTGCTCGCAGCCTATGACTGGCCCGGCAATGTCCGCCAGCTCGAAAACACGGTCTATCGCGCCATCGTGCTGACCGACGGCGCCTTCCTGGAAACCCAGGACTTTCCCCAGATCGTGGCGCAAGCGGAAGGCCGCGAGGAAGTCCTGCGCGCCATCGCACAGGCGGAAATGCCCGCCGCTCCGGTTCATATCGACACCGCGCCGGCGCGCACCCGGCTCGATCCGGTTCTCCCTCCCGCCCCGGACCGCTTCGTCAGCGAAACCGGCGAATTGCATGCTCTGGCCCAGATCGAGCGCGCCGCCATCGTCTTTGCCATCGACCATCACGGCGGGCGCATGTCGCGGGTGGCAAGGGCGCTGGGCATCGGCCGCTCGACGCTTTACCGCAAGCTGCATGAATATGGCCTGGCCGAGGGTTTGATCAGCGACGCGGCGTGACGGGAAAATGTGACCGGGGAATGTGTGCGTTAACCCTGTTCCTTACCATCGCCTTAACGGATTAGGTCGATTTTGTGCCTCGACATTAACCGCGAGGCCATCATGAACCGCTCCGGCATTGCGCTCCTAGCCGCCATAGCCCTCACCGCCACCGCCCAGGCCGCCGATCTCGGCTGGAATGGCGGCGGCACTTCGTCCAACCTTTATTCGCCCGTCAGCGCCAGCCAATGGACCGGCTTTTACGCCGGTATCTCGGGCGGCCATGGCTGGGGCACGTCCAGCGTCCGGCCGGCCATCGCGGCCGTCGACAACAATTCCAATGGCTGGACCCTGGGCGCGCAGGCTGGCTACAACATGGATATGGGCGGCTTCGTGCTGGGCGGCGAAGCCGACCTGCAATGGGCCAATATCGGCCATAACGAACCCGGCCTCGGCGGCGCTTTCACCACCCGCACCGACCTGTTCGGCACCCTGCGCGCCCGCGCCGGCGTTCCCATCGGCCAGGTCATGCCCTATGGCACGGTCGGCGTGGCCTATGGCCGGGGCTCGGCCATCGTCGATACCGGCGTTTCCACCAGCCAGACGGCCAACCATTTCGGCTGGACGGTCGGCGTCGGCCTCGAGGCCCAGGCCACCAGCAATCTCTCGCTCAAGGCCGAATATCTCTATGTCGATCTGGGCACCCAGACCTACAATCTGCTGCCCGGCGGCGGCCGCGATATCGGCCAGCGTTTCGGCGTGATCCGCGCCGGCGTCAATTACAAGTTCTGACGCCTCCGGCGCGGCGTTGCAGCCGCGCCACATTCTCTTTTCACAAAGCTGCGAGCGATTGCTCCCGTTAAGGTTTGCAGTTTATTGACAATCCATGCGGCGTGGCCTGAGACGGGCCGGAAACGGCTTGTCCGCCTTGCCATGTCCATCGATGGCGAGGAGCGGGTATGAGCAAGTTTGTGGTCGGTGTCGGCGTGGTCGCGCTTCTGGCCGCCGCCCTGGCGCAACCGGCAATGGCCCAGCAGGCCGTCGCGAACCTGGAAGCCAGCCGCGTCGTCATCGCCCCGCCGCAAAGCGCCATCGCCCGCATCATCAAGGACGGCCTCTCCGCCGCCTATTACGGCGCCCGCGCCGGCACCGCCGCGCATGACGACGCCCAGCGCCTCTATTTTCTCTATGGCGAGCGCTATTTCGAGCCGATCTGGCTGACCGAGGATGGCTCGGGCAAGGTCGGCTTCTCCCCTGCCGCCGACAAGATCATCGCTCTCTTCCGCGACGCCGCCAGCGAGGGCCTGCGGCCCGAGGACTATCTGACCCCCGCCATCGACCTCCAGACCATGCCCGACAATGGCATGGCCATGGCGGGCCTCGAAACCGCCTTTTCGGCGGCGGTGATGCGCTATGCCAACCATATCCACAATGGCCGCATCCGCCCGCAATCGATCACCGAGAATTTCGACATCAAGGCCAAGCCGATCAACGAGGCGGCCCTGCTCGAACGGCTCGCCGCCAGCAATGACCCCGCCGCGATCCTGGGAGAACTCGAGCCGCGCCACCCCGAATTCCTGGCGCTGCGGGCCTCCCTCGCGACGTTCGAAACCAGCAAGGCCGAGCGGCCGACGCCCATTGCCGACGGCCCGGTATTGCGGCCCGGCAATAGCGATGCGCGCCTGCCCGCCATCCGCGCCCGGCTCGACCTGCGCGCTTCCGCCTCCACCAGCTACGACGCGACGACGGTCAGCGCCGTCAAGGCGTTCCAGCAGAGCGAAGGGCTCGAGGTCGACGGCATTATCGGGGCGGCCACCATCGCCGCCTTCAATGGCGGCGTCGCCACCCGCCGCGAAGACATCATCGCCAATATGGAACGCTGGCGCTGGATGCCCTCGGACCTGGGCAATTTCAACGTCTTCGTCAACATTCCCGAATTCCGCCTCGCCATCAACCGGGCCGGGCAGGAGGAATATACCACCCGCGTGGTCGTCGGCACGACCAAGAACCAGACCCCGATCTTCTCGGACAATATCCGCCATATCGTGGTCAATCCCTATTGGAACGTCCCCTCCTCGATCATTCGCGGCGAGATTGCGCCGGCCGTGCTGCGCAATCCGGGCTATATCGACAGCCAGAACATGGACCTGCTCTATAACGGCAGTGCCGTCAGCCCCTGGCAGGTGGACTGGAGCCAGGTCTCGACCAGCAATTTCCCCTTCCGGGTGCGCCAGCGCCCCGGTCCGGGCAATGCGCTGGGACAGGTGAAATTCCTTTTCCCCAACAAGCATGACGTCTATCTGCACGACACACCCTCCAAGGCGCTGTTCTCCCGTTCTTTCCGGGCCTTCAGCCATGGCTGCATCCGCGTGCAGAACCCGATGGAATTTGCCGATGCGCTGATGGCCAATGAGCCCAATATTTCGCGCGCCTCGCTCGAAGCCATGTTCGGTCCGTCCGAGAAATGGGTGAACCCACAGACCCAGATTCCGGTGCACCTGACCTATTTCACCCTGCGCGTCGATGCCGATGGCACAATCCGCAATTTCGGCGACGTCTATGGGCACAATGAAAAGCTGATCGCGGCCATGGGCCTTGCCCCGCAAAAGGCGGCGCCCGCCATCCTCGCCGATGCCGATCCGGCGCCGGTCGAGCTTTCTCCGTGATGGCGCGTTAACGCCTCCTTCACACTTTCGCCTTGGTTGCGCCTGTTTTTGTGCTTAAATAACGAGACTGTGAGGGCGGGGCATCCTGTTCACATCTGGTTAGCGTTAAGACAATCGATCGAATTTGACGCTAACGTCCGACCATATTGTGCAGTGAACCGGGCAGAGTTTGGCGTGACGGTCTCGACTATTTTTATTCCGCGGAACACGATGCGTCTGCTTGCGGCGGCGCTTCTGTCCTTGTTCGCACTGTTTTTCGCGGCGCTGCCGGCGGCCTCCGCCAATGAGCGCGCGCTCTATGTCTATTATACCCACACCAAGGAAACGGCGCGCATCGTCTTCAAGCGCAATGGGCAATATGTCCAGTCCGGGCTGCGCGAACTCAATGTCTTCCTGCGCGACTGGCGCCGCAACGAGCCGGCCAATATGGACCCGCGCCTGTTCGATCTGGTCTGGGAAGTCTATCAGGAAGTCGGCGGCAGCCAGCCGATCCATGTCGTCTCCGCCTATCGCTCGCCCCAGACCAATGCCATGCTGGCCAAGACATCCTCCGGCGTGGCCGACGATTCCCAGCATATGCGCGGCACCGCGATGGATTTCTTCATTCCGGGCGTGCCGCTGAACCGCCTGCGCGCCGTGGCCATGAAAAAGCAGGTCGGCGGCGTCGGCTATTATCCGACGTCCGGCAGCCCCTTCGTGCATCTGGACACCGGCTCGGTGCGCGCCTGGCCGCGCATGACCCGCACCCAGCTTGCCGAGCTTTTCCCCGACGGCAAGACTATGCATGTCCCCACCGACGGCAAGCCGCTGTCGCAGGAGGGCTATCAGATCGCCATGGCCGAATGGAAACGCTGCCACGCTTTTCCCTGCAACGGCTCCAGCGCCTCGGGCACCCAGGTCGCCAGTTCCGGCGGCTCCGGCCGCACGCTGATGGACGTGCTGTTCGGCGGCAATGACAATGGCCAGCCTGCCGCCGCCGCAACACCCGCACCAGCCCCGCAGGTGCAGACCGCATCGCTCGCGCCGCAACAGGCCGTGCGCGTCGCCCCCGCCATGCCCACATCGCGCCCCGCCGATCTGGGCGCTGCCCCGGCAATGGCCAGCGCCGCCCCGATGGCGCCGGCCGAACCTGCCCTGCCCTTCGGCACAACAGGCAGCGCGCCGCTGACCCCCGAGGAGCTCGGCCGGGTGCAGGTGGCAAGCCTGGCCCTGCCGGTCGCCATGCCCGACGATCTGCGCCAGAACCGCGCCACCGCCCAGCCCGCCGGCGATGCGGTGACAGCCATTGCCGCCCTCTCGCCGGTCATGCCGACGCCGCGCGTCATCATGACCGAGCCGCCCGCCGAGATGCTGACCGCCTATGCGCCCGCCGCCGCGCCCGAAGCCGGCGGACAGAACGCCATCGAAGCGCTGATCACCGGTTCGACCAATGTGGCGCTGCGCCTGCCGGGCCTGCCCACCCCGATCGCCGCCGCCACCGGCCTGCGCTCGGCCCCGCTCGGCGGCACCACCGACCCCATGGCTGGCCTCTTCGACCAGACTTTTGGCGCCACCGGCACGGCACAACCGGACATGCTGGCCAATGCCCTGGCGCAGCACGTCGCCCGTAGCAATGCCGGCATCGAGATGCGCAAGCCCGACCTGATCGCGCCCGACCTCGACCATGTGGCAGACATCTTCATCGCCCCGGCGACGATGAATTCAAGCCATTTCGCGGTGATCTTCGACCACGACGAGGCCGATTTCGACCCGACCCCGGAAATGGGCCGCCATGTGCTGGTCAAGGGTACGGGCAATCAGGGGCCCGGCCAGATGCGTTCGCCCTTCCAATTGGCCAATATCGTCAATTAGGTCAGCGATCCGGCGGGACGGCGCCGCCGTCCTTGCCGCCTTGCCCTGCAAAAGCCGGAATGCGGCGCTTGAAAAGCCCGCTCCGGCTCCGCACCATTGCCAAGCCGGAACCCGAAGCCTAAACAGGGCAAAAGACCCTTTCATGACGAGGGCCGACTTGGCCGAAAGACCCCAGACCCCGCTGCTCGACACGATCCGTGACCCCGCCGATCTGCGCGCTTTGCCGCGCACCGAAATGCGCCAGCTCGCCGACGAATTGCGCACCGAAATGATCGATGCCGTTTCGGTCACGGGTGGACATCTGGGCGCGGGCCTGGGCGTGGTCGAGCTGACCGTGGCGCTGCATGCGGTGTTCGATACCCCCCATGACCGGATCATCTGGGATGTCGGCCACCAGGCCTATCCGCACAAGATCCTGACCGGGCGGCGCGACCGCATCCGCACCCTGCGCCAGAAGGACGGGCTATCCGGCTTCACCCGCCGGGCCGAGAGCGAGCACGACCCCTTCGGGGCCGGTCATTCCTCGACCTCGATTTCAGCCGGACTGGGCATGGCCGTTGCCAGCCAGCACCTGGATAATCCGCGCAATGTCATTGCCGTGATCGGCGATGGCGCCATGTCGGCGGGCATGGCCTATGAGGCGATGAACAATGCCGGGGCCATGGATGCGCGGCTGATCGTCATCCTCAACGACAATGACATGTCGATCGCCCCGCCCACCGGCGCATTGCGCACCTATCTGGCGCAATTGGTCTCCAGCCCCGCCTATCGCGGCACCCGCGAGGCGGCCAAGACCATCGTGCACAAGCTGCCGCCTTTCCTGCACGAGCCGGCGCGCAAGACCGAGGAATTCGCCCGCTCTTTCTTCACCGGCGGCACCCTGTTCGAAGAGCTGGGCTTTTATTATGTCGGTCCCATCGACGGGCATAATCTCGAAGACCTGATTTCCATACTCGAAAATGTCCGTGATTTCGGCACCGGCCCCATCCTCGTCCATGCCGTGACCAAGAAGGGCAAGGGCTATGCCCCGGCGGAAAATTCCGCCGACAAATATCACGGCGTCAACAAGTTCAACGTCGTCACCGGCGCGCAGACCAAAGCGCCGTCCAACGCCCCGTCCTATACTGCGGTGTTCGCATCCTCGCTCATTCAGGAGGCCGAGGCCGATCCGCGCGTCGTCGCCATCACCGCCGCCATGCCCTCGGGCACCGGGCTCGACAAATTTGCCGAATTGTTCCCCAGCCGCATCTATGATGTGGGCATTGCCGAACAGCACGCCGTCACCTTCGCCGCCGGCATGGCAAGCGAGGGCATGAAGCCGTTCTGCGCCATCTATTCCACCTTCTTGCAGCGCGGCTATGATCAGGTCGTGCACGACGTGGCCATTCAGGGCCTGCCGGTGCGCTTCGCCATCGACCGCGCCGGCTATGTCGGGGCCGATGGCCCCACCCATGCCGGCAATTACGACAATGCCTATCTCGGCGCCATTCCCGGCATCGTGCAGATGGCCGCCGCCGACGAGGCCGAATTGCGCCATATGGTGGCCACCGCCGCCGCCTATGATGCCGGCCCCATCTCCTTCCGCTATCCGCGCGGCGACGGCATGGGCGTCGATATGCCGGCGCGCGGCGAAATCCTGCCTATCGGCAAGGGCCGCATCCTGCGGCAGGGCTCGACCATTGCGCTCGTGTCCTATGGCACGCGGCTGGGCGAAGTGCTGGCCGCCGCCGACCGGCTGGCGGCGCTCGGGCTCAATCCCACCGTCGTCGATGCCCGCTTCCTCAAGCCTCTGGACGAGGAATTGCTCGCCCGATTGGCCCAGAGCCATGACGTGATGATCACCACCGAGGAAGGCGGGCTTGGCGGCTTCGGCAGCCATGTGGCGACCTTCCTCGCAGCCAATGGCCTGCTCGACGGCAAGCTGCGCTTCCGCCCGCTGATGATCCCCGACAGCTTTGTCGAGCATTCCACCCAGGCCGACATGTATGCCCAGGCCGGGCTCGACCGCGCCGGCATCGTCCGGACGACGCTCGCCACCCTGGGTTATGACCAGGCAGCCATGAACGCGGCCCTGGCCAAGGTCTGAGGCTCCATTCTATCCATTTTTCGTCATTGCCCGGCTTGGCCGGGCAATCCAGCCCTCACGCATAATGGGTCGGCAATTCCCGCGCCGCCTTCACCGTCTCCATCGAGATATAGGCGGACATGTCGAACAGCTCGATCCGCCCGACGAGCTGGCGATAGACCACGTCGTAATGCTCCACATTGGGCAGCACCATTTTGAGGATATAGTCGAAATTGCCGGTCAGCCGGTGCACTTCGACGATTTCAGGAATGGTCGCCACCGCCGCATGGAACTTGTCCAGCCAGCCCGCCTCATGGCTGCCGGTGCGCACGATGACGAAAACCGTGGTAGGCAGGCCGATCCTGCGGCGGTCGAGTTCGATCGTGGTCCGGGCGATATAGCCCTCCTCCCGCAATCTGGCGATCCGCCGCGAACAGGCCGAGGCCGACAACGCCACCAGATCGGCAATCTCGTTCACCGGCCTGTCCGCATCCGACTGCAACAGGCTCAACAATTTCCGATCACGCTCATCCAGCATCGACTGCTCCAGCTTCCTTGCATTTTTTAGGCGCACTTTAAAATATACCTGCAATTCTGAAGCAAGATCGCGCCGCAATCCACCCCTTTCCGCGCGCCAATTGCCCGCGCCTTGCGTCACAATCGCAGCCAGCAAGGAGAAACAGGAATATGAAGACCATCGGCCTGATTGGCGGCATGAGCTGGGAATCTACGGTGACCTATTACCGGCGCCTCAACGAGCAGGTCCGCGACCAGCGCGGCGGCCTGCATTCCGCCGAGATCGTCATGCGCTCCCTCGATTTCACCCGCGTGGTCGAATTGCAGAAGGCGGACCGCTGGGACGAGGCGGGAATGCTGCTCGGCAATGCCGCCGCCGATCTAGCCAAGGCCGGGGCCGATTGCGTGCTGATCTGCACCAATACCATGCATCTGGTCGCCGATCCGGTCGCCAGAATGGCGGGCGTGCCGCTGATCGACATCATCACCGAAACCGCCAAGGCCCTGCAGCAGGATGGCCGCAAGCGGCCACTATTGCTGGCCACGCGCTATACGATGGAACATGGTTTTTATACCGACCGGATGCGGTCGCTCGGCCTCGATGTCATCGTGCCCGCAACGGCGGAGCGGCAGGTCGTGCATGACGTCATCTTCGATGAACTCTGCAAGGGACAGATCCGCGACGGCGCCCGCGACGCCTATCTCTCCATCATCGAAACCGCCCGTGCCGAGGGGGCCGACTCGGTCATTCTCGGCTGCACCGAGATTTCGCTGCTGCTCGACCCCACCACCCTGGCCCTGCCGGGCTATGATTCCACCACCATCCATGCCGATGCGGCGCTGCGTTTCGCTCTGGAGGGAACATTGGGGCAAGCCGCCTGAGATGTGCCGCTTCCTCGCCTATTCCGGCCGGCCGATCTTTCTTGATACCTTGCTGATCGAGCCGCAAGCCTCCCTGGTCAGCCAGTCGCATTCGGCGCGCCAGGCCAAGACCGTCGTCAATGGCGACGGTTGCGGCATCGGCTGGTATGGCGCCCGGCCCGAGCCCGGCCTTTATCGCGGTACCCTGCCGGCATGGTCCGACGCCAATCTCGCCTCGCTCTGTCATCAGGTCGAGGCGGGCCTGTTTCTGGCACATGTGCGCTCGGCCACTTCGGGCGAGGTCTCGGTGGCTAATTGCCATCCCTTTGCCGCCGGGCGGCATCTGTTCATGCATAATGGCCAGATCGGCGGCTATCCCGACATCCGCCGGGCGGTGGAAGCGCTGATTTCCGACCGGCTCTATCCCTATCGGCGCGGCAATAGCGACAGCGAAGCCATTTTCCTCGCCGCTGCCGGCCACAATCTCGAAGCCGACCCCGCCGGGGCGCTCGCCGGAATTCTGGGCACCTGCTGCCGCATCCAGACCGAAAAAGGCATTGCCGAGCCTTTGCGCTTCACCGCCATCCTGTCGGACGGTGAAAAACTGCATGCCTTTCGCTGGGCCAGTGACGGCAAGCCGCCCTCGCTCTATTGGCGGCGCCTCGAAGCGGGCATTGCCGTAGCGTCCGAGCCGTTCAGCGCCTCGGGCGAGGACTGGCTCACGGTGCCGGAAAATTGCCACATGATCGTCGGCCCCGAGCCCGATTTCCGCGCCTTCACCATCAATTAGACTGCCCGGCGATAACGCTTCCTCAATCTATTAGGGGCTTGCTGGCCTGGTCGGTTCGTTGGGGACACACATGGCCATTTCCAGCATTTCCATCGCCGCCACCGGCATGCAGCGCGCCAGCCAGAAATTGGAAACAAGCGCCTCGCGCATCGCCCGTTTTGGTGCCGAGGAAGTCGACATCGCCACCGAAATGGTCAAGGTCATCGAGGCCAAGAACGACTTCAAGGCCTCTGCCAAGGTGGCGGGCATCGCCGCCGACATGTCCAAGGCCCTGCTCGACATTTTCGTTTGACCACCCGAACCATGCGCCGGATACAAAAACGCCCGCTGGCGCGGGCGTCTGTGTCTTGCTGATCCGACCTTAGCGTTCGGGCGGCGCTTCCACCATGCCGAGCGCCGACATATAGAGCTCCAGCAGGGCTTCCTGCTCCATGCGCTCATTGGCGTCCTGCTTGCGGATCGAGACGATCTTGCGCAGCACCTTGGTGTCGAAACCCGTGCCCTTGGCTTCGGCGTAGATTTCCTTGATGTCGGCGGCAATGGCCGCCTTTTCTTCTTCCATGCGCTCGATGCGCTCGATGAAAGCGCGCAGCTGATCCTGCGCGACGCTGTCCTCAACGGCCATGGCAAACCTCATAACGCTGGGCCCGGCCGCGATGGCGGAGCCCAAAAATCTCAAAAACCCTCGCGCCCCATCAACCTCAAGCGCCATTGTGGTTCAACCTTTTTATGGGCCAATCCACATCCAGACCCGCCGCCATCCCTGCCGGCGACAGCCCCATGCCCGCATTTCGGTCACAGAGGGCCATTAGCCATTGACCTCGTCAGGCCCATCGCTCAAACAGGGGGCAATTCCCAATTATGATCAACGGTCCGCTCGTGCGCAGCATCCGCCTCGTTCCCACTCTGCTGGTCGCCATCTTCACCGGCTTTCTCGCCTTCACCCTGCCGGCGCAGGCCGAATTGCGCGTCTGCAACCAGACCGCCAATCTGATTTCGGTGTCGCTGGGTTATCGCGCCGAGCGCGGCTGGATGAGCGAGGGCTGGTGGCAGACCCCGCCCGGCAATTGCCGCGTGCTCTATCAGGGCGAGTTGCAGAGCCGGTTCTATTACCTGCATGCAGTGGACGATATCGGCGGCGGTTCCTGGGCCGGCGAGATTTTCATGTGCACCCGCGACGAGACCTTTACCATATTCGGGGTTGAGGATTGCCTCGCCCGGGGTTATGAGCGCACCGGGTTCTTTGAAATCGATACACAGAACCGCTCCGACTGGACGCTCCAGCTCACCGAAAGCGCGGGCGTGCCCAGTATCGTCGGACCGGATCTGGAAGAAGATTTGGAAGACCCGGCCTTCCTGGTCGACCCCGACGCAATCCCAACGCCAGACGATATGGACACGCAATGAGACGGATCAGACGCGCCAAGATCCTTGCCACCCTCGGGCCTGCCAGCCACGAGGAAAACATGATCGAGGAACTGGCCAAGGCCGGCGCGGACGTGTTCCGCATCAATATGAGCCATGCCAGCCATGAATTGCTGCACCAGACCGTGGCGCGCATCCGCCGGGTCGAGGAGCGTCTCAACCATCCCATCGGCATCCTGGCCGACCTGCAGGGGCCCAAGCTGCGGGTGTGGAAATTCGCCGAGGGCGCCGTCAATCTGGTGGCCGGGCAGAAATTCATCCTCGACAGCACCGCCAATGATAAGGGCACGGCCGAGCGCGTTTATCTGCCGCATCCCGAAATCATCGAGAATGTCTCGGTCGGCGATCGCCTGCTGCTCGATGACGGCAAGCTGCAATTGAAGGCCACCAAGGTCGGCGGCGGCGTCATCGAAACCGAAGTGATCTATGGCGGCAAGCTCTCCGACAAGAAGGGCGTCTCCCTGCCCGATACGCTCCTGCCCACCGGCGCGCTGACCGAAAAGGACCATGCGGACCTGCTCGAAGCGCTCAAGGCCGAAGTGGACTGGGTCGCCCTCTCCTTCGTGCAGCGCCCCGAAGACATCATCGATGTGCGCAAGATCGTTCAGGGCCGCGCCGGCGTCATGGCCAAGATCGAAAAGCCGCAGGCCATTGAACGGCTGGAAGAGATCGTCAAGCTCTCCGACGCCATCATGGTTGCCCGTGGCGATCTGGGCGTCGAATTGCCGCTCGAAACCGTGCCGGGTCTGCAAAAGCGCATGATCCGCATGTGCCGCCGCTATGGCAAGCCGGTGGTCGTGGCCACCCAGATGCTCGAATCCATGATTACCGCGCCGGTGCCGACCCGCGCCGAGGTGTCGGACGTCTCCATCGCCGTGTTCGAAGGCGCCGATGCGGTCATGCTCTCGGCCGAAAGCGCCTCGGGCCAATATCCGGTCGAAGCCGTCGCCACCATGAACAAGGTGGCCATTGCGGTTGAAAGCGACGCCAATTATCGCGGCATCATCCGCGCCGCCCAGACCGAGCCGGAAGCCACCGCCGCCGACGCCATCTCGGCAGCGACCCGCCAGGTCGCCGAAACGCTCGACCTGGCCGCGATCCTCACTTATACGGCCTCGGGCTCCACCGGCATCCGCGCCGCCCGCGAACGGCCCTCCAAGCCGATCATCGCTCTCTCGCCCAATTTGCGCACCATCCGCCGCCTGTCGGTGGTCTGGGGCATTCATTGCGTGCAGACCGAGGACGCGGTGAACCTGGAAGACATGGTCGATCGCGCCTGCGTCATCGCCTATCAGGAAGGCTTTGCCCGCCCCGGCGACCGCATCGCCATCACCGCCGGCGTGCCGCTGGGCACCCCCGGCGCCACCAATATGCTGCGCATCGCCTTCGTCCGCCAGGACGGCGCCGGCTCAAGCTGAGCCCATCGCGATCAGCCGGATTCATCGGGGTTCATCAGCCCCGATGGATCCAGCTTGCCCTTTTGGGTTCAGAAAACCGACAATCTGCGCGACCCACCCCATTCAGTTCATTTGGGCCGGATTTCGAGAATAGCCGCTCATTCGTCCGCGATCAGGTTGTCCCTCGCCAACCCAGCAAGCGCATGGCATTCAGGGTGACGAGGACGGTGGCCCCCGTGTCGGCGAGAATGGCGGGCCACAGCCCCGTCATTCCGATGATTGTCGTAACCAGCAATACTGCCTTGAGCCCCAGCGCAATCGCGATGTTCTGACCGATATTGGCCATGGTAACCTTGGACAGCGCAATCATGTCGGCGATGTCTGACACCCGACCGTGCAGGATGGCAGCGTCTGCGGTCTCCAGCGCGACATCCGTACCGCCGCCCATGGCGATGCCGGTATCTGCCGCGGCCAGGGCAGGAGCATCGTTGATGCCGTCGCCAACCTTTGCCACCACTTGGCCTTCTGCCTGCAATGTGCGGACGATGCGCTGCTTGTCTTCCGGCAACAATTCGGCAAGCACTTTCATGCCGAGCATGTCACCGATGGCCTCAGCCGTTCGCTGATTGTCGCCGGTCAGCATTACCGTGCCGATGCCCCACTTTCGCAAGGCATCGAGACCGGCTCTCGCATCCGCTCGTGGCTCGTCGCGAATTGCGAAAACGCCGGCAATCACATCTCCGATCAGCAGCACCGAAACGGTTTTGCCCGCATCATTGAACGCCTCGATCCGTGTCCGCAGGTCGTGGGTGATGGAGGTTTTTTCCATTCCGGCGGCCAACGAGCCCAGGAACAACGCCTCGCCGCCGACGCTCCCCACGACACCTTTTCCGGGCACCGCCTTCAAGTCGAATGCCGGCGGGATCGGCACTTTGTCAGCCTTGGCTCTGGCCAATATTGCCAGCGCCAATGGATGGCTCGAACCGGTTTCCAGCGCTGCTGCCATCGACAGGATCTGGGTCTCGGAACGGCCGATACCGATAATATCGGTGACCTTGGGCTTGCCCTCGGTCAATGTGCCGGTCTTGTCCATCGCCACCATGGTCGTGGTGCGCAGCTGCTCAAGCACTGCACCACCCTTGAGCAGCAGCCCCCGCCGCGCACCGGCCGACAGCGCAGCCGCTATGGCCGCCGGTGTCGAAATCACCAAAGCGCAAGGGCAGCCGATGAGCAGGATCGCCAGCCCTCGGTATATCCACTCCCCCCAAACCTGCCCGAACAGCAAGGGCGGCACCACCGCCACCAATGCGCCCGCTACCAGCACGGCAGGCGTATAGACCCTGGAAAAGCGGTTGATAAACCGTTCAGTGGGCGCCTTGCTCTCCTGGGCCTCCTCCACCAGGGCGATCACGCGGGCAATGGTATTGTCCGCCGCCTTGGCCGTCACTCTAATCCGGATCACCGCATCGGTATTGATGGTGCCGGCAAAGACCGGATCGCCCGGCCCCTTGGATTTCGGCACGCTCTCCCCGGTCACCGGAGCCTCGTCGATGGCGCTGTTGCCCTCGACAATCTCGCCATCCGCGGGAACGCGATCACCGGGCCGGACCAGAACAATGCCTGCAAGCGGCAAGGCGGCAGCCGGCACCTCCCTCACCATGTCGCCTTCAACGAGCATGGCCGTCTTGGGCACGAGATCGGCAAGGCCTTTGATATTGGCGCGGGCGCGGCTGGCGGCAACGCCTTCGAGCAACTCGCCCACCAGGAATAGCAGCACGACCATTGCCGCCTCCTCGGCGGCACCAATGAAGACCGCGCCTATGGCGGCAATCGACATCAGCGTTTCGATGGAGAAGGGCGAACCTGCCAGGGCTCCGGCAAGCGCACGGCGGGCAATCGGCACCAGGCCCACCAGCAATGCCGCTACGAACGACCAATGACCTATTTCAGGTCGGATCCACCCCACCAGATATGCGAGCAGCAAAGCGGTGCCGCAGGCCAGGGCCAGCAAGACCCTCTTGGTTTTCCACCAGGGCAGGCTCTCGTCGTGATCACGATCACCCTGCGTGGGAACAGGCCCGGAGGCGCCCTGAGCCGAAGGTCTGTCGTTCGAGGCTGGAATCGGCGTCGTGGGATAGCCCAGATTGCCGATCCTGGTGGCAATGTCCTGCAGGTCGGCGTCGGCGGCATGCTTGACCGTCAATGTTCCGTTCATGACCGAGACCGAGACGTCCTCGACGCCGGCCACGCGCCGAGCCGCGATATCGACCTTGGATGCACAGGCAGCACAATCCATGCCTTCCACCCGAAAGCGCGACGTATTGAAATGCGCATCCATCTCACCGACTCCTTGCAATTCTGGGCGCAGGCATACATCCTCTAGTGGCTATAGGAGCAAGCACGAAATGAACAATGACATGGCGATCGGCGGCGCTTCTGAAGCCAGCGGCGTCAAGGTGCCCACTATTCGCTACTACGAACAGATTGGACTTTTGCTGCCGCCACCGCGTACCGATGGCGGTCGCCGCACTTATGGACAGGCCGATGTTGAGCGGTTGAGCTTCATCCGGCACTCGCGGGAACTTGGCTTTGAAATCGACCAGATTCGCACCTTGCTCCAATTACAGGATCGACCGGAGCAGTCCTGCGCCGATGCCGACGTCATCGCCAAGGCGCGCCTTTCTGAAGTACAGGATAAAATTGCCAGCCTGACTGCCCTGAAAGCGGAACTCGAACGAATGTTGGAGGGGTGCAGCCTCGGGCGTGTCGAGACCTGCAGGGTCATCGACATCCTGGCCGACCACGGAAAATGCAAGCATCATCGGCAGAATTCACCGCCGCAATGATCCCCTGCGGCAGAATAAAATGCCGCTACGCCCATCCAGAAGTTCGATGGGCTGCCACCCACAAACGACAAAACCCGCCATTGGCGGGTTTTGCGAACTGGTGCGGATAGCGTTGAGCGCTTAGCCCTGGCGGGCCTTGAAGCGCTTGTCCACCTTGTTGATGATGTAAACGCGGCCGCGACGGCGGACGAGCTTGTTCGCGCGGTGGCGAGTCATCAACGCCTTCAGCGAGTTGCGGATTTTCATCTATTTATCCTCGGTCAAACAAAAGGGGCGCCAAAGCGCCCGAAAACTGGCCTCGTCTTAGGGGAATTGACCCGCCCTGTCAACGCGCGCGCTTGCGGTTTTTGCCTTTTGCACCGCGTTAACGCGCATCGCCTAGACTGGCGGCAAAGACCTCTTGCGCGACCTGCTCATGGCCACCGAAACCATCACCAATCACGGCGTTCTGATCATCGACCCGCAACCCAATATGTCCGCGCTGGTCGCGAGCATGCTGCGCGCCATCGGCCGCCGCGACATCAGGGTGGCCGAAAACGGCGCCCAGGCTGCGATCGAACTGGACCGGCGGGTCTATGATGTCATCATCATCGACGACGCGGTCAGCAATCCCGACGCCATCGAGCTGGTGCGGCGCCTCCGCTCCAGCCCCGATGGCCGCAACCGCCTCACCCCGGTCATCATGATGGCCGCTGCCCCCGATGCCAGCCGCATCACCGCAGCGCGCGATGCCGGCGTCACCGAATTTCTGCGCAAACCCTTCGCCGCCGACCATTTGCGGGCCCGGCTCGACAGCATCAGCGCCAATCCGCGCGCCTTTATCGAGGCCGAGGCCTATAAGGGCCCCGACCGCCGCCGCCGCAAGCTCGACATCGGTGAAAAGGACCGGCGGGCCACCAACGACGCGCCGGACCAGGACTGATCAGGCGGCGCTGGCCGCCGCCGCCTCCCGGCGCATCCGCCGCCGCACTTCGCGCCGCTCCATCTCCACCTTGGGATCGGGAACCGGCACGGCGGCGATCAGCTTCTTGGTATATTCGTGCTGCGGATTGGACACGACCTGTTCGGCATCGCCCAATTCCACCACCTCGCCCAGATACATCACCAGAACGCGCTGCGCGATATGGCGCACCACGGCGATGTCATGGGAGATGAACAGCATGGAAATGCCCAGATCCTTCTGCAGATCCATCAATAGATTGATGACCTGCGCCCGGATCGATACGTCGAGCGCCGAAACCGCTTCGTCGCAGACCACCAGCCTGGGCCGGGTGATCAGCGCCCGGGCAATGCCGATGCGCTGGCACTGCCCGCCGGAAAATTCGTGCGGATAGCGGTTGATCATGGCCGGGGACAGCCCGACCTTGTCCATCATTTCCGCCACGCGCGCCATGCGCTCGGGCTTGCCCACTTCGGGTGAATGGGTGCGCAGCGGCTCGGCAATGATGGCGCCGGCGGTCATGCGTGGATTGAGCGAGGCCAGCGGGTCCTGGAACACCATCTGGATGTCCTTGCGCAGGGCCAGCAATTGCTTGGAGCTCATCTTCTGGACATCCTGGCCCAGCCACACCGATTCCCCGCCGCTGGCCTGCACCAGCCGGGTAATGGCGCGCGCCAGGGTAGATTTGCCCGAGCCGCTTTCCCCCACAATGCCCAGCGTTTCCCCCTGATAGAGGTCGAAGGACACGGACTTGACCGCCTTGAGGATGCGCTTGGGCCCGAACAGGCTCCCGCCCGGAAGATTGAATTCCACGGACAGGTCGCGGACCTTGAGAATGGGTTCTTTCTCACTCATGCCTGGCGCGCTCCCGTCATGAAATCATAGGACACGGTGGAGAGCCGATCGACCTTCTTGTCGAGGCGCGGCAGGGCGGCGAGCAGCCCTTGCGTATAGGGATGCTCGGCCCGCTCGAAAATGTCTTCGGTCTTGCCATATTCCATGACGCGCCCGTCGAACATCACCAGCGTGTTCTCGCAGGTGCCGGCCACGATGCCCAGATCATGGGTGATCAGCACGATGGCGGTGCCGAAATCTTCCTGCAGATCGACCAGAAGATCGATGATGCCGGCCTGCACCGTCACGTCGAGCGCGGTGGTCGGCTCGTCCGCGATCAACAATTCGGGGCTGCACAGCAGCGCCATGGCGATCATCACGCGCTGGCGCATGCCGCCGGAAAATTCATGCGGATACATGTGGATACGATTGGCCGCATCGGTGATCCGCACCGCGTCGAGCAGCCGCACGCTTTCCGCTATCGCGGCCGAATGGCTCATGCCCTTGTGCAATTCGAGCACTTCGGTCATCTGCCGCGAAATGCGCAGATAGGGATTGAGCGAGGTCATCGGGTCCTGGAAGATGATGCCGATGCGCTGGGCGCGATAGGCATTCATCTGCTTGCGCGGCAAATTGAGGATTTCCTTGCCGTCGAACCGGACCGATCCGGACGCCTTGCCGTTCTTGGGCAGGAGCCCCAGAATGGCGAAGGCTCCCTGGGTCTTGCCCGAGCCGCTCTCGCCCACGATGGCGAGGGTCTTGCCCTTGTCGAGCGAATAGCTGAGATCCTTGACCGCGTTGACGATCCCATCCTGAGTGGTGAAATCCACCTTCAGATTTTTGACTTCGAGTAAGGTCATCTTTCCAGTCCTATCGGTCCTTGGGATCGAGCGCATCGCGCAGCCCGTCGCCGATATAGGTAAGGCAGAACAGCAGCGTCACCAGCACAATGGCGGGCGCCAGCAGCAGCCAGGGCATCACTTCGGCCACCGGCGCACCGGCGGAAATCAGCGTCCCCAGCGAGGTCTGCGGCTCCTGCACCCCCAGGCCGAGATAGGAGAGGAAGCTCTCGGCGATGATGATTTCGGGAATGGTCAGCGTCGCATAGATCACCACCGGCCCGGTCAGGTTGGGCACGATATGGCGCATGATGATGGTGAAGGGCTTCACCCCGCCGGCCCGCGCCGCCTCGACGAATTCCTTTTCCTTGATCGACAGGGTCTGCCCGCGCACGATGCGCGCCATGGTCAGCCATTCGATGGCGCCGATGCCGATGAACAAGAGCACCGGATTGCGCCCGAACATCACCACCAGAATGATGACGAACAGGATATAGGGCAGCGCATACATGATATCGACGAAGCGCATCATGATCGCATCGACCCGGCCGCCGAAATAACCCGCGACCGCGCCATAGACGACACCGATGGTCACCGACACCACCGTCGCCACCAGCGCCACGATCAGGCTCATCTGCGTGCCCTGCAGCACGCGGGCCAGCATGTCGCGGCCATTCTGGTCGGTGCCCAGATAATGGCCCGCCTCGAAATTGGGCGGCTTGCGGATATTGCTCCAGTCGACCTGGGAATAGCCCCAAGGCACGAAATAGGGGCCCAGGATCGCCACGATGACGATCAGTACCAGGATGGCGATGGAGATAACGGCAGCCTTGTTGCGGGCGAGCCGGCCCAGCGCATCCTGGGTCAGCGAGCGCCCCTTGGGAGCGTCGAGGCTGGCCAGCTTGTTCGCATAGGCGGTGAGAACCTGGTCCTTGCCAGTCAATCCAGGCATCAGCGATACCTCACCTTGGGGTCGAGCCACGCATAGACCAGATCGACGATCAGGTTGAGGGCGAGAATGATGAACATGTACAGAATCGTCGTGCCCAGCACGACGCCATAGTCGCGGTTGAGCGCCGCGGTCACAAAATATTTGCCGATGCCGGGCAGGCCGAACACCTGTTCCACCGCCAGCGAGCCGGTGAGGAGATAGGACAGGCCAGGCCCCAGATATGAGACTACGGGCAGCAGCGCCGGCTTGATCGCATGCCGGGCTACCACTAGGCGCTCGCCCAGGCCCTTGGCCCGCGCCGTGCGCACATAATTGGAACCCAGCACCTCGATCATCGAGCCGCGCATGAGGCGCGAGATGCGGCCGGCATGGGGCCAGGCCAGCACCGTGACCGGCAGGACCAGATGCAGCCAGCTGCCATTGACCCAACCACCGGCCGGCAGCCATTTGAGATAGACGCCGAACCAGAGCTGAAGCAGAGCCGCCATGAGGAAATTGGGGATCAGCACGCCCACCATCACGCCCAGAACCAGCACATAATCGGGCCATTTGTTCTGATAGACGGCGGCGACCATGCCGGCCAGCATGCCCACAAAGGTCGCGATGACGAAGGCCACCAGCGCCATGGTCAGCGTGAACGGGAAGCCGATGGAGATCAACTGGCTGACATTGAAGCCATCGATCACCATGGAGGGACCGAGATCGCCCTGCAGCAGGCGCCACACATAGATGAAATATTGCACGATCAGCGGCTGATCGAGATTGTAGTGCGCGCGCAGATTGGCCAGCACGGTCGGCGGCAGGGCGCGTTCACCATCGAACGGACCGCCGGGGGCCAGGCGCAGAATGAAGAAACAGGCCGTAACGGCGATCAGCGCAATCGGAATGGCCGACAGCACACGCCTGAGGGCATAAGCCAGCATTATTCGGAACTCCATGGCCGGGGCGCGACGTCAAAGCGGAGGAAACGCGCCACACGGACAAAAGAACCGTGGGGACCAGAGGCCCCCACGGTTTTAAAGGTCTACCGCTTATTCCGACTTGGACAGCCAGCGGGTGCGGAAGATGTTCTTCGGGTTTTCTTCAAAGCCCGAAATCTTCGGCGAGACGACATCCTTGGACACATACCAGTAGATCGGGATGGCAGCGAATTCGTCCATGGCGATCTTTTCGGCATCGGCCAGCAACTGACCGCGTGCGGTCAGATCCAGTTCGGTTGAGGCCTGGTTCAGCAGCGCATCGAACTCGGCGTTCGAATAGCGGCCGTAATTGTTGCCCCAGTTTATCGTGCCGCCCTGGTCGACACCGGTCTTGAGCAGGTCGAGCGTGTTGGACGGATCGTTATAGTCCATCAGCCAGCCGGCGCGGCCCACCTGGAAGTCACCGACACGCAGGGCGTCGTAGTGAACGGCGGTTTCGGCGTTGAACAGCTCGATCTTGACGCCAATCGGCTCCCACATGGCGGCAAGCGCCACAGCGATACGCTGGTGGTTGTCGTTGGTGTTGTAGCGCAGCTGCAGGGTCAGCGGCTTGTCCGGGCCGTAACCGGCTTCGGTCATCAGCGCCTTGGCCTTTTCGACGCGCTCGTCATAAGCCACGTCGGCCCAGGCGGGATGATAGGCATGCTCGACATAATTGGCGGCGCCCGGCGGCACCCAGCCATAGGCCGGCAATTCGCCGGTGCCCAGGATATCGGGCCCGATCACGTCGCGCACGATAGTGGTCGAAAGCGCTTCGCGGATACGGATGTCGGAGAGAACCTGGCCCTCTTCCTGGTTCATCACGTAGTAATAGATGCCCAGGAACGGGGTCACATGCGCCTGACCGGGCATGTTTTCCTCGAGCCACTGATATTGGTCGGCCGGGAAATCGGTCAGGATGTCGAACTCGCCCGCGCGGTAGCGGTTGAGTGCAGCGGCCTGATCTTCCAGGACGTGATAATAGACCTCATCGATCTGCACATTGGCAGCATCGTAATAGTCGTCGTTCTTTTCGGAACGGACATAGGAGCCCGGCAGCCATTCCTTGACCAGGTAGGGGCCGTTGCCGACGATGTTCTCGACCTTGGTCCACTCATCGCCCAGCTTTTCCACCAGATGGCGGGGAACCGGATAGGCGGTGTAATGGGTCAGCGCTTCGAGGAAGAACGGGGTCGAGGCATTGAGGGTGATTTCGAGCGTCTTGTCGTCGAGGGCCTTGACGCCCAGCTCGTTGAAATCGGTGAGCTCGCCCGAATTGATGGCTTCTGCATTGAGGATCGGGAACTGCAGATAGGCATAATCGGCGGCAGTCTTGGGATCGAACAGGCGCTGGAAAGCGAAGACGAAGTCGCCCGCGGTCACCGGCGTACCGTCGGACCACTGGATGCCGTCGCGCAGGTGGAACGTATAGACCGTGCCGTCCTCGGAAATTTCCCAGCTCTCGGCCTGGCCCGGAATGGCGTCGGCGCTCGGGCTCTCGGTAAGGAGGCCTTCGATATAGTCGCCGATGACGCGGTTTTCCCAGTCACCGGATGCCTTGTGCGGGTCGAGCGTGCCCGGATCGCCGCCATTGTGCAGCTGCAGCGTCACCGCAGATGCGGCGGTGCTCATCATCAGCGCGAGGGCGCCAGCGGTCGTTACCGCCTTAAGGGTTGTGGTGAGCTTCATTCTCGTCCCATCTCCTTGTGGAATTCCTGAAATGCCTTTTGCCCGCGCATTCATGGCGCAGGTCTATCTCGCTTGAGGTCGTTTTGACCGACCGATCAAGATTGATGGACGGTATCCCGCAAATCCGTCCACTGACAAGCAAAAGATTGACCCAAACGTCATCCGCCGCCCGATTGTGAACCCGCAGGCGACATCAAAAAGAGCACGGCTTTGCGCGCCGACGCCACTTAATAGAAATTCATGCCAATTTCATCGTTGGTTCCAGCGGCAGGCGCAAGTGCGTCCCTCCCCGCAACCGCTCGCCTTTAGGACAGAATGCCGCTGCCCTGTGCAAAAAAGATGATCAGCGCCAATGCGAACAGCAGCGCGAAGGGCAGCCAGGAGGGCATAGCCCCACCCGGCGTCTTCGCCGGCTGGTCCTTGGACTTTTCATTGGGCTTTTCGGGGCGCCGGAACTTGATGACATTATCGCTCATGCCGCACTTTCTACCAGAGCCGCGACGCCCATGCCACCGGCTGTGCATACCGAGATCAAGGCCCGCTTGTTCGCCTGCCCGGACACCAGCTTGGCGGTGAGGCCGAGAATGCGGGCTCCGGTAGCGGCAAAAGGATGACCATAGGCCAGGCTCGATCCCTTGACATTGATCCGGGCGGGATCGATCTCGCCCAGCACCGTCTCGCGTCCCAGCACGTCGCGGCAATAGGCCGGGTCTTTCCACGCCTTGAGCGTGCACAGGACCTGCGCCGCAAAGGCTTCGTGCAATTCGAAATAATCGATGTCGGCAAAGCCGAGCCCCGCCTTGTCGAGCATTTCGGAAACGGCGATCGTGGGGGCCATGAGCAGGCCCTCCCCATGGGCGAAATCATTGCCCGCCACCCGCCCGGTGGTCAGATAGGCCAGGACTGGCAGGCCCCTTGCCTTCGCCCAGTCCTCCGACGCCAGCAGCACGCCCGATGCGCCATCGGTCAGCGGCGTCGAATTGCCGGCGGTCAGCGTGCCCAACCCGCTTTTCTTGTCGAAGGCGGGCTTCAGCGTCGCCATCTTTTCCATATTGGCGTCGGCGCGCACATTGTTGTCCCGTACCAGACCGGCGCATTGCACCAGCAGGTCGTCGTGGAAACCCTCGTCATAGGCGGCGGCGGCATTGCGATGGCTGGCCACTGCCAGCGCATCCTGATCCTCGCGCGCAATCTGCCATTCCCGCGCCATCAATTCGCAATGCTGGCCCATGGAGAGGCCGGTGCGCGGCTCGTTGACCGAAGGCGCCACCGGAGCCAATTCGCCGAAGGAAAAGCCCTTGGTGAAGGCCTTGAGCTTCTGCCCCGTGCTTTTGGCGGCATTGGCATTGAGCAGCCGGTGCTGGAATTTCGGACCGAAGACGATGGGGCTGTCCGAAACGCTGTCCGATCCGGCGGCGATGCCGCTGTCGATCTGTCCCGAGGCGATCTTGCCCGCCAGCACCAGGGCCGCCTGCAAGCTGGTGCCACAGGCGATCTGCATGGTGGTGCCGGGCGTGCGCGGCGACAGGCCGGCATCGAGCAGCGCCTCGCGGGCAATGTTGAAATCGCGCGAATGGTTGATCACCGCCCCGGCGATCACCTCATCCACCTTCTCGCCCTTGAGGCCATATTTATCGGCCAGCCCGGCAATGGTCGTGCCCAGCATGGAAAGATTGGTCTCCTCCACATAGGCAGTACCGCCACGAGCGAAGGGAATACGGGCCGAGCCGACAATGGCAACGCGCTTGAGTTCGGTCATTTTCAATTCTCCATCGCCGATGCGTCGGTTCCTGCGTCTCCCTCCCCCTTGAGGGGAGGGATCAAGGGAGGGGGGGCAAGCCTGTCCACAGGTTCCGAACTCGCGGTGAGGCCGCAACCCCCACCCCTGGCCCCTCCCCTCAAGGGGGAGGGGAGCGATCCTGCACACAATTGAAACATATCCATCACGCCCGCCCATCCGCGCGCGCCTTCATCGGGCCGCCGAGGAAGGGCGCGAAGCCGGTTCCCATGATGACCCCGATATCGGCCAGGTCAGGCGAGGCGACGACGCCCTCCGTCACCACCACTTCGGTCATGTCCACCAAGGGCTTGACCAATTCGCGCCCCAGCGCGGCGAGGTCGGCATGGGGCGGCACCGGGCCCTTGATGGCCTTGCCCTTCTCCCATTTGTAGAAGCCCTCATTGCTCTTGCGGCCCAGCTTGCCCGATGCGATCAGCCGCGCGAAAAGACTACCCTCGGGCACGTCATGGCCCAGTTCGGTCGCCACCGACTTGCCGACATCGAGCCCCACCGTGTCCATGAGCTCGATCGGCCCCATCGGCATGCCGAAGGCGACGGCCGCCGCGTCGAGCAATTCCTTGCTCTCGCCCTTTTCCACCCGCTCCACCGCGCCCAGCATATAGGGCATGAGCACGCGGTTGACGAGAAAACCGGGGGCCGACTTGACCACGACCGGCGACTTGCCGATGGCCTGGGCGAAGCTTGCACCCTTGCCGATGGCTTCTTCGGAATTGAAGCGCGAGCGGATCACCTCGACCAGCGGCAATTGCGCCACCGGATTGAAGAAATGCAGCCCGATCAGCCGCCCCTTGTCCTTGAGCACCTCGGCAATGCGTTCGAGTTCAATAGAGGAGGTATTGGTGGCCAGGATCGCGCCGGGCTTGAGCCGGTCTTCCAGCCCCGAAAAGATTGCCTGCTTGACCTCGAGCTTTTCCACCACCGCCTCGATGATCACATCGGCGCGCGGCACGCCCAGCCCCTGCGGGTCGGCGGTCAGCCGCAGCATGGCCGCATCGACTTCGCGCTTTTTCTTGTAGCGCTTCTGAAACAGCTTTTTCGCCCGGTCCAGCGCCGGCTGGATGCGCGCCATGTCCAGATCCTGCAAGGTCACGCTCATCCCGCGATAGGCGCACCAGGCGGCGATGTCCCCGCCCATGACCCCGGCGCCGATCACATGCACACGGGCGAATTTGGCGCCCTTGATGCCCTGTTTCTTGAGGCTTTCCGAGATGAAGAACACCCGGCGCAGATTGGCCGCCGTGGGCGAACCCATCAGCGGCACAAAGGCATCGACCTCGCCGCGGATCATGGCCCGCCAGTCATTGCCGTGCTTTTCGAACAGCTCGATCAGCGCATAGGGCGCGGGATAATGCTCCTTGCGCGCCTTCTTGCCCGCCTGTTCCCGCATCTTGCCGGCCACATAGCTGCGCAGCGGTCCCACCGCCATCAATCTCTTGCTGAGCGACGCTTGCTCCGATTTGCGCCTGGAAAGCACCGCCTTGCGGGCTTCCCAAGCCAACATGTCGCGATGGCGCACCAGTTTATCGACGAGGTTGAGCCCGCGCGCCGCCCCGGCCCGCAACATCTTGCCGGTCAGCATGATGCTCATGGCATCGACCGGACCCGCCTGGCGGATCGAGCGACCGGTGCCGCCGAAGCCGGGGAAAATGCCCAGATTGACCTCGGGGAAACCGATACGGGTTTTGTCATCATTGACGGCGATGCGGTAATGGCAGGCCAGCGCCAGTTCCAGCCCGCCGCCGAGGCAGAAGCCATGGATACCGGCCACTACCGGCACCTTGAGGCTCTCGATCCGGGCGAACAGGGCATGGGTGCGCCTCAGCGCATCCGGCAGCACCGAAAAATCGCTCATCGCGTCGAATTCGCTGACATCGGCCCCGGCGATGAAGCCGCTATCCTTGCCCGAGAGCAGAGCCACGCCCAAAACTTCGCCCGATGACGCCAGATCCTCGATCCGCGCCACCAGCGTCTCAAGCTCCATGATCGCCTCGCGGCTCAGCACATTCACTGAACCTTCGGGCGAATGGATGATCAGCCAGCCGATCTTTTCGAGATCGGTATGGAAGCTCCAATGTTTCGTCTCGGTAGCCTGTGGGGCGATCATTTTTGCTCCTCAATCTTTCGGCTTTTCACCGATAGTCTTGTCGAGGTGCTCCCACCTCCATTGTGCTGCCCTCGGGCTTGACCCGAGGGTCATTTGCAGCATTCCGCCGGCTTTCAATGGTCCCCGGGTCAACCCCGAGGACAGCCCGGAATATGGCCCCTATTCCGCCGCCGCGCGCGGCGGGGTTTCCTTGAGCACGTCCATTTCGAAATCGTCGACATGCACCGCCCTTTCGGTGGCCTCGTCCGCCGCCCGCATGATGCCCGCTTCATTGCCGTTGAGCACGCCGGCCGCCACGGCATCGTCGATGGCATCGCGGTCGAGCCGGCGCTCGAACACGCCCTTGCGCGCCGCCTTGATGAAGCGGGCCTCGATCTCCTCGGCCTCGGTCACCTTGATGAAGGCGTCCTCGAGCACCCCGGTCACATCGTCGGGATCGTTGGTCATATAGACGCCGGTGGTCAGCCGGTCGCGGAAGGCGCCGGGTCGCAGAACGGCGCGCGCGAAGCGGTAATTGACCCGGTCCGAAGCGCGCCTGGCATGCCGTCCCAGCGGGAAGCAGAGGAAGCGCATGGCATTGGCAAAGACCGGATTGGGGAAATTGGCGAAGACCTCGCCGAAAAGACGTTCGATAGTGGCCACCCGGTCGGTCATGATCGCATCGACCAGTTCCCGGTCCTCTTCGATCCGCCCTTCCTCGTCGAAGCGCTTGAGCGTCGCCGACATCAGGTAAAGCTCGCCCAGCAGGTCCGCCATGCGGCCCGAAAGTTTCTGCTTGCGCTTGAGCGCCCCGCCCAGAACCACCGTCGTCCAGTCCGCCACCAGCGCAAAATCCTGCGCATAGCGATGCAGCCGCCGATACCAGCGCGCCATCGGCCCTTCATTGGGCGTCGAGGCGAAAGCGCCATTGGTGAGCCCGTGCAGGAAGCTGGCCACGATATTGCGCAGCATGAACTTGGTATGGCCGCCAAAGGCCAGATCGAAAGCGGCAAGGCCCGCCTTTTTGTCCTTGTTCTGCGCCGCCTGGATTTCGCTCAGCAGATAGGGATGGGCGCGCAGCACACCCTGCGCGAAGGTCATCAGCGTGCGGGTGAGGATATTGGCGCCCTCCACCGTGATCGCCACTGGCAGCGCCTGATAGGCGCCGAACAGGTAATTGCCCGGCCCGTCCTGGATGGCGCGGCCGCCCTGGATGTCGAAGGCGTCGTCCATGCTGTCGCGCATGGCTTCGGTCGTGGTATATTTGAGCAGGCCCGCAATGACGGCGGGGCGCTGGCCCTCATCCACCATCGAGGCAGTCAGCCGCCGCGTCGCCTCGAACATATAGGCGCGCTTGACCATCTCGCCCAAAGGCTCGGCCACCCCTTCCATGATCCCCACCGGAATGCCGAATTGCCGGCGCACCCGCGCATAGGCCGAAGTGGCGCGCAAGGTTGCCTTGATCGAGGTCGTGCCGATGGCCGGCAACGAAATGGCGCGCCCGGTCGAGAGGCATTCCATCAGCATGCGCCAGCCCTGCCCGGCATATTCAGTGCCCCCGATGAGGAAATCCATGGGGATGAACACGTCCTTGCCACGCACCGGCCCGTTCATGAAAGCCTGCCGCGCCGGATAATGGCGGCGACCGATATCGAGACCGGGATGGTCATGCGGGATCAGCGCCAGGGTGATGCCGATATCCTCGCCGCGCCCCAGGTGATTATCCGGATCCTTGAGCAGGAAGGCCAGGCCCACCAGCGTGGCGATGGGCGCGAGGGTAATATAGCGCTTGTCGAAGCTGAGACGGACGCCCAGCACTTCCCTGCCCTCATGCATGCCCTTGGTGATGACGCCGATGTCGCGCATGCCCCCGGCATCGGAGCCCGAATGCACCCCGGTCAGCGCGAAGCACGGCACTTCCTGGCCACTGGCGAGACGATGGAGATATTTTTCCTTCTGCTCGGGCAGGCCGTATTTTTCCAGCAATTCGCCAGGCCCGAGCGAATTGGGCACCATGACGGTAATCCCCGCCGCCACCGAGCGGCTGGCGATCTTGGAGACGATCATGGATTGCGCCTGCGCCGAAAAGCCGAGGCCACCATGCTCCTTGCCGACCAGCATGCCGAGGAAACCCTTGGTCTTGAGGAAATCCCAAAGCTCCGGCGAGAGGTCCGCGCGATTGTGCCTGATGTCCCAATCGTCGATCATCCGGCAGGCGATTTCAGTCTCGTTGTCCAGAAAAGCCTGCTCCTCGGCGCTCAGCGTCAGGGGCCGGATCTTCATCAGCTTGTCCCAGTCGGGCCGGCCGGAAAACAATTCGGCATCCCAGCCCACCGTGCCGGCATCGAGCGCTTCCTGCTCGGTGCGGCTGACCCTGGGCAGGATGGATTTGACCGCCCCATAGATCGGCGGCAGCAGGAGCGCCATGCGAAGCGGCCTGACCGCCAGCACCAGGAGCACCGCGCCGAGGCCGATCAGCACAAAGGCGAACCAGCCAAGGCGATAGATTGCCCCCGCCTGGGTGAAATCGAGGCCGGACAGCAGCCCGATAATGACGAAGGCCGCGCCCCATTGCCAGAGCGGGCTCTCCCGCATCGACATGGTCGCAAACACGACAAGACTGATCAGTACCAGCAAAAGGATCATCGCCCTCATCCTCCTCGGACGGGAACGATCCACAAGACAGGAACGTTGCCGCCATTCCTTCCGAGCGCCTTCGGCCGGAGCGATCACCGCTCCTGGGTCGCAAAAGCGCGACATACGAAACCCGCACCCCTTCGGCGTTTTCCTCAAACGCGCCGGAGATTCGGTCCCGGACCGGCGCCGATCGGAATCGGTCCGGCCTTCCCTTGCTTGCGCCACACCATAGCGCGGCAAGGGGCTCTCACATAGGGTCAGTTTACCTGAATTGACCTATACGTCAACTAGAAGACCATTGCGTCTACTTCTCGACAATAGCTGTCGATTCCTGTCCGGCACCGAATTGACGCTAACGTTAACAAATGGAATAGTTTCCGCATGCCGGCCTGCCGGCCGCAATCGGGGAAAACCCGCCGCTCTCGCAATGAGAGACATTGGAGGAGGAAACGATATGGACACGAGTGCCGGCCAGGACAGCCTACGTCCCTGGATTGCCAGCTATCCCGAGGGGATCGACTGGCACGCCAGGATCGATGAGACCCCCGTCCATGAACAGGTTCTGGCCGCCTGCGCCAAAAACCCAGGCGCGCCGGCGCTCGATTTTCTCGGCGGCACCACCACGTTTGGCGAACTGGCCCAGCGCATCAACGCCTTTGCCGGCGCCCTGCAATCGCAGTTCGGCGTCAAGAAGGGCACGCGCGTGGCACTGATGCTGCCCAATACGCCCTTCTACCCCATTGCCTATTATGGCGTGTTGCGGGCCGGGGGCACCGTAGTCAATTGCAACCCGCTCTATACCGTGCCCGAACTCACCCATATCGTCGCCAATGCCGGCGCCGAGATCATGGTGACGCTCGATCTGCGGCAGATCTACGAAAAGGGCGAGGCGCTGCAAAAGGCCGGCCACGCCAAGACGCTGATCGTCGCCCACTTCCCCAATGCGCTGCCGACGGTCAAGAAAATCCTGTTCTCCATCGCCAAGCGCAAGGATCTGGCCAGGCCGGTCTATTCGGACCGGATCGTCTCGTTTGAAAGCCTGCTGGCGCGCGGCGACAAGCCCGGCGTCGTGGCCATCGATCCGCGCAAGGACATCGCCATCCAGCAATATACCGGCGGCACGACCGGCATCCCCAAGGGAGCGCTGCTCAGCCACGCCAATATTTCGGCCAATGTCAGCCAGATCGACAAATGGGGGGACGGGCTGTTCTATGCCCCCTCCAAGGTCATTGCCGTCCTGCCTTTCTTCCACATCTTCGCCATGACCGTCTGCCTCAACGTGCCGCTGAGCAATGGTATTCCGGTGATCATGCTGCCGCGCTTCGAGCTCAAGGATCTGCTCGGCGTCTTCGCCCGCACCAAGGCCAATATCCTGCCCTCCGTGCCCACCCTGCTCAATGCCGTGGCCCGCGCCGACAGCGTCACCCCCGAACAGCTCGCCAGTCTGGAAGTGGCCATTTCCGGCGGCGCCGCCCTGCCCGATGAAGTGCGCCACGCCTTTGCCAAAAAATCCTCCAAAGCCATCCTCGCCGAAGGCTATGGCCTGACCGAAACCTCGCCCGTCGTCTGCTGCGCCGCCCTGCGCAAGCCCTCCAAGCCCATGTCCATCGGCCTGCCCCTGCCCGGCACCGACATCCGCTTCGTCGATGTCGATAGCGGCGAAGTCGTCGGCATCGGCCAGAATGGCGAACTTCAGGTCAAGGGCCCGCAGGTCATGTTGGGCTATTACGACAATGCGGAGGCGAGCCGGGACGTGTTCATGGATGGCTGGCTGCGCACCGGCGATGTGGGGCACATGGACGAAGAGGGCTATGTCTTCCTCGTCGATCGCATCAAGGATCTGATCATCTGCTCGGGCTTCAACGTCTATCCCCGCGTCATCGAGGAAGCATTGATGGCCCATGCGGCGGTCGAGGAGGTCAATGTCATCGGCGTACCCGACGAATATCGCGGCGAGGCCCCCATCGCCTTTATCAAGCTCAAGGCGGGCCAGTCGGCCAGCGAGGCCGATCTCAAATCCTTCCTCAACGGCACGCTCAACAAGATCGAGATGCCGCGGGAAATCATCTTTAAGGACGCGCTGCCCAAGACCCTGATCGGCAAGCTGTCCAAGAAGGAATTGCGCGAGGAATATGCGCAAAACAAAGGCGCAAAGCGGTGAACAGGATGGAACCAGAGGGCCGGGATCTGTTTGCCATTGCCGACCTTGCCAAGGAGTTCGGCATCTCCACCCGCGCCATCCGCTTCTATGAATCCAAGGGCCTGCTCTCTCCCGAGAGAGTGGGCGCCACCCGCATCTTCCGCCGCCGCGACCGCGCCCGGCTATTGCTGATCCTGCGCGGCAAGCGTCTCGGCTTTTCCCTGCGCGACATTTCCGACTATCTCAGCCTCTACGACGCCGACCGCACTCAGCAGGTCAATCTGCTCACCGAAAAGGTCGATGAACGCATCGCTTTGCTCGAACGCCAGCGCGACGACCTCGACATCACCATCCGCGAATTGCGGGAAATCCGCGACCTGGCCGATAGACGTCAGGCGAAGTCCTGACACTGCCTGGCGGGGGTCAGCGCCCGCCCCGCCCCTTCACATTCCTGGTCATCAGATCTGGCTTTTTCGGCTTCACCCAGCCCTTGGGCGGCTGGCGCAGGGGAGCATTGGAGCCGAGCCCGATCTGCCCGGGCGGCGCCTGCCCCACCGTCACTTCGATGGGTTCGCCCGCATCATCGAGAACGAGGCTGGCTTCGGCATCCTCGCCCCGCAGCCGGGCAATCTCGTCTCGTAGCTGTGCTGCCAATTCGAAGTCGAAATCCGAAGCGGCCTTCTCCATTTGGCTTTCCAGCGCCATGAGCCGCTGATGATTGCTGCGCGATGACATGATTATCCCACCAAGGCTTCTATTTCCTCGAGCCGCGCCGCCTCTGCGGCCGGCTTGTCCCATCTTATCCGGCTGATGCGCGGAAACCGCAGCGCCACGCCGGATTTGTGCCGTCCGCTTCTTTGCGCGCTGTCGAAAGCCACCTCGAACACCAATTCTTTCTTCACTTCCCGCACCGGCCCGAAAGCGGCAATCGTATTGGCCCTGATCCAGCGGTCGAGCTGTTTCAATTCCTCGTCGGTAAACCCGAAATAGGCTTTGCCGATGGGCACGATCTCATTGCCCTTCCAGGCCCCGAACGTATAGTCCGAATAGAACGAGCTGCGCTTGCCATGGCCGCGCTGCGCATACATCAGCACCGCATCGACGATATTGGGGTCGCGCTTCCACTTGTACCAATAGCCCTTGGGCCGGCCCGGCACATAGGGGGCCGTCCGCAGCTTGATCATTACTCCTTCGTGGCCATGGCTTTCTGCCCCGACGCGCCGCAGGCCCGCCAGCTCGTCCCAGGCGCCGAAGGGCAGCACTTCGGAAAGGTCCAGCCGCGTCTGCGGATTGCTCGCGAACCAGTCTTCGAGCCGCGCCCGCCGCGCTTCCCAGCCCAGGGGACGAATATCCTCGTCGCCCGCAAACAGCATGTCATAGACCCGCACGAAGGCCGGCAAGTCCTGCATCTGTTTGGGCAGGGCCAGCTTGCGGTTGAGCCGCTGCTGCAGGTCGTTGAAGCTTTTTGCCTCGAAATCGTGCCCCACCAGCAATTCCCCGTCCAGCACCGCCCGGCCCATCGCCGCCCCGGTGACGTCGGGAAAGCTGGCGCCGATATCATCGCCGGTGCGCGAGAACAGCGAGACACCGCCCTCGCCCAATACCAATTGCACGCGGATGCCGTCCCATTTCCACTCGGCGGCGAAATGGGCGGGATCGAGCTTGTCGAAATCTCGCTCTTCGACCGGGTTGGACAGCATGAGCGGATGAAACCGCGCCGCATGGTCGATATCCGGCCGCCCGGCCCGCCCCTCGAGCCAGGAGAAAAGCGCCTGATAGGGCGGCTTCAGCCCGTGCCAGACCTCCTCGATGGCCTGCAAGTCCACCCCGCTCATCTGCGCCAGCGCCGTCTTGGCCAGCCGCGCCGATATGCCGATGCGTAGGGCCCCGGTCGCCAGCTTGACCAGCGCCCAGCGCTCATGGATCGCCGCCCGCGTCAGCAGATCAGCGATCACCCGCGGCAGCTCCGTCTTGCTCGTCCGGTTGAGCAGGTCCACCAGCGCGCTCAGCGGGGGCAGTTCGGCCCCGCCATGATGCGGCCAGATCAGCGCGATGGTCTCGCCCAGATCGCCCACATAATCATAGGACAGGGCAAACAGGGTCTCATCCACTTCCCCCAGCACCACCTGCTTGAGCAGCGCCGGCTTCACATTGGCAATATCGAGTTCGCCGGTCAGCACGGCCAGCGCCAGCCCGCGGTCGGGGTCCTCCACTTCGGCGAAATATTGCGCCAGCGCGGCGATCTTGCGTGTCCGCGACGGAGTGAGGGCCAGCAATTCCAGCAGGTCGGCGAAACGCTTCATTCCCCGCCCTCCCCGCCATCATCGTCCAGCCCCGGCAGCGCCAGCGGTTCGGCGGTGAGCCCCTGTTGGCGGCACCAATGGACGAGCCCGTCCTCGCGCCCATGCGTCACCCAGACCTTGGACGCACCGCTTTCGCTTATCGATTGGGTGAGTTCCCCCCAATCGCAATGGTCCGAGATCACCAGCGGCAATTCCACCAAGGCCTGGCGCGCCCGCTGCTTGATGCTCATCCAGCCCGACGCCTGGCAGACCACCGGATCGGGAAAGCGCCGGCTCCAGCGGTCGCGAATGGCCGAAGGCGGCGCGATGACGATCTGCCCCGCCATCGCCGCCTTGTCCATGCCGGTCGCCGGGAGCAGTTCGCCCAGTTTGACGCCCAGCTCCTCATAAAGTGCGCAGAGCCGGATCATCGCCCCATGAAGATAAATTGGTGCGTCCCAGCCTTCATCGCGCAGGAGCGCGATCACCCTTTGCGCCTTGCCCAGCGCATAGCAGCCCACGAGATGGCAGCGCTCGGGCTGCGCCGCGACCGATTTCAGCAGCCGGGCAATCTCCTCGCTGGGCCTGGGATGCTGGAAGACCGGCAGGCCAAACGTCGCCTCGGTGATCATGAGATCGCAGGGCACCGCCTCATAGGCTTCCGCGGTGCGGTCCGGCAGGCGCTTGTAATCGCCGGTCACCAGCGCCCGCTGCCCCCCGACTTCGATCCGCACCTGCGCTGAACCCAGGATATGGCCGGCCGGATGCAGGCTGACCAAGGTCTCGTCGATCCGCAGGCTCTCGCCGAAATCGAGCGCTTCGAACCGACCGGCGCAATCCTCGCCATAGCGCACCTTCATGATGGCAATGGTTTCCGGCGTCGCCAGCACCGCGCCATGGCCGGAGCGCGCATGATCGGCATGGCCATGGGTGATGATCGCCCGTTTGCGGGGCTCGCCGGGATCGATCCAGGCATCGATGCTGGGAACGTAGAGGTCGCGGGTGAGAATGGGCTCCGTCATGGCATCTTCAACGATTCGCCCAGGGTTCCGGTTCATCACGCGCCGCAACGGCGCAATCGAACGCTGAGCGCTCCTCCCTTGCCATCCTCACGCCATGACCTAAAATTCTGCAACTCAAGGAGACTTCCTCATGCGCAAGACCAATCATCCCGCCGGCACGGTCCACCGCCTCGCCATCGACAGCAAGGCCCTTTCCGGCAATCTTCTGGGCGATCCCACGACGCGCATCGTCGATGTCTATATCCCCCATGGCCATGACGGCTCGGGCCTGCCGCTTCTGGTCGATCTGGTCGGCTATACGGCGGGCGGGCCCGCTCATACCGCCTGGAAGAGCTTTACCGAAAACGTCCCCGAGCGCCTTGACCGGCTGATCGGCGATGGCCTCATGGCCCCGGTCGTCGTCGCTTTCCCCGATTGCTATTCCCGCCTCGGGGGCAATCAATATGTGAACTCGCCCATTCTCGGCAATTACGAGGACTTCCTCATCGCCGAAATGCTGCCCCAGCTCGAGGCCCGCTTCAATTGCGGCGGCACTGGCCGGCGCGGCGTCTTCGGCAAATCCTCGGGCGGCTTCGGCGCGCTGATCCATGCCATGCGCCATCCCGACATCTGGGCCGCCGCCGCCAGCCATTCGGGCGATGCCGGCTTTGAAAATCTCTACCTGCCCGAATTTCCCGCCACCCTGCGGGCTCTGGCCCGGCATGCCAATTCGATCGAGGCCTGGCTTAACGCTTTCGAGGCCAAGCCCAAGATCGACGGCAAGGACACGATGGTGCTGATGATCCTCGCCCAGGCCGCCAGTTTCGATCCCGATCCGGACCCGGACGCCTTTCTCGGCCTGCGCCTGCCGGTGACGCTCGATACCTGCGAACTGATCGAGGAGCGCTGGACCAATTGGCTCGCTTGGGATCCGGCCCGCATGGTCAAAACCCATGGTGGCGCCATTGGCCGCCTCAAGGGCTTCTTCCTCGATTGCGGCACCGAGGATCAATATAACATCCTTTACGGCACCCGCCGCGTCCATCAGGCGCTCGCAGCGCAGGGCATCACCCACCGCTACGAGGAATTTGCCGACAATCATTCCGGCGTCGATTACCGCATGGACATTTCCCTGCCGTTTCTGGCGCAGGCGCTGATCGAGTGATGTGGAAATGGATTGCCCGGACAAGCCGGGCAATGACGACGGATGGGAGAGCAGGCGATATTGCGACGCCGGATTTCTTTCCCATCGTCATCACCGGGCTTGTCCCGGTGATCCATCTTCCCCCTCACAACACCTTGCTGACTGCGAGCAGGCCCGGCCTTTGCGCATTGGCGCCATTGATGGCGCTTTCTCCGCCCAGCACCACGACATGGCCCTTGGCTGCCACCACGTCCAGCGCATCGGCGAGAGCCAGGAAATCCGCCCGCGAGGTGGACAGGATTTCGTCGCGCCGCTGCTGACGCAGCGCGTCGGTCGTGCCGTTGAGAATCCGCCACATCGCCGAATAGCCCTTGGCATCGACGAATTCGGGTCGGTCGAGATCGCCCACCACCCCGATGACTGAACGCACCAGATCGGTTTCCCCAATTTCCGCACGCAGGGCCTTGGCCGCCCCGTCATAGGCATCGATGGTCTTGAGCAGGTTGGGATCGCGATAGGACAGAAAGGCGAAATTGCCCGAGGAGAGGTCGAAGCGGCTCGAGCCGCCATAGGCCCCGCCCTGAACCCGCACCTTGTCCCAGAGATAGGTGGTGTTGAGCAGCCGCAACGCCACCGCCGAGGAAGCCCGGAGCGCAATGCCCAGCGCCTTGAGATTGGCGCCCTTGCCCACGTAGTTGACCTGGGCCGGGATCACCAGGCCCTCATTCTTCGGGGCGAAATCATGGCTCCAGTCGCCGGGGCGCAGGGCCCCTTCGGGCATCGTCTCGACAAAGCCGGCCAGTTCGGCCCGCGCCTTTTCCGCCAGCCCCGCATCGGCGGTGAGATTGACCACCATGCCGCCGCGTTTGAACAGGCGCTCGCGCATCGCATTGAGCATCGCTTCCACGCCCGGCCAGTCGGCGTCGATCCGCTTCACCAATTCCTTGAGGAAATGCCCATAGGACACGCCGCTCATCTGCTCGGCCATCCAGCCCGCCTCGGTCAGCCCGGCCTTGATCCTGGTATCGACAAAGCCATTGCCCCCCGGTACCAGCCGCGCCTCGAAGCCGGCCTTTTCCTCCAGCGCCATCTGCCGGAACCGGTCGCGATTATCGAGCCGGGCACCGCCCAGCACATCGCTGAAAATCTCCAGCATGGGCGCGAATTTGTCGGCCACGGCCTTGCCGGACAGGAAAAACCAGGCGGCGCTGCCCTCCCCGTCCTGCCGCGTCGCCAGCGCCCGGTGCTGGGCCATGCCGCCGCTGGTCCGCCCGATCCTTTGGGTCAGCGACACGAAATCCTCTCGGGTCGTGCCGGTCTGCAATAGCGCGCGCCCGAAAAGCGGCAGAAAAGGCAGCATGTCCTTGTCCAGCGCATGCAGGTCGAACCCCACATCGAGATACAAGATCCCCAGCGTCGGCAGCGGGTGATAGAGCAAACGCGCCCCTCCGATCCGGCTTTCCTCGGTGGGGATCGTGCGGATGTCGCGGTCGAGATCGGCCAGAGTCAGCGTCGGGATTTTGGCCAGGTCTTCCGGCCTGTCGACGCTTTCCTGCAAGGCTTTCAGCCGCTCGGTGCGCTCGACAAGCGCCTGCAACTGGGTCGCATCCAACCCGTCCCGCACCGCCGCCAGCCTGTCGGCTTCTTCCCTGGCCTCGCGCTCGCCCTGCTCCGGATCGGCTTCGAGCCTGCTGGTCAGCCGATGCGGATTGTCGAGAAAGAGCCGGCGGATTTCGGCCTCGAAATGGCCCTCTGCCGCCTTTTTCTTTAGCGAAGCCAGTGGCGTCTCGAAGCGCAGCGGGGCCAGCGGATCGCCTCCATGCAGCCACGTGCCCAGCGCCCCGAACATGTAATTCATGCCGCGCGGCTGCGAGCCGGTATTCTGTTCGCGCAGATTGAATTCGAACGTATTGACCGCCGCTTCCACCTGTTCGGCCGAAAAACCCGTCGCGGCGATCTCGGCCAGCGTCTCCAGCACCAGCGCCTCGATCTTGCCGGCATCGGCAGGATCGACGCCCTTGAGCCCAAACCCGGCCATGGGCTGGCGCAGATATGACGAAATCCCGCCCCCGATCATGCCTTCGCCCAACCCGCTTTCGGTTAGTTTCTTGCGCAAGGGGGCCGCCGCATTGCCGGCCAGCAGATAGCTCAGCATGCCATGGCTCAGCGTCTCGTCGCGCCCCTCGGGCGGATCGAGCATCCAATTGACCGAGACCATGCCGTCACGGCGCTTTTCTTCGTCCACATTGCCCGCATAAGTGCCCGAAACCGAGCGCGGCGCATTCCAGCGGGGCTGCAAATGCACCTCGGCATCGACCGTCTTGTTTTCGAACCGGCTGAAATAGGCGTCGAGAATGTCGAGCCGCTTGTCCGGCGCGTCATCGCCGGAAAACACCACCAGCGCATTGGAGGGGTGATAATAGGTCTGGTGGAAGTTTTTGAACTGCTCATAGGTCAGGTCCGGAATGACCTTGGGGTCACCGCCCGACGACTTGCCATAAGTAGTGTCGGGAAAGAGCGCGTTCTGGGTCAGTGTGTGCATCACTGAATCGGGCGAGGAATAGACGCCCTTCATCTCGTTGAACACCACGCCCTTGTAGACCAGCGGCGCCTCTGGATTGTCCAGTTCGTAATGCCAGCCTTCCTGCTCGAAGGTTTCCGGCGTGATCAGCGGGAACAGCACGGCGTCGAGATAGACATCGACCAGATTGTAGAAATCCTTGAGGTTCTGGCTGGCCACCGGATAGGCCGTCTTGTCCGGGAAGGTCATGGCATTGAGAAATGTGTGCATGCTGCCCTTGAGCAATTCCACGAAGGGCTTCTTCACCGGATATTTCTGGCTGCCGCAGAGCACGGAATGCTCAAGGATATGAGCAATGCCGGTCGAATCCTCGGGCGGCGTCCTGAAGGTGATGCCGAACACCTTGTTCTCGTCGTCATTGACGAGGCTCAGCACCTCCGCCCCGGTCTTGTTGTGCCGGTACAGCCGCGCCTCCGAATTGATCTCGGCGATTTTCTCGTCACGAACGAGCGTGAAGGCAGGGTGGGACATGAGGCTACTCTTCTTGGTTTTCAGAGCACTAAGTTAGGTGCATGCAGACAGGATCGCTAGGGCCTCGGCAGAACCGAAATTCAAGATGATTGACGCGTGGGAGAGCCCCGATCCAGTCCCCTCCCCCTTGAGGGGAGGGCTAGGGTGGGGGTTCCGAAGCCGCAAAGCACTAAATGGAGCGTTCGCGCCAGCCTGACGAGTTCAAGACCGATATGAAGACCATCAGCGGCGATAGGCTCAAACCGCCCCGCGAATATCCGGCCTGACTTCCGTGCGATAAAACTCGCCCAATTGCATCATCAGCGCCGGAAACAGGCTCTTGCGCTCGCTGGCGGCGACATTGTCGGCGATCTGTTCGGGCTTGCTCACCCCGGCAATCACCGTGGACACCTGCGGATGGTCGAGAATCCAGCGCAGGGCGAACTGGCTCATCTTCAAGCCCTCGGGCGCGAGCCCGCGCAATTGCTGCACCAGTTCGACGCCGCGATCGAAGGGAATGCCCGAAAAGGTCTCGCCCACCGAAAACGCCGCCCCGTCGCGATTGTAATTGCGGTGGTCGGAAGGCTCGAACACGCTGTCCTTGGAGAACTTGCCGCTGAGCAGGCCCGAGGCCAGGGGCAGGCGCACGATGATGCCGACATCCTTCTCCGCCGCCCGAGGCAGCAAAATTTCGGCGGCGTCCTGCCGGAACAGGTTGAAGATGATCTGTAAACTGGCGCAGCCGGGCTGCTCGAGACAGAGCAGTCCTTCCTCGATGGTCTCGACGCTGGCGCCCCAATGGCGCGTCAGCCCCTCGGCGGCCAGTTCGTCCATCCAGCCGAAAATCGCGCCATCGCGCAGCACTTCGCCCGGCACGCAATGCAATTGCACCAGGTCGAGGCTCGCAACGCCCAGCCTCTGCGCCGAGCCGAGCAGACTCTGGCGCAGCCCATCCTTGCTGTAATGATTGGGATAAAGCGCGCCCGACCGGCCCAGCTTGGTGGCGACCACGACCCCCGCCCTCTTGGCATGGGCGCCGATGCGGCTTTCGCTGAGGCCATTTCCATAGACATCGGCGCTGTCCCAGAAGGTAATGCCCGCATCCTGCGCCGCGTCGAGAATTTCCTTGGCTGTCTCATCGCCCAATGGCCCGAAATCGCCCCCGAGCTGCCAGCAGCCCAGTCCGATCTCGCTCACCTCAAATCCGGTCTTGCCCAGACGGCGTGTTTTCATCTGACTTCTCCCGGCGGGACGATGCTGTTGGGGCGCAACCTATTGGCCCCGCCCCTCGAGAACAAGGGTCGGTAGCGGGCAGAGCGCCCTATTCGAAATAGTCGGGAAAATCCTCGATGGTCTGGGTGAGCAACACTTCGGCCCGCGCCAGATGGTCCCGCATGGCCGCTTCGGCCGCCAGTGGATCGCCCTTGGCCACCGCTTCGGCGATCCGCTTGTGCTCGGCGATCGCCCGCTGGCTGGAGGAAACGCCCAGCGTCAGATACCGCACCCGGTCGAGTTGCATCTTGTGGTCGTCGATCAATTGCCACGCATATTCGACCCCCGCCAGCCGGGCGAGGCTGCGATGGAACAATTCGTCCAGGATGTGGAAGCGGCGGCTGTCATGGGCGGCGGATGCGAGTTCCTGGTCGGCGATCAGCCCCGCCAGCACCTCCGCCGCCTCCGGCCCCGGATCGCCGGCCACCCGACGGATGATTTCCACCTCGATGCTTTCGCGGATGAACCGGCTCTGGCGCACCCCGTCGGGCGAGATTTTCTTGACCACAGTGGCCCGCTTGGGCCGGATCAACAGCAATCCCTGTTGCGCCAGACGAATAAAGGCTTCGCGCACCGGCTGGCGCGACACGCCATAGCGGCCGGCAATATCGCTTTCCGAAATCACGTCGCCCGGCTTGAGCGCCATGGTGACGATCTCGTCGCGCAAAGCCGCGACCACCCGCATCGCCATGGTCTCTTCGTTTATTTCCGGCGCGCTGCTGGCCATGACTGATTCCCTTTATGCGACCATGGGGCGGCCATGGCCGCAATGCGCCCCCATCCGGGCCGGATTCCACAGAAATCTCGGCTCCGGCGGCGATTTCCGCCACCGGCATGGGGATCATGGAAACAGCTATACCACTCCGCAATCTTGTATGGTAGATACCGGATCAGCGCCGCCCCCTGATGCGGCAAGCCATGAAATCGAGACCGGAGATGATCGAATGACCAAGACCTACGCCCTCGTGGGAACCGGCGGTCGCGCACGCATGTTCTATGAGGCGATCCTGGGTCCGCATCGCGACCAATCCCGTCTCGTCGCGCTTTGCGACACCAATCAGGTGCGCATGGACTTCACCAACAAGGTGATCGTGGAGGAATTGTCCGGCCAGCCGCTCCCCACCTACAAGGCCGGCGATTTCCAGAAAATGCTGGCCGAACACAAGCCCGACACCATCATCGTCACCTCGATCGACCGCACCCATCACCATTACATCATCGCTGCTCTCGAAGCGGGCTGCGACGTCATCACCGAAAAGCCGATGACCACCGATCCGGAAAAGTGTCAGGCCATTCTCGACGCCGTCGAACGCACCGGCCGCAAGGTGCGCGTCACCTTCAATTACCGCTATGCCCCGCACAATTCCGCCCTGCGCGAACTGATCGCCTCAGGCGCCATCGGCACTGTCACCTCGGTACATTTCGAATGGCTGCTCGATACCCGCCACGGCGCCGATTACTTCCGCCGCTGGCACCGCGACAAAGCCAATTCCGGCGGGCTCATGGTGCACAAATCCACCCACCATTTCGATCTGGTCAATTTCTGGCTCGGCACCAGGCCCGACACGGTCTTTGCCATGGGCGACCTCAAATTCTATGGCCGGGCCAATGCCGAGGAACGCGGCGTCTTCACCCCCTATACCCGCACCACCGGCATCGCGGCCGCCAAGGACGATCCCTTCGCCATCGACCTCACCGCAACGCCGGTGCAGAAGGGCCTTTACTGGGACGCCGAGCAGGAAGACGGCTATCAGCGCGACCAGAACGTCTTCGGTGACGGCATTTCCATCGAGGATACGATGAATGTCATGGTCCGCTACGCCAACAAGGCGGTGATGACCTATTCTCTTTACGCCTATGCGCCCTGGGAGGGCTTCAACGTCGCCATCAACGGCACCGGCGGGCGGCTCGAACTCACCGTGCACGAAAATTCCTACATCAATGCCGGCGCCGGCGCGGAAACCGAGGGCGCGGCCAAGGGGGTGAAGCTCTACCACTTCCCGCTCCATGGCGAGCCGCGCGTCGTGCCGGTCCAGCATGGCGAAGGCGGCCATGGCGGCGGCGACAAGATCATGCTCGAGGAAATCTTCGGCGATGCCACGCCCCGCCCCGGTTATGGCGCCGATCACCGCGACGGCGCGCTCTCCATCCTCACCGGCATCGCCGCCAACAAGAGCTTCGCCACCGGATTGCCTGTGGATGTAAAAGGATTGGTGCGGCTTTAGGGATCGCCCCTCGACGCCCCAGAATTCTCCGCTTTTTCGTTACCGCCGGGCCTGTCCCGGTGGTCCACGCACCGGCCCCACCGCCCCTGGATTACCGGACAAGATTATCGTCGGGCGCGAAGCGACCCATGGGCCCGGCAATGACGATGGAACGGCAACAATCGGCAGCCGAGCTTTCGGGAAAACTCAGCTTCAACGCCAGCCGAGGCTTCGGCCCCTGCTGTCCCTCCCCCTTCTTCAGGGGGAGGTTGGGTCCGGAAATTCCAGCGCCGCTATCAGAAGCCTTACCTGCTGAACGGCACCGAAGCGGTCAGCACTTCACCCGAATCGTTGAATTCCACCTCGAAATCCACGGTGATGCTGTTATTGCCCACGAGCAGAATCCGCGCGCCGATGCGCACATCGCCACCGGCCCGGTCCTTCTGCTTTTCGCGCAGATCGAAACTGATCCTGTCGCCCGCGGTGCGGCCCACGGCCAGCCCGGTATAGCCGGCATTGGTGCTCATCACCGCCTCGAACTGGCGGGCGCTTTCGTTGAAGGCGATGGTGCCGCTGATCGAGAGCGTCGCGTTCACCAGGGTGCAGCGCCCGGTATAATTGATGCGGCCCAGATTGCCCTTGGACACGCCCAGCCGGCAGCGGAAGGGTTCGTGCTTGTCCACGCCCACCAGGGCGCTGTCGCCGCGCCAGTCGCCGATATAGGATTCGAGCAGCGCGATTTCACCCTGCGCCACGGCCGGCGCTATTGCCGCCATCTGCAAAGCCAGACATGCAACAAACGCCCGCAACCAGATCTTCACGTTCCACTCCCCCCTCGGGCTCGATATTGTTCAATCTGTGCCAGCCCGGACCGGTCTAGACCAGTGGGAATATTGCGCCGTTGACGGCTTTGTTACGATTTGGCGGCACTGATTGATAAAAAACTTCAATATGACGAAATATTCTCGGCTCCAAAGGACTTATGCCAGCAAGCCGAAGCACAAATAACCCCTTTTCAGGGGAGTGCGATACGGCAACATGGAGCGCGCGCCGATTCGTTTCTGCGGAAACGATGGCGCCGGGGGGAAAAGGGGAAACATCTCATGTCCGAGGCGGCAATCATCGACGCTCGCAACGTCGATTACACGCTCGAAATCGCCGGCCGTCCGCTCCATATCCTGCGCAATGTCTCCCTGCGCGTCGCCCCTTCAGAAGTCGTGGCCATTGTCGGCCCCTCGGGCAGCGGCAAGACCTCGCTGCTCATGTTGCTGGCGGGACTCGAAAAGGCCACCGGCGGCACGGTTCTGGTCAAGGGCAGCGACCTGGGCGCCATGAACGAGGACGAACTGGCCCGCTTCCGCCGCCACACTTTGGGCATCGTCTTCCAGAGCTTTCATCTCATTCCCTCCCTCACCGCGCTCGACAATGTCGGCCTCGCGCTCGAAATCGCCGAACCGGACCTCTCCATGGCCGAGATCCGCGAAAAGGCCGGCGCGGCGCTCGCCGCCGTGGGGCTCGAAGGGCGGCTCCATCATCGGCCCTCGGCCCTCTCGGGGGGCGAGCAGCAGCGCGTCGGCCTCGCCCGCGCCAGTGTGGCCAATCCGCCCCTGCTGCTGGCCGACGAGCCCACCGGCAATCTCGACCAGAAGACCGGGGCCGTGGTCGTCGATCTGATGTTCGATCTCGCCCGCAGCCACAAGACCGCCGTGGTGCTGATCACCCATGATCCGGCCCTGGCCGCCCGCGCCGACCGGGTCTTCACCATGATGCAGGGCGAATTGACCGAAACGCCGGTGGCCCGCTAATGCCCAAGCTCTGGCCCGCCATCCGCATCGGCCTGCTCGACATGCGCGGCGATCTGCGCCGCTTTCTCTTGCTCGTCACCTGCCTTGCCGTCGGCACCGCCCTGATCGCCGGGGTCAATTCGGTAGGCGCCAGCATCACCCGGGCCATCGAGAGCGGCGCCGCCGAAATCATGGGCGGCGACCTCGAACTCTCGCGCGCCGACCGTCTTGCCGATGCGGATGAATTCGCCGCCATGCAGCGTCTGGGCCGCGTGGTCAACACCATCGACACCAATCTGCGCGCCGAGACCTGGGACGGCGAGGCCTTTGCCGATGTCAGCGCCGTCGGGCCGCTCTATCCGCTGTTCGGCCAGGTTTCGAGCCCGCAATTACCGGCGGGCGCGGATATCACCGCTTTCCTCGCCGAAGAGGATGGCAATCCCGGCGCCCTGGTCGATGCCGTCATGCTCGATCAGCTCGGCATTGGCGTCGGCGACACGTTCGGGCTGGGCGGCACCACCTTTTCGGTGCGCGGCACGCTGGGCAAATTGCCCGACGCTCCGGTGCGCGGTTTCCGCCTCGGCCTGCCGGTGCTCATCACCGCCGATGGCTTTGCCGTGGTCAGCGACCGCTCCTCGCCCCTGCCGGGCCTGGGCACCTGGTATCGCTACAAGATCAGCCTCGATGGCGCCGATCTCGAAACCGGCCTCGCCGCCGCCGCCGAGACCTTCGGCGACAAAGGCTGGTCCATCCGCTCCGCCCGCGACGGGCTGGGCCAGATGGTGCGCTATTATGATCTGTTCATGCGCTTCCTCGTCATTGTCGGGCTCGGCTCGTTGCTGATCGGCGGCGTATCCGTATGGACCGGCATGCGCGCCTATATCTCCGAACGCTCCGGCATCATCGCCGTCATGCGCTCCATGGGCGCGGGGCGTGGCCGCGTCTTCATCCATTTCTTTGCCCAGGTGGCCGCCCTCGCTTTGGTCGGCGTCGGCATCGGCCTGCTCATCGGCGGCTCCGTCGCCTATCTCATCATCCCCTCCATCGGCTCGGCCGTCGGCATTCCGCTGGCCCCCGCCATTCACCTCCAGCCCTTGCTGATCGCTGCCGGAACCGGGCTGGTCACCGCCTTCACCTTCGCCTATCTGCCCCTGCAACAGGCCCAGACCATCCGCCCGGTCCTGCTCTTCCGCGCCAAGGGGCTCGATGCGCCGCCGGTCGATTGGCGCGCGCTGCTGCTCTCCTGGCAGATCGCGCCGCTGCTGGCTGCCGTCATCGCCTTCTTCCTCCTCGCCTGGCTGATGACCGGGGACGCGGCTTTGGTCGCCGGCTTCGGCCTTGCCAGCGCCGTCGCGGCCATCCTGTTCCAGGTTTTCATCCGCCTGGTGCAGGCCGGGCTCGCGCACCTGCCCGAAGCGGGGCCGCGCATCATCCGCCATGCCCTGCGCAATATCGCCGCTGCCGGGCAGAATGCCGCCGCCATCGTGGTCTCGGCGGGCATGGCGCTGAGCATGCTCATCGTCGTTCTGGTCATGCAGGCCAATCTGCAACAGGAATTCCTCGGCGCCTCCGCCTTCGATGCGCCGACCCTGGTGGGCTCCGACCTCTTTCCCGATGAAGTCGAGGATCTGACCGCCCTGGCCACTGCCGGCCATGGCATGACCCGCTTCGTCTCGACCCCCATGCTGCGCGGGTCGCTGGTCAATGTCGCCGGTACTGCGGCGGAAAACCTGCGCACAAGGGGGCCGGAAGCTACCTTCCTCCTTTCCGGAGACGTGCCGCTGACCTTCCGCACCCTGCTGCCCGCCTCCTCTCGCGTCACCGCGGGCCAATGGTGGCCCCCCGATTATTCCGGCCCCGGCCTCGTCAGCCTCCATCAGAGCCTGCGCAACGGTCTCGGCGTCGATCTGGGCGACAGCCTCACCTTCTCCATCTTCGGCGAAGCAGTCACCGTGACCATTGCCAGCTTCCGCGACTATTCCTGGCAGGGCGGCATCGACTTTCTCGCCACCTTCTCCCCCGGCGTGCTCGACGCTTATCCGACGACGCTGTTTGCCGCCGTCACCGCCGCACCCGGCCAGGAGGAAAACGTCACCCGCCTGCTTGCCAGCGAATTGCCCGACATCCGTTTCGTCTCGGTGGGCGATACGCTCAAGCAGGTGACCGACGCGCTGAGCCAGCTCTCCTTTGCCGCCGTTCTGGTCGGCGGTCTTGCCGTGGGCAATGGCCTGCTGGTGCTCATCGGCTCGCTCGCTACCGGACGCCGCCAGCGCGAGGCCGACGCCATCATCACCAAGGTGCTGGGCGCCACAAGGTTCGAGCTGATCGCCACCGCCTGCCTGCAATATGGCCTGCTGGCTTTCTTCGCCGCCATCCCTGCCCTGATCATCGGGTTGGGCATTGGCCGCTTCGTCTCCATGCTGCTGCTCGAAGTCGAGTTCACCTACCGGCCCGATGTCATCGCTCTGGTCCTCGCCGTCGCCATCCTCATCACTGCCCTGCTCGGCGCCATGACCATCCTGCGCGCCGCCTCTTCGCGCCCCGCCCGGCTGCTGCGCGACCTGTAGGGCGTGCCTTGAAACGCCTGCCGGGATTTATCCCTCTATCGTCATTGCCCGGCTGGTCCGGGCAATCCATCGCCGCCGACCGGCGCATGAACCACCCGGATCGGCCAGTTCCGATTATGCCGGACGCAAATGTGAGCAATGCGTTAGCAAATTGGCCGAATCGGTCGGTCCTCGTGCTAACAGGGGCGGAGTTTTAGTCGCTGTGCGTTCGCTTCTGCCCTAAGGATGTGAACGCGTCCCGCTGGAGTAGCAATGCAGGTCGCCATCGATATGGGAGAGAGCCGGGGAACCGGCGCCGCCCACATGGACCTTGAGGAATTGCTGGCCACGCGCCTTCTGGTGCAGGGCAATTCCGGGTCCGGCAAATCCCATCTTTTGCGCCGTCTATTGGAACAATCCGCGCCCTGGGTGCAGCAATGCGTCATCGACCCCGAGGGCGATTTCGTAACGCTGTCAGACCGTTACGGCCATCTGGTGGTCGACGCCGCCCGCACCGAAAACGAATTGACCCGCATCGCCGCCCGCGTCCGCCAGCACCGGGTCTCGGTGGTGCTCAATCTCGAAGGGCTCGATGTCGAGCAGCAGATGCGCGCCGCCGCCGCCTTCCTGGGCGGCCTCTTCGACGCCGACCGCGATTACTGGTATCCCGTCCTCGTCGTCGTCGATGAAGCCCAGCTCTTCGCCCCCGCCGCCGCCGGCGAAGTCTCTGATGAAGCACGCAAATTATCCCTCGGAGCCATGACCAACCTCATGTGCCGGGGCCGCAAAAGGGGCCTTGCTGGTGTCATCGCCACCCAGCGCCTCGCCAAACTGGCCAAGAACGTCGCCGCCGAAGCCTCTAACTTCCTGATGGGCCGCACTTTTCTTGACATCGACATGGCCCGCGCCGCCGATCTTCTGGGCATGGATCGCCGTCAGGCCGAGCAATTCCGCGACCTGGCGCGCGGCCATTTCGTTGCCCTCGGCCCGGCCATTTCCCGCCGCCCCCTGCCCGTCACCATCGGGCCGGTCGAAACCTCGGCCCGCTCCACCAGTCCCAAGCTGACACCGCTGCCCGATGCTCCTGTCGATGCCGCCGATCTGATTTTTACCCAGGATCCAGAAGAGCTTAGCCGCCCCATCATGCGGCGTTCGGCTCCGCCGCCGCCACCCTCGACCAATGAGCTTCTGGCCCAGGTCGCCGAGGCCCGCGCCCGGGCACGGGCTGAAGCGCCCGAGGAGCCGGCCTCGCTATTCCCCGAGATCGACGAGGCCGAGCGCGAGGCGCAGATCCAATCTGTCATGGCCGAATTGCTGAGCGATCCCGATGCCGGTTTCCGCACCCATGCCGTGCTCTATCAGGATTTCCTGGTGCGCTGCCGCATCCGCCGGGTGCCGGGCGAACCGCCGGCTCTGCCCGCCTTCAAGCGGCTTCTGGCCGTGGCCCGCGTCGCCCCTGACGCCGAAACCATTGCCTCCGACGGCTGGCAGCAGGCCCTGGCCCTCTCCGAAACCCTGACCGATGACGTCCAGGGCGTGTTCCTCGTCATCGCGCAGGCAGCGCTGGCCGCCGCCCCCTGCCCATCCGACGCCACTCTGGCCCGGCTTTACGGCACCCATTCCTCCAGCCGCGCCCGGCGGCTCCTCACCTGGTTCGAGGAACGCGGCCTCATCGTCCTGCGCACCGATTTCCGCGGAGCACGCATCGTCGCCTTCCCCGATCTCGGTGTCGAAACCGCCCCCGGCGACCCCAATGGCCCCGACGCGCTCAGCGACGAACGCGGCGCGGCCGAATAGGCCTATCCCTGCAACTCCGCCGTGAAGCTGTAGCGCGCCGTCGCGCCGGGCCCCAGCAGTTCAGAATAGGGCCGCGAGGCCAGATCGTCGGAACCCCCGACCTGCGCCGCCGTGCCCCGCCAGGGCTCGATGCAAATGAAACGTGCCCCCGGCTTGCTCCAGAGCGCCAGATTGGGCAGGTTGTCCCAGCTAAAGCGGATCGCCGGACCGCTCTTGGGACCATAGCGCAATCCTTCCCCCGCCCCGGTGGGAAACACCATGGCGTCATCGGCAAAAAGGCTCTGGTCGAGCACCAGTTCGCCGTTCCGGAACGGGGACGGGTGCCCCTCGGGCTGCACCAGGCCACCGGACAGGGCGTGCCGTGCCGGCTCCGCACCATTGTCGAGAATGATCCAGTGCGGCGCGGTGCCGCTCCCCGGCAGCGGCCAGGCGAATGCTGGATGAAAGCCGATGCCATAGGGCATGACCTTGTCGTCCATATTGGTGACTTCCGCCGTCACCGTGACCGCGCGCCCTTCGACCCGGTGCTCGACATCGAGGCGGAAATTGAACGGATACATGGCCCGGCTGGCTTCCGAAGCCTCCAGCCGATAGACGCAGCGATCCGATTCCTCCACCACGAGCGCGAAATTGCTGCGCCGGGCAAAGCCGTGCTGGCTCATCTGGTAGCGCCTGCCATTTATGGTGACGCTGTCATTGGGCGCCCGCCCCACCATGGGAAACAGGATCGGCGACCGCCCAGTCCAGAAGCTGGCATCACCATGCCACATCCAATGGCGGCCGTCGCGTGTCTGGATCGACTGCATTTCAGCCCCGAGCGCGGCCACATCCACATTGATCTCGCCATTGCCGATGCGGGTCAGTTGCATGCGCCTCTCCGGGCTTTCGGTCCATGAATGCCAAGAGCTTAGCGGTTAGCACACCGGCTGAGAACCGCAGAGTACGCCAGCGGTGAACAGGGTCTGAATTTCGTCTCCCTCCGCATTGGCCTTGCGGCTTTCCCTCAAGGCAGGCTATCGCCTCACCATGCCTTTCATGCCGCCCTTGCCCATCGATGCCGTCCTGCCGGCGCTGGCCGATGCCCTGGCCCGAGGCACCAGCGCCGTGCTGGTGGCCCAGCCGGGCGCCGGCAAGACCACGCGCGTGCCGCTGGCCCTGCTCGATGCAACATGGCGGGGCGATGGCCGCATCATAGTGCTGGAGCCCCGCCGCCTCGCCGCCCGCGCTGCCGCAAGGCAAATGGCGAAACTGCTTGGCGAAGCGGTCGGGCAAACGGTGGGCTATCGCGTCCGCATGGAAACCAAGGTTTCGGCCCGGACCCGCATCGAAGTCGTCACCGAAGGCGTCTTCACCCGCATGATCCTCGACGATCCCGAACTTGCGGGCGTCGCCGCCGTGCTGTTCGATGAATTTCACGAGCGCAGCCTCGATGCTGATCTCGGCCTCGCCCTCACGCTCGATGCCCGCGCCTTGCGCCCCGATCTGCGCATCCTGGTCATGTCCGCCACTATCGACGGGGCCAGCGTCGCCGCCCTGCTCGACCAGGCCCCGGTCATCGACAGTCCCGGCCGCACTTTCCCGGTCGAAACTTTTCATGCCGAACCCGATCCGCTGGTCCGCCTCGAAGATCAGGTCGCCATTGCGACGCTTCGGGCAATGCGCGAGCATGAGGGCTCGGCGCTGGTCTTCCTGCCCGGTCAGGGCGAAATCATCCGCACCGCCGAGCGGCTGCGCGACAAGCTGCCCGCCAATATCGACCTCGCCCCGCTCTATGGGCAATTGAGCCCGGCCGAACAGGACCGCGCCATCCAGCCCGCTGCCCTGGGTCGCCGCAAGATCGTCCTCGCCACCTCCATCGCCGAAACCTCGCTCACCATCGAGGGCATATGCATCGTCGTGGATTCCGGCTTCCGGCGCATTCCCGTCTATGAGCCGGCCACCGGGCTCACCACTCTCGCCACCGCCCGCGTGTCGCGCGCGGGGGCCGATCAGCGCCGGGGCCGGGCCGGGCGCACTCAGCCGGGCATTTGCATCCGCCTCTGGAACGAGGGGCAGAGCGCCGCCCTTGCGCCCTTCGAGACCCCCGAAATCCTTGCTGCCGACCTTTCCGGGCTGATGCTTGACCTGGCCGCCTGGGGCGTCAGCGATCCCAAGGCGCTGGCTTTTCTCGATGCGCCGCCCGCCCCCGCCTGGGCCGAGGCGAAAGCCCTCCTCACCCGGCTCGACGCCATCGACGCGGCGGGAAGCCTGACGCCGGCCGGCAAGGCGCTGTCGCGCCTGCCGCTGCATCCCCGCCTAGCCCATATGGTGCTGGCGGGAGCCGAAGACGGCGATGCCGTCACTGCCGCCGAACTGGCCGTGCTTATCGGCGAGCGCGGACTGGGCGGCGACGACATCGATCTGGGCCGCCGCCTCGAACGCTTCCGCCTCGACCGCTCCAAACGCGCCGAAGAGGCCCGCAATCTCGCCCAGCGCTGGGCGAAACTGGCTGGGGGCGCATCCGGGGCCGGCCTCTCCTCCGGCTATCATCTGGCCCGCGCCTTTCCCGACCGCGTCGCCCAGGGGACCGGCGCGCGTGGCCGCTTCCGCCTCGCCAATGGAAGGCAGGCGCAATTGGAAGAGACCCATGCCCTGGCCGGCGCGCCTTTTATCACCGTCGCCGATCTGACCGGCAGCGCCGGCCAGGCGCGGATCCGCTCCGCCGCGGCTTTGACCCTGGGTGAACTCGAAATCCTGTTTGCCGCCCATATCAACAGCGAAACCAGCCTCGCCTTCGACCCGGCCATCAATGCGGTACGCGCCCGCCGCCAGCGCCGGCTTGACGCCCTGCGCCTCAGCGATGACACCGCTCAAGTCACCGATCTCGAAAAAGCCGCCACACTTCTGGCCGAAGCCGCGCTCAAGCGCCCCGAAACCCTGCCCTGGAACAAGGAGCAGAAGGCCTTGCGCGCCCGCGCCAGCTTTCTCCGCCAGAGCCTGGGCCCCGACTGGCCCGACCTCTCCGATGCGGCCCTTGCCGAAGATTCCGCATGGCTGGCGCCGCATCTTTTGGGGGAAACCCGCCTCGCCGCCATCGGCGCCGACCATCTCGGCATGGCGCTCGACTTTCTCCTGCCCTGGGCCAGAAAACAGGAGATCGAAAAGCTCCTGCCGAGCCATTTCCACGCGCCGTCAGGCAGCCATCTGCCCATCGACTATGCGGCGGAAAACGGCCCGTCCCTCGAAATCCGGGTGCAGGAATTGTTCGGCCTGGACCGCCACCCTGCCATCGCCAATGGCCGCATTCCGCTCCTGCTCGTCCTGCTCTCGCCGGCGCATCGCCCCATCCAGACCACGCGCGACCTGCCCGGCTTCTGGCGCGGCTCCTGGAAGGATGTGGTCAAGGATCTCAAGGGCCGCTATCCCCGCCACCCCTGGCCCGACGATCCCATCGCCGCCAGCGCCACCAATCGGGCCAAGCCGAGAGGGACTTGAGCCTGGCACGCTCCCCTCCACCGTCATTGCCCGGTTCATCCGGGCAATCCATCTCCCAACGCCCGCCACGTCTCGGCTACATCACCGGGACACGCCCGCTGATGGCGGCCTTCACCCCTTGGGGCTAAAATTCAGCGCCACCCCGTTGATGCAATAGCGCAGCCCGGTTGGCGGCGGACCATCGGGAAAGACATGCCCGAGATGAGAACCGCAGGTGGCGCAATGCACTTCCGTGCGCACCATGCCGAAGGAGCGGTCGCTATGGGTTTCCACCGAGCCGGGGATTGGATCGTTAAAGCTGGGCCAGCCGGTGCCGCTCTCGAATTTCAGCGTCGAGGCGAATAGCGGGCTGTCGCAGCCGGCGCAGGCAAATGTTCCCTGCCGATGTTCATGCAACAGCGCGCAGCTCCCCGGCTGCTCGGTGCCATGCTCGCGCATGATTCTATATTGCTCCGGCGTCAATTTTTGGCGCCATTCCGCTTCGCTGCGGGTCACGGGAAAGGCATGGGCGTCCATGGCGTCAATCCTTTGTCGATGTGTTATCTGCGCTAGATATAGGCTCTCAATGGTTCCATTCCCAGCACCGAGGTTTCACAAAAGCCTGCCATGACCCGCATCACCTCCCTAGCCCAGCTGGAAGCGCTCTATCTGCCGGCCCCCGCCGCCGCGGCCACCGCCAAGATCGCCCATGCCATGACCCCGCATTACCGGCGCTTGATCGAGGCCAGCCCCTTTGCCGCGCTGGCCACCATAGGCCCCGAAGGCATCGATTGCTCCCCGCGCGGCGACCGGCCCGGCTTCGTGCGCATCCATGACGACAAGACCCTGATGATGCCGGACCGGCGCGGCAATAACCGCATCGACAGCCTGCGCAATATCGTGCGCGATCCACGCTGCGCCTTCCTGTTCCTCATTCCCGGCTCAGGCACCACCATGCGCGCCAATGGCCTTGCCCATCTCAGCATCGATCCCGAACTTCTCGAAAGTTTCGCCGTCGAGGACAAGGCGCCCCGCTCGGTCATCGTGCTCGAGATCGAGGAACTCTATTTCCAGTGCGCCCGCGCCATCATCCGTTCCGAGCTGTGGAATCCCGAGCGGCACGTTGATCCCGCGACCCTGCCCAGCCCCGGCAGCATCCTCGCCGCCATGACCGAGGATCAGGTCGGCGGGACCAGCTATGACACAGCCTGGCCGGAGCGCGCCAAACAGACGATGTGGTGAGTTGAACGCTTGTGAGGAAACGCTTGGCGCCCTTTCTGGTTGACCTTGTCCAACCATAAGGAATTCTACAATGGACCATGCCAACCACATGCGCCTGACGCAGGCTGAACTCACCCCCTCCATTCTTGAAGGCGCGACCATTTATGGCGCCGACGATCACAAGATCGGCAAGATCGATCACGTTCACGGCCTTGATTCGGTGATCATCGATGTCGGCGGGTTTCTCGGTCTCGGCGCCAAGCCGGTCGCGGTGCCGCTGAGCGACCTGCAATTCATGCGCGATGAGCATGGCAGCGTGCATGCACTGACCGGCTGGACCAAGGACCAGCTCAAGGAAATGCCCGAGCACCATCACTGACCCAAAACAGAAAACCCGGCGCGAAGCCGGGTTTTTTCTGGTTGCGGGCCTCAGCCTGCAAAGATCGGAATTTGAAGAAAAATGGTGGGAGTAACAAGGATTGAACTTGTGACCCTTCGCGTGTGAAGCGAATGCTCTCCCGCTGAGCTATACTCCCACTCCGCCTTTATCCACTGGGGAAGGCGGCCGGAAAGAGATGGTGGGCGTAACAAGGATCGAACTTGTGACCCCTACGATGTCAACGTAGTGCTCTCCCGCTGAGCTATACGCCCATCTCTCCGGGCCGGAATTGCCTGAGCAGTTCCGGTGGCGCGGATAGACCATGAAACCCGCTCGGGGGTCAAGTGGTCAAATCGAACTTCCTGCATGCATGTGGAAAGTGTTCCTCTCCTCAGGCGGCAAGCAGGCGCTCCACCTCGCTCACCAGATCCTTGAGATGGAAGGGTTTGGACAGCACCGAGGCATCCTTGGGCGCGTCGCTGTCCGGGTTGAGCGCCACTGCCGCAAAGCCGGTGATGAACATGACCTTGAGGTCGGGGTCCAGTTCGGTGGCCCGCCGGGCCAGCTCGATCCCGTCCATTTCCGGCATCACGATATCGCTGAGCAGCAGCGAGAACGGCTCTTCGCGCAGCCGCTCATAGGCCGAAAGCCCGTTGTCGAACGACACAACCTCATAGCCGGCATTCTTGAGCGCGCGCGTCAGGAACTGGCGCATATCGTTGTCGTCTTCAGCGAGCAGGATTCGCTTCATCGATAAATCCTTGAATTCGGGAAGGCGGGTGAGTCGCCTCCGCCCGCGATGTTTAAGCCAGATACGGACTTTCGCAACACCTGGTGCACGATCGGCGGCGATCTCCCCTTTTTTTACCGACAAACTTCGCGCGGAACGAAACCGGCAAGAATCCGGCAAGCAACTGGACAAGCGCCCGCCTTCGCTTCACATTGTCAATTCAGGCAAATCACCAGCGGCCAGCGGCTGCCCGACCGGGGGAGAGGACGTGCGGTCCGACTATTGGGATCAACCCGCCTTCGAGACGATCAGGCCACGGCGCGTCCTCGCGCCGATCGTGTTCAACTCGCCCCATTCCGGGCGCATCTATCCCGCGCGCTTCATGGCCATGACCCGGCTCGATCATCTCTCGATCCGCCAGTCCGAAGACGCCTTTGTCGATGATCTGTTTTCCCGCGCCCCGCATCTGGGCGCGCCCCTGCTCCGGGCGCATTTCCCGCGCGCCTATCTCGACGTCAATCGCGAGCCCTGGGAGCTGGATCCCACCATGTTCAGCGAACCGCTCTCGGATCGGTTCAATACCAGCTCGCCCCGGGTGGCGGCGGGCCTCGGCACACTGGCCCGCGTGGTGGCCGAGAACAAGCCGATCTATCGCGAACGGCTCAGCCTTGATGACGCGCGCATGCGCATCGAGGGCATCTATCATCCCTATCACGCTGCCCTGCAAAAGCTCCTGGGCGAATCGCTGGGTGGGTTTGGCCTTGCCGTATTGATCGACTGCCATTCGATGCCGCGCGTCGGCCGCCACGGCGAGCGCGCCGCGCCCGACATCGTCCTGGGCGACCGCTATGGCACCACCTGCGCCACCCCGCTGGTCGATCTGGTGGAAACCGTGTTCACCGCTGCCGGCCTGCGGGTGGCGCGCAACCGGCCCTATGCCGGCGGCTTCTGCACCCGCACCTATGGCCGGCCCCAGCATGGGGTTCACGCCCTGCAAATCGAAATCAGCCGCCATCTCTACATGAACGAGGTGACACTGGAGAAAAATGCCGGCTTCGACGCCGTCAAGGCGCTGCTCGACCGGCTGATCCAGACCCTGATCGGCATCGATCTGCTCGCCCTGGCCAGCCATGGCGCGCGCATCGACCGCGCCGCCGCCGAATAGACCACCGGCAGGATCGGCCAAAAAAAAGGCCGCCCCCAAAGACGGCCCCAGTCAAGGGAGGAACGATGTTCGCCGGGCGCGGGGCCTCTGCCGCTCATCCGGCGCTCACCATGCCCTTTTGGGATGAACCGATTTGCCCGGACCCACAAGCAACAAGGGCGCGATGCACAGCAGTTCACGCTCATTTGTTGCAAAAAGGAATCAGCGCGCTGGCCGGTCGCGATCCACATTCTATGTGATTTTTTTGGCATAATTGGGCGCAATGGCCCTATAAGCGCTTTTCAACGAATGCCTTGCTTCCAGCCCAGGACATAATTCTTCCATGCCCACGACAATCGACTTTGCACAGGTGGAACATGTGCTGCTGGCGGCGGCGCACGCCGCGGCGGAGCGGACCTTGCCGCTGTTCCGCACCCCGCTCGCCATCGACAACAAGCTCGATGCCGGTTTCGACCCGGTGACCGAGGCTGACAGGGGCGCCGAATCGGCGATCCGCGCCGTCATCGCCGAGGCATTTCCCGATCACGCCATTATCGGGGAGGAATGGGGCACGACGGGCGAGGGCCGCTATAGCTGGATCATCGATCCGGTCGATGGCACCCGCGCCTTCATTTCCGGCGCGCCGGTCTGGGGCACTTTGATCGGCTTTGCCGTGGATGGAATCGCCGTGGCCGGGCTGATGAGCCAGCCCTTTGTCGGTGAGGATTTCCTCGCCAGCCCCGGACGCTCCACCTATCGGCGCGGCGCCAGCATGCAGGCCAATCGCACCAGCGGCCAGACCGATCTCGCCGCCGCCAGGGTCTTCACCACCACGCCCAACCTGTTCCGGGGCGAGCATTGGGGCAAATGGGAGGCCATCGAGGCGGCGACGCGCCTGCAACGCTTCGGCATGGATTGCTACGGCTATGCCCTGCTCGCCGCCGGCCATGCCGATCTGGTCATCGAGCCGGCGCTCAACACCTATGACATCGCCGCTCTGGTCCCCATCATCCGCGAGGCCGGCGGGGCCATTGCCTGCTGGGACGGGTCCGAACCGACCGGGGGCGGCAATGTCGTCGCCGCCGCCAGCCGCGAATTGCTCGACAAGGCGCTCGAACTCATCGGCTCTGTTCGGTGATGAAGGCGTCGAACGCGGCCAGAACCTGGCCGCGAATGACGTCGGTCTCCATGAACATTTCGTGCCGCGCCCCGGGGATCACCACATGCCGCCCGGTGCGCAGGCGCAGGCCCAATTGCTCGATCGTTGAGGTCGAAACGATACGGTCATTCGCCGCCGCCAGCATCAGCAGCGGGATCTTGATCCCGCCGGGGAAACCGTCCTTGCCCGCCTCCACCATGGCGCGCATCGCGGCGGCAAGCCAGCGGAAGGTGGGCGAGCCGAGATAAAGCCCGTCATCGGCGCGGATCGTATCCACCATGCGCTTATAGCGCAGCATGTCGGAGGTCAGCGGATTGTCCGGATACATCGCCTCGTCCGGTCGTCTGTCGCCGCGCCGCGCCATCGGCACCCGTCCGAGCCCTACAAAACTCAGCGTTTCGGCGAACAGCGCCCAGTTTTTGAGGCTCTCCTCCATGCCATGCAGGCTCACCATGGGCGCGGAGAGAAATACCCGGTCGAACATCATCCGGTCGCGGCTCGCCGCATAAAGGCTGGCCAGCCCGCCCATGGAATGGCCCACCAGATAGAACGGCCCCGGGCAATCGGGCAGCAGGATATCGGCGTGAAAACAGCGCAGATCGGTCCAGTAATCGTCGAAGTGATCGACATAGCCGAGGGTTTTGTTGCCGATCAGCCGGTCGGAACCGCCCTGCCCGCGCCAGTCGAATGTGGCGACCGCAAAGCCGCGCTGGCGGAAATCCTCGATGGTCTCGAAATATTTCTCGATATATTCGGTGCGCCCCTGCACGAGGCAGATCGTGCCCCGGGGCGCGCCCTTGCCCTTGGGCCAGAGCGCATAGCGCAGCCGCACCCGGTCCGAGGTGGTGAAATAGCCCACCCGCGCCCCTTCGGGCACCGGATTGGTGGCGATGGAAGTCAGTCTGGGTCCATTGGGATCGACTTGGGCGTTCACGCTCGGCCTCGAAAAAATGTGCTGACCGCGACAATATCGGGCAGCGGCAAAAAGAAAAGCCAGCAACCCTGAGGTCGCTGGCTTTGCCGTGCCCGGGGCTCCCTGCGGGGGGCGGATGAAGGAGCCTTCAGGCAAGGTGAACCTTGGATCCGGAGCGTTCCGGCCTGTTCACATGCTCCTTTCTAGAGCCCTGCCGCTGAACGAAATCGGAGCGTTCCGTTCATTTTCAATTCATCGAAACCACCCCTCTTGAACCCCGAAACGGGGCACCTATCTCTGTGTGGTCCGCCGGTTCAGCCGGGGATGTTGGCTCCACCCACAAGCCATGCTCGCCGCATTCGGGGGCATTTCGGGCCGGAGCCGGACCACACGTTGCTCAAGGAGAATGTGACCAATGCAGACCTATGATTTTTCCCCCTTCTACCGTTCCACCGTCGGTTTCGACCGCGTGTTCAACCGCCTCGATTCCCTGGTCGGTCAGGAGGCCAAATCCTACCCGCCCTACAATATCGAGCGCACCGGCGATGATGCCTATCGAATCTCCATCGCCGTGGCCGGCTTCTCCAATGGCGACATCGCCGTCGAGACCAAGGAGAACAGCCTTGTGGTCAAGGGCGCCCGCCCCGCCGACAATGGCGACGGCAAGCGCGAATTCCTCCATCGTGGCATTGCCGAGCGCGCTTTCGAGCTGCGCTTCCAGCTTGCCGATTATGTCGAGGTCACCGGCGCCAATCTCGAGAACGGCCTGCTGCATCTGGAATTGAAGCGCGAATTGCCCGAAAGCAAGAAGGCGCGCACCATCCAGATCAATGGCGGCAGCGCGGCCATCGAGGACAAGTCCGTCAACTAAGCGGCGAGACCACCAAAGGAGCGCCCGCTAGCCGGCGCTCCTGCCCTCCAATCAAACAAAAACGGCGCAGCCCGCAAGGACCGCGCCGTTTTTTCGTGTTCGCGTCAGACTTGCCGCCCGCTCCTTCGTCATTGCCCGGCTCGTCCGGGCAATCCAGTTCAGTAGGCCTTCGCGCCCTCCCGGATCGCCAGCGCCTCGTCCAGGCTCATTTCGGTGTGATGTTCCCAGTCCGGGCTGGGCTCGGGGTAATCCCTGCGGAAATGGCCGCCCCGGCTTTCCGTCCGCCGGAGCGCCGCCGCTGCGACCAGTGTCGCCGACGTGGTCATGTTGAGATAGGCGGTGGTGACCTGCTCGGCATGGGCTTCGAGATGGGCGATCTGGCGCAGCGCCTGCTGCAATCCTTCGGCATCGCGCTCCACCCCGACCAGGTCGGTCATCACCCGGCGCAATTGCTGCACCGCCACGGTATTGCGCAGCACGTCTTCGGCGCGATTGCCTTCCGCCTCGTCCCATTCGATGCCCTTGAACGGGGCGAGGTCGCGGGCCGGTTCGAGCCCGCCAATATCCTCGGCGATCCGCGCCCCATAGACCACCGCTTCCAGCAGCGAATTGGAGGCGAGGCGATTGGCCCCGTGCAGGCCGGTGCATGAGGCTTCCCCGCACACCCACAAGCCGGGAAGCGAGGAGCGGCCATAATCGTTGACCTTGACCCCGCCCATATGGAAATGCGCCGCCGGGGTGACCGGGATCGGCGCGCTGACCGGGTCGATCCCCGCATCGAGGCAATATTTCGAAACCGTGGGGAAGCGGGTGAGGATATCGCGCCCCAGCGCCTGCCTGGTATCGAGGAACACCCGCCGCCCCACCTGGATCTGGCGGAAATTGGCCCTCGCCACGATGTCGCGCGGCGCCAGTTCGGCATCGACATGGATGGCGGGCATGAAGCGCTCGCCCAGATCGTTGATGAGGATCGCGCCTTCCCCGCGCAGCGCTTCGGTGGCCAAAGGCGCGGGGTCGGCCTGGGTGAGAATGGCGGTGGGATGGAATTGCACGAATTCGGGATCGGCGATAAGCGCTCCCGCCCGTGCCGCCATGCCCATGGCGTGGCCGCGCACGCCGGGCGGATTGGTGGTCACCGCATAAAGCCCGCCCAGCCCGCCCGCCGCCAGCACCGTGGCGCGGGCGCGGATGAAGACCGGTTCGGAATAGCGGTCCCCCAGACGCCGGCAATAGACGCCGACCACGCGGCCATTGTCGCGGGCCAGACTGAGCGCGGTAATGCCTTCCACCACGCGAATGGAGGCCGTCTTGCGCACCTGAGCGATGATGGCCTGCATGATGGCCGCGCCGGCCCGGTCGCCCTCGACCTTGACGATGCGATTGGCCGAATGCGCCGCTTCCCGCCCCAGCTCGAAATTGCCGAAATCGTCGCGGTCGAAAGGCGTGCCCCAGCGCGCCAGGTCTTCGATACGGGCCACCGCCTCGGCGGTAACGCTTTCGGCAATGCCGTGATCGACAATGCCCGCCCCGGCCATTTCGGTGTCCTGGGCATGGGCATGGGAGGAATCGCCCTCCCCCATCGCCGCCGCGACACCCCCCTGCGCCCAGGCCGAGGATGCGCCCAGCCCCAGCGGCTTGGGCGACAGCACCGTCACCGGACGCGGCGCCAGCTTGAGGGCGGTGAACAATCCTGCCAGCCCCGCCCCGACAATCAGCGCGCCATCGGCATAAAGCGTATTGTCGAATGCGGTCATCGATCCTCCCCGCGCCGTTCTATTCGGTGAACCGCACCTTGCCGATATGGGGCAGGTTGCGATTGCGCTGGGCATAATCGATGCCATAGCCGACGACAAATTCGTCAGGAATATCGAAGCCGATCCAGCGCGCTTTCACATCGGCCTCGCGGCGCGAGGGCTTGTTGAGCAGGGCGCACACTTCCATGCGGCGGGGATGGCGGGTTTCGAGGATTTCCAGCACATGTTTAAGCGTATGGCCGGTATCGATGATGTCTTCCACCACCAGCACGTCGCGCCCGGCAATCTCACCGCGCAAATCCTTGAGAATGCGCACTTCCCGGCTCGATTCCATGGCATCGCCATAGGAGGAGGCTTCGAGGAAATCCACTTCCAGCGGCAAATCGATCTCGCGCACCAGATCGGCGATGAAGATGAAGGAGCCGCGCAACAGGCCCACCACCACCAGCTTGTCGGTATCCTTGAAGGTTTCGGTGATCTCGGCCGCCAGCGCCTCGACCCGGGCGGCGACGGCCTTGGCGGAAATCAGCTGATCGACGACATAGGGCTTCTGAGTCACGCGAAAGACCTCTCAATGGGCGTCATCACCCGGCTTATCCGGGTGATCCAGCGCTGTTCAAGCATTCCTGGATGTCCCGGACAAGCCGGGCCATGACGTTTGCGATGGTTTCCTTCTATCTCGCCAGATCCGTTCGTCCCATCAGGTCGAGATCGATGGCCCTGGCGGCCTGCCTGCCTTCGCGGATGGCCCAGACGACAAGCGACTGGCCGCGCCGCATGTCGCCGGCGGCATAGACCTTGTCCACCGAGGTCCGATAGCCCAGCGTATCGGCGAAGAGATTGCCGCGCTTGTCGTAATCGGCGCCCAGTTCGCTCAGCATTCCCTCCTGAACCGGCCCGGCAAAGCCGATGGCGAACAGCACGAGATCGGCCTTGATGACGAATTCGCTGCCCGCAATCGGCTGGCGCCTGCGGTCGACGCGGGCGCATTCGACGCCAATGACCTCGCCCCGTGCACTGCCGAGGATTTTCATTGTCCCGGCGGAAAATTCGCGTATGGCGCCTTCCGCCTGCGAGGAGGAGGTGCGCATCTTGACCGCCCAATTGGGCCAATTGGTCAGCTTGTTCTCCAGCTCGGGCGGCATGGGGCGCACATCGAGCTGGCTCACCGCGATGGCGCCCTGGCGGAAGCTGGTGCCGACACAGTCCGAAGCGGTGTCCCCGCCCCCCACCACGACGACATGCTTGCCGGCGGCGGAAAGCTGGAACTGGTCCGAGACATCCTCCCCGCCGACGCGGCGGTTCTGCTGCACGAGAAAGGGCATGGCGAAGTGGACGCCGGCGAAATGCTTGCCGTCCACCGCGACATCGCGCGGCTTTTCCGCCCCGCCGCAAAGCAACACCGCGTCATGGTCACGCCGAAGATCGGACAGCGGGGTGGTGACGCCGACATTGACGCCATAATGAAAACTGACGCCTTCGGCTTCCATCTGCCCGACACGGAAATCGATATGCTCTTTTTCCATCTTGAAGTCGGGAATGCCGTAGCGCAGCAGCCCGCCCGCTTTGGGCTCGCGCTCATAGACATGCACGTCGTGCCCGGCCCGCGCCAATTGCTGGGCGGCGGCCAGTCCGGCCGGGCCCGACCCCACAATGGCGACGCGCCTGCCGGTCTTTCTGGCGGGCACTTGCGGCCTGATCCATCCGGCGCGGATCGCCTTGTCGGCAATGGCCTGTTCCACCGTCTTGATCGCCACCGGCACGTCTTCGAGATTGAGCGTGCAGGCTTCCTCGCAGGGAGCGGGGCAGATGCGCCCGGTGAATTCGGGGAAATTGTTGGTCGAGTGCAGATTGCGCGCCGCCTCTTCCCAATCGCCATTATAGACGAGGTCGTTCCAGTCCGGGATCTGGTTATGCACCGGGCAGCCAGTGTCGCCATGGCAGAACGGCACGCCGCAATCCATGCAACGCGCGGCCTGGTCGACCACCCGCGCTTCCGACAGCGGAATGGTGAACTCGCCGAAATGGCGCACGCGGTCGGAAGCCGGCTCATAGCGCGCCTCCTCGCGGTCGATTTCGAGAAAGCCTGTTACCTTACCCATTTCGCTCTCTCCCTTACTCAGCCGCCACAGCCGCGCCCGAAGTGCGGTGCTTTTCCATTTCGAGAATGGCGCGGCGATATTCGACCGGCATGACCTTGACGAATTTCGGCCGCATCTGGCTCCAGTTCTCCAAAATCTGTCTGGCCTTGGCCGAGCCGGTATAATGGAGATGATTGGAGATCAGCTGGTGCAGCCGCTCGTCGTCATGCTTGGTCATGTCGCCGGAAATATCGACCCGCCCATGCCATTCGAGATCGCCACCGTGATGGTGGAGTTCACGCATCAGGTCTTCTTCTTCCTGCACCGGCTCCAGATCGACCATGGCGAGATTGCAGCGCGAGCGGAAACTGCCGTCCTCGTCCAGCACATAGGCGACGCCGCCGCTCATGCCCGCCGCGAAATTGCGCCCGGTCGGCCCGATGACGACGACAAGCCCGCCGGTCATATATTCGCAACCATGGTCGCCCGTGCCCTCGACCACCGCGATGGCGCCCGAATTGCGCACCGCGAAGCGTTCGCCGGCGACGCCACGGAAATAGGCTTCGCCCTCGGTCGCGCCATAGAGCACCGTATTGCCCACGATGATTGCCCGGCTCGGATCGAACGACACCGTTTCCGACGGACGCACCACGATGCGCCCCCCCGATAGCCCCTTGCCGACATAATCATTGGCATCCCCGATCATGTCGATGGCGATGCCCCGGGCGAGGAATGCGCCAAAGGCCTGTCCGGCCGTACCGCGCATGGTGATCGAGATCGTGTCCTCGGGCAGCCCCTCATGGCCATATGCCCTGGCCACGGCCCCCGAAAGCATGGCGCCAGCCGAACGGTCGCGGCTGCGGATCGGCATTTCGATCTGCACAGGCTGGCCGTTTTCGAGCGCCGGGCGCGCCAGTTCGATCAGCCTGCGGTCGAGCACCGCTTCGAGGTGATGGTTCTGGCTTTCGGAATTATGGAGGCTATCGCCCTCGACCGGCTCGGGCTTGTGGAACAGGCGCGACAGATCGATGCCATGGCTCTTCCAGTGATCATCGGCCCGGCGCTGGTCGAAGAGATCGGAACGCCCGATCAGCTCGTTGAGCTGGCGCGCGCCCAACCCCGCCATCAGCCCGCGCAATTCCTCGGCCACGTAGAAGAAGAAATTGATCACATGCTCGGGCGTGCCCTTGAAGCGCTTGCGCAAGACCGGGTCCTGCGTGGCGACGCCGACCGGGCAGGTATTGAGGTGGCACTTGCGCATCATGATACAGCCCGCCGCGATCAGCGGCGCGGTGGAAAAGCCGAATTCATCGGCCCCCAGCAGCGCCCCGATCAACACGTCGCGCCCGGTCTTGAGGCCGCCATCGACCTGGAGCACCACGCGGGAGCGCAGCCGGTTCAGCACCAGCGTCTGATGGGTTTCGGCAAGGCCGATTTCCCATGGCCCGCCCGCATGCTTGAGCGAGGTCAGGGGCGACGCGCCGGTGCCGCCATCGAAGCCGGAGACCACGATATGGTCGGCGCGCGCCTTGGCGACGCCCGCCGCGACCGTGCCGACCCCCACCTCGGAGACCAGCTTGACCGAAATGCTCGCCGCTTCATTGACGTTCTTGAGGTCGTAGATCAGCTGCGCCAGATCTTCGATGGAATAGATGTCGTGATGCGGCGGCGGCGAGATCAGCCCCACGCCCGGCGTCGAATGGCGCGTCTTGGCGACGATCCAGTCCACCTTGTGGCCGGGCAATTGCCCGCCTTCGCCCGGCTTGGCGCCCTGCGCCACCTTGATCTGGATCTGGTCGGCATTGACCAGATATTCGGCGGTGACGCCGAAGCGGCCCGAGGCCACCTGCTTGATGGCGCTGCGCAGCGGATTGACCGATCCATCGGCCAGCCTCTTGTAGCGATCGGGCTCCTCGCCCCCCTCCCCGGTATTGGACTTGCCGCCGATCCGGTTCATGGCCATGGCCAGCGTCGTATGCGCCTCGCGGGAAATCGAGCCGAAGCTCATCGCCCCGGTAACGAAACGGCGCACGATCTGGGCCGCCGGCTCCACCGCGTCGATGCCGATGGCGGGCCCGAGCGGGCGGATGTCGAACAGGTGGCGGATGGCCATATAGCCGTTCTCGCCGGAATTGGCGCGCCTGGCATAGCTGTCATAGCGCTCCTGCGCGATGCCGGGCGCTTCCTCGGCAGTGCGCACCGCATGCTGGAGATCGGCGACGAGATCGGGCGACCAGGCATGCTTTTCGCCCCGTACGCGATAGGCATATTCGCCCCCCACATCGAGCGCCTTCTTGAGCACCGCGTCGTCGCCGAAGGCATCGGCATGGCGGCGCACGGTTTCCTCGGCGATTTCACTGAGGCCCACGCCTTCGATCGAGGTGGCGGTGCCGAAGAAATACGTCTTCACGAATGCAGAATTGAGCCCGACCGCGTCGAAGATTTGCGCGCCGCAATAGGATTGGTATGTGGAAATGCCCATCTTGGACATGACCTTGAGCAGGCCCTTGCCGACGCTCTTGATGTAGCGATAGACCACTTCATCGCCCGAGACTTCCTCGGGATAATTGCCCTCGGCATGCAGCGCCTGCAACGCCTCGAAGGCGAGATAGGGATTGATCGCTTCGGCGCCATAACCGGCCAGCATGGCGAAGTGGTGGATTTCGCGCGCTTCCCCGGTTTCGACCACGAGGCCCGTCGAGGTGCGCAGCCCCTTGCGGATCAGGTGATGATGCACGGCGGCGAGCGCCAGCAGCGTGGGAATATCCAGCCGCTCCACCGAGACCAGCCGGTCGGAGAGGATGATGATATTATATTCGCCCCGCACCGCCGCCTCGGCCTCGCGGCAGATGGCGTCGATGGCCGCCTCCATCCCCTCCGGGCCATTGGCTGCCGGATAGGTGATGTCGATGGTCCTGGTCTTGAAGTGATTGTCCTCGATATCGCCGATGGCGCGGATCTTCTCCAGATCCTCATTGGTGAGGATGGGCTGGCGCACTTCGAGCCGCTTTTCCCGCGCCGACCCGGCAAGGTCGAAAATATTGGGGCGCGGGCCGATGAAGGAGACGAGACTCATCACCGATTCCTCGCGGATCGGATCGATGGGCGGATTGGTCACCTGCGCGAAGTTCTGCTTGAAATAGGTGTAGAGCAGCTTGGGCTTGTTGGAGAGCGCCGAGATCGGCGTATCGGTGCCCATCGAGCCCACGGCTTCCTGGCCGGTCGTGGCCATCGGCGCCATCAGCAGCTTGATGTCTTCCTGGCTATAACCGAACACCTGCAAGCGGTCGAGCAGCGCATCGGTCGGCTCCGGCGCCTTGGGCGGCACGGCGGGCAGGTCTTCGAGCACGATCTGGGTGCGGGCCAGCCATTCCCGATAGGGATTGCTGGTGGCCAGCGTCTGCTTGATTTCCTCGTCGGAGATGATCCGGCCTTCCTCGAGATCGATCAGCAGCATCTTGCCCGGTTGCAGCCGCCAGCGCTCGACAATGTCTTCGTCGGCAATGTCCAGCACCCCCGATTCCGAGGCCAGAACCACATGACCTTCCCGCGTCACCAGATAGCGGGCGGGCCGCAAGCCGTTGCGGTCGAGCGTCGCCACCACGTAGCGCCCATCGGAAAGGCTCATGGCGGCAGGGCCGTCCCAGGGCTCCATCAGCGCGGCGTGATATTCGTAAAAGGCGCGGCGCTGTTCATCCATCAGCGGATTGCCCGCCCAGGCTTCGGGGATCAGCATCATCGCCGCATGCGGCAGCGAATAGCCGCCGCGCACCAGAAATTCGAGCGCATTGTCGAAACAGGCCGTGTCCGACTGGCCTTCATAGGAGATCGGCCAGATCTTGGTGATGTCCGCGCCAAAAAGCGGGGACGAGACCGAGGCCTGCCGCGCCGCCATCCAGTTCACATTGCCCCTGATGGTGTTGATTTCACCATTATGGGTGGTCATGCGATAGGGATGGGCCAGCTTCCAGCTTGGAAACGTATTGGTCGAAAAGCGCTGATGCACCAGCGCAATGGCGCTTTCGAAAGCCTCGTCATGCAGGTCGGGATAAAAGGCGCCCAACTGGTCGGCGAGGAACATGCCCTTGTAAACCAGGGTCCGTGCCGACATCGAGACGACGTAAAAGCCATTGTCGCTGTCGCTCTCGGGCACCTTTCCATAGACCGAATTGGAAATGACCTTGCGCACGATGAGCAGCTTGCGCTCGAACGCGTCCAGCGTCAGCCCGTCCGGCCTTGCAATGATCATCTGCTCGATGATCGGCTGGGTGTCGATGACGCCACGGCTCAGCCCGCCATTATTGGTGGGCACCACCCGCTCACCCAATAGGCGCAGACCTTCCTGCTCGAGACAATGGCGCACCATGCCGGCGCAGCGATCCCGCAATCCCGCCTCATTGGGATAAAAGATCATCGCCACCGCGTAATGATGCTTTTCCGGCAGCGCGAAGGGCAGAACCGCCCTGAAGAAGGCATGGGGGATTTGCACCAGAATGCCCGCGCCATCGCCCATCAGCGGGTCCGCGCCCACCGCGCCGCGATGTTCCAGATTTTCAAGGATTTCGAGGCCCTTCTCGACCACTTCGTGGCTGGCCCTGTTCTTGATATTGGCGATCATGCCGATGCCGCAGGCATCGTGCTCATGCGCGGGATCATAAAGCCCCTCCGCCGCCGGCCTGCCTGTCGCGCGCTTGCCACTGGCGATGAACTTGTTGCGGGCGACAGGTTCCGTCTCGGCGGAAAGTCCGGTCCGTTCGTGTGCCATGGCTCAACCTCATCTGTTCATCGCCCGTCATCGGGCTATTGCTTATTCGCGCGCGCATCCTGTTGTTGCCGGTGGAGCCGGCCCGCTGGACGCATCTTTTCCTCAGGGTCGGAGCCGCCGCCTCGATCGTACTCTTGTGTACGGCCCGGATAAGCACTCACGACCATGAACCAGGAGAGCGGCACTGCATCCAAATGGCCGCTCGGAATTCGGGCTCAATTACAGCCCCGCCTGCCCGTTTCCATTCTCGCCGAATGGGCCAGCCGGACCAGCGTGCGCGCTGGCCGCGGAGAGCGGGGCGACGCCTCAGATAGGACAGACATACTGCCCTAACACAGGCACATTTGCACAATTCAAAATCACGAACAAGCGCCAAAGTTGGACTTGCGGAAAAAATCTATAGGATCAAATTGGAATTATAATAGGAATAATAGGACTTAACACCCAAGGCTTAGTCCATTTTGCACAATGCGCGAGCGTAATGCGCTAAAACTAAGCATTATTCCTATTATTGCTCATCTATTTCCCATCAATTCCTATTGTGATAAAAAATATCTCATAGGACATAGGTCGACGCGCAGGATCAGGCGCGCCACGCTCAGGCCACGCCCCGGCCTTTCGTGACCCTATCGGGGAAATTTGCCGCTTTTATGGGCGTGCGAAATCAATGCCCGCCGCCAATGGCGGTCAATCACACCAGCATGATTTTAGGGAAAGGCCTCTCAGCCCAGGGCGTCGAGCACCGCGTCGACTTCATCCCGGCTTGGCGGCTGGCAGCCCTTGCGGCCGCAATTGATCCCGGCCACCACCGCGCCAAAGCGCAGCATGGCCTGCAATTGCCCCGCATCGAGTCCCGCCATACCCCCGGTCCGCAGTGCTCCGGCCTCTCCCAGCCAGGTGAGGATACCTGCCATCAGGCTGTCGCCGGCGCCCACCGTGTCGCCAAAAACCGGCGGCGCATAGATCGGTGCCGCGCCTTGTGCCTGTCGTGAAAAGGCGCGCGAGCCGCCCTCGCCCAGCGTCACCACCACCAGTTCGCATTTGGGGCGCTTCAGCAATTCGGCAGCGAAATCGGCAATGCTGGTGCCCGGCGCCAGCCAGTCGTGATCGTCTTCCGAAAGCTTGATCACATGGGCGCTGTCGAGAAAATCCGAGAGGCGCGCGCGATAGCCTGCCTCGTCCTCGATCAGCTTTTCGCGCACATTGATGTCGATGGAGATCGTCGCGCCACGCGCCACGGCTTCCGCCACCACATCCCGCCAGATCGCCGCATCGTCGGGCAGGATCGGGCAGAACCCTCCGATCTGGTAGAGCGTCACCGCCTCGGGCAGCGCCGCCACCAGGCCCTCGCGCGTAAAGGCATGATCGGCCCCGCGCTCGAACACATAGGACGCCTGCATCTTCTCGTTAAAGCTCACGATGGCGCGGGTCGTGGGCGCCTCGACCCGCTCCTTGAGCAGCACCTTGACCTCCGCTTCCTCCAGCGGCGTCAGCAGCAACTCACCATATTGATCCGTGCTGATCGGGCAGAGAAACCCCGCATCATTGCCCAACCGGGCCAGGGCGATGGCGCAGTTGAACGGCGATCCGCCCGCCAGCGCCACCCGTTCGGCGTCGGATTCGGCCGATACCGGCACCAGATCGATCAGGCTTTCCCCACCCACCACAAACATGGCGTCCTCCACACGAACAATTTTGCGCTGAATACCAGTTCCATCCCGTTTGTCACCTTTTCTGTCGCCAGATCGGCTGCTCTTCCGGCCCGGAAAATATTGACCGACCGTACGGATGGTGTTCAATCAGGTCGGGAACATGACGCACTTGGGAGAGGATGTGTCGTGGTAAAAAGAGGGAGGCCCCGCAATTGCAAGCACTCGCCGCGCTGGTCAAGACGATCAGCGCCATCAACTGGCTTGTGGGCCAGGTTCTGTCATGGCTCGCATTGGCCTGCGTGCTGGTCTGTTTCACCGTCGTCGTACAACGCTATTTCTTTCACACCTCGATCCTGTGGATGCAGGATCTCTATGTCTGGCTGTCAGGCGCCATGTTTACCGGGGTCGCCGGTTTCGCGCTCCTGCGGCAGGATCACGTCCGGGTGGACATTTTCTACCGCCCGGCATCGCTGCGCCGCAAAGCCATTGCCGACCTGATCGGCGTGGTCTTCTTCCTCATCCCCTTCATGGTGGTGGTCTGGACCTACGCCTTCCCCGCCATCCGCCGCTCCTGGGGCTTTTATGAAGCCTCCTCCAATATCGGCGGCATGCCCGGCCTGTTCATTCTCAAGACCTTCATTCTGGTCTTCGCCATACTGGTGGGCCTTCAGGGAATTGCCATGGCGGCGCGCTCGATCCTGGTGCTTGGTGGCCAGGAAGAGCTTCTGCCTGCCCAGATGCGCTACGCGGCCGAAAAGGGGCATGGTTGATGGATCCCGTTCTTCTTGGCGAAATTCTCGCCGGCCTGATGTTCTTCGGCGTCATCGGCATTCTGCTGATCGGCTTTCCGGTCGCCTTTTCCCTGGCCGGCACGGCGCTGCTTTTTGGCCTTCTCGGGTGGTGGTTGGGCGTTTATGACCCCTCCAATTACGGCTCTCTCGTCGGCCGCTATATCGGGCTGATGACCAATGAAGTCCTGGTCGCGGTGCCGCTCTTCATCTTCATGGGCGTGGTTCTCGAACGCTCCGGCATCGCCGAGCGCCTTCTCGTGACCATGGGCAAGCTGTTCGGCAATGTGCGGGGCGGGCTCGGCTTTTCGGTGATCATCGTGGGGGCTTTGCTGGCCGCTTCGACCGGCGTGGTCGGCGCCACCGTGGTCACCATGGGCCTGATCTCGCTCCCGGCCATGCTGCGCTCTGGCTATGATCCCAAGCTCGCCAGCGGCGTCATCTGCGCCTCCGGCACGCTGGGCCAGATCATCCCGCCCTCCACCGTGCTGATCTTCATGGGCGACATGCTCTCGGGGATCAACGCTCAGGTGCAGATGAGCCAGGGCAATTTCGCGCCCGAACCGGTCTCGGTCGGCGCGCTCTTTGCCGGCGCAATCATTCCCGGCGTCATGCTGGTGGCGCTCTATATGCTCTGGGTGGCCATCAAGGCCATTTTCGATCCCCAATCCTGCCCGGCAACGCCGGTGCCCGAAGACCAGAAGAGGGATCTGGCCCGCGAAGTCGTCGTCGCCCTGGTGCCGCCGCTATTGCTGATCGTGGCCGTGCTCGGCTCGATCCTGGGCGGCATCGCCACCCCGACCGAGGCGGCATCGGTCGGTTCGGTCGGCGCGCTGCTTCTGGCCCTGCTCAATCGTCAGCTCTCCTTCGGCATCCTCAGGCAGGCGGTCATCTCCACTGCCACCATCACCTCGATGGTGTTCATCATCCTGTTCGGCGCCGCGGTCTTTTCCGTGGTCTTCCGCATGATGGGCGGCGAGAACCTGGTGCATGAATTCCTCTCCAACATGCCGGGCGGGGCCATCGGCGCCACACTGGTCGTCATGTTCATCATGTTCCTTCTGGGCTTCATCCTCGACACATTCGAGATCATCTTCATCGTGATCCCGATCACTGCCCCGGTGCTGCTGGCGCTGGGCGTCGATCCGCTCTGGCTCGGCGTGGCCGTCGGGGTGAACCTGCAGACCAGTTTCCTCACCCCGCCCTTCGGCTTCTCGCTCTTCTATCTGCGCGGCGTCGCCCCGGCTTCGGTGACGACGGGCATGATCTATCGCGGGGTGATCCCCTTCGTGGCCCTGCAATTGGTGGGTCTGGCCCTGCTATTCGTCTTCCCGGACCTCATCACCTGGCTGCCCAGAATGCTCTACAATTAGCCGGCGGCACCAATAGCAAGGGCCGGATGGGACAACCATCCGGCCCTTTTTTCTAGCTCCTGAGGCCCGGCGCTTCCTGGCCGGTGGCCGCGACATATTCGGTGTAGCCGCCGCCAAGGACTCGCGCCCCCTCCGGCGTCAGTTCCAGCACGCGATTGGACAGCGCCGCGAGAAAATGCCGGTCATGGCTGACGAACAGCATCGTGCCCTCGAAAGTGCTCAGCGCCTCGATCAGCATCTGCTTGGTCCCGATATCGAGATGGTTGGTCGGCTCGTCCAGCACGAGGAAATTGGGCGGATCGAACAGGATCAGCGCCATGGCGAGACGAGCCTTCTCCCCGCCCGAAAGCACCCGGCATTTCTTTTCGATATCGTCGCCCGAAAAGCCGAAACACCCCGCCAGCGCCCGCAAGGGGGCCTGTCCGGCCTGCGGAAAGGCCGCTTCCAGCGCCTGGAAAATCGTCTGGTCGCCATCGATGACATCCATGGCGTGCTGGGCGAAATAGCCCAGCTTGACGCTGGGCCCGCGTGAAATCGCCCCCGCATCGGGCTGGCTGGCGCCCACGACCAGCTTCAGCAATGTCGATTTGCCCGCACCATTGACGCCCAGGATGCACCAGCGCTCGCGCCGGCGCACATGGAAGTCGAAGCCTTCATAGATGGCGCGGCTGCCATAGGCCTTGGAGACGCCCTCGACCCGCACGATGTCCTCGCCCGAGCGCGGCGCCGGGCGGAATTCGAAAGCCACCACCTGCCGGCGCTTGGGCGGCTCGACCCGGTCGATCTTGTCGAGCTTCTTGACCCGGCTCTGCACCTGCGCCGCATGGCTGGCCCTGGCCTTGAAGCGCTCGATAAACGCCACTTCCTTGGCCAGCATGGCCTGCTGGCGCTCGAACTGCGCCTGCTGATTGCGGTCGGCGACCTCGCGCTGGCTTTGGTAGAAGTCGTAATCGCCGGTATAGGAGGTCAGCGTCCCCGCATCGATTTCCAGCACCTTGTTGACGATCCGGTTCATGAACTCGCGGTCATGCGAAGTCATCAGCAGTGCGCCGCTATAGGTGTTGAGAAAGTTTTCCAGCCAGATCAGGCTTTCGAGATCGAGATGGTTGCTCGGTTCGTCCAGCAGCAGCACGTCGGGCTTCATCAACAGGATGCGCGCCAGCGCCACCCGCATCTTCCAGCCACCCGAGAGCGCGCCCACATCGCCATCCACCATTTCGGGCGAAAAACCCAGCCCGGCCAGCACTTCGCGGGCCCGCCCATCGAGCGAATAGCCGTCCAGTTCCTGAAACCGCCCCTGCACCTCGCCATAGCGCTCGATGATCGCATCCATGTCGTCAGCCCGCTCGGGATCGGCCATCGCCGCTTCGAGTTCGGCCATTTCGGCCATCATTTCGCTGACCGGCCCCGCCCCGTTCATCACCTCGGCCACCACCGGGCGGCCCGCCATGTCGCCGACATCCTGGCTGAAATAGCCGATCGAGGTGCCGCGATCGACCGAGACCTGCCCCTCGTCTGGGGCTTCCTCGCCGGTGATCATGCGAAACAGCGTGGTCTTGCCCGCCCCGTTCGGCCCGACCAGCCCGATCTTCTCGCCCCGGTTCAGCGCCGCCGACGCCTCGATGAAGACGATCTGCTTGCCGTTCTGCTTGCCAATATTTTCGAGCCTGATCATGCCTGTATTGAGCCTTTGGGGGGATAAGCGGGGCGGAAGTGCGCTCCTAAAGCATCCGCGACAAATCCTGGCAAGGGCACAAGGGCAAAGCCATGCAGAAGCCTCAATGTGTCGCTATCTATGCTCAGCGCCACCTGCGATGCAGGTTCTCAGCGCATTGCTGTGCGAAAACAAAAGCTTGGAACGCCCCGTTCAATACTTTGGGGCCAGGCGATCGGGCAAACATGCCCATTGCACAGCTGACCAAACAGGTCGATGATCTCCGGTTATACTGAACGCTCACCCTTCGAAAGGACGCCATGAACATCTATCTCGTACTCGTCAACATTGCCGGCGCGGTCACCCTGCTTTTATGGGCAACCCGGATGGTGCGTACGGGTATGGAGCGTTCACAAAAAGCGGTGCTGCACCGACTGCTCGGCCAGGGCAAGCGCAACCATTTCAAATCCGCTGCGCTGGGCGGTTTCGTCGCCATTCTGCTGCAAAGCTCGACGGCGGTGGCGCTGATCGCCGCCGGTTTCGCCGCCAGCGGTCAGCTCACGCTCGCGGCGGGCCTCGCCACCATGCTCGGGGCCGACCTGGGCTCGGCCATCGTTGTGCAATTGCTCAGCGTCAATCCGTCCTGGCTGATGCCGATCCTGATGATCCTTGGCGGCGTCATGTTCTTTCGCGGGCACAACCGCGACGTAAGACAGGCCGGCCGCATCGTCATCGGCATCGCGCTGATCCTGATGTCGCTGCGCCTCATCGGCGAGGCGACGATACCGCTGCGCGAGGCCGAAGTCCTGCCCGAAATCGTGGCCTATCTTGCCGGCGATCCCTTCACCGCCTTCCTGCTGGCGGCCCTGTTCACCTGGGTGATCCATTCCTCCGTCGCCTTCATCCTGCTGGTGGCCACCTTCGCCACCCAGGGCCTGGTGCCGTTCGAGCTGGGCGCGTCCATGGTGCTGGGCGCCAATATGGGCTCCTCCATCATTGCCTTCATGCTGACGCGCGGCGGCAGCGCGGCGGCGCGGCGCATCACTCTGGGCAATTTCATCTTCCGCGCCGTCCTCGCCGTGGCTGGCCTGGGCCTGCTCTGGCTCAGCCATGTCCCGGGCACCTGGCTCGGTCCCGACGCGGCGCGCCAGATCATCAATTTCCACTTCGCCTTCAACCTCGTGCTCATCGCGCTGGCTTTGCCACTGACCTCGCTCATGGCCAGGCTCACCACGCGCCTCGTGCGCAGCGCGCCCCAGCCGTCCCATCCGCTGGTGGCGCCCATGCGCCTCGACGACAATCTGATCGGCAATCCGGCTCTGGCCCTGGCCAGCGCCAAGCGCGAATTGCTGCGCATGGCCGAGATCGTCGAGCGCATGCTGCAACCGGTCATGGAACTCTATGAGATCGCCGATCCCGAAAAGATCCGCGAGATCAAGCTGCTCGAACAGGCGGTCAATGCCGCCCAGTCCGACATCAAGCTCTATCTCTCGCGCATCCATTATCCGCACCCCGAAGGCGCCGACGCCCTGCGCGGACAGGAACTGGCGCAATTGGCCATCAATCTCGAATATGTCGGAGACGCCGTGGTCAAGACCCTGGTGAAACTGGCCGAGTCCCGAGCCGAGCAGAAGCTCAGATTTTCGCCCGCCGGCTGGCGCGAGCTCAACGATCTCCACCATCGGGTCGTCGACAATCTCCATCTGGCGCTCAACGTGCTGATGTCGGAAGACCGCGCAGCGGCCCAATTGCTGCTCGAGCAGAAGGCTTCGCTCGGTCATGCCGGCCGGCTCAGCGCCGCCGAACATCTGGCGCGGCTGCGCGAGGGGGCCCAGCAATCCATCGCCACCAGCGACCTGCATCTGGAAACCATCCGCGCCCTCAAGAACATCAATTCCCTGCTCGCCAGCGTCGCCTATCCGGTGCTGCGCCGGACCGAGGAGCCGCAGGCGCAGGGCGGCTGACCGCCAGAGTCCCGCTGCGCGCTGACCGAAACGAAAAGGCCCCATCCGCACGCGGATGGGGCCTTCTTTTTGTCGATTACCCGCCGGGTTCTAGCTCAGCTTGAAATATTTCTCGCGCGCGGCGAGGAACAGCGAATCCGTGCCATCGGTCTTCTGGCGCACGATATTGAGCGCCGAAACGAAGCTCTCCGCCGTCTTCTTGGTCAGCGCGTCGCCGCTTTCGCGGATTTCGGTGAGCAATTCGGTGGCCGCCTTCGCGCCGGCCTCGAGGATTTCCTCGGGGAAATGGCGGATCTGCACGCCGTGCTGTTCCACCAGCGCCTGGAGAGCGCGGGGGTCATTGGCCGCGAAGTCGGCGGCCACGGCGTCATATTCGGCCTGGCAGACGTCGCGGACGATGGCCTGCAGGTCTTCGGGCAGCGCCTGATACTTGGCCTTGTCCACCACCAGTTCGGTGGCCAGGCCCGGCTCGATGAAGCTGGGGAAATAGTAATTCTTGGCGATCTGGTAGAAGCCCAGCGCCAGATCGTTATAGGGGCCGACGAATTCGGCGGCGTCCAGCGTGCCCGATTGCAGCGCGGCGAAGATTTCCCCGGCCGCCAGATTGGTCACCGAGGCACCCAGCTTGGCCCAGACCTGTCCGCCCAGGCCCGGCGTGCGGAACCGTAGACCCTGCACGTCGGCGACGCCGGTCAGCTCGTTCTTGAACCAGCCGCCCGCCTGGGTGCCGGTATCGCCCGACAGGAATCCCTGCAAGCCGAACTGGTCGTAGATTTCGTCCCAGATTTCCTGCCCGCCCATATAGCGGACCCAGCCGGTCAGTTCGCGGCTGGTCATGCCATAGGGCACGCCGGTGAAGAAGCTGAGGCCCTGGCTCTTGTTCTGCCAGTAATAGGCGGCGCCGTGGCTCATTTCCGCCGATCCGTCGATCACGGCGTCCAGCGCCTGCAGGCCCGGCACCATTTCGCCGGCTGCAAAGACCTGAATGGTGAGCCGTCCACCCGAAGCGGCGGTGATGCGGTCGGCGATGCGCTGCGCGCCTACGCCCATGCCCGGGAAATTCTTGGGCCAGGTGGTCACCATGCGCCAATGGATATTGCCTTGGGCAATGGCGGGGGTCGCCAGCGTCGCAGCCGCAGCGGCGCCGATCGTGGCGACGGATGCCTGCTTGAAAAAGTCACGTCTCTTCATTCAATCCCTCCAAAAAAAGCCCGCCTTTTTGGCGCGCCGGCTCGGCGGGACGACCCTCTCCCAAGGTCACGCCGAACGCTGCTAACAAAGCAAGCGCCGCGAAAAGTGTCCAGCATGTTGTTGTCCTGCATGACGACGCCGTCCTTTGACAGCCTCGACCCAAGAATTCGGCGCCGGATCAGGGATTAAATACTGGGCTGCGGTGTTGGTGACTTTGGAGGCGCAGCCGCGCCCCCGCCAAACGGAGGAATTCCCATGCACATGCCTTCACTTCTCGCCGGCGCCGCAGCACTCGTGCTTCTGGCCACGCCGGTTCTCTCCGCCGAATATCTCGGCGGCGCCGTCAAATCCGTCGATATCGGCGGCAAGATGGTACTGACCGGCGCCAATGACATGACGCTCTACATCTTCGACAAGGACAGTGCCGGCGTCACCAATTGCTACGATGACTGCGCCGCCAAATGGCCGCCGCTCTTTGCCGATGACGGCGCCACGCCCGAGGGCGAATTCACCCTCGTGGAACGCACCGACGGCACCAATATGTGGGCCTATAAAGGCATGCCGCTCTATTTCTGGGTCGATGACCAGGCCCCCGGCGACATTACCGGTGACGGCGTCGGCGGCGTCTGGCATCTTGCCATCGAATGAAGACTGACGTTTAAGGACGAACCCGGCGTGGTCGATTTTCTCGATGAGCTCGAAACCTGCATCCCGGCTTTGCGCCGCTATGCCCGCGCGCTCACCCGCGATGCCGACCGCGCCGACGATCTGGTGCAGGACTGTCTCGAACGCGCCATCGCGCGGCGCGGCCTGTTCCGGCCCACCGGCCCCTTGCGCCCCTGGCTGTTCACCATCCTGACCAATCTCCACCGCAACGCGCTGCGCAGCCGGCGGCGCCATGGCGACATGGCCGATATCGACGCCATGCCCGAGCTTGGCATTCCGGCGCCGCAGCCCGGCCATCTGGCGCTTGCCGAACTCGACCGCGCCATCGGCACCCTGCCGCTCGACCAGAAGGAGGCGCTGCTGCTCGTGACCCTCGAAGGCCTCGCCTATGCCGAGGCCGCCGCCATTCTCGGCATCCCCGCCGGCACGCTGATGAGCCGGCTCGGCCGCGCCCGCGCCACCTTGCGCCAGATCACCGGCGGCGCCCACGAGCCGCATCTGAGGACCATCAAATGAGCGAGATCACCCGCGACATGGTCATGGCCTTTCTTGATGGACATCTGGATGAGCCCGCCCGGAGCCGGGTTGAAACCTGGCTCGCCGCCAATCCCGATGCCATGGCGGAACTGGGCCAGTTACAGCGCCAGTCCGATGCCATCCGCACCCTTTATGGCCCCGTCATCAGCGAGCCGGTCCCGGCCCGGCTGTCGCCCCGGTCCATGGCGGCCGAATACGCCCGCCGCCGCTGGCGGATCCTGTCCCGCGCCGCAATGATCGTCGGCCTGCTCGGCATCGGCCTGGCCACCGGCTGGCTGTTGCGCCCCGCCATCGAGGGGCCGGCCCTCTATGAGCGCCTCATCGCCGACGCCGTCAGCGCCCACAATGTCTATGTCGCGGAAAACCGCCATGCGGTGGAAGTGTCCGGCGAGGAGACCGAGCATTTGTCCAGCTGGCTCTCCAGCCGGCTGGACACCGCCCTCGTCATGCCCGACCTCTCCGAAGCCGGCCTCGACTTTCTGGGCGGTCGGCTGCTGCCTGCCCCCGCGCTTCCCGGCGGCCGCGCCGCCCAGCTCATGTATGAAGATGCCAGGGGCCAGAGAGCGACGCTCTATGTCACCCCCGCCATTGACGCCGGCGGCCCCGAACTCGAAACGCTACGGCTGGGCGGCGACAACGTGCTGTATTGGGCCAGCCTCGTCGTCACCTGCACCATTGTCGGCCCGCAATCGCCCGAGACCCTGCGGGCGCTCGCCAGCATCGCCTTCGCCCAATTGACGCCGTCCGCAACGGTGCCTGTCTACCGCGAACTCTAGCCCCGCGCCTTGGGCGCATTGCGCGGCGGCAGGTCGTTGGAATAGATGTTGTGCGGTCCAACATTGAGGATGTCGCGCTCCCCGCACAGCGCCATCGTGGTGTCCAGTTCCTTGGCCATGATGTCGAGCACCCTGGTGACGCCCGCTTCCCCGCCCGCGCCCAGCCCATAGAGCATGGGCCGGCCGATAAAGGTGGATTTGGCGCCATAGGCCAGCGCCTTGATCACGTCCTGCCCCGAGCGGATGCCGCTATCGAGATAGACCTCGGTCTTGTGGCCCACCCTGTCGACGATTTCGGGCAGCACGCGGATACTCGAAGGCGCGCCGTCGAGCTGGCGGCCGCCATGATTGGAGACCACGATGGCGTCGGCGCCATTGTCGAGCGCCGCCTGCGCGTCATCGGCGTCGAGCACGCCCTTGACGATCACCGGGCCGCCGAACCGCTCCTTGATCCAGCGCACATCGCCCCAATTGAGCGCTGGGTCGAACTGGCTGGCCGTCCACGCCGAGAGCGAGGCCAGGTCATGATCGCCCCCCACATGGCCCACGATATTGCGGAAGGTCCGCCTTTGCGTACCCAGCATGCGCAGGCACCACGTGGGATGCTGCATCATCTGCCAGACCGAATGCGGGGTGAATTTGGGCGGGGTGGACAGGCCGTTGCGGATGTCCTTGTGCCGCTGCCCCAGGATTTGCAGATCCATGGTCAGGATCAGCGCCGAACATTTCGCCGCCTTGGCGCGGTCGATCAGCCGATTGATGAAATCGCGGTCGCGCATCACATAGAGCTGGAACCAGAACGGGGCGCTGGTATTTTCCGCGACATCCTCGATGGAACAGACGCTCATGGTGGAGAGCGAGAAGGGGATGCCGAATTTTTCGGCGGCCCGTGCCGCCTTGATCTCGCCATCGGCCACCTGCATGCCCCCGGTCGCGGCGGGCGCGATGGCGATTGGCATGGCGATCTTCTGGCCCAGCATCTCCACCTTGAGATTGCGCCCCTCAAGGTTCACCGCGATTTTCTGGTTGAGCAGGATCTTGGAAAAATCGCTCTCGTTCTGCCGATAGGTACTCTCGGTATAAGAACCGCTATCGGCATAATCGAAGAACATTTTCGGCACGCGCCGATGGGCCAGGCGCTTCATCTCATCGACGGTCAGAACCTTGTTGATGGCACTCATTGGCGGGCACTCCGGCTGTTTCGCCTGCCCTAGCAACTAACATGTTAGTCGTCAACGCCCCTAACCCATGGGCGTGCTCACCCGCCGGTTGACCATCAGCGTCGAGAAGATCACGGCGAAGGCGAAGACCACCATGCCGCCCGCCAGCATATGCGCCTTGTCCCATTCCAGCCGCTCGACGAAATCGTAGATGGCGATGGACATGACCTTGGTCTTGCCCGGAATATTGCCGCCGATCATCAGCACGACGCCGAATTCGCCCACCGTATGGGCGAAAGCCATGATGCCGCCCACCAGGTAACCTGGCCGCGCCAGCGGCAGGATCACCCGCCAATAGAGCTGCCAGCGCGACGCGCCCAAAGTGTCCGCCACCTCCAGCACTTCGGTCTCGATGGCGGCAAAACCATTGCGCAATGGCTGCACCATGAAGGGCAGCGAGGCGATGACCGAGCTGATGACCAGCCCGCCAAAGGAAAAGGCCAGGGTCCGCGCCCCCCACAATCCCGCCAGTGCCCCGCCCGGCCCGTTCGGCCCCAGCGCCAGCAGCAGATAAAAACCCAATACGGTCGGCGGCAGCACCATGGGCATGGTCACTAGTGCCCCGATCGCCTCCTTGCCCGCCCAGCGCCCATGCGCCAGCCACCAGGCCAGCGGCGTGCCGATGATGAGCAGGATCAGGGTAACGCTGAACGCCAGCGTGACCGTCAGGCTGATGGGAGCAATGAGGGGGGCAAGGTCCATGAAATTCTCAGCGTAAAATACCCTGCCATTCGGCTGTTTCGCCCCCATCCCCTTGAGGGAAGGGTAGCGACAACCAAGGCATCGGTGCCGGCAGGAAAACTCAAGGCACAGAATAGCCCGCCGCCTCGATCACAGCCACGGCTGTGTCGGATTTGAGGAAATCCAGGAAAGCCAGGGCCGCCGGATTGGTTTCGCCATGCTTGAGCAGCACCGCCCCCTGCGCGATGGGCGTGTGCAATTCACCCGGCACCAGCCATTGATCGGTTTTGCCCAAAACCTGGCTGGCGGCGACGAAACCCAGCTCGGCATTGCCGGTTTCGACGAATTGCAGCGTCTGGGAAATATTCTCGCCCCACACCACTTTGGGCTCGATCGCCGCGTAGAGCCCCAAACCCGTCAGCGTTTCCACCGCCGCCTTGCCATAGGGCGCCGCCTGCGGATCGGCGATGGCGATCTGGCTGAACGCAGCCTTGAGTGCGGCTTCGCCATCGCTCAGATCGCGTCCCGGCCCATAAAGCGCCAGCCGACCTTCGGCATAAACGAAGAATGTGCCATCGACGCCATGACCTTCGCTGATCGCCAATTGCGGGCGGGCGGTGTCGGCGGCCAGGAACACGCTAAACGGCGCCGCCTGGGTGATCTGGGTATAAAGCCCGCCGGTGGCGCCGAAGCTCAGTTCCACCTCATGGCCGGTTTCGGCCTCGAACAGCCCGGCCAATTCCTCGGCCACGGCGGTGAAATTGGCGGCCACCGCCACATTGACGCTTTCGGCAAAGGCCGGCAGCGCGCTCGTGGCAAGAAGGGCGGCGGCGAGCAGGATACGGGACACGGCAAACTCCGATATGTCTTGTTGACCATATCGTGGACCGGAACCGGAGATGCTGGCAAGCGATATGTTCAGCCCGACCTATCGGAAAGCAAAGATCGCAAAGCCGCGACATCCGGCGCAATCGCCGCTTCAGTCTTGGCCTGCATCGCGCGATAGGCGTCCAGCACCGCCTGCCCCAGCGCCGTCAACACCGCCCCGCCCTGTTCGGCCCCGCCGCGTTTCGACAGCACCAGCGGCTGCCCGAACCCCTCATTGAGCGCCTGCACCAACCCCCAGGCGCGCTTGTAGCTCATCCCCATCGCCTTGCCCGCCGCCGTGATGGAGCCGGTTCTGGCAATGCCCTCAAGCAAATCCGCCCGCCCCGGCCCGATATAGGCGGCCTCGGAAAGCACGATCCGCAGATGGCCGAGGCCATGAGGGGGAACAGGTCTCATCGTCTTGTGCCCACCCATCCGCAATCATTGCCGCGTGTTTCCAACCCGCCCGGCCTCCTCGCCATCGTCACCACCCGGCTGGTCCCGGCGGTCCATGCTGCGCTGCGGCAAGAATGGATTGCCCGGACCAGCCGGGCAATGATGAAGTTTAGAATTCTGGGGACGCAATCCCTGGCTGTTTAACCCCGCAGCCCGCTCGCCTCTTTCGCCAGCGCCTCGATGCGGGCGAAATCCCCGCTCGCCAGCGCGTCGGCGGGCATGATCCAGCTGCCGCCCACGCAGATCACATTGGGCAGGCTGAGATAGGTCTTGGCCTTGGCCGCGTCGATGCCGCCGGTGGGGCAGAAGGTGATGTCGGGCAGCGGCGAGGCGAAGGCCTTGAGCACCGGCGCCCCGCCCAGCGCTTCGGCGGGGAAGAATTTGAGGAAGGAATAACCCCGCTCGGCGGCGCTCATCGCCTCAGTGGGAGTGCCGATGCCCGGCAGCAGCGGAATGGCGATGTCGTCGGCGGCGTCCAGCAGGCGCGGCGAGGCGCCCGGCGACACCATGAAGCGGCACCCGGCATCGACCGAGGCCTTCATGTGGCTGCCATTGCGCACCGTGCCCGAACCGACAATGGCCCCGTTCACCTTGGCCATTTCTTCCATCACCTTGAGCGCATTGGGCGTGCGCAGCGTCACTTCCAGCACCGGCAGGCCCCCGGCGACCAGCGCTTCGGCCAGCGGGCGGGCCTGCGCCACATCGTCGAGAATGATGACGGGCACGACCGGGGCCAGCGAAAGAATGGAACGGATGGCGTTTGCGTCCTGCGGCATGAAACTTTCCTCGACTGGCAAAAATCGCAACAGCGTTAGGCGTCCGACCAATTTCCTGCAAGCGCGTTGATTGAATTGCCGGAAGAAAATACCTAGGTTCCGCGCACTGGAGCGGGTCTGTCCCGATCGCCCATGCCAGGAGGCCCCCAATGGTACAGACGATCAACGCCATAACCCCGCTTGCCGATGCGCGCGCGATTCTCGCCGACAGCTTCGATCTGAAATTTTCCAAGGCCGTCGAACGCGAGACCGAAGCCATTTTCGCCCGCGTCCGCGACAAGATTCCCGAGATCGAATGGCCTTTTTACGCGCCGCTGATCTTCCAGATCAACCGGCTGAAAAAGGAGAAGGACGCGGTCATTCTCGCCCATAATTACCAGGTGCCGCAGATCTATCACGGCGTCGCCGATGTGGTGGGCGACAGCCTGCAACTGGCCGTGGAGGCCACCCGGGTCACCCAGTCCACCATCGTGCAATGCGGCGTCCATTTCATGGCCGAAACCTCCAAGATGCTGAACCCGGAAAAGACGGTTCTCATCCCCGACAGCCGCGCCGGATGCTCGCTCTCCGAGAGCATCACCGCCGAAGACGTCATGGCCATGCGCGCCCGCTATCCCGGCGTGCCGGTCGTCACCTATGTCAACACTTCGGCCGCCGTCAAAGCCGTGACCGATGTGTGCTGCACCTCCTCCAATGCGCTGGACATCGTCAATCGCGTCGAGGGCGACACGGTGATGATGATCCCCGATCAATATCTGGCCAGCAACACTGCCAAGAAGACCCACAAGAAGATCATCACCTGGGCCGGCGCCTGCGAAGTGCACGAGACTTTCACCGCCCAGGACATTGCCGAACTGCGCCACGCCTATCCATCGGCCAAGATCATCGCCCATCCCGAATGCCCGCCCGAGGTCATCGACGCGGTCGATTTCGCCGGCTCCACCGCCGCCATGATCGATTGGGTGAAAACCACCCGGCCGGCCCGCGTCGTCATGGTCACCGAATGCTCCATGTCCGACAATGTGGCCTCCGAAACCACCGGCGTCGATTTCCTGCGCGGCTGCAATATCTGCCCGCATATGAAGCGCATCAATCTCGAAAACGTGCTCTGGTCGCTCCATACCGGCACCGAGGAAGTCACCATCCCCGACCACATCATCGGCCCCGCCCGCCAGGCCGTGAAGCGCATGATCGAAATGTCCCGGAAGAAGGACTGACAGGCGAGCCCCCCCATTCCATCGTCATTGCCCGGCACGTCCGGGCAATCCACCTTGCGGAGGCATGGACCACCCCGACAAGCCGGGTGGTGGCGACAATCGAACCGCAGCCTTACCCCGGCCGTCTTGCCACCAGGTCGATCTCCACCAGCGCGCCGACCGCCAGCGCCGTCACCCCCACCGTCGTTCGCGCCGGCAATTTGCCCGCCGCGAAAAAACTCGGCCACAGCGCATTGAGCGCCGCATAATCGCGCTCGAATTCGGTGAGATAGATGCGGGCCATGGTCACATGCTCAAGCCCCAGGCCGATCCCGCCCAGCACGATTTTCAGATTCTCGACCACCCGCCGCGTCTGCGCCTCGACCCCCTCCGGCAGCGGTGCATCAGGGGCCGCCGGATCGGTCGGCATCTGCCCGGTGATGAATACCCAGCCATCGGATTCCACCGCATGGCTGAACGGGGCGACCGGGCGCGGGCCCGAGGAAATCATGTGATGCAATAGCGGGCTCATCGACGTCTCCACTCGATTGGTCTTGAACCCGACATGACCAGTTCAATGTTAACAGTCTGCTAACCAATGGCTCCGGCTTGCGGCGCTGGCGCGAAACCGGCACACTCGCCGGCGAAATGGGCATGCTGATCCGCCTCGCAATCGCTGCAATTCTGCTGGCATTCGCGCCGGTCACGCCCGCTTTTGCGCAGAATGATCCGCACCGCGTTACCCAATCGGGCGAATTGGACGCTCTTTTCGCCGGCCTTGCTGCCAGCACCGACGAGCCGAGCGCCCGCGCCATTGCCGATGCCATCTGGACCATCTGGACCCAGCCCGACGACCCGGTCCTGGCCGCACGCATCGCTGAAATCATGAGCACTTCAGGCTTTGCCGGCCCGGCGGGCCAATTGCCGCTCATCCAGCGCCTCGTTGAGGATTATCCTGATTATCCAGAGGCTTGGAACCTGCGTGCCACCGCCCATTTCCTGCGCGGCAACCAGGAAGCGGCGCTGGCCGACATCGCCGAAACCTTGAGGCTGGAGCCGCGCCATTTCGGCGCCTGGGCCGGGAAAGCCCTCATCCTGCACAATCAGGGCAAGCGGGACGAAGCCCTCGCCGCCATCCGGGCCGGGCTCGACATTCACCCTTTCCTGCCCGAGCGCAGCCTCTTCCCCGAACTGGCCTCGCCCCCGATCCGCAGCAGAAACACCAAGGAAAACAACAGCATGGCCGAAGCAGAATATCACATCGCGCGCGAAGAAGGCCCCACGCGCGGCCGCTATGTCATTCACCTGGCGCCCGGCGCCGAAGCCGAAATGACCTATCGGAAATCCGGCGATGGCCCCATGATCATCGACCATACCGGCGTGCCGCCCGAGTTCGAAGGCCGCGGCATCGCGGCCCAATTGGTCAAGGCCGCGATTGCCGATGCCCGCGCCCAGGGCTTCAAGATCAACCCGGTCTGCCCCTATGTGGTGGTGCAGTTCCGCCGCCACCCCGAATGGGCCGACCTTCTAGGCTAAATGCCCAAAATTCTTAGCGGATTTCATACGCCCCCTCGGCGAGATAGGGCTCCAGATCTTCCCAGCGCACCCGTATATTGGGTGCGCCATAGGCATAGGCCGCGATCTCGTAGGGCTGGAACTGGATGATCAGCGCATAGGGATCGGACAAGTCCCAACGCTCCGGATCGGCCACGACATCGGTCAGATAGCGCGGATCATCGAGCATCAGATTGTCGCCATGCTCGGCTTTTGCCGCCTTGAGCGCCAGATCCTGCAACGCTTTTTCCCATCCTGCGCCGGCAAGCAGGTCACCCGCCTCCATGAGCCGCCCCTTCTCGACGAGGTAATGGCGATAGGTCAGGCTCCAATTGCCATGCGCCGCACCATGGCCGTACCAATAGGTTCTCGCCTTGATGCTGATCCGCGATTGCCCCACAACCTCATGAACGAAAAGCGTATTTCTGGTATCGCTGTTATTGGCCTCACCCTCATCGGCATCCGGATCGCTCTCTTCCGACGAGGCCGGCGCCACGAGGTCGCCCTGCTTTCGCACCATGTCGTTGAACGTCTGCGCGGGGCCTTCGGCGTCATCGAGTTCGACCCAGCTCAATTCATGGCGGGCGACGGGAAACCAGGAATCGGGATTGTCGGCTTCATAGGGATCGGGAAATGCCTCATAGCGCGCCATGGGAAAAAAGCGCCGCCCATCGATCATGCGGCTCTGTTCCAGCAGCGCGCTGCGATCGCTGAAAACCCCCAGCAGGCAGGAGACGCCGCGCTCGTCATATGTTCCCGTCGTGAGCGGCCTGGCATCTTTCGTGCAGGCACGCTGGGCATAACTCAGCCATTCACGCTGACCCGTCCGCACCGCGCCGCGCGCCAGATCCGACAGCCCGCCCGTCGCCGTTTCATAGGTGACGGCGAGCCGTTGATCGGCGACGGAGAGCTCGGGATTTTCGCAGATGGCGCGCTCGAATGGGGTAACGGCCTTGGTGCAGTCAAAGCTCGCCGCCTGGACCGCATGCACGGAACCGGCAGACGGGACCAGGGTCAGGGCGAGGATGGAAACGAAACGCAGCATTGGCGGACCTCCAACAGGGCCACGAGGATAACAAGCGATCCTCGCCCCGTCACCACGGCAATCGACCGTCAGGCTCGCCGGGATTGCTTTTGCATCTCGCGGTCGAGCACCATCAATTGGTTGCGGCCTTGCGATTTGGCCATGTAGAGCGCGGCATCTGCCATGTCCGCGGCCATTTCGAGCCGGTCACCCTTGTCGGACAGGCAGGCGCCGATACTGACCGAAGTTCGGATTTCCCGCCCGTCGGGCAGCACCACCGTGAGGTCGCGGATCCCAGCCAGCACTGCTTCGGCGGTTGCGCGCAGGCTTTGCGGCGAAGCGCCGGGCAGCAGGACGATATACTCGTCACCGCCCCAGCGGGCGCAAGTGTCGATCCGGTCGATCGCCCGGCCAATGCGCCGCGCCACCTCGATCACCACCTGATCGCCGGCGGCATGGCCAAAATTGTCATTGATGGTCTTGAAGCGGTCGATGTCCATCAGCAGCACGCCATATTGCCCCTTAGGGGCGCATTCCGCATGGGCGGCGGCAAAACCGCGGCGATTGAGGACGCCGGTTTGCACGTCCATGAACGCCAATTGCTGCAATTCCTGCGTCCGCTCGCTGACCCGCGTTTCCAGCAGGCGCGTATTGTCGTGCACCGTCCGGGCCAGTTCAACAAAGGCGGTGCCGAGCCGACCAACCTCGTCCTGCGCACCGTCGCCAAAGCTGAGCGCCGGCCCGAAATTGCCGTTCTGCGCCCCCCGCACCGCCCGCTCCAGCCGGCTCAGCCGGTCGAGCACGGTATGCTTGAAAATGACCATCAGCAGGAAGGCGACCAGGCCCATCACCCCGATCAACAAGGCGGCGATTGGCATGAACAGGCGGCGGTCGATAATGGTATCCACGTCCATCAGCGTGACGTTGAACCAGCCGATCCGGTCCAGATAGCCCACGCCCACCAATGTCTGATGGCCGTCAATATCCACGAAGATCGAGCGCACCATGCTCTGACCGGACGCGACCTCTTCCATCAGCGCCCGCAGCCGCTCCCGGTCCGTCTCGTCATCGAGCAGCGAGAACACGCTGCGCGCGTCACGCGTCTCCGCCGACAGGCTCGCCAGATTGATCAGGTTCTGATCCCGATGCGCCTGCAACTGGCCCTGGCGATCGACGAACATCGAGGTCACCCCGGCCTGGGGAATATTGACCACTTCGTGAATGAAGGCGGATAGATCGATACCCGAGCCGAGGACGCCCAGAACCCTGTCGCCCTCGCGGATCACGCAGTTGATCCAGACCTTGGTGACGCCCAGATTGGCATCATTGTCGACATTGAGATGGCAGCCCTGCGCCAGGGCCTTGGTGTGAAAATACCAGGCGTCGCGTGGGTTTTCGGCATCGACGGCATAGCGGCGCTGGCTACCGGCATAGGAATTGGCCGCGTCGTTAAAATAGTAATTGCCGGAGCTGTCGATGACGAAGAAATAGGAATTGTCGGCAAAGCTTTGCCGGTAATGTTCCAGCTCGGCAATGCCGCGCCGCATCACCGCCGGATTGTCTTCATCAAGGGTCCAGTCGCGAATGGCCTGGCTCCCGGCCAGTGCCTCGGCGAGCGCGACCTCGCGCATCAATGCCCCCAAGCCGCGATGCCGGTCGTAAAGCACCTGCTTTTCGGCAAACAGGGTGCCGAGCTGGATAATGGTGGAATTGGCGATCCAGTTGAAGGCGGCATAGGCCGGCACGGCCACCGCGGCAAAGCCGAGCAGCACAAACACCAGAACCTTGAGCGACAGGGTTCGAGCTATGCGATGACCGATGGAGCGGATGGGACACCTCTTCGTCGGCCCATTCTGGACGTCAACGCCTTATGAACCTGTTAATTTTCCACCGCCCGGGCCCCGGCCTCAAAGGAATTTCCCTATTGCCGCCAGCTCTTCTGGCCGCACTTCATGTCCACCCTCGTGCCAGGCAAGTTGAACCGCGGCCTTGTTGGCGCTGAAATAATCGGCCAGCGCCTGGCTTGCCCCGGCCGGCGCGATCGGGTCGCGGCGACCCGCCGTGATCAGCACGTCGCGCCCGGCAAAATCGGCTTCTTCCGGCGCGAAGGGTATGAGCGGGTGCATGAGCACCGCCGCGTCGAACAAGTCCGGCGCCCCAAACATTATCGACGCGAGAATGTTGGCGCCATTGGAATAGCCCAATCCCAGCACGCGGGAGGGGCGCGCCTCCCCGATCTGCGCGCGAACAAAGTCCGCCATCGCCTCGGTGCGCTGCTTGAGGTCCGCCATGTCATAGACGCCCTCGCCCGTCCGGCGGAAATAGCGCAGTGCTCCGTTTTCGCTGACATCGCCGCGCGGCGCCACCCGTCTGGCGCCGGGCAGGATCTGCCCGGCCAGGTCGAAAAACTGGTTCTCGTCGCCGCCCGTGCCGTGGAAAAGGAAAATGACCGGGGCGTCAGGTCCGGTGCCGGGCTCGGCGCGGAAATGATATGGGCTCATAATGTTCTCCTTGATGCATGAAGGATATTGGCCGCTTGCCGGGCGAGGCAATGGCGCAATGGCGCCACGCTCTGTCGTCCAATCCGAAACAATCGGCGGGGAGGCGATTGCGCCCGCTTCCGGTCCGGTTATGATGGGCCATGTTTCTCTCGGTTTTCGACGTCTTCAAGATCGGGATCGGCCCGTCCAGCTCCCATACGATGGGGCCGATGGTGGCCGCTGGCCGTTTTCTCGACGATCTGGCCGCGGGCACCTGGCCGCGCGCGGTGCGGGCACGGCCCGCCGCCATCACGGTCAGCCTGCATGGCTCGCTGGCCTTTACCGGCATCGGCCATGGCAGCGACCGCGCCATCATTCTCGGGCTGGCCGGCGAGCATCCGAAAACCATCGACCCCGATGCCATGGACACAATCATCGCCACCATCCGCGAGACGGGGAAAGTTGCCCCACCGGGCCATCCACCCTATCGTTTCCGGCCCGCCGTCGATCTGGTGCTCGACAAGACCGTGCCCCTGCCCGGCCATCCCAACGGCATGCAGTTCAGCGCCTGGGATGGCGACGGACAATTGCTGCTGCGGCGCATCTATTATTCGGTCGGCGGCGGCTTCGTCGTCACCGCCGAGGAACTCGATGCAGTCCGCACCGCCTCACCGGCCGACCAGGACGTGCCCTGGCCCTTCGCCGATGCCGCCGAAATGCTGGCCATGGCGCAAGGCTCGGGCCTCTCCATCGCCGCCATGAAACGGGCCAATGAGGAGGCGCGCCTCTCCCGAAGCCGCTTGAACCGGCAATTGGACGAGGTCTGGAACACTATGTCGGGCTGCATCGATCGCGGCATGGGCCGCTCCGGCGAATTGCCCGGCGGTCTCAGGGTCAAGCGCCGCGCCGCCGCCATCCACGCGCAATTGGCCGAGAAATGGCAGCGCAACGAGATCGACCCGCTCATGGCCAATGACTGGCTGAGCCTGTTTGCCATGGCGGTCAACGAGGAAAACGCCGCCGGCGGGCGCGTGGTCACCGCCCCGACCAATGGCGCAGCGGGCGTCATCCCCGCCGTGCTGCGTTATGCGGTGCAGTTCAATGCCGGCACCGGCGACGAGGCCATCCGCGACTTCCTGCTGACCGCTGCCGCCATTGGCGGCATCATCAAGCATCGCGCCTCCATTTCGGGCGCCGAAGTGGGATGTCAGGGCGAAGTGGGCTCCGCCTCGGCCATGGCGGCAGCCGGGCTCTGCGCCATCATGGGCGGCACCCCGGCCCAGGTGGAAAACGCCGCCGAGATCGCGCTCGAACACCATCTGGGCATGACCTGCGATCCGGTGGGCGGGCTGGTGCAGATCCCCTGCATCGAGCGCAATGCCTTCGGCGCAGTCAAGGCCGTCACCGCTGCTTCGCTGGCGCTCAAGGGCGACGGCACCCATGCCGTGCCGCTCGACGCCTGCATCGAGACCATGCGCCAGACCGGCCACGACATGAACGAGAAATACAAGGAAACCAGCCTCGGAGGCCTCGCGGTCAACGTGGTTGCGTGCTGACCATGCCGGGACGATAGCCGGCCATGATGGCCGCGCGCAGCGCCTCGGCCGCGCTCTGCGCCGCAGCTTCCCGCGCCCCTTCGGCCGAAGCCTGATTGGTCGGAGCCAGCTTGCCGCCCTGATAGGACGTATTGGCGAACCGGCTGGCCGAGAACAGGGTCGTCCCATCCTGGACGATGGAGACCGAAGCCTCTACCCGGACATTGACCGGTGCGCCCACCGCCATCGCATTGGAGAGGGCCGCGCCGGGAGAGGAAGTGCTCGCCGAAACCCGCAGCACCGGATCGCCTGGTCCGCCCTGGGCGGGAAAGGCCACGCTCAGCCGGTTGAGGATGACCTGTTCCAGCCGATTGCTGGGCGGCGCGAAATTGAACCGCGCTACGGCCATGCCACCGTCCGACCCACCACCATAGACCGGCGAAAAACTGGTGCAGCCGGCAAGACCCATGGCCAATAGACCGGAACCGAGAAGCGCAAGAAAGTCCCGTCTGCTCATTGAGCTATCCTCACCTATTGCAGAAAATTGCTCAGCGGCACCGCGCCCGAATAGCCCGCGTCGAACCCGGAAGGGGCCATGAGCCGGAACGTCACAGTGCCCCGCAGATCATTGGGCGAGCGATGCGTCGGCCCGGTGCGAACCACATTGGCGGCCATGTTGAGATAGCCGTCATTATAGGCGAGGCCACCGCCGGCCTGCAGCCAGCTATTGCCGGCAATATCCCAATAATAATTGCCCGAGACGGACCAATATTCATCGATCGGCACGGTCAGTTCGGCCCCCGCCTCGTGCAGGGCTTTCACATTGCCCGCCGCCGGCGTGGCCTCGGCATAGCGGTAATTGAGCGCGCCGCTCCAGCCGTCACGGCTATAGGCCACACCCAGCCCCGCCCGCGCCACGCTGAAATCACTGGTATCGATCTGGGTTTTCGCGCCGACCTTGAGCGCGTCACCCAGGACGCCATAGGCGCCCAGAACCGCATAGGAGGAACCATTGTCGAGCCCAGAAGCCAAACCCGCCTGTTGGCGATTGGCCTCGGCAAAGGCATTGGTTCCAGCCAGATGGAAGGATTGCCCGGCCACCAGTTCGAGATAATTGCCATCATCGAAACTGGCGAGATAGCGTCCGCCGACATTGAGCCTCAGCCCTGTCTCCTGGCGGTCGATGCCGGTAAAGCGGTTATAGCTGAACAGATTGGTGTCATCGAACACCACGCTCTGGGAATCCTCATTGGTAATTCCCGGCTGGATGCTCGAAGCGCCGCGATAAACGAGTTGCGCAATGGGCTCGACCAGATGCGTCATCCCGGGACTGCGCGCCATCAGCGGATAGCGCACATCCAGCGCGGCAATCGGGGTGACGCCGAACAGGCTGTCGTCGGCCGGGACGAGCGGATCGAACACCTGCCCGCTACTGCGTACATAGCTGGCGCCATCCAGCCGCACGCCGGCAAAGGGTGTCACCACCGCGCCGCCGGCGATCCACTGGCTCTGCCAGCTCGCCTGCGCCATGGCATGCATTCGGGTTCCGGCATAGCCGTAATCGTAGGGCACGCCATTGACGCTGGCGACATAGTCGCGCTCCCGGTAGATCCCGAGCATGCGGCCTTCGAGCTCGACCTGTCCCGCGCCCGGAGCCAGCTTGAAGGTGCGGTTCACCCGCAGATTGGGCAGGGCAACGCCCTGCTGCTCGCGCGAAGCCTTGTCGCTTCCCAATTGGTTGAACTGCTGCAAACGCATATCGACATAGGTGTCGGCCGTGAGGTGAGTTGCATAAAGCTCGTTGACCGCGGCGCGCCGCGTATCGAGCTGGTAATCCTTGAAATAATGGCCGTCGGAAAACGCCGCATAGGCAAAGCCTACGGTCCAGTCCTTGACCGGCTTCATCTCGCCATCGGCCTGCACCGCCCCGCGCCAGTCGCGCCGGGCTTCGGGCGCGGAAAAGGCGTTTGGCTCGTTCTGGTAAAGACCCGAAGCCTTGATGCGGAATGAGCCCTGATCGAAACGCTGCACCCATTCGGCGCCCAGAAGGAAGCCTTGGCGGGAGACCAACGTTGGCGTCAGGATGACATCGGTGACCCGGGTCGAATAGACCGTCACCGGCACTTCGGCCTTGAGCCCCATCTCCTCGGAATAGCCGAAACGGGGCGTGGGCAGCTTTTCCAGCGCCTCATTGCTGAGATCGGGCAGCCACAGATAGGGCAGCCAGGCCACCGGCACGCCAAGCAGCGACAATGTCGGCTGCTCGAAGCTGATCGAGCCATCCGCACTCGTCTGCACCACCTTGGCGGCGCTGATCGACCAGCCGATCCGGCGGCCCTTCTTGTCGACGCATTCGCCGCAGGGCGCGTAATCGGCATTGACCAGAATGGACTGCAATTGCTCGTCGAAATCGGCGCTGTCGGCCCGGATCCGCGAGCCGTCACTGGCCGTTATCGTCATGGATTCGAGAATTGTCCGCCGCAGCCCGCCGGTCAGCGCCAGAACGGTGCTTTCCGAAACATTCCCTGCCGGATCGATCACCCGCACATTGCCCTGGACGTTCATCTCGCCATTGGCACGCCGATAAACCAGTTCATTGCCGGAAATGGTGTAGCCGCTCACCCGCACCACCACATCGCCGCGGGCGGTGATGATATTGCGAACCGAATCGAAAATCAGTTCCTCGGCCTCAACCGCCGTTGGGGCGCTGGGATCGATGGGCGCGTTGAAAAAGCTCTGCGGCACCAGTCCCTGGGCCAGCACCGGCACCGTTCCCGCCAGCGCCAGGCCGGCAAGAACCGCCAGAGCCATCCTGCTCATGAGAATGTGGCGCCGAACCAGCCTCAAGAAATCCTGCCCTTCTTTCCCTGTTCCCGCACGAAAGGGGAAGAAAGCGCCGCGCTGCGCCCGAACTCAAAACACCAATCGCCCCCTGCGCGCGGGAAGCGATCCTATACGGATCGATAAAGTACCGTTCAATCTAGCGCCCGGCAATGAAGAATGTGCAAACCCTGCGGGGCCCGCCCCGCACCATGACGCTTTGCCGCGCTTCAGACAGCCGGATTCAGCACACGGACCGGCCTGTTCTCGAGCCAGGAGGCGATATTTTCGACCGCATCGCCGAAATAGGCGGCATAATTGTCGTCGGTCACATAGCCCAGATGCGGCGTCGCCAGCACATTGGGCAGCGCGAGCAGGCCATGATCGGCGGGCAAGGGCTCGATGTGGAACACATCTATCCCCGCCCCGGCGATTGTTTTTGCCTTCAGCGCCGCAATCAGGGCGGCCTCATCCACGAGACCGGCGCGCGAGGTGTTGATCAGATAGGCGCTGGGCTTCATCCGTCCGATCAGCCCGGCATCGACCAGGCCCCGGCTGGCCGGGTTGAGCGTGGCATGGAGCGAAATCACATCGGCTTTTTCGAACGTCTCTTCGAGACTGGCGGCGCGGCGCACCCCGGCTTCAGCGGCGCGGGCATCGTCGAGGCGCGGCGACCAGGCCATAACCTGCATGCCGAAAGCGCGCCCGATTGCGGCCACGGCGAGCCCCACCCGTCCCAGCCCGACCAGGCCGAGAATTTTGCCCTTGAGCGCCATGCCCAGCGTCTGCTGCCAATGGCCTTCTTTGAGGCCATTGGCTTCACGCACGATTTGGCGCGAGAGCCCCAAAATCAGCGCCCAGGTCAATTCGGCGGTGGGCGCGCCGGCATTGCCGGTGCCCGATACGATGATGCCCCGCGCGCTGGCGGCCTCCATGTCGATGGCGGCATTGCCCATGCCGGTGGTGACCAGCAATTTCAGCTTCGGCAACGCCGCCAGCCGCGCCGCGTCGAACGGCGTGCGTTCGCGATTGGCAACGATGATGTCGGCATCGGCAAGTCGCGCCAGCACCTGCGCGTCGTCGGTCAGGGCCCGCTTCTCGAATTCGACCGCAACCCGCGCACCGAGACGATCCCAGTCCGCCATGGCGGCAGCGACCGCTTGGTAATCGTCAAGGACAACGCATCTGAGGCGCGAATTGCTCATCGGACACCCTAATTCTTGGCCTGGCTCCGGCCGAACGCGCCCGCCTCGCGGAAAGCCTCGATCCGCTCCCTGGAGAAACCGAACTCGGCCAATACTTCATCGGTATCGGCCCCCAGGACCGGCGGCGAACTGACCTCCGCTGACGGCGCATTGGAGAAGCTGAAGGGCGTCGCTACCGAGCCGATGCGGTGCTCGCCGACCGGCAGCTCGACACGTCCCCCCACCGCCGCGAGTTGGGGATGGTCTGCGGCCTCACCGATCGTGTTCACCTTGGTGGCGACGACCTTGGCCGCTTCCAATATAGCCAGCAATTCGGCGCAGGTCTTGGTGCTGGTGATGGCAGAAACCGCCTTTACCAGCGCCGCGCGATTGCTCCGGCGGTCGAAGACGTCGGCGAATTCGGGACCGTCCAGGCCCTCGGGGCCCAGCGCAGCCACCAGACGCTGCCACATTTCATTGGTCGAGGCGATGATCACCACTTCGCCGTCGCTGCCGGGGAACGCCTGGTTCGGCACCGACAGATGATTGGCCGTTCCCATGGGTTTGTGCATGGCGCCGTCCATCCAATATTCGGTGTAGAAATAGCTCATCAGATGCGCCGAACTCAGCAGCAGCGAGGATTCGACCCGCTGCCCCACGCCGGTACTGACCCGGTGGAACAGCGCCCCCAGGATGGCCGAGACGATGGCAAGCGAGCCGTGCAGGTCCACAATAGCGGAGCCGCAGCGCACCGGCGAGCGGTCTTCTTCCCCGGTAATGCTGATCAGGCCGCTATGGGCCTGCAGCGCCAGATCGTTGGCGCCGGCCTTGGCCAGCGGGCCGGTCGTGCCAAAGGCGGAGAATTCTGCATAAATGAGGCGCGGATTGAGTGCCTGGAGCGCGTCATAACCCAGGCCGAGGCGTTCCATCACGCCGGGGCGGTAATTGTGCACGACGACATCGACATCCCGCGCCAGGGCGCGGGCGATCTCCTTGCCCTCCTCGGTGCGCAGATCGATCTCGAGGCTGCGCTTGTTGCGATTGAGGGCGAGAAACGAGGGACTGACACCGCCAAAGCGTTCCAGCCGCGCCTTGGTCACCCCGTAATAGCGGGCCTCATCGCCGCCGGGCGGTTCGACCTTGAGGACCTGCGCGCCCATATCGCCGAGCACCTGCGTGGCGGCGGGACCGGCAAAGACGCGCGAAAAATCAAGAACCCGGATTCCCTCGAGAACATTGCCAGACATCTGCACTCCTAAGACCATTTCTGGCGCAGGCCGGCTGCCCCATATGGGGGCAAGAGCTAGCATTGCTACCGGGCAAGGATAACGCGCAGAACGCGACTAGATTTGTTGCAGGAAATGAAAAGACCGGGGCCTAGACACTCACGGTCTGGAAATGCTCGGCCAGGAAATCGATAAAGACGCGCGCCTTCACCGGCAGGTGCTTGTTAGGCGAATAGACCGCATAGACGGCATTTTCGAAGGCGGTGAAGCTGATCCGGTATTCGGGCAGGATGCGCACCAGCCGGCCATCTGCCAGCTCATTGGCTACGGCCCAGCCCGGCATCAGCGACAGGCCCAGATTTTCCATCATCGCGATATGCAGCGCCGGGCCGCTATTGGCGCGCATATTGCCGGTCACCGGCACTTCGGTGAGGGTTCCGTCCTGCGCCAGGAACCGCCAGGTGACGCCGCCCAGATTGATCTTGTAGGTCAGGCAATTGTGCTGGAGCAAATCGTCGGGGACACGGATCGGCGGGCGCCCTTCGAGATAGGCGGGCGTCGCGCAGATGATGCGGTCGCTGGTGATGAGCTTGCGCGCGATCAGCGACGAATCCGCCAATTGACCGATGCGGATATCGACGTCGATATTGTTCTCGATAATGTCGATGTCGTCGTTGGACAGCGTCAGATCGACATGGATATCGGGGAATTTTTCCAGAAAGGCCGGCAGCGCCGGAGCGATATAGCGCAGGCCCACCAGCATGCGCGAATGCACATGCAACACCCCCTGGGGCAATACATGCTCCTGCGTCACTTCCTTGTGGGTTTCGCGCACATCGGTGAGAATGCCTTCGGCGCGCCGATAGAACACTGTGCCCATATCGCTGAGCGAGAGCTTGCGGCTGGTGCGGTTGAGCAACCGTACGCCCATCCTGTCTTCCAGCGCATTGATATAGCGCGACACCGAGGCCGGCGAGAGACCGACCCGGCGGCCTGCCGCCGAGAAATTGCCCGCCTGCACCACGGTGACGAACAATTCCATGTCCCGCAGGCTCGGCAGGTCTTCGATCCGGTGACGGTCAAGTTGCGGGGCGGCCCCGCTGCGCCCATTTGTCAAACAAACCCTCCAGGCGATGCTTGCGATGCGATATGGCGATCCAGCCGCCCTTATCGCACAAAACTCATCATCGAGGGCGATCAATATCGTCCGGCCAGCGCGCTCGCCTCTGGCAAGACGCGGGGAAAACGACAAAGGCCCGTCTCGCACCAAACGAGACGGGCCGGGTCAAATTGTCAAGTTCGGGCGCTTGCGCCGTCCAGCGGCAATGCCCGAACCTGCGCTTACTGCACCGGAATACCGGCCTTTTCGATCACGTCGCCCCACTTGGCCCTGTCGGTGCTGATCTTGTCCTGCAGCATTTCCGGGCTCATGCGCACCAGGGTGATGCCCAGGTCGTTGAGGCGCTTTTCCAGTTCGGGCGAACCGACGGCTTCGTCATGGGCTGCGCGGAGACGCTCGAGCACATCGGCGGGCGTGCCGGCCGGTGCGACGAAATAATTGACCGCCGTGGCCGAAAAACCGGGCACATCATCGGCAATCGGCGCGATATCGGGCACCAGCGGATCGACATTGAGGCTCGACACGCCCAGCGCGCGCAATTCTCCGGTACGGACATAGGCCAACATGGAGGTCATGGAATCGATGGAATAGTCCACGCGTCCCGCGATCACGTCCGGCAGGGATTCGCCGGTTCCCTTATAGGGAATGTGCTCGACGTCGATATCGGTCATCAACTTGAACAATTCGGACGCCATATGCGCGCTCGAACCAACGCCGGGGCTCGCATAGGCCATGTCGCCGGGATTGGCCTTGGCGGCGGCCACGAGATCGGCAATGGACTGGAACGGCGAATCCGCAGGTACGACGAGCAGGTTGGGCGAGTCGAAGATCGTGCCCAGGATTTCGAAGGCATTGTCCGGATCATAGGGCAATTGCGTCTGCAACAGCGGGCCGGTGATCTGGGTGGCGGGCGTGCCCATCAGCAGGGTATAGCCATCAGGCGTGGCTGTGGCACCTGCGGCCGCGCCGACAGATCCGCCGGCTCCGGCAATATTCTCGACCACCACGTTCTGCCCCAGCGCCTTGGCCAGTTCAGGAGCATAGATACGCGCCACGGTATCGGAACCACCGCCGGCGGCGAAGGGGACGATCAGCTTGAGCGGACGATCGGGGAATTGCGCGAACGCCATTGTCGGCATGGCAAAGACCGTCGCCAGACCCACGACACTGAGTAATTTCAACAAGACGAGTACTCCTCCTCACAAGTCACAAGGGAAAACGCGAAATGCTTAGCCCATAAAGGAACGGTCCCATTTTCCAATTTTCGCAAAGCATGTTCTTGGTTTTAGCGGTTGCGAGGGCAAAGCCCGAAATCCGAAAAAGGTAGAAATGCTGACGCTGCGCTCAATAGCGTAACGGAGGGAAACGTGCGCGCACTTAAACTCGAGCTGACGACGGCAATGCTGTTCATCGGCCTGGGCCTGGCCTATGGCGGCTGGGCCTACTTCAACTACGACATGGGTACGCTGCGCCGCATCGGCCCCGGCATGTTCCCGGTAGGGCTGGGCGCCATCCTGTGCGTCATCGGTGTTTTTATTGCCCTGCCCGTCCTGAAGAATACGCGCATCAAGCCCGCTGACGCGCCCGAAACGGATGCGGCCGGCGAGGACGAAGAACCCAATACGCTGCGCGCCGGCATTTTCGTGCTTCTGAGCCTGGCCGCCTTCATGTTGATCCTGCCGGCCTTTGGCACGGCGCCGGCGCTCTTCGCCCTCGTCTATACCGCCGTTCTGGCTGAACCCGGGCGCGATTGGCGCTTCATGCCCGCCCTGATTGCCGGGGCGCTGTCGATTTTCGTGTGGCTGCTGTTCAAGCAGACCCTCAACCTTCCGCTCATCATGCTGAAGTGGCCATTCTGATGGATCTTGTCGCCAATATCGGGCTGGGCCTGGGCACCGCCCTGTCCGCCACCAATCTGCTATATTGCACCCTTGGCGTCGTCATCGGCATGGTGGTGGGCGTCATTCCCGGCGTCGGCACCATGGCGTCGATGGCCATGCTGTTTCCATTGTCCTTCTACATGGCGCCGGAAACCGCGCTGATCATGCTGGCCGGCATCTGGTACGGCACCGGCTATGGCGGACGCACCGCCTCGATCCTGCTCAATATTCCCGGCACGCCCGCCAATGCCGTGACCTGCCTCGACGGCTATCCCATGGCCCGGCAGGGCCGGGCCGGGGTCGCGCTGCTGCTGACCACGCTCGCCTCCTTTGTCGGCGGTACGTTCGGCATCGTGCTGCTGATGGGTTTCTCCCCCCTCATCGCCCGCTGGGCCCTGGCCTTCGGCCCGGCCGAATATTTCGCGCTGATGGCGCTCGGCCTGATCGCCGCTTCTGCCATTTCCGAAGGCTCGGCCCTAAAGGGGCTGGCCATGGTGGTCATCGGCATCATCTTCGGCACGATCGGCGCCGACGTCTATACCGGCACCCCGCTCTACACCTTCGGCATGTTGGAGCTCTACGAGGGCATCGGGCTGGTGCCGTTGGCCATGGGCCTGTTCGGCGTCGCCGAAGTGATTTCCAGCATTGGTCGCATCAAGGCCGGCGACATCGACAAGAAATCTGCCAGCTTCAAGGCGATGAAGCCGACCCGCGACGACCTGCGCCGTTCATGGCTGCCTATGGCGCGCGGCTCCTCGGTTGGAGCCTTTTTCGGCACCCTGCCCGGCACCGGGCCATCCGTAGCCTCCTTCCTCTCCTATGCGCTCGAAAAACGCATCTCCAAGACCCCCGAACGCTTCGGCAAGGGCGCGGTCGAAGGCATCATGGCGCCCGAATCCGCGGACAATTCGGCGGAAATGACCTCCTTCATTCCCACTCTGGCCCTGGGTGTGCCCGGCAGCGCCTCGATGGCGCTGATGCTGGGCGTACTGATGATCCACGGCATCCAACCGGGCCCCTCGCTGATCAACGATCAGCCGCAGGTCTTCTGGGGACTGGTGATGAGCTTCTGGATCGGCAACATCATCCTCGTCTTCCTCAACATCCCGCTTATCGGGGTGTGGGTGCGCATGCTGATGGTGCCCTATCACCTGCTCTATCCGGCCATTCTCGCCTTCGTCGCCATCGGCACCTATACGGTGAGCAATTCGACCTTCGACATCGCCGTCGTGCTGTTCTTCGGCGCCCTGGGCTGGCTGTTGCGCGTGCTGCATCTGCCCGCCGCTCCGCTGCTGCTGGGCTTCGTCCTCGGCCCCCTGATGGAAGAACATTTCCGGCGCGCCATGCTGTTTTCCAAGGGCAGTTTCGGCACCTTCTACGACAGCGGCATCACCAAGGTCGTGATGACCTTGAGCGCCATCCTCCTCATTTGGAGCCTTGTCTCGGCCTTCCGCACCATGCGCAAGGCGAAGGCCGCTCCCACCATGGCCACGCCAGACCAGATCGGACAATAAGATGAGCTATCAGTTTTATACCCTGGATATTTCCGACCACATCGCGACCGTGACCATCAACCGCCCCCCGGTCAACGCCCAGAACGGGCCGATGCGCGAAGAACTCATCACCATCTTTGAAAGCCTGGGCGAGGCCGACGAGGTGCGCGTCATCATCCTCACCGCCGCGGGCAAGGTGTTTTCAGCGGGCGCTGACATCAAGGAGCGTGTCGGCATCAGTGCGGGCGCCGGCGAATATGCGCGCAACAACCGCATCGTGCGCAATTTCTTCGACGCCGTGGCCGATTGCCCCAAGCCAGTGATCGCCGCCGTCAACGGTCCGATGATCGGCGCCGGCTTCGTGCTCGCGCTCAGCTGCGACATCATCGTGGCCTCGGAAACGGCGAATTTCCAGATGCCGGAGGTCAATGTCGGCCTGGCGGGCGGCACCGCCTTCATCAACGAGCATTTTGGCCGCTCGCGCGCCCGGGCCATGTATTTTACCGGCCGCAGCTATCCGCCGTCCGAGCTCTATCGTCTGGGCATTGCCGAAGCGGTTGTTCCGGGCGAAAAACTGATCGAGGAAGCAATGACCTATGCCCGCGAGATCGCCGCCAAGAGCCCCCTCGCCGTCCAGGCCGCCAAGCAGGCGTTCATCAATGTCAAGGAAATGCCGGTGCGCGATGCCTATCGCTACGAGCAGACGCTGACCGTCGGCCTCTCGAAGACCGAAGACGCCCGCGAAGCCCAGCGCGCCTTCGTGGAAAAGCGCCCCGCCCGATTTGTCGGCCGCTAGGGCAGAACCAGCCAATAAGGAATGATTTGCAAGTCAGATGCTCCGATGGAGCATCTGATGCGCGATCAGGTCTTGCTGCGCGCAGCACCGGAAGCCAATTGCACCCTTGCACCATTGCTGATCGTCAAAAAGGAAACACCCCTAAACGCCGAAGCATTTAGGGGTGTATTGGTTGCGGGAGCAGGATTTGAACCTGCGACCTTCAGGTTATGAGCCTGACGAGCTACCGGGCTGCTCCATCCCGCGTCAAACACGGCGCCTCGGCGCGGTGTGAGGGCTATATAGGGGGTGATTTCCCAGACCTCAACCCCCCTTGAGCGCTTGGTGACGGTTTTTTGACATTCTGGGGAAAGTTCTCTCCCCTGGGACCAGATCATGGGCAAATACCGCTCCATCGCTTCCATCGCCAGGCCGGCCGGTTTAGCATCCGCCACCTTCCCCTGACCCGCCTTTTTCCGGATTTTCTTATGCAGTTCAAAACCCTTGGCCGCAGCGATCTTGCGGTCACCGATATCTGTCTGGGCACCATGACCTGGGGGAGCCAGAACGACGAGGCCGAGGGGCATGCCCAGATCGCCATGGCGCGCGATGCCGGCATCAATTTCATGGACACGGCGGAAATGTATGCCGTTCCCGCCAGCCCCGGGACCAGCGGCCGCACCGAAACCATTATCGGCAATTGGTTCGCGGCCCATGGGGATCGCGATAAATGGGTTCTGGCCACCAAGATGGCCGGCGGCGGCAATGCCCATATCCGCAATGGCGCCGTGCCGGACCGCCACTCGGTGCGTGAGGCGCTCGAAGCCAGCCTCAAGCGCCTGCGGACCGATCATGTCGATCTCTACCAGATCCACTGGGCCAGCCGTGGCCATTACAATTTCGAAAATTACTGGACCTTTGCCCCCCATGGCCAGGAAACGGCCAGGGCGCTCGACAATATCGCCGAGGTGCTCGCCGCCCTGGGCGATCTGGTGCGGGAGGGCAAGATCCGCCATATCGGCCTTTCGAACGAAACCACATGGGGCCTGACGCAATGGCTGCGGCTGGCCGAGCAGAACGGCCTGCCCCGCATCGTCTCGATCCAGAACGAATACAGCCTGCTCCGCCGCATTTTCGACCATGACCTGGCCGAACTCAGCCATCACGAACAGGTCGGGCTCCTCGCCTATTCGCCCCTGGCCGCGGGCCTGCTGACCGGCAAATATTTCGATGACGCCACGCCCCGCGGCAGCCGCCGGGAGTACCAGAAGGGCTTCTGGCGGCTCAACGCCCATTCGGATCGCGCCACCCGGGACTATCACGCTCTGGCGGCGCGCCATGGGCTCGACCCGGTGCAAATGGCCATCGCCTTCTGCCGCAGCCGCCCCTTCATGGCCTCGACCATTATCGGGGCGACCAGCACCACCCAATTGCGGCAGGTGCTCGGCGCGGCCGATCTGGAATTGTCCCCCGAGGTGCTGGCCGACATCGACGCCATCCATCGCGCCAATCCGCGCCCGATCTAGCCAATATCGCCAAGGCCGGGGGCCACGCTATAATCGCAAGGACAAGCCGGCGCCGGAGAGCCCAACGTGACCAGTCTATTGACGTCCATATTCCCGCTTCTGGCCTATCTTGCCTATAATGTGATCGTGCCCCAGGTCGAGAAATTCCGGCCATCGCTCTCCACCATCATGAATGTGCAGCGGCGGCGCTGGGTGGCCCACGCCACGCGGCGGGAAACCCCGTTCGATGCAATCCTGTCCGGCAATCTGATGGGCTCGGTCAGCTTCCTCGCCTCCACCTCGGTCCTGCTCGTGCTGGCGGTTTTCGCGGTCTATGGCCAATTGCCGACGCTGATGGAGGCGCTCGACACCCTCTCCTTCGACCGCACCTATTCGGTGCTCGACGTGCAGATCCATCTGGCAACGCTCCTCACCATGTTCGTGCTGGCCTTTTTCGCCTTCACCCTGTCGCTGCGCCAGTTCAACCATTTCTGCATCATGCTGGGCGCGCTGGACCATGATAGGGTGACCAGCGACGAGGAAATCGACGCCATTGCCCAGATGAACGCGCTGGGCGCGCGCAATTTCAACAGCGGCATCCGCGCCTATTATTTCTCCATTCCCGCCGTTGCCTGGTTCGTCTCCGAATGGGTCGGGGTCGCGGTGTGCCTTGCCACCGTGCTGGTCCTCGCCCATCGCGAATTCTTTTCCTCGGCCCATCGCAGCGCCGCCTCGGCGGCCTTGATCGCCGCCCGTCACCGCCAGGAGCAGGCGGCGTCCCGGCGTGACAATTTATGACGTTGACATTCAACATTGACGGGCGTTTAGTCCGCCGCGTTGAAGTGTCCTTGTCCGGCCCCCGCCATGCTCGTCTGCCAGTGCAATATGATTACCTCGGCCGAGATCGAGGATATCGTGCTCGATCTGCTCAAGGCCGATCCTTGGCAGCTTGTCGTTCCCGCCAAGGTCTATGCCGAGCTCAATCGCCGCGCGAAATGCTCCGGCTGCGTGCCGAATGTGGTGGACATTATCGTTCGCGTCACCGAAAACTACCATGCACAGCAAGCCCATGAGCCCGCTGAGCTGGTGACGATCCAGTCCGGGCTCGAAAAGCTCAAAAAGCAACGGATTGGAGTACGTCGTGAAAGGCGAAGCACAAGTCATCGAGCGGCTTAACGAAGCCCTGTTCCTCGAGCTCGGCGCGGTCAATCAATATTGGGTGCATTTCCGGCTCCTGGACGATTGGGGCTATAAGCGCCTGGCCGCCAAGGAACGCGCCGAATCCATCGAAGAGATGCACCATGCCGACAAGCTGATCGAGCGCATCATCTTCCTTGAAGGCCATCCCAACCTGCAGCGCGTAGCGCCGCTGCGCATCGGTCAGACCATCAAGGAAGTGCTCGAGGCCGATCTGGCCGGCGAATACGAGGCCCGCGCCGCCTACAAATCCAGCCGCGAGCTTTGCGAGGAGCTGGGCGATTACGTCTCCAAGAACCTGTTCGAGGAATTGCTGGCCGACGAGGAAGGCCATATCGACTTCCTCGAAACCCAGCTCGAATTGTTCGAAAAGATCGGGCCGGAAAAATACGGCCAGCTCAACGCCGCCCCCGCCGACGAGGCCGAATAAACGACAATGCGCCCGGACCCATGGTTCGGGCGCTGTCCGTTTCAGGGACAGGATCATGCAATTTCATACCGGTCGGCTGTTCGACCACGTGCATCTGCGCGCCCGCAATTTCCTCGATACCCGATATTTCTACGAGGCCGTGCTCGTGGTTCTGGGCATTCCCCTCACGGCCTCCGGCCAGAACTGGCTCCAGGCCGATGAATTGTTCATCGACGCCGCCGATGCCCGCACCATCCCCACCCATGTCCATCTGGCCTTCCAGGCCCGCGATCCGGCCATGGTCGATGCCTTTTACGCGGCGGCGCTCAAGGCCGGCGGACAAGACAATGGCGCGCCCGGCGAGCGGCACTACCATCCCGGCTATTACGCCTGTTTCGTGATCGACCCGGACGGCAATAATGTCGAGGCCGTCTATCACGGCCCCAGCCGGCGCTCCGCCGACGCCATTACCATCACGCCCGAGACCTGAGCGTTTCCACTGAATACTGAAATGATCGGGAGCCTAATCTTCGATCGGCTGGAACATGGCATTGATCTGGCGCACGATCTCGTCGGTCGGCATCACTGAATCGGGCAGCATTTCGGGCGCGTCCGGGGCGACGGCGAGATAGGGCACCCCGCTCGGGAACGCCCCGAAGCGCTGGAAGAAACCGGTCACGTCATCGAGCACCGGCATGCGCCAGCGCCACAAGGCTCCCATGGCGATCACCGGCTCCATATGGCCGAAGCCTTCGTAATATTGCGTCGTCACCCAGACGCCCTGCGCCCGCAACCGGTCGGCAAAGCGCTCGGTATTCTGCATCCGCACGATCGGATCGCTGGTGCCGGTGGCCAGATACATGGGCGGCGCCTCGGCGGTGATCAGGTTGATCGGCTGAGTGCCTTCGGGATTGGGTGCCTGCCCGAAAGCTTCCTGCACCTCGAAATATTCGAACGGGTAGAAGTCATAGGGCCCCGACAGCGCGCCCACCGCGAGAATGGGCATGGTCACCCCATATTCCTGGCGGAATGAGGGATCGAGCGCCAGCATGACCGCATTATAGGCCCCGGCGGAATGTCCGGCGAGGAACAGCCGGTTGGGGTCGCCGCCATAATTGGCGATATTGTCCTGAACCCAGCGCAGGGCGCGGGCGCTGTCCTCGATGAAGCCGGGATAGCGCACTTCCGGCACCAGCCGGTAATCGGCGATCACCGTGACGAAACCGCGCGAAGCCAGCGCTCGGCCGACAAATTCATATTCTTCCCGATTGCCCCGGCTCCAGCCGCCACCATAAATGAAGAACACGACCGGGGCAGCGCTGCCGCGCTGCTCGGGCGCATAGACGTCCAGTTTGTGCCGGGGACCATCGGCATAGGCCACCCCGTTCCCCACCTTGGACGTGCCGCCATCCATGGCCTGGGGAATATTGAACGGGTCCATGATGGAGACGGCGGACGCCGTGCTGGACCCTGCGAAAACGAGAATGAGAAGCGTAGCGAGGACGCGGTGAACAATAGACATGGCATCAAATCTTTGTCTGAATCTGACGGATGGAATAAAGCAGGAAACCGGGAAGATTATGACGCCAAAATGGGCGAGGGCAGGCGCGCCTTTTCTCGGCTACATGCCTGCCCTCTACTTAAGCGCGTTGAGTCTGCGCCGACTTTGTTAATAGAACATTACCCTTGCCCTCAGCGCTTCAACCGATCGAGCAGGGTGCCGGACACATGGCCATCCGCCGGCAGGCCCATGCGCTGCTGATAGGCCATGACCGCCGCCCGGGTCTTGGGGCCGATCACGCCATCGGGCGTTCCCACATCATAGCCGGCCCGGCCCAGCAGGGTCTGCACCTCGGCGCGCTGCGCCTTGCTGAGCGCATAATCACCCGCCGGCCACGGTGTCGCGAAAGCGCCGCCGCCAATGATGCGGTCGGCCAGATGCCCTACGGCCAGCGCATAGGAATCGGAATTGTTGTAGCGCTTGATCACATCGAAATTGGGCAGGAGCAGGAATGCCGGTCCATTGGCGCCGGCCGGCATATAGAGCCGGGCCACATCGCTGGCGCGCGGAAAGTCGCGGCCGGAAACGCGGGTAATGCCCAACCGCTGCCATTGGCTGAGCGGGGCTTTTTCGAGGCTGCGGGCGGCAGCAAAATCGAAGCCGCTGGGCAGCTTGACCTCATAGCCCCAGGTTTCGCCCGGCCGCCAGCCGAAACTCTTGAGATAATTGGCGGTCGAACCCAGGGCATCGGGCACCGAATTCCAGATATCCTTGCGCCCGTCGCCATTATAATCCACCGCATAGCGCATGAAGCTCGACGGCATGAATTGGGTATGGCCCATCGCGCCGGCCCAGGAACCAACCATGGCATTGGGGCTGATATGGCCATCGGTGACGATGCGCAAAGCCGTCACCAGCTCGCTGCGGAAAAAGTCGGTGCGATAACCGTTCTGGGTGAGGGTGGCGAGCGCATGGATGGTATTATTGCCACCCATATAGCCGCCGAAATTGGTCTCCATGCCCCAGATGGCCAGAACGATCTCCGGCTGCACCGCATAGCGCTGCTGCACGCCCGCCAGCGTCTGCGCCCATTCCCCGCGCATCGCCTTGCCCTTGCTGGCCTGGGCGGCGGTGATGCGCTTGTCGATATATTGCTGCACCGTCTGGCTGAATTCGGGCTGCTTTTTGGTCAGTTCCATCACCTGGGGGATGGGATTATAGCCGGCAAAGGCCGCTTCGAACGCCTGGCGGCTGACCCCGGCCCGCTCGGCCTCGGGCCAGAGCCCCCGCACGAAATCGGCGGTGCTCGCCTGTGCCGCGCCGATGACGCTCACCGACAGGGCAATGGCCATGGCCCATTGGCGGAATGCGAACGGAAATGGGAACGAGAGGGACATTTCGGCCTCATGATACGCAAAGACAGGATCACGTCCGCCGGCCCGCATGCCGCCTGGACGAACGCCGCCGCCCTCTGCGGCGCATGTCTCAATTTTAACCGCTTCAATTAAGATCGCCTTAAGGCAAAGCCCGGCGCGCGCGGATCACGATCACGAAAGCGTTGCCGCTCAATTGCCCCCTTCATCGGCGTTCCAGGGCGCCGGCAGGCCCGGCACATAGGAGACGCGCGGCGTCGGCTTGCGCACGCCGCGTTCGGCAAAGAGCCGCCACACCGTTTCCGAATAAAGCCGCCCTGCCCCCCATTGCTTGCCGGCCAGCGTCTTGATGCGCGCGCGCAATTTCATCGAGGTCTGCGTGAAGGCCACCAGCACCGGCGGATCGAGATCGTCGAGGATGACATTTTTGTGCTCGCTTTCCATCACCACCTCGAAGGCGTCGCGCATGGCCTGCTTCACCAATTCGATGTCGTTGTCGTAGGACACCTCGACCTCGGCGACATAGAAGGAAAAGCCGCGCACCATATTGGAGACCTGATCGACCGAGGAAAACGGGATCAGATGGATGGTGCCGCTCATGTCGCGAATAGTCACCGAGCGGATGGTCAGCTTTTCCACTGTGCCCGAGCGTCCGGCCACTTCCACCACGTCGCCTTCGTTCATCACGTTTTCGAACTGGATGAAAATGCCGGTAATGATATCCTGCACCAGTTTTTGCGCGCCGAAACCGATGGCGAGGCCGACCACACCGGCACCGGCCAGGAGCGGCGCGATATTCACCCCGATCTGCGCCAGGGCCAGCATCAGCGCGAAGACGACCAGCGCAATGGTGAAAGCGTTCTTGAACAGATTGAGCAGGGTCTTTTCCCGCGGCGTCGGCACCCGCCCCACTTTGGTATTGAGCCGATATTCCACCCAGGACGCCACCACCACATGCAGCACGATGGCCACCAGCAGGATCAGCGCCGCCGAGACGATGGATCCGGCAACCGCCAGGCCCTCGTCGCTGCCGACCCAACCGACGAAATCGAACAGGCTCCAGGCCTGTCCGATGGCCACCAGCACGCCAAAAATCACCACCCAGCGCACAATGGTCATCACCCCGGGCACGAAGGCCCGCAGTCTCGTTTCCAGCAGGGGCAGTCGTTGGCGCACATCGTCGGGCAGGCTGAGCCCGGCATTGACGAAGCGGCCGATAAAGCCGGCGATCAGCGAACCGATGCCGATGGCGATCGCCGATTGCAGGCTCGCCCCCAGCATGAAGGGCAGCGCCCCTTCGGGATTGGCGAACCATACCACAAGCAGCGTCAGCAGATAGGCGATGGCCAGGACATGCCAATGCTGGCCAAAAGCGGCGAGCAGCCGCCCAATCCCGTCATTGTCGCGGCGCTCGGAAATGCCGGCGAGCCAATTGCGGATATCGCTCTTGTTCTGCAACACGATGATGATGGCGATGGTGACCGAAGTTGCCATCACCAGCACCTGCACGGCATTGCCCGCCGCCACCGATACAACGCCGTTGAGCAGGGGCGTCACGAACATGAATGTATAGCCGACCAGGGAAATCAGCCTTCCGGTCCAGAACGACCAATAGGCGGCGTTTTCATCTCCGACCGGCAAGAGCCGCAAGCCGCCGCTGCGCGGCGCGAGGAACAACCGCATTAATAGTTTGCTCGCCTCCACCACGAGGAAGGCGTTCAACAGCAGCGATTGGTTGATGCCCATCTGCCCGTTCGGATTGACCCCGGTATTGAGCGCCAGCACATAGCCCAGGGCCCAGGCGAGCAGGATGCTCGTCGCTTCGATCAATCCCACCAATAGCAGCGCGCCCAGTCGCCGCATCACTCCCTTGCCCTGCGCATCCGCAGCGACCCGCCGGGCCAGTGCATTGGTCAGCAGCCGCAACAGGAAGAACGAGCCGAACAGGCCAGCCAGAACGATGCTGAGATTGATGGCGAGGTCGCGCACCACATCGGCATTGGCGCTGACCCCGCCGCTGAACAGGGTCTGGAAATTGCCCAAAGCACTGCCAAAGGAGCGCAAGGTCGCCGAGGCGC
>NZ_JACDXV010000002.1:257500-467500 GCF_015158295.1 Devosia faecipullorum | reverse complement strand
GGCCGCGAGTTGAGCTTTGCCTGGTTGAGCGGCACGGTGATGACCGGCCTGACCAGCGTCCTGTTGATGGGCGCGGCGCTCTATGTCTCCTTTGAGGGTCAGGACACGTTTTCCACCGCCTATGCGGCGCTCAAGCTGGCCGCGCCCCGTATCGACCAGCCCTTCGTCACCGATCTGACCTCGAAATCCTCACGCCTGCGTCCCGTTGCGGCGACGCGCTCGGATCTCGAGATCATCGAAGCCGCCATCCGCCAGAATGTGGATGGGCGCGAAATCATCCGCAACCAGCCCTTTGTGCGCATCTCGGCGACGCTGGCGACCACCGCCACCACCCTTTCCGCCGACGTGCCCGCCTATGATCCGGTGGCCATTCTCAACAAGACCCAGCCGCTCAAGCCGGCGCTGCTCGATGTGGCCACCGATGTCTATGGCACCGATGTGGATGGCGAAGTGGCCGTCAGCCAGGCCGCGCTGCCGTTCGATTTCGAGCCTTCGCGGGTCATCTCCGATCAGGGCGCAGCCGAATTCGTGCGTGCCAATGCCGATTTTCCTGGCTTCGGCGACGGCCTTGGCCCGGCCATGGCCTATGCCTCGCTCGCGCCCAGCCTTGGCGATCTCGCCGACGGACCGGCTGGCGCGCCCGCCGGCATTGCCGAAAACGTCACCATGGTGCCCAAGACGACGACCGCCATGCAGGAAGGGCCGGGTCGCGCCGAGCGTTTCCTCACCGTGCGTGAATTGGGGCCGCTGGCCGATACTCTGGTGCGCAATGGTTTCACCCGCGCCCAGGTGGCGCTGGTCGAGGGGAGCCTCGCCAATCTGATTCCCGCTGGCGGCCTGCCCGAAGGCATAAGGCTGCGTATTCTTTATGGGCCGCTGTCCAGCGGCGCCAGCAGCCTCGTGCCCTATCGCATGTCGATCTACCGGCCCGAAGATGCGGAGGGCGACCGCCATATCGCCACCGTGGCCCTCTCCGACAATGGCCAGTATGTGGTCGGCCTGCAGCCGGATTGGGTGGATTTCCCGCAGGAAGACGTCGAGCAGATCAATGTCGGCAATCTGCCGAGCATTTATCGCTCCATCTGGGAAACCGGGCGCAAGCACGATCTCGATGACGAAACCATCGAGCGCATCATCGCCATGTTCGCCTATGATCTGGACATGACCAAGCGCATCGCCGCCGGCGATACGATCGAAATTCTCGAAACCGGCGAAACGCCAGAAACCGCCGCTGAACTGCTTTATGTCGGGCTGACCCTGGGCGGTGCCAGAAAGCAGTTCTACCGCTTTACCGCGCCGGATGGCTCGGTGGATTTCTTCGATCCCGATGGCGAGACCGGCAAGCGCTTCCTCAACCGCCGTCCGCTCGAAGGCGGGGGCACGCTGCGTTCGCGCTTCGGCTATCGCATCCATCCCATTTTCAAGACCAGGCGCCTGCATACCGGCGTCGATCTGGCCGCGCCGACCGGCACCCCCATCTATGCCGGCGGCGACGGGGTCATTTCCTATTACAAATGGCAGTCCGGCTACGGCAACAAGATCGAGATCCAGCACGTCAACGGCTATGAAACCGCCTATGGGCACCTGTCGCGTTTCGTCGATGGCCTGGGCGTCGGCAGCCAGGTGCGTCAGGGCCAATTGATCGGCTATGTCGGCTCGACCGGCCAATCGACCGGGCCGCACCTGCATTATGAAATCCTGATCAACGGCAATCTGGTCGATCCGCTCAGCGTCAAGCTGCCCAAGGACAATGTGCTGGCGCCGCAATATCGTGCCGAATTCGACCGCACCATTGCCCAGATCAACGAGCTTATGGCCCGCGAGCCCGCCCCGGTCAGCGTCGCCCTGGCCGATTGAGCCGCCCTATTCGGGTCGCGCCACATAGACCGCCAGTTCATTGCCGCCCGGCTCGCGGCAATGAAAGCGCCGCCCGCCGGGAAAGTCGAACTGTTCGCGGGTAATGACGCCGCCCGCAGCCTTCACCCGCGCTTCCGCCGCATCCAGATCATCGGTCTGCACCACCGCCATGGTCGCCGCCACCCGCTCGGCGCTCTGGTCGATACCGCCATCGATCCCCGCCTCGCCGATGGCGTCGTAATCGGGACCATAGGAGATCATGGTCCAGCCAAACGCCGCGCGGAAAAACCCATTGGTCCCTGCCCGGTCACTGGAAGGAAATTCGATATAATCGAGACGATCCGCCATGCCGGCCTCCGTTAATGTTCTTTGTTTGTTCTAAATCAGACAATCTCCCTTGGCAAGGCCAAAAAAAGGGGCCGGTCCAGCGACCGGCCCCTCGTTCATTTCCCGGCCGATAAAGGCGCGATGACTTAGGCGCCCCTGCCCGGAAGGAGCGTGATGCCATCGGCATCGGCGTCCACCACCACCAGCGAGCCGTCGCTGACCGCGCCCGACAGGATCTGCTCGGCCAGTTCGTCCTGCACTTCGCGCTGGATCACCCGCTTGAGCGGCCGCGCGCCATAGGCGGGGTCGTAGCCCTCATTGGCCAACCAGTCGCGGGCCGCCGGGGTCAGCTCGAGGCCGATATCGCGATCCTTGAGCAGGTTTTCGAGCCGGCCGAACTGGATATCGACGATTTCCCCCATATGCTCGCGCCCGAGCCGGTGGAACAGCAGAATTTCGTCGATCCGGTTGAGGAATTCGGGGCGGAACGTGGCCTTGACCATGTCCAGCACCTTGCCGCGGGCCAGATCGACCGGCTCGCCATCCTTGAGCTCGACCAGATATTCGGCCCCGATATTGGAGGTGAGGATGATGACGCTGTTGCGGAAATCCACCGTCCGGCCCTGTCCATCGGTCAGCCGGCCATCGTCGAGCACCTGGAGCAGCACGTTGAACACGTCCGGATGGGCCTTTTCGATCTCGTCGAACAGGATCACCTGATAGGGCCTTCGGCGCACCGCCTCGGTCAGCACTCCGCCTTCGTCATAGCCGACATAGCCCGGAGGCGCGCCGATCAGGCGGGCCACGGAATGCTTTTCCATGAATTCGCTCATGTCGAGCCGCACCATGGCAGTCTCGTCATCGAAGAGGAATTGTGCCAGCGCCTTGGTCAATTCGGTCTTGCCGACGCCAGTGGGGCCGAGGAACATGAACGAGCCGATGGGCCTGTTGGGATCCTGCAACCCGGCCCGCGAGCGACGCACCGCCTTGGCCACCGCCCGCACTGCCTCTTCTTGGCCGATGACGCGCGCGCCCAGCGAGGATTCCATATGCAGCAGCTTTTCGCGCTCACCTTCCATCATCCGGTCCACCGGAATGCCGGTCCAGCGGCTCACCACCTGGGCGATATCGCTCGGCTCGACGATTTCCCGTGCCATGACCGGGTCGGGCTTGCCCTCTCCATTGCCGGCATCGGCAGCGCCGAGCCGCTTTTCGAGATCGGGAATGACGCCATAGGCCAGCTCGCCCGCCTTGGCGAGATCGCCCTGGCGCTGCGCGATTTCGAGCTGGCTGCGCGCGGCGTCCAGTTCTTCCTTGAGCTTGGTCGAGCCCTGCAATCGCTCCTTTTCCGCCAGCCATTTGGCCGAAAGCACCTGCGCCTGCTCCTCGAGGCCCGACAATTCCTGCTCCAGCCGGCCCAACCTTGTCTTGGAGCCTTCGTCGTCTTCCTTCTTCAGCGCCTCGCGCTCGATCTTGAGTTGCATGATGCGCCGGTCCAGTTCGTCCAGCGCCTCGGGCTTGGAATCGACCGCCATGCGTAGGCGCGCCGCCGCCTCGTCCATGAGGTCGATGGCCTTGTCGGGCAGGAAGCGGTCGGTGATATAGCGGTTCGACAGCGTCGCCGCGCTCACCAGCGCCGCATCGGCGATGCGGATGCCGTGGTGCAGCTCATATTTTTCCTTGAGGCCGCGCAGGATCGAGATCGTATCCTCGACATTGGGCTCGGATACGAAAACCGGCTGGAAGCGCCTGGCGAGAGCGGGGTCTTTCTCCACATGCTTTCTATATTCGTCCAGCGTCGTCGCGCCCACGCAATGCAATTCACCCCGCGCCAAAGCGGGCTTGAGCAGATTGGACGCATCCATGGCGCCCTCGCTCTTGCCCGCGCCCACCAGGGTATGCATTTCGTCGATGAAGAGGATGATCTGCCCTTCGGCCGCCGTCACCTCGTTGAGCACGGCCTTCAGCCGCTCCTCGAATTCACCGCGATATTTCGCGCCGGCGATCAGCGCGCCCATATCGAGCGCCAGCAGGCTCTTGTTCTTGAGGCTTTCGGGCACGTCGCCATTGACGATGCGGATGGCCAGCCCCTCGGCAATGGCGGTCTTGCCGACGCCGGGTTCACCGATCAGCACCGGATTGTTCTTGGTGCGGCGGCTCAGCACCTGAATGGTGCGGCGGATTTCCTCATCGCGCCCGATCACCGGGTCGAGCCGGCCTTCGCGCACGTCCTGGGTCAGGTCGCGGGCATATTTCTTGAGTGCGTCATAGGCGTTTTCCGCCGAGGCCGAATCGGCGGTGCGGCCCTTGCGGATCGCTTCGATGGCGCTGTTGAGCCCCTGCGCCGTGACCCCGGACGAGGACAAGATCCTGCCCGCGTCATTGTCCTTTTCGATTGAGAGGGCCAGGAGCAGCCGCTCGACCGTCACGAAACTGTCGCCGGCCTTCTGCGCCGCCTGCTCGGCGGTGTCGAACACCTTGGCCAGTTCGCGCCCGAGATAAAGCTGGCCGGCATCGCCGCTGACCTTGGGAATCTTGTTGAGCGCCGCTTCCACGCCCGCCCGCGCCGCCTTGGGATCGCCCCCGGCGCGCTGGATCAGGCCATTGGCCATGCCCTCCTCGTCGTCGAGCAGCACCTTGAGCAGGTGGATGGGCGAAAACTGCTGATGGCCCTGCCCCAGCGCATAAGTCTGCGCACTCTGGATGAAGCCGCGCGCCCGCTCGGTATATTTCTCGATATTCATGCAACTCTCCTGAACTCGCCCGCCAGCCGGCCCATCAAGGCACCGGTCTGACGACGGAAGCGTCGTTTTTGGAATGTCCGCTATGGCCCATTCCCTTGCCCGATCATGTAGGCGCTCGGGCGCGGAACAAAAGGGGCGGCAAAGAAGAAAAGCCGACACGCGCGCGCCGGCCAATGGCGTCAACACATCGGATCAAAAAGTGTATTTGCGATTTTCGGATGATCCGATGCGCAGACAAAGGATCGTAGCGGTAAGAGAAAATTCCTTGCGGCTTGATGGTCAGCAGCGCCGGCAGCACAAAACAACGGCCGGCGCTCGGAAATCATTATCTCCGCCTCACGGCCCTTCTCTATTCACCCGCTCCTGGAACGATGGCAGCGGCCCAGAGACAGCAGAGCATTCAGATTTTCCCGAAACTCTCTCTTGCCTCTCTCTTCTCTTCACCCCCTTCATCTCCCCATCGTCATTGCCCGGCTCGTCCGGGCAATCCAAATCACCCATACATCGCGGCTCCCATGGACCATCCGGACAAGCCGGGTGGTGACGGCGCGGAGAGAGCCGACCCAGGCTCCAACGCCCTCGGTCTGACAATCGCCTCCTCCCCAACCCCACCAATCCCCTCACCCACCAGCCTCCCCCCATCGTCATTGCCCGGCTCGTCCGGGCAATCCATCTCCCTCCGCCCGCCCAAGGGCGGCCATAAAAAAACTGCCGGGCACAAGGGCCCGGCAGTGTCCATCTCGAAATTCTGTTCCCCTATTCGGCGGCATTGCCGGTGAGGAAGGCCGGCAGTTCCGGCACGTCCGGCTGCGGGGCATTGGCCGGGTCGCTTCCGGCTTCACCCGCCACGGGGCGGCGGCGGCGGGGACGGCGCTCGCGCGGCTTCCGGGCCGGCTGTTCGTCTTCGCTGGCCTCGACCGGCGCGGCTTCGCCGTCTTCGGCGGGCAGGGCCTGCACAATCGGGGCTTCACCGGCATCCGGCTCGCCTTCGCTGGTCGCGACCGGCTGATGGACAGGCTGCACCGGCTGGGGCGAAGCGAAGCGAGAATTGACGTCGGAGACGTCATCGTCGAAATCGCTGTCGTCGCTACCCTGTCCGTCACGCGGGCCATTCATGGCCTGCTGGGCGGAGGAGACGATGCGGAAATAATGCTCGGCGTGCTGGAGATAATTCTCCGCCATCACCGAATCGCCGGACGATTGGGCGTCGCGGGCCAATTGCAGATATTTTTCGGCGACATGGGCGGCATTGCCGCGCACCTTCACGTCCGGTCCGGTGCTTTCATAATTGCGCGACAGCGGATTGACATGTTTGCGTCCGCCGTTCCGGCCACGCTGCCGGTTCTTGTTCTGGTTAGGTCTCATAGGTCGCTTTGTCTAACTCTGGAAGTTAAGCGTCATATAAATGGCGCGCGCCGGGGAACATGCCCGATCTTGCCCCTGACCCCATTGGTGGAAAATGCGCACCATAAGGGGACTTGCACTGGCTTCATGAAGACCGATTGCCATCGGCGGCGACCTTCGGAACATCCGTCCCGTCTCCAACTCGCTCCGGCCCGTTGGAGCCGCGCTGCCCTTGGCAGCCTTTGCATATTAGATCGGGTGTGATCGCCGCGGCGCTCATGAAGCGCCATTGACAGCAAAAACAAAATATCCGGTTCGACAGGTTTTGACCAGCACAAAGTGCAGATCAGGGTCAGCTTACCGTATTTGCCGCTCCTATCTGGTGCGCTTGGATCACCCGGTCAAGGCCGTTGAGGTCTCTGTGAACGCGGATCTGGTCAAATCCATGCGCGGCGAACAGGGCCGCTACCGCCTCGCCCTGATCGAAGCCGATCTCCACCAGCACCTGCCCGCCGGGCTTGAGGAAACGTCCCGATTCGGCAGCGATGATCCGATAGGGCGCGATCCCGTCCGCCCCGCCATCGAGCGCCAGCCACGGATCGAAGCTTCTGACCTCGGGGCTCAGCGTCTCGATCACCGCGCTGGCGATATAGGGCGGATTGGAGACGATGAGGTCGAAACGTTCTTCCCGCGTCCCCAGCGCCGCAAACCAGTCGCCCTGAGCAAAGTCCAGCCGCCACAAGACCCCGTGGCGTTCGCCATTACGCTGCGCCATGGCGAGGGCGTCTGGATTGAGGTCGCTGGCCAAGGCGGTGGCATCGGGCCGATTGGCGAGGATGGCGATGGGGATGCAGCCGGTGCCGGTGCCCAGATCGAGGAAGCGCCCTCCCCCTGGCAAATCCTTTATCGCCAGATCGACCAGCAATTCGGTATCCGGTCGCGGCTCCAATGTCGCGCCATTGAGGCCGAAGGCCAGACCGTAAAATTCCTTCTCGCCGACGATCCGCGCCACCGATTCCCCGCTCATCCGTCGCTGGATCAGCGCAGCGACGCGAGATGTTAGCAATGTGTCAACCAATTCGTTTTCACGGATGGAAAGCGCCAGAAAATCGACACTTAAAGCGTGAGCGGTGAGGATTTTTGCGTCCAAAGCGGCAGTTTCGAAGCCGATCCGCGCCAGCACATCGCGCCAGCCGCGCCATAAAGCGCCGATGGTGGGCTCCTCGCTCAGTTGCTCTGCTCCATGGCCGCAAGCTGGGCCGCCTGGTTCTCGGTGATCAGCGCCTCGATCAATTCATCCAGCGCTTCGCCCGCTATCACCTTGTCCAGCTTGTATAAAGTGAGGTTTATCCGGTGATCGGTCACCCGTCCTTGCGGGAAATTATAGGTACGGATACGCTCGGACCGATCCCCTGATCCCACCTGACCCTTGCGCTCGGCCGAGCGGGCGCTATCCCGCTCCTCCCGCTGCAATTCATAAAGCCGGGACCGCAAGACAATCATCGCCTGGGCCCGGTTCTGATGCTGGCTTTTCATCGCCGAAGTCACCACCAGCCCGGTTGGAATATGGGTGATCCGCACCGCCGAATCGGTGGTGTTGACGTGCTGTCCGCCGGCACCGGAAGCGCGCATCGTATCGATGCGAATATCTTCATTTCTGATTTCAATATCAATGTCTTCGACCTCGGGCAGCACCGCCACCGTCGCCGCCGACGTGTGGATGCGGCCCGAGCCTTCGGTCGCCGGAACCCGCTGCACGCGATGCACGCCGGATTCGTATTTCATCCGCGCATAGACGCCCTTGCCCGAGATATTGGCGATGACTTCCTTAAAGCCCCCCATTTCGCCGGGACTTTCTTCCATCAGGCTGACCTTCCAGCCCCGCAGCGCCGCATAGCGTTCATACATGCGGAACAGGTCGCCCGCGAACAGCGCCGCCTCGTCGCCACCCGTACCGCCGCGGATTTCCAGGATGATGGATTTTTCGTCCGCCTCGTCCTTGGGCAGCAGCAGGATGCGGATCGACTGGGCCAGCCTCTCGATGGTTTCGTCGAGTTCCTCGATCTCGGCCTCGGCCATTTCCGCCATTTCCCTGTCGCCGCCTTTCAGCAGCGCTTCGGCTTCGGCCCGGTCTTTCAGGGCTTTCTTATAGGCGCCGATCTCCGCGACAATATCGCTGAGATCGGAATGTTCCTTGGAAAGCTTGGCGAATTCGTCCGGGCTGGCCCCACCCGATAGCGCCGCCTCGATATATTGAAAGCGCGTTTCGAGAGCGTCGAGCTTGTCCTGGGGCAGGCTGGGCATAGGCTGGTCTTTCAGGCTGGATCCCGGCAGCGAGCCGGGACGACAAGCGCGGATGTAAAGCCAGCACTGCCCAACATCAAGCGCGCAATGGCGCTTTATCCGATGGGCAGGTTCTGTCGCTCCACCCATTCGGTGAGCAGGGTGCGGATCGTATGGCCATTGGCGCCGGCGCCGAGGGCCTCCGCCACCGCCGCCTGAACCGGCTTCAATTCCAGGTTGAGGATCATTTCCTTGATCGGTCCGATCGAGGCCGGTCCCATGCTAAGCCGGGTCATGCCGATGGCCATCAAGGCGAGGGCTTCGATCGGCTTGCCGGCCAGTTCACCACACATGGTCACCGGCTTGCCGTGGCGCGCCGCCGCATCGACGACGAGGCGGATGGCGCGCAGACGGGGCAGCGCAATGGGGTCATAGGCCTTGGAAACCCGCGGATTGGCGCGGTCGGCGGCGGTCAGGAACTGCACCAGGTCATTGGAGCCGATAGAAACGAAATCGGCCTCGGGCATGATCTGGTCAAGCTCAAACAACAGCGAGGGCACTTCGATCATGGCGCCGATTTCTAGCTTTTCCGGCGCCTTGTGCCCGGCGCGCTTGAGCCGTTCGATTTCCTTGACGATAACCTGTTTGGTCTGCCTGAACTCGAAGGTCTCGGTGACCATCGGCACCAATATCCGCAGCGGCCGGCCATTGGCGGCCTGCAGCAACGCCCTGATCTGCGTGCGCAACAGGCCCGGCCGATCCAGCCCGAGCCGGATGGAGCGATAGCCCATGGCCGGATTTTCCTCCGCCGTGGACCGCAGATAGGGCAAGACCTTGTCGCCGCCAATGTCGAGCAGGCGGAAGACGATCGGCCTGTCGCCGGCAATCGCCAGCGCCTCGGCATAGAGTTCGGCCTGCTCCTTGAGACGCGGCAGGCGGCTGGCGATCATGAATTGCAATTCGGTGCGGAACAGGCCCACCCCTGTCGCGCCGGTATCGTCGAGCATGGGCAGGTCGGCGACCAGACCCGAATTGTGCAACAGCGTGATCTCGACGCCATCCCGGGTAACGCTCGGCCGGTTCTTGAGCGCGGCGTAATGCGCACGGCGCCGCGCCGAAATGCGGACCTTGTCGATATAGGTCTGCTCGACCTCCCGGGTCGGGCGCAGATGCACCTGGCCGGCGCTGCCGTCGATGATGATGTCGTCGCCGCTCTCGCACATGGAGACGATCGATTGCGCCTGCCCGACGGCGACCACGCCCAGCGAACGGGCGACGATGGCCACATGGGCCGTCGCCCCGCCTTCCTCCAGCACCACGCCGCGCAGCTTGGTGCGGTCGTATTCGAGCAATTCGGCCGGCCCCATATTGCGGGCCACCAGAATGGCATTATCCGGCAGGTCGCGCTGTGCCGGCTGATTGCTATTGGTCAGAACGCGCAACAGCCGATTGGCCAGGTCGTCGAGATCGTGCAGCCGGTCGCGGATATAGGGATCGGTCTGGCGCAGCATGCGGGCCCGCGTGTCGTTCTGCACGCGCTCGACTGCCGCTTCCGCCGAGAGACCATTGCCGATCGCCTCCGTCAGCCGGTTCACCCAGCCCCGGTCATTGGCGAACATGCGATAGGTTTCAAGGATTTCCCGATGATCGGAGGAGGGCTGCATATCGCCATGGTCGAGCATGGCGTCGATGGAAACCCGCATGGTTTCGAGCGCCGCATCCAGACGCAGCTTTTCCGCATCCGTATCTTCTGCGATGAAATTGGTCACCACGACCCGCGGGTCGTGGAGCACCACTTTTCCCAGCGCTATGCCATCGGTGAAGCTGACGCCATTGAACATGCGAGACCGCCTGAGGTCGATCTCCGACCCCGGCCGGATGAGATTGACGAAGTCGCTGGTGGCAACCATCTCGGCCAGAATTGTGGCCGTGGTCAGCATGGCCTCGGCTTCGTCTTCGCCGTAATGGCGATGGTCGGCATTCTGCACGACCAGAACGCCCAGTGTCTGCCCGGCTCGCAGCACCGGCACGCCCAGGAAGGAATTGTATTTTTCTTCGCCCGTTTCCGGCCGATAGGCAAAGGCCGGATGGCTGGGCGCGTCATCCAGACTCAACGGCTCCGCCTCGGCGGCAATGAGCCCGACCAAGCCTTCGCCCAGTCGCAACGTCGTCAGGTGAACCGATTCGGCCTTGAGGCCATGGGTGGCGAAAAGTTCGAGTGCGCCGTCGTCGCGCAGCACATAGAAGGAGCAGACATCGGCCCGCATGTTTTCGGCGATGAGGTCGACAATCTTGTCGAGCCGCGCCTGCGAAGCCAGCGGCTCCGCCATCACCTCACGCAATTGCCGCAGCAGCACCCTTGGGCCGCCTATGGTCGTGACCATCGCCTCTTTAAGGCAACCCGCAAGCCGCCCCCCTCATATCAGGACGCGGCCCAGTTTCCCTCCAGCGGGATCAGCCGTCCTGTCTGTCCAAACCGTAATAGGTGTGCAGAGCCCGAACCGCAAGCTCGGCATATTCTTCATCGATCAATACCGAGGTCTTGATTTCTGAAGTGGTGATCAGCTGGATATTGATGCCCTTGTCGGCAAGAGCCTTGAACATCGAGGAGGCAACACCGGCATGGCTGCGCATGCCCACGCCCACCACCGACACCTTGGCGCCGCCCTTGGAGCCCGACAGCCGGGCATATTCAAAGCGCCCGCCATTATCCTCCAACGCCTTGACCGCCTTGTCATATTCGCTGTCCGGCACGGTGAAGGTGATGTCGGTCGTGGCGCCATCATCGGCAATGTTCTGCACGATCATGTCCACAATGATGCCTTTGTCGGCCAGGGTGCCGAAAATGGCGGCGGCGACGCCGGGATTGTCCTTGACCTTGCGCAGCGTGATCTTGGCCTCGGCCTTGGCGAGCGTCACGCCCGAAACGATCTGCTTTTCCATGATCTCATCCTCATCGCAAACAAGTGTGCCCGGGGCGCCGGGCGTGCCATCGGGGGCAATCTGGGGAGCGTCCGGATCGTCGAAGCTGGATCGCACGGTCAGGCGCACCTTATGCGCCATCGCCATCTCGACGGCACGGATCATCAGCACCTTGGCGCCGAGCGAGGCCATTTCCAGCATTTCCTCGAAGGAAATCTTGGTCATCCGCTGCGCCTTGGGCACGATGCGCGGATCGGTCGTATAGACGCCGTCCACATCGGTATAAATGTCGCAACGATCGGCTTTGACCGCCGCCGCCACCGCTACCGCCGACGTGTCCGAACCGCCTCGGCCCAGCGTGGTGACGCGATTGTGCGGAGAAATGCCCTGGAAACCGGTGATCACCGGCACCCAGCCATTTTTCAGCCGTTCATCGAGTTCGGTCGGGTCGATCTCAGCAATGCGCGCAGCGCCGTGGGAATCGTCGGTGCGGATCGGCACCTGCCAGCCGGAATAGGAACGTGACTGGATACCCATCTCGCTGAGCACGATAGCCATGAGGCCGGCCGTCACCTGCTCGCCCGAAGCGACCACGGCGTCATATTCACGCGCATCGTGGAATTTTGAGGCGTCGTTGACCCAGCCCACCAATTCATTGGTCTTGCCGCTCATTGCCGAAACCACGACGGCGACCTCATTGCCCGCCTCGACCTCGCGCTTGATATGGCGCGCGGCATTGCGGATGCGCTCGACATTGGCGACGGATGTGCCACCGAATTTGACGACGATACGGGCCACTTGGCTTCCCCGCTGATCCGCCGAACCCGGCGGTACGCTGCATATGGCGGGGGAAATGCCACAAAGGCGGGGCGCAATCAATGGGCATCAAGGCCACACCCGCATTCGCGGGGTGACTGCATGGCTCGTTGGTTCCATTGTCGGGAAACCCGGGAGGACATTCATGCTGCGCCAGATCTTGCTTGCCCTTGCCTTTTTCGCCTTCGGGCATGGTTCAACCCTGGCCCAGGACGCCGAGGAACAAGCATTCGTCACCTACCAGACGGCGCGCGCCATCGATAACAAGTGCCATTTCCTGCGTTATTTCGAGGCTCTCGAAGCCGGCGGCATCGAGACCGACCTGCTTCGGCCCCTCTGGTTTTCTAGTGCCTATGACGCTGGCAAGATCGATGCGGAGCAGTATCTGGCCGCCTTCAATAAACTGGCCGATATGGGCAAGGCCGTCGCCGCCGGCATCAACTGCGCCGACCAGCAGGCCGCCGCGCCCCATATCCTGGCGCTGCGCGACCAGATCGCCTACCGGCTCTATTCCGACATCATGATCGCCTTCGAGGACAAGGGTCTGAGCGACGAACGGAAACAGGCTGGCCATGCCTATGAAGCCATGATCGCCCCGCTCTACGGCGAGCACTGGCCAGCCTTTCTCGCACAGGCCCAACGCTTCGCCCAGGCCAAGGTGGATGATGCGCGCAGCGAGGACGCCGAAAGCGCACTCGCCTTTGGCCTCTTCGACTTCGGCGACATGTATGAAGAGGAGTTGGAGGCCTACGGCATCGGCGGCGACGACTTCTACGTCCAGTCCCTGATCAGTGGCATGGCGGGGACACTCGACAGCATACTCTTCGACATGAAAGCGGAGGCTGCCGGCTACCGGGCCCGCATGGAGCGCTCGCCAGCGGACGAATCGGCGTTCTTCACCACCCTGGCCGATGCCAGCGGCGCCCGCGTCTATGATCTTCTAGGCACGCCCGCCCGCTACGAGCTCTATGAGCAAACCGGCGAGGTCTATCTCGTCTTCGCCGCCACCCAGGACAGGCAGATGCGCATCCTGACCTGGGGAGAAGATGCCCCAGTCCTCCTGGCCGATGGTTCGGTGACGCTGCTGATCAATCCCAAGCCGCTGCCCCCGGCACAAAAGAGCGATTACGCCTATATGCGCAGCCAGCAATGGTGGGGCGACGCCATCCCGTTCCGGGCCCAGCGCCTCGATGAACCTTGCCTCGGTGCCCCCTGCTTCGGCCTGCCCCCCGAAGCTATGGAAGCCATTCTCAAGGGATCGCCCGACCAGCCCTTCCGCTTCTACATTTCCAGCGCCCTCGACACGGTCCATGCCGATCCGGAGGACTTGCGCACCCATACCGGCTATACTTACGCCCTTTACCGCTGGCAGGCGCTCAAGGCTGCGGAAGCGCAATAGATTGCGACATGGCGCGCCTTGCTCCAGCCATGCCCTCCGGGTCATATGGGCGACAAATGGAGCCCGCCATGACCGCCACCACCGTCAACGACGCTGAGATCGCCAAGTTCACCGCCATGGCGGAGGAATGGTGGGATCCCAAGGGCAAGTTCAAGCCCTTGCATAAGTTCAACCCGGTGCGGCTGAGCTATATCCGCGACCACTTGATCCGCCATTTCGTGCGGGATACCAATTCCATCCGGCCCTTCGAAGGTCTTACCATCCTCGATGTCGGCTGCGGCGGCGGGCTGCTTTGCGAACCGCTGACCCGGCTGGGGGCCAGGCTCATCGGCATCGACGCCGCCGAGCGCAATATCGCCATAGCCCGCATCCATGCCGAACAATCGGGCCTCGACATCGATTATCGCGTCACCACCAGCGAGGCATTGGCCGCAGCGGGCGAGCGCTTCGACGTGGTGCTCAACATGGAGGTGGTGGAACATGTCGATGACGTGCACTTCTATATGAAAAGCTGCGCCGATCTGGTTGCTCCGGGCGGACTGATGTTCACCGCCACGCTCAACCGCACGGCACGCTCCTGGGCCCTGGCGGTGATCGGCGCCGAATATGTGCTGCGCTGGCTGCCCCGCGGCACCCATGACTGGAACAAATTCCTCACACCCGAAGAGATCGGCGCGCAATTGAAGCGCAATGGCCTCAAGATAATCGATCAATCCGGCGTGGTCTTCCATCCGCTGGCCGACGAATGGCGGCTCTCCGCGGACATGGCGATCAACTACATGGTTTTGGCCGAAAGAGCGCGCGCCTGACCTGGGCATGACAGGCGCTGGTTTGCGACGCGGACAAGCTACGCCGGACGCAAGCCGATTCTGCTTTGTAAGTGCTGCCGCCCGTTCGCCGCCATGCACGTCAAGATAGCCGTACCGTACGTTACGGTACGGAAATTTCTTGCCGCTGGGCAGGAATGGGTCTAAACAGGATCAAAGACCAAATCCGGCCCCACCGGACCCATTCCGAGGATCAACCATGCCCGCCTATCGTTCCCGCACCACCACCCATGGCCGCAACATGGCCGGCGCCCGCGGGCTCTGGCGCGCCACCGGCATGAAGGACGATGATTTCGGCAAGCCGATCATCGCCGTGGTCAATTCCTTCACCCAGTTCGTTCCCGGTCACGTGCATTTGAAAGACCTTGGCCAATTGGTCGCCCGCGAGATCGAAAAGGCAGGCGGCGTCGCCAAGGAATTCAACACCATAGCGGTGGATGACGGCATCGCCATGGGCCATGACGGCATGCTCTATTCCCTGCCCAGCCGCGATATCATCGCGGACTCTGTCGAATATATGGTCAACGCCCATTGCGCCGACGCCATGGTCTGCATCTCCAATTGCGACAAGATCACCCCCGGCATGCTCAACGCCGCCATGCGGCTCAATATCCCCGTGGTTTTCGTCTCGGGCGGTCCGATGGAAGCGGGCAAGGCCATGGTCAAGGGCCAATTGCAGGCGCTCGATCTGGTCGATGCCATGGTGATGGCCGCCGACGATCACTATAGCGATGCGGAAGTCGAACTGGTCGAGCAGAATGCCTGCCCCACCTGTGGCTCATGCTCGGGCATGTTCACCGCCAATTCCATGAATTGCCTCACCGAGGCGCTGGGCCTCAGCCTGCCCGGCAACGGCTCAACCCTTGCCACCCATTCGGACCGCAAACGGCTGTTCCAGGAGGCCGGCCACCTGATCGTCGATCTGGCCCGCCGCTATTACGAGCAGGATGACGAAACCGCGCTGCCGCGCTCCATCGCCACCAAGGCCGCGTTCGAAAATGCCATGGCGCTCGACATCTCCATGGGCGGCTCGACCAATACCGTGCTGCACATTCTTGCCGCCGCCCATGAGGGTGAGGTCGACTTCACCATGGACGACATCGACGCTCTGTCGCGCCGCGTTCCGGTGCTTTCCAAGGTCGCGCCGGCCAAGAATGACGTGCATATGGAAGACGTGCACCGCGCTGGCGGCATCATGGCCATTCTGGGCCAGCTCGACCGCGCTAATTTGATCAACCGCAACGAGCCGACCATCCACGCCCCCACGATGGGCGATGCGCTCGACAAGTGGGATATTTCGCGGACCAATTCGGACAGCGTGCGCCAATTCTACATGGCCGCGCCCGGTGGCGTTCGCACCACCGAGGCCTTTTCCCAGTCCAATCGCTGGGCCGAGTTGGACCTCGACCGCAATAATGGCGTCATCCGCTCGGCGGAAAACCCCTTCTCCAAGGATGGCGGCCTCGCCGTGCTCAAGGGCAATATCGCGCTCGAGGGCTGTATCGTCAAAACCGCGGGTGTGGATGAATCGATCCTGAAATTCACCGGCCCGGCCCGCGTTTTCGAGAGCCAGGACGCGACGGTCAAGGCGATCCTTTCCAACGAGATCAAGCCCGGCGACGTGGTCGTCATCCGCTATGAAGGCCCGCGCGGCGGCCCCGGCATGCAGGAAATGCTTTACCCCACCAGCTATCTCAAGTCGAAGGGCCTCGGCAAATCCTGCGCCCTGCTGACCGATGGCCGCTTCTCCGGCGGCACCTCGGGGCTCTCCATCGGCCATGCTTCGCCCGAAGCGGCCGAAGGCGGCGCCATCGGGCTGGTGCGCGAAGGCGACATCATCGAAATCGACATCCCCAACCGCACCGTCAATGTTCTGGTCAATGATGCCGAACTGGCGGCACGCCGCGCCGAGCAGGACAAGCTCGGCTGGAAGCCGGCCCAGAAGCGCAAGCGCAAGGTCACGACGGCACTCAAGGCCTATGCCGCTTTCGTCACCTCGGCCGCCAAGGGCGCGGTCCGCGACACCGAAGCCATCAACAAGCTGATGGATTGAGGCCAGACATTTCTTCCCGCGCCGCGACATTCGCGTGACAAGCGGCGCGGCGGCATGTAGAGCAAACCCAGCCATCCAGCGGCCTGCCAAGGCTTGCTGGATTGGTCAGGCTCGATAGCGGGGATTCCACCCTCCCTATCGGGCCGACCCAATCTCCAAAAATCTCGAAATCAAGGAGACGTCCGTGCCGATCGCTGGCCTGCTATCGCCAGAACATTGTCCCGTCACGGTGCCTTAATTGTCCTCACCCAGATCGGGCAGGGGCAGAAAACTGACGCCGTCTTCGATCAGGCCGGCCACTTCGTCGCGGCTGGCCTCGCCATAAATGCCGCGCGGATCAGCTTCCTCGAAATGGATTTTCCGCGCCTCTTCGGCGAAACGGTCGCCGACATAATCGGCCTTCTGCATCACCGCCTTGCGGTATTGCCGCAGCATGTCCCGGAATTTCGCCGCATCGGGCTGGCCCGCCGCCAGCGGCAGGCGCGCCGTGTCTGTACGGGCAACATTGGGCGCCATCGGCGCCTTTTCGACATGACCATCCCCACATTGCGCACAGGTGACGATGCCGCGCGCCTGCTGTTCGTCGTAGGCTGCGGCGTTCTTGAACCAGGCATCGAAGCGATGCCCCTGCGCACATTGAAGCGAATATTGGATCATCAATCTTGTCGTTTCACGCCGGAACCGGACCGGCTTTCTATCCGAACCATATAGGCAGCCGGCTCAGCCGTGCAAACGCGGCGCGGTAAAGTCACGCCCATTGGCCAAGGCCGGCACCCGCTGCCTTGCCTCGATAACGGCGGCCGGATCGATATCGGCCATGAGGACACTGGGCTCGTCATGATCAAGTTCGGCAATCACCTTGCCCCAGGGATCCACGATCAGCGAATGGCCATAGGTGGCGCGTCCATTGGCATGCTCGCCGCCCTGCGCCGCCGCGATGACATAGGAACCGGTTTCAATGGCCCGAGCGCGCAGCAGAACATGCCAATGCGCTTGTCCGGTCGGCACTGTAAAAGCCGCCGGCACCGCCATCAGGCTGGCCCCAGCTTTGGCCAGAGCATTGTAAAGCTTGGGAAAGCGCATGTCGTAGCAGATTGAGAAACCCAGGGTGAATTCCCCGACAGGGGCGATCACCGCCCTGTCGCCGGACTTATAGGTGGCGCTTTCCCGATAGGCATTGAGCCCGGCAATATCGGCATCGAAAAGATGGATCTTGTCGTAAATGGCCACTTGCGCGCCGTCCGGCCCGAACAGCACCGAGCGATTGGCGAAGCGGCCATCCTCGAGCGGCACCGGCAACGAGCCGATATGGACAAACATCTTGTGCCGGCGGGCCAGTTCGCCGGTCCTCGCCAATTGCTCATGCCCCTCGAAGGGCGCGGCGACCGAGCGCAATTGCGCACGGTTTTCCGGAAAGATCATGGTGACTTCCGGCGTCAGCGCATAGGCGGCGCCTTGCCCTGCCGCTTCGGCCAGAAAAATGTCCAAGGCAGCGAGATTGGCTTCGGGGTCGAGCCCCGAACGCATCTGGATAGCAGCGACCCGCATCACTCTATTGCGCCAATAGCGGATCGAGGCCGCCCCGGCGATCCAGGGCCGCGAGGTCGTCATAGCCGCCCACGTGAACATCATCGACAAAGATTTGCGGAACGGTGCGCCGGCCATGCGCCCGCGTGGTCATCGCCTCGCGCAGGGCCGGATCGAGCACGGTGATTTCCTGAAAATCCACGCCCTTGTCGGCCAGCAGCGCCTTGGCCGCGTGGCAATAGGGGCAGGTGGGGGTAGTATAGATTTCGACCTTGGCCATACCGACACTTCCGGTGAACAAACGTCCCCTTATATGGGCAGTTCACCACCAAAGACAACGCGGGCGAAGGTCAGCACATCAACACGCCCGGCGCCACCGCGCTTCAGCACCCGCGCCATCGCCTTGACCGTCGCTCCGGTCGTATAGACATCGTCCACCACCACGACCGGGCGACCCTCTAGCCGCTCCAGCGCCTGCGGATGCAACGAGAACGCCCCCTGCACATTGCGCAGACGACCTTTTTCGGAAAGACCTACCTGCTGCCTCGTCTGACGGTGCCGCCGCACCAGATGCGCATCGATACTCAACCCGGTCAAAGCCGCCACTTCCTGGGCCAGCAATACGGATTGATTGAAGCGGCGGAAGAGCAGGCGCCCGCGATGCAAAGGCACCGGAACCAATAGCGGCCGCTCTGCCCAGAATTCGCTGCCCGCCGCAGCCATCGGCCGCGCGAGGAACCGGGCCAGTTCGATCCGGTCGCCATATTTGAACCGGCTAATCAGCGCACTGGCAACCGCACCATAGACCATTGCGGCTCGCGCCCGTTCGAAAGGCGGCGGATCGGCCAGCGCTTCGGCGGATAGCGCGCCCTGCCCCGGATCGCTTTCGAACGGCAATCCCAGAACTGGGCAGAATGGGGCACTGATCGGGCGCAGGCTGGAAAAGCACGTCGCACAAACACTATCACCGGCAGTGAGCGGGGCGGCGCAGGCAATGCAGGTGGGCGGATAGACCTGATCGAGCACCAGCCCGCCCAGGCGCGCCAGCGCCCGCCCGAGCAGCACCCCGACCATGAGATCTTTGACTTCGCCGTCTCCGCTCTCCATAAGAGCCATATTGCCACGCTCCGGCCCCGGCGAAAGCCCCTTCCATGTCCAGCCCTCCCAAGCTCTTCGACGCCGCCCAGATCCATCGCAATCTCTCGCGCCGCAAAAGCCGCGATAATTTCATGCGCGATCTGGTGCTGGACGATCTGGCCGACCGGCTCGGCGCCTATAAAAGGGACTTTTCGCGGGCCATCCTCATCGGCCCCGATGCCGAAACGCTGCCGGAACGCCTGTATTCCGCCAATGGCCCCATCATTGCCCAACGTGTCGACGCCTTCGACAACACGGATTTTCCCGCCCTGCCAGATGGCGAGCATGATCTTGTCGTCTCGTTGCTGCACTTGCAGACCGTCAATGACGTGCCCGGCCATCTGGCGCGGTTGCGCCAGCGGCTTCGCCCCGACGGCCTCCTGCTGGCGGCCTTTATCGGTGGCGAAAGCCTCACCGAGCTGCGCGAGGCTTTCCTTGCCGCCGATCTCGCCGTGTCCGGCGGCGCGTCGGCGCGCGTGGCGCCAATGGCGCAGGTGCGCGACGCCGGTGGTCTCCTGCAACGCGCCGGCTTCGCCCTGCCTGTCGCCGATGTCGAAACCCATTGCGTCCGCTATGCGAACCCCGTGGCACTGATGGCCGAGCTCAAGGCCCTGGGCGCATCCAATCCGCTATGGGACCGGCCGAAACGCTTTGCCACCCGGACGCTGCTCGTCGCCGCCGCCAACGCCTATGCCGAGCGCGACAGTGACGCGGATGGCCGCATCCGCGCCACGCTGGAAATCGTCTGGCTCGCCGGCTGGGCGCCGCATGAAAGCCAGCAGAAGCCCTTGCGGCCCGGCAGCGCCAAAGTCAGCATGAGCGACGTCCTCGGCAAGCCGCAGGGCAGACGATAACACTGACGCAGGCTCGCACCAGCGCCTCCAACTTACCGATATTGACCTGTCATCATCGGTAGCACGATGCCGAATGCCACAAAAAAGGCCGGCGTCTCCACCGGCCTTTTTCACAAATACGGCAAAGGGCGCGCTTACGCAGCTTCCTCGTCGCTTTCGGCTTCGGCCGCATCGGCCTTGGTCCGCTTCGGGCTCTTGGCGAGTTGCTTTTCGATCAGCTGCACGGCTTCGGTCAGCGTCAGCTTGCGTACGGCGCCGACTTCCCGGCTCATGCGGTCCATGGCCTGTTCAAACAGCTGGCGTTCCGAATAGGACTGCTCGGGCTGGTCTTCGGAACGGTAAAGGTCACGCACCACTTCGGAGATCGCGATCAGGTCGCCGGAATTGATCTTGGCTTCGTATTCCTGCGCGCGGCGCGACCACATGGTGCGCTTGACGCGGGCGCGGCCCGTCACGGTTTCCAGCGCCTTGGTAATCTCTTCCTCTTCGGCCAGCTTGCGCATGCCGACGGACTTCACCTTGGCCACGGGCACGCGCAGCGTCAGCTTGTCCTGTTCAAAGCTGATGACGAACAGCTCAAGAACGAGGCCAGCAACTTCCTGCTCTTCGATGGCGACAACCACGCCGACGCCATGGGCCGGATAAACGACATATTCGCCCGTCTTGAACCCGAGCCGCTGCTGCTGCTTCTTGGCTACCATATGCTGGAACTCCTTATTGACGCCCCAAATGGCCGGTTCCTTGCGGCAAGGACCCGCCATTTCTAACTCGTGGACGCCCGGTCATGGGCGCTTGCTGGGCAGTAAGCCTCAGGGCCGTCCGGGTCCGCTTTGTCCGGAAGCCATGAACTTCAAACGATGTCTGTCAAAAAAATCGTGCCTTTCGGCACGGACTGGGTGACGGGCTCAACTGCATATTGTTGGACCATAGCACAATTTTTCAGCAGAATCAAAAGGAACGAATCAGGCCAGCAGCAGACGGCCGCCCAACGGGCAGCTACGTGTGGTGGAACCGTGACAAGCCCGCCGATCGGGTCAGTCGCCTTCGCCGGCTTCCTCGGAAAAATATTTCGCCAGCTTGCCGGATTCGCCGTCCTTTTCCTTGGCCTCGGGCAAGGGATCGCGGCGCTCGGTGAGGTTCGGCCAGATGGCGGCGAACTTGCGATTGAGTTCCAGCCAGTCGTCCAGCCCGCTTTCCGTATCCGGCTTGATCGCCTCGGCCGGGCATTCAGGCTCACACACGCCGCAATCGATGCACTCATCGGGGTGAATGACCAGCATGTTCTCGCCTTCATAGAAGCAATCGACCGGACAGACCTCGACACAGTCGGTATATTTGCAGGCGATGCAATTGTCGGTGACGATATAGGTCATTCTGGCAGGCAATCCCGTCCATGCGCAGCCGATCCGCTGGGAGGATCAAGCCACCTGTCTCAACAGGACCGGTGCTAAACCCTTTTCCGGCGCGCTGCAAGGGCGCGGCGGGGGACGCTTTGGCGCAGCCTGCGCCCAGCTTGAAACTCTATGCCTATTGGTCGCCGCCCCGCAGATTGTCTGTGTCCCGGCGCTCTTTCTTGGTCGGTCGGCCAGCGCCAGGCGGACGTTCGGCGATCGCCGTCTCATAGGGCGAGCGCTCCGACTTCGGCGGCATGGGCGGAGACATGTCCTCGTAAAGCCCCTGCGCTTCGCTGGCCGGACCACGGCGGGACCCCGGATCGAGGATGCGCCAGACCAGAATGCGGCCCTGGATCGACATGGTCAGCACATCGCCCGCGCCGACCCTGTGGTCAGTGCGGGCGGTTTTTTCCGAATTGACGCGAATGGCGCCAGTTTCGATGATCTTTTGCGCCAGGGTCCTCGATTTGACGGCGCGCGAGAAGAACAGGAACCGATCGAGCCGCTCCTTGCGAAGCGTTTCCCCCGGCCCTGTCAAACCCTACTCCGACTTGCCGCGCAACGCGGCAAGCGCCGCAAAGGGGCTGTCGGGATCAAAGACCGGCTTGCGCTCTTCGCGCTGCGGACGGCGCTCCTTCTGCTCTCCCTTGTCGGGACGGGTGCGGGCTTCCTCGCGCCCCTTGCCATTGGGCCGGCCACCAGCGGGGCGTCCCTCGCCTTCGGGCCGGCGCGGGCCGCGATCGTGCCGCGGGCGCTCGTTGCGCCGGCTCTGCCGCCCTTCGCCCTCGGCTTCCTTGCGTCCGCGCGGCTCATGGCGACGCTGATCATTGTTGCGGCGACCGGGGAACCAGACCTCGTCGAATTCGGGCTCGGCCGGGACCGCCGGGTCGGCAGCGATTTCGACGGGCAAAGCCTCGGGCGCATCGCCTTCCGCGACGGGCTCCATCTGCGTTGCCTCAACGGCCGCGACGACCTCGACAGCCACTTCCGTGCCTGCCTCATCACCCGTTGGCACCTGTTCGGATGCAGGCGCTTCCGCAGCCATTTCCGGCAGCGCTTCGGTCGAGGCCAGAGGCGCAGCGGCCTTGGGCGTCCGGCGAACCCGATAGCCCAGCGAGGTCAGGATCGAGGCGAAATCCTCGCCCGAACAGCCCAGCAGGCTGGTCATTTCCACCGTGACGCGGAAACCGTTGCCCTCCGCTGCGCCCGCCGGCAATTCGCCCGCATAAGGGCGGCTGGCATCGAGCGCGATCAGCGGACGGATAATATCGGCCAGGCGTTCGAGAATATCGACGCGCACCGCCCGCTTGCCCGCCACCTTGAAGCCGGCGGTTTCGTAAAGGCGCGTATCGACCTCGGGATCGACCAGGAACGAGGTGCGTCCCGAAAGAACAATATGGGGAATGTCGGTCACGCCGGGCTGGCGCACACCACCATGCTTCAACGCGAACAGAATCAGCGCCAGCTCGCGGGGGGCCGGCTTGAGCGAAAGCGGCAGATAAATGTGGTAGGCGCCGAACTTGATGCCCAGCTTGCGCAGCTTGCCGCGCAGATCCTGATCCAGCCCTTTGACCGCCTCAGCCACTTCGTGGCGTGGCAACAGGCCCAGATGCTCATGGAGCTGATAGGTCAGTCCCCGTGCCGTCCCTTCGATATCAGCCGGCGCTTCCAGCGACATGACGGGTTCGAGCACGGTATTGATATGGTGGCGCAGCCACAGCATCAGCCGGTCCTGCACCCGTTCGAGATCCGGCCCTGTCAGCGTCTCGTCGGCCAGAATGATGATGCGCGGACGGTAGAGGCTGTCGCCCTCCGCCAGTTCGGCAATGACTTCCCCGCGCCAGCGCAGCCTTCCATCGGTGGCCAGCACGAATTCTTCATTCGGCGAACCGCTCAGGCGGTCGGCGCGATTGTGTATCTCCGGCGCCACTACCGAATCGGCGGCGGTGCGCAGCCCCTTGGCATCCAGTTCGCCATCAGCGCGCGCCAGGGAAAAGCGGAAGCCTTCGAGCGTGCCGATCAAATGGCCTTCCAGCCGGACTTCGCCACGTTCATTGATTTCGGGAGATACCATACGTTTGTCTTTCAGGTGGCGGAGCAAGACGCTCGTGCGCCGATCAACGAAGCGCTGGGTGAGGCGCTCATGCAGAGCGTCACTCAGGCGGTCTTCAATATCCCGTGTCTTGTCGCGCCAATATGCAGGGTCTTCAAGCCAGTTTTTGCGGTTGGCGACAAAGGTCCAGGTCCGGATCTGCTTGATCCGATTGCTGAGTGTGTCAATGTCGCCCTCCCCATTGTCGCAAAACCGCACCTGCTCGGCAATCCAGTCTTCGCTGACCCGTCCAATTCGTCTCAAATCCGAAAAGATACGGGTAACGATTTCGCCATGCGCAGCCGGAGAAATCCCTTGATAATCGGGAATCTGGCAACATTCCCAGAGCAGTTTGACCGCTTCGTGGCCGCGCGCCAAGGCGCCGGCCTCGTTGCGCGCCAGAAATTCCAGCGCCATCTGGTCGGTGGCAATGGGCACCCGGGTCAGTGTGCGGTCCTCGGGCGTCACCTCCAGCGCCGCGCGCAACCGCTCGATGGACGAAAAATCCAGCACACTATTGCGCCATTGCACCTGCCGCACCGGCTCGAAATCATGGGTTTCGAGCTGCACCACCAATTCTTCATCGAAGCCCTCGGTGCCCCCGGTCACGCCGAACGTGCCATTGTGCCGGTGCCGCCCGGCCCGCCCGGCGATCTGGCCCAGTTCGGCCGGGGTCAGCGGCCGGCTCTGATGTCCGTCGAATTTGGTATCGTCGGCAAAGGCGACATGGTGGATGTCCAGATTGAGACCCATGCCGATAGCGTCGGTTGCCACCAGGAAATCGACGTCGCCATTCTGATAAAGATCAACCTGCGCGTTTCTGGTGCGCGGGCTCAATGCCCCCATCACCACCGCCGCGCCGCCCCGCTCGCGCCGGATCAGTTCGGCGATCGCATAGACCTGGCGCGCCGAAAAGGCGACGATGGCCGAGCGCGGCGGCTGCCGCGAGATTTTCTTGGACCCCGAATAGGTCAATTGTGAAAAGCGTGGCCGCTCGATGATTTCGGCATGGGGGATCAGTTTCTTGACCACGCCCGCCATGGTTGCCGAGCCGAGCAGCAGGGTTTCGTGAAAGCCGCGCGCCTTGAGGATCCGCTCTGTAAACACATGGCCACGGTCGAAATCGATGGCGGTCTGGATTTCGTCCACCGCCACGCAATCGACGCGAATATCCATCGGCATGGCTTCCACCGTCGCCACCCAATAGCGCGGCTTGGCCGGCACGATGCGCTCTTCGCCCGTCACCAGGGCCACCGCCTGCTCGCCGACCCGCTCTACCACGCGGTGATAGACCTCCCGTGCCAACAGGCGCAGCGGCAGGCCGATCATCCCGGTGGGATGGGCCAACATGCGCTCGATGGCGAAATAGGTCTTGCCGGTATTGGTCGGGCCGAGAATCGCCTTGACCGAATGGGAGGGTGCGAAAGTCATCGTGCCTCTATCTAGGCAATTGGCGCCGCGCTTGCGAGGGCCGGCGCGCAATTGTCCCGACAAAGGACAAAGCTGCCGCCTTTTTGCCACGAGACTTAATTTACGGAACCAAGAGGAAACGAAACAGCATCGAATCGGCGAGAATCAGCAAATCCGGCTTCGTTCCCTACCAGATGTGGTGGCGCACAATTTCGGCCATACAAGCCGACCGCGCGAAGCCGCCCAATGGAAGAAATCTCGTTCAACTTGGTTTCGATCCGGTAAAAATGGTGCCAAATCCGCCAAAGGTGAAGGCCCGGTAAATGCCGACAGAACGTAGATTTTTTTGTCCGTTTATCCTCATAAGCCCACCGTGCCGGCCTTCCGGCGCAAGACGTTCATAAAAAACAGCATTGACGTGCCGCTATGGGACAGAGACCGGCCCTTCCGTATCCCTCAAGTCAGCGTCCTCAGGGTCCTAGAGGCGCTTGCCGCTGCCAGAAACCGACTGCTGTCCCATCGGGAGACAACCGGATAATAAAACTGCCCGCGCGATTAACACTGCGACCAGACCCGGAACGAACAGGGACAGAATCGGGGCGAATGGGGCAATGCCGCTTTGTTCTCCACCAATGCTGGTAGGCGCGGGGCCCGCGCAACACCAGCCGGATGACAAGCCCCGCATGGCGCGGCATGCGCGCGTTCAACTCGGTAAATTTTGGGTAAATTCTGCCGAAATCGACAATTTGTTCACGAAATCCTGCGCAAGGGCGTTACCAAACCTGTCGCTGGCGTTAACCGCGAAAGGGCGCATTTGCGCTGCGAAAAGCGAGAAAAATTGTCAAAAAAGCCGTTGACCGTCCCCAAGCGAGACAGTTCTATTCGACCCGGCTATTGGTCAGCACGATGGACAGATCGCCCATGCTGGTGCCGATATTGACGCGATAGGGGACAAAATACCCCGAAGCGCCGAGCGGCGCGTACCACAGGATGATCCGGCTGTTATCGGCCAGATATTGCGTCATTTCCGAGCTGTCGAAATGTCCGGAAATCGGCTGATACTTTACCGAGCAAGCCACAAGCGGCCCCTGATAGCCGGTGCGCGGCGATGTCGCTTCGTCCCGATCAAGAAAGCCCATGCGGATATTGAAGCGCTCGACGCCGGTGAAAATCTTGAATTCGCGTTCGCAAAGCCCTTTGTCCAGTTCCCGGCCCTTGAGAACGAAGGCGGAGAGGAAGTCGCCCACCCCAGTAAGATGGACACGCTCGAGCGGCACCCGGTCATAGGTGTCGACAATCGGCGGAGTAACCTGGAAGGAGGAGACATTGCGGCCGGAAAATCCGACATCGACCTTGAAATTTTCGCCATTGGCGCGCGTTTCAAGCGCGAACCGCTCCGATTGCAGGCTCCCTCCCGCCGAGGCGCCGCTGGCGCTGACTTTGGCGGTGCCGCTCGCCACCACATTGGCAAGCCCCGTCACCCGCGCCGACAGATCGAAGCCATAGCGCCGCCCATCGTCATCGAAATCAATATCGACCAGCGCCACATTGATCCCGCCGACGGTCACCACATAACTGACCCGGGCATCGACCGGCGCGGCGAAGACGGACGGGGCGAAAAGGACAAAGCTGGCGGCCAGCAGGCTCAGGGCGGAACGGATCAAGACAGTATTTCTCGGCTGCATGTTCCCGCCGGCGGACATGTCGGGGCGAGACGAATCACTTTATCCAGTCAAATTGCCGTCCCCTCATGCGCCGCGCAAGGCACTCGCGGGCCTTTGAAGCGCCCTTCGGCTTGACGGAGCGGGCCCTATTCTCTAAAGAACCGCCAGATTTCACCACAATCGAGGCCCGTTGCGGGATCGCCCGCCACGTGAGGACCTTTACACAAACAGGATTTCGAAAAATGGCACGTCGCTGCGAACTCACCGGCAAGGGTGTGATGGTGGGCAACAATGTTTCCCACGCTCTCAACCGGACCCGCCGCCGCTTTCTCCCCAATCTCGTCAACGTGACGCTGCTCTCGGACGCGCTGAACCGCTCGGTCAAGCTGCGCATCTCGGCTGCGGCCCTGCGTTCGGTCGAGCACCGCGGCGGCCTCGATGCTTTCCTGCTCAAGCAGGATGATGCCGATCTGAGCCCGCTGGCTCAGGGCATCAAGAAGGAAATCCGCGCCGCTCTCGCCGCCTGATCGATTTCCTGCTAGATTTTCGACCGCGTGGAGCCTGCTCCGCGCGGTTTTGTTTTGCCGGTCCCTTATCAAGAAGCATCCGGCAGAGCGGTCGACTTAAATCTCCCCCGGATCGAACCCCGGGGGTGACGCCCAAAGGACGAGGCCTCGCCTCTCCCTCTCAACGGTGCTCCGGTCTCCTGCCGGTCGCACCCAACAAAGGTACAGTCTGATGCTGTCTCGCTTGCTGGTAGCGCTGGCCGCCATGGCGGCCGTAGTCGCCGCCTCCAATATTCTCGTGCAATATCCGGTCGATCTGACCCTTGCCGGCGTCCATATCGGTGACATTCTGACCTGGGGCGCCTTCACCTATCCGGTCGCCTTCCTCGTTACCGATCTTTCCAACCGCGCCTTCGGACCGCAAAAGACCCGCCTTGTCGTGCTGTCCGGCTTCGTCGTGGCGGTCATATTGTCCATCTGGCTGGCCACGCCCCGCATCGCCATTGCCTCGGGCTCGGCCTTTCTCGTCGCGCAATTGCTCGACGTGTCCATCTTCCACCGCCTGCGCCATGGGCCATGGTGGCACGCACCGATGTTCTCCTCGCTTTTCTCCTCGGCGCTGGACACGGCGATCTTTTTCTCCCTCGCCATGGCGCCCGCCTTTGCCGGCATCGACGCCTATTTTGGCATGGAGGATTCTTCGCTCGCCTTCCCGGCGCCGCTACTGGGGATCGGACAGGAGGTCGAGCTCTGGCAATCGCTGGCGCTGGGGGATTTCCTGGTCAAGCTGATCATGGCGGTGCTGATGCTCGCGCCCTATAAAACCATTCGCGACCTGGTGCTGCGCCGGCTGCCGGCAGCGGCATAGGACACAAGCCTTCCCATCCTCCAGGAAAGGGGAAGGCTCAGTCCGGCAGCGCGAATTCGAGGAGCATGGTGCGCTGCCAGCCGTTGAAATTGTTGTCCGACCCCATGAGGATGCGCGTTTCGCCACCCGGCGTTACATGCACCATCAGGCTTTCCATATTGTCGATTTCGCCACCCTGGGCCGACAGCAGCAATTCACCCGCCAGCAAATTGCCGGGCCGTACTTCAGCGGCCGGAACCCGCCGCAGGTTCATCACGAAGCTGAAGAGCGAGACGCCGCGCTCCAGCACCAGCAGGTCGCCATTGGGCAGGAAGGCGCAATCGGTGGGATTGACGATGGGCGAATTGCGATAGGTGAACGGCCCTTTGTCCCTCACGCCCAGCATTTCGCCGCGATGATTGCCGTTCTCATCCAGCGCCTCCTCGGTGATGAGGATGGTCGAGCCGGCAACGGGCGAGGCCGACGGCGCGATACAGATCGATTCCAGCGATTCATTGGTGCGCAGATCGGTGAGCCATTGCGGGATCGCCACTTCGCGCGCCGGACCGCCCGGACGCCCTTCATGAATGGTAAAATCAGCCACCCGCGTCAGGTGCTCGAAACTCACCCGCACGCCCACCGCCGCGCCATCCCGCCAGATCGTATCCATGCCTTCGGCATCGCGCGCATATTGGCGCGGCAATATCTGGCCGGATGAATTTTGCAGCGGCTCGATGGTGACGCCGATAAAGCCGAACAGCCGGTCAGCCTCGTCATAGGCCAATTGGCCGGAAACGAAATGGCCGCGATCGCTCACGAAGGCAATGCGCTGTTCGGCGCCGGTCTGGCTGATGCTGGACAGTCCGCCAAAGGTATCGTCTGGACTTTGCAGCGTCATGCCGCCGCGAAAGATCAGCTGGTCGACGCGCTCGCCGACCGATGCGCCCCGAAAACTCTGGATCTGCGCCGCGCTCACCGTCGCTTCCACCGCACCGGCCTGACCGGAAAGGGTCAATAGCAGCAGAGCGAGCGCGGTGGGCCTCTTCATCCCCTGCCTCTTCGCCGCGCCTGCGCCGGCATTTCCTCGTCGAACAAGGCCGCCAATTCGTCGGTCAATGCCCCGGCCAGCTCTTCGGCATCGAGCAGCGTCACCGCGCGCCGGTAATAGCGGGTCACGTCATGGCCGATGCCGACCGCCACCAATTGAATGGGCGAGCGCGTTTCGATGTCTTCGATCACCTGGCGGAGATGGGCTTCGAGATAATTGCCGGCATTGACGCTCTGGGTGGAATCATCGACCGGCGCGCCATCGGAGATGACCATCAGGATGCGGCGCTGCTCGGGCCGGGCCATCAGCCGCTTGCGTGCCCATTCGAGCGCCTCCCCATCGATATTTTCCTTGAGCAGTCCCTCGCGCATCATCAGCCCGAGATTGCGCCGCGCGTGACGCCAGGGTTCGTCTGCCGCCTTATAGATGATGTGGCGAATATCGTTGACCCGGCCCGGATTGGCCGGCCGATTGGCCTCCAGCCAGGCTTCGCGGCTCTTGCCGCCCTTCCAGGCGCGGGTGGTGAAGCCCAAAATTTCCACCTTCACTCCGCACCGCTCCAGGGTGCGGGCGAGAATGTCGCCGCAAATGGCCGCGATGGTAATCGGCCTGCCGCGCATCGAGCCGGAATTGTCGATCAGCAGCGTCACCACGGTATCGCGAAAATCGGTATCGTTCTCGACCTTGAAGCTCAGCGCCTGCAAGGGATCGGTCACCACGCGCGTCAGGCGCGCCGTGTCGAGCAGCCCTTCCTCGAGGTCGAACTGCCAGCTCCGGTTCTGCTTGGCCATCAGGCGCCGCTGCAGCTTGTTGGCGAGCCGCGCCACCGCCCCGGCGAGATTTTCCAGCTGCTTGTCCAACAGGGCGCGCAATTGGTCCAGTTCATCGGGCGGGCACAATTCGGCCGCCTTGACGATCTCGTCGAACTTGGTGGTGAACACCTTGTAGTTGAACTGGTTGGAAAGCTGGGTGCCGCCGTCGCGGGCCGGTGGCGGCATCGGCGCATCTTCGCCCGCCTCGGCTTCGGCATTCTCGTCGGCATCGGCCATATCGGCTTCCATGCCTTCGACATCGCCGGCCTCTTCGCTCTCTCCGGCCTGCTGGTCCTCGTCGGACTGGGATTGCTCGCTCTCGCCGTCGCCCTGTTCGGGCGCCTGGTCGGAGCCCTGCGCCTGCTCGGGCTGGCTGTCCTCGGTGCTGTCCTCTTCGCCCTCGGAGGCATCATCCATATCGCTTTCGGCGATCAGATTGAGGTCACGCAGCACGGCCTTGGCGGCGCGGGCAAAGTCGTCCTGGTTCTCATAGGCGCCCAGCAGCGCGTCGAGCGAGGTGCCCGCCCGGCTCTCGATCTCGCCGCGCCAGAGGTCGACCAGCGCGTGGCCCGATGGCGGCACGGCGACACCGGCCAGTTTCTCGCGCAGCATCAGCCCCAGGGCTTCAGCCAGGGGCGCATCGTCCTTGGCATCGACTTCGGCGAAATTCGCGCGAAACAGCCGGTCTTCCAGCATTTCGTGGATATTGCCGCCCATGCCGGGCATGCGCAGAACGCCGAGCGATTCCACCCGCGCCTGCTCCAATGCGTCGAAGGCGGCGCGCGCCTGCGGATCCATGGGCGCACGCTTGCGATGGCTGTCTGGATCATGGCTGGCCAGCCGCATGGCCATGGCGTCGCCCTGTCCGCGGGCAATGGCAATGTCGCGCCGGGTCGGCAGGCGCGGCAGATTGGCCAGCCGCGCCCGGTCCGAGGTGAGCAGCGGCCGGTCGGCGGTGAAACTGACCTCCAGCTCCGCCTTGCCGCCAATGGCGCGCACCGTCGCACCCATGGCCGATTTGAAGGCCTGGGTCTGATCGGGCTTGTTGGCTTTGCTGCGCGGAGGGTTTGCCATGGTCTGATCCGGAAGACCCCTCACCCCAACCCTCTCCCCGTAGGGGCGCGGGCCTAGTTCGGCGTCTGGACGGCCAAAGCGGTCCCTTCGCCCCTCTGGGAGAAGGTGGCCCGCAGGGCCGGATGAGGGGGCTCCCGGCAAAGCCGGGAGGAGTTACTTACGCCATCACCGCCAGATTGGCGGAGCTTTCCGGCAGGTCTTCGCCGAACACGCGCTGATAGAATTCGGCCACCACCGGGCGTTCGAGTTCGTCGCATTTGTTGAGGAAGGTGAGGCGGAAGGCAAAACCGATATCGCCGCCGAAAATGACCGCATTCTCGGCCCAGGTGATGACGCCGCGCGGGCTCATCACCGTGGAAATATCGCCATTGATGAAGGCAGAGCGGGTGAGATCGGCGAGCCGCACCATATTGGAAATCTGCTTTCTGCCCTTCTCGCTTTCGCCATAGCTTTTGTTCTTGGCGAGGACGATGCCGACTTCCTTGTCATGGGGCAGATAATTGAGCGTGGTGACGATGGACCAGCGGTCCATCTGGCCCTGATTGATCTGCTGGGTGCCGTGATAGAGGCCCGACGTGTCGCCCAACCCGATCGTATTGGTGGTCGAGAACAGCCGGAAGGCCGGATGCGGAATGATGACGCGGTTCTGGTCGAGCAGGGTCAGCCGGCCCGATTGCTCGAGGACGCGCTGGATCACGAACATCACGTCCGGGCGTCCCGCGTCATATTCGTCGAACACCAGCGCCACATTGTTCTGCACTGCCCAGGGCAGGATGCCGTCGCGGAATTCGGTGATCTGCTTGCCGTCCTTGAGCACGATCGCGTCCTTGCCGACGAGGTCGATACGGCTGACATGGCTGTCGAGATTGACGCGGACCAGCGGCCAGTTCAGCCGCGCCGCCACCTGCTCGATATGGGTGGACTTGCCGGTGCCGTGATAGCCCTGCACCATGACGCGGCGATTATGCTGGAAGCCGGCCAGGATCGCGAGCGTGGTATTGCGGTCGAAGAGGTAGTCGGGGTCGACCGGCGGCACATGGCTGGTGCGTTCCTTATAGCCCATCACCACCATATCGGTGTCGATGCCGAACAGATCCCGCGCCTTGTATTCGGTGTCGGGCAGATTGGCGAATTCAGTCATGGCAAGGCTCTTGAAAAGGAAGAAGGCTTAAGGGACGGCGGGAGGCTCTATAGCAGCATTGTAACAAGGCGGGTAGCCTCGCCATCATCGCCGGCCGCTGCCGGCCCGGCATGGTTCAGCGGACCACGAAACCGTTTTTCTTGAGGTGGCTATAGGCCGCGATCACCGAGCGCAGGCGTTCCTCGGAGGACGCATCGCCACCATTGACGTCGGGGTGGTGCAACTTGACCAGGTTCTTGTAGGCGGTCTTGATCTCATCGGATTTGGCATGTTTGGCAAAGCCCAAGGTTTCCAGCGCACGGCGGTCCGGCTCGTTGAGCGGCTTCACCCGCTCCGCCGCAGGGCGCTTGGATTGCTGATAGCGATAGCGCGCGAAGACGCCGAACGGGTCACCATATTTGTCGCCCGGCTGCGCCGCCTGCCGCCCCGCCGCCCGCGCCGCGCTGGCATTGCCGGTGGCGAAGGTGGAGCGGGTTTCCGCCTTGGGCGGGGCATGCAGCGCCTCGTCCAGTTCCTCCGGGCTCATCCCGGCAAAGTAATTGAACGCCTTATTGTAGTGCCGGACATGTTCGAGGCAGAAATTATGATACTGCCCCTCCGAGCGAACACCCTTGGGCGCGCGGAACTCACCGGGCTCCTGACAGCCTTCCCAGTCGCATTTGATCGTGACCTCTTCCGGCTTTTCCTCCCGGCGCGGGCGAACACGGATGGAATCGAAGAGCTTGGATTGCGGTTTCATTGCGCCTAATTGTGCCTACAAACAGATATTGGAGCCGCCCCATGTCCATGACGGACACCATCAGAGCCAAGCTCACCGAAAAATTCTCACCCCTCCATCTGGAGGTGATCGACGAGTCCGAAAGCCATCGCGGCCATGCCGGCTGGCTCGAGGGGGTGCAAACCCATTTCCGCATCAGAATCGCGACCAGCGATTTTGACGGGCTCAGCCGCGTAGCGCAACACCGTGCCGTCATGGAAACGCTTGACGATGAATTGAAGAGCAGCGTGCACGCCCTCGCCATCGAGGTGCTGCCCTCCTCCTCACTTTAGACGTTGCGCATCTCCTCGAGATAGTTGCGCACCTTTTCCGGGTCGACATTCTTCTCGATGAAAGCCCGGCCAATCCCGCGCGTCAGGATAAAGGTCAGCGCCCCGCGCTGCACTTTTTTGTCCTGCGCGATGGCGGCCATCAATTGTTCGGTCGAGCCGAGCGTGCCGGGAATATCGGCCAAAGTGATGGGCAGCCCCGCGCGCTTCAGATGCGCTGACACCCGGCCCAGATCCTGCCCCGGCGCCAGCCCGAGCCGCGCCGAAAAGCCATGCGCCAGCACCATGCCGATGGCGACGCCCTCGCCATGCAGCAGCCGGTCGGAATATCCGGTATCCTTCTCCAGCGCATGGCCGAATGTGTGCCCCAGATTGAGCAGGGCACGCACGCCTGTTTCTTTTTCGTCCTCGATCACCACGCGGGCCTTGTGCGCGCAGCACCGGGCCACCGCCTCTCCCCGCGCCGGTCCCCCGGCAAGGATGTCATCGAGATTGGCATCGAGCCAGTCGAAGAAGTCCGGGTCGTCGATCAGGCCATATTTGGCCACTTCGGCATAGCCAGCGGCGAATTGCCGGCGGTCCAGGCTGTCGAGCGCCGAGAGGTCGGCCAGTACCAGCCGGGGCTGGTGAAAGGCGCCGACGAGATTTTTGCCATGCGGGGAATTGATCCCGGTCTTGCCGCCCACCGAGGAATCCACCTGCGCCAGCAGCGAGGTGGGCATCTGCACGAAATCCATGCCCCGTCGTGTGATCGAGGCGGCAAAGCCGGCCAGATCGCCGATCACCCCGCCGCCCAGCGCGATGACCATGTCGCCGCGCTCCAGCCGCGCGGCAAGGAGCCCTTCCACGACCTGTTCCAGCACGGCGTAATTCTTGCTGGCTTCGCCGGCCGGCACCATGATGACTTCAAATTGCAGGCCCGCTGAAGCGAGCGACGCCGCCAGCCGCGGCAATTGCGCCTTGGCGACATTCTCATCGGTGACGATGCCGTAGCTCCGGCCCGGAAAACGCTCCTTGAGGATCGCACCGGCCGCATCGAGCAGGCTTGGCCCGATCAGAATGTCATAGGCTCGGCTGTCCAGGGCGACATGAACCTTGTGATCGATCTGGATCATGATTTGTCCTGGTTGTTTTTGAGATAGTGGAGCACGGCATTGACCACGTCGCTGGCCACATTGTCCTGCGGCACGTCGCGGCTCACCACGGTCACATCCGCCTCGGCATAGATGTGATAGCGGTCAGCGATCAATTTTTCGAGCGTGGCCTTCGGATCGGCAGTCTTGAGCAGCGGCCGGTTGGAGCGCCGCGACACCCGCTCGAACAGGACGTCGAGATCCGCCTTGAGCCAAACCGACACCGCCTCGGCCTTGACCAGGCTCCGTGTCTCGGGGCTGACAAAGGCGCCGCCGCCGGTCGCCAGCACCAGATCCTTTTCCTTGAGCAATCGGGCAATCACCCGCATTTCACCGGCGCGAAACTCGGCCTCGCCGCGCTGCTCGAAGATTTCGGGAATGCTCATCTGCGCCGCGCGCTCGATTTCCTCGTCGCTGTCGACGAATTGCCGCCCCAGCCGGCTGGCAATCCGCCGGCCGACCGTGGTCTTGCCCGCGCCCATCATGCCGACCAGAACCAGCGGTTTTTCCGCCAGTTTGCTGGCCAATGCCCGGGCCCGGCCCTGCCGTGATCCGCCGTCCGTCCTGCTCACTTGCCGCGCCCCCTGATCATCGCCGCTATCAAGCGGGCCGGACCGGCCCTGTCAAGCGCGCAGCCCCCAAGGCTTGATCGCCTCCCCCATTTCCACCAAATTCACCGGCGGGAACCCGATGGCAACCTTTTGCCTCGAGACTTTACCCCAACGCGGCGCTCAGGACGATCATGCCCACCCTCTTTCGCTTGCTCATCACCCTGCTGTTTCTTGCCGGTCTTGCCTATGCCGGCATGTTCGCGCTCGTGACCTTTGTCGAGGTCAGGCCCAAGGAGGTCACCCAGCGCATCCCCACAAGGGATCTGTTGGGCGAAACCGGCGCGCCGGGTGGCGGCGGCACGATATTGCCGCAGCCCAATGTCACCTCGGCTCCGGCGACAGAGGAATGAGCGGCGCCCATCAGGTCTCGGCCTTTCTCGAAATGATGAGCGCCGAACGCGGCGCGGCGGCCAATACGATCGAGGCCTATCGGCGCGACCTTGCCGATTACACCGCCTTCGTCGCCGCGCAGAAGCAGACGCTGCTCACATGCCCCCGTGAAACCGTCACCGCCTGGCTCGACGATCTCAAGGAACAGGGTCTCTCCGCCTCCTCCTCGGCCCGCCGCCTTTCGGCTATCCGCCAGTTCCACAAATTCCTCTGCGCCGATGGCATGCGCGGCGATGACCCGACTCGGATCGTTGCCAGCCCCAGATCGCGCCGGGCACTGCCCAAAATCCTCTCCGTCGCCGAAGTTGATCGCCTGCTGGCCCTGGCAGAGGAACAAGCCAATGCCCCCGCCAGCCCGCAGAAGCAGCTTTCGGCACAGCGGCTCTATGTGCTGCTCGAAATGCTCTATGCCACGGGCCTGCGCGTCTCCGAGATGGTCAGCCTGCGCCGTGCTGCGGTGATGCGCGACGCCGCCCTCCTTACCGTCAAGGGCAAGGGCGGCAAGGAACGCATAGTGCCGATGAACGACCGCGCCCGCGACGCGGTACGACTATGGATCAAGACCCTGCCGCCCGGCCCCTTCCTGTTCCCGGCCAAGGGCGAGGAGGGCTATTTGTCCCGGCAGGTCTTTGCCCGCGACCTCAAAACCCTGGCTGGGCAAGTCGGCATTTCCGCGTCCCGCGTGGCTCCGCACGTTTTGCGCCACGCCTTTGCAAGCCACCTTCTCGCCGGCGGCGCCGACCTGCGCGTCGTGCAGATGCTGCTCGGTCATGCCGATATTTCCACCACGCAGATTTATACCCACGTGCTGGACGAGAAATTGCGCAATCTGGTGGAAAGCCACCATCCGCTGGCCGGCGGCTGACGGTTCGGCCAAGCGCGGGATACCTGTCGCATCAGCGTCGTCCCCATCAATCGCCAACCATTTCGCCGCATAACCTTGACTTGCGATTGCAGCCTCGCCACTTTCCGGCCACTTTAGAGCGCAACAGCAGCGCACGCGCTTGCGCGTCATAATTCAGACCCTTACGGGCGGTGGGATGCAGTCTTATCTCGATTTTGAAAAGCCGGTTGCCGATCTTGAGGCCAAGATTGTCGAACTCAAGTCGCTGGCGGCCGCTGACCAGGCCGTGTCCATCGACGAGGAAGTGAACCGGCTTTCCGCGCGCGCCGACGAAGCTTTGGTGGAAATCTACCGCAAGCTCACCCCCTGGCAGAAGACCCAGGTGGCGCGCCATCCGCAGCGCCCGCATTTCTCCGACTACGTGCGCTCGCTCATCACCGAATGGCAGCCGCTGGCTGGTGACCGCAAATATGGCGAGGACGCTGCCCTGCAGGCCGGCTTCGGCCGCTTTAACGGCATTCCCGTTGCCATTCTGGGCCAGGAAAAGGGCAATTCCACCGAGACCAGGCTCAAGCATAATTTCGGCATGGCCAATCCCGAGGGCTATCGCAAGGCAGTCCGGGTCATGGACATGGCCGACCGCTTCTCCCTGCCGGTCCTCTCCTTCGTCGATACAGCCGGCGCCTATCCCGGCATCGGCGCCGAGGAACGCGGACAGGCCGAGGCCATTGCCCGGTCCACCGAAAAGGGACTGGAACTGGGTGTGCCCAATCTCGCCATCGTCATTGGCGAAGGCGGGTCCGGTGGCGCCATCGCCATTGCCACCGCCAATCGCGTGCTGATGCTGGAAAATTCCATCTATTCGGTGATCTCGCCCGAAGCCGGCGCCTCGATCCTGTTCCGCGATGCCGGCCGCGCCCAGGACATGGCCACGGCCCAGAAGATCACCGCCCAGGACTTGCTCGGCTTCGGCGTCATCGACGCCATCATTCCCGAGCCTGCCGGCGGCGCCCATCGCCATCACGGCGTGATCATGGATGCCACTCGCGCCGCCATCGACACCTTCCTCAAGGATTTCGATGGCCGGTCGCGCCTGGAAACGCGCGAGCACCGCCGGGAAAAATTCCTCGCCATCGGCACCAGCCTCTGATTTTCGGACCATTGGCCAGGAAAAACGCCGCTTCCCTCCGGAGGCGGCGTTTTTTCTGGCCCCTATGCACACACATCGGCGTGAGCAGCCCGCCTATCCTTCTGGCATTTGCCTTCGGTAAAGGCTTCATTCACCGCCTTGGGTCATGTTGCGTAAACCAAACCCCGAACGGGGCAATGCTAGCTATCCGGGTCTCATCCTCGTGTCCGCTTCCCTCTTCCACCGCCTCGGCGCTTTCGTGATCCTCTGCTGGCTGACCGTGGGTCTTGCCGCCTGCTCCAGCTTCGTCAAGGCCGGCGATAATCGCCACAATCAGCCGCTTTCTGGCGCGGTGGTGCAGGGCCTGCGCAATATGGGCTCATCAGCCAATGAAGCCATGCTGGTGCGCATCTTCAAGGAAGAAGCAGTTCTGGAAGTGTGGAAGCGCACTGCTTCGGGCACGTACAAGCTTTTCAAGGCATACGAGATCTGCGCCTTTTCCGGCGAGCTGGGCCCCAAATTCAAGGAAGGCGACCGCCAGAGCCCCGAGGGCTTCTCGACGATCACGCCCGGCCTGTTGCACCCCAAATCCAATTATTACCTAGCCTTCAATACCGGCTTTCCCAACAAGTTCGACCGCGCCCATGGCCGCACCGGCTCCAATCTGATGGTGCATGGCGATTGTTCTTCCAGCGGCTGCTATGCCATGACCGATCAGGGCGTGGCCGAGATTTATGCCCTGGCCCGCGACAGCTTCAAGGGCGGCAATACCAGCTTCCAGCTGCAAATCTTCCCCTTCCGCATGACCACGGCCAACCTGGCCCGTCATTCCTCCAGCCCCCACATGGATTTCTGGAAGAACATCAAAACGGGCTACGATCTGTTCGAGCTGACCAAGACCCCGCCGGCCTGGGACGTCTGCGAGGGCCGCTATATCTTCAATCCGGCCTCCTCGGGCCCGCTCAATGCACTTGGCCCCTGCCCCCCGGTCATCGCCAATGCCGCCCTCACCGCCAAGCAGCAGGCCGACAATGCGACGCTGGCCAGCCAATCGGAGGCGGCGCAGAAAGCAACCGACCGCAAGGCGGCCGAGGACGCGGCGCTCAAGCAGCGCAGCGAGGCGGTCAGCGGTTTCTTCGGTGGTATCGGCGGCATGTTCGGCGGCAATCCCGGCCAGGATCCCAATATCAAGCCGGTCATTTCCGGAAAACCGGCGAGCCTGCCCACCCCGGCCAATGCGCGCCCCTAAGACCTCGGGCCGAAACGCGCATTCACGGTTTTCGGAAAATCCGCCGCGCAAGCAAGACACTTGAGCGGCTCGCGCTTCGGGGCGTGGCCTGTCTTATGGCATAGGCTTGGAGCCAAAGTTCGGCCCCACTTTGGTGGGAAGGCCGCACCAGGCGGCAATCGGAGAGAGCGTGTGGACCAGCCAGAACAGCAGCGCCTATCGGACGGCGCCGGGATCACGCTGATACCCGAAATGCGCCCCCTGTCGGACAATGCCCGCAATCTTGCGACGCCGGCAAAAGCGTCCCGCCTGTCCGTCTTCGCGCTGATCCTTGGCGCAATGGGCCTCATTGCGGGCCTTTCCGGCCTGGCGACTGCGGCCTGGCTGCATGAAGCGGGGCAGGTGGAAGCCCGCCGCCTCGCCTCCGAAATCGCCCAGCTCCGCGTCAGTCTCGATCTTTATGCCCGCGGCGCAGGCAATAATGTCCCCGCCCGGGCCGAGGGCGAGGCTTTGGCGGAATTGGCCAATCGCCTCGCCATTCTCGAGCGGGGACAGAGCATTGTGCCGCCCGCTGCGGCTGCCCTTGCCCCCGATCCGGCAGCGCCGGCCACCGCCGGCAACGAAGACTGCCTGCCCTCGGGCATGCGCATCCTCGTCGCCGAAGGCGACAGCTACCCGATCTGCGGGCAATCATCGATAATTAATGTGGCACAGGTCACCAATGGCTATATCGTGCTGGCAGACGGCACGACGATCGCCTCGGGCGGGTCCATCGTGCTGCCGGGCAGCCCCTCCTGCACCATAGGCGTAACCTCCGGTGGTGACGAGGGTCTGACCGGTTATGCCGAAATCCGCGTCACCTGCTGATTCTACTCAGCCAGCGCGCCGGCCTCCTCGGCCTCCTGCGCGTCGAACCGGGCCTTGAGCTCGGGATCTTCGATCACGATCTCGACGCCATCCATCAATTCCTCGACCTTTTCGCTGAAGGAGCGCATCAGCAACTGGTTCTGGATCTGGGGTGCCACCTGCTCGAAGCTGGGCGGGGCGGATTGCCGCTTTTCGGCCAGCTTGATGATGTGCCAGCCGAACTGGGACTGCACCGGTGCCGACACGTCACCCGCATTGGCCAGCCCGAAGGCCGCCGTCTCGAAGGGCTGCACCATCATGCCGCGGCCAAAAAAGCCGAGATCGCCGCCATTGGCCGCGCCCGGATCGATGGAGTTTTCCCGCGCCAACTCGGCAAAATCGGCACCGCTATCGAGCTGGGCCTTGAGTTCATTGGCCTTGGCTTCGTCCTCCACCAGGATATGGCTGGCGCGAATTTCGTCTTGCGGCGCGAATTGCTGGACGAAAGCGTCATATTCGGCGCGGGCGGCCTCTTCGGTCACGGCCCCGGCAATGGCTTCGTTGAAATAGGCCCGGCGCAGCGCCCGCTCCTCGAGATATTTCTGCCTCTGGGCAAAAATCTCGGTCTGGTCCATGCCCGCTTCGCGCGCCGCCTTGGACATGACCTTCATGTCGATGAGGATGCGCACGAGGAACGCCCGGCGCTCCTCCGGCGGCATCTGCGCCAGGTCCTGCGCCATGTCTTCGGCGGCAAAGGCAAGGTCTGCCTCGGTAATGGTCTCGTCACCCACGCTGGCCACCACTGCATTGGCATTGGCAATAGCCTCGCCCTGGGCCAGGGCGCTGGCGGCCGGCACCGAGGCCAGAAGCGCAACAAGGCTGACGGCGCGCATCAGGCGCAGGCTGGATTTCCGCATGGCGTCACATTTCTCCTTGGCCGGGCGAGACGCGCCGGCACGGTCAATCGGTCTGTCCCGTCCCGCCCGCATGCCAGAAAGGCCAAATTGTGCCGAGGACCGGAACGCTTACCTCGTCTTCACGCCTGCCTGTTAAGCCCGGAAACCATGAGACAGGCAGTGATGTGGCGGAATTCGCATACGTTGACAAGAGTGGACCCCACTCTTACATCTCACCCGCTTTTCCAGAGCATGGCCTGTTGCCGCGCCCGAGCGACGCGCAGCGGGAATGCAACACGAACACATTCGGGACCGTTAGGGATTCCCCAGTTGTGACGAGGCGGAATGGGCTGGCAGACGCGCCCATGTGACGACGCGCCGCCCGATCCACCGCCCCGCCGCCGACACAAGAAGGACCGCAAACATGCCACTAGCTGCGCTTGCCCGAAAAATTTTCGGGTCACCGTCCGACAGGCAGGTCAAGCAGTATCAGGGCAAGGTGGCGGCGATCAACGCGCTCGAGCCCGAACTGGCCAAGCTCGGCGACGACGCGCTCAAGGCGCGCACCGCCGAATTCAAGACGATGCTGGAAAACGGCAAGAAGCTCGACGATCTCATCGTTCCTGCCTTCGCCACCGTGCGCGAAGCCAGCAAGCGCGTGCTGGGCATGCGCCATTTCGATACCCAATTGATCGGCGGCATGGTCATGAACGACCGTTCCATCGCCGAAATGCGCACCGGCGAAGGCAAGACGCTGGTCGCGACCCTGCCCATGTATCTCAATGCGCTGACCGGCAAGGGCGCGCATCTGGTGACCGTCAACGACTACCTCGTCAGGCGCGACGCCGCCTGGATGGGCCAGATTTACGGTTTTCTCGGCCTGACCACGGGCGTCATCGTGCCCGGCATCAACGATGCCGACCGCAAGGCCGCCTATGCTTGCGACATCACCTATGGCACCAATAACGAGCTCGGCTTCGACTATCTGCGCGACAATATGAAATATACCCGCGCCCAGATGGTGCAGCGGGGTCATGAATTCGCCATCGTCGACGAAGTGGACTCCATTCTCATCGACGAAGCGCGCACGCCGCTGATCATTTCCGGCCCCGCCGAGGACCGCTCCGACCTCTATATCAAGATCGACGGGCTGATGCCGCTGATCGGCGAGGGCGATTTCGAGATCGAGGAAAAGCACCGCTCGGCCACCTTTACCGACCAGGGCGTGGAAAAGCTCGAAGCCGCGCTGGCGGAAGCCGGGCTGCTCAAGTCCGGCTCCATGTATGACGTGGAAAACGTCATCCTCGTGCACCATGCCAATTCGGCGCTGCGCGCCCACAAGCTGTTCCGCAAGGACAAGGATTATATCGTCCGCCAGAATGCGGAAGGCGGCGAAGTGGTCATCATCGACGAATTCTCCGGCCGCATGATGCCGGGCCGCCGCTATTCGGAAGGCCTGCACCAGGCGCTCGAAGCCAAGGAACACGTCAAGATCCAGGCCGAGAACCAGACGCTGGCCTCGATCACCTTCCAGAATTATTTCCGCCTCTACAAGAAGCTCGCCGGCATGACCGGCACCGCCGAGACCGAGGCCGAAGAATTTGCCGACATCTATGGGCTGGGCGTCACCACCGTGCCGACCAACCTGCCGGTGCAGCGGATCGACGAAGACGACGCCATCTACCGCACGGCGGAGGAGAAGTTCGACGCCATCGCCGACCTGATCAAGCAATGCCAGGAACGCGGCCAGCCGGTTCTGGTGGGCACGACCTCGATTGAAAAGAGCGAAATGCTCGCCGACATCCTCCGTAAGAAGAATGTCGGGCAGATGAACGTGCTCAATGCCCGCCACCACGAGCAGGAAGCCTTCATCGTCGCCGATGCCGGCCTGCCCGGCGCCATCACCATCGCCACCAACATGGCCGGTCGCGGCACCGACATCCAGCTCGGCGGCAATCTCGAAATGCGCATCCAGAAGGAGGCCGAGGGCCTCGAGGGCGAGGCGCGCGAGCAGAAGATCGCCGAGATCAAGGCCACGATCGCCGACGACAAGCAGAAGGCCCTGGCAGCAGGCGGCCTCATGGTCATCGGTACCGAGCGTCACGAATCCCGCCGCATCGACAACCAGTTGCGCGGTCGCTCCGGTCGCCAGGGCGACCCCGGCCATTCCAAGTTCTTCCTCTCGCTTCAGGACGACCTGATGCGCATCTTCCCCATCGAGAGCATGGATTCCATGCTCGGCAAGCTGGGGCTGGAACAGGGCGAGAGCATCACCCATCCCTGGGTGACCAAGGCCATTGAACGTGCCCAGGGCAAGGTCGAGGCGCGCAATTTCGACATCCGCAAGAACATCCTCAAATATGACGACGTGATGAACGATCAGCGCAAGGTGATCTTCGAACAGCGTCTCGAATTCATGGATGAAGACGATGTCAGCGAGACCATTACCGAGATGCGCCATGGCGTGGTCGAGAACGTGATCTCCCGCGCCATCCCGCCGCGCTCCTATCCCGAGCAGTGGAATGTCGAGCAGCTCGAAACCGCCGCCAAGACCTATCTCAATATCGACATCCCCGCCGCTCAATGGGCCGCCGAGGAAGGCATCGACGTCGAGACCATCGAGGAGCGCCTGCGCGCGGCCTCCGATACTCTGATCGCGTCCAAGGAAGAAAAATACTCGGCCAACATCATGCGTCAGGTGGAAAAGTCCATCCTGCTGCAATCGGTGGACGGGCTGTGGCGCGAGCATCTGGTCATGCTCGACCACCTCTCCAAGGTCGTCGGCTGGCGCGGCATCGCCCAGCGCGACCCGCTCAACGAATACAAGCAGGAAGCCTATGAGCTGTTCCAGGCCATGCTGGGCAATCTGCGCGAATTGGTGACCACCCAGCTCAGCCATATCGAGATTCAGATCCGCCAACCCGAGCCGCCGCCGGCTCCGGACCTGAGCCGGCTGACCTCCACCCATATCGATCCGACCACCGGCGAGAACGATGCGCTGGGCGACGATGTCGCCAGCCGCGACGGCCTGCCGCCCATCGATCCGAAACTCCTCCAGGGCGTCTCGCGCAATGCCCCCTGCCCCTGCGGCTCGGGCAAGAAGTTCAAGCATTGCCACGGCGCCTTCGCCTGAATGCGATGATGAAAAAGGGCGGCCCCGGGGCCGCCCTTCTTGCACCTGGCGCACCTTTGAGGCACATCAAGGCGAGATTTGCCCTAAAAGGTTTCCCCAATGGCCGCCCATCCGGTTTCGCCCCTCGCTCCCAAGACCTATCCTGACCTGCCGGCCATTGCAGGGGTGCGCTTTGCCACCGCCGAAGCCGGGATCAAGTACAAGAACCGCACCGACGTCCTGCTGATGGCCTTCGATGAAGGCACGGTCGTCGCCGGCGTCCTCACCCGCTCGAAATGCTCCTCGGCCGCCGTCGATTGGTGCCGCGCCAACCTGGCCGGCGGCAAGGCGCGCGGCCTCGTCGTCAATTCGGGCAATGCCAATGCCTTTACCGGCCTCAAGGGCCGCGACAGCGTCCGCCAGACCGCCGAAATCGCCGCCGGTGCCTTGGGCTGCCGGATCGAGGAGATTTTCCTCGCCTCGACCGGCGTCATCGGCGAACCGCTCGATGCCTCAAAATTCTCCGGCGTGCTCGACGAGACTGCCACCCGCATGGCCGACACGCCCTGGATCGAGCCGGCCAAAGCGATCATGACCACCGACACCTATCCCAAGCTCTCCGGCGCCGTGCTGGAGATCGACGGGGTCGAAATCAGCATCAATGGCATCGCCAAAGGCTCGGGCATGATTGCGCCGGACATGGCCACCATGCTGTCCTTCGTCGTCACCGACATGCCCATCGCAGCTTCGGCGCTACAGACTCTGCTGGCCCGTCACAACCAGACCAGCTTCAATTCCATCACCGTCGATAGCGACACCTCCACCTCCGACACCCTTCTGGCCTTCGCCACGGGCAAGGCGCCGGTCGAACCCATTCTGAGCCTCGATGATCCCCGCGCCGAAATTTTCGGCCAGGCGCTGTCGGATGTCCTGTTCGAACTGGCCATCCATGTGGTGCGCGACGGCGAGGGGGCTACCAAGCAGGTTTCCGTCCATGTCGAGGGCGCCGTCTCGGACGAGAGCGCCTTCCGCATCGCCAAGGCCATTGCCGATTCCCCGCTGGTCAAGACCGCCATTGCCGGTGAGGACGCCAATTGGGGCCGCGTGGTCATGGCCGTCGGCAAGGCCGGCGAACCCGCCGACCGCGACCGTCTTGCCATTCGCTTCGGCGATCTCACCGTGGCCCGCGACGGCGAGCGCGCCGCCTTCTATGACGAGGCCGCCACCAGCGCCTATATGAAGGGCGAAGACCTCGATCTGACCGTCAGCCTCGGCCTGGGGGACGGCAAGGCGACGGTCTATACCTGCGACCTCACCCATGGCTACATCACTATCAATGGCGACTACCGGAGCTAGATCGTTCCGCCTGTCACGGGAGCCTCGCTGGCTGGACGTCTTCGTTCCATCGTCATTGCCCGGCTTGTCCGGGCAATCCAATGCAAAGATCCCTCGCATGGGCCAGCCCGCCCTTGGGTGACGAGGATGGGTACAGCGCCTAAAGGCCGGAAGGATTTGAGGATGGCCCTCCCCGATTGCGCAGCCTTCGAACGGGCCGGCTTGAAAGCCTGGCCCGCCATCGAGCTCGATTGGGACGGCGCCTGGCTGCGCCGCGCCGCCAATGGCTACACCAAAAGAGCCAATTCGCTGCAATGCTTCGACCCTGCGGACAATGACAATGCCGCCGAACGTCTGGCCGCCGGCAAGGCCTGGTATGTCGAACGCGGCATTGCCCCCGTCATCCGCACCACCCCACTGCAAAGTTCGGCCTTGTCCTCCTGCCTCGACGCCCAGGGCTGGATCGGCATCGATGCGAGCCATCTCTACGCCATGCCGCTCCACGCCCACGAAGGCGAAGCCGAGGGCCGGATCACCGACCCGCTCGATCCCGTCTTTCTCGCCGCCCAGCAGCGTTTGCAGCATTATAGCGACGATATTGCCGACCGCTTCTCGCGCCTGCTCAGGGTCATAGCGGTTCCTGCGGCCGGAGTGCTGATCTTTCGCGACGGCGCGGTCGTGGCCTCCGGGCTCATGGCCATCGCCGACGGCATCGTCATCGCCGGCAATGTCGTCACTGACACAAGACGCCGCCGCCAGGGCCTGGGCGCGGCGATGATGCGCTCCGGCCTTGCCTGGGCTCATGCGCAGGGAGCCCGGATCGCGGCGCTCAACGTGCAGGCCGACAACGCCGCCGCCAAGTCGCTCTATGCTCGCCTCGGCTATGTTCATCAATACGATTATTCCTATCGCATCCCCAAGGACGCACGATGACCGAAAAACCGATCCTGCTCGTCGTGGCCTGCGCCCTGGTGGACGCGGACCGGCGGGTGCTCATCGCCCAGCGTCCTCAGGACAAGCATATGGGCGGGCTCTGGGAATTTCCCGGTGGCAAGCTGGAGCCGGGCGAAACACCCGAAGCCGCCCTGATCCGCGAATTGCGCGAGGAATTGTCCATCGAGACCAGGGAAGCGTGTCTGGCGCCCTTATCCTTTGCCAGCCATTCCTACGAGCACATGCATCTTCTGATGCCGCTCTATGTCTGCCGCAAATGGCAGGGCACGCCGCTGGCCGGGGAACATCAGGCCCTCAAATGGGTGCGGCCACAGGCCTTGCGCGACTATCCGATGCCGCCCGCCGATGAACCGCTGATCGCCGCGCTCTGCGACCTGCTCTGAGGCCCGCTCGTCGCTGTTTGGCCTGGCTCAGCGCTGGGCGACGACCTTATAGCGCTGCCCCGCCGTCACCCTGTCGCCCGGCAGCAGATTATTGAGAATGTAGAACAGGTCGCGCCCACCCGGAATATTGGCCATCTGCCGCGCCAGACCATCGGCGCTGTCGCCGGCCCGCGCCGTGACCAGCCGGATCGAAAGCGGGCGGATCTGGTTGAGATCGGCTGCCTGGGTGCGCCGGAAACTCTGGATCGTGGCCTCGGCGCCCTGCTTGAATTGGGGATTGTCCGCCTTGGCGGCGAAAATGAACCGGTAGACATCGCCATCGAGGCGCATCACCGCGACGCGGAAGAACCATTGATCGGTCTGGGCCAGGCCCGACGCCATCTCGATGCCGTTATAGGTGTGGGCGACGACGCTGTCGGCCTTGAGCCCGGCGATCCAGCCCGAGCGCAGATAATCGGTCAGCGCCATATTGGGCTGCACCACGGCGCTGTCGAAGCGCACGGCCTCCCCGTCCCCGGCCACGCCCACCACGGCGCTTTGCGAATTTTGCAGACTGTAGCCCCGCGGCACCGTGAAGGTGAATTTGGAGGCCGAATGGATGAATTGCTGGCCCACGATACTGCCCTGGGCCGGGCTGTCGCCGAAGGTGAGGCCGGAAATGGCCGAGAGATAGCCTCCCCGGTCGGTTTCTCCGGCTTCACCGGCGCCGAACATGGTGCGCGCCGTATTCATCGCGGTTTCGATGCGCGAGGGCGTCGAGGGATGGCTGGACAGAAACCCGTCATCGCCCTGGCTCTTGCCGGCGGAGAAGGCGGCGAACCGGCTCATCACGCCCAGGAACCGCGCCGCCGCCTGGGAATCATAGCCCGCCTTGCCGGCAAACTTGATGCCCTCGCGATCGGCCTCCAATTCCTGGTTCTGGCTGAAGGCGGCGAGCGATTGCCGCGTGCGGTTGGCGGTGGCGTCGGTGGAGGTATCGCCGCCGAAAATGCCGGTGATCACCCGGTCCACGATCTGGGTATTGCGCGTCTTGTCGGTGCGGGCCCGCGCATGGCGCAGCGTCACATGGGCGATTTCATGAGACAGCACTGCCGCCAATTCGCTCGTATCGGAGGCGAGCGCCAGAATGCCGCGCGTCACATAGATATAGCCCCCCGGCAGGGCGAAGGCATTGACTTCCGACGTATCGAGAATGGTCACCTGGAACTGCGCATTGGGCTGGTTGGCCGCCGCCAGCAACCTGCCGACGATGCGGGCCACCATGATTTCGGCCTGCCGGTCCTCATAGACCCCACCATAGGCGGCGATGATCCGGGGATGTTCGCGCCGTCCCACCACCGCGTCGTCGGGATCGGCGCCCGCCGGCATCACATTGGGCGCCGGATTGTCGCCGGTGCGCCCGACGCTGATATTGGAGCCGGTCAGCGACGAGCAGGCCGTCAGCGCCACAAGGCTGACCGCCAGCAGGGTCACGCGCAGCATAGTTTTGCCCGGAAGCGCTTTCATGGCCTCGCCACAACCTCGATCTGCTCGGGATGGGTAATCTCGATGCGCGGACCATCCCGCTCATCGACCCAGCCGCGTATGCGCACCAGCGCGCCTTCCAGTTCCAACGGATCGCGCCTGTCGCGCTCGAACAGGCGGAGCGCTGGTGCTTCGATCACGGCGGTGAAGTCTTCTTTCCAGAACCGGCCGAAATTGAGATAGATGCGCGAGCCGCTTCTGTCAGCGAGCAACACCCGTCCCTCGACCAATTCGTAATCTCCAACCCGGTCGAGCAAGTCTGCCGGGCGATCCGCCGCCCGCACGCTGTAATAGGGATCGCTCCAGATTCCAAGCCGCTCCGCGCGGGCCCGGGCCTCACCTGCGAAAAGTTGATCGAGGCAGCGACGATTGTCGGGAAACGAATAGACCCGCGCCAGCCCCGCCTCGATCATCTGTCCCTGCGCCCAGATCGAACCCTCGTCGGCCTCGATGAAGACATGCGCCAGCGCCCGGCCATAGCGGTCCCGCTCTTCCCCGCCATAGCCGAGCTGCACATTCTTGCCCAAAGCCAGCGTCCGCAGCGCATCGCGCGCCGCTTCGGCCAGCGGCCAATCGGCCAGCCCCTCGCGGCCAAGCGCCAGCTTGGGCGCCTGCGTGCCGATCAGCCTTACGGCGAGCCCCGATTCGAGCAGCACCGTATCGCCATCCACCACTTCGCTTACAAGGCCGCCCGGCGCCATGCGCAGCCCATCGCAGCCGGCGACCGGACTGGCGCCGGTCAACATGGCGGCAGCAAGGGAAACGATGGCAATGCGACGCAAACGAGCACCCCGGACAAGATTTCATTCACCATGCATGAAAATACGGCAAAAAAAGATTACCATGCGCCATGTGGACGTACCGCAGGGAGTGCGACGGATGGGACAGAGCGGCACGGTGAGGACCGGAACGGCCGGATGGGTCTATGCGCCCTGGCGCGGCACCTTCTTCCCGCCCGGCCTGGTGCAGAAAAAGGAACTGGCCTATGCGGCGAGCCACCTCACCAGCATCGAGATCAACGCCACTTTCCGCGCCAATCAGAAACCGGAGAGCTTTGCCCGCTGGGCCGCGGAAACCCCCGACGGTTTCAAATTCTCGGTCAAGGGCCCGCAATTGGTCACCCATATCAGGCGCCTGCGTCATTGCGAGCGCGAACTGGCCAATTTCTTTGCCTCCGGGCCCTTGGCGCTGGGCGACAGGCTCGGCCCGTTCATCTGGCAATTGCCGCCCAACCTCGCCTACGACGCCGAAATTCTTGCCGATTTCCTCTCGGTCTTGCCCCATGATCTCGCTTCCTATCGTGACCTCGCGGCCAAGGCCGACACTTTGAAGACCGAGCCCTATCTTGAGGCCAGGGGCGTCACGGCGATCCGCCATGCCATCGAGCTGCGCCATGCCAGTTTCGACAATCCCGAAGTCGAAGCGCTGCTGCGCCGGCACAATGTCGCCCTTGTCATCTCCGATACGGCTGCAAATCCTGCCCGGACGCTGACCGCCGATTTCGCCTATTGCCGCCTGCAAGGTCCGGCGCGGCCCGATGCGGGAACCTATGAGGAAGCGGACATCGCCGACTGGGCCAGAACGATTGACGCCTGGCGCGAGAGCGGGCGCGATGTCTTTGCCTATTTCGTTCATGAAGACAAATTGCACGCGCCTGCCAATGCCATCGCCCTTGGCGAGGCGCTGGGGATCCGCCCGTCTTCGAGTTGATCACGAGCCCGTTCCCAACTGGATTTTGTCCAATCCCCGGTCTATTGGGGCTTTCAGCGTAGCGTCACCCAGAGTCCTCAAGATGTCCAAAGCAAGTCCGCTCGATAAAATCGCCGCATGCGCCGCCTTCCTGCTCGGCCTTGCCGCTATTCTGGGCGCGCTGGGCAGCCAATATCTGGGCGGATTGCAGCCTTGCGAGCTCTGCCTCGAACAGCGCCTGCCCTATTATTGGGGCCTGCCGCTTCTGGCTCTGGTCCTGCTCTTGTGGAACCGCCTGCCGCTGCCGGTATGGTATGTCGCCATGGCCATTGTCGCGGCCTTGTTCGCCTGGGGCGCCTGGCTCGGCATTTTCCATTCCGGCGTCGAATGGGGTTTCTGGCCGGGCCCCACCGCCTGTTCGGGCACTGGAGCGGGGTTGAACCTGTCGCTCGATTCGCTCAATGACCTCCAGCCGGTCATCGGCTGCGACGTGGTGCAATTCCGCTTCCTCGGCCTGTCGCTGGCCGGCTACAACGCCTTGGTTTGTCTGGGCGTCGTCGTGCTGTTGGCCAGCGCCGTGCTGTTCCAGGCCCGCCGCACCCGCCGCTAGCGCATGCGCGGCTGCCCCGACGGGTCCTTGCCTGGGCGCCATGTCATTGCCGGATGGGCCGGAAATATCCGGCCCTAAAACTCGTTCCAATCGGCCGCAATCGCGGCATTGCCATGGCTGGCATAGCCGCCTCCCATCGGCGCGGCACGCGGTGCGCTCGCTTTGGCCGCCCGACGTTCCGCTGCCGGCGCCGGAGTCTCAATATCGGTCCTGAATACGGCCACGATCCGGTCCAGTTCGCCCGCCTGCGCTTCGGTCTGCTCGATGGCAGCATTGGTCTCTTCCACCAGCGCGGCATTGTGCTGGGTCATTTCGTCCATCTGCCGCACGGCGACCGACACTTCGGCAAGGGCGCCGGACTGCTCCTGATTGGCGCGGGCAATGGCGTCGATCAGCCCCGCACTTTCCTCTGCCCCGGCGAGTATGTCGGAGAGCTTTTCGGCCGCCTTGCCCACCAATTGTGCCCCAGAGCGGACCTCTCCGGCGCTGGCCTCGATCAGCACCTTGACGTCGGCCGAGGCGCTGGCGGCGCTCTGGGCCAGCCGCCGCACTTCCACCGCCACAACGGCAAAACCCTTGCCCGCATCGCCGGCCCGCGCCGCTTCCACCGAGGCGTTGAGGGCCAGCAGATTGGTCTGGAAGGCGATATCGTCGATCAGCCCGATAATGTTGGAGATTTTCGCCGAGGACGCCTCGATCGCCGACATGGCGCTGGTGGCCGCTCCCATCACCTCGCCGCCATCGGCGGCGCTCCGGGCCACCTGCCGCGCCTTTTCAGTGGCGCTCGCGGCCCTTCGGGCATTGTCGCTCACCGTGCTGGACAATTGCTCCACCGAAGCGGACGTCTCCTCTATCGTCGCGGCCTGCCGTGTGGTGCGGCTGGAAAGATCATTGGCGCCGGACAGGATTTCCGCGGTCGCCACGCGCACGCCGCTCGAGGCCTTGCGCAGCTGCGCCACGATTGTCTGCAATTGCCCGAGCGAGGAATTGAAGGCGCCGCGCAGGGCCTCATATTGACCGGTGAACACTGCATCGATCCGTCCGCCGAGATCGCCCTCCGCCATGCGCGCCAGTGAGCCGGTCAATTCATCGATAATGCCCTCGGCACGCTTGCGCTCGGTAATGTCGGTGGCGAACTTGACCACTTTGACCACCGCGCCTGAAGCGCTGAAGATCGGATTATAGGACGCCTGGATCCACACGTCCCGCCCGCCCTTGCCGACGCGGTGGAACTCGGCGGCGATATATTCTCCCGCCCGCAGGCGGTCCCAGAACTGGCGATATTCGGCGGAGCCGACATAATTGCCATCGCAGAACATCGAATGATGCTTGCCCGCAATGTCCTCGAGCCGATAGCCCAGCGTCGTGAGAAAATTCTCATTGGCGTCGATGATCGTGCCGTCGAGATTGAAGGAAATCACCGCCTGAACCCGGGAAATGGCCTCGATCTGGGCCGCATGGTCAGCGGCCAGCTGAGTCTGCGCGGTGATATCGGTGGCAAACTTGATGACCCGCACCGGCTTGCCGTTCATGTCCAGGACCGGATTGTAGCTGGCCTGGATCCAGACTTCCCTGCCTCCCTTGGCCAGACGCCGATATGCCGCGGAACGGAACTCGCCATGGGCAAGGTCGGCCCAGAACTGCCTGTATTCGGCGCTGGCAGCGAACTCTGGTTCGCAGAACATCGAATGATGCCGGCCGACGATTTCCTCGAGCTGATAGCCCATGGTGGAAAGGAAATTCTCGTTGGCCCCGATAATCGTGCCATCCAGCTGGAATTCGGCCACTGCCTGGCTGCGCAGGATCGCTGCTAACTTGGCCGCATCACGATTGCCAGCCGCTTTTCGCCCGAAAAGAAAGTCAACCACCTGCACATCTCCAACCAAGATTAAAAGGAAATCGACGACATCTAACGAAGACTGCGCCTGTTTGCTTAACAACTTGTTGGAATTCACCTAGCAAAACATCCGAACATGAAAATGCAAGCGATAAGTAATTTTGTATTGTGAAAAATACCAATACAAAAAGACCGCCCGAATAAATTCGGGCGGCCTGTATAGTTATTTCTCCCAATGGGATCGTCTACGGAACTAGAACTCACTCCAATCGGCCACCAGGGCCGCATTTCCGGCGGTGAGATAGGCCTTGGCAGCCTGCTGGACCTTTGGCGCCGCTCGCGGAGGCGTTGCCACCGACGGCGGAACATCCGTGCCGGTCCTGAAGACGTCCACGATCCGGTCAAGCTCGGAGGCCTGTGCTTCGGTCTGCTCGATGGCGGCATTGGTTTCTTCCACCAGCGCCGCGTTGTGCTGGGTCATCTCGTCCATCTGCCGCACGGCGACCGTCACTTCTTCGATGGCGCCGGCTTGTTCCTGGCTGTCATGGGCAATGCCGTCCATCAGGCGTGAATTGGTCTTGGCAGCGTCTAGCATGGCCGTAAGCATGGCCGCTGCATCACCGACCAGGCGAGTACCGCCGGCCACTTCATGCGTGCTCTGCTCGATCAGCGCCTTGACGTCCAGCGATGCATTGGCGGCGCTCTGCGCCAGCCGCCGCACTTCCACCGCCACCACGGCAAAGCCCTTGCCCGCTTCCCCGGCCCGCGCCGCCTCCACTGAGGCATTGAGCGCCAACAGATTGGTCTGGAAGGCGATGTCGTCGATCAGCCCGATAATATTGGAGATTTTCGCCGAGGATTGGGTGATCCGCTCCATGGCATGGGTAGCGTCGATCATCACCTGCCCTCCCTGCTCGGCAGTTCGGGTCGCCTCGCCGGCCACATTGCTGGCTTCCTTGGCCCGCTCGGCATTGGCCATCACGGTTGACGCCAATTGCTCCATGGCCGCCGAGGTTTGCTCGATGGTCGCCGCCTGCTTGGTGGTGCGTTCGGACAGGTCGTTGGCGCCCGAGAGGATTTCTCCCGTTGCCGTCTTGAGGGCGCGCGAGGTGGTCTTGAGGCCGGAAACCACATTGCCGAGCGTCTCGGCCACCGTATTGGTATGGTGCTTGAGCTGGGCGAAGGCGCCTTCATAGGAACCTTCCATGCGCTGCGTCAGGTCCATATCGGCCAGGGCCGCCAGAACCGACCCGGTCTCGGTCACGCCCTGGTCCACGGTCTCGACCAGTCCGTTGACCGAAGCGGCGAGGCTGTTGAGTTCCGCGTCGGGGAAATCCGCGTTCACCCGGTGGGAGAAGTCCCCCGCCATTGCCGCATTGACCACATCGCCGAACGCGCGCTGCAATTGCTGCATCATCTGCTGGCGGGCATGCTGGTCGGCGATGATACGCGCCGCCTCGGCTTCGGTCATCTGGCTGATCTTGAGCCCATTGTCTCGGAAGACTTCCACGGCGCGGGCCATGGAGCCGATTTCGTCCTTTCCGGCCTGATAGGGCACTTCGAGGTCGTAGCGGCCATCGGCCAGTTCGCCCATGATGCCGGTCATGCGCCGGATCGGCTTGGCGATGAAGCCTGCGCCGAACCAGACCAGCGCCAGCAGGATGGGCAGGAGCACCAAGGTGGCCACCAGAACCATGCCGCGCATGGCGTCGACACCAGCATAGATGGTGTCAGCGGGCACCTGCATGATCATGAGCCACTCGTCCGCGACCCCGCTGAAGCTCACCGGCAGGGTAAGAACGAACTGATTGATGCCTGCCGGGTCGGCATAGATCATGCCTTGATGGGTCAGTGAAGGATCAAGCAGCGCCGCGACGCTTTCCTGCGGCAATTCCTGCCCGATCAGGCTGGCATCGGGATTGGCGATCCAGGTATTGGTATTGCTGACCAGCATCACCGAGCCGACGTCGAACGGCTTGAGCGCCGAAATCACCGCCGAGATCGCATCCAGGGTGAGATCGGAGGTGAGAATGCCGGCGGGCTTGCCGCCTTTGTGAACCACCACGCTCACATTGGACATCAGCGTGGTCGTGCCGTTGAGCGGATAGCTATAGGGGGGGACCAGCACCGTGCGGTCTTCGCGCATCGGCATGTCATACCAACTCTCGGTGCCGTTTTCCGGCGTCATGATCAGCGGTTCGACCGCGATCCCACCATCGGCCCGGGTAAAATAGGGCACGAACCGCCCTTTATCGTCCGAATAGGGATGTCCGACAAAGCCGGCATCCCGGCCATCGAGCGCATTGGTGTTGAAGGCCAGCGTCATGCCGATAACGGCCGGTTGGGCCCGTATTGCGCCGGTCACCATTCGTCCGAGCTGATCGCGGTCGATCGGCTCCTGCGCGATCACATCTTCCACCGCGCCCGCCACGCTGAGCGTCGCCGAAATGATGCCGCCCATCTGCCCCGAGGCCAGCTGGCTATATTGACCCAACAACGCTCGGGCGCGGGCTTCCGCCTCTACGCCGGCTGTCTCGTACATCAGGCTCAAGCCACCGGCAATGATGCCTCCCATGGCGGTCAGGAACAGCACCCCTGCCCCAGCCACCAGTTTCGTCCGAACTGACAGATCGCTAAACTTCATTTGCTCACATGCCCCCCAGGAGCGCGCCATTCTGGCTGCTCCGCTTCTTCTGTGCCGATTACGTGCGACCCCGTCCGTCCATCAGGACGGCGGGAGCCGGATGGTAGTCGAGCTGGATTGACGCATCCTCATAGGCGCCGGCAAGAGACCGGCCCACTGCTATGTCGTTCTGCGTCCGTCGCGATCACATCACGACAGGGTTAAGGCGCAGTAAACAGTGGAAAAAAACGCTCTTATTCAGCGGGAAAGGGGCAAAAATTGCCCCACTGCCAGAGTCCGGTTGTCGGCAGGCACCGGCTAGAATTCCGACCAGTCCATCGCGATCGCGGCATTGCCCTGACCGAGATAAGATCGGGCGGCGCCACGCATTTTTTCTGTTTCCAGTCGCGGCAGGGCGGTTGGTGCCACCACCTTGCCCCCCGTCTCGATGGTGAACACATCGACGATACGGTCGAGCTCGGCGGCCTGCGCCTCGGTCTGTTCGATGGCGGCATTGGTCTCTTCCACCAGGGCCGCATTGTGCTGGGTCATCTCGTCCAGCGTGCGCACCGCCACGCTGACCTCCCCGATCGCCGCCGCCTGCGTCTTGGATGCCTTGGCGATGGCCTGCATCAAGCCGGCATTCTCGCTCACCGCGCCCAACATGGTGCGCAATTGCCCCGCCGCGCTCGAGACGAGGCTCGACCCGGCCTTGACCTCACTGGCGCTGGTTTCGATCAGCGCCTTGACCTCCGCTGAGGCGCTGGCCGCGCTTTGCGCCAGGCGCCGCACTTCCACCGCCACCACGGCAAACCCCTTGCCGGCGTCACCGGCCCGCGCCGCTTCCACCGAGGCATTGAGCGCCAGCAAATTGGTCTGGAAGGCGATGTCGTCGATCATCCCGATAATATTGGAGATTTTGGCCGAGGATTGGGTAATCCGCTCCATCGCCTCATTGGCCTGGTCCATGACCGCGCCGCTGCGCGCCGCATCCGCCGAAACCGCATTGGCGCTGGCATTGGCGTCGTCCGCCATGCGCGCATTGTCGGCGACGGTGCCGGCCAATTGCTCCATGGCCGCCGAGGTTTGCTCGATGGTCGCCGCCTGTTTGGTGGTGCGCTCGGACAGATCGTTGGCGCCGGAAAGGATTTCTCCGGTCGCCGTCTTCAGCGCGCCCGAAGTATGGCGCAACTGGCCGATCACTTCGCTCAGCTTTTCGGCCACCGCATTGGTGTCGCTCATCAGCTTGGCGAATGCGCCCCGATAATCCCCTCGCATGCGGCGGGTCATGTCCGCCTGGGCCATGGCTGCGAGAACCTCGCCGGTTTCGCTCAGCCCGCGATCCACGGTCTCGACCAGCGCATTGACGCTGCCGGCCAGGCTGTTGAGCTCCCGGTCGGGAAACTGCGCATGCACGCGCTTGGAGAAATCCCCGGCAATGGCGGCATCCACCACTTCGCCGAAAGCGGCCTGCAAGGCCACCATCATATCGGTGCGCTCGATGCGCCGGCGCTCGGAAGCGGCGCGTTCCTCCTCGCTCATGGCACTGACCTTGAGCCCGTTTTCACGAAACACTTCCACGGCCCGCGCCATCTCGCCCATTTCATTGCGGCGGTCGAGATAGGGCACTTCGGTTTGGTAATTGCCCTCGGCGACGGTCTTCATCGTCTGCGCCAGCCGGGGCACCGGCGCCGTCAGCGCGCGCGAGACCATCAGGCCGATCACCCCCAGCACCAGCAGCGCGCCCCCGCCCACACCGGCCAGCAGCAGCAGAACGCCATTGATCAGCGTTTCGACGCCCACCTTGTCCACGCCGACATAGAGCACACCCACCGCCGTCCCTTTCTGGTCGAGAATAGGCTGATAGGCCGTGTAATAAGGGGCGCCCGCGATCACCGCTTCGCCGGAATAGGGGATACCCGCCATCATCGCCGCATAGGCGAGGCTGCCCTGACCCAACGTAGCGCCCACCAGACGCTCGCCATCATCTCCCGCCATCGTGGCGCTCATATAGATGAAATCACTCTTTTCAGCGTCCCAGCCGAAAATGGCGGCGCTTTCCCCGGTCAGCCGGGCAATGGAATCGACGAGTTCGTGATTGAGGAATTGCCGCGGCATGGCCCAGGTGGTGAGCGTGGCGATCTGCCCGTCCTCGGCCCAGACGACCTCCGCGCCCGGCAAATTATTGGCGAGAAGCGTCGCGGCAGTCCTCAGATTGGAACTCTGCTGCGTTTCCATCTGGGCGCGCAAAGCCGCGTTCAGATTGAAGTAGATCGCTGCGGAAACCACCGCCACCGAGAACAGGATCGAATAGATCACCAGCGCCGCGATCGCGGACGTCATCCTGATATTGCCCAGGACACGCTTGATGGCTCGGAACATGTGTGCAGGATCCCCGGATGGCGCCCGCTCCCCCCTTGGTTCGGGCACTCAAACTCGGCAGAAATCCTAACGAAAGGGCATTAACCGAGTATTAGCCCTGAAAAACAAACGGCCCGCCGAAGCGGGCCGTCCTGCAATTGAGCTGCACCAGGATTTTAGAATTCGTCCCAATCCTGCGCCAGCGCCGCATTGCCCTGGCTGCGCAGCCTGGGAGCGGCAGCCCGCAGGGCCTGCTGCTGGGCCTGCACGCTCTCGGGCAAAGCCCGTCCCATGCCATCGACGGTAAAGATATCGACGATCCGGTCAAGCTCGGAGGCCTGCGCCTCGGTCTGCTCGATGGCCGCATTGGTCTCTTCCACCAGGGCGGCATTGTGCTGGGTCATCTCGTCCATGGTGCGCACCGCCGAGGTCACCTCGTCGATGGCGGTGGCCTGTTCGGCGCTGTCACGGGCAATGGCTTCGAGCGCCGTGGTGTTCTCGCGGATCGCGTCCAGCATCGTCGCCAGCTTGCCGGCGGCATCGCCGACCAGCTTGGTGCCGGTCGTGACTTCTCCGCTCGATTGCTCGATCAGCGCCTTGACCTCGCTCGAAGCCTGCGCCGCGCTCTGCGCCAGCCGCCGCACTTCCACCGCCACCACGGCAAAGCCCTTGCCCGCCTCGCCTGCGCGTGCTGCTTCCACCGAGGCATTGAGCGCCAGCAGATTGGTCTGGAAGGCGATATCGTCGATCAGTCCGATAATGTTGGAAATCTTGGCCGAGGACTGGGTAATGCGGTCCATGGCTTCATTGGCCGCGTCCATCACCTTGCCGCCCTCTTCGGCGGTGCGGGTGACCTTGGTGGCATTGGCGCTGGCGTCGCGCGCCCGCTCGGCGTTCTTGAGCACGGTGGCCGCCAGTTGCTCCATGGCTGCCGAGGTTTCCTCGATTGTCGCCGCCTGCTTGGTCGTGCGCTCTGACAGATCATTGGCGCCGGACAGGATTTCTCCTGTCGCCGTCTTGAGCGAACCCGATGTGTGGCGCAATTGGCCGACCACTTCGCCCAGCTTGTCGGCTACCGCATTGGTGTCCGATTGCAGCCGGGCAAAGGCGCCCTCATATTCGCCCTCCATGCGGCGGGTGAAATCGGTATCGGCCATGGCGCCCAGCACCCCGCCGATCTCGCTGACGCCGCGATTAAAATTGGCGACCAGATTGTTGACGCTGCCCGCAAGGCTGTTGAGTTCAGGATCGGGGAATTCGGCCTGGACCTGGCGGGTGAAGTCGCCGGCCAGGGCCGCGTCCACCACCTCGCCAAAGGCATTCTGCAATTCGCGCATCATCTGCCGACGGCTTTCCTCGTCGGCAACGATCCGGGCCGCTTCCGCCTCGGTCATCTGGCTGACCCGCAGCCCGTTCTGGCGGAACACTTCCACCGCGCGGGCCATGCCGCCGACCTCGTTGCCCATTTCGGTATAGGGCACATCGGCTTCGTAATTGCCCTCGGCAATGGCGTCCATCGCTCCCGCCAGGCGCGGGATGGGCCGGGTGATGAACCGGGATGCGACAAAGCCCAGAAGGCCCAGCACCACGGTCACCCCGCCCCCCACCATGGCGATCAGACCGAGCACGCCATTGGCGGCGGCTTCGACATTGGCCATGGGCGTACCGACGAAGATGGCGCCCATGACGTCGCCATTGGTTTTCTTGATCGGCTGCAGGGCCGAGAAATAATTGGCCCCGTCAACGTCGATCGGTCCAAGATAGGGCTCGCCCGCCAGCACCTGCATCACCGCCGCGCTATCGGCCGGCAGGATGGCATCGACCGCCCTGGTGTCGTCTTCGCGCTTGAGGCTGGTGGTCTTGGCCACCAGATTGCCGCTGTCAGTGGCCAGCACATAGATGGCGGCATCCTGCTTGGTGACGCGGGTCACCGAGTCGATCACTTCGCTGTCATAGAAGGGCGGAATGGCCCAGCTCTGGAAGGCTGCGATACTGCCATCTTCGGCCCAGGTCAGCACCGAACCGGAAATGCGCCGCTCCAGAATGGTCGCGGCGACGCCCTTATTGGTTTCCTGCTGCAAACGGCTGTCCTGCATGGCCTGTGCGTGCAGGTTCACATAGATCGATGCCGAAACAGCGGCGATGGAGCCGATGATCGATGCCAGGACCAGAACCAGGATGGTCGTGGTCATACGCACATTGCCCAATAGGCGCGCGATGGACTTCATATCTGTTTTCCCCCGTACGGACCGCAGCGTGTCTCAGGCCGGACGGCCGTGCTGACCCTTTGGGAAACACGCTAGGAGATTACCATTACCGAAAGTTATACAGAAAATAATGCAATCGATTTCATGAGCTTTTTAGCTCCGGCGATTACACGCTTTCCGCGTCTTTTGGCATCTTCCCTGTCGGTTCAGAACTCGCTCCAATCCGCATCCAGCGCGGCATTGCCCTTGGTGAGATAGGATTTGGCCACTTTGTCCAGCCGGGTCTGAAGCCCGCGCGCCCCCGCCGTGCCCGGTACAGCGGTGGCACGGATTGGCGGGGCCACCGGCGCCGCTTTTTCCTCGAGGGCGAAAATATCGACGATGCGGTCGAGCTGGCTGGCCTGCGCCTCGGTCTGCTCGATCGAGGCATTCATCTGCTCGACCAGGGCGGCATTGTGCTGGGTCATCTCGTCCATGGTCCGCACCGCGCTGTTGACCTCATCGATCGAAGCGGCCTGTTCCTGGCTTTCGCGCGCGATCCCGTTCATCAATTCGCTCGACGCCCGGGCCGAGGACAGGATCTGCTCGAGCCGGCCCGCCGCATCGGCCACGAGGCGCGAACCGCCCTTGACCTCGGTGGCGCTCTGCTCGATCAGCGCCTTGACGTCGCTCGAGGCCTGCGCCGCGCTCTGCGCCAGGCGCCGCACTTCCACCGCCACCACGGCAAAGCCCTTGCCCGCTTCTCCCGCCCGCGCCGCTTCCACGGAGGCGTTGAGCGCCAGAAGATTGGTCTGGAAAGCGATGTCGTCGATCAGCCCGATAATGTTGGAGATTTTCGCCGAGGATTGGGTGATCCGCTCCATTGCCTCATTGGCATTGGCCATGACCTGCCCGCCTTCTTCGGCCGTATGGGTCACCCCGCTCGCCACAGTGCTGGCTTCCTTGGCCCGTTCGGCATTGGCCATGACCGTCGAGGCCAATTGCTCCATCGTCGCCGAGGTTTCCTCGATCGTCGCCGCTTGTCTCGTGGTGCGCTCGGACAGATCGTTGGCGCCGGAAAGGATTTCGCCCGTCGCGGTCTTGAGGGTGCGCGACGTATCGCGCAATTGCCCCACGATATCGGTGAGCTTTTCGGCCACCGCATTGGTATCGGCCTTGAGCCGGGCGAAAGCGCCCTGATAATCGCCGTCCATGCGCTGGGTGAGATCGGTATTGGCCAGCGCCGACAGCACCGCCCCGGTCTCTCCCAGCCCCCGGTCCACCGTCTCCACCAGACCATTGACCGAACGCGCCAGCGCATTGAGTTCGTCATCGGGGAATTCGGCGGTGACGCGGCGCGAGAAATCTCCTGCCACCGCCGCATCCACCACATCGCCAAAGGCGCGCTGCAGATCCTGCATCATCGCCGCGCGCTCGGCCTGGCTGGCGATGATCCGCGCCGCTTCCGCCTCGGTCATGGCATTGACCTTGAGCGCATTCTCGCGAAACACTTCCACATTGCGCGCCATGGCGCCGATTTCGTCATGCCGCGCCCCGCCATCCACCGCCACCGACAGATCGCCATTGGCCAGCGCTTCCATGCTGTCGGTAAGCCGGGTGATCGGGCGGCTGATCGAGCGGGCAAACCAGGCGCCCAGCAGCGCGGCAATGGTCAGCAGGCCCCCGCCAATGGCCAGCGTCATGTTCCGCATCTGCACCACGGCGGCGAAGGCTTCCTCCTCCGGCTGCACCGCCGCCACCGCCCAGGTGACGGCGCCGATGCTGACCGGCGCGGCCCGCACCACCATGGGCGCGCCGCGATAATCGCTGCTGCCGCCTTCCCCGGAAATGCCGGCAAAGGCATTGGCAATGGCGTCGCTGGTCAGGACGCTGGCCAGGACGTCGGCTTCCTCGGTGCGGGGGGATTCAGTGCGCAGCAATCCATCGCTGCCCACCACCACCACTTCCCCGCTCCGCCCCATGCCGGAGAGACCCGAGACACGGGCGCTCACCGCATCGGGCGCGATCGAGAGCACCATGACGCCGGTATTTTCCGCCTTGTCATAGACCGGCATGGCCATGAAGCTCTGCGCCGAGCCCGTGGGACCATAAAGGGAAAAATCGACAAAAGCCGCCTCGCCATCCGCGAGATCCTTCGCCGCAGCGAAAGCCTGTCCCAGTCCCGACCCGTCGCTGCCCACATTGCTGGCAAAATCGATATTCTTGGCCACCGAATAGACCACGTCGCCCGCGGCGCTGATCAGCAGCACGTCCGCGTAATGGCGCTCCTGCATCAGGGTGCGGAAGCCGGGATGAAACCGCTTATGCGGCGCGTCATAGGTGGCCCCCTTGATATTGCTGTCCACCGAGGCGCGGTCCTCGGGCTTGGGACTTTCGGTGACATAGGCGGTCTGCAATTGCGTCGTCGCGCCTTCGCCCAGGCCCATGCGCAATTCGTCCAGCGCCCGGGTGAGGTTCTTCATCGCCGTCGCCGTGTCGGCGCGCTGCACGAAGAGCCTGAGATCGACCTCGGCGCTGCCGTAATACTCGCTGACCAGCGCCACTGCCGTATTGAGCGAGGCCTGCATCGACTGGTCGCGCTGTTCCTGCACCGTGCCCAGCCCGATCATATAGCTGGCAATGCCGACGCCGGCGCTTACCAGCAGCGCCGAACCCACCAGCGCCAGGGGTAGTTTCTGGGCGATTTTTAGATGCGGAAACAGTTTCATGGACAAGCCTTCCCCCCCAAGCGACCATCCTGCCTGTACGCGCAAAAGCGCCCGGCACATCCTCTGATCGGCTGGATGCAAACGATACAGTAGCGAGATTAATCACTTATTACGGGTAAATCCGCAGGTCCGGCTCCGGACAAATCCGCAGATTGGGGGCAACGTCTCGGCGCAGCCTAGAGCGGCGTGCGTTCTATCGAACGCATAGTGCCGCTCTATCATTTTTGTTATCGCATCGTTTTTGCAGAAAACCGGATTCCACTTTCCTGCACGATGCTCTAGCACCCCAAAACAGAACGCCCCGACCTTGGAGGACGGGGCGTTGGCAAACCGGTGGATGGATGGCGCTCAGGTCAGCGCGCCGATCACTGCCTCGATACGCTTTTTCATCGTCATCGCGTCGAACGGCTTGATGATGTAATTATTGACCCCGAAGGAAATGGCTTCCTTGACCTGTTCCTTGTCGGAGCGCCCGGTCGCCATGATGAAGGGCATGGCCTGGGTGCGGGGATGCTTGCGGATGACCTTGAGCAGGGTCAGCCCGTCAATATCGTCCATGTTCCAGTCGGAAATGATCAGATCGACATTGGATTTCTCAAGCTTGCCCAGCGCGTCGCGCCCGGATTTGGCTTCGATGATATCCTTGAATCCCAATTGGGTCAGAATGTATTTGGCGATACCGCGCATCGACTGCTGGTCGTCAACGATCAGGACGCTGACAGCGCTTGCTTTTGGCATGGTTGTTCTTACCTCTACGCGCCAGGGGCCGTTCTGCCCCTTACTTTGGTTCAAATTCTATGGGCCAAGCGTTACAAATCTCTCAATCCGGTCCGTGGCATTGTTCCGGCGGAGCGGCTTCAGGCGGCCGATTTCAGCTTCACCAGTGCATTGGCCAGCTTGGCCGCGATCTGCTCCAGAGGCGCCTGCTCGACCACCGCGCCTTCCTCGAATGCCACGCGCGGCATGCCATAGACCAGCGCCGATGCCTGGTTCTGCCCCAATGTGTAGGCGCCGGCCTCGCGCATCAGCTTGAGCCCGCGCGCGCCGTCGCGCCCCATGCCGGTCAGGATCGCCCCCACCGCCATTGGCCCCACCACCTTGGCCACCGATTCGAACAGCACATCGACGCTGGGCCGGTGGCCGCTTTCCAGCCCCTCCTGGCCCAGCCGGCATTTGAGCTGGCCCGAACTGCGTTCCACCCGCAAGTGATGATCGCCCCGCGCCACATAGGCGTGACCGGCAAGCAGCGGCGCGCGATCCTCGGCCTCGGTGACCTTGAGTGCGCACAATTCATCCAGCCGCGCCGCGAACCGCCCGGTGAAACCGGCCGGCATATGCTGGGCGATGACGACGGGAGGACAATCCTGGGGCAATTGCGACAGCACCGCCCGGATCGCCTCGACCCCGCCCGTCGAGGCGCCGATGGCGATCAGCGCGCCTTCCGGCGCCGCTGCTGTGCGCACGGCCACCTTGGGACTATCCACCCGGCTCGCCGAACGGCCCCGCACGTCGGACTTGGCGGCGGCCCTGATCTTGTCGCGCAGACCGATGCCGAATGCATCCAGCCCGCCGGCGAATTCCGCGCTCGGCTTGGCTACGAAATCCACCGCGCCCAGTTCGAGCGCCAGAAGCGTTTCGCTGGCCCCCTTCTTGGTCAGGGTCGAGACCATGACCACCGGGGTGGGGCGCAGCCGCATCAGTTTTTCGAGAAAGGCCAGCCCGTTCATATTGGGCATTTCGATGTCGAGCGTCACCACGTCGGGATTGAGCTGCTTGATCTTTTCGCGCGCATCGATGGGGTCGACCGCCGTGCCGATCACCTGGATATCGCCATCGCGCTCCAGCATGCGGCCCAGCACCTCGCGGATCAGCGCCGAATCATCGACGACAAGTACCTTGATGCTCATCATGCAGCTCGCTTGTTCAGTTTTTCACGGCTTTGATAGATAGTCTTGCCCACGAGCCGGAAACCTTCCCCGCCCGAGCCCAGATTTTCCGAATGGCCGATATAAAGGAAGGCTTCTGGCGCCAGAAGCTTGGCGAAGCGCCCGAACATTTCGCCCTGGGTGGGCTTATCGAAATAGATAGCGACGTTGCGGCAGAAAATGGCGTCGAACGGCCCCTTCATCGGCCAGGCGCCGATGAGGTTGAGCGGCTTGAACGAGACCAGATCCCGCGCTGCGGCGGGAATGCGGATCGAGCCGTCACCGGCCTTTTCGAACAGCCGCGCCCGCTCGGGGCTGATCCCGGCCAGTTCGTTTTCGGGATAGACGCCCCGCGCCGCCTTGGCGATCACCGAGGTGTCGATATCGGTGGCGAGGATTTTGAAATCCCAGCGTTTGAGATCGGGAAACGCCGCCAGCAGGTCGAGCCCGATCGTGTAGGGTTCCTGTCCGGTCGAGCATCCCGCCGACCAGATGCGCAGGCGGCTGCCGCGCGGCCTTTCGGCCATCAGGCCACCGACATGGGCGCGCAGATGCTCGAAATGATGGTCCTCGCGGTAAAACCGCGTGAGATTGGTGGTGAGCGCATTGACGAATTCCTGCCCGTCATCTTCCGAGCCATTGCGCTCGAGATAATCCACATAGGCGTCGAAGCTCGGCAGGCCCAATGCACGCACGATCTTGGAGAGCCGCGATACGACCAGGGTGCGCTTGGCGTCCGAAAGCGAAATTCCGGCGACCGAATAGACTCTCGACTTGATCCGCGTGAATTCCCGCTCGCTGAGGGTGAATTCCCCCTGTTCCATAGGCCTGTTCCCCTGTGCGCCGGTTTCTTCCGGCTAGCTGGCGGCTTGGCGGTCCAGGACGGTCTTCTGACCATCGCGATTGGTCGCCCTTGCAGGAAACGGAAAAGGCTTGGTCAACGCCGCCTCTGCTTCCCCTTCGGCCGCGATACTGGTCTCATCATTGCTTAGATTGCGTAAATGCTCTTCGAGGCTGCGGGTTATTTTTTGCAGTTCTCCGGCTTCGCCGATCCCGGCCTGCGCCTGATTGCGCCCCTTGTCGGCAATGATGCGGATATCCTTGGCCGAGCGATTGGTGGCCTGCGCCAATTGGCGCACCTCGTCGGCGACCACGGCAAAGCCGGCGCCCTTTTCGCCGGCCCGCGCCGCTTCCACCGCCGCGTTCAGCGCCAAGAGATTGGTGCGGAAAGACACGTCCTCGATCCCCGCGCTCATCTTGTCGATCTCTTGGGTCATGCGATCGATCTGCTCGACCAGAACCTGCGTCCGCTGCGCTGTCGCCATGAGGCTGGCGGCAAGCGTTGCAGCCTGCTGTCCGCGCTGGCCCAGTTCGGCCTGGCGCCGTTCCAGCATGGAGAGCCGTTCCGCCCCCGCGGCCCGTGCCAGCCGGCCGCGCTCATCCGCCGCCTCCAGTTCGATCGCCCGCGCTTCGAACTGGCTGAGCAGGCTCTTGACCGCTTCGAGCTTGGCTTCGAGGGCGCGCCGCGCCGCGGCCTCCTCGTCCTGCTGATCCAGCAGGGCCGTCAGCATGTCGAGAACGTCCCGGCTTTCCTCGCCCAGGGGCAGGTCGGGGTCGGCGGCGCGATCCACATGGCCGGTCAGGATCGTGCGGAACTGGGCCAGTCCCGCATCCATGCGTTCAAGGCTGCCATTGAGCAGGTCCAGCGCCGGATTGGCCTGCGCCGCCGCCTGTTCGAAGCGGAAGGAGAATTGCCCGGTGCCGATGGCCCCGGCCAGCGCGTCGAATTCGTCATCGCCCAGAAAATATCCAGCCGGCCGCAATTCCAGCACTTGCCGGCCCGCGGGCAGGTCGTGCCGGACCAGTTCAAGCCGCCGGCCGCCCACGAGGACCAGCCCGGCCCGGGGCGCGCCGCCAGCGGCGAGATAACCTGGTCCGAACAGGGCATCGAGATTCTTGCCCTCGCCGATGCCCGGCGCCAGCTTTTCGGCGCCGGCGCTGATGGCGACGATGGTGCCCTCGGCATCGGCCACGATCACCAGGCCATCGAGATGCCCGATGGCGCTGCGGAAATGATGCGCCCGCTCCAGCCTCTTGCCCAGAAGCCGCACAATATCGGCGATAGTGAGCGCCTCCCCCTGACGCTCGGCAAGTCCGGCCGCCTGCGCCAATGCCGCCATATGCCTTTCGTCGCGCCGGTCGATGAAATGTCCCGCCGCCAGGCTCCAGGCGAGCGCCAGTGCGGCAAGGCTGCCCAGCGCAGCGAACCAGCGCGGTCCCGGCCCAAGGCCCAGCAGCAGGCCCAGGGCAATCAGCCCGGCGAACAGCCAGAGCCCCGCCGCGCCCAGCATCAGCTTGAAAGCGCGGCCGTAAGGGATCGAATCAACTGATGTCGCAGGACGCTCCGGCATGGAAAAGTCCTAGCCGTACAATGGTTAATCAAATCTATAACCGGGCCTGCGCCGGTAAGATTTTCGTAATCTATGGCCCCGAGTGCACAGCTCCGCCCGCGCCGCCGCGGGGCATGGCCGGCCTAGAACAATTCGATATCGTCCACGACCGTCGGCACCACGACGCGGCGGCGGGCCACGGCCAGTTCTTCCCGAGCCACACTGGCGCCCACTTCGCTGTCGAGACGCTTGACGAAGGCGCGGCCCGAATGGGGCTTGAACAGGACGCGCCGCGCATAGGTGCCGCCCAGGTCCTCGCTGGTCGAGACATAGCCTTCATCGATCAGGAACTGGCGCACGAATTCGATATTCTTGGCGCCCACATCGTCCAGCACCGAATTGATCTTGCCGCCGCCGAAGATCTTGATCTCCAGATTGGCCTTGTTGCCGGTGCCCTGGCTCAGCACCTTGTTGATCAATTGCTCCATGGCGAAGGCGCCATAGCGCGCCGAGGCGCCGTAGCGGTCCTTGGCCGATCCCGACTGTTCGGCGAGAAGGAAATGGTTCATCCCCCCCACATTGGCGACCCGGTCGCGAACGCAGGCCGATACGCATGATCCCAGCACCGTGGAAAAGGTGACATCGGGGGCGGCAGACACATGGCAATCGCCCTGATGGACGGTGGTCACCACCCCGCGATCGAATTCGGGCGGCAAGGAAGTATTGAGGGCCATCTGTCGCTGCTTAACCTTTGCGGGCGAATTAGCGCCGATGGTAGCGGCAAACTCGTTAGCCAATTGCTAACCACAACGCCAAGGCGCTCCCCCGTCACCGGACAAGGCAAGAAGAGATTTAGAAATGCCGCGATAGACTGGCCGCATCAGGCTGGGGTTCGGTTTTCAATGTCGCTGCAAAAACTCGCTAGAGAGCTGGATGAAACGGCTCGTCAGACGGCGGCCATGCTGGAAGGCATCACGGAGGCGCTCGAGCTGCTGGCGGACCGCCAGGTCGGCAAGGATCCGTCCGTGCGCCAGGCCATCCAGCTGATCGTCACCGCCATGCAGGGCCAGGACCGAATCGAGCAGCGCTGTCACAATATGGCACTCGCCGTCCGCCAGTTCGCGCTGCTCCCGCCCACCGCGCCCGACAGCGTCTATGACGAGATCTGGGCCAGCCTGACCCTTGACGAGCTGCGCGTGCCCGCCCTGTCCGGCATCGCCGCCCATCAGTCCCATGGCGACCCGGAACTGTTCTGACCCGCATTGACCCCGGCTGCCGGACTTATCGGCGCTTGAGATTTTCAATCAGGCTTTCGGCATCCCGCCAGTGCTTTAGGCGCGGAAAATCGTTGACCTGCACATTGTGATGCCCATCAAACAAGATTCCTTGGCCGACAAAGCGGCGGAAATGGCGCGCATGGTCGTCGATGAGGAAATCCGCATTGATGATGCTCTTGTCGCCGCAGAACACGAAGTTCAGGGGATTGAGAAAGTCGAAATGCTCGTCCAGCCATTCCCGCTTGAACTTCAGCGATAGCGGAAATTCCATCGCAGCGGTGGTGATGAAGATTTCGTGGTCTGCCGCGAGCGCGCGCAGCGCCGCCTGGGCGCCGTCGATCACCGGCAAATGCCTGAAGAACTCCCCTTCATGCATATGGGCGTGCAGGGCCGCCAGCCCGTCCTTGCCCAGCAGCTCGCCCATGCTGCGCCCGGCCATTTCATCGTCGGTCCACTCGCGCTGATACGCCGATCTCGCCCATGATCGCATTGCGGTCAGGGCATCGGCGATGACTTCGTCCATGTCGACGGCAATGCGGGTCTTGGTCATGGTCTCTTGCTACATCCTTTTTCGGGTCAGGCCCGGTCTAGTCGCACCGCGATTGGCATGCAACCACGCCCTGCCCTCCGCCCCGGAGCAGCCGGACCATTCCCCTCTCGCCTCCATGAAAAAGGGCGCCTCGCGGGCGCCCTCATGACATTGTGGCCGGGGACGATATCGCCCTAGCCGTCCATCTTGGCGCCGGTCACCACGGCATGCAGGTCGATCAGCCCGACCATGCGGCTGTCATGGGTGACGATGCCGTTGAGCAATTCAGTGTCGATGGCATTGCCTTCGGGCACATTGTGGATGTCGTCGCGATTGACCGTCAGAATGTCGCTCACCGCATCCACCAGGATGCCGACCCATTTGTCGCCGACGCTCATCACCACCACGACATGGTTCTTGGTGGGCGAGGTCTGGCCGTCCCCGAAGCGGGCGCGCAGGTCGAAGATCGGCACGATCGTGCCGCGCAGATTGATCACCCCACGCACGAATTCGCGCGTATTGGGCAGGGGCGTCGCCCCGTTCCAGGCGCGGATTTCGCGCACTGTGGTGATTTCCACGCCATAAGTCTGCTCGCCGATGGAGAAGGCGATCAATTGCAGGGTATTCGCTCCGGCGATCGCCGTCTTGTCACCCATGTCGTCGCGAAGGCTCAGCGCTTCCATTTCGTTTGCCCTTCCTCTGCCCGTTCTGGGCACTTGCCTCATTCTAGCGCGCCAGATGACGCCAATGTCTTAACGGCCATCCGGGCATTTTCCCGGCAATAGGTCAGGCCGCGTTCTGATGAATATGGGTGCTGCGCAAACCCTGCACGTCCACGATCAGCGCCACATTGCCGTCGCCCAGAATCGTGCCGCCGGCAATGCCGTCGACGCGCTCGAAATTCTCTTCGAGCGATTTGATCACCACCTGCTGCTGGCCGATAATGTCGTCCACCACCAGCGCCACCTTCTGGCTGCCCTCGGTCTCGCACAGGACCACGAATTGATCGTCGGGCGCATTGGCCGCGTTCATGCCGAAGCGCTGGCCCAGGTCGATGACCTGCACATATTCCCCGCGCACCTGCAAGACGCGTCCGCCCGAGGGCACGCGCTCGAAATTGGCTCTCGAACATTGCATGGTTTCCACGATCGAGGAGAGCGGCACCACATAGGGGCTGTCCCCGACCTTGACCAGCATGACGTCGAGCACGGCCAGGGTCAGTGGCAGGCGCAGCGTCATGCGCGTGCCCTTGCCGGTCCAGCTGCGCACATGCACCGAGCCGCCGATCTTCTTGATATTGGAGAGCACCACGTCCATGCCGACGCCGCGCCCGGAAATATCGCTCACCGCCTCGGCGGTGGAGAAACCCGGCGCGAAGATCAACTGGTCGATCTGCTCGTCGGTCGGGGTGATGTCTGGGGCCACGATCCCCTTGTCGCGCGCCAGTCTCAGCACCCGCTCGCGATTGATCCCGGCCCCGTCATCTTCCACGATGATGAGGATATTGCCGCCCGCCTGCTCGGCGGAAAGCCGGATCGTGCCGGTTTCGCTCTTGCCGGCCGCGAGGCGGGTCGCGGGCTCTTCAATGCCGTGATCGGCCGAATTGCGCACCATATGGGTGAGCGGATCGGACAATTGCTCGATCACCGTCTTGTCGATTTCGGTGTTCTCGCCAATGGTCTCGAGCTTGATCTTCTTGGCGGTCTTGTTCGCCAGTTCGCGCACGAGGCGCGGAATGCGCGAAAACACCGATTTCACCGGCTGGGCGCGGATCGCCATCACCGAATCCTGCAATCCCCGTGTCGTCTGCGCCAGGACCTCGAGGCCCCGCACCAATTCGGTGTAACGCGCCCGCAACGTCTCATCCATCTGCTGGGTGAGCATGGACTGGGTGATCACCAGTTCGCCCACCATGTTGACCACGCGGTCCACCTTGTCGAGATCGACGCGGATCGACTGCACGCCGACCGAGCGATGTGCGTCCTCGCCATCGCCCGAAGCAGCGGGCGGCTTGGCCGCTGGCGGCGGCGTCGGCCGCGCGCTCACCACTGGTGCAGGCTTGATTTCATCGACCAGCGCCGCAAAAGACAGGCCCGGCGCTTCCTCGAACGCATCCTGCGCGCCGGTGGGCGCGGGCGGGGGCTCGGGCGCGAAATCCTCGGACGCCAGCATGGTCTCGGCCATATCGACATCCGCCAGCAGCGGGTTCGCCTGGTTCATCTCGTCTTCGGTCAGCGCCAGCAGGCTCGAGCGGTCCGGCGTTTCCTCGTCTGCATCGGCCTGCATCGCGGCGGCGAAATCGTCCGTCAGCGCCAGTCCGATGGCGGGCGTGGAACCGGCCTGGGTGATGACAATGTCGCAATCGCCATCGACGAATTCGAACACTTCCCTTATCGCGGCTTCGCCCAGCTCGGGCGAGGCCAGCGTGATCTCCCAGGAGCAATAGACGGCAAAGGGGTCGAAATCGGCCAGCGGAGGCACTTCGCCCATGCGCACCCGCACCTGCATCTCGCCCAAGGCGGCCAGTTCGCGGAACAGCAGCAGGGGATCGTTGGCGCGGGCATAAAGCGCGCGATGCGGGGTGAAGCGGATTTCCCAGGCACCGTCGGCAGCTTGCATGGGCGCGGCCTCGAAGGCGTCTTCAACCGGAGCCTCGCCACCCAGATTGACCATGACCGGAGTGAATTCGATATCGAATTCCTCCATTGTCTCGCCGTCCTCGTCTCCAGCGCTTTCGCCCCGTGCCAGGGCGTCGAACCGCGCCTTTTCGTCGGCGCCGTAATCGGCTGGCAGCTCGTCCCCGGACTGGGCGGCATTGACATGGTCGGCGACGATGTCATTGGCGCGGATGCACAGGTTTACCACCTCGTCGGTGAGTTCCACCCGCCCGTCGCGCACATAATCGAGCAATGTTTCATAGGCATGGGCGAAGCCCACCAGGGCCGAGAAGCCGAAGGCCCCGGCGCCGCCCTTGATCGAATGGATGGCGCGGAACACGGCATTGAGCCGGTCGCTGTCGCGCTCACCGGCCTCGATTGCTGCGAACTGCTCTTCGAGCTCGGTCAGGAGCTCGGAACATTCATCGAAATAGGTCGCCTTGAAATCGTCGAGATCACTCATCTACGGCTCATCCAACCCTTCTGGGTTCGGTTCTTGATCAATGCACGACGCGGTGGATTACCGAAATCAGCTTTTCCGGGTCGAAAGGCTTGACGATCCAGCCGGTACCGCCGGCGGCCTTGCCCTGGTCGCGCTTGTCCTGGCTGGTTTCGGTGGTGAGGATCAGGATGGGCAGGGAATTGTGCTGGCCGGTGGCGCGTACATTCTTGATGAATTCGATACCGTCCATCACCGGCATGTTAATGTCGGTGATCACCACATCCACGGCCTCGGCCTTGAGCATGTCCAGGCCCTGCTTGCCATCCTCGGCCTGCAATACCTCGAACCCTGCATTGGACAGCGTATGGTGAAGCATGGCCAGGATGGTCCGCGAATCGTCCACCGTTAATACGCGCAATGTCATTATCTCATCATCCCCGAAAACTGGGCGCCCAGTCCCAGCCGCTCGACTGCACCGGTCATGGCGGCGCTCGGCGTGGCAATAGCAAAATCGAAATGGTTTCTACGCGCCGTCTCGGCGGCGCTGATCAGGAGCAAGAGGGCATTGGTCGAAACCCGCTCGACGCCGGCTGCATCCACCACCACCGGGCCTTCTTCCAGCGCATCGGCGAGCTGGTCGCGAATGGCGTCTATGGAATCGAGATCAATGATTGCTGGCAGCGCGACTGCTGTACTGGTCTGCTTGGCCATGGCTGGCGTGTCCCCGGAGCCTTCTCCGGGAGGCATATTCAGCCGGAACGGTTTAAGAAGTGCTAACTATGCCCTGTCCGCAAAAGCGGCCTGGCGCGCCAGTGGCGCGACTGGAAGGGCATAGGCCCGAAGAGCTACGCTCGCAGGGCGGTGCCGCAAACAAGGGGCTGAGCGCGCCAGTGGCGCGATCAGAGCCGAATAGGCCCGAAGAGCTACGCTCGCAGGACACGCCACCGCCGCCATCCACAATGCCGCTCCGCATTCCGGCAATGGGAGCGATTGCGAAACCCTTGCCCCCGAAGCCGCGCGGCGCTATCGCATCTTCACCTCATTCGACCGGACGGACACGCTCATGCCCCCCAGAATTGCCCTGACCGGCCTTGCCCGCGACCTCGCCGCCCGTGCCGAACAAGGCAAGAAAATCCGGGTCGGCGTCATCGGCTCTGGCGAGATGGGCACCGATCTGGTCACCCAGATGAGCCTGATGACCGGCATCGAGATGGCCGCCATCGCCACGCGCCGCCCCCATACCGCGCTCGATGCGATGAAGATCGCCTATGGCGACGACGCCATGGGCCGCGAGGCCGACAGTCCCGCCCAGGCGCTCGCCGCCATCGAGGCCGGCAAGATCGCCATCACCTCGGCCGAAACCCTGGTCACCATTCCCAATATCGACGTGGTCATCGACGCCACCGGCAAGCCGGGCGTCGCTGCCGATTATGACCTCATGGCCATGGAGCATGGCAAGCATCTGGTGATGATGAATGTCGAGGCAGACGTCACTATCGGCCCCTATTTGAAGGCCCAGGCCGACCGGCTCGGCGTCGTCTATTCGGTCGGCGCCGGGGACGAGCCCAGCTCCTGCATGGAGCTGATCGAATTCGCCTCCGCCCTCGGGCTCGACATCGTCGCCGCCGGCAAGGGCAAGAACAATCCCTTGAACCATGACGCGGTTCCCGACGATTACCGCGAGGAAGCCAACCGCCGGAACATGAATCCGCGCATGCTGGTCGAATTTGTCGATGGCAGCAAAACCGCCGTCGAAATGACTGCCATCGCCAATGCCACCGGCCTCGTGCCCGACATTCCCGGCATGCACGGCCCGGCCACCAATCGCGACGACATGGCCAAGGTGCTGATCCCCAAGGCCGATGGCGGCATCTTCAATTCGTCCGGCGTGGTGGATTTCACCATCGGCAAGGGCGTCGCCCCCGGCGTCTTCGTCATCGTCAAGGCCGAGCATCCCCGCATTATCGAGCGCCTGGACGACCTCCATATCGGCCATGGTCCCTATTACGCGTTCTTCCGCCCCTATCACCTGACCAGCCTCGAAGTGCCACTGACCTGTGCCCGCATCATGCTGACCGGGCGGCCCGACATGGTGCCGCTGCCTCGGCCGGTGGCCGAAGTCTGCGCCGTCGCCAAGCGCGATCTGCAACCCGGCGACAGCCTCGATGCCATCGGCGAGACCTGCTATCGCTCCTATGCCATGACGGTCATCGACGCCCGCGCGGCGGGGGCGTGGCCGGTGGGCCTGCTCGAAGGCGGCAAGGTCACTGCCGCGGTGAAAAAGGGCGAACTGCTCACCGCCGCCAATAGCCAGCCCGACACCTCCACCCGCCTCTACGCGTTGCGCCAGGCCCAGGACCGCATGCTCGGCTATTGAACCATGCAAGCCGGACTTGCCAATGTCCGCACCAGCCAATAAATCCTGAATATCAAATTCAGGATTTATTGCATGATCGACGCCGCCGCCGAACCCCTCGACCCCCGCGCCCCGCAACGGGTCCGTCACCAGACCCGCATGCGCCTGCTGACGGTCGAGACCGTCACCGACATCACCCCCTTGATGCGCCGCTTCCGCCTCAGCGGCGATCTCGCCGGTTTCGCCTCCCCGGCCCATGCCGATCATATCAAGGCGTTTTTCTTTCCCGAGGGCGTCGCGCCGCTCCTGCCACCCATCGGCCCCAATGGCGCCGAGTTCCCGCCCGGCACCCGTCCGCAGATGCGCGACTACACGCCGCGCTACTGGAACGTCGCGGAAGGCTGGATCGAGCTGGATTTCGTGCTGCATGGCGATGGCCCTGCCTCGGGCTGGGCGGCCGGGGCGCAGCCGGGCGACACGCTGGTCATTGGCGGCCCGCGCGGCTCGCTGGTCATTCCCATGGCCTTTGACTGGTATCTGCTGGCCGGCGATGAAACCGCCCTGCCCGCCATTGGCCGGCGCATCGAGGAATTGCCCGCCGGCGCCAAGGTGATCGCCGTCATCGAAGTGGACAATGCCGCCGAGGAGCAGCGTTTCGAGACCGCTGCCGACCTCACTCTGACTTATGTGCACCGCAATGGCGCGCCCGTCGGCACCACCGGCCTCGTGCTCGAAGCCATCGCGGCAACCGCCTTTCCCGACGGCGTGGCCTATGGCTACATTGCCGGCGAAGTGAACATGGCCAAGGCGGTGCGCGCCCATCTCACCGAAGCGCGCGGCTTTGCCAGCGAATATGTCAAGGCCGCCGGCTATTGGCGCCTCGGCGTCGCCGACGCGCAGGAAGACCACTGAGCCGAGGCGGCGTTTCAGCTTGGCCCGGAAGCCTCCTGCAACGCGACTCTCCACCCGATCGTCATTGCCCGGCTTGTCCGGGCAATCCAGTTGACCTCAAGACCTGTAGCGTTTCAGGAAAGTGGACACCGGTTTTCCGGTGCGGAAACACAACAAGACAAACTCTTGGGTCATCCGACCTGCGGCTGGCCGCCCACGAATTGCACTGCCCTGCCGCCCGCCTCGATGCCGCGCGCCAGGCAGGTGTCCAGCCCTGCCCCGCCCATCAGCGCCGCGATGAAGCCGCCGGCAAAGGCGTCCCCCGCCCCCGTCGTATCCAGCACCTTGACCGGGGGCGCCGGCAGGCTATGGGCAATGCCGCCCTCCCCGCCGATCACCGCGCCCAAAGGACCGCGCTTGATCACCACCTGGGTGAACTGGTGGCCCAGTTCGCGCACCTGCTCCTCGATCCCGGCCTTGCCGGTCAGCAATTCTGCTTCGCTCTCATTGGCAAATAGCCAATCGGCCGCGCCCACCCAGTCGCGGAACCTTTGCGGCCCCACCTCGTCGAGAAAGCCGGTCGAGGCCGGATCGATGCCGATGGCGATGGACTTGTCCCGCGCCGCCTTCAACACCGTCTGCACCGCCGCGCGCGGCCCATCGGCGAAAAAGCTGTAGCCGGAGACGACCACCATCCCGACGCCCTCGAACAGATCTTCGGGAAAGCCTTCTGCACCCAGATTGAGATTGGCGCCCCGGTCGGTGAGAAAACTGCGCTCGCCGCTGGGGTCAAGCAGCGTCACCAGCACGCCCGAGGGCAGGTCCGCATCCCCGGTCAGCACCGGCGTCACGCCGCGCCCGCGGAAATAATTCTCATATGTCGGCTTGTCCGTGGCGCCGACCCGCGCTGCGAACACCACCTCCACCCCGGCGGCGGCCAGCCACACCGCCTGATTGGCCCCTGATCCGCCGGGCCGGTTGCGGATTTCCGCCCTCCGGTCCGAGCCAATGACGATAGGGCCCTCGGGCCGCACGATCACATCGGTCATCACATCGCCGATGACCAGAACTCGCGCCGTCATTTGCGATTGTCGGCCAGCGCCACGGCGATCTGGGCCGCGACCTTCGCATTGTTCATCACCAGCGCGATATTGGAGGCGAGCGACTTGCCGCCGGTCAGCTCGAACATGCGCTGCAGCAGGAAGGGCGTCGCCGCCTTGCCCTTTATGCCCTGCGCCTCGGCATCGGCCAGCGCCTGTTGGATAAAGCCTTCAATGGCCGAGGCTTCCCACGCATCCGCCTCGGGAATGGGATTGGCGATCAACACGCCGCCCATGCCCAGATCGGCCTGAATTTTCAGCATTCTGGCGACAGAGGCCGCATCATCGAAGCGCTGATCGACCTTGTGCCCGCTGGTCCGGGCCCAGAAAGCGGGAAAATCGTCGGTGCCGAAGCCGAGCACCGGCACGCCATTGGTTTCCAGCACTTCCAGCGTCTTGGCGATGTCGAGGATCGACTTGGCGCCGGCGCAGATCACCGTCACCGGCGTGCGTCCCAATTCCTCGAGATCGGCGGAAATGTCGAAACTCTCCTCGGCGCCGCGATGCACCCCGCCAATGCCGCCGGTGGCAAAGATGCGAATGCCTGCCAGCGCCGCGATCTGCATGGTCGTGGCCACCGTGGTGCCGGCCATCGCGCCCCTTGCCAACAGCGCCGCCATGTCGCGCCGGCTGGCCTTGGCCGCCTTGTGGCCGTCCCGGGCGAGGACTTCGAGATCGCCGTCCGAGACCCCCACCTTGAGCGTGCCATCCATGATGGCGATGGTGGCGGGCACCGCGCCATGGGCGCGCACCACCGCTTCCACTTCCCGCGCCATGCTCAGGTTCTGTGGATAGGGCATGCCATGGGTGATGATGGTCGATTCCAGCGCCACGATGGGCTGCCCCCCGGCAAGCGCCGCGGCAACCTCGGGGGCAATGGACAGATAGGGGTCGATATTCATGGGGAATACTCCACAATTCCAGACCCGGCCGGGGCAGTTCGGCCGGCAATTTGCCTTGCTTGTGCGCCCCTGCAACAGATGGGTCAAGAGGAGCGGGGGATTGCGCAACAATCCCTTGTCGGTCTAGGGATTTGGCGATAATTTGCCCCCTTATCGATGCGGGAAAGGGCACTTCGCTGAACAAGACCATTGTTGATGGCGCGCTATGTGCGCCTCGATGTGAGCCCTGCCTTCGGCAAATTGCAGCGACTATGCCGGCCGCCTCCGGGCGCGCATCCGTAGCCCTCTTCCAGATTCCTCATTCCGTCATTCCGGGTTCTCAAAGATGAGGCCCCGGGGCTGAGCCGCGGCTCTTTCCGCGAAAGACGCAATCGCGTCGCACGGCCGTCGCCGAGACGCCACCCCGCCTCCAACCATTGTCCGGGAGACATATGCAAATGAACAAGTCGCTCGCCATCGCCCTCGGCGCCTTGCTGGCCGCCAGCCCCGCCTTCGCCCAGGAAGAAAAGGTGCTCAACGTCTATAATTGGTCCGATTATATCGCCGAGGACACGATCGCCAATTTCGAGGCCCGGACCGGCATCAAGGTCAATTACGACGTCTATGACAATAACGAGATCGTCGACGCCAAGCTTCTGGCCGGCAATTCCGGCTATGACATCGTCGTGCCTTCGGGCAATTTCCTCGAACGCCAGATCAAGGCCGGCCTGATCCTGCCGCACGACAAGTCCCTGCTCACCAATCTGGGCAATCTCGATCCCGCCGTCATGGCCACCGCCACCGCGCAGGATCCCGACAATGCCCATGCCGTGCCCTATATGATCAATACGATCGGGCTGGGCTATAATGTGGACAAGGTCGAGGCGGCGCTGGGCGCCGACGCCCCCATCGACAGTTGGGATCTGCTGTTCAAGCCCGAAATCGTCGAAAAGCTCGCCTCCTGCGGCGTCACCGTCCTCGATTCCTCTTCCGAGGTCATGGGCATTGCGCTGCATTATCTGGGCCTCGACGCCAATTCGGAAAGCGCCGAAGATCTGGCCAAGGCCGAGGAATTGCTCAATTCCATCAAGCCCTTCGTGCGCTATTTCCATTCTTCCCAATATATCGACGATCTGGGCAATGGCGAGATTTGCCTGGCGCTCGGCTATTCGGGCGACGTCTTCATCGCCTCCGACAATGCCGGGGCGGGCGTCGACATCCAATATCTGATCCCCAAGGAAGGCGCGGCGACCCTGTTCGATTTCCTCGCCATTCCCGCCGATGCGCCGCATCCGCAGAACGCCCATGCCTTCATCAATTACATCCTCGAGCCCGAAGTCGTGGCGGCGATCTCCAATTACGTCTACTACGCCAACCCGAACCTGCCGGCGCTCGAATTCGTGGATGAGGACGTCAAGTCCAATCCGGGCATCTACCCGCCCGCCGAGACCATCGAAAAGGCTTTCGTGATGCAGGCGCATTCGCCCGATTACGAAGAGACCTTGACCCGCACCTGGACCCGCATCAAAACGGGCCAGTAATTGACGATCAGGGGGCGGTTCCGACCGCCCCCTTAATCCTTTGTGCCGTGCCCGGCACGTCTTGAGAACCGGAGCGCGGCAAATCCCCTCGGATCGCCGGCGACGGAAGCGCAGAAGAGAGCGGCAGGTGGCCGCCGAACAGAATTTGCAGAGCGCAAATGGCCAAGAAACCGCAGCTGGCAGTCGATACGCGTCCCTGGCGCGATACGGCAAACAACAAGCCCTTCGTGCGCATCAAGAACGTCACCAAGAAATTCGGCGACGTCTCTGCCGTGCATGACGTTTCGCTCGACATCTACCGCTCCGAATTGTTCTGCCTGCTCGGCGGCTCGGGCTCTGGCAAGTCGACCCTGTTGCGCATGCTGGCCGGCTTCGAGACCCCGACCTCCGGCACGATCGAGATCGATGGCCAGGACATGACCGAAGTGCCGCCCTATAATCGGCCGGTCAACATGATGTTCCAATCCTATGCGCTGTTCCCCCATATGTCGGTGGAGCAGAACATCGCCTATGGGCTGAAGCGCGACCACCTGCCCAAGGCCGAGATCGAGGCCCGCGTGGCCGAACTGCTGGCGCTGGTCAAATTGCAGGATTACGGCAAGCGCAAGCCGCATCAATTGTCCGGTGGCCAGCGCCAGCGCGTCGCTTTGGCCCGCGCCCTCGCCAAACGCCCCAAATTGCTGCTGCTCGACGAGCCGCTGGGCGCGCTCGACAAGAAGCTGCGCGAGGAGACCCAGTTCGAACTGGTGAAAATCCAGGAAAGCTTGGGCGTCACCTTCATCGTCGTCACCCATGACCAGGAAGAGGCCATGACCCTGGCCACCCGCATCGGAGTGATGAATCAGGGCGAGATCGCCATGATCGGCGAACCCACCGACATTTATGAATTCCCCAATTCCCGTTTCGTCGCCGGCTTTATCGGCTCGGTGAACATGGTGGAAGGCACGGTCACCGAGGACGAGCCGGACCATGTGCGCATCCGCTCGGCGGAACTGGGCTGCGACATCTATGTCGGCCACGGCGTCGATTGCGCCCCCGACCAGATCCTGTGGTGGGCCATCCGCCCCGAAAAGATCGCGCTCTCCCGCGAGCGGCCGGAAAATCCCTTCAACGCCAATGTCACCAGCGGCATGGTCGAGGAAATCGCCTATCTGGGTGACATTTCCGTCTATCAGGTGGCGCTCGACAGCGGCAAACGCGTCCGCGTCAGCCAGACCAATAATGTGCGCGGCAATCCCGACGCCATCACCTGGGACGAAAAGGTCTATCTTACCTGGGACGACAATGCCGGCTCGGTGCTGACCGTATGAGCGCGTCCCACGATCCCACCTATCCCCCGCCCCGGCGCCTGCGTCCCTGGAATGCAGTTGAAAAACGCCTCGCCAAGGTCGGCATAACCGGGCGCATGCTGGTTCTGGCCGCGCCGGTGCTCTGGCTGCTGGTCTTTTTCCTCATTCCGCTCTTTGTGGTCTTTTCCATTTCCCTGACCACCAAGCAGTTCGGGCGCCCGCCCTATTCGCCCCTCCTCACCTCCGAGGAAGGCACGGTGCAGCTGACGCTGCATCTGAACAATTACATCCGCCTCTTCGCCGACAATCTCTATGTCGCGGCCTATCTTTCCTCGATCCGCATCGCCTTTTTCGCCACCATCATCACGCTGCTGATCGGCTATCCAATGGCCTATGCCATTGCCCGCGCCCAGCATCCCTGGCGCAATGTGCTGCTGATGCTGGTCATCCTGCCCTTCTTCACATCGCTCCTGCTGCGCGTTTATGCGCTGACCGGCTTCATGCGCGGCAATGGCGTCATCAACCAATTCCTCGGCCTGTTCGGCATCGAGCCGCTGGTGATGATGCAGACCGATTTCGCCGTCTATGTGGGCCTCGTCTACACCTATCTGCCCTTCATGATCCTGCCGCTCTATACCAATCTGGTGAAGCTCGACGCCTCCCTGCTCGAAGCCTCGGCCGATCTCGGCGCGCGCCCGTTGCGTACTTTCCTCACCATCACCCTGCCGCTGTCGCTGCCGGGCATCGTCGCCGGCTCCATGCTGGTCTTCATCCCCGCCATCGGCGAATTCGTCATTCCCTCCCTGCTCGGGGGCCCCGAAACCCTGATGATCGGCCGCGTGCTCTGGGACGAATTCTTCTCGTCCACCAATTGGCCCCGCGCCGCCGCCGTGGCCTGCGCCATGCTGGTCGTCGTCGTCGTGCCCATCATGCTGCTACAGCGGGCGCAAAACTCGGTGGTGGAGAAATAGCCATGTTCAAAAGAGGCTGGTTCCTGCCCATCGCCGCCGTGCTCGGCTTTTCCTTCCTTTATGCGCCCATCGTGTCGCTGGTGCTGTTCTCCTTCAACGAGAACCGGCTGGTGACGGTCTGGTCTGGCTTCTCGCTCAAATGGTATGGCGAATTGTTCCGCGATGAACAGATGATCAAGGCCGCCATTCTGAGCCTGCAGATCGCCGCCATCGCCGCCACCATCGCGCTGGTCCTGGGCACCCTGGCCGCCGTGGCCCTGGTGCGCTTCCGCCGTTTCAGGGGGCGCACGCTGTTTTCCGGCATGGTCTCGGCCCCGCTGGTCATGCCTGACGTCATCACCGGCCTGTCGCTGCTGCTGCTCTTCGTGGCCATGGAAGGCATGCTGGGCTGGCCGCAGGGACGCGGCATGCTCACCATCGTCATCGCCCACGCCACCTTCTGCACCGCCTATGTGGCGGTCGTGGTGCAGTCGCGCCTCGCCGATTTCGACCGCAGCCTCGAAGAAGCGGCCATGGATCTCGGCGCCTCCCCGGTGCGCACCTTTTTCGACATCACCCTGCCCATTATCGCTCCGGCCCTGGTCTCGGGCTGGCTTCTGGGCTTCACGCTTTCGCTCGACGATCTGGTCATTGCCAGCTTCGTCTCCGGCCCCGGTTCCTCGACCCTGCCCATGGTGATCTTTTCCAAGGTGCGTCTGGGCGTCTCGCCCGACGTCAATGCCCTGGCCACCATCATCATCGGCATCGTGGCGCTGGGCGTGCTGGCGGCGACCATCATCCAATTGCGCTCGAGGCCGAAAAAGGCGCGAGCCTGAGCCCGGCCCCGGACCCAAATCTTCGTGACTGGACAGGACACGAAATCGCGGCCACACTCCCTTCATGTTCAACCAGTGAAAAGGAGGTGATCCAGTGTCTTATGAGATTTTGGCTCTTGAGGAAGGTCTGGGTTTTCGTGTGTTGACTGGGAGTGATCTCAGCTAGAGCGCTCTCAGGAAAAGTGGCACCCACTTTTCCGGTTCGAGAGCGTGTCTAAAGACCGCACACGCGCCTCCAAGGCCCTCAAGGCCGACAAACTCAGGGAAGGGTCGCTCTTTGGAGCGGCCCTTTTCTGTTTCGGCGTCCCACTTTGCCTCGGCAAGGCTTGACGGCGGCGCTGCGCCCGCCGATAGCACTGCCGACCAAAAAAATGGAGGCGGCAATGCCCGGGGCCAATTTCGTTCTCACTCTCTCCTGTGCCGACCGGCCCGGCATTGTCGCCGCCATCACCACCGAATTGGCGGCCTTGGGCGCCAATATCGCCGAGAGCAATCAGTTCTGGGACCGCGAGACCGGCCGCTTCTTCATGCGCCTCGCCTTCACTGCGCCCCATGGCGTCAGCCGCGACAGCATCGAACAGGCGCTGACCTCACCCATCGAGCGCTTCGACATGAAGACCACCTTGGCCGATCAGGGCCGCAAGAAGCGCATCGTCATCATGGTCAGCAAATTCGACCATACCTTGCTGCATCTGCTCTATCAGATCCGCGTCGGCTGGCTCGACGCCGAGGTCGCCGCCATCATCTCCAATCACGAGGATGCGCGCAAAATCGCCGAGGATGCCGGCATTCCCTATCATTGCCTGCCGGTCAGCAAGGACAGCAAGGCCGAACAGGAGGCGCGCGTGCTCGACATCGTCCGCCAGTCCGGTGCCGATCTGGTCGTGCTCGCCCGCTATATGCAGGTGCTTTCCGACCAGCTCTCGACCCGCCTGTTCGGGCAGGTGATCAATATCCACCATTCCTTCCTGCCCAGCTTCAAGGGCGCCAAGCCCTATCACCAGGCCCATGAGCGCGGCGTCAAGATCATCGGCGCCACCGCCCATTATGTCACTCCCGATCTCGATGAAGGCCCGATCATCGAGCAGGAAACCGCCCGCGTCACCCATGCCATGAGCCCCGACGATCTGGTCGCCGCCGGCCGCGACATCGAAAGCCGCGTCCTCGCCCGGGCCGTCAAGCTGCATCTGGAAAGCCGTGTCATGCTCAATGGCAAAAAGACCGTGGTCTTCGGCTGAACTGCCATCACCGCATGGCGTCATTCTGGCCTGCGCCGGAATGACATCGTGGATGGAACAGCACCAGGGTAAATCCCTTTAAGCCGCCTCGACCGGCAGGTCTTCCAGATTGAGCGAATCCGCCAGGCTCGTGCGGTCCAGCACGGCGCGCGTCGCCAGCGTCACCCGCTCGAAGACATGGCGGATTTCGCAGGAAGCCTCGTCCTGGCAATCCTCGCATTTCTTGTAGGCGATCTTGGAAAGGCAGGGCAGCGGCGCAATCGGCCCGTCGATCAGCCGCAGCACTTCGCCATACATGATCTCCTCGGGGGCCTTGACCAATTCATAGCCGCCCATACGCCCGCGCCGGCTGGAGACGAATCCGGCCCGTTTCAATTCCAGCAGGATCTGTTCGAGAAACTTCTTGGGGATCGCCTGCTCGCGCGATATTTCCCCGATCATGCGGCTTTCGCCGCACCCGGCCCGCGCCAATGAAACCAGCGCGCGCAGGGCATATTTGGCCTTCTGCGAGATCATGTCTTCCTCTTGCCGCCCCGCCTCCTCGGCTCGGGCTCAACCGGTGGCACGACGACCTCTATAGGTTCGGTGGCCCCGAGGCCAGTCCCCTCATCCGCCCCGACAGGCTCGATGATGGCGGCAATAGCCTGTTTTTCGTCCGGCGGTGCCTGCAAGACCCGGGGAATATCCGCCGCCGGAGCGTCGGGCTCGTTCGGCGCCTCCAACTCGGCAGCGGGCGGAATGATCTCGTCGATCGCCGCCGGAGCCTCCCCGATCAGCCCCATACCGGTCCCGGTTTCGGTCGCCGCCTCCGGTTCCGGCTCTGGTTCTGGCACAGCGTCAGACAATACCGGCTCGGCAGGCAGGTCCGGCGCACCCGCCGCTGCCATTATCGGCGGGTTCTCGCCGTTCCCGCCCTCCTCGCCCATACCCGGACGCTCAGCCAGGGCATCACCGAGGCTAGGCTCGATCGGTGCGACCGGCGCGCGATCCTCTTCATGTCCCCCGAAGCGGGCTTCCAGCGCCGGGCGGGCCCTTCCGGCGATCCAGAACATGAGCGGATTGAAGAGGATGGAAAGCAGCGCAGCGGCAAGGATCAGATCGTGCCCGCCCGGCGGCAGGATGGCGAAGGCCATTCCCATGCCGGCGAGGATAAAGGAAAATTCCCCGATCTGCGCCAGCGAGACGGCAATGGTCAGCGCCGTGCCCACGGGGCGGCGGAACGCCAGCATGATGAAAAACGCCGCCAGCGACTTGCCGATCATGATGATCAATAGCGTGCCCAGCACCAGCAGCGGCTGCTCGATCAGGATCGCCGGGTCGAACAGCATGCCCAGAGCCAAGAAGAACAGCACCGCAAAGGCCTCGCGCAGCGGCAGCATCTCGCTGGCGGCGCGCCGGCCGCGCGCACTTTCCGCAAGGATCATGCCGGCAAAGAACGCGCCCAGCGCCAGCGGCACCCCGAACAAAGCCGCCGAGCCCAGCGCCATGCCCGAGGCGATGGCCAGAACTGCCAGCCGGGACAATTCGCGGCTCCCGCTGCTAGCGGTCAAATGCAGGGCCAGGGGAATGAGCCGCCGCCCCGCCACCAGCATGAAGCCGACAAAAGCGGCGCCCTTGACCAGAGTGATCGCCAGCACGCCCCAGATGCCGAGGGAATTGCCGACCAGCCGCTCGACAAAGGACACAAAGGGATCGTGAATGCCGGTCTCGATCCCGCCCAGAGCGGCAAGCGCCGGCACCAGAACCAGCGCCAGCACCATGACGAGGTCTTCCACCACCAGCCAGCCCCGCGCGATGCGCAGGCGTTCGGTGTCGAACAGCTTCTTGTCCTGCAAGGCCCTCAGAGCCACCAGACTGGAAGCAACAGACAGCGCCAGCCCGAACAGCAGCGCGCCGCCTATGTCCCAGCCCAGCAGCAGGCCCATGCCCGTGCCCAGCAAAGTCGCCAGCGCGATCTGCGCCACGGCGCCCGGAATGGCCAGGGCGCGCACCCTTGCGAGGTCGCGGAGCGAAAAATGCAGCCCCGTCCCGAACATCAGCAGCACGACGCCCAGTTCCGCCAATTGCCGCGCCAGACCGGCATCGGCGCCAAGGCCGGGCATGAGCGGCCCGACCAGAATCCCGGCGAGCAGATATCCCACCAAAGGCGGCAATCGCAGCCGATTGGCGAGCATGCCCAGGATATAGGCCAGCACCAGACCCGCGACGATCGTCGAGATCAAAAGGGTATCGTGCTGCATGCGCGTCTCCGGTGAAGTCTTAAAGGATGGGCCAGGACTGGACCGGGCGCAAGCATCGCCCCGCCCAATCGCTATAGGCGCGGTCAAGTTTGGCCGAACTTGGGCTGGGGCCCCGGCCATCTCCCGCTTCGCCGTCTCCGGGGTTCATGCCGGTGGGCATTCCGCAATGAACGCCATTGCCGGGACAGGCCCGGCGCAAGGCGTTTCTCAACTGACGATGGTGATCTTTTCCGCCGCCCGCGTGATCCCGGTATAGAGCCAGCGCGCCCGTTCCTCGCGAAACACGAAGCTCTCGTCAAACAGATAGACATTGTCCCATTGGCTGCCCTGCGCCTTATGGACAGTAAGGCAATAGCCGAAGGTAAATTCGTCGAATTGCCGCCGCTCCGGCCAGCTCATCGCGTCTTCCTCGCCGGAGAAAAACGCCTTGTGGGTCAAGACCCTCGTCTCGCCCTTGCCCTCATCATCGGCCAGCAGCAGGCTCCATTTGCCATTGCTGCGGCGCGTGGCGTCGGTGACGATCCAGATCTGTCCGTTGAGCAGGCGCTTGCGCGGATTGTTTCTGAGGCACACCATCCGGTCGCCCAGAACCGGCTCGTGAAACGGCAAGCCCTTCAATTCGCGCAGGCGGTCATTATAGGTCAGCCGGGTCTTGTTGCGCCCCACCAGCACTTGGTCGGCGTTCAGCACCGCGTCCCGGTCCACCTGGTCGCGGCCCACCACCACGCTGTCGCCATAGCGGCCATGATCGAGGAAGCCGCCCTCGCGCACCGCCATGGAAAGCTGGATGATCGGATTGTCCGCCGCCTGCCGGTGGATTTCGGTCAGCATGATGTCGGGCTCCTCATTGATGAAGAACCCGGCCCCCTGCACCGGCGGCAATTGGAACGGATCGCCCAGCACCAGCACTTTCACCCCGAAGGAGAGCAGGTCCGCCCCCAGCACCTCGTCCACCATCGAAACTTCGTCGATGACGATGAGATCGGCATCGGCGGCCGGGCTTTCCGGATCGAGCACGAAGCGCGGCTCGCCTTCCTTTTCGGAGACCAGCGTATAGATGAGGCTGTGGATGGTCTGCGCGCCCTTGCAGCCGCGCTTGCGCATCACCATCGCCGCCTTGCCGGTAAAGGCGGCGAATTTCACATTGCGCACGTCCTGGGCCAGATGCACGGCCAGCGTCGACTTGCCGGTCCCCGCCCAGCCGAACAGGCGGAACACCTGCTTGCCATTGCGGTCCTTGAGCCAGGCCGACACCGCGAGCAGGGCCGCATCCTGCTGGCTGGACCAGACCGGCGCCATCAGACGATCACCGTCCTGACCCGGCCCACGCCCTCGATTTCCCCTTCAAGCGCATCGCCGCGCGACACCGCCCCGACCCCTGCGGGCGTGCCGGTCATGATCAGGTCGCCGGCCTTGAGCCCGACGAAGCGGCTGAGAAAGGCGATGGTTTCGGCCACGCTCCAGATCTGCTCGCCCAGATCGCCGCGCTGCCGCTCGACGCCATTGACCAAAAGCCTGATCGCGCCCCGTTGCGGATGCCCGATCGCCTCCGCCCCGACCAGCTCGCCCAGCGGCGCAGATTGATCGAACCCCTTGGCGAAAGTCCAGGGGCGTCCGGCCTTCTTGGCCTCGGCCTGCAAGTCGCGCCGCGTCATGTCGAGCCCGACGCCATAGCCCCACACATGGTCCAGCGCCGCCGCCTCGGCAATGTCGCTGCCGTCCCTCCCGATGGCGACGACCAGTTCGATCTCGTGGTGCAGATCGCCTGTCTGGGGCGGATAGGCCATGGCCGCACCCCCGGTCAGCACCGCATCGGCGGGCTTGTCGAAAAAGAATGGCTTCTCGCGCGTGTCATGGCCCATTTCGCGGGCATGCTCGGCATAATTGCGTCCCACGCAATAGATGCGCCGCACCGGAAAGGCCCCGCCGCCCCGGATCGGCACCAGCACCGGCTCGGGGACCGGAAAAATCAGCTCAGCCACGCTCCAGCTCCTCGGCAGACATGGGTTTCCGCCAGTCGAGGCAAATCCTGCGTGAGATTCATCCTTTGTTCCGGCCAGCCAAGGGCTAAAGCCTTCGCGGCGGGAGGTCAATCGCCGCCCGGCCGCTCCGGATCAAAACGGGACGTCTTCCTCGGGCGCAGTCTTGGCTTTGCTCGTCTTGGCCTTGGTGGTCTTGGCCGCGGGCTTTTTCGCTGTCGCTTCCTTGGGAGCGGCAGCCTTTTTGGCTGCGGGCTTCTTGGCCGCCGCCTTTTTCGCCGGTGCCTTCTTCTTGCCGCCCCCCGCCTCGATCTTGGCGGCGATCAGCGCCACGGCCTGTTCCAGCGTCACATCCTCGGGTTTGATGTCCTTGGGAATATTGGCATAGACCTTGCCCTGATTGGCATAGGGTCCGAACCGGCCCACGGCGATCTTGATCGGCCCGCCCTCATGCTCGAACGTGTTGATCGCCGAAGCGCTGGCGCGCTGGAAACCGCCCGCCGCCTTTTGCGCGATCAGATCCACCGCGCGGTTGATGCCGACGGTGAACACCTCTTCGACGTCCGGCAGATTGGCATATTTGCCCTCATGCAGGATGAACGGCCCATAGCGCCCGAGCCCGGCCATGATCATCTGGCCGGTTTCGGGATGCAGGCCCACTTCCCGCGGCAGGCTGAGCAATTGCAGCGCCTTTTCGAGCGTCATCGCAGCCGCGTCCCAGCCCTTGGGCAGGGAACTCCGCTTGGGCTCCTTGCCCTCGCCGAGCTGCACATAGGGCCCGAACCGCCCGGATTTGAGATGCACTTCCTCGCCGCTTTCCGGATCGGTGCCCAAGATGCCGTCGCCCGCCGCCGCCTCGGCGGCATTGCCGCTGGCCGCATCGGACAATTGCATCGTGTGCTTGCATTCGGGATAGTTCGAGCAGCCGATAAAAGCGCCGAACTTGCCCAGTTTCAGCGACAGCGTGCCGGTGCCGCAAGTGGGGCATTTGCGCGGATCGGACCCATCCTCGCGCGCCGGGAAAATGTGGTCGGCCAGAAGATCGTTGAGCGCATCCAGCACTTCGGAGACGCGCAGATCCTTGATTTCCTCGGTGGCGGCGGTGAAATCCTTCCAGAAATCGCGCAACAGCACCTTGTAGTCGAGTTCGCCGGCTGACACTTGGTCGAGCTGTTCTTCCAGATGCGCCGTAAAGCCATATTCGACATAGCGGGTGAAGAAGCTTTCGAGGAACGAGGTGACGATCCGCCCCCGATCCTCGGGATGAAGCGCCTTGCCTTCGAGCCGCACGTAATTGCGGTCCTTGAGCGTGCCCAGCGTCGCCGCATAGGTCGAGGGCCGGCCAATGCCCAGCTCTTCCATCTTCTTGATCAGGCTCGCCTCGGTATAGCGGGCCGGCGGTTGGGTGAAATGCTGCGCGATCTCGACCTGTTTCAGCGCCGGCTTGTCGCCCACCGAGAGCGGAGGCAATTCGCAGCCATCTTCGTCCTCATCCTCGCCATCGCCCTTGGCCTCGACGCCATAGAGCGTCAAAAAGCCCGGGAAAGTCACCACCGACCCGGTGGCGCGCAGGCTCACCGCGCGTCCGGGCACATTGACGGCAATGTCGACCGAGGTGCGGTCGATTTCGGCCGAGCGCATCTGGCTGGCCAGGGTGCGGCGCCAGATCAGCCCATAGAGCTTTTGCTGGTCGGCATCGAGGCTGAGATTTTCCGGCCGCTTGAACATGTCGGTGGGGCGGATGGCCTCGTGCGCTTCCTGCGCATTCTTGGCCTTGGTCTGATAGAGCCGGGGCTTTTCGGGCAGATAATCCTCGCCGAAATATTTCCCGATCACCGAGCGCGCCATGGCAATACCCTCGGGGGCCATCTGCACCGCGTCGGTTCGCATATAGGTGATCAGCCCGTCCTCATAGAGCCGCTGGGCGATCTGCATGGTGCGCGATGGCGACAGGCCCAGCCGCGAGGACGCATCCTGCTGGAGGCTCGAGGTGGTGAAGGGCGCATAGGGATTGCGCTTGGTCGGTTTCTTTTCGACATTGGCCACATTGAACTGGCCGGCTTCGATCAGCGCCTTGAGCGCGGCCGCGTCTTCGCCGGTGCGGATGTCGAGCTTGTCGGTCTTTTTGCCGTCCACCGAGAACAGCCGCGCCAGAAAGCTCTTGCCGCCCTGGGCCAGCTGCGCCTCGACCGACCAATATTCATCGGCCCGGAATTTCTCGATTTCCGCTTCGCGTTCCGACACCAGCCGCAACGCCACCGATTGCACGCGCCCCGCCGAGCGCGAGCCCGGCAATTTGCGCCACAGAATGGGCGAGAGCGTGAAGCCGACGAGATAATCGAGCGCCCGGCGCGCCAGATAGGCGTCCACCAGCGGCATGTCGATATCACGCGGCTTGGCCATGGCGGCGGTCACTGCGTCCTTGGTGATGGCGTTGAACACCACCCGCTGCACCGGCACATCCTTTTTCAGCGCCTTCTTGGCGCGCAGCACGTCCAGGATATGCCAGGAAATCGCCTCGCCCTCGCGATCAGGGTCGGTGGCCAGGATCAGGCCATCGGCGCCCTTGAGCGCCCCGGCAATATCGGCGATGCGCTTTTTGGCCGCGCTGTCCACTTCCCAGGACATGGCGAAATCTTCGTCCGGACGGACCGATCCGTCCTTGGCCGGCAGGTCGCGGATATGGCCGAAGCTGGCCAGGACTTCATAATCCTTGCCCAAATATTTGTTGATTGTCTTGGCCTTGGCCGGACTTTCAACGACGACGACCTTCATTCGGCGATCCGTTCCGCAACAGCATTCAAAGAGCGCGCAACATGGTGAAGCCGGAACAAAGTGTCAACGGGGCGGCTTTTTCCGCCTGCGAAAGAAATTCCTCGCCTCCCACCCCCACCCGGTCTATCGAGACAAGCCATGAATGACGGCGACCAATGCATAGCGACATGAATCCCCAAGCCAGCCTCATCCCCGATTTCGACCTCTCTTCCCGCAATACCCTGGCGCTGCGCGCCCGCTCGCGCTTCGGCATCGCCATCGAAAACGCCGCCCAATTGCCGATCCTGTTTGCCGAAGCGGCGCGCCGCGCCCTGCCGGTCCGGGTGCTTGGGGGGGGCAGCAATGTGGTTTTGGCCGCCGATTTTGACGGCATCACCGCCCTGATGGCGACCAGGGGCAAGGCGATAATCGAGCAGCGGGAAGACGTCACCATCATCGAGGCCCAGGCCGGGGAGACCTGGCATGACCTTGTGTGCTGGAGCGTCGAGCAGGGCCTGGGGGGGCTCGAAAACCTCGCTCTCATCCCCGGCACGGCCGGCGCCGCGCCGGTGCAGAATATCGGCGCCTATGGGGCCGAACTGGCCGACCTCTTCGAATCCGCCATGGTCTATGACCGGAACAGCGGCGGGACGACGAGCTTCACCCGCGCCGATTGCGCCTTCGCCTATCGCCATTCCGTCTTCAAAGAGGATAAGGACCGCTATATCGTCCTCTCCATTCGCCTGGCGCTGCCGAGGGATTGGCGGCCCAATCTCAATTTCGCCGGCCTCGCCGAACTGGCCGATGATCCAGCGCTCACGCCCCAATCGGTCATGGAGCGGGTGATCGCGCTGCGCCAGAGCAAGCTGCCCGATTGGCGCCTTCATCCCAATGCCGGCTCCTTCTTCCAGAACCCCATTGTCAGCGCCGAAATGGCCGCGCCCCTGCTGGCCGAATTTCCCGCCGCCCCGCATTTCCCCCAGCCCGATGGCAGGCTGAAACTCTCCGCCGGCTGGCTGATCGAGAAATCCGGCCTCAAAGGCTTCCGCCTCGGCCCCGTCGGCATTTCCGATCGCCATGCCCTGGTCGTCGTCAATCACGGCGGCGGCCAGCAAGCCGACATCGCCGCCCTCGCCAACCACGTCAAATCGACCGTAAGAACCCGCTTCGGTGTCCAGCTTCACGAAGAGCCGGTATTTTTGTAGGGGCAGCCCAAACCTAACGGTTCCTGCTCCCCTCCCCCTTGAGGGGAGGATAGAGAATGGGGGTTCAGGACCATTCATTCTCTCCACCCGCCCGACAGACCGGCCCCGTCAAACAACCTCTGCAACCCTTTCAACACACCAGTCTCGCGGCTCCATCGCCTCCCTCCCCCCTGAGGGGAGGGGTTGGGGTGGGGGTTCGAAACTTTCCCCGTGCCCGATGGCAAGGAAGCCGCACTCCCACGTAAACCCGCTCTCCACCTCGACGCAAAACTCCGCTACAAGCAGCGAACCTGCCTCCTCCCCGCGAAAGCCCCGTTCCCGTGCGGCCCAATTCCGTCCTTCTTCCGGTCCTGCTTGTCACTCTGGGCATGGTCTTCACCCAGACCGGGGCCAGCTTTGCCAAAATGCTGTTTCCGCTGGTCGGGGCCGCCGGGGCCACGGCCCTGCGCCTCACCCTGGCCGCCCTGGTCCTCTTCGCAGTCTTCCGCCCCTGGCGGCACCGGCTCGACCGCCTGCAATGGCGCGCCGTCCTGCTCTATGGCGGGGCCATGGGGGCGATGAACCTTTTCTTTTACGCCGCGCTCGAACACATCCCCCTCGGCATTGCGGTGGCGCTCGAATTTACCGGCCCCTTGGCCGTGGCCTTGTTCGGCGCCCGCCGTCCACTCGACTTTTTCTGGATCGTGCTGGCCATGGCCGGCTTTGCCCTGCTCCTGCCCTGGAGCGGCAATGCGGGCGACATTTCACCCCTCGGCGTCGTCCTCGCCCTCTGCGCGGGCGCCTGTTGGGCCGGCTATATCATTTTCGGCCAGCGCGCCGGCACTGGTGGCGGCGCCCATATCGCCGCGCTGGGGGTCGCCACCGCCGCCTGCATCGCCCTGCCCTTCGGCATCTTCACCGCCGGCGCGGGCATGCTCGATCCCGCCATCCTGCCGCTGGCCCTTGCCGTGGCGCTCCTTTCCAGCGCCATTCCCCATGCGCTCGACATGGTGGCCCTGCCCCATATCCCGGCGCGCCTCTTCGGCATCCTGATGAGCGGCCAGCCCGCCTTGGCGGCCCTCTCCGGGCTTATCATCCTTCACGAGACGCTTGCCCCTGGACAGATCATCGGCATTACCGCCATCGTCACCGCCTCCATCGGCGCCACGATCACCATTGCCGGCACATCGGACTGAAAAGCCTATCGGCAATGTTCGGACAATTCGCGGCGAAACAACACGCCGGCGCGCCGAACCCGATTGCCTGGCGCCGCGCACGGCGCGATAATCGTGTTCTGGAGGTGTCCCGATGCTCTACGCCATTCTCTGCTATAATGAAGAAGAGGAAGTCTCGCGCTGGACGGCCGAGGAAGACGCCGCCTGCATGGAGCGGCTTGGCGCCGTTCAGGCCGGCATGAGCGCGAAGGGCAAGCTGGGCCCTGTCGTCCGCCTCTGGAATACCGACGAGGCCAGGACGCTCAAAAAGTCCTCCGGCGATCCGATCGTCTTTGACGGCCCCTTTGCCGAAACCAAGGAACAATTTCTTGGCTTCTATGTCGCCGATTGCGAAAACATGGATGAGGCGGTCGATTTCGCCAGGCGTCTGGCCGTGGCCAATCCGGGCAGGGGCTCCTACGAAATCCGGCCCCTGCGCTATTTCGGCGACAACAAGCTGGCCCCGGCGTGAAAGGTTAGCAGTCCGTTAACTAATCGCCTCTGGACGGCGATCCGGGAGCAATAAAAGATTGTCGATCAGCCGGGTTTTGCCGAGAAATGCGGCAATGGCGAGCAAGGCGCCGCCCGGCCCCACTCTGGCGATGGTCCCGAGGCTTTCAGGGTCGCGCAATTCCCAATATTGCGGCACGAGCCGGTCCGAACGCGCCAGCACCGACAGCCCCAGCGCCGACAATTTCTCCGCCTCCGTCTCGCCGGCGAGATATGCCGCTTCGGCTGCCTTAAGGCTTTGATAAATCAGGGGTGCAGCGGCCCTATCCTCGGCGCTCAGATAGACATTGCGCGAACTCAGCGCCAGCCCATCCGCCTCCCGCACAATGGCCCCGCGCCGGATTTCGACCGGCACGTCGAGGTCGCGCACCATGCGCTCGATTACCGCGCATTGCTGGGCGTCCTTCTGGCCGAACCAGGCGATCTGCGGCTGCACCAGATTGAACAATTTGAGCACCACGGTCGCGACGCCGCGAAAATGTCCCGGTCGCTCCGCTCCGCACAATGGCAGCGAAGCCATTGATTCATCAACGAAAGTTGAGGAGCCAGGGGGATACATGTCATCCACCGAAGGCAGGAACAGCGCCTCCACCCCCGCCGCTTCCAGCTTGGCCAGATCAGCCTCCAGCGGCCGCGGATAGCGCGACAGATCTTCATTGGCCCCGAACTGCAAGGGGTTGACGAAGATCGAGGCAATGACGCGATCCGAGCCGGCCCGCGCCTGTTCCATGAGGCTGATATGGCCCGCATGCAGCGCGCCCATGGTCGGCACGAAACCCAGTTTCACCTCGGCGGGCAGGCTGGAACGCCAGGCGCGCAACGCCGCTTTATCCTTCAAGATCAAGGTCATGCGATCAGATCCCAGATCTGCCTGGCGATCTCGGTCTTGCTGCCCAGCCCCAATTCCTGCCGCAATCCATCCTTGCCCAGCAACACGCCCGCATTGGTCGAAACCGCAAAGCCGGTCGCGCCCGTCTCACCCAGTCTGGCGACCTGATTGGCAAAGAGGAAATCCAGTCCCTTGGCCTCGAGCTTGCCCCTGCCATGCGCCTCGACATGGTCCGTTTCGGCGGCAAAACCCAGAAACCATTGATCTTTCGCCGCCCTACGCAAGGCGCCCAGCACATCGACGGACGGCACTAGGTCGAGCGCGATGGCTTCCGCTCCCCGCTTGAGCTTGCGCGCCGATGGAGCGGCCACCGCATAATCCATCACCGCCGCGCTGGCGATAACGCCTTGCGTGAGCGGCAGTTTTTCCAGCGCCGCCGCCGCCATCTCCTCGGCGCTGCGCACTTCGATGAGGTGCAGCCGCCCCTCGGCGCCACGCGGCGCGACCGGCCGCACCACGCCCTTGTCGATACCGAGCACGTAATCCACCACGGCCCCGCGCCGCAGCGCTTCCTCGGCCATGGCGGCGCCCATCCGCCCGGTCGAATGATTGGTGATATAGCGCACCGCATCGATCGGCGTGGTCGTCGGCCCGGCAGTGATCAGAATGCGCTTGCCCTCAAGGTCCGGGGCCGCGACGGGCCGCAGCGCCCGCTCGATTGCCGCGACGATATCGGCGACTGGCGCCAGCCTGCCCATGCCCACTTCCCCGCAGGCCAGCAACCCAGAAGCCGGATCGATCACTTCGGCGCCGCGCGCCACCAGCGCCGCAAGGTGCTGTTGCACAATGGGTTTTTCCCACATCACGGTATTCATCGCCGGAGCGATCAGCAATGGCGCCTCGCTCGCCAGCGCTACAGTGGAGGGCAGGTCATCGGCCAGCCCCAGAGCCAGTCGCGCCAGCATATTGGCGCTCGCTGGCGCGAAGACGATCAATTCCGCCCAGCGCGCCAGATCGATATGCTCGGTGCCTGAAATATCGGGACCGAAAATCTCCGATAAAGCCTTGCGACCACTCAGGGTTTCAAGAACCAGCGGGCTGACGAACTCCCGGGCGCTGCGGGTCAAGAGACACTGAACCTGGTGGCCCGCCTTGCCCAATTCAGACACGACATCGGCGATCTTATAGGCGGAAATCGAGCCGGAAACGGCGATCACAATATTGGCCATTATTCCGCCCGCCGGGACATCGGGATCGGCTGCCTTTCGGCCTTGGTCTCGGCCACATATTCCCCCACGGCGCCGCGAATGATAGCGGCGACATCGGCGCGCGGCCGGGCAAAGCCCGGGGGCGGGCTGACATTGAGCCCGATCAGATCATTGACCACCAGCACCTGTCCAGCGCAGTCCTTCCCGGAGCCGATGCCGATCGTGGGGATGGTCAGGGCGCGGGTGATCTCGGAGGCCAGCGCCGGGGTCACGCATTCGAGCACCAGCGCGAAAACGCCTGCCGCTTCAAGGGCCTTGGCCTCCTCGCGCAGCCGCGCCGCCGAGGCGTCGTCCTTGCCATGCATGTAATAGCCGCCCATCTGGTGCACCGCCTGCGGCGTCAGCCCGATATGGCCGATCACGGCGATTCCATGGGCCACCAGCGCCTCGACCATTGGCACCATGGCGAGACCACCCTCGACCTTGACCGCCTCGACGCCGGTTTCCTTCATGACGCGCACCGCATTGGCCAGGGCCTGTGCCGGATCGGTCACCGAGCCGAACGGCATGTCGCAGACCAAGAGCGCCCGCGACGTCCCGCGCTTTACCGCCGCCGCGTGACGGATCATGTCATCGAGCGTCACCGGCAGGGTGGTCTCGTGCCCCAGCACCACATTGCCCAGGCTATCGCCGATCAGGATCATGTCGATCCCGGCGCTTTCGACCAGCGCGGCCATGATCGCATCATAGGCGGTCAGCATGGCTATGGGCTCGCCGCGCCGGCGCATGGCGGCAATATCGCGCGTGGTGAGGCGTCTGGCGGGTGTGTGAACCGACATGAAAAGTCCTTCAGCCCGGCGGGCTCGACAGCGTCCCGGCCTTAAGGCGCGGCAATAAGCCATCAAAGCCCGGGGCGCCAGCCCTTCATTGGTGCTAGAGCGCTCGAGCGGCCGCCCGGCTCAGCGCTTGAACAAAAGGCCGCCCAGCCAGCCGGTCAGCAGCGCCAGCAACACCGCGGCGATGCCATAAAGCAGCGGTTGGCGCACCGCCATGGTAGCGACAAAGCGCTCGAACCCTTCGGTGCGCACCGAAAATCGGGTAATGGTGCTGCTGATCATTTCGCCATCCACAAAGATATAGGCCCTGGCGCCATAAAGGCCATTGGCGACATTGGAGGGCAGGTCGATCCGGGCGGCGAAAGCCGTGCGCGAGAGAAACGCCACGCCCATGCCGCTTTCGATCAGCGTGCCGGCCTTGCGGCGCAGGCGCCGCAATTCCTCGTCGAACATGGGATCGCCCGATACCCGCGCCGCCGCGATGACGGCGAGTGGGTCGAAACCGGGATCATTCTGCATTTCCGGCGACAGCATGACATTGAGCGGGCGGCTCGACAGCACCGCATAATAGCTCGGCACACCCCGATAGGTCGCGGTCTGCGTGGTGAGCACGATACCCGCCTGCCGCCCGCTCATGCTGACGCGCTGGTCCTGCGGCGGCCCCTCGATGACGATCACCGCATCATATTGCGCCCGATCGGGCACACCGATTTCCTGCGGGTCAATGGCCCCGAAAAGGCTGAAGGCCTGGCCGGCGAAATTGGAATGGATGGTGACCACGGGATCGGAATTTGCCAGCACCACGCCCTGCGCGGATGCATTTGGCAGCGCCGTCAGGGAGAAGCCGATAAGGCCGATCAGCACGAGGAGGACATGTCTCATCACAGAATCTCACCGAAACCGATGACCTCGAAGGCGAAGGGATCGGCCGGCATGGTGATGATGGAAATTCCAAAGCGCGTCGCCACCGCCAGGATAAGCAGGGCCAGCAGGCCGCGCAATTGCTCACCCTTGAGCGACTGACCGGCCGCGGCGCCGAATTGAGCCCCGGCCACGCCGCCCACCATCAGGCAAAACGCCAAAAGAATATCGACCGACTGATTGTTCACCGCCTGCAATATGCAGGTCACCGCCATCACCACCAGAAGATGGATCAGCGAGGTGCCGATAACCACGTTGCCGGGAACGCGGATCAGATAGACCAGCGCCGGGACGAGCACAAAGCCGCCCCCCAGGCCAAGCAGCGCCCCCAATATGCCCACGAGAAAGCCAATGGCGATGATGGGCAGAATGGAGATATAAAGGCGCGATCGCCGGAACCGCGTGCGAAGCGGCAGCCGCTGCAGCCAGGTGAGCTGGTTCTGCTTGCGCCGCGTCACCACCAAGGCATTGCGGCGGGACGCCAGAAGCGCCTGCACGGATTCGACCATCATCAAGACGCCCATCGAGCCCAGCAGCAGCAGATAACCGAAGGCGATGAAGAGATCGAACAGGCCCAGCGTGCGCAATACGGACAGCAGCCAGATGGCGACGAACGCCCCAACAACGCCGCCACAGACCAGATAGAACGCCATTTTGAGATCGACGCCGCCGCGTCGAAAATGGGAAATGGCGCCCGAAGTCGAAGATGCCGCGACCTGCGCGGTGACCGAGGCGACCGCGACCGGCGCTGGCACGCCGGAAAACAATAGGAGCGGCGTCAGCAGAAAGCCGCCGCCGACCCCGAAAAGCCCGGAAATGAAGCCGATTGCCGTACCGATGCCGACCAGGAAGAACAGATCGACTGAAAGCTCGGCAATGGGCAGGTAAATGGGCATTGGAAACCTGGGCGAAGCAGCCGGGTTGAATCACGGGCTTCTGTGCCCAATTCGATTATCAGGCCACGGCTCCACTTTCGAGGGGGTCGAAGGCGATGCGGAAGCCGACATTGCTCGAGGCGCTATCGGGCGACATGGCGGTCCGCGCCGCTATCCGATAGCGATAGCAATAGGAAATGTGGCACAGAAAGGAGCCTCCCTTCAGCACCCGCTCTCCATGCCGGGCGGCAAGGGCGTTGCGCTGTTGCGCACCTATTCCCATGGAGCGGATGCGAAAGGCGTCGGCGCTCCACTCCCAGACATTACCGGCCATGTTGAAAAGGCCCAGCGCATTGGGCGCGAAGCTGCGCGCCGGCGCGGTGCGCAGATAGCCGTCGCGCAGGCTGTTGTGGTGAGGGAAATTTCCCTGCCAGATATTGCACAAAGCCTTGTCGTCATCCGGCTCCTCATCGCCCCAGGGAAAGCGCTTGCGGATCGCGCCACCGCGCGCTGCATGCTCCCATTCCGCCTCCCGCGGCAGCCGCCCCCCCGCCCAATTTGCATAGGCATTGGCATCGTTCCACGACACCTGCACCACGGGATGATCCATGCGCCCGGCAATGGTGCTGTCCGGCCCCTCGGGGCACTTCCAATTCGCTCCATTGACTATATGCCACCACGGCAGCCCGTCCCCCACCGGCGCATTCGCGAAAGCAGGACGCTCGCTGCCATCGAAAACCGGCGACCAGCCAAGCCGCTCGGCCTCGGTGACATAGCCGGTCTCTTCGACAAAGATTTCGAATTGCCGATTGGTCACGCTCGTCGGCGACAGCAGGAAATCGGCAAGGGTCACAGCCCGCTCGGGGCCTTCGCCATCCTGCGGGATGGCTGGGTCATTGGTGCCGACAAAGGATGCGCCCCCCGCTATGGGCCGGGCCGCTACGCGATCATGCCCGGGGCCGGAAGCGACCGCGAGCCCGCCCGGCACCTTTTCTGGCGCTGACCGCTCCGGCACGGGCTTGGGCAGGCAGCATCCGTTCATCTCGTCACCGGGAGGATGCCTCGAGGCCGGCGCGCAATGCCGCGCTGTCGTGCTCGGGCACATCGCCGACCTCCGCCATCTTGGCATCGAGCTTGGTCAGCATGGCGAGGAACACTTCGCGATAGGCGGGATCATTGGAAAGGTTGAACATTTCGCTGGGGTCTTCGAGGCAATCGAACAATTCCCATTCGGGCGGCTCGTCGCCGTCGAACGCGCCGGGCTGGTCCAAGGCTTCATTATACCAGTAGATCAGCTTGTAGCGGCTGTCGCGCACCCCGTAATGGGCAAAGGCATTGTGATAATAATCCTTGTGCATCCAGTAGCGGTGATAGGCGACTTCCTGCCAATCCTCGCCCGCCTTGTCTTCAAGGAGCGGACGCAGGCTCACCCCCTGCATATAGCTGGGCATGGGCAGTCCGGCATAGTCGAGGAAGGTCGGCGCGAAATCGACATTGCTGGCGATGCGCTTGGAAATGGCGCCGGCCTTGATGGCGCGCGGATAGCGGATGACGAAGGGCATTTGCAGCGATTCTTCATACATGAAGCGCTTGTCGAACCAGCCGTGCTCGCCCAGGAAAAAGCCCTGATCGGACGTATAGATGACGATGGTGTCCTGGCTCAGCCCATTGGCGTCGAGATAATCGAGCAGCCGCCCCACATTGTCGTCAATACCGGCAATTGTGCGCAGATAGCGCTTGATATAGCGCTGATACTTGAAGAGGTCGAGTTCCCGCCGCGTGGCGAAGGTGAAGTTCTCTCCGGTGTCCTTGTCGATGAGGACCAGCCCGCTGACATCTTCGGGATCGGGCACCTTGCGGCCGACGAACCCGTTTTCGCTGCGCTGGGCTTCGCCGATCTCGTCCCCGCCTTCGGGCTGGATCAGGCCGAGATCCTCATAGGTCATGTCGCGGCGAATCCGCATCTTGGCCAGTTCGGCCGCCGAGGCGCGATTGCTGTAATCGTCGTCATAGGTATCCGGCACCGGCAGATCCTCGACATAGAGATCACGGTAGCGCGGATGCGGCACGAAGGGGCGGTGCGGCGCCTTGTGGTGGCACATCACGAAGAAGGGACGATCCGGATCGCGCGCCTCGAGGAAATCGATGGTCTTGTCGGTGATGATGTCGCTGGCATAGCCCGGCTCGACCTTCGGCCCCTCGGCATCGATCATCACCGGGTCGAAATAATCCCCCTGTCCGGGCAGAACCGACCAGGCATCGAACCCCGAAGGCTCATGTTCCTTGCCTTCGCCCAGATGCCATTTGCCGAACATGCCGGTCTGATAGCCGGAGGCGCGCAGATGGCGGGCGACATTGGGCAGGCGATTGTCGAGATGCGTCGCCAGCGTCGTCACCCCGTTCACGTGATTATAGGTGCCGGTCAGGATCGACGCCCGGCTGGGCGTACAGATGGAATTGGTGACATAGCAATGATCGAGCCGCATGCCCTCATGCGCCAGCCGATCGATATGGGGCGTGGCGTTGAGACCCGAGCCATAGCAGGAAATCGCGTTCGCGGCGTGGTCATCGGCCATGATGAACACGATATTGGGCCGGGTTGTCGTCATAGCCAGTCTATCCATGATGCAAGAATGTGGTGAACCTCCGCACCCTGCGGCGCGGAGGTTCGGGACGCAACGAACTACTTGGCGAAGAAATCGCCCAGATAGAATTCGGATGCCGGCTGCGGATTTTCGATACGGCCGAACGCCACATAGAGCCCTGCCAGCGTATCGAGCCAGCCCTGGACGCTGCCATCAAGGGTCAGCGCTTCCAGCTCCTCGGAGCTGGGCAGGCGGGCCTGCACCGCTTCGGCCGCCAGTGGCTCGGCGGGCACGCCGAGGAATTCGGCGGTGATGGCCACCGCTTCATCGAGATTGTCGCGGCGATAGTCGAGCGCGTCCTTGATGACGGCATTGACCTTGCGGATCGTGTCCTCGTCCTCGGCCATGGCGTTGGAAACGATGAACGAGCTCGGAAAGGCCACTTCGGGGAAGAAGTCCTCGTTCTTGGACAATTCGTTGAGCCCGGGGATGCGCTGGCGAATGATGTCGACGAACGGATACCAGATGCCGGCGGCATCGACCTGACCTGCGGAGAAGGCCGTGACGATGGTGCTGGGGTCCATCATGATGGTTTCCACGTCGTCAAGGCTCATCCCGGCTTCCTCGAGCGCTAGGCGCAGCAGCATGTCGCCGGACGTGCCTTCGGGCACCGCAACCCGCTTGCCGCGCAGATCCTCCAGCGATTCGATGCCCGGCTGGGCAATGACGCGGTCAGTGGCGCCCAGGGCATTGATCGCGATCACCTTGGCCTGCCCCGAAGCCGGCAGCCACAGGGCACCCGGTCCGATATAGGCGAAGTCCAGCGATCCCGCGCCCAGGGCCTGAACCTGGATCGGGCCATTGGTGAAGACGCTGAGTTCGGCCTTGAGCCCGTGCTTGGACCACAGATCCTGCTTGGTGGCGATCGCGGCCATGCTCGAGCCGAAATAGTCGGCGATATAGCCCATGCGAATGGTGGTGGGCTCCTGCGCCATGACCGGGCCGAGAAATACCCCGCTCAGCGCCAGGCCGGCGACCAGTTTGATCAGATTGCGCTTGTGCATTTTAACCTACTCCTCCTGCGGGTTGGATTGCTGGCCAGGTCTCGTATAGACGGCGTGCCAGACTTTATTGCGGATTTCCGCAAATTCGGGCGAGAGACGAATGTCCTCGGTGCGTGGATAGGGCAGATCCACATTGATCACTTCCTGGAGCCGGCCGGGGCGGGCCGCCATGACGATCACCCGATTGGCGAGGTACACGGCCTCATCCACGTCATGGGTGATGAACATCACGGTGCGACGCTCTTTCGACCAGGTTTCCAGCAATTGCTCCTGCATGCGAACGCGGGTCAGCGCATCGAGCGCGCCGAACGGTTCGTCCATCAGCAGGACCTTGGGATTGACGGCATAGGCGCGGGCAATGGCGCAACGCTGCTTCATGCCGCCCGAGAGCATTTTGGGCAGGGCATCGGCGAAATCCGACAGGCCGACCAGATCGATGTAATGCGCCGCGATCCGCCGGCGCTCCTCGCGGCCAAGCCCCTTGAGCTTGAGCCCGAATTCGACATTGTCGCGCACGCTCAGCCACGGGAACAGGGCATATTGCTGGAAGATGACGCCGCGGTCGGGGCCGGGGCCGGACACGGCCTCGCCATCGACGAGGCAGCGCCCATTGCTGACCTCGAGCAGGCCGGCCACGATGTTCATCGCCGTGGACTTGCCGCAGCCCGAGGGGCCGACAACGGTGATGAATTCGCCGTCATAGACGTCGAGATTGAAGTTCTCCAGCGCCGTAAACGTGCCGCTGGCGGAACCGAAAACCCGTCCGACATTCTCGAAGCGGATTTTGACCTCGGAGGAAATGGTCATGGTTCAGATCCTTTCCTGCCAGGCAGTGAGCTTGCGCTCCGCCAGGACGACGACCCGATCCATCAGCAGGCCCAGGACACCGATGGAAATGAGCGACACGAAGATGATGGGAAGATCGTAATAGAGCTGGCCCTGCTGCATGCGGAAACCGAGCCCGCCCTGCGCGGCGATGAGTTCGGCGGCCACCACGGTCGCCCAGGCCGAACCCAGTCCGATACGGAAGCCGACAAGGATGAACGGGGTCGAAGCAGGGATGACGACGCGGGTGAAGATCACCCAGTCCGAAGCGCCCAACACGCGGGCGGCATTGATGAAGGTCTTGTCCACGCTGACGACGCCCTGATAGGCCGCGACGACGGAGGACAAGAAGGAGGCGAGAAAGATCACGAAGATCTTGGGCGTCTCATCGATCCCCATGGTGACGATGGCCAGCGGAATGATGGCCAGCGGCGGGATGACGCGGAAGAACTGAATCCAGGGATCGATCAGCCCTCGCGCGACCTTGTACCAGCCCATGAGAAAGCCAACCGGAATGGCCAGCAGCACCCCGAGCGCAAAGCCGGTCAAGACGCGGGTCAGCGAGGCGCGCGTATCGGACCACCATTGCCCGCTGGCAAAGGATTTTACGAACCGCTCCAGCACTTCCACCGGCCCGGGCAGCGGCGTCGCGGTGAGCGTGGTAGCGAGCCACCACAGGCCAATCCCGCCTAGGATGGAGATCGGAGCGAGAACGAGGGCGGTCTTGTCGATCCGGGGCCCCGTCTTTGCGGGCAATGATACGGCTTCGGATTGTGCCATGTTGCTATCCTTCAAAGACGGTTTCTGGCGCAGGGGCGGAGCAGGCGTCACGCATGGGCCGGCATGCAGGGATCAATTGAGCGCCTCGCGTATCGAAACGGCATTGGCCGGGGGCAGCGAAATGCGGGATTCGGGCGCATCGGCGCCAAAAAGCGTATTATGCAGATGATTGAGGCCAATGGCGGTCGCGCCAACCAGAGCCGCATGCTCCCCCAATTCGCTGGCTTCCACCGCGACCGAATAGGGAAAGCAGATGGGCAGCATCGCTTTGACGCGCGCCACCAATTCCTCTCTTGTGCCGATCGAGCCGCCGAGAATGACCTTGTCGGGATTGGCAATGGCGGCAATCGCGCCAATGCCTCGGGCCAGAAGCCGCGCGGTCTCGTCGAGCACGGCAACGGCATGGGCCTCGCCAGCATTGGCCTTGTCGAAGATGGCGGGGACGCTCGCATCGGATCCGGCAAGGCTGCGATAGCGCGCCAGGATTCCATAGGACGCCGCCAACCGCTCGAAGGCACCTGCCCGTAGCGATTCCGGCTCGAACGGATCGGCGCCGAAAGGCAGAAAGCCCAGCTCGCCCGCCGCATTGTTGGCGCCGCGAACCAATTGGCCATTGAGCATCAAGCCGCTGCCAACGCCCGTGCCCAGGGCGATATAGGCCAGATTGTCGTGCCCCTGCCCGACGCCCAGCCAGCTTTCCCCGAGCACGGCGAGGTTGACGTCATTTTCCAGCATGACATCGCAACCGAGCGCCGACTCCAGTTCGGAGGCCACGTCCATCTGGTCGAAGCCGGCAATATTGGGGGCGAGCAGAACCTTGCCGCTATCGGCCTGGGGCGCGCCCGGCACGCCGATCACCGCGATGCGCAGCTTCGCCATCTCGATGCCGCAGTTTTCGGCGGCATTTTGCATCAATCGGGCAATCTGGGCGATGATGGCGGCGCCGCCATCCTTATGGGTCGGCTCCATCACTTCGCCGATCACCTGACAGGCAAGGTTGCAGATCGCGACACGCACCTTGGTGCCGCCCAGATCGACGGCTCCGATATAGGCCGCGGTAGGAACGATCTCATAGGTGACCGCCGTGCGCCCCACATGGCCGCTGGTGCGTCCGGTTTCGCGCACCCAGCCTTCGTCTTCAAGCTGGCGCATCACTTCCGAAATGGTCTGCTTGGACAGGCCGGTCTGCTTGGCGATGGAGGCACGCGAGATCGCGCCACCCTGGACAATGGCTTCCACGACGGAGCGCAGGGAGAACTGGCGGGAGAGGCGAAGCGATTCACTCAAGGCGCGATCCAATTAGTTCGGCAACTAGACGAACTATTCTATGGAGCACGAAAAGAGTCAACCGGCTATCTCGATCGCACGGCGCAATCCGAGACCAATTGGTTCCCGCCAGCGCCGTCAGCGCTGCGACTTGGCGTGCAACTGAGGCTGGAATTGCATTATATTGGATAGACTTGGCTTGGGATTACCGCCGCTTGTGCCGACATGTCATCGGGTCCGCCCTTATGGTGGAAAAGCCGAGGCGGGAGCCTGCCTTCACCCAGTGAAGGGCAGTGCCAGAGGAGGAGCAATCTGCATGAAATCCTCCAATCGGCTAGGGACGGCTGCACTCAACCATCAGAGCGCTTCAGGAAGCGGGCGAGCGCTTTCTTGTAGTCCTGGCTACGGCCCCGTAGAGCCTGCGCCTCGGCCTCGCGCCGCAATTGCCCGCCCAGGGTCTGACCGCCACTGTGCTCCAGCAGGGTCTTGGTCGCCTGGACGGCGCTTGGGGGCAATCGGGCAATATTGGCGGCCATTTCTTCCACCATGGCGCGCAGTTCCGGCTCGGTTTCGGCCACGGCGCTGGCCAATCCCCATGCCAGCGATTGCGTCGACCCGATACGGGCGCCGGTCAACAGGCACATGGAGGCCCGCGCCGAACCAACCTTGCGCGGTAGCAGCCAGCTGGCGCCGCTATCGGGCACGAGGCCCAGGCGCACGAAGCCGAAATCCAGCGCCGCGGCCGGAGTCATGACCACGAGGTCACAGGCCAGCGCCAGACTGGCTCCTGCTCCCAATGCCACCCCCTGCACGGCGGCGATACTCGGCTGCGGCAAGGCGACGAGTTCGGCAATGACACGATTGATGCCCTCGCTCAGTGCCTGCCCCAGATCCATGTCCTCGCCGTCCAGAATCGGCGCCCGTTCCTCGAGATCCTGACCGGCGCAAAAGGCACGCCCTTCGGCGTCCAGCACCACGCAGCCGATGGTTTTGTCGGCGCGGATACTGGCCAGCGCTTCCAGCAGCGCGTCACGCAGCGGGATGGAAATGGCATTGAGCTTGGCGGGCCGGTTCAGCGTCAGATAGGCCACGCCCGACTCGATGCGCAGGCGCACGAGCTCATCCATGCTCATTGCCCGCTATAGTTGGGCCGGCGCTTTTCCAGGAACGCCGTCATGCCTTCCGCCTTGTCGCGGCTGGCGAACAATAATTGCACCGCCTTGCGCTCCAGCGCCAGCGCTGTCGCCAGCGGCGCATCGGCCCCCAGAAGGATGACTTCCTTTATCTGCGCCACGGCAATCGGCGGCATGCGGGCGATTTTCTCGGCCAAGGCCAGCGCATTGTCGAGCACTTCGGCATCGTCGACCACGCGGCTGACCAGGCCCATGGCAAAGGCCTCGTCCGCCGTGACGATTTCTCCCGACAAGCACATCAGCATGGCGCGGAATTTGCCGACGGCACGGGTAAGGCGCTGCGTGCCGCCCGCGCCCGGCATGATGCCGACATTGACTTCGGGCTGCCCGAGCCGGGCGCCCTTGCCTGCGATGATGATGTCGGCATGCATGGCCAGTTCGAGCCCGCCACCGAGGGCAAAGCCATTGACCGCCGCAATGACCGGCACCGCGCATTCGCCGACCGCGCCCCATAGGCGCTCGGTGTGGCGATGATACATTTCGATGGCGTCGATACGCGACATGTCGGCAATATCGGCGCCGGCGGCAAAGGCCTGCTCGTTGCCGGTGAGGACCACGCAGCGCAATTGCTGGTCACCCGCCAGCGCCTTGAAGGTCTCGGCCAATTGCTGGCGTATCGACAGGTTGAGCGCATTGCGCACTTCGGGCCGGTTGAGCCGCACAATGGCCACTGCCGACGAAGGACGCTCCAGAAGCACTTCACTCATGCCACCGCCTCCAGCGTGAGGGCAATGCCCTGTCCGACGCCGACACACATTGTGCAGAGGGCATTCCGGGTCTGGCGATGTTTCAATTCTAGCGCCGCCGTCAGCGCCAGCCTGGCCCCCGACATGCCCAGGGGATGGCCAAGCGCAATGGCGCCGCCATTGGGATTGACGTGTTCGGCCGCGTCGGGCAGCCCCAGGTCGCGGAGCACCGCCAACGCTTGGGCGGCAAAAGCCTCGTTCAGCTCCACAACATCCATGTCGCCGATGGACAGGCCCAGCCGCGCCAGCAGCTTGCGCGTCGCCGGTGCGGGTCCGATCCCCATGATGCGCGGCTCAACCCCGGCTGTCGCCAGCCCGGTGATCCGCGCCAGCGGCGTCAGCCCATAACGCTCGACCGCCCGTTCCGAAGCGATCAGCAGCGCCGCCGCCCCATCATTGACCCCCGAGGCATTGCCGGCCGTCACCGTGCCATTGGCGCGGAACGGTGTGCGCAACTGGCTCAATTGCTCCAACGTGGTCGCGCGCGGATGTTCGTCGCGCTCGATGGTCAAAGCCGGCCCCTTGCGCTGCACCTGCTGCAACGCCACGATTTCCTCGGCAAGGCGGCCGCTCTCCTGCGCCCGCGCCGTACGCTCCTGCGAGCGCAGCGCAAAGGCGTCCTGATCGGCGCGGGAAATGCCAAATTGTTCGGCCACGTTCTCGGCGGTTTCCGGCATGGAATCGATGCCATATTGCCGTTCCAGCAGCGGATTGACGAAGCGCCAGCCAATGGTGGTGTCATGAAGCTCGGCCTGCCGCGCATAGGCGGTTTCGGCCTTGCCCATGACGAAGGGCGCGCGCGACATCGATTCGACGCCCCCGGCAATGATCAGGTCGGCCTCTCCGGCGCGGATGCTGCGCGCCGCCAGTCCGACCGCATCGAGCCCCGAACCGCAGAGCCGGTTCAACGTCAGCCCCGGCACATCGACCGCCAGCCCGGCCAGCAATCCAGCCATGCGCGCGACATTGCGATTGTCCTCGCCGGCCTGGTTGGCGCAGCCCATATAGACATCGTCGATGGGCGCATCGGCGAGATTGGGCACCCGCTCCAGCAGCGCCTTGATGACATGGGCGGCCAGGTCATCGGGACGGAAGCCGGCCAGCGCGCCGCCATAGCGGCCGATCGGCGTGCGGACGCCGGCACAGATATAGGCCTGGGTCATGCTCAGAGCGCCGAGTCGGGATTGAAATTGGGGCGGCGCTTTTCCTTGAGCGAAGCCAGACCCTCGCGGGCATCCGGACCGGTGAAGCCCATGAATTCGAGCGCCAGCGACGTATCGAAAGTGGGCCCGGCCATGCGCAACCAATTGTTGAGCGCATATTTGGTCCAGCGCAGCGCCGAGGGCGAACCCTTGGCCAGCTTGCGCGCCACTTCCAGGGCCTTCTCGTGCACCTGATCGTCATCGACGCAGAGCGAAACCAGCCCGATCCGTTCGGCTTCTTCCCCGCTCAGCGCCTCGCACAGCAAGAGGTAATATTTCGCCTTGGCCAGGCCGCATAGCAGCGGCCAGACGATGGCGGCATGATCGCCCGCAGCCACGCCCAGCCGGGTATGGCCGTCGATGATGCGGGCATTGCGCCCGGCAATCGACACATCCGCCAACAGACCCGCGACGAGCCCGGCGCCGACGGCAGGGCCCTGCATCGCCGATACCAACGGCTTGGAGCAGTTGATGATATTGTAGACGAGGTCGCGCGCCTCCTTCCACACCCGGGTCAGGGTGCCGAAATCCTCGGTCATTTCCTTCACCAGATCGAGATCGCCGCCAGAGGAAAAGGCCTCGCCGGCGCCGCGAATGATCACCGCATTGACCTTAGAATCGGCGTCAATGTCGCGCCAGACGCGCACCAATTCGCCATGCATGACAGCGTCGGCGGAATTGAGCCGGCCCGGATTGTCCATGGTGATGCGCAGGATGCGCTCCTCCGGCCAATCGAAACGGAGCCGCTTATAGTCGGCGTAGCGATCAGTCATATCTTCTTCTCCCGTCCCTGCCAGTAGCTTTCGCGCAGGACGTTTTTCTGAATCTTGCCCATCGAGGTCTTGGGGAAAGCCTCAAGGAATTTGACGATGCGGGGCCGCTTGAAGCGGGCCAGCTTCCCGGCGCAATGCTCGACCAATCTATCTTCGGCCAAAACGGCGCCCTTTTTGAGCACCACATAGGCCGCTGGAACTTCGCCCCATTTGTCGTCGGGAATGCCGAAAACAGCGCATTCGCTCACTTCGGGCAGTTCGTAGATGACATTCTCGATTTCCTTGGGATAGACGTTTTCGCCCCCCGAAATGATCATGTCCTTGGATCGGTCCACCAGCGTGATGAAGCCGGCTTCATCGATGGTGCCGACATCGCCGGTCCAGCCCCAGCCATGGCGGAAAAACGCCTTGGTCTGCTCGGGTTCGTTATAATATTCGAGCATCACATTGTGGCCGCGCGAGACGATTTCGCCGATCTCGCCCGGCGCGACCGGCCGACCGTCGGGATCAACCACCGCGACGTCGACGTTGAATGCCTGCCGCCCGATGGAGGACAGTTTCTCGGGCAGATACCAATGCCGCAGCGCCGTCAGCACGCCCACTTCGGACTGGCCGTAAATCTGGGTCATCTTCACTGCCGGCAGCTTTTCCATCAGCTCGCGCTGCACCCAATCGGGCATGGGTGCACCGGCAAAGGTGAGCTTGCCGAAAGTGGTGAAATTGGCCGGATCGAAGCCGGGATCGGTGAGCATCATCGCCACCTGGGTCGGCACCATGAAGGCCGCCGTCATCCTGGTCTCGCGCGCCATGGCGGCGAAATCGGCCACGCCCCATTTGGAAAGGAAGGTGACGGTAGCGCCCACCAGCATGGCCGGTTGGAACATGATATTGAGCGCGGCGACATGGAACATCGGCGTGACAATGCCGACCACATCGCGCTCGTCGAGCGCCTCTTCAACGGCCACGGTATGCGCGGTGATCACCCGATTGCGATGGCTGCACAACACGCCCTTGGGCCGCCCGGTCGTGCCGCCGGTATAGGTCATGCAGAAGGGATCGTCCTCGCCGATCTCCACCGCCGGATAGTCCTCGCCACCTTGCGCCAGCAGGCTCTCAAAGCGATCCGCCCCGGCGCCGCCGATCACCCAGACCGACTTGACCTTGTCGAGCCGCCCGCGGATGGATTGGAGCTTGTCGAGGAACACATCCTCTATCAGCAGCACCTCGACATCGGCCTTGTCGAGGACGAAATGCAGCTCCTCGGGAGCATAGAGCACCGACACATTGACCAGCACCGCCCCGGACCTTGCCACACCGAAAAAGGCAATGGCGTAGTCGGCGCGGTTACGGCTGACGATCCCCACCTTGGCGCCCTTGCTCACGCCCAAGCCATGCAAGGCATTGGCGAGACGATTGGCATTGGCGTTGAGATCGGCGTAGGTCAGGGACGTCCCCTGCCACAGCACGGCCGGTTTGTTCGGAAAGCGCTCGGCGGAGCGCCGCAGGATATCGCCGGTCAGCATCGGACTGATTTACCTCGGCATTTTGGCGCGAACGCCAGGGGAAATACGCAATCGCAGCCCGTTTTGGCGGACCCGTCATGCTCGACAATCGGCGATAGCCATGCTAATCGCAACCGATAACTGCGAAAATTCTTTTTGCACAGCGGAAAGATTTGGAGAGAAGAATGGCGGCTGCCGACCGGCAATTCGTGGATGCCCTCGCGCGCGGCCTGGGCCTGCTGGAGGCTTTGTCGCGGGCCCAGCGGCCGCTCAGCAATGGCGAATTGTCCAAGGCGACGCAATTGGCACCGTCGACCGTGTCGCGCCTCACCCACACCCTCACCGCGCTCGGTTATACCCGGCTCGCCCCCGGTGGGCGCGCCTATGAACTGACGCCGAAAAATCTGGCGCTGGGCTATCCGATCCTAGCGGGCATGTCGCTGATCGAGCGCGCCCGGCCCCTGCTCAAGCATCTGGCCGAAATGACCGGCGAAACCGCAGCGCTGGCCGTGCGGGATGGCTTGCATATCACCTTCGTGGAAGTGGTTCCCGGAACCAATATGGTGGCGGTTCGCCTGGCAATGGGCGGCCGTTTGCCCATCGCCGTCTCCGCCGCCGGCATTGCCCTCATGGCCGCCCTGCCCGAACGGGAACGCCGCACGCTGGCGACCCGGGTACGCAGCTATATCACCGCGCGTCAGGGCGATATGGCGGTTTTCGATCGTTGCTACGAACAGGCCACGGCGGACGGCATCGCCATGATCCGCGACGCCTGGCGGCCAGGTATCGGCGGCGTCTCGGTGGCCGTGCGCACGGCCAATGAAGTGGCGGCGCTGACCATCCCCATCTCCACCGGCAGCGTCTCGGAGACAATCATGCGCGGTCCCTTGACCGAAGCGATCCGCACGGTCGCTCAACGCCTCGAACAGGTTTAGAGCGCTTCCAGCAAAAGTGGCAATGGATTTGCGGCTCGGAAACGCGACCAAAACAAGGGCTTGGATCACCTCGCCGTTTCAACGAAACGATGAGATGATCCAGTGCTCCCAGCAGCCCTATTCGGCCAGGGCCGACAGGCCCAATTGGGCCCGACGGCGCAACCATTGGCTCGGCCGGTAGCGGTCATCGCCGCTCTGCCGCTGCAATTGGCTCATCACTTCGAACAGCACATCCGTGCCCATGCGGTCAGCCAGAGCCAGCGGCCCCAGCGGGTAATTGAGGCCAAGCTGCATCGCAATATCGATGTCGGTCGGACGCGCCAGCCCGATCTGCGCCATTTCGCAGCCCAGATTGGCCACCATGCCGCAAATACGCTGCGCAACGAAGCCGGCGGAGTCGGCGATCACCGTGACCGCACGTGTGGCGACAAACAGCGCCACGACCGAGGCGAGCACGTCCTTATCGACCTGCGGCGGGGTCATCAGCGTCACTCGCTTGGACACATTGAACGCCAGGTCCAGCGCCACCAGCCGGCGATGGTCGGCGCCGGTTCGAGCGCAGAAGCTCGAGCCATCCTCTCCCGTCAGCGCTACAAGGATCGGCGCGCGCCCGTCGTCCTGCGCCAGCACCGGTACGCCGATCTCGCCCAGCAGCGCCAGGAGTGCCGCATTTGGCTCCGGCACCACCACGACACTGGCCGGCGCGACGTCACTGCGCGTATCGGCATCGGGCCGGACGGCGCCCTCGCCATAATCGAAAAAGCCGCGCCCGGTCTTGCGGCCAAGCTGGCCGACATCGAAGAGATAGCGATGCTGCGGCGTCGAGCGCAGCCGGGGATCGGCGAAATGGTTCTGATGCACGAAGGCGGTGACCGGGTAGTTGACGTCCATGCCGGTCAGGTCCATCAGCTCAAACGGCCCCATGCGGAAGCCACAGCAATCGCGCATGATGGCATCAATCTGGGCCGGCGTGGCGACGTTTTCCTGGACGATTGCCAGCGCCTCGGTCGTATAGGCGCGGCCGCCGAAATTGACCAGAAAGCCCGGCGTGTCGCGCACTTCCACTGGCGTCCGTCCCATGGCGCGGGCCAGCGCCAGCAGCCCCTCGATCACCCAATCGGCAGTGCCGGGGGTGCGGATCACCTCGACCAGCCTCATGACCGGCACGGGATTGAAGAAATGCAGCCCCACGACCCGTTCGGGATTTGGCAGCCGGGCGGCCAGCACCCCGATCGGGATCGAGGAGGTATTGGAGGCCAGCACCGCGTCGGCGCTCACCAGTCCGGCCAGTTCGGCAAATAGCGCGCGCTTGGCCTCCACGTCCTCAATAATGGCTTCGATGACCAGACCGCAGGGCGCCAGCGCGCTCAGCTCGTCCACCGCCCGCAGATTGCTGGCCAGCATGTCCAGCGCCCTGGCGTCTTCCTTGCCGTCGGCGACCCGGCGGGCGAAGCGAGCCAGCACCCCCTCCCGCGCCGCAGCCGCCGCGCCGGGCCGACTGTCGAACACCAGCACCATGCGACCCGAGGCTGCCGCGACCTGGGCGATCCCCGCCCCCATTGCTCCCGCACCTGCGACCCCAATGATGAGGTCGCTGCCGGTCAGAATAGTCATTGAATTATCTCCTGATGCAGGGGCGGCGACCGCCGCCCTGCCCGTCACATCAATTGCCTTGCGTCGGCATGAACAGGTTCACCCCGAATTCCGAGATCGCCGGCACGAAGGTCACCAGCGCCAGGGCGAGGAGGTAGATGCCGAGGAAAGGAATGGTGCCGCGGAACGCCACCGACAGCTTGGTGCCGAACATCGATTGCAGTACGAACAGGTTCATTCCCATCGGTGGCGTAAACAGGCCTATGGCGAGGTTGACCGTGATGATCATGCCGAAATGGATGGGATCGACACCGATGGCGACAATCACCGGCAGCAGCAGCGGCGTCAGCAGAAGAATTGCCGAAAGCGGATCGAGCACGCAGCCCACCGCCAGCAATAGGATGTTGATGACGATCATCAACACCCAGGACTCGATATTAAGGCTCTGCATCCAGCCCACGATGTTGGCCGGCACCTGATTGACGGTAATGATCCAGGAGAACACACCGGCACAGGCCACGATCAAAAGGATTTGCGCGGTGAACACCACCGTATTGCGCGCTGCTGCCAAAACGCCGGAAAAATCGAGTTCGCGCATGACGAACACCGTCACCACCATGGCGTAAAGGCAGGCTACTGCCGCCGCCTCGGTAGGCGAGAATATACCGCCGTAAATGCCGCCGAGGATGACGACCGGCACGCCCAGTGCCCAGATGCCATCCTTGAGCGCTGACCCGAAACGGGCAAGGCTGAAGCGCTCGGAGGGGCCATCGACCGTGCGACCGACCCACATGCTATAGAGGGCCAGCAGCAGCAGGATCAAAAGACCTGGACCGATGCCGGCCGCGTAAAGCCGCGGAATCGACTGTTCGGCCGAGGCGCCATAGATGATCATCGGGATCGAGGGCGGCAGGATAACGCCGACCGCGCCCACAGAGACCAACAGGCCGGCGGAGAATTCTTCGCCATAGCCGGCCTTACGCAGCGGCGGATAGGTGACCTTGCCCACAGTGGCGACCGAGGCAGCACCGACGCCGGTAATAGCGCCGAAAATGGCGCCGGTGCCCACCGCAGTCAGCGGCAGCTTGCCAGGCACACGGCCCATGCTGGCCTGAACGAGATTGACCAGCCGCGAGGCAATGCCGCCACGGTCCATCAATTCGCCGGCGAAGATGAAGAAGGGCAGCGCCAAAAGCGTATAGGCGTTGACCGAGGCGAACAGTGTCTGCTGCAATACCGCCATCGGCATGTTCATGAACAAAACGAGGCTGAGCGTCACTCCGCTCAGCAGTACCAGAAAAATCGGAAATCCCAGCACCAGCAGCGCGACGGGAACAAAAGCCAGGGTCCAGATCATGCGGCGCGCTCCCCGGCGCTCAGAGACCTTATAGCCTCGACGATTTTCAGCAGGCCCAGCAGGGTCAGGGCGGCAAAGCACAAAGTGACGCTGGCATGGGGGATCCACATGGGAATGCCCGACGAGCCGCCGCGCTGCCCCATGGCAAAGGCCCGGGCGAGGAAGGCCCAGGAATGATAGGCGACAAAGCCGCTGACCAGCGTGGTCACCAGCGCCTCGAGCAAACCGAGCATTTTCTGCACGATGGGTGTTGCCATTTGCCCCAGCACATCGACCCGCAATTGCCGGCCCTCGGCGCTCACCACGATGGCACCGATGAAAGCGATGGCGATCATGATGAAGACCTGAATCTCGTCGGCGGCGATCCAGTTCACGTTGAACAGGTAGCGCAACACGATATTGACGCAGCTCATCAGCACCAGGCCGATCAGCGCCAACGCCAGCACCGTCTTGAGCAGACCGCTGGCCGTCTGGATGAATTTCACGCTTTCCCCCGGGCAAAGTGAACCGTCCGCTGGCATCAGGGCCAGCGGACGGGACTATTGTTGGAACTATTGCGCAAGACGCGCAGCTGCTTCCCGCATGAAATCGATCTCAGGCCCAAGAGCCGGGTTCGATTCGAGAATCTTTGGCAGATGCGCCTCGATATTGGCGAGATAGCTCTGATCCTCTTCGGCGGTCCAGCTCACCACCGTACCGCCATTTTCGCGCCAGGTGGCCATGGCCTTGCTGACGGCTTCTACGTTCCATTGATTGGCCACTGCGGTGGCGTTGAGCGCCTCCTGGCGAACCATGGCGCCCAATTCGTCATCAAGCCGTGCCAGGAAGTCCTGGCTGGCCACGGCGGCCGCGAAGGCGTAGCTGTTGGGCAACAGGGTGATGTCCTTGGCGATGTCATAGAAGCGCAGCGACGGGAATACCGACACGCCGGCCATCAGCCCGTCCACCATCTTGTTCTGCATCGCTGGCATCACCTCGCCCAGCGGCATTGCCGTCGGCAAGGCGCCCAGGCTGGTCAGCGGCTCGATATGCAGAGCCGTAGGACCGACCGCGCGGATGCGCTGCCCGGTCAAGGATTCCATGGTCGGCACGCCATTGATGGTCAGCACGCCCATCGGGCTATGCGGGAATACCGCGATCGGCACCAATCCACGATCATTGCCATAGGTCGAGATCCGCTCCACCACTTCCGGATCGGCAAGCACGCGCGCGGCATGGTCCATGTCGCTGAACAGGCTCGGCACGTCGAGAACCTCGAAGCGCGAATCCATCGGAATGAAGAAGCCGGAGGCCGGCACGGTCACTTCGATCGTGCCGAACGACACACCCTCGATGGTGGCAGGCACCTGCCCCAGCTGATTGGCCGGATAGAGTTCAACCACAATGCGCCCAGCGGATTGCGCCTCGATGCCGGCCTTGAAGGCGTCCATCCAGACCTGGATGACGTCATTCGCCGTCGAAGACGCGACCTTGATCGTATAGTCCTGTGCCTGAACCGCAACGGACGACATCAGCAATGCCGACAGAGCTAGCCAAGTGGGAAGTTTCATTGCCCCCTCCAGAGGTATTCGAACCAAATGCATTCTAGTCGAAGCCTAAGTCGCTATTTTCCCCGCTGTCGAGCAAGTTTGTTCCGCTGTGCGAAATCTTTTTCTGCAATTAATGTTGACTCATGCCGCCTGATCCCAGCGCCCCGACATATCGCCTGAAGGAAGGACCGGGGCTGGCGGCTGCGACGAAGCGCCGGTCAGACCGGCAGGCACAGCTCATGCGCAGCGGCTTCGAGCCTTGTCTGCCGTAAAAACAAATGCGCCGCCCCGAAGGGCGGCGCAAATCAGGCCATTGGTCCGCCTACGGACGGACGGGCTCCTCCGGCAGATAGCCGGGGACATAGACGTCTTCGGCAGTCAGCTTCGCACCCTCAATTTCAACATTGTCGTTGATAAAGGCCACGGTACGAGCCATCTTCTCAATATCGATATAGCCAAAGCCATTTTCAGCAACGTCATCGTTCATGGCGATGCGCTCAAGCAGGTCGATCTCTTCTCGCACAATATCCCGGTCGAGCGTTTCAACGCGGCCGACCATGATGTCTGCGGCTTCGTCGCGATTGGCCATCGTGTACTGCCAGCCCTTGAGGGCAGCACGGACGAAAGCCTTGGCGGTATCGGGATTGGCTTCGAGGAAGGCTTTGTTGAAGCCGATGGAGTTCGAATAGATATCAAGACCGAGATCGGGCGCGAAAAGGCAGACCGGCTCCTTGTCGGGCGCGGCGCGCTTGATCGCCGGAGCTGCCATGAGGAACTGATCGACGCCGTCGATCTGGCCAGCCGCCAGCATCGGCACGCGCGCACCGGCGTCCACATTGACCACTTCCAGCGTCGAGGGATCCAGGCCGTTCATGTTCATGACGGCACGCCAGATCTGCGGCAGGAACGAAGCGGAGCTCGACCCGAACTTCAGGCCGACCAGCTGTTCGGCGGAGGTGATATTGGCGCCGGGATTGAGCGAATACACACAATAGGGTGCTTCAACATAGGCACTGGCGACGATCTTGATCTCGGCGGCGCTCGGACCCGCGGCCACCAGGCTCGGCACGTCGATGAAGCCGACTGGAGCAAGCCCGGTCACCACACCACGAATGGCGTCGGCGGTTCCCTTGGAGGGCAGTATCTCGACGTCAAGGCCTTCCTCGGCGAAATATCCCTTTTCGAGCGCCACATACCATGGCGCGTGGCGACCCAGGCTGATGAAGTCGAGAATGAACGTCAATTTGGTGTCCTGCGCGATCGCTGGCGCCACAGCAAGGCCGGCAATGGCCGCTGCTACTCCAAGAATTTTATTAAGCATCGTTGTTCCCTTGTGATTTTACCGGCCACGTCCCACGAAGCGTTGACCGTTTCCATATCATAAGATATTTCAGGTGAAGTGCAAGTGCTTGCGCAGGGCGTTGAGGCGTGTCTGTTGCATCGGCCAAGGGCAAGAGACGAGGTAGTGACGATTGTCGTTTGTAGAAATCAGAAACGTCCGAAAGGTGTTCGGCGAGGGTGAACGGCAGATCGTCGCCCTTGAAGAAGCCAATCTGACTGTCGAAAAGAATGAGTTTATCTCGCTGCTCGGACCGAGCGGCTGCGGCAAGACGACATTGCTGAAAATTGTTTCGGGCCTCTTGCCGCTCACTTCCGGGACGGTTGTCGTGGATGACAAACCGGTCAACGGCCCCTATTCGGATTACGGCTTCGTCTTCCAGCAGGCCAGCTTGATGCCGTGGCGCACGGTGCGCGAGAATGTGCTCTTCCCCATGGAGATCCTGCGCAGGCGCGATTCAGCCCTGGATCGGGCCGATGAATTGCTGGAACTGACCGGACTGGCTGGCTTTGCCCATGCGCGCCCCCATGAACTTTCCGGCGGCATGCAGCAGCGCGTTTCATTGTGCCGCGCCCTTATTCACAAGCCTAAATTGCTGCTGATGGATGAACCCTTCGGGGCCCTCGATGAGTTTACTCGGCTCGAGATGAACGACCTGCTGCTCAAGGTAAAGCACGAGACCAATGCAGCAGTGCTCTTTGTTACCCATTCGGTCGCCGAGTCGGTCTATCTGGCCGACCGGATCGTAGTCTTCTCGCGGCGTCCCGCCCGCGTTCAGCTCGAAATTCCGGTCGAACTCCCGGCACATCGCACCCAGGAAATGCGATTCATGCCAGAATTTATCAAAGCAGAGCGCCACGCCAGCGAGGCACTTGGCATCATTAAGGGGCACTGAGATGACGCCGACTCTACAACGCTTCGTCTATCCGACACTCGGTCTCCTGCTCATTCTGGGCCTATGGATTGTCGCGACCGAAATAATCAAGGTCTCCCCGGTCCTGCTTCCCGCGCCAGAAGATGTGTTCTGGGCCTTCATCAACCGCTTTCCGCTGATCATGCGCGAAAGCTGGGTGACGCTGCAGGAGACACTGCTTGGCTTCCTGCTGGCATTGGTGATTGGCATCCCCCTAGCCGTCGCCATCGCCAATTCGCGGGCGCTCAATCTGATGTTCTATCCACTGCTGGTCGCCTTGCAATCGGTGCCCAAGGTCGCCCTCGCTCCGATGATCCTGGTCTGGTTGGGCACGGGCCTTGAATCGAAGCTGGCGATTGTCTGGCTGGTGGCCTTTTTCCCGATCATCATCGACACCGCGGCAGGATTGCGGGCCACCCCGCGTGAACTGATCGAACTGGCGCGCAGCATGAAGGCATCGCCCTGGCAGATGTTCGCCAAGGTGCAGTTCCCCGCGGCATTGCCTCACGTGCTGACCGGGGCCAAGGTCGCCATTACCCTGGCCGTCATTGGTGCCGTTATCGGAGAGTTCATGGGCGCCTCCTCCGGTCTGGGCTATCTGCTGCTCTCGGCGACATCGCAATTGAACACGCCGCTGGCCTTTGCCGCCCTTTTCGCCTTGTCTTTCATGGGCCTGGGCGTTTACGGGCTGATCGAGCTGGTCGAAGTTGCCCTGTCGCGCTGGTTGCCGCCCAAAAGCCACGGGCACTAGTTAGGCGATCAAAAGATTACGGCGCCGCCCGAAATGGCCTAGGATGTTTCGGGCGGCGCTGTATCCTGTATAAAACGTAGAAAGTCAAAGGAACGACATGGTCTCGAGGAAGGAGAAAAGCACATCGCGTGGCGACGAGCTGTCGCTCGTTGATCAGGCCTATGAGGCGATCAAGGAAAAGGTGATTGCTCTGCACTTCCTGCCGGGACAATACCTCAATGAGGCCGCGATCTGCGCCCAGCTCAATATTGGCCGCACACCTGTTCACCAGGCCCTGCAACGACTGCACCTGGAAGGATTGATAGAAGTTCTTCCCCGCAAGGGCATCATTGTCCAGCCGGACAGCCTTGCCGAAATCATCAAGATCCTGGAAGCGCGCCTCACCGTCGAGCCCGAACTGGCCCGCAATTGCGCCATCAACGTCAAGACGGGCGAACTTTCGTCCGACGATGTCACTCAGCTGCTTGCCATAGCCACCGCGACCGACGCCAATGTCGATCCTCCCGACATTCCCGCCTTCACCAGCAATGACCGCTGGTTCCATCGGGAAATCGGACGCATGTCCGGCAATAGCATGATGGGCGATTTCGGACGCATGCTGCACGAGCGCTCCACCCGGTTCTGGTACCTGAACCTGTGGCAGACTATCGACGTCCCGAAGAGCAATGAGCAGCACCTGCTGATCGCTCAGGCTATTGCGGCCGGCGACGACCAAGCCGCCGGAGACGCCATGGCCGACCATATCAGGGCGCTGCATGAACGGCTCGATCACCTTCAGGCCCAAGCTCCCAAACTGGGGCGCTTTCCCCATATCGGCGGCTAGCCCGGTTCCGCCGGGCGGCTCCCCTTGGGGGCGCCGGCCGCGTCATTGGAACATCCGCGTGGCGTGAGAATTTTCATGCCTCGCCATTCCGGAGGGTGCGTAGCGGGGCACAACGAGACCCCGCCGCCTCCAAAGCAAAGCCGCCGACCTTGGGCGCATCCAATATGGCGTGCTTGGTGGAAAACACATCGCACAGCGCCAGCAACATCCCCAACTAAACGCCTGAAACCTATTGTGTTTGGCAAAAAGAACTTGCTTTTCACTTCACTTGAAATATCATATGAAAAGCGAATGGAATTCAGGAGGCTCGTGATGGGCGATGCGAATAAGATCGGTGGCGAGCGCCCGGGCCTCGAGGAGCTGCTGCTCAAGACCGACGAGATGCCTTGGCGCCCCAAATCGCTGAAGGGCGTGCATGAGAAAATGCTCTGGCGGGATGACGAGACTGGCGCTTCCGTCGCGCTGATCAAGTTCGAGAAGGGCGTGGGCATCCCCTCACCGCACCTGCATGCATCCAACCAGATGATGTTCTGCCTCTCCGGGCATTACGAATACACCAAGACCGGCGTGACGCTGAAGCCGGGCGCCTTCTATTGCAATCCCAAGGGCAATGTTCATGGCCCCACGATTGCCCATGAAGAAACCGTCGTGGTGGAAATCTATGACGGCCCGCATTATCCGGTGCGCCCGGACTGGTATGATAACGACGAGGATGCGCGCTGATGTCTGCCGCTCATGATCTCGCCGCCGATGCGCTGATCAAGGCCATCGCCGATTGCTTCACCGCACTTGGCATTGCCGGCGACGATGCCCTGATTGTCGCCGAAGATCTGGTGGCGGCGGACCTGGAAGGCGTTGCCTCCCATGGCGCCATGCTGGTTCCCATGTATCTGGACCGCATCAAGTCCGGCTCGGTATCGAGGCGCTCCAAGGGCGAAATCCTGAGTGATCGCGAGGCTGCCGTCGTTCTGGACGCAGGCCACGCCCTCGGCCAGTTGACCGCACGCCAGGCCGTCGATCTGGCCGTTGAGCGTGCCCGAAAATACGGGATGGCCACGATCGCCGTCCGCAATGCCTTCCATTTCGGCACGGCGGGGCGCTATGCGCGCATGTTGGCGGACCAGGGCTGCGTCGGCATGGTCATGTCCAATACCCGTCCGCTGATGCCGGTCACCGGTGGCGCCGAAGCCTTGGTCGGCAACAATCCGATCGCCATCGCAGTGCCCAGTGCCGGTGAATTCGCGCCCGAAGTGGATATGGCGATGAGCGCTGCGGCCATGGGCAAAATCCGCAATGCGGCCGCGGCCGGTCAATCCATTCCCGAAGGCTGGGCTGCCGACCGCCAAGGCACCCCCACCACCGATCCCAAGGCCGCCATCGACGGCATGCTGCTGCCGGCGGCAGGCCCCAAGGGTTTCGGCCTGGCCTTCATCATCGACCTGTTGAGTGGCGGCCTCTCGGGCGGCGCCATGGGCGCCAATGTGCGCCCGCTCTATGGCAAGCTCGACGACCCCTATCAATGCTCGAATGTCTTCATCGCTATCGATGTCGGCCACTTCGTGGCGCGTCCCGAATATGAGCAGCGCGCCAAGTCCGAGCAGGACCGTGTTTCCGCATCGCGCCTCGCCCCCGGCGTCGATCGTGTCTATGCACCGGGCGAATTCGCCCATGCCGCGCGTCAGCGCGCAGGCGGCCGCGTCAAGCTGAGCGCCGCTGCCTATGATTCCCTGATCGAAGCCGGCACTGCGCTTGGCCTTGATCTTCGTTCTTTCATCTAATTACGAGGCAGTCATGAAGACCAACATCACCAGCGACAAGCTTGCCAAGCCCAACGGCCACTTCTCCCAGGCCACCGCCATCGAAGCACGCGGCAAGCTCGTCTTCGTCTCCGGCATGACGGCGCGCACCGTTGACGGCACCGTCGCCGGCATCGGCAGCATCGAAAAGCAGACCCACCAGGTCTGCCAGAACGTTCAGGCTGCCGTTGAAGCGGCCGGCGGCACCCTCGACGACGTGGTGCGCGTCGACGTCTATGTCCGCAATATCGAGCACTTCGCCATCATCCAGAAGATTCGCGCTGAATATTTCGCCGCGCCGATGCCGGCCTCCACCATGGTGGAAGTCTCCAAGATGGTGAACCCCGACTATCTGATCGAAATCAGCGCCATCGCTGTGCTGCCGAACGGCTAGGCAAAAAATGAAACTCTGTACGATTCAATTGGATGGCCAGCCCCGCGTGGGGCTGGTCGAAGCCGCTTTCGTTCGCGTTCTGCTCGCTGATGCCGGCGACGCGGTGACTCTGATCGGCAAGGGCGCCGAAGCGATCAAGGCTCTTTCAGCCGATCCCACCCTCGTTCAGGTGCCGCTGGCCGATGCCAGATTCATGGCCCCGATCCAGCGTTTCTCGCGCGACATTCTGTGCACCGGCTGGAACTACTGGGATCATTTCGAAGAGAGCAAGGGCAAGCGCGAAGGTCAGGACGTCGACGCACCCAAGGCGCCGACCTTTTTCACTAAGGGCCCGAACACCGTTATCGGTCCCTATGATGACGTCGCCTACGATCCTCATATTTCGGCCAAATGGGATTACGAGGCCGAAGTCGCCATCGTCATCGGCAAGCGCTGCCGTTCGGTGTCCAAGGCCGAAGCGCTGGATTATGTCTTTGGCTATTTCCTCGCCAACGACATCTCGCAGCGCGACTTGCAGCGCCGCCATGGCGGGCAATGGCTCAAGGGCAAGAGCATCGACAATACGATGCCGCTCGGCCCCTATATCGTCACCGGCGACGAACTCGACATCCCCGAAATGACCCTGTCTCTGACCCTTAACGGACAGACCATGCAGAGCGCCAAGCTCAAGCAGATGGCCTTTCCGATTGCCGAACTGGTGGCCGAATTGTCCTTCGGCATGACGCTCGAAGTGGGCGACGTCATCATCACCGGCACCCCCGCCGGCATCGGCAATGCCCGCGAGCCGGCGGTCCGCCTTAAGGACGGTGACGAAATGGTCGTGGCAGCCACCGGGCTGGGCGAATTGCGCAACCGTATGGTCCTTACCGACCTGCACGGCAGTTCTGACATCGCATCAATGAGTGCACCTGAATGAAAGCTCACTTCGACGGCAAGGGCGATGTGATCGTCATCACCGGCGGCGCCAACGGCATTGGTCGCGCCTTGGCGCTGGCGGTGTCCGCCGCCGGGGCCCAGGCCGTCGTCTGTGACCGGGACGAGATGGCCATGGCCGAACTCCGGGGCCTCGACGCCCGGATCGACACCCGCCGGCTGGACGTCTCGAACCGCGCCGAGGTCCAGGCCATGTTCGGCGCCATCGAAGCCGAGCACGGCGCCATCGACGGTCTGGTCTGTGGCGCCGCCATCCAGCCACGCACCGCTATCCACGACATGGATCCGGCTGAATGGGAGCGCGTCATCGGCGTCAATCTCAATGGCGTCGTCTGGTGCTATCAGGCGGCTATTCCCGGCATGATCGCCCGCCGTCGCGGCTCCGTCATCGCCTTCTCCTCCGGCCTCGCCAATCAGGGCTGGGCCAAGGCCTCTGCCTATGCCACCAGCAAGGCCGGGCTGATCGCCTTCCTCAAGAGCGCTGCCAAGGAAGTTGCCGAGCATCGGGTGCGCGTCAACGTTATCTGGCCCGGCGTTATCGACACCCCGCAATATCGCAATGCCAATCCGGGGCAGGATGGCGAGAGTTGGAAGAGCACGCTGGGCGTCGGCTCCGCCGAAGACGTGGTTGGCCCGCTGATGTTCCTGCTCTCCGACGCCGCCACGATGACCGCGTCCGCTCTTACCCGCGAAATGGCCTATTCCAGGGATATGGATACCTGAAAATGAAGCCTGTTCTCGTCGTCGGCGCTGGTCCCGTTGGTTTAATGACGGCGCTCGCCCTCAAATTCTATAATGTCGAGTTCCGCTCCTTCGAAGAGGACAGTTCCTACTCCTCTGACACCAAGGCCGGCACCATTCTGACCCGCACGCTTGAGGCCTTCCGGCGCTATGGCATGGACGAGGCCGTCCTCGCCGACGCTCTGCGGGTTGACGAGATCGGCGACATTGAGCGCGCTACCAATATGCGCCGCAAGTCGGTGCAGCTCGACAAGCTCGTTGACGACACCCGCTTCCCCTTCGTTCTTAATATTCCGCAGCACCATCTCGAACCCATCCTGGCGCGCGGGCTCGATAACCTGCCGGAAGGCTGGGTCAATCTCCGCCACAAATTGCTCGATTTCCGAGAAGTCGAAGACGGTGTGGTTGCCCGTTTCGAGACGCCCGAGGGGATCATCGAGGTGGAGGGTTCCTATCTCATCGCCTGTGATGGCGGCCGCTCCACCATTCGCGCCCAGCTCGGCGTCGAGGTCGAAGGCATCTCGCTCGACGTCCGTTACATGCTGGTGGACATCAAGGTCGATCTCGATAAGGACAATCCGCGCGACTATCCCTATCTTGCCTATTTCGCCGACCCGCAGGAATGGATGATCCTGGTGCGCCAGCCCCATTGCTGGCGCTTCCTGTTCCCGCTGGCGCCGGGCGCCGAGGAAGCCAGTCGTGAGGAATTAGAGGCCAAGGCAAGGCACTTCATCGGCGAAGTGTCCTCGCTCGAAGTGCTCAATACCGTTATCTATCGCGTCCACCATCGCATCGCCACGAAATGGCGGACCAACAGGGTGTTTCTCGCCGGTGACGCGGCCCATCTCATCACCCCGATGTGGGCGCTCGGGCTCAATACCGGCGTGCTCGACGCCATCAACCTGCCCTGGCGTCTGGCCTGGGTGCTGCGTGGTTGGGCCGATGACAGCCTGCTCGATGGCTACGAGCGCGAGCAGCGCCCGCTGGCCGCACATGGCTCGGGCGAAATGGCTGAGGCCGCGCGCAAGCTGATGGGAACCGGCGGCGGCGCCAACGCATTGGCGACGACACCAGGCGCGGAGGACGATGCGGACTGGGCCACGGCCATGACCCGCACCCTACTCAGCGCCCGTGTGGATCCGGAGGGCGCGGGAGACTGGTCGATCGTCAAATCCGGACGGCATGCCTTGCGCATTGGCGACCGTATTGCCGACATGCCGATCTTCGACGGCGCCGGCCGCCGCCTTCATGTCCATGATCTGTGCGACGACAGCTTTGTCGCACTCTATTTCACCGATGCGCGCCGCCGCCCCGTCCTTCCTCCCGACGATCTGCCGGGCCTCAAGAGTTATGTCGTGTCTCGCTGGGACGCGCCTATGGACAGCGGGCTGCGCGACCGCGCCCTCTTCGATTCGGGCAACCGCCTCCGCACCAAACTGGGCATCGGCGAGGACATGGTCGTGCTGGTTCGCCCCGACGATCACGTCGCTGCCATCCTGCCGATGAACGGCGCCGACATTTCGACGATCTACAAGAAGATTCTGGGACGCGCATGATGACTGAACCCATAGTCCTCGACGTTCATGCGCATCTGATCCCGGTGGATGAAGCCGGTCTGGCCAATATCGCCGATGTGAGCTGGAGCGACGCCAGCCGGGTCATGACCATTGACGGCCACAAGGTCGGGATCAAGACGATCTATGACCCCGCCGCGCTGCTCAAGTGGATGGACTCCAATCAGGTCGAACACGCCTATGTCTCCGCCCCGCCGCCGGCATATCGCCAGCAATTGCAGGGCGAGGCGGCTTCGGCATGGTTTCGTTATCTCAACGATGGCCTCATGCGGGTCTGCGACGCTGCCAATGGCAAGCTGACGGCCTTGCTGCATCTGCCCACCGAACATCCGGCGCTGGCGGTAGATATCGTTCGGGAGGCTGCGGCCCGCGGTCACCGTTTTTTTGCCATGCCAGCGGGCACAGGCGATAACCGTACCCTGGGCGATCCGGCCTTCACCCCGCTCTGGGAGGCCTTGGACAACGCCAGGAGCTTCGTCTTCTTCCATCCCGGAGAATGCGCCGATGGGCGGCTGAAATCCTTCTACCTCACCAATCTATTGGGCAATCCCTACGAATCCGCCGTCGCTCTTGCGCATCTGATGTTTGAAGGCATTCTCGATCGCTATCCAGGCATGACCACCTGCTTCGCCCATGGCGGGGGCTTGCTGCCCATGGTCGCCGGCCGCTTTCAACGCGGCGCCGACACTGCGCGTCCCGGCCTCGAAAACGCCGCTTCGCCCATCGCCGCCCATCCCAATGTCTATGTCGACTGCATCTGTCATAGCGAGGCGGCGGCAATTCATGCTGAAGCCACGTTCGGCGCCGACAAGGTGGTTTTTGGTTCTGACTGGCCCTTTCCCATGGGGATCATCGAACCAGCCGAGCAATTGGCAATCTTTGCTCCAGAACGGCGCCTTGCCTATGTGACGACCAATCCAAATCTGTTGAAGCGCAAACTTTCTGAGGAATAGATCCATGGCTGCGAAGACCATGCCCGAGGACACGGAACTGGGCACTATCGGCGACACCATCATCTTCGAGAACGACATTGTGCGTGTCTGGAGGCTCGATCTGGACCCGGGCGAGATCCAGGCCTGGCACCGTCACGACCTGCCTTACCTCGTCGTACCCCTGACCGATGGCGACAATGTCATGCGTTTTGCTGATGGCCGCGAGCGCCCGACATCAGAGGCTCCCGGTGACGTGCTGTGGCGAGAACCCGGCACCCCGCACGAATTGGAGAATGTCGGCACCGCCCGTTATTCCAACATTCTGGTCGAGCTCAAGGGCAAAGCCTGAACATTGCCGGGATGGCGCCCTAAGCCCGCCTAGCATGCAAAAAACACTGGAACGCCAGAGGCGCGCGAATGGTGTCCAATCGACACCCTTCGCGACCAATAAGCACATATTTTCGATTATTCATACAATTATCGAAAATACTTAGGCAGCCGATTCATAGTGTTCGATGGCCGTCAGCAGCTTCTTCGTGGTTCTTTCGATGTGACGGCGGTTGAGGGCAAGGGTGAGATCAATGTCCCTAGCCAGCGCCGCATCCATGATGCCCTGATGCTCGGAGACATCGTCGCGCAGCTCGCCGCTCACCGAAATCGAAAGTGCGACATAGCGCTCAGCCTGATCAAAGAGGTGATTGCGCATGCCGACCAGAACAGGAGAATCGCAGGCCGCCACCAGCGCAGCATGGAATTCGCGATGGTATCGCAACCAATCCACATTGCGCTCCAGCCCCTCTGCATCGAGCCGCTTGGGAACGCTGGCCAGGCGGTGCATGGAGGCAATAATGGCCGATTCCCAGTCCACACCGCCCCTTGCAATCGACCATCTGAGCGCAATTGCCTCGATTTCCACGCGTGTGCGGGACAGATCTTGCAGGTGCGCCGCCGAAACGCCGGCAACTCGAAAGCCTTTGTTCTGCTCGAGCACGACGAAGTCCTCGGCCTCAAGGCGCATCAGCGCCTCGCGAACAGGACTGCCACCGACATCATAGCGCTGGCGCAGCGTTTCGGCGCGCAGACGCTCCCCCGGAAGCAGGCGGCCCGTCAGAATGTCCTGCCGCAGCAGATTGAACACGGTGGCATTCAGGGTTGGCTGTTCGTTCATGGTCATGTCGGCAACAAATCTCCCACTCGCCTCGTGATTAGTAGGCCCGCCAACCATCCCACGCAACGGGATTTTGGATAAGCAATTATAAAACCGAAATAGATATATATTTTCGAAAATCGCTTGACGGTTTTGCCGTCGCGCTTTTTAGTAAGCTTCATCATCGGAAGTGGAGGACGATCCGAATGCGTATTTCAGGAAATTGGACAAGAACAAGCGTCGCGGCCATCGCGGCAGTGCTGCTGGGCGCAGCACCGGCGGCATCGGCCGATGCGGTGTTCGGCTTTTCGGGCTGGGCCGTAGGCTATTTGCCGACCGCCGTAGCGATCGATCGCCTGACCGATATGGGTTACGATATCGAAGTGGCCGAGCTGGGCGGCAACAGCAACCAATTGCAGGCCGCGGCAACCGGCGCGGTGCAGATCACCGCCATCGCCCAGGTGATGGACGCGATCGATCAGGGCCTCGACAGCCGTTTCTTCATGGGCGCCAATACCAACGAATTCCTGCTGGTGTCCAAGGCCGACCTGCCCAATTGTGAATCGCTCGATGGCAAGACCGTCGGCATTCAATCCACCGGCTCTTTTGTGGGCCAGCTTGCCATCCAGTGGCTGGCACAGACCTGCCCCGACACCAAGGCCAACCTGACCGTTATCGAAGGGTCGGACAACCGCTTGGCCGCCCTCCTGGCCAACCAGCTCGATTCCAGCGTCGTCGACCTGCAGGACTGGACGCTGCTGCAGCGCGCCCGGCCCGACGAATTCATCATCACCGGCGATTTCACCAAGATGATGCCGATCATGCGAGCGGCGTTCGCGGCCCAGCAGAGCTTCATCGCCGACAATCCGCAATTGATCGAGGACTGGATCCGCGTCCATCTGGACGTCTACCGTGAAAGCTACGCCAATCCCGACCTGCTGGTCGAGAAGGGTCGCGATCTGCTCGGTGAAATCGACCCCGACGCCATGCCGTCCATCGTGGAGGCCTTCCTGGCGGCACAGGTCTGGCCGCTCGACGGCGGCCTGAGCGATCGTGAAGTGATGGACACCATCAACTTCTTCAACAATGACGGCGAGCCCTTCGAGAATATCAAGACGCCTGCCGACGTTGCCAATCGTGGGCCGCTGGACAAAGTCCTGGCCGAGTAATGCGCGCAACCGAACCAAACAAAGGCGGGGCACACAAGCCCCGCCTGACCCTGGACAGCCTGGTCGACACCAGCGCCGGGCGCATTGTTGTGCGCATCGGCATGCTCATGGCCTTCCTGGGCGCCTGGCAAATGGCAGGCAATGACACGATTGGCCTGCTGTTTCCCACTTTCGGGCGCACGCTGGCCGCTTTCTGGTCGCTGGTGAGCGACGGCACCCTGCAATTGGCGCTGCTGATCACCAATCAGACGCTGGTGGCCGGTTTTGCCCTGATCGTGCTGATCGGCGTACCCATCGGCGTTTTCACCGCACGGGTGCGGCTGGTCGACCTCATCGTCTCGCCCTATCTGAACTTTCTCGTCGCCATCCCGATCATCGCGCTTATTCCGGTGATCCAGGCCTTGCTTGGCCTGACCTTCGCCGCCCGCGTTGCGGTCGTCACCCTGTTCGGCATCCCCTATGTCATCATCAACACGGCGGTCGCCGTGCGCCGGGTCGATCCGGTGCTGACCGAAATGGCCACCAGCTTCGGCGCGTCGCGCTGGCTGATCATGCGCGACATTATCCTGCCTGCCGCCGTCCCCGGCATCATGGCTGGCATTCGCATCGCCCTGGGCCAGGCACTGATCGGCATGGTCGTCGCAGAACTCACCATCGTGGGGGCGGGTGTCGGCAGCCTGATCGCCGACCTGCAAGGCCGTTTCCGTGTTGCCCCGGTGCTCGCCGTCGCCGTCACCATCGTTCTCGAGGGTGTGCTGCTGATGAGCATCGTTGAATGGATCGAGCGTCGCCTCGGTCGCTGGAGTCAATCATGACCGATCTACAAAGCCCCGCCATTTCCATCCGTAACCTCACCAAGTATTACGGCCCGTCAGGCGGACAGCGCATGAAGGCGCTGGAAAGCGTCAACCTCACCGTGGGACGCGGCGAATTCGTCTCGATTATCGGCCCCAGCGGCTGCGGCAAGACGACGATGCTGAAAATGGTCGGCGGCATTCTGGGCTGGGACGAAGGCAGCGTTGAAGTGCTCGGCAAGCCCGTCAGCGGCCCCGGCCCCGAGCGCGCCACCGTCTTTCAATCCTTCGCCCTCCTCCCCTGGATGACCATTATCGACAATGTGTCCTTCGGCCTCAAGGTGCGTGGCATGGCCAAGCCGGAGCGCTATGCCATTGCCCGCACCTTGCTGAAATCGGTCGGACTGGAAGATTTCGAGAATTCCTATCCCCGCCAGCTTTCAGGCGGCATGCAGCAGCGCGTGGGCCTGGCACGGGCGCTGGCGGTGTCGCCGCAATTGCTGTTGATGGATGAGCCCTTTTCCGCCATCGACGCGCAGACCCGGCTGATCCTCCAGACCGATCTGCTTGACATTTGGGCCAAGACTGACCTGTCGGTGCTCTTCATCACCCATGCGATGGATGAAGCCGTGTTCCTTTCCGACAAGGTGGTGATCATGGGCGCGCGCCCCGGTCACGTCACCGATGTCATCGACGTCGACCTGCCGCGGCCACGCACCGAGGAGACCCGTCGCGATCCGCGCTTCGTCGAACTCACCGGCTTTGTCTGGGACCGGCTGCGCGGCATGATCCAGGATGATGGGCAGGCGGCGTGATGGCCAATATTGCAGATCTGGTCCAACGCAAGGGCCCCTTCCTCATCTCGCTCTTGGTGCTTGCCGCAATCTGGGAAATCGGTGGCCGCAGCACCGACCTGCTGACCCTACCACCCTTGTCGGACGTTCTCGCCGCCTTCTACAAGCTTTGGGCCAGCGGCGATGTCACCGCGCCGCTGCTCGACAGCACCCTGGCGCTGATCTACGGGCTGGTGATCTCGCTGGTCTTCGGCAGCCTGATCGGCATCGGCATGGGCCTGTCGCGTTTTGTCGATGTGGCCATCGGCCCCTACGTCAAGGCCGGCCTTTCGGCGCCGCTGATCGCGTTCGTGCCGGTTTTCCTGATGATCTTCGGCATCGGCCCGGCGACGCGCATCGCCACGGTGGTCGCCTTCTCGGTCTTCATTGTCGCCACCAATGCGGCTACCGCCATGCGCTCGAGCGATCCTCGCCTCATCGAGATGGCGCATTCCTTCGGCGCCAGCCGCTGGGCCACCTTCCGCGACGTGCGGCTACCGGCCGGCGCACCCTACTTCCTCGCCGGTCTCCGGCTGGGCGTGGCGCGCGGGGTCAAGGGTCTCATCAATGGCGAAGTGCTGATCGCCATTATTGGCCTCGGCGGCCTGGTGAAGAAATATGGGACCGTATTCTCCATGGATCAGCTCTATGCGGTCATTCTTTTGATCGTCCTCTATGCCGCCATCGCCGTGGGCCTCGTGTCCTTGCTGAGCCGGTTGATCGTCACCGAAGAGAGCCAGTAACGGCTCGCCATTCCCGCTTTCATTGCCCGGCGCTTGGCCGGGCAATCCTTTGCCGAAGCCCTATCGCTTGCGGCCTGAAAAGCCAAACCCAATACCGGCAGCAATGGACATGCCTCTGCGCCACCTGCAAAGCTGCCTTATTGTTGATCGGCCAGACAGACCTGCCTCTGGCCGGTCAAGTCCGCCCAGAGGCAGGTCTGCAAGTCCCCAGCGGTGAAGCTCGCATAATCGCTGCGATAGCGGACGACGCTTGCCTGGTAGTTCTGGACCACGTTCCAGACCAGGTCCTGCATCCATCGCGCCGTTGCCGGCTTGACCTCTGCCTCAATTCCGGACGGGACGGGCAGGCCGCGCGGGTCTCGATCATAGATCGACGCGAATTGCGTCAGCGCAACAAGATAGGCGCCGGCGCCGCTGAGATGAATGTCATCTGAAAAAAGCTGACCGAGATCATCGATGCCGACGGCGCCGCCCCCCGCGATGGCGTCGTAGGCCGCAGCCATCACCAAGGTCGCGGGAATGATGTCCATGGGCGCGGCACCGGGGGTGCGATGCCGATTTACAATCTCTGCGATCTCGATCCAACGCGCAAATTCCAGTTCCAGCCGCTGCCGCCAGGGAATGTTCCCCTCCGGATCATTGTAAGGATTGGCGTAGCCGGGTCCGCTGCTGATATCGACCCAGCTGGCATAAAGCATGGTAGGCGCGCCCTTGCCCTCATCTCCATATCGATGCGCATGGCGCAGCCATTCCAGCGCCCTTCCCACAGAATTGTGTCGGCGCATGGCGTCAGGCAGCGGCACCCGCTCGGTCAGCACCAATAAATCGTAGCCCCCAATGTCATGCCGCGCATCTTGCATCCCCGGATCTGGCCCGTGGCTCCAACGATAGTCCATCGTGCTCCCTGGACTGGTGGAGCGCTCTATTTGGATATCGACCGGGGCCCCAGCGGCAATCGCCAGATCGCGAAGCAGCGGCGGAATGGGATCTGTCAAACTATGCCCGGATTGAATGATGCGCAGATCGAGGGGCCGGCCTTGATCTGCACTCGTCTCGGATGGCAGAGACGCAATCGGGCCAAAATGAGCGCTGCTCCCCAGGGCGCCCAAGAGCACCAGACCGGCAAACGCCAGCGCAATCCGCCCCAATTCACTCATTATCCGTCCACCGGCCTTTTCATCCATGCCCCCCCGCGTCATGATCGCGTCGGAACAACGCAGTCGGGTCGGTCAGGCTTTCCTGCGAAGTTTATCTCCGCACCGGCACTTGCAAAGCGTTAAGCCGATACAATTAGTCTGCGGCCAATCCAAACGACGCTACTCAGCTCTGGCGGCGAAAATCGGCATCTGCCGCGTTTCGTTTGACACGGGCTTCGGCTATCTGGCGGGCTTGAGAACGCCCTTTGATGGAAACGTATTGCCATGAGTGAACAAGCTGGTATCGGCATCGTGGTCATCGGGCGAAACGAGGGCGAGCGCCTCATTGCCTGTCTGAACTCCTTGGGCACGCTTGTTCACGCCTGCATCTATGTCGATTCCGGTTCGACGGACGGCAGTGCCGATGCGGCCGAGCGCCTCGGTGCCAAGACCATCGTGCTGACTCCAGACATCCCCTTCACCGCCGCAAGAGCCCGCAATGCTGGTCGCCGCGCGCTGGCCATTCAGTTTCCAGACCTCGAATTCATCCAGTTCGTCGACGGCGACTGCACCCTTGATGCCGATTGGATCGGCAAGGCCGCGCCCTTTCTCCGGGCGGAACCGGGCATAGCCATTGTCAGCGGCAGACGGCGCGAACAATTTCCCGAACGCTCCATCTACAATCGGCTCTGCGATGCCGAATGGAACACGCCCATTGGCGAGGCCAACGAATGCGGCGGCGATATTCTGGTGCGCAGCACCGCCTTCGATGCGGTCGGCGGCTATTCAGACGATCTGATCGCCGGTGAAGAGCCGGAGCTTTGCGTGCGCCTGCGGCAGACCGGCTGGCGCATCTGGCGGCTGGACGCGGAAATGACGCTGCACGACGCCAATATTACCCGCTTCGGGCAATATTGGCGGCGCGCCCAGCGCGGCGGCCATGCCTTTGCCGAAGTGTCGCGGCGCCATGCCGGATCGCCCTTCGGCATCTGGGACCGGCAGACCAAAAGCATATTGCTCTGGGGTCTTGTGCTGCCCCTGGCCATTCCCCTGCTGGCGCTGATCCATCCGGCCGCTCTGGTGCTATTGCTGATTTATCCTCTGCAAGTCGCCCGGCTTGGTATCCGCTATCGCGGCGAAGGCCGCTTTGGCTGGGCGCGCGCGTTTTTTCTGGTATTAGGAAAATTCCCCGAAATGCTCGGCGCGCTGCAATATTTTGCCAATGCCAGATTGAAGCGCCACGCCGGTCTCATCGAATATAAGTAAGCCCCTCAAGCCCCGTTTTGGCGGAACAGGGTCTCGAGCGTCTGCGCCAGCAGGCGGCGGTCGTGCTGGCGTTCGATCCGGGCGCGCCCTTCCTGGCCCATCTCCGCCAGGCGTTCCGGGCTGGCGGTGAGCGCCGAACGGATGGAGGCGACCAATTGCTCATGGTCGCCGGGTGCGATCAACCAGCCGCATTGCTCGTCCACCAGTTCGGGAATGCCGGCAATCGTCGTTGAAATCACCGGCCGCCCCAGGGCAAAAGCCTCCATGATCACCACCGGCAGGCCTTCGGCATAGCTGGGCAGCAGCAATGCGCGGCTCTTCGCGATAAGCTCCCGCACCGTCCCATTGTCGGCCCAGCCATGGAGGTGCACCGCATCCCCCACACCATATTTTTCGATTTCGGCTTCGATCAGGGCGCGGCTCTCCCCGTCACCTACGAGAATTACCTTGAGATCGGGAAATCGTGGCCTGAGCGCGGCGACCGCCGCTGGAATATGCACCTGCCCCTTTTGCGGGCATAACCGCCCGACACAGACCAATGTCTGATTATGCGACGCGACTGGCGGGGCCGGGTCGAACTTGTCGAGGTCGAGCCCGCAGCGGGCGATATGGATTTTTTTTGCATCCGTCCGGTTCGCAGCGAGCCCGCTCAGCAATTCGCGACAATAGCCGGAAATGGCGATGACAAAGGCCGCATCGGCGATCTTGGCTGCAAAACTCAGTTTTGGCGCGTCGACGAACTCGTCCGGGCCATGGGCGGTAAAGCTGAAGCTCGGCCCACCCATTCTATGCGAGAGCATCGCCACCGCCGGCGCATTATTGCTGAAATGGCTGTGGATATGGGTGATGCCATCACGCTCGGCCAATTGAGTCAGATAGGCCGCCTGCACCAGATAGGCACTATGGCGCACGACCCCGCCGCCCGCCTCACGCAGCAAGCCATACCAGGCGGGCAGCGCCCGCGCGAAATCGAGCGGATGGGTCAGCGCGTGCCAAAGGCCCGCCAGCACCATTTGCGCGCCATTGCCATCGAGGAGATAATGGGTCTTATCCTGCTCGGCCCGGTCGGCCTGATCGACCAGCTGGCCGGCAAAACGGCGGACAGCCAGCCTGCGCACCTCCAACCCACGCGCTTCCAACGCCTCGATCTCATTGCGGATGAAGGTTCCGCTGGGGGCGGGATAGGTGTTGAGCAGATAGCCCAGAGACATGGAATCAGACTTTTTTTGCCGGCTTGCCGGAACGGGTGAGCGAGCGCTGCTGGGCGATGATCGACGCCTCCGGCGAAGCCCAGCGCTCCAGCGCGGTCAATGAGGCCAGGTTGAGGACTGCCCCCTTGAGGCGGGCGTGAACGGTTCCGGCCAGATTGAGCGCTGCATGCAATTGCGTATCGCTGACCCGATTCCAGGCAATCACCAGCAGAATGTTATCAACGAAACTGGCCGCCGCGCGCAGATCGCCACTGGCAATGAGCGGCGGCATGTCGAAAACGATGAGGTCATAGTCCTCGGCCTGCTCGAACAGCCGGGACATGCGATCCGACCACAGCATTTCCGGACCGACCGTATCGCCGCTGCCGATGGGCAGGAGGTGAAGGCCAGTCCTGGTGTCGCGCAGCACGACGTCGGACAGAAGTGTTTCGGAACCGGCGAGGAAGTGGAAGATACCCCGCTCGGCCTGCGGCGCTAGTTGGCGCGACAGGCCCGAATTATAGCCATTGGCATCGACCAGGAGTACGCGTGATCCCGTCCGCACCGCCATCAGGGCGAGATTGCTGGCAATCGTCGTCTTGCCCTCTCCGGCAAAGGTCGAGGTGACGGCGATGCGCTGACGGCGCGATGGCGCAATGGCGGCGGCGCGAACGCTCTGTCCCATGGCGCCGGACGGATGCGAACTGACTTCCGAGAGCAACGAGGAAGCCGCGTCAAACGAAAACGAGCCCGGAGCCGGTTGCCCGCCGCCTTTGGGCCGCTTCTGCTTGAGCCTGGGCACAATGCCGAGGCAGATTTCGCCAATGGCGGCCACTATCTGCTCTGGCTCGCGGATGCGCCGATCGAGGAAACCGAGGAGCAGCGACAGCACCATGCCGGTAAAGCCACCGCCGATCACCGCCAGGGCGACAATGGTCGTACCACCCATTCCGCTCTTGTCGAGCGGAGCAGTTGCCGGGGAAACCACATGCGCCTGTGCGCCCACCCCGCGCAGGCGGTCGCGCAGCCAGCTGCTGGCCGCTTCGACTGTTTCCTCCCGGTCGACCAGGAGTTTTTCCACATAGGCCTCGACCACCGCATTGGCGACATCCGCGGCGCGCTGCGCATCGGTGGCGGTGAAGGCGATCTGCACCAGGCTGCTCTGGCCGAGCCGCTGCACATTGAGGCCTGCGCGAAACGCCCTCAGGGCGCCGTCAACCTCGTCCGCCGCTTCCGCGGCAATCCCCTGGTCTGCAATCACAGCATAGGCAATTGGGGTCGATGCAATCACCTGGATCTGGGTTTCGATAAAGGTCGGATCAAACAGGGCCTCGGCATAGAACGTATCACGGTCGCTCGAGGACAGGCGCAGATTGGTGACATTGAGCGTCGCCGCCGCCGTATATTGGGGGGGCCGTGTCTGCACGTAGAACACCGCGGCGACCAGGCAGACCAGCGGCAGGATCAGGATAGGCAGACGATAACGCAACAGCGTTTTCAGCATCCATTTCCAGTCATAGACCGTCGTGGGCGCAAGGGGGGCCATCTCGGCTGCACCAATCTTGGCTTCGAGCATCACAGCATCCTCATGACCGGGTTCAGTTCGCCAGCAGCGGCGCCGGGGCGCCGCTCAACCGGCGGATCACCTTGACGATATCGCCGGGCATGACGCGCGTCTGCTCGGTCGCCGCCGTTTCGGTGACGCTGTCACCATCGACACGAACGATCAGATATTGCGGCTCGGCGTCGTCTTCTTCGAGGGCAAGCGCCGCTTCACCGGAATAATAGCTTGCCCCGTTCAAAAGCTTGGCGAGCGCCACACGCTGTTCCTCGACCTCACGCAAATGCGCATTCACCCGCTGCAATTCGCCCATGGCCTCGGCGCGGCGCAATTCGTCATATTGGGTCAATTCGCTGCGCACTTCGAGTATGCGCTGTTCGGCGCGAAGGCGGCTGATTTCAAGGTCCTGCTGATCGCGGGTCGTCTGGGCGAGGCTGGCTTCGAGCGGCGCCAACCGCTGCACCGCCAGGTTCTGTTTGACCAGTTCGCGGACCTGGGCCAGTTCGGTCTCGGTGGCTTCGCGCCGGGCGGCGCTGTCGCGGAGCGATATATTGATGGCATCGAGCTCTTTTTCGAGGCTCGCGATGGAGGCGCTGAGATTGGCGCGCGCGGCATTGCGCCGTTGCCGGCTGTCCTCGAAGAGACGCTGCTGCTCATCCAGCGCCTGCGTCATTTCAATATCGGATTGCGCCTCCGGCATGGGAAAGGCTTCGAGCCCATCGATCTGGGCCTTGAGCCTGATCTGCTGGGCCTTGAGATCGCGCATGCGCAGATCGAGGACCGAAACTTCGCCGAGGCTGCTGATCGCCACCCGTTCGATATCCCAGGCCGAGCGCTGGTCGGAACGATACATGCCCCCCGCAATACTCACGGCGTTGAGCACGATCATGCCGGGGCGATAATTATACTCGCCGGGATTTGTGACATTGCCGGTAATGTAGAATGGGCGATAGGCCACCACTTCCACCAGCGCATCCGGCAGGTCTCGCAGCCCCGCCGCTTCCTGGAGGCGCGTGGCGATCTGGTGACCCAGTTCGCTGGCAGTGAGGCCGTCGGCATTGACCCGGCCGACAACCGGCAGCGCAATCTCTCCGGCCGCCCCCACGACCACGTCCCCACTGAGCGTCGGCCATTCCGCGACTTGGACGCGCAAGCGGTCCTGCACACCGAGCAGATAATCCTCGGCCCTGGCGGGCGACGCCGCCAGGCCGAGGCACAGCATGGTCATTATCGTTGCGCCCAGCGCCACAAACTGCCTTGAGATGTTCATCATAGGCCCAATACTCCGCTTTGGGTCCGTTCTAGGATTGGAGCCCTAACAGCGTTTGAACACCCAGCGCGATCCAGCCCCGGAAAGGTCAAAGCAGCGGCCTTCCTCATTTCATGGTTACCAGACTACCTGGATTGCGGCGTCTCGACAGGCCGGACCATCACCCGGTCCAGACCGAGGCCAGAGCCACGATTCCGGCGCACCGGCGCACTGGTCCTCAATCGCAGCACGATCCCATAGGACATGCCCATGGTCATGAACAAAAGGTATTGAACTTCCCTGGCGAAGATCACCCATTCAAAGAACGAGTGCACATAGATCACCGCCATCGCCACGCCGAAGCCGAGCAGGAGATGTCCCTCCGCGCTGTCCCGGTAGCGCCAGCCCGCGCGCACCGTAACAAAAAGCGGAACCAGCAGCACGATGGCGAAGCTCAACAGCCCGAGATAACCGGTCTCGGCCGCGGCCAGCAGATAGGCGTTATGGACGATATTGTTGCGGTTCCCCTCAAAGGGTGCGACCCCGGCGCGTTCGGAATAACCTTCATTTTTCGCCACATGCACATAATGGTTCGAACCGACGCCGAAGGGGTGGTCTTCGATAATATAGGTCGCCGCCCGGTTGAACGCCGCGCGCTCGTCATATTGATCCTCAGTGAGGGGGGCGGCCTCGAACCGCTGCTCGAATGAGAAAATCACCACCGGCCCGATCACGGCCAGGCCCAACACTCCTAGAGCGGCAAAGAGCATCTTGCGTCCGGTGAGCCCGGTCAGGGCGGACAACAAATAGATGAGGCCAATGCCAAAGGCGGAAAACCCGACGGCGGCGCGGGAGGCGGTAAACACCACCACCACGATGGTCGCCATGGCTGTCGCCAACTGCGAGCGCAGGCCCGGATAGCCATATAGGAGCAAGGCAAGGCAGGGGAACAGGACCAGGTGTGCAGTCATGCCCAAAGTGTTCTGATGAATGAACAATCCCGGCGTCTGCGTCAGGTGCAGGCCAAATCGCTGATAGATAACCGCAACAAGGTGCATGGTCATGCCGATGGCCATGCCGCGCAACAGGCTGAGGGCCAGCTTTGGCTCATAGCAGAGCTTGGCCACGACGATCATGATTAGGCCCATGCGCGCGAACTGCCAGGCGCCAAATGTCGCTGCCAGCGGCTCATCGGCCTGAAAGATGGAAAGGACGGCGGTAAAGACGAAAAAAATCACCGGCAGCGTATATCGAAGCGGTATGGCAATACTCCTGGCGCCCAGGCTCATCAGCCCGGCAATAGCCAGAATATCGAGCAGCGCGATTTCAAGGCTATAGACAAAGCCGATCCAGCCTTCGAAGATCACAATCCCGGTCACAAAAATCGGTAGCGCCACAGCCAGAAACGGCAGCGCCCCGAAAATGGTCCAGAAAATCTGATGAAAACCGCTATTGCTTCGCAAAAGCAGACTGAGCGGGAACGCCGCCAGCGCAGCTATGTACAAAGCCAGGAATTTCAACTGCGATACCTTTGGCACATCCCCTCATTTTGATACCATGGGGGACGCGATCAGGGGTTAACATGACCGGAAATGCCGACACGGGGTTAACGGAAGTCTGCCGATGCGCGCCCTGATGATCGGGCTGCTGCAGGCCGCTCTCTTCTGGTTCGGCGCGCCCGGCCATGCCCAAGGTCAAGTTGTGCGTGTCGTCGAAATCGCCTTGGCCGCCCCCGACATCGTGCATGTAATCCTCGAAGACCCACCCTTCATTCGTGGCGAAATTATCGGCCTTGAGGCCCCCCGCCCCGAACGCAACGGCGCCTGGATCGATTTTGCCGCGGGGCGCGGCATGGTCATCGGCCCACAGCGGGATCACCTTCGCCTCGCCGACAAGCCGCCTTCGATTTATCTCGACCGTAAAACCATTGACGATGCCTCTGCCTATCCGCCGATTGGTGACCGGGAGGTACTGGCCGTTTATCGCAAATCCATGCCATATGACGCCGGCATATTTCCGTCGTCCCATGGCGATACACGGTCCGGCGCCAGCTTCCGCCACGACCTTTATCTCAAGCTCGACGGGTCTTTGCCGGCAGGCTCCTATAGCATTTCTTGGCCGCAAGGATTGCTGCCCGACGCCGCGTTCGAAGTCGATGAGAAGCGCATACGTGCCTCCGCCATCCACCTCACCCAGAATGGTCACAGGCGGGGCGACCTGGGAAAATTGGGATTTCTCTCACTCTGGCTGCCGGGCGGCCCTGATCAGGGCGCCATCGATTTTCGCACCTATGGTCTCGACCGTTTCGAGATTGTCGATGAGCACGGCGAGACCGTCTTTTCAGGCGTGATCACGCTGCGCTCGGCGCCCGACAGCGAGGAGCCCGGCAATGGCCTCGCGAACCTGCTGCTCGACTACCGTGACGGCGCGGCGGAGCCCGTGGCGCTGACCGGCATTTCCGGCACCGACGTCTCGATGGCAGGTCCGCATGACTTTGCCCCGGGCCAACGCATCGCGCTGGAACGGCTCGGCGGCGATCAGGACGCCAGCGCCATATTCGCCGATGTCATGGCGGCAAATGCGACCGGCATGTCGCTCGGCAACTTATCCGCGCCCTTGCCGCCCTCGTTCGCGCCGGGAGCCATCGCCACCCCCGCGCACCGCGCCAATCGTTCTGGCACCTTCGTCTTTGCGCTCGACTATGCCAATTGGACGCCGGAGCGCGACGGCCGCTACCACCTGCTCATCCGGGGCCTCGGCGTCTCTGACCCGCTGGTCATCGCCGACAGGGTCTGGGCCGAGGCCGCACGCACCACTCTGGGGGGTCTTTACAACCATCGCAGCGGCGTCGAACTCGATGGCCGGTTTGGCTATAGCCGCACTGAAGCGTTCCGGCCCGGCGCCGACCTCACCATATTCGAGACGCGCCTGCCATTCTCCTGGTCAAATATGTCCACCAATGGTTTCGTGCCCTTTTCAGCGGCGGCGGCTCCCGACTGGCTGACCGAAATCCCCGTCCCTCAAACCTATTGGGGCGGCTATATGGATGCCGGCGATTGGGATCGCCGTACGCAGCATCTCGACGTCACAAGGCTGATGCTTGCGGTGCACGAAACCACCCCGGCCGGGCGCGAACTCAACGATACGGGTCTGCCGAAATCCGCCGAGGCGCTGCGAAATCCGCTCTATGCCGATCTAAACTCCCTGCCCGACATCCTGCACGAGGCGCTCTGGGGGCTCGACTTCTTCCGGCGTCTGCAGTCAGCGGACGGCAGTGTCAGGGGCGGCATCGAAAGCGCCGAACACCCGTTGCGCGGCGAGCCGAGCTTTCTTGAACACCAGACCGTCTTCGCCTATGCCCCCGACCATCTGTCGAGCTACCAATATGCCGCCAGCGCCGCCAGCATGGCCCGGATATTGAAAGAGCTGGACCATGACCAATGGGCCAATCTCTATGCCGATAGCGCGGTCGACGCCTGGGCCGCCGGCGAGCGCGGCTTTGCCGATCCCGACACCTATTACGCCGACGCCATCGCCATCGGCACCAGAACCGGTTTGTTCGACGACATATCCTGGCCGCTGCGCCGCGACGCCCTGGCTGATGAAACCGCACCCTATCGCAGCGCGGCCGCCGCTGCCCTCTTTCGGCTGACCGGCGAGCCATCCTTTGCAGCCCTGTTCGAGGCAGGCTGGCGCGCCGATCCGGGCATATTCACCCAAAAGGGCGACGCAGCCTGGGACTATCTGCAGGCCGAGGGGGGCGATGCAAAGATCAGGGCCGAGATCACCGCGCGTATCTTGGCCGAGGCAACACTTGTGGTGGAAGCGCAGGAGCACTTCGCCTATCCCAGCCTCAAGCATCCCGACGCCCCCGCCGGCTGGGGGCAGGGCGGTGCGCCCGGCTATCATGAATTGCAGACGCTGATCCGCGCCCATCAAATTTCAGCCGATCCCGCCATTCTGCGTGCCCTCGAGCATGGGTATCATTCCATGCTCGGGGCCAATCAACTGGGCCGCAGCCTCGTCACCGGGCTGGGTCTGCGTTCGGTCAACAATCCGCTGCATGAGGATCGGCTGGCCATGGGCGTCGCCCCGCCGCCGGGTATCGTCATCTATGGCTGGGCCGGGCAAGCCGAGACGGCTTATGGCTGGATATTCGGCCCGCCCTGGTCACCGCTGCCCGAAAGCGGCACCGACGAACATGCTGCCGATCGGCGCATCGACCCGCCCCGTTTTGCCTTGCCCTATTTCGAATATCTGGTCGAGCACCCCGCCCTGATCATGCAGCAGGAATATACCGTGCACCAATCCATCGCCACCATGGCGGCTCTGGCGCTCTATATCCACGGCCGCTAGGCGCGTGGTTTGCTTCCATCTTTTTTCGACAGCTCCTGGACAATCAGCGTGGCGAAAGTGGGAATGGAAAGAATATAGCGGCGCCACAGCCGCTTGGGATCGGATGCCAGCCGGTGCAGCCATTCAACGCCAAGATTGGACATCCACCGGGGCGCGCGCTGCTTCATGCCGGTCATGAATTCCAGAGCCGCGCCGATACATAGGCAGGTGCCAGTGGCGCGCGCATTTTGGGACAGCCGGAACGCTATGGCCTCCGATTGCGGAGAGCCGATGGCCAGAAATACGAAATCGGCCGGCTCGGCCACTACAAATTTCACGCAGCGCTCAAGCTCGTCCGGCTTGTCGAGCACCCCCAGCGCAGGCACATGCGCGCGAATCTTGAGCATGGGATATTGGATCTGAAGTTCCTCCACCACTGCCAAAGAGGGCGCGATAAGCGTCAGCCGATCGCCGGCTTTGATGACCTGCTTGAACAATTGCACGGTCAGATCGGAGCCGGTGACCCTTGGCAGGTCGAGCCTCTTGAGACGCGCCGCCAGCTTGATCGGCATGCTGTCGCACAGGCTGAGCCATGCCTTTTCATAAAAGTGCGCATATTCGGGTTGCTGGGCGAGGCGCACCACATGATCGACATTGGGCGTCACCACATAGCGGAAGCCGGGACTGGTGCGCGCCTGCTCGATGGAAACCAAAACGTCCGCAAATTCGATGTGGTCGAAAAATGCCCCTACGAAATTATGCCTTTTGATGCGGGCTTGGGGACGGATATCGTAATCGGCGAGCAGAAGTTCGGTCATTATCACGCGACTATTTCACAACATCACCTTCATTATAGGGAGGACGGCCACGCAAACCTATGATGGCGTCCTATAAAGGATGAAACAGCGTTAATGAGCGCGAGCGCTATCATTAACAATGCGAAGCAGCAGAGATTGATCTTTGCTCAGTGATGCAGGACGCATAGGCCCCGCGCAAAACCTGGTGACATGTCGATGCCCGTCGCGTCTGCCCTGCTGATTTTGATCAATTTCGTTCTCCTGGTTCCGGTTCTCACCTTTGCGGTCGAAATCGTGGCTGGCCTGTTGCCGCCGCGTCGAAGTGTCCAAACGGCAAGCCGCCCCGATCTGGCCATCCTCGTGCCGGCGCATCAGGAAGAGGCCGGCATCGCCGCCACTCTGGACAATCTGCGTGCGCAGCTCACCCCGAAGGACCGGCTGATCGTCATTGCCGACAATTGCACGGATGCAACGGCGGATCTGGCGCGACGGGCGGGCGCCGAGGTCATCGAGCGGCACGACAGCGCCCGTCGCGGCAAGGGCTATGCGCTCGATTATGGAATAAGGTACCTTGAGGCAGCACCGCCCCAAATCGTCATCATCGTTGATGCGGATTGCACCCTGAAGCCTGGCTGCATCGATGTCCTGGCGCGCCAGGCCATGGACCATGGGCGGCCCACGCAAGGGCTCTACCTGATGCATGCCCCTCACAATGACGATCTGAAACTGGCCGTAGCCGCCTTCGCCTTTCGCGTCAAAAACCACCTGCGCCCCCGGGGACTGGCCCGGTTGAACCTGCCCTGCCAATTGACCGGCACCGGGATGGCATTTCCCTGGGCCATCATTCGCGATGCCGACCTGGCCCATGCCAGCCTTGTCGAAGACATGAAGCTCGGGGTCGAGCTTGCCCTTGCCGGCACGCCGCCGCTTTTCGTCGCCGAAGCGCGGATAGACAGCATCTTTCCGCTTTCCAGCACCGGCGCCGCCACGCAACGCCAGCGATGGGAACAGGGACATCTGGGCATGATCGGACAGGCCTTGCGCCTGGTGCCTGCCGCCATCAAGACGCGCCGCCTCGATGCTCTGACGCTCATCCTCGACCTGCTGGTGCCGCCCCTGACCATGTTGTTGGTACTGGTGGGCGCGGCCCTGGTTTCGACGCTGAGTCTAACAATGCTGTTGGGCCTGCCACCCCTTGCCATCGGACTGGCACTTGCCAATGCCGCGCTGCTTGGCGGCGGCGTGGCGTTGGCCTGGCTCACCCATGGCCGCAGAGTTCTGCCGGCGAGAGCGCTGTTGGGCATCATTCCCTATATCGGTGGCAAGCTGGGCCTCTACGCTGCCCTGGCGCGTGGCAAGGGCAGCAAGGGCTGGATCCGCACCGACCGCCACGGGCCCAGGCCCTGAGGAACCATTCAGGCCAGTGGCCAATCTCGGCCGCTGCGCCCGATTTCCGATTGGCCAGCACGGGAAAAAGCGTCAGAGCCAAGAGCCATGCCGGTCACCAGATGCTTTTCAGTCATGACATAGCGGCCAAAGAGGGTCTGGCCGATACGGAAGGGGCCAATAGCGCGCATGAACCGGGCCTCGTACTGAAACCGGGCGTGGTCGAAATGCACACAAAGGGCATCAAAGCCAAATAGCTGCCCCGTCACACCATATTGGCACTTATAGGCACTTTCCTTGGCGCAAAAGATCAGCCGTTCAAAAATCGGCCTCTCGCGATCATCAAGTTTGCCCAGCCAGATCTTTTCGTCCGCAAGGCAAATCTCATCCGCCACGCCCTCGGGCAAAGCCTCCGCCGGCTCCACATCCACCCCGATGGCCATCAGGCCGTCAGCACGTCTACCTACTGCCGCCACGCAGAAATCGTCACAATGACTAATGCTGCCGACCATGCCATCGGGCCAGATCGGCACACGATCTTCGGCGGAGAGTATCGGCGCGGGCCCCAAGTCTAGTTTCGCCATCGCCTCACGGGCCAGAGCCCGCCCAGCCCGGAATTCCCCTTGCCGTTTCACCACCGCATGGCGGATCGAGGCTTCCTCCTGCGGCAGAGCCAGGGGCCAATTCGCCCTTGGATCGCCATAGGCCACAGCAATATTCGGCTCAAACAGGCCGTCCAGCACCGCGCTTGCCTCAGGAGGCCCGCAACGGTCGATTGCCCAGGGCGGCACGCCGCGCCGCTGCGCGGTCAGCCACCTTGCTCAGCCGGTCCGATGAGGCGCTGGCATCGCTCAGATGGGCCGCAAGGGCACCAACGGTGGGGAAACGGAAAAGGTCGGTTATGGCCATGTTCGGCGCGATTGAGGCCTTGAGATCCCTGTGGGCCTGGACGGCGAGCAGGGAATGTCCGCCAAGGGCGAAGAAACTGTCGGACAGCCCCACCCGCTCCACCCCCAGAATGCGCTGGAACACTGCCGCTATTCCCCGCTCCATCGAATTGTCCGGCTGCACATAGTCGAGGGTTTCGGCCTCGAGCCGGACCGGTTCAGGCGCCGGCAGCGCCTTGCGGTCCACCTTGGCATTGGGGGTCAGGGGGAAGCTTTGCAGGGTAACGAAATGCGCCGGAATCATATGTCCCGGCAGGCTCTCGCCCAGATGCGCCCGCAGCAGGGCTTCATCGACCGCGCCCGATTGGCGCAGATAGGCCACGAGGCGCGTGTCATCGGCCCGATCCTCGCGTGCCACGACCACGGCCTCGGCCACGCCCGGAAATTCGGAGATGCGCGCCTCGATCTCACCCAGTTCGATACGATAGCCGCGCACCTTGACCTGATGGTCGGTCCGCCCGAGAAATTGCAGTCGCCCGTCCGGCAGGAAGCGAGTCAAATCGCCGGTGCGATACATACGCCCACCGGCAAAGGGGTTATTCAGAAACCGTTCTTCAGTGAGATCAGGCCTGTTGTGATAGCCCCGGCCCACCCCGTCGCCACCGATATAGAGCTCGCCCGGAACGCCTGGCGGCACGGGACGCTGATGCTGGTCCAGCACATAGAGCTGCGTATTGGCAATCGGCCGCCCCAAGGGCACCACGCCAGGTTCGGAGGCCGCAACCGCCACGGTCGAGGACCAGATCGTGGTCTCGGTCGGGCCATACATGTTCTCGATGGTCGCCGGCGTTGCCGCGCGCAATTCCGCGACTAGGCTTCCCGGCAAGGCTTCGCCGCCGATGAACAGATGCTTGACCTGCGCCAGCGCCCTGCGGTCGGCTTCCCCCATCAGGAACATTCGTGCCATCGAGGGCGTAAATTGCAGATGGGTGACGCCATTGTCGACGATCTGATCCGCCAGACTGGCAGGTGCAGTCTCCGCGCCGGTCGCGGCAGCGGGCTTGCACCGGGCGACGAGTTCGGCCAGCACATCCATGCGTTCTAGCACGAGGTCGGTGGCGACGCCGAAATCGATCAGGCAGGCCACTTCGTCGACCCCGATAGCGGCAATTTCATTGATGCGGCTGGCCGCATCGTCCACCGTTCCGAACAGGCCGCTATCGTCGAAATAGCGCTGGAACGCGAAGTCAAGGATGGCGTCCAGCTCCTCCTGGGCCAGGCCCTGGAGGTCGATGTCCATGGGATTGGCAAGGCCCTGCGGCTTCTTGAATGCCGGGAAGGCCCAGGCATATTGCTTGATCAGCGCCGTGGCGCTGCGCAGATAATCCTTCATCGGCTCGCGGGCGCGCTCCCGCACTTCGTCCCGATCGGCGCCGAGCAGCGTGTGCAGCATCAGCGTGACCTTGTAATCGGCCGGATCGCGCCCGACTTCCACCAACGTGTCGCGATAGATCTGGATTTTGTCCTTGAGCTCGGCAATGGACTGGCCCAACAGATGGGTCAGCACATTGGCGCCGAGCCGCGCCGCGTCGCGATAGGTTTCGGGATTGCCGGCCGTAGTCACCCAGATCGGCAATTCCTTCTGCACCGGGCGCGGTTGCGTCACCACCCCGACATTGCGCTCGCCAAAGGCGAAATCGACCTTTTCGCCGCGCCATAGCTGCCGCAGCGTTTCCACGTCGCGCAGCATCGCCGCCTTGTTGTTCGGTGGCGCGTTTTCTGGGCGCAGCACGAAATCTTCCGGCATCCAACCCGACGCCACTGCCAGTCCCACCCTGCCATCGCTGAGATTGTCGAGAACCGCCCAATCCTCGGCGACGCGCGCCGGGTGGTGCAGGGGCAAAACGCAACTGCCGGCGCGGATAGAGAGGTTTTTGGTGATCGAGGCCACCGCCGCTCCGGTCACCGCCGCATTAGGATAGGGCCCGCCGAAGGCATGAAAATGCCGCTCCGGCGTCCAAATGGCCGTAAAGCCGTTCTGATCGGCAAATTTGGCGCCTTCCAGCAGCAGGCGATATTTCCCCGAACCGACACCATCGTCATTGCCCCAGTAGAACAGACCAAAATCCATTGGCGCGGCGGGGGTGACAGCGCGGTTCGCCTGCAATTCGCTATTGTGGATCACCACCTTGAAGCCGCGAGCCAGCGTCCAGAACAGCTCCAGAACGGAAATGTCGAAGGAGAGGCTGGTAACCGCCAGCCAGACCGGCTGGCCGGTTTCCGGCACCGCAATGCGCTGATCCATGCCGGCAAAGAAATTGGCCACGTTGCGATGCTCGAGCATCACCCCCTTGGGCCGGCCGGTGGAGCCTGACGTATAGATGACATAGGCGAGATTATCGGGTGCGGCGGCGACGGCGGGGCGGGCGTCAGAGCCACCGCCCGCGAGCAGATCCTCGATCACCACCATGCGTGCGCCTTGCACGTCTAGGCTCCCGGCCAATGCCCGCTCCGCCAGAACGATGGGCGCGGCGCTATCGTCCACCATCAGGGCCAGGCGATCCGAGGGGAAAGTTGGGTCGAGCGGCACATAGGCCCCACCGGCTTTGAGAATGCCCAGGGCGCCGGCCAACAGGTCGACGGAACGGGTGACATGCAGACCGACCAGCACGTCTGGCCCCACCCCGGCGGCAACAAGCTTATTGGCGAGGACATTGGCGCGCTGCTCGAGTTGGCGATAGCTCAATTCAACGCCGCCAGCGGCAATGGCAATGGCGTCCGGCGTGCGATCGGCCTGGCGCTCGAACAGCTGATGCATGCAGGCCGGCTCATAGGCCAATGCCGTATCGTTCCAGCCCTGCAGCACCTGGTCCTGTTCGGAACCGGACATCACCGCGACCTCGGCCAGCGCCTGCGAGCGATCGGCAAAGGCCGCCGCGACGAGGCCAAGCCGAATTGCCAGCACTTCCATCGTGGCGCCATCGATGCGATTGCGGTCGAAGAGCAGATGGTCGCCGCCCGGCATGATCGCCAGGGCAAAGGCGCAGCCATCGGGCAGAACAAGCGCCTGTTCGCCATCGAGAAGTCCCACGCTCAATCGTGGCGCAGTGATGTCGGCAAAGCGGTATTGCAGGTCCGACAGATACGGACCTTGCTGGCGCAGCCTATCCAGCTCATCCTGCAATTCCGCGACAAAGGCGCCCAGGCTCTGACCGTCCCGCACCACCACATTAAGCGGTGCCGCCCCAGCGAAATAGCCCGGGAATTGCACATTGCAATGCGCCGTCTTCGCCGAGCGATAGGCGAGCGAAAAGGTCTCCTGGCCGCTCAACCGCGCCAGCAGCACGGCCAGTGCCTGAAGCTTTTCGTCGCTGGAAACCGCCTCCGGCAAGGCGAGAGGCACACTGGCGACATCAGCTGGCCGTGCCTCCGAGAACGGTTCGATGTCCATGAGGTCGATATCCTGCGCCGCCACCAAGCGCTTGCGGAACGTGCCTTCATGGCGCGCCGCCTGTTCGACCTGCGCCGAAAGCGCGGCATCGTCCTCGGCTGTCAGGGTCGGCAAGATGACACCGATCATCAGTGCCGCAAATAGCGGAGCATCGTCGCCCAGCCGCTGGCCGCTGACGATTACACTGGCGTCGCCCGTCGCGACGCTGACGCCATCTGAGGATATGGCCAAGACGGTTCCGGGCATTGCGCCCGACATCATTGGCTCGATCTTGAAATCGGTAATCCGATAAAGTCCATCCGACGCTCGCAATTTGGGCGTCACCAGCGGATTGGCATAGCCGGCGCCGAAATTGAGACCATTGACGAGACGCAGTAGAGTTTCTGCGCTTTGGTGCCAAGCCAGCGTGCCGGCAGCTGCGGGACGCTTGGCCTTGGCGTAATAGCTGCGCTGGCCGAGATCTTGGCTTCGTCCTTCCAACGCGCCTGCTTCGATCCGCTCGATGAGCCCGGCAAAGCTCGCCATGCCAGCCTCAAAGCACTTGCTGTTGAGCGTCAGCGCCGTCTCGCCGGGGCTGATGTCGAAAAGCTTTTGCGCATGGATGACGCCTTCGTCGACGCCCTTTTCCATTCCATGCCAGGTCACGCCATGCTGGCTCTGGCCTTCGATGAGTGCCCAGGCGGGCGCGTTCAATCCCGCATAGCGCGGCAGGGGGCCATCATGAAAATTGATCGCTCCGGAACGCGCGAGTTCGAGCAGCTTTTCGGGAATGATGCGCAGATTGGCGATGCTGAACAGCCAGTCGAAACCGATATTGCCAAGGCGCGTCTCCAGCTGCTCGTCCCAATCCAGCACGACGATCCCGTTCTGTCTCGCATAATCGGCAATGTTCTGGTTCTGCGTGACGATGGCAGCGACATTGTGCTCGCGCTCGCGAAGAATTTCCGCGCACTGGACCAGCAGGGATTCATCGCCAATGAGAACGTGGTTCAAACCTATTGCCAAGATCGTCTCCCCAAAGCAGCGCGGCGCATCGCATCACCCTAGGGCCCCGCGATTAGCCCATCATGATCTTTTGAAAGGGAATTGCGCGAGCCAATGTAATCTTTGGTTAAGCCGGGTGCCCGGAGCGACAACAGGGTTAACTCTCTGCTCACGTTGCAGCGCAGCCGGAAAATTTAACGACATTCGGAGTTTTTCCGGCAAGCCTCGGGCAGCGATGATATTTGCTCTGATGCGTCTGGCCTGCACCGATATTCTTTCCGTAGCGGCAAATCATCTGGACCAGACCTAAGGATAAAGGCAGGTCATGGTCGCGTCTTCAGAGCAATATTCCCCCAGCGACATCGCCATCGTCGGCATGGCCCTGCGCGTGCCGGGCGCGCGCAATGTGGACGAGTTCTGGAGCAATCTGCGCAATGGCGTGGAATCCATCCGTGACCTGACGGAAGAAGAATTGCTGGACGCCGGCGAATCCGCCACCCGTCTGCACCACCCCAATTATGTCCGTCGCGCCGCTGAATTGCCGGCCATGGAAATGTTCGACGCCGACTTTTTTGGGCTCAGCCCTAAGGAAGCGGCGATCATGGACCCCCAGCATCGCCAATTCCTCGAATGCACCTGGGAGGCCATGGAAGACGCCAATTGCACCGCGGATGAAGATCGTGGGCCGGTCGGTGTCTTTGCCGGCTGCGGCATGGGCAGCTATTTCTATTTCAACGTCTGCAGCAATCGTCAGCTCGTTGATCAGGTCGGCATGTTCCTGTTGCGCCATACCGGCAATGACAAGGATTTTCTCGCGACCCGCGCCTCCTTTCTCTTCGACCTGCACGGACCCAGCGTCAATGTGCAGACCGCCTGCTCGACCTCGCTGGTGGCGGTGCACATGGCCTGCCAGAGCCTTCTGGCCGGTGAGTGCGAGACTGCAATTGCCGGCGGCGTCACCATCGAATTGCCGCATCGCCGGGGCTATCTGTTCCAGGAGGGCGAAATCCTCTCCCCCGACGGTCATTGCCGTGCCTTCGACCATCGCGCCGCCGGGACGGTCTTTGGCAGCGGCGTCGGCGTCGTCGTGCTGAAGCGCCTGTCCGATGCGCTGGACAACGGGGACATCATTCACGCCATCGTGCGCGGCACCGCCGTCAACAATGACGGCGCCAGCAAAGCCACCTATCTGGCGCCCAGCGTCACCGGACAGGCCGAGGCGATCCTGGAAGCACAGGGTCTGGCCGGCGTCAGCGCCGACAGTATCCAATATGTCGAATGCCACGGCACCGGCACATATCTGGGCGACCCCATCGAGATTGAAGCCCTGACCCAGGCGTTTCGCCAGAGCACCGACAAGCGCGGGTTCTGCCGCGTCGGCTCGGTCAAATCCAATATCGGTCATCTCGACACCGCTGCCGGCGTGGTCAGCCTGATCAAGACCACGCTCGCACTCAAGCACGGGGAAATCCCCGCAACGCTGGGCTTCGAAAAACCCAATCCGGCGGTTAAATTCGCCGACACTCCTTTCGTGGTGAATGATCGCCTCACCCCATGGCCACAAACCTCTGCGCCCCGCCGTGCCGCCGTCAATTCGCTGGGCGTGGGCGGCACCAATGCCCATGTGGTGATCGAGGCAGCGCCTCTTCCCGCAGCCCGCGCCGCCACGGCGGACGATCGGCCGCACCTTTTCATGTTCTCCGCCAAGCACCGCAAGCCGCTCGATCAGGGCATGGTCCGCCTGTCATCCGCCCTTGCCGCCGATCCGGCGCTGCAAATATCCGATGCCAGTTACACGCTTTATTCCGGCCGCAAGCATTTCGAGCACCGGCGGGTACTGGCGGCGCGGGATCGGGACGAGGCGATAGCGTTGCTGGCCACGCCCGAGACGAGGCGGGCATTCACCCATCAGGCCCTCGAAGCCCCTGCCGGCGCGGTCTTTCTGTTTCCCGGCGGCGGCGCGCAGCATCCCGGCATGGCCCGCAGCCTCTACAAAGAGGATGCCCAGTTCCGCGCCATCGTCGAAGAGGCCCTATCCGGCCTCGATCCGGCGGCCGCTGCTGAAATCCGCCATGTCTGGCTTGACGATCAACTGGACGAAGGCGAAGCGGCGGCGCGTTTTCTCAAGCCCTCCATCCAATTGCCTGCCATCTTCATCGTTGAAGTGGCCGTGGCCCGCCATTGGATGCGACACGGCATCATGCCCAATGCCCTGATGGGCCATTCCATGGGCGAGAACGCCGCCGCCTGCGTTGCCGGAGTCATCAGCCTGCGCGACGCAGTGCAATTGCTGCGGCTACGAGGCGAATTGTTCGACACTATTCCCCCCGGCGGCATGCTGAGCATTGCCCTCGCGCCCGACGCCCTGCGCGCCATGCTGCCCCCGAGCCTCGACATCGCCTCGGTCAATGCCCCCAAGCTCTGCGTGGTTTCGGGCCGAAACGAGGATCTGGACGCATTCCGGCTCTCCCTCGAACAGCGGAGTATCGAAGCCGTTCGCGTACCGATCGACATCGCAGCCCATTCGCGTATGCTCGACGCTATCCTGCCGCGCTTCGAAGCTTTCCTGCGCAGCATCAGGCTCAATGCGCCAAAGATCCCCATCATCTCCAACCTGACCGGCGACTGGCTGACGGAAAAAGAGGCGCGCGATCCGGCCTATTGGGCGCGCCATCTGCGCTCGACTGTGGAGTTCGGGCGCGGCGCGGCGCTGCTGGCGCAACAGCCCGATCGTGTCTTCATCGAAGTTGGGCCGGGGCGGACATTGTCCTCGCTGGTCAAGCTGCAGCCAGCCATCGCTGCCAACCAGGTTTTCAACAGCCTGCCGCATGCTGATGACGACACCGATGACCGCCTCCATCTGCTGACGGCGCTGGGCCGGGCCTGGGCACTTGGCCTTTCACCCGAGCTCGACACCCTCTGGCAGGGCAGCGGGGCAAGACGCGTGTCGCTTCCTGCCTATGCCTTCAACCATCAGCGCTTCTTCATCGCGCCCGGCCAAGCGTCAGGCAATGACCAGGCGACCGAAACCGACATCGCCCGCATCAAGGACATTGCCGATTGGGGATTCAGGCCGGTCTGGCGACGCTCGGTGGCCGATATCGCTATCGATGCCCATAGCGAACCAAGATCCTTCCTGATTTTTTGCGACGACACTGGCCTTGGTGCGGAACTGATCGCCAGCCTGCGGCGCAACGGCCATAAGGTGATCAGCGTCACTCCCGGCGATACATTCGCCCAGCACTCGGCAGAAGATTACGTTCTCTGCCCCGAAGACGGCCGCGCCGGTTATGATGCGCTCATCGCCGCCATTGGTGCCGAAGGCGAGTTCCCGACCAACATAGTCCATCTCTGGCTCAATACTGGGGAGGAAAGCCACCGCCCCGGCTCGACTTTCTTCAATCGCCTGCAGGAACAGGGCTTTTATAGCCTGCTCTTTCTCGCCCAGGCGCTCGATGAAGCCGGCAGGCCGGAGGAAACCCAGCTGCACGTGGTCACCAACGGCATGCAGCGGGTCGGCGATGAGCCCCTGCCCTATCCGGAAAAAGCCACGATTCTGGGCCCCGGCCTGACCATTCCCAAGGAGATGGCCGGCCTTTCGGTGCGCCTGATCGACCTCGGCCTTGCCGAGACAAAAACTGCGTTCTCCAAGTTTAGAGAGCAAAAGTCGGCCCTTATCGAGCAATTGGAGGAAGACCTTCTGGCCCCGCACGGCTCCGAAGTGCTCACCTATCGGCAGGGGCGGCGCTGGACGCTGCACCACGAAAAGCTCGCCCTTCCAGAGCCGTCCTCGCAAAATCCCCTCTTCCGTCGCAACGGCGTCTATCTCATCACCGGTGGCCTCGGAGATCTCGCCCTGACCATGGCCCGGCATTTGACCGAACGCTTCGCTGCGAACGTGGTCCTGACCGGACGTGCCACCCTGCCCGAGCGGGCGGATTGGCCGCTCTATCAGCTGACCCATGGCAGCAATGATCGGCGCTACCGCGCCATCGAGCAGATCGAGGCGATGGAACAAGCCGGCCATAAAGTTCTTTATGTGTCTGGCGATGTCGGCAATCCCGAGGACATGGCCGGGGTAGTCGCGGCGGCCAATGCCTCTTTTGGCCCGATCAATGGCGTCCTGCACGCCGCCGGCCTCGTCGATGACGCGCTCATGGCGGTGAAATCGCTGCCGCAGATCGAAAACGTGCTCACCCCCAAGCTCCACGGCACCATGGTTTTGGACCAATTGTTCCGTGACGTTCCGCTCGATCTTTTCGTGCTCTTCTCCTCGACCAGTACTGACACCGCTCCGGCTGGCCAGGTCGATTATGTCGCCGCCAACGCCTATCTCAACGCCTATGCAGAGGCACAGGCGCACCGCACGGATCGTCAGATCCTTTCCATCCATTGGGGCATCTGGAACGAGATCGGCCTTGCCGCCCGCGCCACCAATCTGGACACCTCACGGCAAAATGCGCCGACAAGCTGGCCCGCCAAAGGGCCATTCTTTACCCATTGGGTGCGCGACAGCGGCGCGGCTCCCGCGCTTGAAGTCGAGATCAGCCCCCGGACCCATTGGCTTCTGGCGGAACATCGCACCGCATCGGGTCAGGCCGTCATTCCGGGCACCGGCTATATCGAGATGATCGCACAGGCGGCCAATGAATGCGACCTGGGCTCCGGCTTCGTCATCAGCGATCTGGTCTTCCTCGCGCCCCTGGCCATTGCCGACGGCGAGAGCGCAAATCTGCGGCTGCGCATGACCGGCAATGGCTCCGGCTACGATGTCGCGATCGAAGCCAGGAGCGGCGCAGGCGCTTTTGTCACCCATGCCGAGGCCCGCCTCGATACCAGAATCGCGCCTGAGCGCAGCACCAAGATCGACCTCGCCGGAATTTCCGGCGGTGCGATTATCCGCTCGCCATTGTCGGCGGCGTTGAAATCGGTTCAGGATGGAAAAATCCAGTTCGGCCCGCGCTGGCAGGTGCTGCGCGCCCAAGCCATCGGCACAAGCGAAGCCGCCGCCGAACTCCGCCTCGCCGAGACATTCCGCGCCGATCTTGAGAACGGCGTCCAGCTCCATCCGGCATTGCTCGATATCGCCACCGGCTTCGCCATGGGCCTTGTGCCCGAATATGCTTCTTCCGACACGCTTTGGGTGCCCATGTCCTATGGCGCCATCCGCGTCCATGACACTTTGCCGGAGGCGATCCTGAGCCATGTCCGGCTCGACGCAAATGGCACGGCAGATGGCTATGCCGCGTTTGACATCACCATCACCGATTCTGCGGGAAAAATCGTGCTCGAGGCCGACCGCTTCGTCATGAAGCGCCTCGATGGCGGCTTCGCCGCTCCCGCCCCCCAGCGCGCGCGCCATGCCGAACCGCACGAGGCCACGTCCAGCCCGGCGTCCCAGCAATTGGCTGCCCTGGTGCGCAATGGCATCGGCCCACAGGACGGCTTCGACGCCATGCTGCGGGCCATCGCGACCCGCCGGCCCCAGCCCATCATCAGTTCGATGGACCTGGCGGCGCTGAAACACCGGACCAGCATGGGACCAGAACCGGCAAAGGAGGCCGATGCGGGCTTTGAGCGTCCCGATCTCGACATCGAATTCGTCGCCCCCGGCTCGGCGGTCGAAGAAGTCCTTGCCGGGTTCTGGCGGGAATTGCTGGGTATTGAGCGGATCGGCATTCACGACAATTTCTTCGATCTCGGCGGACATTCGCTGATCGCGGTCAGGTTGTTCCGGATGATCAAGAAGGCGTTTTCTCTCGACCTGCCGATCTCAGTGCTGTTCGAAGCGCCAACCATTGCCACCTGCGCCGCGATCATCGCCGCACAGGCGCCGGCCAGCGATGTCGCAGAGCTTGCGCAGCCGGAGAGCGGCGCAAAAAGGCGGCTCACTCATCTCGTGCCGATGAGCCAAGGCAAGGGCGGCGATGCGTCGCCGATCTTCATTTGCGCCGGCATGTTCGGCAATCTGCTCAATCTGCGCCAGCTGGCCCTGCAACTCGGCGCCAATCGCCCCGTCTATGGATTGCAGGCGCGCGGGCTCTATGGCGACCAGGAGCCGCACCTGACCTTCGAGGCGGCGGCCAGCGATTACCTGGCCGAAATCCGCAGCGTGAAACCCAAGGGGCCTTACATTTTGGGCGGTTTCTCCGGCGGCGGCCTCATCGCCTATGAAATGGCGCAGCAATTGCGGCAGCAAGGCGAGGAGGTTTCCCTGCTGGTCATGCTCGATACGCCGCTGCCCCGACAGACCCCACTATCGCTGCTCGATCGCGTCCATATGAAGCTGCAGGATGTCCGGCGCCATGGCGTTAATTTTTTCGGCGAATGGCTAAAAAGCCGCCGCGACTGGAAACGGGTGCAGGCGGAAAAGCAGCTGGCCGCCAGCCAGGAACAGTCTGGCAGTCAATTCCATAATGCCAGGATCGAGGCGGCCTTTTACGAGGCGCTGAAGCATTATCAGGTCAAGCCCTATTCCGGCGCGGTGCTGTTGCTGAGGCCGAGAGCGGAAGTGCTTTACCGTCTCAGCGGCGGACGGCGTCTCCAGACCGGGCGCAATGTCGTGCTCGACGACAATGGCTGGTCACCCTATGTCGAAGCACTCGATGTTCAGGAAGTGCCGGGCGACCATGACAGCATGGTACTCGAGCCCTATGTGCGGGTTCTGGCCAGCAAGCTGAAGAAGCGACTGGGGCCCGGACTATAGGCTCCAGCCACTATTTGAGGTTCAATGCTGCCGTGGGAATGCTGGAGCCGAAGAGACTGGTGATCAGCCCGGTTTCAGCGGCAAGAGTATATTCTGCGGCAAGACGCTCGAAGCGGGCATTGATCAGGCTCACCCGGGCCGCACCGAGATTTTCGAGCGCGCGCACTTCATCCATCAGCGTGCGCCCGCCCACCTTCCGCTCGGCCTGGATGCCAACGACAAAGGTTTGGGCGCTATCGAGTTCGGCCTGGGCCAGCGCCTGCATGCGCCGCGCCTGCTCGCGCCGGTCAAAGGCGATGCGCACCGCCGTCGCGACGCCCGCTTTGGCCGCCTCGCTGTCATATTGGGCTGCAAGCATTTCGTCCGAGCGCTGGTTCTTGGTCGCACCGCCAACGCCGCTGAAGTCGAACGGCATCGAGAACTGAACCTGCGCCCGCGCTCCATTGGCCAACCCGGCCTCGGAAAGGCTCGTGGTTTCTCCGTAGAGCTGCAATTGGGCCGACACGGACGGCCCCATCAGGCCATCGGCCTCCCGGACGCGCGAGGATGCGGCGTCCACGGCTGCGGTGCGGCTCTGCACCCGCGGATTGTTGCGCAACGCAATATCGATCAGGGCCTGCTGGTTCTTGTCAAGACCGAGGCCGGAGACATCGGGCAAGCGACTGGAGGCCGAAACACCATAGCGCTTGACCGTGGTGCTGGCTTCGTTGAGCACCAGCTTGGCCGCCACGACCGACATGGCGTTGCGCGACAATTGACGGTCGATCTCATCGAGATCGAGACGGCTGGCGGCGCTGACGGCAATTTCGTCCTCGACGCCCCTGCGCAGGCTGGCAACCGCGTTCTGGTAATTGTCGAGGGCCGCGATCACCTCCTGTTGCTGCCTGATGGTCAGAAGCGAGATGGCGATTTCATAGGCCGTTGCCACGCGACGGTCGCCGGCATTGGCGCTGGCCACGCGATATTCCGCCCGGGCGGTATCGGCGGCAGCATCCGCGCCACTGCGGTAGATCGGCACATTGAGCGACAGCGCATAGGAATAGTCGCTGGAGGCCGACTGGCCACCATAACCCATGCCACCCGTTTGCGCCCCCAGCCCGGTCTGGAACACCAGGTCGGGACGATTGGCGGCCAACACGCGCTCGATTTCCCGCGCGGCGGCGCTGGAACGGGCCTCTGCTGCCCGCACTTCGGGGGCAGCGGAAATCGGACCAAAGGCGGAGACGTCGCTGCCAGGGTCACCCAGTTCCGGGGGCAGGCATTCGGCGCGCGTCGCGGTGCCCAGACATCCAGAAGTGGCGCTCTGGTGTGTAGAATTGCGGGCGCAACCCGACAACAGGACGGCGACGAGCGTCACCAAGGCAAATGAGACGGCAATCGGACGGTTTCGCAACTTACAATACCCCATTTACGCTGGGCATACCGACCCGCATGAACGCGCTGATCAGCCTTTATGGGTAACCACATGTAAATGAACAGGGTAAACAAACCTCTAAATCAATATTTAGAAAATCTTAAGGTTCAAATAAAAGTACTAAAATCAGTATTTTACATTTTTGACCGGAATTACATCAATCCGGCGAGCCAAGACCTCGGCGCATCAAGAATATTACCCCCAAAATGTGGGCCACCCATGCCATTATTCGGCAATATTCCGACAACAGACGGCCTCGATCTTTGCCGGTCCTTTGCGCGCCCATCGTCACAGCGCTGCGCCAAAACCCGCTTTGGTGCGGTTAACTTAATCGGACGAGGTTGATTGGGCGCGGCGGGCGGACATGCTAACCCATGAACAAAGTCACACCATGCCAGGGAAATTGCGTGGCGCAGGAACATATTGGGGGCGCTTTCACCGAAAGGCGCCGCAGCAGGCGGATCGAGATAAACCGCGCGCCCTTAAGCTGGCTGATGGGCCTGGTCGAGGGCGCCTCGGCGTTTCTGGTCGTCATCGCGCCGCCTCTTGTCTATCATAATCTCAATGCGATGCCGCTCCAGGGCAGTCTCCTGTTGCTCTATGTCGGCTTTGCCGTTCTGGTCGGCATTCTTTATGGCGCAGCCGGAGCCATCTCGGTCGGCCGCTTCCTCGACAATATTCAATCCGGACAATCCGGCATCGCCGAAGGTATTCTTGGCTGGACTTTGGCCTTCGCCGTGGCTCTGTTCTTCGCCTTCCTCTTGGGCCTGATCGGGTCGCTGTCGCGTGTCTCGCTGATTTCGGGCTTCCTGATCGGGGCGCCGGTGCTCATCACCTTGCGAGGCATTGCCTATTCCGCCCTGCGCAATCACGTGCATCAGGGTCGCCTGCAATATCGAAAAGTCGGGGTGATCGGCAGCGAAATCGACATGGCGCGCTTCCTCGTCAACGGCCAGCTCTGGCGCGTCGGCTACCGCCTTGCCGGGTCTCTGTCGCTCGAAAAAATTCTGGATGCCGAGGGCAATCTGCGCAAGGACGTCATCCAGGAGACGGCGCAGCGCTGGATCGCATTGGGGACGCAATATGTCATCGTCGTGGGGGAGTTGAACGATCTGGACGATCTCGAACGCCTGACCCGGGAATTCAAACGCTATTCCGTCAGCGTGATCGGCGTGCCGGCCACCGACAATACCTCGCTGCGCTTCCTCGATATTGTGCCGCTGGGACTGACGGGCGGCGGCATTCGCGTGCTGCGCGCGCCGCTCGATCATGCATCGGTGGCGCTCAAACGCGCGTTCGATGTCGTCGGCAGTCTGGTCGGCCTTTTGCTGCTTTCTCCGCTTTTCCTGGTCGCGGCCATCGCGATCAAACTCGAAGGCCCCGGTCCCGTCTTCTTCCGCCAGGCACGGCGCGGTTTCAATGGCGAGCCATTCTTCATCTGGAAGCTACGGTCCATGACCACCATGGAAGACGGCAACAATATGCGCCAGGTCAGCATCGGCGACAGTCGCGTAACCCGGGTGGGCCGTTTCATCCGCGCCACCTCGATCGATGAACTGCCTCAATTTGTAAACGTGCTGAAGGGCGAGATGAGCATTGTGGGACCCCGCCCCCATGCGCTGATGCATGATGGCGAACTTGCCGTGCAACTCGAAGACTATGCCTATCGTCAACGCATCAAGCCGGGCATTACCGGCTGGGCCCAGATCAATGGCTATCGCGGCCCAACCAATGATTTCCGCGATCTTGAAGCGCGGACGGAACACGACCTTTATTATATCGACAATTGGTCGATATTTCTCGATTGCTGGATCGTGTTGCTCACCGTCTTTTCAAGAAAGACTCGCCAGAACGCCTTTTAGCAGCCTCTGCCATCCATCTGAGCCAGGACGCGTTCGGATCCGGCGATCATCGCCCCACACGATGATCGCCACAGGCAGGATTCTGGGTTGCGCGAGGCTGCTCCGCATCCCAGATCAGATCCGCACTTCCCTGTTGCCGCCCGACATGCGCATGAGCAGCAGAAGCGACAGCATGGTCAGGACCAGTAGAATGGTCGAGAGCGCCGCCGCCGTCCCCAATTGCCCGCGAATGACCTGTGCATAGATGCCCAGCGCCAGGGTCTGGGTCGACGTATTGTAGAGAAAGAGCGTGGTGCTGAGTTCGGTGATGATGGTCACCCAGCTCAGCACGGCACCCGCGAGAATGCCGGGCGCCAGGGCCGGCACCACGATCTGGATCAATGTCCTCGTCTTGGATGCGCCCAGGCTCACGGCCGCTTCCTCAATGCTCGGACTGAACTGGTACATCAACGCAGTCGTCGAGCGCACCGTATAGGGCAGGCGGCGGATGGCCAGCGCCAGAACCATGATGGCAAAACTGCCCGTCAGCACCAGGGGCGGCTGACTATAGGCGGTAATCAGGGCAATGCCGATGACGAGGCCCGGTACCACATATGGGATCATCGTCATGGTATCGAGCAGGCCGGTCAGCGCGTTCTTGCGGCGCACCGTAAGATACGAAACCAGCACGGCCACCATGACCAATAGAACCAGCGCCGTGATGCCAATACTGAACGTGTTGCCGATGTACCGGAAAATGTCGCGCTGCGCCGTGATGTAGTTACGGAACGAAAATCCGTCGACAAACTGGCCGTAAAGCGTATTGCGGAACGAGCTGACCACAACGACGATCAGCGGTGCCAGGGCCAGGACGAGGAAGCCATAAACATAGCCATGGATCAGCAGGCCACGCCAGCCGGTCAGACGTTTGGGCTCGATGGGGCGCATGGCCGTCATCGAGAAGGTGCGGCGATCAACGATATATTTCTGGATCAGGAAGACGGCCAAGGTCACTGCGATGACGATGACGGCTACGGCCGAGGCAAAGCTGCGGTCGATGCTGACTTCGCCCACGAATGAGCTGTAGATCAGGACCGGTATGGTGCGGAAGCCTTGGCCGATCAGCATGGGCGTGCCGAAATCGGCAAAGGCACGGACGAAGACCAGCAGGCTGCCGCCGAGCACCGTGGGCAGCAGCAGCGGCATGATGACCTTGGCGGCGCGGCGCCACCCGGTGATCCCCATGCTTTCCGCCGCCTCGAGCAAAGCCACGTCAATGGTGCGCCAGGCCCCCATGAGATAGGTGAAGATCAGCGGCACCAATTGCAGGGTCAGCACCAGGACAATGCCGGCAAAGCCATAGATGCTGGGGGATTCGAGGCCGAGAGTGCTCTGCAGCCAGCGGGTAATCAGACCATTGTTGCCGAGCAGCAAAATCCACGAATATGCCCCGATAAAGGGAGGCGACATCATCGAGGCCAGTATCAGGATCTGAATGATCCGATTGCCGCGCACCTGGAACATGGTCATGAAATAGGCCAGCGGGAATGCGATGACAAAAGCCAGAACGGTCACGCAGACCGTCACCACCAGGCTGTTGAGCAAGGTGCCGTAATAGAGGCGAGAAGAAAAGAAGGTCGAAAAGCCGTCGAGTGAAAACCCGGCTTCATCGGTGACGCTGCTGAACAGGACCGTAATCAATGGCCAAACGACCATGAACAGATAACCGCCGGTCAGCAATAATGCGACCGTGGTCCAACCATCATATTGCTTGGTGCCGCCCGCGTTCACTCTCTTGCTCCGCCCATGATCGAGATGCCGCTGCCGGCATCGAAATAGGTCAGCATCTCGGTGTCAAATTGCAGATGAACCTTGTCGCCACGCTGCCACAATGCGGAGCGACGGGAAAATTCGAGAAATTCCACGGTCTCGCCGGTCTCCAGCCGGGCACGAACCTGCGAATGCGAGCCGAGGAATGTTTCATCCACCACTTCGGCGCCCAGACCAGTATCTGCAGCTCGCACGGCCTCAGGCCGCACCGAGACCTGGACACGACCACCGGCCTCGGAAACAATTCTATTGGTGACGTCGATCGCCTGGTCATCGCCCAGATTCACCATGGCACGGCCATTTTCCCGGCGCAGGTCGCGTTCGAGCAGATTGGTCTTGCCGATAAATTCCGCCACGAAGCGATTGGCCGGATCGCGATAGATTTCGGCCGGCGAACCGACCTGCTGCACCACGCCCAAATTCATCACCGCGATGCGATCGGAAACGGCCATGGCCTCTTCCTGATCGTGTGTCACATAGACCGTGGTAATGCCGGCGTCGCGCTGGGCCTGGCGGATGGTGTCCCGCATCTCGACGCGCAGTTTTGCGTCGAGGTTTGAAAGAGGTTCGTCCATCAACAAGAGCGCCGGCTGGATCACCAGGGCGCGGGCGAGAGCAACACGCTGCTGCTGACCGCCGGACATCTGGCCGGGAAGCCGGTCCTTCAAATGCGCCATGCGGACCGAGTCCAGCGCCTCATTGACCCGCTTCTCGCTTTCAGCGCGGCCAATCTTGCGGGTCTGCAAACCGAAGGCGACATTCTTGGCCGCCGACATATGCGGAAACAGCGCATAATTCTGGAACACCATGCCGATATTCCTTTCGGCAGCGGGGCGATCATTGATCACCACGCCGTCGAAAGCGATGGTGCCGGCCTCAATGGAATTGAAGCCGGCAATCATCCGGAGCAGGGTTGTCTTGCCGCAACCGGAGGGGCCGAGCAGGGTAAAGAACTCGCCATCCCGAATGTCGAGATTGAGATCGGGGATGGCGACCTGACCGGCATATTCCTTGCGGAGAGACTGAAGCGCAATAGTGGTCATCACACCTGCTCCGATTGAAACGCCTCAAGCATCAAGAACGAGCCTCGAGGATTGAACGATACCTGGCGACGATTTCGTCGCGATGGGCGGCGACATAGGGACCATCTTCCTGAACGGTGGGGATGTCTTCCAGTGACGGCAGGCCGGGCTTGACCACGCCGCTGCGCAACGGACGGCCGGCCGTCTGTTCAGCAATGATGGTCTGGCCCTGCTCGGAGATGACGAAGTCGATAAAGGCTTCGGCTGCGGCAGTGTTGGGGCCGCCCTTGATGATCTGGACGGTGGCAGGAAGGAAGGCTGCGCCTTCCGCCGGATATACGATTTCAACCGGCGCGCCACTAAGCACGAAGTTCTGCGACAAAGGTTCATAGGTGAGACCGACAATATATTCGCCATTGGCCACGTCCTGGGCAACCTGACTGGAGGAGCCGATGGAGATGCCATCGAGTTGATCGACCAGCGCCTCCACGTAGTTCCAGCCGGGGTCGGATTCATAATCGCCGCCGACAGCCTTGAGCATATTGGTCAATTGCGCGAAGGCGGAGGAGGAGGCAGTCGGATCGCCGAAGGCGATCTTGCCCTTAAGCGCCGGCTGCAGCAGGTCCGCATAGCTGTCGATCTCGATGCCCGCGGCCGCTACGGCCTGAACGTTGACCAAAAGGTTCGAGCCATCGGCCTGGTAGGGCGTGAAGGCGCCGGTGGCGTTCTTTCCACCCTGAACCATGGCGGCGTCTTCGGGAGAGGTATAGGGCTGCCAGAGTTCGGCATTGACCGCCGCCTGTGCGGCACCGCCACCGAACATCACGTCGCCCTGCGGATTCCCCGCTTCGCTGCGAATGCGGGAATAGAGTTCGCCCGTGCCGGCGGTGATGAGTTGCACCTGCACGCCGGTATTGTCCTCAAAAATCGGAATCAGGCTCTGCAGCATGCCTTCTTCGTTGGGGGTGTAGACCACCAGAACTGACCCGGAAATGCCCTGCGCTTGAGCGCTTGCCGGCGCGATCACAGAAATCGCGGTAGCGAAGAAGGCCGTGGTGGTGATTTTCGTTAGACTGGTCATGGTTTGATCCCTCCGGATTTCAGTGTTGGTCTTGGGCAGACAGGTGTCCGCTTGTGCCCGTTTTAGAAGTGCCCGCTCGTTCCGGCCCCATCGGGCAAAAAGCAATATAGCCGGCGATGCCGCCCAGTGCGAGCGCGATTGCTGACATGCCAATTGGCGCTCCGCCATTCATTCACACAGCCAGCCAGACCCGCGCGTTCATACAAAGTCGTTGACGGGCAATCGGAATGCCTGCTAATACGTATAAATAGCTAATACGTATTAGCGACAGGAGGGAAATTTGGCAGCAGCTAAGCGATTGACCCAAAAGGATATTGCCCAGTTGGCTGGCGTCAGCCAGGCCACCGTCTCGCTTGTTCTGAATGGCACCCCCCTCAGCCACTCGCGCATCCCCGCTGAAACCCGCGAGCGCGTCGAAAAGGTCATCCGCGACACCGGCTATGTTGCCGATCCGGTCGCCCGAAAAATGGTCAAGGGGCTCAACCGCATTCTCGGCGTCTTCACTTACGAGCCCGCCTTTCCCTCCGGCCAGGCCGACTTCTTCACGCCCTTCCTCTTCGGCATCGAAGAGGCCGCGCAGGCCCTCGGCTACGACCTTCTCCTTCTCACCGGCGCTGGCCAGCAGCGCAAGATTTTCGGCGACAATGTCCGTCTCCGTCTGGCCGACGGCTGCGTTATTCTTGGCCGCAAGTTCGACAATACCGAGCTTGCCCGTCTCGTTGCCGGCGATTTCCCATTCGTCGCCGTTGGCCGACGCGACGATGCCGGCGGGCCCGTTCCTTATGTCGGTGGCGATTATGCCCCCGCCACCTCCGCTCTGGTCGAGCGCGCCAAATCCTTCGGCCATCGCCGCATCGCCTATATCGGCCTCAATGAGGGCGCCGAATCCACCGTCGATCGCTGGTACGGCTTTTCCCGCGCCGTCGGCGAAGCCGAACTCGTCACCTCGATCTTCGAGGTCGGCCGGCCCCCCAACGAAATCCTCGACATCCTGCTCGCCGCGGGCGCCACCTGCGTCTTCGTCACCGAACTGGTCGATGCCATCGCCATCGAACACGCCGCCCGCAGCCGTGGCCTCTCCATCCCGGACGACCTCTCCATCGTCGTCCTTGGCAATCACATCCGTGCTGAAGAAGTCGGCCGCCGCTTCACCTCATTCGCCATCCCGCGCGAGGCCATGGCCCGCGCCGCCACTGAAATGCTAGTCCGCCGCGTCGAGCACGATGCCCCGGTGGAGCAGATTCTCCTCCATTGCGAGCCGCTCGAGGGCGACACCCTGGGCGCTCCCTCCTCCAAAACCAAGAAGACCAAATGACCAAAGAACTTTCCGCTGATCTTCTCGTCGTCGGTGGCGGCCTGGGTGGCGTTGCCGCTGCCCTTGGCGCCCTGCGCTCGGGCCGCACCGTCATTCTGACCGAGGAATTCGACTGGCTCGGCGGCCAGCTTACGAGCCAGGCCGTCCCGCCCGATGAGCACTCCTGGGTCGAACAGTTCGGCGTCACGCGCTCCTATCGTCAGCTCCGGAACGGCATCCGCCAATATTATCGCGACCATTATCCGCTGACGGCGGAAAGCCGCGCCTGGGGCGATCTCAATCCAGGCGCCGGCTGGGTCAGCCGCCTCTGCGCCGAGCCGCGCACCGGCCTCGCTGTCATCGAAGCCATGCTCGCTCCCTGGCGCGGCGGCGGTCAGCTCCGTGTCCTCCAACCCTATCTGCCCATCTCAGCCGACGTGCAGAATGACATCGTCCGCGCCATCACCCTCCGCCACCGCGACACCGGCGGTCAAATTACCGTCTCAGCCGCCTATGTCGTCGACGCCACCGAGCTCGGCGACCTGCTGCCCCTCACCGGCACGGAATATGCCAAGGGTTTTGAATCCCGGTCGGATACAGGTGAGCCCAGCGCCCCCGAAACCGCCCAACCCGACAACGTTCAGGCGGTCTCCGTCTGCTTCGCCATCGACCACGTTGACGGCAACCAGGTCATCGACAAGCCGGCCAACTACGATTTCTGGCGCCAGTACCAGCCTGATTTCTGGGGTGGCCCGCTGCTCGGCTTCAAGGCGCCGCATCCGCGCACCCTCGAAATTACCGAGCGCAGCTTCACCCCGAATCCGGATGACGACCCGCTGCTGGTCGATGCCGATCAGCGCCGCAATCCCGGCGACGGCAATCTCTGGACCTTCCGCCGCATCGCCGCCCGCCGCAATTTCGTGCCCAGCGCCTATGGTTCCGATATCTGCCTCGTGAACTGGCCGATGATCGACTACATGCTCGGCTCCATCATCGACGTCTCCGAAGAGGACAAGGCCGCGCATCTGAAATCCGCTGCCGAGCTTTCCTATTCCGTCTTCTATTGGCTCCAGACCGAAGCGCCCCGCCTCGATGGCGGCCAGGGCTTCCCCGGCCTGCGTCTGCGCGGCGACATTACCGGCACCGACCATGGCCTTGCCATGGCCCCCTATATCCGCGAAAGCCGCCGCATCCTGCCCGTCACCCGCATCGTCGAACAGGACGTGTCGATGACCATTCACGGCAAAACGCTTTCCAAGCAATACCGGGACAGCGTTGGCATCGGCATGTACCGCATCGACCTCCACCCCTCGACGGGTGGCGACAATTATGTCGATGTCGAATCCGCGCCGTTCGAAATCCCGCTCGGCTCGCTCCTGCCCCGCCGCGTCAAAAACCTGCTTGCGGGCGGCAAGAACATGGGCACCACCCATATCACCAATGGCTGCTACCGGCTGCATCCGGTCGAATGGAATGTCGGGGAGGTCGCCGGTCTTCTTGCTGCCCATTGTCTGAATAACGGGTTCACGCCGCATCAGGTGCAGGCCGACGACGCCCTGCTCACCGATTTCCAATCTCGTCTTTACGCGGAAGGCATCGAAATCCGCTGGCCGGACGTTCGGGGGTATTGAGATGACCAAGCACATTCTGGACGGCGTGACTGTTCCGCTCGTCACCACCATGACCGAAGATCGCGTGCCGAATGCAGGACTTGCAGAGCCTTTGCTGCGGTCCATGGCGGCGGCCAATATCGACAATATGATGCTGTTGGGGAGCAATGGCGAAGGCGCTCTGCTGCCCGCCGAGCAATCGACACCCTATGCCGTGGAGGCGGCCAGGAACTGGCGCAGCGTGAGCAACGGCGCAAACCTCTTCATCACCGTCTTCGGTGCCGGCACGGAGATCGGCCTGCGCAATGCGCATGCGTTCATGGCGGCCGAACCGGACGCGCTCGTGGTCGCCGCGCCACTCTATTTCGGGCATACCGAAGACGAATTGGCCGATCACTTCGCATCTTTCGCGCAATTCGGCGTGCCGGTAATCGCCTACAATATCCCCCGCTATACCGGCAATCCGATCACGCTCTCCCTGCTCGAGCGGCTGCTGCAGATGCCTCATATCGTGGGCATGAAGGACAGCAGCGTTTCAGACGAGTATCTGCTGGGATCGCTGGCGCTCACCAAGGACCGGCCCGACTTCGCCGTCAGCCAGGGCAATGAAAAGCGGCTCGGCTGGGCCATGGAGGTCGGAGCGCGCGGCGTGACGCCGGGCCTGGCCAATATCGCTCCCAAATTGTGCATGGACATCGTGGCGGCGTCACGCGCAGCCGATTGGGATCGCGTCGCTTTGCTTCAGGACAAGCTGACGGCGCTCACCACCATTCACGGCATTCGCCCCGGCCTGACCTCGATGAAAGCGGCCCTCAGCCTGCTCGGGCTGAGCCCGAAAACACCGGCAGCGCCCTTCCGCGCCTATGAAGAGAGCGAACAGGAACGACTGCGGGCAATTCTGGCGCCCATGCTCGACGAAATCGGCGGGACATTCGCCTGATGTCCCGCGGCCTGTTCAAACGCCTCGGCACGACCCTTCTGGTCGTATGGGGAGCGGTGACCCTGATCTTCCTGCTGATCCGCCTCGCGCCGGGCGATCCGGCACTGGTCATGCTTGGTCCAACCGCGACCGAAGACCAACTCGCGGCCCTGCGGGATCGCCTTGGCCTGGGCGGGTCGCTGGTCCATCAATACGCGATCTTTCTGAAAGATCTGGTCCAGTTCGATTTCGGCATGTCGGTGCGCCTGGGCAAGCCGGCCATGGATGCCGTGCTGGAGCGTTTGCCGGCGACGCTGGAGCTGACCTTTTGGGCGACAATCCTCTCGGTGGGACTGGGCATTCCGCTCGGCGCGCTTGCCGGGCGCCGTCCGGGCGGCTGGGTCGACAAGCTCGTCTCCAGCCTCGCCCTCTTCGGCAAGTCCCTGCCCGGCTTCTGGCTCGGCGTCATTCTCATCCTGATCTTCGCGCGCCAGTTCCGTATTCTGCCCAGCTTCGGCAGCGGCAGTTTCGCCCATCTCATCCTGCCCACGATCACGATGACATTGCCATTCCTGGCCATTGTCATCCGGCTGACGCGCTCCACCGTGGTCGATACGCTGCGGGAGCCCTTCGTGCTGACGGCCTATGCCAAGGGACTGCGCGAACGCGAAGTTCTGGCAGACCATGTGGTGCGCAATTCTCTGCTTCCGGTCGTGACCATGACCGGTTTGCAGCTGACAACGCTGGTCGGGGGCGCCGTGGTCACGGAAACGGTGTTCTCCTGGCCCGGCATCGGCTCGCTGCTGGTGGCGAGCGTGGCCGCGCGAGACTATGCGGTCGTACAGGCCATCGCCATCGTGGTGGCGCTCATGGTGGCTTTCATCAACGTCATCACCGATCTGGTCTATGCCCAGCTCGATCCGCGTATCCGCCTGGGAGGTCAGCAATGAGCCAGGTGGAAATCAACGCCGATGCGCCCAAGCCCTATCGCATCGACTGGGTCATTTTCGGCACGGCCCTGGTGTTCGGCGTCATCGCTCTTGTCGCTATCATTGGCCCCCTGATCCTGCCCTACAGTGCCGCCGACGGCTCCCTGCTGGATCGGCTGAAGCCGCCCGGCACCGTGCTGCGAAACGGCTCCATAGCCTGGATGGGCACGGACGCGATGGGCCGTGACCTCGCAACTCTTGCCGTGCATGGCCTGCGCACCTCGGTCCTAGTCGCAGTGCTGGCCACCCTGATCTCGTGCCTCGTCGGCACGGTGATCGGTGTTGCAGCAGGCTATTGGGGCGGCTGGGTGGACGCCGCCATTTCACGCGCCATCGACATCGTATTGGTCTTTCCAGCCATCTTGCTGGCCATTGTCATCGCGGGACTGTTGGGGCCAAGCCTGCTCAATCTGGTCATCGTGCTGGTGGTCACGAGATGGGTCGTTTTCGCCCGTGTCGCGCGCGCCTCGACCCTCAGCCTGCGCGAGCGGGAATGGGTGCGCGGCGCCCGGGTTCTGGGCGTACCCAACGCCATCGTCATCTTTCGTCACATCGTGCCGTTCCTGGCTGGCCCGCTCGCCAGCGTCGCCACGCTCGAATTCGCCGCCTTCGTCATGACTGAAGCCAGCCTGAGCTTTCTCGGCATCGGTCTGCCGGCCTCGATGGTCTCCTTGGGCAAGATCATCTCCGAAGGTCGCGAACATATCGATCAAGCCTATTGGATCAGCGTCGGGCCCGGCCTGCTGCTCGTTCTGTTGGTGATCGCCATCGGTCTTGTTGGGGACGCGCTTTCCGAGCGCTTCGCCAGCAAAGGCCATCGTTCATGAACTAAAATCTCGAACCAGGAGGATGCTTTGTCGAGACATTTCAATTTCGGAAACCGGATGATTGCGGCCAGTGGCGCCGTAACATTGGCGGCTCTGATGTCGTCGGTCGCCTTGGCGCAGACCGAACAGAACCTGACCGTGGGCATTCCGGTCGCCTCGATCGCCAATCTCGATCCGCATGGCGCGCTGACCAATGTGCAGGGCAACTTGCAGATGAACGCCCAGATTTTCGACACCCTGGTCGACTTTGTCGATGGTGCCTATGTTCCGGCCCTGGCGACCGAATGGTCGGCCAATGAAGATGCCACGCGCTGGACCTTCAAGCTGCGTGACGGCGTGACCTTCTCCGACGGCTCCAGCTTCGACGCCGAAGACGTCCGCAGCTCGATGGAGCGCGTCGTCACCCTTGCCGGCCCGCTTGCCGGCATCTTCAAGCCGTTGACGCTCGAAGTCGTCTCCCCCAACGAGATTGTGATCTCCTCGGACGTCGGCCAGGGCGCACTTTTGGGCAAGCTGTTCATGCTGGCCATCGGCCCGTCCGAGCAGCTCGACGACGATTTCGGACTCAGCCCGGTCGGCACCGGCCCCTTCATTGTGGAAGAGTTCGATCCCAGCCTTGGCGTTACCCTCAAGGCCAATCCCGATCACTGGCGCGGCGCCCCCAAACTCGACCAGGTGACCGTAAAGCTCATTCCCGAGCAGGCTGCCCGTATCACCGCGCTTGAAACCGGCGAGATCGACCTGACCTGGACCGTTCCCGATGACCAGGTCGGCAAGCTGAGCAACAATCCGGATCTGGTCGTCGATAAAGTGACGACGATGTCCAATATCGTGCTCTGGTTCAACACCCAGCGCGCGTTCGAGGATGCCGACACCCGCCGGGCTCTCTGGTCAGCGGTTGATTTCGACGCCATCATCGGCACGCTCTACCCCAATACCGGCACCAAGATGGAAGGCCCTCTGCCCGGCACCGTATTCGGCGCCAGCAAGCAGACGCCCTATGAATATGATCCGGAAGCCGCCAAGGCCGCGCTCGAAGCCAAGGGCTTCGACTTCGACGCCACAATCAAGGTGCTGATGAACAATTCGACCTACAAGCCGCTGGTCGATGCGATCCTGGCCGATTGGGCCCGTATCGGGGTCAAGGGCGAAGTCGACTTGCAGGAGCCCGCCGTCGGCACCCAGCGTTTGCTGGCCCTCGACTGGGACATCTCGATCATCCAGCCGATCATCACCAATACGGGCGATGCCGACTACAATCTGGGTCGTCTCTATACCTGCGCGGCCAACCGCACGACCTATTGCGACCCCGCGCTCGACGCGCTGCTGAGCGAAGCGGGCTCGATCTCCGACCAGGCCAGGCGCGCCGAGCTTTACGCGGAAGCCGGCAAGATCATCTGGGACAATGCCATTGGTCTCTTCCCCATGGATGTGAACCAGGTCTGGGCCTGGAACGCCAAGCTCGAAGGCGTCCAGCTTGATCCGGTCTACCGGCCGAATCTCAGCCAAATCCAATTCGCAAAATGAACCTTTGGGAAAACCAGAAGGATGCGCCCCCCGGCGCATCCCCCTTGCTTGAGATCGAGGGGCTGTCGGTCTGCGCCGGTCGACAGACCATTCTCGACTCGATTTCTCTGGCGGTTTCCGCCGGCCGGACCACCGGCATTGTCGGCGAATCGGGAAGCGGCAAGAGCATGACCGCCCTCTCCATTCTGGGCATGCTTCCCGCTGCACTGCGCCGTACCCAAGGCAGCATTAGGTTTGAAGGCAAGGACTTGACCACGATGGCCCCGGACAGCCTGCGCGAATTGCGCGGCGCCGCGATTGCCATGGTTTTTCAAGACCCCCTGGCTGCGCTCGATCCCGTGATGCGCATCGACGACCAGGTAGGTGAAATCCTTCGCAAGCGGCAGGGCCTGTCGCGCAGCGCGGCGCGCGCCCGCGCCGTCGAACTGCTCGAGCGGGTGGATTTGCCCGAGCCGCAGCTTAAGGCTCGCATGTATCCGCACCAGCTTTCCGGCGGCCAACGTCAGCGCGTGGTGATCGCCATGGCGCTCGCCGGTCGTCCACGCCTTATTCTTGCCGACGAGCCGACCACGGCCCTCGATGTGAGTGTGCAGGCGAAAGTCCTCGACTTGCTGCGCCGCCTCCAGACCGAGGATGGCCTCGGCATGATCCTGATCAGCCACGACCTTCGCGTGATGAGCCATTACGCCGACGATCTGGTGGTGATGCGCAACGGCCAGGTGGTTGAAACCGGGCTTGCGCCGCAGGTTCTGGCCAATCCCAGCCACGACTACACCCGCCACCTGGTGGCCAACGTTCCAACCGTGCACCGTCGTATGCTGGGGGAAGCCTCGTGAATCTGCTACAGGTTGATGCTCTGAATTTTTCCTATGTCCGCGACGGCCGGCGCGTCCCCGCTGTCAAATCCGTCAGCCTGGCAATCGCTGAAGAGGAAGTGCTCGGGATCGTCGGCGAATCGGGCTGCGGCAAATCCAGCCTTGCCCGGTGCCTGGTCGGATTGTCGCGCCCCGATAGCGGCAGGATCATCATGTCGGGGGCCGACCTCACCCATCGGCGGAGCCGCGAGCAGCGCCGCAGCATGCAGATGGTGTTCCAGGACCCGCGCTCCTCCCTCAATCCCCGCATGTCCGTCTTTGAGCAGATCGAGGAGGGATGGCGGACCCACAAGGCCATTCGGCCCGAAGCCCCGCGCAAGGTCGCGTCCGAACTGTTGGAACGGGTCGGTCTGGGCACCGCCTATCTTGACCGGCGTCCCTCCGAACTTTCAGGCGGGCAGGCCCAGCGGGTCAGCATTGCCCGCGCCCTTGCCGTCTCTCCGCGCCTGCTGATCTGCGACGAAGCCGTTTCGGCGCTGGACGTCTCGGTCCAGACCCAGGTGCTCAAGCTCCTCGCGGAAATCCGCGCGGAACTGAACCTGGCGATGATCTTCATTTCCCACGACCTGGGCGTGGTGCGGCAGATTTCGGATCGCGTGGCGGTCATGTATCGCGGGGAAATCGTGGAAATGGAGCCGGTCGAAACGCTGTTCCAGAACCCTCGGCACGACTATTCCCGATCCCTGCTGGGTTCGGCCCTGGACATGGCGAATATCTGATGGCCGCCAATATCGTCATTGTCGGCACCGGAGCCTTTGCCACCACCCATGCCGACGCCCTGCTGCGCCAGACGCGGCTGCGGCTCCATGGTTTTGTCGGTTCGACACCGGCCAGTTCCCTCGAACTGTCGAGCCGGTATGGCGTCCTGGCCTATTCCAGCTTCGATGATGTCCTGGCCGATGACGCGGTCGACGCCGTCATCATCGCGACGCCCCATGCCAGCCATCACCGCCTCGGCATGGACGCGCTCCGCGCGAACAAGCATGTGCTTATCGAAAAGCCGCTCGCCAATAGCACCGACGAATGCGAGCACCTCATCGCCGCCAGCCACGCCTCGTCGGCCCGCGCCATGGTCGGACATCTCATGCGTTGGGCGCCCGCCCATAGGCAGGCCCGCAAATTGATCGAGGAGGGCATGATCGGCGAGATCGTCGCCGTCGACAGCCGGCGCGTCATCGACTGGAATGAAGCCAATCGCCGGCCATGGCAGAAATCGCGCGCCGCCGGAGGCGGCATGTGGCTGGTCCAGGGCGTCCATGTCATCGATCAGGTGAGTTTCCTGCTCGGGGCCCGCGCCGAGGACGCCTTCGGCCTTGCTGAAACGCGCTTCCACGCCGACCAGAGCGCCGACGATCTGGGCATGGCGCAATTGAGTTTCGGCTCCATTCATGCGCGCCTGCTTGTTGCCGGCACGCGCGGTCTGGCGCCGCAGGTCCATACCGAGCTTCTCGGCACGCGCGGACAGATGCGCGTCTCCCATCGAGGCGAACTCGTAGTTGATCTCGGGCAGGGATGGCAGGATCGGCTCGAGCCCGTCCCCGATCACTGGAACGGCATGATCGATGCCGAGATCGCCGCTTTCGCCGACTGCATCGAAGGCGCTCCCGCCGAGGTCGGTTTCGATTATGGCCGATATGTCGTCTCCACGGTGGAAGCGGTTTTGCGCTCCGCCGCCACCGGCGCGAAAGTGAGAATTCAATGAACCCGCGCCCCTTCATCATGATCGGATCGCAGCATTGGCACGCGCCCTGGCACCGGGATGCGCTCATCGCCGCCGGCTGCTCCATCGCGGCCGTCAGCGATAGCGATCCTGCGGCCATCGAACGCCTGGCCGCCGGGCAGACCTATCGCCGCTTCGAGCGCTGGGCCGACATGCTGGACGCCTATCCACACGCGGTGGCCTTCGTGTTGACGCCGCCCGACGAGACGCCCGAAGTGCTTGCGGCCCTGGTCGCGCGCGCGATGCCTTTCGTGCTCGAAAAGCCCGGTACCGTGGATGGCGCCGCCCTGGCCAGCGCCGCGACTGGTGCCGCCGCCTCGGGCCTTGCAACGGCCGTGCCCTTCGTCAATCGCCTGATGAGTTTCTGGGGTGAACTGGCCCGGCAAGATCCGCGATTTCTACTTTGGACCCACGCTCATTTCCGCATCCTTGCTGGCCCCCCGCAGCGGTATTTGCGCGATGGCGTCCCCTGGGTGCTGAGCCGGAGCCGCTATGGGGGCGGGGCTCTGCGCAATCTGGGCATTCACGCCGCCGACGCCGCCCTGACAATTGCCAATGGCGTGGCGCTGACCATTGGCTGCGCCACTACGTCCAATGTGCTGCACAATCTGGAGGTGGACGACTTTGCCATGGCCTCGCTGATCACCGCAGAGGGCCGGACCATCACCATCGAAGCCGGCTATTGCATGCCCACCGAAACCACCGCCGACAAGCAATGGCGCATCCATGGCCCGGGCTGGGCCATTACCGAAGACCGCGGGCTTCTGACCGTAAGGTCCGAGAACGGGCTGGTGCAGCGCGAAAGCGCCCCTTCATCCCAGCAATATGCCGCTTTTGGCGAAGTGCTTTCGCACATGGCGCAGAACCGGCCTCATGCCATGGCCAGGCTTTCGGATCTGCTTGCCGCCCAACGTCTCGTCGACGCCATCTACCAGGCAGCCGCCTAAATCCACGCCCGAGGACACCATGACCCGACCCTATCCGGAAACCCCATTTTACCAGGCCATCACCGATGGCGCCTTCCCGATCGTCGTTTCGCTCGCCCGCCACGATATCGACCTGGCCAAGGCAGCCCTGGATGGCGGCGCTTTTGCCCTCAAGACCCACCTCAACGCCTATCATCGCGCCACCGGCACGACCTTTGGCAACTTTGCCGAGGAGCGCCCGTTCTACGAGGAATTGAGCAAGCTCGGCGCCCCGCTTCTGGTCATGGCCGGACAGGACATTGTCCCGTCAGCTGAGGAGATGGATAATCTCGCCGATCTCGGATTTGAGGGGTTCAACGTCTATATCGACCACCTTCAGGCTCATCTCCTTCAATCGCGCCTGCGCCCCATGCCGGCCCTTTCGTCTGAGAGCAGCCCTCAGGAAATAGCTCGCATCGCCAGCATTCCCGGCGCCATGGTCGAGGCCTCGATCATCGAGTTTTCGGGTTATGGCCTGCCCCTCGAAGACGAAGACCTCGAACGCTATCGCGCCATCGCCTCGTCGGCCGGCATACCCGTCATAGCGCCGAGCCAGCGCAAATTCGTCCCCGAAGACATGGCCCGTCTCAAGGAGGCCGGCATTGCCGCTCCCCTGCTCGGCGCCATCGTCACCGGATCCACGCCGCAAAGCATGTATGACGCCGTCAGAAAAATGGCCCTCGTTCTATAGCCGGTCGATAAGGGCTGTTTCGGGCCTTGCCACGCCGGTCAAGAAAAGTGCAAGAGCCGTCAGGCGCAGACCTCCAGCCGGGCATCCTCGAAATTTCCGAGCATGGCCTCTATTGCCGCCGGCTCCGCCAAGAGGCAGGCGGCGGTAGTGAGGGCATCGGCGATGGCGGCTGAATGCGCCGAGATCGATATGGTGCGCCAGGGCGCTGCCGTGGGTCTGCCGGTCGCGGGATCGAGAATGTGCCCATCGCTTCCGGCCTGATCGAAAGTGGTGCCCAGAGGCGCCGATGTCGCCAGCGCACGTTGGCGCAGCCCTATTTTGTCGCCGCCATCGAGCTGCATCGGCCAGTCCGCGCCATCTGGCCTGCCGCCCAGGGCGCGAAACTCCCCTGTATCGATGAGAATATTGCTCAGCCCCTCGGCTTCCAATAGTGCGGCAACGCGGTCGGCGACATAGCCCTGCCCGATCCCGTTAAGGGTCAGCGCCATGCCGGGCCGCATGGTGATTGCATCTGTATCGAGCGTTACCTTGTCCCAGCCTGTCCTGCCCAGCGCCACCGCAATGGCCTTTGCATCGGGCCGGGTGCCAGCCATCGCCGCCTCCGCCCACAATGTCCAAAGCGGCTGGACCGTCGGATCGAACCGTCCGCCACTGGCGCGATTGACCGCGCCGGCCATGGACAGGCATTCGAGCAGTTCAAAGGGCGGCGCTGCAAGCTGCCCCTCGCGGTTGAGGCGCGAGAGCGCGCTGTCGGCGCGATAGAGGCTGAGGATATTTTCCAACCGGTCGATTTCCTCCATGACGCGCGCCGCGATCGCTTCGGCGTCGGGGTGCGCGATGCGGATGGAGGCTCGTGCGCCCATGGCATGCCCGGTCCAGACATGGCTGGGGCCGGACAGCCCTGCGGCACGGGCGGCGGGCAGCAGCGCGAAGGCGGCAGATATGGCAAGCAGACGACGGCGATTTATCGGCATACTCATTCTCCGACCTTTCTATGCAGGGCATGCAGGCGCTCGTTGAACGCTGCGTCATTTTCATCGCTATCGGCAATGGTCTCGACCGGCGCCAGAACGGTTTCGTCGGCGATCTCGGCCAGTGCAAGCACATGGCCGCCCTCGGCCGCAATGAAGGCCTCAGCACTCTCACGGCTGGAAAAGGGCACGGCTTCCGGCGCGCCCATGCCGCCCTCGACGGCGGAGCCGAGCACAAAAAAGGCAGTGTCCGCGGCAATCCAATTGCCCTCGCCGGGCAGATCCCATGTCGCCTCGCTCGCGCCCATGTCATTGACATAGACGGCAAGGATCGGCGCCACCTGCTCCGGCGCGCGGGTATAGGCGATGGCGTCGCGCACCTGGCTGAAGAATAGCGGCGCCGCATAGCCCCGCATGAACACCTGCGCCTTGGGACCGGGATGCTCCAGAAGGTTCATCTGGCAATAGTGGCCGAGGGTTTCCGCGGTCATCTCGCGGGGCGTAAGGTCTTGCGCCACCTCCTGCTGACAGCCCGCAAGCGTCGTGACAGCTGTAAGAAGCAATGCTGCGCGAAGGCTCTTTTTCATGGTGTCACCTTTCGAAACGCCGCGACGGCCAGCGCAAGGGCGGCCAATGGCCAGAGGACGAGCGATGCCGCCGATTGCCAAAGCGGAATGGCGTCCGCCGCCCCGCCAATGCCTCCGGCAATGGCCACCGCCTGCGCCGCCGCCAGGTTGAAGACCCGAAAGGCGTCGGCGGGATTGGCGAGGAGCGCAATGGGCAAGGCTTGGGTGGTCAGGGCTCCACCGCCATCCGAGACGATCAGCGCCAAGAGCGCCAGATCATAGAGCACCACCGCCACCAGCCAGAGCGCGATGGCGAGGCCCGCCGCCCCCGATGGACGGCGCGCCAGGGCCGACAGCGCATAGCCCGCGCACAAAAAAGTGGCGCCAAGCAATACCGACGTCCAGATCAGCCTCCACAACGAGCCGAGCCCCTGCACTGCCTTGGGGTCGGACCAGACGGCCACCAGAGCCGCCGCGCCATAGCCGAGCGTGACCGCAAGGGCAAGGATGGCCGAATGGGCGATGAGCTTGCCCAGCAGAACCTGAAGACGCGACACCGGATAGGTCAGCAATAGCGGCAGCGTACCCCGTTCGACCTCGCCCGCCACCGCGTCGAAACTCATCAGCAGCGCCAGCAGGGGCACGAGATAGAGCGCCAGTGAGGTCAGCGAGGCAACGGTCACCGAGAGCCGGTCGACGCCGACATCACCCGTCGGCGCGGAGCCGGCAGCGGCGAGCACCAGGGCGAACAGCACCATCATGGCTGTGGCGATGGTGACCCAGCGATTGCGAAAGGCGATGCGGAACTCGCTGGCCGCCGTGGCAAGAATGCGGCTCATTGCCCGTCCCTCCGGCTGAAATGGCTATAGATGTCTTCGAGGCTGGGTGGGATGACATCGAGATCGGCGACCCCTGTTCCGAGCGCGGTGATGCGAGCCAGCAGGGGGAGCTTTTCTGCCTGCGTACAGGTGAGATGCAACAGCCCATCATTTCCCGAAACCGCTTCGGGCAACGCCGAAGCGAGGGAGCTCGCTTGGCCGTCAGCAGGTCGAACGAGCATGCTGACCGGCAGGGCGGCCTGGGCACGCAGGGCGCCGAGCGTGCCTTCCGCCACCAGCTTTCCGCCGGAGAGGATGAGAATAGTGTCGGTGCGCGCCTCGACTTCGGTCAAAACGTGGGAGGACAGCAAAATGGCTGTCCCCTCGGCGGAAAGCCCATCGAGCAGATTGTAGAAATCGCGCCGCGACACCGGATCAAGCCCGGAGGTCGGCTCGTCCAGAACCAGCAGGCGCGGGCGTCCGATCAAGGTCTGGGCCAGCCCCACGCGCTGACGCATGCCTTTTGAATAGGTGCCGATCCGCCGCCGCGCCGCTTTTTCCAGCCCGACCCGGGCCAGCAGGTCCATGGCAAGTTTGGGGTTCTCGCCACGCAGGGCCAGATAGTGGCGGAGTTGCTCTTCGCCGGTCAAAGCCGGGTGAAACGCGGCATTTTCCGGCAGATAGGCCACCTGGCTGCGCGCGGCGGACGAACCCGGCGTCGTGCCGCAGACGATCACCTCACCGCCGTCAAAGGGTATTAGGCCGAGAACTATTTTCATCAGCGTGGATTTGCCCGCGCCATTGTGGCCGAGCAGCGCCGCGCGCTTGCCCGCTTCCAGCGACAGGGAAACGGTCTTCAGCGCCTCAACCTCGCCAAAACGCTTAGTGAGTTGCGAGATTTTCAGGGTCGGCGTCATCGTAGTTTCCTTCTTCCCAGCGACCTTCGGCTTCAGCTTCGAGGCTGAGGATCTCGGGCGGGACGGAGATGGTCAGCGGTCGCATCAAAGGCGCGCTGTCGCGCACGCCGCCGGGGAGCGTCGCAGGGAAATCCCGCTGGCTCCAGCGCACCAATTGCACGGCGGGCGAGCCGATCAACAGGCTTGCCGCAGGCTGCGACCACAGAATCTGATCCATGAGATCATTGGGGCGATAGAAGCTGTCGGCTATGCCGTCGCCATTGAGGTCGAAGGCAGGGTGATCGGACCAGAAATTGCCCTGCCCCTCATGGCTCCATTCCATGTTGCGGGTGCCGACATATTTGACCTGCTCCCGATTGGCGATGAAAGCATTGGCGGTCAGCACGTTTCGCTCCGAACCGGCCGTGAAATGAATGCCGATACCGCACCCTTCGAAGCGATTGTCCCAGATCAGGTTCTTGTGGGCATTGTAGATGAAGAGGCATTTCTTGGTGCCGCCGCGCACCAGATTGCCGGCGACATCGGCATTGTTGGCATAGTTCAGCATCAGTCCGTGTTCGCGGTCGCCCAGGCTCAAATTGTTGAGAATTTTCGCGCGGTCCGAGAACATGATGGCAAAGCCGAGATGGTTGCCGATCGAAATATTGCCCAATACCTCGGTATTCTTGGTGTACATGAAATGCACCGCGAACCGCAGATCGCGCATGATATTGCTGCGATAGATGCTGTCGGCGCTGGCATTGGAAAAAATGCCGTCGCGACCATAGCGGATGTCATTGCCATCGAGCAGCGTGCCGGGGCTGTTCCAGACATAAATGCCATTGCCGCGCTCATTCATGTGCGGGTTCTGCCGGCCGATAATGCTGTTGCTCAGGATTTGCGCGTCGCGGCCGCCATGCACGTCGATCCCATGCATGTTGTCGAGGAGTGAAAGCGCCTCGATGCGGGTTCGGTCCGCGCCCTTCAGGATTTTGACGCCGGCATCGAGATCTTCATTGCGGTCGCCCGAACCGGTGACGGCAAAGCCGGTCAGCGTCACATCGGGAGCGGCAATGGTGATGACGCTGCCAATGCCCTCGCCGTCCACCACGGCGCCGGAGGGCCCCGTAATGGTCAGCGGACGATCGATGATGATGGAGCCCGAATAGGCGCCGGTTTCAAGGACCAGCACATCGCCGGGGGAAGCCCCGGCGATGGCAAGTGCCAGCTTGCCCTGGCCAGGGCCGACCAGATGCTCGGCCGCCGCAGCGGGCAACACCAGGGTCAGTCCGAGAAACAGGGCAAGCCAGCGCATGGGTCAGGCCTTGGGTTCGACGAACATGCGACCGCGCATTTCCATGTGCAGGGCATGGCAGAACCACTGGCAATAATACCAGTATACACCCGCATTGGCCGCCACGAAGGTCACGGAACTGGTCTGCTGCGGACCGACTTCCATGGCGACGCCATGATTGCCCATGGTGAAGCCATGCGTCAGGTCATCGATCTCGTCCATATTGGTGACGATGATTGTGACCTCATCGCCTTCCTGCACCGTGAACTCCTCAAGCGAGAAGGACGGGGCAACGCTCGACATATAGACGCGCACCTTGTTGCCATCGCGGATGACGGTGTCGCACCAGTCGTCGATATCGACCCCATCGGCCTCGGCCTGAGCGCGGGTTTCGGCCCACATCGGATCCTGCCGGTCCCAGACCGACTTGATGCCCGACATGATCGAGGGGTGAACCGCGATTGCGTCATGCGGCTCGGCAAAGGTCGGGCCGTCATGCACCAGCTTCATCTTGTCGCCAGAAATGTCGATCAACTGGTCATTTTCGGGCTTGAGCGGCCCGACATTGAGGAAGCGGTCCTTGGAGAACTTGCAGAGGCAAACCAGCCAGTCGCTGGTGGCGTCCAGCGTTTCGCCCATCACCGTCTTGAGGTGCCCAGGCTGGTAATGCACGTCGATCTTGTCCTTGATCGGGTCGATGTCTTCCCCGGCATAGGCGCGAACCGCGTCTTCGATGTTCCACTTTACCACCTGGCTGTCGAGGAACAGCGAGGTATAGGCATTGCCGCGGCCGTCAAAGGCGGTGTGCAGGGGCCCAAGGCCCAGTTGCGGCTCGGCCACCACGGCGGAACGCGGCTCGGCGTCTTCATAGAACAAAGCGTCGAACTTGGTGATATCCAGCACCGTCACCGTCGGCGACAGCTTGCCGCCAACGCAAAGATGCTTCTTGTCGGGCGCCATGTTGCAACCATGCGGGTTGTTGGCGATCGGGATGTAGCGGGTAAAGAGGGACTTGGCCTCCTTGCGCCCATCCAGAACCTTTACGCCGTTGATCTCTTCATATTGGCCCGCGGCAATGGCTTTTTCGATCTCCTCGATATTGAAGACGACCACGTGGTCCATTTCGGACTCGGTCATCTCTGCCAGGTTCATCCCCATCTCGGAATTATACGAGGTCGAGAAGGCCCATTTGCCGGTATAGTCGGCATCGCAATTGTCGAGATTGCCGGAGACCTGGACCTGCCAGGCCACGTCCCAGGCATCGGCGTCGACGGCGGTGAAGATGTTCACATAGGTCGAGACGTCCCGCATGGTCGAGCCGTCATTGATCAACGGTGCTTCGTCCTCACCATTGCAGAACACATAGTTCGAGCGCGGCCATTTCTGCGGGCGCATACCGTGGATGCCCTTGGCATTGGGGATTTCCAGAATGGCATCGGTCTTCATCACATCGCAGCGAACGCGCGCGACGCGCGTATTGGCCTTGTCGTTCATGAACAGGTAGCGGCCGTCATATTTGCCTTCGGTGAAGGACATATGGACGTGGTGCAGATCGCCATTATCATGAATTTTCTTGCCGTTGGCGGCGAGCTGCTTCTTAGTCTTCTCCGACATCGTGCGCTGGTGCACACGGATCGATTCATTGGTCTGCCCCCAGCCCGTGGCCGAGCAGCGATTGAATACGGGCACCCGCATCAATTCGCGCATTGAGGGGATGCCGAGAATGCGCATTTCGCCCGTCTGCCCCGAAGACCAGAAGCCGTAATAATCATCGAGCAGGCCCGGACCCACGCTGCCATCGCCCCCGGCAGCCAGTGCCGGCGTCGTCAGCATGGCAGCGCCGAGGCCAAGCGCGGCGGGCCCCATGGTTCCAGCAAGCACTGCCGCCCCGGCAGTGGCGCCGAACAATGCGCGGCGACTGAGCCCCTTATTTTCGCTGTTTTCCATAATCGTCTCTCCTTCGTGAGTTAATTTTGAATTCGGACAGCCGGGTCGGGGAGACGGCCGGGACTGGCGGCGAGCTTGGCCCGCGCCTTTTCCTTCTTGATCACCACCGGGCACACCGTCTTGGACTGGTAGAGAACCTGGCAATGCAAGCAGTTGATGCACTCGTTCGGATTGATCTCACCGGTCTTGTGGATCGCCTGGACGGGGCATTGATTGGCGCAAGTCTGGCAGGGATTGCCGCATTCGCGGTACCGCTTCAGCCAGTCGAACATGCGGATTCGCGCCGGAATGGCGAGGGCAGCGCCAAGCGGACAGAGATAGCGGCAATAGAACCGCTCGACGAACAGCCCGGCGACCAGGAGCGCCACCGCATAGGCAACGAACGGCCAGGCACGCACGAAATTGAGGATGATCGCGGTCTTGAACGGCTCGACTTCGGCCAGATGCTCGGCCTGCTCGACGCTCATCAGCGACACGCCGAACAGCCCCAGAAAGATCATGTATTTGACCGGCCACAGCCGCTCATGCAGGCCCCAGGGCAGCGTCCATTGCGGGATGCGCAGCTTGCGCGCGATCTGGTTGGTCAATTCCTGCAGGGCGCCGAATGGACACAGCCAGCCGCAATAGGCCCCGCGCCCCCAGAACAGCAGGGCGGCGGCGACGGCAAACCACAGGATGAAGGTCAGAGGATCAAGCAGGAAAGCCTGCCAGCTGAACCCTTCCACGACGCTGCCGAACAGCGCCAGCAGGTTGACGACGGAGAGCTGCGCATTGGCATACCAGCCTAGGAAAACCAGCGTGAAGGTCAGGAAGGCAATGCGGAAGATATAGAAGGCCTTGGCGTTCTTGACGACGAAGGTCTGAAAGAAGAACACACCCGTCAGCACCACCAGCATCGCGGCCAGAATGCCGATCTTGAGCTTGGAATCGAGCCAGATGCGCTGCCAGAGTTCGGCCTGGGCGCTCAGCTCGGTCTGAGCCGCGGGAACAACCACTTCCGTCACCGGCGCGGCGATGGCGCGCAGATATTGTTGCGGCAATTGATAGCCGAGCTCGAATGTGTGGAAGACCTTTTCGATGGGACCAACTTCGCGTTGCACCAGCAACTGGATACGGAAGGGCTTTGTCGGATCGAAGCCCAGTTCGGCGGGGATCCGAAACATGTCCATTTCGGTGAAGGCGGGCGCGCCATCGAGTGCGATGCGATTGAGGCGCCGATGGTCACGGTCGCGGAAACGCACCGAGACATCATCCTGAATGAGCACGATACGGTCGAAAATGCCGCCGCGCACATAGCCCGACCCCTTGAAGGAATAGAGGCCTCGCCCCATCACCGCGATGGCGCTCTCGCCCTCTTTCAGCCAGGTTCCAAGATTGGCAGCCTCGGCCTCCCCAAGCACGGCCGTTCCGATCGCCGGCACCGAAACCAGGGAAGCATACATGTCGATGAAGCTGGTTTCCGGCGCTTCGGTCAGCGCTCGTTCGCGCGCCCGATCATCGGCATGGCCGGCAAAGGCGTCATTGACCTGGGCCACATCCAGCGAAAGCCGCCGCACGGTGCCGTCGCCTTCGGCCTCGATCCAGTCGGTCGCGGCAGCAGCATCCGGGTTCACTTCAAAGCGCGGTCCGGTGCTTTCCGTCTCGCGGGCAAGGCCGCCAAGGCCAAGCGCGCGGGCAACCTTGAGCCCCGAGCGAACGATGGAATCGTCGATCACCATCACGGTCACCGTCGCGCCCGAGATGATGTCCACCTCATGCGCCGTGCCGCCGGATTTCGCCTCCGCGATTAGATCGAGTCCGGCATAGCCGGCCACCATCGCCTGCACCTTGGCATCGGGAATGCCGATCAGAACGATGGGTTCGGAATGCTTGACCAGCTTTACGCTGATGACCTTGGCGTCTAGCCCCACCGCCACCAGCGTATGGATCGGCTTGCCCGAATAGCCCGTCGTGCCGACAAAATCGGAGGTGACGAAAGCCCAGGCCACGACCTCGTCGCCGCTCAGCACCGGCGCGACCGCGATGTCGTCGCGCACCGGGCCAAAACTGTCGGCGCCAGGCACGAGATCGGCAGCGGCCACACTGGGCAGGTAATCCTGCAATACCGGGCTGGCGCTGGATATTGTGCTGGCGGAGAGCGCGAGACACAGACCGAAGCAAAGCGCGAGAAGAAAACGGAAAATCGACATTCCACGCCATTCCAGCAATTGATTGCGGAGGCATTCCTCCATCACTCGGCCAATCAATTCGTTGATGCAGATCAAACTGATGATGATCCATTGACCCAAGTGGCGATTATAGCTGCCCGTTGCAGCAATGATGGCCCTGTCGAGCGCCGGAAAGTCCCGTCGGCACTGCGCCGGGCGATCGACCACAGCGGCTCGCCACATGATCTGCAATCTATTGCTAAGCCCGCATTTCGCTGTTAAGTGTGCAGTGAACATATAAGGTGGCGCGATGAGGGCACGGCTACTGACTTGTATCGGCTTGGCGGGGATGTTCGTGTCCATGGCCCAGCCTGTTCTGGCATCGTCAGGCGGGTCCTGCGCCGCGCTGGCGGCCTCGCCGTTCGAGGCGGGTTTCGCCGATCACCCGCAGCGTATTACCGATCTACGCCACGCCATTGCCGTCTGCGAAGACGCCCTGGCAGCCAGCCCCGATGCCGCCGACATTGCGGCCTGGCTGGGCCGCGCCCATGCCGAAGCTTTTGACCACACGGCGGCAATTGCGGCGCTGGAGCGGGCCATGTCCGGCGGACACCCGATCGGCACCGCACTCTATGCGACCTATCTGCTCGACAGCCGCCACCTGACAGCGCAGCCGGAACGCGCTGTGGCGCTGCTCCGGCCGCTGGCCGAAAGCGGCTTGGCGATCGCCCAACATGGCATGGGCCGAGCCTATGATTTCGGTTTTGGCGTGGACGTCGACGCACAACAGGCCGCACATTACTACCGCCTTGCCGCCGACCAGGGCTATTCGCGGGCGCAGGCCGCCCTCGCCTCGCTTTACGAGTTGGGGCTGGGCGTGGAGCAGGATTATGGCCGTTCGCTCCATTGGGCCGAAATGGCGGCAGCGCAGAACGATCCCTATGGGCTCTATCAATTGGCCTGGCTGTACCAGAGCGGGCAGGGCGTGGAGCAGAATTACGCCGAAGCCCTGCGACTTTACCAGCATGGGGCAGATCTGGGCGACCCGTTCGCGGCCAATGAACTGGGGCACTTCTATGCCGAAGGCTTAGGCACGCCGGTCGATATGGTCAGGGCCATCGCCCTGTTCGAACGCGCCGCGGCTTCGGGAGAACCCCTGGCCATCGCCAATCTGGGCCAGATTTATGTCCTCGGTCGCGGCGTGGCCATGGACACCGCCTATGCGGCGAGCCTTTTGCTGCAGGCGTCGGAACTGGGTGAGAAGACGGCGATGACGACGCTTGGTTTTCTCTATTCGCAGGGCGATGGCGTCGCAGAGGACCAGGCCGAAGCGTTCCGATGGACGCAGAAGGCGGCCGATCTGGGCGATCCGATGGCCTGGAACAATCTGGGCAATCACTATGAAAAAGGGCTGGGCGTGCCGCGCGACCTGGGCTTGGCGCGCCAATTTTACCAACAAGCCGTCGATGCCGGAATCCTGTTGGCGCGGAAAGGTCTGGCGGACGTAACCGAACTCGAAAAGCAGGCTCCTTAGCTATCCCCTATCAGGATCAACCAAGATGAAGACAATTCTTCCTGCCCTGCTTCTCAGCACGGCGCTCGCCTTCCCGCAGCCCGCACAGGCCCTCGAGATCCACGCGGATACCGAATTGCAGCTGCTCTGCGGCGTCGGCTATCTGCTGGTATCGGCCGATCCGGCAATGGAAAACACCAAGCAGGAGGAAGCAAGGCTGAGGCAGATGGGCGAAATATTGCTCAACCTTGCCGATGACACCCTCGCCGCGCAAAATGTTTCAACCGCGGAGCGCGAAGAGATCGGCAGGCGCTACACGCTGCAAGTCGATGCCGCCTTCGACAACAATACCGAGCTTGGTTTCGATCCCGACCAATGCGCAGTGCTGGTGGCGGATGCCGAAGCTGCGGCGCTGGATGCCGAAATCGACAAATACATGACCTGCGGCGCCGGTTTCCTCGCCACTGCGAGCGTTAGCCAGGACGCCGGCGACAGCGACACAGCGGCCAAGCTGGAGGCGTTGGGCGAGCAGCTCGCCAATTACGCCGAAGATCTCATGATGGAAGCGGGGTACGGCGACGATGCACGCTTCCAGATCGGACAGCTCTATGGCGAGTCGATTGGCGCCAAGGTGCAGGCGGGCGAAGACTTGAACTACGATTGGGACACGTGCGCGGCCCTCGGCACCTGATCGGATACGAAAAGGCCCGTCATCGGCGGGCCTCTTCGTCTGATGCGCATCAATAAGTATAGGCCACCACAACCAACAGGATACCGGTCGCTGCAAAGATGATGGGCAGCGTCACGAACTGGCCGACCGGCTGTGGCTCGACCGCCAGCGTGGCCTCATTGGGCTGGGCGGGATTGACGCGGGCATTGACAGTCGCGCCTGCGGGATATTGCGTGATGATCTTGTCGGCAACCTGCTGGTCCATCGTCATTGCCGGGCCGAAATGCACCCGTGAGCTGCGATAATCGGCGCCTTCATAGCTGTAGCTATATTCGACCTTGGGCGAATAGCCGATTTCTCTTTCGCCCGGCGAATCGCCCATGAACTCGCTTTCCTGCACTTCGCTTTTGAGGATCAGCGCCGACACTTCGGCCCAGTTGCGCGCCGCATTGGCCTTGCGTCGCCGCCATAGCCCCAAAAACAAAGCCAAGCCGCCAAGGGCGATGATGCCCAGCCCCATTTCTCCGACAATCGGCAAGCGGCCGGAAGATGTGGGTTCCGGCGGCGCAGCGGCGACAATGTCCGCGGCCGATACCGGATCGGCCTGCGGCTTGCAGCTGAACAGAGCCAGGGCAAATTCCTCAGGAATGGGATTGAGCCAGACCACCAATTGCTCGGCCCCACGGGTCGCGAGATAGACCGCGGGCTCGACCACGACGGGTTCGGTCAAGGTCCAGCCCGCCGCCTCATAGCGCCCCAGGATGGCCGTCCTGAACCCTTCGGGGTCTTCCTCGTTTTCCAGGTTCCAGACATTGAATTCCCGTGCCGCACCGCAATGCATGCCCAGATCGGCGGCGCCCTGCTCCAAAAGGCCATGGCGCGGCCCGTCCGGATCATCGGACCAATCATAGGCCGAGACAGGCCATTCGATCCCGGCTAGGGCGGAGCCGCTGTTCAAATCCTGGGCCGAAACGGCCTGGATTGCCCCCCATGCCGCAAGGCATGCCAGAGCCCTGAGGGCTGCCCGTCCCGCTCTTGCCGATCGTCCCCTACCCCCTGATCGTTCCAAGACAACCTCCACCGTCCCAACAAATGTTCAGTGAACATATTTAGACCATGCGCGGGCCGTCAAGACGTGACAGCAAGGCATAATCAGGTCATATCTTGCTCGTTCCGGCGCGTGGCCAGGGCCGGGCGCAGTTCAGGGGCAGACCGCTTGGCAGATTTGCTGATCCCAACACCACCGCTTGCCAATCTGCTCGAACAGGTCGCGCGGCGATTGCATGCGCAGGCGCACGCGCTGGATTTGTTCCCGGCGCAATGGGCGGCCCTGCGCTATATCGCGCGCATGCCGCTGGAATTGCGCACGTCCTCCGATCTCGCCCGCTTCCAGGGGCAGGAACACAGTGCCGTCGCCCGCACCGTGCGCACGCTCGTCCTCAAAGGCTATCTCCAACCCGCCGGACGGGCAGGGCGAGGGCGCGCCACCGCCTTGGAACTGACGCCGCAAGGCGAAGCGCTGCTGCGCCAGGATCCCTTGCTCAAGCTCAGGACGGTGTTCGAGCGCTATGACGGCCCCGAGCGCGAAATCATCGCGCGCTTTCTGGAAGATACCGTGCGGATATTGCATGACGATGAGCCCCGCTAGCGTCGCGACACCAGAACGGCAGACCGATCCTTCCGCGCGGATCGAGCGGCGAAGCATCGTCGTTTTATTGCTGGCAACGCTGCCGCTGCTGGTGGTGCTCGTCTATTGGCTCAACCTGTCGGCGGGGCAAAGATTCGACATTGGCGGCCTTGCCCAGGCCTATGCCGACCCGACCGGAAGCCTGGAACTGGCCGACATCATGGCCCAACCCGACTTCTTCCCGCCGGCAAATGGCAGCGCCGCCAATCTGGGGGTGCGCACCACGCCGGAAACCGCCTTCTGGCTCCGGCTGCCGCTGGCGGCGCTCCGCACCGCCACGCCCTGGCAGGCTTCGGCGCCCTATGTTCTTTCCATGGAAGAGCCGCGCTTCCGCAAGGTCGACCTCTATCTTGTGGATGAAGCCGGCGCCATCAGCGCGCAGCATTTCGCGCGCGATGCCTGGACCGATTATCGCTTTCCCGCTTTCGTACTGGCCGCAGACGCGCTGGCAGGCGAAGTTCTTTATGCCCGCATCACCACCGGCTCGTCCATGCGCGCCACCTTATACCTGTCGTCGGAAGCCAGCTTCGCCGCCAATTATGGCCGCAGCATCGTTGGCCTCTCCGTTCTGTTGGGGCTCATGGCCGCGAGCGCGGCATATCTGCTGCCGCTCGGCATGGCGCTGCGACGCAGCATCTATTTCAGCCTGGGTGCTGCCATGCTGTTTGCGGCCCTCTATGTAGCGAGCGATCAGGCTCTGCTGGAAACCTATCTTCTCCCGGGGGCCGTCGCGCTGTCGCGGTCCGTCTCGCTGTCGTCCACCGTCTTCTTCTATAGCGCGTTTCTGAGTTTCTCCGTCCGCTTCCTGCATATCGGCCGGCAGGGCAGCCGGCTCCGGCGCAATCTGGACGGGCTTGCCCTCGCCCTGGCGCTGCTCGGCATTGCTGCCTTTATCGATGCCCAGGCCGATACCGGCCTGCTGCGCCGGGTGCTCCCCTATATCGGCCTCGCCAGCGGCGCCGTCCTCGCCTTTCTGCTGGTGTTCAGCCTGTTGCGGACGCCGCGCCGCGCCATCCTCTTCACCATCCTGTGGCTGCCGCTATTGGTGACCGGCATCATGCGCATCCAGCTCGATACCCTTATCGGCCAGGCGGCAAGCACGATGGCGCTGAACGGCATTTATTTCGGCCTTGCATTGTCCCTGCTGCTCTTTGCCGTGGTGACGCCCCTCGAGCTCTATCGCTGGGAACTGACCTTGCGGCGGCGCACTCAGGCCCTGCTGGAGCGGCTGGAAAGCTTCGCCCGCATCGGCCGCGACATCTATGTCGAAACCGACGCATCCGGGCGGGTGGTCTATCTGGCTGGCGAGGGCAGCGATGTCGTTTTGGGAGACGACGATGCGCCCGAAAGCATGGCCGCGAGCGGACTTCCCGAGCGGGTGCAAACGGCCTTGACGGCCGCCGCACTTGGGCGCCGGACCTTGCGCAACGACATTGTCCCCGTGGGGGATGCCGAGACGCCGCGCTGGCTCAGCCTCAGTGGCGCTTCCGGCGAGGACGCACAACATTTCCGCGCGATCCTGCGCGACGTCACCGCTGAAATCGAACAGGAGAACCAGCGCCAGCAGGAGCAGCATCTGATCTCGCTGGGCAGCATGGCGGCCACGGTCGCCCATGAAATCAACAATGTGGTCCAGCCGATCGTCAATATGTCCAAGGGGCTGCGCGCCCATGTCGAGGCGGCCCCTGCGGCGCGGCGCATGCTCGATCTCATCGACCTCGCCAGCCAGCAGGCCATCGTGCTGGTGGACCAGATCCTCAAACTCGGCGGCAGCTGGCCCGAGCCGACGGCGACCCGGCGCGATATCGACCTTGCGGTGCAGGACGCTCTCGCCACGCTCCGCCTCACGCTGCCACCGGACCTGCTGATTGAGGCCAGCATCGATACGGTGCCCGGGATCAGCGTACGGGCGGGCGACATCCTGCAAATCCTGATCAATGTCGTCGCCAATGCGCGGCGGGCGCTTGGCGATAGCGGCGCGATCCAGATCGATCTGGCTTCTGCCCCCGGCGGCGCCCTGCTATCGGTCACCGACCATGGCGCGGGCATGAGCGCGGCATTGGCGGCCCGGGCCACCGAGGCCCATGTCAGCACCAAGATCGATGGCCGCGCCTCCGGCATAGGCCTGGTCGTGGTCAAGCGCCTGGTGAGCCAGCATGGCGGCAAACTTACCATTGCCAGCCAGCCGGGCGATGGCACGCGGATCACCATGTTCTTTCCTGCCGACACCGGAAATCTGCCATGACGCCAAGATTATCCATCCTGATCGTCGACGATCACTTCGCAGTGCGCCAATCGCTGGCCATCAGCGTGGCCGCTTCCGGCTGGCATGTCGAAACCGCCGAAAGCGGCGAGGCGGCGCTGCAAATGCTGGCGAGCCGGACATTCGACGTGCTGCTGACCGATCTGTGGATGCCGGGCGTCGATGGCGTCGCGCTGATCAAGGCCTGCCGGCAGTCCCAGCCCGATCTGAAGGTCTTCGGCATGACCGGAGGCGGCCCCGGCATCAGTACCGAGGCCATGCTGACCTTGGCGGAAATCTGGGGCGCAAGGCAGGTTTTTTACAAGCCCTTTGACGATGCGACCTTGATCGCGGCGCTTACCGCACCGAACCCGGCATAGCGCCCATTTGGCCGCCCTGTGTGCCGTCCGGCGCAATTCTTGGACCATTTTGGATCGAGGCCGGCGGGATCGCGGCGGAATGGTGCATCCCGCCCGGCAAGGCACCGATTTCAGCCCGACCGACCTCGGCATTTCTATAGCGGCAGCACTCGTGAATATTTGACTTGCCCAAGTGAAAAGCTGCTCTCGATGGAAGCGACGCCCGCGACTTGGGTCAGCTTTTCGCGCAGGAATTGTTCATAGGTTTCCAGATCGGCACAGACTACGCGCAGCATGAAGTCAAACTGCCCCGTCATCAAATAGCATTCCATGACCTCGGGCCAACGGCTGATGGCGGTGCCGAAGGCGTCCAATTCCTGCGCCCTTTGCCGTTCCAGCTTGATGGAAATGAAAACCGAGACCGGCAGTCCCACCGCCTTCTGGTCCAGTACGGCACTATAGGCCGCAATAATCCCGCTCGCTTCCATCAGCCGGATGCGCCTCAGACAGGGAGAAGCACTAAGGCCCGCTCGTTCGGCTATCGCCTGGACCGTCATGCGCCCATCCTCCTGCAGGGCCCGCAATATCTTACGGTCGATGGCTGTCAGCACAAAATCAGCAGATTTTGCCAATTTTTTAGTCATTTTCTCTTAAATCCTGCGCAAACGCCCGAAATTAGGGTCAGAATAGGCAAGAAACGCCCGGCCGCAAGATGCAAGCTCTCGATGATCATGCACCTATGAACGGATGACGGCAGAATGAACGGGTCGGCGGACAACACACATACCAGCATCGAGGCCCTGACCCGCAAGATTTTGTGGCTCTCCAACTGGATGATCCACCACGCCAACCATATCCGCCCCAATGTCGACGGGGTGAAGGTCGGCGGCCACCAGGCCAGTTCCGCCTCCATGGCCGCGATCATGGCGGCTTTGTATTTTGGCGTGCTCAATCCCGAGGATCGCGTCGCGGTAAAGCCCCATGCCGCCCCGGTATTCCATGCAATCCAATATCTGTTCGGCAAACAGAGTCTGGAAAATCTCAAAAATTTCCGGGCCTTTGGCGGCGCCCAATCCTATCCCAGCCGCACCAAGGATAGCGACGACGTCGATATTTCCACCGGCTCGGTCGGCCTGGGTGTGGCGTTTACCGCCTTCGCCTCCCTGGTCCAGGATTATGTCCGCGCCAAGCCCTGGGCCGATACATCCCGCCCCGAAGGCCGCATGATTGCCCTGGTTGGCGATGCGGAGCTGGACGAGGGCAATGTCTATGAATGCCTGCTCGAGGGCTGGAAGCATGGATTGCGCAATACGTGGTGGATCATCGACTATAATCGACAAAGCCTGGACGGCGTGGTCCGTGAAGGTCTCTACGACCGGATCGAGGCCATTTTTCGCGCCTTCGACTGGAATGTCGTCACCCTCAAATACGGCGCTCTGCAACGCGCGGCGTTTGCCGAACCGGGCGGCGAGCGCCTCAAGGCATGGATCGATGCGGCGCCCAATGCCATCTATTCGGCGCTGATGTTCCGTGGCGGCGCAGCCTGGCGCGAGCGCCTCAACGACGAAATCGGCGACCAGGGGCCGGTGAGCGCCCTGATCGCCCGCCGCAGCGACGCCGAATTGGCCGAGCTGATGGCCAATCTGGGCGGCCATTGCATTCCGAGCCTGCTCGAGCAATTCCGCGCCGCGGGCAGCGACAGGCCCACCGTCTTCATCGCCTATACGGTCAAGGGTTGGTCAACGCCATTGGCGGGCCACAAGGACAACCATGCCGGCCAGATGACGGCTGCACAGATCGACACCCTGCGCGCGGCGATGAATGTCCGGCCCGGCCACGAATGGGACCAGTTCGAGGGTCTTCTCGATCCGGCGGCAATTGCGCGCTTCCTTGCCTACGTACCGTTCAACACATCCGCTTCCCGCCGCCATTCCTCACCGGCAATCGCCACAATCGGCCCGCAATTCGTCGGCACTGGCACGACCTCCACCCAGACGGCGTTCGGCAAGATATTGGATGCGATTGCCAAGACTGACAGCGAACTGGCCCAGCGCATCATCACCACTTCGCCTGACGTCACCGTGTCCACCAATCTGGGCACCTGGGTCAACCGGCGCAATCTGTTTGCCAGCCGCGAAATGGCCGACACGTTCCAGAAGGAAGCCATTCCCAGCGCGCAAAAATGGCGCTTCACCCCTCAGGGCCAGCATCTCGAACTCGGCATCGCCGAAATGAACCTGTTCCTGGCGCTGGGCGCGGCTGGCCTCAGCCATTCCCTGTTCGGGGAGCGCCTCCTGCCCATCGGCACCCTCTATGATCCCTTCATTGCGCGCGGCCTCGATGCCCTGAATTATGCCTGCTACCAGGATGCGCGCTTCCTGCTCGTCGCCACCCCTTCTGGCGTGTCGCTGGCTGGCGAGGGCGGTGCTCACCAGTCGATCGCTTCGCCGCTGATCGGCATGGCGCAGGACGGATTGGCCAGCTTTGAGCCGGCCTTTGCGGACGAATTGTCAATCATCATGGATTGGGCCTTCGACTATATGCAGCGCTCTGGCGATGCGCGCCCGGATCTGGCCGACTGGCCCCGCGACGTCACCGGCGGTTCGGTCTATCTGCGCCTGTCCACCCGCGGCATCGAGCAACCCCCTCGCAACATGGACAAGGATCTGGCCGATTCCATTATTCGCGGTGCCTATTGGCTCAATCCTCCAACACCGCAATGCGAAGTGGTCATCGCCTATCAGGGCGTGCTCGCCAGCGAAGCCATCGAAGCGGCGGCCCGCATCGGCGGCGACAGGCGCAATGTCGCCGTGCTCGCCATCACTTCGGCCGACCGGCTCAATGCGGGCTGGCACGGCGCACAGCGGGCAAGGTTGCACGGCGACGCCAGTGCCACCTGCCATATCGAAACCCTGCTGGCCGACATTCCACACCAGGCCGGTCTCGTCACGGCCATCGACGCCCATCCGGCGACCTTGGGCTGGCTGGGCAGCGTGCGGGGCCATCGCACCATTACTCTCGGCGTCGAGCATTTTGGCCAGACCGGTACCGTGAACGATCTTTATGCGCATTTCGGCATCGATGCCGCCGCCCTTGAAAATGCGGCACGCAGCCTGATCGGTGCACGCCGCCATCAGGCCTAGCCGCCAGAAACCCGCGCCCGGCGCGGGTTTCGTCCAGCATTGGGCATAAGGCGTACAATATTGCGCAAACAAGAGTGGGCTCGCCCGATTGACGCGGGCACCCCCTGAACGCAGGTGTTTCCAATGGCCCGTGTCTGGGCCTTCTTCGAACTGACAAGGGAGTCTTGCAATGCGTGCAATTGTGCTTCGGGAACATGGTGGGCCGGAAAAGCTGACCCTGGCGGATGTCGATACACCGACTCCAGGCGCTGGCGAAGTACTGGTGCGCATTCACGCTGCAGCGCTCAATCCGGTCGACGCCAAGATACGCAATGGTCTGCCGATCGGACCGTCCCTTCCAGCCATTCTGGGTGCAGACATGGCGGGCGTCGTGGAGGCGGTGGGGGCCGATGTTCGCGGCTTTGCCATTGGCGAGGCCGTCTATGGCTGCGTCGGCGGCGTCAAGGGGCTGGGGGGCACACTTGCCAGTCATGTCGCGGCCGACGCTCAATTGCTCGCCAAAATGCCGGCCAATCTCACATTCCGCGAAGCGGCCGCGCTGCCGCTGGTGGCGATTACCGCCGCCAATGTGATGGAGCGGCTTGCCATCGTCCCGGGCGAGAAAGTGCTGGTGCATGGCGGGATCGGCGGCGTGGGCCATATCGCGGTGCAGATGGCCAAGGCGGCAGGCGCTTATGTCGTGACGACGGTGAGCACGCCCGAAGCCGGCGAGGTGGCGCGCGAACTGGGCGCGGATGCTGCCGTTTTGCGATCCACGCCGGTGGCCGATTATGTCGCCGAACATACCGGCGGCAGAGGATTTGACGCCGTTATCGATACGGTGGGCGGGGAGAACCTGTTGCTCTCGTTCGAGGCGACGATGGTGCGTGGCCGCGTTGCGACCACCAATGCCCGGACGACGATCGATCTGGGGCAGATGCACGGCAAGGCGCTGTCTTTGCATGTTATCTTCATGCTGTTGCCTTTGCTGACGGGCCAAGGCCGGGCGGCGCATGGCATTGTCCTGCGGGATGTCGCAGGCCAGGTGGAAGCCGGAAAACTGCGGCCCCTTCTCGATCCGCACCTTTTTGACCTGGAGAGCGCCGCAGAGGCGCATGCATTGCTCGATTCCGGCAAGGGGCGCGGCAAGATCGTCATCGACATCGTCTGACGAACGCAATTCATCTGCAGCAAGGCGATAATCGCGGCGCACCAGCGTCGCGATTGTCGTGCGCAATCGCAGGTCAAGGTGCGAATATCTTGTCTTGGAAATGGGATATCCCGGGATCGGGGGGCATCCCATACAGTTGATTCAGCAAGATTTGAAGGGTGGTTGGGCATTCGCCCAGCGCGCTGGAAGGCACGCAGCCGCTCGTCCTGGTTCGCCCGGCAATGCCGGCCTGATCGCAATTGCGTCGAAGGTTTTGTAGATGTCCGATTTCGATCTCAGTCTGGGCGGTACGATCGTTCTGCCCGATCGTGTCATTGAGAATGGCCATGTGGCGGTGCGTGACGGCAAGGTCGTGCATGTCGGCGAAGGTGCCGCGCCCGCGGCCCGCGAACGCCACGATCTGGGGCGAGCGCTTGTCCTGCCCGGCGCGATCGATGCACAGGTCCATTCCCTGAGCCAGAAGGACCAGGAAGACTTTGTCTGGTCGACCCGTTCCGCGGCGGCCGGTGGTGTTACCACCATCGTCGACATGCCCTATGACGAGGGCAATCTGGTGGCCTCCGCCGAGGCCGTTCGCCGCAAGGTGGCGCATGCCGAACCGCAAGCGCGCGTGGATTTTGCGCTTTACGGCACCATTGTACCCGAAGAGGGGGCGACCCGGATTGCCGAACAGGTCGAGGCAGGCGTCGCCGCGTTCAAATTTTCCACCTTTGGTACTGACCCCGTGCGCTTCCCGCGCATCCCGCCCGCTTTGCTCGAAGAGTGTTTTGCCGCAATTGCGCAGACCGGGCTCACGGCCGGCGTGCACAATGAGGATGACGAGGCGGTCCGTGCAGCCATGGCCAAGGTTCGCGCCTCGGGTATTTCCGATTACCGGGCCCACGCACTGAGCCGGCCGCCACTCACCGAATTGCTGGCCTCGCTGCAAATCTACGAAACCGGTGCCGCAACGGGATGTCCTGCCCACGTGGTGCATTGTTCGCTGAGTCGCGGCTATGACATCGCGCGGAGCTATCGCGATCAGGGATTCAACGCCACCATAGAGTGTTGCATTCACTATCTGACCCTCGACGAAGAGCATGACGTGGCGCGGCTTGGCGGCAAAGCCAAGATCAACCCCCCTGTCCGCTCCCGTGCCGAAGTCGAAAAGCTCTGGGACCATGTGCGACGGGGCAATGTCACCATGGTTTCGACAGACCATGTGAGCTGGTCTGAGAACCGCAAGACCGATCCGGACATGCTGGCCAATGCCTCCGGCGTGCCGGGGCTGGAAGTCATGTTGCCATTATTCGTCAAGGGTGCGTTGGCGCGCGACATTCCACTGAGCTGGGCAGCCAGGTTGATGGCGGAAAATCCGGCGCGCCATTTCCGCCTCGGGCGCAAGGGTGCGCTTTCTATTGGCAAGGATGCCGACATTGCCGTGCTGTTTGCGCGCCCCCAGCGCTATGACGCGGCCGCAAGCGGGCACAACGTGGTCGGCTGGTCTCCCTATAATGGTATCGAGCTGCCCTGGACGGTCGGGTTGACCTATTTGCGTGGGCAGCAGGTGTTTGACGGCACCCATGTAGCGGGGCCCGGTACCGGGCGGTTCGTGCGGCCGGGCGAGCTGGCATGATCGACCGGAAACCGTCGCCCGGGCTTGATCCCGCACGGACCAATTCCGCGATCCGCGCCGAGCGCATCGGCGCCGATATCGACGCCTTGGCAGCCTTGACCGAGGCGGGCCGGCCATGGACGCGGCGGGCCTTTACGCCGATATTTCTCGAAGGTCGCAAATGGCTGGAACAGGCCATGCGCGATGCGGGCGCCGAAACGCGGATCGATGCGGCCGGCAATCTGATCGGCAAAATTGCCGGAAAGCGCCCGGATCTCGGCTCGATCATGGTCGGTTCGCATTCCGACACCGTGCCCGATGGCGGCCGCTTTGACGGTATTGCCGGCATCGTGGCGGGTCTGGAACTTGCCCGGGCCCTACGCGATCAAGGGATCGAGCTGGATCATGCTCTCGAGATCGTCGACTTTCTCGCGGAGGAAGTTTCGATCTTTGGCGTCTCCTGCATCGGCAGCCGGGGAATGAGCGCAACGCGGCCGGCGGAATGGCTCGCGCGCCACAATGGCGAGCTGACGCTGGAAGAGGCGATTTCCACGGTCGGAGGCAATCCTCACGAATCGGCTCGGCGCGACGATATCAGCGCTTTCCTCGAGCTGCATATCGAACAGGGGCCGGTCTTGCAGGATCAGGCGCTCGATATCGGCGTGGTGACGGCGATTGCCGGGATTACGCGCATCGAGATCGTGGTGCAGGGCCGGGAGGACCATGCCGGCACGACGCCGATGCAATCGCGCAAGGATGCATTGACGACGGCGGCCCGGATCGCGATCAGCGTCGAGGCGCTGGGCCGGGCCTTGGCCGGGGGCGCGCATCACTTTGCTGCAACTGTCGGTGAATTCGAAATGACGCCGAACGCAGCCAATGTGGTGCCGGCGCATGTGCGTCTGCTCATCGATGCCCGCGCCGAGCGCCGCGCGGACATGGACCACTTCATCGACGGGCTGGAGCGCGCGGTGGCAGAAATTTCTGCTGCAACCGGGGTGCCTGCCGGCCCCCCGCACATCCTTTCCGACAACCACCCGACACCCGGCGATCCCGATTTGCTCGATGTGCTTGATGCTGCTTGCGACACCGCGGGAGCGCGGCATCGTCGCATGGCCTCGGGCGCGGGGCACGATACGGCCTGGATGGCACGCATCACCAAGGCTGCGATGATTTTCGTGCCCTGCCTGGATGGCCGCAGCCATACCCCGGACGAATTTGCCACCAACCAGGACATCGCGCTGGGCGCGTCGGTCCTGCTGGATGCCGTTGTGGCATTAGACAGAAAACTGCAGGAGATCGGTTGATGGGCCGTATTTTGACTGAAAAAGACGTCGAAGCCGCGGTCAAGGGTGGATCGGTATATGCGGCTGGCGGCGGTGGTTGGGCGGATCACGGCAGGACGCTCGGCTATGCCGCAGTCAGCGTTGGCAAGCCTGAACTGGTGAGCGTGGATGAACTGGATGGCGATGACTGGGTGGCTACGGCCGCAGCCATCGGCGCGCCGGCTTCAACCACGCCCTGGGAAATGCAGGGCATCGACTACGTCAAGGCGGTTTCGCTGTTGCAGGACGCGCTGGGCGAAAAGCTCAGCGCCCTGATGATCGGACAGAACGGCAAATCCTCAACGCTCAACGGCTGGTTGCCGTCGGCCATATTGGGCATCAAGGTGCTCGATGCGGTCGGCGACGTGCGTGCTCATCCCACCGGGGATATGGGGTCCATCGGCATGGCGGGCTCGCCCTTGCCGATGATCCAGACCGCCGTGGGCGGCAATCGCGACGAAAATCGCTATATTGAACTGGTGGTCAAGGGGGCGACCGCCAGGGTGTCGCCGGTGCTGCGCGCTGCTGCCGACCAGTCGGGTGGTTTCATCGCCTCCTGTCGCAATCCGCTGCGCGCCAGCTATGTGCGCCGGCACGCAGCTCTGGGGGGCATTTCGTTGGCCCTGGACCTGGGGGAGGCCATTTTGGCAGCAGAAAAGCGTGGCGGCACGGCGGTGATCGATGCCATCGTCAAGGCGACCGGCGGCACAATCCTGACACAGGGCCGGGTACAGGCCAAGGACGTGATCTATACCCAGGAAGCCTTCGATATCGGCACCGTCACCCTCGGTATGGGCACCAGGGCGGCGACCCTGCATGTGATGAACGAATATATGGCAGTGGACGATGCCGATGGTCGTCGGGTCGCGACTTTCCCCGATGTAATCACCACGCTCGACGCCGAAGGCCAGCCGCTTTCCGTCGGAGAATTGCGCGAGGGCATGGACATTTTTGTTCTGCACGTGCCCAAATCCATTATTCCGCTCAGTGCAAGCGTGCTTGACCCGACCGTCTATCCCTTCGTCGAAGACCGAATGGGGATCGACCTTAAAACCTATGCCCTGGGCTAGTCCCGGTTTCGCGCCGAACGAACGAGGTTTTTCCATGCCGACACCAAACCCGCGCCATCCCGGTTTCCCCGTTCCAGGCGGTCCCGAATTGCGGGCCCGGGGCTGGCGCCAGGAAGCGCTGCTGCGCCTGTTGGAAAACGTGCTGAGCGTTGGGGAAAACCCCGACGAGCTGGTTGTTTACGCTGCCTTGGGCAAGGCCGCACGCAATTGGGCGAGTCACAAGGCCATCGTCGAAGCGCTGTCGAGCATGGACGAAGACCAGACGCTGGTCATCCAGTCCGGCAAGCCGATCGGTCTGCTCAAGACCCACGCCAAGGCTCCGCTGGTGATCATGGCCAATTGCAACATCGTCGGGCAATGGGCCAAGGCCGAGACCTTCTACGAACTGGAGCGCAAAGGCCTGATCTGCTGGGGCGGCCTGACGGCAGGCGCCTGGCAATATATCGGCAGCCAGGGGGTGATTCAGGGCACATACGAGATTTTCATGCGCATCGCCGACAACCGCTTCGGCGGCGATCTGGCGGGACGGTTCATCCTGACGGCGGGGCTTGGCGGCATGGGCGGCGCGCAGCCGCTGGCCGGGCGCATGGCCGGCGCGGCCATCCTCTGCGTGGACATCGATCCCGACAGGGCGCGGATGCGCAAGAAAATCGGCTATCTTGAAGAGATAGCACCCGATCTCGACACCGCTCTGGCAATGATCGACCGGGCCGTCCGCGACAAACGCGCCACATCGATCGGCCTGGTTGGGAACGCCGCTGAAATCTACCCCGAGATCGCCCGTCGCGGCATTGTGCCCGATATCGTGACGGACCAGACATCCGCTCATGACCTCGTCTATGGCTATGTGCCCAAGGGCATGTCGCTTGACGAGGTCAGGCGCCTGCGCATCGAAGGTCCGAGCCAGTTGATGGCCGCCAGCCGCGCATCGATCGTGGATCATGTGCGTGCCATGCTGTCCTTCCAGGCTGCGGGTGCCGAAGTGTTCGACAATGGCAACCTGATCCGCACACACGCCCAGGCGGGTGGCGTCGAAAATGCCTTCGATATCCCGATCTTCACCGAAGCCTATCTGCGGCCGCTCTTTGCGCGGGCTATTGGCCCGTTCCGCTGGATGGCGCTGTCGGGCGATCCGTCTGACATTGCCAGGATCGACGACAAATTGCTCGAAATGTTCCCCGACAATGCGATCGTCACCAACTGGATTGGCCTTGCGCGCCAGCATGTGCCATTCGAAGGCCTGCCCGCCCGCATCGCCTGGCTCGGCCATGGTGAACGCACCGCGCTGGCCCGTATGGTCAATTCCATGGTCGCCGATGGCACGCTCAAAGGGCCGGTGGCGTTCAGCCGTGATCACCTCGATGCCGGGGCGATGGCGCATCCGAACATCATGACCGAGCGCATGAAGGATGGCTCGGACGCCATTGCCGATTGGCCATTGCTTGACGCCATGCTGCTCTGCTCATCCATGGCCGACCTGGTCGTGGTCCATTCCGGCGGCGGCGGCTATGCGGGATACATGACTTCGGCAGGGGTGACCGTGATCGCTGACGGCACGCCTGAGGGTGACGAGCGGCTCGACCATGCGTTGACCAATGACACGGCCCTGGGCGTTATGCGCTATGCCGATGCGGGCTACGCCGAGAGCCTTGATGAAATCGAGCGGAAGGGCATCGGCCACATTCGGGTGGACCTCTAAAGCGTTTCAGGAACAGTGGATACCTGACTTCCGGATCGAAAACGCGATAGGACAAACGTTTAGATCATTGCAGCGTTTCTTCTAGACACCGAAACGATCTGGGAAGGGCAGCGCTCCATGGGGGCCCGGAAAGCTCCGGGCCCAATGCACTCGCTCAGACGTCGAACACTTCCATCAACTCGATTCGCACGTCGCCCGGCACGATGAGAAAACAGACGCGCACGCCGGTATCGACCACCGCCGGTTCACCTACCAGCTGCGCTCCAAGCTCTCGAAGCCGTTCGATCTCCGGCTCGAGCTTGTCGACGGTAACGCCGAAATGCTCAAGGCCGAGATAGGTTTCGGTTGTAGCGGGGGCCAGCACTTCACCGGTCCGGGGACCTGATATATTGACCATGAGGCCACCGGCGCTGCGACACCGCACGAAGCGGTCGCCAATCGGGCGCACCCAATCCCGCACCACCTCGAAATTGAAGGCTTTTACATACCAATCCGCCGTTTCGCGGGGCGTTGAGGAACGCAGATGAATGTGGTTGATCTCGTACATGCTTGGTCCTGTGGCAGTGCTGGATAGCCCATCCTGGGCAGCGTGAAGCCGATGAGAGTGCAGCGGCCACCGACCCGAAAGATGTCAAAACATGGACACTATATATCGGCGTCGAGCTGGATTGCTCCGGCACAGGGCTAGGCCGGCCAGGCTGTTGACAGCAATCTGGCGTCGGCGCCGTCGCTCCGGGTGATGCATTCTGTGGAACGGGGTTGTGGACAAATGCCTCGGCCTGACTGAAAGGTTCGGGACAATTGCCCGTTCCGAAGGAAGCATCGCTTTGAATATTGCCACCATCAGCGCCGTTAGGACGATCTTTGCGGTGCGCGGCGTCCGAGAGGCTGCGCGTATCGAGGGGCGGCCTCCCGCAACGATGAGCGCGGCGCTGTCGCGTTTCGAAGCGGCTGTCGCAGTGCCCCTGGTTCGTCGCGAGGGGGCCAGCATGACACTGACGCTGGAGGCGGAACGGCGGCTCGATGCCATCAACCGTATTGCAGCGGCGTCGCGGCAATTGATGAGCCTGGCGGGCGCGCCCGATGACAAGCCGATTGCGCCGATCAGCATTCTGGGTCTGATCCGCTTCACGGAAGTGGCCCGGGCAAGCAGTATCCGCAAGGCAGCAAGAACGCTCGGTGTCGGCCAGCCACAATTGACGCGACAGATTTCCGATATGGAGCGCCACCTGGGCTTCCCTCTGCTCAAACGCAGCGGCGCTGGGGTGTCATGCTCGACCTATGGCCATGCCGCTCTGCCGATCGCCGAGCAGATCATTGAGGACTGGGAGGCCGTTTCTCAGGCTGCGGCCGCCCGCTTCCGACAGAATATCGAGACCTGGCGAATGGGGTCGGTGATGCCGTTGGGACACGAGAGTTCCATCGCCCATATGCTGGCCGCGATTGCCGCCGGCTGGGAGAAACTCCGGCCGCGCCAGCATCTGGCGATTTCCGGCGCCACCGCGGACGAGCTGTTGTCAGGGCTCAAGACCGGCCATTTCGATCTGGTCCTGATCGACCATCAATCTGTGCCACCCGATTTTGAGTGTCGGCCGATCAGAACCGACGCGCTTTGGCTGGTCGGGGCGCCGGACTTGGACGGCACGGCGGACATTGACGGGGTGCTCGGCGCCTGTACCCTGGTTCTACCCAGCGTGCGCAGCGGCATTCGCCAGGCGGCGGACCGCTATATGCGCGAGGTCGCCGCGTCTCTGGCCCATGGCCCCAAGCGCATCGTGGAAATCGACTCCGTGCCGGTGATCGTCAATATGGTCGCGCGCTACAATTATCTCAGCGTGATGCCGCAAAGCGCGGTGGAACGCCTGCCATACCGGTTGAGCAAATGGCCGCTGCCGGACAGCTATCGGCAGCAATTGACGCTGGTCTGGCGCGCCAGCGCGCTTCCCCCGCCATTGGTGGAGGGTATCGTCAGCCTGATGCAAGGCGTTCCCATGCCACCTCCCCATACCGAAATGGCCTAGCCGTCCTCGGCCCGGCCACGACGCATCTGCCGTACCGTTTTTAGGATATCATCCGTACCGGGCCGATCCGCTAGTGCTGGGTCGCCACTGGGGATAATTTGGGCCATGCCGGTTGCATGCACGACGCTCGAACTTGATGGCCAGCCACTGAGCTTGGCGCAACTGGCCGATATTTCGACCGGCAGGGTTGTCTTGACGGCCAATGCTGATGCCATGGTTCGCGTACGCGCGGCTCGGCAAGTGCTGGAAAATCACATTGCGCGCGGTGAGCCCGTCTATGGCGCGACGACCGGTGTCGGCGCCATGAAGGACATATCCTGGACGCTTGCCGACCAGAACCAGTTCAATGTGGGGCTAGTGCACGCGCACAGTTTTGGCATTGGCGACGTCTTTGCGCCCAGCATCGTTCGCAGCGCCATGGCGATCCGCACCAATGTGATGCTGAATGGCCAGGTCGGTGTCACGGGCGAGCTGGTCGAGATGTATCTCGCCATGATCGCGGCCGACATCGTGCCGGTTGTACGGCGCGTCGGCTCGATCGGCTGCGCCGATATCGGCCTGATGGGCCAGATTGGTGCCGTGCTGACCGGAGCGGGGGAGGTCTATGCTCAGGGCCGTCGCATGTCGGCCGCAGCGGCGCTCACGCAGGCGGGGATCGCGCCGATGATATTCGCGCCGCGCGACAGCCTGGCCTCCTTGTCCACCAATGCCGTTGTCTACGCTGCCGCCGCTCATGCGCTCCGTGATGCCGCCAGCGTGGTCCGCACGGCGCTGGCGGTTGGGCTGACTACGGCGGGCGCGCTGGGCGCGTCGCGCGATCCGTGGCTGGCCGCCAGCCATTTGGGCAGCTCGCACGAAGCCATGGCCGGCGCGTGGCTCACCGGCAATGCCGCCGCGTGGAACTGGAAAGAGGCAACCCATGTGCAGGATCCGCTGAGCCTGCGCATGATGGCGCAGATATACGGAGCCGGATTTGATGCGCTGGTCGCCGCCGGACATGCGGTTGTGGCCGCCACATCACGCAGCGACGACAATCCCGTGGTGATAGAGGGCAAGGTCATGACATCGGGCGGGTCGCTGCCTCTCGAGGTCACGCTGGCCATGCAGACCGTGCAACTGGCTCTCGCGCATCTGGCTCGCAACGGGCTCAATCGCTGCATAATCTTGGGCAATGGCGGGCGCCGCGATCTGCCGGTGAACCTGGTCCCGTCTGGAGTGATCGCCACCGGCATGGGGCCGGTCGTCAAATTGGCGGGCGAATTGTTCGCGCGAGTGCTGGCGCTATCGTCGCCGGTTTCCGCACAAGCGCTGGTGGTGGCGGGCGGCATGGAGGACGAGGCAACCTTCCTGCCTCTGGTGGTCGAACGGTTCGAGCAGCAAATTCTGGCCCTTCACCAGCTCGCCGCGCTCGAAGCTCTGCTCGCTGCCCAGGCCATCGATCTGGCCCAGGACACGCCCCAGGGCGTGGCGAAACTGACCTTCGACACGGTGCGCGGTCAGTTTGGTTTCTCGCACGCGGACCGGCCATTGTCGCAGGCTCTGGAAGCGATTTCGGCGGCGCTGGCCAATTCAGATTGTCTGTCGGCGCTTCTGAGCTTGTCGCCGCTCGCCAAAATTGACGAATTCTTCGCTCTTGACCGGCCCCTGGCGGGACAAGGTTGAGGCGGGACTTGGGATAACAGGTCTGAGGGTGAGCCGAAACAATCGTTGGGCATCAGGGAGCCGCGCTCTGAGCCATCCCGAATATCGGCGGTTTTTTCTTGCGCAGGTGCCGCTGCTGATCGGGACCTGGATACATTCCATCGCGCTGGGCTGGTTGATGTGGCGGTTGAGCGGCTCGCCCTGGATGCTGGGCGTGCTGGCTGCATGCGAGCTGGGTCCGACGCTGCTACTGACTCCTTTTACCGGGGCCATCATTGACCGGGTGAACCTGCGGCGACTGCTGTTGGCTCTGCAGCTCGGCTATGTGTTGCTGGTCGGCGCCCTGATCGTTTTCACATTCACCGACACGATCAGCATTGACCTGCTGGTGATAATTACACTGGGCCTTGGCGTTCTTGCGGCTTTCGATAATCCGGCAAGGCAGGTCTTCGTGGCCGAACTGGTCGGCCTGGACGATCTTGGCAATGCCATCGCGCTCAATTCCATGCTGTTCAATCTGGCTCGGCTCATTGGCCCCGCCATCGGCGGCAGTGTGGTGGCGCTGGCGGGCGAGAGCTGGTGCTTCTTGCTCAAGGCGCTGGCCTACCTTCCTATGCTTGTCGTGTTGTTTCGCATGCGCCTGCCGCCGCGCCAGCACCGGGCGAACACGAGCTTTCTTGCCGATATTGCAGAGGGCTTTGCCTTCCTGCGCCTGCACCCCGAAATGGGACGATTATTGGTGCTGGTCGCCACCTGCAGTTTCTGCTCGGTGCCCTATTTCTACTTCCTGCCGGTGCTGGTGCGCGAGATGCTGGGCCAGCAAGCGGATGCGGCGGGGCTATTGATGAGCCTTACGGGTCTTGGCGCCTTGCTTGCCGGCCTGGTGCTCGCCATGCGGGACCGGGTCGACCAGCTCGAAGTCTTTCCAGCCTGGTCGACGCTGGTCTTGGGGCTGGTGCTGATCGGCATGGGATTTTCGGACATCTACTGGGTAACTGCGCTTCTGGCGCTGCCGCTGGGCCTCGCCATTCTGTCGCAGAACCTTTCATCCAATACACTTTTGCAGCATTTCACGCCGCCGGCCCTGCGTGGCCGGATCATGGCCATGTATGCCATGACGCTGCTCGGGATCGTGCCGCTCGGCTCGCTCATTGTCGGCCTTGCGGGCGACTTTCTGGGCATGCCATCAACTTTCATTGCCGGGGGCACGCTCTGCTCCATCGTCGGTATCGCGCTCGCCAGGCGCCACCCGCCCGCGCAACGCTGAGCGGCCACACCCCTACGCAATGGCTTCGGCCGGCAATTGCCATTCTATCGGGACGCTCGGTTCGGCCAGGCGGCTCGGCAATAGCGCAAGGCCCTGAATACATTGCTTGTTTTTTGATCAGGCCAGGATTTTTGAGATACAGTGTTCCGGATTTGGGATATCACCCACAGCGAGTGCCGCGCTATCATCCCATTATGCTACTGCCTTCCGGGCCGGTGGAAAACGAAGGGCTCTGTGTTGCGTGTCGGATGCTGCGAACGGAAGGGGCTGACTAATGCGGTTACTTGAAAACTACGTCTTCAATCGCATTCTGACTGCCGCCATGTCGGTCTTCGGGGCGATGCTGGTCATCGTCGTCTTGCTGGACATGGTGCCGGGCGATCCCGCGACGGCTTTGCTCGGCCCCCTGGCGACTCCGGAATATGCCCAGCGCTTCATTGTCGAAATGGGACTCGATCAGCCTATTCCTGTTCGTCTCTGGCGCTTCTTCACCCAGGTAGCGATGGGCAATCTGGGCACCGATGTCATTTCGGGCCGGAGCGTCAATGCGATCGTCTGGGCTGCCTTGCCGCATACATTCGCGCTGGCCTTCGCGGCCATGGGGCTGGCCTGCCTCATCGGCATTCCGGCCGGCGTCTACGGGGCGGTGCATCGCGGATCGGTCGGCGACACGCTGATGGCCATGATCTCGGTGGTTTTCGTCTCCGTCCCCAGCTTCATCCTCGGTATTTTCCTGCTTGTCGTCTTTTCAGTCTGGCTCAATTGGTTGCCGGTGCTGGGCGTTTCCGACAATGCCAGCCTGGCCGACCAGCTTGTGCGGATGATCTTGCCGACGGTAGCGCTGGCCTTGGGCTGGATCGGTCTGATCGCCCGGCTGGTGCGCACCTCGATGCTCGAAGCGCTGGGACAGAATTACATACGCACTGCCCGGGCCTACGGCCTGCGGGAAAACCTGGTCCACTACAAATATGCCCTCAAGAACGCCGTCATCCCCACTCTGGCGATCATCGGCATGGGCTTTGGGCGCATGCTGGGCGGCGCGGTGCTGATCGAGATCATCTTTGCCCGACAGGGCCTGGGCAGCGTGCTTTACGATGCCCTGCAGGCACGCAATTTCTCGGTTCTGCAAGGTGCGGTTTTCGTCGTCGTGGTGATCTTCGTCGTGGTCAACCTACTGACGGAGCTTAGCTATTCTCTGTTCGACCCTCGTATTCAGCACAACAGGCGGTGAGCAAGATGAGAGCTATTTCCATCCTTCTTAAAACGCTGCGCCAAACGGCGCGCTATCCAAGCGGCGCCATCGGTCTGGTGCTGGTGTCGCTGATCCTGTTGGTGGCGATCTTTGCACCCGTTCTGGCTCCTTACGACCCCAACAAGCTCGACGTCGTCAACCGCCTCGCCGGCATGTCGCCTGAACATTGGCTGGGCACGGACCAATTGGGACGCGACCTGCTGAGCCGACAGATTTTTGGCACGCAGGTGGCCATCGTCGTTGCCCTGTCGGTGATCGGGATTGCGTTGGCGGCCGGCATGGCACTGGGCATTCTTTCGGCCTATGTCCCCGGGCCGGTCGAACGCATCATTCTGATCGCCTTCGATTCCGTGTCATCCTTTCCCAGCGTCATATTGGCCATGGCCGCGGTTGCAGTGCTCGGTTCGTCCCTGCCCATGCTGGTCGTGGTCATCGCCACCAGTCTGGTCCCTCACTATGGCCGCGTGGCGCGGGCGCAGGTGCTCTCGGTCAAGAACGAACCCTATATCGAGGCCGAAATGGTTTTCGGCGCCTCCCAATTGCGCATCCTGTTCTTCCATATCGTGCCCAATATCCTGGCGCCGCTGGTCGTGATCGCCTCGCTCGATATTCCGATCGTGATTGCCATCGAGGCAAGCCTTTCTTTCCTCGGGCTGGGCCTGCGTCCACCCTTGGCCAGTTGGGGCGGATTGTTGCAGGACGGCTATCAGAACATGTCCAAATCCGTGATGCCGGTGCTGATTGCTAGCGGGGCGCTGGCGATTGCGACCCTGGCCTTCACCATGCTGGGTGAAGCGCTGCGCCACGCCATCGATCCCAGATCGCAGCGAGGAGGAAAGCATGGCTGAGCCCTTCCTGAGCATCTCCAATCTGCGCCTGACCGCCCAGACCGACCGTGGCACGGCGACCATCCTGCGGGGGGTCGATCTGAACGTCGAGCGGGGCCATATCCTTGGCATTGTCGGAGAGTCCGGCTCGGGCAAGTCCAGCCTTGTCAGCACCATAATGGGCCTGTTGGCTCCCGGCCTGCGGACCGAGGGATCCATTACGCTCGACGGCGTCGATTTGCTGCGTCTCGACAGCGCCGGAATGGCGGCTTTGCGCGGCAACAAGTTGGCCATGATCTTCCAGGATCCGATGACGGCGCTGAATCCCGTCTTCCGTGTCGGCACGCAATTGGTGGATGTGGTCCTGAACCGTTATCCCGGCACCTCGCATGAGGAGGCCGTGCGCCGGGCGAGCGATGCGCTGGTCAAGGTCGGACTTTCCGATGCTGCGCGGCGTATGAAGGATTATCCCGGCCAATTGTCGGGCGGCATGCGCCAGCGCGTGATGATTGCCATGGCGCTGCTGTGCCAGCCAGACATTCTGATCGCCGACGAGCCGACCACGGCGCTCGACGCCACGATCGAGGCGCAGATCATCGACCTGCTGCGACGTCTGCGCAACGAGTTCTCCGGCTCGATCATCTTCATCTCCCACAATCTGGGCACGGTGATGCAATTGTGCGACGAGGTCGCGGTCATGTATGGCGGGCACCTGGTCGAAGTCGGTGCGGTGCGCGATGTGCTGGCCAAGCCCCTGCACCCCTATTCGCGGGCGCTGATTGGCTGCGAGATCGACGACCAGCCCCTGGATGTGCCGCTGGCTTTCATTCCTGGCAAAGTGCCCGAAACGCTCGACAATCCGACCGGCTGCATTTTCGCGCCGCGCTGCAATTATGCCACCACGGCATGCGAGCGGTCCATGCCGGCATTGCGGCCCTTCAACGGTCAAATGGCCGCCTGTGTGCGGCTCGAGGAAATCGCATGACCTCCCGCCCCTCCGTCAGCCTGGACAAGGCAAGCGTGGTCTATCTCGATGTGGTTCGGGCGCTCGACGGCGTTTCTTTGGAGATCGGGACGGGAGAGACTGTCGGCGTCGTCGGCGAATCGGGCTCGGGCAAGAGCACGCTCTGCCGCCTTCTGGTCGGCCTGACCCGCCCCACCGATGGCGCCGTTTCCGTCGAGGGACAGTCGGTAACCGCTGCGCTCAAGACCGATGCCAAGGCATTTCGGCGGCAAATACAGATGCTGATGCAGGACGCGGTGGCAACGCTTTCGCCCCGCATGACCATCGGCAGTCTGATGCGGGAAGCGGTGGCCATTCACAGCCTGGACCGGCAGGAAACCGAGGCGCGAATCCTGGCCTTGCTGGAACGCCTGCGCCTGCCCAAATCTATCCTTGATCGCTATCCGCATGAAATTTCGGGCGGCCAGGCACGCCGGGTCGGAGTGATCCGTGCTCTGCTCCTGCGCCCTTCGGTGCTGGTGGCGGACGAACCGACAGCGGGTTTGGACGTGTCCGTCCAGGGCGAACTGCTCAATCTGTTGCTGGAACTCCAGCGCGAGATGAACCTAACCTTCATCATGGTCAGCCACAATCTGCATGTGATCAAGCGCGTCACACGCCGCACGATCGTCATGTATCTCGGCCAGATCGTTGAAGACGCGCCGACTGCAGCGCTATTCCAGCGGCCGGCCCATCCCTATTCCACCACCCTGCTATCGACCAATCCGCTGCTGTCGGCGGGTGGTGCCGCCAATCCAATCATCCTGCAGGGCGAGATACCGAGCAATGCCAATCCGCCCAAGGGGTGTCGCTTTCATACGCGTTGTCCCGTGGCTCAGCCCGCCTGCGCCCAGACCATGCCGGAATTGACCAAAACGGATAGCGGCTCGCTCGTGCGATGCCATTTCCCCTATTCCCTCGCGCTTACGAGTGCGCATCAGCAGGCCGGGGGCTCTGCCGACTAGACCACTGACACCACATCATGGAAGCCTAGATATGTTAACGAGCACAACCTTTACCCGCCGATCCATTCTTGCCGGTCTTGCAGGCGTTGCCGGCGCCGCGATGCTGCCCGGCGGCCCGGTCTGGGCGCAGGAGCAGCGGAGCCTTTCCGTTCGCATCAGCCGCGAAGTCCAGAACCTCGACCCCCCGTTCATGACGGGCACCACCGACAGCAATATCATCCGCTCGGTGTTCCAGCGCCTCGTCACCTATGTGCCGAACTCCTATGAATATGAGCTGGACGCGGCCGAGACCATCGAACAAGTTTCCCCGCTCCAGATCGACTTCACGCTCAAAAAGGGTCAGATGTTCACCGAAGGTTTCGGTGAAATGACCGCTGATGACGTCAAGTTCTCGTTCGAGCGGTACAATACGCCCGACGCGGACGGAAGGGTGTCGAGCTACAAGCAGGACTGGGCAGCACTGGTAGAAGTGCAGGTGCATGACACCTATTCGGGCAGCCTGATCCTGTCCACGCCCTCGCCCAGCCTCTGGGAAGTGGTGCTGGCCGGCACATCGGGCGTTATCCAGTCGCGCAAGGCCGTAACCGAACTGGGAACTGAACATAGCCGCAGGCCGATCGGTTCGGGCCCCTATATGGTGTCCGCGTTTGAGGAGCACCGTGGTGTAACCCTGAAGCGCAACCCCGAATTCACCGCCTATACGCCGGATTTCGAAACCTGCAACCTGGTCTATATCGCCAACCAGAAAACTGCCGAACTGGCGCTGCGGGCTGACGAAATCCAGTTCACCGAACTGTCCGTCGATTCCGCCGATGAACTGGCCGGCATCGAGGGTGTCGTGGTGGACAAGCGCCCGGGCCAGCGCTTTGTCTGGCTTGGCATGAACATGCAGAAGGCGCCGCTCGACAATCTGGCAGTGCGCCAGGCGATCCGTGCCGCCCTCGATGTCGAGCAGATGGTTTTGGCGGGTTATCAGGGCAATGCCCAGCGTCTCAATACCATGTTGCCGCCGGGTCTGCTCGGTCACTGGGCCGACGCCCCGGTCTATGAGCGCAATGTCGAGGAAGCGCGCCAGCTGCTGGCCTCGTCCGGCGTCACGATGCCCATGACGCTCAAGCTCACCATTCTCAACGAGCCGGCCTTCCAGAACATGGCCCTGGTCGCCCAGGCTCTTCTGGCAGAGGTGGGCATCAATGTCGAAATCGATCAGCGTGAGGCCGGCACCTTCTGGTCGTCTGGCAAGGCGGAATCGGGGGAACAGCTCGAACTGTTCATCCTGCGCTTCAATGCCAATCCAGACCCGACCTACAATGCCCGCTGGTTCCTGCCCAACCAGATCGGCGACTGGAACTGGCAGCGTTGGGACAGCCCGGAATTTGCTCGTATCCAGGAAGAAAGCGGCCGCAATCTCGACCGCGACAGCCGCGTGCAGCAGATCATTGAACTGCAAAAGCTTATGGATGAAACGGCTTCCATGGTCTGGTTGACCAATGAAGTGTTCGCCCTCGGCTACCGCAGCTCGGTGGAGCCCGCCTTCCTGCCCGACGGCAACAATTGGCAGTTCAACTACTTCAAGGCGGTCTGACCGCTAATTCCCGGGCTCCTGCCGACTGCGCCGGCAGGAGCCTTTTCCGATAGGCACACGGCAATTGAGGTGTTGGAAATGGCCGAAAAGCTGGTCAAGATTCCTGGTCCCGACCATCCGATCGCGATCGAGGAGAACGCGGGCCGCGTCGTTGTGATGCTGGATGGGGTCGTTATCGCCGACACGCGGAACGCCTTGACGCTGCGCGAAAGCAAATACGGCCCGGTGCAATATATTCCGCGCCAGGATGTCAGGATGGACCTGCTGGTTCGAAGCACCCATGAGACCCATTGTGCCTATAAGGGCGACGCCAGCTATTACAGCATCCCGATGGGCGGCGAGGGCGCGATCAACGCGGTCTGGAGCTATGAAAATCCCTATGAGGCCGTCGCACCGATCAAGGGTCGATTGGCCTTCTATCCCGACCGCGTCGATTCCATCTCCATTGAGGAATAGCCCTTCCGGTCTGGACGCACTCGACAAAGAGCCGTATTCCCCGTTTCCCGATTGCCATCGTCGCTAGGAAAGACAATGATTCAACGTATTCAGCCCGGCCCCCGCATGAGCCAGGTCGTAACCTATCCCGCCAATGGTCGCATTGTGGTCATTTCCGGCCAGGTTCCCGATGATCGCAGCCTCGACGTGCCTGGCCAGACCAGGGATGTCCTGGCCAAGGTCGACCGCTTGCTGGCTGCCGGCGGTACAGACAAGAGCCGGATCACCCATGCCTATATCTGGCTGCGTGACATTGCCGATTTCGATCTGATGAACAGCGAATGGGACAAGTGGGTTTCGCCCGGCAACGCACCGGCTCGCGCCTGCGTCGAAGCGCGCATGGCTGCCCCCGACATTCGCGTCGAGATTCAGGTTTTCGCCCTCGTCGGGGACTGAGCTTTCCTCGCCGGGCGGGCGGGATGACCACGCCGGCGCCCCCACGCTCTGGCCGAGGTCCAGGGGACAACCCAGGGATGCGAAACGCTCAATTCCTTGCCAGAGCCAGACACTCACGCCACATGGCCGCCTAAGGCCTGTGGCAAACGACCTGCTGATCTGAGTTCATAAAAACAGCAGCATTATCAATAATTTGAAACAGATCGACTGGTGGAAAGTCTCGCACGGAGTGCAAACTCTCCGTAAGAGCGCGTGTACGTAATAAAAAGCGCACGAGGCAAAACGCGCAGGCCAAACCGGCCGAAGCAGAGAACGACACCTTTTCTACGACCTTTTAAGTTTTTGGTAGCGGCACGCGCAATCCGACGCTCAACCAGCTTGAGCCAATCGCTGAATCTGCGCGCCATTGGCAGAGCTCAATTTCCATTGAATTGATCCCCGTAGTCGTCATCCATTCAGTGGCGCGCAAACGACTACCACGATCAAATAACCACCTTGCGCAGCGGAGAGGTAGATGCCGCCCCCCAGTCCGGCGCTGACGATGGTTGGTCGCGGGGTATAGATCCCATCGTTTACAGTCTCCCACGCTGCTCCCAGGAGGGAGTGAATCATGGGACAGCGACCGGTGATGAGCATCTTCCCGTGGCTAAATTCGAAGGACGCGACGTCAAGTCGTTGGCGGGAAGCAAACCGCCGATCAGCAGAGCATCAGGGACCAGACCGTTCGCGCCTTCGCTCAGCCCCATGACGTCAGCGTCTGGATCATACATGAGACGCTGGATCTGTTGCGGCAAGCGTCTGGCGAAAGGGAACCGGTTTTGCGTTTCGGCGGCCGCCTCTCTGAGCCTCCTGGAGGCGCGCTCTTGGTCGGTGTGGAGGCACGTGCCGGCCCACCCACCAAGAGCCGGAGGCGGCACCTGCAAGCAGGCAAGAGAGATGATGTGAATGATCAGCAGCCTCCTGGCCGACACCATGTCGAACGTAGCCTTTGTGTCGGCCGTTTTGACATCGACACTAACCTGCCAATCGGATCGCTGACCGTGATCGACGATAGCGCGCCTGATCGGAACAGCACCACATCATTTGAAACCGTCCTTGCAAAGTCTGGACGGCGTTCAAGGTGAACGTGGCGCTGGCGGCACTCAAGGGCGAGATACCCCTTGCCGAGTTACAGCAGCAGTTCGATGGGCGGACCAGCCAGATCACGCAATAGCACAGCCAAAGTGCCGATATGTTTGGTGAAACCCGGGCCGAAACCCCAGCCCGGCGATAGGC
>NZ_JACDXV010000002.1:0-250000 GCF_015158295.1 Devosia faecipullorum | reverse complement strand
CGATGACGATCGGCGCCTTGAGCTCACCAGTCCTCACCATTTCGTTGAACGCCAGGCCAAGCCGGTGGCGGTCGCCCAGGCCAACCCAGCAAATGCGCGCCGGCAGGCCCTGGAACTCAATGCGCTCACGCGCCATGTCGAGCCAATTGTGCAGGTGCTTGTTGTCCGGAAGCAGTTCCTTGACCTTCGCATCGGTCCTGGCGATGTCCTGCGGGTCACCCGAAAGGGCCACCCAGCGGAAGGGACCAACGCCCCGGCAAAACAGCGGTCGAATATATGCAGGCACGAAACCTGGAAAAGCAAAGGCATTTTCCAGTCCTTCCTCAAGCGCCATCTGACGGATGTTGTTGCCATAGTCCACGGTCGGGATACCCATCTCCCAGAAGTCGACCATAGCCTTTACCTGAACCTTCATTGAGGCTCGGGCCGCCTTGGCGACCGCCTTGGGATCGCTCTCCTGCCGGTCACGCCACTCGCTCAACGTCCAGCCGAGCGGCAGATAGCCATGCACGGGATCATGGGCAGAGGTCTGGTCGGTGACGATATCGGGCCTCGCCCCCCGCCGGACCAGTTCGGGAAAAATTTCGGCAGCATTGCCGATCAGCGCGATGGACTTTGCCTTACCAGCCTTGGTCCACTCTTCTATCTTGGCCAGGGCCTCATCGAGGCTGCGCGTCTTCTCGTCCACATAGCGGGTGCGCAGACGGAAATCGGCTCGGCTTTCGTCGCATTCGACGGCAAGGCAACAGGCGCCCGCCATCACCGCGGCCAAAGGTTGGGCGCCGCCCATGCCACCGAGCCCGGCGGTCAGTATCCACTTTCCGCTGAGGTCGCCGCCATAATGCTGGCGACCAGCCTCGACGAAGGTTTCATAGGTGCCCTGCACGATGCCCTGTGCACCGATATAGATCCAGGATCCAGCCGTCATCTGGCCGTACATGGCCAGACCGTTCTTGTCCAATTCGTTGAAATGATCCCAATTGGCCCAGTGCGGCACGAGATTGGAATTGGCGATGAGGACGCGCGGCGCGTCCTTGTGGGTGCGGAACACGCCGACGGGCTTGCCGGACTGAACCAGCAGCGTCTCTTCCTCGCTCAATCTCTTGAGCGTGGCGACGATGGCGTCAAAATCCTTCCAGGTGCGGGCGGCGCGACCGATACCACCATAGACGACCAGATCATTGGGGCGCTCCGCCACGTCCGGATCAAGATTGTTCATCAGCATGCGCAACGGCGCTTCGGTCATCCAGCTTTGCGCGCTCAGTTCGCTCCCGCGCGGCGCGTGGATTTCCCGTTCGTTGTGGCGTCGATCGTTCATGTCGTATCTCTTCAGCGTTTCATGCCGAGCGCGATGGCTTCGACGCGCTCGAGGATTTGTTTCAGGTGGGAACGCAGGCGCGCCGCCTTTGCCGGGTCATAGGCAAAGGGCAAGGCTTCAGCCGCAAGATGGCTGGACTGCGACAATTCCATCTGGATGGCGTGCGTTGCCGTCTCGGGCTTGCCGTAATGGCGCGTCGTCCAGCCGCCGCGGAACCGGCCATTGAGTACCGAACTATAACCATCTGCGCCTGCCGCCGCCGCGATGTCGGTCACCGCTTTTTCCATCGCCGGATCACAGCTGGCCCCGTTGTCGGTTCCGATATTGAAATCCGGCAGGCGGCCCTCGAACAGAAACGGGATCAAGGAGCGGATCGAGTGGCAATCGTAAAGCACGGCCACGCCATGCAGGCGCCGCACCCGCTCAAGCTCTGCTGACAAAGCCCGGTGATAGGGGCGATGAAAGGTCTCCAGCCGGGCCGCAATATCCGCCTCGTCCGGCTCACACCCTTCTTTCCAGATGGCATTGCCGTCAAAATCGCTGACGGGAACCAGCCCCGTCGTATTCTGGCCGGGATAAAGGCTGGCGCCGGACGGATCACGATTGGCGTCGATGACATAGCGGTGAAATGTGGCCCGCACCGTGGTTGCCTGCGGCAAAAGCCCTTCATAAAGGTGATGGATATGCCAATCGGTGTCGGCAAGCAGGCTGCCATTGTCATTGAGCCGGGCTCGTATATCCGCCGGCATGTCAGTTCCCGTATGCGGAAAGGCCAGGATGACGGGCGAGGATCCTTGCCTGACCTCAAATACGGCGCTCATCGCTGCCTCCAAGTGACGGCAGGATGTCCGGCGAAACGCTCCGGACGAGCGCGCCGCCGGCGATCAATTGGGTGGCTGCGGCAAGGTCGCCCGCCATATAGCGGTCATTGTCGAGCGGCGGAACAGCGGCCCGAACACAGTCTATCGCCTTTTGCAGCTCGGGGCTGGTGGCCAATGGTCCACGCAATTCCACGCCCTGCGAGCCGGCAAGGGCTTCGATGCCGATAATGGCAAACAGATTTTCCGTCATCGGCAACAGGCGGCGGGCGCCGTGACAGGCCATCGACACATGATCTTCCTGGTTGGCGGAGGTTGGCGTGGAATCGACCGAGGCCGGATGAGACATCTGCTTGTTTTCGCTCATCAGCGCCGCCGAAGTGACTTCCGCAATCATCAGTCCGGAATTGAGGCCGGCATTTTTGGCGAGGAAAGGCGGCAGCCCATATGAAAGCGCCGGATCGACGAGAAGGGCGATGCGGCGTTGGGCGATCGCGCCGATCTCGCATATGGCCAGCGCGATCTGGTCGGCGGCGAATGCCACCGGTTCCGCATGGAAATTGCCTCCGGAAACGACGCTGCCATCCGGCAGCACCAAGGGGTTGTCCGTCACGGCATTCGCTTCGACTTCCAGCGTGCGCGCCACCTGGCGCAGCAGATCGAGACAGGCGCCGTCGACCTGCGGCTGGCAGCGGATACAATAGGGATCCTGGACGCGCTCGTCGCCATGCCGATGGCTCTCGCGAATGGCCGAACCCGCCAATAGCATGCGCAAGGCCGCAGCTGCGTCGATCTGGCCGATATGGCCTCGCAGATTATGAATGTCGGCCACGAAGGGCGCCGACGACCCCATGGCCGCATCGGTGGACAGCGCGCCGGTGATCAGGGCCGCCTGCGCGGCCCTATGCGCGCGGAACAGGCCGGCCAGCGCCAATGCCGTCGACGTCTGGGTGCCATTGATCAGGGCAAGGCCTTCCTTGGCGGCGAGCACCAGGGGCGACAGGCCGGCCTGTGCCAGAGCCACGCCACCAGCCAGCCGCTCGCCTTGATAGAAGGCCTCGCCCTCTCCCATCATCACCGCAGCCATATGGGCCAGGGGCGCCAGATCGCCCGATGCACCAACGGATCCCTTTTCGGGAATGACCGGGATGACATTCTTGGCCAGCATGCCCTCAATCAGGCGAACAACGTCCAGCCGTACGCCTGACGCACCGCGCCCCAGCGATATCAGCTTCAATGCCATGATGAGCCGCACGATGGCCTGCGGCAGAGCCTCCCCGACGCCACAGCAATGGGAGAGGATCAAATTGCGCTGCAGAGTGGCGACGTCGGCCGCATCGATCCTGATCGAAGCGAGCTTGCCGAAGCCGGTATTGACGCCATAGACCGGCTCGTTGCCATTGGCTATGGCGGCGATCCGGGCCGCAGCCTTTTCGATACCGCCATCGAAGGCGCGATCGAGAACGGCATTCTCACTCGTCCAGTAGATTGCGGCAAGATCATCAAGCGGCACCGAGCCCGGCCGAAGCGTGATCGTCATGGATGTATCCTCACGGAAGGCTGGTGCGCGTCGCGGCCGCCACGAATGCGGGCGGCAAGCGGATTGAAACCGATGCGGTAGACCAGTTCCGCAGGTTCGGAGATGTCCCAGATGGCGAAATCGGCAGCTTTTCCGACCTCAAGCGTGCCGATATCGGCCAGGCGGCCCAGCGCACGGGCTGCTTCGCGGGTCGTGCCGGCCAGACATTCTTCCACCGTCAGGCCAAACAATGTTGCGCCCATATTCATGGTCAGCAGCAGCGATGTCAGCGGCGAGGTGCCCGGATTGCAGTCAGTGGCCAGGGCCATGGGCACGCCATGCTGGCGGAACAGATCGACAGGTGGCCTCTTCGTCTCCCGAATGAAATAAAAGGCACCCGGCAATAGGACCGCGACGGTGCCGGCGCCGGCCATGGCTCGCGCGCCGTCTTCATCGGCATATTCGAGGTGATCCGCCGAAAGAGCTCCATAGCTCGCGGCCAGGGCGGCGCCATGCAGGTTCGACAATTGATCGGCATGGAGCTTCATCTTGAGCCCCTTTGCCGAAGCGGCATCGAACACCGATCGTATTTCATCGGGTGAAAAGGCAATGCCTTCGCAAAAACCATCGACCGCGTCGACCAGCCCTTGGGCGTGACAGGCGTCAAGGCCCGGAAGGATGACGTCATTCAGGAAGGCGTCATTGCGGCCCTTATACTCGGCAGGTATCGCGTGGGCGCCCAGATATGTGGTGGTCACGGCGACATCCCGCACTTCACCCAATCGACGGGCGGCGCGCAGCATTTTCATCTCGTCGGCCACCGTCAGGCCATAACCGGACTTGATCTCGACCGTTGTGACGCCTTCGGCCAGCAAGGCGTCGAGGCGCACCAGGCTCTCACGAACAAGTTGAGCCTCATCGGCGGCGCGCGTACTTGTCACGGAAGACACGATGCCGCCTCCAGCCTGCGCCACCTCTTCATACGAAGCCCCGGCCAGCCTCATCTCGAATTCCCGCGCCCGGTGTCCGGCGTGAACGATATGGGTGTGGCAGTCGACAAGCCCCGGGGTGATCCATCGCCCTTCGCAATCGATCGTCTCCGCGCCTGCAAGCTCGGCAATGGGAAGGTCGTTCATGGAGCCGATATGGACGATCCGGCCGTCGCGCACCGCGATAGCACCATTTTCCACAATACCGAGCCCCTGCCGGGCCGGGTTGAGCGTCGCCAGCCGCGCATTGGTCCAAACACGATCACCGCTAGTCAAACATCCCCTCCCCGCCAGCCACATTGCCGAACACTCATCATATGTATATACTTAAAGGCAAGTGACGCAAGCCCAAACTATTTCGAAGGTGCCCCATGCCAGCCATCCATGCCCAAAGCGCGCTCCTGCCGGCCGGATTGGCGCAGGACGTTCGCATCCAGTTCTCCGAGGCGGGCATCGAAAGCGTCGAGGTCGGCGTGCGGCCCTATGACCGGGACGAACGTCATCGCTTCGTCACCCCGGCAATGCCCAACCTGCATAGCCATGCTTTTCAGCGCGCCATGGCGGGTCTCGCCGAGACCCGGGGGCCCGGGCAGGACAGTTTCTGGAGTTGGCGCACCGAAATGTATCGCATCGCGCTGTCGATGACGCCCGACCATGTCGAAGCGATCGCCGCACAACTCTATATGGAAATGCTGGAAACCGGCTTTGGCCGCGTCGGCGAGTTCCACTATCTGCACCACGACAGGGATGGGACCGCCTATGGCGATCCCGCCGAAATGGCGGGGCGCATCGCGGCGGCGAGCGCATCCACCGGCATTGCCCTGACCCTGCTGCCCGTCTTCTACGCCCATTCCGGTTTCGGTGGCGCGGCGCCGGCCGACGGCCAGCGTCGTTTCATCCACGATCTGGAGGGCTTTGCGCGCCTGATGGACCGCTCGCGATCCATCGTTTCGGCCCTGCCACACGCCGTTCTCGGCATTGCGCCACATAGCCTGCGCGCAGCGACCTCCGAGCAATTGCAGGCCGTGATTCCGCTGGCCCATGGCGGGCCGGTGCATATTCACGTTGCCGAGCAGGTCAGGGAAGTGGAGGACTGCTTGGCCTGGTCGGGGCGGCGCCCGGTAGAATGGCTGCTGGACGCGATGCCGGTGGATCGCCGCTGGTGCCTGATCCACGCCACGCATATGACAGATGATGAATTTGAACGGCTCGCACGAAGCGGGGCGATCGCGGGGCTTTGCCCGATCACCGAAGCCAATCTTGGCGACGGCGTGTTTTCGGCGGCCACCTTCAGGGCTTCAGGCGGTCGATTCGGCATAGGTTCTGACAGCAATGTCCTGATCTCGCTGCCGGAGGAATTGCGCATGCTGGAATATTCCCAGCGTCTGTTCCGGCGCGCGCGCAATGTCATTGCCGATCCGGGTCACTCGACCGGAATGAGCCTCTTCGTGGAAGCGTTGCATGGCGGGGCCTCGGCCCTGGGCGTCCATGCCGGCATCGAGGCCGGCCGACCCGCCGACCTGCTGTCGCTGGATCTGGCGGCAGCCGAATATGTCCCGACCGACAAGGTGCTGGATCACTTCATTTTTTCGCGCGGCATCGGCGTTGATAGTGTCTGGGTGGGCGGCACAAAACAGGTAGAAGGCGGGCGGCACAAGAAAAGAGACGCAATCACGGCCCGCTTCATTGCAGCAATGAAAGAACTGACGGCGTAAGCCTTGTAAACATCTGTTAGCCTGAACAGACTGACAGTGAGAGCGAAGCTGCATCGATCCTGGAACAGGATGGGCGGCAAGAGGGGGGCCTCAGCGGAATGACACTCCATCAAACGATACTGGGCGAGATCGAAAGCCGCATCGTGTCAGGCGAGTGGCCGCCCGGGCACCGCCTGCCATTCGAGGTTGATCTGGCCAAACATTATGGCTGTTCCCGCATGACCGTGAACAAAGTCATGACCCAACTGGCCAAAGCCGGGCTGATAGAGCGCCATCGCCGTGCCGGGAGCTTCGTGACGATGCCCCGGGCCCAATCGGCCGCTTTGGAACTGCACGACATCGAGACCGAGGTGAAGTCCCTCGGTGTCCCCTATGCCTACACCTTGGTGAGCCGCAAACTCCGCCCGTCCGACGCTCAGGACCGCGCCGTGATGGAACTGGAAGCAGATACGCTGGTGCTGGAACTTCTGGCCGTGCACCATGCCGGTGCCAAACCGTTCTGCGTGGAAGAACGGCGGATCAATGTCGGCGTCGTGCCTGAGGCCGAGACCGCCGACTTTGCCGTCAACGCTCCTGGCGGCTGGCTTATTGCACAAGTGCCCTGGAGCGCCGCAGAAAATCGCATTCAGGCCCTCCCCGCTTCGGCCGAAATCGCGCGCCTGCTCGAACTGCCCAAGGGCACGCCCTGCCTGATGGTGCAGCGCCGCACCTGGAACCGTGCCGGTCCTATTACTTTTGTCCGACTTGTCTATCCCGGGGATAGCCATACGCTGATAGCCCGATTCGAACCGGCATCCTGACATCAGCCAGATCGCCCGACGAATATATATAGACATATTCACCAAATTCGATACGGTTTGGCCGACGGAGAGACCATCTCCGCCACAACTTTAATCGGTAAAGGGGACCGATCCATGCTAAGAAGAATACTGAGGGGGAAAGCGATCGTCCCTCTTTTGTCTGCACTGTTTATGCTCGGTGCAGCTGCCACTCATGCAGAGGACGCCAAACCGCGTATCGGTGGCGGCATGATTGTTGGCATCGGTGCCGACCCGGGCGTTCTCAACGCCTCCATCAGCGCCAATCTGGTGGAAAAGACCATTTCGAGCAATGTGTTCAGCATGCTGATCCGGCTCGACAAGACATTCCAGCCGGTGCCCGATCTCGCGGAAAGCTGGGACATATCCGAAGATGGCCTGACCTATACATTCCATCTTCGCCAGGGCGTCAAATGGCACGATGGTCAGCCATTTACCTCCGACGACGTCAAGTTCACCATCGAGGAAGTCATCCTGCCGCTCCACAGCCGTGGCGCGACCTATCAGGGTGTGATCGACACGGTCGAGGCGCCTGATGCCAACACTGTGGTCATCACGCTCAAGACATCCTTCGGTCCGTTGATGAACGCACTCGGATATGACTTCTTCATCCTGCCCAAGCACCTCTATGCCGGCACGGATATCAAGAACAATCCCTACAATGCCAAGCCAGTGGGCACCGGTCCGTTCAAGTTCGTGGAATGGGAAAAGGGGTCGCACGTCGCCCTGGCCCGCAACGAAGACTTCTTCATTGCCGGCAAGCCTTATCTGGATCGGCTGGTCTTCCAGACCATTCCCGATGCGGCAAGTCGGGTTCTCGCGCTGGAATCGGGCGATATCGACTATCTGTCCTATCAGTCGGTTCCGTCCTCTGCCGTGCCGCGCCTGAAGGAGACCCCGAACCTGACCACGACGACGGAAGGTTTTGAATCGCTTGCATCGATCGGCATGCTTTCCATCAACGTGGAGAATCCGATCCTGAGCGACGTGCGCGTGCGCAAGGCTCTTGCCTATGCCATGGACAAGAATCTCATCGCCGAGCGCGCTGACTATTCCGTGGGCAAACCGGCGACCGGACCGATCGCCTCGACAAGCTGGGCCTATGAGGCAGATGTCGAAGCCTATGCGCATGATCTGGAAAAGGCAGCTGCGCTGCTTGACGAAGCCGGCTACCCGGTAAAGGCCGATGGAACCCGCTTCAGCATCCGCGTCATCGCCGATGGTGCAGTCGAGTTCCATCGCAAGGCGGCGGAGATCCTCAAGGAGCAATTTGCCCAGGTCGGGGTCAACCTCGAGCTGGAACTGCTCGAGCGCAACGTCATGCTTGACCACGTCTATATCAAGCGCGATTTCGATACGCAGATCCACATCTTCTCGACCGGCGCCGACCCGGCAATCGACGTCTCGCGCCTCTATGTCTCGACCAATATCCGGCCCGTGAACTTCACCAATGCGTCCGGCTACCGGAATGAAACCGTCGATCAGCTGTTCGCTGAAGGGCAGAGTGCGTTCACGCTTGATGGTCGCGTCGCCGCCTATCAGGAGGCCCAGAAAATTCTGGTAGACGAACTTCCTGCAATCTGGCTCGAGGAAGTTGGCATCGTTGGCGTCTGGAACAGCAAGTTCCACGGCCTGCACGAGTGGAGCGCCTATTCCTATTACAGCTTCTGGGATGCCTGGACCGAGGATGGCAAGGAGCAGTAAGGCCTGCTTGTCCTGAAAAAGGCGGCGACAGGACATGTCGCCGCCTTTTTTGTTGCTTCTTTTCCCCGACGGCCCACTGCGGCCGTGGGCGCGATATGATCAGCTTTATGAAGGATTGGCGGTTTCGACCGCCTTCGATGTGAGGGCCGACACGACCATCCTCGTCAGATCGGCACTGGACGGCTGCGTCCCCAGCCTTGCGAGGCGCGCTTCCAGCCCTGCAGCCTCGTCGCCCAGCGTCCGGCGAACCAGTCCTGCAAAGCGCTCAAGCACTTCGTTCTCGTCAAGGGAGCGCAGCGGTTCATTGCCCAATGTGGTCGTGCCGTCTTTCCATGTCACATTGACAAGGGCGCTGCGAGGACGAAGCGAGCCATTGCCCAGGCATTGGATCTTTGGATACCAGGCGACCACGTCCGGCGCGCTCAGCCACTCGACCGGCAACAGAACATTCTCCGGATCGCGCCCGGCGAGCAGCAAGGCAATGGCAAAGACGGCGCTGAATTTTGCCTGGAGCTGATTGGTGGGCGCACGATTGCCGACCAGTTGTGCGGTCGGAGGGTAGATCTCGATCGTCACCCCTTCGATATCGGCAATGGCCCGCCCTGAAGTGGAAAGAACATGCCGCATCCCCTCAAGAGGCTCGAAACAGCCAAGACAGAAAGGATAGCGCTTGTAGATGTTGCGCAGGATCGACCAGCGCTCGCCGAGGCCCTCGGTAAGAATTTTCCGCAAGGCGGCTTCGTCCAGCGTGCTCTCGAGGGGATAGGCGGCATCCTGGCGCGCCAATGCCGCCAAAAACCCCTTCGGCCCCTCAATCGCCCTGCTCGCAGCGTTCATGCCCAAGGCCGCCAGCCGCGCGGCACGGACGCCGCGCTCGGCCGCAAAGCCGGAATGCAGATGTTTGACCATGATCGCCGCATTGTTGATATCTTCCCACAATCCGCTGGCCATGGTCGCCGAGAGGCCGATGGCGTTTTTCGTCTGTTCGGCATCAAGGCCGTAGACGATGCTGGCGGCGACGGCCGCAGCTATGGTTCCGCAGGTGGCCGTGGACTGATGGTAGTGATAGTGCCGTTCGCCCGCCGCCACGCTCAGGCGGATAGCGACTTCGTAGCCCGCGGCGACGGCGGCAAGCAGCCGGGCATCGTCGGCCTTGGAATCCAGGGCAGCAGCGAGCGCTGCGGCAACGACCGTCGAGCCAGGATGCATGGACGTATCGCGATGGACGTCGTCGATCTCGTAGACGGTCGACAATGCGCCAAGTCGCAAGGCCAGCGCCTCCGCCCCCGCAGCGCCATCATAGCCGTTCAATATGGCCGCGGTCTGGCTGTTCGTGCCCTGTAGCGCGGCATGCAGGTGGTCGATCACACAGTGCCTGGCGCGCTCGGCCACCTCGGGCGGCACCGGATCAGACGCGGCGGCGACGGCAAAGGCGGCGATACGCGCCGAAATGGTGTCCGACATTTCGGAATCAGTAGAGGTGACAGGCGACATGGTGACCAGGCTGCATTTCCCGCCATTCCGGCGCCTCGACCTTACAGGTCGGCAGCGCCTTGGGGCAGCGTGCGTGTAGATAACATCCGGAGGGCAGGTTGAGTGGCGAGGGCGGTTCGCCGTTCATCAGCAGCCGCTCGCGCGTACGCGCCTTTTGTGGATCCGGCAGCGGGACCGAGGAGACGAGCATTTGCGTATAGGGCTGCAATGGCGCGGCGACACCGAGCTTGGCGGGAGCAATCTCAAACAGGCGCCCGAGATACATTACGCCCATTCTGTCGGCCACCGTGCTGACCACGGCAAGATCGTGCGTGATCAGCAAGATGGTCAGCCCCATCTTCCTGCGCAATTCCTGCAGCAGGCCGAGAATCTGGGCGCGGGTTGACATATCCAGTGACGAAACCGGCTCATCGGCCACCAGGACCCTGGGCTCGGCTGCCAGAGCGCGGGCCATGACGACACGCTGGCGTTGTCCGCCCGACAATTCATGCGGATGGCGGTCCAGAAATTCCCGGGCAGGCGTGAGGCCAATAAGCTCGAGCAGGGCGATTGACCGCGCCTCCACCTCGTCACGGCGGCAAATCTTGTAGTTGAGCAGCGGCTGAGCCAGCGTATGGCGGATGGTCTTGCGTGGATTGAGCGACGAATAGGGGTCCTGGAACACCATTTGCGCAAGCGGCTTGCTACCGCTGGCAAGGCGTTTTGCCGGATTCTGATTGCCAATGACGATCCGTCCGCCACTGACCATTTCGAGCCCCGCGACCAGCCGACCCAGCGTTGACTTGCCACTGCCGCTTTCCCCCACCAGGGCAAATATCTCGCCTGGCTCGAGCGTCACGGAAACCGTGTTGAGGGCATGAACCATCGCCTTGCTACCGAACGATCCACCCCGCGCGGGGAAGTATTTCGTGGCGGCCTCGACCGTGACACTGCCGGCCTCGCTGTCGCCGTCCTCCGCGCGGATGCCGGAAAAGCGATCATCGCGCCGCGGCAAGGTACCGACATCCACCGCCGGGCTGGCGCCGTCGCCTCCCGAATGGAAGCAGCGGATCTGGCCTTGCGCTTTGGTTTCGAGCGGCGGTGTTTCCGCCTCGCATTCGGCCGTCTTGCGCGGGCAGCGCACGGCAAAGCGGCAGCCGGGCGGCGGCATGCGGAGATTGGGAACTTCACCGGGAATGGTGCGAAGCCCAGCGGATTCCCCAACGGGGATCACGCATTCGATCAACCCCTTCGTGTAGGGATGCTGCGGGGCGTTGAAGATGGCTTCGACATTATTCTGCTCGACCAGTTGGCCGGCATACATGACATAGACCCGGTCTGCGAGTTCGGCCACGAGGCCGAAATCGTGCGTCACGAAAATCATGCCGCATTGAGTATGCTTCTGGATGACGCGGATCAGGTCGACAATCTGCGCCTGGATGGTGACATCCAAAGCCGTGGTGGGCTCGTCCAGAATGAGCAGTTTTGGCCGGCGGGCAATGGCCATGGCGATCAGAATGCGCTGGCGCATGCCACCGGACAGCTGATGCGGATAGGACTGGACGACGCGCTTGGGATCGCCAATGCCGAGTTCGCCCAGCAATTCCAATATCCGCTGCATCGCCACAGGATCGCGGTTGAACCTGACATGGCCGGCAAAGGCCTCGCAGATCTGCGCACCCACCGTCAGCAGCGGGTTCAGATAGGTCATCGGATCCTGGAAGACATAGCCTACCGACGTACCGCACAGCTCGCGCTGTTGCTCGGCGGAAAGCGTGTCAATGTCGGTGCCATCGAAAATGACGCGCCCTTCGCTGCGCCGCCCCGGGGGCGGCAACAGGTTGAACAGCGACCGGACGGTGACGGACTTTCCGCAGCCAGACTCGCCGACAATGCAGACAATCTCGCCGGCATCCACGCGAAGATCGACGCCTTCGACGGCGCGAACCTTGCGCCCATCGCCGATCGGGAAATCAACCGCCAGCCCCTCGACCTGAAGCAGTGTCATCGCGTGCTGCCTTTCTGGCGCGGATCGAGCACATCGTTCAGTCCGTCGCCTAACAAGTTGAAGCCCAGTGTGGTCACCAAGATGGCGATGCCGGGGAAAATGGCCATCCACCAGGCCTGGTTGAGAAAGGGCTGCGCGGCAAACAGCAATTGCCCCCAGCTCACCTGGTCGGGGTCGCCAAGGCCCAGGAAACTGAGGCTTGCCTCGGTGAGGATCGCGCTGGCGATCTGCAGCGAAGCCGTGACGATCACCGGCGGCAGCGCATTGGGCAGAATCTCCGAAAAGATCAGCGCCGCGCGCGAAGCACCGGCAAGCTGCGCCGCAACGACATAGTCCTGCCCGCGCAGCTTGAGAAATTCGGCCCGCACGATGCGCGCCGTATCGGCCCAGCTCAGAATACCGATGACAAGGACAATCTTGGTCAGCGACGGACCGAACAGAGCCACGATCAGGATGGCCAGGAAGAATTGCGGCACGACCTGGAAGGCTTCGGCAATGCGCATGAACAATTCATCGACCTTGCCGCCGACAAAGCCTGATATCGAGCCGATGACAATGCCCAATACGGATGCGAAAGCTGCAGCCGCAAAGCCGACAAGCAGGGAAACCCTTGCGCCATGGGCCATGCGCACGAACATGTCACGGCCCAGATCATCGGTTCCGAGCAGACAACTTGCGCCGGGTGAGCAGAAGGCCTCAGCACCAATTTGCGTAGGCGATCCGGTCAGCATTGGGCCGAAGATGCCGATCAGCGTCGCCATGAGGACGAGTACGAAACCCACCATGCCGGAGCGGCTGCGCAGGAGGCGGAGCCAGTTTTGAGCAATCATGTCCTGGTCCTCTCACGTGTAGCGGATACGCGGATCGATGATCGCGTAAAGGATGTCGGTGAGCAGATTGATCAGGATCACCATGATCGACGTCACCAGGATAATGCCGGTGATCAATGGATAGTCCCGGGCCAGCACGCCGTCGTAGAGCAGGCGCCCCATGCCCGGCCAGGCGAATACGACCTCGATAAGCACGGAGCCGGTAAGCATGGTGCCAATGTTCATGCCGATAATGGTGATGACGGGCAGCAGGGCATTGGGCAGGGCATGCCGATAGAGCACCACCGGCTCTTTCAGGCCCTTGGCGCGGGCCGTCGTCATATAGTCGAGCCGCATGACCTGCATCATGCTGGCCCGGGTCATGCGTGTGGCGAGCGCAATAAAGCGCATGCCAAGCGCCAGTCCGGGCAGGATGAGATGCCAGCCGATATCCAGAATTCGCCCGAAGCCTTCGGCTGGCGCCCTCAGATTGTACATGCCTTGCGAGGGCAGCCAGCCAAGCTTGAGCGCAAATACGATCACCAGCAATTGGCCGAGCCAGAACACCGGCACCGACCAGCCGAACAGGGCCAGCCCGGTCAGTCCCAGATCACCGGGCGAATTGGGAAATCGGGCCGCCATGACGCCGAGCAGAATGCCAAGACCGATGAACAGGACCATTGCCGGCACCATCAGCATCAGCGTGGCGGGCGTACGGCCAATGATCAGGTCGAGAACAGGCTCCCGATAGCGATAGGACGATCCGAAATCGCCCTGGAATATCTTGCTGACATAGATGGCATATTGCTGGATGAGCGGCTGGTCGAGGCCGTATTCGCGGCGCAGCTCGGCAAGTTGCTCGGTGCCCATGTCGGCATCGCCGGTGATGAAACTCAGCGGATCGCCGGGCGCGCTGTGCACCAGAACAAAGACTGCGGTGACAAGGGCGATGATCGTCGGGATGGCGAACATCACGCGCCGGCCGATAAAGGCGACGAAAGGATTGATATCGGGCATTTCCGCCTCAAGCCCCGATTATGGCGTCAACAGCCTCTTCCAGCCGTTTTGCTGCTTCCGCCAGCGCCGCCTCATTGGCTTCGCCGCGATCATGATCCTCCGCTATGCGGCTGCGCGCGGCGTCAATTTGCGCCGCAACCTGCGCCGGTGCCGGCGAACCGGTGACGTGGCCGCGATTGTAGAGCGATTGCAGCGGATCGATGGAATTGCCGATATCCTCTTTGGTCACGGACACGGGGCGTCCGATGAGCTGCTCGGCCAGCCGGTCGATATCTGCTGGCAGAAGATCCTCGGGAGACTTGCCGGCGTCGACGAATTCACGGACGAGATGGGCAACGATCTGGTGAGCGTCGCGCCACGGGATATGTCCCTTGACCATGATCATCGCGGCAATATCGGCAGCCTGCGTCCAGCCATGGCCGGCCAGCGAGGCCAGGCGCTCGACATTGACGGTCATCGTGGTGACCATGCCATGCAGCATTGCCAGCATGTCTTCGACTTCATCCATGGCCTCATAGAGCTGCCACGGCGCCATGAGCGTGTCTTCCAGGCCATCGGATTCCATCTTGAGCAGGGTGAAAACCCCGGAAAGACGCCCGATTGCCAGAGAAGCCTGGCCTCGTATCCATGCCAGGGCCCAGGAATTCTTCTTCTGCGGCATGATGCTGCTGGTGCTGCAATAGCTGTCATGCAGCTCAAGATACTTGAACTCTGTCATCGTCCACAGATAGAGATCATTGGCGACGCTGAGAGCGTTGGATATGCAGATCGCAATGACACTATGCGCATGCATGAGCGTATCGAGATTGACCACCGCATCGCGCGTATTGATCTGAACCGTGTCAAAACCAAGCAGTTCCGCGGTGCGTTGGCGGGATATGGGGAAGGGCGAGCCGGTCATGATGCCGGAGCCCGTCGGGCTCCCTCCGGTCTCCCCATGCAGGGCCATGGCACGCTGAGCATCGCGGGCAAACATGGCCTCCCACGACAGAAGCATGTGGCCGAACGAGGTGCATTGTGCGTGCTGCCCGATGCTGTAGCACGGCATGATCGTCGTTGTGTGCTGCCCCGCGACATCAAGCAGGCCACCACGCAGATCATTCAGGCGCATCAGCAATGCCGGCAGCCGGCGGCGGAGGTTGAAGCGCCAGGACATTGCATCCAGATCGCCGGATGAGCGGCCAACATTGATCCAGCCAGCATATTCGGCACCGATAGTCTCGGTGAGAAAGGCTTCGCCGGAATGGCGTCCACCCCCCATACGGTCGCGAATGACTTCGATGCCCTCGCCTTCCATGCGGCGCAGACCTGCCAGGATCGCACGGGCAATTTCGGGCGTGATGAGGTCGGCTTCGAGCAATGCGATCGTGTGCGCTTTGTCAAAAGAATGGAATGCCGTATAGCTGCGACGCAGATTGCTGATCGGCCCGGGATAAAAACGCTTCTGCAAAAGCGGATCCACTTGGCCGGTTAGCCGGGCCCCTACCTGCCTCACGACATCCGACATTATTGACTTCTCCCTTAATCCGTCGACGAGCGACCTAGTCCCTGCTGCCAATGCCCAGGCGCAGCCTTCGTGGTCATTAAGTCTATACATAACCAAAACGAGCGTCAAGTTCGACAATCGCGCCCAAGACGGGATGCCTTACCAGGCACTGGACTGTCCAGCGTCCGTTGACACTCCACCCGTCTCGACACCCATTCCCGCCATCCATAACGACAATCAGCGATGATGCCGACCGCTCAAGCCAGGGCGACCCTCAACGCAAGCTTACCAGCAGCCTTCGGTTTCTCGGTTAATTGCCCGGCATGACCGGCCAGTAAACGCGCCGGGCGAAATGCCGGACGCTTTGGCAAGGGACAAAGGTTGAGCCTAATCGGCACGGTGTCGAAACATGGCTCAAGGGAATGCGGGATTTTGATCCGAAATCGCCAGCCCGGAACGCGCCTTGAGGGGCGAGCGACCGCATCGGGTAAATTGCCGGGCATCATTCCCGCCAGAAACGGCAAATATTCAATGAAATCAATGGGATATGAATGGCGGAGAGAGAGGGATTCGAACCCCCGATAGAGTTGCCCCTATGCCGCATTTCGAGTGCGGTGCATTCAACCGCTCTGCCATCTCTCCGCGAGATCGAAAGCGCCTTTGGGGGGCGCGGCTGGTCGATACGGGGCGGCTTATGGCATAGCAGGGACCGGCCTGCAATATCCCTTCTGCCCTCCAGATGAGGAAACCATGATCCCCCAGCCGCTCTTTGCCTATGGCACTTTGCAGGATGCCGACATTTTGGCCGCGGTTCTGGGCAAAATTGTCCGCGAGGCCGATCAGGTGCCGGCGCACCTCGCCGACCACGCCATTGTCTATCATCCCGGCCGGGTCTATCCCGCCCTCCTGCCCCGCCCCGACGCCAATGCGCCCGGATGCCTGATCGCGGGGCTGGGCCCGTCCGACCTGGCGGCGCTCGACGCCTTCGAGGGCGACGAATATCGCCGCGAGAGCCGCCCCGTGATGACGGCAGCAGGCCTCTGCCAGGCTTTTGTCTATTGGCCGACGGCCTCGATCCCCGAAGAGGCTCCGCTCTGGACGCTCTCTTTCTGGCGCGCCCATCACAAGCCGGAAATCCTCGCCGCGGAACTGGCCCTGGCCCGCGCCGCGCACGCTGCCGGGCCGTCGCCTTCGGATTGAACTGTCACAATTGCGTGCGCCTTGATCCTTGTCGCCGTCTGGCGGCTTTAAACCTTGATTGCCCCATCCGCAGCCGGAGATTTGACCATGGTAACGCGTCGCACCATTATGGCGGGCATGATGGGCCTGGCCTTTGCCGGCCGCTCCGCCTCTGTTCTTGCCCAGGAAAACGCGATGGCCGATAAAGTTTCCACCCCGGGAGGCGATCTCCTCGTCCATCCGGTCGAGCATGCCAGCCTCGTGCTCGAATGGGACGGCAAGGCGATCTATGTCGACCCGGTGGGTGGCGCCGGCCTTTATGCGGGCCTGCCTCCCGCCAGCGCCATTCTCATCACCCATGGCCATGGCGATCATTTCGATCTGCCGACCCTTGAGGCCATTGCCGGCGACGCGCCGCTGGTGACCAATCGTGACGTCTTCGAAAAATTGCCCGAAACGCTCAAGGCGCGGACCATCGCGCTTGCCAATGGTGAGGCCGGACACATTCTCGGCCTGCCGATCCGCGCCATTCCCGCCCACAATATCACCGAGGAGCGCAGGCGCTATCACCCGGCGGGCATCGGCAATGGCTATGTGCTGACCCTGGGCGGCGCCGGCATCTATATTGCCGGCGACACCGAACCCACCGAGGACATGCTGGCCCTGCGCGACATCGCATTGGCCTTCCTGCCGATGAACCTGCCCTATACGATGACGCCCGACGAGGCTCTGGTCGCGATCAACAGCTTCCGGCCGGCCATCGTCTATCCCTATCATTATGGCGACAGCGATCTCGCCCCGCTTGAGGCCGGCATCGCCCCGGGGCTGGAACTGCGCCTGCGCGATTGGTATCCCAATGGCCGCTGACCCCGCTCGGCAGCGGTCGGCGCGGGGCTTTCGCTGGGGAAGACCTTGACTCCGGGGGCTTTTCGCCCGATAAGCCCGCCTGTCTAGCGCCCCGGCTCGTCCGGAGCGCTGGTTTTGTTTGCACACGCTGCTCGAGGCTGCCGATCGCTCTTTGCGGTCCATCATTTCGAAAAGCCCGCGGAAACGGCACGAAATCCGCGGCGCCACAGAGCGCGACAAAAAGGGACCGGGCGATAAGCCGCTCGGCAAAGACTATGACTTTCGCCGTTATCAAGACGGGCGGGAAGCAGTACAAGGTTGCTGCCAACGACGTCATCAAGATCGAAAAGCTCGAGGCCGAGGCCGGTGACATCGTCACCTTCGACCAGGTTCTCATGGTTGGCGACACCATCGGCGCTCCGCTGGTGGAAGGCGCCCTGGTTGCGGCCGAGCTGGTCGAAACCAGAAAGCAGAAGACCGTCATCGTCTTCAAGAAGCGTCGCCGCCACAATTCGCGTCGCCGCAATGGTCACCGTCAGCTGCTGACCACGGTGCGGATCACCGAGATCCTGACCGGCGGCGCCAAGCCGACGATCCAGGCCGCCGCCAAGGCCGTCAACAGCGAAGCCGTTGCCGAAAAGGCCCCGGCCAAGAAGTCGGTCAAGGCCGAAGCCGCCGCTGACGCGCCGGCCAAGAAGGCAGCGCCCAAGAAGGCCGCCGCCAAGGACGACACTGCCGCTGAAAAGCCGGCAAAGAAGGCCCCGGCTAAGAAAGCCGACAAGGCCGACAACGAATAAGGAGACAGGACAATGGCACATAAGAAAGCAGGCGGCTCGTCCCGCAACGGTCGTGATACCGCTGGCCGTCGTCTTGGCGTGAAGAAGTTCGGTGGCGAAACCGTCGTCGCCGGCAATATCATCATCCGCCAGCGCGGCACCAAATGGGCCGTGGGCACCGGCGTCGGCCTGGGCAAGGACCACACCATCTATGCCCTGATCGACGGCAATGTGGCGTTCCGCACCCGCGCCAATTCCAAAGTACACGTGTCTGTCATCCCGGCAGAGGCTGCCGAATAACCCGGCAGGCCTGACCAGCGCGCCGGAGACCCTGTTCCCCGGCTGTTTGGATCAAGACGAGACAAAGCAGAGGGGAACCGGGTCCGCCCGGTTCCCCTTTTCGCATTTCGGATGTTTTGAGCCATGAGCCCCATCAAGGATCGCCTGCGCACCCCGAGATTGACGCTGCGCATGCCGCACCGGGAAGACGCGCCGGCCATCGCCCATTACCTCAACGATTTCGCCGTTGCCGGCAATCTGGCGCGCGTGCCCTTTCCCTATCGCTTCGAAGACGCCCAGGCCTGGCTGCGCAGCAGAACGCCCGGCCTGCCGCCCGAGGAGGTCAATTTCGCCATCGACTGGGACGGCGCCTATATCGGCCAGGTCGGCTTTCACCCTGGCCCCGATGGTCCGGTGATCGGCTATTGGCTGGGCCAGCCCTTCTGGGGGCGCGGCTTCATGAGCGAGGCGGCTGAAGCGGCGATCGACTGGTTCTTTGCCCGCAGTTCCGCCCCCATCCTCCGCTCGGGGGTCTTTCACTTCAACGCCGCCTCTCTGGCCATCCAGCACAAGCTGGGCTTCACCGAGACCGGCCGCTCTTGCCTGCTCTGCCTTGCGCGCAACGCCGAGGTGGAGCATATCGACACCCAATTGTCTCAATCCGCCTGGAAGGCTCGAAAACCATGAAATTTCTCGACCAGGCCAAGGTCTATATCAAGTCCGGCTCCGGCGGCGGTGGCGCCGTCAGTTTCCATCGTGAAAAATTCATCGAATTCGGCGGCCCCGATGGCGGCAATGGCGGCCGGGGCGGCGATGTCGTGGCCGTCTGCGCCGACGGGCTGAATACGCTGATCGATTTCCGCTATCAGCAGCATTTCCGCGCCGGTACCGGCGTGCACGGTATGGGCAAGAACCGCACCGGCGCCGATGGCGAGGATATCGTGCTGCGCGTCCCCAAGGGCACGCAGATTTTCGAGGAAGACCAGGAAACCCTGATCGCCGATTTCACCGAGATCGGCCAGCGCGTCGTGCTGCTCAAGGGCGGCAATGGCGGCTTCGGCAATGCCTATTTCAAGACCTCGTCCAACCAGGCTCCCCGCCGCGCCAATCCCGGCCAGGAGGGCGTCGAAAAGGGCATCTGGCTGCGTTTGAAGCTCATCGCCGATGCGGGTCTCGTCGGTCAGCCCAATGCCGGCAAATCCACCTTTCTGGCCGCCGTTTCCGCCGCCAAGCCCAAGATCGCCGACTACCCCTTCACCACGCTCCATCCCAATCTGGGCGTGGTGCGGATCGGGGAACGCGAATTCGTCCTCGCCGATATTCCCGGCCTTATCGAAGGGGCCAGCGAGGGCATTGGCATCGGCGACCGGTTCTTGGGCCATATCGAGCGCTGCAATATCCTCATCCATCTCATCGACGGCACCGCCGAGGACGTGGCCCATGTCTATAAGGCGGTGCGCTACGAATTGGCCGCCTATGCCGACATTCTCGCCGACAAGCCGGAAATCGTCGTCCTCAACAAGGTCGACACGCTGTCTCCCGAAGACCTGGCGGCCAAGGTCAAGGCATTGAAAAAAGCCTCGAAGGCCGAGGTGCGCACCATTTCGGCCGCCACCGGAAAGGGCGTCGATCAGGTGCTCTGGGACGTGCTGCATTTCCTCGACGCCGAAAAGGCCGAAGCGGCGGCAGCCGAGCAGAAAAAGACCGAAACGAAATGGACGCCTTGATGGGATGCTTGGGCTCTTTCGCCTCCCTCCCCCTTGAGGGGAGGGACAGAGGGTGGGGGTGTCGGCCCGTCGGCACGCTCCAGACCATTGATTCCAGCTATTGTCACAGCACCCCCACCCCAACCCTCCCCTCAAGGGGGAGGGAGTGGATCGAGTTTGTCGCCAGATGAGTGCCAACCAGCCCCTCGCCCCCTATCACCGCATCACCATCAAGATCGGCTCGGCCCTCCTGGTCGATAGAGCCGGCAAGCTGCGCGCCGCCTGGCTGGCGGGCCTTGCCACCGACATTGCCGCGCTCAAGGCCGAAGGCCGCGACATCGTCGTCGTCTCCTCCGGGGCTATTGCGCTGGGCCGGGGTCTTCTGGGCCTCTCGGCCACCACGCTGACGCTCGAGCAGAGCCAGGCCGCCGCCAGCGCCGGCCAGATCGCCCTCTCCCAGGCCTGGGCCGAGGCGCTGGGCCAGCACGGCATCGTCACCGGCCAGATTCTCATCACTCCCAACATCACCGAGGAGCGGCGCTATTATCTCAATGCCCGCACCACGATCCAGACCCTGCTCGGTCTCGGCGCCATTCCCATCATCAACGAGAATGACAGCGTCGCCACCGCCGAGATCCGCTATGGCGACAATGACCGGCTTTCGGCCCGTGTCGCCACCATGATCGAGGCCGACCTGCTGGTCCTGCTCTCCGACATCGACGGGCTCTATACCGCCCCGCCTGCCCGCGATCCGTCCGCCAGCCACATTCCGCTGGTCGAAACCATCACGCCCGCCATCGAGGCCATGGCTGGCGGCGCCGCCAGCCATCTCTCGCGCGGCGGCATGACCACCAAGGTCGAGGCCGGCAAGATCGCCACCCAGGCCGGCACTGCCATGATCATCGCCAAGGGCACCGAGCCCCATCCGCTGCGCAGCCTGGCGGAGGGCGGGCTGCACACCCTGTTCCAGCCGGTCGCCAGCCGCGCCCAGTCGCGAAAGCGCTGGATCATGGGCACATTGCAGGTGTCCGGCTCGGTCCAGATCGATGCCGGCGCCGTCCGCGCCCTCAATCAGGGCCGCTCGCTGCTGCCGGTCGGCGTCACCCGGATCAATGGCGATTTCGAGCGCGGCGACACCATCGCCATTGCCGGGCCCGATGGCCGCGAGATCGCCCGGGGCCTTTCCGGCCTCGACAGCGCCGATGCCCGTCAGGTCATCGGCAAGCACCGCGACACCATCATTGCCCTGCTCGGCGCCGGCAGCCGGTCCGAACTGGTCCACCGCGACAATCTGGTGCTGATCGGCGCCAAGGAGGAACTTCACTCATGAGCGCAATCGAACCCGGCACTGAAGATCTCTCCACCCTGATGGCCCAACTGGGCCGGCAGGCCCGTATCGGCGCCAGCGCCCTCAGGAACGCCACGTCCGAGCAGAAGCGCACCGCTCTGCTCACCGCCGCCGGGGCCATCAATGCCCATCGCAAGAAAATCCTCGCCGCCAATGAACTCGACATGGCGGCGGCGCGCGAGAAAGGCATTTCCGGCGCGTTCCTCGACCGGCTGCTGCTCACTAACGCGCGCATCGATGCCATTATCGAAGCGGTCACCACCATTGCCGAACTGCCCGATCCTGTCGGCACCGTGATCGCCGAATGGGACCGCCCCAATGGCCTTCATATCGAGCGCGTCCGCACCCCGCTCGGCGTCATCGGCGTCATCTTCGAGAGCCGGCCCAATGTCACCGCCGATGCCGGCGCGCTCTGCATCAAATCGGGCAATGCGGTGATCCTGCGCGGCGGCTCGGATTCGGTCCATTCCTCCCGCGCCATCGTCGACTGCCTGCTCGATGGGCTGCATCTGGCCGGCCTGCCGGTCGAATGCGTCCAGCTCGTCCCCATTACCGATCGCGCCGCCGTCGGCGAAATGCTCAAGGGCCTTGATGGCAATATCGACGTCATCGTGCCGCGCGGCGGCAAATCGCTGGTCGCCCGCGTCCAGTCCGAGGCCCGGGTGCCGGTCTTTGCCCATCTCGAAGGGCTGGTCCATGTCTATATCGACAAAAGCGCCGATCTCGACAAAGCCGTCGCCATCACCCTCAATGCCAAGATGCGCCGCACCGGCATTTGCGGGGCCGCCGAAACCCTGCTCGTCCATAAGGATGTGGTGGCGACCCACTTGAAGCCCGTCATCGAGGCGCTGGTCGCCAAGGGCTGCGAAATTCGCGGCGACGCCAATGTCCTCGCCATGATCCCCGCTGCCAAGCCCGCGACCGAGCAAGACTGGCAGACCGAATACGAGGACGCCATCATCTCGGTCAAAATCGTCGATAGTCTCGAAGCGGCCATCGCCCATATCGAGCATTATTCGAGCCACCATACCGAGGCCATCATCGCCGAGGATGCGGCGGCGGTCGAAAAATTCTTCAACCAGATCGATTCCGCCATTCTGGTCCACAATGCCTCCACCCAATTCGCCGATGGCGGCGAATTCGGCTTCGGCGGCGAAATCGGCATCGCCACCGGCAAGATGCATGCCCGCGGCCCGGTCGGCGTCGAGCAATTGACCAGCTTCAAATACCGCGTTCGCGGCAACGGACAATTGCGGCCTTGAGCACGATCAAACGCAGGCGCTCCTGTGATGGCCTTCTCCCCTTGAGGGAGAGGGGAAGCGGCTCCGCACCCATGACCCTGCACCCATGACTTTGCACCCATGACCCTGCGCCCGCCGCTCCGCATCCCCGGCATCACCGAAATCCCGCCCTCGGCGACAGGCATGCGCATCGGGCTGTTTGGCGGCTCCTTCAATCCTCTCCATGCGGGTCATATCCTCGTCATGGAGGAAACCCTGCGGCGTCTGGCGCTCGACGCGCTCTGGGTTCTGGTCACCCCAGGCAATCCGCTCAAGGACAATGCCGGCCTGCCGCCGCTCGAAACCCGGGTTCGCGCCGCGCGGAACGCCATCAGGGATCCGCGCATCCGCGTCACCGGCTTCGAGGCCGCCAGGGGCTTTGCCTATACCTGGCAGACCGTCGACTTCCTTACTTCCACCCTGCCAGGACGGCGCTTTGTCTGGATCATGGGCGCCGACAGCCTCGCCGATTTCCATCGCTGGGAACGCTGGCGCGACATTGCCGCCAAAGTGCCCATCGCCGTCTATGTCCGCCCCGGCGCCGGCCGCCGCGCCCTGGCCTCGCGCGCCGCATCCGTGCTCGGTCACGCCCGGCTCGACGAGAGCGCCGGCCCGCTCCTCGCTGCCGCCCGCCCGCCCGCCTGGATTTTTCTCCAGGGCCGCCAATCGGCGCTCTCCTCCACCGCCATCAGGGCGGGAGCGGCGAGGAATTAAGCCTTTTCCCGCGCCGATCTTGCGAAATCCCCCCCGAAAGCGCATATTGGCTGCAAGTGTGATCATTGTCACCGGAACAGGAACAGACGGCTTGCCGTTTTCACGACGCCGCAACATTCCGATCAACAACCAAGGATGCTTGACCTACGCATGACCCATGCACGCGCATGGGCGGAAGGCTATTTATGATGGCCGCGCTGCCCGAAAACTCTCTCTCCGCTTCCCCCGCCGCCTCCGGCGCCGCCCAGAAGCCGCTGATCGACCTCATTCTCGATGTTCTCGATGATGCCAAGGCCGAGGAAACCGTGTCGGTGGATATTGCCGGCAAGTCCTCGCTGGCCGATCACATGGTGGTCACCTCCGGCCGCTCGCATCGCCATGTCGCCGCCGTCGCCGACCAGCTCATCACGGCGCTGCGCGACAACGGCTATGGCAAGCCGCGCGTCGAAGGGCTGCCGCATGCCGATTGGGTTCTGGTCGATGCCGGCGACGTCATCGTCCATATCTTCCGGCCCGAAGTGCGCGAATTCTACAATATCGAAAAGATGTGGCAGGCCGACTTCTCGGCTGACCAGCACTGACGCGGCAGCGCCCATGCGCATTGCCCTTGCGGCTGTCGGCCGGATGAAGAACGGGCCCGAGCGCGAGCTTGTGGCCCGTTATCTCGAACGTGCCGCCGGCGCGGGCAAGCCGCTGGCCCTCACCGGCTTTCAGGTTTCCGAACTGTCCGAAAGCCGCGCCGGTTCCGCTGCTTCCCGCAAGGCCGAGGAAGCCAAAGCCATTCGCGCCGCCCTGTCCGAGGGCATCGTCGTTGCTCTCGACGAAAGAGGTCGGTCCCTGTCCTCCGAGGCTTTCGCCACCCAGCTCGGCCGCTGGCGCGACGAGGGGCGTTCCTCGGTCGGTTTCGTCATCGGCGGCGCCGATGGCATCGACCCCGAACTGGTCGGCCAGGCCGATCTGGTGGTCAGCTTTTCGCCCATGGTCTGGCCGCACCAATTGGTTCGCATCATGCTCGCCGAACAGCTCTACCGGGCGACCACCATCCTCTCCGGCCACCCCTATCATCGCGGCGAATAGGCGTTTTCGCACATCCGCGCGCCAGATGTTGGCAATGCGCTCACCAATGCGATTGAGACGGCAATCGGCCGCTGATCGCGGACACATTTTCGCCAATCGGGGACGGGCTATGGTTAAGCAATGTTAACCGGCTCTTTGCCGCCGGTTTGCTAATGTGCAGCCACTGATTCGGGGAGAGACCATGCCCTTGCCGTCGGCAAGCGTGACCAGAATTATGCTGGCCTGCCTCCTGGCCTGGGGGCTCGCCGGCCCGTCGAGCCTTGCCCAGGACGAAGCCGCGCCCCCCGCCATGGTCGAGACCGACTTGCGGCCCGGCCTCTCGCTCGATACCCCCCAAGAGGCTGAACAGATAGAAGAAATTGCCGCTGAGCCCGGCGCCGAAACCGCCCAGGCAAGTGCCGCCGACCTCGATCAGGTCGAGGCCTCCCTCACCCTCAGCCGCGACCGCATCGAGGCGCTCAAGTCCGAAATCGCCGCCATGGAAGGCGACACCGCCCAGCAGAACGCCGCCCTGATTGCCGCCGCCCAGCGCGTCACCCTGGCCGAAATCGAAGTGGCCGATGTCGAGGAACGCTTGTCCGACCTCATCGTCCGCGAATTTGCCATCCGCGGCCGTCTCGATGGCGCCGATGCCGAAATCGCCAATGTTCTCGCGGCCTTGCAGCGCATCTCGCTCAATCCGCCCCCGGCGCTGATCGTCGATCCCGACGACGCTTTGGGCTCGGCCCGCGGCGCCATGCTGATCGCCGCAATTGTCCCGCAATTGCGCGAACGCGCCGACCAGGTCGCCGCCGATCTTGCGGCCCTGACCGAGATCAAAACTGCCGCTCTCGCCGAGGAAGCAACGCTCAAGGCCAATCATGAAGTCCTTGAAGAAGAACAACTTCGCATCGCCACGCTGATCGCCGCCCGCAAGCAGGGCGTCACGCGGATGAGCGCCGAACTGGCGGCGGAGGAGGCCGAAGCCGTGGAGCTGGCCGAGCGCGCCAGCACATTGCGCGAACTGATCGGCGCCCTATCCGAGCGAGCCGCTGCCGGCGCCACCGCCGCCCCGGCCGATATAGACGCCGACCTGCCCCAGCTCTCGCCCGAAGCCATTCACTTGGCCTTCGCCAATGCCGCCCGCACCCAGCCGGCCGTGCCTTTCGCGCTGACCCGCGGCTATCTCGCCCGGCCCGCCAATGGCGCGATGGCCATGGGTTTCGGCGCCAATGACGGCAAGGGCGGCATCGCCCAGGGCCAGTCGCTCCTCACCCCCATCGAGGCCCAGGTTCTGGCCCCCGCCGATGGCTGGGTGCTCTATAAGGGGCCTTACCTCAATTATGGCCAGATCGTCATTCTCAATGCCGGCAATGGCTATACGGCGCTGCTGGCGGGGCTGGACACCATCAGCGCCGAGATCGGCCAGTTCGTGCAGATGGGCGAGCCGCTGGGCCAGATGGGATCACGCACAATTGGACGGACCGTGACCACCAGCGCTGGTAACGCCCAGCCAACGCTTTATATTGAATTTCGACGGAACAACGAGCCCTTCGACCCGGCCGGGTGGTGGGCAGACAACGAACAGACGGGATAATCCATCCATGCGTTTCCCCACACTTGGCGCCGCCGCCATCCTCGCGGCCCTGCTGGTGCCGGCCTCCGTGCTGATCGCCCAGGACCAGCCCTCCGCGCCCATCGAGGAAGCGCCGCAGGAATTGCCCCCGGCCCCCGCCGAAGAGCCGGCGGAACCGACGGCAGCCGAGAAGGCCGCCGCGCCTCGCGATCCGCTTGAGATTTATTCCGATCTCAACCTGTTCGGGGAAATCTTCGACCGCATCCGCGCCGAATATGTCGATCCGCCCGATGAAAAGGAACTGATCCGCGCCGCCATCCAGGGCATGCTGACCTCGCTCGACCCCCATTCGGGCTATCTGCCGCCCACCGATTACAACGAGACGCGCGAGGACATTTCGGGCCAGTTCGGTGGCCTGGGCGTCGAGATCATCATGGAAGACCAGGTCATCAAGGTGGTCTCGCCCATCGATGACACCCCTGCCGCCCGTGCCGGCATCCTGGCCAATGACCTGATCGTCGAGATCGATGGCGCTCAGGTCCAGGGCATGACCCAGGACGAAGCCGTGGACAGGATGCGCGGCCCGGTTGGTACCAAGGTCACCATCACCATCATCCGCGAAGGCGTGGCCGATCCGCTCGAATTCGAACTGACCCGTGGCATTATCTCGATGCGCGCCGCCCGCTGGTCCATGGAAGGCGACATCGCCGTTCTGCGCCTCTCCCGCTTCTCCGAGCAGGCTTTCGTCGGCATCGAACAGGCCATCGACGCCATCTATGCCCAGCGCGAAGACGTGCCGCCCAAGGGTATCATTCTTGACCTGCGCAACAATCCGGGAGGCCTCGTGGACCAATCGGTCTATGTCGCCGATGCTTTCCTCAATCGCGGCGCGGTCGTTTTGACCCGTGGCCGCACCGAGAGCGAAAACGCCCGCTACGACGCCATGCCCGACGAGCTGGACGAAAAGCTGGCCGATATTCCCATGATCGTGCTGATCAATGGCGGCTCGGCCTCGGCTTCCGAAATCGTCGCCGGCGCCTTGCAGGACCACAAGCGGGCGACGCTGGTGGGCACGAGATCGTTCGGCAAGGGCTCGGTCCAGTCGATCATTTCACTGGGGCCGGACGGGGCCATGCGCCTGACTACGGCGCGCTATTACACCCCTGACAACCGCTCGATTCAGGCTTTGGGAATCACCCCCGACATCGAGATCAAGCAGGTCGTCCCCGAGGAATTCCAGGGCCGCGACGAGATCATCGGCGAAGCAGGCCTCGACGGTCACATCACTATTGAAGGGCAGGAGGAATCCACCGTTGGCTCATCGGTCTACGTGCCGGTGGACAAGGAAGAGGATGCGCAATTGCAATATGCCATCCGCCTGCTCAATGGCGAGGAGACCAATCCCGCCTTTCCGCCCAAGGCGGACTAGATCGGGGCTTCACAAGCCCAAGACACGCAGCGCCGTGGACCCGAAAAGGCCCTCGGCAAAACGCCCAGACAGGCACGAGCACGACCTCTATGCCCAATGACCTTTCCACGCCTCTGACCGGCCGCAAGCGACGGATCAGAGACAGATCGGGGCCGTTTCACTTCCCCCTGGCGCGGCTGCTCTTTGCCGTCATTGCGCTCATCATCGGCGGGGCGGTGCTGCGCATCGTTTTGGTGGACGCCCCCGAAGGCGGGCGGCCCAGCCTCGATGCCGCCATCACCTCGACGCGCGACGGCAATGTCGTCGCCAATGACGTCGCCAGCCGCCCGGCGACGATTACCGCCGACTCCGAACAATTCCCCGCCGGAACCAGTCCCGTCTCTTCCATCGCGCCGCCACCCGCCGCTGGCGGCTTTTCGGCGCAGAATTCAGCCCATTTCGGCGCCCTGCCGGATTTGAGCGAGGAGACCGCCAATGGGCCGATCCCGCGCATGTCCAATGCCGGCCTCACCCCGTTCATGGCCTATCGCCGCGCCGCGCCGTCCGGTGCCGATAGCGGCCCGCGCATCGCCATCATCGTCACCGGGCTCGGGATCAATGAACAGGGCTCGCTCGATGCCATCGACGCCCTGCCCAAGGATGCGACTCTGGCTTTCGCCCCCTATGGTCGCTCGCTGGGCAATTCCGTCGCCGCCGCCCGCGCCGCCGGCCATGAAGTCATGCTCGAAATCCCCATGGAGCCCTTCGACTATCCGCAGAACGACCCGGGTCCGCATACCATCCTCACCGGCGAAGCGCCCCGCGCAAATCTCGAAAAGCTGTTCTGGCTGATGGCCCGTTTCGGCGGCTATTTCGGGGTGATCAACAATATGGGCGCGCGCTTCACCGCCTCGGCGGCGGACATGGCGCCGGTGCTGGAGGAATTCGGTGCCCGTGGCCTCGGCTATGTCGACGATGGCAGTTCCAACCGCTCGGTCGCCGCACAATTGGCCGGCACCAATAATGTGCCCTTTGCCCGCGCCAGCCTGATGGTGGACGCCAATCCCGCCCGTTCAGACATTCTTGCAGCGCTTGCCAGCCTTGAAGAGAGGGCACTGGCTTCGGGCAGCGCCATCGGTATTGTCAGTGCCCTGCCCATATCGGTGCAGGCCATATCGGATTGGGCCCTTGAGCTAGACGCCAAGGGCATCGCCCTGGTGCCCGCCAGCGCCCTGATGAAATAGAGTTTTGACCATGACCAAAGCGCCCGAGCGCGAAGCCATGCCCTATCGCGATTGCGTCGGCATTGCCCTGTTCAATGCGACAGGACAGGTCTTTGTCGGCCGCCGCAAGTCCGGCGTGAACTGGGAAAATGCATCCGAATTGCAGGCGCCCTGGCAAATGCCACAGGGCGGCATCGACAAGGGCGAGGATCCGCTGCGCGCTGCGCTGCGCGAATTGCATGAAGAGACCAATATCACCTCGGTGAGCCTTCTGGCTGAAGCGCCCGAATGGATTTACTACGACCTGCCCGACGACGCCCTCGGCATCGCCCTCAAGGGCAAATATCGCGGGCAGCGACAGCGCTGGTTTGCCTTTGCCTTTACCGGCGCGGAACCGGAAATCAACGTCCTCGCCCCGGCCGGTGGTCGCTTCGGGGCCGAATTCGATGCCTGGCGCTGGGAAAGGTTGAGCCATACCCCGGCGCTGATCGTGCCCTTCAAGCGTCCGGCCTATGAAAAGGTCGTCGCCGCCTTTGCCGACATCCCCCGGCGCTTCACCCATGTCTAGGGATGCGATGCAGACCATAGGCCTTATCGGCGGCATGAGCTGGCAATCCACCGCCCATTATTACCGCATCATCAATGAGGAGACCTCGGCCCGGCGCGGTGGCCTCCATTCCGCGCCGCTGATCGTGCATTCTCTCGATTTTGCCCCCATCGCCGCCATGCAGGCGGCGGGCGAATGGGACCGGGCTGGCGCCGAACTCAACGCTGCCGCTCTCGGTCTGCAGCAGGTCGGCGCGCAAATTCTCGGCCTCGCCACCAATACCATGCATGTGGTCGCCGATAGCGTCACCAAGGGGCTCGACGTGCCCTTCATCCACATTGCCGACCCGACCGCCGATGCACTGCTCGCCGATGGCTATGACACGATCGGGCTTCTGGGCACCCGTTTCACCATGGAAATGGATTTCTACAAGGACCGCCTCGCGGTGCGGGGCCTTGACGTGCTGGTCCCCGAAGTCGACCGCACCAATCTCAATGGCATCATCTACGAACAATTGTGCAAGGGCATCGTGCGCGACGATTCCCGCCGTATCTATATTGCCGCCATCGAACGCCTGGCCGCCCGCGGCGCTCAGGCCATCATTCTGGGCTGTACCGAAATCGGCATGCTGATCGATGATGGCATCAGCCCCCTGCCCTGCTACGACACCACCGATCTGCATGCCCGCGCTCTGGTCGGCGCAGCTCTCGCCTGACGCCAATCCCGGGTCGGATATGCCGCTTTGCCAACAAAAAAGCCGCCCCCAAAGGGAGCGGCTTTGATCGCTTCACGTGCGGGATGGCTCCCGTCAATGGATATGGGCGCCGCCGATATGCTGGGCTTCGATGGCGAGGTTGAGCAGGCCGGAAACGACCTCCTGCGCATAGGACTTGTCCTCGGGCGAACCGGCCCGGTTCAGTTCCTCTTCCGCCGCCTTGATCTGCGCCTGCAGGTCGGCATGGTCGAATTCGGCGAAGGGCACCGATTGCTCGGCCAGGATCGTCAGGCCTTCCGGCGAGACGTCGGCAAAGCCGCCCTTGACGAAATAGACGTCGCTGCCATTGTCCTTGGACACGGTGATGAAGCCCGGCCGCATCGTGGTCATGAACGGCGCATGGTCGTTCATCACGGTGAAATAGCCTTCGCTGCCCGGCACGGTCACCGACTGCACCACTTCCGACAGCACCAGCCGCTCGGGCGACACGATCTCTATTCTGAGGCCTTCAGCCATTGTTTGGTCCTCTAGAGCGTGGCCGGCGAAAGTGGCGTCACTTTCGCGGTTCGGCCGCGCGGCTTGCATATTCCAAAAAGGCCCGAATTGTCATTCGGGCCCCATAGCGAGAGGGCGGGCCGCCGCAGCGGCCCGGTCCAAAATCAGGCAGCCTGTGCGGCCAGCTTCTGCGCCTTGGCGACGGCGTCTTCGATGGTGCCGACCATGTAGAAGGCGGCTTCCGGCAGATGGTCATAATCGCCGTTGACGAGGCCCTTGAAGCCCTTGATCGTATCATCGAGCTGCACGAACACGCCGGGCGAGCCGGTGAACACTTCGGCCACGTCGAAGGGCTGGCTCATGAAGCGCTCGATCTTGCGGGCGCGGGCCACGGTCAGCTTGTCCTCTTCGGACAATTCATCCATGCCCAGGATGGCGATGATGTCCTGCAGCGCCTTGTACTTCTGCAGGATTGCCTGCACGTCGCGGGCCACCTGGTAGTGATCCAGACCCACGACCTGCGGATCGAGAATGCGCGAGTTGGAGGCCAGCGGGTCCACAGCCGGATAGATGCCCTTTTCCGAGATCGCGCGGTTGAGCACGGTCGTCGCGTCAAGGTGCGCGAAGGAAGTGGCCGGGGCCGGGTCGGTCAAGTCGTCGGCGGGCACGTAAACGGCCTGCACCGAGGTGATCGAGCCCTTGGTGGTGGTGGTGATGCGTTCCTGCATCGCGCCCATGTCAGTGGCCAGCGTCGGCTGGTAACCCACGGCGGACGGGATACGGCCCAGCAGAGCCGACATTTCGGCGCCGGCCTGGGTAAAGCGGAAGATGTTGTCCACGAAGAACAGCACGTCCTGGCCCTGGTCGCGGAAGTTCTCGGCGACGGTGAGGCCGGTCAGCGCCACGCGGGCACGGGCCCCCGGGGGTTCGTTCATCTGGCCGAACACCAGGGCGCACTTGGAACCGGCAGCCGAGCCATTGTTCTCGTGCGGGTCCTTGTTCACGCCCGATTCGATCATTTCGTGATAAAGGTCGTTGCCTTCACGGGTGCGCTCGCCGACGCCGGCGAACACCGAATAGCCACCATGGGCCTTGGCGACGTTGTTGATCAGCTCCTGGATCAGAACCGTCTTGCCCACGCCGGCGCCGCCGAACAGGCCGATCTTGCCGCCGCGTGCATAGGGCGCGATCAGGTCAACGACCTTGATGCCGGTGACCAGAACCTGGCTTTCCGGGTTCTGCTCGACAAAGCTGGGCGCGTCCTGGTGGATTTCGCGGCGCGCGGTTTCCCCGATCGGGCCGGCTTCGTCGATCGGCTCGCCGATGACGTTCATGATGCGCCCCAGGGTCACATCGCCCACCGGCACCGAGATGGCGGCGCCGGTATCGCTGACTTCAGCGCCGCGCACCAGACCTTCGGTCGTGTCCATGGCAATGGTGCGCACGGCGTTTTCGCCCAGATGCTGCGCCACTTCCAGCACCAGACGCTGGCCATTATTGGTGGTCTCAAGCGCGTTCAGGATGGCGGGCAGGTGATCGTCGAAAACGACGTCAACGACGGCGCCGATGACCTGCGAAACGCGACCGGCCTTTTTGTCTGCCATTTGTTCGTCCTCGCTGATGATTTAGAGCGCCTCGGCGCCCGAGATGATTTCGATGAGTTCTTTGGTGATCTGGGCCTGGCGCTGGCGGTTGAAGCTCAGCTGCAGCTTGTTGATCATTTCGCCCGCATTGCGCGTCGCATTGTCCATTGCCGACATCTGGGCGCCATAGAACGAGGCGGAGTTTTCGAGCAGGGCCCTGAGGATCTGCACGCTGATATTGCGCGGCAGCAGATCTTCGACGATGGCTTCTTCGCTCGGCTCGTACTCATAGGGCGCGGCGGCGCTGGCCTGACCTTCGCCCTCGCTCTTTTCCAGCTTGGCCGGAATGATCTGCTGGGCCGTGGGCACCTGGCTGATCACGCTGCCGAACTTGGCGAAGAACAGGGTGGCGACGTCGAATTCACCGGCGGCGAACAGCGACAGCACCTTGTCCGCGACCTGGCTGGCCTGGGTGAAGCCGACCTGCTTGACCTCGCGGAAATTGAAGGTGTCGATGATCAGCTCCGGATATTGCCGGCGCAGGATGTCGTGGCCCTTGCGGCCCACGGTCAAAATCTTGACGGTCTTGCCTTCGCGGATCAGCTTGGTGGCGTGATCGCGGGCGAGACGGGCGATGGAGGAATTGAAACCGCCGGCCAGGCCGCGCTCGCCGGTGGCAACCACCAGCAGATGCACCTGGTCCTTGCCGGTGCCGCCCAGAAGGACCGGAGCATTTTCCTGTCCTTCATAGACGGCGCCAAGCGCAGCCAGCACCTTGCCCATGCGCTCGGCATAGGGGCGGGCCGCTTCGGCTGCTTCCTGGGCACGGCGCAGCTTTGCCGCCGCCACCATCTGCATGGCCTTGGTGATCTTCTGGGTCGATTTGACCGAGTCGATCCGGTTCTTAAGATCCTTTAGCGACGGCATGGCCTGTCGTCTCCTTCAGGCTTTAAGCCGCGTAGGTCTTCTTGATCTCGTCCAGAGCCGATTTCAGCTTGGCGCGGGTATCGTCGCTCAAGGCCTTTTCGGTGGCGATGGTCGAGAGCAGGTCGGCATGCTTGGAGCGCAGATTGCTCAATAGGTGCTTTTCGAAATCCTGCACCTTGTTGACCGCAACGCTGTCCAGATAGCCCTGGCCGCCGGCAAAGATCACCGCGACCTGTTCTTCGGTCTTGAGCGGGCTGAACTGGGGCTGCTTGAGCAGCTCGGTCAGGCGCGCACCGCGATTGAGCAGACGCTGGGTGGCGGCGTCGAGGTCGGAACCGAACTGGGCGAAGGCGGCCATTTCGCGATATTGCGACAATTCGCCCTTGAGCGAGCCGGCAACCTGCTTCATCGCCTTGACCTGGGCCGAACCGCCCACGCGCGACACGCTGAGACCCACGTTCACCGCCGGGCGGATACCCTGGAAGAACAGATTGGTCTCGAGGAAGATCTGGCCGTCGGTGATCGAGATCACGTTGGTTGGAATATAGGCCGACACGTCGTTGGCCTGGGTTTCGATGACCGGCAGCGCAGTGAGCGAACCAAGACCGTGGTCTTCGTTCATCTTGGCGGCGCGCTCGAGCAGGCGGGAATGGAGATAGAACACGTCGCCCGGATAGGCTTCGCGGCCCGGCGGACGGCGCAGCAACAGGCTCATCTGGCGATAGGCGACGGCCTGCTTGGTCAAGTCGTCATAGGCGATCACGGCATGCTTGGAATTGTCGCGGAACCACTCGCCGATGGCGCAGCCGGTGAACGGCGCGATATACTGGAGCGGCGCCGGATCCGAAGCGGTGGCGGCGATGACGATGGAATAGGGCAGCGCGCCCGATTCTTCGAGCTGCTTGACGAACTGGGCGACGGTCGAGCGCTTCTGGCCGACAGCCACATAGATGCAATAGAGCTTGTCGCCTTCATTGCCGGCATCATGGGCCGGCTTCTGGTTGAGGAACGTGTCCAGAATGATGGCGGTCTTGCCGGTCTGGCGGTCGCCGATGACCAGTTCGCGCTGGCCACGGCCGATCGGGATCAGCGCGTCGATGGCCTTGAGGCCGGTGGACATGGGCTCGTGCACCGACTTGCGCGGCAAAATGCCCGGCGCCTTGACGTCGACGCGGCGGCGTTCGGTGTGCTCGATCGGGCCCTTGCCGTCGATCGGATTGCCCAGACCATCGACCACGCGGCCGAGCAGGCCCGGACCGACCGGGGTGTCCACGATGGCGCCGGTGCGCTTGACGACGTCGCCTTCCTTGATGGAGCGGTCATTGCCGAAGATCACGACGCCGACATTGTCGGATTCGAGATTGAGAGCCATGCCCTTGATGCCGCCGGGGAATTCGACGAGCTCGCCGGCCTGCACATTGTCGAGGCCATAGACGCGGGCGATACCGTCACCGACGGACAGCACCTGACCGACTTCGGAAACCTGGGCTTCCTGACCGAAATTCTTGATCTGGTCCTTGAGGATCGCAGAGATTTCAGCGGCTTTGATGTCCATTTATCCGACCTCTTTCATGGCGATTTTCATCGCGGCGAGTTTTGTCTTGAGCGAAGAATCGATCATCTGGCTGCCGACCTTCACCTGAAGGCCACCGATCAGCGAGGGATCGACGAATTGATTGAGCGTGACGGTCTTGCCCAGCTTCTGCTTGAGCGTCTCGGCCAGGGCCTTGGCCTGTGCATCGGTCAGCGGGGCCGCCGAGGTCACATCGGCATTGGTCTCGCCGCGGGCGGCGGCGGCCAGCGCACGGAAGCTGACAATGATCTGGTCGAGCGCGAAGAGGCGCCCGTTGCGCGCCACGATGCGCAGGAAATTGCCGACCAGCGGATTGACCTTGGCCTTGCCCAGAAGGGCATCGAGCGCCGAAGCCTTGACGTCGCCGGGAATGACGGGGGAGCGGAGATAGCGCGAGAAATCCTCGCTTTCCCCGATCAGCCGCGAAATGTCAGACAGGCCGGTTTCCACCTGGGCCAGCTGGTTCTCGCTCTTGGCGAGGTCGAACAGCGCCGACGCATATGGCCGTGCGATCTGGGTAAGCACTGAATTCTGCGCTGCCAATGCCGCTTCACCCTTTGTATTGTCCGGCCCTCTCTGGCTTTGTCGCCAAAGCCTGGGCGGGTTTGTAACGCTTGGACGTGCTCGGAAACGGGGTTCGAGCCGGACCCCTCAAAAGTCGGGCGTCTCTAACACATGCAAAGTCGGGCTTGCAAGGCTTGGCAACGTGATTCAAATGCGGCGAATTTGTCGCACTCCCCGCCACCCATGCGGGGCAATTCATGCCGGTGGCATGATTTAAGGCGGGGAGGCCATGAGCGCGACGCGCGAATGGCATGAACCGGCCCATCCATTTAGGATCATTCAAGCCATGGATTCCGCCTGCGCCGCCCCCTGCTACATGAAACTCATCGGATCGATATCGATCTGCACCTTGAGATCGCCCTTGGGCTTTTCCGCGCCGCCCAGCCAGAACCGCACATAACCCGAGAGATCGAAATCCTTGCCCGATTGCGCCAGGAGCCGCACCCGGTGCCGCCCCCGGATCATCGCCACCGGCGCATCGGCGGGTCCATAGAGCCGCACGCCCTCCGCCATCGGCGCCACCGAGAGCAGGTGCCGCGAATAGGTCATGGCCGCCTGCTGGCTGTCAGCCGAGACGATCAGCGCCGCCAGCCGCCCGAATGGCGGCATGCCCCCGGCTTCGCGCGCCAGCAATTCCTGTGCGTAGAACGCCTCGCGGTCGCCGCTGACCATGGCCTTCAGCACCGGATGGTCAGGATGATAGGTCTGGAGGAACGCCTTGCCGTGCCGACTGGCCCGCCCCGCCCGCCCCGCCACCTGGGTCAGGATCTGGAAGGTCTTTTCGGCAGCACGCGGATCGCCATGGGCGAGGCCCAGATCGGCGTCGAGCACGCCCACCACCGACAGTTTTTCGAAATGATGGCCTTTGGAGACCAATTGCGTGCCGATGATGAGGTCATATTCGCCGCGTTCGATTTCGGCGAAGCGTTCGCGCAATTGGCCATGACTGCCCATATCGGTGGAAAGCAGCACCCGCCGCGCCTCGGGAAAACGGATCGCCGCCTCCTCGGCCACCCGCTCGATTCCCGGCCCCACCGCGACCAGGCTGTCGGCTTCCCCGCATTCGCGGCATATTGAAGGCGTGCGCATTTCATGCCCGCAATGATGGCACATGAGCACGCCACGAAAGCGATGCTCCACCATCCAGGCCGAGCAATCGGGGCATTGATATTGGTGCCCGCAGGCGCGGCAGAGCGTCAGCGGCGCATAGCCCCGACGATTGAGGAACAGCAGGGCCTGCTCGCCCCGGTCCAGCGCCGCAAACACTTCGCGCGCCAGCGCCGGAGCGATCCATTCGCCCTTTTCAGGCCCATCCACGCGCATGTCGATGGCGGTCACATCCGGCAGCGCCGCCGCCGCGAAGCGGCTTTCGAGCCGCACATGCGCATAGCGTCCGCTATTGGCGTTGTTGCGCGATTCGACCGAGGGTGTGGCCGACGAGAGGATCACCCGCGCCCCGGCGAGATTGGCGCGCACGATGGCCATGTCACGAGCGTGATAGGTGAAACCCTCCGACTGCTTATAGGCCCCGTCATGCTCCTCATCGAGCACGAGCAGGCCCAGTTCGCGAAAGGGCAGGAAAAGGGCCGAGCGCGCGCCCACCAAGGCCCGCACCGAGCCGTCCAGCACCCCGCGCCACACCTTGGCCCGTTGGGCAGGGGTCATGTCGGAATGCCATTCGGCCGGCCGCGCCCCAAATCTTTTGGTGAAGCGGTCGATGAACGTGTTGGTGAGGGCGATTTCGGGCAAGAGGATCAGCGCCTGCCGCCCGGCCCGCAGCGTATCGGCCACCGCTTCGAAGAACACTTCGGTCTTGCCGCCCCCGGTGACGCCATCGAGCAGGGCGACGCCGAAAGCACCGACATCCAGCGCCAGGATGCGGTCCAGCGCCTGCTGCTGCTCCGCATTGAGCTGCGCCGGCCGGTCATCGGGATCGGGCGGCAACACGACGGGCGGGGGCGGGGTCTGCAGCTTTTCCACCGCCCCGGCCCGCTCCAGCCCCTCGATCACCGAGACCGAGACGCCCGCCGCCCCGATCAGCGCCGGCCTCGGCCAGGCCATGTCGTCCATCAGGCAGTCGAGCACCCGCAGCCGCGCCGAGGTAAGCTTTTCCGGCTCATGCCCTGTGCGTCGATAGGCGATGACCGGCTTGGGGGCGTCCAGCGCCTCGGGCGAACGCAAGACGCCGCGCAATACCTGGCCCGGCGCCGCCAAAGTATAGCGCGCCACCCATTCCACCAGTTTGAGCAATTCTTCCGACAAAGCCGGCACGTCATAGGCCAGGGACAGATCGCGCAGCCTGTTATGGGCGATGTTATCCCTGGGCGCGCCCCAGACCACCCCCAGAACCAGCCGCGGCCCCAGCGGCACCGCGACGATCGAGCCGCGCTCGACCGCCATGCCCTCGGGCACGCGATAGGAATAGGGGCCGTCCACGGCCACCCCCACCATCACTGCCACGATGTCACCGGCGTCGAACATTTGTGCGCGTTCCGTTCTCTTTTGCCTTTAGATAGGAAAGCGCCGCGATTCGGCTACTCCCACGCGCGAAACTGTGCGCAAGGCGCGCCGCTTAACAGCGGCTTTACCCGCAAGGATCAGACTGGCCTCATGACCGACAGCGCCTTTGCCACCGACGACTTCGTGCGCGAACGCATTTCCGCCTGGCTGCGCGATCTGGGCGCGGTGAAACGCCTCGCCCCCAAGACGCTCGAAGCCTATGGCCGCGACCTCGGCCAGTTCATGAGCTTTCTTGCCGGCCATATGGGCGGCACGGTCGGGCTGCAATCCTTGCGGGAATTGCGCGGCGCCGATATTCGCGCCTTCATGGCGCAGCGGCGCAGCGAAAGCCTGGGCTCGCGCTCGCTGGCCCGGATATTGTCGGCGCTCAAGAGTTTTTTCGGCTTTCTCGAGCGCGAGGGCACGCTGACCAGCGAGGCGCTCAATGTCATCCGCACCCCCAAAATTCCGCGCGCCCTGCCCAAGGCGCTGACCATATCCGAGGCCAAAGACGCCATAGTGGCCACAGACGCCATGGAAGAACGGCCCTGGATCGCCGCCCGCGACATGGCGGTCCTCTCCCTCTGCTATGGCGCCGGCCTGCGCATTTCTGAAGCCCTTGCCGTCACCCGTACCGATCTAGAAGCCGATATTTTGCGCGTCACCGGCAAGGGCGGCAGGGTGCGTATCGTGCCGCTCATCGCCCCGGTGCGCCAGGCCATCGACACCTATCTCGGCCTCGTTCCCTTCAAGCTCTGGCCCGAGGAGCCGCTGTTTCGCGGCCTGCGCGGCGGCGTATTGTCGCCGCGCCTCATCCAGAAGCGCATGGAGGCGCTGCGTTCGGCCCTTGGCCTGCCGCCCTCCGCCACGCCCCATGCCCTGCGCCATTCCTTCGCCACCCATCTTTTGGGCAAGGGCGGCGATCTGCGCTCCATCCAGGAATTGCTCGGCCATGCCAGCCTCTCCACCACCCAGATCTATACCGCCGTCGATACCGAGCGCCTCCTCGACAGCTATGCCAAGGCTCATCCGCGCGGATAATTTGCCGCTGGACGCATTTGCCCGCTTTGGCCTTTGAGCCCATGGCCGGAGCCTTTATTGCTGGCGCGAAACAGAAGACAGCCATGACCGCCCCGAACATCCAGTCCCATCCGCCCGCCATCGACATGGTCGGCTATGGCTTCGCCATTGGCGGGGCGGCCCTTTTCTCCACCAAGGGCATTTTCATCAAGCTCGCCTTTGCCCAGGGCGTCTCGACCGAGGCGACCCTGGCGCTGCGCATGCTGGTGGCGCTGCCGGTCTATCTCATCATTCTGGTGAGCCTGTTGCGCCGCAATCCGGCGCTGCGGTCCTTGCTGACGCCACGCCGCGTCCTCGCCTCCATGGCGGTGGGCATATTGGGCTATTACATTTCCAGCTATCTCGATTTCGCCGGCCTCGCCTTCGTCTCCGCGCAATATGAGCGGCTGGTCCTGTTCACCTATCCATTTTTCGTGCTGCTGTTCGGCGTCTGGTTCTTCGGCGACAGGATGAACTGGAAATTGCTGGCGCCCATGCTCATCAGCTATGGCGGGCTGATGGTCATCTTCGCCTGGAACCTGGCGGTGCAGCCCGACGGCTTGCTGCTCGGCACAATCCTGGTCCTCGGCTCGGCGCTGACTTTTGCCTTTTACCAGCATCTCGCCCGCGTCCAGATGCTGATCATCGGTTCGGGCCTGTTCACCTGTATCGGCATGTCCACCGCCGCTTTCCTGGCGATCTGCCAGAGCCTTGTGGTCGATGGTCCCGCCACCTATGCCCAATTCACCCCCTATATCTGGTTCCTCGGCCTGATGCTGGGCATTTTCGGCACCGTCCTGCCCTCCTTCCTGCTCAATGCCGGCATCACCCGGATCGGGGCGCGCGCCACCTCCGCCACCGCCTCGTTCGGCCCCATCATCACCATCGTGCTGGCGGTGCTCATTCTGGGCGAGGACTTCACCCTCTTCCACGCCATCGGCACCACCCTCGTCCTCTTCGGGTCCTGGCTCTTTGCACGGATCGAGAGCCGGGGCCGGGCCAGCGCCGGCTAAAGCCTTTCCGGCAAAAGTGGAAACCGCTTTGCGGTTCGCAATCGCGACGAAGCAAGGAGCTGGATCACGAAACATCTGGAGCCAAACCGGTAGGCATGGCAGAACAGGCAGGCATGCCTCCTTGCCGCCATTAATGGGCCGTACCGGCAATGCCGGAAACCGATAGCGGCGCCGAACGGGACTTGGTAGTCGCCTCGGGAACGGGCATGCTCGCGTCAATCAGGAGGGATGATCCATGCACATCAAGAACAGGCGTCTGGGCGGCGCAGTCCTGGCTTTGGCTTTGCTGTCCGGCCTTTCCGTTCCCGCCCTGGCCCAGGCCAATGCCGAAATCGACTTCGGCGACGACAGCTCCGAATGGGCCAATGACGGGGAATGCGACGACCCCCGCTTTGAGGGCGCAGGCATGGCGGTCGAGCTGGAAGACATCGATCTTGGCCGGGACGCCAGCGATTGCCGCGCCGCTTTCGAAGCTGGCCGCATTGCGCTCGCCGCGACATCCGCCGCCGCGCCTGAAGCGGGCCGTGAGCCGGAAGCCACGGAGATCGATTTCGGCGACGACAGCGGTGAATGGGCCAATGATGGCGAATGCGACGACCCCCGTTTCGCCGGGTCGGGCATGGCCATCGAGCTGGAAGACATCGATATCGCCCGCGATGCCAGCGATTGCCGCGCCGCCTTCGAGGATGGCGCGATCACGCTGGCAACGGATGGCGAGCAGAGCGCCGGGCTTGATTTCGGCGATGACAGCTCCGAATGGGCGAACGACCAGGAATGCGACGACCCCCGCTTTGTCGGTACCGGCATGGCAGGCAGCCTCAGCGACGACAATCGCCTGCGCGACGCCAGCGATTGCCGCAATGCCTTCGAGGACGGTTCCATCATATTGGCCGATGACGACGTTCCCGCCAATGCCTCCGCCGCCCTGGCCAGCATGGCAATTCTCGCCAATCGCATCGATTTCGGCGACGATAGCGGTGAATGGCCCCATGACGGTCAATGCGATGACCCCGATTTCGTCGGACCCGGCGCCTATTCCGACCCCTATGACGCCAATCGCCTGGGCGACGCCAGCGATTGCCGCTCTGCCTTCATCGCCGGAACCATAACATTGCGCACGCTGAACGGCGTGGCAGGCGGCTTCAACTACGGCGATGACAGCTCCCGCTGGTCCAATGACGGGCAATGCGACGATATGCGCTTTACCGGTCCCGGCATGGCAAAGAAGCTCGACCGCGAAGACATTGCCGCCGACGCCAGCGATTGCCGCGCGCTCGAGGAAGAGGGGGACGTTTCGATCCGCCCGGTCTATCAGCCCGATTATGTCCTGGGCGCGCCTTATGACGGCTCGGACATCGATTTTGGCGACAATTCCTCGCCCTATGCCCGCGACAATCAATGCGACGACCCGCGCTTTGAAGGGCCGGGCGCCGATTATACGCTGCTCGAAAGCGACCGGCAGGCCGACGCTGACGATTGCAGTGCCGCCTTCGAAGCCGGCACGATCACGCTGCGCGACGGGGAAAGCTGAGCCCATAAAGGGCATTGAAATACGAAAACGGCGGGCTCGAACCCGCCGTTTTTTGTCTTCAGCATCCCCAGACCGCTCCGCAGAGGAGCGGCCTTGACGGCCTAATTCGGCTCAGGCCGCGACCTTGCGCTCCACCATCATCTTCTTGATCTGCGCGATGGCCTTGGCCGGGTTCAGCCCCTTGGGGCAGGCCTGCGAGCAATTCATGATCGTGTGGCAGCGATAGAGCTTGAACGGGTCTTCGAGATTGTCGAGGCGTTCATTGGTGGTCTCGTCGCGGCTGTCGATCAGCCAGCGATAGGCCTGCAACAGCGCCGCCGGGCCGAGATATTTCTCGCCATTCCACCAATAGGACGGGCAGGAGGTCGAGCAGCAGGCGCACAGGATGCACTCATAGAGCCCGTCCAGCTTGGCCCGGTTCTCCACCGATTGCGTCCATTCCTTTTCCGGCGTCGGCGACGTGGTCTTGAGCCAGGGCTCGATGGCGCGGTGCTGGGCGTAGAAATTGGTGAGGTCGGGCACCAGATCCTTGACCACCGGCATATGCGGCAGCGGATAGATCTTGATGGGGCCCGATGAATCGTCCATGCCCTTGGTGCAGGCGAGGGTATTGAGCCCATTGATATTCATCGAGCACGAGCCGCAAATGCCCTCGCGGCAGGAGCGGCGCAGGGTCAGCGTCGGATCGGTATTGTTCTTGATATAGAGCAGCGCATCCAGGATCATCGGCCCGCAATGGTCGAGATCGACAAAATAGGTGTCGATGCGCGGATTGTCGGCGCTGTCGGGATCATAGCGATAGATATGGAATTCGCGGAGGCGCGTCGCCCCGGACGGCTTGGGCCAGGTCTTGCCCTTTTGCGGCTGGTCGGCCTTGCGAAGCGTCAGTTCGGCCATTTTTCATTCCTTCTAGCGGGACGCTTGGGGTCGTCCGAAAGGTCTTCACATCTCCGATGTCATCCCGGCGCAGGCCGGGATCCATCTTGAGGTCTTGGGGCCGCCTAGTAATTCGGCTTGCAGATCTGGTTCGATCTGGCGACATAGGCATTGTAGGCCTGATAATCGGCCGCTGCGGGCGAACCGCCCTTCATCGAGGCGATCACCACACCCATGAAGCGCTCATCGATCAGCGTCATCGCCGCATCCGCCTTGCAGCGGCAGAGTTCGGCATTTTGCGAAATACCCACGCAGACCGAATAGAATTCGTCCTTCTGCGCCGAACTCGGCGCCGCCATGGCGGACGCCGCGGCCAGCATCAGGGCCAGTGAGAGAATGATCCTGTTCATCAATAGACCCTCGCCTTGGGTGCGATCTTGTTGAGATCGATGCCGCCCTGATCCTGCGGCGTCAGCGGCTCGGTGATCACCGGCCTATAGCCGAGCGTGACCGCGCCGGTTTCCACGTTCACATGGGCCAGCGTGTGCTTGCGCCATTCCACGTCGTCGCGATTGGGATAATCCTCATGCGCATGGGCGCCCCGGCTTTCGTGCCGCGCCTCGGCGCTCACCACCGTGGCGATGGCCGAGGTCATGAGGTTTTCCAGTTCGAGCGTTTCCACCAGATCCGAATTCCAGATCAGCGAGCGGTCCGAAACCTTGACGTCCGGCAGACGCGCATAGATCTCGCTCATCGCCTTGACGCCCTGCTTGAGCGAGGCATCGGTGCGGAACACGGCAGCATCGGCCTGCATGGTGTGTTGCATCTCGTCGCGCAATCTTGCAGTCGGCTGGCTGCCATTGGCGTTGCGGAGGCGATCGAAGCGCGCCAGGATCTTGTCGTCCTGCGCCTTGTTGATGCCCGGCACCGGCGTGCTCTTGTCGACGACCTTGCCGGCCCGCAGCGCCGCAGCGCGACCGAAGACCACGAGGTCGGTCAGCGAGTTCGAGCCCAGGCGGTTGGCGCCATGCACCGAGGCACAGGCCGCTTCGCCCACGGCCATCAGGCCGGGCACGATGCGGTTGGGATCGTCGGCGGTCGGGTTCAGCACTTCGCCGTGATAATTGGCGGGAATGCCGCCCATATTGTAGTGCACCGTCGGCAGGACCGGGATCGGCTCGCGGGTCAAATCGACACCGGCGAAGATTTTGGCGCTTTCGGTAATGCCCGGCAGGCGCTCATGCAGCACTTTGGGATCGAGATGATCGAGGTGCAGATAGATATGGTCCTTCTTGGGACCGACGCCCCGCCCCTCGCGGATTTCCAGCGTCATGCAGCGGCTGACCACGTCGCGGCTGGCGAGGTCCTTGGCATTGGGGGCATAGCGCTCCATGAAGCGCTCGCCTTCCGAATTGGTCAGGTACCCGCCCTCGCCGCGCGCGCCCTCGGTGATCAGCACGCCGGCGCCATAAATGCCGGTCGGATGGAATTGCACGAATTCCATGTCCTGGAGCGGCAATCCGGCCCGCGCCACCATGCCATTGCCGTCGCCGGTACAGGTATGGGCCGAAGTGGCCGAGAAATAGGACCGGCCATAGCCGCCGGTCGCCAGCACCACCAGCTTGGCGCGGAAACGGTGCAGCGTACCATCGTCGAGCTTCCAGGCGATAACGCCCTGGCACTCGCCATTCTCGCCCATGATCAGGTCGAGGGCGAAATATTCGATGAAGAATTGCGCATCGTTCTTGACCGACTGGCCATAGAGCGTGTGCAGGATGGCGTGGCCGGTGCGGTCGGCGGCGGCGCAGGTGCGCTGCACCGGCGGGCCATCGCCGAACTCGGTCATGTGACCGCCAAAGGGCCGCTGATAGATCTTGCCGTCCTGGGTGCGGGAGAACGGCACGCCGTAATGCTCCAGCTCATAGATGGCCGCAGGGGCCTCGCGCGCCAGATATTCCATGGCGTCGTTGTCGCCCAGCCAGTCCGACCCCTTGACGGTGTCGTACATGTGCCATTGCCAGCTGTCGGGACCCATATTCTGCAGGGAAGCGGCAATGCCGCCCTGCGCCGCCACCGTATGGGAGCGGGTGGGAAAGACCTTGGTGATGCAGGCGGTGTTGAAGCCCTGCTCGGCCATGCCCAGGGTCGCGCGCAGACCCGCGCCGCCGGCGCCCACCACTACCACGTCGAATTCGTGGTCGATCAGTTCGTAATTGGCCATGGCGCTTAACCCCAGAAGACGATTTTGCCGACGGCGGCGATGCCGGCCAGTGCGACGCAAAGACAGAAGAAGCTGTTGAGCCCCATGGTCAGCCGATACATCCGGCCACCGACATAGTCCTCCAGCACGTCGCGCATGCCATTGCGCATATGGATGGCCACGATGGCGATGAGCACCATGAGCGGCAACCCGATCCAAAAACTGCCGATCACCCCGACGAGGTCGGCGCGATCCTGGCCGCCGAGCCGGACCACCAGAAACAGCAACAGGCCCAGAAAGGCGATATTGATCAGCCCGCTGAGGCGCTGGGTGATGAAATGGCGCGTCGAGGCCGGGCCATTGCCATAGCGGGCGCGCGGATCGGCGATAGGATTCTTGGTCGCGTTCATCTCAGGCCACCCACACGAAAATTGTCCAGATCAGCAAGGTGATGATCACCGATGCGATGATCGTCGCCCAGGCCAGCGCCTCGCGCTGCCCCGGCTCCATCATCACCGTGAAATCCCAGACCCAGTGCCGCAGGCCGCCCAGCATGTGATGCACCAGGCTCCAGGTGAAGCCGAACAGCACCAATTGCCCGAACCAGGAGCCATAGACGAAATTGACCGCATTGAGGGTCTCCTGACCCATCGCGGCGGCCACTAGCCAGATCACGAACAGCGCCATGCCGGCATAATTGGCGATGCCGGTGGCGCGGTGGATGATCGACATGGCCATGGTGATGGTCCAGCGGTAGATCTGCAAATGCGGGGAAGTGGGTCGGGCTCTGACTGACATGGGGCAATCCAGGGGGCGGCGGACAGGGCAAAATACCCGTCCAGTTTGGAATGGTTCGAGTTTCTAGCGCCCAATCCTTACGAAATCAAAGCCCCTAAGAGGCAAGAACATGCAACTTTCGGCGCAAGCCGCACTTTGTTCGCTTGGCGCACAGCCTGTTCGGAGGGCGAGTGGGATTTCCTCATTCCTCACCCGGCTTGCCGCCTCGGGGCGCATCGGAAGCTGGCCTTCCCATGCCACGCCATCTGTTCGGGCCGAACGGATCTTGCGCGATTGCACCGGAAACGGGACGCCGGATCGGCGTCCGACCTATCCCATGGCCCCCGAGCGCGCTAAGAGCACTTCGAGAAGCCCAAACCCGCTCTCCGGCCAGCCGGTTCCTGGCCGGACCTGGAGGCCGCCATGACCGAACGCATCACCATTATCGACACCCGGATCCTGGCGCGCAATTGGGGCACGCTCACCAATGTCACGCTCGATTATCGGCGTCGTGACGGCCGGGTCCAGCGTCTCGAGCGCGAGATTTACGATCACGGCAATGCCGCCGCGATCCTGCTCTTTGATCCCACGCGCCGGACCGTCCTGCTGGTGCGCCAGTTCCGCCTGCCGGCCCAGCTCAATGGCGACGACCCCGACCTGCTCGAAGCCTGCGCCGGCCTGTTGGATGGGGATGATCCGGCCAGCGCCGCCGCCCGCGAGGCTTTGGAGGAAACCGGCCACGCCCCCCGGAACATCGCCCATGTCTGCGATTGCTATGCCAGTCCCGGTTCCCTCAGCGAAAAGGTCAGCCTCTTTGTCGGCCATTACGACCAGTCCACATTGCGCCATTCCGGCGGCGGCGTCGCCGAGGAGGGCGAGGAGATCGAGCTGGTCGAACTGCCCCTTGCCGAGGCCCTCGCAATGATCGGCAGCGGGCAGATCATCGACGCCAAGACCATCATCCTCCTCCAGCACCTCGCCCTGTCGCAGCGCCGCGCTTGACTCATTCATAGCCCCATGGCTATAAATCAATCCATAGCTCAACAGCTATGGATCAAGTCCCATGCAGCCCCAAGCCGATCCCCTGTTCCGCGCCCTGGCCGACCCGACGCGCCGCGCCATTTTCGAGCGCCTGTGCCGGGACGGCGAGCGCACCGTCGCTGCCCTCACCGCCGGGGCGGGCGTGTCCCAGCCGGTGGTCTCCAAACATCTGGGGGTGTTGAAACAGGCGGGCCTCGTTGCCGATCGTCCCGCTGGCCGCCAGACCCATTACCGCGCCATTCCCGCCGCGCTCGCCCCGCTCACGAACTGGAGCGCCGAAATGAGTGCCTTCTGGGAGAAGCGCATGGACGCGCTCGAGCATTTGCTGACGAGGATGGATCAGTGACCGACAAATTCGTCACCTTGCTCTCGGGCGGCAATCCGCAGATCGCCAAGGGCTATGGCCAGGGCCCCATCGACGCCTATATCGCCGCCATGCCCGGCTGGAAGCGCGGGATCGGCGAGACGATCGACGCCGTCATTTCCCGCGAGATTCCCGGCGTCGAAAAGGCGGTGAAATGGAACTCGCCCTTTTACGGCATGGAGAAGGACGTCTGGTTTCTCAACGTCCATTGCTTCGACAAATATGTCAAAATCACCTTCTTTGCCGGTGCCTCGCTGGTCCCTGCGCCGGAGGGGAAGTCCAAATATCCCGCCATACGCCATCTCAATATCTGCGAGGGCGATGAGTTCGAAACCCGTCTCGCCGATTGGGTCAGGCAAGCCAGCCTGTTGCCCGGCGAGAAAATGTGAGGAAGCCGAATGCCCAAGGCCACCGCCCATCTCGACCAGTCCCAGGCGCCCGCCATGATCGACCAGCGCATCGCCGAACTCGGCTCCTGGCGCGGCGAGACACTGGCCCATATCCGCTCGCTCATCCTCTCGGCCGATCCGGGGATCGTCGAGGAATTCAAGTGGAACCAGCCGGTCTGGTCACTCAACGGCATCATCTGCACCGGCGAAGCCTATAAGGCGGCGATAAAGACCACCTTTCCCAAGGGCGCCGCTCTGGCGGACCCCAAAGGGCTCTTCAATTCCAGCCTCGAAGGCAATGCCCGTCGGGCCATCGATTTTCGCGAAGGCGAGACATTCGACGCCAAAGCCTTTGTCGCGCTGATCCGCGCCGCCATCGCGCTCAATGAAACAGGGAAAGCCAAATGACCGACGAAAACCTCCGCAAAGTCACCATCGAACGCGATTTCGCCCATGCGCCCGAAAAACTCTGGCGCGCCCTCACCCAGCCCCATCTCATCGCCGAATGGCTGATGCAGAACGATTTCGCGCTCTCCCTGGGCCACAAATTCCAGTTGCGCGGCGAATGGGGCGGCGTAATCGATGGCGAAGTGCTCGCCATCGCGCCGGAGCAGAACCTGTCCTATAGCTGGAACTTTGCCAATGACGATCCGGCCTATGCGCTGGCCAGCACCGTCACCTTCACCCTGACCCCCACGGCCACCGGCACCCATCTGCGCGTCGAACAATCCGGCTTCCGCCCCGACCAGAAACAGGCCTATGGCGGCGCCCATGCCGGCTGGAAGGGTTTTCTGGGCAAGCTGGATACGGTCGTCGCCGGACTCTGAACGCGAAAAAAACACGGCGCTTGGACCCGTCCTGCCATCCCGTCATTGCCGGGCGTGCCCCGGCAATCCATCTCATGGCGGCGTGGGCCGGCAATGGGCACCTTGCCCGTGCGCCAGCCCACCCTCATCCCTGAAGGGCCGAACTCGCCGGCCTCGCTATATCCGCAAAAACCTAAGGCTCCAGCTCGATGTCCCAATAGAGATAATCGAGCCAGCTCTGGTGCAGATGGTTGGGCGGGAAGGCCCGGCCATTATTGTGCAGGTCATAGACGCTGGGCGCATAAGGCGCCTGCCGGGGGAACATCCTGATTTCGCTGGGCAATCGATTGGCCTTACGCAGATTGCATGGCGCGCAGGCGGCCACGATATTCTGCCAGGTCGTCGTGCCGCCCATCGAGCGGGGAATGACGTGGTCGAAGGTCAGATCATGGGTGCTGCCGCAATATTGGCACTGGAAGCGGTCGCGCAGGAAGACGTTGAAGCGGGTAAAGGCGGGATGGCGCGCCGGCTTCACATAATCCTTGAGCGAGACCACGCTGGGCAGCCGCATCTCGAAGCTGGGAGAATGGATTACCGTCTCATATTCCGAGACCACATTGACCCGCTCGAGGCATACGGCCTTGATGGCATCCTGCCACGACCATAATGACAGCGGGTAATAGCTGAGCGGCCGAAAATCGGCGTTCAACACCAAAGCGGGACAGGTCTCAGGCGACACATGGATGGTCACTTGAGTCTCCCGATACGGGAATCGCGTAAGTCCATAGCCCCTTTATAATAAGCCCTTTGTGTCGAGCGTGTGAAGCGGGCGAAAAGAGCTTATTTTTGCGTGAGACCGGCAATGAAGTCCGTGGCGAAGTCCAGCCCGTCCGGCGCGATGCCGTGCCCGACGCCCCGGCTCACGTGATAGGTCACCGCGAACCCGCCTTGGCGCAGCACGGAAGCCGCCTCGGCGCTGTGCCGGGGATCGACCACGTCATCCATATCGCCATGGACGAGGCAGACAGGGGGTTGTGCCAGCTCCGGTCCGCCAAAATTGTCGGGCGGCAGGAAGGCCCCGGAAAACCCGATCACGCCCGCCAATTGCTGGTCCCTTGGGAGCGACGCGCCCACATGCAGGGCCATCATCGCGCCCTGGCTGAACCCGGCGAGGATGGTGCGCGCCGGAGCGATGCCGGTCTGCCCCCAGAGCGCATTGAGGAAATCCACCAGGACCGGCCTGGCATGGGTCACGCCAGTCTGCCGGCTGGCCAGCCGGTCGCCCGTCCAGTCGATGGCGAACCATTGAAATCCCCCCATGCCCAGGGCCTCGGGCGCATTGGGGGCGACGAACAGCGCCCCGGGAAGCTGGTCCTGCCAATGCGGCGCCAGCGCGATGAGATCATTGCCGTCACTGCCATAGCCATGCAGCAGCACCACGGCGCAATCGGGATCGCCGCCATTTGCGGGGGCCAGCATGGGGCCGGACAATGCAATCATAATAGGCTCGCTTCTCTTTGCTTGTGCGCGGCGAAATAGCGCCAGAACAGCAATGCCGCCACCGAGCGGTGCGGCGACCATTCCTGGGCTAGGCCGATCATCTCCTTGATGCTCGGCCGCGCGTCAAGGCCGAGCCCCAGATGCGCCGCCTTGAGCAGGGCCAGATCGCCGGCGGGGAAAATATCAGGATGGCCGGCGCAGAACAGCAGATAGACCTCCGCCGTCCAAGGTCCGATTCCCCGCAAAGCCACCAACCGGGCAATGGCGGCTTCCGCGGGCATGCCATCGACCTCGGCAAAGTCCAGTTCCCCGGCAAGCTCGGCTTCGGCCACCGCCCGCAAGGTCAAAAATTTGCTGCGCGAAAACCCGGTGCCACGCACGAGGTCCTCGCTGAGCGCGAGATAGCTTTCCGGCAACAGGGCGCCCGGCAGGCTTTCGAAGCGCGACCAGATTGCCGCCGCGCTCTGCACCGACAATTGCTGCCCGCAGACCACCTTGGCCATGCCGGCAAAATGTCTGGGATTAACCCGCGGCAGCACTACACCCGCCATGTCCCGCATCGGAACCAGCGCCGGAACCATGGCGGTCAGCGCATCGAGATGCCAGGCAATGCCTTCCGGCGTATCGATCCTTGGTGTCGTTTCTCCCGCGAGAATGGTATGTGCGCTCAAACCCAGCTCCAGATCGGTCATGTCCCAGCCCCGCCTCCGCTTCGCCCCCTCCCCCAACGGATTGCTCCATCTCGGGCACGCACTCTCGGCGCTGCTGACCTGGGACGCCGCGCAAAAACTCGGCGGCACGGCTTATCTACGCATAGAGGACATCGACCGCGAGCGCTGTAAACCCGAATTTACCGCCGCCATTTTCGAAGACCTCGCTTGGCTTGGCCTTTCCTGGCCGGAACCGGTTCTGGTCCAGTCCGAGCGGTTCGAGCTTTATGCCGAAGCGGCCAATCGCCTCCGGGACATGGACCTGCTCTATCCCTGTTTCTGCACCCGCACCGAAATCGCCGAAAAAGCCATCGGGACCGATCCCGACGGCGCCCCGCTCTATGCCGGCACCTGCCGCCACCTCTCCAATGCCGAGCGCATCGAAAAGCTGGAACGCGGCGACAAGGTCCAGTTCCGCCTCGACAGCCAGGCGGCCATGGCGCGCACCGGCCTGCTCACCTTCACCCTTGTCGGCCCCAGCATTCTCGACCGGCCGCAGATCCGCTATGCCCGTCCCGAGCGCTGGGGCGACGTGGTTCTGCAGCGCAAGGACACTCCCACCTCCTACCATCTCAGCGTCGTCGTCGATGACGCCGCCCAGGGCATCACCCACGTGACCAGGGGCAAGGATCTCGAAGCGGCGACCGACATCCATGTCCTGCTCCAGATGCTGCTCGCGACGTCAACAGTCTGTTACCACTTCCACCGTCTGGTGTTGGATAATGCCGGAGAAAAGCTGTCAAAATCCCGGAAATCGCCGAGTTTACGCGACTTGCGCGCCGAGGGTTGGACGCCCGATGACGTCAGGCGCGCTGTCGGCTTTCATTGAGGCAATGAACGGGCTGAAGGAACGCAAGCAAGTGTTTCTCTTGTCGCCCATTCGTGCCATCTATGACGCATTGGCGGCGGGCCAAACCCATTCTATTTAAGTGAACCGACCGCATCGCTCACCCGTTAAGGCTGACATGGAAACGCTTCTCAATATCGGCATCGGCCTCGCCCTGCTCTTCGTCGTCATCGTCCTTGGCATGGGGCTGTGGAACATGCTCAAGGGCGGGCCGGGCAATACCAGCCAGCGCCTTATGCGGCTGCGCGTCATCGGCCAGGCCGTGGCGCTCGTCCTGCTTTTGGGCGCGCTGTTCCTGTTCGGCGGCAACCGGCCCGGCTGAGGAAAACATGGTCAAGATCAACAAGATCTATACAAGGACCGGCGACAAGGGCACGACCGGCCTGGTGCGTGGCCCCCGCCGCTCCAAGCACGACCTGCGCATCGAAGCCTATGGCACGATCGAGGAAGCCAATGCCTTTGTCGGCAATGCTCGGCTGGCCAGCGCTGCCCTGCCCGAGATCGACGCCGTTCTCGCCCGCATCCAGAACGACCTCTTCGATGTCGGCTCCGACCTCGCCACGCCCGGCGCCGATTCACCTGATGCGGACTTTCCGAGCCTGCGCATTAGGCCGGTGCAGACCGATTGGCTGGAACAGCAGATCGATCGCTTCAATGCCGCGCTCGACCCGCTGAGAAGCTTCATCCTGCCTGGTGGCACGCCCCTTTCCACGGCCCTCCATATCGCCCGCACCATCACCCGCCGCGCCGAACGGCTGGCATCGGCGCTGATCGAGGCCGAGCCCGAGACCAGCCCCGAAACCCTGCGCTATCTCAATCGGCTCTCGGACCTGTTCTTCGTTCTGGGCCGCGTCACCAATGACAACGGCGCCAGGGATGTCTTGTGGGTGCCGGGCAATTATGGCGACCTCGACAAGCCCGATTGATCCAGACCGACCGCGCGCGGTGCGGGGCTTTTGCCGAAAGTTTGCCGGTCCGGGGAAGGTTTTGTTTACATCCCGGCCATAAACTGAAGCCATTGAGCCAGGAAAGGCCGGGGCTTTGGATATCGATCTCTCCATGCAGATGCTGACCGCGCGCACCGCCGCGACCAGCAATTCCCTGCAGGTCGCCATCGTCAAGAAGGCCCATGAGATGCAGACCGAACTGCTCGAAACCCTCATGCAGACCGCCCTCAGCGCGCCGCCGCCCGGTCAAGGGCTCAAAATCGACAAGCTGGCTTGACGGACATGCTGCGATGACCAATCCAATCGGCATCGGTCCAGCGGTCATGATCAACCGCATCGCCCACAATGAGGGTGCGTCCCTCACCACGCAATTGGCCAAGGTGGCGCAATTGCGCCTGCAATTAGCGAGCGCCCAGGCCGGCAAGGAGGAAAGCGATCAGGCTTCCGAAGCGGCCCTCGCTCATCCCGCCAATGGCGCTGAAATAGACCTTTTGATCTAACCCCTGAGCCCAATCAGCGCTTCCACCACGGCCTTGCCGTCATCGCTGTGCCATTCAGCCGGTCCCTGCAATACTGCCAATTCGCACCCTTCGGGGTCGAGCAGAAGCGTCGCCGGCAGGCCCACGGCCACTGCCTCCCGCTTCAGGCGCTCGAAGGCGGCAAAGCTGTTGTCGGCATAAAGCGGCAGGTTCTGGAACTGCCCGTCACTGAGAAAGCTCTGCGCTTTTTCCAGCCCGCCCGCACCGATGTCGAGATTGATCGGCAGCACCATGAAGCGCTCGGAATTATACTGGGTGGCAATGGCGTCGAGCGCCGGCATTTCTTCTCGGCAGGGCACGCACCAGCTGGCCCAGAAATTGACCAGCAATGCCTTGCCGGCGAAATCGGCTATGGTCATCTCCTTGCCAGACGCGTCCTTGAACGCCATGTCGGCATAGCCGCGGCCTTCTCCCGTGCCGTTGAGCGCGGCAAGCTCGCCCTTGGCGGCGGCATCGATCACCTGGGCCGGCATGGACTGTACCGGGCACGAGCTCGCCTCTGCGGCATTGCCCAGATAAAACCACGCCGCTATAGCTACGCCCAAACCAGCCACCCCGATGACCACAGGAAGCTGCCAGCTATACCGGTTGCGGGGGGCGATTGTGTCCGACATGGGTTCTCCGAAAGGCTAGAGATGAGCAACAAGATGTGGGGCGGCCGGTTCGCTTCCGGCCCCGACGCCATCATGGAAGAAATCAACGCCTCGATCGGTTTCGACCAGCGCCTGTTCCGCCAGGATATTGCCGGATCGAAGGCCCATGCGACAATGCTCGAAGCCACGGGCATTTTGACGCGAGCCGACCGTGACGCCATCCTGGCCGGTCTAGACGAGGTGCTCGCCGAAATCGAGGGCGGTACGTTCAAATTCTCGCGTGCGCTCGAGGACATTCATATGAATGTCGAAAGCCGGCTGCGCGAAAAGATCGGCGACGCCGCCGGTCGCCTGCACACCGCCCGCTCGCGCAATGATCAGGTGGCCACCGATTTCCGCCTCTATGTCCGCGACAGCATCGACCATCTGGTAACCCAGATCCAGACGCTGCAATTGGCGCTGGTCACCCGCGCCGAGGAGGAGGCCGAAACCATCCTGCCCGGCTTCACCCATTTGCAGAACGCCCAGCCGGTGACCTTCGGCCATCACCTGCTCGCCTATGTCGAAATGCTGGGGCGCGACGCCGGCCGCCTGCTCGACGCCCGCAAGCGCCTCAACGAGAACCCTCTGGGCTCGGCGGCCCTGGCCGGCACGCCCTATCCGATCGACCGCGACATGACCGCCGCCGCGCTCGGCTTCGACCGGCCCACCGCCAATTCGCTCGATGCCGTTTCCGATCGCGACTTCATCCTCGAAACCCTGGCCGCCGCCTCCATCTGCGCCATGCACCTTTCGCGCTTCGCCGAGGAAATGGTCATCTGGTCGAGCGCGCAATTCGGGTTTGTCCGCCTCAGCGACAAATTCACGACCGGCTCCTCGATCATGCCGCAAAAGCGCAATCCGGACGCCGCCGAACTGGTTCGCGCCAAGATCGGTCGCATCCTGGGCGCGCTCAATTCCCTGCTCGTAGTAATGAAGGGCCTGCCACTCGCCTATTCCAAGGACATGCAGGAGGACAAGGAAGTCGCTTTTGACGCGCTCGACGCGCTCTCGCTGTCGCTGGCGGCGATGACCGGCATGGTCGCCGACATGGCGCCCAACCGCGAAAAGATGCGCGCCTCGGCTTCTGCCGGCTTTTCCACCGCCACCGACATTGCCGACTGGCTGGTACGCGAACTCGATATTCCCTTCCGCGACGCCCATCACATTACCGGCCAGATCGTCGCCTTGGCCGAAGCAAAGAATTGCGGGCTGGAAGGGCTCACCATCGAGGATTTCAAGGCGGTCGACCAGCGCATCGACAGCCGCATCCATAGAGTGCTGACGGTTGAAGCCTCGGTGGCGGCGCGCGCCTCCTATGGCGGCACCGCCCCGGCCAATGTGCTGGCCCAGGCCGCCCGCTGGAAAAGCGCGCTTACCGGCGTGGATCACCAGCCCCGCCCGCTCGCGACGAAAAAGCCGCCTGCCCATGGCGATGGCGGGCTTGAATCCTAGACGCGAAAATCTAGCATGGTCGGGGCCCGAACTGATTTGGACCCCGCCCATGCCTCTCAAGCCGCGGCAGATGCGTCTCACCGAGCGCCATGTCGCCTATCTCCAGCCCACACAGGTCAGCGAAGACATTCCTGCGCCACCAGCGGGCATGTACGCGGCTGACCTCGATGATCACCGCGCCACCATCGAGCGTCTGCTGCAACAGATCGAGGACCCCGGCGAAATCTGGCTGTTCGCCTATGGCTCGCTGATCTGGAAACCGGCCTGCGATTTCGTCGAGATGCGCACCGGCCTGATCCGGGGCTGGCACCGCGCTTTCTGCCTGGGCTGGAACAAGAATTGGCGCGGCAGCGATGAAAATCCGGGCCTGATGTTGGCGCTCGACCGCGGCGGCGCCTGCAAGGGCGTTGCCTATCGCCTGCCGCCAGACCGCATCGAAGACAATCTGGTGAGGCTTTTCGAGCGCGAAATGGCCTGGCTGCCCTCGGCCTTTCCGCCCCGCTGGGTCAGCGTGCAAAGCGGGAATCATCGCATCAGGGCCCTGACATTCTGCATCGACCGCAATTCGGGCCGCTATGTTTCGGGCCTCAGCGAAACGCAGATCGCCGATGTTCTGGCCCGCGCATCGGGCAGTCGCGGCTCGATGGCTGAATATCTCTTCGCCACGGTAGGACACCTCGAACAGATGGGCATTCACGACCCCCATCTTTGGCGGCTTCAGCACCTCGTCGCGGAGCGGATCGAAGCCGCCTACGAAGCCGATCGATAAGTCCGGCTTTCGTTTTCACCGCACTTCGCCTAGGACATCCACCGGACCCCCTTCTTCCTCGCGGGAGAAGGTGGCGCACAGCGCCGGATGAGGGGTTCTGAAAAGATCGAACACTATCCCTCACCCGCCCTTCGGGCACCCGTTTCCAAATGAGAGCGGCAAGGCAGGAACCCAAACCATGGTCCATCACTTTCAGCAGCGCGACGGCGTTCTTTTCGCCGAAGACGTCAACCTCAACGATCTAGCGCGCGATGTCGGCACGCCCTTCTATGTCTATTCCAGCGCCACCCTGCGCCGCCATGTCAGGGTGGTGAAACAGGCTTTCGAGGGCATTCCGACCCTTGTCGCCTATGCCATGAAGGCCAATTCCAATCAGGCCGTCCTGACGCTGATGGCCAAAGAAGGGTGCGGGGCCGATGTGGTCTCGCTGGGAGAATTGGAACGGGCGCTGGCTGCCGGCATCAAGCCGGACATGATCGTCTTTTCCGGCGTCGCGAAAACCATTGCCGAAATGCGCCGCGGCCTCGAAGTCGGCATCAAATGCTTTAATATCGAAAGCGAGCCTGAGCTGGAACGGCTCTCGATGGTAGCCGCGAGCATGGGGCGGACCGCGCGGGTCTCGGTGCGCATCAATCCCGATGTCGATGCCCGTACCCATGCCAAGATCTCGACTGGCAAGTCCGAGAACAAGTTCGGCATTTCCTATAAGCGCGCCCGCGAGGTCTATCGGCGGATCACCGAACTGCCCAATATCGAGGCGGTGGGCGTGGACATGCATATCGGCAGCCAGATTACCGATCTCGAACCCTTCGGCAATGCCTTTGGCCTCATGGCCGAACTGGTGACAGCGCTGCGCGCCGATGGCCACCATATCGAGCATGTCGATGTCGGCGGCGGCCTGGGCATTCCCTATAACCATGACCAGGAAGCCCCGCCTCATCCCGATGCCTACGCCGCTGTAGTGCGCGACAAGGTCGGCCAATTGGGCTGTTCGCTGGTCATCGAGCCCGGTCGCCTCCTCGTGGGCAATGCCGGCATCCTCGTCACCAAGGTCGAATATGTGAAGGAAGGCGAGGCCAATTTCATCATCGTCGATGCGGCGATGAACGATCTCATTCGCCCCACGCTCTATGAAGCCCATCACGACATCGAACTGGTCAACCAGTCCAACCTGCCGCCGATCACCGGCGACATCGTCGGTCCGGTCTGCGAAACCGGCGACTATCTGGCGCGCGGCCGTACTATTCCCGGCGTCAAGGAAGGCGATCTTCTCGCCGTCATCAGCGCCGGGGCCTATGGCGCCGTCATGGCATCGACCTATAATTCGCGCCCGCTCGTGCCCGAAATTCTGGTCGATGGCGCCCGCTGGCACGTCATCAGGCCGCGCAAAGCCATTGCGGAACTGCTCGCGCTCGACAGCCTGCCCAACTGGCTCTGAGCTATTGCAGCGCCTGCCGACCGAGCGAGACGACCTCGACGGGCCGGCCATTGAGCGCATCGTCCACCTTGGCCAATAGATCGGCCAGGGTGAACGGCTTGGCGATGACGTCATAGATCAGGGCATCCAGGCCATGCGCCCTTTCGCGCTGGTCCGCAAAGCCGGTCATCAACAGGATCGTCATTTCGGGATAGCGCGCGCCCACATGCAGCGCCAGCGCGATCCCATCCATCACCGGCATCTTGATGTCCGACAATAGCAGATCGAACTGGCCGTCCTCGACATCCACGGTCTCGGCGGCCAGTCCCCCATCCTCCTCGGCCACGACATCGTGCCCCTTCATGGTCAGGGCACTGACGACGAAGGCACGGACAGAGGGATCATCTTCAGCGACTAGGATGCGGGCCATTGGCTCTCTCCTGAGCGTTGCCGGGAAAAGTGGCACGGCACTTTCAAACACGGAAACTGGACAAAATCAGGGGAAGAATCGGTATTTTTTGGGAATTGCCGATAATTCTCCGGTGGTGGTCAATCCGGGCGTCCTGCGCCCTTCTCATGGTCGGCCTGGGAGCCGGATCCCTTCGCAAAGCTCAGCTTCACCCGCACCGCCTCACTGGGCGGCAAGGACAGGCGCGTATCGAAGGTTGCGCGCTCCCCCGCCATCAGGTCGCGCACGCGCGTGGCCACGCTCCATTCATAAACGGCGCGCCCCTCTTCATCGAGCAGGCTCACCACGACAGGCGGCACCCGCACGGGCTTGGATGTCAGGCCCACGATCTGCGCCGAAACCATCAAGACGTCATTGCCGCCCGACAGCGCCTTGAGCGATTCCAGATTGGAAAAGTCCAGTCCGACCACATTCACGCCCAGGCCGATCCCGGCATAGACCCCGGCAAGGTCGGGATAGCGCTCCACGATCATTACGCGCCCGAAATAGGCGCCGGCGATCAGGCCGGCAAGGATCAGCACGCCGCCGATGCGCGCTGCACGACGCAACCGCGCCAGCGGCAGACGGGAAATCATCGCGCTGCGCCTTTTGGTGAAATCGGCCTGGCGTTTCCTGATTTCGGCCGCATTGGGAACCGAGGCCGCCCGCTCCGGCTGTGCTCGTGCGGTCAGGACGGGTTTTGCGGCGGCGCTTCTTTCCTCGCTCGCCATGGCTTCATCCAGCGCATCCTCGCTCATGGCGGCGGTCAAACTGTCCGGTTCGGGCAACGCGTCCTGCGCCGGCGCACCCGGTCTTTGATCCCAGGCCTGATGACAATGGGCGCATTGCACCTTGCGACCGGCCGAGCCGATGGCCTCGAAGGTCACCTGATACTTGGTCTGGCAATGCGGACAGATGATGATCATCAGGCGGTTTGATCTCGAGGGGGCTTGCCGCCGACCCTAATGCCGGGGAGTTAAAACTCCTCAAACCGGCCGGGGATCAAAATTGCGCCGCTTTGTCGGGCGCAAAGCCATGGCCATGAAGTAGAAGGTCGTAGCGCTGCTATGATGGCGGCGACTGATTCGCCCTCGCAGCATTGCCGGACCAATGAGGAGCAGAGCTTTTTGATCGAGTTTTCCGATGTGGGCCTGCGCTATGGCAATGGCCCCGAAATCCTCAAGGATCTCACCTTTGCCATTGAGCCGGGTTCATTTCATTTCCTGACCGGCCCGTCCGGCTCAGGCAAGACCAGCCTGCTGCGCCTCTTGCTGCTTTCCTTGAAACCGAGCCGCGGTCGCGTCACCATGTTCGACCAGGACGTAGGCAATCTCGATCAGGACCGGCTGTTGCAGATGCGCCGGCATATCGGCATCGTATTCCAGGAATTCCGCCTGCTCGATCATCTGACGACGTTCGAGAACGTCGCCCTGCCGCTGCGCGTTCTGGGGCAACCGGAAAGCGAATACCGGCCCAATGTCATCGAATTGCTCGAATGGGTGGGGCTGGGCGAACGTATGCATGCCTCGCCCACCCTGTTGTCGGGCGGCGAAAAGCAACGCGCCGCCATTGCCAGGGCGGTGATCGCCCGCCCCAAAATCCTGCTGGCGGATGAGCCGACCGGCAATGTCGATCCCGACCTCTCGAGCCGACTGGTCCATCTCTTCGCCGAACTCAACCGCACACTCGGCATGACCATCATCCTGGCCACCCACGAATTGCCGCTGCTCGACCGCTTCTCCTATCCCCGCATGGTGCTCAACAAGGGGGAATTGTCGATCCATGACTAAATTTGGGCTTTCCCAGCTTTTCCGTCGTGGCGGCGCCGCACCCATCGTCCCGGAAAAAAGCGTCGCCGGTCGGACCTTGCTGCTCCTGATCACCATCATGGCCTTTCTCTCGGCCGTAACGTTGGGCGGGGTGATGCTGGTGCAGAAATCGGCCATCGCCTGGTCCGCCGATGTCGGGCGCGAACTCACCATCCAGATCCGCCCGGTCGAGGGCGAGGTGATGGAGAGCAATCTGCGCAGCGCGGTCTCGCTGGCCCAATCGACGCCGGGCGTCGCCGGCGCACGCGCCCTGACGCTCGAGGAAAGCCAGGCGCTGCTCGAACCCTGGCTCGGCGCCGGGCTCGATCTGTCTGCCATCGCCGTGCCGCGCCTCGTTGTTGTGCAACTGGCTGATCCGGTGGATGCCGATATCGAGCAATTGCAGCGCAATCTTCAGGCGGTCAAAGGCGCCAGCCTCGATACCCATGCCGCCTGGCGGCAGCAACTCAACATTATGGCCGGCACCGTGGTGGTCTCGGGCCTGCTGGTTCTCGGCCTGATCGGCGTCGCCACCGTGCTGGCCATCGTCTTCGCCACCCGGGGCGCCATGGCCTCGAACCGTGAAATCGTCGATGTCCTGCATTTCATCGGCGCGTCCAATCGCTTCATCGCCGGGGAATTCCAGGGGCGTTTCCTTTCCATCGGCCTGCAGGGCGGCCTTTTGGGCACAGTGTTGGCCATATTGTTCTTCGCGCTGACCGGCGCCGCGGCCGGCCGGGTTCTCCCCAGCGAGGCGACGGCCCAGGTCGGGGTGCTGTTTGGCCAGTTCGTGCTCGGCTGGGACGGCATGATCGGCATCGTTCTGGTGGTGCCGGTGATTGCCGCGCTGACCGCGATAACCTCCCGTGTCACCGTTAGACGTTATCTCAGCGAAGCATCGTGACCGAATATCTCGCCAAGCGCGGCTCGCCCCGATAAAACAGACCAGGAATGCAAGGCCCGGGGGAGTACATGCCATTCAAGACCGCCATCCAGGCGATCCGCACGGCGATTTTCTATGTCGTTTTCATTGGTCAGACGTCGATTCTGGCCATCATCGCCGGCACAATCGGCATCATTGCCGGCAGAACCCAATTCGGCTTTGCCATTGCCCGCTATTGGTGCTGGTCAAATGTGCGAATTCTGCGCTTCCTGACCGGCATGGACACCGATGTCGCAGGAGCCGAGAACATTCCGCCTGGCGGCTGCATCATCGCCTCCAAGCATCAATCCGATTGGGACATCTTTGCCACCTTTCCCCATGTCGGCCGCCCGGCCTTCATCGCCAAGAAGGAGTTGATGCGGATCCCGTTTTTCGGCTGGGCCGCCCATTCCCTAGACTGCATCGAAATCGACCGGCAAAAAGGCGCCCAGGCCATTCCCGAAATGATCGCGCAGGCCCGCGCCGCCACCGAACGGGGATGCCGGATCGTCATCTATCCCGAAGGAACCCGCAAGGCGCCGCTGGCGCCGCCCGATTATCGGCAGGGTATTGTGCGCCTTTATGGCGAACTCAACGTGCCGGTGGTGCCGGTTGCGCTCGATTCGGGATTCTATTGGGGCCGGAACAGCCTCATCATCTGGCCGGGCAAGGCAAAAGCCCGCTTCCTCCCCGCCATCGCCCCCGGCTTGCCGCCGGACGTCTTTCTGGCAACGCTGCGACAAACCATCGAGGCGGCTTCGGACGATCTTGCTCGTCAGGCGCTGGAAAAAGGTCTGGACCGGCCCGTCGATCAGGGCCTGGAACAGCGCATCGCGCAATTGCACCAGCGCCAAAACACTACATATTGACCAAAAATACGAACACAACCATATATATAGTTAGACAATGAATGTCTGCTTGACTTGTCTCAAATTTGTTCTATTTTTGTTCTTCTTCTGAAGCAGGGGGACAGCGATGGCCGCGATTAGCGATCTCATACGAAGCGCCCATGGGCCGGTGCCGCCGAAAGTGGACTGGGAAGGCCGCTCGGGCCGCCATTACCTGCTGGCCAGCGAACATCTGAGCTCCTTCGTCATGCATGAGAGCGATCTTTATCTCATCGCCAAGGGAAATCATGTGCTCTGGGTCGGCGCCGCCAGTGACCTGGTTGACGATCCCACAAGCCGCGCCCGCTTTCGTCTGGCGCTCGATTGCGCCACCGAGGCCTTCCGGCTCGACGCGCCCACAGACAGGCTCGCCACCATCTGGGATCTCGAGGAGAGCATGCCGGCCCGCCAGGCCATGGTTCACGCCGCCTGATCCTCGGCCTCCAGCGCTCTGGCCAAAGCCAGCAGCGCCCGGTCGCGAATACCCAATTGCTCCAGATGGCGGGCGGTGTTGAGGACGTAATCTACATTGGATCCCGCACTGCCGACCGCCTTACGCACCATGGCCACCTGGTCCTCGAGGCTCAACACACCGGCAAATTGCTCATGTTTCTCGTCAATGAGGTAGGTAAGGGCTTCTACGCGCCGCCCATCGGCCAGCTGCACCGGGCGCCTCACATCGCGATAGACCGAAGTGACCATTTCCCGCGCATACAGATAGGCCGCGACGTCGGGCCAGCGCGCTGTCTCGATTTCGAACACCATTCCCCGGCAGCAGCCGCCCCGCGCCAGCCCGAATACCAGCCCCGGCTGTTCGAGCGTGCCGCGATAATGATGCGAGACGATGGACAGCGAGCGATGCGCGCCCCGGAGCAGGCCGAGTTGCGCGCTGACAAAGGAAAAACCCGGATTCCAGATCAGCGAGCCATAGCCAAAGACCCAAAAACTGTCGCCTTCACCCTGCATGAACGGTGCCATGACCAAACTTCATTCGTCGTCCAATCTGTCTCATTGCGCTCCGGCCGCCCATCGCCTCTGTCTCGTTTTCTCACGTCGAGATCAGTCGCAAAATCGTGGTCGCACGAAAACCCGCTTCTGACGACACAAGTCCAAGGATAAGAAGGCAATATGAAGAAGCGAATCATCATTTTGGGCACGATCGTGCTGCTCGTCGTTCTCGCCTGGACCGGCGCCTGGTATTTTGCGGCGGCGCAGGTACGACAGCAAGTTGAAATGCTGGCTCTGGCCGATGGCGAAAATGCGCCGCAATTGACCTGCCAAGACATTGCTATTGCCGGCTTTCCCTTTCGCTTCGATATCCAATGCGCCGATGCGGCAATCCTTTCAGGCGACATCCTGATCGAACTGCCCGCAATTCGGGTCAGCGCCATGATCTATCGGCTCAATCATATCCTCGGCTCGGCCCTCGGCCCGGCACGGATTTCTGACGCCTTCACCGGGCTGCGCCAGGACATTTCCTGGACCGGCATCGAGGCTAGTGCCAGGCTCGAGAACTGGCGCATCGCCAGGCTGTCGCTGGTTGGCGACGACCTGGCCTGGACCGACACCCTGTTCGGAAACAATCTCATAGCCAGCGCCTCCCATATCGAGGCGCATGTCCTCGATATTCCGGAGCGGCGCGATGCCGAAGCCGGCCGGGCGGCGCTGGCGATCTTCGCCCGCGCGGCCGGCATTGCCGCGCCCGGGATCGAGCTGGCGCCGGCCAATGCCGAGCTTGAAGCCGAAATGACCGGCCTCAGAGACGATATTCGCGATTGGGGCCTCGTGCCCTTCCTGCCGGATTGGCAGCAGGCCGGCGGCACCCTGCGCCTCGTTGGCCTCAGAGCCAGCGATGGTACCTCCGATGTCAGCGCCGATGGTGAATTGAGGCTCGACGCCAGCGGCTATCTCACCGGATCGATCAGCATCGATTCACTCGGACTGGCCGAGCGCATCGGCCCCTTCATCGAAGAACCATGGCGCACCCTGGTCCTCGGTACTCCCGCCGAAAACGGCCGACACCGCAACCAGCTCAATTTTGCCGGCGGCGGCATGTCCTCCGGCCTCGTGCCGATCACCGCCATACCGGCTCTGTTCTAGGCGTCGTCGCCGCCGCCATGTTCGCGCAGGGGCGACAAGTCCGGCGCGGGCGAGGCCTTGTGCGGGCGACCGAAATCGGGCGCCGCGGTTTCCTGGCCGGCACTGATGATGGACCGCCGGATGGCCCTTGTGCGGGTGAACAGCGCCTCCAACGCCGGGCCGTCGCCCATCCGCACCGCTCGCTGCAGACGGGACAGGTCCTCATTGAAACGACCGAGCATTTCCAGCACCGCGTCCCGATTGGTCAGAAACACGTCGCGCCACATCACCGGATCCGACGCCGCGATACGGGTAAAATCGCGGAAACCTGAGGCCGAGAACTTGATCACCTCGGACTTGGTATCCGCTTCCAGATCGGCCACCGTTCCCACGATATTGTAGGCGATCAGATGCGGCACATGGCTGGTAATGGCCAGGACCATGTCATGATGGGCCGCATCCATGCATTCGACATTGCTGCCCAGGGCCTGCCAGAAGGCGACGAGCCTGTCGGTATCGGCCTGCGGCACGTCCTGAGCCGGCGTCAGCACGCACCAACGGCCCGCGAACAGGTCGGCAAAGCCGGCCGAAGGCCCCGAATGTTCGGTACCCGCCAGGGGATGACCGGGAATGAAGCGCACCCCGTCAGGCACATGCGGCCCAACGATCTTGTGTACATATTCCTTGACCGACCCCACATCGGAGAGGATGGCTCCAGCCTCCAGTGAGGGTCCAATCGCTTCCGCCAACGCGCCGTAGGCACCGACCGGAGCGCAGAGGATGACGAGGTCGGCCCCCCGTACCGCCTCTGCGGCATCCAGCGTGTAAATATCGCCCAGTTCCAATTGCCTGGCTTCGTCCAGGGTGTCCTGGCGTCTGGTGGCGATGGAAATGACGTCGACCAATCCCTGCCGCCGTGCCGCCAGCGCGATGGAAGAGCCGATCAGCCCGATGCCGATCAGGGCCAGTTTGCGAAAATGCACGCTCATCGCGTTCCATCCATGGATTTGAGCACGGCTGCCACCCCGCGCATCGCCTCTTCCGAGCCGATTGAGATGCGCAGGCCATTGTCGATGCCATAGGACGGCCCGATCTCGCGCACGATATAGCCTGCCTCAAGCAGGATGGTGAACGCCCTGGCCGCCGCATCGGCGCCCTCGAACAGCACCATGATGAAATTGGCCTGGCTGGGCACGACGCGCAGATGGTTTCCCGAAAGCTCCTCGGTCAGCCAATCGCGCCAATACCGATTATGCTCCTTGAGCCGCTGGGTGAATTCGACGTCCTGGACCGCCGCCGCACCGGCCATCTGCGCCGGCAGGTTGACGTTGAACGGCCCGCGAATGCGGTGGATGGCATCGACCACATGATCGGGCCCCACCATCCAGCCGATCCGCACCGCCGCCAGCCCCATTTTGGAGAAGGTGCGGACCATGACCACATTGCTGGCTTCGCGCACCAGATCGAGCCCGACATTGTAGTCGGCGGCCGTCACATATTCGGCATAGGCGCTGTCGATGACGAGGAGGATGTCGGGACGCAACCCGGCATGGAGCCGCCGCACATCGGCATCAGAAAGGTAGGTACCGGTTGGATTATTGGGATTGGCGAGCCAGACCACCTTGGTGCGCGCGCTCACCGCCGCCAATATTGCATCGATATCGGCCTGATAGTCGCGCTCATCGACCATGACGATCCGGGCACCCGTCGCCTTGGTGATGATCGGATAGACCGAAAACCCAAAGCGGTTCATCACTGCTTCGTCGCCCTCGCCGAGATAGATCTGCGCCAGCAAATGCAGCAGGTCGTCCGAACCATTGCCGCAGACGATGCTGGCGGGATCGATGCCATGCACCTCCCCCAGCGCCTCGCGCAACAGCCGCGAAGACCCCTCGGGATAGATCTCGAGATGCGCGGCGGCCTCCATCATGGCGGCCAGCGCCTTGGGACTAGCCCCGAGCGGGGATTCATTGGCCGACAGCTTGATGGCCGCGCTGCCCGGCGCACCGGATTTTCCGGGCAGATAGGGCGCGATGTCGAGAATGCCGGGCTGGGGAATGGGGCGGATCGGAAGGGTCATGATGGTCTTTTGAGCAGGCGGGAAAGCCGCGCGGACCATAGTGAAAGCAGCCGCCAAAGGCAAAACTTCTATTGGGCACGCCAGGAATTTCGTGCCGTGGCCGCCGACAGGCCCGGCACCCGAACATAGCGCTCGGCGCGCTTGCGCCGCGGCACGGCGGGGAAGGCCTCCTTGCGCGCCCGCACGCAGATGATCCCGCTCATGGCGGGACCAAAAAATCGCCCGAAACGCTCGAAGAATTGCCGCGATTTCAGCATCAGACCCGATTCGAACGGCGGCAGAAACAGCGCGTCGCGCCACGCGACCGGCACGAAACTGTGATCGCGCAGCAGCTTTTCCAATTGCCCACCCGAATAGGGATTGCCCTGCCCGAAGGGGGTATTGTCGCGCTGGGCCCAGATGCCCCGACGTCGGGGCACAACGATGATGAGATGCCCATTGGGCGCAGTGACCCGCCAGAGTTCGCGCATCAATTCCTCGGCATCGGCCACGTGTTCGAGGGCATGGACGGCAATGGTCAGGTCCAGGGCAGCATCTGTCAACGGCATTTCCAGGGGATCGCATAGAATCGTCCGTGACGGGCCCTCGCGCGGCCAGGACGACGCGCCCTGCCGCGCCGGCATGAAGGCCAGGACGCGCTCGGCCTTGCCGAGGGCGAAGCGCAGATAGGGCGTGGCAAAGCCCAGGCCCAGCACGCGCTTGCCACCCACATCGCCGGCCAGGTCGATGATCTGGTCGCGCACCAATGAGCGTGAAATGCCGCCAAGCGGGGATTTGTAATAGTCGATCAGGCGCCGCACATCGCTGGTCATGGCGCAAGCTTGCCAAAGCCGGGCCTACTTGTCCAACCCCGGCTTGCACTCCCGGTCCGGGCTCCCTAGCTTGCAGCCGAACCAGAGCAAAGGAGTTTCGCCATGGCCCTCATCGTCGATGTCTTTCCCGCCCGCGACGACAATTTCGGCTATCTCGTGCATGACGAGGCAACCGGACGCACCGCCGCCATCGACGCCCCCGAAGCCCTCGCCATCCGCAATGCCCTGGCGCGGCGCCGCTGGACGCTGACCGACATCTTCGTCACCCACCACCATATTGACCATGTCGAAGCCATTGCCGAACTCAAGGCTGCGTTCGGCGCCAAAGTGACCGGCCCCGCCGCCGAGGCCGACAAGATCGATGGACTGGACGCATTGGTGGGCGATGGCGATAAGCTCGCTTTGGGTGAATCTTCGTTCGAGGTCATGGCGACACCGGGCCATACGCTGGGGCATATCGTCTTCTATAACGCCTTGGGCGGACATCTGTTTTCGGCCGACGCGCTGTTCTCGCTGGGCGTTGGCCGCATGTTCGAGGGCACTCCCGGCCCGATGTGGGAGGGGGTCAAGCGGCTGCGCCAGCTGCCCGACACCGTTCTGGTCTATTGCGGCCATGAATATACCGAGAGCAATGCCCGCTTCGCTCTCGCCATCGACCCGGACAACCTAGCGCTAAAGACCCGTGCCGAAACGGTAAAATCGCTCCGCGCCCAAGGCAAGCCGACCATTCCCTTCTCGCTGGGTGAGGACAAGCTGGCCAATCCGTTCCTGCGGGCGGATGCCCCCGAACTGGCACGGCATTATGGGCTGGAAGGGGCCGATCCGGCCGAGGTCTTCGCCGCCATCCGCAAGGGCAAGGACACTTTCTAGGCACTCCCTCGCGATCAAAAGCATGTGCGAAACCGCCTAGCGCGGGATCGTAATTCGTTAACAGACTGTTATCATCTGGCACGACCTTTGCTCCGACAGGGGTGAAGGTCGGCGCATTCTGTCCCATACCGGGACAAGGCGGCCGGAAATGGAACAGTCCATGTCCAAAACGGAACAGGATGACGGCGATGACGCCAGCCTGCCCGTCCCATCGGGGGCGGCGCGGCCACGCCCCTCGCTTGCCCATAGCGCCCCGACCGCCGCTTTCGTCAGCCAGCTCATCGCCGCGCGCCAGAAATTGGGCCCGTACCCCGTTCTGCGCCCAGGCACGCCGGCAGGCGCGCTCAGCGCCTATGGCAAGGGGGCGCGCATCAGCGAACGGCGCATGCCGCTGGGCTATCGGAAAACCATGCTGGTCTGATCCCGACGCGTATCGGATGCACTCAATTCATCGACACGTCGCGGCTGGCGCTGGTGATTGACACGGTGAAACCGGCGACCACGTCGATCAGGCTCATGACCATGAGCAGGAAAAAGACCGAGCTCGACGCCGCCCCGACCAGCAGGAATTCGACCAGAAAGACCACGAACAACACCATGGAGAGCATATGCTCGATAATGGAAGCCCGTGCCGTCTGCGTCGATTTCAGCACTTCGAAGAAGAGCAGGATGATGCCGACGACGAGCAGGAAATCCCCGGCGGTTATCGCCCAGGGCATGCCCGAAGGCATGGGCAGGGCGAACATGCCGAAGGCCCAGTTCGCCGGATTGCCGCCGAAGAACAAGAAAACGACGAGATTATAAGCGACGAAAGGAAAGACCAGCAGCGGCGGAATGAACACGCCCTTGCGTCTGGGCGCGGCATTGCTTGGCAGGATGACGGTTTCGCTCACAAATAGCCTCCCTTTGGCTTTGCACACCATGCCAGAGCGTGCCTAGGGGCGGCAAGGCCGGCTTTGCGGGAAAACCTTCCCCCTGTCCAATCTGCATCCTGTGGAACGTCGTGAGGTTGATCCCGTTGCACAGGCGCGACGGAACATGATTTCAAAGAGCACGACCAAGGAGGAACATCATGCACATTGCCAAAAACAGCGTCTGCATCTGGTACGACAGCGGGGCCGAGGAAGCCGCCAATTTCTACGCAAAAACCTTCCCCGACACGCGCGTGCTTGCGGTCAGCAGGGCGCCCAGCGACAATCCCTCCACCCCCGCCGGGGCGGTGCTGACGGTGGAATTCACCCTCATGGGCATTGCCTGTATCGGCCTCAATGGCGGGCCGGCCTTCAAGCACAGCGAAGCCTTTTCCTTCCAGATCGCCACCGACGACCAGGCGGAAACCGACCGTTATTGGGACGCCATTGTCGGCAATGGCGGCGAGGAAAGCATGTGCGGCTGGTGCAAGGACAAATGGGGTATTTCCTGGCAGATCACCCCACGCGCCCTCAGCCGGGCCATGGAAGCAGGAGGCGACCCGGCCAAGCGGGCCTTTGAAGCCATGATGACGATGAAAAAGATCGATGTCGCAGCGATTGAGGCGGCCCTGCGGGGATAGGGCGTCGTCCGGCCGCTGCCTATGTCGCAATCGTCACCACCGGGCTTGTCCCGGTGGTCAATGGTTCCGCAAGATGGATTGCCGGGACAAGCCCGGCAACAACGATCAAATTCGGCTCGTTGCTGAACCGACGTACAAGCCGAGGCGCCCTACTTCTTGAGCTTGAGCGGGCCGACCATCTGCTCGGGCTTCACTTCGGCGTCGAATTCCTCGCCGGTGAGCAGGCCCAGCGCGATGGCGGTTTCCCGCAAGGTGCTGCCATTCTTATGCGCGGTCTTGGCGATCTTGGCGGCATTGTCATAGCCGATTTTGCGATTGAGCGCCGTCACCAGCATCAAGGACTGATCGACCAATTGCTTGATGCGCTTGCGGTCCGGCTCGATGCCGATGGCGCAATTGTCGTTGAAGCTCTTGGCAGCATCGGCCAGCAGGCGCACGCTTTGCAGGAAATTATAGGCGATGACCGGCTTGAAGACGTTGAGCTCGAAATTGCCCTGGCTGGCGGCAAAGCCGATGGCAGCGTCATTGCCCATGACCTGGGCGACTACCATGGTCATGGCTTCCGACTGGGTCGGATTGACCTTGCCCGGCATGATCGAGGAGCCCGGCTCGTTTTCGGGAATGATGATTTCGCCGAGCCCTGAACGGGGGCCGGAGGCCAGCCAGCGCACGTCATTGGCGACCTTCATCAGGGCGGCGGCCAATTGCTTGAGCGCGCCCGAGGCGCCGACAAAGGCGTCATGTCCGGCCAGCAGCGCGAATTTATTGGGGCCGGTGACGAAATCATGCCCAGTCAGGGTCGCGATCTCGGCAGCCACCGTCACCGCGTAATCGGGATGGGCATTGAGCCCGGTGCCGACAGCGGTGCCGCCCAGCGCCAATTCCTTGAGCTGGGGCATATTGGCCCTGATGGCGGCCAGCCCGTAGTCGATCTGCGCCACCCAGCCGGAAATTTCCTGGCCCAGGGTGAGGGGCGTCGCGTCCTGCAAATGGGTGCGGCCGATCTTGACCACGTCCATGAATTCTTCGGCCTTGGCGTGCAGCGTATCGCGCAACAGGGTCACGCGCTCGACAAGGTAATTCTCCACCGCCTCGACCGCCGCGATATGCATGGCGGTGGGGTAGGTGTCGTTGGACGATTGGCTCATATTGACGTGGTCATTGGGATGGACCGGCTTTTTCGATCCCATCACCCCGCCGGACATTTCGATGGCGCGGTTGGAAATGACCTCGTTGACATTCATGTTGGACTGCGTGCCCGAGCCGGTCTGCCAGACCACCAGGGGGAAATGATCGGCGAGTTTGCCCTCGATCACCTCGTCGGCGGCGGCGATCACCAGATCGCGCGTCGGCTCATCCATCAGCCCGAGCTTGAAATTGGTGAGGGCGGCGGCCTTCTTGAGAATACCGAAGGCCTTGATGATCTCGGCGGGCATCTTTTCCCCGCCAATATCGAAATTCATCAGGCTGCGGGCGGTCTGGGCACCATAATACTTGTCGTTCGGAACCTCGATATTGCCCATTGTGTCCGATTCGACGCGCATGCTCATGTTTGCCCCTGAAGCTGATGGCCGCCTCTGCCGGCGGCGGAAAACAAAAACGGCCGACCCTTTGGGGGGCCGGCCGCCGGAATATCAGATAAAGCGCATGTGCGCCAAACAGCCTTTCGGCTTATTTCTTGGCTGCGAGGATCTGGCGGCCGCGATACATGCCGGACTTCAGGTCCACATGGTGCGGACGGCGCAGCTCACCCGAATCCTTGTCTTCCACATAGGTGGGGTTGGCGATCGCATCAGCCGAGCGGCGGAAGCCGCGCTTCATCGGCGAGGTCTTGCGTTTTGGCACTGCCATGGTCGGTACTCCGAATTCAATATCGTTGCGCCGCCGAAAGCGGCCCAGAGACGTATCTCTGAAAGGGATTGGGGGGCTCTATAGAGCAAGAGCGGGAGCTTGGCTAGGGGTTTTGTGGTCTTACCCATCCCCGGTTCTGCGCTTTCCGCATATGAGGGAGCAGGCAGAAGTGCAAGGCTAAAGCGCCAGCTTTCCATCCTGCCCCACGCAGGCGGCGCGCTGGCCATATTGGCGCGCCCGGTCCTCGACGATCCCCGCAAGGCGCGTCAGCCCGGGGCCGGGCCGCGCCGGATTGCGCAGAATCGGGTTGGGCAGAGTGACAGCCAATAGGCTGGCCGTGCGCCAATCGAGATTTTGCGGTTCGCGGCCAAAGGCATACGCACTGCCGGCGGCGACGCCGAACTGGCCTTCTGGACCCCATTCGGCAATGTTGAGATAGATCTCCATGATCCGCTTCTTAGGCATGACCAGATCGATATAGAAGGCCAGCGGCACTTCGAGCCCCTTGCGCAGCGCGCTTTGTCCATTCCACAGGAAGAGGTTGCGCGCCACCTGCATGGTGATGGTGGAGGCACCGCGCGTATCGCGCCCGACGAAAAAATTGTCGATCTCGGTCCGCAGGGCGGAAACATCGACCCCTCGATGGCGGCAGAATTGCCCGTCTTCCGACATGATCACGGCCGCCTTGAGCCGATCGGAGATGGTGTCGATGTCCCGCCAGGTGCGCTCGACCACCTGGCCGCTCAGCATGCGCGTGAGCATGGGCACCGACAAAGGCTGGACCACCAGATAGAGCGGCGTCAGCAACAAGGGAATGACGATGAGCCCGGCAATCATGCCGAGGGGAAGGCGCAGAACGCGCCAGACTGTACTTGTGCGCCGGGCCATGGCGGGCTGTTTAACCGCTCCCCCGGCGATAGGCCAGTCCCGCCCCAAGTGCCGGCTCCCCACTTGCCGGCCTTCCGCCAAACGGCTAGCAACGGGGCCATGTACGACTTTTCCGCCGACAGCATGGATTGCGCCGCCGCCATCGAGGCGGGGCTCTCGCACTATCTGACCGGCGCAAGGCTTTCCGGCCCCGGTCCATCCGCCGATCGGCTGATGGAGGCCATGCGCTACGGCAGTCTTGAAGGCGGCAAGCGCCTGCGCCCGCTTCTGGTGCGCCAGGCGGCCTCCATCTTCTCCATCCCCCGCGAGGCCGCGCTGCCGGCGGGACTGGCGGTGGAAATGGTCCATTGCTATTCGCTGATCCATGACGACCTGCCGTCCATGGATGACGACGATCTGCGCCGGGGCCGACCGAGCGTGCACCGCCACTATGACGAGGCCACCGCCATTCTGGCCGGCGACGCGCTGCTCACTCATGCCTTCGCCGTCCTCTCCGATCCCAATTGCCATCCCGATCCGGCGGTGCGCATTGCCCTCGTCGCCGAGCTGGCCGCGGGGTCCGGGGCCGGCGGTATGGTGGGCGGGCAGATGCGCGACATCGAAGGGGAAAAGGGCGGCTTCACCGATTTCGAGATCGCCACCATGCAGGCGATGAAGACCGGCGCGCTGATCCGCGCCGCGGTGCGCATGGGGGCCATTCTGGGCGGCGCCGATGCGCGGGCATTTTCGGCGCTCACCGCCTATGCCGAGGCGGCGGGCCGCGCCTTCCAGCTGGCCGACGATATTCTCGATGTGACCGCGACGCCCGAAATCATGGGCAAGGCCACCGGCAAGGACAAGGATGCGGGCAAGCAGACCATCATTTCCCGGCTCGGCATCGAGGGCGCCCGCCAGATGCTGGACAGCACCGTCAACGACGCCATTTCCGCCCTGCGCACCTTCGGCCCGCGCGCTGACGGGCTGCGCGCCACCGCCCGCTATTTCGCGGCGCGGGAGAAATAGCCATGGGGCGGCTGCTCAGCGTCAATGTCGGCGTGCCGCGCAATATTCCCGGCACCAGCACGCCCACCGGCATCTATAAGGAACCCGTTTCCGGGCCCGTCGCCATTGGCAGGACCGGGATCGAAACCGACATCATCGCCGACCGTCGGCATCATGGCGGCGCCGACCAGGCCATCTATGTCTATTCCGCGGCCGATTACGATTTTTGGGCGGGCGAGGGGATCGTGCCGGAGCCGGGCCAGTTCGGGGAAAACCTCACCCTGGACGGCCCCGACAGCGCCGCCATGGCCATCGGCGACCGCTTTACCATCGGCACAATAGTGCTGGAAATAAGCTATCACCGCACGCCCTGTCTCACCTTTGCCGCCAGGATGGGCGACCGGCGCTGGCCCAAGCGCTTTCATCAGGCGCGCCGGCCCGGCGCCTATTGCCGGGTGATCATTCCCGGCATCGTCGAGGCCGGCATGGCGGTGAGCATCACCCCCTATGACGGCGAGCGCATCAGCGTTGCCGAATTGATGGGTTTTGACGGCGTCGCGGAAATTCCACAGCCCTTCATGCGCCGCGCCCTCGCCACGCCCATCCGCGACAAGACGCGGATGCAATATGAAACCCGCCTGACCAGCCTGTTTTGAGTTTTGCCATGAGCCTTTCCACTGTCCGAGACGACCTCGCCCGCCGCGCCCCCGACCTTGAATTGATCGTCACCGAAGCCTCGACCGCCACCGTGCAATTGGCCGCCGAAGTGCATGGCGTCGAGCCGGGCCAGATCGCCAAGACCCTGTGCATCCGCGTCAAGGACGAGGAATTCCTCCTGGTGACACGCGGCGATGCGCGACTCGACAATGCCAAGTCCAAAGCCGCCTTTGGCGGCCGGCCGCGCATGCTGGGGGCCGAGGATGTCTTGCGCCTCACCAGCCACGAAGTGGGCGGCGTCTGCCCCTTCGGCCTGCCCGCGCCGCTGCCGATCTATCTCGACGCTTCGCTCAAGATCTACGATCTGGTGATCCCCGCCGGCGGCGACACCCATGCCTCGGTCAAGCTCGGCCTCGCCCGGCTGGCCGAGCTCTGCGGCAATCAATGGGTGGATGCCTGCCAATTGCCCGAAAATGCCGGCTAGATGAACCCGGAAGGCTTCATCCTTCAGCACATGCGGCTGGAAAAGCTGGCCTTTCGCCCCGATATTGCGCTTTACCGCCCCATTCCGCAAAGCGGGCTCCATGCCTTTCTTGCCGAGCAGGGCCACGCGGACCGTCCGCCCTATTGGGCCTATGCCTGGGCCGGGGGCGCGGCTTTGGCGCTCCATCTTTCCGTCCAGCCCGAAATAGTCGCCGACAGGAGCGTGCTGGATTTCGGCGCCGGCTCGGGCCTTGTGGCCATTGCCGCTGCCTTGGCCGGCGCGGCGCGGGTCACCGCCTGCGAACCCGATCCGCTGGGGCGCATCGCCATCGGACTGAACGCCAAGGCCAATGGCCTCGATCTGAACGTCACCGACAACCTGGTCCCCGCCGATCTGGTTCTGGCCGGCGATGTCTTTTATGACGCAGAAATTGCCCGAGCGACGCTGCCCCTGCTCCGCGCTTTGGCCCAAAATGGCGCCAGCGTCCTGATCGGCGATCCCTTTCGCCGCCATCTGCCGCTCCATGCCCTCGAACAGATCGCCGAATATGCCTTGCCGGACATGGGCGGAACCGCCCCACAGCGCGCCGGTATCTTCACCCTGCGCCCATAGAATAGCGGACATGCCCGCCCCGGCCTTGCCGGCAAAACCGGAACGTCCTATATCGCCCGGCGTGAGGACGACCTCCCCCATTTCGGGTCATCGTTCGGGACGGCCCGCAGTCTTGGGGATTGCCATGCGCAAAACTGCCGACCGTATCCGTCACGCCGTTTCCTTCGAAATCATCGGCATTCTGCTGGCGACGCCGCTCGCCGCCTTCGCCTTTCACCTGCCGGGCGAGGACAGCGCCGTCATCGTGGTGGCCGGCGCCACCATCGCCATGGTGTGGAACTATATCTACAATCTCGGCTTCGACCATGCGATGGTCCGGCTGCGCGGCGGCACGGAAAAGTCCACGCCCATCCGCGTGCTCCATGCCCTGCTGTTCGAGCTAGGCCTGCTGCTCATCATGCTGCCGGCCATTGCCTGGTATTTGCAGATTTCGCTCTGGGATGCATTGGCAATGGATATTGCGCTGGCCCTTTTCTACATGGGCTACGCCTTTGTCTTCAACTGGGCCTATGACCGGGTGTTTCCGCTGCCCGAATGGGACATCGGCAAGCGCGGCTAGATGACTATCCTCAACGGCTAGATCTGACCCATCAGCTTGAGCCCGCCGAGCACCAGGATCAGCATGGCCAGCCAGAACAGCCGCCTGTGATTGCGCTCAGTCTTCATTCGGCGGCATCCTGCCGGCCGGAGCCGAATTTCTTTTCGATATAGGCGGCCACCATGGCCTTGAACTGGTCGGCGACATCGGCGCCGCGCAGGGTGGCGACCTTTTCGCCATCGACGAAAACCGGGGCGGCGGGGGTTTCCCCCGTGCCCGGCAGGGAAATGCCGATATTGGCGTGCTTGCTCTCGCCCGGCCCATTGACGATGCAGCCCATCACCGCCACCGACAGCGTCTCGACCCCCGGATAGCGCTCGCGCCATTCGGGCATGGAAATGTTGAGGTGGTCCTGGATGTCCTTGGCCAGCGTCTGGAACGTGGTCGAAGTGGTGCGTCCACAACCGGGACAGGCCGCGACCACCGGCAAAAATTGCCGGAAACCCATGGTCTGGAGCAATTCCTGCGCCACCTTGACCTCAAGAGTACGGTCCCCGCCCGGCTCCGGCGTCAGCGAAATGCGGATCGTGTCGCCAATCCCCTGTTGCAGGAGGATGCCCAGGGCCGCCGAGGAGGCGACGATGCCCTTGGAGCCCATGCCCGCCTCGGTCAGCCCTAGATGCAGCGCATAATCGCAGCGCGAAGCCAGATCCCGATAGACCGCGATCAGGTGCTGGACGTCGCTCACCTTGGTGGAGAGCAGGATCTTGTCCCGCCCCATGCCCAATTCCTCGGCCCGCGCGGCGGACAGGAGCGCCGACTGGATGATGGCCTCGCGCTGCACGGCAGCGGCGGAAATCGGCTGGGGTGACGCTGCGTTATCGTCCATGAGACGGGTCAGCAATTCCTCGTCCAGCGACCCCCAATTGACGCCGATGCGTACCGGCTTGTCATAGCGGTTGGCGATCTCGATCAGGGTGGCGAACTGGGTGTCGCGCTTGGCCTTGAAACCGACATTGCCCGGATTGATGCGATATTTGGCCAGGGCCTCGGCGCAGGCCGGATGGTCGGTGAGCAGCTTGTGGCCGATATAGTGGAAGTCGCCCACCAGCGGCACGTCATAGCCCATGAAGGCCAGGCGATCGCGAATGATGGGCACGGCGGCGGCGCTCTCATCGCGGTCCACGGTGATGCGCACGATTTCCGACCCGGCCCGGGCCAGTTGCATGACCTGCTTGACTGTGGCGTCGATGTCGGCGGTGTCGGTATTGGTCATGGATTGCACGACGACGGGCGCGCCGCCGCCGACCATGACGCCGCCCACATTGACGCCTACCGATTGCCTGCGCGCGGATGGTCCGGCCATATTGCTGCCTCTGGATGATCTGCCACCGAGATAGGACTTCCCTTTATCGCTGGCAACTGGACAATAACGTGGCGCCGCCCTGGGAGGAACCGGCATGAGCGAACAAAGCGCTTCGGCATCGGCGCGCATCGATGCCTATATTGCCAGCCTTGCGCCGCCCTTTCGCAACGCCATCGCCCATTTGCGCGCCGTCATCCGCGCCGCTGCGCCGGAAGCCGAAGAAATCATCACCTATGCCATGCCCGGCATCGGGCTGGATGGGCCGCTGGTCTCCTATAGCGCGTTCAAGAAACATTGTTCGCTCTTTCCCATGGGCAATGCCGTCTTTGTCGGCATGGCGGACGAGATCGCGCCCTGGCGCACCTCCAAAGGCACGCTGCAATTCCCGCCCGGGGCAATGCCGCCCGACGACTTGATCGCCAGGATCGTCGCCGCGCGGCTGGCGGAAAACCGCGCCAAGGCCGCCGCGCGCCAATCCCGAAAGCGCTGAACCGGCAATCGGAGCCCGGCGGCAAGACCATCGTGGTCCCAGATGTGATGGCCGCCATCTTGAACCCCGGCGCGCAAGGACCATCTATTGAGCATGATGAACAGGCTCCTTCCCCGCATTTTCCTCTTCCGCAAGGAAGTCGTGCAGCTCTGGACCGCCTTCTGGGCGCGCGAGACCCCGTTTTATCTCAAGGCGGCGACGCTTTTTGCCGCCTTCTATCTGATCAATCCCTTCGACATCGTGCCCGATGTGATCCCGTTCCTGGGCTGGGTGGACGACCTCGTCCTGATCCCGCTCATGGTCAGCTGGATCGTCGCGCGCATTCCGGTTCCGGCCAGGGTCTATGCCGGAAAATATGGCCCCACCATGGATGGCACGGCGCGCCGCCTCTAAGGCCGCGTCGATTTGACATTCCCGATATTATCGCCATGATGCAAGCCATGTACCGCCCGATGTCAAAGTCTCGCTTGTTTGAAAGTCGCCTGCGCAAGGCAGGCTGATGGCCTGGTGTTGCTACCTGCCCGACGGGCAAGAGCGGCACCAGGATGTCTGACATTTACCTCCCTGTATTCTGAGCATGCCCATCCGCGTCCCTGGCGCGGCGATGGCGCATGACGTTTTCGAGGCCTTGCCATGACTTTCAAATATTCCGTGACCGTTCCCATCAGCGGCAGCCACAAGCTCAGCCGGTTCCGTGAATGGGCAGAAGCCCATCTGCCGAACCTGAGCTACAACCTGCCTCCGCAGACCCCGGTCAAGACCGAGACCATGACGATCCGCCTGCGCTCGGTCGAGGACCGCGCCGCAATGCTGCAGACCCTCAGCAAGTCGCCTTTGGCATGACCCGGAAAGGAGCAAAAGTTGCAAGTATTGCGTTATTGTCGATCCTGTTCCGGCCCCCGTCCACGGGCAGCCCGGCGCTGTCCATGGTGCCACAAGAGCTATAGCGGTCCGGGCAGCGCGCCCGAACATCTGTTTTCCGTCTATGACCGCGCCATCCCGCCAGAGGCGGATGGGCCGCCGCAAAATCGGGAGCTGCCATGACCACGATCTCATTGTCAGACTGGTCGCAGGCCCCCGACATCGTCGTCGGCGAGCATGAGCACAAAAAGCTCACCATTGCGGCGCTGACCGATATCGGCGACAGCACCGACCGCATCGACTTCCTGCTCTATGAGCTGGATCGGGCGCATCTGGTGGACGATGCCATGCTGCCGCCCGACATCGTGCGTATCGGCAGCATCGTGCGCTATAAGCCCATGCCGGGCGAGGAGCGGACCATCAAGCTGGTCATGCCGGGCGATGAAAACCTGCCCGGCGATTACCGGCTATCGGTCACCTCGGCGCATGGCGCGGCGCTGCTGGGCCTCAGGCCCGGCCATGTGATGACCTGGCTCGATCCCGATGGCGTCACCCGCCGCCTCAAAGTGCTCAAGGTGGCCAATTCCACCCCGCGCTGGGACGACGATCCGGGGCCGGGCGCCGCATAGCGATCACACCCATCCCGAAAAGACCTGCAAAGGCTCGGATCATTCCGAGCCTTTGCTATTTGTTGGGCACACTTACTATTCCAGCCGCACCAGCAGATCCTTGGCGTCGATCTGGTCGCCGGGCTTGATCAGCAATTCAACCACCACGCCATCGACCTCGGCATGAATGGCCGTTTCCATCTTCATGGCCTCGATCGAGCATAGGACGTCGCCGGCGCTGACCTTCTGGCCCTGGGCCACGGCCAGGGTCGAGATGACGCCCGGCATCGGCGCACCAACTTGCCTGGGATCGCTGACCACCGCCTTGGCGCGTACGATGACCTCTCCGGCCTTCAGCCTATCGGGCACGGTGATGGTGCGCGGCTGGCCGTTGAGATCGAAGAAGACCCGGACCTCGCCCTTTTCATTGGTCGGAGCCCGGCCCTGATAGGTGACGACCAGCGTCTTGCCCCTTTCGATGTCCACCAGGACTTCATCGCCCTCTTCGAGCCCATAGAAATAGACCGGGGTGGGCAGCACTTCGGTGGGCCCGTACCGATCCTGGGTCTTTTCGAAATCCGAATAGACCTTGGGATACATCAGATAGGAGGCCAGGCGGAAATCATCGACCGGCACGCCGGCTTCCTCGGAGATCCTGGCCCGCTCGGCCTCGAGATCGACTTCCTTGAGATAGGAGCCGGGGCGCTCCTGCATCGGCTTTTTACCCTTGAGCACCTTCTTTTGCAGCGCCGCAGGAAAGCCGCCCGGCGGCTGGCCCAGATCGCCGGCAAAGAAGCCGACGACGGAATCGGGAAAGGCGATGTCCTTGTTGGGATCTTCGACATCGCTGCGCTTGAGGCCCGCCGAGACCATGGCCAGCGCCATGTCGCCGACCACTTTCGAACTCGGCGTCACCTTGACGATGTCGCCGAACATCTGGTTGACGTCGGCATAGGTCTGGGCGACCTCGTGCCAGCGGGTTTCGAGCCCCAGCGAGCGCGCCTGTTCCTTGAGATTGGTGAATTGCCCACCCGGCATTTCGTGCAGATAAACTTCCGAAGCGCCGCCCTTGAGATCGCTCTCGAAGGCCCGGTATTGGGTGCGCACGGCTTCCCAATAGAAGGAAATCTGCTGGATTGCCTTGGCATCGAGCCCCGGATCGCGCGCATCCCCGTCAAGCGCAGCAACCAGCGAGCCCAAGGTCGGCTGGCTGGTGGTCGAGGAGAGCGCGTCCATGGCGGCGTCCACCGCATCGACCCCGGCCTCCACCGCCGCCAACACCGTCGCCGCCGATGCGCCCGAGGTGTCGTGGGTGTGAAGATGGATGGGCAGGCCCACCTCGTCCTTGAGCACCGAGACCAGCTTTTTAGCCGCAGCGGGCTTGAGCAGGCCCGCCATGTCCTTGATTCCCAGGACATGGGCGCCGGCCGCCTCCAATTGCTTGGCGAGGCCGACATAATATTTGAGATCGTATTTGGCCCGGTCGGGATCGAAGAGATCGCCGGTATAGCAGATGGCGCCTTCGGCCACCTTGCCCGCCTCGATCACCGCATCGATGGAGACGCGCATGTTCTCCACCCAGTTGAGGCAGTCGAAAATGCGGAAAATATCGACGCCACCCCGAGCCGCCTGCCGGACGAAGAACTGCACGACATTGTCGGCATAATTGGTATAGCCGACCCCGTTCGAGCCGCGCAGCAGCATCTGGGTGAGAATATTGGGCGCGCCCTCGCGCACCTTGGCCAGCCGCTCCCAGGGGTCTTCGTTGAGGAAGCGCATGGAGACGTCGAACGTCGCCCCGCCCCAGCATTCGAGGCTGAACAGGTTCGGCAGGCCGGCGCTATAGGCCTGGGCGATGCGGGTAATGTCGAAGCTGCGCATGCGCGTCGCGAGCAGCGATTGATGCGCGTCGCGCATCGTGGTGTCGGTGAACAGAACCCGTTCCTGCGCCTTCATCCAGCGCGCCAGGCCCTCGGGGCCGTCCCGGTCCAGCACCTGCCGGCTGCCCTCGACCACGGCGAGGGGCGCAAAGTCCGGCACGATGGGGGCCGCCGCATCGGCAGGCGGGCGCGGACGGTCGCGCACCTCGGGATGCCCGTTCACCGTCACGTCGGCGATATAGGTGAGCAGCTTCGTCGCCCGGTCCTTGCGCGGCTTGAAATTGAACAAAGCCGGCGTCGTGTCGATGAACCGCGTCGTATAGCGGTTCTCGACAAAATCGGGATGGGTGATGATGTTTTCGAGGAAGGCCAGATTGGTGGCGACGCCCCTGATGCGGAATTCGCGCAGGGCGCGGTGCATGCGGGCAATGGCCTCGTCGGCGCTGGGGGCCCAGCAGGTGACTTTTTCCAGGAGCGGATCGTAATAGCGGGTGATAATAGCCCCGGCATAGGCGGTACCGCCATCGAGCCGTACCCCGAAGCCGGTGGCGCCGCGATAGGCGGTGATGCGGCCATAATCGGGAATAAAATTCTGTTCCGGGTCTTCAGTGGTGACGCGGCACTGAATGGCATTGCCGTTGAGCCGGATATTCTCCTGGAGCGGCACGCCGCTTTCGGGGGTGCCGATCACCGCGCCGTCGAGCAGGTGGATCTGCGCCTTGACGATGTCGATGCCGGTCACTTCCTCGGTGACGGTATGCTCCACCTGGATGCGTGGATTGACCTCGATGAAGTAGAATTGGTCATTGTCGGCGTCCATAAGGAATTCGACGGTGCCGGCGCCGCGATAATTGGCCGCCTTGCCCAGCCGCACCGCGGCATCGGTCAGATCCTTGCGCACCGCCTCGGACAGATAGGGCGCGGGCGCGCGTTCCACCACTTTCTGGTTGCGCCGCTGCACCGAGCAATCGCGCTCGTAAAGATGCACCAGATTGCCGTGATCGTCCCCGATCAGCTGCACCTCGACATGGCGGGCGCGCTCGATCAGCTTTTCGAGATACATCTCGTCCTTGCCGAAGGCCGCCTTGGCCTCACGCTTGCCCTCGGACACTTCCGAAAGCAGGCTTTTTTCATCCATGATGCGGCGCATGCCGCGTCCGCCGCCGCCCCAGCTGGCCTTGAGCATCAGCGGATAGCCGATTTCCGCGGCCAGCGTCCTGATGGCCTCGGGATCGTCGGGCAGCGCCTCGGTGGCCGGCACCACCGGCACATTGGAGGCAATGGCCATGTTGCGGGCCGCCACCTTGTTGCCGAGATCGCGCATGGTCTGGGCGCGCGGGCCGATAAAGGTGATGCCAGCGGCCTCGCAGGCATCGACGAATTCGGGGCTTTCCGAGAGCAGCCCATAGCCGGGATGGATGGCGTCGGCGCCCGAAATCCGCGCGATGCGGATATATTCCTCGATCTGCAGATAGGCTTCGACCGGCCCAAGGCCCTTGCCGATGAGATAGGCCTCGTCGGCCTTGAACCTGTGCAGCGCCAATTTGTCTTCTTCGGCAAAGACCGCGACCGTCTTCAGCCCGAGTTCATTGGCGGCGCGAAACACGCGAATGGCGATTTCGCTGCGATTGGCAACGAGGATTTTCTTGATAGGCATCGATTTAAATTCCGAGCAGAAGGGGTCGGGGACCGCTTTAGGGTCCGGCTCAGCACATCGACGACGGGCGGTTGCCCGCCCAACCGCCAATAAATTCAGTCTTCAGTTCTGGCCGAGATAGCCGGCCAGATGGCTCATGTCATATCCGGCCTCTGCCGCCTCGGCGATGATCTGATCGGCCGGGGCTTCCCCCGCCTGACTCAGCGCCCAGAGCGTGGTCGAGCGCGTGCCCGACCGGCAGAAACAGAACACCTTGCCATGGCTCCCCTCGAGCACGGCCTTGGTCTGGGCCACGAGTTCGGGATTGACCCCCTCGCGCCCCAGCGGAATGGCATGATAGGCGAGTCCGGCGGCCTTGGCCGCCGCTTCGATCTCGGCGCCCGCCGGTTGATCGGGAGATTCCCCGTCCGGACGATTGTTGACGATGGCGACAAAGCCGAGCTGTTTGAGCGTTGTCACGTCTTCCGCTCTGATCTGTCCAGAAACGCTGACGCGATCGTTGATCCGCTTCAAATCCAAGGCGTTGCTCCCCGTGCCGAGTTTGGCATTGCGGCACACTTATAACCGCCTGCCTTGCGCGGGCGCAACAGGGCGCGGCGCAAAGCTGTCATCAGACTGTCGCCTTAGACAGAAGGGCTATCATCCCAAAGCATGAGGCGGCGCGCCGATGCCGGCGCCGCCCCGCGGTGGCAAGGGGGTCAGCCCTCATTGGCGCCCGGCGTATAGCGCGCCAGCGCCTTGATGACCCTTCTGGCGGTAACGCGGCCGATCTGGTTGCCGTCCTCATCGGTGACGCCCACCCATTGATGCTCGGCGAAATAGGGCAACACGTCCTCGCAGCGCGCATCGGCCGGCACGCTATATTGGCATTCATCGAAGGCGCCGCGCTCCATGATGGTGCGCACATGAATGGCGCGGGCCTTGTTCACCTCGCGCACGAAATCCTCGATATGCTCATTGGCGGGCTTGAGCACGATATCTTCCGGCCGGCCCTCCTGCTGCACCGCCCCATCCCGGAGCACGGCGATGCGGTCGGCAATCTTGAGCGCCTCATCGAAATCATGGGTGATGAACAGGATCGTCTTGCCCAGGCTCTTTTGCAGCTCCATCAACTGGTCCTGCATGCCCGAGCGGATCAAGGGATCGAGCGCGGAAAAGGCCTCGTCCATGAGGATGATGTCGGTATCGAGCGCCAAGGCCCGCGCCAGGCCCACCCTTTGCTGCTGGCCACCCGACAATTGCCTTGGCTGGCTGGCCTCATAGCCTGAAAGGCCCACCGTCTCGATCCATTTCGCGGCCCGCTCCAGCCGCTCAACCTTCCCCACGCCTTTGACCTCCAGGCCATAGGCGACATTGTCGATCACCGAGCGATGCGGCAGGAGTCCGAATTTCTGGAACACCATGGCGACATTGTTGCGCCGATAGGTCCGCAGGTCCGGCAGCCCCATCTTGAGCACATCGGTGCCTTCGACCAGAATTTCGCCCGCAGTCGGCTCAATAAGCCGGTTGACGTGGCGGATCAGGGTGGATTTGCCCGAGCCGGACAGGCCCATGACCACGAAGATCTGGCCACGAGCGATATCGAGCGAGACATTGTCGAGCCCCACGACATGATTGGTCTCGGCCTGCACATCGGCCTTGGACTTGCCGGCGCGCAACAGCGCCAAAGCTGCCTGCGGGTCGTCGCCGAAAATCTTGGTGACGCCGGTCATGCGGATGGCGAAATCATTGTCACTCATGTTAGCGCGCCTCCGCCATACCGATACGGGCCTGCAATTGCCTGCCGAAGGATTGGGTAATCCGATCAAAGATGATGGCGAGCACGACGATGCCCAGACCCGCAAACAGACCACGGCTGACTTCGAGCCGGCCAATGCCCTGCAAGACCTGGTAGCCGAGGCCACCGGCGCCGATCATCGAGGCGATGACCACCATGGACAAAGCCATCATCGTGGTCTGGTTGATGCCGGCCAGGATGGTCGGCAAAGCCAGGGGGATCTGCACGCCGACCAGCCGCTGGCCCGGACTGGTGCCGAAGGAGCGACTGGCTTCCATCACCGCCGGATCGACGGAGCGCAGGCCCAGATCGGTCAGCCGCACCAGCGGCGGGGCCGCATAGACGATGGTGGCGAGTAGGGCCGGGATCTTGCCAGGGCCGAAGATCATCACCGTGGGAATGAGATAGACGAAGCTGGGCAGGGTCTGCATCAGATCGAGGATCGGGGTGATGATCTGCCGCGCCCGCAGCGACCGGCTCATCCAGACCCCGATGGGCATGGAAGCGACGATAACGGTCAATGTCGCGGCGATCATCAGCGCCGTGGTCGCCATGGCGTCGCGCCACAGCCCCATAATGCCGAGGAACAGAAGTGACGCCAGCACCAATGACGGCAATTTCCAATTGCGGGTGGCAAGCCAGGCGACACCGACCACAATGATGAAAATCAGCCACCAGGGCGTCGAAACGAGCAGGCGCTCGATACCGTTGAGCAGCATGAGCAATGGATGGGCGGCGGCTTCCAGCTCGCCTCCCCAATTGCGGACGACCCAATTGAGGCCGTCATCGATCGCCCGGCGCAATGGGCGCGTATCGATCAGTTCAGGAAACATGTTCAATTTCTCGATTGACGGCGCTCGAACCCGGACCCAGCACAGCTGGCCCCGGGATCGGACGCGGCAAACGGCCGGGTCGGAGCCCGGCCGTTGATCAGGGGGTTGGAGGGCCTCAGCCGAGCGCGGCCAGAACCTTTTCGGCCACTATGGCGGGCACCCAATTGGTCCACACCTCCTGCCGGGTACGCAGGAAGTTTTCGGCTGTCTCGGCCGCATCGGCCTGGTTCTCGTCACCATAGACCAGCAATTCGCTGATCTGCGCATTGGTGAGGCCGACCTTGCCGAAATACGCGGCCAGGATTGGCGCCTCATCGACGATCCAGGACGCGGCGCCCACCACTGCCGGGCTCGACGGATAGGCCGTCACCCCCGCCGGATCGGCGCAATCGGGGTCGGTATTGCAGGCATAGACATCGGCGAAAGTTTCGCCCAGATCGAGCTGCACTGCCGGATATTTGCCCAGAATCGCGGTCGGCCCCCAATAATAGAAGAGGATAGGCTCATCGCGCGTGAAGGCACGGGCGATCGAGGCATCGAGTGCACCGCCCGAACCGGGCGAGAACAGGTTCCAGGTCTCGTCCATGTCATAGGCTTCGAACAGGGCCGAGGTCGACAATTCACAGGCCCAGCCGGGCGGGCAGGAATAGAGCCGGCCCTTGGCTTCGTCCTCGGGATCGGCAAACAGGTCCGGCCGGGCGATAACCGCTTCGGCGCTGGTCAGTTCGGGGTGCTCGGCCTGCAGATATTGGGGAATGAACCAGCCCTCGACGGTGCCGTCGGTAATGGCGTCGCCAAGGGAGACCACTCTCCCCTCCTCGACACCCTCCGCCCAGGCATCCTCGATGGCGCTGGTCCACAGCTCGGGCGCAATGGCCGGGCTGCCGCGGCTGAGCATGGAGGAGGATGTCGGCACCGTGTCGCCGGTGACGATCTCGACATTGCAGCCAAACCCCTCCCCGAGGATCGTCGCATGGATATGCGCCAGCGCCGCGGCGGACGGCCAGGTCATTTCGGCAATGTCGATCTTGCGATCGGTGCCGCAGGCCGCGGCGTCATCCTGGGCAAGGGCGGGAAAGCTGGTCGCCGAGAACAAGGCAACAGCTATCGCGGCGGCAATGCCACCGGATTTCAAAATCATCAGGCTAACTCCTGCTATTGTGGAATGCGCCGGACCATAAAGATGGCAGAATTAGGTGTCAAATCTGGCAATATTATCTCAATAACAGACAATCAGTCTTATAAATTCTTGATCGCATGGATTGCGTAACTTGAAAGATCTATTGTCAGACCTTCAATTCTTGATTGCCCAAGAAGGTGGCATGTAGAAAATTGACTATCAGAAAGGGAAAAAATATCTGAGAGACAGGGTTTCGGACCGGAGCCGCCACGTCAATAGGCGGTCTCGACCCAGCCCTGCCAGACCTGACGCCGCTCGGCGACGAAGCGTTCCGCCACCGCTTCGGGGGTCGCGCCGGGCTGGTTGAGCTGGGCCAGCAATTGGTTCATCTCGGCCAATGGCATTCTGGCGCGTTGAAAATAGGCGGCGATCTGCGGCATGCCGGTAAAGACGCGCTCAACGAGGGCTATCACCACCTGCTCGGGCGCAAAGGCGGATGGACGGGGATCGGCGCAATCCCGGTCCGCGAGGCACCTTGCCGCTTCCTCGTCATATGCGCCCATGTCCAGCGCGGCGAAATCGAGTTGCGCCAGCACCGCATTGGGCTGCCAGTAATAGAACAGGAACGGCTCGCGCCGATTGACCGCCTCGGCGATCAGCCGGTCCATCTCGAAGCGATTGGCCGGCTCGACGATCTCAACCAGCCCGGCCAGGCCATGGGCGGCGATGAGGTTGCGATTGATGATCGAGCAGGCCCAATCCAGCGGACAGGAGATGAAGCGCGTCTTCTGGCCGGGCGCGAGCAGGGGCAAGGCCGCCACAAGCCCCGCCGCGCTCACAGCGCCGCCCAAACTGTCGGCGGCATAAAGCGGCATGAACCAGCCTTCGAGGCTCGTTTCGGCATAGCTGGGCGCGGCGCTGCGCACCATCTGCGCCTCCGTCGCTCCGTTCCACACATCGGCGACCCGGTTCACCCAGAGTTCGGGCGCCACTGCAGGCTGGCCATTCGAACCCATGGCCGAGGCGGTGGCACCCAGATCGCCTTGCGTGAGCCGAATATCGCAGTCGAACTGGGTTTGCAGGATCCGGGCATGGATTTCGGCCAGCAGGATCGATGAGGGCCAGCTCATCCGCGCAATGGTGAGGGGCTGCGTGCCGCAGACCGGCGGCGGCGCAGCGGGCTCGGGTGCCTGGGCAGGCGAGGCGGGCTGAGAAACGACGTCCTGGGCGCGATCAAGCACGCTCAATTGCCCGAGGGCCGGCCCGACCGGCACAGCCAGCATCGCCACCAAGATCAATGCATGCCTCAGGCCCATGGCCGCCCCTCCTCGAGAGAGAGGAAATCTATGCGGAAAACCGTCCCGTTAAGCAACTGCGCAAGCGCGATGATTTATCGCCCGCACCCCGGTGACTCCTGCGCCAAGAATGTGCAACAGTCTCTACCAGCGGGGCGTATCGCGCGCCCCCGAGCATAGTCGCGCCGAAAGAAACCAGGCCAGCAAGGCCTTCCGGCGCGCAAAGGAAACAGAGGGACGTCTATGTTCAACAAAACCCTGACCCTGGCGGTCGCCGCCACGACGCTGATCGTCGCCGCTCCGGCGCTGGCCCAGGAAGTCAAGCTCGGCTTTCTTGCCGACCTGACCGGCGGTATTGCCGGTTTTGCACCGGGCATGGTCGATGCCGGCAATCTCGCCATCGCCAATGTCAACGATCAGGGCGGCATTCTCGATGGCCAGACCCTGACCTCGGTCATCGCCGATAGCGGTTGCGATGCCAGCGCCGCCGGTCCGGCAGCCGACCGCCTGGTCAACGCCGAAAACGTCGTCGCCATTTTCGGCGGTTTTTGCTCCGGTGCGACCCTTGCAGGCGCAAATGGCTCGGCCATTCCCGGCAATGTCGTGATGATTTCCCCGGCCTCGACGGCTCCGGCCGTCGCCGAACTGGACGACAACGACCTCGTCTTCCGCGACGTGGTTCCCGACTCCGTTCAGGGCGTCAAGGCAGCGGAATTGCTGCTGAGCATGGGCGTGAACGAGGTGGGCCTCACCTATCTCAACAATGATTACGGCTCGGGCCTGGCTGGCGCCTTTGCCGACGCCTTCACCGCGGCCGGCGGCACGGTGCTCGCCAATGTCGCCCACGAAGACGGCAAGGCCGACTATCGTCCGGAAATCGGTCAGATCGAAGCTGCTGGCGCCACCGCGCTGGTGATCTATGGCTACGAGAATTCCGGCGGCGGCGCCATCCTCAACCAGGCGATCGAATCCGGCTCGTTCGACCTGTTCATGGGTGGCGACGGCATGGCCGGCGATGCCCTGCTCGCCAGCCGCAACGGTGCCGATCTCGAAGGCATGATCCTGACCCAGGCTGCTGCGGCCGAAGGTCCAGCATATAATGCTCTCGATGCGCTCACCGCAGCCGCCGGGCAGGATGTCAACGGCACTTATGTGACCAATTCCTATGACGCCGTATTCCTTCTGGCCCTGGCCATCGAGAAGAATGGCTCGGCTGACCGCGCCGGCGTTTCGGCCGCCCTGCGTGAAATCGCCAATGGTCCGGGCGAAACCATCCTGCCGGGCGAATGGGCCAAGGCCAAGGAACTGATCGCTGCCGGAACCGACATCAATTACGAAGGCGCCTCCGGCTCCATCGAGTTCGACGATGCCGGCGACGTTGCCGGTGCCATCAATTACTGGGTCATCGAAGGCGGCGTTGCCGTTGACAAGGGCCTGATCAAGTAATTTGATCGTCTGTGACCTGATGAAGCCCGGGGGTAAATCTCCCGGGCTTTTTTTTTATGATCGAGAGCCATGCCTGACGATAAAACGCTCGAATTTTACGCGCGGGAAGCAAGCCATTATGTGCAACACGGCGCTGACGCGCCTGATCCGCATCTGAACGCCTTCATCGCGGCCTTGCCACCGGGCGCGCGGGTTCTTGAACTGGGGTCGGGAAGCGGCCGCGACGCCGCCTTCATGCGCGCCAATGGGCTTGATATCGACCCGACCGACGCCTCCGCGCAATTGGCGGCGGAAGCCACAAAACGGATCGGCCTGCCTGTGCGGTTACTGCGCTTTGACGAACTCGACGCGGTCGCGGCCTATGATGGTGTCTGGGCCTGCGCCAGCCTTCTGCACGCACCAGCAGCCGAATTGACCGCCGACCTCACCCGCATTTTCACCGCCCTCAGACCAGGCGGGCTTTTTGTCGCCAGCTTCAAGGCCGGGACCGGCGAGGGCCGCGACCGCTTCGGTCGCTATTACAATTATCCCGACGCCGCCACGCTGCTGGACCATTATCGCCAGGCCGCGCCCTGGACGTCCCTCGCCCTGCAAAGCGTCGAAGGCTCGGGCTATGACAAAAAGCCTACCGAATGGCTCTGGGTCACCGCGCGCCGCTGAGCCCCTGGCTAGACGGCGCTGCACCGCGACCATTTCAGCGTCGGCAACAACGCTGAAATGGCCTCTATGTGTGTTTTATCGCATGCCCACGCCGGAAGGCCGTTATCCACACTTCCTGAAAGCGGCCTAGCGTGACGCCTCACGCCGCACCACTTCCGGTATCAACCCCTTCGGCGCATAGCGCAGGGCGATGGTGATGACCACGCCGAGCACGAAGACGCGCATTTGCAGAGCCCGGCTGTCGATCTCGGGAATGGAGCCCCAGCCAATGCTGTCGGTGAAGGCGGACAGGTTGAGGAAGATCATCTGCGCCAGCGGATCGGAAATAATCCAGACGATATAGATGAGGAAGGCCCCGAGCAGGACGCCCCAATTGTTGCCGGCGCCGCCGACAATGACCATCACCCAGATCATGAAGGTGTGGTTGATGGGCTGATAGCCGGAGGGGTCGAAAATCTGGGTGAAGGTGGCCAGCATGGCCCCGCCAATGCCCATCAGGATCGAGCCGAAGACGAAGAGTTCGAGCTGCCGCCCGGTGACGTCCTTGCCCATGGAGGCCGCCGAGATGTGATTGTCGCGGATGGCGCGCATCATTCGGCCCCACGGCCCGCCATAGACCCGCTGCACCAGCACGAAGGCGATCGCCAGGATGATGACGGCCAGCGTCAGGAAACCGAGCCTTGCATAGATGAAGCTCTCGGGAATGCTGAAACCGGCGGCTTGCAGGTGCTGCGGCAAGGGGGTGGGCCAGGGCATGGGCGAGACGGTCATGGTGCCGCGCGTCAACCAGTCCATGTTCTTGATCAAGGCCCGCAGGATTTCGGAAATGCCGATCGTGGCAATAGCCAGGTAATCGGTCCTGAGGCCAAGGCTGATCTTGCCGATATAAAAGGCGATCACCGCCGAAACCAGCCCGCCAAAAGCCCAGCCGAGCACGGGATGCAAACCCAGCCCGCCAACAAAGCCGGCAGTGGATTCGATATAGGCGGCGGCCGGATCGATCTGGGTGCGGTAGATGATATAGCCGGCGAACCAGGCAAGGGCCACCAAAGCGGTCTTCCAGCCGCCGCTGATGCCGATGCGGTCGGAGCGGCGGGCCAGCATGACCAGAACAACGCCGACAAGAAAGGCGATCAGCGCCCGGCCCAGCATCATCGGGCCTTCGCTCTGCCAGAAGTCGATATTGACCGGATAGGAGAGAAAGACTGTCGAGGCGCCGCCCACCATGAGGAAACCCATGATGGCGAAATTGAACAGCCCGCCATAACCCCATTGAATATTGAGGCCCAGGGCAATCAGCGCGAAGGCGGTGGCCTGCGTCAGGATCAGAAGAATGGAGGCCGTGCCCTGGACCAGCCCGACCGCCAATATGATGACGAACATGGCAGCGAAAAGCAGCAAGCCTCGACGCAGCGGATTGTCCAGACCGGCCTGAACGGCGGAAGCGGCGCTCATGTCGATGCTCCCTTGAAGATACCAGTGGGTCGCATCAGTAGGGTGACCACGAGGATGACGAAAGCCACGGTGAGCTTATATTCGGTTGGCACCAGCGCCAGATTGGCCGGCAGCGCCATGCCCTCGGGCAGAATGGCATTGAGCGGCCGTAGCACCGCAGTCCAGTTGAACACGGCCAGCGTCTCGGCAAAGGCGATGAGGAAGCCTCCGACAATGGCGCCATAGGCATGGCCGAGCCCACCAACAATGGCGGCGGCAAAGATTGGGAGCACAATGTTGAACGCGAGGTCCGGCATCAGCGCCACATCGAGCGCCAACATGGTGCCGGCGACGCAAGCCAGCGAACCAGCGATGACCCAGGTGACGCGGACGACGAGGGCGGTATTGATGCCCGAAACCTGCGCCAGATCGGCATTGTCGGCCATGGCCCGCATGGCCTTGCCCAGCCGCGAGCGGGTCAGGAACACGTGCAAAAGCACGACGATCAGCGCGGTGACCACGAACATGATCAACTGCGGTTCGGTAATGTTGATGGGGCGCGAGCCTCCCGCCCAACTCATGTCGAAGCGGAAAATATCCTTAGCCTCGCCGGCCACATAGATCGATTTCGTACCCGTACCGAAGATCAGGCGGATAAGGCCCTGGATCATCAGGGTGACGCCGATCGAGGCGATCAAGAGCGTCACCGGCTTGGCGCCGCGCGCCCGGAGCGGCGCATAAAACCCCTTGTCGATCCCCAGCGCCAGCAAGGCAGTGACTATCATGGCGACGGGGAGAACCACGAAGGCCATAGGCAGAGGCAGCACGATTCCCATGGCCGCCAGGGCGGTCGCCAGCATGAAGGCGATGAAGGCGCCCATTGTCATCATGTCGCCATGGGCGAAATGGGCAAAACGCAAAATGCCGAAGATCAGCGTCACGCCAATGGCGCCCAGCGCGTAGATCGAGCCCAGCACCGTGCCGGAGATCAAGACGCGGTTGATGAAGAAAATCAGTTCATCCATTCGCTCAACCTCCCAGGAAGCTCTTGGCGACCTCAGGGTCGGCGATCAGTTCCGGCCCGGTGCCGGTAAAGCGGTTCTGCCCCTGCGCGAGCACGAAGCCCCTGGTGGCGAAGGCCAGCGCCTGGCGCGCATTCTGCTCCACCATCAAAATGCCCACGCCTTCCTGGTTGACGCGCTGGATGGTCTCGAAGATCTCGATGACATAGCGGGGCGACAGGCCCGCAGAGGGCTCGTCCAGCATGAGCAGGCTCGGCCGGCTCATCAGCGCCCGTCCCATGGCCACCATCTGGCGCTGTCCGCCGGACAATTCCCCCGCCGGCTGGCGGCGCTTCTCCAACAGGACCGGGAACATCTCATAGACCCAGGTCATGGTCTCCGAATAATCGTCGCTGCGGGTAAAGGCCCCCATTTCGAGATTTTCTTCGACGCTGAGCGAGGTGAAGACGTTCTTCTCCTGCGGCACGAAGGAGAGGCCCCTGGGCACCAATTTGTCCGGCAGGGAATTGGCGATGTTTTCGCCACCGAATTCGATCGTGCCGCCGGTGACCTTGATCAGGCCGAAAATGGCCTTGAGCGTCGTCGACTTGCCTGCGCCATTGGGGCCGACAATGACACCGATATCGCTTTTCTCGATGGCGAGATTGACGCCATTGAGAATGGGCGCGCCGCCATAGCCGCCGACGACGTGCTTGAGTTCGATCAGCGCCACTTACGCCACCTCTACCGGAGTGCCGAAATAGGCTTCGACGATTGCAGGATTGGCGCGGATGTCGGCCATCGGACCCTCGGCAATCTTTTCGCCCTGCGCCATGACGATGACCGGATCGCAGAGGCGGCCGATCAGGTCCATGTCGTGCTCGATGACGAAGAACGTATAGCCCAGCTCGCTGTTCATGCGCTCGATATTGCTGGCCAGATCGTTGAGCAGCGTCTTGTTGACGCCGGCAGCCACTTCATCGAGCAACACGACCTTGGCATCGACCATCATGGTGCGGCCCAGTTCGAGCAGCTTCTTCTGGCCGCCCGACAGATTGCCGGCCAGTTCGTCGCGCACATGACCCAGCTTGAGAAAATCGATGACGTCGAGCGCCTTCTTGCGCACTTCGGTCTCGCGGGAGCGCACCAGACCCGGCCGGAACCAATTGTCGAACAGATGCTCGCCCGGCTGGTCGCCCGGCACCATCATCAGATTTTCCAGCGCCGTCATCTGAGAAAATTCATGCGCGATCTGGAAGGTGCGCAGCATGCCGATGCGGAACAATTCGTGCGGCTTGAAGCCGGTCACGTCCTTTTCGTCGAAAATGACCGCGCCGCTATCGGGCACGATATTGCCGGCCACCATGTTGAAGAGGGTGGATTTGCCCGCGCCATTGGGTCCGATCAGCCCGGTTATGGAACCGCGCCGCACCGAAAGCGAGCAATTGCGGACGGCCTGCAGGCCGCCAAAGCTTTTTGAGACGTTGCGAACGTCAATAACCAAGTCGGAGGACAAGTTTGATCAGCCCCGGTTCCTCAATGCCATGCGACCCGGTTGGATCCGGGCGATTTTGGGGCATCTGCTCACAACGAGGGCTGATGGTCAACGGATGGATAAAAGCCAGGCCGACAAAACCGCATCGGCCGGGAGGTTTTCTACAGGCCTATAGGGCAGCCAGCACCGCATCGGCGGTGGGACGGTTATGGGCCGAGAGCACATCGTAGAGAGTCGCGAGGCGGGTCAGCGCCTTGACATCGACATCGTGGGGCTGGGCCGTGAGCGGATCGATGAAGAAGATGAGGACGTCCAGCCGTCCTTCACAGATCATCGCGCCCAATTGCTGGTCGCCGCCCAGCGGGCCGCTCTTGAGCAGGTTTACGTCCAGCCCCGTCGCCGCCATCACCCGGCTGCCGGTCGTGCCGGTGCCCCACAATTCGTGCCGGCTGAGCGTTTCGCGATGCGCCTCAGCCCAGCGGCAGAGCTCATCTTTCCTGTCATCATGCGCCACCAGGCCAATCCGCGCCATGCTACCCTCCCTGGGCCATCCCCGGTCCGCGCCGGTCAGAACTCGTCCCAATCCTTGGAAATCGCCGTATTGCCGGACACGCGCAGCGCCGGCGCGCGTTTCGGTGCAGCCTTGACCGTGGGGCGGTGGGCCGGCGCGGGCCGGGCGACGCCGATAGCAGCGCGCGCGGCGTCATGGCCGGTGAAAAACACATCGATGATGCCGTCCAGATCCGCAGCCTGGCTTTCGGTCTGTTCAATGGCGGCATTGGTCTGTTCCACCATTGCCGCATTGTGCTGGGTCATCTGGTCCATCTGCCGCATCGACACACTCACCGCCTCGAGGGCCCTCGACTGGTTGCGGTTCTCTTCGGCGATGGTTTCGATCAGGTTGGCGCTTTCCTCGGCGCCAGCCCGAATGTCCAGCAGCGCTTCGGCGGCCTGACCCACCAATTGGCTGCCATGACGCACTTCCCCGGCGCTGGTTTCGATCAGCGCCTTGACTTCCGAGGAGGCATTAGCGGCGCTCTGCGCCAGCCGCCGCACTTCTACCGCCACGACGGCAAAGCCCTTGCCTGCTTCCCCGGCCCGCGCTGCTTCCACCGACGCATTGAGGGCGAGCAGATTGGTCTGGAAGGCAATATCGTCGATCAGCCCGATAATGTTGGAAATCTTGGCCGACGAGGTTTCGATGGCGTTCATGGCCTCATTGGCCTGTTTCATCGCCTCGCCGCCATTGGTGGCATTGGCGGCCACGGCCTGGGCCTTGTCATTGGCCGTCGTCGCGCGTCTTGCATTGTCGACCACGGCAGCGGCCAATTGCTCGATGGAGGCGGTGGTTTCCTCAATGGTCGCCGCCTGCCGCGTCGTGCGATCCGCCAGGTCGTTGGCGCCGTCGAGGATTTCCCCGGTGGTGGTCTTGAGCGTCCGCGACGTCTGTTTGAGCTGCCCCACAATATCGGCCAGCCGCTCCGCCACGGCATTGGTATCGGCCTTGATCTGATCGAATTCGGGATCGAGCTCCTCGCTCACCCGGCTGGTGAGATCGCCGGCGGCCACATCGCGCAGCACCGCGCCGGTCGCCACCACCGCCCTGGAAATCTTGGCGCGCGACGCCTCCTCGAGCGCCCGCGCATCGGCACTGATCTTGTCGAAATAAGCGCTGACCCCGATATCGATGTCGAGCATGATCGCCTTGAGCAGGATGACCAGCGTCTCGGCCATGGCGTCGGCATCGGCCAATACCGCCTCACCGCTGCGCGGCACGCTGCGCCCGAAGCGGGATTTCTCCGGCTTGGTCGCCGCCGCCATCATGTCGTGAACGACACCCTTGACCAGGGTTTCCATGATCAGGCCATAGCCCCCGATATGCCAGCGCGGCTCGAGTCCAATCAGCGCGTGACGCAGACCGATCTTGCTGGAGGAATCGAGATATTCGGCATCGAGCCTTCCGCTGGCAATGGCGGCCCAATGACCACTCTGCTTGCCCTGTACGCGGCCCATATGCCCCCTGCCCTCGAAAAAGCGAGCCACCTCCGGCACGTCGGCCAATAGCCCGTAAAACCGTTCCAGCGCCGGCTCGAGGCGGGCTTCGACCATCGCCCTGGTCTCAGCCAGCCGGGCGCGTGCCGCATCATCCAGCCCGAGGAAATCAAGCCGTGTCTGCAACTGATCGGGGATAGGCGAGGACATAAAACTAAGGCCTTTCAGGCATTTGGTTGTCCTTCCCGACTATCCGTTTATGATTAAATCTCCGTATATGGCGTAACCCTGACAAATGAAATCGCATGCGACAATAGTAGGGCTCATGCCGGGGAGCAGGCAGCGCAGCCTTGGGGATGCGCTGGCCCTGTCACCTGTCATGCCGGTGCTTTCGCATCCTCATCTCAATAATCGGTGAGCTTGCGGTCGGGATCATAAGGCTGGTCGGCCACGGTCCGGACGACCGCCTGGCCGCAGCGCATCTTCTTGCTCACCGCGTCGTAGCCATAGCTAGGCCCGCCATGCAATTGCCAGCCCTCCGAAAGCGCCTTGGTGACCTTGTGACAGAAGGCGCTGTCGTCCTCGCCGGTCAGAAATCGGTAAATCTGCATCGCTCATCCCCATGCGAAATTGTATATGCGGGTCATTGATTCTCCCGCGTCATATCGCTAATCGAAATTCCATGCACAGCTTTCCTCAGCATCTGCTTGACGGCTACGCCTCCTTCATGTCCGGGCGCTATGTGCGCGAACGTGATCGCTATCGCGACCTGGCCGCCGCCGGACAAAAACCTTCCACCCTTATGATTGCCTGCTGCGACAGCCGCGCGGCACCCGAAATGATCTTCGATTCGGGCCCCGGCGAAGTCTTCGTCTTGCGCAATGTCGCCAACCTGGTGCCACCTTACCAGCCCGATGGCGGCCAGCACGGCACATCGGCGGCGATCGAATTTGCGGTCAAGGCGCTCAACATCGCCAATATCGTGGTCATGGGCCATGGCCGGTGCGGTGGCATTCACGCCGCACTCAATCCTCATAAAGTGCCGCTCGACGATGGCGACTTCATCGGCAAATGGCTGACCATGCTGGGCGACCTGCCCGGCCAGGTCGACAAGAACGGCCTGATGACCCCGACCGAGCGGCAGACCGCCATGGAGCGCATCTCCATCCGCAATTCGATCCACAACCTGCGCACCTTTCCCTATGTCGCCAAGCTCGAAGCCGACGGAAAGCTGGCTCTGCATGGCGCCTGGTTCGACATTTCGGGTGGAGAACTTTGGGTAATGGCCGAAAGCGGCGATTTCATCCGGCCCGATATTGGTTGACCACTGCCCAATTCGCTGATGACGAGCCGCCCCCGAGGCGGCTTTTCTTTTGCCCGCCAAGACGACACGATCTCTTCACAAATCTGCACTGTCCCTGCCGCAATCGTGAACACTTGTTCATCCGGCAGTCTTTTCCAGGCCGGCCGTTCATTGCGATCACGACTTCGGGAACCCCGAAATTCGGGCGCTCTACCCTGCCCGGAAATGGCCCCAAGATTTGTCCTTCGCCGCCCGGATCGAGGCCCGGCGGGGCCACAATGGGCGACGAATCTTCTCCTCGCCTTTCGCCGCAGCGTGAATGGCCGGTGCCGGTTCCGGCGCCGCTCCTTTCAAGTCAACATGGAGCATTCCCATGAAGAAGATCATCCTGACCTCCATCTTCGCCCTCGGCCTTTCCGGCGCCGCCATGGCCCAGGCTGCCACCGATTTCGTGGCAGTGGACACCGATGCCAATGGCGGCGTGTCCTATGCAGAAGCCGTGATCGCCTGGCCCGATCTGACCGAAGAAGCCTTTGCCGCTGCCGACCTCGATGGCAATGGTGAACTCTCGGCCGAGGAATATGAAGCCCTGACCACCGCGGCGACACCGGCCCAGTAAGCCCGCCTGCCCCGCCACATCCGGGGCACGACAGCCGGCCACCCCGCACTCCGGGGTGGCCGCGGCTGCAAATGGACTATCTTTCCCCACCCAAAGGAGATTTGACATGCGCAGGATCGTCCTGACGCTGGCCGCCCTCACGCTGGGCGCGATGCCCGCTTTGGCCCAGACCCCACTCACCTTCGCCCAGGTCGACAGCGACGCCAATGGCGAACTGTCATATGAGGAATTGCGCGCCGTCTGGACCGATTTCACCGAGGATGAATTTGTCGCCGCAGACCTCGACGCCAGCGGCGGCCTGAGCCCCGACGAGCTCAATGCCCTGCAAAAGTCGGCGCTGCCGGCGCCGGGCGGCGAATAGGCTCCGCCCCTAGTCGAGCCGGATCGCCGGCTCGCTCTTTTTCGCCCGCATGAGCGTCACCACCAGACCCGCGATCACCAGCACAGCCCCGGCGACTTCAATGGGCGTGATCATTTCCCCTAGCACCAGATAGCCCGAGGCCAGACCGGTAATGGGCACGAGCAGGGTAAAGGGCGCCACCACCGACGCCGGGTGCTTGCTCAGCAGCCAGCTCCAGATTGCGCCGCCCAGAAGCGTCGAGGGATAGGCCAGAAAAGCGATAAGCCCGGCATCGGACCAGGAGAAATGGCGCAGCGCCTCCGCAATGGCGGGCCAGCCTTCTGTCAAAACAGACAGCAAAAACAACGGCACCGGCGCGGCCAGCGCCCCCCAGACGGTAAAGGCCAGGGCATTGATTTCGCCCGCCTTTTTGGTCAGCACATTGGCCAGCCCCCAGCTCAGTGCCGCCAGCAGGGTCAGCGATAGGGGCAGGAGCCCGGCGCCGGAGAGGCGCTCGCCGGCAATGACCGCAATGCCGGCAAAAGCCACCAGCGCGCCCAAAACCTGAAACCGGCTCGGGCGTTCTCCCAACAGCACAAAAGCCATCAGCATGGTGAAGAAAGCCTGGGTCTGCAGCACGATCGAGGACAGGCCCGCCGGCATGCCCCAGGCGATGGAAAGATTAAGGAAGGCGTAGAGCGCAAACCCGAAACAGAGGCCGAACCCCAGAACGATCCAGAACGAGGTCTTGGGCGGACGCACAAAAAGCACGGCCGGACAGGCAGCGGCGGCGAACCGCAGGGCTGCGGCCAGAACGGGCGGCAATGCCTCGACGCTTAATTTGATGACGACGAAATTGAAGCCCCAGATGGCGACGACCAGAAGGGCGAGCAATACGTGGCGAAGCGGCATCAGCCGCTCCTTTCAAAATGAACGAGACAAACAAATCGGCGGCCCCGAAGGGCCGCCGCGCCATGTCTATCAGGCTGCCTTGCGGCTTTCAAAACCCTTTTGGATCAAGGTTTCGGCGATCTGAATCGTATTGAGCGCCGCGCCCTTGCGCAGATTGTCCGACACCACCCACATGGCCAGCCCGTTCTCGACAGTGACGTCTTCGCGGATGCGGGACACATAGGTAGCATATTCACCCACCGTCTCGACCGGAGTGGCGTAGCCGCCGGCCTCGCGCTTGTCGAGCACGGCAATGCCATCGGCCTCGCGCAGCGCCTCGCGCGCCTCATCGGCGGTGATGGGGTTTTCGAATTCGATATTGACCGCCTCGGAATGGCCGACAAAGACCGGCACCCGCACCGCCGTGCAGGTTACCTTGATCTTGGGATCGAGGATCTTCTTGGTCTCGGCCAGCACCTTCCACTCTTCCTTGGTGTAGCCGTCTTCCATGAAGCTATCGATGTGGGGAATGACGTTGAAGGCAATCTGCTTGGTGAATTTCTGCGGGGTGGGGCTGTCATTGACGAAAATGCCCTTGGTCTGATTCCACAGCTCGTCCACGCCTTCCTTGCCGGCGCCGGACACCGATTGATAGGTCGAGACCACGACGCGCTTGATCTTGGCGGCATCGTGCAATGGCTTCAGCGCCACCACCAGCTGGGCGGTGGAGCAATTCGGATTGGCGATGATATTGGTGCGCTTGGGATCGGCGAGCCAACGGTCGAGCACATCTCCGTTCACTTCCGGCACGATCAGCGGCACATCCGAGTGATAGCGCCAATAGGAGGAATTATCGATGACGATGGCCCCGGCGGCAGCGATCCTGGTCGCCCATTCCTTGGAGATGGAGCCGCCCGCCGACATGATGGCGAAATCGACGGTGGAAAAATCGAAATGCTGCAGATCCCGCGTCTTCAGCACTTTGTCGCCATAGGACAATTCCTTGCCGATCGAACGGGACGAGGCCAGAGCAATGACCTCATCGGCCGGAAACTTGCGTTCGGCCATGATATTGAGAACCTCGCGACCCACATTGCCTGTGGCCCCGACGACAGCGACGCGATAACCCATTTTGGAACTCCGGTCCCTTACCATTTTCCACCCCCGCGCGATGAAGACCATCGCGGTCGCTTGCTTTGAGCCTCTCCCCGGCGGGAGGAGGACCCGGGGAAAAGCGTCAGGCGGTTTTGGTGGTTTTAGTCATGAGCGCAGCGCCCCCGGCGAGTGGCCGGGTCGAGGCGGAAACGGCGATGGAGCCGGTGCGATTCATGACGAACAATGCTTCCTATGACAGAGCAGGACTTCTCATACTCTCAAATAGGAAAGAGTCAATGCGCTTGCTCCGCTTCAGGGAGAGCGATAGGCCTGCGGCAACCAAGAGGATAATCCATGCCCGATTTTGACGTGATCATTCTAGGCGCCGGCGCCGCGGGCATGATGGCCGGCATCGAGGCGGCGCGGCGCGGCCGCCGGGTGCTGGTGGTCGATCACGCCCGCGATCCGGGCGAGAAAATCCGTATTTCGGGCGGTGGGCGCTGCAATTTCACCAATATCAACGCCACTCATACGATCGGGCGCGACCGCTTTCTCAGCAGCAATCCGCGCTTTGCCCTCTCGGCCCTGTCGCGCTTCACCCCGCAAATGTTCATCGAGCGGGTGAGAAAGAACGGCATCGCCTTTCACGAAAAGACGCTGGGGCAATTGTTCTGCGATGGCCCGGCCACCCAGATCGTGGCCATGCTGATCAACGAACTGCGCCAGGCCGGGGCCGCGATCTGGACCGGCCGCACCATTGGCAGCATCGAGCGGACCGAGGAGGGTTTCGACGTCATGGTCGGCGACGGACGGGTCACCGCCACCAGTCTCATCGTCGCCACGGGCGGCAAGTCCATTCCCAAAATGGGCGCCACCGGCCTTGCCTATGACATTGCCCGCCAGTTCGGCCTCAAGGTCACCGACACCCGCCCGGCTCTGGTGCCGCTAATGTTCGAGCCTGGGGCGCTGGAAAAGCTCAAGCCCCTGGCCGGCGTCTCCACCAATGCCATTATCAGCCATGGCAAGACCGCATTCGAGGAAGCGCTGCTCTTTACCCATCGCGGCCTTTCCGGCCCGGCCATCCTGCAAATCTCGTCCTATTGGCGCGAGGGCAATGCCATCGCCGTCGATCTCTTGCCCCATGAGGATGCCATGGACCTGCTCCGCGCCGCCCGCCAGGCCAGCCCCAAGCTCCATATCCAGACGATCCTTGCCGAAAAGTTGCCCAAGCGGCTGGCCCAGCTCATGGGCGAGATCATCGATCAGCCCGGCATGATCGGCGACCTCTCCGACAAGAAGCTCCAGGCCGCCGCCGATATCGTCAAGCGCTGGAGCCTCAAGCCGGTGGGCTCGGAAGGCTATCGCACCGCCGAGGTGACGCTGGGCGGCATCGACACCAGGGGGCTCGACGCCAAGACCATGATGGCGCGCGACGTACCGAACCTGTTCTTTGTCGGGGAAGCGGTGGACGTCACCGGCTGGCTCGGCGGCTATAATTTCCAATGGGCCTGGGCCTCGGGCTGGGCAGCCGGGCAAATAGCCTAGATCATTTCAGCGTTTAGTAGAAACGTTGAAATGGTCTAAGTGTTTGTTTTATCGCGTTTCCGAACCGGAAAACCGGTATCCACTTTTCCTGGAAACGCTCTAGAATTTCCAGCCCAGCCGCAGGCCGAAATTGGACAGACCATCATTGGCGGCGCACCAGCCATTATTGGAGGTGTGCTCATAGGTCAGCGTGGCGGTGGCATTCTCGCTCAGATGCGCCCCGACGCCCCAGCGCTCATAGAAATTGACGCGGCAGCCGAAATTCTTGGCGCCGGGCGCCGCGCCGGTCAAGGCGCCATCGTGAATGGCCGCACCCAGACCCGCTTCGAGATAGAACGGGGTGTCGAAGACCGGCAATTGCCAGGTCAGATTGGCATGAACCAGGCTGTCGCGGCCGGCAAAATTGATGGTGGCGCCGATTTCGGGCCGCGGCGCGCCGATCCAGCGAAAGGCATCGAGGTCCGGCGAAGTGAAGAGCACGTCAAAGCTCACATCCTCAACGCGGCTCGTATCCCATTGATTGACGAGGAACGGCAGGGCGGCGTGATGGACGTCATGGGCGTGAAGCCCGAACCGCAATTCATCCACCACACCGGCGAGCGGCCGCGGATCCAGCAGATCCTGCGCCTGGGCCGGAACAAACCCGACACCGAACGCCCAAAATACCGCAACCAGCCTGTTCATCGCCGCAACTCCATAATGGCGCGCATAGGGCCATCGGTGGCCTCTCCTGTCAACGCGATCCGGCAAAAATTCGCGCCGCCTCTTGATCTTGCGGCCTATTATCGTGATCTAACGATAAAGTAGGTTCTACCGGAAAGCCCCACCATGCCCGCACCTTTCGCCTTGTCCCTGCAGGACCTCGCCCCCATCGCCGAGGGCGTTTCAACGCAAGAGGCCATGGCGGAAACCGTGCTCCTGGCGCAAAAAGCCGATGCCCTGGGCTATAACCGGCTCTGGTATGCCGAACATCACGGCATGCCCTCAATCGCCTCCTCGGTTCCCGAAATTCTCATCGGCAGCGCCGCCGCGGCAACCCGGGGCATCCGCGTCGGCTCGGGCGGCGTCATGCTGCTCAACCATGCGCCCTTGCGCATTGCCGAAGCCTATCGCACGCTCGAAGCGCTCTATCCGGGCCGCATCGACCTAGGCATTGGCCGCGCGCCGGGCGGCGATGGCTATGCCATGCGCGCGCTGCGCAGCGGCGGCGGCGAGGACTTTTCCGCCTATCTGGCCGAACTCATGGCCTTCGACGAGGATTCCTTTCCGCCCGACCATCCGTTTTCGCGCGTTCCGGTTTCGCCCGGTGGGGTCTCCCTGCCGCCCAAATGGCTGCTCGGCTCGTCGGGAGCCAGCGCTTCGGCGGCGGGCCAATTGGGTTTCGGCTATGCCTTTGCCGCCCATTTCAGCCATACCCCGGCCGCGCCTGCCTTTGCCGCCTATCGCGACGCCTTCCGGCCCTCGCATGATTTTCCCGAGCCGCGCACCATTTTGTGCCTCTCGGTCATCTGTGCGCCCAGCGCGGAGGAGGCGAAATATCTATCAATCTCCCAATCGGTGAACTGGGCCCGTTTCGTGACCGGCGAGCAGCGGCAGCTAACCTCGCCGGAAAAAGCGCTCGAACATCGCCTCACCCCCGCCCAGCAGCAGGTTATCGATCAGCAATCGAGCCTGTGGATGGTTGGCGATCCGACGCAGATGGCGGAAGCCATTGCGCACAAGGCACACGAGGCCGGGGCCGACGAGGTCATGATCACCACCACCATCCATTCCTATGCCTTGCGCCGCCGCTCCTACCAATTATTGGCCGAAGCGCTGGGCATTGCGCCGCGCGCGGCGACGGACCAATAGCCTCGACGCGGGTTTTGGCGCTCAATTCATCGTTTGACGCGATACCAGATCGCAATGCCCGCCGGGCTCGACGCGCAGCGCCAATTGCTGGCGGTCCAGCTCGGCCAGCCACGCCGCCCAGGAACAGGGGCTCATGCCGGTATCCTCATGGCCCTCATCATGCTGAGAGAACCGCAAGGTTAGCTCGGAATGCTCCGCGCCGAACCGGTCGCGGATGCGGGCGATGGCGGGCATGCCCTTGCGGTCATGCACCCAGTTCTGAATGTCCCGATGCCGGGTCAGCACATGCGCTTGGCTCATTCTGGCCTCCTCGCTTCAATACGTCGCGGACCGCCATGCCGCACATTTCGGCCCATTGCTGTGGCAAAACGAATGGGCGTGGCCCGCAGTTCCCCCAAGTCCTCAATTGTCCAGCCAGGCGGTCACCAGCCTGAATTCATCCATTTCCGCAGGCGAAAAATAATAGAGCCGGTCAGGCGGCGTTTCCAAGGCATGCAGCCACAGCGCCGGATCGACCCCCGACAGCGCCAGGTGCCGGGTGATCCGCGCCGTCACTTCCTGCGCATCGGCCATGGCCACTCCAGCCACAGTGAGAGCATCGATCAGCGTGGCGCTGAGCGCTGCCGCATAGATCTGGTGCACCCCGATCGCAGCATCGCGTCCGGCCTGCCGCTCGGCTCCCGCCGCGAAGATCACCGGGCAGGACGAGGCGCAAAGGCCACCGCTCGCCACCCGCGTCGTCATGGCCTTGTCCCGGATCAATGCCCCAATAAGTAGGGCATCTTCCACCGAACCGCCGGGGGAATCGAGCAATACCGTCTCGACATATTCGCCCCGCGCCGCGATCTCTTCGGCAAAACGCGCGGCGCTGCCCGGATCGACGGTGCCGGTGAGGCTGAGCACCCCGCCCGAGCCCAGAGCAATGACCAGCGGCGCTTCGAGCAGCGCCGGACTGGTGGTGACCGCGGGGCGTTTCTGCCCGTCCTCGTCAGGAGAATTGGCGGGCGGCAGGACGGGCTGCGGCCGGTACGTCAGCGCTTCGGGCGCATTTGCAGTGAGCGCGCGGAAATCGATGAGCAGCACGCCAAGCGTGCCCAGAAGCAGCGCAAAAAAGGCCGCGCGCAGGATCGATCCGTCATCGATGCGCATCAATCGCGCCGCCAGCGCCGCCAGCATTGGCCGCTCCTTGCCATCGATGCGCGCATTGGCCTCGCTTTTCATGCCGGACGCGGACCTTCGCCCCGTTTGCGCGGCGCCGAAGCGATCGGGGTAACAGTGGCATCGTCATCCGGACGCGGCTTGTCGACGCCATCGGGCGGGATTGCTTCCCGCTCCGTGAAATGTGGCGCCAGCGCCGCGGCGGCTTCGGAAGCGCCTTCGGCCCCCATGCGCCTATAAAGGGCCATGACCCGCAGCATCTCGGCGGCGGTAATGGTCTCCGCCTCCTGGAGGGTCTCGGCCTCGCGCCGCATCGCATCATTGACCACCATCAGCGTCAGCACCAGAACCACGGGCAAGAGGTCGATGGAAATGGCGCCGGCCCAGGAGGGGATGAAATCGGACCAATAGCGGATCACCGCCTCGGCGGAGGAAAGCGGCACGAAGCGGCGTTGTTCCACCACCGGCTGAGCGAGGATTTCATCGGCGGCGCCCGACAAAGCCGCTGATTGCGCCGCCACCGAAGCGCGCACCGTTTCCATGACCTGATCCTGCCGATTGGCGAGGTCGGCGGAGCGGCCATCGGCGATCGGGGCGATGAAACCGGCGGAAAGATCGGCGGCGGCCCGTTTGACCGAAGCCGCCACATCGGTCTGCTGCAAGGCGGCGATGATCGCAGAAAGCTGCACCGCCTCGGCCTGAAAGGCATCGGCGCGCGGCGTGATGTCGCCCGGAGTCGAGACCAGTTCGCGCATCGTGGCCAGCCGCGCCGAGCCGTTCTCGAAAAGGGTGGCGACGTCCGCGCGCGAACCGCTGATCGTGGCGCCGAGCTGGTTCATCTGCGTGCTCATCTGGCTGAGCAATTGCACGACACTCCCCGAACCCTGCGTGCCGGTCAGCGCCCCGCTGTCCCGCTCGTCCTGCGCCAGGGCGGAAAAGCGGGCGGCGGCGCGCTCGACATCGGGCAACAGGCTCTGGCTGGCCAAAGCCCGGGCATGGGCATTGTCGAGATCCTCGGCATAGCCTTGCAGCGTCACCGCCATATGCTGCTCAAGCGCCGCCGAACCGGCCAGCGCCGCGGCGTTGAGCCAGGACGACATGGCGATGATCATGCAGCAGCCCACCGCCATGGTGACGAAGAGGCCAAGCCGCTGCACCCCGCCGACCACCAGCGGAATGAAGCGCATCATGTAGGTCCAGAAGGCATAGATGGCGACCGAGACGGCCACCGAATAGATGATGGCGGCAAAAAAGACGAAACTCGCCGAGCCGTCGAGCAGGCCGCGCACGCCCAGATAGGTATAGACGCCCGAGGCCAAGGCAAGAACGGCGAGCGCGAAGCGGCTCATGGTTTCGACGGAGCGCACGGTTTCGTGCAGGCGGAAGGCATTCGGCTTGAGCTGCATGTTCTGGCCCCGGAGCTTGCCGGCCCCTCGGGCCGTTAACGCGAAATTAACACGGTCAAGCCGGCAAGATATGGGCAGATTTAAGCAGGGTTAATCCGGAGCGCTGATTTATCCGTGATACCGGCCTCCCCACCACCGCATCGCGCTGTTCTGACTCGATCCCACAGGCAACAACAAATTCCGGGCGGTGTCCCCGCCCAAATTCTCGCACCACGCCCTATCCCCCGCCGCAAAAAACCGCGCCTTTCACCGAAGGCCCTGACAATCGCCCCCTTGTTCTCCAACCCGATTCTCGTCATATATTGCCTCGGAATGGGGCTGTAGCTCAGTTGGGAGAGCGCGTCGTTCGCAATGACGAGGTCAGCGGTTCGATCCCGCTCAGCTCCACCACTCCGATGAAAATCAAGGACTTGGATACGGGTTTGCTTGAAACGCCCAGGGCCAACCAGCGCTGCGTTTCGGCATCTGCGGCCGTCTTCGTTCGTACTCCGACCCAGCATATTCGAAATCGGAAAACAGCGGGTTTTCCTGTTCGCACAGGGCCTAATATTTCGTGATCGCCTCAGGCTTTATCCCGATGACTGATCCGACCCGCTTCATGTTGTCCTCCGAGCCGATAGATGCGCTTGGCATTATGATAAAAAAGCTTCGAGCGCTCGGCCTCGGACGCCGAGGCGGTCAAGTCGAGTGAGGCCTCGACCCAGCGCCCAAGGCTGCCATTGAGCCGCAGCACCGGATGGTCCGACCCCCAGACCACCCGGTCCCAGCCGAAATTCTCGATCACCTGCTCGACATAGGGCTTGAGCGTATCCGCCCCCCAGCCCGGCGCGGCATTGACCGCAATGCCGGAAATCTTGGCGGCAACATTGGGCAGCCCCGCCAGCTGCGCCAGACCCGTTTTCCAGCCCGCATAGCCCTCCCCCGCAATATCGGGATTGCCGCAATGGTCGAGAATGAACTGCACGTCGGGCGCGGCTGCCGCCAGCCGATGGGCCAGATGCAGCTGGTTGGCGCGCACGCAAAGATCAAAGCTCAGGCCCTGCGCCGCCAATAGCCTGATATTGTCCACGAATAGCGCCGAAGTGGATAGCTCGTCGGGCATGGTGTGCAGGACGCGCCGCACCCCCCGGACATGGGGCATTTTTGCCAGCGCGTCGAGGTGAGCGGAGAAATTCGCATGCTCCGGCCGCCCCGCCGCAATGGCGCCGATGACCTTTGGATGCGCCGTGCCCATGAAGCGGGCTTCCTCAAGCATCTGCGCTTCGACGACGTCCACCTCCATATGGAGGGCGCCGACAATGCCGAGCGGTTCCGCCTCGGCGAAATAGCTTTGCGCGGTCCAGGCCTGGTCGATGGCGGGAAAACCGGCCATCCAGGGCTGCTGGAATTGCGGCCGGTAGACCAGATGCAGATGCGTATCGAGAATTTGCATGACTTGCCTCAGCCCAGCAGCGCCAGCGCCGCTGGCGGGAGCGGATTTTCAAGCATTTCGAGATTGCGGGCCAGCGTCGCCGGATTGCCGGTGCCGATGAGTATGCTGACCACGTTTGGCCGCGTCTTGCCGAACTGCAAGGCGGCATGAGGAAGCGTAGTTCCGGTGGCGGCAAAGGCCCGTTCGAGCTCCCGCACCTGCTCAAGGATGGCCTCGCTTGCCGGAGCATAATCATACCAGGCGCCGGGCTTGGGCCCGACTGCCAGGATGCCGGAATTGAAAATGCCGCCCAGGACCAGCCTGGTCCCGGTCCTGGCGCAAAGCGGCACCAGATCAGCCTCGGCCTGGCGGTCGAGCAGGGTCCAGCGTCCGGCGAGGAGAATGACATCGAGGGGATGGCTCTGCATGATCTCGACGCAGATCGCGCTTTCATTGACGCCCAGACCATAGGCGCCGATCCGGCCCTGCGCCTTGAGCTCGGCCAGATAGGCCAGCCCATCCCCCATCAATGGCTGCATATGGCGCCGATTATCGGCCTCGCCATGGGTATAGACGCCGATATCGTGGACATAGACGATGTCGATATAGTCGACGCCAAGCCGCTCCCGGCTGCCTTCGAGACTCCGGCGGAACCCCTCGGCGCTATAATCGTAGTGCACATCATTGGGCAGGGGATCGATGAAACCATGGGCCTCGGCGCGCGCTGCGCCGGGGGTCAGAACCCGTCCGACCTTGGTAGAGACGGTGAATTGGTCCCGCGCTCTGGTGGCGAAGAACTCGCCCAGACGCTGCTCGGACCGGCCGCTGCCATAGCGGGGGGCCGTGTCGAAATAGCGGATGCCGCCCTCCCAGGCAGCTTCCAGCACTTCGCGGGCCATCTCATCGCTGATGGCCGCACCCAGATTGCCGATGGACGCGCAGCCCATCGAGACGTCGGTGACGGAAACGGCGGTATTGCCAATTCTGTGAGACTGCATTGCTTGTCCTGACACTGTTTGCTGCGCGGGCCGGCGAGCCTGGCTGGATCGCCGCCTCAGGCCGTCCAGCCACCATCGATGAAATGAACCTGGCTGCTTGTATTAGGTAGCGCCGGCAAGATGAAGCGCCAAGTCGGCAACGTCCTCGGGCCGGGCAATGAAGTCCTTGCGCGCCGCCTCGGCATCGAACAGCGCGCTTCTAAGGCGAAGATTTTTCCATCTGTCCGGCGGCGCGGGCAAAACCCTGGGCTATGGCATCGCGCATCGCGGCGCGGGCGGCAGCGACATCGCCATCGCGCACCGCCTCGGCAATGCTCCGATGCACGCTCACGGTCTCGGCCAAAGACGCCGGATCATTGACCGGCGAGGAAATGGTGAAAGCGGCGGTCAGCGCCATTTCCACCAGCGCGCTGATCGAAGCCATGAAGGGATTGCCTGAGGCTTCGGCCAGCGCCTTGTGGAAGGCAAGGTCATGGCGCGCGAAATCGCCCGGGCTTTCGGATGCCGCCATCTTGTCCACCCAATCGCTGAGCGTGGACGCCTGCTCGGCCGAGGCGCGCTCGGCGGCGAGCGCCGCCGCCTCGATCTCGATGCCGATACGCACTTCGGCGAGGCTGCGCAGAAACGCGATGTCAGGGCCCAGTTCAAAATGCCAGGCGAGGACATCGCTGTCGAAGAGGTTCCAGCGCTCCTTGGCCAGCACGCGAGTACCGATCCGCGCCCGCGCTTCGATCAGCCCCTTGGCCGCCAGCGTCTTGAGCGCTTCGCGCAATACCGTGCGCGACACACCGAACTGCTCCAGAAGGTCGCTGTCGGGCGGCAGGATCGATCCTTGCGGATATTGCCCCGATACAATGGCGAATCCCAGCGCCCACAACACATCCGAATGCAGGTTGCGTGCCGGATTCCGCCCCGAAACACTGGCGATGAGGTCGCCTGAATGGCGGGCCTGTCCGCCGGACCTGTCCATCTCGCCTGTCTCCTTCTGGCTTGCCGACCTTAAGCACGGCCCGAACAGTGTGACAATAACGGTGAACGCCATGGCTGGACAGCGCACTTGGTGGCGCGCCATGGTGCCGCCACATCATTGGGATTCGACCACAAGGATATTGCCGCCATGACCAGCCCTGACATCATCGACAAAGTCCTGGAGAACGTCGATTCCGGGCTAGATCAGAGCCTTGAGCGCCTGTTCTCCCTGCTGCGCATCAAATCGATCTCCACCGACCCGGCCTATGCAGCCGAGTGCCGCAAGGCCGCCGACTGGCTCGCCGGGGAATTGACCGGACTGGGCTTCGATGCCTCCGCCCGCCCGACGCAAGGCCATCCGGTGGTCGTCGCCCATGACCCCGAACAGGCCGGCCCGCATGTACTGTTCTACGCCCATTATGACGTCCAGCCCGTCGATCCGCTTAATCTGTGGCATACCGATCCGTTCGAGCCGCAAATCCTCGACAAGGATGGTCGCAAGATCATCGTGGCGCGTGGCGCTTCCGACGACAAGGGCCAGATGCTGACCTTCATCGAAGCCTGCCGCGCCTGGAAGGCGGCGACCGGCGCCCTGCCCTTGCGCGTCTCGCTGATGCTGGAAGGCGAGGAGGAAAGCGGCGGCAAGAACCTGCCGCCCTTCATGAAGGACAATGCTGACGAGCTCAAAGCCGACATTGCTTTGGTCTGCGATACCGATATGTGGGACCGCCAGACCCCCTCGATCACCACCATGCTGCGCGGTCTGGTCGCCGACGAAGTGGAAATCATCGCCGCCGACAAGGATCTGCATTCGGGCATGTTCGGCAATGCGGCGCGCAATCCCAACCAACTCCTGGCCGAGATCATCGCCAGCCTGCGGGCCCCGGACGGCTCGGTCACCCTGCCCGGCTTTTATGACGACGTCGCCGAGATCAGCCCGGCCCTGAAGGCGCAATGGGAGGGCCTGGGCTTCGACGAGAAGGCCTTTCTGGGCGCGGTCGATCTGTCGGTGCCGGCGGGCGAACAGGGCCGCTCGGTGCTCGAACAGCTCTGGGCTCGTCCGACCTGCGAAATCAACGGCATGAGCGGAGGCTATATCGGCGATGGCTTCAAGACCGTCATTCCCGCCCGCGCCAGCGCCAAGATTTCCTTCCGCCTGGTCTCGGGCCAGGATCCGGTAAAAATCCGCGCCGCCTTCCGCGCCCATGTCGAGGCCATGCTGCCCGCCGACGTGTCAGTGAAATTCACTCCCCATGGCGGCTCTCCGGCCATCACCGTCCCCGCCGATGGCGAATTCCTGCGTCAGGCGCTCTCGGGGCTGACCGATGAATGGGGCAAGCAGGCGGTGATCACCGGCGCCGGCGGCTCGATCCCTGTCGTCGGCGAGTTCAAGTCGATCCTTGGCCTCGATACCCTGCTGATCGGCTTCGCCCAGGTGGACGACCAGATCCATTCGCCCAACGAGAAATATGACCTCGAAAGCTTCCATCGCGGCATCCGCTCCTGGGTGCGAGTGCTGGGGGCTTTGAGCCGTACCGCAGGTTAATTCGCTTCAATGGAGCGAATTAAGGCGAGAAGGCCATGAGAGCTATGCTCGAATGGCTGGGGCAATAAGGCTGGGGTTTTCGGCCAACACAAATTGTCACCCGGCGCAGGCCGGGATGACACTGAGGTTCCTGCGGCCACTTAAACCAGCCACACCGCAAGAATCGCAAGCACCGCCGGCACGGTCTGGATGAAGAGGTTTTTCCGCGACGCTGTGGCCGCGCCCACGATTCCAGCCACCGCCACGCAGGCGAGGAAAAACAGCTGGATCTGCCAGGCGAAACCCGGTTCGGGATGCACGAGGCCCCAGATCAACCCCAATGCGAGAAAGCCGTTATAAAGCCCCTGATTGATCGCCAACACCTTGGTCTGGCGCGCAAAATCGGGCTTGAGGCCGAAGGCCCTATGGCCGAGCGGGCTGTCCCAGAAGACCATTTCCAGCAGCATGATATAGAGCTGGATTGCCCCAACCAGCCCCACCAGCACCATGGCGGCAAGAGCCATTTACGCCTCCACCGCCACGTCGAGGGCCAGCTCGACCATATCCACCAAGGAGGTCTGCCTTTGCTCGGCGCTGATCTCTTCATGGGTGATAAGGCAATCGGTCATGGTGCAGATGGCGAGCGCCCTGACCCCGAAACGGGCGGCCAGCGTATAGAGTGCCGCCGCCTCCATCTCGACGCCGATGACGCCATGATCGAGCAGGGCGCCATAACCCTCCAGTCCCGGCTCGCGATGATAGAAAATGTCCGAGGAGAGCATATTGCCGGCATGGACCTTGAGCCCCTTGGCATCGGCCTTGTCGGCAGCGGCGCGCAACAGGCCGAAATCGGCGATCGGCGCGAAATTATAGGGGTCGAACCGCCCCTTGACGATGGCGGAATCAGTACTCGCCGCCTGGGCCAGCACCACGTCGCGCACCTTGACCCGCGCATTGAGCCCGCCGCAGGTGCCGACGCGGATCAGCGTCTTGGCGCCATAGACATTGATCAATTCGTGCACATAGATCGACAGCGACGGCTGGCCCATGCCCGAAGCCTGCACCGAAACCGGCTTGCCCTTCCAGGTGCCGGTAAAGCCGAGGCAATTGCGCACCGAATTGACCTCTCGGGGCTGCTCGAAAAACGTCTCGGCGATCCACTTGGCGCGCAGGGGATCGCCCGGCAGCAGCACCGCTTCGGCGTAGTCGCCCGGCTTGGCGTGATTGTGCGGCGTGGTCATGGCGCTTGCTCCTTATCGCTCATTTCGGTCAAATCATTGCCATTGGGCTCCGCCAAACACAATCGGGCACCATGGAGGCGCTTGACCTCCGGGCCAAGCCGTCCCATTTACCCGAGCCAGGAACGGAGGCGAATTGAGATGGTCGCGAAAATCTTCATCGATGGCGAAGCCGGAACCACGGGGCTGCAGATCCGCGAGCGTCTCGCGGGCCGCCGCGACCTTGAAGTCATCTCCATCGCCCCTGACAAGCGCAAGGACGAGGACGAGCGCAAGCGCCTGCTCAACGCCGCCGACATCGCCATTCTCTGCCTGCCCGACGAGGCCGCCAAACAAAGCGTGACCCTGATCGACAATGACACGACGCGGGTGATCGACGCGTCGAGCGCCCATCGCGTTAACGAGGCCTGGGCCTATGGTTTTCCCGAAATGGATTTCGGCCAGAGCGACGCCATCGCCAAGGCGCGCTACGTCGCCAATCCCGGCTGCTGGCCGCAGGGCCTCATCGCCGCTGTGCGCCCGCTGATCGAGGCGCGGCTGCTGCCCGGCGATTATCCGCTCTCCTATCACGGCATTTCCGGCTATTCCGGCGGCGGCCGCCAGATGATCGAGCACTATGAGGCATCCGGCGCGACGCCGAGCCAGTTCATGCCCTATGGCCTCACCTTCACCCACAAGCACCTGCCCGAAATGCAGGCCTATTCCGGTCTCGGCCGTGCGCCCCTGTTCGAGCCGGTGGTCGGCAATTTCGCCCAGGGCATGACCAATTCGGTGCCGCTGCATCTCGACATGGTCGCCGAAATCCCCTCCGGCAAGGATCTGCATGCGGCGCTCGCCGATTTCTATGCAGCGATCCCCAATGGTTTTGTGAAGGTCGCGCCCTATGACCCGGCGCTGGGCAAGAATGTGGCGCTCGACCCCCAGACCCATAACGGCACCAATATCCTGACCCTGCATGTCTTTGCCAATGACGATGCGGCGCAGGCGGTGATCGTCGCGGTCTATGACAATCTGGGCAAAGGTGCCTCGGGCGCGGCGGTGCAGAACCTCAACATCATGCTCGGCGTCGATCCGCGCGAAAGCCTTGCCGGCTGACGATCCGAACTCACCTTCCCGCTATCGCGGGCCGCTCGCCGGATCGAACCGAACGCTTCGGTACGGTTCGGCCTTGACCGAAAGCCCGGTTCTGCGCGATGACGCCTGTAATAGCGAGGTCCATCTGCCCCATGGAAAAATTCACCACCCTGACTGGTGTCGCGGCGCCCCTGCCGATCATCAATATCGACACCGACATGATCATCCCCAAGCAATATCTCAAGACCATCAAGCGCACGGGTCTGGGGACGGCTCTGTTCTCGGAAATGCGCTATAACGAGGACGGCACGGAAAATCCCGATTTCGTGCTCAACCAGCCGGCCTATCGCCAGGCCCAGATCATTGTGGCCGGCGACAATTTCGGCTGCGGCTCGTCGCGCGAACATGCGCCCTGGGCTCTGCTCGATTTCGGCATCCGCTGCGTCATCTCCACCAGCTTCGCCGACATTTTCTACAACAATTGCTTCAAGAACGGCATTCTGCCGCTGGTGGTCAGCCCCGAACAGCTCAAGCTGCTGCTCGACGATGCCGAGCGCGGCTCCAATGCCACCCTGACCGTCGATCTCGAAGCCCAGACCGTGCGGGGCCCCGATGGCGGGGAAATCCATTTCGACATCGACCCGACCCGCAAGCAGATCCTGCTCGAAGGGCTCGATGACATTGCCGGCACGCTGAAATCCGATCCGGCCATCTCCGCCTTCGAAGGGCAGATGGCGTCCCAGCGCCCCTGGCTCTGAGGCGGCGATGGTCCAGCGCGTCTCCACCGGCTCCCTGTTTGAATCGACCTTCGGCTATTCCCGCGCTGTCCGCCACGAGGACACCATCTATGTCTCGGGCACGACCGGTTATGACTATGCCAGCATGACCATGCCCGAGAGCGTCGGCGAGCAGGCCCGCAACGCGCTGGCCACTATCGACAAGGCCCTGCGCGAGGCTGGCTCCTCGATCGCCGACACGGTGCGCGTCGTCTATTATATTGCTTCCCGTGACGACGTCGACGCCGTGGTGGACGCTGTCGGGCCGGTATTCAGGGATATCCGCCCGGCCGCCTCCATGCTGATCGTCTCGATGATCGAGGCGGACATGAAGATCGAAATCGAGGTCACCGCACGCATCGGCGCCGCCACTAGTCACACATGACGCGGGCGCTGATATTGGGGGAATAGCGGCATGTCGCGACAGCAATGGTTTCTGACCATCCATGCGGTGCTGGCCATCGCTGCGCTGTTCGCGATCGTCTCCTGGCTCACCGCCTGGGACAGCCGGGCCGGCTATCTGTTTTCCATGACGGCCTATTGGCTGCTCTTCTGCCTGCCGGTGATCGGGCTTTATGCGCTGCCGAACAATGACGGCCGGCTCTTCTCGGAAAAGCTGCCCTGGCGGGACTGGTGGATTATCGCCATCCTGCTGGCCCAGGTCGGCATCGTGGCCATCGTCAATTTCGCCCCCAACACCACCATGCTGACCAGCGGCGGCATGTGGCTGGCGCTGCTGATCGCCCTCATCAACGGCCCCCTGGAAGAGATCGCCTGGCGCGGTGGATTTCTGGGAACGTTCCGGGATCGGCCCCGGCTCGGCTTCTGGTTGAGCTGGGTTCTGTTTTCGGCCTGGCACCTGCCTTTGGCGTTCAGCGCCGGCGTCGTGTTCGAAGGTGGCGCAATGGCGCTGGTGGGCGGCGCGGCGGGACTTGGCCTGTTGTGGTCCTGGATTGCCTGGCGCACCGGCTCGGTCTTCTATGTGGCCCTGGCCCATATGCTGACCAATATCTTCGCCTTCTGGGTGCTGTTCGACCGCAATGGTTTTGCCGCCTGACCCCTACCAGCCGTAATCAACCACGGTCAGGGTGCGGTTTCTGCCCTCATCGAGCCATTCGATGCTGGAATTGCGATGCATGCCGATAAGGGCCGCGCCGACCGGACCGAGAATGGGCACATTGCCTCGTTCGCCGAACGGTCTGTTTGGATAGCTCAACGTGCCCAGGCGCATGCGCGGCTCGCCGTCGAGCCGGAACATCACCCTTTGCCCCATCGACACGCCCGCCTTGTGCCAGGGATCGCAGATATCGGCGCGCTTCAATTCGCGTTCGAGATAGGCCGACACATAGGGCATGGCGTTGAACGAGCGCTCCGCCAGCAGCATCACCCGGTGATAATCGTCGGAATTGATCAGGATTTCCGGGAGCGGCAGGGAAGAGAACACTTTGACACCGATAGGAAGATCGCGCCCTTCATATTTCCGCGCGCTTTTGCCCAGTCAATGGCAGGAAAGAATATTTCAATCCCACATGCGTCAGGTTTATTGACCTAACCCCTCGCGCTATGCCAGTACATGCCGTCTTTTTATGCGTCCTGCATAAATCCTATCCATGAGGGTCAAATATGTCCGACGAAACCCTGCTCGACCGCGCGCTTATCCGCCTGGAAGAGGCTGCCAACCATCTGCAGATCGATCCGGACGTGACCGAGAAACTCAAATATCCGCGCGAAACCACCAAGACGCGGCTGCTCATCCGCATGGACGACGGCTCACGCAAGTCGTTCCTGGCCTGGCGCTGCCGCTATGACGACACGCGCGGTCCCACCAAGGGCGGCATCCGCTTCCATCCCGATTCCAGCATCGAGGAAGTCGAGACGCTGGCCTTCTGGATGACCTTCAAATGTGCGGTGATGAACCTGCCCTATGGCGGCGGCAAGGGCGCCATCCGCGTCGATCCGCATCAATTGTCGCGCACCGAACTGGAGCGTCTTTCCAGGGCCTATGTGCAGGCTTTCGCCAATATCATCGGCCCGGACCGCGATATTCCCGCCCCCGACGTCTATACCAATGCCATGATCATGGGCTGGATGGCCGACGAGTATAACCAGATCACCGGCCAGGTTTCCCCCGCCGTCATCACCGGCAAGCCCATCGCCCTGGGCGGCTCGCTCGGCCGCAATGACGCCACCGCCCGCGGCGGCTTCTATCTGGTGCGCCACCTGGCGTCCGAACTCGGTCTCGACAAGGATCACACCGTCGCCATCCAGGGCTTCGGCAATGCCGGCCAGTTCTTTGCGCGCCTCAGCGCCGCTGACGGCAATTCGGTGGTCGCGGTCTCCGATTCCGCCGGCGCCATCTATCGCCCCGGCGGACTCGATGTGGAAAAGCTGATCGCCGGCAAGAATGCTGGCCGCCGCGTCGCCGACCTGGCGTCCGAACTGGGGGCTCACGTCATCTCGGCCGACGACCTGCTGGCCGTCGAAGCCGACCTGCTGGTTCCGGCCGCCCTTGAGGACATGATCACCAAGAACAATGCCGCCACCATCAAGGCCAAGGTCATCCTCGAACTGGCCAATGGCCCGGTGACCCCGGATGCCGACAAGATCCTCAACGACAAGGGCGTCATCGTGCTGCCCGATATCCTGGCCAATGCCGGTGGCGTCACCGTGTCCTATTTCGAATGGGTGCAGAACCGCCAGGGCTATTACTGGGATCTCGAGGAAATCCACGCGCGCCTGCTCAAGATCGTCGAGCGCGAAGGCCGCGCCGTGTGGACCATCGCCAAGGACCGCAATGTCTCGGCGCGTTCCGCTGCCTATATCCACGCCCTGGGCCGCCTGGCCACCGCCATCGAGGCCCATGGCACCCAGCCCTTCTTTGCCGGCTGAAAAGCTCCCGGCTCCATGGCCGATGAATAAAAAAGGCGCCCCAGCGGGCGCCTTTTTTTGTTGCCTGCCGTCTGCCCTCAGGGCAGGCGGCAATCGGCGTCAGCGCCGATCTCTTCCATGAGCGCGGCGATGGCCGCCTCCAGCTGCGGATCGGTATTGAGGCCCACATCGTTCGGATTGAACGGCACGTGGATTTCCGGCTCGATGACATTGTTCTCGTAGAGCGTGCCATCCATGCGGCGGTGTGGCAGGACGGGCAGGCCATAGACAAGGCCGGGCACCACCGCGCTCTTGATGTAGTCCACCGACGTCCCCGTGTTCAGCACCACGTCGCCGACGATCGGGCCAACGGCATTGTCTTGATAGGCCTGCGGGAACATCGAGCCGTCCGAATAACCGAAACTGTCCACCACCACGGCGCTCGGCCAGACCCAACGATTGTTCGGCTCGACGTCAAGCGGTCCCTGCGCCCAGCCATTGGTTGAATAGGCCTCCCCGGTCAACAGCGTGATCAGCTCGCGCGTGAGATTGCCCCCGCCATTGGAGCGCACATCGACCAGCGCCGCCCTTGCGATACCACGCTGGGCGCTGAGCGTGCCCAGCAGATCGAGATAGGCGTCATTGTCCATGTTGGGCACATATTGATAGGCGATGCAGCTATTGGAGAGCCGCGCCACCATTTCCCGCCTTGCATTGATCAGCCTCGCCTTGGCCAGGTCGGCCTCGTCATGCTGGTCGATGGGCTTGACCGTATAGAACCGCTCCTCGCCCGTTTCGCTGTCGGTCACCCCGACCAAAGCCGGTCGGCCGACATTGAGGCTGAGCAGCCGGTCGATGCCCCCCGCTTCGGGCACGTCCGTACCGTTGATCGAGCTGATGATGTCACCCGGCTCGATATCGAAGGCGCGTCGATCCAGCGGTCCGCCGGGCAGGATGGCGGCGATGCGTCGGCCGGCGCCCTCATAGCCATAGTCGAGATAGATGCCCAGCGCGTCATTGCTGTTGCCCAGGTCGGAGCGGGCCGATTCTGCGCCGCGATAACCGGTGAACATGTGAGATGCCGACAATTCGCCATACATGGCCGAGATCAGCTCTTCCAGTTCGCGGTCGCTGGCGATGGAGCCGAGATAGGCCCGGTATTTGGCCCCGATCGCATCCCAATCGCGGCCCTCGAGCGCGCTGTCGTAATAGCGATAATTGGCATCTGCCCAGGCCTGCTCGAAGGCGGCGAGGCGTGCGGCATCGGCATCGCGGGTGAAAAAGACCCGCGAATCAATGACGCTCGCCTGATCGGGGGCACTGACCGGGACGCGCAGAATGGCGCCATCGATCTTGACGTCGACCACGCCCAGCTCGGCGACATAGTAGAACGCGTTCCAGCCCGGGGCGGCAAATTCGCCGGCAATCTCGGCGCTGCCATCGACGAGACTGGTCACCTGCAGGGCGAGCGTGTCGCGATCGACCGGCACGACCTCGAGCAGGCTCTGCTGGTCCGGCAGGGCAGCGAGCGTCAATGCATTTGCCGCGCCTTCGCCCAGGCGGCCCTCGAGATTGAGATTGCGGAAATGCGGCATTTCATAGCGCCGGACGACGGCAAGGCCGTCTTCATCCTCGTCAAAACCGGTGCCTTCATCGTTGACGACTTCAAGGAAATCCTGCCGCGCCTCTTCCGAGAGGAAGATGCGATACATGCTCACGCCTTGGGAATGAAGCTGCGCCGATTGCGTTGAGTAGAGTGTTGTATAGCCGATGACCTGGGTGCCATCGGCGCTCCAGATGCCATCGAAGAGATTGGGAATATTGCCGATGGGCCGGGCGGGAGCGCTGCCATCGGCGGGAACCACGGCAACACGCCGCGATTCGGTGCCACCCATGGATCGCCATTGGATCAGCAGATCCTGCGAACTCGGCGACCAAGCGAATTGCATGTCGCCATCCGCGTAGACGGAATTGTAATCGCCCTCGCCGACCAGGCTGGTAACCGCGCCGGTCTCGAGATCGAGCACCTGCACCTCGCGCCGATCCGCGACAAAGGCGAGCTTGCTGCCATCGGGCGAAAATGCCGGACGATAGGCATTGCCCTGTTCCGGCACATAGAGCGGGATTTCAGTGAAGCGGTGCTGCAGCGCCATATCTTCCGGATCGCTGCGCAGCATGATGCCATAGATACCCCAGCGATGATCGCGAATGGCCGCATAGGCGAGCATGGCGCCGTCGGGGGAGAAGGTGATGTCCTTTTCCTGGCCCGGCGTGCTGGTCGCCTGGCGCACCGTGCCGGAAATATCCTGCACGAACACATCGGCATTGTAGACCATGGCGAACACTTCGCCATCGGACGAGGAGACGAAATCCTGAATGCTCGCCCCGACATAATTGCTTTGCCGCGTGGCGCGCTGCTCGAGCGTCAGCACTTCGATAGGGGTCGCTTCGGCGGCGTCAGCAGCCTTGACATAGATGCGCCCACGATTGGCGAAGGCGATAGTGCCCGTATCGGAGACCGACAGGTCGCGCACCGGGTCGCCCTCGAAAGCGGTGAGCTGGGTTTCCACGCCGGAGGCCAGATCGAGCTGCCAGACATTGAGCCAGCCCGAAGCTTCCGAGAGATAATAGAGCGTGGCGCCATCCGCGCTCCACACCGGATTGTGGCGATCGGCGCCATCGGCCTCGAATACCGCCTCATGCCGGCCGCTGACCTTGTCATAGATCCAGATCTGGCGCGCATTGGGCAAGACGCGATGCTGGCGGTTATCGGGATCGCCGGAAGGATTGTAGGAATAGACGAGCTTGGTCTGGTCGCGGTTCCACTGGGCCTGCTCGGCCAGGTTGGGCAGGACCAGGGTTTCACGCGCCGTCTCGGCATTGACCGCATAGAGCTGGGTCTTGCCCGACAATGCCGCCTGCACACTCTGCTCGGCATCGCCCAGCCGCTGGGCGGTATAGAGGATGGAGCTGCCGTCCGGCGTGAAGCTGGTCGGCACTTCATTGGCCGAGGACCAGGTCATGCGCTCCAGCGTGCCGGAGAAATCGGTGACATAGACATCGTCGTCGCCATTGAGATTGGAGGCAAAGGCCAGCATTTCCGAATCCGGCGACCAGGTGGCGCGATGCGAATAGGTGCCATTGGCCGTGAGCGGCACGGCCAGCCCCCCCTCCGCGTCGACGATGAAGATCCGCCCGCGATAGGTGAAGCTCAGCATTTCCCCATCCGGGGCGATGGCCGGAAACCGCACCCATGCCGATGCCTCGCCCATATCCGGTCCCTTGCCGGCCTCCTCGGCGAAAGCGGGGCCCAACACCGCCAGCATGGCCAGCACCGAAATCGTGGCGTGTCGTCTCGTCATTCTTTATCCCCTGGCCATTCGCGCGGCGGCTGATTTTTCAAAAGGGCGATCAAACCCGTCACGGGTAAACACTTGCTGAATCTGGAAAAGCAAAAACAATCCTGGCTGTGGACTATCGCCGCGCCGCTCTGCGGCTTGCGCCCCGCACGCAAAAAGCGCTATGTGCGCGCCAAGGTGTACCCACCAGTACGGCGAGGAGCTTTTTCATGGCCAAACATTCCCTTTTCCTGCTGCCCGGCGACGGCATCGGCACCGAGATCATGGTCGAGGTCGAAAAGATCATCGCCTGGACCAATGCCGAGGGCCTCACCGATTTTTCGACCGATCGCGGCCTTGCCGGCGGCGCTGCCTATGACGCCCATGGCGTCGCCATCACCGACGAAGACGTTGCCAAGGCCAAGGCCGCCGATGCGGTGATCTTCGGCGCCGTGGGCGGTCCCAAATGGGATGACGTGCCCTATGAGCACCGACCGGAAGCCGCGTTGCTGCGCCTCCGCAAGGAATTGGCCGTCTTCGCCAATCTGCGCCCCGCCATCTGCTATCCCGCTCTGGCCGAAGCCTCCTCGCTCAAGCGCGAACTGGTCGAGGGTCTCGACATCCTCATCGTGCGCGAATTGACCGGCGGCGTCTATTTCGGCGAACCCAAGACCATTACTGATCTCGGCAACGGGCAGAAGCGCGCCATCGATACCCAGGTCTACGAAACCTACGAAATCGACCGCATCGCCCGGGTCGCCTTCGACCTGGCCCGCACCCGCGGCGGCAAGGTCCATTCGGCAGACAAGAAGAACGTCATGAAATCGGGCGTGCTCTGGGACGAAGTGGTCAAGGGCGTCGCCAAGGATTATTCCGATGTGGAACTTCACCATATCCTGGCCGACAATGCCGCCATGCAGCTGGTGCGCACGCCCAAGCAATTCGACGTCATGGTCACCGACAATCTCTTCGGCGACATTCTCTCCGACGTCGCCGCCATGCTGACCGGCTCGCTCGGCATGCTGCCCTCCGCCTCGCTGGGCGCGCCCGATCCGGCCACCGGCAAGCGCAAGGCCTTCTACGAGCCCGTCCACGGCTCGGCTCCCGACATTGCCGGCAAGGGCATTGCCAATCCCATCGCCATGATCGCCTCTTTCGCCATGGCCCTGCGCTACAGCTTCGGCATGATCGAGTTGGCGGGCCGCGTCGAGGACGCCATCTCCGCCGTGCTCAGCGACGGCCTGCGCACCGGCGACATCGCCCAGGCCAATTGCAAGACCGTCGGCACCGAGGAAATGGGCGCCGCCATCCTCGCCAAGCTGCAGCAATAAGCCAGAGGCGTCCCGTCTTCGTCGCCACCGGGCCTGTCCCGGTGGTCCATCTCGTCCCGGCAATGATGACGAGCGATAATCCAGACAACAAAAAGCCCCGGTCTCACGACCGGGGCTTTTCAATTCCGGAGACCAGCGCTCCCGAAATTATTCGGCGGCGCCTTCAGCGGCGGCGGCTTCCTTGGCGGCGCGTTCTTCAGCGCGTTCCTTGGCCTTTTCGCCCGGCTCGCCCTTGTTCGGATTGTTGCGGGCTTCGCGCTTGACCAGACCGGCAGCGTCGAGGAAACGCAGCACGCGATCGGTCGGCACGGCGCCGACGGAGACCCAGTGCTGGGCACGTTCGGTGTTGAGCACGACGCGGTTTTCCGCGTCCTTGGCCAGCAGCGGGTTAAAGGTGCCCAGCTTTTCGATGAAGCGGCCATCGCGCGGCGAACGGGCATCGGCGATGACGATGTGGTAGAAGGGGCGCTTCTTGGTGCCGGCGCGGGCAAGGCGGATCTTGAGAGCCATTTTTCAGTCCTGTACGTTAAGTCGGTTTAAGTGGGTTATTTCTTCTTGCCCAGGCCGGGAAGGCCGGGGAACCGGGGGGCTCCGCCCAGGCCGGGGAGAACCGGCCCGCCGGAGGATTTCAACAGCGCATTGACGTCGCTGGGCAAAGCCTTTTGCGCCGGAAGCTCTGCCGAGGGCAGGCCCTGCAATTGACTGGGGTCAATCCCGGCCTGGCGGGCCATCTGCTCGAGCTGCTTGGGGTCCATCTTGGAAAGGTCCGGCATGCCGCCGAGCATGCCCCCCATCTTGCCCCCGAACATGCCGCCCAAGGCGCCCATGCCGCCCTTGGAGACCTTTTTCATCATGTCCGCCATCTGGCGGTGCTGCTTGGCAAGCTTGTTGATTTCGCTGACTTCGACGCCGGCGCCGGCCGCGATGCGCTTGCGGCGCGAGGCATTGAGCAGGTCCGGTTCGGCCCGCTCTTTTTTGGTCATGGAATTGATGATGGCGATCTGCCGGTCGAAGACTTTTTCATCGACATTGGCGCCGGCCATGGCCTTTTTGAGCTGCCCGGCGCCGGGCAACAGGCCCATGAGCCCGCCCATGCCGCCCATCTTCTTCATCTGCAACAGCTGGCTGCGCAGATCCTCGAAGTCGAACGAGCCCTTTTTGAGCTTCTTGGCCATTTTGGCCGCGTCTTCGGCCGATACATGTTCCGCCGCCTTCTCGACCAGCGAGACGATGTCGCCCATGCCCAGAATACGGTCGGCGATGCGGCTGGGATGGAAATCCTCGAGCGCATCCATCTTTTCGCCGACGCCGATCAGCTTGATCGGCTTGCCGGTGGCCGCGCGCATGGAGAGCGCCGCGCCACCGCGCCCGTCGCCATCGACGCGGGTCATGACGATGCCGGTAATGTCCAGCTTGCCGTCGAAGCTGCGCGCCACATTGATAGCGTCCTGGCCGGTCAGCGCATCGACCACGAGCAGAATTTCGTGCGGGCGGGCAATATCCTTGATGCTGACGGTTTCTTCCATCAACTCGTCATCGATATGGGTGCGGCCGGCCGTATCGAGAATGAGCACGTCATAGCCGCCCAGACGCCCTTCGCGCTCGGCGCGGCGGGCAATCTCGACCGGACTTTCACTGGCGACGATGGGCAGCGTATCGACCCCCACCTGCTCGCCCAGCACCCGCAATTGCTCCATGGCAGCCGGACGGCGCGTATCGAGCGAGGCCAGCAGCACCTTCTTGCGCTGCCTGTCCTTGAGCCTTTTGGCGATCTTGGCCGTGGTCGTGGTCTTGCCCGAGCCCTGCAGACCCACCATCAGCAGCGTCACGGGGGCGGGTGCATTGAGATCGATAGTGACGGCATCGGAACCCAGCACGGCAACAAGCTCGTCATTGACGATCTTGACCACTTGCTGGCCCGGCGTCACCGAACGGGTGACCTCCGCGCCCACGGCGCGTTCGCGGACCTGTTCGACAAAGGCGCGGACCACTTCGAGACTGACATCGGCCTCGATCAGCGCCCGGCGGATTTCGCGCATGGCCGCATCGACATCGGCGGCGTTGAGCGCGCCGCGTCCGCGAAGGCCATCGAAAATCTTGCCAAGCCGGTCTGAGAGGCTCTCGAACATCGTCTTTCCTTTCGCTCGCGGGGGTCTGCCCCGGAGAGATAAGTGTCAAAAGCGCAAATGCAAAACCCACCCGCGGGCGCGACGCGCTGGCGGATGTTGGCCTCCGGGATCGTGGAACCCGTCAGGGGCCCCGGTCGGCTGGTCAGGAGCAAAAGCCTGATGAACGGGCTGGCTCTATGGGAAAGCCGGGCAGGAGTCAAGAAAAGCCGACACGATTGCGCGGCAAAATCGCTTCCGTGTCTCAGGAAAGACGCGGGGGTCGGGCGGCGCGCCTAAACCTTATAGGCCAGCCGCAGCCCGCCCCAATGGCGGCCATTGACCATGATCGGGGCCGAACAATCCTTCATCAGCGCGAATTGCCCCCCGCCCATGTCGCGCCGATAGGTCTGGAGCAGGAAGGGTTTGGTGGACCGCCCGGCCGACAGCCCGGTGCGGTCGTTGAAGATGCGGCGATTGCGGCAATTGGCAGCGTTCCAGACCGGATCGGCGCCCTGTTTCTGGGAATAGATCTGGTTATGGGTCGGCAGATAGCCATTGCGGTCCACCGCCGCGCAGAAGGCGATGCGCCGGTCGAAACCCAGCACTGGCTCCTGCAATGCGGGCAGCACCCTGTCGGTAAAGGCGGTATAACGGGTCAGCATCTGTTTGGGATTGCTGCCGGCAATATCGCGATAGGCTTCGTCGAACAATTCTCCCATGGAAATGTCGCCACGCGCCACGGCGGCGCTGAACAATTCCGAAATATCGTCGGCCCGGGCGCGCACCAGATCGATGAAGGGCGCGTCGGCCGTCTCCACCCCGGCCTGAACCAAGAACAGCATGAAATCCTCGGAAATGCCGAGAATGGTCTGCGTGCGCTGTTCGGCCTTTTCCAGATGCGTCCGGCAGGCGCTGACCCCATCGGCCAGAGCCGCCAATTCGCCCTGCATGGTCTCGAAGCCTTCGATGGATTGCTCGACGGGCTGGGCCATGTCGTCAATATCGACCACCAGCCGTCCCACCGAATCCACCAATTCCTCCAGCGTGGCGCTGGCCTCTCCCGCGGCCTCCGAATCCTTTATCGCCTGCTGCGCGGCCTCGCCATTGCTCCTGGCCTGTTGCTGCAAATGTCCCAGCGCTTCCCCCAGATCGCTGAGATGGGCCACGGTCTGACCGGAAAATCCCTGGATCTGGTCGGCAAGGCTTTTGACCGCATTGGCGATGATGGCAAAGCCGCGCCCGGCCTCCCCGGCCCGCGCCGCCTCCACCGAGGCATTGAGGGCCAGCAATTTGGTTTCCCTGGCGATCTGGGCGATGGCTGCGCTGGCGCGTTGCACCCCGGCGACATTTTCCGCCACCCCTTCCAGCGAGGTCTGGAACGCCATGGCCCCCTCGGAAAGCGCCACCATCGTGCCCGAACTGCGCGTCACCACGTCCGACAGCGTTGCCGCGCTCTGGTCGAGAATCTGCCGGGCTTCGGCCGCCGCCTCGCGCGTCACCGCCATGGTGCGGCTCAATTGCGCCGTGGTGGCATTGAGTTCGCTCGCGGCGCTGCGAGCGGCGTCGGCTTGCAATCCCTGCTGCTGGCTGATGGCTGAAAGATCGGAGACGAGGCCCGCCACATCGGCGATTTCCACGCCCAGCAGCCCGGCCCGGTCACCTATGGCGGACAGGCGGACAGTCTCGTCGGCGTCCTCGAGGCGCGAAACGGCGCTGGCTGGCATGTTCCCCTCCATACTGTCAGCGTTCGCGACAATACGGAAACAGATTGTAAGAAAAGATTAACTCAAAACGCTCCCGCCCAGTCCATGATCCGCGCCCGCAGGCCGGCGGGCAGGCGCAGCATCAGGGCCTTGAGCGCCGGCCGCATGGCGGCGTCCCAGGTCTGGACGACGAGCCAGCCTTTGAGCGTGACCGGCAGGGCGATATCGCGCACCGTCACGACCCTGGTGGCAAAGGTCAATTTATAGGGCATGGCCGGCACGCCCAGATCGCATCCCGACAGGCCCTGTTCGGCGCCGGCCCGCAGGATTTCGGCCAGATGCAGCTTTCCCGGACTTTCCTCGGAATTGGAAAAGTCGCGCGCCGCCACATAGGCATAATAGCGCCCGTCCTGCACGAAGCCCCATTGCTCGGCAATCGGCTGGCCATTGTGCATGAGGGAAAATCCCATGAGCCCGACATCGTCGCGGCTGGCCAGGCCGGCGCAGAATTGGGGAAACAGGCGGTCGCGGAAAGCGCGGGAGGTCAGCCCCTGCTCCCGCAGCCGCGAGGCGCGGCTGGCAAGGGTGCTTTCGATCATGGCGCGCATATCCGCTGGCGGCACGACATGGTGCTCCAGCGGACCATCGCGTTCCAGCCTATTGCGGGCATTGCGCATATTCTTGCGCGTCTTGGTGCGAATGGTGGCGAAATAGCTGCCGAAATCGGCAAATTCATCCAGCGCCACATAAGGCGCCCCGGCCGTGGTTCCGGTTTCGATCCTTTTATCCGGCAGTCCCCGCGCCAGCGGCGAGCCGTCGCGCACCTTGAGCAGGCTCACTCCATCGCAGGGCGCCGCCTCGATGGCTGCCGCCAGGAGGCGCTGCATTGCCGGCGCCGGCTCGACTGCCGGATCGAGCAATAGGCCCGCATATTGGCCGAAGCCATCGCCCAGCGGCGCCAGCACCCGCCGCATCGGGGTGCGGATGCGCTCCAGCGGCAACACCGCCAGCAGGCCCCGCTCATCCTCCAGCACGGCGATCACCGGATCGAACCTGCTATTGTTGCGCGCCGCCTCGAAATCAAAGATCGCCCGCACCCAGCCCAGGCTCTGGAACGGGGTGGCGTCGGCGCTCCTGCATTCCAGCGCCTGCCAGCCCTGGGCCAGGGCCTCGAGGTCTGCCCGATCCCGCACCACCCGCGCCGCAAGCGCCATGGCCGGCGCTGCCGGCCGGGCAGCGCTTCTCGGCGCCGGCATGGCCAGGACGCCCATCGGCGCTATTTCTCGAAGACGTGGGCGTCGATATCGCGCACGCCTTCGGGCGCATTTGGATCGACCCGGAAATCGACCGTGTAGACCTTTTTCTTCTGCGGATTGAGCGGGGAGAATTTCACCGCCCCGGCAAGGCCGAGCTTGGTCAGATAGGAGGGGCCCGTCACCTGCTGGCTGAGCTTGTTGATCCCCATTTTGCCGCGCAAGACGCCATTGGCGTAATTGACCGCATAATGCTTGCGCAATTCGTCGGTCCAGTGCTCGGTGGTGAAGCTGACATTGAGCATGCCGTGATTGACCACGCGATGCGGTCCATTGAGCGGCCAATGCAGCATCTGCCCCGCTTCCAGATCATAGACCTGCGCGAAATCGTCGAACCAGGGCTCGAACGGCATGTCGGTTTCGCGCAATTGCCCCAGGATCAGCTTTTCCAGCGCCGGCTGGGAAATGAACGGGGCCTGGGCGGGATAGACATAGACCTTTTTGGTGCCGCGCACCTGCCACAGGCTCTGCCCCGGCACGTCGGAATGGTATTTCACCGACACATTGGGTGAGGAGATGAGAATGGTGAGGTTCTGCTTATAGCTCCTGAAGCCCGGCACCCGCTCCTCGAACTCGGCATAAAGGCGCTCGAGCAGATCGCCATAGGCCGGATCGGTCTTGGCCGGCGCGGTCAGGTTCACCCAGATATTGCCCTTGCGCACCACGTCCAGCACTTCGGCGCCGGAAATATCCTTGATCTCGCCCTCGCGCCTCTTGGGCGGATTGCCGGGGGTTTTCTGCGAGTAATTGACGTGATAGGCCTCGCGCGGCGTGCGGTCGATCAAAGCGGCCAAAGCTGCGTCGCTGAACAGGTCCGAATGGGCGAGGTTATGGCTGAGCCGCAGCGCCTGATTGCCCCAGAGCTTGGGGTAGTACGGACGCCAATCGCTGATGATCTGGTCGGTGACGAGATTCATGTTCATGATCGGGCTCCAGGGGTGCGCGGACGACATTGCTCCAGCGCCAATTCTAGTCCAACCCGGCTTTGCCGCACCTGAAAGCTGGCTTTCTGGTTAAGATCATCCTTGCTCCCCAAGGTCTGCCGCTGGCAATTCGGGGTCACATCCGCCATATAGAATGGCACAGCAACCTGAATGCAGGCCCATCCGGGAAGACCCCATTGAGCGACGTCCCCTTTTTGAAGATGAACGGGCTGGGCAACCAGATCATCGTTGCCGATCTGCGCGGTTCCGCCGCCCGGGTGAGCGCCGAGGCGGCCATCGCCATCAATGCGCGCCCCGAAACCCGGTTCGACCAGATCATGGCCATCCATGATCCGCGCACCCCCGGCACCGCCAATTATATTGAGATCATCAATTCCGACGGCACCCGCGCCCAGGCCTGCGGCAATGGCATGCGCTGCGTGGTCCAGACGCTCAGCGCCGAACAGGGTCGGCAGCGTTTCACCTTCGAGACCATTGCCGGCATTCTCTTCGGCCAGGAGGCCGAGGACGGGCTGATCACTGTCGATATGGGCACGCCCAAATTCGCCTGGTACGACATTCCGCTCAATGAGGAATTCGCCGATACCCGTGCCATCGAATTGCAGATCGGCCCGATCGACGCCCCGGTCCTGCATTCCCCCTCGGTCGCGTCCATGGGCAATCCCCATGCCACGTTCTGGGTCAAGGACGATGTGTGGTCCTATGCGCTCGACCGCTTCGGCCCGCTTCTGGAAAACCACCCGCTCTTTCCCGAGCGCTGCAATATTTCCATCGCCAATGTGATCGCACCCGACCGCATCATCCTGCGCACCTGGGAGCGCGGCGCCGGCCTCACCCAGGCCTGCGGCACCGCCGCCTGCGCCGCTCTGGTCAACGCCGCGCGCACCCGCCGCACCGGCCGCAAGGCGACAATCACCCTGCCCGGCGGCGACCTCGTGGTCGAATGGCTCGACAATGACCATGTGACCCTATCCGGCCCGGCCGAGTTCGAATGGCGTGGCCGCTTCGACCCGGCCAGCGGCGCCTGGACGCGCAGCGAGGCGGCGTGATGGGGGTCGAGACCCTCACTTTCGGCTGCCGCCTCAATGCCTTTGAAAGCGCGGTGATCAAGGCGGAGGCCGAAAAGGCCGGGCTCGACAATGCCGTCATCATCAATAGCTGCGCCGTCACCGCCGAAGCCGTGCGCCAGGCGCGCCAGGCCGTGCGCAAGGCCCGGCGCGAGCACCCCGATGCCCGCATCATCGTCACCGGCTGCGCCGCCCAGACCGAGGCGCGCGCCTTCGGCGACATGGACGAGGTCGATCTCGTCATCGGCAATCAGGACAAGCTCAAGGCCGAGAGCTACGCGCCCATGGTCCTGGGCCTCCCGCTCAACGACAAGGTGCAGGTCAACGACATCGCCAATGTGCGCGAAACCGCCGCCCATCTCATCGAGGGCATGGATGGCCATACCCGCGCATTCGTGCAGGTGCAGAATGGCTGCGATCATCGCTGCACCTTCTGCATCATTCCCTTGGGCCGCGGCCCCTCGCGCTCGGTGCCCATGGGGCTGGTGGTCAATCAGATCCGCCAATTGGTCGCCCGCGGCTATGCCGAGATCGTGCTGACCGGGGTCGACATCACCTCCTATGGCCCCGACCTGCCTGGCCGCCCGAGCCTCGGGCAATTGGTGCAGGCCATTCTCCGGCACGTGCCCGATCTGCCGCGCCTGCGCCTCTCCTCCATCGATTCCATCGAGGCCGATCCCGCGCTTTACGACGCCCTGGGCGACCCCAGGCTGATGCCGCACCTGCATCTGTCGCTGCAATCGGGCGACGATCTGATTCTCAAGCGCATGAAGCGCCGCCATTTGCGCGACGAGGCCCTTGCCGTGGTGGACAAGCTGCGCGCCCGCCGCCCCGACATTGTGTTCGGCGCCGACATCATTGCCGGATTCCCCACCGAGACCGATGCCATGTTCGACAATTCGCTGCGCTTCATCGCCGAAGCCGGTCTCACATATATTCACGCCTTTCCCTATTCGCCCCGTCCCGGCACCCCCGCCGCCCGCATGCCGCAAGTGCCCCGGAAACAGGCCCGCGAGCGGGCGCAATTGCTGCGTGAGGCCGGCGAGAAACAATTTGCCGCTTTGTGTGGGACACGGCTTGGCGCTATCGAACGAGTTCTGGTCGAACGCGGCGGGCGGGGCCGCACCGAACATTTCATCCCGGTGCGCGTTGCCGATGCCGAGCCGGGCGAGCTGGTCGAGATGCAGATCACCGCCATGGATGGCGATGGCCTTATTGGGCACATCGTGCGCGCCGCCGCCTAATATTGTTTTCAGGGATTGCCATGAGCGACAAGAAACCCGGATTTTTCCAGCGCCTCTTCGGCACCCAGGGCGCGCCTTTGCCGGCGCCGACCGAAACGCCACAGAAAATACCCGATAGCCCGGCCCCGCCGATGCCCGGGCCGGCGCCTTTTGCGCCCGAACCGCCCCCGGCTCCGGTCCCAGCCGATCATCCACCCCCGCCCGGCCCGCCGGAGACCACGCCTGATTATATCGAGCGGATCGAAGACCAGTTCATCACCCCGCCTGCTGCCGTCGGCGAACCGGCCAAGCCGCAGGGCTGGTTCGCCCGCCTCGCCACCGGCCTGCGCCGCTCTTCGGACACGCTCGGCACTTCGATCACCTCGGTCTTTACCAAGCGCAAGCTCGACGCGGCAACGCTGGACGAGCTCGAGGATGTCCTGATCCAGGCCGATCTGGGCGTGGACACGGCAAGCGCCATCACCGAGACGCTGCGCCGCGACCGCTTCGACAAGGAGATTTCGGACGCCGATGTACGCGCCGTCCTCGCCGCCGAGGTGGAAAAAGTGCTGGACCCGGTGGCGCGTCCGCTGGTGATCGACAGCGCCAAAAAGCCCTTCGTCATCCTGATGATCGGGGTCAATGGCTCGGGCAAGACCACCACGATCGGCAAGTTGGCGCAAAAATTCAGCCGCGAAGGCCGCTCGATCATGCTGGCTGCCGGCGACACGTTCCGCGCCGCCGCCATCGAACAGCTGCAGGTCTGGGGCCAGCGCACCGGCGCGCCGGTCATTGCCCGCCCCGCCGGCGCCGATGCCTCGGGCCTGGCCTTCGACGCTGTCACCCAGGCGACGGCAGAGAACCGCGACATCCTCATCATCGATACGGCCGGCCGCCTGCAGAACCGCGAGGAATTGATGGGCGAGCTGGAAAAGGTCATCCGCGTCATCAAGAAAGTCGATCCGAGCGCGCCGCATGCGACCCTGCTCACGCTCGATGCCACCACCGGCCAGAACGCGCTCAAGCAGGTGGAGATTTTCGGCCAGCGCGCCGGGGTCACCGGCCTGGTCATGACCAAGCTCGACGGCACGGCCAGGGGCGGCATTCTCGTGGCCATTGCCTCAAGGTTCGGCCTGCCGGTGCATTTCATCGGCGTCGGCGAAGGGGTGGAAGACCTCGAGCCCTTCGCGGCCAGCGATTTCGCCCGGGCGATCACCGGCGGGGCGCACCCCTAGACTGGCGCACCGTCCCAAAAACACCATTCTTGCTCCCTATCGCTTGCATAGCGGGGCCCCTGCCATCACATTGGCAGGCAAATCCACGGAATAGATGATGACCGACAAAGCTGCCGAACCGGACGTCAATTGGGACGAATTGCGCCCCCAGATCATCAAGCTGGCGCTGGAATTGGGGCCGCTGGTCATCTTCTTCATCATGAATGGCCGCGCCGACATTTTCGTCGCCACCGCCTGGTTCATGGCGGCCATGGCCGTCTCGCTGGCGCTGAGCTGGCTGATCCTCAAAAAGGTAGCGGTCATGCCGCTGGTCACCGGCGTGGTGGTCCTGGTCTTTGGCGGGCTGACGCTATGGCTGCAGGACGACACCTTCATCAAGATGAAGCCCACCATCACCAATGTGATGTTCGCCTCGGTGCTGCTGGGCGGACTGGTCTTCGGGCAATCGCTGCTCAAATATGTCTTCGGCGACGTCTATAAATTGCGGCCCGAGGGCTGGTGGAAGCTAACCCTCAATTGGGGCCTGTTCTTCGTCGTGCTGGCGGTGCTCAACGAAGTGGTATGGCGCAATTTCACCACCGATTTCTGGGTCGCCTTCAAGGTCTGGGGCATCATGCCGCTGACCGTGATCTTCTCTTTGACCCAATTGCCGCTGCTCAATAAATACGCCCCCGAAGCCGAAACCCCGCCCATCGCCCCTTGATCTGCAGGATCAAGATGGTGCCCATTCATCGGCTCCTGCGCCTCCCTCCCCCTGAGGGGAGAGAACGAGAATGGGCGTTCCGCAGCTTCAAAAAGACACCGAGTCCCAGCGGGCTCACAAACACTCTCACCCTCGCTCGTCACCCTCGGGCTTGCGTGAACTGAACCAAGACTTATCCCCTCTATCCCCCTCCCCCGAAACCTCAGGCACATTGTCCGCACTCCTGCACAGGCTGCGCGGTCGCGACGAACAATCGGTGTGGGGGACCGGATGGAGAAGGGGTCGCCTTTCTTCCGTTCGCGCGAATGGACGGACCCCCGGTACTCTCCCCGGGGAACCATGTCGGGCCCTTCCGGCTGCACCGGATCGGCAGCTGCCACGTCGCCAGCAGGGCGAAGACGAAGCAGTCCCTCATGGATCGGAGCGGACGTAATTCCGCCGGACCCAGCGCGTCGAACGAGCCGCCGGTGCGTGGGGCGAGGTTTTCCTCAACCTATACCTTTGCCGGACCACCGGCACCGAGGCGAATTTCGCCCCACGCCGCAGCTTCGAGGCGGCGGCACGCAAAATCCTTCCGGTGGAAGGTTATTGCCGAGAAGGCCATGAGCGCCAAGCTCGAATGGCGAACTCTATCCACAGCAAACCCGGAGGCGCCTCGCCGTCCGGCATTTTCGCCTGTCCGTGTCTCAGAGCCCGCCCATGGCGCAGAGCCGCTGCCATTCGGCCTCCGACACTTTGGAGACCGAGAGCCGCGACAGCTTGACCAGTTCGAGATCGGCCAGTTCCGGCACCGCCTTGATCTCGGCTAGGCTCACCGGGCGCGGGAACGGCCTGACCGATTGCACATCGACGCATTCCCAGACCACTTCGCCCTTGGCATTGAGCTCGGCGGTGCTGTCGGGATGGGCCGGCACCACGATTTTCATGATGCCGACGATCTCCTTGCCGATATTGGAATGGTAGAAGAAGGCCTCATCGCCGATGGCCATGGCCCGCATATTGTTGCGCGCCGCATAATTGCGCACGCCATGCCATTCTTCTGCCTCGCCCTTTTCGGTCTTGGCCACGAGGTCGTCGAATGAAAACACGTCGGGCTCGGACTTCATCAGCCAATAGGCCATGGTCTAGAGCTCCGCGCCGGAATTGTTGATGGCCAGACGCCAGCGCTTGACCTCATAGCTGGCAAAAACCCCGGCGGGCACGAAGGGATCGGCGGCGGCCAGCTGTTCGGCTTCCGCAAGGCTCTCGGCCTCGAACACCACGATCGAGCCCTCCGGCCGGTCATCGGCGTCGAGCAGCGCGCCGGCAAAGACCAGCTTCTGGCCCAGCGATTTCAGGTGATCCAGATGCACCGGCCGCGTATCGGTCCGCAATTGCTGCGCGCCGGGGGCATCCTTGGCGATCATGGCATAGAGCATTTCTAATGTTCCCTCTTGAGCGGGCGGGACATCAGTCCCGCCACGATTGTTGCAATATCGGCCCGACCGGCGACCACATCGCTGACGGCATCGATCAGCGGCGCTTCGACATCAAGGCTTCTGGCCAGCGCGGCCGCGACCGGCGCGGTGGCGACCCCTTCGGCCAGTTTGGCCCCGGAGGCCAGGATTGCTTCGGTCTGTTGCCCGGCGCCCAGCGCCATGCCGAACTGATAATTGCGCGATTGCACCGAAGTGCAGGTCAGCGTCAGGTCGCCGAGCCCGGCCAGTCCGGTCAGCGTATGGGCCGAACCGCCCATGGCCGTCACCATGCGCGCCATCTCGGCATAGCCTCGCGCGATCAGCGCCGCCCGGGCTGAAGCCCCCAGGCTAGCCCCTTCGACTGCGCCGCAGGCCAGCGCATAGACATTCTTGAGTGCCCCGGCGATCTCGACCCCGATCCGGTCATCGGCGGCATAGGGCCGGAAGGAGGGGCCGGCCAACGCCGCCGCCAGATCGGACGTGTCGCTGGCATCGTCCCCGGCCAAAGTCACCGCCGTCGGCCGTCCTGCCGCCACGTCCCCCGCAAAGCTCGGCCCCGAGAGCACGTAGGGCAGCGCGTCTGGCGCCATGTCGAGGAGGATTTCACTCTGCCGCGCCAAGGTGCCGGTCTCCAGCCCCTTGGCCGAGAGCGCCACCGGCCGGCCGGCCAAAAGGGCCGGATCGATGCCGGCCAGCAATCCCCGCGTCGCCTGCGCCGGCACCGCCAGAATGATGATATCGGCGCCACTAAAACTGGCTACCGCCGTCACCCCGTCAACCAGCCTCTGCCCGGGCAGAGCCGAGGCATTGACCCGGCTCATGTTGATCGCTTCGGCCCGCTCGGCGCTGCGCACCACCAGGGTCACATCCCGCCCCGCCATGGCAGCGGCCTGCGCCAAGGCCGTGCCCCAGGCGCCGCCGCCAATGACCGAAACCGTCTCAAGCCGCATCGCCGCCCACCTTCATATCAGGACTGTCGAGCGGCCAGCGCGGCCGCGCCACCACCTCGAATCCATCCGCCGCGCCCAGCGCCAGCCGCTCGGCGCCGGCCCAGGCGACCATGGCGCCATTATCGGTGCAGAGCGCAATGGGCGGCACGACCAGCTTTGCCCCCATCTCCTCCGCCACCTCCGCCAGCGCCGCCGCAATTTTGCGATTGGCCGCAACGCCCCCCGCCACCACCAATTGCGGCATGGCCTCGGGCAAGTCCGTCCTGAACCGTTCCAATGCCTGCCGCGACCGCGTGGCGACGATCTCGGTCACCGCCGCCTGGAAGCTGGCGGCAATATCGGCGACATCCTTGTCGGTGAGCGGCGCTATGGCCTCGGCCTGGAGCCGCACTGCGGTCTTGAGCCCGGAGAAGGAAAAATCCAGCCGCGCCTCCCGCAAGAGCGGTCGCGGAAACTTGAACCGGCGCGCGTCCCCCACCTTGGCCGCCTGTTCGACCGCCGGCCCGCCGGGATGGCCCAGCGAGAGCAGCTTGGCCACCTTGTCGAAGGCCTCGCCCAGCGCATCGTCGATCGTGCCGCCCCAGCGCTCGTAATGGCCGACCCCCCGCACCAGCACGAATTGGCTGTGCCCGCCCGAAACCAGCAGCATCAGATAGGGGAACTCGACCCCATCGGTCAGCCGCGCCGTCAGCGCATGGCCTTCCAGGTGATTGACCGCAATGAGGGTCTTGCCGAGCGAAGCGGTCAGCGCCTTGGCCGTGGTCAGCCCCACCAGCACACCCCCGATCAGTCCCGGACCGGCCGTTGCCGCCACCGCGTCGATATCGTCGAGGCAGATCCCCGCTTCGTCCATAGCCTGGGCGATGATATGATCGAGCCATTCGACATGGGCTCGTGCCGCCAGTTCCGGCACCACGCCGCCAAATGCCGCATGTTCATCGATCTGGCTGCGCACCACATTGGAACGAATGCGGCCCCGGCCGGATTCATCGCGTGTGACAATGGCGGCGGCGGTTTCGTCGCAGCTGGTCTCGATGCCCAGAATGATGGCTGGCGCTTGCCCGGTCATGTCGAATTGGTTACTCCCACAAGGGAGCCTATCGCCTACACTAGGACCGCCCGGATATGCAATCGCCAACCCCCTTCGCCCGGATCGGAACACGCGGCAGCCCGCTCGCTCTGGCCCAGGCCCGGCTGGTGCGCAGGCTGCTTTCAGCAGCCCATGGCGTGGCCGAGGAAGATATTGCCATCACGGTGATCTCCACCGGCGGCGACCGCAGCCAGGCCGAAAACACTACCCTCTCCGATATTGGCGGCAAGGGGGTCTTTACCAAGGAGATCGATGAAGCCCTGCTCGCCGGCCAGATCGATATCGGGGTGCATTCGAGCAAGGACGTCGCCACTGGCCTGCCGCCGGGCATGGTGCTCTCTGCCTTTCTCGAACGCGAGGATATCCGCGACGCCTTCATTTCGGTCAGCGTCAACAATATCGACAATCTGCCCGATGGCGCCCGTTTCGGCACCTCCTCCATCCGCCGCGCCGCCCAGGCCCGACGTCTGCGGCCGGACCTGCGCATCGTGCCCTTTCGCGGGAATGTCCATACCCGGCTGCAAAAGCTGCTGGACGGCGTGGCCGACGCGACGCTTCTGGCCATGGCCGGGCTCAACCGGCTGGGCGAGGCGGCCCGCGCCACCGCCATTCTGGATGCCGATGCCTTCATGCCGGCCCCCGCCCAGGGTGCCATCGGCATTGCCACGCGCCAGGGAGACGAGCATTTCGCCGCCATCGTTGCGCCGCTCGACCATGCCCCGACCCATGCCGCCATCAGCGCCGAGCGCACCATGCTGGCGGTGCTCGACGGCTCCTGCCGCACCCCGGTAGGCGCCTTGAGCGCCATCGCGGGCAATATGCTGACGCTCAAGGGCGAAATTCTCAGTCTTGACGGCCAGACCACCTTCCGCGCCGAAGCCAGCGGCACTGACCCTGAGGCAATCGGCCAACAGGTGGGCAAGGATCTGCTGGCCCAGGCCGGCCCAGATTGGCAGACGAGGTTCCTCTCATGATGCCGATATTGGTGACCCGGCCCGAGCCCGATGCGCAGGCCAGCGCCGAGCGCCTCGCCGCACTGGGGATCGCGTCGGGCGTCGCCCCCCTGATGAGCCGGCAGACCCTGCCCGCCAACCTGCCGCAGGCCGAGGGTTTCGCGGCGCTCGCCATTACCAGCACCAATGCCCTGCGCGCTCTTGCCGATCTTGAGGCACTGACAGCTTTCCTCTCCATTCCGGTCTTCGCCGTGGGCCACCGGACCGCCCATGAGGCACGATCGATGGGGTTTTCCTCGGTCGAGGCAGCCGATGGTACACTCGATTCGCTGGTGACCATGATTGCATTGGCCCGGCTGTCCGGGCCGGTCTTTTATCCCAGCGGCAAGCATTTGAGCGGCGATCTCGCCCAGGCTCTGGCCCCCCACGGGCTGATGGTGGTGACCAGCCCGGTCTATGAAATGGTCGCGGAAACCGCGATTGCGCCGGATATTGCGCAAGTCCTTGCCGATAGGGGTTTCGGAGGTGTCCTCGTTTATTCCCGCCGCACCGCCGAAATCTTCGTCCGTCTCGCGGCGCCGCTGCTCCCCGACAGCGCCAGGCGCAGCCTGCCCATGCTCTGCCTGTCGGAAAATGTCGCCTCGCCCCTGATCGAAAACCATTTCAGCCGCATTCTTCTGGCCGACCATCCCAGCGAAGAGGCGATGATGGCGCTGGCCCTGGCTTTTGCCCGCGAGCAAACTGGATCATGATCGGTAGAGAAGAGAGGAAGGCCCATGGCTGACAATCCCGGCAAGCAGACGCCGTCCACCGATCCCAAAAGCCCGGACAAGACCGGCCCGGTGCGGCCCCCGGTGCTGGAAGGCACGGCGCGCACTGCCGCCGGCGACAAGCCAGCCGAAAAACCGGCGCCCAGCCGGCCGGAAGCGCCCAAACCATCGCCGAATACCAAACCAAACAGCCCCGAACCCACCAGCGGGACCGGCGCACCCTGGCTCGCTGGCCTCGTCGGGGGCGCGCTCGGGCTGGGCGCGGCCTATGGTCTTGCCTGGTTCGGTCTCTGGCCGAGTGTGTCGCAAAGCCCGCCGCCTGCCGATCCTCGCCTCGCCCAGTTCGCCACCGCCATTCCTGAGCTGCAATCGCGCTCGGGCAGTGTGGAAAACACGCTTTCGTCGCTGACGACGCGCCTCACGGCCATCGAAGCCGAGCTCGCCGCCATCCCCTCGGGAAATACCGATTCCAACCTTGCCGACGAGGTCACCGCACTCTCCGCCCGGCTCGACATGCTGGCGGCGCGCCCGACCGAGACTACGGACACCGCCGCACAAGCGGACAATGCCGAAGCGCTGGCCGCACTCGAAGCGCAGATAAGCCAATTGCGGCAAACGAGCAGCGAGGCGACAGCGAGATTGTCCGACGCCGAAAGCCGGATTGCCGCCCTCGCCAGCGCAGCCGAACAGGCTACGGACGATGCGCCGGCCCGCCTGCCACTCATTCTCACCGGGCTCGACCAGGCCTTTGCCGCCGGTCGCGCCTACCAAACCGAGCTGACCGCCTTGCGCACGATCTGGCATGAAGCGCCCGTGCCGCAGGCAATCGTCGCCAGCGCCGACAAGGGCCTGCCGCGCCCCGACGATGTAGCGCGCCGTCTCAATGCCGCCATTCCCGATATTCTGGCCGGTCGTCCCGCCGATAGTGCCGCCAGCTGGCAGGATGGCGCCATGGACTGGCTGCGCGGCGTGATCGCCATCCGCCCGACGGAAGACATCGAGGGCGACAGCCCCGAAGCTTTGGTAGCGCGGCTGGAAGCGGCCATTGCCAGACGGGATTTCAGCGCCGCCCACAACACATTGACGGCCCTGCCCGCATCGATGCGTGACGCTGCTGGTGCAATCGCTGCCGATATTGCACTTCTGGCCGATGCCGAATTGTTCCTCCTCGATCTGCGCCGAGCCGCGCTCGGGCCGGAGGGCAGCCTATGATTCGGCTCGCCTCCTGGATCATCGCCAGCCTCGCCATTGCGGCCCTCGCCGCCTGGGTCATCGCTTTGCCGGGCACGCTGACGCTGGAACTTGCCGGCCAGCGCCTGCAACCGCGTCTGGGCACGGCCGTCGTCGTTCTGCTGCTCACCGCCGCCTTGATCATCGCCATCTGGGCAGTACTGCGCCGGCTCATCGATGCCCCGAAAACCATGGCGCGCCGCCGCGCCGTCAAAAGGCGCGAACAGGGCGTGGAAGCATTGTCCGATGCCTTTATCGCCCTGCAATCGGGCGACCCGGCCCGGGCGCGGATCATGGCGCGCGAGGCCCAGGCCCGCCTGCCCGACAGCGATGCGGCCAAGTTGCTCGAAGCGCGCGCCGACCTGGCGTTGGGCGATATGCCCGCCGCGCGCGAACATTACCGCGCCCTGATCGCCAGCGAGAAAACCGCCGTCGCGGCGCTGACCGGACTCTACGATCAGGCACGAACCCAAAATCGGCCTGATGCGGCCCTCACCTTTGCCCGCAAGACCCTGGCTCTGGCGCCGGGCACCGCCTGGGCGGCGGAGGCGGTCTTCGGCGACCTGGCCCGGCGCGGCCAATGGGCGGAGGCCGTGGCCATCGTCAATGCCGAAACCGTCACCTCGCGCGAAGACAAGGCGCGCAAGCGCCGCCGCCAGGCCATTATCGAAACCGCGCGCGCCCGCGACACCGAAATTGGCCAGCCCAATGCGGCGCTCGACCATGCGCTCACCGCGCTCAAGCTATTGCCCGATTTCGTGCCCTCGGCCCTGATCGCGGCCCGCATCTACATCAATCGCGGGGAGACCCGAAAAGCCCAGAGCCTGCTGCGCCGGGTGTGGCGCGCCACTGGCCATCCCGACATCGCCGCACTTTATGCCCATTCCCAGCCCGGCGCCTCGGCCCTGGAACGGCTGAAGCGCATCCGCGAGATCGTCGAATTGCCCGCTCCGCACCGTGCCGCCGCCATGGCGCTGGCCCGCGCCGCCATCGACGCCTATGACTGGCCCCTGGCCCACGATGCCCTTTTGCCCTTTGCGGGGTCAGACGCCACTCAGGGCGTCGCCACCCTCATGGCCGAGATCGAGGAAGGCCAGAGCGGCGATCAGGGCAAGGCCCGCGAATGGCTGGCCCGAGCCGTGCATGCGCCGCGCGACCCGGCCTGGACCGCGGACAATATCGTCAGCGACGAATGGGAGCCGGTCTCCCCCCTCACCGGCAGGCTCGATGCCTTTGAATGGAAGGTTCCGCTAGCCAATAATGCCCGCCCGGTGCCTCTGCCCCCTTCCGCGCAGGATAGCCTCCCGGCGCTGGCCGAGCCATCATCGCCCTTGCCCCTTGCATCCGCCGAAAACGCCCAGTAAAAGACCCGCCATCCGCTGGACCAAAACCCAGCCGGCGCCGCTTTAGCTCAGTTGGTAGAGCACATCATTCGTAATGATGGGGTCAGGTGTTCGAGTCACCTAAGCGGCACCACTTTTCTCAGCCGAGCCGTTCCATCAATTCCAGCCGCTGCGCCTGCCGCGCCGAAGGCTTTATGGCGATGAGATCGGGATGAAGCGCTCCGAAAAGGGCAGCGCGCTCCTCCGGTAGTGACATGAAGAACGGATAGCGGTCGGCAACGCGGTCCCTGATGTCGGGCACATCGGCACTATAGAGCTGCATGGGAAAGGCCAGCTTGGCATAGCTGCGCTGCTCGCCCAGGGGCCGCGCGCCAAAAATCCGCTTGTAGAACGCCGTATGCTCCGGCCGGACCGCGGACATGCAATAGCGTACCGGAAAATATTCGCATGCCATGGCCGCAAGCCGCAGCGTCAGATAGGGCAGCGCCGGATAGGCCAGCGACAGATCGAAATCGACGGTAAAGCGGCCCGGATCGATGAAACTCATGCCCTCGTCGAGCAATGGCTGCAAGACATCAGGCCAGACCGACATGCAGGGCGAATGGGGGCTCTGCGGCGTGACCACATGAAAGCGCAGCGAACTGGCCAGTTCGCCCTCGATATAGACGCCGAAGCAATGACAATTGTCCAAACCGTCGAATTCGTCGCGGGTAACCTGCTGGGAATTGACCGGAATGAAGTTTTCGCGCCGATAGGCCTCGTAGCGCAGTCGGTAGACTGGATCGAATTCGCTCGCAGAATCGACCCGCCGATAGCGCACCTTGTCCAGAAGATCGATCAAGGCACTGGCAAATCGCGAATTGGTACTGATTTCACTCGATATGGCCGCACCCATGAACATCACCCCGTCGTCCGGCGCGCAGATTAACCCTGTGCGTGCGATCGCCGCATTGGGAAAAATGACGGGATAACAACAAAAACCGCATCCTGCGGCATTAAATTATAAGTTAAATCATATGGTTAATATAGAATTAGCCATGGAAACGCTTTCCCTGTGGCCGGCTGACCCATCCCTGACCGTTAAAGCGCTCGATCAACTCGGCAATATCCCTTGCCGGCAGCGGACGGCTGAAAAGATAGCCCTGGACCTGCTGCACGCTGGTTTCTGCGATCATGGCATTGAGCTGGTCTTCGCTTTCCACGCCCTCGGCCACCACCAGCAGATCGAGATCGCGGCCGAGCCGCGCCACATTGGCCAATAGGCGCAATGCCCGCGCATTGCTGGCAATGTCGGAGACGAAGGAGCGGTCGATCTTGAGCTTGGTAAAGGGGAGCGCGCTGAGATAGGAAAGCGAAGAATAGCCGGTGCCGAAATCATCGAGGGCGATGGCAATGCCCCGATCGGCAAGCGTCCGCAACACGCTTCCGGCCAGGTCGCGCTCCTCGATCAGCGCAGTTTCGGTGACTTCGATCTCGAAGCGCTCCGGCGCCAGCCCCGAATTCTCCAGCGCCCGCTCGATCAAAGCGGGCAGATCGGTGCCGCGGAAATCGCGGGCCGAAATATTGACGGCCACGCCCACCGGACTGGCCCAGCTTCTGCATTGCTGCGCCGCATTGTCCACCACCCAGGCGGTGATCTCGGAGATGAGCCCCATTTCTTCGGCAAGCGGAATGAACACGGCGGGCGGTATCGGCCCAAACTCGGCATGGCTCCAGCGCACCAGAGCCTCGCAACTCACCACTCGCCGCGTCGAAACATCGATCAGCGGTTGAAAGACCAGGCTCAAATGCCCTTCCGCAACGGCATGGCGCAGCTCGGTCTTGAGCTTCTGCCGGCTGTGATAATCGGTGTCCATCTGCGCATGGAACATCCGGCTGCGGCCCTTGCCTTCCGATTTCGCCGAGTCAAGCGCCAGATTGGCCTTGGTCATCAGCTCTTCAAGATCGTTCTGATCGGCTGGGGCCGGGGCGATCCCGATGCTGACCCGCACCGGCAGGGCGACGCTATTGAGCATGAAGGGCGGCGCAAAGGCCGCCAAAATCCGCTCCGCCCGATCTTCGGACTGCTCGTTCCCGGCGCAGAGGGCAATGAATTCGTCCCCACCGAACCGGGCCAGAAGGGTTCCCTTGGGGAGCACTTCGCGCAGACGGTCGGCCACCTGGCGCAGCACTTCGTCCCCGACCACATGGCCGTAGCTGTCATTGACATATTTGAATTCGTCGATATCGACGATCATCAGCACGCTGGGTTCGCCGGCATCGGCGCGCGCCTGCAATTGCTTGAGCGCCAGGGTGTGGAAATGACCGCGATTGGGCAATCCGGTCAAAACATCATGACGCGCGATGAAGTTGATGCGTTCTTCGGCCCGCAGCCGCTCGCTGATATCCTCGAACAGCAGAACGGTGCGCTGCTGGCCTGAACTGACCGTGACCTCGAAGATGCGGTCCGGCCCGAGCCCGACCTGTACCTTGCCCGAACCGCGCTTGTCGATGATGGCCTGTAGCCGGCTGGCCGCGCTTTTCGGCAGGCTACCACTCGTCATCGCTGCGAGCACAGGCGTGAAAGGTCGGCCCGTCGGCGCATCGATGCCTTGCGAGGCGAAAATCTCCACCGCCCGGTCATTGGCCAGGGTGATCGTGCCGTTTTCATCCAGCATGCACAGCCCATGTTCGAGCGTGGTGATCGCTATGTCGAATTCGGCGGCCAGACGAGAAATTTCGACCCGGCCATGGACGGCGGAAAGCAGCAGCGACCGGATCGCGGCCGCATGCTTGCGATAGCTGAACAGCAGCAGGACCATCATGGCTGCCAGCAATTGGTTGTAGAAATCGCCGCGGAAGACCATGGCGAGCCAGAGCGGCACCGAGAGCGAGACGATCTGAATGGTCAACAGCCGGTCGAGGCCGAAATTGCGAGCCACCAGACCGACGGTCGCGGCGATGGTCAGGGTGCAACTGGCCAGCTCGGCAAATGGATCGCGCACCACGAGAATGGCGACAAGGCACCAGACGCCATGCGTCAAGGCCACGAGCGCCCCACCGACCAGCGCCCGGTTCTCCCAGCGCTCCGCGGACTCGGCGTCGTCATCGCCGATACTGGTGCGCCAGAAGGCGTTCATGTTGTAAAGCCGGACAAAACCGACGATGAGAAGGGCTGCCGCGATGCACCAAAGGATCGGCGCCTCGGCCTTGAATGCCGAAACTGCGGCCACCGCGGCGCTGGCGAAGGCGCCCAGCAGCATTTGCCGCCGGTCGCCATAGACCGAACGGATGATGGACACATAGTCCAGGGCCGGCATGGTTTTTCTGGCTGATTTCAGCACGGAAACTTCCCTGTTACCACGCTATTTGGGGCGCAAGCCCTTAACAAGGTCTTGCCCGCGGCCAAGGCCCGAGCCGATTTGATCGTCAGGCTGAACATGCGGTTAATAAAGGGCAGAGCAGGCGAGGCAGCCTTTACCCCGCTCGCCGCGTTGGTTCTGCGATCCCTCGCTAGGGATCGGATCAGGAGGACGACAATGACCGAAAAACTTTCATCTCGGGACCGCGACCTGGCCTTGGCCCGGCTTGATAGATGGTCCTACGATGCCGAGCGCGACGCGATTGAGCGGGAATTTAAGTTCGCGGATTTTGCCGCCGCCTTCGCCTTCATGACCAGGGTGGCCCTGATCGCCGAGAAAGCCGATCATCACCCTGAATGGTGCAATATCTACAACAAGGTGCATATTCGCCTGACCAGTCATGAAGCGGGTGGCCTGACCGAAAAAGACGTTGCGCTGGCGCACGGCATCACCGATATCTCTGGCTGAGCTTCAGTGGAAATTGCGCCCGCCCGGCAGTGCTGCATAGGCCTGGCGCCGCGCCATTTCGATCTCGCGCATCGCCTCCCGGCTGCGGCCCCCTTCCCGCTCGTGACTTTTTCGGGCCTCGTCGCCGCGCGCCACAATACGATTGCCGACATCCTTGCCATGCGCCAGGTCGAGCAAATGGGCGGTGAGATCCTCCATTTCCTGGGCGATGATGTGAATGACCTCGCGCTCGGACTGCACCTTGCCGCGCACGGCAAGAAAACGGGCCGAGAGAATGGTCTTGCGATTGGCGTCGAAGATTTTGGGCCAGATCACGATATTGGCCACTCCGGTTTCATCCTCGAGCGTGGCAAAGATCACGCCGCTGGCCGTGCCGGGCCGCTGGCGCACCAGAACCAGGCCCGCCACCTCGACCACAATATCGGAGGCCACCTGGTCCAGATTGCCCGCTCTTGTGGTGCCGCGCGCCATCAGCAGGGGGCGCAGGAATTCTACCGGATGGCCTTTGAGCGAGAGAGAAAGCGTCGCATAATCGTGGATGACCTCTTCCCCGGCCTGCATGGCGGGCAGGTCCGCCTCTTCTTTGGATGGCGGCGCCAATGGAGCGGATTGGGCAAAGAGCGGCAGGGTCTCGGCGCCATGAGTTCCTATCAAACCCTTGACCGCCCACAGCGCTTCGCGCCTGTTGAGCCCCAGCGAGGCAAAGGCGTCGGCGCGCGCCAACCTGTCGAGGCTGGCAATCGGCACGCCGGTGCGCAGCCAGAGATCGCCAATGGAACTATAGCCGGAGCCGCGCCGCGCAATGATGATATTGATGTCCTGCGCAGCCATTCCCTCGATGCAGGACAGGCCTAGCCTGATGGCCCGGTTCGACAGAATGTCGCCGGCCATTTCGGCATGGCGCGGCCAGATATGATCGCTGATTTTGCGGTCACCGCCCGGCTCCAGCACGCATTGGAGATCGGAAAGGTTCACATCCGCCTCCCGCACTTCGATACCATGCTCGCGCACATCGCGGATGATCTGGCTGGGCGCATAGAATCCCATCGGCTGGGAATTGAGCAGCGCACAGGCAAACACATCGGGATAATGGCATTTGAACCAGCAGGACGCATAAACCAGAAGGGCGAAGCTGGCGGCATGGCTTTCTGGAAACCCATATTCGGCAAAGCCCCTTATCTGCTCGAAACAGCGGCGGGCGAATTCGGCATCGTAGCCATTGCCGATCATGCCGGTGATGAAGCGCTTCTCGAAAATCCCGATCTTGCCGGTGCGTTGCCAGGCCGCCATGGCCCGGCGCAATTGATCGGCTTCGCCCGGCGTGAATCCCGCGCCGAAAATGGCCATCTGCATGGCCTGCTCCTGGAACAGGGGAATGCCTTTGGTGCGTGACAGCACCTTGTCGAGCTTGTCGCCCGGCTTGGGCTCCCATTTTTCAATTCCATCACGGCGCTTGAGATAAGGATGGACCATTCCCCCCTGAATGGGGCCGGGCCGGACGATGGCGACCTCGATGACAAGGTCGTAAAATTCCCTGGGCTTCAGCCTGGGCAGCATGGTCATCTGCGCCCGGCTTTCGATCTGGAAAACTCCGATCGTGTCGGCGCGATGGGTCATGGCATAGACGCGCGCCTTCTTGGTCTGATCTTCATCCTTCTCCTCGGCCATGAGGTCGGCCAGAACCAGGTCACGCTGGTAATGGATATGCAGCAATTCGAAAGCCCGGCGCAGACAGGACAGCATGCCCAGCGCCAGCACATCCACCTTGAGAATGCCCAGCGCGTCGATATCGTCCTTGTTCCATTCGATAATGGCCCGGCTCTCCATGCCGGACCGGCCGATGGGAACCAGGCTTTCGAGGGAATCGCGGGTAATGACAAATCCTCCGACATGCTGGCTGAGATGGCGCGGAAAGCTGCGCAACACCTTCACCACCTCGAATATCTGCGCAAAGACCGGTTCGTGGGGATTGAGCCCCAGACTTTCCAGATCCTTGAGCTTGAGCGCCGACCCCCAGCCCCAATGCAATTGGTTGAAGGCGTTTACGACATCGTCCGAAACCCCGAACACCCTGGCCGTCTCGCGAATGGCCGAACGGGAGCGATAGGAGATGACATTGGCGGTAAGTCCGGTGCGCTGGCCGCCATATTTGGCGTAAATATATTGCATCACCTCCTCTCGTCGTTCATGCTCGAAATCGACGTCGATATCGGGCGGCTCGTCCCGCTCGGTCGAAATGAAGCGGCCAAAGACCAGATTGGCGTCGCGCGGATTGACTTCCGTGATCCCAAGACAATAGCAGACCGTGGAATTGGCTGCCGAACCGCGTCCCTGGCAGAGGATTTTCCGCTTGTCGCGGGCATAGCGCACGATGTCATGCACGGTGAGGAAATAGGCGGCGTAGCGCTTTCGATCGATAAGCTCGAGTTCTGTTCTTATATTGGCGGCAATGTCATCGGGCACGCCTTCGAGAAACCGCAGGGCAGCGCCTTCCCAGGTCAGGCGTTCCAAGGTCTGCTGCGCCGTCTCGCCATTGCCAATGGTTTCCTCGGGGTAATTATATTTGAGTTGGTCCAGCGAAAAGACGATGCGTCTCGCCAGCGCCTGCGTCTGGGCGATGGCGTCGGGATGGCCGGAAAAAAGCCGCGCCATTTCCGCCGCCGGCTTCAGGTGCCGCTCGGCATTGGTACTGAGCCGGAAACCAGCCTCTTCCAGCGTCACATGTTCGCGGATACAGGTGACGACATCGAGCAGGATGCGCCGGTCCGGCACGTGATAATGGACATCATTGCTGGCGATCATCCGCGCCCCGTGCCGGCGCGCCAGCTCATCCACCCGATTGAGCCGGGCCCGGTCTCCGCCATCGAAACGCGGCGTACCGGCCACCCAGACCCGGCCCGGCGCCTGCCGACTCAGCTGATCGAGGGTTTTCTCGCTCAACCCCCAATCGCTCTCGTCGGGCATCAGGATGAACAATTGGCCCTCGGAATAATCCTCCGGCGCCTGTTCAGCCTCCAATCTCTGTGCTCCCGAGCCGACGAGGTCCGCGAAAAACAGTTTGGGATTGCCTTTTTCCCCGCGCCTATTGCCCAGGGTCAAAAGCTTGCAGAGCCGGCCATAGGCGGCGCGGTCGATCGGATAGGCAATGATATCGGGCGTGCCGTCGGCAAAGCAGAGGCGCACGCCCACGAGATAGCGAAAGCCGGGATAGTCCTCCTTATTGTCCCGCATGGCCACATAGCCGCGCACCACACCGGCAAAGGAATTGCGGTCGCAAAGCCCCAGAGCGGTCAAGCCCATCTGCATGGCCTGAAAGACCAGTTCCTCGGGATGGGCGCCGCTGCGCAGGAAGGAAAAATTGCTGGTGGTGACCAGTTCGGCATAGGCGGGTGCCGACGCAGGCGGCCGCGCCGGCCTGTGCTCCGGTGGGGCCAGCCGCACTACCGCGCTCATGGAAACAATCCATGCATATACCAGCCGGGCGGCACGGCGCCGCCATAAAGACCAAGCCGGAACACCCAGAAACGGCGGCCTTCCTCATCTTCGACCACGTAATAATCGCGGCTATCGGCATCGGGATCAAAGAGCGGCAGATCGGGAATATGGGGAGCAGGATTCGTTTCATCCCCCTGGGCAGCCTCGGCTTTCACCAGATGCAGCCGTTTCTTGCTGCGCCACCATTCGGCTCCGATGCGTTCCGGCCCTGCCGCCTTGACCAGCCTATAGGCCTGTCGCCGCCAGATCATCGAGGCCGGCAGGCCATCGGGCACTTCGGCATTGATCATCACCGCTTCGGGTTGAGGTAGAAGCCGGATCGGCCTGATGCGCGACGGTAGCGCGATCTGTTCCACTGGTCCGGCCATTGCCGGGACCAGGCGCGCCGCCCGTTCGGGAATATGGCTGGCGACCATCTGGCTGCGCAACACCGCCTCCGTGCCCAGCCGGCTTCCCAGCCGGTCGAGCAGGCGATCGACATCCTCGAGCCCGTTCCGGACGGCAAGGGCACTGGCCTGCGCCGCGTCGAGCCGGTCGGTGGAAGTGACCGCCAGCCGCACCATGTCGATACCGAAACCGGGATCGTAATCCCCTTTCAGCCTGTGCGCCCGCTGGCGGAACAAGGCGGCAATATGGACCGGATCGCGGGTCAGCCGCGACGCATTGAGCGAAAGCGTCATGACCTTGTAATCGACGCGATAAAGAAACAGATGAAAGCCCTGCGCACCCAGCCCCTGCTGTTCGAGATGGCAGGAGAGCTTGACGGCAAGATCCTGCGTGATGGCCAAGACATCCTCCATCAGCGCGATGGGATCGGCGAAACGGTGCTCGACGGCGTGCTCGACCACCGGCAGGCGCGGCGTCATGCGTTCCTCGATCTCGCCATAGGCCTGGTCCAGCCGGAGCAGCAGAGAAGCGCCAAACCGGGCCTGCAATGGCTTGCGTGGCCGGGTGCGCAATTGGCCGATCCGATCGAGCCCCATCTGCACCAGCGTCGCGACCTGCTTTTCATCGAGCCGCAGCCCATGAACGGGCAGGGCATCGAGCCGCGTCTCCAGCATTGGCGCATTCACCACCTGGCTTCTGGCGAAATGGCTCAGGGCCCAGGCCGCACCGATCGTGGGCGCCACTGCGCCGGCGACATTATAGCCCAAGGTCTGCAAGCGGCTGAGCGCCAGGCGCAACATGTTCTGCTCGCCGCCGAAAAGATGGCTGACCCCGCTGATATCGAGCACCAGATCGCCATAGGGCGCGGCGTCGGTGAGCACCGAAACCAGGGGGCTCATATTGGAATGCCAATCGGCGAAATCGGCGAAACCGGCTTCCAGCAATGCGCTGTCGTGTTCCAGAACCATCAGCTTGGGCACCAGGGCCCGCGCATCGGCCAGGTTCTGGCCCTGCCGCAATCCCAGCTTCATGCCCTCCTCATCCACCGCCGCCAGCCGCAGCCCGCCCTTGATCCTTTCGTAAAGCGCCAGCGGCGCCAAAAGGCTTGCATCACGCCGTTTGAGATAATCGGTCGGCCAATGAGGCAGGAAGAGGACGAGGAAGCGCCGCTCCGGCGCCAGGCCACTCTGATTGGCGAAGCCGGGGCGGAAGAGTTGCAAAGCCATTTTCTCTCCATTCCAAGAGCCATTCGCTCTGGTTTTGCAGCGCCACGCCGCGTTCGAGCAGCAAAAGCCAGCGCGCCGCGCCGGGAGCGCCGGAATCGTGGCGATGGCGGGCGCTGCGCTGGGGCGAGACATGCCAGCGCAGATGCGCGGCGCTGGCCTCGCGCGCCCTGCCATAGCGCAACAGGAACAATGAGGTGCCGGTTTCGGCGGCCCGCAGGCTGAGGCGTCGGCTGGCGGTGAAATCCAGCGATGCCGGCATCGCCCCGATTTCGGCGACGACTGCCCCCAGCGCCGTGCAGCCCAGTGCCTCCTCGGCCGCCCAGAGCAATTGCGACATGTCTTTTGGCCGCACCAGCACCATCTGCGCCGGATCGAGCCCGAAATGGGCAAGACCGGGCCCATAGGGCAGGCCGAAAAAGCGCCCGTCCTCGGTCAATTGCAGGAACAGCAGTAGCGGTCGTCGCGGGGTGAGGAGCGCCCGGCTTTGCCCCAGCGCAAAGGCCAGCCCGGCGCCGCCATCACGCATTGTATCGGTGAACACTTCCTGCACCAGCCCGCCGGGCAGGGCCGGAAAGGCCCCGTCAGCGCCGGACAATAGCGGCGCCCGCGCCTGCAACAGGGCCGGCTTGCGCTCGATATTGGCAATGACATCCCGCAGCGCGGCAAGGCGCTGTTGGCGATTGGGGGCTTGCATGATGTGAGCATTACCTGAACAAAACAAGAACATTTAGACTCCGAATCCGAATGGAGTCGAGTCCTATTTCATCATCCCCGGTGTGGCGCGCCTGCATCAGCTGGCCCCAAGACCACATCAAAATTCCGGCAAGCCATTGAGCCAGCGGCGTTTATGGCCGAGGCTCGTTCCCGGCCCGACACCCTCTGCACGGAGAATATCCTGTTTGAAGCCCTGACCCGCCTGTTCGGCAAGCCCGAAACGCCTGCCGATCTTTCCGATCCCAAACTGGCCGTTGCCGCCCTTCTGGTGCACCTGGCCGCCGTTGACGGGGTGATGCAGGAGAGCGAGCGCCAGACCATTCGCGGCGCGCTGATGGCGCATTACGATCTCGACGCATCCAGCGTCGACAAGCTGATCCGTGACGCCGCGAGGCGCGATGCCGAAGCGGTGGATTTCTATAAGTTTACCAGTGGCTTGACGCAATTGGAGATGAGCGACCGCATCGAGATCGTCCGCATGATGTGGACAGTAGTTTTCGCCGACCGCACCAATCATGAACTGGAGGACAACATGGTCTGGCGCATCGCCGAATTGATCGGCGTCTCCAGCCGCGACCGCACCATTCTGCGCAATCAGATCCGCGGCCGCGCCGGGGACAATGCCGGCGACCAATAGGCAATAAACGCCCCGATCAGGCTCGAATTGGTGCAAATGCCCAGCATTTTTGCGCCCGCCTGTGCCAAAAAACCGGCGGGGAGTGACATCTGAACCGAAATGGTCAACGCATTGCTCACCTTTCGCGCCGTGCTTTGCCGTTCCCTGCCCCTCCCCCTATGATCAGGATCAATGTGCCGCCATCGCGCCCATGGCACAAGCAAACGAACAAGGAGGACAGACATGTTCAAGACCCTGCTGATCGCCATCGACGGCTCCGAACTCGGCGACAAGGCGCTGGCCACCGGCATCGAACTGGCCAAGACCCAGAATGGCAGAATCACCATCCTGACTGCCACCGATCCGGTCAGCACCGGCATCGGCTCGGGCGGCTTCGGCACCATCGATGCCGGCAATATCATCGCTCGGCTGGAAGAAAATTATACCAGCCAGGCCACGGCCCTTCTCGATGCCGCCCGCAGCAAGGCGGAAGCGGCGGGCCTCGCCGTCGAAACGCTGCATGCGCCGCGCCAGCGCCCCGCCGATGCCATCCTGGCCACGGCCAGGGAAAAAGGCAGCGACATCATCGTCATGGGCTCGCACGGACGGCGCGGCCTCGGACGCCTGCTGCTCGGCAGCCAGGCCGCCGACGTGCTCTCCCATGCCAGCGTGCCGGTGCTCATCGTCAAGTAAAGACGGCAGGCACAATAGGAGAAAGGGGACCGCCGCATGCGGGGTGCGGCGGATTTGTGGCTTGCCATGACGGGTCTTTGTGGGCAGAACCTGCCCCCATTCCGTCCCTCCCGCACGGCGACAAGGCAAGACATGAATATCGACGCGATCCCCACCGGCAAGAATGTGCCCGACGACCTCAACGTCATCATCGAAGTGCCGCTCGGTGGCGAACCGATCAAATATGAGATCGACAAGGACAGTGGCGCCCTGTTCGTCGACCGCTTCCTCTATACGCCCATGCGTTATCCGGGCAATTACGGCTTCGTGCCCCATACTTTGTGCGGCGACGGCGATCCGCTCGACGTCATCGTGATGAATTCGCGCCCGCTCGTGCCCGGCGCCGTGGTGCGCTCGCGCCCGGTCGGCGTGCTGTTCATGGAAGACGATGGCGGCCAGGACGAAAAGATCATCGCCGTGCCGGTCAGCAAGCTCACCCGCATGTATGACAATATCGCCGATATCGGCGACCTGCCGGAAATCCAGCTGGAGCGGGTCAAGCATTTCTTCACCCATTACAAGGATCTCGAGCCGGGCAAATGGGCCCGCATCGACCGGATCGGCGGCCTCGATGAGGCGCGCGAGGTGATCCTCAAATCCATCGAAATGGCAAAATCGGCCTGAACGACGTCGATCCAATCGCGGCCTTCGGCGTTATAGGCGGACATGTCCCTCGCCCCGAAGGCCCTTTTTGATGACCTATGCCGCCGCCCTGACCCTTGCCGCCCTGATGATCCTGCCTGCCGCAGCGCAGGAAGCCTCCCTGCCGGACAACGCCGATATTGCCGGCATTCTCAGTGACAGGATCGGGCGCGACCAGGCCAATGTCGGCATTGCCGTGGCCCTGATCGAAGGCGGGGAGACCCGCTTCGTGTCCCATGGCACAATGGCGCTGGACGGCGCCGAGCCGGTCGACGAGCACACGATCTTCGAAGCCGGATCGATCACCAAGCTCTTCACCAATCTGCTGCTGGCGCAATTGGTCGACAAAGGCCGGATCGATCTCGACGCGCCGATCGCCGATTACCTGCCCGAAGGCTTCATCATGCCCCAGCAGGGCGAGCGCCCCATCACCGCTTTCGATCTGGCCACCCATAGGGCCGGCTTTTCCGGCCTGCCCGAGGACGTGCTCGCCGCCGACCTGAACAACCTCTATTCAGGTTACAATGCCGAGCAATTGCGCGCCTGGCTCGCCACCTATGTCCCCGCGCGACCCAGTGGTGAAGGCTTTGAATATTCCAATATCGGCACCGCCATTCTGGGGCTTGCCATCGAAGAGGTGAGCGGGCTTTCCTATGCCGACCTTGTCAAGGAAGCCATCCTCACCCCGCTGGGCATGGATGAAACCAGCCTGGCCCTGACCGGCACGGCCCGACCGGAAATGGCCATGGGCCATGACGGCGCCCGCGAGCCGGCCTCAAACTGGGATTTTGAGGTCTTTGCGCCGGCCGGTGCGCTGCTCACCAATAGCGCCGACCTGATCAAATTCATCGGCGCGGCCAGCGGCGCCAGCCCAACGCCCTTGCAGCCCGCATTTGAAACCATGCTGGCCCGCACCGTCCCGGTCAGTGATGGAATCTCGATCGGCCTCGGCTGGTTCATCACCGATACCGGCCAGAGCGAAATCGTCTGGCACAATGGCATGACCGGGGGCTATTCCAGCTTTGCCGGATTTGATCGCGAAAGCGGCAATGGCGTCGTGGTCCTGACCAATATGGCCGCCCGATTGGGCGTCAACGATATCGGCATGCACCTGCTCAATCCGGCCATTCCGCTCAATGCCCAGCCGAAAGTCCGCAGCGCGGTGGAGATCGACCCCGCCCTCTACCGCGATTATGCCGGCGAATATGTGCTGGCGCCGGGAGCCGTGCTGAGCGTCAGGGCGGAAAACGGCAAGCTGCTGGCACAATTGACCGGGCAGCAGGCCTTCGAGATTTTTCCCGAAAGCGAAAGCGACTTCTTCTACAAGATCATCGATGCGCAGATCAGCTTCATGCGTGAGGACGGCGCGGTCAAATCGCTGGTCCTCTACCAGAACGGCCAGGTTATGCCGGCGCTGAAACTGCAATAGGCGGGCGGGACGGCAATGCCCCGCCCCCTCGGGGGCCCGCCATCACCCCCGAAATCCCATCCGCCCGATCAGCCCGTCCCTGACGACGAAATGGTGCCAGAGCGCCGCGCCGATATGGAAAAGGGCCAGAACCAGCAGCAGCTTGCTGACGAGGCCATGTACGCCAAAGGGCGGCAAGAGGGTGAAATCGGGCAGGGCGCCGCCGCCGAAGATTTGCTGGGCCGCCCCGCTCAGCGCCACCATGCCCATGCCCGAGGCCACCATGACCAGAATGGCGGCATAAAGCCCGATATGGACGAAGCGTGCCAGAAGATGCTGCATCCCTGACACGCCCGCCACCGGCTTTGGATGCCGGTCGAAAACCACAAACCAGGCGATGCGGAACAGGGTAAGCGCGCCCACGGACAGGCCCAGCGCCACATGCATGGGCAGGATGGCGCCGAGATTGGGACCATCCATGATCTGGCCGCTGACCAGCAAAAACAGGATGGCCAAAGCCGTCAGCCAGTGAAGGGCGGCGGGCATGGCCCCATAATGATCCACGGACGATTTGAGCGGCATAAGAGCCTCCATTGCCAGGGCATCAGGAATGACGATATAGTGAGCACCCTATATAATTTAGTGAGCTGACTATGTAAATGGCGCTGCGACCGGAAACTTCCGCGGGCTACATGACCAATCTGGCCGGACGGCTCTTTGCCCGCGCCATCGAACGGCGCCTGGCCCCTTTGGGGCTCAATCCGGCACATATGCCGATCCTGCTCGGCCTGGAGGCTGGCCCGCAGCCGCAGAAAATCCTCGCCGAACGCGCGCGGGTCAGGCAGCCCACCATGACCGCCACGCTCAATCGCATGGAAAAGGACGGACTGGTGGAGCGCCTGCCCAATCCCGAGGATGGCCGCTCCTCGCTGGTGGCTTTGACCCCCAAGGCGCGGGACAAACTCGGCGCCGTCGCCGAAGCGGGGCAGGCGGTAAACCTGCTGGCACTCAAGAGCCTCAGCCGGGAGGAGCGAGCGCAATATTTCGCCCTGCTGGAACAGGTGATCGCCAATCTCGATAAAGACGATGAGCCCATCGACCCCTGACACTCCGGCTGACGCCAATAGCAAAGGCCCGGAGCTGTCGCCCCGGGCCCTGTTCATTCCAGTCCAGACGACGTCTGGTTAGATCCCCATATTGGCCAGCACTGCCAGGAGCAGCAGGGCCACGATATTGGTGATCTTGATCATCGGATTGACGGCGGGGCCCGCCGTGTCCTTGTAGGGGTCGCCGACGGTATCGCCGGTGACGGACGCCTTGTGGGCGTCCGAGCCCTTGAGATGCTTGACGCCATGGCTGTCGGTGAACCCGTCCTCAAAGCTCTTCTTGGCATTGTCCCAGGCGCCGCCGCCGGCGGTCATGGAAATGGCGACGAAGAGCCCGGTGACGATGACGCCCATCAACATCGCCCCCAGAGCCGAGAAGGCATTGGCCTGGCCGGCAATGTTGAGGATGAGGAAATAGACCACGATCGGGCTGAGCACCGGCAGGAGCGAGGGCACGATCATTTCCTTGATCGCCGCCTTGGTCAGCATATCCACCGCCCGGGCATAATCGGGCTTGGAGGTGCCGGCCATGATGCCCGGATCGGCCTTGAACTGGCGGCGCACTTCCACCACCACCGATTGGGCGGCGCGGCCCACCGCCGTCATCGACATGCCGCCGAAGAGGAACGGCAGGAGCCCGCCGAACAGCAGCCCGACCACGACATAGGGATTGGCCAGGTCGAAATTGACCGTCAAATCGGTGAAATAATGCTTGATGTCCTCGGTATAGGCCGCGAACAGCACCAGCGCCCCCAGACCCGCCGAGCCGATGGCATAGCCCTTGGTGACGGCCTTGGTGGTGTTGCCGACCGCATCGAGCGCGTCGGTATTGTGGCGCACTTCCTTGTCGAGGCCGGCCATTTCGGCAATGCCGCCGGCATTGTCCGTAACCGGGCCGAACGCGTCGAGCGCCACGATCATGCCGGCCAGAGCCAGCATGGTGGCCACGGCGAAGGCGATGCCGAACAGGCCCGCCAGCGAATAGGTGACGATAATGCCGGCAATGATGACCAAAGCCGGCAGGGCGGTGGATTCCAGCGATACGGCGAGGCCCTGGATCACATTGGTGCCATGGCCGGTGACCGAGGCTTCGGCGATGGAATTGACCGGGCGGCGATTGGTGCCGGTGTAATATTCGGTGATGACGATGATCAGCCCGGTAATGACCAGTCCGACCACGCCGCACCAGAACAGGCTCCAGGGGGTGAAGACCTTGTCGGCCGTCTCGATGGCGACATTCATGTCGCCGAACATCAGCCACAGGACCGGCAGCAGCGCCACCAGCGACAGCACGCCCGAGGCGATGACGCCCTTATAGAGCGCGCCCATGATATTGTTGTCGCTGCCGAGCTTGACGAAATAGGTGCCGATGATCGAGGTGACGACGCAGGCCCCGCCAATGGCCAGCGGCAGGACCATGCCGATGAGCTTGAACTGCTCGGGCAGGATGATGGCCGCCAGCACCATGGTGGCGACGATGGTCACCACATAGGTTTCAAAGAGGTCGGCCGCCATGCCGGCGCAGTCGCCGACATTGTCGCCCACATTGTCGGCAATGGTGGCCGGATTGCGCGGATCGTCCTCGGGAATACCGGCCTCGACCTTGCCCACCATGTCGCCGCCCACATCGGCACCCTTGGTGAAGATGCCACCGCCGAGACGCGCGAAGATCGAGATCAGCGAGGCGCCGAAGGAGAGGGCCACCAGCGCATCGATGACGGTGCGGCTGGTCGGCGCGAAGCCGAGCCCGGTAAGGATGATGAAATAGAGCGTGATGCCCAATAGGCCCAGCCCTGCCACCAGCATGCCGGTGACGGCGCCGGACTTGAAGGCGAGATCGAGCCCCTTGGCGAGCGAACCGACGGCAGCCTGGGCCACCCGCACATTGGCGCGCACCGAGACATTCATGCCGATGAAACCGGCGGCGCCCGACAAGACCGCCCCGATCAGGAAGCCGATCGCGGCATAGACGCCCAGCAACAGCCAGGCGGCGATCAGGATGACCACGCCGACAATGGCGATCGTGGTATATTGGCGTTTGAGATAAGCCGATGCCCCCTCGCGCACGGCGGCGGAAATTTCCTGCATGCGCGTCGAGCCCGCATCGGCCTTGAGCAGGCTCTGGGTGGTGACGACGCCATAAACGATAGACAGACCGCCACAGGCGACGATCAGCCAAAGTGCCAGATCCATAGGATTGATCCCTTGAAGTTTTCTCCTCCGAGGAACCCGCGCCGCTCCGTCCGGGTCTTGCGCCCGATTCGCAGCCAGCCCTCCGACGGGCCCCTCCCGAAACCGGAGATTACCGGGATTAATCGGTTAAGCAATGGATATTGCGATGATTTGCCGCGCGCTATCGCCGCCGGAAAGCGCGCGTCGCCATACCGGAAAGCCGGATCGGGGCTTGCTTTCTAGCGCCCCCGATGCAAGCCGAGCCCCGCGGCAAGCGCCGCCAGTTCCCCGGCATTTCCAGTGACGGCCAGAAGCTTGATGCGGCTGCTTTCGCCGCTGACCAGGGCAATGGCCGATTTCGGCACGCCCAGCGCCGCCGCGATCAGCATGATGACCGCGGCATTGGCCTTGCCCTTGTCGGGCACGGCCGAAACCCGCACCCGCGCACCTGGACGCCGTCATCGCGGATTTCGGCGCCCTCTATGCCCTCGCGCCCGGCATTGGGGGTGACGCGGAGCCGGAGCAGCAGGCCGGTCTCGGTGCGCCGGAACCAGGAGGATGGCGCTTCGGAAGAATGCTCCGCCATCGCTCTCGGCCGTGCCTAGATGCCGGCGCGAACCACCGCCGGATAGAGATAATAGCCGATCAGCGACTGGATGAAGAAGATGATGAGAAAGGCGATCAGCGGCGAAAGGTCGAGCCCGGAGAAATTGGGCATGAAGCGGCGGATCGGATTGAGCACCGGCTCGGTCAATTGATTGACCACCCGCCAGACCGCAGCGACGAACTGATTGCGCGTATTGATGACATTGAACGAGATCAGCCAGCTCATGATGATCATGATGAGCAAGACCCACCAATAGAGCTGGAGCAGGATGAGAATGATGTCGAGCACGGCGCGCATAGGCGTCTCCGGGAAAACAAGGCTCGAAACATCTAGTCATTACCGGCGCAGGCAGCAAGGCTCCAGACGCTGCGCCGCTGGGACAGATTCGGGGCCCTGCACCGACCACGCCATGCAGGGCCCCGAATGACTGACCAGTCCGGTACGCAATACACTTCATCCGGACGTCCTCTCTCTTGCAGGAAGCGTGCCAGATCGCCCGGGGCCGCAAAGCCGGGTCCAGATGTTAAGCGCTTATGAATATTCGCATTTTTCCCTTCCCGATGCATTGCAGAATGCGAGAGGGCTCGCATTCTGCAACAGGGGTCAGGCGGTCGGGCGGCTCGGCTTCCAGGTGATGACGCGGAAGAGATAAATCAGCACCACCAGCGCCAGGACCGCATAGCTCAGCGGATCGAGCACCACTTCGATGACGTGGTAATGCTCGTGCAGGATAAAGCCGGCAAGGGTGAGGAACGTGTTCCAGACCAGCGCCCCGGTGCCCGAGGCCAGAAGAAAGACCGGCAGGCTCATCCGGGCCAGCCCGGCAGGCACCGAGATCAGGGTGCGGATGATCGGCATCAGCCGCCCGAACAGCACGATGATCGGGCCGAAGCGCCGGAAGGCGGCCACGGCGACATCGATCTCGGCCGAATTCATGGTGATGAGCCGTCCATGGCGGTCGGCCAGCCAGCGCACCCGCTCGAGCCCGAACAGCCGCCCGGCGAAATACCAGGGCAGCATGCCGACAACGGCGCCCAGAGTGGCGGTGACCAGAACTCCAGCAAGGCTCAATTGGCCATTGGCGGCGGCAAAGCCGGCAAAGGGAATGATGAGCTCGGAAGGAATGGGCGGAAACAGGCTTTCCGCCAGCATGACCAGGAAGATGCCCAGATAGCCCAGATCGGTAATGGCCTGGATGATCCAGTCGGTCATGACGTCATGCTCCTCATCGCTCAACCACTGTCACCGCCGGACCTGTCCCGGTGGCCACGCTTTGGCCAAAAAATGGATTGCCGGGACGAGCCCGGCAATGACGTGGTGGAAACTAACAGCCAGACCCTAACAGCAGCTTAGGCGGTCTTGGCGGCGCGGCTCTGCTTCTTGCGCTCGTTCGGATCGAGCCAGATCTTGCGCAGGCGGATCGACTTGGGCGTCACCTCGACATATTCGTCATCGGCGATATAGCCCAGCGATTGCTCCAGCGTCAGCTTCTTGGGCGTGGTCAGGCGCACCGCCTCGTCCTTGGACGTGGTGCGGATATTGGTGAGCTGCTTGCCCTTGAGCGCGTTCACTTCCAGATCGTTTTCGCGGCTATGCTCGCCCACGATCATGCCTTCATAGATGTCGACGCCGGCATCGATCATAATCGGGCCGCGCTCTTCCAGATTCCACAGCGCATAGGCCACGGACTGGCCGGTACCGTTGGAAATCAGCACGCCGGTGCGCCGCCCCGACAGATCCCCCTTATAGGGCACGAAGGCATGGAACAGCCGGTTGAAGATGGCGGTGCCGCGCGTATCGGAGAGCAATTCGGCCTGATAGCCGATCAGCGAGCGGGTGGGGACGAGCAGACGAATGCGGGTACGGCCGACGCCGGAGGCGCGCATATCGGTCAATTCGCCCTTGCGCTCGGTCAGCTTCTGCACCACCGCGCCGGTATGTTCGTCATCGACGTCGATGATGACTTCTTCCACCGGCTCGAGGCGCTGCCCGTCCTCTTCCTTGAACAGCACTTTGGGGCGGCCAATGGTCAATTCGAACCCTTCGCGGCGCATGTTCTCGATCAGCACGGCCAGCTGGAGTTCGCCGCGTCCGGCCACGTCGAAACTGTCATTGTCGTCGCCCGGGGTGACGCGGATGGCCACATTGCCCTCGGCCTCGCGCATCAGCCGCTCGCGGATGACGCGGGACTGCACCTTGTCGCCTTCGCGGCCGGCCAGCGGGCCGTCATTGATGCGGAAGGTGACGCTGAGGGTCGGGGGGTCGATCGGCTTGGCATCGAGCGGCTGGGTGACCGAAGGCAAGGCGATGGTATCGGCCACGGTCGAGGTCTCGAGCCCGGCAATGGAGACGATATCCCCGGCTTCGCCGATATCGATCGGGGTGCGTTCGATGCCGCGGAAGGCCAGAACCTTGGAAATGCGGCCCTTCTCGACGATCTTGCCATCGCGGTTGAGCGTATGGACCGCATCGCCGGCCTTGATGGCGCCCGAGGAAATGCGGCCGGTCAGGATGCGGCCGAGGAACGGATTGCGCTCGATCGTGGTGACCAGCATGCGGAACGGGCCCTCTTCCACCTGCGGCGCGGGCACATGTTCGATGACCTTGTCGAGCAGCGGCCCCAGGCTTTCGCGGGCCCCATCGGGCTCATGGGCCATCCAGCCCAGCTTGGCCGCGCCATAGAGCACCGGGAAATCGAGCTGTTCGGGCGTCGCATCCAGCGCGATGAACAGATCGAAGATTTCCTCGAGCACTTCGAGATGCCGCTCGTCGGCCTTGTCGATCTTGTTGATGGCCACGATGGGCCGCAATCCGCGCGCCAGGGCCTTGCCGAGCACGAACTTGGTCTGCGGCATCGGGCCTTCGGCGGCATCGACCAGCAGCACCACGCCATCGACCATGGACAGGATACGCTCCACCTCGCCGCCGAAATCGGCGTGGCCGGGCGTGTCCACGATATTGATGCGGGTATCCTTCCACAATAGCGAGGTGACCTTGGCCAGGATGGTGATACCGCGCTCGCGCTCGATATCGTTGGAATCCATGACGCGTTCCTCGACGCGTTCATTCTCGCGGAAAGAGCCGGCCTGCTTGAGCAGAACGTCGATCAGCGTGGTCTTGCCGTGGTCGACGTGAGCGATGATAGCAATATTGCGCAGGGCCATGGGGGTCCGCCTTGATGGGCACGATCCGCAAAACCGCCCCACGGGAGAAACCTCGGGTGGGCTGGTCAGGGCAAACCATGCGATATGAATTTGCCGGGGCCGATATGGAGGGCAGGCCCGGCAGGGTCGCGCGTCCATACCCCAGAAGGCTCGGTTTCACAAGGTTTCAATATGCAGGGCGGGTCTGCGGCCGGTCGGGAAGTGCTTTCGAGCGGCCTGGTGGCCCCGATTCCCGCCCAAAAGGCGAAAATCGGTCGGCACCCATCACGATGCCTTGCGCCGCGCCTGCGCCTTGGCCGCCTCCGAATGCAGCAGATTGGCCAGGGTGTTCGCCTGCAGGGGCGGCGAAAACAGGAAGCCCTGTACTTCCGAAACCCCGTATTCGCGCACCATGGCCAGCTGTTCCTCGGTCTCGACGCCCTCGGCGGTCGTCACCATGCCCAGCGATTGCCCCAGCCCGATCACCGCCTTGATGATGGCGCGGCTATCGTTGCGGCTGGTCAGGTCGCGCATGAAGGTGCGGTCGATCTTGATCTTGTCGAAGGGGAAACTGCGCAGATAGGACAAGGAGGAATAGCCGGTGCCGAAATCATCCATGCAGATGCGCACGCCCATGTCGCGTAGCGCGTGCAGCGCCGCTATCGTGGCCTCGCTATCGGTGAGCAGCAGGCTTTCGGTGATTTCCAGCTCCAGCCGCGTCGGTTCGAGCCGCGCCGCACCCAGCGCCGATTTGACCTGCCCCACCAGGTCGCGATTGCGGAACTGCACTGGCGAGAGATTGACGGCGACGCGCACCCAATCGGGCCAGGAGGCGGCGGCCCGGCAGGCTTCATGCAATACCCATTCCCCGATCGGCACGATCAGCCCGGTCTCCTCGGCCACCGGTACGAATTCGGCCGGAGGAATGGTGCGCTCGTCATGATCCCAGCGCAGCAGGGCCTCGACACAGGTGATGCGGTTCTCATTGACGCCCAGCAGCGGCTGGAACATGAGGCGCAATTCCTCCCGCTGCATGGCCATGCGCAGCCCCGCCTCGATGGACCGGCGCTGCTGCAATTCGGCATCCATGCCGGTCTCGAAGAAATGATAGGTGGAGCGGCCCTCGGACTTGGCCTTGTAGAGCGCCAGATCGGCATTCTTGACCAATTGATCGGTCCGGCTGCCGTCGCCAGGCCCCACGGCAATGCCCACCGAAGCGCCAATCTCGATCTGCTGGCCGCCGATATTCATCGGTGCGCGCATGGCCTTGACGATACGGTCCGCCACCTTGGCGGCCATATCGACCCCGTCGATCGGCCGCAAAAGTATCGCAAATTCGTCCCCGCCCAGCCGTGCCAGGAGATCGGTCTCGCGCGTCGTACCCCAGAGGCGCACGGCAGCCTGCTTGATCACCTCGTCGCCCACCGCATGGCCCAGCGTATCGTTGACCGCCTTGAAATGGTCGAGGTCGATATAGAGCACGGCGGCCATCTCGCCCCGCTGCACTGCCGCCTCGGTGCTCGCCATCTGTTCGAGGAATTCGATGCGATTGGGCAGGTCGGTCAGCGCATCATGGCGCGCCAGGTGCCGGATGCGCGCCTCGGCCTGGCGCTGCTCGGTAATATCCTCATGGGTGGACACCCAGCCCCCATCCTTCATCGGATGATGCTGCATCAGGATGGTGCGATTGTTCAGCTCGTGGATATTCTTGCCATATTCGCGCTTGGCGATGACCTCGCGCCGCCAGGCGATATATTCCTGCTTGGTGCCGCTGGAGCTCATGCCGCTGTCGAACAGATGCCCCAGAATGTCTTCGAGCTGGGTGCCGGGGCGCAGCAGCGTCACGGGTAGATTATAGATGCGGGCATAGGGCTCATTGCAGATCACCAGCCGTCCGCGCGCATCCATCATGCACAGCCCGATCGAGATATTGTTGACCGCCGCATCGAGCCTGATGTTCTGCCTTTCCAGCTCCAGCTTGCGCTTTTGCAGGCTTTCGGAGCGGGCGATCTCCTCGGTAATGTCCTCATGGGTCACCACCCAGCCCAGCTTGTCGGTATAGATATGGGCGGTTTCGATGATGCGGCCGCCAGTGACCACTTCCTGACTCTTGGCCCGCGCCCCGTCCCGATTGGCCAGCAATTCGCTGGTATAATGCTCGTAGAACGCCTCGGGGCCCTGGCCGGGATGATTGCCCAGCCGCGCCGAGAGATGCACCACGTCTTCCAGCGTCATGCCGCGATGGATGGCATCGGGCGCGAAACCGTAGAAATCGCGGTAATGCTTGTTCCACATCACCAGCCGGAATTGCGGCGACCAGACGCAGAAGCCATAGGGTATGCTTTCCAGGGCGGCGTCGAGCAGCAGCGTGTCCGCCACCTCCCCCACCTTGCCGGCTTCCTCAACGCGCATCGAACCCCCTTGTTCCCCAACCCATTATCCGACGCTGGCGCGAAGGCTAATCAGCCCCCCTTAACGGGCGATTAAGCCGGAGACGCTCAATCGCCGACCCCCAGCAGCGGGGCGAGCAGCGCGGCGCCGGCCTCGGGCGTCAAAACCCCCATATCGAGCCGGATGGCATAGTTTTTATGGGCATGGACCGCGTCCTGCCAGCGCTGCACCGGCGGCGGAATGCCCGGACCGACCGCATAAAAACCGCCGCGCGGATCGGCATTGCGGCGCGCCATGATGATGTCGAGGGCGCAATCCACCCCCACCAGCGTCACCGCCAGGCCGGACAGCGCCCGTTCCATCTCATCCATCGGATCGAAGGGGCTGGCATAATCGGCATGCAGGCCCAGATCGGCCACCACGTCGAAATCCTGCCGCGCCAGAGCCGCCATGGCGGCAAAGTACGCCGCATAGAGCCGGCGCATTTGCGGCTCGAGATCGGGCCGTTCCCCCCCGGGCCTGAGACCGATGCCCGGCATCAGCGCGGCGGGCAGGGCGGCGTTGAAGGCGTCGACGCCCCAATTGATCCATTGTCCGGGCATTTCGGCCTGCACCGCCCGGGCAAGGCTGGTTTTGCCGGCGCGCGGCGCGCCATTGAGGATGAGAATACGCCCGGCCATGGCAGGCTCCAAAAAAAGGGGCGGCCTTGCGGTCCGCCCCTTCCCAATCGATCAGCCCCGCGCCTTCTGGTTGCGGGCGGCCCAGGTCTTGAGCCGCAGGCCATTGAGGCGGATAAAACCCTCGGCATCCTTGTGGTCATAGGCCACAGCGCCCTCTTCGAAGGTCACGAGGTCCATGGAATAAAGCGAATAGGGCGACGTGCGGGCGATGACGCTGGCCGAACCCTTATAGAGTTTGACGCTGACCTCGCCGGTGACGAATTGCTGGCTCTTGTCGATCAGCGCCTGCAGCATTTCGCGCTCCGGCGAATACCAGAAGCCGTTATAGATCAATTCGGCATATTTGGGCATCAGCTCATCCTTGAGATGGGCTTCACCGCGGTCGAGGGTGAGCGATTCGATGCCGCGGTGGGCCACCAGCATGATCGTGCCGCCCGGGGTCTCGTAAAGGCCGCGCGACTTCATGCCGACAAAGCGGTTTTCCACGAGGTCGAGACGGCCGATGCCGTGCTTGCCGCCCAATTCGTTGAGCCGGGTGAGGAGCGCCGCCGGCGACAGCTTTTCGCCATTGATGGAGACCGGATCGCCCTTCTCATAGCCGATAGTGATGATTTCGGGTTCGTTCGGGGCCTTTTCCGGGTCCGTCGTGCGTTGCGGCACGTAATCGGGGAAGGGCACGGCAGGGTCTTCCAACACCATGCCCTCGGACGAGGTATGCAGCAGATTGGCGTCGACCGAGAACGGGGCTTCGCCGCGCTTGTCCTTGGCAATGGGGATCTGGTTGGCTTCGGCATAGGCCAGAAGTGCGGTGCGGCTGCGCAGATCCCATTCGCGCCAGGGGGCGATCACCTTGATGGCGGGATCGAGCGCATTGGCGGTCAATTCAAACCGCACCTGGTCATTGCCCTTGCCGGTGGCACCATGGGAAATGGCGTCTGCCCCGGTTTCATGGGCGATCTCGACCAGCCGCTTCGCGATCAGCGGGCGGGCAATGGAGGTGCCGAGCAGATATTGGCCCTCATAGACCGTATTGGCGCGGAACATCGGGAAGACGAAATCGCGCACGAATTCCTCGCGCAGGTCTTCGACATAGATGTCCTTGATGCCGAACATCTCGGCCTTCTTGCGCGCCGGCTCCAGCTCCTCGCCCTGGCCCAGATCGGCAGTGAATGTCACCACCTCGCAATCATAGGTTTCCCGCAGCCATTTGAGGATGATGGAGGTGTCTAGGCCGCCCGAATAGGCCAGCACGACCTTTTTGATGTCTTTTGCCATTTTATGTCTCGGTAATGATGGCCGGAACGGCCCGAATTCGGGCGCACCCTAGTCAGGCACGGGCTTTGGTGCAATTGTCCGCGCGCAAGATTCTTGAGCCTCCGCCATGCAAGCCGTCATTCCCGACTTTCCCGTCATCCTTGCCTTCGCACTGGCCACGATTGTCCTGGCCATCACGCCGGGGCCCGACATGGCGCTGCAGATGAGCCGCGCCATCAATTACGGGCGCGCCCATGGAATGGCCGCCATGTTCGGGGCCATGGCGGGCATTCTCGTGCATACATCGCTGGTCGCCTTCGGCATTTCGGTGCTGATCATCGCCGCCCCGCCGCTGTTCTTCGCGCTCAAGATCGCCGGGGCGCTTTATCTGCTCTGGCTCGCCTGGCAGGCCATTACCAGCGGCGGCGGACTGCGCCTTGCCGAAGCGGCGAAAAAGCCGCCGACCCTGCGCCAGAGTTTCATGACCGGCATCGGCATCAACCTGCTCAATCCCAAGGTCGTGCTGTTCTTCGTGACCTTCCTGCCCCAATTCGTCGATGCCCATGATCCGGGCGCCACCGGCAAGCTGTTCTTCCTCGGCCTGGAATTCGTCGCCGTGTCCATTCCGCTCGGCATCGGCACCGTCCTGGCCGCCGGCTGGCTGGCCGCCGCCTTCAAGCGCAGCATCTGGGTGGAGCGGGCGCTCAACTGGAGCTTTGCCGCCATCTTCACCGCCTTTGCCGCCACGATCCTGACCGCACAGGCCCGCCACTGATGAATTACCGCCACGCCTTTCACGCCGGCAATTTCGCCGACGTGGTCAAGCACATCATCCTCACCCGCATCCTCGCCTATCTCCAGCGCAAGGACGCCGCGTTCCGGGTGCTCGACACCCATGCGGGCCTCGGCATCTATGACCTTTTCGGCGAACAGGCCGAACGCACCGGGGAATGGCAGGCCGGAATCGGGCTTGTGCTGGACGCGGCCCTGCCGGACGATATAGCCCGCCTCGTCGCGCCCTATCTCGAAGCGGTCAGGGCACAGAATCCTGACGGCAATCTGCGCTATTATCCCGGCTCGCCCTTCATCGCCCGGCACATGCTGCGCGCGCAGGACCGGCTGATGGGGTTCGAGCTGCATCCCATGGATGCCGACCGGCTCAAGGAGAATTTCGCCGGCGATTTCCAGACCCGCATCACCGAACTCGATGCCTGGAAGCTTTTCGGCACCCATTTACCGCCCAGGGAAAAGCGCGGCCTCGTTCTGGTCGATCCGCCCTTCGAGGAAAAAGGCGAATTTTCCCGCATGGTCAAAAGTCTGGTTCAGGGCCACCAGCGCTGGCCGGGCGGGCTCTACGCCTATTGGTATCCGATCAAGGAACCGGGCGAGGTCGATGCCTATGTGAAGGCACTCAAGGCGACCGGCATTGCCAAAATCCTGCGCATCGAACTGACCACAAGCCCGCCCTCCACGCCGCCGCGCCTGCACGGCACCGGCATGATCGTGGTCAACCCGCCCTATGTGCTGGAAGAAGAAATGCGCCTGATCCTGCCGGTTTTGGCGGATCTGCTCGGTGTCGAGGAGCGCGGAGGCTGGAGCGTGGATTGGGTGGCGGGGGAACAGGTCGCCAAATAAACGCTCTCACCTATGCGGCGGCTGGTCGAAGCCTGAAGCAGTGGACAGAAAAAGCCTGTTTCAGCGGTGCATTTGGGCCCCTTGAGCTATCCCCCGTTTTGTCACTGCCCGGTTTATCCGGGCAGTCCAGTACGCCAGCCTGTCCTGAAGGACCGCCCGGACAGGCCGGGCGGTAACGAAGGAAGGAACGGTTCCCACAAGACCGGAAAGCCCTAAAGCACCAGCAGCGCGTCCCGGTCCTTCTTGCTCAGCCGTTCGCTTTCGCTCTTCAACTGCCCGCAGGCGGCGAAAATGTCGCGGCCGCGCGGCGTGCGCACCGGAGAGGCATAGCCGGCCTTGTTGACGATGTCGGCAAAGCGCTCGATGCGGCCCGAGGGCGAGGTGCCGTAATTGGAGCCGGGCCAGGGATTGAACGGGATGAGATTGATCTTGGCGGGAATACCGGCCAGGAGCCGCACCAATTCGCGCGCCTCCGCGTCGCTGTCATTTACGCCGTCGAGCATCACATATTCGAAGGTGATGCGGCGCGCATTGGAAAGGCCGGGATAATTCCTGCAGGCCTCGAGCAAGTCCTTGAGCGGCCATTTCTTGTTGATCGGCACCAGAACGTCGCGCAGATCGTCGCGCACGGCATGCAGCGAAATGGCCAGCATGACGTCGATCTCGCGGCCGGTCGGCTCGATATAGGGCACGACGCCGGAGGTCGAGAGCGTGATGCGGCGCTTGGAAATGGACATGCCGTCGCCGGCCGAGGCGATCAGCAGCGCAGCTTTGACATTGTCGTAATTATAGAGCGGCTCGCCCATGCCCATCATCACGATATTGGTGATGGCGCGGGTCTCCCCGCCGGGCACCAGGCCCCCGTCATCGGGACGGGTGCCGCCGGGAAAATCGCCCAGGCGCTCGCGGGCCATCAGGATCTGGCCCAGGATTTCGCCGGCGGTGAGGTTGCGCACCAGTTTTTGCGTGCCGGTATGGCAGAACGAGCAGGTCAAGGTGCAGCCGACCTGGGAGGAGACGCAAAGCGTGCCGCGATCGCTTTCCGGAATATAGACGGTTTCGACCTCGACCGGGGGCATATTGGGATTGGCCGGATCGCGAAAGCGGAACAGCCATTTGCGCGTGCCATCCATCGATACCTGTTCGGTGACGATTTCCGGGCGATCGAGATTAAAGGTGTCGGAGAGTTTCTGGCGCACGGGCTTGGCCACATTGGTCATGCGCTCGAAATCGGTGACCCCGTTCACATAAAGCCAGTTCCAGAGCTGGCTGGCGCGCATCCGCCCTTCCTTTTCGCCGACCACGTCATGGCTGACCAGCATGTCGGCAAGGCCCGCCTTGGACAGCCCGATCAGCGATGGACGGCTGGCCGCTGCGGGACGCACGGCACTGGAATGATCAAGGTTCAGCGCAATGCTCATGGCGCGACGGGGCTCGAAATGGGGGAAAGTGCAAGCCGTGTAGCACAAGCGCCGTCCCGGCGCAAAGTCACGCTGCCGGGAAGCAGGAATGCAAAACCGGAGCCGGGCCCGAAAGCGGGATCAGCACTCCGCGCCGACTGCCTGCTGCGCCGCGGTGGCGCCGGAAAGGGAATAGGATTGCACGATGCTGGTGCCGTCCGCGGCAATGCCCTGCACGGTTATGGTCGAGCCGGCGCGGATGGCGGAGGCGAGATTGGCCGCCTGGCTGGCATCGTCGAGCCAGGCCGCGTCGCCCTGGGTGAAGAGATTGAAGCTCTGCCCGCCAATGCTGACAATTGCCATCGAGCCAGTCTGGAAAGTATAGCCGGCCACGACGTTGAACTCATTGACCACGTCCTCGGCAGGACGGGACGTGACATAGATATAGGCCTCGCCATAGCCCGCCGGCAGCGGCTGCGTGCTCTTGGGCCGCGTCATGGCAAAGCAGATCGTGCCCATGCCGTCATCGGCGGCATAGCTCGACCAATCACGAAAATCCCCCAATACCCGCGCCGATTGCGCCTGCGCCGGAAGTACGGACGCCGTGACGGCGGCAAGGGCGAGGAGCGACAGGCGGAATGAGATCATCGAAATTCTGCTCTCGAATACGGCGACAGGCGGCGGGCCTTGTGACCCGGCGCCCAGTTATGAGGTTTCGGCCGCTTGGGGCAAGCCCTTACCGGCAGGCCGCGTCAATGGCGTTCATGGCCGCAGTGGCGCCGGACAGCGAATAGGTATCCACCGTATTGGTGCCCCGCTGGCTGGTGCCGCGCACCACCATCTGACTGCCCGCCTTGAACGCGGTCACGAAACCGGCCTCGTCGCCGGCCGAGGCCAGCCAGGCAGTGGAGCCGCGCGCCGCCATCGTATAGGAGCGCCCGTCAATGCTGACCGACGCCTTGGCGTCGCTGCTATTATAGGGATAGCCGATCTGGGTCTGCGCTTCGTTCTTGGAGCCCATGCCCTTGCGATGCACGATCAGGAACTTGATCGGATCGCGATTGGCGCCGGCCGGCTCGCTCTTGCTCGGCTCGCCGATGATGAAGCAAAGCTGGCCGCTGGCATCGCTCGCCGTATAGGCCGACCAGGCATTGAACGTGCCCAATTCGGTTGCCTGCTGCGCCTGCGCAACGGGCGCCACGGCCATGAAAGCGGCTAGAGTGAGCCCGGCTAGAAGGCGGCCGGTTTTCGTCGTCATCGCCAATTCTTCCTCTTGTCTTGCTGCCGTTCGGAAATGCCTGCCCGCACAGAATGGACCGAACATGGTTACCAAGGTGTCAAATCCGCCGGATTTTGACGGCATTCGTTTCAAATGAAAGCCAATCGCGGCGGCAATTTGGCGAGAAGGCCGAATGTCCGCCCGGTTTGTCCGCAAAGGGTTAAGGCAAGGCTAACGCCTGGCGAAGTCCGGTCTCACGCCGCCAGCGAATAGGATTGCTCCACCAGATATGGCCCCCCACCCACCGAATCGCGGCTGGAAAACAAGACGAAGCGCGCCGGCACGAAGCCCAGCGGCTCGAAGCGCGCCGCCTCGGCGATGAACCGGGCGACCTCCTCGGCCGCAATTCCCCGCAGCCGCGCCAGGCTGACATGGGGCATGAATTTGCGCCCATCCGGCGCGAGGCCGGCCATTTGCAGCACCCGTTCCTGCGCCGCCTGCAGGTTGCGCAGCGCCTCGGAAGGCTCGATGCCGGCAAACAGCGTCCTCGGCTTGTCGCCGCCAAAACTGCCCAGATGCGTCAGCCGCACCGGAAATTGCAGCGAATTGGCCAGCCGGCCGAGGCTGACCGCCACCTCATCGGCGGTCTGATGATCGACATCGCCGATAAAGCGCAGGGTGATGTGATAATTCTCCGGCTCGATCCAGCGCGCGCCATTGAGACCGCCCCGCTTGAGCGAAAGGGCAAAGGCGATGTCCTGGGGAATTTCGAGGCCGGTGAAAAGCCGGGGCATGATGTCCTCCCTGGCAGGCAAGCCTGGCGGTCAGGCGTGACGATTCCTGCCCCCGAGCCTAACACAATGATTTTACCGGGCCAGACCCGATACCATTTCGGCCCGTTTATCCTTGTCAATCAATGAGACTATCACCATATTCCGTGCCAAGTGGCAAAAGCCGATTGCCCACGGCGGTATGGAACCGCACCTGTTAGTTTCGGATGAAGGAGCCTGAAAATGGCTGAATATGACCGTCAGACCCTCAATGCGCGGGCCGGCTCGGCCTTGGCCATCGACGAGGGTCTTCGCAGCTATATGCTGCGCGTCTACAATTACATGGGCCTGGGCCTGGTGGTGACCGGCCTGGTCGCCTATTTCACCAGCCAATGGGCCATGGCGAGCCAGGCCAATGCCGAACTGCTCTATGGCAGCCCGCTGGCCTTCGTGCTGATGCTCTCGCCACTGGCTTTCGTTCTGGTGCTCAGCTTTGGCATCAACAAGCTCTCCGTGCCCGCCGCACAGGCCGTGTTCTGGGCCTTTGCCGCCGTGATGGGCCTGTCGCTGAGCTCGATCTTCCTCGTCTATACCGGCGCCTCCATCGCCAAGGTGTTCTTCATCACCGCCGCCACCTTCGGCGCGATGAGCCTTTACGGCTACACCACCAAGCGCGACCTGACCGGCATGGGCAATTTCCTGATGATGGGCCTGATCGGCATCATCATCGCCTCGATCGTCAACATCTTCATGGCCTCCTCGATGATGGACTTCGTCATCTCGGTGGTCGGCGTGCTGATCTTCACCGGTCTGACCGCCTATGACACCCAGAAGATCAAGGAAAGCTATTCGGAAGCCTATGGCGCCGACGTCATGGCCAAGAACGCCATCATGGGTGCGCTCTCGCTCTATCTGGACTTCATCAACCTGTTCATGATGCTGCTCCGCCTGTTCGGCAATCGCGAATAACAAGCGAAGTCCTTGATCGCCGGATCAAGGAATTTGGTTGGACGTCAAACCGGACCGCAGCGTAAAAAGCTGCGGTCCTTTTCTTTGCGCACCATCATGTCAGACGCCATTCTTCGCCCCTTTCGCTGGTCGGACATTCCCGCCATCACAGCGATCTACCGCCATTATGTCGAGCACAGCGCCATCACCTTCGACACCGAGGCGCCCGGGGAAGCGGCAATCGCGGAAAAGTATGCGGCAATCGTCAAGCTCGGCCACCCGCTGATCATTGCCGAGCGCGACGGCAAGGTGGCGGGCTATGCCTATGCCAGCACTTACCGGCCCCGCGCCGCCTATCGCTTCACCGCCGAGGATTCGGTGTATCTCGATCCCGATGCGACCGGGCAGGGCCTGGGCACGCTGCTGCTCGCCGAATTGCTGGCCCAGTCAAAAACCTTCGGCTTCCGGCAGATGCTGGCGGTGATCACCGCCGATACCGCCAATTCGATCCGGCTGCACGAACGCTTCGGCTTCAACAAGGTCGGCTATTACACCGGTGTGGGCTATAAATTCGAACGCTGGCACGACATCGTGCATCTGCAAAAGGCGCTTTGAACTTCATGGCCATGCTGCCCCATCTCATGGTCGGCCCGCCCTGATCAGGCAGTGCTCGAAAAGCAAACAGCGCTCAAAACAAGCCGGAAACGATGCTGCGCTTGCGCAGGCTCACCCCACCACGACCAGGTGCGGATCGAGCACGCGCAAGACCTGCGCCAGGTCATGACCGCGCTTGAGGATCATGCCCTGCTGGTTGGCGACCATATATTGGCCCTGCCGGTTGCGCAGCTTGGGATTTTTCTCGACCACGAAAAGCGGACGCTCCGAGACGCGAGCATAGATCGAGAACAGCGCACGGTCCTTGAGGAAATCCATGGCATAGTCGCGCCACTCGCCCGCGCCCACCTTGCGGCCATAGACCGAAAGAAGCTGCATCAATTCCCGCCGGTCGAAGGCGACGATTGATTGCACGGGGCTTTTGTGTTGCGCCTGCGGTTCTCCCACATGCACCAGCGAAAGAGTGTTCCCTGACTTATCCGCGGGATTGTACACGCCGCCTCTATGCCTGTGTGGTCACCGCCTGATGATCGACCGATTTGTGCAATGGCGCAAGGGGCCTAAAATTCCCCAATTCAGCCACGATCCTTCCCTTTTGACGCCCCATTGGCCGGTCAAGGTTCAATCATTGCCTCCAGTGGCTGGCGGAGAGGCCGACCGAGCCCCCAAACTACGACGCCTCTCTGCCAGCCGCCCCCAATTCTGAGTTGACCATAGTCAGTCCCCGCTCCCCCCTCCAGGGAGCGGGCTTTTTTTACGCCCGATAAGGATTGCGCATCCCTCGGATACGAGGCGGATCAGAATTCGTAGAGCGTCGCGCCCAGAATAGGTCCGGGCAAGCCGTTGCGCTCGTTCTGCACCAGGATGGCGAGGCCGCTATTGCCCCGCTCGGCGCCTGCCAGTCCGGCCAGCGGCAGCTTGATCTCGGCACCGGCCTCGGCTTCCCACATGCCCAGGATCTGCCTGTCGGTCACCACCTGGGTATAGACCATGTTCCGTCCGGCATTTTCGCCGGCATCGATGCCGACATCGGCGCGCACCAGATAGCGCACCATCCAGATATTGGCGTCCTCGAGGCGGGCATCGGCGGGCACGCGGATCGCCAGCATGTCACCCTGCTGAACAAGGCTGACCTTGAGCGGCAATTGCGCCGAGGCCAGGGCATCCTGAACCGCGTCGCGCCGCGAGCCGATCACCCCCTCGGCCCCGTTGATCACCATTTGCGGGGTATAGATGCGGGACGAGCCCCAGCCCTTGGCATAGCCGCGCTGGCGGTCGGAAAAGCTCTTGCTGCCAAACGTGTCCTGCCAGCCGATATAGTCCCAATAATCGACATGATAGGCCAGGGCCACGACATCGCCGCGCTCGGCGAGGCTGGTGAGCAGCGCATCGGCCGGCGGGCATTGCGCACAGCCCTGGCTGGTGAACAATTCCACCACCGCCCTCGGACCGGTGCCCCTCGATTCGGCAATGGTCCCACCTGCAGGGGCAAGCGAAAGGGCAAGGCCGGCAATGAGACCGAAGGCGGGGCGGAACAGCATGGCAAGGTTTTAAGCCGCTGCGCCGCCGCCTGCCTAGTCAAAAGCGGGTGAGGGCGGACAACTTCTTCCCAAAAGCGAAAATGGCGGCCCGAAGGCCGCCATTTCCTCTAAAACCTGTAATGTAAGCGCTGCTTACGCGGCCACGAGGCTCCGCAATACGTAATGCAGGATGCCGCCATTCTTGAAATAATCCAGCTCATTGGCGGTATCGATGCGGCAGCGGGTTTCAATCTCCAGCACCGAACCGTCGGCGCGGGTGATCTTCACCATCACCTTGGCGCGCGGCACGATGGTTTCGACCCCGGCAATGTCGATGGTTTCGCTGCCATCGAGGCCCAGGCTCTGCCAGCTCTCGCCATCCTTGAACTGCAGCGGAATGACGCCCATGCCGACCAGGTTCGAGCGGTGGATACGCTCGAAGCTCTGCGCGATCACCGCCTTGACGCCAAGCAGATTGGTGCCCTTGGCCGCCCAGTCGCGCGAGGAGCCGGTGCCATATTCCTTGCCGGCAAAGACCACGAGCGGCGTGCCCGCCTTCTGATAGGCCATGGCCGCGTCATAGATCGGCATCTGCGCCCCATCCGGCCCCTTGGTGAAGCCGCCTTCGACGCCATCGAGCATCATGTTCTTGATGCGGATATTGGCGAAGGTGCCGCGCATCATCACCTCATGATTGCCGCGACGGGCGCCATAGGAGTTGAAATCCTTGGGCGCGACCTGGCGCTCTTCGAGATATTTGCCCGCCGGGGTGGAGGCCTTGAACGAACCGGCCGGGGAAATATGGTCGGTGGTGATGGAATCGAGGAAGAGAGCGAGAACCCGGGCCGAGACCACATCGGTGACTGGCTTGGGCTCCATGGTCAGATCGTCGAAATAGGGCGGGTTCTGCACATAGGTCGAGGCCGAATTCCAGCCATAGGTTTCCCCGCCTTCCACGGCGATGGCCTGCCAATGCGCGTCGCCCTTGAATACGTCCGAATAGCGGGCGCGGAACATGTCGGCATTGACGTGTTTGCGCACGATCTCGGCGATCTCGTGATTGGTGGGCCAGATGTCGCGCAGATAGACCGGCTTGCCATCCTTGTCATTGCCGAGCGGCGCGGTGGCGATGTCGACATTGAGCGTGCCGAGCAGCGCATAGGCGACGACCAGCGGCGGGGAGGCGAGGTAATTGGCGCGCACGTCGGGGTTCACGCGACCCTCGAAATTGCGGTTGCCCGAGAGCACCGAGGCGGCGACCAGCTTGTTCTCGTTGATCGTATCGGAAATAGCCTGCGGCAGCGGGCCGGAATTGCCGATACAGGTGGTGCAGCCATAGCCGACGAGATTGAAGCCGATGGCGTCGAGATCGTCCTGCAGGCCCGCTGCGGTCAGGTAATCGGTGACCACCTGCGAGCCGGGAGCCAGCGAGGTCTTGACCCAGGGCTTGGAATTGAGCCCCAGCGCCCGCGCCTTGCGGGCGACCAGACCGGCCGCGACCAGAACGGACGGGTTGGACGTATTGGTGCAGGAGGTGATGGCGGCAATCACCACCGAGCCATCGGTGATCTTGTAGTCGCAGCCCTTGACCGGGAAGGCGGCTTCCTCGGGAATGTCACTGACGCCAGTGGCGCCTTCATCCACGAAGCGGCTTTCCTGCTTGTCCTTGGGCAGCTTGGTGCGCTCGATGCGGCCGCCGGACAATTCGGGCAGTGCCGCGGCAAAGGCCGAGGTCACATCCTTGAGGGCCACGCGGTCCTGCGGACGCTTGGGGCCAGAAAGCGAGGGTACGACGGTGGAGAGGTCGAGCTCGAGCGAGGAGGTGAAGACCGGATCGTCGCTCTCGGCAGTGCGGAACATGCCCTGCGCCCTGGAATAGGCTTCGACCAGCGCCACGCGGTCGGCATCGCGCCCGGTGGTGGCGAGGAATTTGAGCGTATCGGCATCGACCGGGAAATAGCCGCAGGTGGCGCCGTATTCGGGGGCCATATTGGCGATGGTCGCCTGGTCTTCGAGGCTGAGATAATCGAGACCCGGGCCGTAGAATTCCACGAACTTGCCGACCACGCCCTTCTTGCGCAGCATTTCGGTGACGGTCAGCACCAGGTCGGTTGCGGTGATGCCTTCATTGATCTTGCCGACCAGCTTGAAGCCCACCACTTCCGGGATCAGCATGGTGATCGGCTGGCCCAGCATGGCGGCTTCGGCCTCGATGCCGCCCACGCCCCAGCCCAGAACGGCCATGCCATTGACCATGGTGGTGTGGGAATCGGTGCCCACCAGCGTATCGGGATAGGCGATCGTCTCGCCGTTCTCGTCCTTGGTCCACACGGTCTGCGCCAGATATTCGAGGTTCACCTGATGGCAGATGCCGGTGCCCGGCGGCACGACGCGGAAATTGTCGAAGGCCGACTGGCCCCAGCGCAGGAATTCATAGCGCTCGCCATTGCGCTCATATTCGAGCTCGACATTCTGCTGGAAGGCCAGCGGCGTGCCGAACGAATCCACCATCACCGAATGGTCGATGACCAGATCGACCGGCACCAGCGGATTGATCTTTTGCGGATCGGCGCCGAGCTTGGCCGTGGCGTCGCGCATGGCAGCCAGATCCACCACGGCGGGCACGCCGGTGAAATCCTGCATCAAGACGCGCGCCGGGCGATAGGAAATCTCGTGCTCGCTGGTGCGCGACACCAGCCAGGCCGCCACCGCCTCGATATCGGCCTTGGTGACAGTGCGATTGTCTTCGAAGCGCAGGAGGTTTTCCAGCACCACCTTCATCGAGCCGGGCAGCCTGGAAACACCGGCCAGGCCGTTCTTTTCCGCTTCGAGGATGGAATAATAGGTGTAGCTCTTGTCCCCGACAGTAAGCGTCGACTTGGATTTGAAGCTGTCTATCTGTGTCACGATGCTCCGTCCTTCTTGCTGCTGACGCGATTTTCCAGGCAGGTGGGGCCGCCGAAAGTCACGTATTTCTGGAATGAGTCCAATCTCTTGGACTTATAATCAATCGCAATTGCCCTTGCCAGTACGACCATGGGTTCAATACGAGATGGGGCCATGACAGATCGGCAAGTCTTTTCGCAGCTTTTTCTTAAGGCACAGGGCCTTGCCTGTGGCCGGGGCGACAATGTCCTCGCCAGCGGCATCGCCATCGATCTCGCGCCGGGCGCCGGATTGTTGCTGCGCGGGCCCAATGGCTCGGGTAAATCCACCCTCCTTTTGACCCTGGCCGGATTGCTGCCAAAGCTGGACGGCACGATCGAGTTTGTCGGGCGCGATCCCGAAGCCGGGCCATTCCTGCATTATTGCGGCCACAAGAACGCGGTGCGGCCCAGGCTCAGCGTCGCCCAAACCCTCGATTTCTGGATCGCCATCAACGGCGATCACGGTCTCGCGCGCGACGCGGCGCTGGCGGAAGTGGGGCTGGGCAAGGCAGCAAATCTCGATGCCGGCTATCTCTCGGCCGGGCAGCAAAGGCGGCTGGCGCTGGCCCGGCTGCTGGTGTCGCCGCGCCCCCTCTGGCTGCTCGACGAACCCAGCGCCGCCCTCGACCGGGATGGCGCGGCCCTGCTGGCGCGGCTCCTTGCACACCATCTCGCCCAGGGCGGCCTTGCCATCATCGCCACCCATGACGATATCGCCGTGCCCGGCCTCGCCACTCTCACGCTGGGAGCGAGGCCATGAAGGGGGTTTTTGGCGCCTTGCAGAGGGAACTGCGCCTGGCCTTTTCGGGCAGCGGCGAAATCCTCACCCTCCTCCTGTTCTTCGTCATCACCGGCGCCTTGGTGCCCTTCGCCCTGGGGCCGGACAAGGAATTGCTCGCCCGGATCGCCCCGGGCATTATCTGGATCGCCGCCTTCCTCGCCATGCTGATGGGGCTCGATCGCCTGTTCCGGCCCGACAGCGAAGACGGAACGCTGGCGCTCTATCGGCTCGCCGAAACGCCGCTCGCCGCCGTCATTGCCGCAAAAGTGATCAGCCATTGGCTGACCAGCGCCCTGCCGCTGATCCTGGTCTCGCCCTTTCTGGCGCTGATCCTGGCCATGGACATAGAAAGCTTTTGGCGCACCCTGGTCTCGCTGCTGCTCGGCACCCCGGCTTTGGCCGCCTTCGGCACCTTCGGCGCGGCAGTGACCGTCTCCATCCGCCGGGGCGGCTTTCTCGCCCCGATCCTCATCGCCCCGCTCTGCGTACCGGTGCTGATCTTCGGCGTCGGCGCCATCGCCCCCATGGGCGGACCCGACCAGGCCAGGGCCGCTTTGCTGTTCCTTGCGGCACTCAGTCTCATCTCGGCGAGCCTGGCTCCCTTTGCCGCGGCACTTGCGATAGACTGGGGCGAGGAGTAGAGCCCCGTCATGACAATCGAAAGCACACCCAAAATGCGCTGGTGGGACCGGCTGGCCCATCCCGGTCAATTCCTCGCCTGGACCGCCTATCTGGTCTGGCCGCTGGTCATCCTGACCGCCCTGCTCTTTGCGCTGGGCGTCTGGTTCGCCTTCTTCAATTCGCCCGCCGATTACCAGATGGGCGATACGGTGCGCATCATGTATGTGCACGTGCCTTCCGCCTGGCTCAGTCAGTTCGTCTATGGCGCCATGACCGTTTCGGCTTTGGGCACGCTGGTCTGGCGCCATCCTATGGCCGATGTCTCGATGAAGGCCGCAGCCCCCCTGGGCGCCGCCTTTACCGCCATGGCGCTGTTCACCGGCTCGATGTGGGGCCGGCCCACCTGGGGCACGTTCTGGGAATGGGACGGGCGCATGACCTCGACGCTCATCCTGCTCTTCATCTATCTCGGCATCGTGGCGCTGTGGCGCGCCTTCGACGATCAATTGCGCGCTGCCCGCGTCATCGCCATCTTTACCCTGGTCGGCGCGGTCAATGTGCCGATCATCAAATTCTCGGTGGATTGGTGGAGCACCCTGCACCAGCCCGCCAGCGTCTTCACCGCCGATGGCCCCCGCATGCCCGGTTCGCTGCTCATGCCGCTCTTTGCCATGTTCTTCGCCTTCACCTTCCTGTTCATCACCCTGCAATTGGTGTCGATGCGCACCGAAGTGCGACGCCGCCGCCTCGCCACGCTCGAGCGCAAGGCGGCACGGGAGGCCATCGCATGATCGATCTGGGTCAACACGCCGCCTTCATCGCCGCCGCCTATATCGGGGTTTTTGCCGGCATTGCCGGGCTCATCGCCTGGACCATTTTCGACGCGCGCCGCATCTCAGCCCGGCTGGCGAGCCTCGGGGACAAGCGCGGCTGATGCGGTATCTGTTTTTCGTCCTGCCGCTTTTGGCGCTGGCGGCTTTGGTGGCCGTCTTCGCCTTTTCCATCGACCGCGATTCAAGCCTGGTGCGCTCGGCGCTGATCGACAAGAAAGTGCCCCAATTCACCCTGGCGCCGGTGGAAGGACTTGGGGTGCCCGGCTTCGGCGATGCCGACTTCTCGGGCGAGCCGGTCATCGTCAACGTCTTTGCGTCCTGGTGCGTTCCCTGCCGGGACGAGCATCCGCTGCTCGAAAAACTCAAGGCCGATACGGCATTGCGCCTCTTCGGCATCAACCATTCCGACGCCCCGGAAAATGCCCGCGCCTTCCTCGCCGAACTGGGCAATCCCTATGACGCCGTCGGCGCCGACCGCAATCGCCGCGTCTCCATCGATTGGGGGGTCTATGGCGTGCCCGAGACCTTCCTCGTCAATAAAGAGGGCGTCATCATCTACAAGCATGTCGGCCCGCTGACCCAGAACGCCATCGACACCGAACTCAAGCCGGCCATCGACCGGCTCAAAAGCTGATCCGTTCAGCTTTCATTCAGCTTTGTTTCGGCATTTAGGTACCGTTAGCCTTTAGTGATGAGTTCCAGTTTTGCGTTTCTTGAAGAGTTTTTTCCGTGACCAAAGCGGCGTCAGCGGCATCGAATATGGCCTGATTGCCGCCATCCTCACCGTCGCCACCACCTTCGCCGTTTCCGCCGCCGGCTACAATATCACCGACATTCTGGGCTGACGCCCGCAAGGTCGATCCCTCAAATCTCCGCAATCGTCATTGCCCGGCTTGTTCGGGCGACGCCAATGGGGACGTATCGGGTCCAGACCCCGCACCGCGCTAGAAATCGCTGGTCAGGCCCTTGATCTCCCAATCGCCATAGCGGCCCGGCTCCAGCCCGCCTCGTCCGCCTTTTTCCTTGGGCGCCATCGCCGTGGCTGCATCGATCGCCAGCCGGCGCGCCTCCGCCTCGGCCAAAGCCCGCCGGGCAGCCGGTGACAAAATTTTCGGCTCGGACGTTTCGGGCCCGACCCCTTGCGCATCGATCTCGTGATCCGACATTACACTTCATCCAGCCGCTTGCACGGAACCCTTTGACACACAACATAGTTGGACAAACGATCCAACCCAAGGGGTTCGACCAATGTTCAATGCCTTCCGCACCTTTGTCCTGCTCGCGGGGCTAACCGCGCTCTTCATGGTGGTGGGCTATTTCCTCGGCGGCACCGGCGGCATGATGATTGCCCTGGTCTTTGCCGCGCTGACCAATCTGTTCGCCTATTGGAACTCGGACAAGATGGTGCTCTCCATGCAGGGCGCCGTGCCGGTGGAGCGCTCCCGCGCCCCCGAATTGTTCAACATGGTGGATGTGCTCTCCAAGCGCGCCGGCATTCCCACGCCCGCCGTCTATATCATCGAGACCGACCAGCCCAATGCCTTCGCCACCGGCCGCGACCCCGACAATGCCGCCGTGGCCGTGTCCTCGGGCCTGTTGCGCCAGCTCGAGACCCGTGAAGTGGCCGGCGTCGTGGCGCATGAACTGGCCCATATCAAGAACCGCGACACCCTCACCATGACCATCACTGCCACGCTGGCCGGCGCCATTTCGGCCCTGGCCCAGTTCGGTCTGTTCTTTGGCGGCGGCAACAATAATCGCGACAATCCGCTCGGCGGCATCGGCGCCCTGCTCATGGTGTTTCTCGCCCCCGTCGCCGCCATGATCGTGCAGATGGCGGTGAGTCGCACCCGCGAATACGAGGCCGACAAGCACGGCGCCATGATCGCCGGCGATCCCCTGGCCCTGGCGTCGGCGCTGCACAAGATTGCCGCTCTGGCCGGCCGCCAGGTCAATGTCGCCGCCGAGCGCATTCCGGCCATGGCCCATATGTATATCGTCAATCCCCTCAACGGGCAGCGGATGGATAACCTGTTTTCCACGCATCCCGACACCGGTAACCGCATTGCCGCCCTGCAAAAGCTTGCGGGCGAGATGAGCCTGGACGATAAGGGACGCCGCCCCCAGCCCCGTCCGCGCCCCGCCTCCGGCGACCGCGATATCGGCGGCGGCTGGCGCGTGCCGACCGTGGGGCGCACCGAAGACGATGGCGGTGCGCGCGGTCCCTGGGGATAGAATGACAATTGGCCTATAAACCCGATCCTGCGGGCCTCAAACTCCGCCTCGTCGCCGCCAATTGGCTGAAAGCCGTCTTGGGCGGCGAGCATTTCACGCCCCTTCCGGCCAAGGACCTGCCGGATGGCCGCGACCGGGCCCTGGCCAAGAACCTCGTCACCACCGCCCTGCGCCGCCACGGCCAGATCGACGTCATGCTGGCCGAATTGCTCGACAAGGGCCTGCCGCCGCGCTCGGGCACGTTCGAAGCGGTGCTGCGCCTGTCGCTGGCCCAATTGGTGTTCCTGCCCGATCTGGGCGCTCATAGCGCCCTCTTTCTCGCCGTCGAGGCGGTCAAGCGCGACAACAAGGCCCGCCATCTCGCCGGGCTCATGAATGCGGTCCTGCGCAAGGCCCAGGCCAATTCGGCCCGCTATGGGCTGATGGATGACGCGCTGCTCCTGCCCGAGCCGGTGCGCCAGCGTTGGACCGGGCTTTACGGCGCCGACAATGTCGGGCGCTTCGCCGAGGCCCTGATTGCCGGCGCGCCGCTCGACCTGACACTGCGCGACGCCGATCCCGAACTCATCGCCGCGCTCGATGGCGAAGTGATCCTTGCCGACAGCCTGCGGCTGGAAAGCCGCGACCGGGCGGTCGAAGCCTTGCCGGGCTATGATGACGGACGATGGTGGGTGCAGGATGCCGCCTCCGCCATTCCGGCGCGCCTCCTCGCCCTCCCCCCGGGCAGCGCCGTGCTCGACCTCTGCGCCGCGCCCGGCGGCAAGACGGCACAATTGGGCAAGGCCGGCTATGCGGTTACCGCGCTCGACAATGATGCGAGGCGCCTCGAGCGGCTGCGCGCCAATATGGACCGGCTGGGCTATGCGCCCAACATCGTCGAGGCCGACGCCTCGAGCTATGCCCCCCCTGCCGCCTTCGATGGCGTGCTGCTCGATGCCCCCTGCTCGGCGACCGGCACGTTCCGCCGTCATCCCGAAGTGCTCTGGCACCGCTCCGCCGGCGACATTGCCGGACGGGTGCGGCTGCAACAGAGCCTTTTGGCCAATGCCGCAAGCTGCCTCAAGCCCGGCGGCACTCTCATCTATTGCACCTGCTCGCTGGAACAGGAAGAAGGCGAATTGCAGGTGGATTGGGCTCTCAAAGCCTTGCCCGAGCTCGAACTTTTTCCCATAAGCCCGGAAGAGCTTGCAGACCTTCCCCAAGCGGTGACCCCAGGCGGGCTGATCCGCACCCATCCCGCCATGACGCCGGGCAGTGGAAATACGGGCATGGACGGGTTCTTCGTGGCGCGCTTTCGCCGAACACGGTAAAGGCTTGGTAAAGGCCGCCCTCGACATGGCGGCGGGGACTGAACGGATGAGATTGGCCGTCATGTGCAGCAATGACTCCGTGCCGGACCCGCAGGAGCGAGAAGCGTGAGCGGGCGCCTCACCGGCCTGGGCCGGCAATGGGCGTTCGGCCTCGCCGATTCGCTGGTGACCATGCCGCTGCTGCGCTGGACCTGGCGCGGCCAGGGCGACATCGCCTTTGCCGGCGACCTGCCCGATTTCCGCCCCGCCGACCGGGACGCGGTGCGCGACATGATGTCGGGGCGCTATCTGCTGGCCTCAAAACTGTTCGAAACCGGCGGCGCCTCACCCTTTGCCCTCGATGTCGAGCATCCCGACTGGTGGAACAATCTTCATTCCTTTTCCTGGCTCCGCCATTTCCGCGACGTGCGCGATCCCGGCGAACGGCTGTTCGCCCGCACCCTGGTGCTGGACTGGATCGGCCGCGAAGGTCAGTTCGAACATGACAGCTGGACGCTGAGCCTCACCGCGCAGCGCGTGCTCAACTGGCTGCGCCATCTCAACCTGCTGCTCGAGGGCGCGACGCCCGACCAGGCCCGCACCATCCAGCGCAGCCTCGGCACCCAGGTGCAGAGCCTGCGCGTGCGCGGCTCGCTGGCCGTCGAGCCGGTGGAGGCCTTGTTCGCCGCCATCGGCCTGCTTGGGGCGGAATTGTGCAATATCGCCGATATTCCCGACATCGACGCGGCGGTGGCACGGCTCGATGCCGTGCTGGCGCGCCAGCTCGACCCGGACGGCCTGCACCTGACGCGCAACCCGAAGCTGCAGCTGGCGCTGCTGGCGGAATTGACCAGCCTGAGGCGCGCCCTGGCCCGCCATGGCAGTCCCGCGACGGTCGAATTATCCAACCGCATCGACCGCATGCACGAGGCGCTCGACGCGCTGACCCTGTCCAGTGGCGAGCCGGTCTATTTCAACGGCTGCGGACAGGTGCCGCACGATATTCTGGTGGCGGTGCAGGCCAATGGCCCCACCCCCTCGCGGCGCTCGCGGCTGCTGGGCGGCTATGGCATCGTCCGCGCCGGCGACAGCGTCGTCATTGCCGATTCCGGGCTGGTTCCGGCGCGCGGCTTTACCGGCGACAGCCATGCCGGCGCCCTGGCCTTCGAATTTTCCCATGGCAGCGAATTGATCGTCGGCTCCTGCGGGCCCGCGCCCTCCGACATGCCGGACAGCCGCGACCTGTTCCGCCAGAGCATCGCCCATTCCACCCCCACTATCGATGCCGAGGACGCCGCCGCCGGCGGAGCGGGCCAGCCCATGCTGCTCGACACCGCCGAACATATGCTGGCCATGACCTCCTCGGGCTATGCCGGCCGTTTCGGGGCCGAGATCGAGCGGCGGCTGACCCTGCTTTCCGACGGCACCACGCTGGTGGGACAGGATCGCATCCTCGCCGGGGCTGCCGAAGCCAAGGGCCGGCTGGCCATTCGATTCCATCTCGCCCCCGGCATCATGGTGCGCCGCGCCGACGGCGAGGGCATGGCCAGACTCGTCCTGCCCAATGGCACGATCTGGAGTTTCCTCTGGGAAGGCGCCGAGTGCCACGAGGAAGACAGCGTGCGCCAATCCTCCTATCTGGGCTTTCATCGCACGCGCCAATTGGTGCTGGAAACCGATGTGGCGCCCGGCGCCGAAGTGGCCTGGATTTTCACGCTGGAACAGCAATAGCGATTGGCCTTCGGGCCTCTTCGTGCTAGCGAGCCCGATGAAAATCCTCCTCAATTGACGGCGAGACATAACCCATGGGCAAGACAGTACAGGTCGGGCGGGCACTGCTTTCGGTTTTCGACAAATCGGGCATGGTGGATTTCGCCACGGGGCTGGCCGCAGCCGGAGTGGACCTGGTTTCGACCGGCGGCACCCACAAGCTGATCCGCGAGAGCGGCCTCGCCGTGCGGGAAATTTCCGAGCTTACCGGCTTTCCCGAAATGATGGATGGCCGCGTCAAGACGCTTCATCCCAAAGTGCATGGGGGTCTGCTCGCCGTCCGCGACAATGCCGAACATCTTGCGGCCATGGATGCGCATCAGATCGGCCCCATCGATCTGGTCGCCGTCAATCTCTATCCCTTCGAAAACACCGTCGCCTCCGGCGCTTCCTATGACCAGATCATCGAGAATATCGATATTGGCGGTCCCGCCATGGTGCGCTCGGCCGCCAAGAACCACGCTTTTGTGACGGTGGTGGTCGATCCCGCCGATTATCCGGCGATCCTTGCGGCCATCCAATCGGGCGGCATTCCCTTCGAATTGCGCCAGAAGCTTGCGGCCAAGGCCTATGCCCGCACCGCCGCCTATGACAGCGCCATCGCCAGCTGGTTCGCCCGCGAGATCGCGTTCAAGGACGTCACCTATCGCAGCTTTGCCGGCACGTTGAGCGAAGTCATGCGCTATGGCGAAAACCCCCATCAATGGGCTGCCTTCTACAAGAATGGCGATAATCGTCCCGGCGTCGCCACCGCCAGCCAGGTGCAGGGCAAGACGCTCTCTTACAACAATATCAACGATACCGACGCCGCCTTTGAGCTGGTCAGCGAATTCGATCCCGCCGAACATGCCGCCGTCGCCATCATCAAGCATGCCAATCCCTGCGGCGTCGCCGTCGCCGCCGATCTCAGGACCGCCTATCTCAAGGCGCTGCGCACCGATCCGGTTTCCGCCTTTGGCGGCATTGTCGCCACCAATCGCGAGATCGACGCCGAGACCGCCAGCGAAATCGTCAAGGTCTTCACCGAAGTCATCGTCGCCCCCTCCGCCACAATGGAAGCCCAGGCCATCATCGCCGCCAAGAAAAATCTGCGCCTCTTGCTGGCCGGCGGCGTCGCCGATCCCAAGGCCGAGGGGCTGACGGTGAAGTCGGTCGCCGGGGGGCTCCTGGTGCAGGGCCGCGACAATCGCAATGTCGATGATTGCGAACTCAAGGTCGTCACCAAGCGCCAGCCCAGCGCCCAGGAATTGACCGATCTCAAGCTCGCCGCCAAGGTCGCCAAGCACGTCAAGTCCAATGCCATCATCTATGTCAAGGACGGGGCCACGGTCGGTATCGGCGCCGGACAGATGAGCCGGGTCGATTCCGCCCGCGTCGCCCATCGCAAATCCATCGACGCCGCCCAGGCCGCCGGCATCGAGGGTGCCCTGACCCAGGGCTCGGTCGTCGCCTCGGACGCTTTCTTCCCCTTTGCCGATGGCCTCGAAGCGCTGGTCGAAGCCGGCGCCAGGGCGGTGATCCAGCCCGGCGGCTCCATGCGCGACGACGAGGTCATCGCCGCCGCTGACGCCGCCGATATCGCCATGGTCATGACCGGCATGCGCCATTTCCGGCACTGATCAGGGCGCGCCGATGACAAAAATGTAATCTGCGCGCCCCCGGAGCGGTAAGAGCTTCTTGAGAGCCATCTGCCATTATCGATGTCATCCGCCGCGTTTCCGCGCGCGGCAGACGAGACCGTGCCATGCCGCTTGCCATTCCCAGCGACCTCAAAAGCCTGCTCCATGCCGGACTTTGGCGCTCTGTCGGTTCGCTCGGCATCAAGGTGGCGACCGCTGGGCTGACCTATATCACCTATGTGGTGCTCTCCCGCACCCAGAGCCCCGATGAATACGGCCATTTTGCCTTCGGCCTGGCCCTGGCGACCGTTCTGGCCATTCTGGCGGGGGCAGGACAGCCGCTGGCCGTCATCAGGCTCTGGGCCGAGCAGCGCGGGCGGGGCGATGTGGCTGCGGCCCGCGCCACCGTAGCCGCCGGCTCTACCATTACCATAGGCGCCAGCCTCGTCGCCTCGGCTCTCCTCTGCCTCGCCGCCATCCTCTATCTGCCTTTCCTGGCGCCGGACGACACCGCCAACCATCTGTTCGGCGCGGCCCTCATCATCCTGCCGCTGGCGCTGGCCGAATATAATTCCTCGGCCCTGCGCGCCCAGGGCTCGCTATGGACGGCGCTGCTGCCGCGCGACATCTTCTGGCGGCTGGCCCTGCCCGCCGCCGTACTGGTGCTCTTCCATTTCGGCCAGATCCTGAGCGGGCCCGACGCACTGGCGCTGTCGGCAGCCCTGTTGCTAGCCGTGCTGGCGCTGCAAATGTTGGCTGCCACGCGGCGCGACTATATTATCAGGCCTCTTCTGGCGCCGGTCAGGGCCCATTGGCGCCATTGGGGCCGCCTCAGCATCTGGCTATTGCTCGGCGCGCTCATCGAAACCATCGCCCTCAATGCCGACGTCATTCTGGTTGGGCTATTGCTCGACCTCGAAAATGCCGGGCTCTATTTCAACGCCTTCCGTACCGCCGGGCTGATGACGCTCTTCACCTTCGCTATCGAACTGGTCATCGCCCCGATGGTGGCCGAGCATTATCACGCGAGGAACCTGCGCAAGGCCCAGGCCATCACCGCGCTCTGCGCCTGGGCGGGTTTCGTCTTCTCGCTCGTGATTTTTGCCGGCTTTGCCGCTTTCGGCACGGAAATCCTGGGATTGTTCGGCCCCTCCTATGCCGAGGGCTGGCTGATCCTCATCCTGCTGTCCTTTGGCCTGCTCTTCGACGCCATTACCGGACCATCCAAGATCGTCATGATGATGACCGGGCACGAGCGCGCCTATGTCGTGCTCTTCGGCAGCATCACCCTGGTCGGCCTGGCGGTGCAGATTGTGATCATTCCCCTCTTCGGCATTGTCGGGGCGGCCTTGACCAATATGGGCGCGCGCATCATCGCCCAGATCGCCATCGCGCTCTATTGCCGCTATCGCATCGGCCTCGACACCACCATTCTGGGCATCTTCGTCATTCCCAAGCCGGCGGCATAGCCGTACCCATGAGTACGGTTATGCTTGACCCCCGGCCCGGCTTGGCATTAGAACCAGTCCAAACTTTTTTCCCTTTGGAAGCATGGAAATGACCAAGGCCCGCACGCTCTACGACAAGATCTGGGACGATCATCTGGTCCAGAACAACGAGGACGGCACGAGCCTGCTCTATATCGACCGGCATCTGGTGCACGAAGTGACCAGCCCCCAGGCCTTCGAGGGCCTCAGGATGAACAATCGCAAGGTGCGCCATCCCGAGCGCACCCTGGCCGTGGTCGATCACAACGTGCCCACCACCGACCGCTCGCTGCCCAATCCCGATCCCGAAAGCGCCATCCAGATCGCGGCCCTGGCCGAGAACACCAAGCATTTCGGCATCGAATATTACGACCCCTTCGACAAGCGCCAGGGCGTCGTGCATATCGTGGGCCCCGAACAGGGCTTCACCCTGCCCGGCATGACCATTGTGTGCGGCGACAGCCATACCTCGACCCATGGTGCCTTCGGCGCCCTGGCCCATGGCATCGGCACCTCGGAAGTCGAACACGTTCTGGCCACCCAGACGCTGATCCAGCAAAAGGCCAAGAACATGCTGGTGCGCGTCGATGGGCAATTGCCCCCCGGCGTCACCGCCAAGGACATCATCCTCGCCATTATCGGCGAGATCGGCACTGCCGGCGGCAATGGCCATGTCATTGAGTTTGCTGGCGAAGCCATCCGCTCCCTGTCCATGGAAGGCCGGATGACGGTCTGCAACATGACCATCGAGGGTGGCGCCCGCGCCGGCCTGATCGCGCCCGACGAAACCACCTTCGCCTATGTCAAGGACCGCCCCCGTGCGCCCAAGGGTGAAGCCTTCGACATGGCCGTCGATTACTGGAAGACCCTTTATACGGACGAGGGCGCCCATTACGACAAGGTCGTGGTTCTCGACGCCGCCAAGCTCCCGCCCATCGTTTCCTGGGGATCCTCGCCCGAAGACGTCATCTCGGTGCAGGGCGTGGTGCCCAATCCCGATGATATCGCCGACGAGACCAAGCGCGCCTCCAAGTGGCGGGCGCTCGATTATATGGGCCTCAAGCCCGGCACCCCGATCACCGACATCAAGCTCGACCGCGTCTTTGTCGGCTCCTGCACCAATGGCCGCATCGAAGACCTGCGGGCCGCCGCCGCCGTGATCAAGGGCCGCAAGGTCGCCAGCCATGTCTCGGCCATGATCGTGCCGGGCTCGGGGCTGGTCAAAGCCCAGGCCGAAGAAGAAGGTCTCGACATCATCTTCAAGGATGCCGGCTTCGAATGGCGCGAGCCGGGCTGCTCCATGTGCCTGGCCATGAACCCCGACAAGCTCGCCCCCGGCGAGCGCTGCGCCTCGACCTCGAACCGCAATTTCGAGGGCCGCCAGGGCTTCAAGGGCCGCACCCATCTGGTGTCGCCCGCCATGGCCGCCGCCGCCGCCATTGCCGGCCATTTCGTCGATATCCGCGAGTGGAATTAAGCCGCTGACCCCAGCATTGTTCTCATCACCGGGCTGGTCCCGGTGATGAGGATGGCACCGAGACATTGGGGATGAGCACATTGCATACCGATTGGCAAAACCGATACGCCCCGACCCTTGATGATTTCGAGGCTCTGGCCAGCGCAGCGCTGGCTGCCCTGCCGGAGCCTTTCGCGTCTCTGGCCGCCGATGTCACCTGTTCGGTGGCCGACTATGCCGAGGACGAGATTCTCGAAGGTTTTGGCATGGAGAGCCCGTTCGAGCTGATGGGATTGTTCACCGGCATCGGCCTGACCGAGGACGGCGCCAGCCCGCAGACCGGCCAGTTCCCCAATACCGTCTTCCTCTATCGCCGCGCCATTCTCGACTACTGGGCCGAACATGACGACAATACTTTGGGCGAGGTCGTCACCCATGTGCTGATCCATGAACTGGGCCATCATTTCGGCTTTTCCGACGACGACATGGAAGCGCTAGAAGCCGAGGCCGATGCGGAAGAAAAATCCTAAGCCGGCTTAATTCTGCCGGACCGCAAAAAAGTTTCTACTTTTGCTGGAAACGCTTTAGTCCCGCTCAACGAAGCTATATTCGGCCTCATTGCCGCCGGACGGATCGTCGGACACCATCAGCGCCAGATCGCCGTATTCCAGCGCCGAAAACCATTCTTCCCAACTGACCAGCTGGAAGCCGCCAACCCGGTCGGGACCGTCATTGGCGTCGGAATTGATGATGTCCTGGCCGAAAGCCAATTGCAGCACTGTGCGGGTCTTGCTGCCGTCAGGAACATCCATCAGCACGGGATGGCCGCCACGGGCGATGACCCATTGGCGGATGGCGTCGCGGTCGGTGAGGATTTGGGACATTTCTGGCTCCGTCGATAGCTCGCTTGAGAAAGCCTTGCCGGCGTGCAAGGTTCCATGATCTGGAGCGAGGGGGCCATTCAAATGAGAAAAACCCGATTCCACCTGCCGGCCTTGTTCTGCGCCGGGCTCGCCCTCCTGCCTCTGGCTGCGCCGCTGGCCTGCGACATCCCGCCAGGCGTCGTGGTCACCGACTTCGACGCCAAGCGCATGACCAAGTTCGACACCTCGCGCGACCGCGGCCTGGCCGAAGCCATGCAGGGCGAAAATGCCGAGGAGCGCGCCGTGCTTGCCGGCATCTTCGCCGGCGATTCGCCGCTGGATGCCATCCCCGACGGCGCCTATCGCTGCCGCACCGTCAAGCTGGGCGGGTTGTTGCCGCTGGTCGTCTATGGCTATTTCGACTGTACGATCAGCGGCGGCGGCACCTTTATCGAGAAGCGGACCGGCTCGCAGCGCTTTACCGGCAGCCTTACACCCTCGGGCGACAGCCTGTTCTATGCCGGCGCGCTCCATTATGGCGACGAGCAGCCTCTGCCCTATGGTGCCGATGCCGACCGCGATCAGGTGGGTTGTCTCAGCGCCATTGCCGGCGCTCCGGGCCATTACCGGCTCGAAATGCCGGCGCCGCGCCGCGAATCGGTGCATGACGTCATCGAACTGGTCGCCAGGTGAGGCATTTGACGGGAGGCTTTGACGCCCGGCCCGGCCCTGATAAGAGCGGGCGAGCATAAATGAGCGCAAACATGCCAGCACAAACCAACCTCATCCTTCTCGGCACGATCGGCGCCGCCCATGGCATCAAGGGCGAAGTGCGCATCGCCTCCCATACCGAGGATCCCGAGACCATCGCCGCCTATGGGCCGTTGAACACCGACCGGCCGGGGCTCACCGTCACCATCGAGGCCGCCCGGCTCAACAAGACGGTGCTCATCGCCCGCCTCAAGGGCGTGCGCGACCGCAACCAGGCCGAGGCGCTCAACGGCGTTTCCCTGTTCATCCCGCGAGACCGCCTGCCCGAAATCGGGGACGAGGACGATTTTTATCACGCCGATCTCATCGGCCTCGATGCGCGGATCGCCGAAACCGGCGCCAGCATCGGCGCGGTGATCGCGCTGCACAATTACGGCGCCGGCGATCTCATCGAGATCCGCGATCCGCGCTCGGGCGACACTTTCCTTTATCCCTTCACCCGGGCCGTCGTGCCCGATATCCGCATCGCTGAAGGCTATCTGACCATCGCGCCGCCGCTCGATGCCGATCCGGGCGAGGAAGAACCGGCTTGAGTTTTTCCGCCCATATCATCACCCTGTTCCCCGATCTCTTTCCCGGACCGCTGGGCGCCTCCGTGCTGGGGCGCGGGCTCCAGGACGGGCTCTGGCGCCTCAATGCCACCCAATTGCGCGATTTCGCCACCGACCGGCACCGCACCGTCGATGACACGCCCTCGGGCGGCGGCGCGGGCATGGTACTGAAGCCCGACATCCTGGCCAAGGCCATCGACGCCGTCGCACCGGCAGGCGATCCGCGCCCGCGCCTCCTCATGTCGCCGCGCGGCCGGCCCTTGACGCAGAAGCGCGCCCATGAACTGGCGCTGGGCCCCGGCGCCATCATCGTCTGCGGCCGCTTCGAAGGCGTCGACCAGCGCGTCATCGAGGCCCGCCAGCTCGAGGAAATCTCCATCGGCGACTATGTCCTTGCCGGAGGCGAAGTGGCGTCCATGGTGCTGCTGGAAGCGGTCGTGCGGCTGATTCCGGGCGTATTGGGCGCTCAGGAGAGCCGCGACGAGGAAAGCTTTGAAAACGGCCTTCTCGAATATCCGCAATATACCCGCCCGCAAACATTCGAAGGGCGCGATATTCCCCCCATCCTGACCTCGGGCGACCACGGAAAAATTGCCCGATGGCGGCACGAACAATCCCTGGCGCTCACCCAGGCGCGCCGGCCGGACCTGTTGAAGGAAAGCTGAGACCAAAAGGGCAAAAGGCTGGACTCTCGCCTCCTTTTCGCCTATGAGCCGCCCATTCCCGTGGCCGGCGTTTCGGACCGCCGCGGAACAAGACCAAGAAGACTGCCCTTCCGTTACCAACCAAGACCGGGCGACGGGGCCGAAAGCCCCAGCAATCGCTCCTATGAAAAGATCGAACGGATCGAACATGAATATCATCGAACAGCTCAATGCCGAGCACGCCGCCGAACTCGCCGCCAAGCGCGAACTTCCCGAATTTACCCATGGCGACACCGTCAAGGTCTGGGTCAAGATCCGCGAAGGCGACAAGGAACGCCTGCAGGCCTATGAAGGCGTCGTGATCGCCCGCTCCGGCGCTGGCATCATGGAAAGCTTTACCGTCCGCAAGATTTCCTACGGCGAAGGTGTGGAACGCGTATTCCCCATCTATTCCCCGAATGTCGCTTCGGTGGAAGTGATCAAGCGCGGCAAGGTGCGGCGCGCCAAGCTCTATTACCTGCGCGACCGTCGCGGCAAGTCGGCCCGTATTTTCGAATCGACCAATTCGCGCACCAAGAAGATCGAAGCCTCCGAGCGCGAAGCCGCCCAGGCCGCCAAGGATGCCCGCGAAGCTGAGCGCATCGCCGCCGCCGAGGCCTTTGCCGCCGAACAGGCCGCCAAGGACGCGGAAGCCGCAGCAGCTGCTGCTGCCGCCGAGCAGGCCGCTGCCGCTGAAGGCGAAGCCAAGAGCGAATAAGCTCTTTGCCCATATGAATATGAAAGCCCGGCTATCCCGCCGGGCTTTTTTCTTGGGCGAGGGATTCACGTGAAACCTTGGCATCGGTGCCGGGGCGCGCTGCCTCGGACCACCTGACATTGTGCGTCAGCAGTAAAGGCTCTCCCGCCATTTCCGGCTTTACCCCCGCCGCTGGCTTGGCGATAAGAGGCCCTGCCCGCCCCGCCACTTACCCCGGACCCGCCATGACCCAAGCCATCGTCACCTGGAACATCAATTCGGTCCGGCTGCGCCTGCCCATGGTGCTGGATTTTCTCGCTCAATATCAGCCCGATGTGCTGATGCTGCAGGAAATCAAATGCACCAATGACCAATTCCCCGCCAAGGCCTTCATCGAAGCCGGCTATCCCTATCAGGCCGTGCACGGGCAAAAGGGCTATCACGGCGTCGCCATCGTCTCGAAATTTCCGCTAACCGACATTTCGAGCCGGGTGTTCTGCGAAATCCCCGAATCGCGCCACGTCTCGGCGCTGATCGATATGGGGCACGAGCCCTTCACCCTGCACAATTTCTACATTCCCGCCGGCGGTGACGAACCCGATCCGCTGATCAATCCCAAATTCAAGCACAAGCTGGGCTTTCTCGACGAGCTCAAGACCTGGTTCGGCGACCCGATTTTCCAGCGCGGCCACCTCATCGCCGGCGATTTCAACATCGCCCCGCATGAAAACGACGTCTGGAGCCACAAGCAGCTATTGAAAGTGGTGAGCCACACGCCCGTCGAGACCGAAGCGCTCAATGCCCTGCTCTCGGGCGGCCATGGCTGGGTGGATCTGGTGCGCAAGCATGTGCCGCTCGACCAGAAGCTCTATTCCTGGTGGAGCTATCGCAGCCCGGATTGGAACAATTCAGACAAGGGGCGCCGCCTCGACCATATCTGGTCCACCGCCGACATCGCCGAACGCTCCATCGGCGCCGAGATCATCCGGCCGGCTCGCGGCTGGACTGACAAGCCGTCCGACCACGTCCCGGTCATCGCCCGATTCGAGCGGCCCTGATCCACGCCAATGGGCGCGCTACGCGCCCTTCATCTTGCGCTTCAGCGGCTCCAGCGCATGCATGTAGCGCCCCAGATCGTCCTCGATGCGCTGCGCGGCGCGGGCGGCGAGATCGGGATACTGCCGGACCAGCTTGAGAAAGGCGTTGCGCGGCACGAACAGCATGTCGCAATCGGTGACGGCAGTGAACGTCACCGGGCGCGGCTTGTCGATGATCAGCGCCGTGGGTGAAATGACGCTGCCGGGCTCGGACAGGGCATAGGGCTTGCCCGCTTCCGCCCCCTCGTGCCGGGCCTTGACCGTCCCCTCGATCAGCACATAGGCGCCCTGCGGCGCCGCTCCGGCCTGGTAGATGATCGCATCTGCGGGAAAATGCCGACGATCGCCGGCAAAGGCGAGCATGCGCAATTGCTCGTCATCACAGATGTCGAAGAAATCGGCCCGGGCCAGAACCCCGGCCGCATCGTCCATTCTCATCAGAGCCCGACCCAATGCGCTGGGGCGTGATCGAAGGAAACCTGCCGAATTCCTGCAGGTCGACCACGCCACCAGTCCATCGCCGCCCGCTTCATGCCGGCGGCTTTGGCAAATCTATAAGTCAGTTCGGGCCGGAAATGAACATCTCCGCCCCAATATCAGGGGACAAGCCGGTAGCCGCCGTCTTCGGTGACGAGCAGGCGCGCATTGGAGGGATCGCGCTCGATCTTCTGGCGCAGCCGGTAGATATGGGTTTCGAGCGTATGGGTGGTGACCCGATTATTATAGCCCCAGACCTCCTTGAGCAGAATGTCCCGGGTAATTGTCTTGGGCCCCTGCCGGTAGAGATATTTGAGGATCGAGGTTTCCTTGTCGGTGAGCCGCACCTTGATGCCGTCGCTGGTCTCCAGCAGCTTGGCGGCCGGCTGGAAGCTGTATTGGCCGATGGTGAACACCGCGTCTTCGCTCTGGTCGTGCTGGCGCAAGGCCGCATTGATGCGGGCGAGCAATACCGGATATCGGAACGGCTTGGTGAGGTAATCATTGGCCCCCGCTTCGAGGCCCTTGATCTCGTCGGCATCGGTATCGTGACCGGTCAGCATCAGCACCGGGCTCTTATAGCCCTCCTCGCGCATCAGCTTGACCGCTTCGCGGCCATCCATGTCGGGCAGGCCGACATCGAGAATGGTCAATTCGATATTGCTCTCGCGCAGGGCGCTCAGCGCATCATTGGCGGTGCCGGCCTGGAGAATTTCAAAGTCAGGCTCCCCCCGGAGCTGCTCAACCAGGGTTTGGCGCAGGTCCGCGTCGTCGTCCACGACAAGGATGCGTCGCTTGTTCATTGTTTTCTCCGGTCTTTTTCGTCCGAAACCGACCAAGGTCACATTATTGCGACCCCTTTTTGGCCAGCCAATCACATCGGCGTTATTCAGCTATTGGCAACGCGGTGGCGGGCGGAAAAGTTGCAGCCCGAATCGGCAAATCCGCCCCGTCTCGCTCAGCCGGCGGACGGGCGGTGACCGAAGAGAGCCGAGCCGACCCTGATATGGGTGGCGCCCATGGCGATGGCGGTTTCGAAATCTCCGCTCATGCCCATGGAGAGGCCGGAAAGTCCGGCGGCATCGGCCAATTGCGCCAGCTGGGCGAAATAGGGGCCGGCCGGCTGACCGTCGGGGGGAATGCACATCAGCCCCGCAATATCGAGGCCATGCATATCGCGGCAGCGATTGACGAAGTCCACCGCCTCGGAAATGGCAATGCCCGCCTTTTGCGCCTCGCCGCCGATATTGACCTGGATGAAACAGGGGAGGCGCTTGTCCGCCCGCCGCATTTCCTCGGCGAGAATCCCGGCCAGCCTGTCGCGGTCAAGACTTTCGATGACGTCGAACAGGGCCACGGCCTCGCGCGCCTTATTGGTCTGCAGGGGGCCGATCAGATGCAGTTCCACATCGGGATAAAGCGCGCGCAGGGCCGGCCATTTGTCCTTGGTCTCCTGTACCCGGTTCTCCCCGAAGCACCGCTGCCCGGCCGCCAGGAACGGCATGATGGCGTCGGCATCAAAGGTTTTGGAGACGGCCACCAGCTCCACCGCCTCGGGCGGAGCCCCGAAGCGACGCCTGGCCTTTTCCATGCGCGAATGGATGTAGTCGAGCGCAGTTTGCGCATTGGCGGCACTGCCAGCCATATCGTGGCCCCGTTTCTGTTGACCTGATGGGCTATTTCTGATGATGGTCCGGTAGCCAAAATCCCTCGAAAACGCAAGCTGCGCCGCCCTTTGCGCCAGCCCCACGCGTGACATCTTGCAAGGACGACCAAAGTGAGCGGCGAACGCTACAATCCGCGCGAAAGCGAACCGAAATGGCAGAAGATCTGGGACGAGCGTCAGAGCTTCGTCACCTCCAATGACGATCCGCGCGAGCCCTATTACGTCCTTGAAATGTTTCCCTACCCTTCCGGCCGCATCCATATGGGCCATGTGCGGAACTATTCCATGGGCGATGTGGTGGCGCGCTATCACCGCGCCAGGGGCAAGAACGTGCTCCACCCAATGGGCTGGGACGCCTTCGGGCTGCCGGCGGAAAACGCTGCCATCGAGCGCAAGACCCATCCGGGTGCCTGGACCTATTCCAATATTGCAGCGATGAAAAAGCAGCTGCAATCGATGGGCCTCTCCATCGACTGGACTCGCGAGATCGCCACCTGCTCGCCCGATTATTACCGCCACCAGCAGGCCATGTTCATCGACATGCTCAAAGCGGGCCTCGTCACCCGCAAGTCCTCCAAGGTCAATTGGGACCCGGTGGACATGACCGTGCTGGCCAATGAGCAGGTCATCGACGGCAAAGGCTGGCGTTCCGGCGCGCCGGTCGAACAGCGCGAACTGACTCAATGGTTCTTCAGGATTTCCGATTTCGCCGAAGACCTTCTCAGCGCTCTCGACGAGCTCAAGGACTGGCCGGAAAAGGTGCGCCTCATGCAGCGCAACTGGATCGGCAAATCCGAAGGCATGCGCCTGCTGTTCGAGATCGTGCCAAGCGACAAGACCGATGCCGGCGCGGTGGATGTCTTCACCACCCGCCCCGACACCATTTTCGGCGCCTCTTTCCTCGCGCTGTCGCCCGATCATCCGCTTTCGGCAAGCCTTGCCGCCGACAATCCTGAACTGACTGAATTCATTGCCGAATTCCACCGCCAGGGCACCGCGACCGAAACGCTGGAAAAGGCCGAGAAGAAGGGCGTCTTCACCGGGATCCGGGTAAAGCATCCGGTCATCGAGGGCGAAACGCTGCCGGTCTATGTCGCCAATTTCGTGCTGATGGATTACGGCACCGGCGCCGTCTTCGGTTGCCCGGCCCATGACCAGCGCGACCTCGATTTTGCCCGCAAATACCACCTGCCGGTCAAGCCGGTTGTGCTGCCCATTGATGCCGATCCCGCCAGCTTCACCATTGGCGACGAGGCCTATGTTGACGCTGGTAACATCTTCAATTCCGAATTCCTCGATGGCCTCTCCATCGAGGCGGCCAAGAAGAAAGTCGCCGAGCATTTTGGTGCCCGCATGGTCGATGGCCAAGTTCAGGGCCGGATCGAGGTCAATTACCGGTTGCGCGACTGGGGCATTTCCCGCCAGCGCTATTGGGGCTGCCCGATCCCGGTGGTTCATTGCGAGGTTTGCGGCACCATTCCCGTGCCCAAGAAAGACCTGCCCGTGGTGCTGCCCGAGGATGTCAGCTTCGACAAGCCCGGCAATGCACTCGATCATCATCCGAGCTGGAAGCACGTCTCCTGCCCGCAATGCGGCGCGGCGGCGCGGCGCGAAACCGACACCATGGACACGTTCGTGGACAGTTCCTGGTATTTCGCCCGCTTCACTGCCCCCGATGCCGAGACCCCGACCATTCCGTCCATTGCCGATCGCTGGCTGCCGGTGGATCAATATATCGGCGGCATCGAGCATGCGATCCTGCATCTGCTCTATTCGCGCTATTTCACCCGCGCCATGAAGGCCACCGGCCATGTGGGCCTGGACGAACCGTTCAAGGGCCTCTTCACCCAGGGCATGGTGACCCACGAGACCTATAAGTCCGAGAAGGGCGAATGGGTGCCACCCACCGAGATCGTGTTTGAAACCGATGGCGAGCAGCGCCGCGCCCGCCACGCCCAGACCGGCGCGCCGATCAGCATCGGCTCGGTGGAAAAGATGAGCAAATCCAAGAAGAACGTCGTTGATCCCGATGAGATCGTCGGCGGCTATGGGGCCGATACCGCCCGCTGGTTCATGCTCTCCGATTCGCCGCCGGAACGCGACGTGCAATGGACCGAATCCGGCGTGGAAGGCGCGAGCCGTTTCCAGCAGCGGGTCTGGCGGCTGGTGCATGACATTCTGGAAATTGCCGAACAATCTTCAAAAACTGTTTCGTCAAACGGCGCTGATGCACTGGCTCTACGCAAGATCGTCCACCGGGTCGTCGCCGGCGTCGGCCATGACATTGAAGCACTGAGCTTCAACCGTGCCGTCGCCCGCATCTATGAGCTGACCAATGCCCTGGCCAAGGCCAAAGATGGCGTTGCTGGCGCCGCCTTGCGGGAGGCCCTGCGCGAGGGGATCGAATATCTCATTCTCTTGATCAATCCGATGATGCCACATCTGGCCGAAAGCTGCTGGGAAGCCATGGGCAAGACCACTTTGGCTGCCGATGCCGATTGGCCGCAGGTCGATCCGGCGCTCCTGGTCGATGACGAGGTCATTCTGCCCATCCAGATCAACGGCAAGCGCCGCGGCGAGATCAGCGTGGCCAAGGGCACGCCGGCCTCCGAGGTCGAACAATTGGTCCTGGCCATGGACGCGGTGCAGAAGGCGCTCGACGGCAAAAGCCCGAAGAAAGTGGTGATCGTGCCCGACCGCATCGTCAACCTCGTCGTCTAGACGATGACCGCGCTCAGGGCCCATGAAGTGGCGCGCTTCCTCGTGCGCCCCGATCTCAGCGAGGGATTGTTCCTCGCTTATGGGCCGGATGGCGGCTTGGTGCGTGAAACCGCGCAGAAGCTGATCCGTCAATTGAGCGGCGACGACCCTGCCAGTGCCAATATTTCGATCTTCGACGGGCCGGAGCTGGCCTCTGACCCGTCGCAATTGCTGCTCGAGGCACGCTCCGGCTCGCTCTTTGGCGGCAAGCGCATCATCCGCATCCGCAATGCCACCAAGGCCTTGGTCATGCCGCTGACCGAGTTACGCGATGATCCCGGCGGCGCTGCCATTGTGCTCGAAGCGGACAATCTGCCGCCCCGCGACGCGCTGCGCGCCTTGGTGGAAGCGGCGAGACTCGGTCGCGCCCTGCCCTGTTATCCCGACAGCGACGAGACGCTGATGGCCCTGATGCGGGAAACTTTCAATCAGGCCGACATCCGCACCGATGCCGACGTGGTGCCCACCCTGCGCGAAATCCTGGGTAATGACCGCGAGGTCACGCGACGGGAACTGGAAAAGCTCAGCCTCTATGCCGCCGCCAGCAAGAGCCTGACCCGCGACGACGTGCTGCTGCTCTGCGCCGACAATGGCGCGCTGGCTGTCGACGCCATTCTCGATTCCACCGGCACTGGCCACGCCGAGAAGCTGGAACTGGCGCTGAACCGGGCCTTGGCCGCCAATATCAATCCCCAGCAATTGCTGGCCATGCTGACCAATCACTTCGCCAATCTGCGCCGCTGGCGCACCGAGGTCGATGGCGGAAAAACGCCCCGCGCCGTGCTCGACAACCTCAAGCCCAAGCCGCATTTTTCCCGTAGCGGCGCGCTGGAGCAGCAATTGCGCACCTGGACCGACAATGCCCTGGCCAATGCCGGGGAGCGGCTCCTGCAGGCGACATCGGACACGAGACGCCGCCCCGTGCTCGCCGAAACCGTCCTCCGCCGCACCACGCTGGCGCTGTGCATGCTCGCAGCGACGCTTTAAGCAAAAAAAAACGCGCCAAAAGCGCGGTTTCACGTGGAACAGCTTTTTATTCAAATGGTTAGGGCGTTTAACCTGCCTGCTCTTTTGTCACCAACGGGCTCGTCCGGGCAGTCCATGTCTTCCAAGATGGATGCCCGGACGAGCCCGGAAATGACGAAGCCTCATCGATACCGGCGCACGCCCTCAGTTGCTTCCACCCATCAACCGCAGGCAAAGCTCATCCAATTGTTCGAGCGTCTTGTAGCGGATTTCCAGCTTGCCACCGCGTTCCGAATGGCTGAGCGCCACGCTCAAGCCCAGCGCATCGGCGAGGCGTCGCTCCAGAGCCACGCTGTCGGCGTCCTTGGGGCCATTCTCGTCCACTGCCGGCTTGCGCCTGGGCAGATCGCGCTGCTGGCTCAGAGCCTCGGCTTCGCGCACCGAAAGACCCTTATCGACGATCTGGCGCGCCAAAGCCGCCGGGTCTTCCACGGTGATCAGCGTCCTTGCATGACCCGCCGTCAGGGTGCCGCTGGCCACCATGCCGCGCACATCTTCAGGCAGGCGCAGGAGGCGCAGCGTATTGGCCACATGCGAGCGCGATTTGCCGATGACCTGCGCCAGATCTTGCTGGGTATAGTCGAATTGCTCGATCAATTGGCCATAGCCCATGGCCTCTTCGAGCGGATTGAGATCGGCGCGCTGCACATTCTCGATAATGGCCAGTTCCAGCGCTTCCTTGTCATCGACCTCGCGGACTATGACCGGCACGTCATGCAGACCTGCCTTCTGCGCCGCGCGCCAACGGCGTTCGCCGGCGATCAGCTCGAAAATATTGGGATCGTCGGTGGGGCGGACCAGGAGCGGCGACATGACGCCCTTTTCCCGGATCGAATTGGTCAACTCTTCGAGCTGTTCAGCATCGAAGGTGCGGCGTGGATTGGCGCGATTGGCGATGATAAAATCCACCGGCAGGCGTTTGCCGCTGGAGGCTGATTCGGTGACCCTGGCGCCTTCCATGACCGCCATATCGCCGATCAATGCCGCAAGGCCCCGCCCCAATCGCGTCGGTTTGTCGGTCATTATCGGGCTCCTAGGCTGCATTCAGCCGCCGCTCGCGGCGGATCACTTCGGTAGCAAGGCGCAGATAGGCCTGGCTGCCGGCACATTTGAGATCATAAAGCAAAGCCGGCTTGCCATAGGATGGCGCCTCGCTCAGCCGCACATTGCGCGGAATGACCGTATCATAAACCAATTCGCCCATTTCGCTGCGCACGTCGGCCAGAACCTGTTCGGACAGATTGTTGCGCTTGTCGAACATGGTCATCACCACGCCTTGGATGGAGAGGCGCGGATTGAGCGTCGAGCGGATCTGCTCGATGGTCTGCAGCAATTGGCTGAGCCCTTCCAGCGCGAAAAACTCGCATTGCAGAGGCACCAGCACCGCATCGGCCGCCACCAAAGAATTGACCGTCAGCAGGTTGAGCGAGGGCGGACAATCGATCAGGATATAGCTGACCGGCTGCTCATTGATGCGCAGCGCGCTCAGATCCTTGAAGGCATTGCGCAATTTGAAAGCGCGGTCCGCCTGGGCCGCAATGGTCAGTTCCACGCCCAGCAGGTCCATGGTCGAAGGCACGATGGCCACATTGGGCACGCTGGTCATGATCGCCGCTTGCGGCACGCTGGCTTCGCCTACCAGCACGTCATAGGCGGAAACAGCGCGATCCGTGCGCGAAATGCCGAGCCCGGTGGACGCATTACCCTGCGGGTCAAGATCGACAATGAGAACCCGCTCGCCGATCGCCGCCAGGGCCGTTGCCAGGTTGATGGCCGTCGTAGTCTTGCCGACGCCGCCCTTCTGGTTTGCCAAAGTCAAAATCCGGGGTGCCAAATTGGCCTCCGTAAGCCGCTAACTCACTGAGTTCCGATGCAAATTCGTGATTGTCAGAATCACGCCGCCCGGATCGGTGTCACTTGGCTTTATTAACACATCCTTATGCCAATGCGCATCCGCTTGTGTGAGCTCTTCAACATGTTCCCGCCCTTTATGCAGCACGGCCCTAGTTTCCGGCCCCCAGAACGGCGCCATCCAGCCGCAAAGCAGCGGCAAAGGAGCCAACGCCCGCGAGGTGATCACATCGGGAATGCCTGTTTCACGTGAATCAATCTCATCGCTGCGGCGACCGATGACCGTCACATTGAGCCCCAGTTCGCGTGCCACCGTCCGGAGAAAACTGACCTTGCGCGCATTGGGTTCAACGAGGATGAAGTGTCTGTCGCTGCCCTTGCTGGCAATTGCCAGCGGCAGTGCCGGAAAACCACCCCCGCTGCCGAAGTCCAGGAACAGATGATCGTCCGTCGTTGTCAGCTGCAGAATTTGCAGACTATCGGCGAAATGCCGCGTCCAGATTTGCGCCAATGTTTCACGTGAAACCAGATTCTGCACCTTTTGCCAGCGATGCAGCAAATTGGAATAGGATTCCAGGTCGGCCACAACGTCCATCGCGGAGCGGGCAAAGTGTGCGGTATAGGCTTCGATGGCGGCGAGCGTCACGTCAAACGGCCTTGCGCAAATCGCCGCGGCGCAGGATCGCCAGCAACAGGGTAAGCGCGGCCGGCGTCATGCCATCGAGCGCCTGGGCCTGGGCGATGGTCTGCGGCCGCACCTGGTTGAGTTTATGGCGCAGTTCCATCGATAGCCCCGGAATGTTGGTGTAGTCGAGATCATCGGGTATGGCTCTTTGCTCATCCCGGCGCATGCTGGCAATATCGGCCTTCTGCCGATCCAGATAGACGGCATATTGCGCGTCAATCGCCAGCTGGTCCAGAACATTGGCATCGACCAGCGCCAGCTCCGGCCACAATGCCATCAAGTCCTTGGCGGCAAGATCGGGATAAGACAGAAGATCAAAGGCAGAGCGACGCTTGCCATCCTCATTGACCGCCAGGCCGGCCTTGCGGGCTTCGCTGGGCGACGCATTGAGCTTTTGCAGCAGATTGCGACCGCTTTCCAACGCCTCTGACTTTCGCCGGAAGAGTGCCGCCCGTTCCTCGCCCACGAGACCCACGGCGATGCCGGATGGCGTCAGGCGCTGATCCGCATTGTCGGCGCGCAGATGCAGACGGAACTCGGCGCGGGAGGTGAACATGCGATAAGGCTCGCTCACCCCACGTGTCACCAGATCGTCGATCATCACCCCGAGATAGCTCTCGGTTCGCGACAATATCAAGGGCACCCTGCCCTTGACGGCGAGGGCGGCATTGGTGCCAGCCAATAGCCCTTGCGCCCCGGCTTCCTCATAGCCGGTCGTACCGTTGATCTGCCCTGCGAGATAAAGACCCGGCTGCCTTTTCAGCTCCAGCGTCAACCGCAATTCGCGCGGATCGACATGATCATATTCGATGGCATAGCCGTATTGCAGGATACGTACATTTTCGAGCCCCGGCATGGTGCGCAAAAACTGATCCTGCACTTCCGGCGGCAGCGAAGAGGACACACCATTGGGATAGACAGTCCGATCCTCCAGCCCTTCGGGTTCAAGAAAGATCTGATGACTGTCGCGATCGGCAAAGCGCACGATCTTGTCTTCGATCGACGGACAATAGCGCGGCCCACGGCTCTGAATGCGTCCCGAATACATGGGCGAGCGATGCACATTGGCGGCGATGATGGCGTGCGTGTCCACTGTGGTACGGGTGACGTGACAGGAGACCTGCGGCGTCGTGATCGCATCGGTCAACATCGAGAACGGCTCGGGGACAGCGTCACCCGGCTGCTCGTCCAGAATGGAATAGTCGATAGAATTCCGGTCGAGCCGCGCCGGCGTACCGGTCTTGAGCCGGCCCAGCGACAGACCGAGGGCTTCGAGCCTCTTGGACAGGCCCAGAACTGGCTTCTCGCCGATCCGCCCGGCCGGATGGCTGTTCTCGCCGCTATGGATCAAGCCGCGGAGAAAAGTGCCGGTGGTCAGCACCACGGCGCGCGTGGAGAAGCGGCGGCCATCGAGCAGCACCACACCGCTGACGACGCCATTGCTGACCTCAAGATCGTCGACCTCACCTTCGATAATGTCGAGATTGGCCTGATTGGCAATCGCGGCCTGCATGGCCTGCCGGTAGAGCTTGCGGTCGGCTTGGGCGCGTGGGCCTCGCACCGCCGGACCCTTGCGGCGATTGAGCACCCGGAACTGGATACCGGCCTGATCGGCGACACGGCCCATCAACCCGTCCAGTGCGTCGATCTCGCGCACGAGATGACCCTTGCCGAGACCACCAATGGCCGGGTTGCAGCTCATCTCGCCAATCGTGGCGAAGCGGTGGGTGATGAGTGCCGTGGGCACGCCCATGCGGGCGGCGGCGGCGGCGGCCTCGGTGCCGGCATGGCCGCCACCCACGACGATAATCGCGTAGTCAGTCATGGTATGTCTCCAAGGCGTCTGACATAGGCCAATGTTTCACGTGAATCAATTCTGCGACGCGTCGCTCGCATGGCTGTGTTTCACGTGAATCATTTGCCGATGCAGAAACTGGAAAACAACCGATCCAAGACCTGTTCTGGATCGAGCCGTCCGATCAGCCGTTCCAGTGACGCCGACGCGTGGCGCAACGATTCCGCGGCCAATTCCCAATCACCCAGGGCGGAGCGCGTTTCCTGTAACGCTGCAAGCGACTGTTGGAGATTTTGTCGGTCGCGTTCATGGCTGACCAAAGCCGGCTCACCCCCGCCCATGGCGTCGCCCATCGCTGCCAGACGGTCCACCAAAGCATCCAGCCCGGCGCCGGTTTCAGTCGAAAGGCTCAGATCGACGCCATCAATCATCCCCAGATCGGCCTTGGTGCCGATACTCAAGAGCCGCGCCGCTGATTCCGGTCGTGCACCATTGGTAATATCGGGCGCCTGTAGCCAGAGGACAATATCGGCGTTGCCGATCTGTTGGTGCGCGCGCCGTACGCCTTCGGCCTCGGCGCGGCTGTCGGCGTGGCGCAAGCCGGCCAGGTCGATCAGGGTAAAAAGTTGTCCCCCGATATCGAGCGGCATTTCGCGCACATCGCGGGTGGTTCCCGCCTCGTCGGAAACGATCGCGATATCGGACTTGGCCAAGGCGTTGAGGAGACTGGACTTGCCGGCATTGGGCGCACCGGCCAAGGCCACCCGGATACCCTCGCGGACGATACGCCCACTCTCAACCGAGGCCAGCGCCCCCGCCAGGGCGATTTCAAGTTCGCTCAATTGGTCATGCCAGTGCGCAGGTAAAGCGGCGCTGACATCCCCCTCATCGGAAAAATCCAGCCTGGCTTCGATTTCCGCCCGCAGATCAAGCAGGGTTTCGCGCCAGGAATCAATTTCTGCGGACAAGTTCCCGTCATAGCGAGCCAGCGCCTGTTGGCGCTGTTTCTCGGTATCCGCCGCCAAGAGATCGCCCAGGCCTTCGATGGCGAGCAGATCCAGCTTGCCGTTTTCGAAGGCGCGGCGAGTAAATTCGCCGGCTTCAGCCAGGCGCAAGCCGGCAGCGCCGAGACTGGCGAGGATCGCCTTGACCCCGGCCAGTGAGCCATGCACCTGCAATTCGGCGCAATCTTCGCCGGTAAAGCTGTGCGGCCCGGGGAAGAAGACCACCAGGCCCCGATCAAGCACGCGATCGGAGCCGATGGGCCGCAACACCATCTGCCGTGCCGGTGGCACGCCACCGGCGAGCAGATCCAAGCTGTCCCGCACACCTGGCCCGGATAGCCGGATGACGGCGACCCCGGCCGGCAAAGCGCCCGAGGAGAGCGCCATGATCGTGTCGCCCGCCTGCATGAAACGCTCCCGGCCGCCTGGATCAGGTATTCATCGAATCGAAGAAATCGGAATTGGTCTTGGTCTGGCGCACCTTGTCCATGAGGAATTCCATGGCATCGATGGTCCCCATCGGATTGAGGATGCGGCGCAGCACATACATCTTCTTGAGGATGTCGCTTTCGACCAGCAATTCTTCCTTTCGAGTGCCGGACTTGGTGATGTCCAGAGCCGGGAAGATGCGCTTGTCCGCGACCTTGCGGTCGAGGATGATTTCCGAATTGCCGGTGCCCTTGAATTCCTCGAAGATCACTTCGTCCATGCGGCTACCGGTATCGATCAGCGCCGTGGAAATGATGGTGAGCGAACCACCATCCTCGATATTGCGTGCCGCGCCGAAAAAGCGCTTGGGGCGCTGCAATGCATTGGCATCGACACCGCCGGTCAGCACCTTTCCGGAGCTAGGCACCACAGTGTTATAGGCGCGGCCGAGACGGGTGATGGAATCGAGCAGGATGACGACGTCCCGCTTGTGCTCGACCAGACGCTTGGCTTTTTCGATGACCATTTCAGCCACCTGGACGTGGCGCGATGCCGGCTCGTCAAAGGTCGAGGAGATCACCTCGCCGCGCACCGAGCGCTGCATGTCGGTCACTTCTTCGGGACGCTCATCGATCAACAGAACGATCAGATAGCATTCGGGGTGATTGGTGGCGATCGATTGTGCAATATTTTGCAACAATACCGTCTTACCGGTACGCGGCGGCGCAACGATCAAGGCGCGCTGACCCTTGCCCAGGGGCGCGACCAGATCGAGCAGGCGCGCCGAACGATCCTTGAGCGTCGGATCGGGCAATTCCATGCGCAGCCGCTCCTCGGGATAGAGCGGCGTGAGATTGTCGAAATTGACCTTATGGCGGACCGCCTCAGGGTCTTCGAAATTGATGGTGGAGACCTTGAGCAGCGCGAAATAGCGCTCGCCGTCCTTGGGAGAGCGGATTTCGCCCTCGACCGTATCGCCGGTCCGTAGGCCGAAGCGGCGGATCTGGCTGGGACTGACATAAATATCGTCGGGGCCGGGCAGATAATTGGCGTCGGGCGAGCGCAGGAAGCCAAAGCCATCAGGCAGAACCTCGACCACGCCCTCGCCGACAATATTGATGTCCTGGGCCGCCAATTCCTTGAGGATGGCAAACATCAATTCCTGTTTGCGCATGGTGGAGGCGTTTTCCACCTCCGATTCCTCGGCAAAGGCCAAGAGTTCGGCCGGCGACTTGGCCTTGAGCTCGCTGAGCTTGATATTCTGCATGTATGCGATGGACCCTTGAGGGAGATCGATAGAGGGAAGGCAAGAAGGGGAAATGTTCGGCATCACGCAGCAACCGGGCGGTCGCGCCAAAGGGGATACCTTGGCCCCATCTAGCGCGATCCGGCATCAATTTCAAGATTTAATCATTTCGTCAGCCGCCCGCCGGTGAGAAAATCCCACCGGCTGGACCATTTTTCGCCGCAGCAAGGGCCGGCTCTGCCCCGACGAGAGAGGATTCACGTGAAACCCTCTCCGGTGCCTTCCCCTCTTCAGATTGTCAGAAGGGGCGGACGATCACCATGATGACGATGACGATCATCAACAGGGTTGGCACTTCGTTGATCAAGCGGAAATATTTCTGCGACTTGTCATTTCGGTCGCTGGCAAAGGCCTTGAGGTGGCGCGCCAACAAACCGTGATATCCGCTCAGAACCAGCACCAGACCCGCCTTGACCCAGGGCCAGATCGCGCTCCAATCGATGATGCCATGGCCCACCATGGCGAGGCCAAACAGCCAGGTGGCGATCATGGCCGGAGTGGTGATGGCGCGAAACAGCCGCCGCTCCATCACCTTGAAGGTCTCCGATTGCACCGAGCCGATTTCCGCCACCGAATGATAGACGAAAAGCCGTGGCAGATAGAGCAGGCCGGCCATCCAAGCGATCACCGAGATGACATGCAGCGCCTTGAACCATTCAATCATGCCAATCGCTCCTAACCCTGTTTGATCAATTCGATCAGCCGCTCGACATGTGCGATGGGCGTTTCCGGCACGATGCCGTGTCCAAGATTGAAAATATGCGGCCGATCGGCGAAGGCGGCAAGAATCGCCCGCACCTGATTGTCCATGGCCGCGCCGCCGATCACCAGCCGCAAGGGATCGAGATTACCTTGTACCGGCAGGTGCTTGGGCAGCGTATTGCGAACGAAATCCAGCGGGGCGGCATAATCGATGCCCAGCGCATTGACGCCGGTCGCAGCGGCATAGCCGGCGATATTGCCGGCAGCGCCGCGCGGAAAGCCAATCACCGGCGCATCGGGGATGCGCTGGCGCAGGCCGGCCACGATGCGCTTGTTCGGCTCGTTCACCTGTCGGGCAAAGGCGGCATCATCGAGATTGAGCGCCCAGCTTTCAAAGATCTGCACCACATCGGCGCCGGCCTGCAATTGGGCCGCCAGATAATCGATGCTGACCTCGACCAGGATGTCCATCAGCCGCTGGAATGCTTCGGGCTGTTCCAGCGCAAAGCGCCGCGCTGTCCATTGATCGGGCGAGCCGCGGCCATTGAGCATATAGGTCGCCACGGTCCAGGGCGCCCCGCAAAAGCCGATCAACGTCTTGTCGTCGGGCAATTGGGCCCTGAGGCGCCGTACGGTTTCCAGCACCGGCGCCAGATGCTCCAGCACCCGGCTCTTATCCAGCCTGTCGATGCCTTCGGCGTCCAGCGGTTCGAGCAATGGACCCTCGCCCACTTCGAAGCGCACCTTCTGTCCCAAGGCATCGGGAATGACGAGAATGTCGGAAAACAGGATTGCCGCATCCAGATCGAAGCGACGCAGCGGTTGCAGCGTCACTTCCACCGCCAGTTCGGGCGTATAGCAGAGTTCAAGGAAACCACCCGCCGCTTTGCGCGTCTCGCGATATTCAGGCAGGTAGCGGCCGGCCTGACGCATGATCCAGACGGGGGGGCGCTCCTGGCGCAGGCCCAATACCGTCGCCAGAAGCTTTCTGTCTGTCACCGGACTCATGTCTTGGTCCCTTCCAAATCCCTAAAAGAATCTTTCTGTCTTAGTATCATTATCTTCATAGCGGTGTTTTGCTGCAATTCAGCCGCGTCCACAATCGGGGGAGGCGGTGACACTTGCGCGCAGCATCATGGTTAATTGGGTGTTAATTTCCGTCACGTGCTGCTCTGCCGCCCCGCCGCCCAATTCATTAACAAAAGCTTAACCGGGCCGCTGCCGAGTCAATGATTCGATTCCGGCTGTGAATCGCGCGCGCAAGCGCATGGTGGGGCGCTTCGGGCTTTTCCCCAGATCTGTCCCCAGCCCCCGCCATACGAGGCCCGGGGCCAGGCTGTTAATGAATTATTAGCTATGTCGAACAAGTCGGCGCCATTGCCGGACTTGCTGGTTTTGCCCACAGATCGGGCTTGAGCTGGGGATGAGTGTGTGGAAAACATGGCCTCATGCTGATCCTTGCCTCTGCCAGTTCCACCCGCAAAGCCCTGCTGGACAAGGCCGGACTGCGCTTTACCACCATTCCGGCAGCGCTGGATGAGCGCAGCCTCGAAGGCCAAGCACTTGCCGCGGGTGCCGATGGCCGCGACCTGGCGTTGCTGCTGGCCCAGGCCAAGGCCGAAACTGTTTCCCGTCTTCATCCCGACGCCTGGGTGATCGGGGCCGACCAGACCCTGACGCTGGGCCCCGAGCTTTTGCACAAGCCGGCCAGCCGACGGGACGCCGCCGCCCAGCTCGATCATCTGCGCGGCAAGACCCATCGCCTCCACGCAGCGGTGACACTGGTGCGCGCCGGGACGCTGCTCTGGTCGGACCTCGAAAGCGCAGAACTCACCATGCGCGAATTTTCGCCCGAGGAGCGCGATGCCATATTGGACCTCGAGGGCGACGCCATTCTTGGCTCGGTCGGTTCCTACCGGCTCGAAGGCCCATCCATTCGCCTGTTTTCAGAGGTGAGCGGCGATTATTTCACCATATTGGGCCTGCCGCTCTTGCCGCTGCTCTCGGCCTTGCGCGAGCTTGCGCCCCAGCTTCTCCAGATCCGGGATTGAACTTGACCATCAAGGCTTTCGTCATCGGGCATCCCATTGCCCATTCCCGCTCGCCGCTCATTCACAGCACCTGGTTGCGCGAACACGGCGTCGACGGCTCTTATGAAGCCATCGATATAGCGCCCGATGCGCTGCCGGGTTTTTTCGAGCGGCTGCGTGCCGGTGACTTTGCCGGCGGCAATGTCACCATTCCCCACAAAGAAGCGGTCTTTGCGCTGTGCGACAGCGTCGATGCGTTGGCCCGAACCATCGGCGCGGTCAATACGCTGGTGACCGGGAACGGCAAGGTGCACGGCGCCAATAGCGACTATCTCGGGTTTCTCGGCAATCTTGACGCCAATGCGCCCGGTTGGGCCGATCATGATGGCGAGGCCCTGGTCATCGGCGCCGGCGGCGCGGCGCGCGCGGTGCTGGTCGCCCTGCGCGAGCGCTATGGCAAACGCGTGCATGTGCTCAACCGCACTTTGGCCAATGCCGAGGCGCTGCTCTCCGAGATCGAGGGCCCCTTTCTTGCCCATGATTTCGCAGCATTCCCCGATCTGGCGCCGCGCCTTGGCCTGGTCGTCAATACCTCTTCCATCGGCATGCATAACAGCCGCTTCGAGTGGCTCGACCTGTCACTGCTCCCCAAAACAGCCTTGGTGACCGACATTGTCTATACCCCGCTGATCACCCCGTTATTGGCAGATGCGGCAGCACAGGGGCTGAGGACGGTGGATGGATTGGGCATGCTGCTGCATCAGGCCGTGCCCGGCTTTGCTGCCTGGTTCGGGGTGACGCCGCAGGTGACCCCGCAATTGCGCGCCAAGATCCTCGCCACGCTGGAGCCCTGAAATGCGCCGCATCGGTATCACCGGCTCCATCGCCACCGGCAAGTCCACCCTATTGGCGGCCTTTGCCCGGACGGGCGTACCGGTTCTTTCCGCCGATGCCCTGGTTGCCGAACTCTATGCGGGCGAGGCCATCGCCCCGGTCGAAGCCCTTTTTCCCGGCATTGTTCGCGACGGCGCGATCGATCGCCAGGACTTAGGAAAACGCCTTGCCGCCGATCCGTCCGGTTTTGCCCGGCTTGAAGCGGTCATTCACCCGCTGGTCCGGGCTCGTATCGCCAGCTTTCTCAACGAGGCGGAGCAGCAAGGGCATGAACTGGCCGTGGTGGAAGTGCCGCTGCTCTTTGAAAGCGGCTACGATTACGGTTTCGATACCATTGCCGTCACCCATGTCGATCCGGCAATCCAGCACCAGCGCATCCTGGCCCGTCCAGGCATGAATGTGGAAAAGATGCAGACCCTGCTTGCCCGGCAATGGCCGCAGGCCGAGAAGATGGCAAGAGCCAGCTGGCTCTTCGATACAGCGCGGCCTCGTGACGACATCGAGACCGAGGTCGCCGAACTGGTCGCGACCATACGGGCAGAAGCGAAAACGCCATGATCAGGGAAATCGTCCTCGATACCGAAACCACGGGCCTCTCGCCCCAGAGTGGCGACAGGCTGGTGGAAATCGGCTGCGTCGAGCTGATCAACCATATTCCGACCGGCAAGCACTTCCACGTCTACATCAATCCCCAGCGCTCCATGCCCGAGGAGGCCTTTCGGGTGCATGGCCTGGGTGACGATTTTCTGGCCGACAAGCCGCTCTTCAACAGCGTGGCCGAAGCTTTTCGCGCTTTTATCGGCGAGGCGACGCTGGTCATCCACAACGCCCCCTTCGATATGGGCTTTCTCAATGCCGAGCTCGAAGGAGCCGGATTGGCCCGGCTCACCAATGATGTGATCGATACGGTCATGCTGGCGCGGCAGAAACATCCCGGCGCCCGCGTTAGCCTCGATGCGCTGTGCAAGCATTACGGCATCGACAATTCCCGCCGTACCCTGCACGGGGCCCTGCTCGACAGCGAAATCCTCGCCGAAGTCTATCTCGAACTCATTGGCGGCAAACAGGTCAGTCTCGCGCTCACCGCCGAAGAAGATGCCGGAGGTGCCGGTGTCATGGCTGAAAAAATCGCTGCCCGCCAGCGCCCCCTTCCGCTGCCCTCCCGCATCACCGCCGCCGAAGCCGAAGCGCATTCGGCCTTTGTCGGCAGGATGGGCGACAGCGCCATCTGGTCTCAATATGAGACCGGCGACGCCACCCAATAAAAAACCCCGGCGTGACCGGGGCTTTTCATTCAATGATAGGCGCAGGGCTCAGTTGAGCTTTTCGCCTTCGCCATTGGCGGGGGCAGGCGCGGCGCCCTGCTGGGCGGCGAGCTTGGCCAGATTCTGACGATAGATGGCGGCAAAATCCACCGGCTCCATCATCAGCGGCGGGAAACCGCCCTGCTGGGTGACATTGGCCAGAACCTGACGCGCGAAGGGGAAGACCAGACGCGGGCATTCCACCATCAGCAGCGGCGACAATTGGGCTTCGGGCACGTTCTTGAGGCGGAAAATGCCGCCATAGACCAGTTCGACATTGAACAGGAGCGTGTCTTCGCGATTGGCCTTGGCATTGAGCGTCAGCTCCACTGCGAAGATTTCCTCGTTCTGTTTCTTGACGCCCACGGCGATGGAGACGTTGAAGGCCGGATTGCCGCCACCGGCGAGCAGGGTGGCCGGTGCGCCCGGATTTTCGAAGGAAAGATCGCGGATATATTGACCCACCAGGTTCATGCTGGGCGCGTTGGCGGGCTGCGGCGCTGCCGCGCCCTGATTGTCGTCGGCCATTGATTGGTCCTTCTTGATGCGAAAATTCAAGCAATTCTGGCGCGCTGGCTAGCATTTTTGGCCCGGCTGAACAAGCCGAGCCCGCTATTTCCGCTCGTCCCGCCAGTCGTCATTGCTGGCGTCGATGATGAGCGGCGCTTCACCCCCGCCCGTATGAGGATTGCCATAGCGCCGATAGCTCGCCGTGGTTTCCACCACCCGCACCCTGCCGGCCAACGCCGAAAACATCCAGTCCCGCAAAGGTGGCAACAGCAGGCCCAACCCCAAAACGTCACTGAAAAAACCCGGCAGGAAAAGCAGCAATCCGGCCAGTCCGATCAGCATCGTATCGAAGACGGCCCGTCCGGGAATGGTGCCGGCGCTGACATTGCTGCGTAGTCTCGCGACCACGTCCAGCCCCTGCCGGCGCAGCACCAATCCACCCGCCAGTGCCGAGAGGATCACCAGCGCCAAGGTCGGCAGGAGGCCAATCGCGCGGCCGACCACGATGAAAAGGGCGATTTCCAGTAGCGGCAGCGCCAGAAATCCGAAGGCGAAAAAGCGGGCCAAGGGCTGATCCTTGTCTTGTTGGCAATTATGGCAGCGGCAAAATGCAACTCGCCCCAACGTGAACTGGTTTTGAGCTAAAGCATTGCTTATATATAAGACCACATCGGCGCGAAACGAGCGCCACAACGCGATTTTATCGACGCCTCCTGCGCAAGGTGCCTCTTGATGGACGAATTTCTCGACCTGCCGACCCTCATTGCCATTGTCGTGGCCATATTCGTGCTGTTCCGGCTCCGCTCGGTTCTGGGAACCCGCACCGGCAATGAGCGCCCGCCCGTCGATCGCAGCCGCTCCACCCCGGCCGAAAAGAATGCCAATGCCGACGACACTGTGGTGCCGCTGCGCCCGCGCCCCACAATTGCCCAGCCGGACCTCGATGACGAGCGCCGCGCCCGCAAGCTGGAAGCGGAAATCGAGCAGGCAGCCGCCGGCAATGCGCAATTGGCCGAGGGCCTGCGCGAAGTGGCCGAAGCCGATCCCACCTTTACCCCCAAATCCTTCCTCGATGGTGCCAAGCAGGCCTATGAAATGGTGGTCACCGGCTTTGCCGAGGGTGATCGGCAGACCTTGCGCAACCTCCTCGACAAGGAGGTTTTCGACGGTTTCCAGCGCGCCATAGCGGAGCGCGAGGCCGCCGGCCACAAGGTTGATTTCACCTTTGTCGGCCTGCCGCGCATCGCCATTGTCGATGCCGAATATGACAAGAAGAATATTGCCGTGACGGTGGATTTTCATGCCGAAGTGGTGTCGGCCACTCGCGACAACGACGGCAATTTGGTGGAGGGCAATGCCGATCAGGTGCAGATCATTGCCGATGAGTGGACCTTTGCCCGCAATCCGAAATCGCGCGATCCCAATTGGAAGGTCGTGACCACCAGCCAGCTCGATTGATCCTTGCGGCAGAGCCTCGACCATGTCCAAGCGCGAGTTCAGGCGCCTGCCGCATGACTTCCATTTGTGGACCCATGTGGCCGCGACCGTTGAGCCGTTGCGTCGCAAGGGGCTTTTGAAACTGGGCGCCGGACCCCTGCCTGTTCCCGAGCCGGAAGCGCCGCCGCCCTTGCGCCGGCCACCGGCCAAATTGGGGCAAGGAAAGCCTTTCCTGCCCGATTATCAGGCGCCCTCGCCCGGCGCGCCACGGGTGGAAAAAAGCGTCGACCCGGCCATCCACAAAAAGGTTCGGCGCGGCCGCATCGATATCGACGGCACCATCGATCTGCATGGCATGACTCAATCGGAGGCCCGGGAGGCGCTGCGCCGCTATATCGGCGCCCGCGCAGCGCGCGGAGACCGCACCATTCTGGTGATCACCGGCAAGGGGGCGCGGACCGACAATGATTTCATCGCCGCCATGACCGAGCGCGGCATCCTGCGCAATATGCTGCCGCTCTGGCTGTCCGAGCCGGGCCTGGCGCATGTCATTTCAGGCTGGAGCATGGCGGCGCGCGGCCATGGTGGGGAGGGCGCCTTTTATGTGCGCCTGCGGCGGCAATGACCCCCTTGGGTGCCAAATTGCGCGCCATGCGCGAAGCGCGCGGCATTTCGCTCAAGGAAATGGCGGCGGCGCTCAATGTCTCCTCGGCCTATCTCTCGGCGCTGGAGCATGGACGGCGTGGCCAGCCGACCAGTTTCCTCCTTCACCGCATCATTGCCTTTTTCAACATCATCTGGGATGAGGCCGAGGAATTGCAGCGCCTGGCGGAGATTTCCGACCCCAAGGTGACCATCGATACCGGCGGCCTTGTGCCCGAGGCGACCGAATTGACCAATCGCCTGCGCGATTCCATCGGCCGGCTGGAGGCCGAGGATCTGAAATTCCTGCGTGATGAAATGGTGAAGCGGGCGAGCCGCAAGCGCTGAAGCAGCGGACCGAAAAGGGTATTCCCGGTTTTCGGACCCTCCAATGCCAAACAAGCGATTGGAGCGGTGGTTGGCGCTCGACAGAACGCCCGTTGCGCCGGGCCTGGATCACCCGGACGTGCCGGGTGATGACGAAAAGCTGAGAAATCTGTGGGCCGCAGGCGCTAAACCCTCTTCGCCGTCATTGCCCGGCCTGTCCGGGCAATCCATCTCTTGGTCCTGTGGGCCACCTGCACCTACAGCACGAACTTGCTCAGATCGGTATCCCCGGCCAGCACGCCGACCTTTTGGCGCACGAAGGCCGCGTCGATCTTGACACTCTGTCCGGCACGGTCCGGCGCGTCGAAGGAAATTTCCTCGACCAGCCGCTCCATCACCGTCTGCAAACGGCGGGCGCCGATATTCTCGACTGATGAATTGACCTTGACCGCCGCGTCGGCAATGGCCTCGATAGCGTCCTGGGTGACTTCCAGCGTCAGCCCTTCCGTGCCCATCAGCGCCACATATTGCTTGATGAGGCTGGCTTCGGTGTCGTTGAGAATGCCGATGAAATCCTCGCGGGTCAGCGCCTTGAGTTCCACCCGGATCGGCAGCCGGCCCTGCAATTCGGGCAATAGGTCGCTGGGCTTGGACACATGGAAGGCGCCCGAGGCGATGAACAGGATATGGTCGGTCTTGACTGGCCCATATTTGGTGGCGACCGTCGTGCCCTCGATCAGCGGCAGCAGATCGCGCTGCACCCCTTCGCGCGAGGGACCACCCTGGACCCCGCCTTCGCGGGCCGCGACCTTGTCGATCTCGTCGATGAAGACGATGCCGTGATTTTCCACCAATTCGATGGCTTCGCTCTTGAGCTGGTCCTGGTCGAGCAGCTTGTCGGCTTCCTCGGCGATCAGCGGCTCATAGGCATCCTTGACCCTGATCTTGCGCTTGACCCCGCGCCCGCCCATGGCCTGCTTGAACATGTCGGAAAGATTGATCATGCCGATGCCGCCATTGGGCATGCCGGGAATTTCGAACCCGCCGGTGCCCGGATTGGGCTGCATTTCGATCTCGATCTCCTTGTCGTCGAGTTCGTTATTGCGCAGCTTGGTGCGGAAATTGTCGCGGGTCGAGGGGGTGGCGGACGTCCCCACCAGCGCATCGAGCACCCGTTCCTCGGCATTGTGATGGGCTTGGGCCTGCACGTCGCGGCGACGCTTGTCGCGCAGAACGGTAATGCCCGCCTCCACCAGATCGCGCACGATCTGCTCGACGTCGCGGCCGACATAGCCCACTTCGGTGAATTTGGTGGCCTCCACTTTGACGAAGGGGGCCTGCGCCAGCCGCGCCAGGCGACGCGAAATCTCAGTCTTGCCCACCCCGGTCGGCCCGATCATCAGGATATTTTTGGGACTGACCTCGCGGCGCAGTTCGGTCGGCAATTGCTGGCGCCGCCAGCGATTGCGCAAGGCCACGGCGACGGCGCGCTTGGCATCGGCCTGGCCGACAATATGGCGGTCCAGTTCGGAGACGATCTCGCGCGGGGAAAAGTTTGTTTCACTCATTTTGGTCTCCTGGTGCCTCATCGAGGAAGCGCACCATCAGGTGTTCGTCGAGATATCGACCGTTCACGAAGAGATAGCGGGGCTCGGTCCCATAGGTGGCAAAGCCCAGTTTTTTGTAGAGCCGGATCGCCGCCTCATTTTCCGTCCAGACGCCCAGATGAACCTGGATCACCCTGTCCCTGGCGTAGTCGAGCAAGTGCTGCACCAGCGCCGTGGACATGCCGGAACCGCGATGATCCGGCTTGACGTAGACCTGGATCATCCAGCCGCGATGGCTTTCCTTGTGACCCTCATTGCCCAGAAAGGCATTGATGCCCCCAAGCGATCCGTCCGGCAGAAAAGCCCCAAAGATCGTCAGGGCCCTGAGCGTCTCCCTGATGTCGTCGTCCGACTTCTGCGCAAAGGCCTCGGCGGAGGAGAGGAAGGCTTCAGGATGGTTGACCAGTGCTTCGAGCCTGATGGCGCGATAGGCCATCGCATCATCGACGCTCAACTGGCGGATCGAAAAGCTCACGCGCACAACTCGATGGTTTCGAGCGTCACATTACCATTGGTATAGACGCAGATTTCCTCGGCGATTTTCATGGCGCGGCGGGCAATGTCCTCGGCATCGAGCTCGGTCGCCTGATGCAGCGCCAGGGCCGCCGAATGGGCATAATTGCCGCCCGAGCCGATGGCGATGACCCCGTGGTCTGGCGTCAGCACGTCGCCATTGCCGGTCAGGACCAGCGTATCGGTCTTGTCGGCCACGATCATCATGGCTTCGAGCTTCCTGAGATAGCGGTCGGTGCGCCAGTCCTTGGCCAGTTCCACGGCGGCGCGCATCAATTGGTCGGGATATTGCTCGAGCTTGCCTTCGAGCCGCTCGAACAGGGTAAAGGCATCGGCGGTGGAGCCGGCAAAGCCGCCGATCACCGTGCCGCCGGCCAGCCGCCGCACCTTCCTGGCGGTGTGCTTCATCACCGTCTGGCCCATGGAAACCTGGCCGTCGCCGGCCACCACGACCTTGTTGCCCTTGCGCACGGAAACGATGGTGGTCCCGTGCCAGCCGGGATTTGTGTGCTCACTCATTGGGGGAATTACTCCGAACTGTTGCATGATATTTAGGGCCCGCCACGGCGATTGCAACCAATGGCGGCCACGGCGCGATCTTCACGCGCCGTTGTCGATCTGCTAGAGGAGGCCAAAACGCCGGAGACAGCCATGCGCACAGCAATAATCGCCCGCAAGACCAATGAAACCGAGATCTCCGTCTCGATCAATCTCGACGGCACAGGCAATCACGCCATGCAGACCGGCATCGGCTTTTTCGACCACATGCTGGACCAGCTGGCGCGCCATTCGCTGATCGACATGGAGGTGCGCTGCAAGGGCGACCTGCACATCGATTTTCACCACAGCGTGGAAGATGTCGGCATTGCGCTCGGCCAGGCCCTCAAACAGGCCCTTGGCGACAAGAAGGGCATCAACCGCTATGCCTCGTCCGATCTGCCCATGGACGGCACGCTGACCCGTGCGGCGCTCGACGTGTCGGGCCGCGCCTTCCTGGTCTTCAAGGCCGAGTTCAGCCAGAACAAGATCGGCGACATCGATACCGAGCTGCTCCGGGAATTCTTCCAGGCTTTTGCGGTCAATGCCGGTATTACGCTGCATATCGAGAACTTCTATTTCGACAACAATCACCATCTGGCCGAATCCATGTTCAAGGCCGTGGCGCGCGCCCTGCGCGTGGCAGTCGAGATCGATCCGCGCATGCGCGATGCCGTTCCCAGCACCAAGGGCACGCTCTGAGGCTTTCGCTTCGGGTGCTTTTGCACTAAGTGAGCCCAGACCAATGCCTGCCACCCCGGCCCGGCCGGGGCTCAGCCTGAGATCTTGAACCGGAGCCCGGCATTTGCCGGGTTGACGTCGGGATCGTGGAGAATGCGCCCATGAGCATCATCGCCATCATCGATTACGGCGCGGGCAATCTGCGCTCGGCCGCCAAGGCCTTCGAGCGCGTGGCTCATGACATGGGCCGGGGCGACAGCATTGCCGTGACCGCCGATCCCGACATCGTGCGCAAGGCCGACCGCATCATGCTGCCGGGCGTCGGCGCCTTTGCCGATTGCATGGCGGGATTGCAGGCCGTGTCCGGCATGATCGAGGTGCTGGACGAGAAGGTGATCAAGGCTGGCACGCCGTTCCTCGGCGTTTGCGTCGGCATGCAATTGCTGGCGAGCGAAGGCCGCGAAAAGACCGTGACCAAAGGTCTGGGCTGGATTGCCGGCGCCGTCGAAAAAATCGTCCCCGAAGATGGGGCGCTCAAGATCCCGCATATGGGCTGGAACACGATAGAAGCCAGCAAATCCCATCCCCTGCTCGCCGATATCGAGCTCGGGCCGGACGGGCTGCACGCCTATTTCGTCCATTCCTATCACCTGCGCACCGACGATCCGACCCAGCTCGTCGCTACCACCGATTATGGCGGCAAGCTGACCGCCTGTGTCGGCCGCGACAATATTTTCGGCACCCAGTTCCACCCGGAAAAGAGCCAGGCGCTGGGCCTGAAGCTGATCGAGAACTTTTTGGACTGGACGCCATGATCCTTTTCCCCGCCATCGACCTCAAGGACGGTGAATGCGTGCGCCTCAAGCTGGGCGACATGGCGCAGGCGACGGTCTTCAATGACGATCCCGCCGCTCAGGCCAAAAGCTTCGAGGATCAGGGTTTTGAATATCTCCATGTCGTTGATCTCAACGGCGCCTTTGCCGGCGAAAGCGTCAATGGCGCGGCGGTGGAGGCCATTCTCAAGGCGGTGCGCTTTCCGGTCCAGCTCGGCGGCGGCATCCGCACACTCGACCATATCGAATCCTGGCTCGACAAGGGCCTGGCGCGGGTCATTCTCGGCACCGTGGCGGTGCGCGACCCGGCCTTGGTGAAAGAGGCAGCCAAAAAATGGCCGGGTCAGGTGGCTGTCGGCATCGACGCCCGTGGCGGCATGGTGGCGGTCGAGGGCTGGGCGGAAACCTCCGAACTGGCCGTGATCGAACTGGCGCGGCGCTTCGAAGGCGCCGGCGTCGCCGCCATCATCTATACCGATATCGATCGCGACGGCGTACTCGCCGGCATCAATTGGGATTCGACGCTGGAACTGGCCCGCGCCACCAAAATCCCGGTCATCGCTTCGGGCGGTCTGGCCTCCATGGCCGATATCGAGCGCATGACCCGGCCCGAATACCGGGTTCTGGAAGGCGCAATTTCCGGCCGCGCCCTCTATGACGGGCGCATTGATTCACGTGAAGCACTGGACCTGTTGAGGGCGTCATGAGCGCCGCGCGGCCCGATAGATTTCCCTATTGGGCCTATGGACTGGCGCTGTTCGCCATTCTCGTCTTCGCGCTCTGGCCGATCGCTTCGGTCTATCTCACCTATCTGATCGCCGACGCCAATAATTGCGTGGTCAACGAAGCCTCGGTGCAGCCCTGCATCGTCTGGGGCATGGATTGGGGCGGCTTGCTCTATGGCGCCGGCGTCATGGGCTGGTTCATGCTGGCGACGCTGCCGCTGGGCGGCGGGGCGCTGCTGGTCTGGCTGGCATCCCTGATCATTCACCGCATCGGCTGGGGCCAGATGCAGAAAGTCAAACGGCCATGATGTGCGAGAATCCCGCCATGGCTCGTCCGGACGCGCGAAACCAAGAAGGAAGCGGCCTGTGAGCCTCAAAACCCGTATCATTCCCTGCCTCGACGTGGCCGGCGGCCGCGTGGTCAAAGGCGTGCAATTCGTCGATCTGGTCGATGCCGGCGATCCGGTGGAAGCGGCCAGGGCCTATGACGCGGCCGGCGCCGACGAACTGACCTTTCTCGACATCACGGCCAGCCATGAGGGCCGCGACACCATTTTCGATGTGGTGGCGCGCACGGCCGAGCATTGCTTCATGCCGGTGACGGTGGGCGGTGGCGTCCGCTCCATCGAGGATATCAGAAAGCTCCTGCTTGCCGGGGCCGACAAGGTGGCGATCAATTCCGCCGCCGTGAACGATCCCGATTTCATCGCCCGGGCCGCCGACAAGTTCGGCAATCAATGCATCGTCGTCTCGGTCGACGCCAAGCAGCGGAGCGATGGCGGTGAGGGTTGGGAAATCCATACCCATGGCGGCCGCAAGCCCACCGGCATCGATGCGGTGGAATTTGCGGCGCGCATGGTCGAGCGTGGCGCCGGCGAACTCCTCGTCACCTCCATGGATCGCGACGGCACCAGGTCCGGTTTCGATCTGAAGCTGACCCGCGCCATTGCCGACAGCGTTGAAGTGCCGGTCATCGCCTCGGGCGGCGTCGGCACCTTGCAGCATCTGGTCGAGGGCGTCATCGAAGGCCATGCCAGCGCCGTGCTTGCCGCCTCGATCTTCCATTTCGGCACCTTCACCATTCCCGAGGCCAAGGCCTATATGGCCAGCCATGGCATCGCCATGCGGCTTGACCGCGCGGGCGGTCCGCAAAGCTTAGCTTAGGTTTTAGTGACGGCGTTCCGTTTTTTGCTCTAGCCTGTTCAAACACACGCTGTCACCCCGGCGAAGATGAGGAGCCTTCCCAGTCAATGACTCTCGAAGAACTCGAAATCCGCATCGCCATGCGCGCCGCGGCCGCGCCCGACCAGAGCTATACGGCGAGCCTCATCGCCCGCGGCATGAACAAGGCGGCTCAGAAGCTGGGCGAAGAGGCGGTTGAAGCGGTCATCGCCGCCATCGCCAATGACCGGGCCGAACTGGTCAAGGAAAGCGCCGATCTGCTTTATCACCTGCTCGTCGTGCTTCGGGCGGCGGATGTGCCGCTCGCCGAAGTGATGACGGAACTGGACCGGCGCACGGCCCAATCGGGCCTTGCTGAAAAGGCCGCACGGAAGGATCAGCCCTAGATGGCCAAGCGCCCCCCCGTTCTCGATCCCTATCGCCATTTCACCAAAGAGCAATGGAGCGATCTGCGCAACGGCCAGCCGATGACGCTGACCGAGCCGGATATCAAGCGGCTTCGCGCCCTCACCGACCCGATCTCGCTGGCCGAGGCGGAGGAAATCTACCTGCCCTTGTCGCGGCTCCTCGCCTATTACGTCGAGGCCATTCAGGGCCTCAACGCCGTTGCGACCCGCTTTCTCAATACGCCCGGCGACAAGGTCCCCTTCATCATCGGCGTCGCCGGTTCGGTGGCGGTGGGCAAATCCACCACTTCGCGCATCCTTCAGGCCCTGCTCTCCCGCTGGCCTTCCAGCCCCAAGGTCGATCTGGTCACCACGGACGGCTTTCTTCATCCCAATCGGGTGCTGGAAGAGCGCGACATGATGCAGCGCAAGGGTTTCCCCGAAAGCTATGACCGGCCCCGCTTCGTCAATTTTCTCGCCGACATCAAATCGGGCAAGGCCAAGGTGGCGGTGCCGGTCTATTCGCATCTGGTCTATGACGTGGTGCCCGGAGAAGAGGTCATCATCGACCGGCCCGACATCCTCATCGTCGAGGGGCTCAATATCCTTCAGCCCGGCGACTTGCCCCGGGACGGTTCGCCCATCCTTTTCGCCTCCGACTTCATCGATTTTTCGATCTATATCGACGCCGATGTCGAGGATTTGCGGGAATGGTACATCACCCGCTTCTTCCGCCTGCGCGACACGGCCTTCCGTGATCCCACCTCCTTCTTCCGCAAATTCTCGGAAATGAGCGAGGAAGAAGCCGGGGCTTTCGGCCGGCAGGTCTGGGAAAGCATCAACCTGCCCAATCTGCTTGAAAACGTGTTGCCGACCCGCGGCCGCGCCGATCTGATCCTCAAAAAGGGCAAGGACCACCGCGTCGAAGCGGTCAGCCTCAAGCGGCTGTAGCAATTAACGCTGAACCACCCGGACAAGCGGGGTGGTGACGATTGTCAAAAAGACCCGATGCAAGCGCAGCCCGTTATGGCCAGGCTCTCCACTCGCTACGGCAAGCGGCGGGCTAATACGTCCCCGGCTGCGGCTGGCTCAAGATGATGAGATTGCCATCGGGGTCGCGCAGTTTCGCGGTCTTGAAAAAATCCCCGATCGCCTTGGCCACCGGCTTGATGCCGTGCATTTCCAGCCGCGCCAGTTCCTCGGCGATGTCGTCGACGATGAGGGTGATGACGCTGGCGCCCGCCCGATCGGCGTCGCTCATCACATCCACCCAGCCGCCACCGGGCAGTTTCCATTCGGCCACGTCGGCCATGGGGCGCGCATCGGCGGGGCGACCGAACAGATATTCGTACCAGACCAGGGAATTGCCCAGGTCTTCCACCGCCACGCCGGCCAGCACATTGGTGAGGCTCATGGACGTCCTTTTCTCCGCTTGCTCGACCGAATCGTAGCACAGTGCGGCGTCAAGCGGCAGCATGGTTGGCGGCGCCTCGTGACGCTGCTATAGGCCAGAGGCAATTTGCCAGGGAGTTAGCGGCATGAGCAGGCTGCGCATCATCATTGCCGGCGCCGGTGGGCGCATGGGCCAGGCCAATATCCGCGCCGTCGCCGCTCATCCCGGCCTTGAACTGGTGGGGGCGCTGGATCGGCCCGGCGCTGCTGCGCTTGGCAAGGATGCCGGCGGCCTGGCCGGCATCGAGCCGCTAGGCGTCACGGTCTCCGACAATGCCGAAGCGCTGGTTGAACGGGCCGATGCCATCATCGATTTCAGCGCGCCTTCGGCCAGCGTGGCGCTGGCCGGGCTGGCGGCACGGCGCGGTCTGGTCCATGTCATCGGCACGACCGGGTGCCTCGAAGCAGAAGACGCGGCCATTGCCCGGGCGGGCGCCGAGGGCGCGCGTATCGTCAAATCCGGCAATTTCTCCCCCGGCATGGTCGCCCTGGCAGTTCTGGTCGAAAAGGCCGCGGCGGCTTTGCCCGATTACGATGTCGAAGTGCTCGAAATGCACCACAATCTCAAGGTCGACGCGCCTTCCGGCACCGCCCTGATGCTGGGCGAGGCGGCGGCCAAGGGCCGCCATATCGCGCTCAAGGAGCATTCGGTGCGGGTGCGCGACGGCCATACCGGCCCGCGCGAGGCCGGCACGATCGGCTTTGCCACCCTGCGGGGCGGCAATGTCATCGGTGATCACATGGTGATCCTGGCCGGACCTTCGGAACGGATCGAGCTCAATCATCGGGCGCAGGACCGCACCATCTATGCCAATGGGGCTGTGCGCGCCGTGCTCTGGGCTTCCGGCCAGAAGCCGGGACTTTATTCCATGGCCGATGTGCTCGGCCTCAACGACTAGGGCGGACCGGAAGCGTTCAGAGACCTTCCAAGGCCGCCCACTTGACCAAAAGCATGACAGCAAGGGAACGACATCATGACCGGCACGCTGATCCTGGTCCGCCACGGCCAGAGCGAATGGAACCTGCAAAATCTCTTCACCGGCTGGCGTAATCCGAACCTGACCGCCCAGGGCGAGGGCGAGGCCCGCGCCACCGGCAAGGCGCTCAAGGCGGCGGGCATCGAGCCCGACCTCTATTACACCTCGGCCCTGCGCCGGGCCCAGCACACGCTCGACCTGATGCTGGAAGAGATGGGCATTCTCAACGTCACCATCACCCGCAATATCGCGCTCAACGAGCGCGATTACGGCGACCTCTCCGGCCTCAACAAGGATGATGCCCGCCAGAAATGGGGCGAGGAGCAGGTGCTGGTCTGGCGCCGGTCCTATGACGTGCCCCCGCCCGGCGGCGAAAGCCTCAAGGACACTGCGGCGCGCACCCTGCCCTATTACGAAGCCGAAATTCTGCCCCGGCTCAAGGCCGGCAAGACGGTGCTGGTCGCGGCCCATGGCAATTCGCTGCGCGCCCTGGTCATGGCCATCGAGGGACTGACCCCCGACGAAATCCTCGCCCGCGAGATCGCCACTGGCGAACCGACCCTCTACCGGATCGGCCCCGACGGCAAGCTGGTCGAGCGCGTCATTCTTTGATCGTGAGGGGGATGGCCTTGTCGTCCCCCTGCTCTTTCGGCTCGATATAGAGCCTCAGGGTCAGCATCCGACCCACCGCATAGATGGGCGTCGCCAGCGCGATGCCCATGATCCCGAACAATGTGCCCAATATCGTCATAATGCTGAGCGACCAGGCCGGCGACAGCCGGATGATGCGCTGTTGCAGCATGGGTGTGAGGATATAGCCTTCCAGGTTCTGGACCAGGAACAGGCCGATCGCTCCCAGGATCAGCACATTGCTGTCCTGCGCCGCCAGCGTCAGCAGCACCGGCACCGCCGAAAAGATCGGCCCCAGAAACGGGATGAAATTCAGCGCTCCGGCCAGAAGGCCCAGGACCGGCGCATTGGGCACGCCCAGGCCCCAGAGCAGCAGGAAGACCAGGCTGCCGATCAGCACCATCATCGCCAATTGCGTGACCATCCAGCCGCGCAGCGCTTCGCCCGTATCCCCCAAAGCGGCGGAGACGCGCGGTCGCTGGGCTTTCGGCAGCAGCAACAGGAATCCGTCGCGATAGGCTTTGGGGTTGATGGCAAAGAACAGACCCAGAAAGATGATGATCACCCCGTTGCTGACAATGCCCATTGTCGAGCCGAACAGCGATGACGCCTGATTGAACAGCCCGCCGGGATCGGGAAAGAAGGTCGCCACCATGGTCTCGATGTCCGAGCGGCTGATATTCTGGACCAGGCCCAGTTCCTGCAATTCGCCGTAAATGCGGGTGATTTCCCCGATCAGCAGCCGGAACAGGTCCTGGATATTGCGCCAGAGGCTCAGCCCGCCCAGCGACAGCGCCGAAATCAGCACGATGAGGATCGACAGGCTGACAAGGACCAGAAGCACCGGTCGCGGCCAGGGTGCCACCCGCCCCAGCATGCGCACGGCGGCGTCGAGGACGCAGGCGATGAGGATACCGGCAAAGATCAGCAATATTGGAGTCGAAACCTGCCAGGCCAGGGCCAGGATGGCGATAAGCAGGACGCCGGTGACGATGGCACGTGTGCTGCTGGTCATGGATCCTCCGCAATGGTCGCCGGATGACTAACGCATGACGCGGAGCGAATTTCCAGCCCCTGGGCGATTCACGTGAAACTCAGTCGGCCTTCTCGGAGCCTTCTGGCCGGGTCGCTTCACCCCTTCAAGCCGGCCATTCCGCTTTCCCAGCCGAGGATCGCCCGTTTGCGCGGCACCCCCCAATGATATCCGGTCAGGGCGCCCGACGTGCCGACGACGCGGTGACAGGGCACGACGAAGCTGACCGGATTTTTCCCCACGGCGGCGCCGACGGCCCGCGCCGCCTTGGGCCGCCCGATCTGCTGGGCGACGCTGGCATAGGTGGTGACGCGGCCCACGGGGATCTTGAGCAATGTCTCCCAGACCTGCACCTCGAAATCAGTGCCGATCAGTACCACGCGCACCGGCTGTTCGGCGCTCCAGCGTCCCGGTTCGAATATCTGGGCCACTAGCGGCGCGATCTTTTCGTCGTCGCGCACGAACCGGGCCCGGGGCCAGCGATTGGCCAGATCCGCGAAGGCGGCCTCGATGCTGGTCTCGGCATCGGCAAAGCCGAGCCCGGAAATACCGTAATCGGTGGCGGTCACCACGGCCATGCCGAAAGGCGACGGCGCCGCACCCCAGACCATGTCGATCCCCGCCCCTCCGGCTCGAAAGATGCCGGGCGGCATGGCCTCGTGGGTCACAAACAGATCGTGGAGCCGCGATGTCGAGGAAAGCCCCACTTCATAGGTCGCGTCCAGGACGCTGGCCTGTTCGCGCAACAGGCTCTTGGCATGGTCGAGCGCCACTGCCTGGGCGAAACTTTTTGGCGAAAGACCGCACCAGCGGCGGAACAAATCGGTCAATTGCCGTTCGGTCAGCCCCAGGCCCCGCGCAAAATTGCCGAGATCAATTTCATCCGGCCCGGTCTCGCTGAGATAGCGGATGGCGGCGCGGATGATGTCGTAATCGTCATCGGGGGCAAGGGGCTGCATCTGGTTCATGATCGGATCCTTCTCGCGCATCGGCGCCTGACTAGGCCCGAAGCGACGGTTTGGCGACCCGGATTTGACCGGCCTCACGCCCCACGCCGCGCCTGGCGCAAGGCTGTGCCGAAAGCGCGCGCAAAGCTCGCCTTTTCATCGCGAGAGAGAAACTGGCCCAGTTCCACTTCGCCTTTTTCATGGCTGAGAAAGATCGCCTCGGTTCGCTCGAAATGGTCCCGAACCAGCCGCAGCCGCACCTGCGAAGGCACGAAGCGCTGCATCACCCGGGATTGCCTAGAGGACACATCGACCACTTCGAGCTGGTCCGGCCAGAGGTTGACCTGCTGATATTGCCTGCCCTTTCTGGCCTGCCGCATGGAAAAAGCCGCCAGGCCGCCCCCGGCGAGCCCAAAGGCCAGCAGGCCCGGCAAGACGAATTGGGGAATGGCGATCAGCAGCGGCGCCCCGACAATGCCGGCGAGAACCAGGCCGAGCCAGCCGCCGGCCGTTCCGTAGGATCGGCCCGGACGCAAGGTCGCGGCAAACAGGGGCGTCGTGGTGGTGGCTTGCATCGAAAACTCTCTTGCCCGAAATACTGGCAGAGAATCGAGGGCGAGAGAATGGCAGCGGCAAAAAAAGTGAAGGCTCTGAGCCGGGCGGAGGCCGAAGCGATCTTCACCCGCTTCCACGAAATCGATCCCGAGCCCAAGGGCGAACTCGACTATATCAACGCCTTCACCCTCTTGGTGGCGGTGGTGCTGTCCGCCCAGGCCACCGATATCGGCGTCAACAAGGCGACGAAACGCCTGTTCGAGCTGGCCCCTTCCCCTGCTACCATGGTGGCGCTGGGCGTCGAGGCCATCGAAGACCAGATCAAGACCATCGGTCTTTATCGCGGCAAGGCCAAGAATGTCTTCGCGCTCAGCCAGATCCTTATCGAAAGGCATGGGGGAGAGGTGCCGGGCGATCGCGAAGCGCTCGAAGCCTTGCCCGGCGTTGGCCGCAAGACCGCCAATGTCGTGCTCAATATCTGGTTCAAACAGCCGACCATTGCCGTGGATACCCATCTCTTCCGCGTCGGCAACCGCACCGGCCTTGCCCCCGGTAAGACCCCGCTCGCCGTTGAAAAAGCCCTGCACAAACAGGTGCCGGCGCGGTTCATGCTCCATGCCCATCATTGGCTGATCCTGCATGGCCGCTATATCTGCAAGGCCCGCAAGCCCGAATGCTGGCGCTGCCCGATCGCGCAATTCTGCCGTTTCGAGCCCAAGACGCCCTGGCCTGGCAAAGCCTGAGCAACAGCATGAAGTTGACAGCGCTCACATCAATTCTGCATATGTGAGCGATGACAACATCAGCGCCAAACGCACCCTATCATCACGGCAATCTGCGCCAGGCGCTGCTCGAAACCGCCTTGGTGATTCTCGAACAGCAGGGAGAAGCGGGCCTTGGCCTGCGCGATCTGGCCCGGGCGACAGGGGTATCGTCGGCCGCGCCCTATCGGCATTTCGACAGCCGCGCCGCTTTGCTCGAAGCGCTCGCCGTCACCGGTTTCCAGCGCTTTGCCGCCCGCATGCAGGCGGTCGCGGCCAGCGAGCCCGCCGACCCTGTTTCGGCCATGGGCAAGACCTATATGGTCTTTGCCCTGCAAAACCCCAATCTCTTCCGCCTGATGTTTTCTCCGCTCGTGCAGGCCCGGCCCGGCCTGCGCATGGCGGCCGACACTGGCCTCGAATCGCTGCACCTGCTTGTCGGCGGCGATGAGAAGGCCGGGCGGGTCAGGACGCTGGCGGCCTGGGCCAAGGTGCACGGCCTCGCCATCTTGCTGCTCGATGGCCAGATCGCCATGCGCGCCGGCGAGGACAGCGAGGCGCTTGTCGCCGCCATTATCGGTGGGCTCTGAACCTGCCGCCTCCCCCCCTGGGCTTGAAATGATTGCCCCTTGTGATGTGATGCTCTAAACGGGCTATCGGCCATTTCCCAATCTATGCCGGACCCCCCAATGACCCAGACCCGCTTTGACGTCCTGACCATCGGCAATGCGATTGTCGACATCATCGCGCCGATAGAGCCCGGCTTCATCGAGCGCGAGGGCATGCAGGAAGGGATCATGCACCTGATCGATTCCGACAGGGCCGGGGATCTTTACGGCAAGATGCCGCCCGGCCGCCAGCAGAGCTCGGGCGGTTCGGCCGCCAATACCGCGGCGGGCGTCGCCTCGCTCGGCGGCCGTGCCGCCTTCGTGGGCAAGGTGGCCGATGATGAACTGGGCGATGTCTTCGACACCGACATGAACGATGTCGGCGTCCACTACGCCACCTCGCGCCTCAAGAACGGGGCGCTGACCGCCCGCTGCATGATCTTCGTTTCCGAGGATGGCGAGCGGACCATGAACACCTATCTCGGCGCCTGCCACGAATTGACCGAGCGCGACATCGATGCCGAAATGATCGGCAGCGCCGCCATCACCTATATGGAAGGGTTTTTGTGGGATCCGGTCGAAGCCAAGAAGGCTTTCGTGCGCGCCGCCCATTATGCCCATAAGCACGAGCGCGCCGCCGCCTTCACCCTCTCCGACCCCTTTTGCGTCGACCGCTACCGCGCCGAATTCCTCGACCTGATCCGCAGCAAGACCATCGATTACGTCTTTGCCAATGTGCATGAGCTGAAATCGCTCTACCAGACCGACGATCTGGGCGAAGCGGTGCGCGAAATCGCCAAGGACGCCGAAATCGCCGCCATCACCATGGGCGCGGACGGGGCCATGGCCATATTCAATGGCGAAGTGATTTCGGTCCCGGCCTTTCCCGTGGACAAGGTGGTGGACGCCACCGGGGCCGGCGACCTCTTCGCCTCGGGCTTCCTGCTCGGTCTGGCGCGCGGCCAGACCATCGATTCCGCCCTCAAGACCGGGTGCCTTGCGGCTTCCGAGGTCATCTCCCATATCGGGGCGAGGCCGCTGGTGGATTTGGAGGCCTTGAGCCGCCGCCATGGCCTGGCGGGCTGAACTGCCCTAACGGCTTCAGGCGAGACTCACCCGCTTGCCGTCCATTTCCGCCAATATGGCCCGCGCCGCCGCTGCCGGGTCTGCCGCCTCGATGATCGGCCGCGCCACCACCAGATGGCTGGCGCCGGCGGCCAGCGCTTCGGCTGGGCCCATCACCCGCTTCTGATCGCCCCTGGCGCTACCTGCCGGGCGGATGCCAGGCGTCACCAGCGCCATTTTGGGGCCGATAATGGTGCGCACCATTTCGGCTTCATGCGGCGAGGCGACGATGCCGCCAATGCCCGCTTCCCGGGCCTGCTGCGCCCGCAGCGCCACAAGGCCCGCCGCGTCGCGTTCATAGCCGGCATCCTTGACGTCCTGGTCATCCATCGAGGTCAAGACTGTCACGCCCAGCACGCAGAGCCCTGAACCGGAAGCCGCCTTCTGGGCTGCGCGCATCGTCTTGGGATAGGCATGGACGGTCAGCATGGTCGCCCCGGTCTCGGCGATGGCGGCGACGCCCTTTTCGACCGTATTGTCGATGTCGAGCAGCTTGAGGTCGAAAAACACCTTCTTGCCCGCCGCCAGCAGCGCCTTACCCAGACTATAGCCATCCGCGCCATAAAAGCATTGATAGCCGATCTTGTAGAAATCCACCGCATCGCCGAGCGCCGCGACAATCTCCTCGGCGCGGGCGCGCGTGGAAACGTCGAGGCCCACAATCAACTGGCTGCCCATTCTATTTGCTCCCGCGATGTCTCTGATCCGGCCTCGCTAGACCAAATCATTGGTTCCGGCAAGCGGCACCACCCTGGCGGCGTCCAGAATGACCCGGCGATGGGCGAGATAGCGCACGCGCAAACCTAGCCCCGGCTGATATGGGTGAGATCGTGCACCATGGTTTCGACCTTGCGGATTGCCGTTTTGTCGAGCAATTCGCTATTCGCGTCGAAGGCGCCCTCGGCCGGGCCGATGCCGAGCAGGCCCGGCACTACCAGCCCGCCGATCTTGCCCAGGCTGTCATGGAGATGGCTCAGCGCCCAGATGGTTCCATATTTGCCGGAGCTGACCCCGCCAATGCCGAAGACGGCGTGGCGGAAGGGGCTGGGTTTCTGCCGGGAGAGCCAGGCCAGCGTGTTGACCAGCAGTGGCGGCAGGCCGCCATTATATTCGGGCGTGGCGATGAAGATGATATCGGCCTGGCGCCAGAGTTCGGCCAGCCTGCCCGCCGCTTCGGGCACATTATCAGGCTCGAGATCCTCGTTGAAGATCGGCATGTCGAAATCGGCGAGATCGAGATCGGTGACGCTCACCCCCGCTTCGCGCAATTTGCGGCCCAGATGCAGGGCCAGTTTGGAATTTTCCGAACCCTTGCGGATGGACCCCGACAGGGTCAGCGCGGTCTTCATTTTGCCTCCATGGAACCGGAACGTGTCGAAGCGGGTCAGGCCCGCTCGTCGGAATTGTGACCATTGCCGCCACAAGCGCAATGGCCCAAAGTTCAATCATTGCCCAAAAGGGAAGGAACCAAACATGCCGCCGATGATTTTCGTCAACGTTCCGATCCGCGACCTCGCCGCCTCCATGGCCTATTACAAGGCACTGGGTTTCGAGCACAATCCCGACTTCACCGACGAGACTGCCGCCTGCATCGTCATCAGCGACACAATTTTCCTGATGGTGCTGACCCACGACAAGTTCAAGCAATTCTCGCCCCTGCCCATTCCCGATCCGCAGCAGCAGACCCAGGCGCTCTACGCCCTGTCGCGTGACAGCCGCGAGGCGGTGGACGCCATTGCCGATGCCGGGCTCAAGGCGGGCGGGCGCGAAGTGCGCGATGCCCAGGACATGGGTTTCATGTATTCCCGCGCCATCGCCGATCTTGACGGCCATGTCTGGGAATATGTCTGGATGGACATGAGCGGCATGCCGAGCGCGTAGAGCTGTGCACCGCCCCCACCACGACCCTCACCGCCGGGCTTGTCCCGGTGGTCCATTCACCAGCCGCTAAAACTGGATTGCCCGGACCAGCCGGGCAATGACGATGAGGTAAGGTCTTGGGGCGTTTCCAGGAAAAGTGGATACCGGCTTTCCGGTTCGGAAACGCGATAAAACGCATGGCCCAGCCATTCGAGCATGGCTCTCATGGCTTTGAGTCCTGAAATCGCTCCATCGGAGCGATTTCGTGCCAAGCGTCTGGCTCAAGCCTCGAACATTTTCTTGAGCTTGTCGAAGAAACCGCCGGAATTGGGGCTGGTCTCGGCCGTTTCCAGCCGGGCGAATTCTTCCAGCAGCTCGCGCTGGCGTTTAGAGAGATTTTGTGGCGTCTCGATGTCGAGCTGCACATAGAGATCGCCCACATCCTTGCTGCGCAGGACCGGCATGCCCTTGCCCTTGAGCCGCACGCGCTGGCCCGGCTGGGTGCCGGTGGGCACTTTTACCTTGGCCCGGGTGGCATCGAGTGTCGGCACCTCGAATTCGCCACCCAGGGCGGCGGTGGTCATCGAGATGGGCACGCGTGCGTAAAGATCGGCGCCGTCGCGCTGGAACAATTGATGCGGCCGGATGGAGACGAAAATATAAAGATCGCCCGGCGGGCCGCCGCGCAATCCGGCTTCCCCTTCATTGGCGAGGCGGATGCGGGTGCCGTCCTCGATGCCCTGGGGAATATCCACCGAGAGCTTGCGATTCTGCTGCCGGCGTCCCTGGCCGCCGCAATCGGTGCAGGGCTGGTCCATCATCTGGCCGCGTCCCTGACAGACCGGGCAGGTGCGTTCGATGGTGAAGAATCCCTGCGCCGCCCTGACCTTGCCATGGCCATTGCACTGCCGGCAGGTATGGGTGCCGGTGCCGGGCTTGGCCCCGGAGCCCTCGCAGGTGTCGCAGGAGGCAAGGCTGGGCACGTCGATCTCGACCGTGCTGCCCTCAAAACTCTCCTCGAGGTCGATTTCAAGATTATAGCGCAGGTCGCTGCCGCGCATCCGCGCCGCCCCGCCGCCGCCATTGCGCCGGCCGCCGCCCATGAAATCGCCAAAGATGTCCTCGAAAATATCGGACATCGAGGAGGTGAATTCCGGCCCGAATCCGCCCGGGCCGCGCCCGCCGCCATTTTCGAAGGCGGCGTGACCGAAGCGGTCATAGGCGGCGCGCTTTTGCGGATCCTTCAGTGTGTCATAGGCTTCGTTGATATCCTTGAACTTGGATTCCGCCTCGGCATTTCCCGGATTACGGTCCGGGTGAAACTGCATGGCGAGCTTGCGGTAAGCGCTCTTGAGGGCGCCTTCATCGGCGCCCTTCTGGCAGCCGAGCACCTCGTAGAAATCGCGTTTGGACAAGGTCAACTCTCTTTATTCGGATCGCGCCGGTCTGGTCGTCGCGCCTATGGCAATAAGCAAAAGCCGGCATGGCCGGCCCGTTCACCCGCATATGGGCAGGCGCAAAGCTATTAGCAAGGGGACTTCGAGGGATCAACGATTCACGTGAAACTCTTCGAGACGGCGGCTGTGCCGCAAAATCCGTCCGGCGGACTGATTTTAGTCGAGAAGGCCATGAGAGCTAAGCTCGAATGGTAGCGCCCGCATCGACCAGGCCATGGACCACCGGCAGGTGACGACCGACAAAAACAGGTGCCACCACACCGTCATTGCCCGGCTTGTCCGGGCAATCCATCCCCGCCCCCACAAAAAAGCCCCGGCGTTTCCACCGGGGCCCGTCTGTTCAGTAAGCCGGATTAGGCCGACTTCTTGTCGTCGTCGTCGCCATCCCGGACTTCTTCGAAATCGGCATCGACCACGTCGTCGTCATCCTCGTCGGCACTGCCATTGGCCTTGGCCTCGGCTTCTTCCTGGCTGGCCTTGTACATGGCCTCACCCAGCTTCATCGAGACTTCGGCCAGCGTGGCGGTCTTTTCCTTGATCGCCTCGGCATCGTCGCCATCCAGCACGCTCTTGAGATCGGCAATCGCCGTCTCGATTGCGGCCTTGTCTTCGGCCGGAACCTTGTCGCCGTAATCCTTCACCGACTTTTCGGTGGAGTGGATCAGCGATTCGCCCTGGTTCCGGGCTTCCACCGCCTCGCGCTTGCGCTTGTCGGTTTCGGCATTGGCTTCGGCGTCCTTGACCATCTTTTCGATGTCGGCGTCGCTGAGGCCGCCCGAGGCCTGGATGCGGATCTGCTGCTCCTTGCCGGTGCCTTTGTCCTTGGCCGAGACATTGACGATGCCATTGGCGTCGATGTCGAAGGTCACTTCGATCTGCGGCACGCCGCGCGGCGCCGGTGGAATGCCGCTGAGGTCGAAATTGCCCAGCAGCTTGTTGTCCGCCGCCATTTCGCGTTCACCCTGGAACACGCGGATGGTCACGGCGCTCTGGTTGTCCTCGGCGGTGGAGAAGGTCTGGCCCTTCTTGGTCGGGATCGTGGTATTGCGGTCGATGAGGCGGGTAAAGACGCCGCCCAGGGTTTCGATACCCAGGCTCAAGGGGGTCACGTCGAGCAACAGCACGTCCTTGACGTCGCCCTGCAGCACGCCGCCCTGAATGGCTGCGCCCAGCGCCACCACTTCGTCCGGGTTGACGCCCTTGTGCGGCTCCTTGCCGAACAATTGCTTGACCGCTTCCTGCACCTTGGGCATGCGGCTCATGCCGCCGACCAGGACGACTTCGTCGATCTGGCTGGCCGAGAGCCCGGCATCCTTCATCGCCTGCTTGCAAGGCTCGATGGTGCGGGAAATCAGATCATCGACCAGGCTTTCGAGCTTGGAGCGGCTGAGCTTGAGCGTCAGGTGTTTCGGGCCCGAAGCGTCGGCGGTGATGAAGGGCAGGTTGATTTCGGTCTGCGTGGCGCTCGAAAGTTCGATCTTGGCCTTTTCCGCAGCTTCCTTGAGGCGCTGCAGAGCCAGCTTGTCATTGCGCAGGTCGATGCCCTGCTCTTTCTTGAACTCGTCGGCCAGGTAGTCGACCAGACGCATGTCAAAGTCTTCGCCACCCAGGAAGGTGTCGCCATTGGTGGACTTCACCTCGAACACGCCATCGCCGATTTCGAGGATGGAGACGTCGAACGTGCCGCCGCCCAGGTCATAGACCGCGATCGTGCCGTTATTCTTCTTGTCGAGGCCATAGGCGAGCGCTGCCGCGGTCGGCTCGTTGATGATGCGCAGAACTTCAAGGCCGGCAATCTTGCCCGCATCCTTGGTCGCCTGACGCTGGCTGTCGTTGAAATAGGCCGGAACGGTGATCACCGCCTGGGTGACATTCTCGCCGAGATAGGCTTCGGCGGTTTCCTTCATCTTCTGCAGGATCATCGCCGAGACCTGGCTCGGCGAATATTTGTCGCCCGACGCTTCGACCCAGGCGTCGCCATTATCGGCGGCCACGATCTTGAAGGGGACGAGATTTTTGTCCTTGGCCACGACCTTGTCGTCATAGCGGCGCCCGATCAGGCGCTTGACGGCGAACAGCGTGCCTTCCGGATTGGTCACGGCCTGTCGCTTGGCCGGCTGGCCAACCAGGCGCTCGCCATCCTTGGAGAAGGCGACCATGGAGGGCGTGGTGCGCGCGCCTTCCGCATTTTCGATCACTTTGGGATTGCTGCCGTCCATAACCGCGACGCAGCTATTGGTCGTACCGAGGTCGATACCGATAACTTTAGCCATTACTCAGCCTCTCTTTCAGCGAACCCGCCTAAAAGCCCCTTGCAGCAGCTTTTCGTCCCTGACGGGCCGGGTCCCTCGTAGGATTGATACCGCCCGTTGCCGGGCCTCGGGGCGTATATAGGGGGGTGGGACAAGGGCTTCAAGCGCGCAGGGAAGGAGATTTTCCCGATGCGGCGCAAAGCGATGCCGCCCGGCGGACCGGGCGGCGCGAAACCTCAGTCGGTGATCGTGTAGCTGTCGAGTTCGCAGATGTCGATCTGGGGTTCGATCAGCTCGGCGCCAGTGTCCATCACGAACTTGAAATCATAGAGACACTGGTCCGAGCCATCCCCGATCGTGGCCGTCGCCTGGTATCCGGCCTCCAGAATGCCGCTATCGCCCAACAGGTCTTCGCCCCACCGATCCTCATTGCTGGGCGTGGTGAAGAAATAATGCAGGTCATAGGAGCTGTCATTGATGACCGTGAATTCCACGGTCTGGGCGGCCGCGGGCAGAATACCGGCCAGCAGCGTCAGGGCAGCAAGGCCGCCCGCAATAGTTTTATGCATGGAAAAATCCCTCAAACCGGGCCCCTGGCGCCGGCGCGGCGTTTCTGCCATTGCCGCTGGCGGCCGCCAAGATGTATTTGCGCGCCGCCCACCTCTTTTCATCGGCCGGGTCTCGGCCTAGAACGCCGCTATGCTCACGCCCGGCGCCGTTCTCCTGCATGACAACCAGAACCCGCAAGGGCAAAGCCTGCTCTTTGCCGCTCCGCGCGAGGTGCTGGTCGCTCATGACGCCGCCTCGGCGCGCGCCGCGCTCCACCGCCTGGCCGAGGCCGGTTCGCAAGGGCTCTGGGCCGCCGGCTATCTCGCCTATGAACTGGGTTTTCTGTTCGAGGAGCGGCTGGCGCCTTTGCTGCCGCCGCGCACCAAGACCCCACTGCTCTGGTTCGGCCTCTACGAGTCTCCGCGTTCTCTGGCGGCTGCGGAGATAGCGGCCATGCTGGCGGGGGCCGGGCATGGCGCCGCGGTGAACCTTCATCCCAGCCTCGATCTGCCGGCCTATGAAGCCGCCTTCGATCGGGTCAAGGAATTGATCGGGGCGGGCGACGCCTATCAGGTCAACCTGACCTTGCAGGCGCGCTTCTCGCTCGAGGGCGATCCGCTGGGGCTTTATGCACGGCTCGCCGCCAGCCAGCCCGTCGCCTATGGCGCCTATGTTGATGCGGGCGACCATCATGTTCTCTCCCGCTCGCCCGAATTGTTCGTGTCCGCCCAGGGCGATGCTCTCAAGGCTCGCCCGATGAAGGGCACGCTGAAGCGCAGTATTCATCTGGCCGACGACGAGGCCGACCGCCTCGCCCTCGCCCGGGACGCAAAAAACCGCGCCGAAAATCTGATGATCGTGGATTTGCTGCGCAACGATCTCGGTCGCATCGGCGAAATCGGTACGGTTCGCGTCACCGACCTCTTCACGGTGGAGACCTATCGGAGCCTGCATACCATGACGTCCGGCATCGAGGCGACGCGAAGGCCCGGTATCGGCATTCTCGAGGTGCTGGAAAATCTCTTTCCCTGCGGCTCGATCACCGGGGCGCCGAAATTGCGCGCCATGGAAATCATCCATGCGGTCGAGGCCGGGCCGCGCGGGCTCTATACCGGCTCCATCGGCTATATCGCTCCCAACGGCGATTTCAGCTTCAACGTCGCCATTCGCACCGCGATCATCGACGCTACCGGCAATGGCAATATCGGCATTGGCGGCGGCATCGTCGCCGATTCCACCGCCAGGGCCGAATATGAGGAAGCCCTGCTCAAGCTGAAATTTCTCGCCGATCCGGCCCCCCCGGTCACCCTGATCGAGACTTTCAAATGGACGCCGGAGGAGGGCTATGTCCTTTTGGGGCGCCATCTCGACCGGCTGGCAGCTTCGGCGGCCTATTTTGCTCTGCCCATGACCAGGGAGGGCGTCGCCGATTATCTCACCAATGCGGCCCGGGCCTGGGACGAACCCATGCGCGTCCGCCTCACCCTTTCTGCGACCGGGCCCGAGCTGAGCGCGGTAGCGCTGCCGCCCAGTCCCGAAATATTCCGCTTCGCCATCGCGGCGGAACGGCTCGATTCGACCTCTCTCTGGTTGGCCCACAAGACGACAAATCGCGGCTTTTACGATCAGCCCCGCCATCGCGCCCATGCCGAACGCGGCCTCGATGAAGTGGTCTTTTGCAATGAGCGCGGCGAATTGACCGAAGGCTCCTTCACCAATCTCTTCATCCAACGCAACGGCGCCTTGCTCACGCCGGCGCTGTCATCGGGCCTCTTGCCCGGCACGCTGCGCGCCGAATTGCTCGGCCGGGGCGAGGCGAGGGAAGCCGTGCTGACCCTTGCCGATCTCGACGCTGCCGAGGCAATCTTTCTCGGCAATTCTTTACGCGGCCTCATCCGGGCCGAATGGATCAGGAATGACGAACATGCTTGAAATCGCCCCCGATGACGTCCTCATCATCGTCGATATGCAATATGACTTCCTGCCCGGCGGCAATCTGGCGGTGGCGGGGGGCGACGAGATCGTGCCGCTGATCAACAAGCTGGCCACCAGATTTACCCATGTCATCCTCACCCAGGACTGGCATCCGGCCGACCACATTTCCTTTGCCAGCCAGCATGCAGGCAAGGCGCCCTTCGAAAGCGTCGAGCTCGACTATGGGCCGCAGGTGCTCTGGCCCGACCATTGCGTCTGGGAGAGCCACGGCGCCGAGATTTCCCGCGACCTCAAAGTGCCCCATGCGCAGATGATCATCCGCAAGGGCTTCAATCGTGCCATTGATTCCTATTCCGGGCTCCAGGAGGCCGACCGCGAAACCCTGACCGGCCTGGCCGGCTATCTGGGGGAGCGCGATCTCGGCCGGCTTTATATCACCGGCCTCGCCACCGATTTCTGCGTCGCCTGGACCGCCATTGACGGGGCGGCGGGCGGTTTCGACGTCACCGTCATCGAAGACGCCACCCGCGCCATCGATGCCGATGGCTCCCTGGAAAAAGCCTGGGCGGATATGGAGGAGGCCGGCGTGCTGCGCATCCAGAGCCGGGACATTCTGGGTTAAGCCGCTCCCCAAACAAAAAGGACGCCGCCCGGCGTCCTTTTTTCATCTGCACCGCGAGAATTGGTCACGCGCTTTTGTCGATGCCATCGCCGTCGGCGGGCGCTGCTGGCGCAGCGCCGCCGCCCTTGGCGACGCCGACCATGGCCGGGCGCAAGACGCGCTCGCCAATGGCAAAGCCTTCCTGCACCACCTGCACCACGATCCCCTCGGGCACATTGGGATTGGGCACTTCAAACATGGCCTGATGCTTGTGCGGATCGAATTTCTGCCCCGCCGCCTCGATCTTGGTCACCCCATGCTTGGCCAGGAGGCGCTGCATTTCCCGCTCGGCCAGCTCGATTCCCTCGATCAGGCTCTTGAGCGTGCCATCGGCGCCTTCGCGCACCTCGGCGGGGATCATCACCAGCGCCCGGCCCAGCGCATCGGTGGCCGAGAGCATGTCGCGGGCAAAACCGGCAATGGCATAGGCGCGGGTATCGGCGACGTCGCGCTCGGTGCGCTTGCGCAGGTTTTCCATCTCGGCGACGCTGCGCAGCAGCCGGTCCTTGAGGTCGGCATTCTCGCCCTGCAGCGCCTCGATGGGATCGACTTCGGGGGTCTCGACTTCCGGCACAGCATTTTCCGGCATTTCGCCCTGGGCGGCGTTTTCGTCGCTCATGTCGTCTTCTTCCGTCAAAAGGTAAAATCTCTTGCCCGCCATATCGGCCAAGGCTGGCCGCAATTCAAGTGCTCCGCTTGCGCGCCATCATCGCTGAAATCACATTGGCGGTATAATCCACCACCGGCACGATGCGCGCATAATTGAGCCGCGTCGGCCCAATCACCCCCAGGACGCCGACGATTTTGTCATTGGCATCCTTATAGGGGCTGAGGATTACCGATGAACCCGAAAGCGAAAACAGCTTGTTTTCCGAGCCGATAAAGATACGCACGCCCTGGGCGCGCTCGGCGTCGCCCAGAAGGTCAAGCAGCCCGTCCTTGCTTTCCAGCGCGTCGAAAAGCTGGCGCATCCGCATCAATTCATCGCTCGCCATGGCGTCGTTGATGAGATTGGCGCGGCCGCGCACGATGATGGTGGGGGCGCCGGCACCGCTATTGCCGGTGAGGGTGGCGATCCCGGCATCCACCAGTTTTTGCGTCAGCTCGTCCAATTCCGCCCGCTGCTCGGCCCGCCTTTCCTGCAAGACCCGCCGCGCTTCCGAAAGCGTCCGCCCCACCACGTAATGGGCCAGGTAATTGCCGGCCTGGCCGAGGGCGCTGGCCGTATAGCCCGGGGGCAGGTCGAGAATGCGGTTTTCCACCTGCCCGTCCTCACCCACAAGGATGGCCATGGCGCGGCTGGCATCGAGCCGCACGAATTCGATATGCTTGAGCACCATGTCGGCCTTGGCGGCGATGACGACGCCCGCGCCCTGACTCAGTCCCGATAGCAGCGATGAGGCTTCGGTGAGCAGGTCTTCCACCTGTCCATGGCCGGCATTGCCCTCGATATGGCGGGAAATCTGCTGGCGCTCTGTTTCATCGACGCTCCCCATTTCCAGCATGGCATCGACGAAGAAGCGGAGACCCTGCTGGGTCGGGGCGCGCCCGGCCGAAGTATGGGGCGCCGCGATCAGCCCCAGATCCTCGAGATCGGCCATCACATTGCGCACCGAGGCAGGCGAGAGTTCCACCTGCAACAGGCGCGACAGGTCGCGCGAACCCACCGGAAGGCCGGTATCGAGATAGCGCTCCACCAGCCGCCGGAAAATCTCCTGGCTGCGGGAATTGAGGACGGAAAGAAAGTCTTCGGCAGGTCTGGTCATTTGGGTTTGACTAAAAACGTCCGCTTTAACCTTGGTCTCTCATTTAAGCACTTCCTCCCCAACCGCCAAGCGTCGGGCGCTTGTGGGGCGCTGCGATGAGGGTTAAGACGCGGTTAACGTAGAAAACCAACTGGAATTACGATGCGGCCATCCGGACGTCAGCCCTCCGATATGCGGGCAGTGACCCTTGAGCGAAACGTGGCCATGAAGGCGGAGGGCTCCTGCCTCGTCGCCTTCGGCAATACCAGGGTTCTGTGCACCGCTTCGGTGGAAACCTCGGTTCCGGGCTGGCTGCGCGGCAAGGGCAAGGGCTGGGTCACCGCCGAATATGGCATGCTGCCCCGCGCCACCGGCAGCCGCACCCGCCGCGAGGCCACTACCGGCAAGCAATCGGGCCGCACCCAGGAAATCCAGCGGCTGATCGGCCGTTCGCTGCGCGCCGTGGTCGATCTCGAAGCCCTGGGCGAAGTGCAGGTAACGCTCGATTGCGACGTGCTCGAAGCCGATGGCGGCACCCGCACCGCCGCAATCACCGGGGCTTATGTCGCCCTAGCCGACGCCATCGCCTGGATGGAAACCCGCAAGCTGACCAAGGGCACAGCGCTGCGCGACAGCGTCGCCGCCATTTCCTGCGGCATCTATCGCGGCAGCCCGGTGCTCGATCTGGATTATCTCGAAGATGTCGAGGCCGAGACCGACGCCAATTTCGTTATGACCGGCTCCGGCAAATTCGTCGAAATCCAGGGCACGGCCGAAGGCGCGCCGTTCGACCGGGCCGAGTTGGATGCGCTGATGGGTCTGGCCGAAAAGGGCATTGGCGAATTGAGCCTCATGCAACAGGCGGCTTTGCGCGCATGATTTCTCTGGAGAAAAAAGCCCGCTCGTTTGGCCTTCTATCTCGCCTCGTTAAGGGGTCGATGGCACAGCGGCCGGGCCAAGGGGCTTTTCGCGAACACAATTCCCCCCTCTGGAACGATATTCGACGTGTTCTTGGTGGAGCCCGCACATGAGCGCCATTCCCCGTCTCCGCCCCGGCACGCGCCTCTGCATCGCCACCCACAATGCCGGCAAGCTCAAGGAATTCCGTGAGCTGTTCGAGCCGTTCGGGCTCGAACTGGTCTCCGCCGGTGAGCTTGGCCTGCCCGAGCCCGAGGAAACCGGCACCACTTTTGCCGAAAATGCCCGCACCAAGGCGCATGCGGCGGCGCGTGGCGCCAATATGCTGGCGCTGTCCGACGATAGCGGCATTTGCGTCGATGCGCTCAATGGCGAGCCGGGCGTCTATACGGCGGACTGGGCCGGGGTGCCGCGCGATTTCACCCGCGCCATGAAGCGGGTCGAGGATGCCTTGCAGGCGGCGGGCGCCAGCTCGCCGTCCCAGCGCCGGGCCGCCTTCAACGCCACTTTGTGCCTCGCCCATCCCGATGGCCGCGACGTGCTCTATGCGGGCAAATGCGAAGGCACTTTGGTCTGGCCGCCGCGCGGCGATATGGGCCACGGCTATGACCCCATGTTCATGCCCGATGGCTATGACATCACCTTTGGCGAAATGCCGCCCGAAACCAAGCATTCCTGGTCCCCCGGCCAGACCGGCCTCTCCCACCGCGCGCGGGCCTTTGCCCAATTCGTGGAGAACCAGATCGATCATGGGTGAGGTTTTGCGGCGTGGCCCCGATATTGTCGTGACCGTCATTGCCCGGCCTGTCCGGGCAATCCATCTGGCTGGGCCATGGACCACCGGGCCCGACCCGGTGGTGACGAGCTTTGGGAAATCTGCGCCATGACCAATCCCAACGACCTGTTCGGCATCTATGTGCATTGGCCTTTCTGTGCCGCCAAATGCCCCTATTGCGACTTCAATTCCCACGTCTATCGCGGCACCTTCGACGAGGACGCCTTCGTGGCCGGCTATAAGCGCGAGATCGCCCATATGGCGGCGCTCACGCCCGGGAGGCTGGTGCAATCGATCTTTTTTGGCGGCGGCACGCCCTCGCTGATGTCGCCCCGTGCCGTCTCCACCATTCTTGACGCCATTGCCGAAGCCTGGCAGGTCGACGGCAATGCCGAAATCACCCTCGAGGCCAATCCCACTTCGGTTGAAGTCGAGCGTTTTCGCGGGTTTCGCGCCGCCGGCATCAATCGCGTCTCGCTCGGCGTGCAATCGCTGCGCCCCGGCCCCCTGGCCGAACTGGGCCGCCGCCATTCCGTCGAGGAAGCAATGGCCGCCGTGCGCATCGCCCAATCGGTGTTCGAGCGCTCCAGTTTCGATCTCATCTATGCCCGTCCCCGCCAGACGCTGGAAGATTGGGAAGATGAACTCAAGGAGGCCCTGTGGATGGCGCGCGGCCATCTCAGCCTCTACCAACTGACCATCGAGCAGGGCACGCGCTATTTCGACCTGCAACAAGCGGGCAAGCTGACCTTGCCCGGCGAGGATCTGGCCGCCGATTTCTACGAATTGACCCAGGAATTGACCCGCGAGGCCGGCATGCCGGCCTATGAGATTTCCAACCATGCCGTGCCCGGCCAGGAAAGCCGCCACAACATGCTCTATTGGCGCTATGGCGAATATGCCGGCATCGGTCCCGGCGCCCATGGACGGCTCATGGTCAACCATCAGCGCCACGCCACTGCCACCGAAAAGCTGCCCTTCGACTGGCTGCAGCGCGTCAGTGAAACCGGCCATGGCATGATCACCGACGACGTGCTCACCTGGGAAGAGCAGGGCGACGAATTCCTCGTCATGGGCCTGCGGCTCAAGGAAGGCATCTCGCCCTCCCGCTTCATGTCCATTTCCGGCCGGGCCATTTCCGCCCGGCAGATCGATGCGCTCAAGGGCTATGGTTTTGTCGAAACCCTGCCCAACGGCAATATCCGCGTCACCGACAAGGGATTTCCGGTGCTCGACGCCGTCGTGGCCGATCTGGCCGCCTGAGCCCATAGGGCGTTTCGAGAACCAGTGCATGGCGGTTTTCCGGTTCGGAAACCCCACAAAACAAGCATTGAAAGGCTCTGAGGGCGACCCAGCGCGCCGATCGCCCGCTCAATCCTGCGCCCGGTCTTCGGACAGCCTTTTGTCCTGCCGCTCGGCGCCGCGCAGTTTTTCGCCCGCCTGGCGTTCCCTGCGGATGAGTTGCTTGAGCAGATCGAGATTGGCGGCAAGCGCCACGCTGTCGAGATTTTCGGGCAGCTTGTCCATGACGAATTCGGCGGTGCCGACGACGTCCCGCCAGCGCGGCTGGCTCGGCAGGGTTTCGAGCACCAGATATTTGTCGAGAGTGCGCGATTGCAGCGAGGAGCGGTCGAGCGTCACCCGCCAGATACCGCTCTGCTCGGCCAGATCGTATTTCGAGCTTCCCGTCGCCGCCCGCCAGAGCCGCAGGCTTTCCGTCATCACCGCGACCATGGTCCGGCGGTAATCCTCCTGGTCCGCATCCGCTGCCGCCTCGCCCCCCTCGATTGCCGATGCAGCCGCCAGGCGCGATCCCACCGTGTCCAGCACGTCGCGGATCGAGCGGTTGAGCGTCGAGGCGGCCGAGCGGGCCGCCGCCGAATCCCGGTCAAGTACCAGCGCGATGCCGCCCCCGGCCTGCGGTTCGAGCTCGAAGCCGCTGATCATCAGCGTTTCGCCCGGCGCGGCGGGCAGCACCACATCGGTGAGATTGGCCTCGCCGGCGAGGCGGATGTCTTCGCGGATGGAGCGCATCAGCGCCGGCGGCAGGATCTGGTCGATCTGGCTTTCCCCGGTGCGGATCTCCATGCCCAGCAGGTCCGCGGCGGCGCGGTTGCGGAAAATGACCCTTCCGGCATCGGTGGCGCAGATCACCCCCGGGGCCACGGTGTCGAGCAGGCGCGACATGCGTTGCTGGGAGAGGCGCAGCGCATCTTCGACCAGCGCTCGCCGCTCGATTTCCTCGCGCAATTCGACGTTTTCGGTCGCCTGGCGCTGCGCCTGCGAGGCCGCCAGCAGCGTGGTGATGCGGGCCAGAAGCTCATCCTTGACGAAGGGCTTGCACACATAATCATTGGCCCCGCTCTCGAAGCCAGCCAGCAGATCGCGGGTGCGGCTGCGCGCCGTCAGCATGATGATCGGCAATTGATAGAGCGAATGGCGCTCGCGCAGCCGCCGCGCCACTTCGAACCCGCTCATCCCCGGCATCATCACGTCGAGAATGACCAGATTGGGCCTGTTGCGGCCGATCAGTTCGAGCGCTTCATGCCCGTTGCGCGCCGCTTCGACGAAATAGCCGAGCGGCACCAGCACATTGCGCAGCACCTGGATATTGACCGGCTCGTCATCGACCACCAGCACATGCACCCGGTCGTCCTGGCTTTTGTCCTCGGCCAGCTCGGGCGCGCCCAGCGTGATGGGGCCGCTGGCCCGCTCGGCGAGCAATTCCATCGGCACGCGCTCGGTTTCGGCGTCCGCCATCGGCAGGACGAGGCAAAAGGTCGAGCCCTCGCCCAGCGTACTGGCGGCCGAGAGCCGCCCATTCATCGCCTGCGCCATCTGCCGGGCAATGGTGAGCCCGAGCCCGAACCCTTCCATTTCGGTGCTGGCGCGCTCCAGGGGCTGGAACACTCTTTCGAGATTGTCCGGGGCGATGCCGGTCCCCTTGTCGTGCACGGCGATCTCGATTTCCCCCTCCAGCGCCCGGGCGCTGATCCAGATATCGCCATTGCCGGCATATTTGATGGCATTGCCCAAAAGATTGTAGAGGATCTGCTCGAGGCGCACCGGATCGGCCTTGAGAAAGGGCAAGTCGTCCTCCAGCTCCACCTTGATGGCGACCGCCTCGCCCCAGACCAGCGTCTGGGCGAGCGAAAGCACATTGCGGATACTGGTGGGCAGGTGCACTGCGTGAATATCGAGCCGCATACGGCCCTGGCGGATGCGGTAGAGGTCAAGCAGGTCATCGACGAGGCGCGACAACCGACGAGCCGAATAGGTGATGATTTCCATCTGCCCGCGCTGCGCCGGGGTCAATTCGCCCGCCGCCCCGGTCGCCAAGGTTCCGGAAATCCCGATAATGCCGTTGAGCGGCGTGCGCAATTCGTGGCTGGTATTGGCAACGAAGGCGTCCTTCTGCCGGTCGGCCTCCTCGAGCTCGGCATTCTTTTCGGCGATGATCGCCACCTGCTGCTCGAGTTCGCCATTCTTGTCGCGCACCAGCGCCAGCTGTTCGAGCAGCGCGCTGCGCATCCGCCCGAAACTGGCGGTCAGCCGCCGCAGCTCCGCCGGCCCCCGCAGATTGGGAACGTCGAGGTCAAGATTGCCGGCGGCGATGGCTTCGGCCACATCAGTCAATTTGCCGAGCGAGGAGGCGACGCTGCGCGACAGCATCAGCGCGGTCCAGAAGATCATCGGCAGGCTGATCCCGGCCAGAATCAGCACCAGCCCGGTCAGGGCCTCGATCTTGGCAAAGGCCTGGCTGGTGGGCACTTCGGCGGTCAGCTGCCAATTTTGCGGGCCGAAGGGCAGTTCCGCTGAAGCGATCAGCGCCGATTCGGTCTCATAGCTGGCGCTTTCCGAACCCTTGGGGAGGGCTTTGTCCGCCGTTTCGGGCCGCCTCTCGCCCAGACGCCAGGGTTCGCCGGGCGGGCCGGAAATCGCCCGCCCCACCGCATTGGTAAGATAAAGCTGCCCCGCCGCCTGATTGCCGAATTGCCCCTGCACCACGGCGCCGACGGCGTCCGCCGGCAGCCGGAACACGGCAATGCCGCGCTTGCGGTTATGGAATTCCACCGGCACCGCCACATAGGCGGCGAAGGTGCCGGTCACCGGATCGAAGGCGAAGTCCTTCAAAATGGTGTCCGAGCGGGTCGTGGTCGCCAAAATGGTGTTGGCCAGCATGCCCAGGGGGGTGGGGGAAGCGAAGGTGCCGGTCAGGTCGGCGCCTAGATAGGCATCCTTGCCGGCCGAATAGACGACGCGCCCGTCGCGGTTGATCAGATAGACATTGTCGAATTCGGAATCGCGCACGAAGGCGAGGTAATCCTCGTGGAAGCGGTTATGGGCATTGGCATAATCGAGCGCCTTGCGCAGCAGCGGGCCTCCCATCTGTCCGGCGGGGTCGAAGGCGTCGCCCCCGGCGAAAATGTCCTGCAAGGTCTGGCGCGCCACGTCCGGGCTCGCATCGATCATGCGGAAGCCATGGGAGAAGCCGTAGAAATCTCCGATCGAATAGCGCACCGTATTGGATTTGGTCAGCGATTCCGCCTGCCGTACCGAGAATTCAAGATATTGCGCGATCTCGGCCTGCTTGGCGTCCTTGACGAAGCGCAATTGGGCGAAGGTCTCGTCCCGCAGGCTGGAGGTCTGCGTCACGATGAGGGCCGTGAAGATCAGTGACAGCGGCAGCGCCATGACCAGCAGGAAGATGACGAACAAACGCCCGCGAAACGTCGACGGCCAAAACCGCAAGCCGGTCATATCCCCCTCCTCCCGCCATGTGGCGGCGATGCCAATATGATACCACCTGACCCCGAATTGGTCGGCTTTTTACGGTTTTACTGGCGAATTTGACGGTTTTGCCGTCCTGACTCCACTCGTATTCTAGTGCCAATTACATACCAATCGCAACTCGTGCGATGCACGCGGTCTTTGTGGCCCGTGCGGAGGAACAATCGGGAGGAAGCCGAATGAGCTTGAAAAAGACTGCCCTTGTGCTGCTGGCCAGCGCGAGCACCCTGTCGGGTGTCGTAGCCCAGGATCAGGAGGCGGTGCTGACTGCGGTGCCGCAGCAGCTGACCGCCTGGGTCGAAAACTACAATCCGATGAACGCCACGACCGTGCTGCCCACGGTTCAGGATTTCCTTTATGAGCCGCTGGTCATCTTCAACGCGCTCAAGGGCGGCGAGGCCAGTTACCGGCTGGCAAGCGAATATTCCTATTCGGACGATCAGCTCGAGCTGACCTTCGTCATGCGCCCCGGCGTCACCTGGTCCGATGGCACGCCGCTGACCGCCCAGGACGTGGCCTTCACCTTCAACATGGTCAAGGAGCATCCGGCGCTCGACCTGCGCGCCGTCTGGCCGGGTCTGGAAAGCGTCGAGGCCATCGACGACAGCCAGGTCCGCTTCAAGTACAAGGAGGTCAATGCCGGCCTCATCTACCAGATCGTGCAGACCTATGTGGTTCCCAAGCATGTCTGGGAAGGCGTCGAGGATCCGGTGACCTTCACCAATCCCAATCCGGTCGGCTCCGGTCCGCTGACCGAAATCCGCCGCTTCACGCCGCAGGAATATATCCAGTGCCGCAATCCCAAATATTGGGACGCCGCGGAACTGGAAGTGGACTGCATGCGCATGCCGCAGGTCTCCAATAACGACCAGGTTCTCACCATGGCCTCGAACGGCGAACTGGATTGGTTCGGCTCGTTCATTCCCGACATCGAGCGCACCTATCTCGCCGGTGATCCGGACCATCGCGGCTATTGGTTCCCCGCCGGTTCGCCGGTCTATTTCTCGCTGAACATGGCGAGCGAGGATCCCGGCCTCAACGAAGCCTTCAACGACGTCGATTTCCGCCGCGCCTTCTCCATGGCTATGGACCGTCAGGCCATGGTGGACATTGCCGGCTACGGCTATCCCACCGCCAACGAATATGCTTCGGGCCTGGGTCAGGCCTATGACGTGTGGAACAATGCCGAAGCCGAGGCCGAATTCGGCCAGTTCGCCCAGTTCGACATCGACGCTGCCAAGGCCCTGCTGGCGGAGGCCGGCTATGCCGACACCGATGGCGACGGTTTCGTCGAAAGCCCGAGCGGCGCGGCGATCGCCTTCGACATCATCGTGCCCAATGGCTGGACCGACTGGGTCAACACCGTGCAGCTGGCCGTTGAAGGTCTCTCCGAGATCGGCATCAATGCCAGCATGGCGACACCGGAAAGCCCGGCCTGGACCGATGCGCTGATGTCGGGCAATTACAAGGCGGCGATCAACTCGGTCACCACCGGCGTCAGCCCGCATTTCTTCCTCGACCTGTCGCTGCATTCCCGCCATATCGGCCAGAACCGCTTCGCTTCTGCCCGCTATGAGAATGCCGCGCTCGATGCCGCGCTGGATAATTTCAACGCGACCACCGACGAAGCGGCACAGCGCGCAGCGATGAGCGAAATCCTCGCTCTGATCGCGGCCGACATGCCCCTGATCAACGTGTTCAACAACCCGCTCTGGTACGAATACAACACGTCCCGCTTCACCGGCTTCTTCAATGCCGACAATCCTGAAGCCCGCCCGGTCGTCTATGCCGGCGTGCCGGAACGCCTCCTGCACCTGCTGGCCCTCTCCCCGGTGGAATGATCCACCGCTAATGGGGCGGCGCGGTCTTCCGATCGCGCCGCCCCTCTCGTTTTTCTGGGAGGGAGTGGGATGAGCTTCATCATTCGCCGTGTCGCCTTTTATCTCGTGGCATTCCTTGTTGCCGCCACGATCAATTTCATCCTGCCCCGCCTGATGCCGGGCAATCCGATCGACGTGCTGTTTGCCCAGCAGGCGACCACCCTGCCCGCCGAGGCGCGCCAGGCATTGATCGAGACCTTCGGCTTCGCCTCCGGCCCGCTGCATCTGCAGTTTTTCGACTATATGAAATCGGTGTTCACCGGCGATCTGGGCTATTCCATCCGCTTTTATCCCCAGAAGGTGAATCAGGTTTTGGCCTATGCCTTTCCCTGGACCCTGCTGCTCGCTGGTACCGCCACCCTCCTCGCCTTCTGCATCGGCTCGATCGTCGGCACCTATGCCGCATGGCGCCGCGGCGGCCTGCTCGACGCCGTCGCCACCCCGCTGTCGCTGGCCTTGCAGGCGACGCCGGCCGTGGTGATCGCGCTGACCGCGCTGTTCATCTTCGGCGTGGCCTTGCGCTGGCTGCCCACCGGCTATGCCTTCAATCCCTCGCTCGATCCGGGCTGGACCTGGACCTATATCAGCAGCGTCTTCGTGCATGGCCTCATGCCGATCTTCTCGCTGATGATCGTCTTTGTCGGCGGCTATCTCGTCACCATGCGCAACAACATGATCGGCCAATTGGGCGAGGACCACGTCACCATGGGCCTGGCCAAGGGCCTGACCGACCGGCGGGTGCAGTTCAACTATGCCGCGCGCAATGCGCTTCTGCCCTCCGTCACCTCGCTCGGCCTGACCCTGGGCGCCATTCTGGGCGGCTCGCTCGTCACTGAAGTGGTGTTCAACTATCCCGGCCTCGGCCAGACGCTCTATCTGGGCATCGTCACCCGCGATTATCCCCTCATCCAGGGACAGCTGCTGATCATGACCTTCGCGACCCTGCTCGCGAACCTGGCGGTGGATCTGCTCTATGTGTTCCTCGATCCTCGCCTGCGAAAGGCCTGATCCATGCTCGGAACCCTCAAAGTCTTCTTGCGCAATCGCAAGGCCCTCATCGGGCTTGTCATCGTGCTGCTCTATGTCGCCGTGGCCGTCTTCGGTCCCATGCTGCTCAATCTGGACCCGATGCAGCGCGTCGGCCGCCCGCATCAGCCGCCGAGCCCGGATGAATGGTTCGGCACCACCAGGATGGGCCGCGACGTCTTCGCCCAGGTGATCTATGGCACCCGCACCTCGCTGGCCGTGGGGTTCTTTGCCGGCATCATCATCGTCTTGATCGGCACCTGCCTCGGCATCGCCGCCGGCTATTTCGGCGGCTGGATCGACGAAGTCATCACCTTCTTCACCAATGTGGTGCTGGTGATCCCGCAATTGCCGCTGCTGCTGGTCATCGCCGCCTTCATGGGCCAGACCAGCCCGGCCGTCATCGCCATCATCATCGGCATGACCTCCTGGGCCTGGGGCGCGCGCGTCACCCGCGCGCAGACCCTCACCCTGCGCAATCGCGAATATATCCTTGCCTCCGAACTGATCGGGGAGCGCCCGATCCGCATGATCTTCGTCGAGCTTCTGCCCAACCTGCTCTCGATCATCGGCTTCAATTTCATCGGCTCGGTGACCTATACGATCATCACCCAGGCGACGCTGGAATTCCTCGGCCTGGGCAATCCGATGTCGGTGTCCTGGGGCACCATGCTCTATCACGCCCAGAATACCTCGGCGATCGCCATCGGCGCCTGGTGGGAAGTGCTGGTGCCGGCTCTGGCCGTGGCCGGGATCGGGGTGGGCCTGTCCCTGCTCAATTTCGGCGTCGACGAGATTTCCAATCCCCGCCTGCGCACCCTGGGCACGGTGGCCGCCGCCGTGCGCGCGCAGAAAAAACTCGACCAGCAGCGGCTGGCGGAGACCAATCCATGACCTCTTCTTCCGCCAAGCCATTGGTCGAGGTGCGCGGCCTCAAGGTCGATTTTCTCACCGCCAAGGGTCTGTTCACCGCCGTCAAGGGCGTCGATTTCAGCATCGGGCGCGGCGAAGTGCTGGGCCTTGCCGGGGAATCGGGCTCGGGCAAGAGCACCATCGCCCTGGCGCTGATGCGCCTGCACCGCCCGCCGGCCATCATTTCGGAGGGCAGCATCGTCATCGATGGCGAGGACGTCCTGGCCATGCCCGAACAGCGCCTGCGCCAATGGCGCTGGTCGAGCGTCTCCATGGTGTTTCAGAGCGCCATGAATTCGCTCAATCCGGTGCTGACCATTTTCGAGCAATTCCGCGACGTCATCATGCAGCATACCGGCAAGACCCGGCAGCAGGCGCGCGAGCGGGCCGAGCAATTGCTGACCATGATCGGCATCTCGCCCAGCCGGCTCGACGATTATCCGCACCAGTTGTCGGGCGGCATGCGCCAGCGCGTCGTGCTGGCCATCGCCCTGGTGCTCGATCCCAAGCTCATCATCATGGACGAGCCGACCACCGCCCTCGACGTGGTGGTGCAGCGCGAAATCCTCGAGGAGATCGTGGCGCTCAAGGAAAAATTCGGCTTCGCCATCCTGTTCATCACCCATGACCTGGCGCTGATGGGCCAGTTTGCCGACCGCATCGCCATCATGCTGGAAGGCCGGCTGGTGGAAGTGGCGCCCTCGGCCGAGCTGATCGCCCATCCCCAACACGATTATACCAAGCGGCTATGGGCCTCCATGCCGCTGCTGGCGCGGAGCTAGGCCATGAGCACGTCAAGCGAACTTCTCAGCATCGAGGGCGCCAGCAAGTCCTTCCATGTCCGCCCGATGTTCGGAGCCTCCCACGAGGTGGTGGCGCTCAGCGACATCACGATCGGCCTTGAGGCCGGCAAGGCGCTGGCCGTGGTGGGGGAGAGCGGCTCCGGCAAATCGACGCTCGGCCGCGCCGTGACCCGGCTGTTTCCGCTGAGCTCGGGCCGGATCAGTTTCAAGGGCAAGGACATTGCCCTGCTGCGTTCGCGCGCCGAAAGGCTCGATTATCTGCGCAGCGTGCAGATGGTGTTCCAGGATCCCTTCTCCGCGCTCAATCCCGCCCATACCATCCAGCACCATCTCGAGCGGCCCCTGATGCTGCACAGGAACCTGCATGGCGCGGCGCTGGCTTCGGCCCTGGCCGGCATCCTGGCCGATGTGGAACTCGACCCGGCGGTGACGCTGCACAAATATCCCCATGAGCTCTCCGGGGGTCAGCGCCAGCGCGTCAATCTGGCGCGCGCCCTGGCCGTGGGGGCCGAGCTGATCATCGCCGATGAGCCCACGTCCATGCTCGACGTGTCCATTCGCCGCTCGGTGCTTGATCTCATGCGCCGCATGAAGGAAACGCGGTCCATCGCCTTTCTCTACATCACCCATGACATTGCCACGGCGCAATTCATCGCCGACCAGATCGCCATCATGTATGCGGGCCAGATCGTGGAATGGGGCCGCCCCGACCGGGTGATCGCCAATCCTCAGCACCCCTATACGCGCCTCCTGCTCTCGGCGGTGCCCGATCCGGCGGTAAAGCTCACCGGCGACCGCAGCCGGGCCTTTTCCCATGCGGCCGATGCTGTCCGCGCGCTTGCCCGCCAGCCGGCGCCTCTTATCGCCGAAGTGGAGCCGGGCCATTTCGTCCGCCAGGCCATTGCCGGGCCATGAAGGCAATCGCGGCACCCATGGGCCTGGTCCGACGCCTCGGCGCAGCTTTCGCGGCGCTGCCGGTCCGGGACGCAATCATCGGCCTGGGTGGCGCACATGCCAAGGGCGAGGCTGACGCCCTTTCCGATCTCGATTTTTACGTTTTTTGCTCTGATCTGCCGCCGATCCAGTCATTGCGCGAGGCGCTGGTTTCGCTGCTGCCCGATCTTTCCGGTCTCAAGACCTGGTCGGGATCGGGCGAAGCGGGGATCGATTTCACCCTCGACGGCGTGCCCGTGGAGATATGGTTCCGCGATAGCGGCGCGACGCGCGCCATAGTGGAGGCGACCCTCCAGGGCGGCTTTGAACGACAGGACCGGCTCTGGACCCCCAACGGCTTTTACCCGAGCACGGTGCTGGCCGATCTGGCGGCTATGGACATCCTCTCCTGTGCCGATCCGGACTTTCTCCGCCTGCTGGAGCGGATCGCGGTCTATCCCGAACCCTTGCGGCAAAAAATCTTTGCCGCCGGCCTTGCCGCCCAGGATTTCTGGCAGGGCAATATGCATCTCGAAACTGCCCTGGCCCGCGCCGATGCCTATTACCTGGCATCGATCCATCATCAGGTTCGCAACGGCCTCATCCAGTCCGCTTTCGCGCTCAATGGCCTTTATTTCGGCGGCGACAAGAAAATGGACCGCGCCCTGCGCCGTCTCGAATGCCTGCCCGCCGGCTTTGTCGCCGCTTTGCTGCCGGACCAGCTGCCGGCCAGTTCCGACGATTGGCGCCTGTCCTTCGCCGCCCTTTTTGCGGCGGGTGACGGGCTGCGCCGTCTCGACCGGCTCCGATGCCCGTCTCCGGCCCCGGCATGAGCCCTTGAACATGCAACAAACAGGGGGGACGACATTGGCGTATTCCGATCTGCGCGGCCTTCTTGCCGAGCCGGGGCCGTCCCTGTCGCGCTCCGAGCGCGCGGTCGCCGAGATCGTGCTCCAGGACGTGCAGGCCGCTCTCACCCAGACCATTACCGAGCTGGCCGGGCGCGCCGGTGTGTCGCCGCCGACGGTGACGCGGTTCTGCCGTCGGCTCGGCTTTGCCAGTTTCCAGTCCTTCAGGCTGGCGCTGGCGCAGATGCCGCCCGCCACAAGCGACGCCCTGATCCTCGATGATCCAGCTGCCGTGGCCGATCTGGTGCGCGGCGTGGCCTCCACCATCCAGAAATCCATCACCATCGCCGTCGAGGCGCTGGATTTCGACAGCGTCGCCCTGGTGGCCCGGCTGCTGGCGGAAAGCCGCCATATCGTCTTTCTGGGCAGCGCCGGGGCTTCGGGTACCCTGGCCATGGAAGCCACCAGCCGCTTTTATCGCCTCGGCTTTGCGGTCAGCGTCTGCGTCGACCGGCGCATGATGCAGCAACGCGCCCGTGACTGGCCCGCCGATTGGTTGATCGTTGCCTTTTCCACCTCCGGCACCGATGGGGCGCTGTTTGAAGCCATCGAGGCCGCGACGCTCCGTTCCAATGTGACCATCGCCATCGCGCCGCCGAAAACCCCGCTCGCGGCGGTGGCGACCCACAGGATTGCCATTCGTAGCCTCGACGCCGATGGCCCCCTGCCGGTCGCCAGTCGCAATTACCCGTTCCACGCTGTGCTCGCCGCCCTGGCCATGCTGGCCAGCGCCGAGCGGGCGCGGCGCTGAAGCACCGGACCGTAAAAGGATTACCGCCGGTTCGGAAAATTCGACACCTCCACGCGCCCCATGCGCTTCCCTTCTTCCTTCACGCTAGAACCGGACTTTTCTGCCATGCCGTCTTTTTCCCTCGTCACCACCTGGTCGCCTGCGAGCGCTCATGAGCCGCTTGGCTATGGGATCGAGCTGACCAATACGGGTTCTGCACCCGTCTCGAACTTCCAGCTGGGTTTTTCCG
>NZ_JACDXV010000001.1 GCF_015158295.1 Devosia faecipullorum | reverse complement strand
AACGACAAACCATCCAGCATCGGCGCTTGCAGCACCGCAAGCTCGCCGCATAACATCAACCCAAAGACGAGGCCGATACTCCGCTAATCCAAGACCCAAACTGCGCCAAATGATCTGACGACGGACAGCCACCGAAAGGGCGCCGCGCCAGGGCCGATGATGAGACGGATCGAAACGATCATTGCCCGGATCGGGCGGCTGGTTGCACCCAATGGCGGGCCGGGCACCCATGACGGGACCAATACATATTTCCTCCGCGAACCGGACGGCATGACCGTAATCGATGCGGGGCCGGCGCTCGAGGAGCATGTCGACGCCATTCTGACCCAGGCCGGCGGGCCCATTCGCCGTATTCTCAACACCCATACCCATCTGGACCATGCCGGCGCGGCCCGGGCCCTCTCGGCGCGGACGGGGGCTCCGGTCTATGGCTATCGCCAGCCGATGGTGCGGGAATTCACCCCCGACATCGGGCTTGGCGACGGGGATCGCGTGGGATCGCTGACGGCGGTTTTCACGCCGGGCCATGCCCGCGATCACCTGTGCTTTTCCTGGTCCGGGGCGATCCTCTTCAGCGGTGATCATGTCATGGACTGGGCCAGTTCGCTGGTCAGGCCGCCGCATGGCGACATGGCCGATTACATGGCCAGCATTGAAAAGCTGCAGCGCCGCCGCGAAAGCCTCTATCTTCCCGGCCATGGCCCGCCCGTCATCAGCCCCGCGGCGCGGCTGGCCGATCTGCTGGCCCGCCGCCGCCATCGTGAGCAGAAAATTCTCGCGCGGCTGGCCTTGGCCAGCGCCACGCTCGATGGGTTGACGGCGCAATTCTACCCGCAGGAAGACGAGACTTTTTCAGCCGGGCGGGGCATTGTCGAGGCGCATTTGCTCAAGCTCAGGCAGGACGGCAAGGTCGTCGATGGCGATAGCGGCCAATGGCGCCTCGTGCGAGCCGCATTGTAGGCCCGTATGGCGCTCAAGGACGATGTGGCGCCATCCGGGTGGGTGCCCTACAAGCGCCAGTGGGCGCGCAATGCCAGGCTCGAAACCCCTGCTGAATAGTGAGGCGCGGGCGATCTGGCCCAATGCCGGCACGATCGATTTCCGCCACCCGCACAGACCTTTCTGGTCGGCGAGAGCCAATGGGGTTTCGTTGTCTGGGCGTCAGTGGCTCTGACTTCAAATTTTCCTGGCGCGGCGTCGAAGCTCGGTTGCGTATCGGCGAAGGGATCGTGTGCGACGAATTCATCGCCCTTGGCCGCGAGGCCGACAGAATGGCAGCGGAAGATGAGCGTCTCGAATGGCTGAAACAGGACATGGCGAGCCGCCTTTTGGCGCTGCCCGGGGGTGACGTCTACGACGTTTGCCAGCCGGGGCGCTCAACGTTAGCAGTCTGTTGACCAAGACGCTTCAACTGCCGGAAATGAGGGCCGCAACGCTGAGAAATTGCCAATAATTGTCGGCAATTTCCCAGGCGTCACGTGGTCCTCAGGGTCAGAATGAAGCGGAATTTCACGTCGCCTTCCCACCACATGGGGAAGTTCGTGCCCCATTTGTTGTTGTAGAGATTGACCCGAAGACCTTGGGAGAAATCCGGGCGTTCGGGCTGAAATTGCATGAAGGGCGAGGACGCAGGGGCGACCAGCGCCGCGTCGATCAGGGTCAGGCGCAGATCCTGCGATCCGGCAAAAACCTCAACAGCCTCAACCGCTTCGACGGCCTGCAATTGGCCGCCACCCCGGCGCACAATCGCCCGGCTGTCATGCCAAAGCCCCATTTTCTGCAGGCGCCAGCCATTGGTTCTTTCTGGCGTGAAACTGAAAAAACCGGCTTCCGGCATGCGATTGGCCGGCTTGCCGCGCAGCACGAGGGTCAGCTCGGCACGATCGGCATCGAGCCCACAAAGACTGATCTCGCAACTCCGCGGCGCGCCAAGTTCGGCATGGCCCAATTCCGGCAGGCGAGAAATGCTGGTCCGGTCTGCTGCCGTCCCCAAAAAAACAGGCGAAGAGCTTGCTGTCCGCGCGGTTCGGGCTTTGCCGAGGCCGGGCTTGTTGTGGTCGAGAATGGCCCATTCTTCGCGGTGCTGGAGATAGCTGTCGAGATGCTTCTGCAACTCGGCCCAGTCGTAACTTTCATGGCTGAAGCCGAAAAGCAGGCCGTCCCTGCCGCCGATGCGGGCGCCATTTGGCGTGGTGATTGCAGCAATGCCGCCGCTGGCCGGATCGAGCTCAGCCATCCAGCCGTGATGGCGAAGGCTGGTTGTGGCGGCGTCGACCTCGGCGGGGGACGGAGAAGCGGCTGCGTCCATGGCCCCGTTTGCGGCCGCGCGATCGCCGGCATCCAATTGTGCGCATGCGGCGTCGATATAGGCGCGCTGCTCGGCCCAGGATTGCTCGGTATAGGCGAAGCGGTAGTCGGTCTTGCGCGCCCGCTCGAAATCGGGCCGATCCCAGGCCACCTCATCGCGCAGATAAGTCTTGATGTCCACGCCCCAGGTGTGTTCCGCGATCTGGGTCAGGCCGCGGGCAAAAGCGCGGCGGGCATCGTTCGGCTCCCAGCCATCATGGAGCCGCTGTAAGGCGCGGAAATGCGCCAGTTTTTGCGGATCGCTGGCGGTGCCGTGGATCCAGCTATCGCCGATTTCGTCGGTGATGATCGGGAAATGCTCGCGGCGTGCCCACATTTGCGCGCCGAAGGCATCGAGCGTCGAGGCGAAGATGTCGGCGTCCGGGTTCTGGTGGCCGATCAGCCGTAGCGCCTCCACCGTCTGGCCGACGCTTTGCGGCCCGATATTGTCATTGGTATGGGCGAAGCTGAGGCCGATATCGGGGCCGGCCGGAAAATCCGTCGCGCCATAGGACGCCTGATACATGACGACGATTTCCTCGCCGCCCGGCGCCTGCCAGCGGAAAATGGGCGGCACATCGGGAACGGGGCTTGCAGTATTGACGCCCAGATGCAGGAAATTGACGCCCGCTTCGGCCAGGAGCGGCACCATACCCAATGTGTGGCCGGGCACGTCGGTCATCTTGGCGGCGCTGGTCTTGCGACCAAATCTCTTGTCGAGTTCCTGCGAGAATGTGAGCCCGGCGCGGAACAGGGCAGGGGACATCAATTCGGTATGGGTAGTGAAGGGCAGGGCGTGCCAGGTGATGAGGCCGCGCTCTATTGCCTGTTCCAGGTTTCTGACCCGCTCGGCGTCCTGGGACTGGAGATGATCCCAGATGAGCCAGGCCCCCGTCGTCCAGATGAAGGCCGGCTTTTCAGGATTTTCATGGTAGAAATGCGTCCCGGTGGCGATGGCCTGGGGGATGAAGAGGTCGTGATATTGCCGGCGCACACGCGCGGCGTGATCGGTGAACCCGATATCGAGATGGGTCTTGAAAACGAGATGAATCTGCCTGGTCATAAGAAGTCCGTTCACCCCACCGTGCTGCGCACGACGAGGCGGGTGTTGATTATTTCCTCAAGGGCGGGAGCGTCCGGCTCATTGAGGCGGCGCAGGATCAGCCGAACCAGCGCGCGAATGCGTTCGTCCAGATCGAACTTGACGGTGGTCAGGTCGTAGCTTTTCCAGTGCGATTGGGCGATGTCGTCGAAGCCAACGACCTTGACGTCCTCGGGCACACGCAGCCCCAATTCGTGACGCAGGGCGTCCAGGGCACCGAAGGCGCCCACGTCATTGGCGGCAAAGATCGCGTCCGCACCACCGTGCAGGCGGAACAGATCGATGATCGAACCATAGGCCATTTCGTAGCTGAAATCGCCGCGTGCCACGATAGGCGGCTCCAGGCCGCGCTCACTCATGATCAGCCGCAGCATTTTTTCGCGCGACAGATTGCCTTCCGACTGGTCCGAGCCCGAGAGGTAAGCAATTTTCTTTGCACCATAGCCCTGCAACAAGGCGACCGCCTGTTCGATGCCATCGCGCTGCAGCACATTGAGCCGATCATATAACGGGAAATCGGGCGGCGACGGGTCGCCCGGATGGGGATAGTGCATGTAGATAGGGACGGCGTTCCCCAGGAAGCGCACCAGCGTTTCGGGCTGCACATTCTCCACGAAGGCGATAACCGAATCGGGATTGAACCCGCGCATATAGGTCAGAAGCCGTTCGTCCATGCTGTAGTCGGTGCGGGTCTTGAACAGCAGCGTCGCAAAGCCTTCATCCTGCAATGCGGTGGTCAGGGCGTCGATTTCCTGGCTTTCCCAATGGCTGCACACATCGGGGACGATGACGCCAATCAGGTGCGAGCGCCCGCTGACCAGCGCCCGTGCGGCCCGGTCCGGACTATAGTTCAATTCCTCGGCGATCCTGAGGATCAACTCGCGTTTTTCGGGTTTGAGCGAGGTGTGGGGGTTGAAGGCGCGCGACACGGCCACGCGCGAAACTTTCGCGCGCGCAGCTACCATTTCGGCAGTCGCCCGTCCCCGCAAAACCGGTTCCACCTCACTCAAAATGCGTCTCCTGATCATCCGAAAAGGATGAAAGCGTGTTCAATTTGTTGCCGCTATCGGGCGCTGATGTCAAGCTGACGCTGCGGGCGGTGCCGCGCAATTCGGTCTGTGGATTGTCATTGAGGCGTCGTGAAAAACTGGCATCTGGGGCGGGTCATCTGACAGTCGTCGCGTTCGTCAGCGAATTCTCCGCATTGACGAAATATGAAAACGTGTTCATTCTGATCGGGTCTGCGGCATAGGGGAGATGATCCAGACCGCAGACCAACGCTGGCTACCGGAGAATTCGGAGCCAAATTTGGGAGGTATTGCCATGAGCAATCGTCTGCGCAGCCTTGCGCTTGGTCTTGTCGGCGCCACGGCGCTTGCGACCCCGTCTTTTGCCGTCGATCTCGATATCACCTGCCGCTGTGTCATTGGCGGCGTGAACAGCGCGACCGCGCAGTGGATCGAGGAAAGCGTCATTCCTGCTTTCGAAAAAGCCAATCCTGACATCAATGTCACTCTCAACCAGTTCGGCGGCGAAGACGCCCAGTTGACCCAGCAGCTCGCGCTCGATTTCTCGACCGGCGCCGGCCCTGACATTTCCGGCTTTGACGGCTTCCTCATCCCGTCCTTCGCCGAAGGCGGCCTGCTGAAGTCTCTCGACGATCTCATCGGCGACAATTACGCCAATTGGGAAGGCTGGAACCACATCTCCCCGGGCATTCGCTCCATTCTCTCCTATGATGGCGAGACCTATGGCGTGGGCCTGGGCACCGACGTGCGCATGCTGTTCGCGCGCGCCGATCTTCTGGAAAAAGCCGGAATTGCCGCCGACTGGCAGCCTGGATCCTGGGATGACGTGCTCGAAGCCGCGCGCAAGCTCAAGGAAGCCGGCGTTGAATCGCCGCTCCAGCTCAATGCCGGTGTTGCCATGGGCGAAGCCACCACCATGCAGGGCTATTGGATGGCGCTGCTCGGGACGGGCGAAGGCGTCACCAATGACGATGGCAAGTTCATCGTGTCCAGCCAGGGCATTCTTGACGTTCTCAACCTCTACAAGACCATCTATGTCGATGAGGCCCTGGGCGACCAGCGCGCTCAGCTTCTGGCTGATGGTCGCAACCGCTCCTTCGCCAATTTCCGCGACGGCAAGACCGCGCTGCTGGTGGAAGGCGACTGGTTCTACCGTTCGGTCACCGCTCCGGGCGCCGAATTCGAGGTCAAGGATCGCGATACCAACATGACCTGGGTCAAGATGCCGGCCCAGGCTCCGGGCGAAGGCATTCGCGGCCAGGACTTCGTGTCGATCTCGGGCGGTACGGGTTATGTGATCAATCCGAACACCGATAGTCCGCAGGAAGCCTGGAAGTTCCTCTCCTTCATGATGAGCCAGGAACAGATGACCGCGTTCCAGGGCTACCAGCCGGGCATCCGCTCGCGTTCGGACGTTCCGATCCCGAACAACCCGTTCCTGACCGAAACCAGCCAGACCTTGCTGCCGCTGACCACCGCGCGTCCGAACAATGCCAACTACAATTCGGTCAGCCAGGAAATCCAGCGCATGACCGAGGCCGTCGTCTCCGGCGAACTTTCGCCCGAAGACGCCATGGCCCAGTACAAGTCCGCCGTCATTGCCATTGTCGGCGAGGACAATACGGTAAGCCTGCTTTAGCTCCCTCGTGTGCCCGGCGTTCCTTCGGGGGCGCCGGGCGCTTCGCCAAATATCCGCACCCACCGGCCCAACCTTTCCTCCTGAGGGGAGGGAAGCGAGATACGGCTCAGCGTTTGCCAAGTTCGTTGCATCAGGCAGGGTGGGGTGACGGACACTCCAGATGCATGTGGGTTGTGGCAATGCCGGCACCCCCACCCCTAGCCCCTCCCCTCAAGGGGGAGCGGAACAGGATCGAGGCACTATGACCACCGAACCCATCGCCACATCCCCCAAGCGCAAGGTCCGAAATTTCGCTCTGTTGTCCTCCCGCGCTGGCGCCGCCTTCCTCACGCCCGCGGGCCTACTGGTCTCGGTCTTTGTCATCGTGCCGTTCTTCTGGGTGATTTTCGTTTCTTTCACCAATCGCACGCTGCTGGGCCGCACCGCGCTCAATCCCGAATTTGTCGGCCTGGCCAATTATCTGGCGCTGTTCGATCCCGCGACCTTCTTCCAGCGCGGCCAATTCGGCTTTTCGCTGATCCTCACCACCCAATTCGTTCTGGCTTCGGCCCTGATCGGCCAGGCGCTATTGGGCCTGCTGCTGGCCTGGCTGATCCAGACCGTGCCGCCGACCATCAAGCGGATGGTGGAAACCTTCGTCATCGCCGCCTGGATATTGCCCGAAGTGGTGATCGGCTTCGCCTGGTTCGCCTTCCTCGACCGCGATGCCGGCACGCTCAACATGATCCTCACCTCCATCGGCTTCCCGCCTGGCGATTATCTGCTGGATTCCCCGTTCTGGGTGATCGTGGTGTTCAATACCTGGCGCGGCGCGGCCTTCTCGATGATGCTGTTCAATTCCGCCTTCTCATCCATTCCGCCCAGCTATTTCCAGGCGGCGGACGTGGCTGGGGCGTCGTCATGGCAGAAATTCCGCGACATCGGCCTGCCGCTCATTCGCGGGCATATCGTCACCGACCTCATCCTCATCACCATGTGGACCTTCAACACCTTCACCCCGTTCCTGCTTACCAATGGCGGTCCGAGCTACAAGACGGAACTGGTCTCGATCTACAATTACCGCGTGGCCTTCCAGGACTTCCAGTTCGGCAAGGGCGCAGCCGTCGGCGTCATCATGATGCTGATCAACCTCGCTTTCGCGCTGGTCTATTTAAGCATAGGCCGCAAGAAAAAAGCGCCGAAGACCTGAGGACAAAGCCATGAAGCTGACCTTTCCCGCTCTTTTTGGCCGCATCGCCTTTTCGGCCCTGGCCACCATTATCGGCATCATTTTCGCGCTGCCGCTGCTCTGGTTCATCTTCGCCCCGTTCAACGCGCGGGCCGAACTGGGCCTGGCGCTGCCCGAGCCGTGGACTTTGTCCAATTTTGCCACCGTGTTCGGCAATTCCTTTGCGATGCAGGCGCTGTGGAACAGCTTCATCCAGGCGGCTGGCGGCGTGGTGCTGGTGGCAGGCGCGGCGACGCTCGCGGCCTATGCGCTGTCGCGCTCGTCCATTCCCGGCAAGGGCGCGGTAACCTATATCCTTCTGCTCTTTTCCTCGGTCGTTTCTGGCTCGGCGGCCATGGTGCCTATCTTTCTCATCATTTCGGCAGCCGGGCTGATGGATACCCATCTTGCGGTGATCCTGACCTTTGCCGGCGGGCTTCTGCCCACCGCCATGTTCATCCTGCGCGACTTCATCGACGGCATTCCCAAATCCTACGAGGAAAGCGCCATGGTGGCCGGGGCGTCACCGGTGCAGGCCTTCTTCGACGTGGCCCTGCCAGTGATCCGGCCCGGCATCGTGGTCATCGTGGTGTGGAGCTTCGTCAATATCTGGGGCAGCTTCCTCATCCCCTTCATCCTGCTGCGCAGTTCGGCGAACATGCCGGCAGCCGTGGCCATCTATTCCTTCTATTCGGAAGCCGGCACCCCGGTGGTAACGCTGCTGGCGGCCTATTCCCTCATCTATTCGCTGCCCGTCGTGGCACTTTATCTCTTCGTCAGCTGGAAGTTCGGCTTCCGGTTCTTCGGCGGCATCAAGGCGTAAAATCTCATGGCATCTGTTGAATTCAGGAACGTCACCAAGAGCTTCGGCGAGTTTACGGCGGTATCCGATGTCAGCTTCGACATCGGCGACGGGGAATTTATCTGCCTGCTCGGCCCCTCCGGCTGCGGCAAGACCACTTCGCTACGAATGATCGCGGGTCTGGAAACGCCAACTTCCGGACAGATTCTGATCGGCGGCGAAGATGTCACCCATCTCCACCCCAAGGACCGCAACATCGCCATGGTGTTCCAGGATTATGCGCTTTATCCGCATATGAACCTGGCCGACAATATCGCCTATCCGCTCAAGGTGCGCGGCGAGGCGGTCGAGAAGCGCCACGGCCGCGCAAAGGAGGTGGCCGATGTGCTCAAGATCGGTCACCTCATGGACCGGCTGCCGAGCCAGATTTCCGGCGGGCAGCAGCAGCGCACCTCGCTGGCGCGCGCGCTAGTCTACCCGGCACGCACCTATCTTTTCGACGAGCCGCTCTCCAATCTCGATGCCAAGCTGCGTCTGGAAGCGCGCGGCTTTCTCAATCACCTGCAGCGTGACATGGGCATGACCGCCGTTTACGTCACCCATGACCAGGCCGAAGCCATGGCCCTGGCCACGCGCATCGCCGTGATGGATCAGGGCCGGATCGTGCAATATGCCTCGCCCATCGAGATCTATCGCCGCCCCGCCACTACGTTTGTCGCCAATTTTGTCGGCAATCCGCCGATGAACCTGGTCGAAGTCGAAGCCAGCCAGGGCGATGGCAAGCTGCTGCTCAAGGCCGAGGGTCTGGTCATTGCCGGCCTGGAGATGAGCGACGCTATCGGCAAGGCGCTGTCGGCTGGAGGCAATCTCACGCTGGGCGTGCGCCCCGAACATCTCGACATTGCCAAGCCCGGCGCTGCCAACACCATCTCGGCGCCGCTCTTTGCCAATGAAAATATGGGCCCCGAAAGCCTTGTCACCGTGGATCGCGGCGAGGGTGCGCGCGTCACCGCCCGTATCTTCACCGATGATCACCTCGAACTGGACGAGGCGGTGACGCTGAGCTTTACGGCCGAACACGTGCATCTGTTCGACAGCAAGGGCCTGCGTATTCCGGCCCTGGGGGAATAGCTATCGCCTTTTTCTCTCCCCTTGGGGGAGAGCTCGAAGCGCCAGAATGCTGAAAAAATGACCATCATCAAAACCCACATCGCTCGCGCCGACCAAGCCGCAAACCCCTATTTCTATGTTCCCTATGAGGTTCCTGCGGGCACGACCCGCATCGATGTGACCCTCGCCTACGCCAAGGCCGAGGATTGTGTCATCGATCTGGGAGCCTTCGATCCACGCGACACCGGGTATCCGACACAGGATGGCTTCCGGGGCTGGAGCGGGGGCGCGCGGGACAGCTATTTCATCGCCACGGACGATGCCACGCCGGGCTATGTCCATGGGGACATTGTGCCCGGCACCTGGAATGTCATTCTGGGGCTCTATAAAATCCCGGAATCTGGTACCGATGTCACCGTCACGATAGAGCTGGACGCATCGCCACGCGCCATTGCCAGCCAGCCTGAGCGCACCTTTCCGGTGCGCCGAGGAGCTGGCTGGTATCGGGGCGACCTGCATTGCCACACCTTTCATTCCGATGCACGTGGCGCGCCGGAAGTGCTGCATGCAGCGGCAAGGCAGGCCGGGCTCGATTTCCTCGCCATTGCCGATCACAATACCATCACCCAGCGGCGATATTTTCATCCCAATTCCTCGCCGGACCTGGTGTTTATCCGGGCCATGGAGGTCACAACCGCCGAAGGCCATGCCAATGTCTATGGCGTGGATCAGTGGATCGATTTCCGCATGACCCGGCCCTCGGACGCGCACACGCTGGCTGAAATGGTGCATGCCAGGGGCGGGCTCCTGTCCATCAATCACGACAAGCCCACCATTCCCTGGGATTACGATTTCCCCGCCGCCGATTGCCAGGAGGTCTGGCAATCCACCTGGCTGGCCTGGAACTGGATCGCGTTGGAGCGCTGGCAGTCGCGGCTGGCGTCGGGCATGAAGCTCGCGGCCATTGGCGGTTCGGATTTCCACCAGCCCGCCACGCTGCAGCCCGAGGGGCCGCTGGTCCTGGCGCGGCCGACCAGCGTGTTCTACCTACCGGAGCTGTCCGAGGACGCCGTACTGGCGGCGATGAAATCGGGTCATGGCTACATCACCGAGAGCCCCAGCGGGCCGCATCTGGAAATCAGAGCCAATGGTGCGGTGATGGGCGCGACCACCGGCGCGATCCGCACCGTGTCCGTCATTGCGCGTGGCGCTGGGGGCGACCTGCTTGCCCTCGTTGACGCGACCGGCGAGATCGCGCGCCTCGACATAGATGGTGACAACTTTGCCGCCGACATTCCCGTCGTGCCGAAAGGCTTTGTCCGCGCCGAAATCATTGCCGGTGACGCCAGCCGCAGCCGCATTCTTTCGGACTTGGCCACGCTGCTCGGGGGGGCGGAGCTGCCCTGGCAATTGCGCGAAGCCGATATCGGCAGCCAGCCCATTCGGCGGGCGCTGAGCAATCCTGTTTATAGTGAGGCCTGATCATGCTCATCGCCAATGCGCCCTGTTCCTGGGGCATCAATTATCCGACCGGCAACCGCTATAGCTGGTCTCAATATCTCGATGAAGTGTCCGCGGCGGGCTATCGCGGCACCGAATTGGGTCCGTTCGGTTTCCTGCCCAAGGATGCAGCCCGGCTCAGCGATGAACTGGCGCGCCGTAACCTGACCCTGATCGGCGCCACCCATGTGCACACATTGAGCGATGGTGCCTCCGCTTCCGCTTTTCTCGTGACCCTGCGCGAGCTGTCCAGCCTCCTAGTCTCGCTGGGAGCGAACCATCTCGTCATCATGGATGAGAGCAATGTCTATCCCAAGGGGCAGGAAGGCGTCCTTGACGCAGCCGGTTGGACGGGTCTCGTTTCCATGGTGCGCGACGCGCAGAAGCTGGTCGAAGGCGAATATGGCCTCAAGCTCAGTTTTCACCCCCATGTGGGCACGGCGATAGAAAAAGAGATCCAGATCGACCGGCTGCTGGCCGAAACCGAGATAGACCTTTGCTTCGATACCGGCCACCACGCCTTCTGGGATCAAGATCCGCTGGCCTATATGGCAAAGGTTTTCTCCCGCATCGCCTACATGCACCTCAAGAATGTCGATCCGGCAGTACGGGCGCGGGTGTTGGCGGGCGAAATCTCCATCGCCGCCTCCTATGGCGCCGGCATCATGTGCCCGCTACCCGATGGCGCGGTCGATATTCAGGCGGTCATGCAGCTTCTGGCCGATCGCGGTTTTGCCGGCCCCATCGTGGTCGAACAGGACGTCGCCGCAGATGCCGCCGAGACCCCGCTGCAACTGGCTTCTCGAAATTTTGCCTATATGAACGGAATTAAGTCGTGACCATGCCTCTCAAGGTCGGCCTGATCGGCCTCGGCGAAGTCGCCCAGCTCATGCATCTGCCGCTATTGGCCGACGATGCGCGCTTCGCCATTGCCGCCATTGCCGATGTGTCGCCCAGTCTCATGGATCATGTCGCCAAACGCTATGGTGTGCCGGTGCGGCATGGCGGTGCCGAAGCGCTGATCGCCGACCCCAACCTGGACGCGGTGTTCATCCTGACCCCGGATCACCTCCATGCGGACCTGCTGGAAAAGGCCATCCGTTCGGGCAAGCATGTCTTCATCGAAAAGCCCGTCTGCCTCACCACAGCCCAGCTTGAGCCGCTGCTCGCCCTGCCGCGTCGGGAAGGGCAGGTGGTCTTTGTGGGCTATATGCGGCGCTTCTCGCGGCCTTTTCTCGAACTCAAGAAGCGTCTGCCGGCGCTCGACATTATCCGCCATGTGCGGGTGCGCGACATCATCCGCGAGGCGCCGTTCTTCGTGGCGCAGACGCGCAACGTGTTCAAGCCCAGCGATATCCCCGCCGAATTGATCGCCGATGGTCGCGCCCGCACCCTGGCCATGCAACGTTCGGTGATGGGCGAGGATTGCCCGCCCGATGCCCTGCGCGCCTATCAGGTGCTGACAGGCCTCAGTTCGCACAGCATCTCGGCCATGCGCGATCTGCTCGGCACGCCCAGGGGGGTGCGCTATGCAGCTCAGCACAAGGGCGAAACGGTCATTGCCCTTTTTGACTACGGGCATTTCACCGCGCTCTATGAGGCAGTGATCGATGATGTGTCCCGGTTTGATGCTGGTATCGAAGTGCTGACCCAGACGCAGCATTTCAAGATGAATTATGACACGCCCTATATCCGCAACCTGCCGACGCGGCTGGAAATCACCACCTCCACCGACACCGATACGGGGACGGAAGTGATCGGGCCGGTCTATGAAGATCCGTTCCGCGTCGAACTTTCCGCCTTTTACGGCAGCATTGCCGAGGGCCAGCCGGTCAAAACAAGCCTCGAAGATTCACTGGAAGACCTGCGGCTCTTCGCCGAGATCGGCCGGTTTTTCCGCTGACCTGCGCCCAAAGATAGGGGGCGGCTATAGCCGCCCCGTCATGGCTCGGTCGAACATTTCCAGCGCTCGCTCCCGGGTCAATTCGAGCGGATTGCCGCCGGCGGTGGGATCGACGATAGCCTTGTCGCCGATCAGGTCACGTCGGGTGTCATCAACGCCGAAATCCTTGAGATTGTGCGGCACGCCGAGATCGGCGCGCAGTTTGACCACCTTTTCGAGAAAGGCGTCGAAGCTGGGCTTGAGGCCAATATAGGCGGCAAGGCGCTGGATGCGCTCCTCGATGGCGGGACGATTGACCACCAGCACATAGGGCATGAAGACCGCATTGGTCATCCCGTGATGGGTGTCATAGAGCGCGCCGACCGGGTGACTGAGGGCGTGGATGGCGCCAAGCCCTTTCTGGAAGGCGGTCGCGCCCATGGCGGCGGCGCTCATCATATGGCCGCGCGCCTCGATGTTGCTGGGGTCGGCGGCGACCTTGGGCAGGTTTTCGAAGACGAGCCTGATGCCTTCGACGGCGATGCCGTCGGCCATGGGATGGTAGCCGGGAGCGCAATAGGCTTCGAGGCAATGGGCCAGCGCGTCCATGCCGGTGCCGATAGTAATGAAGCGCGGCATGCCAATCGTCAGTTCGGGATCGGCGATGACCACTTTCGGCATCATCAGGGGATGGAAGATCACCTTCTTGGTATGGGACGTCTCGTCGGTGATGACGCCGGCGCGGCCCACCTCCGAGCCCGTTCCGGCCGTGGTCGGCACAGCGATGATCGGCAGGATGCCCTTTGGATCGGCACGGGTCCACCAATCGCCAATATCCTCGAAATCCCACATCGGCCGCGTCTGCCCGGCCATAAAGGCGATAACCTTGGCCGTATCGAGGCCCGAGCCGCCGCCAAAGGCAATCACCCCATCATAACCGCCCTCGCGCAGCACTTTGATGCCGGCTTCGACATTGGCGGAGATGGGATTGGGTTTCACCTCGGCGAAGAGACCAGCCTCGATCCCCGCATCGCGCAACAGGGCAAGCGTATTCTGTGTCACCGGCAGGGCGGCGAGGCCGGCATCGGTGACCAGCAGGGGCTTGGTAATACCCGCCGATTTGAGGGTATCGGGCAGTTCGGCGATACGGCCGGGACCGAATTTGACGGCGGTGGGATAATTCCAATTGGCTTTGCTCATGGCGGTTTAGTCCTTCAATTTACCCCACCCGCTGGATGTCATCCTGACGAAGGCCGGGATCCATCTCGCGATTTCAGGATGGGCCCCGGCCTTCGCCGGGGTGACGATCGCGTGTGCTCAGGTTTTTGTGCCTAGAGATGCTTCAAATGAAAGCTCTTGGGCTGCGTCAGGTTGTGATAGCCGATCTCGCTGAGCGCTCCGCCCTTGCCAGTATCCTTGACCCCGGTCCAGACGAGGGCGGGATCGAGATAATCGCAGCGATTGGCGAAAATCGTGCCGGTTTCGACTTCGGCGCCGATGCGTGCGGCCTGGTCCAGATCGGCGGTCCAGATCGAGGCGGTCAGGCCATAGGGACTGTCATTCATTAAGGTGATGGCTTCGGTATCGTCGGCCACTTTCATGATGCCGACCACGGGGCCGAAGCTTTCCTCGCGCATGACGCTCATCTGGTGGTTGACGCCAGTCAGCACTTCGGGCGCGAGCCATGGGGAGCCGGCGACGTCCTTGGCATGGCTACCGTTGAGATGGCGCTGTGCCCCGGCGCGAACTGCCTCTGCGGTTTGCTGACGCACATGATCGGCGAAGTTGCCGCGCGCCATTGGGCCGACAATGGTTTCGGGATCGCGCGGATCGCCCAGCGTCCAAGTTTTGGCATGGGCGATGAAGCGCTCGACAAAGTCGTCATAGGCGCTTTCGTGCACATAGATGCGCTCGACACCGCAGCAGGATTGTCCGGAATTGAAGAAGCTGCCATCGGCGAGATTTTCGGCGGCATTGTCGAGATCGGCATCGGCGCGCACATAGGCAGGGTCCTTGCCGCCCAGTTCAAGGCCAAGACTGGCAAAGGTGCCAGCGGCGGCTATTTCGATGCGGCGCCCGCCCTCTACGGAGCCGGTGAAGTTGATATGGTCGATCTGGCCCGAGCCGATCAGTTTTTCGGTATCGGCATGGCCCGTGACGAGGTTCTGGAACAGCCCGGCGGGCAGGCCGGCACGCTTCGCGGCTTCGGCGAAGCGCTCCCCCGCCAGCAAGGTCTGGCTGGCATGTTTGAGCAGCACCGCATTGCCGGCGACGAGGCCGGGAATGATGGAATTGGCGGCGGTGAGGAAGGGATAGTTCCACGGCGCGACGACGAGAACGAGGCCCAGCGGCTCGCGAATGATGCTGCGGGTAAAGCCCGCTTTGTCGGGCCGCTGCATCGGGGCCAACGCCTCGGCGGCGATGGTGAGCATGTGACGGCTGCGTTCCTCGACACCGCGCTTTTCGCCGCCGAAGCGGATGGGGCGTCCCATCTGCCAGGCCAGTTCCGGCACGATATCGTCATTCATGGCGAGAAGTTCATCGACCATGCGGCCAACGATACGGACGCGATCCGCCACGGGCACATTGCGCCAGTCGCGCTGCGCTGCGCGGGCCCTGACGGTGGCCGAGGCGATCTCCTCACCACTGGCCAGCTTGCGGCTGGCATAGGTGCTGGCGTCAATGGGAGAAATGATGTTGACCGTGTCGGTCATGTGATCCTCGATATTCAAGCCATCGTCATTGCCCGGCTTGTCCGGGCAATCCATGCTGCCGCGTGCATGGAGGGTTCTGTCTGGATTGCCGGGACAAGCCTGGCAATGACGGCACTGGATTTCGGTGCCTTACCTAGTACCGCTCAAAACCACGCAGGCGCTCCCAGTCGGTGACACGGCGGTCATATTCGAGCTGTTCCCATTCGGCGGTATGTACGTAGTGGGCGACGACATCGCCCCCCATGGCCTCTGCCAGCATCGTGGATTTTCGCAGCGCGGTGATGGCGTCGCGCAACGTCTTGTGGACCTCGCGCAGCGTCTCGCCGGAATAGGCGTCGCCGGAGAAAACGGGTTCGAGCACAAGCTTGTCCTCGATGCCCTTGAGGCCCGCCGCCAAGAGGGCAGCGAAAGCCAGATAGGGATTGAGGTCGGCCCCCCCAATCCGGCATTCGACGCGGATGCCCTTGGTATTTTCGCCGCAGAGGCGGAAACCGGCCGTGCGGTTGTCGCGGCTCCAGATCGCCTTGGTCGGTGCGAAAGTGCCGGCCTGGAAGCGCTTGTAGGAATTGATATAGGGCGCGAGGAAATAGGTGATGTCGCCGGCATAGGTGAGCAGGCCGGCCATGAAATGCTTCATTAGGTCGGACATGCCCAATTCGTCCGTGTCGCCGACAAACTGGTTCCTGCCGTACCGGGCCAGCGACATATGGACATGGCTGGATGAGCCGGCCAGATCGTAGGCCCATTTCGACATGAAGGTGACCGACTTGCCCTCAGCAAAGGCGATTTCCTTGGTGGCGTTCTTGATGATCACGTGCCGGTCGGCCATTTTCAGGGCCTCGGCATAGCGCACATTGATCTCTTCCTGGCCCGGACCCCATTCGCCCTTGGAGCATTCGACCGGAATGCCTGATGCGTTGAGGTGATTGCGCAGGGCGCGCATCACACTTTCTTCCTTGGTGGTCTGGAAGATGTGGTAATCCTCGATGTAATAGCCGGCGGCCTCGAGGTTCCGATACCCTTTTTCATGGGCCTGCCGGAAGCTGTCGTCGAAGAGATAGAATTCGAGTTCGCTGGCGAAATTGGCGGACAGCCCCATTTCGGCGAGACGCTCGAGCTGGCGCTTCAGCACATTGCGCGGGGCGTGCGGCACCGGATCGTGATGGTGATCGAGGACGTCGCACAGCACCAGCGCTGTGCCCTCGAGCCAGGTGCATTTCATCAGCGTGCCGAGATCGGGCTTGATGACGAAATCGCCATAGCCCTTGCCCCAATTGGCCGCCTGATAGCCGGGGACCGGCTCCATGTCGATGTCGTCGGCAAGCAGATAGTCGCAGCCATGGGTTTCGTCCAAGCCGCCTTCGAGAAAAAACTCGGCATGAAAGCGCTTGCCGATCAGGCGCCCCTGCATGTCGGGAAAGGCCACCAATACGGTGTCGATACGGCCGGCCCCAACGTCCTCGCGCAGGTGCTCAAGCGAATAGGCAGCCATCGAAATCTCCAAAGGTCAGGCTGTTCAGTAGGAACCGGCCGCGCGCACGCGACCGGCAGGCTGGGAGAGGTTTTTTAGTAGCGGTAGGGTGCCCCGGCCGCTTCCATGTCCTGGTTGTATTTCTTGATGATCTCGACCACGCGGGCGCTGCGTTCGGACTGGGAGGCGATTTCGTCCCAGAAGGTCACCGCGTCCGCTTCCACCTGCTTCCACTCCGCGGGCGGGATGGTGGTCAATTGCAGGTTGCCATTGAGGCGGTAATTGGCTTCGCCGGCCCAGTACCAATGCTGGCGGTAATAGTGCGAGGAATCGATCATCAGCCGGTAAAGCTGCTGAAGATGCGGCGGCACCTCGTTCCAGCGATTGGTATTGACGAAATAGGAACCGGCCCAGGCGCCCGAGAGCGGATTGGTCAGATAATATTTCAGCACATTGGCCCAGCCGACGGTGTGCAGCTCGGTGGTGCCGCACCAGCAGATGCCATCGAGTTCGCCGGTCTGAAGCGCCGGCTCGACATCTTCATAGGGCAGCGAAACCGGAATCACGCCGTAGCGACCGAGGAACTGGCCCGCCGTGGGGAAAGTATAGATGCGCAGCCCGCGCAGATCAGCGAGCGAGTTGATCGGCTTGGTGGTGCCGAAATTGCACGGATCCCAGGCGCCGGTGGACAGCCAGGTGACATCGGGGATTTCGGCATAGGCCTCTTGCCAGATTTCCTTGAGGCCGCGCCAGTGCCAGAGCGCGGGCACGTCGAGCGAATAGCGCGAAGCGAGTGGGAAATATGCGCCGAACACTTTCACATCGACCGGTGCGGCGGCGGAATCGTCGTCGCTCTGGGCGGCGTCGATCGTGCCCTGCTGCACCGCGCGGAACAATTCGCCATGCGGCACCAATTGGTCGGCGGTGTAGAGTTCGATCTCCATTTCGCCGTTGGCGGCGGTGTTGAACCATTCGACGGCATTGGCCACCACATGCTCTGCCAAAGCGGGGCCGGCATAGGTCTGCAGGCGCCAGCGAATGGGGGCCTGGGCTTTGACATGCGGCATGGCCAGGCCGGTCGCACCCACTGCGCCGGCGGTGGCAAGGCCGGCGCGCTTGAAGAATTCGCGTTTGTTGATCTTGGTATTCTCGCTCATTTCAGTCGTTCCCTTGTTCAATGAAATGGATGGGACGGCGCTTTTATTCTTTGCTCCCGCGCTTTCGCCCCGGCGTTTGAACCCACATGCAATCGGTCCGATCGTTTCCTTTGCTGTTTGCTGTCTCAGCGGCCCGTCACTACGCGAGGCAGCCAGAGGGCGATTTCGGGGAAGATCATGATGATGATCATGGACAGCACCATCAGCAGCATGAAGGGCCAGATGGAGCGGTAAATATCGACTAGGCCGATCTCGGGCGGGGCCATGGCCCGCATGAGGAAGAGATTGTAGCCGAAGGGCGGGGTTATGTAGGCGATCTGACAGGTGATGGTGTAGAGAATGCCGAACCAGATCGGGTTGAAGCCCAGTTGGATCACCAGCGGGATATAGAGTGGCGCGACGATGACCAGCATGGCGGTGTCGTCGAGGAAAATGCCCAGCACGATAAAGCTCAGCAGCATGACGATCATGATGCCCCAAGGGTCGAGTTCCCAGGTATTGAGCAGCAGATTGCTGATAGCCTTGATGGCGCCCAAGCCGTCATAGACGGACGAGAAGCACAGCGCTGCCATGATGATCCAGAGGAACATGCACGACACCATCAAGGTGTTCCGCGTGGCCGCTTCGAGGATTTTCCAGCTGAGCCGCCGAGTAACGATGGCGGCCAAGGTGGCGAGCAGCGCGCCGACGACCGAACTCTCAACGAGGCTGGTCACGCCGGTGAGGAAAAGCCCCATCATCAGACCGAAAATGCCGAGGGGCAGCAGGCCCTCGCGCAGGAGCACCAGTTTTTCGCGCGTCGAGAGCGCCCGACGTTCTTCTTCCGGCAGGGCCGGAGCGAGTTCGGGCTGAATGCGGCAGCGGATATAGATGTAGAGGGCAAACAGCGCCGCCATCATCAGGCCGGGAATGATGCCGGCAAGCCAGAGTTGCAGCACCGGCTGGCGGGCGATCATGGCATAGAGCACGAGTACCACGCTCGGGGGAATGAGGATGCCCAGCGAAGAGCCGGCCTGGATGACGCCGGTGACCATGATCTTGTCATAGCCGCGCCGCAGCAATTCGGGCAGCGCGACGGTGGCGCCGATGGCCATGCCGGCGACCGAGAGGCCGTTCATGCAGGAAATCAGCACCATGAGGCCGACCGTGCCGATGGCAAGGCCGCCGCGCATGGGGCCGAACCAGACATGGAACATGCGGTAAAGGTTCGAGGCGATGCCAGTTTCCGAGAGCATGTAGCCCATGAAGACGAAGAAGGGCACGGTGATCAGCGGGAACCAGTTCATCACCTGGATGGCGGCATTGAAGGGCATTTCGGCCGCGCCATTGCCCCAGAGCCAGAGCGCCGCTGCCGACCCGACAAAGCCGATGACGCCGAAGACCCGCTGGCCGGTGGCCATCAGCACCAGCATGGTGGCGAACATGAAGATGGTAATGAGTTCCGGGCTCATGTCAGCGGCTTCCCGATCGCCGTGGCGATGTCCTTGAACAGGTTGGAAATGGCCTGCAGCAGCATGAGAATAATTCCGAGCGTCATCAGCGACTTCACCGGCCACATGGGCGGCGACCAGGCCGAGTAATTTTTCTGGTTGTAGGTGATGGCATATTCGGTACTGGACCAGCCGCCGCGCACCATGACCGCAAGGTAGAAGATCACGAAGATGATGGTGAACACATCGACGAATGCCTGCCGCTTCGGCTTGAGCGCGCCATAGAAGAGATCCATGCGCACATGGGCGCCTTCTTGCATCGAATAGGCGGCGCCCACCAGGAAATAGGTCGCAAGCAGAAACTGGGTCATCTCCAGCGCCCAGTTGACCGGCATGCCGGTGATGAGGCGCGAGAATGTCGAATAGATTTGTATGCCGCCCATGACGAACAGCAGATACATGGCGACGCGGCCGATCTTGCGGTTCACCAGATCGACGTAATGGACATAAAGCCTGATCAGAGTCGGCATCGGCATTGTCCTCGTCGAAGGCTGGTATACATGGCCCTGCTATCCTTGCCCTATCGCCTGCCGGGCGTCCTCGAGGCAGCGGGCAAGCCGTCCGGCCCACATCGCCACTCCATGAGGCGCATCGATCTCATCATTGCGGATTTCAATCATGGTGGCGGCAAGTCCCCTGCCGTCGCCGTGTTTTTCCAGTGTCAGCGTCACGCCGTTGAGCGCGGCATAGGGCTCGTTCCAGCCGATATTGAGCGTGGGATCGTCTGCGGCCAATGCCGCGCGCAGAGCCCTTGTGAACGTCTCGTCCTTGCCGTGGATGACCCCGATCGGCCAGGGACGGGCCTTGCCGAGAAATACCGGAGTGAAGGAATGGACGCAGACCAGAATGGTTTCGCGGCTGGCGGCCTGACGCTCGCCCAACACTGTTTCGATAGCGTCGTGATAGGGCCGGTGATAGCGCTCGATGCGGAATTGCCGCTCTTCGGCCGGCAGGTTCTTGTTGGCCTCGATGCTGGTGGCTTCCGAAAGCGTCCAGATCAGGTCCGGCGCGTCGAGGTCGCGATTGGCATCGATCACCAGCCGGGAAATCCGCGATTCCACCAGCGGTGCGTCGAGCAGGCTGGACAATGCGCGGCTGACGGCCAGCGCGCCGGGATCCCAGGCAATATGACTTTGGCGCTCCGCTTCGCTCAGCCCCATGTCACCGTATTTTTCGGGGATATGGCGGGAGGCGTGATCGCAGACCAGCACGAAGGGCGATAGACCCCGTGCATTGCTGATCAGAGCTGCCTTTTCCGAATTGCCGCTCATTATCCCTCTACGCCTGAGCGATTAATTTCTGTAACAGTAGTTCCACAAATGCAAAAACTGTCAATGCTGAAATGTGAGGTTCAATGACGAATGGAAGGAAAAACCGTTGCGTCGCGCATTCACGACCTGCATGGCGAACTGACCGGCGCCGGGCGCAAGGTCGCGCGCGGACTGTTGGGTAATTATCCGCTGCTGGGGTTGGCTCCGGTGGCCGAATTCGCATCGGGCGCGGACGTCAGTGCGGCGACGGTGGTGCGTTTCGTGGCGCAGCTCGGGTTCAAATCCTATCCCGACTTTCAGCGCGCCTTGCGGGAGGAACTCGAAGAGCGCTCGAAATCACCGCTGGAACGTCCGGCGCTCCTGCCGGTGCCGGAAGGGGAGGACAGTTTCCTCGCGGGTTTTCTCAATCAGGCCGCCCAGCGCATCAGTGCAACATTGCATCTCATTCCCGATTGGGAATTTGAGTCGGTCTGCCAGAAACTGGCGGAAGGCAAAGGGCACTGCTATCTCGCTGGCGGGCGTTTCACCGATTACCTAGCGGGTTATCTCGAGGCGCATCTGCGGCTGGTCCGGCCTGCCATCAGCCGGCTGGATGGCCGCATGGCGACCCGTGCCGACCAGATGATCGATGTGCGACCGGGTGATTTGGCGATCCTGTTTGACGTGCGCCGCTACGACGACGCCTTGCTCCTCACCGCAGCCGAGTTGGCCCGCAAGCGCGCCCATATCGTGCTGATCACCGATGAATGGCTGAGCCCGGTGGCTCGGCACGCCAGGCATGTGCTGCCGTGCCAGACCGAAACCGGGCGCACCTGGGACGCCAATGGCGCGGTCCTGGCCCTGGTAGAGGCCATGATTGCCCGCACCACGGAACTCGCCTGGCCGAGCGCCAGCAAGCGCATCGGCGCCCTGGAAGGCCAGGCGCTTCGGACTATTGAAACGCGGGAATGACCTCGCGGCCATAACGCGCGATGATCTCTTCCTCGTCGCCGCTATCGAGATAGATGTTGAACTGGGTGACGCCGGCTTTTTCCAGCTCGCGGATCTTGGCGATGTGGTCTTCAGGTTCGCCCAATACGCAGAAGCTTTCCACCACGTCGTCGGAGATGAAGTCGAGATAGGGATTATCGGCCTGGCCGTGCTTGGAATAATCGTAGCCCCGGCGCTTCTCGATATAGGAGGTAAGGCTGGCGGGCACCTTGTCGCTGTCGGCGCCATATTTCTCGACGATGTCGGCCACATGATTGCCCACCATGGCGGGAAACCATTTCACGTGCTCGGTGGCGCGCTTCTTGTCGCCGAAATAGGCGGGCGCTGCGGCCATGGAGCGATAGTTCGACATGTCCTTGCCGACCGCCTTGCCGGCGTCGATGCACTGGTCGGTGAACCATTTGCACAGGCCCGGATCGGCGATCTGCAACACCACGCCATCGGCGCTTTCGCCGGCGGTTTTCAGCGCCAGCGGACCATAGGCGGCGATCCAGCTGGGCATTTCGTGGCCGACGGCCCAGGGGAATTTCACCGAAGCCGGGATGTCGCCATAGGACACTTCTTCGCCGCGCACCATGGCCTTGGTCTTGTCGATGAATTCGGCCACCCGCTTGAGCGGCGCCGGCTTCTTGCCCATGACGCGCATGGAACTGTCGCCCCGGCCAACGGCCAGGTCGAAGCGGCCGCCCGATTGCTTGGAGAGCGAGCCGAAAATCGAGGCGGCGACCGACCAGTCGCGCACGTCGGGATTGGTCACCAGCGGGCCGAAGCGCATGTCGGTGGTATGTTCCATGCACATGGCGATGGCGGCGTAGCAATCGCGCCAGAGAATGTGGCTGTCATAGAACCAGCAATAGGAAAAGCCGGCATATTCGGCGGCACGCACCAGATAGCGGGCTCGCTCGGCCTCGACAAAGCCCTTGAAGGTGATCCCGAATTCCATGTTACCTTGCGCTCCCTTGCATTGGGCTGAGCACGGCCTCGGCGGAAAACCAGTTTCCGCATCGCCGGTCCATGCTGTTGAAATTTGACCAGTCGATCAAATTTTTGGGCGGGCCGGGCGAGATTGTCAATCGGGATTATGCGGAGAAATGGAGAGGTCGGCTTCGCCGAAGACAATGAGGGGCCGGTCCGAAGCCGGATCGGAAAGAAGGCGCGCACTGACGCCATAGACGGAGCGGAGCAGGGCTGGCGTTATGATCGTTGCGGGAGGACCCGCAGCGACGACTGACCCTTTGTCAAGCACGACGAGATGGTCGCAATAGCGGGATGCGAGATTGAGATCGTGCAGGGCAATGAGTACAGTCGTGCCAGCATCGGCCTTGCGGCGCAACACGGCGAGCATCTGCAACTGGGCGCTGATGTCGAGATGGCTGGTCGGTTCATCGAGCAGCATGAGGCGCGGCTGCTGGGCCAGCGCCCGGGCGATGTGGACGCGCTGTTGTTCGCCTCCCGATAAAGTGTCGAAGCGGCGGGTGGCAAAGGCGGACATGCGGGTTTCGGCGAGGCAGGCGGCGATGAGCGCGTCGTCGTCTTGGGTGCTGCCGGCGGCCAGGGCCGACTGGAACGGAATACGCCCCAAGGCCACGACGTCCGTGACACTCATCCGTTCTTCCGTCGTCGCCGATTGCTCCACAAAGGCGGTGAGGCGGGCGCGGTCGCGCCGTTGCATGGCCAATAGATCCTCACCGTCGAACGTGACCCTTCCCGTTGCCGGCGTCAGCCCGAGCAGGGCGGTGAGCAAGGTGGACTTGCCCGCACCATTGGGACCGATCAGGCCGGTTATCGCCCATTGGGGCGCGGTGAAGCTGACATCGGAAAGAATGCGCTTGCCGCCCTTGGCGGCCGAAATCTTCTCCGCCGAAAGGCTCATGTGATCCTCCGGTAGCGCAGCAGGACGAACAGAAAGATCGGTGCGCCGATCATGGCGGTGATGATGCCCACTGGCAATTCGCGCGGATCGAACATGGTGCGGGCCGCCGTATCGGTCCAGAGCATGAAAATGGCCCCGGCCAGCATGGCATGGGGCAGAAGCACCCTATGGCGCGATCCGGTGGCGAGCCGCACGGCATGGGGGACCACCAGGCCTACAAAGCCGATCGCTCCGCCGATGGCGACCATGATGCCGGTGAGCAGCGCGGTCGTGCCCAAGAGGGTCCAGCGCAACCGGTTCACATCAATGCCCAGCGCTGCGGCGGCATTGTCGCCGAAGGCGAAGGCGTCGAGCGCCCTGGCGGAAACCAGGATGATGGGGGTGCACACGATCAGCGCGGCGGAGACGAGCCCGGCATCGGCCCAGAGGGAGCCGGAAAGCGAGCCCAATAGCCAGGAAAGGATTTCGCGGTAGGAATCGCCCGTCGCCGACCAGAAGATGAGAAAGGAGGTGGCGGCCGAGGCGAGGGCGGAAATGCAGATGCCGGTGAGGATGGCGCGCGATGGCGTGGCGCCACCGAGCAGGCCGGCAACCAGCAGAGCCAGCGCCAGGGCCCCGGAGCTTCCCAGGAAGGCGCCCAGCGGCATGAGCAGGGCAAAGCCACCCAAAAGAAAGAGCACGGCGCCAAGCGCCGCGCCCGACGAGAGCCCGAGCAGGTAGGGATCGGCCAGCGGATTGCGGGTCAATGCCTGCATGACCGTGCCGCAGAGCGCCAACCCGGCGCCGACGCCAAGCGCGGTGATGACGCGGGGCAGGCGCAATTCCCAGACAATGGCGTCACGCAGCCGGGACACGGGGCTGTCAGCCACCGCGCCCAGATGGTGCATGACCACCGCCCAGACTTCGCCAGGCGTGATGTCCGCCGGGCCGAAGGTCACCGCCGCTATGGCGCTGAGGATCAAGAGGATAATGAGCAGAGGCAGAGAGAGGCGGGTCAATGGCGCATTGCCTTATTCCCCGAAGCTCAGATCCGCCAATTGTCCCGCCATGTCCACGATTGCTGGAACGTTGCGCACCCCCGCTTCGGCGGCGGGGAAGGGCAGGGTCAGGTATCGTTGATGGATCACGGCGTCGAGCTTGCTGGTGATCGGGTTTTCCGCCAGCAATTTCTGCTTCTGCGCGGCGGAATTCCACGCAGCATCGACCAGGATGATCACGTCGGGATCGGCATCGACGATGGCTTCCCAACTGGCCGAGGTCCAGCCTTCATCGACATCTTCATAAATGTTGGCGAGGCCGAGTGCCTCCATGATCATGGCGGGGGCATTGTTTCCCGCTCCGACATAGGGCGTCTTGGTGCCCGAGGAATACCAGAGCGCGGTCAGCCCGCGTGTGTCCGGATTTAGTGCCGCGAGCATGGCTTTTTGTGCGGCAATCAGGTCGGCGGCGGCCTCGCTCCTGTCGAAGATCAGACCCATTTCCGCGAACTCGGCGAAGAGGTGGTCGAAGCTCAGCTTGGGCGGGGCGACGGATCGGCAGGCGGCGGGGGCGACATAGGAATTGACGCCAAGCTGGGCGAGCGTGGGTCGCTCTCCGGCGCCATCGGCGGAAAAATTGCTTTCCCAGCCGCCATAGATGAAATCGGGCTCAGCCTCGAGTACCACTTCCTGGCTGGGTAGCTTTTCGGCCAGCACCGGCAGGTCGGTTGCCAGGTTGTCAGGCAGGGGGGCGTCCTGAAAGCCGATGCCCACAACATTGTCGGCAAGGCCAAGCGAGAGCAGTAATTCCGTTGCCGTGGACTTGATGGTCACCACGCGCTCCGGCGCTTTCTCGAAGGTGACGGTCACGCCGCAATTGTCGATCTCAAGGGGATAGGTGGTCGCAGCCTCCGCCGGCAGGGCGAGAACAAGCATTGTGGCGACAGCGAATCCCAAAGCCCCATAGCCGCGCATGCCGGATTTTGGCGAGAAGAAAGTGCCGGAGGGGAGGCGGGCAGGGATGCGCATGGATCAATCCTGACGCTGCTTGGCTTTGGCGTTGATTTCAGCCAGGGCCGCTTCATAGCCGAGGCGATAGGCTTCGGCGGAGCCGAAGCGGAACATGTCGTCGTCGCCGGTGCGGGTGAGGCTGCGGGCGCCGGGCGTGTCCAGATCGGTCACGAAACGCGCAAGGCCGCGAACCACGGCCACGGGTATGCCAGTGGTCTTGCCCTTGACCAGATCGGCGGCGCCGGCGATTTCGTCGGCCACCACGGCCTGGGTGACGTGAAGCGGTCGGCCATTGGCGTCATTGGCGCCACGCAGATCGTCGGTCAATTGCACGCCTGCGGCGCCGATGGCCATGTCGGTCTGGCCGACGCGCCAGGCGCGGCCAATCGTGTCGGTGATGATGACGCCGATCTCGACGCCGAGTGCCTCACGGAGCCCGGCGCAGAGGGCGCGGGCCGACGCGTCGGGGTCGGCCGGCAGGCGCAGCGCGGTGCCCTCGGGGACGTTGGACATGTCGATGCCGGCAGCAGCCATGACCAGGCCCTGGCGGGTTTCGACAATGCGGAAAGTGCCTCCGGGATGCACCCGCTCGGCAACAACGCGCACCGTGTCGGCGGCGATGGCCTGTTCGCGCTCGGAGGCTGGCACCTGCATGCCTTCGGATTTGGAGACGATTTTGGAGGTGACGACGACGATGTCTCCCGCTTGCAGGGCGAGATCGTGCTCTGCCTCCGACTGGCGACCGGATGCAGCGGCGATCAGGGCCACCAGATCATCGCCCGGCCTTATTTCGGGCAGTCCGGTCATGCCCCAGACGGACAATCGCGGGGCGCTAGGCATTTTTGCCGACCATTTGGCGCAGCCTTGGCAGGATGTCCCGGGCGTAAAGGTCGATGAACCGGCTCTGGTCGGTGCCCGGTGCGTGGAACACCAGATGGTCGAAGCCATAATCGATATAGGTCTTGATGGCCGCGACATGCTCGTCGGGGTCGGACGAGACGATCCAGCGCTTCGCCACCCGCTCGATGGGGAGGGCGGCAGCGAGCCGTTCCATTTCCTCGGCATCCTGCACCGAGTGCTTTTCCTCGGCGGAAAGCGAGAGGGCGGCCCAATTGCGGCAATCTTCCAGTGCGCGGTCGCCATCGGGATCGAACGATACCTTGACCTCGATCATGCGCTCGAAAGCCTGACCCGAACGGTCGCTTTCGGCGCGGCCGGCTTCGACATTGGGCAGCAATTGATCGACATAGAGTTCGGCGCCCTTGCCGGAGGTGCAGATGAAACCGTCGCCGGCGCGGCCGGCATATTTGGCATTGAGCGGACCGCCGGCGGCAATATAGATCGGCACCGGCTGGTCGGGCTTGTCATAGATGGTGGCGTTGACGGTCTTGTAATATTGCCCCTCGAAGGACACGCGATCCTCGGTCCAGAGCTGGCGGATCAGCTTGATGGCTTCGCGCAGCCGGGCCGAACGTTCCTTGAGCTCTGGCCATTCCATGCCGGTGGCGGGAACTTCGTTCAGTCCCTCGCCGGTGCCGACGCCGAGGATGACGCGGCCTGGAAACATGGCGCCCATCGTGCCGAAGGCATGGGCGACGACGGTGGGATGCAGGCGAAATGTCGGGGTCAGCACCGAGGTGCCCAGCACGATCTTTTCGGTGCGCGCCAAGACCGCAGACATCCAGCCGGGCGCGAAGGGAGCATGGCCATCGGTATGTTTCCAGGGCTGGAAATGGTCGGAGACGAAGGCCGAATCGAAGCCGGCCTGTTCTGCCTCGACCACAAAGCGCAGCAGGTCATTGGGGCCGAATTGCTCGGCCGACGCCTTGTAACCGAAGCGCATGGTTTCCTCCCGAATGCCGTCGATCTATTTTTTGATCGTTTGGTCAAAAAATGTCGATAGTCAAGTGGCTTCGTGCTAGAGACCGCGCACGATATCACGACAATGAGGGGATAATGCTATCCCCCGCGAAAGACGGCGAGACGAATGAAGGTTATCTTTGACACCGATCCGGGCATCGATGATGCCATGGCCCTGCTCTATCTCAGCAAATTGCCGGAGGTGGAGCTTTTGGGCATCACCACCGTTGTGGGCAATGCCGACATCGCCACGACGACGCGCAATGCCCTGTTCCTGCGCCGGGAATTCGGCATTTCCGCGCCGGTGATCCGAGGTGCGGGCGAGACGCTGGATGGTGTGGCCAAGGCCGAACCGGTCCTCGTGCATGGACAGAACGGGCTGGGCGATATCGCCATTCCCGAACTGGATGAGACCGGACTTCAGCCCGGTGCGGCGACCCAATTCATTATCGATGCGGTTCGGGCCCATCCGGGCGAAGTGACCATCATCGCGGTGGGCCGCATGACCAATCTGGCGTTGGCCCTGCGGCAGGCGCCCGACATTGCCGGGCTCACCAAGGCGGTGATCATCATGGGCGGCGCCTTTGGCTATGAGGGGCGAGGCGGCAATATCACCCCGCTGGCCGAAGCCAATATCCACGGCGATCCGGTGGCGGCAGACGAGATTTTCGCCGCTGCCTGGCCGGTGACCGTGGTGGGGCTCGACGTCACCCACGACATCATTCTCGACAATGACTATTTGGCGCTGCTGGCCGACGAAGCCGGAGAAAACGGCGACCTGCTCCGCCAGATGTGCGGTCATTACGCCCGATTCTATCAACAGGTCATGGGGTTGTCCGGCGTGGTCGGGCATGACCTGCTTGCCGTCACTTATGCACTTCACCCCGAATGGTTCACGGTCCGGCGCGGGGCGATCGCGGTGGTGCGCGATGGCCTGGCTGTGGGCCAGACGGCATTTTGGCCCGAAGAACGCGGCGGCGTGCATTCGGCCTGGGAGGGACGGCCCGGCCAGACCATCTGTGTCGGCGTCGATGGACCGAACGTGCTCGAGCATTTTCGCTCAATCGTGCGGCGGCCATAGAACAGACCCCGGCAGCGCGCACGGGGCTGCGGTGGAATGAGCGGTGGGCAAGTTTGTCACCCGGCTGGAAATCCGGTCTGGGTGGCAGCAGATTGCCTTTACTGAAATTCCCATTGCCGGAGCCTTGTCGTGCCCTTTCCCGACCTCGTTCATCCCGCCATCGACGCCTATGAGAGCGCCGTCACCATGCCCGCCGACTTTGCCGCCTTCTGGGAGGCGACATTGGCCGAGGCGCGCGGGATGGGCGGCAGTGTGTCCATCGTTCCGGCGGAAACCACGCTCAAGCTGGTCGAGGTGTTCGACGTCACATTTCCCGGCTTTGGCGGCCATCCCGTCAAGGGCTGGCTGGTCCTGCCCCGGAACCGGGAAGGCCGCCTGCCGCTTCTGGTGCAATATGTGGGCTATGGCGGTGGTCGCGGCTTCCCGCACGAGCTTTTGCATTGGGCGGCGTCGGGCTTCGCCTATTTCCGCATGGATACGCGCGGACAGGGCTCGAGCTGGAGCACCGGGGCGACGCCCGATCCGGTTGGATCGACCAGCCAGATCCCTGGGATGATGACCAAGGGCGTGCTCGACAAGAACGACTATTATTACCGCCGCGTCTTCACCGACGCGGTATTGGCCATCGATGCGCTGGCGGCTCTTGATGCAGTCGATCCCGAACGCATCGCCGTGTGCGGTGCCAGCCAGGGCGGCGGCATTGCGCTGGCGGTCGCGGGCCTCGATGCCCGCGTCAAGGCGGTGATGCCGGACGTGCCCTTTCTCTGCGATTTTCCTCGTGCAGTCCGCATTGCCGGGCGCGACCCCTATCTCGAAATCGTGCGGTTCCTGGCTCAGCACCGAGACAAGAGTGCGGCGGTCTTCGAGACCCTGCGCTATTTCGACGGCGTCAACTTTGCACGCCAGAGCAAGGCAGCCGCGCTGTTCTCGGCGGCCCTGATGGACGACATCTGTCCGCCCTCGACCGTCTTTGCCGCGTTCAGGGCCTTTGGTGGAGCGGAAAAGATACTCATGGAATATGAGTTCAACAATCACGAAGGCGGGCAGGTCTTTCAGGAGCGCGAACAGATGGCCTGGCTTAGCTCCAGATTTTTCTGACCGAGGAAGTGATCGGGGCAGGAGGAACTTCGCGCCGCGCCCTGCCGTTGCTCGACCAGCGTCATCACGACGTCCGCAATGGAAATGAAAGAATGGCTGACAGGCAATTGGACGATCTGTTCCTCGATACACTCAAAGACATCTATTACGCCGAGCGGCAAATCCTCAAAGCCTTGCCGAAAATGGCCAAGGCCGCCCAATCGGCTGAATTGAAGGCGGGATTCGAGCAGCACCGCAACGAGACCGAAGTGCATGTGGAACGGCTTGAGCAGGTGTTCGAAATGCTCGGCAAGGCGCCGCGCGGCAAGACCTGCGACGCTATTTTGGGCATCATCGAGGAAGGCAAGGAGATCATGGACGAGTTCAAGGGCACGTCCGCGCTCGATGCCGGTCTCGTTTCGTCGGCGCAGGCGGTGGAGCACTACGAAATGGCCCGCTACGGCACTTTGGCGACCTGGGCCAAGCAGTTGGGCCACAAGGACGCGATGAACCTGTTCCTGCAAACCCTCAAGGAAGAAGAAGCGACCGACGCCAAACTGTCGAGCCTGGCGAAAAGCTCGGTCAATCTCAAGGCCGCTTGAGCCAGCCAAAAGGCAATGAAATACGGGCCCATCGGGGCCCGTTTTCATATGGCGTTTGTGGATAGGCCCGGCCCTGCGAGCGCAGTCGGCCGTCAGTCCTTGGCGCGCTCGACGTAGGAATTGTCTTCGGTCAGGATGACGATGCGCGTGCCGGCGTCGATATGGGGCGGGACCATGACGCGCAGGCCATTGTTGAGCACGGCAGGCTTGTAGGAAGAGGAGGCCGTCTGGCCCTTGACCACCGGCTCGGTCTCGACGATCTCGAAGGTCAGGCGCTGCGGCAGTTCCATGGAGAGCGCGATGCCCTCATGGGTCATCAGGTGCACTTTCATGCCATCGGTCAGATAGGCCTTCTGGTCGCCAACCACGTCGTCGCCGACGGTGATCTGCTCATAGGTGGCCGGCTCCATGAAGTGGTGGCCTTCGCCGTCCGAATAGAGATAATCGTATTCGCGATCATCGACATCGGCCTTTTCGACCATTTCCACGGTGCGCCAGCGGCCGATCACCTTCACGCCATCGGAAATGCGGCGCATGGTGACGTTGGTTACCGAATTGCCTTTGCCGGGATGCACGTTTTCAGCGGTAAGGACCACATGCAGATTGTTGTCCTGTTCGACCACATGGCCTTTGCGCAGCGACGAGGCGATGACTTTGACCATATTTCTTCCTTGTTCGTGTCGCGGGCGCGGTTTAGAGCCTGAGCTCTGCGAGCGCCGCTATATGTACTGTCGAGCGCCCGATAAACTATTCCGCGCCATTTCGCCAGACCGGACGGCAATAAACCGACAATGACGGCTTTTACCACAACGCCCTTTTGGCATCCCGAACGCCATGCCGACCGGCGGCCGGCATTGTTGGCGCGCGCGCGCCTCGATGCCGCCACGCGCAATTGGCTGGCCGAGCGGGACTTCCTCGTGGTTGACCCGCCGGGCCTGCAACGCTCCCCCGGCAACGAGACGCATCTGCATGCCTTCGGCACGAACATGATCGGCAATGACGGGCTGGGGCAGGCCATGTACCTTCATACCTCGCCCGAATTCACCATGAAGAAGCTGCTGGCGGCAGGGGAGACGCGGATCGCCAGCCTTCAGCATGTCTGGCGCAATCGTGAGCGCAGCGCCCTGCATCACCCCGAATTCACCATGCTCGAGTTCTACCGCGCCAATGCCCCCTATGAAACGATCATCGAGGATAGTCTGGCGCTGATCCGGCTGGCGGCGGACGTGACCGGGATCGGCCGGTTCCAGTTCCGCGATCGAACCTGCGATCCACGGGCTTTGGCGGAGCGGATCAGCGTCGCTGAAGCGTTCAGCCTTCATGCCGGGATCGACCTTCTGGCCAGTATGGACGATGACGGCGTTCCCGATGGCGAGGCGTTGGCGGCGCAGATGGAACGGGTGGGCCTGGCCGTGCCCGACGACCGAGCCTGGTCCTATCTCTTCACCCAAATCCTCGTCGAAAAGGTCGAGCCGCAACTTGGCAATGGGCAGGTCACGGTGCTCGACCGCTACCCGGCCTGCGAAGCGGCGCTGGCGCGGCCTGTGCCGGGCGATCGGCGCGTCTCGGAGCGGTTCGAGATCTACGCCTGCGGGGTCGAACTGGCCAATGGCTTCGGCGAATTGACCGATCCCGTGGAACAGCGCCGCCGGTTCGAGGCGGAGATGGCCGAAAAGCACCGGCTTTATGGCGAGCGCTATCCACTGGACGAAGATTTTCTCGCCGCGCTCGATTTCATGCCGGAGGCGAGCGGGGTGGCATTGGGCTTCGACCGGCTGGTGATGCTGGCCACCGGCGCGCAAAGGATCGAGGCGGTGCTCTGGGCGCCGGTGGCCGAATGAGCTCCCGCCTCCCCATCAAAAGCGTCGCGGGATTGGTCGAGGCCGGGCTGCTGGATAATGGTGCAGACATCCAGGCCGTCGCCGAAAAATACGCCATCGCCATCACGCCGGCCATGCTCGACCTCATCGATCCGACCGATCCCGACGATCCGATGGCGCGCCAATTCGTGCCCACCTCCGCCGAACTCGTCACGACGCCCGAGGAACGCGCCGATCCCATTGGCGATCTTGCCCATTCGCCGGTGGAAGGGATCGTGCATCGCTATCCCGACCGGGTGCTGCTCAAGGCGGTGCATGTCTGCCCGGTCTATTGCCGGTTCTGTTTCCGCCGCGAAATGGTCGGGCCGCAAGGATTGGGTACGCTGACGCCGGCGGAACTCGATGCCGCGATCTCCTATATCGCCGCCCATGAGCAAATCTGGGAAGTGATTCTTACCGGCGGTGACCCCTTGGTGCTCTCGCCCAGGCGGCTGCGGGCGATCATGGAGAAACTGGCCGGCATCGCCCATGTCAAAGTTGTGCGCTTCCATACCCGCGTGCCTGTGGTGGAACCGGAGCGGATCGACGCGGCCATGCTCGGAGCGCTGCTTGCCAGCGGCAAGACCACCTATCTGGCGGTACACGCCAATCATCCGCGCGAATTGACGGCAGCGGCCCGGCGCGGTTTCGATCTGTTGGTCGCTGGCGGCATCGTCCTGATCAGCCAGTCCGTGCTGCTCAGGGGCGTCAATGATGATGTGGAAACGCTGGCCGCTCTGATGCGCGGCTTCGTTGAAAACCGCATTCGCCCCTATTATCTGCACCATCCCGACCTGGCGCCGGGCACCGGGCATTTCCGGGTCGGCATCGAGGAGGGGCAGGCGTTGGTCGCGGCGCTGCGCGGTCGGATTTCCGGACTATGCCAGCCCACCTATGTGCTCGACATTCCCGGGGGCTATGGCAAGGCCAATATCGCCGCCGCCAATATCGCCGGCAGCGACGGCTGTTTTGCAATCCGCGACTGGCAGGGCGGGGAGCACGAATACCCACCCGCTACTTCTGCCGACCAATAGACCTGGGGAAATCTGCCCTCCATCGTCATTGTCCGGGCGGTCCATGCCGCCGCGAGATGGATTGCCGGGACAGGCCCGGCAATGACGAAGGAGGGGGGAGCAAATGAAGGTCGACCCAAACAGGGATTCCCGCTCGCGCGGGACTGCTTCCGTGGCTCTGGCGAAAAGTCTTAGTCCACCACGCGGGGGTCTACATCCTTGCTGTAGTCGACGCCGCCCACGGCAAAGCCGAACAGCTTCAGGAATTCCTCGCGATATTTGGGCAGGTCGGCGAGGTCGGACAGGGTCTCGGTGGTGAGGGCGCCCCAGCGCTTGGCCAATTCCGCCTGCATGGCGGGAGACAATTCCCAATCGTCGACGCGGATGCGGCTTTCTTCATCCAGTGCGGGGTCGCCTTGCAGCTTGTCGCGGAACAGCCGGTCGATCTGCTGGATCGGGCCTTCGCCGAGCCCCATTTCGTCCTCCACCTTGATCAGCAGCGTGCCATAGAGTGGCACGACCGGGATGGCGGAACTGGCCTGGGTGACCACGGCCTTGAGCGCCACGACATGAGCAGCATGGGCGCCATGGACGGTACGGATGGCGGCGGCGGCGCGGTCGAGGTCGGCCTTGGCCTTGCCCAATGTACCCTTGTGGTAGATTGGCCAGGTCAGTTCGGACCCGAGATAGGTATAATTGAGCGAGAGGAAATTGTCGGCCAGTACGCCCGCCTCGGCGAGCGCGGCGATCCAGAGTTCCCAATCCTCGCCGCCCATGACCTTGACGGTGGCGGCGGCTTCTTCCTCGCTGGCCGGCTCGACGCTGATCTCGGAAACTTCGCCCGTGCCAGTATTGAGCGTCTTTGAGGTGACCGGGCCACCATAGGGCTTGATCACCGAGCGATAGGTCACGCCGTCCTTGGGATCGGTGCGGACCGGGGAGGCCAGCGAATAGACGATCAGGTCTACCTGGCCAAGATTGGCCTTGATGGCCTCGATGGTTTCGGCCTTGACCGCGTCGGAAAAGGCGTCGCCCTCGATGGTGGCAGCCTTGCGGCCGGCGGCGCGGGCGCGGTTCTCGAAGGCGCGGTTATTGTACCAGCCGGCGGAAGCGGGCTTGGTTTCGCCCGGCTCGCGTTCGAAAGAGACCCCGATCGTGTCGGCGCCGCTGCCGAACGTGGTGACGATGCGCGAGGCGAGGCCATAGCCGGTCGAGCAGCCCAGCACCAGGACGCGCTTGCGGTCCGAGGGGATTGCGCCCTTGATCGTCACATGGTCGATCTGGCGCTGCACATTGGTGGCGCAGCCGGTCGGATGGGCGGTGGTGCAGATGAAGCCACGGATTTTGGGCTCGATGATCATGGGATTTTCTCCTCGATTTGTCCCAAGCCAATAGCGGGATTGGCGCGCGAGTTCCAGCCGCAGCGGCAGTTTTCACCCGCTCAAGGCGTCATGAGGAGAAGCAGGCGGGGCTGATAGGCCTCGTCGTCGCGTTCAGGCCAGGCCACGCCGGATCGCTTCGCGCGTCGCCTCGGCGCGGCTCGAAATGCAGAGCTTTTGGTAGATCACCTTGACATAGGAGGCGACCGTCTGCGGTTGCAGCGCCAGCCGGCGGGCCGTCTCGGCGACGGTGAGTCCCTTGGCCAGCAGCGCCAGAACCTCGGTTTCGCGGGGACTGAGCCCGGCGTCGTCGTCGGGCATGTTCTGTGGCGCGCGGAAATGGCTGAGCATCCGCAGGGCGATGGACGGTGACAAAGGCGGCTCGCCGCGCTCAATGCGCTGGAGATAGGACACCAGCAATTCGGCTTCCTCGTCCTTGAGCACATAGCCGCGGGCGCCGGCCGCGATGGCCTCGAACAGATGGGCGTCGTCGTCGTAGATGGTGGCGACAATCGGCATTGCGCCGGGATGGTCGGCCTGCAAGCGCCGCACGATGTGGATGCCGGAGCCGTCCGGCAGGCCGAGATCGATGATAGCCAGCCAGAGTTCGTCACCGTGCTGGTCGAGCCAGATTTGGGCGGCCTTAAGCGAGCCCGCCGTTGCCACCTCGATATTGGGAAAGGCGCTGTCCAGCACGCCCAGCATCCAGTCACGCGTCGCCGGCTGGTCTTCGATCAGCAGGCAGAGACGGGGCGTATCGGGTCCGGGTGAAGCGCTCATAGGGCGGAATTTAGCGCCGTTGCCGCCGACTTCACCCCCTCTTCCGGGGGGCGCGGGTGCAGCGTCAGGGGCAGGTCCAGCCGGATCGTCGTGCCCAATCCGCCGTCGATGGCGATGGCGCCGCCGAGATCGGCCATGCGCTGTTGCAGGTTTTTAAGGCCATAGCCGGTGCTGTCGCCATTGAGCGTCGTGGCGGGCATGCCCTTGCCGTCATCTTCGAAGGTGAGCGCCAGCCGGTCCCCGGCCAGTTCGGCGGTCACACTCAGTCGGTTCGCTTCAGCATGGCGTATGACATTGGAGACGATTTCCCGCACCGCCGAGGTCATGGCCTTGTGCACACGGTAATCCAGGCGAATGGCGGGCAGATCGGCATCGGGCAGGGGACATTCGAAGGCGATGCCCGCCGCTTCCAGCCGGCGCGCCGCTTCGTGGCGCATCTGGGCGAGAACCCGGTCCAGCGCGGCTTCTTCACCGGCAAGGCCGGAGACGATGGCGCGAATGTCGCCCAGGGCGGCCTGCAGAATGGGCCGGGTGCGCTCGTCGGCGGTGTGCAACCCGGTCAAAAGCCGCGCGCCGACATCGTCATGCAGGTCGCGCGCCATGCGGCGGCGTTCTTCGCCCACGCCGCGCATATAGGCCTGTCGGCTTTCCTCGGCGCGTTCGGTCAGGGCCACGAGATTGGCGGCCAGCGCCAGATGAGCGGGCTGGAACAGGCCGGTGCCGCCGAAAGGATGGCGCAGCCGTAGGGCCGGCGCGCCGGCAACGGGCGGCAATTCCAGCACTATCCCGTCCTCCGCGATGGAAGGCGCGCCGATGTTCACGTCGCTTTCGAGTGTTTCCAGGGGGTCGAATAGCCGCGCCAGCAAATGGCGCCAGCGCGCAGCGCTTTCGGTGCGGCTGGGCGCAAAGGCCACGTCCATGGCCTCGGAAAACAATTCATGCTGCTGAATCTGGTTGCGGGCGAACAGGCGTCGCCACAGCCAGTCGCGCAGCGGCAGATAGATCAGTCCGACCAGCAGCAGCGAGATCGCCAGGGCTGGCGCGAGGTCGAGATTGAGCCCGGCGACGAGGGCGGCGTCCAGCGCCAGCAGCAGAAACGCGCCGATGGCGTAGTAGAGCAGGCGATAGGCCCATTCGCCCAGTTCGAACAGGCGATAACGGCGCAGGCCCAGCGCGATGCCGATATAGATGACGACTATTGCGCCGGCGGCATAGTGCTGGGCGAGGGGGCTGTTGAGCCCAAGCAGGTCCGGAGCGAGGGACAGAAAGGCGAAGATGCATAAGGAGAAGGCCACGGAGAGGCCCAGCCAGCCCAATACGGCCCGTTCATCCGGCGAGCCCCGCGTGGCCAGGTATTGCGCCGCGATCAGGCCGAGAATGCCCACGGTGATGCCGAGAACCACGTAATAATAGAATTCGGCCTCGGGTCCGGCATGGAGAATGTCCAGCACCAGATAAGGCGTCAACATTGCCGGGATCAGCCAGAGCCAGCGCTTTTTGACCAATTGTCGCGGATAGACGAGGAACAGCCCGATCAGCGAGCCACCGAACAGGAAAATGCCCAGATGGTTGATCGGCAGCAGCAGCGCATAGGCGTCGGCCGGCAGGGCGAGACCCCGATGCGCGTAGAAAGCCGAGGTCAGGGTGACCGACAGCACTCCCAGTCCTGAAATGGCGAACAGCGTCGGTGCCAGTTGCCGGGGCCGCAGCGCCCAGACCCAGCCCGAGATCAATACGCTGACAATGCCGGTGACGAACTGGATCCAGAAGCTGACCGGCAGCGACCAGAGCGGGCGGGATTGCGGTGTGATTTCTACGGAACGCGGCTGTCCGTCGCTCCCCATCAATTGCAAGGCAAGGACCGGCTTGCCCAGCAAGTCGAACAATCGGTCCTGACGGGCATAGAATTGCCGGATCTCGGCATAGGTCGGGAGGCTGTCGGGTTCGGTGAGCAGGTCGATGCCGGCAAGCGGAAGAAGGGGGGCGCCGGGAATGCCGATCGCTTCGATTCTGGTTCCTGCTTTTATGCCGGGCGTGGCCGACCCGGTCACCACATATCCATCCGGGGCGACCAGGGGCACGCCCAGCCAGGGCGTGGTGGATGCCAGCCATAGCGTCATGACGCCGGAGATCGCCGCAAAGGCGGCGATGACGGCAACCATGATCAGCGGGCGTGGCGCAAAACGGAACATGCCGAAGTAAAACGGCAATTGCCCCTGGGCCGCAATGGGCTGGTTAATTTAGGGTTTATTTGTCCCGGTAAATATCGAAGGGGCCTATGGCCTGCGTGGTCGCCATCAGCTGGATCTTGTTGATGTTGACGTGTTCGGGAAGCGAGGTGGCCCAGAAGATGGACTCGGCGATGTCTTCGGCATTCATCGCTTTGGTCCCGGCATAGACATTGCCCGCTTTGGCTTCGTCGCCCTTGAAGCGGATTACCGAGAATTCGGTTTCGGTCAGGCCGGGCTCGATGTCGGTGACGCGCACATTCTTGCCCTGCAGGTCGGAGCGGATGGCGAGGGCGAAATGCTTCACGAAGGCTTTCGAGGCGGCATAGACCGAGCCGCCCGGATAGGCGAATTCGCCCGCCACCGAACCCAAGGTCACCACATGCCCGCCGCCTCGTGCGATCAGGCCCGGCAACAGCAGGCGCACCGTATAGACGAGGCCCGAAATATTGGTGTCGATCATGGTCTGCCAGTCGTCGAGATCGGCCTCGGCCGCCGGTTGCAGGCCAAGCGCCAGCCCGGCATTGGCGAGGACGATATTGATGGCGTCGAAGGGGGCGGGAATGGCAGCGATGGCCGCTTCCAGTGCCGCGCGGTCACGCACGTCCAGCGCCATGATATGGCATTTGTCATGGCCCAATTCGTCGCGCAGGGCCATCAGCCGATCCTCGCGGCGACCGGTCGCCACCACCTTGCCGCCGGCGGCGACATAGCGGCGCGCGGCGGCGGCGCCGAAGCCGGAAGTGGCTCCGGTGATGAAGACGACGAAGCGGCTGGGATCGAGCAGCGGATACATGACCTGTCCTGAAAAGAATGCCTGCGAGGGTTGTTTCAGGGTGAACCGGCCCGGCCCAAGCGTCAACCTTTCCAAAGTTTAATCCGTCCTAACGATAGCTAAGGTGCATCGCGGGGCGAGCTTGGCTAACCTTGCCGGTAAATTCGGTCCGAGGTGGCGCGTGAAGCTTTTTGCCAAAATCCTGCTGATTCTCGTTGTTCTGGGCGCCGCCGCCGGCTTCGGCTGGTGGTATCTCTATGGCCAGACCCAGGCGAGGACGGCCCCCAATACCGTCAGCGTCAGCCGTGGCGACATCGAAACCAGCGTTCTTGCCTCGGGCGTGCTGGAAGCGAGTTCCCTGGTCAGCGTCGGCGCCGAAGTGTCCGGCACCATCAAGGCGGTGCATGTGGCCTTGGGCGATACGGTCGCGCGCGGCGACCTTTTGGTCGACATAGACAGCCTCAATCAGGAAAACGCCGTCAAATCCGCCGAGGCGGCGCTGGCGGGCATTGCAGCGCAGAAACGCAATCAGGAGGCCAATCTGGCCAAGGTGCAGTCGAGCCTCGCGCGCCAGCAGCAATTGAGCGCCAATAGCCTCGTGTCCCAGACCGATCTGGAGGCGGCGCAATTGGCGGTGGAACAGGCGCAGGCGCAGATCGACCAGCTCGATGCGCAGATCGCCCAGGCCGAATTGACGGTGGAATCGGCCCAGCTCAACCTCTCGCGCACGCAGATCGTCGCGCCCAATGACGGCGTCATCGTCGCCCTTCTGGTCGATGAGGGGCAGACGATCAACGCCAATTCGGCGACACCCACGGTCGCCAAGATCGCCAATCTCGACACCATGGTGATCCGCGCCGAAATCTCGGAGGCCGATGTCGTCAAGGTCGCGCCGGGACAGCGGGTCTACTTCACCATTCTGGGCGAGCCGGACAACCAGATCGAGGCGACATTGCGCGAGGTGGAACCGGCGCCGACCTCGATCGCCAGTGACGGCGCGGCCTCGGGGAGTGCAGTCTATTACAATGGCCTGTTCGACGTTCCCAATCCCGGCCACAAGCTGCGCATTTCCATGACCGCGTCGGTGACAATCGTGCTCGATGAAGTGCGCGATGCGCTCACTCTGCCGGCCACCCTGGTGTCGCGCCGCGGACCGGATGGCGCCGCCATGGTCATGGTCTATGACCGGGAGAGTGAGGAGACCCGTCCGGCGCGTGTGGAAATCGGCCTCAACAACAATATTTCCGCCGAGATCAAATCCGGCCTCAACGAGGGCGACTTGATCGTCAACAGCACCGGCGCCCAATTGCCCGGCGGTTCCAGCGGCGGCCGGCCGGGCGGCATGGGCCTTGGTGGGCCGGGTGGCTTCGGCGGTATGCGGTAAGAGCCATGGACGTTCCGATCATCTCCATTCGCGCATTGGTGCGGCGGTTCCAGAGCGGCGGTGAGAGCGTTGACATCCTCAAGGGCGTCAATCTCGATATTCATCGCGGCGAGATGGTCGCCATCATGGGCCAGTCGGGGTCAGGCAAGTCCACCCTGATGAACATTCTGGGCTGCCTCGACCGGGCCAGCGCGGGAAGCTACACGTTTTCCGGTCGGGATGTTGGCAAGCTCGACGCCGATGAACTGGCCGCGCTGCGGCGCGAGCATTTCGGCTTCATCTTCCAGCGCTATCAATTGCTGCCCGATCTCGATGCGGTGGAAAACGTCGAAGTGCCCGCCGTCTATGCCGGTGTGGTACCCTCGCAGCGGCGCGAACGCGCCATCGCGCTATTGACGCGGCTGGGCCTCGGGGACCGGCTCGATCATCGCCCCAATGCGCTCTCGGGCGGACAGCAGCAGCGCGTCAGCGTGGCCCGGGCCTTGATGAATGGCGGCGAGGTCATTCTCGCCGACGAGCCGACCGGGGCGCTCGATTCCCGTTCGGGCAAGGAATTGATGGCTTTGCTGCGCGAATTGCATGGCGACGGTCACACCATCGTTCTCGTGACCCATGATCCGCAGATCGCGGCGCAGGCCGAGCGCGTCATCGAAATTTCCGATGGCGAGATCATCGCCGACCGCAAGAATACCGAAACCGCGCGGGCCATCGCCGCGCCCGTCCTGGCCCGGAAAGCGGCATCCTGGCGGCGCGGGCTCGACCGGACGGCGGAAGCCTTCACCATGGCCCTGCGCGCCATGGGGGCGCACAAACTGCGCACCTTCCTCACCATGCTCGGCATCATCATCGGGATCGCCTCGGTGGTGTCGGTGGTGGCCCTGGGGCAGGGCAGCCAGCAGACGGTGCTGGAAAATATCTCGTCCATCGGCACCAATACGATCAATATCTATCCCGGCTCCGGTTTCGGCGACATGCGCTCGGGGCGCGTGCGCACGCTCAAGCCCGGTGATGCCGAGGCTCTCGCCAACGAGCCCTATGCCGATAGCGTCACCCCGCAGGTTTCGGCCAATGCGACGGCGCGTTACCGCAATACGGCCTCCAACGCCTCGATTACCGGCGTCGGGGTGGACTATTTTCAGGTCAATGGCCGCACCTTCACGTCCGGTTCCGGTTTCACCGAGGAGAGCATTGCCGATCTGGCGCAGGAGGCGGTCATCGACCAGAATGCGGTCAATGCCATCTTCACCGGCGGACAGAACCCGATCGGCGAAGTGATCATGCTGGGCAATGTGCCGGTGCGGGTGATCGGCGTGGTCGCCACCAGCAGCGGCTTCGGCCCGGGCGGCAATAGCGCTAATATCTATCTGCCCTATACCTCCGCGATGAGCCGGATTTTGGGGGTCTCCTATCTCAGCCAGATCACGGTGCGGATTGATGATGCCTATGACACCAGCGAGGCGGAGGCGCAGATCACCGCGTTGATGCTACAATTGCATGGCGGCACGCAGGATTTCTTCCTGCAAAATACCGATACGATCCGCGAAACCATCCAATCCACCTCCGCCACCCTGGCGCTGCTGATCTCGACCATTGCCATCATCTCGCTGGTCGTGGGCGGCATCGGCGTCATGAACATCATGCTGGTCTCGGTCAGCGAGCGCACCAAGGAAATCGGCATCCGTATGGCCGTGGGCGCGCGGCGCAGCGACATCATGCGGCAGTTCCTCATTGAGGCGGTGCTGGTCTGCTTTGCCGGCGGCGCGGCGGGCGTGGCGTTGAGCTTCGGCCTTGGATATGGGCTGACGGCCATCGTGGCCGGAGCGCGGCTCGCCTATTCGCCGGAATCGATCATGGTCGCCATTCTCTCGGCCAGCCTGATCGGGGTTGTGTTCGGCTTCATGCCGGCCCGCTCGGCAGCGCGGCTCGATCCGGTCGAGGCCCTGGCGCGGGAATAGCGTTGCCCATCGGCCACGCCGGACGTTTCAATGTGGATCACATATGTCGCTTATGCTGGTCCTTGGGGGCCGCTCGTCCTAAACTCGCCACGAAATTGTCGCCAAAAGGGCGAATGCTGGCGGAACCGTCAAAGGCTTAACGGAATCTTTCCGCTCAATGGGCAATCTTCTTCACTTGCCCGGTTTGGTTGCAGAGTAAAAGGGCGGATAGAACACTGCGAAGCGCGCGTCTTGTATCGAGTTTTGGCGCCTTGTGCCTGGCCATGGCTTTGTCCGCCGTGCCGGGCCTGCCTGTGTTTGCCTTTGAACTCTTCGGCATCAAGTTCTTCGAAGACCAGTCAGACATCGACGCCGAGTCGGTGATCGTCGATCCGCATCCTTATGTCGTTACCTTCACCTCGAGCGAAGGCGGTGCGGTGGAAGCAGCGTTGCGCAATGCCTCGGCTTTGCTGGCTGACCAGGATGAACCCGCATCCGGCGCGGCGGGGCTGATCGCCAAGGCGCGCGGCGATTATCGGCGCCTGCTCGCCGCGCTTTATGGCGAAGGCCATTATGGCGGCGCGGTCAGCATCCGTATCGGCGGGGTAGAGGCGGCCAAGCTGCCGCCAGATGCCAAATTGCCCAATCCGGTCGAGGTGACCATCGCCGTGTCGGCGGGTCCGCTGTTCCGTTTCGCCAATGTCAATATCGTCAATCAGGCTCCGCCCACCGACGATCCCCAGGATCAGGTGGACTTGCCGGTGATGCGCGGGTTCGGGGCGGGAGAGGTGGCGCGCTCCGCGGTCATCCTGCGGGCAGAGCAATTGGCGCTCGAAGCCTGGCGGCAGCTTGGTTATGCCAAGGCCGAGATCGTGGGGCGCGACGTCGTGGCCGACCATGCGACCAATAGTGTCGATGCCACCATCACGGTCAATCCTGGTCGCCGGGCCGCCTTCGGGCCGATCGCGGTGAGCGGGACGAGTGAGATGAATCCCGAATTCGTCGCGCAGCAGACGGGCCTTGCCGTCGGCCAGGAATATGACCCTGACGATGTGCAGCGCGCCCAGAAGCGCCTAGACCGGCTGGAAGTGTTCCGCTCCGCCCGGCTAGAAGCGGGCGACGCCATCGGCTCCGACGGGCTTTTGCCTTACGACCTCATTGTCGAGGAATTGCCGGGCCGCCGCTTCGGCATGGGTGCCACATTTTCTACCATCGATGGGTTGGGTCTCGAAGGCTACCATCTCTGGCGCAACCTCTTCGGTCAGGCCGAGCGCCTGCGGCTCGACGCGCGCATTTCCAGCATTGCCTTTCCGATCGATACTGCCCAATTCGACTATTTCGCTGGCGGCACCTTCACCAAGCCGGGCTTTTATCATCCCGACGTCGACCTGATCGCGGCAGTTTCGGCGGAGCGGACCATCTATCCCACCTATACCGAAACTTCGGCCGCGGGCCGGCTGGGTCTCTCCTGGTTCTTCTCCGACGAAATCACCCTTCAGGGCGGAGCCAATTTCAAGCGCGCCCGCTTTGACGACAGTTTTGGCACCCGCGATTTTGCCACGGCGGGCGTCTATGCGGGCGTCATTTTCGATGGCCGGGATTCCGCGGTCGATCCGACCGAGGGCTGGTACACCGCCGCCAATGTCGAGCCCTATTACGATTTCATCTATGGCAATACCGGCCTGCGCATCGAAGCGGAGGCGCGGACCTATTTCGGCTTCGGTGAGGACGATCCCTTCGTGCTGGCGGGCCGCGTCAAGGCCGGAGCATTGGTCGGCCCGGCGCTCAACGAAATTCCGCCGGACAAGCTGTTCTTTGCCGGCGGTGGCGGCTCGGTGCGCGGCTATGGGTTCAAGTCCATCGGCGTCGATGACGGCACCGGCAAGATCACCGGCGGGCGCTATCTGCTCGAAGCCTCGCTCGAGGCCCGCGCCAAGGTGACCGAGACCATTGGCGTCGTCGGCTTCCTCGATGGCGGCTATGTCGCCGCCGACACTTTCCCCGGCATCGAGGATATGCGGCTCGGCGCGGGTCTGGGCGTCCGCTACTATACCGGGCTCGGTCCGCTGCGGCTCGACCTTGCGGTGCCGCTCAACAAGCGCGCCAGCGATCCCGACTACGCCATCTATGCCGGTATCGGGCAGGCTTTCTGATGTTACGTCCCTCCCGCAAGACGCTTCTCGTCTCGGCCCTGCTGCTGGCCTCCGCCGCTGTTCCAATGGCGCTCGTCGCCCAGGATATGAACAATGAGGAGCAGAAGGACTGGCTGACCAGTTTCGTCGAAGGCCAGCTTTCGACGCCCGAGCGCCAGATCCGCCTCTCCAATATCGAGGGCATTCTGGGCTCCGACGTGGCGATCCGCGAAATCACCATTTCGGACGCCGAAGGGGTCTGGTTGCGCGTCAACAATTCCAGTCTCAACTGGAATCAGGCCGCCCTGTTCACCGGCAGGCTGGACGTGCGGACCCTGCGCGCCGATTCCATCGACTATATCCGCAATGCCATCCCGGTCGAAGGCGCGGTGGACCTGCCCTCCCCCGAGACGGGGACGCTGGAAATTCCCGAATTTCCCGTGGCCATCCAATTGGGTGAGCTTGCCGTCCCCAACGTGCGCTTCGGCGAGGACGTGTTCGGCTTGGCTTCGCAGGTCTCACTTGCCGGGTCGATGACGCTAGAGGGCGGCAATCTCGATGCCGTGCTCGATATCGAGCGTCTGGACGGACCGGGGGGCAATCTCGACCTCAATATCGCCTATAAGCGCGAGGGCAATTCCATCGATCTCGGCCTGTCGCTGGTCGAGCCGCAAAATGGCGTCATCGCCAATCTGCTCAATATCGAGAACCGCCCTGCCATGACCCTGACGCTGGATGGCGAGGGGGCCCTGGCCGATCTCGAGGCGCAAATGCGCCTATTGGCCGATGATCGCGAAGCGCTGGCGGGAACCGCCCGCATCGCGCAGAGCGGTGAGGGCTTTGCCATCGATGTCGATCTGGGCGGGCCGCTTTCCACCCTGATCGCCGAGCCCTATCGCCCCTTCTTCGGGCCCGAGACGCGGCTGCGGGCTAAGGCGCTGCTGCGCGATGGCGGTGGGTTCGAGATTTCCGGACTGACCCTGGGCGGCGGCCAGCTCGATCTGTCCGCCAGCGCCGCGACCACGCCGGACAATTTCCTGTCACGGCTCGAAGTGGCAGCACGTATCGCCGACAGCGCCGGCACCATGGTGACCCTGCCCGTCGCGGGCAATGCAACCCGCGTCGGGGTGGCGGATTTTTCCGTGCAGTTCGGCACCGGCGCTGATGACGCCTGGCAGGCTGGCATCGATATCGAGCGCTTTGAAACCGATGGCTTTGCCGCCGATACGTTCGCCCTGACGCTGGGCGGGGTCGCCCGCAATCTGGATGACCCCGCCAGCCGCATGGTCACGTTCAACGGCGATGGCGCCTTGTCGGGCATAGATGCCGATCCGGCGGTGGAAGCGGCGCTGGGCAAAAGTGTCGGTCTCGGCATTGCCGGGCTCTGGAATGGTGGTGAGCCGATCAGGCTCGCCCAGTTCCGCATTGTGGGCGAGGCGCTGGTCGCCGCAATGTCGGGCGTGATCGACGGAACCGATTTCGACGGCCGCATCGAGATCGAGGCCGGCTCCATCGCGCCGTTCTCCGCCCTGGCCGGACGCACTTTGAGCGGCGGGCTCAGCCTTGCCGCCGAGGGCCGCCTCATGCCGCTGAGCGGCGGTTTCGATCTGACCTTTGACGGCATGGGCAAGGATTTGCGCGTTGATGACGCAATTGCCGATGCCCTGCTCGAAGGCGATGTGACGCTGTCGGGCCAATTGGCGCGGACCGATGCCGGCATCGCCGCCAATGACTTCGCCATTGCCAATGATCAGGTTCGCTTCAACGCCGATGGGCGCTTTGCCAGCGATGTCGCTGATTTCGACATCGCCCTCGATCTCAGCGATCTGGGACTGATTTCCGAGGAGGCCAGCGGCGCGCTGACCCTGCGCGGTTCGGCGCGTTCCAATGCCGCCGATGCGCCGCTCACCCTCTTGCTCAATGGCAATGTTCCGGTCGGCCAGCTCGGCAATTATCGCCTGCGCGACGCCGAAATCGGCATTGCCGCCAATCTCCTCGACGGTGAAATCGAAGGCGACTTCACCGGCTCGGCGATGCTCGACGGTCACCGCGCCAGCCTTGCCACCCATATCAGGACCGACGCGACGCGGCAGGCTTTGTCCGGCATCGGCTTTGACATCGCCGGAACCCGCTTGTCCGGCGCGCTGACCCGGATGGCCGATAGCGGCCTATTGGAGGGCCGGCTCGACATGGTGGCGCCCGATGTGTCGCTGGCAGCGGCCCTGCTGCTCGCCGATGCGTCCGGCGCGGTCAATGCGGCCATCGAATTTACCCCGCAGGACAGCAAACAGGGCGCTGGCGTCAATGCCAATGTCTCCGGCCTGCGCGTCAACGACATCAGCATCGGACGCGCCGAGATTTCGGCTGGAATCGCCGATCTCTTCGGCGTTCCGGTGATCAATGGCACGGCAAATGCCAGCAATATCGCCGCCGGCGGGGTCGATGTGACCAGGCTCGATGCGACAGCCGGCCAGAGCGGCGATACGACCCGTTTCGACGCCCGGGCCGCACTGGCCACCGGCACCGACCTCGCTATGGCCGGTTCGCTGAGCCCGGTGGAGGACGGCTATCGGCTGGCGCTGGAGCGCGCCGATCTGGTGCAGGGGGCCTTGTCGGCCCACCTCGCCAACCCGACGGCCCTGGCGGTGCGCGGCGACAGCGTGGCTTTGGATGCCCTCCGCTTCAATGTCGGCTCGGGCAGCATCGCCGCGACCGGCACCGCCGGCAATGTGCTCGACATAATGGTCGATATCACCGATCTGCCGCTCAATATCGCCAATGCAATTGTGCCTGATCTCGGGCTCTCCGGCACCGTCAATGGCCGCGCAACGGTTTCGGGCGCAGCCTCCGATCCCCGTGTGCGGTTCGAAGCCCGTGCCTCCGGAATCGGCGCCAGCGCCATTGCCCCCTTCGGCATCGCGCCGCTCAGCCTCGCCGCCACTGGTTCCTATGGCGGCGAAATCGTGGTGCTCGACAATCTCTCGGTGAACGGCAATGGCGGGCTATCACTATCCGGTTCCGGCCGCGCGCCGCTATCCGGTCCCGGCCTGGCGCTGACGCTCAACGGCTCTGCCCCGCTGGCTCTGGCCAACCAATTCGTGGCCGAACGGGGCGGGCAATTGTCCGGCACGGCGAGCTTCAACGCCCAGATTGGCGGCGCGCTGAGCGATCCGCAATTTTCCGGCGCGATTTCGACCAGCGGCGCCGGCTATGTCGATCCCGAGCTCAATCTGCGGCTCGCCAATATCACTGGCCGGATCGCGCTCGATGGCAATAGCGCCAATGTCGAGAGCCTTTCGGCCGAATTGTCCACGGGCGGCTCGGTTTCCGCCTCCGGCTCGATCGGGCTAAGCGGCGGCATGCCGGCCAATCTCGCGCTCAACATCAATTCGGCGCGCTATACCGATGGCAGCTTGTTCGTCGCAACACTGTCGGGTGGACTGACCCTCACCGGCAATATCACCGGCACACCCTTGCTCTCGGGCAATGTGTTGGTGGAACAGGCCAATATCACCGTGCCCGAAAGCCTCGGCGGCGGCGCGCAATTGATCGATGTAGAGCATCGGCGCACCCCGGCGCCGGTGCAGCACACGCTGGACCGCGCGCGCATCGACGAACGCACCGGCCTCTCCGGCGGCGGCCCCGATCTCATGCTCGACATCAATATCAACGCGCCCAACCAGATTTTCATTCGCGGCCGTGGGCTCGATGCGGAAGTGGGCGGTTCGGTGCGGCTCACCGGCCCTGCAAGCGCGGTCCAGCCTGTGGGCGGTTTCTCGCTGACGCGCGGGCGGCTGGCCATTCTGGGCCAGCGCGTCACCTTCGAGACCGGTACCGTCACCCTCCTCGGCGATCTCGACCCGCAGCTCAATTTCGTGGCTCGCACCGAGGGCGACGACATCACCGTCTTCGTCATCGTTTCGGGCCGTGCCTCCGATCCCGACATCACCTTCAGTTCCAATCCCAGCCTGCCGCAGGATGAGGTCTTGAGCCGGCTGATCTTCAACCGTTCGATGGGCGAACTGTCGCCGCTGCAATTGGCGCAGCTGGCGGCGGCGGCAGCCGAACTGGTGGGCGGTGGCGGCGGACTGGTGGACAGCCTGCGTGGCGCTGCGGGTCTTGCCGATCTCGACATCGTCACCGACAAGGAAGGGAATGTCGGGGTGCAGGCGGGCACCTACATCCAGGACAATGTCTATCTGGGCGTCACCGCCGGTGCCAACGGGCAGTCCAAGGTCACTATCAATCTCGACGTCACCGACGATCTTACCATCAAGGGCGCGGCGGGCCAGGACGGCAATTCCAGCATCGGCGTCTTCTACGAGCGCGATTACTGATCGGGACCATCTCGGTTAATGACGCCCCAAACTTTCGACTCCTGCTCTCCCTCCCCCTTGAGGGGAGGGCCGGGGTGGGGTTCTGCGGGTCAGCGGGCGCTTGTTTTCAATGGGATTGCGGACCCCGGCACGTCTCCTACTCCGCGCTGGCGCCGCCGGACCTGGCCGCCTTGTCCGCGTCCCACCACCAGATGGTGGGGAAACCGTTGCTGAACTCGGGCAAGGCGTCGGGCCGGCTGAAGCGGTCCCAGCGCGCGGTGCGGGAATAGGTCAGGGCGTAGCCGGGCACCACGTAGTGGTTCTGCAACAGCACACGATCCAGCGCCTTGACCACGGCGAGCTGGGTGTCGCGATCATCGGCCACGATCAGCTTGTCAATCAGCGCATCGATGCCGGCATTGGCGATGCCGGCATAATTACGCGATCCTTCCTGATCCACTGATGAAGAGCCGAAGAAATAGCGCTGCTCATTGCCCGGCGAGAAGGATTGGGCCCAGCTCGAATAGATCATGTCATAGTCGAAGCTGCGGAGCCGGTTGATATATTGCGGCGTGTCCACCATGCGCAGCGTTACCGCGATGCCGATCTGGCCGAGATTGGTAATGAGGTTTTGGGCGATCGGCTCCAGCGTTGCCTGGAACATCAGGATTTCAAAGGCAAGTTGTTCACCATTCTCGTCCACCAGCCTGTTGCTGTCGAGCCTGTAGCCAGCCTCGTTCAGCAGATTGAGGGCGGTGCGCAGATTGGCGCGCAGCTTGGCCGGATCGCCATTGATGGGATTGGTATAGGGCTCGGTGAACACCGATGGCGGCACCAGGTCGCGTACGCTGTCCAGCACGTCCAGTTCCTCGCCTTCCGGCAGGCCGGATGAGGCAAAGGGCAGGCCATAAAAATAGCTGTCGATGCGCTTATATTGCTCATAGAAGACGGTGGCATTCAGTTCCTCGAAATCGAAGGCATAGTTCAGTGCCTCGCGCACCTTTTCGTCCTGGAACAGGGCACGGCGCTGGTTAGGAATGAAGCCGGTCATGGCGCCGCTGCCATTATAATCTTCGTCGAAGGTTTCGAGGATGACGCGGCCATCGGCCACGGCGGGAAAATCGAAGCCGGTGGCCCAGCGGCGGGCGGTATATTCGCTCCACCAGTCAAACTGGTCGGCCTTGAAGGCTTCGAACCACACCGATTCATCGCGGAAATATTCGACCCTATAGGTGTCGAAATTATTGGTGCCGATCTGGGTTGGGTGATCCTTGCCCCAATAATCCTCTACACGCTTATAGGTCACGGTGCGGCCGGCATCATAGCTGGCGAGTGCGTAGGGGCCTGAGCCCATGGGAGCTTCAAGGGTGGAGGCCTTGATATTGCGCGCCTTGCCGGCACTGTCGGCTCCCTCCCACCAATGCTGAGGCAGCACCAGCAATTGCCCCAGAATATGGGGCAATTCACGGTTGCCCGTCTGGTCAAAGGTGAAGGTGACTTCGCCCGGTGCGCTCACTTCGGCGCTGACAATATTGGCGTAATATTGCGCATAGATCGGGCTGATCTCGATCACCATATTGAACGACCAGACCACGTCCTCGGCTGTGACCGCCTCGCCATCATGCCAGCGCGCATTGGGGTCCACGCGGAAGGTAACCGAACCATAATCGTCGGCCACCTTCATGGCGGAAGCCAGCAGGCCATAGGAGGTGTTGACCTCGTCCATCGAGGTCGTCATCAGCGTTTCGTAGACAAGGCCAAGCCCGCTGGCCGCCTCGCCCTGCGGCAGGATCGGGTTGAAGGTGTCGAAGCCGCCCGATGCGCCGACGCGCACGGTGCCGCCCTTGGGGGCATTGGCGTTCACATAGTCGAAATGGGTGAAGCCTTCGGGATATTTCGGCGCCTCGGTCAGGGAATCGGCGTGGACCCAGATCCCGGTCGGCGTTTGCGCCTGCACGGGCATTGCAAGGGCCGAAAAGCCGGCTAGGGCGAGGATGGCGAGCTTGGTTGAGAGCGTCATTGTGCGGCTCCGCTGCATGGTTTGGGTCAAATCTAGTCTGATGTCGCCGTACTCGGCAATCCGCCGGCAATGGCGTCTGGCGGGGCGGCGATGTCGAAAGCGGCGGCCATGAGCTGGCGCGTATAGTCCTCTTGCGGGGCGGCGAAGATGTCGCTGGCAAGCCCCGCCTCGACCACCTTGCCATTGCGCATGACGATGAGACGGTGGGCGATGGCGCGCACGACCTTGAGGTCATGGCTGATAAACAAATAGGAGAGGCCGCGCTTCTGCTGCACGGCGCGCAACAGGTCGATCACCTGCGCCTGGATGGAAACGTCGAGCGCCGAAGTGGGCTCGTCCAGAACGATCAGATCCGGTTCCAGCACCAGCGCCCGGGCAATGGCGATGCGCTGGCGCTGGCCGCCGGAAAATTCGTGCGGATAGCGGCTGGCATTGGCTGGATCGAGCCCGACTTCGATGAGGGTAGATGCGACCTTTTCCTCGCGTTCCTTGGCGCTGAGGCGCGGCATATGCACCCGCAATCCCTCTTCCACGATCTGGCTGACCGACATGCGGGGGCTGAGCGAGCCGAACGGGTCCTGGAAGACGATCTGCATATGCTTGCGCCTTGGCCGCAGCGCCCGCCAGGATTGCTCGTGGATGGCCTGACCCAGCAGCACGATCCGGCCCGTCGAGGGGATAAGCCGGAGCAGGGCATAGCCGAGCGAGGATTTCCCCGAGCCGCTCTCGCCCACCACGCCGAGCGTTTCGCCCTTCTCGATGGCGAGATCGACCCCATCGACGGCGCGGATATGCCCGATTGTGCGGCGCAGCAGACCGCGCCGGATTGGGAACCACACTTTGAGGTCGCTGGCCGCGATGACGGGAGAGGCATCGGCAGCGGGAACCAGCGGTGTGCCGCGTGGCTCGGCCGCCAGCAAATGCCTGGTATAAGCGTGTTGCGGCTCGGCGAAGATGGTCTCCACCGGACCGGTCTCGACGATCTCCCCGTCCTTCATCACGCAGACCCGGTCGGCGATGCGCCGGACGATGACAAGGTCGTGGGTGATGAACAGCATGGCCATGCCATTCTGTTTTTGCAGGCTCTTGAGCAGGGCGAGGATTTGCGCCTGCACGGTGACGTCGAGCGCCGTGGTCGGCTCGTCGGCGATCAGCAGTCTTGGATCATTGGCCAAAGCCATGGCGATCATCACCCGCTGCCGCTGCCCACCGGACAATTGGTGCGGATAGTCGTCGAGGCGGCTCGCCGGATCAGGCAGGCCCACCGCATCGAGCAATTCGAGCACCCGGCGCCGCGCCGCATTCTGCCGCAGTCCCTGATGCAGCATCACCACTTCGGCCACTTGCCGGCCGATCGTGTGCACGGGATTGAGCGAGGACATCGGCTCCTGAAAGATCATGCCGACCCGATTGCCGCGCACCTGGCGCAACTCGGCATCGGACGCACCCACCAGTTCGGCGCCGGAAAAGCGGATGGAGCCGGCAAGGCTGGCGGCGGGCGGCAGGAGTTTCAGCACCGAGAGAGCCGTCACCGATTTGCCGGAGCCGCTTTCGCCCACCAGCGCCAGGGTTTCGCCCGGGGCGATGTCGAATCCGACATTTTTCGTGGCGGCGAAGCTGCCGAAACCGACATTGAGGTCGCGGACAGACAGGAGCGCGCTCATCGGAAAGTCTTTCGCGGATCGAAGGCATCGCGCACCGCTTCGCCGACAAAGACCAGCAGCGTCATCAGGATGGCGATGGTGAAAAACCCGGTGAGCCCCAGCCAGGGCGCCTGCAAATTGTTCTTGCCTTGCGCCAGCAATTCACCCAGCGAGGGCGAACCGGGCGGCAGGCCAAAGCCGAGGAAATCGAGCGAGGTGAGGGTTGCGACCGACCCCGAGAGAATGAAGGGCATGAAGGTCAGCGTCGCCACCATGGCATTGGGCAGAAGGTGCCGCCACATGATCACCCGGTTGGAGACCCCCAGCGCCCTTGCGGCGTTGACATATTCGAAATTGCGGGCGCGCAGGAATTCCGCCCGCACGATGCCGACGAGGCTTACCCAGGAGAACAAGAGCAATATGCCGAGCAGCACCCAGAAGCTCGGCATGATCACCGAGGAAATGATCAGCAGCAGATAGAGCGCCGGCACCGAGGTCCAGATTTCGATCAGCCTTTGGGCGATGAGATCAAGCCAGCCGCCGAAATAGCCCTGCGCCGCACCGGCGGCGACGCCGATGATAGAGGAGGCGATGGTCAGCACCAGCCCGAACAGGATGGAGATGCGGAAGCCATAGATCAACCGGGAGAGCACGTCGCGGCCGCGGTCGTCGGTGCCCAGATAATGGTAGTTCCCGGGCACACAATCGGGATCGTCCACACCCAGCGGATAGCGCTGGCAGATCTGCTCGCGGGTCAGCATCCAGCTCGGCGGATTGGCGCCGGAAAAAGCCACATAGCTATCCACCGTGCCATAGGAGAAGCGCACGGGCGGCCAGATCATCCAGCCATTGGCCTGAATTTCATCGGCAATGAAGGGGTCGCGAAAATTGGTGCTGGCGAAGAATCCGCCGAATTTGGCCTCGGGATAGTCGATAAGGGCGGGCACGAGCAATTCGCCCTTGTAGAGGGCCAGGATCGGCCGGTCATTGGCAAGGAATTCCGCGCCCAGCGTCAGCGCGAACAGGACGAGAAAAATCCAGAAACTCCACCAGCCGCGCCGATTGGCCCGGAAATTGGCCAGCCGTCGCTGGTTGAGCGGGGAGAGGCCGGCTTTCCCGCTCATAGGCCGCGGCTTTCAAAATCGAGCCTTGGATCGACCCACATATAGGCCAGGTCGGAGACCAGCCCGATGACGAGGCCGAGCAGGGAAAAGATGTAGAGGGTGGCAAAGACCACCGGATAGTCGCGGGTGACCACGGACTGGAAACCGAGCAGGCCCAATCCGTCCAGCGAGAAGATGGTCTCGATCAGAAGCGAGCCGCCGAAGAAGACGCCGATGAACGCCCCCGGAAAGCCGGCAATGATCAGCATCATGGCATTGCGGAAGACATGGCCATACAGCACCCGGCGTTCCGTCAGTCCCTTGGCTCTGGCGGTGACCACATATTGCTTGCCGATTTCATCGAGAAAGGAATTCTTGGTGAGCAGCGTGGTGGTAGCGAAGGCGCCCAGCCCCATGGCGATGATCGGCAGGACAAGGTGCCAGAAATAATCCAGCACCTGCCGCCAGAGGGGGAAATGCTCCCATCCCGGCGACGTCAGCCCGCGCAGCGGAAAGATCGACCAGAAGGAGCCGCCGGCGAACAGGACCACCAGCGCGATGGCAATGAGGAATCCCGGCACGGCATAGCCGATGATGATGATGGTCGAGGTCCAGACATCGAAACGCGAGCCGTCGCGCATGGCCTTGGCGATGCCGAGCGGAATGGAGATGCCATAGGCAATCAGCGTCATCCACAGGCCGAGCGAGATCGAAACCGGCATTTTCTCCTTGATCAGGTCGATCACCGAAATGTCGCGATAATAGCTTTGCCCGAAATCGAAGCGCAGGTAATTGCCGATCATCGAAAAGAAGCGTTCGAGCGGCGGCTTGTCGAAGCCGAATTGTTTCTCGATCCGCGCCACCAGTTCGGGCGGCAGGCCCTGGCTGCCGCGATAAAGGCCATTGCTGCCCTGGGTCTGCTGGGCGGTGAAATCGCCACCGCCGCCGGTCAGTCGCTCCTCGATGCCGCCGCGTTCGCCGGAAAAGGACGCGAGCGCCTGTTCCACCGGCCCCCCGGGCGCGAACTGGGTGATGAGGAAAGAGATTGCCATGATGCCGAACACGGTCGGGATCATCAGCAAGAGGCGGCGAATGATATAGGCGCCCATGCCTGCTCCGGGAAAGCCTGACCTTGCCTATGTTTGCCGCGCCGTGGCGGCGGGCAAATCACCATGAGGTGAGGCTGGGGGACTGCATCATTTCAGAACCGCCTTGGCAAGGCGTGTGGGGGTAAACCCGTTCGGCACCATCGCGCAGGCCTGGACAATATCCGGCCGTCATCGGCGAGGTTTTGCTTGTCTCCGCCCCGCCTTGCCGTCAGGATCGGGCAAGAACAGTGGAGCATGCCATGAGATTTCAGCCGATCGCCCAGGTGAAGGGTCAGTCGCAGGCCCGTGTTCTGCTGGTGGCGTTGCGGGCACATGGCTTTCATCCGCTCGAGCCGCGTGAGGGTGGGCTTCCGGGCGTGCCGAACCTTTTCGGCGCCGAGGGGTTTATCCTCGAAGTGCCCGAGGACGAGGCCGAAGATGCCGAGCTTCTGGCGGGTGAATTGCTCAAGGATATGGCGCGGGACGTCCTGTGATTTTCCGCTTGCACTTAAAATCGGCCACAATGGCGTGAGATGGGGGACAGTGCGGGATGGGCGATTGAACGTGATGGTTGCTTTGAGATATAAGCCGCCACAAGTGTTAAAATGCATTAAGCCTTTGCGGCAGGAGTGATCAATGCAGGATTGGAAGCGCGGCGCTTCGTCCATTGCGGGCCTGGCAGTAATTGCCCTTCTGGTGGCGGCGTGCTCGCCGACCAGCCGGACCAATACTGGTAATCTCAATGTAATCGGCCAGCCACAGCAGCTTCAGCCGGTGCAGTCGTCCAGCGTGCAGCAGAACGCGCTGCCGCCGATCGGGGCCAGCGGCACCCCGGCCCCGGGCCTGTCCGGCCAGCCGGTTCTGGGTGGGCAGACCACCTCGACGCAGGTTGCCGGCAATGGCGCGGGCTCGATCGTTACTGTCGGTCAGCCTTTGAGCACAGGCGTTTCCGTCGGCCCCGAAGGGGCATGGGACGTGGTCGCCGCCGGCCAGACCTGCCGGCTCAATCTGCCGCTGACCGCCAAGACCGGCACCAATTATTACCGCGCCTCCGCGCCGGGCTGCACCGTGCCGCAGATCGCTTCGGTGACCGGCTGGCAGCAGGTGGGCAGCCAGCTTCAGCTCTATGATGATAACGGCAATATCGCCGCCTTCCTCGCTCCTTCCGCTGGTCGCTATATCGGCACTATGGGCGGCGGCCAGGCCGTGTCGATGTCGCGCTAGAGATCCTTCCGATCTCGCTGAAATCTTTCCTCCCTTCGTCACCGCCCGGCTTGTCCGGGCGGTCCATTGGGTGAAGCCTGCGCATTGGATTGCCCGGACAAGCCGGGCAATGACGATGGAGTGGAGGTTGTACCTCGGATCAGTCCCGGGGCGACGATTGTAGTTTTGATGTCATCCAGTTTTTCGCAATCATCGTCCGGTCCCGTCCTCGCCGCCTATGACGATCTCGTCGCCCGCCATGCGCTGACGCCCGATCCGGCGCAGCACGACGCGGCGGGCGAACTGGACCGGGTTCTGGCGGACCTCGTGGTTGCCAAGCCCAAGCGGCTTTTCGGGATGTTCGAAAAGCCGCAGAGCGTGCGCGGACTTTATCTCCATGGCGAGGTGGGGCGCGGCAAGACCATGCTCATGGACCTGTTCTTTGCCGCCGTGCCGTTCAAGCAGAAGCGGCGGCTGCATTTTCATGAATTCATGGACGAGGTGCATAGGGGCATCGCCGCCTTCCGCAAGTCGGAAAGGGGCAATGCCGATAGCACCGATCCGGTCGAGGCGGTGACGCGGCCCATCCTCAAATCCGGCCTGCGCCTCTTGTGCCTCGATGAATTCCACGTCCACGACATCACCAATGCCATGCTGCTCGACCGGCTGTTCGGCAAGCTGTTCGCCGGGGGCGTTACGCTGGTCGCCACGTCCAATGTCGCGCCGGACGGTCTCTACAAGGATGGGCTCAACCGCCAGCTTTTCCTGCCCTTCATCGCGCTGCTCAAGCAGAAGACCGTTGTGGCTGACCTGCCCTCGGAACAGGATTACCGCCGATTGAAATTCGCCGGCCAGCAGGTCTATGCCTTTGGCAGCGGCCCGGACGTGCAGACACTCATGGATCGGCTGTGGCTGCGCATTACCGGGGGAGAGCGGGGGGAGCCGGGCCAGGTTGAGAGCATCGGTCGCCAGATCGCCGTGCCGCTCATGGCCATGGGCGCGGCCCGGTTCGGTTTTGCCGATCTCTGCGACAGGCCGCTGGGCACCCGGGACTTCGTGCGCATCGCCCATCAGTTCGACTCGCTGGTCATCGACAATATCCCGCAGATGGATCGCACCCGATCCGACGCCGCCAAGCGTTTTATCCTGCTCATCGACTCGCTCTATGACCGGGGCGTGAAGCTGGCGGCGAGTTTCGCCGTGCCGCTGGAGCAATTGGGCGCCGACGACAAGACCGCTTTCGAATTCCAGCGCACGCTGTCGCGGCTCACCGAAATGCAGTCGGAAGACTATCTGGCCAAGGGGCTGAGGGATGGGGCATCCGCCGGAACTCAAGACTAGCGCAATATATTCCCTCCATCGTCATTGCCCGGCTTGATCGGGCAATCCATGTCGCCGCGCTGGACGGAAACTGCGCCCGCCTTTGCCAATCCGGCATACCCCCATCGCCCATGAGCATGGGCCAATCCCGGCTTTATACGAAGGGTTCACTTGCCGGGTCTTGCCGCGAGGGTTAAGACGTGCGCCAATTCAACGCAGTCTGGGATGAGGACTTATGGCGCGCAAGAAGATTGCCCTTATCGGTGCAGGACAGATCGGCGGGACGCTTGCCCTGCTGGCGGCACAGAAGGAACTCGGCGACATCGTGGTGTTCGACGTTGTCGATGGCGTGGGTGCCGGCAAGGCGCTCGACATCGCCCAGTCCGCTCCGACCCAGGGCTTCGACGTTTCCCTCAAGGGAACGACCGAATATAAGGACATCGAAGGCGCTGACGTGGTGATCGTCACCGCCGGCGTGCCGCGCAAGCCCGGCATGAGCCGCGATGACCTTCTGGAAATCAACCTCAAGGTGATGGAACAGGTTGGCGCCGGCATTGCCAAATACGCCAAGGACGCCCTGGTCATCTGCATCACCAATCCGCTCGACGCCATGGTCTGGGCGCTGCAGAAGTTCTCCGGCCTGCCCGCCCACAAGGTGATCGGCATGGCTGGCGTGCTGGATTCCTCCCGCTTCGTTCACTTCATCGCCGATGAGCTGGGTGTTTCGGTCGAAGACGTCAATGCCTTCGTGCTGGGCGGCCATGGCGATACCATGGTGCCGCTGACCCGCTATTCCACCGTCGCCGGTATTCCGCTCACCGACATCGTCAAGATGGGTTGGATGAGCAAGGAAAAGCTCGAAGAGATCGTGCAGCGCACCCGTGACGGCGGCGCCGAGATCGTCGGCCTCCTCAAGACCGGTTCGGCTTTCTACGCTCCCGCCGCTTCCGCCATCGCCATGGCCGAGAGCTATCTCAAGGACAAGAAGCGCGTCCTGCCCTGCGCCGTGCAATTGGACGGCGAATACGGGGTCAAGGGCACCTATGTCGGCGTGCCGGTGATCATCGGGTCCGGCGGCGCCGAGAAGGTGGTCGAGATTGCGCTCAACGCCTCCGAGCAAAAGGCGTTCGACAAATCGGTCGCGGCCGTCGAGGGGCTGATCGAGGCGTGTAAGAAGATTGCGCCCAAGCTGGCGTAACGTGTTCTGAAGCCGCTGGCCCAGCCGGCGGCTTTTGGCTTTCCGGCTCCAGAAATGCCGGATCATCGTCTGCCCATTCAAGGGGAAAAGCATGAATATCCACGAACACCAGGCCAAGGCGCTGCTCAAGGAATATGGCGCGCCCGTCGCTGCCGGCGTCGCCATTTTTTCGGCTGACGAGGCTGAGGCCGCAGCGAAGTCGCTGCCGGGTCCGCTTTATGTGGTCAAGAGCCAGATCCATGCCGGCGGTCGCGGCAAGGGCAAGTTCAAGGAACTCGGTCCCGATGCCAAGGGCGGGGTGCGGCTGGCCAAGTCGGTCGATGACGTCATCGCCAATGCCAAGGAAATGCTGGGCAATACACTGGTGACCAAGCAGACCGGCGACAATGGCAAGCAGGTCAATCGTCTCTATATCGAAGACGGCGCCGACATCGCCCGCGAGCTTTATTGCTCGCTGCTGGTTGATCGCGCCACGAGCCGGGTGTCCTTCGTGGTTTCCACCGAAGGCGGCATGGACATTGAAGCGGTTGCCGAGCATACGCCCGAAAAGATCATCACCGTGGCCATCGATCCGGTTGCGGGCGTGACGGCGAACGACGTCGCCAGCATCAATACGGCGCTGGCGCTCGATGGTGCCGCTGCCGAAGACGGCAAGAGCCTCTTTCCGATCCTCTACAAGGCGTTCACCGAAAAGGACATGAGCCTGCTCGAAGTGAATCCGCTGATCGTCATGACCGACGGCCATCTGCGCGTGCTCGACGCCAAGGTCAGCTTCGACAACAATGCGGCGTTCCGTCATGAGGAACTCAAGCCGCTGCGCGATCTCAGCGAAGAAGATTCCAAGGAAATCGAAGCCAGCAAGTACGACCTCGCCTATGTGGCGCTGGACGGCAATATCGGCTGCATGGTCAATGGCGCGGGCCTGGCCATGGCCACCATGGACATCATCAAGCTCTATGGCGCCGAGCCGGCCAATTTCCTCGACGTGGGCGGTGGCGCTTCCAAGGAAAAGGTCACGGCCGCGTTCAAGATCATCACGGCCGATCCGGCGGTGAAGGGGATCCTGGTCAACATTTTCGGCGGCATCATGCGCTGCGACATCATTGCCGAGGGTGTTATCGCCGCTGTCAAGGAAGTCGGTCTGCAGGTGCCGCTGGTGGTGCGTCTCGAAGGCACGCGGGTCAAGGAAGGCAAGGCCATTCTCGACCAGTCGGGCCTCAACGTCATCTCCGCCGATGACCTAGATGACGCGGCCCAGAAGATCGTCAAGGCGATCGGGGGCTGATCGGTGCGCGCGGGCCTCGCCATTCTGGCAGTCCTGGCCCTTGCGGCTCAGCCCGCCTTTGCCCAGGGCAAGACCAAGACTTCGCCGATTGCCTCGGCGCTGTCGGCGCTGGAAACCTGCGAGGCCGTCGCGAGTGGCGATGAGACTGCCCTGGAAACGGCGAGAGCCGCTGGCTGGGATGTCTATGCCGAGGAGGGGGAGAGCCCGTTCATCAAGTCCTATTCGGCCAGCCTGGAAATGGCCGGCCTGGGTTGGGGTGAATTGTTCTCGCTGGTGGAAACCTATCCTGGCCGCACCTTTGGCTATTGCCGCATCAATGTGGCCGAGTCGAAGGGCAATGGCGCAGCCGTGATCGATGCCATTATGGGGCTCGATCGCTATGACGGTGACGTGCTGAACCAGGATGGCGGGCATTATGCGAGCCTGATTGGTGGCGACAGTCTGCTGCTCGCGCATTGGGACGATTTCGGCTTCGTCGTTCAGGTCAGCACGCTCACGCTCAACCCGGCGGAAGACGAGTAGATTTTCGCCCCTCGGGGCATCAAGACAAGGCGCCTGGCGCCGCAAGACGGAAGAGAAACAACATGTCCATTCTCGTCAACAAAGACACCAAAGTGCTCGTGCAGGGCCTGACCGGCAAGACCGGCACGTTCCATACCGAGCAGGCGCTCAATTATTTCGGCACCCAGATGGTGGGCGGGGTCAATCCCAAGAAGGCCGGGGAAACCTGGACCTCCTCGCTCGACGCCTCGGCCAGCCTGCCGGTCTTCGCCTCGGTTGCCGAGGGCAAGGACAAGACCGGAGCCAATGCCTCGGTCATCTATGTGCCGCCGGCTGGCGCCGCTGCTGCCATCGAGGAAGCCATCGATGCGGAAATCGAACTCATCGTCTGCATCACCGAAGGCGTGCCGGTCATGGACATGGTCCGTGTCAAGGCCCGGCTCGAAAAATCGAAGTCGCGCCTGATCGGGCCGAACTGCCCCGGCGTGCTGACCCCCGAAGAATGCAAGATCGGCATCATGCCGGGCTCGATCTTCTCCAAGGGCTCGGTGGGCATCGTGTCGCGTTCCGGTACGCTGACCTATGAAGCCGTGTTCCAGACCACCAATGAGGGCCTCGGCCAGACCACGGCGGTGGGCATTGGCGGCGACCCGGTCAAGGGCACCGAATTCATCGACGTGCTGGAAATGTTCCTGGCGGACGAAGCCACCAAGTCGATCATCATGATCGGCGAGATCGGCGGTTCCGCCGAGGAAGAAGCTGCCCAGTTCCTGATCGATGAAGCCAAGCGCGGTCGCAAGAAGCCGATGGCCGGGTTCATTGCCGGACGCACCGCCCCTCCGGGCCGCACCATGGGCCATGCCGGCGCGGTGATTTCGGGCGGCAAGGGCGGCGCCGAGGAAAAGATCGCCGCCATGGAAGCGGCTGGTATCAAGGTTTCGGCCTCGCCCGCCCGTATCGGGGTGACGCTGTCCGAAGTCCTCAAGGGTTAAGCGCCGCTCCGAAGCTTATATCAGGGCCGGCCAGCACTATATGTAAGCTGTCATCACCGGGCCTGTCCCGGTGGTCCATGCCGCCACGGAATGGATTGCCGGGACAAGCCCGGCAATGACGATGCGAATGGGATACCGGGCCGAATACGACCAAGGTCGGTCGCGTTGCGGACACAGAACGGTGTTAGGCCGGACTAGGTCGGATGCGATAAATACAAATTGAGCCGCCTCCCTGCTCAGGGGTCGCTACACTTAACAGGATACTAAGGATAAGCGGTCAGTATCCGCATCACACCAGGGACCGCATGCGATCGGCGAATGCCGATCCGTTGAGAAGGATGCAGGGCGAGAGGTCCTGCGGAACACGCGATGACACGACAGGAAAAGAACGACACGTTCTTGCTGACCTCGTTCCTCTATGGTGGGAACGCCGACTACATCGAACAACTCTATTCCAAGTTCAAAAGCGATCCTTCCAGTGTCGATGCGACCTGGTCGAGCTTCTTCTCCCGGCTGGACGACAGCCAGGCCGAGGCAGAGAAGAATGCCGAAGGCGCGAGCTGGGGCCGCAAGGACTGGCCGCCCGCCGAAAGCGGCGAACTGGTCGCCGCGCTGGACGGCAATTGGGCCGAGATCGCGGTAAAGACCGAGAAGGCCGCGGCGAAGAAGGCCGTTGCCGAGGGCAAGCCGGCGCCGAGCGCCAGCGAAGTGCTGCAAGCGACCCGCGATTCCATCCGCGCCATCATGATGATCCGCGCCTATCGCATGCGCGGACATCTGCATGCCGAGCTCGACCCGCTGCATCTCAAGGCCGACGAGCCGGCCCCTGAGCTTGATCCCTCGAGCTACGGTTTCACCGCGGCGGATTATTCTCGCAAGATCTTCATCGACAACGTGCTGGGGCTCGAATACGCCACCATCCCCGAGATGCTGGCCATTCTCAAGCGTACCTATTGCGGCACGGTCGGCATCGAATTCATGCATATCTCCGACCCCGAGGAGAAGCAGTGGATTCAGGAGCGCATCGAGGGTCCGGACAAGGAAATCACCTTCACCCCCGAGGGCAAGAAGGCAATCCTCAACAAGCTTATCGAGGCTGAAGGCTTCGAGAAGTTCCTCGACGTCAAATATACCGGCACCAAGCGCTTCGGCCTGGATGGGGGCGAAGCCACCATTCCGGCGCTCGAGCAGATCATCAAGCGCGGCGGCGCGCTGGGGATCAAGGATATCGTCCTCGGCATGGCCCATCGCGGGCGCCTGAACGTGCTGACACAGGTTCTGGGCAAGCCGCATCGCGCCCTGTTCCACGAATTCAAGGGCGGCGCCTTCTATCCTGACGACGTCGAGGGTTCGGGCGACGTGAAGTACCATCTGGGCGCTTCCTCCGACCGCGAGTTCGACAATAACCGGGTTCACCTGTCGCTGACGGCCAATCCGAGCCATCTCGAAATCGTTGATCCGGTGGTGCTGGGCAAGGCCCGCGCCAAGCAGGATCTGCACATCTCGCCGGAAGGCAAGGTGGTCGATCTTGCCGAAGGCAAGCCGGATCGTTCCATGGTGCTGCCACTGCTGATCCATGGCGATGCGGCCTTTGCCGGCCAGGGTGTCGTTGCTGAATCCCTCGGGCTTTCGGGCCTCAAGGGTCATCGCACCGGCGGTTCGATCCACTTCGTCATCAACAACCAGATCGGCTTCACCACGTCCCCGATCTATTCCCGCTCCTCGCCCTATCCGACCGATGTGGCCAAGATGATCGAGGCGCCGGTCTTCCACGTGAACGGGGACGATCCCGAAGCGGTGGTTTTCGCTGCCAAGGTTGCCGTCGAGTTCCGCCAGAAGTTCGGCAAGCCGGTCGTCATCGACATGTTCTGCTATCGCCGCTTCGGCCATAATGAAGGCGACGAGCCCAGCTTCACCCAGCCGCTGATGTATTCCAAGATCCGGTCGCACAAGACCACGTTGGAGCTGTATTCGGACAAGCTCATCGGCGAAGGTCTGGTGTCGCAGGCCGAAGTGGATCAGGGCAAGGCCGACTGGAAGGCCAAGCTGGAAGCCGAGTTCGAGGCCGGTCAGGATTACCGCCCGAACAAGGCCGACTGGCTCGATGGCCAGTGGAAGAGCTTCAAGCCTGCTCAGGACGAGGGTCCGCGCCGGGGGGACACCGGTGTTGCGCTCGACCAGCTCGTCGCCATCGGCACCCAGCTCACCAAGGTTCCCGCCGATTTCAACGTGCACCGCACGGTGAAGCGCTTCATGGACAATCGCCTGGCTGCCATCGAGAGCGGCGAGGGGATCGATTGGGCCACTGCCGAGGCTCTGGCGTTCGGCACGCTGGTGACCGAAGGGCACCCGGTTCGCCTTTCCGGCCAGGATTGCGAGCGCGGCACCTTCAGCCAGCGCCATTCGGTGCTAAACGATCAGCAGGTCGACAACAAGACCTATACCCCGCTCAACAACCTGACGCCCGATCAGTGCCGCTACGAAGTCATCAATTCGATGCTGTCGGAAGAGGCGGTGCTCGGCTTCGAATATGGTTATTCGCTTTCCGAGCCCAAGGCACTGACGCTGTGGGAAGCCCAGTTCGGCGACTTCGTCAACGGGGCGCAGGTGGTCATCGACCAGTTCATCTCCTCGGGTGAGCGCAAGTGGTTCCGCATGTCGGGCCTCGTGATGCTCTTGCCGCATGGCTATGAAGGGCAGGGGCCGGAGCATTCCTCCGCGCGTCCCGAACGCTTCCTCCAGCTTTGCGCCGAAGACAATATGCAGGTCGCCAACTGCACCACGCCGGCCAATTACTTCCATATCCTGCGCCGGCAGCTGAAGCGCGACTTCCGCAAGCCCTTGATCCTGATGACGCCCAAGAGCCTCTTGCGTCACAAGCGCGCCGTTTCGGGCCTCGTGGAACTGGGCCCCGACAGCGTCTTCCATCGCCTGCTCTGGGACGATGCGGAAGCGCCCGGCCTGCCCAAGACCACGATCCGGCTGGTCAATGACGAGAAGATCCGTCGCGTCGTATTGTGCACGGGCAAGGTCTATTACGACCTGCTCGAGGATCGCGAGAAGAAGGGCATCGACGATGTCTATCTGCTGCGTATCGAGCAGCTCTATCCGTTTCCGGCCAAGGCGCTGCTGGATGAGTTGAACCGCTTCCCCAATGCGGAAGTGATCTGGTGCCAGGAAGAGCCGCGCAATATGGGGGCCTGGGCCTTTATCCAGCCCTATGTGGAATGGGTGTTCGACCAGATGGGTCGCGGCAATCAGCGTGTCCGCTATACGGGCCGTTCCGCCGCCGCTTCGCCGGCCACCGGCCGCATGAGCGTGCATCTGGAACAGCTCCAGGCCTTCCTCGACGACGCCCTGGGCTCATAAGCCTTGTGACAAGACATAAAGAGCGCCAAATTCGTCCCTAGGACGAAGGCGCTCTGGCCCGAAATAGAAGGACAAATTTCATGTCGACAGAAATCCGGGTTCCGACCCTGGGCGAAAGCGTCTCCGAGGCCACGATCGGCCAATGGTACAAGAAGGTGGGCGATGCGGTCGCCGCCGACGAGCCTTTGGTGGAACTGGAAACCGACAAGGTGACCATCGAGGTGCCGGCCCCTGCCTCCGGCGTTCTGGAAGCCATTGCCGCCAATCCCGGCGATACCGTGGATGTCGGTGCGCTGCTCGGCGCCATCGCCGCCGGTGCCGCTGCCGCTGCTCCCAGGGCCGAGGCCAGAAGCGATACGCCGGCCAATAATGCCGCTGGCCCCGAAGTGATCAAGCCCGAGCCTGCTCCGGCGCCAGTCACCGCCACCGATCGCGCTCCGGCGCCGTCGGCCCAGAAGCTGATCAACGAGAACAATCTCGAAGCCGGGTCCATTGCCGGTTCGGGCAAGGCCGGTCAGGTGCTCAAGGAAGACGTGCTGGCCTCGCTGGCCAAGCCCGCACCCGCGGCTGCTCCGGCCCCCGCGAAGCCTGCCGCCGCTCCGGCACCCGCCGCTGCGCCGCGCGCTCCCGTGGCTGCCGATGATGCATCGCGCGAGGAACGGGTCCGGATGACCCGGCTGCGCCAGACCATCGCCCGCCGCCTCAAGGACGCGCAGAACACTGCCGCCATGCTCACCACCTTCAACGAGGTGGACATGAAGCCGGTGATGGACCTGCGCAATCAGTACAAGGATCTCTTCGAGAAGAAGCATGGCGTAAAGCTCGGCTTCATGGGCTTCTTCACCAAGGCGGTGGTGCATGCTCTCAAGGAAATCCCCGCGGTCAATGCGGAGATCGACGGCGATGACCTGATCTACAAGCAATATGCCCATATCGGGGTGGCCGTCGGCACTGACAAGGGCCTGGTCGTTCCGGTCGTGCGTAATGCCGACCAGATGAGCATTGCCGAGATCGAGAAGGAGATCGGCAATCTCGGTCGCAAGGCCCGCGACGGCGCGCTCTCCATGGCCGACATGCAGGGCGGCACTTTCACCATCTCCAATGGCGGCGTCTATGGCTCGCTGATGTCCACGCCCATCCTCAATGCTCCCCAGTCGGGCATTCTGGGCATGCACAAGATTCAGGAGCGTCCGGTCGTGGTCGGCGGTCAGATTGTCATCCGCCCGATGATGTATCTGGCGCTCAGCTACGATCACCGGATCGTGGACGGCAAGGAGGCGGTGACCTTCCTCGTCCGCGTCAAGGAGAGCCTGGAATCGCCCGAGCGTCTGGTGCTCGACCTCTAGGTTCAGCCACATTTTGTTCTTAGAAGGGCTCGCTTCGGCGGGCCCTTTTTCGTGGCTCACCGAATGGTGTGTCGACAAGCCTGTGAATGCTAACAGTCTGTTAGCGAATTGAGGTTTTATGCGGTGCACACGCGCCGTTTTGCGACAAGGCGCTGATCGGAGGACATATTTTGCGACGGAAACTGGTCTTCGCCGCCGCCTTTGTCATCGCCATCCTGCCGGCACAGGCCGAGGATGATGCCGCCCTGATCGGGGAATTGATGGCCTTTCACGGCTCCAAGGCCATCGTCGAAGCCATGACCACCCATTGCTACGAAAATACCGGCCTCGACGGCGCCTACACAGAAGCCGCTGCGAACTGGTACTTGAGGAATATCAGTTACTTGGACCTGGCGGACCGGGTAATCAACCGATTGGGTGGCGGTGCCGAAGGTCAGCAGGAAGCCGCCGAAATCTATGGCGGCAGCCAGATCATGAGTGCCTATAACCAGGCCGGCGACAAGACAGTTTTCTGCCGGACCTTTCTGGAACAGGTCGAAAACGGCCTGCTCGACATCGACAAACAACTCCCCGAAATCCTGAAACGCGCGCAGGAAATTTCGGCCTCCTGACCCCCCTGAAGCGGGGTGGAAGCAGGGTGTCGATTGCGGATACTTGCTGAGAATTCAGGAGGTTATCATGCGGGTGTGGCTTGCTTTCTCTCTGACATTGCTGCTCGGAGGCTCCGGCCTGGCGGAGGAATGCACGCTGCATAATGCCCGCTACAAGCAGCCCGACGCGCCGTGGTATCTGACCTTCCAGCGCGTCCCGCAAATTGCCGCCGCTAACCAGATCGCCGCCTTCTATCTGGAAATGCCCAATTCCGGCGTTACGCTGAATGGCGCGGTGCATGTGCCCAATGGCTTTGGCGCGCCGATCTGGTCGATCAGCGGCGTCTGCGGTCCGGGAACCAGCGAAATCTGCGCATTTCCGGACGAAGACCGGCATTCTCCTATTTATGGTCTTTACGACGGAAAGGTGCGTTTTCTCGACAGCGAGCCGGGATCGAACGCGCCCGAACAGCTTATCGTGCCCGACCTTGCCGCCAGCATCTGGTATTCGCAATATCGCAATGACGAATGGTTCGATGCGGTTTCTCCCGGTGACGCTTTCATGCTCGATGGTTGCAAATGATCCGATTGTGCTGGCCGTTCGTTCTTCTATCATGACGCCAGCCAAGGAGAATAAATGTCCATCGAACTGACTATGCTGATCTGGAGCGCGGTGCTGGCTCTCGCCTATGTCATTGTGCAGTCCACCGCCTATCGTCTCGACTATGGCGTGCGCTACGCCGGAAGCCAGCGGGACAATGAACGCTCGCCGAACAAGTGGGCGGCACGGGGCGAGCGGGCGCTGCGCAACTTCCTTGAGACCTACGGCATCTTCATCGCCCTTGCCGTGGCCACGGAATTGTCCGGTCGTTCCGACGGGCTGACCCAATGGGGTACCCAAATCTGGTTCTGGGCGCGCGGGGCCTATCTGCCCGCCTATTTCATTGACGTTCCGCTGATGCGTTCTGCCTTCTGGATGGTGTCGTTGATCGGGCTGGTGCTGATATTCGTGGGTGTCGCGTTCTAGCATAGGGTCTTGCCGCATGGGCAGGGCATCACACGGCCCTGTCCGTTGCCCGGCGCACCGGCGTCGTGTATCGCTGGCTTTGCTTGTTCATGCGCGGTGGCGGCAATGGAATTTCCCTGGCTGGAATTTGTGGGTCTGATGCTGGCCTTCGGCATCAATGCCGTCATTCCGGGCGCCGATTTCGCCATGGTATTGCGCCAGTCGGTGGTGCTGGACCGTCGTGCCGCGATCATGACCTCGGCCGGCGTGGCCACTTCAATCCTCGTGCATGGCACCTACACATTGCTTGGCGTCGGCGTGATCGTCGGTCAGTCGCTGCTGCTGTTCAATATTCTCAAATGGGCCGGCGCGGCCTATCTCGTATGGCTGGCCGTCTCGGCATTGCGCAGCCCGCCGCCGCGACTGCCGGACGTGGCCGATCAGGCCGGGATGGGCAAGGGCGACATGGCCGCCTTTGCTCTGGGTTTCCTGACCAATCTGCTCAATCCCAAGGCGGTGCTGTTCTTCCTCGCCCTTTTCACCTCGCTGGTGTCTGCCCACACCGATGGGCAGGCCAAGGTGATCTATGTGGGCAGCATGAGCCTCATGCTTTTTGCCTGGTTTGCACTGGTGTCGGTCTTCTTTACGACCGCTTCGGTACGGCAAGGCTTTTTCCGCGCGGGCCGGTGGTTTAATCGCGTTACCGGCATTACATTTCTGGCGCTGGCTGTTCGTGTCGCTTTGGCACAGCAGCGCTGATCACTCTTCGAGGCAAGACAATGGCAGACCAATTCGACCTTACCATCATCGGTTCCGGCCCGGGCGGCTATGTCTGTGCGATCCGCGCGGCACAATTGGGCATGAAAGTGGCCGTGGTCGAGAAGTGGGCGACGCTGGGCGGCACCTGCCTCAATATCGGTTGCATCCCCTCCAAGGCGCTGTTGCACGCCTCCGAAGTGTTCGAAGAGGCCGGGCATGGCTTCAAGGCCCTGGGCATCGACATTCCGGCGCCGCAGCTCAATCTCAAGCAGATGATGAACCATCGGGCCGAGACGGTGGCGTCCAATGTCGGCGGCGTGGACTACCTGTTCAAGAAGAACAAGATCACCGTATTCCGCGGCATCGGTTCCATTCCCGCGGCCGGCAAGGTTCTGGTGACGCCCCAGAGCGGCCCGCAGACCGAGATCGCAACCAAGAATATCGTTATCGCCACCGGGTCGGTCTCGGCCAATCTGCCGGGCATCGTGATCGACGAGAAACAGATCGTGACTTCCACCGGCGCGCTGACGCTGGAGCAGGTGCCGAACAAGCTGGTGGTCATCGGCGCCGGCGTCATCGGGCTGGAGCTGGGCTCGGTGTGGATGCGCCTTGGCGCCCAGGTCACCGTGGTCGAATATCTCGACCGTATTCTGCCGGGCATGGATAGCGAAGTGGCCCGCCAGTTCCAGCGCATGCTGCAAAAGCAGGGCATGGAATTTAAGCTGTCGAGCAAGGTTGCCGGTATCGACAAGCAGGAGAACGGCTCGCTGCAGGTGCGCGTCGAGCCCGCCAAGGGTGGCGAGGCGGAAAGCCTTGAGGCGGATGTGGCGCTGGTCGCCATTGGCCGCAAGCCCTTCACCGAGGGGCTTGGCCTCGACATTGCCGGGGTGGCGCTGGATGAGCGCGGCCGCGTACGGGTCGATGCCCAATACAAGAGCTCGGTGGACGGCATCTATGCCATCGGCGACGTGATCGTCGGCCCGATGCTGGCGCACAAGGCCGAAGACGAGGGCATCGCCGTGGCCGAAATTCTTTCGGGGCAGGCGGGGCATGTCAATTATGCCGCCATTCCCGCCGTGGTCTATACCACGCCCGAAGTGGCTTCCGTGGGCAAGACCGAGGACGAGCTCAAGGCCGAGGGGATCGACTACAAGATCGGCAAGTTCCCCTTCACCGCCAATGGCCGGGCCAAGGCGATGCTGGCTACTCAGGGTTTTGTGAAAATTCTTGCCGATGTCAGCACCGACCGCGTGCTGGGCGCTCATATCGTGGGCAAGAATGCCGGTGAGATGATCCATGAATTGGTGACTTTGATGGAATTTTCCGGTGCGGCCGAGGATCTGGCGCGCACCACCCATGCCCATCCCACGTTGTCCGAAGCCATCCGCGAAGCGGCACTGGCCCTGGGCGACGGCGCGATCCACATCTAGCCACGCTATCCTCACCGAATTCGAGACCCTGAACCCCCGGCCTGTCCGGGGGTTTTTCTTTGCCGGTACGTCGCCCCGACGGCATGCTCATCTTCCAGGAGTCATCATACAACTTGACAACTATTGTATGTTGACTTGTGATTTCATCTTCCATACCAGTTTGCAGGCGACCCGTTCATGTGCAAATGGGGCCGGAAGGGATGGTGGTTTGTTCCGCCGTTGCGGCTGCGTGGGGATAGGCGGGTCCACAAGCAAATTGGGAGGAATTCATGTTACATCTGCCAAAAATGGCGGCTGCTGCCGTCATTGCGTCCAGCCTGATGATGTCTGCCGCGAGCGCCCAGACGGTGCTGCGCTCGTCCGACACTCATCCTGATGGCTATCCCACAGTCGAAGCCGTCAAGAAGTTCGGCGAATTGCTGAGCGAAAAGACCGGTGGTCGCTACTCGGTGGAAGTGTTTCACTCGGCCCAGTTGGGAGGCGAGGCCGACACGATCGAGCAGACCCAGTTCGGGGTGATCGATCTCAATCGAATTTCCATCGGTGCCTTTGGCACCCAGGTTCCTGAAGCCACCGTGACGCAATTGCCGTACATCTTCCGTTCCGCCGAGCATTTCCACAATGTACTCGATGGTCCGATCGGCGAGGAAATCTTGGCGGCATTCGATGCCGTGGATGTGGTGGCGCTGGCCTATTACGATGGCGGCGCACGTTCGTTCTACAACAGCTCCAAGCCGATCACGACGCCCGCTGACATGGACGGGATGAAGTTCCGCGTCATGCAGTCCGACATTTTCGTCGACATGGTCGGCGCGCTGGGCGGCAATGCCACCCCGATGCCTTATGGCGAAGTCTATTCCGGCATCCAGACCGGCGTTATCGACGGCGCCGAGAACAATTATCCGAGCTATGACACTGCCGGTCATGCCGAAGTCGCCAAATTCTATTCGCTGGACGAGCACCTGATGGTGCCCGAAGTGCTGGTCGTTTCCAAGATCATCTGGGATGGGCTGGATGCCGACGTCCAGGCCGCGATGCGCGAAGCCGCCAAGGAATCGGTGGGCTATCAGCGTGACCTCTGGGCTGCCAAGGAAATCGAGTCCAAGGCCGCAGTTGAAGCGCTCGGTGCCACGATCAACACTGTGGACAAGACGCCGTTCATCGAAGCGATGAAGCCGGTCTACGAGAAATACGTCACCGACCCGGCTTTGAAGGATCTGGTCGCGCGCATCCAGGCCACCGAAGGCTGATCGAATGCCGGGCCGACGCAAGCCGGCCCGGCTCCCATTTCGGAGGATTTTCTCGTGAGACAATGGCTCCTGCCTGCCAGCAATGTGCTGCGGGCCACATCCAATGCCGCGCTGTGGCTCGCTGGCGTCGGACTGGTGCTGATGACGGCGATCGTGGCCTTTCAGGTCTATATGCGCTTCGTGGTCAATGCTTCTCCGTCCTGGACCGAAGGCGCGGCGATCATGCTGATGAGCTGGTTCATTTTTCTGGGCGCCGCGGTCGGCGTGCGTGAGAATTTCCACATGGGGTTCGACGTGCTGATCTATGTGCTGCCCAAGGCGGCCAAGGGCACGCTGCGCACGATCAGCGACCTCGCTATTTTCGCCTTCGCGTTCGGCATGGTCTATTATGGCGCTCTGCTGGCTATTCGCGGCTGGACCGTGAGCATTCCGGTTCTGCACCTGCCGCAGACCATGACCTATCTTCCCATCGTCATTTCCGGCTTTCTGATGTGCCTTTACGCCCTTGAGCGCATTTTGCTGCGCCTTGCCGGCGAGCCCGTCGACGAGCCTCCTGCTGAACTCGTGACCGAGGCCTGATCGCCATGGAATATTGGATCCTCTTCGGTGTGTTCACTGCACTGATGATGGTGGGCACGCCCATCGCCTTCTGCCTCGGAATTGCCAGCTTCGCGACCATCGTCTATCTCGGACGCCCTGCCATCGTGGTGTTCCAGCAGCTCAATTCGGGCCTTGCCGGGTTTACGCTCCTCGCCATTCCCTTCTTCATCTTTGCCGGCGACCTGATGATGCGCGGCGGTATCGCGGCGCGGATCATTTCCTTTGCCGGGGCGTTGATCGGCCATGTCCGCGGCGGGCTGGGCCAGGTGAACGTCGCCGCCTCGACCCTGTTCGGCGGCATTTCCGGCTCTGCGGTCGCCGAAGCGGCGGCGGTCGGCGGCATCATGATCCCGCAGATGAAGGCGCGTGGCTATGGCGCCGATTACGCGGTCAATGTCACCTCGATGGCGGCGCTGATCGCGCTGCTCTTACCGCCCAGCCACAACATGATCATCTATTCGCTGTCGGGCGGGGGCCGCATCTCGATCGCGGACCTGTTCACGGCGGGGATCATCCCCGGTCTGCTCCTGGCCGGGGCGCTGGGCCTCACCGCCTATGTCGTAGCGGTGAAGCGCGGCTATCCGACCGAACCATTTCCGGGCTTTTACAAGGCGTTTCAATATTTCCTCGTGTCCATTCCGGGCCTGATGTTGATTGGCATCATCTTTGGCGGCGTGCGGTCGGGCGTGTTCACAGCCACGGAAAGCTCCTGCATCGCGGTCATCTATGCGCTGCTGGTGACACTGCTGGTCTATCGGTCGCTGACCTGGAGCGAATTCGTGCATTCGGTGCTCGGGGCGGTGCGCACCACCTCCATGGTGCTGTTCATCATCGGCGCGGCGGCCTCGTTCGGCTGGCTCATGGCCTATCTTCGGGTGGCGCCGATCCTGACCGACATGATTTCGACGCTGACCACCGATCCGATCATGGTGCTGCTGCTGATCAATGTCATGCTGCTCGTGCTTGGCACGTTCATGGATATGGGGCCGCTGATCATCATCACCACGCCGATCTTCTTGCCGATGGTGCAGAAATTCGGCGTCGACCCGGTGCATTTCGGCGTCATCATGATCCTCAATCTGGGTATCGGCCTCAATACGCCGCCGCTCGGGCCGGTGCAGTTCGTGGCGGCAGCGGTGGGCAAGATCTCGATCTGGACGGCGATGAAAAGCGTATTGCCTTTCTATGCCGCCGGTCTCATCGTGCTGGGGCTGGTCACCTACATTCCGGCCTTGTCGCTGTGGCTGCCGAGCCTGTTCCGGTAATGCCATGTCAATGATGGAAGCCACACCGCCGCCAGCCCGAAAGCCCAAGCTCGCCGATATGGTCATTGATGCAATGCGCAAGCGCATCAATGGCGGCGAATTGGGGCCGGGCGACAAACTGCCGACCGAAAGCCAGCTGTCCAGCCATTTTGGCGTCAGCCGCACCGTGGTGCGCGAAGCCATTGCGGCGCTGGCGGCGGACGGCATGGTGCAGCCGCGACAGGGCGCAGGCGTCTTCGTCATGGCGCAGGCCAGCTCGGCCTTCAGCGCCATTGCCGGGATGCGCTCCAACAAGATTTCGGTCGCGCTCAACGTGCTTGAAGTGCGCATGGGGATCGAGATCGAGTCGGCCGCACTGGCGGCGCAGCGGCGCAGTGCCAGCCAGCAAGCCGCCATCCACGAGGCATGGAACGAGTTCGGCCGCCTGCTCGAGCGGAATGTTCCCACCGGCAAGACGGACTTCTCGTTTCACCGGGCGATTGCCGAGGCAACCAACAATCCATTCTATATCGAGGTGCTCGAAGCGCTGGGCAGCCGGACTATTCCCTGCGACGTGGCCTCGCCCTGGGGCACGGACAGCGTGCTGACCTATGAATACCAGGTGGGGCTGCATGAAGAGCACCGCCTTATCCTTGACGCCATTTCCGCCCGCGACGCCGATGGCGCGCGGGAGGCCATGCGCGATCACCTTTCGCGCAGCCAGGATCGCTATCGTAGCCGACTGGCTGAGAATGCCAGAACAGACAGGATCTGAGAAATGAACGCCGACTTCGATATTCGCTTCGCCATCGACCCGATCAGCGCGGCGGCCATGGGCACGGGTGAGTTGCGGGAGAATTTCCTGATCGACGATCTGTTCGCCCCCGGCCAGGTACGCTGGACCTATAGCCATTACGATCGCATGGCAGTCGGCGGCGCGGTGCCCGATGGCAGCGCGCTGGCGCTGGACACGATCAAGCCGGCGGGTACCGCCAATTTTCTCGACCGGCGCGAACTGATCGCGGTCAATATCGGGGAGGCCGGTACGATCACCGTCGATGGGGTGGATCACGCGCTTGGGGTCCGCGACATGCTCTATATCGGCAGGGGTGTGAAGACGGTCCGATTTGCCGGCGATGGGGCGAAATATTACCTGCTCAGCGCCCCGGCGCATGCGAGCCACCCGACCACGCTTTTGCAGCAGAAAAACGCCAAGCGGCTCGATATGGGTGCCGGCGCCACGGCAAACGAACGCTCCATCTATCAATATGTGAACGCGGACAGCGTGAAGACCTGTCAGCTGGTGGTGGGGCTGACCCAGTTCGCTCCCGGCTCGGTGTGGAACACCATGCCGGCGCATGTGCATGACCGGCGCATGGAAGCCTATCTTTATTTCGACCTGCAACCGGACGCCTTTGTCATGCATCTGATGGGCGAACCCGACGAAACCCGCCACCTGATCGTGCGCAACGAGCAGGCCGTCTTGTCGCCGCCCTGGTCGATCCATGCCGGGGCAGGTACGGGGGCCTATACTTTCATATGGGCGATGGCCGGGGATAATGTCGATTACACCGATGTCGAGAAGGTCGGCATGGACGAGCTGCTCTGATGAACTTTTCAGCCTTCGGCCTCGCCGGCAGGACCATCATGGTCACCGGCGCCAATACCGGCATCGGGCAGGGGATCGCCCTCAGCATCGGCCGCGTTGCCGGCAAGGTCATCGGCGTCGGCCGGTCCGGCATGGACGAGACGGCGGCCTTGATGGCGGATCATGGTGCCGATTTTGTCGAGATGCGCGCCGACCTGGCTTCGACCCGGGATGCGCAGGCCATGTTCGAGGCCGCTTGGGAGCGATATGGTCCCATTGACGGCCTGGTCAACAATGCCGGGATCATCAAGCGGGTCGATGCGGTGGATTTCACCGAACACGATTGGGACGCGGTGATGGACATCAATCTCAAGACCATGTTCTTCCTCAGCCAATCGCTTGCCCGCAAGGCGCTGGCGGCGGGACGGAAGGCACGCATCGTCAATATCGCGTCCATGCTCAGTTTCCAGGGCGGCATCCGGGTGGCGAGCTATACCGCGTCCAAGAGCGGCGTCCTGGGCATTACCAGGCTATTGGCCAATGAATGGGCGGCGAGAGGCATCAATGTGAACGCCATCGCGCCCGGCTATATCGAGACCAACAATACCGAGGCGCTGCGCAATGATCCCGATCGGTCGGCAGCGATCCTGGGCCGCATTCCGGCGGGGCGCTGGGGCGTTCCTTCCGATATCGGCGACGCGGCGGTGTTCCTGTTGGCACCGGCTTCCAATTACATGCACGGCGCCGTCATCCCGGTCGATGGCGGCTGGCTTGCGAGGTAGATCATGACCGAACAGAGATTTTTCGCCCAAGCCGAGGCCAGTGCCTGGACCGAATTGGGGCCGGGCAATACGCGGCGGGTGCTGATCCATACGCCCGAATTGATGCAGGTGGAGTTCGGCTTCGAGCAGGGTGCGATCGGCGCTCCCCATACTCATCCGCATATCCAGGTGAGCTATGTGGCCGAGGGCCGGTTCGAAGTGACCATCGATGGCGTCACCGAAGTGGTCGGGCAGGGCGGCAGTTTCATCGTTCCCTCCGGCCTCGTCCACGGTGTCGTGGCGCTGGAGAAGGGGCGGCTGGTGGACGTGTTCACGCCCCACCGTGCCGACTTTCTTTAGCCGCGCATTGGCTGGTATGTGAGCGCATCATTGTTTGAGGACGACCATGCTGCTCATTGCTTTTTATATCGCGATAACCGCCGAGGCGATGAGCGCGGCGCTGGCGGCGGGACGCAGGAATATCGATTGGTTCGGGGTTTGCCTCATTGCCTGTGTGACGGCGCTTGGCGGCGGAACGATCCGCGACATTCTGCTCGATCATTATCCGCTCTATTGGGTGGAGAATCCCTATGTGCTGGTCCTGGTCTGCGGCGCGGCGCTGCTGACCATTCCGCTGGCGCGGCTGATCGACCGGCTGAAATGGCCCTTTCTGCTGCTCGACGCGCTGGGCCTCGTGGTCTTCACGGTTATCGGCTGCAATATCGGTATCGATGCGGGAGTGCATCCCATCATCGTCATCGTGGCCGGCATGGTCACGGGGACGGCTGGCGGCATCCTGCGCGATGTTTTGTGCAACGATATTCCACTGATCTTCCAGGGCGAGCTTTATGCGACGGTCTCGATGATCACCGGGATCATCTATTTCGCCGGGCTGGGCGCGGGACTGCCAATCGATCTGATGATCATCGCATCCGCCGCGCTCGGCTTTGCCCTGCGGGTCATGGCGCTGGCCTTCCACTGGGAGATGCCGAAATTCGTCTATGACCGGGACATGCGCAAGTGAGTGATTTCAACGCCAAGGCCGGATTGGCCAAGGCATTTTTTCAGCAGTAGGAGTTTTAAGGTGCGACAGACGTGGCGGTGGTTCGGCCCCAACGACCTCACCAGCATTGACGATATTACCCAGGCGGGCGCCGTCGGCGTGGTCAGCGCCCTGCATCACGTGCCCAATGGGGCGGTGTGGACGCCGGAGGAGATCGCCAAGCGTCACCAGGAGATCGGCACCCGCAAGGACGGCTCGGCCTCGGGGCTGACATGGGATGTGGTGGAAAGCCTGCCGGTCAGCGAGGACGTCAAGAAGCAGAAGGGCGATTGGCGCGAGCATATCGCCAATTACAAGGTGTCGATGCGGCATCTGGCGGAGAGCGGCATCGAGACCATCTGCTACAATTTCATGCCGGTGCTCGACTGGACGCGGACCGATCTGCGCTGGAGCGTCGCCCATGGCGGCTCGTGCATGCGGTTCGACATCAATGACTTTGCCGCCTTTGACATCCACATTCTCCAGCGCCCCGGCGCCGCGGCGGATTTCACCAATGCCATCGCCGACGAGGCCGGACGGCGGTTCGAAGCGATGGAGGAGGACGACAAGAAGCAGCTGGCCCGCAATGTGACCATGGGCCTGCCGGGTTCGACCGAATCCATGACCCTTGGCGATGTGCAGGCGCATCTGGACGAATATGGTGCGATCAGCCGCGAGCAATTGCGCGCCCATTTTGTCGATTTCCTCGAAGAGGTGGTGCCGGTGGCCGAGAATCTGGGCCTGCGTCTTTGCTGCCATCCCGACGATCCGCCCTTTGCCCTGTTGGGCCTGCCGCGCATCATGTCCACCGAGGCGGATTACAAATATATCCTCGATGCCGTCGATAGCCCGGCCAATGGCATGACCTTCTGCACCGGCTCGCTGGGGGCGCGGCCCGACAATGACCTCCCGGGGATCGTTTCGCGCTTCGGGCCGAAAATTCACTTCCTCCACCTGCGCAATGTGAAGCGGGACAGCGAGGCCATTGCCGGCTCGTTCTATGAGGCCGAGCACCTGGCCGGCGATACCGACATGGTGGCGGTGATCGCCGCCATCATCGGTGAGGAGCGCCGCCGCAAGGCCGAAGGCCGCCGGGATTGGCAAATCCCCATGCGTCCCGATCATGGGCAGGACATCCTGGACGATCTGAGCCGGCGCTCGCAGCCGGGCTATCCGACCATCGGGCGGATGAAGGGACTGGCGGAATTGCGCGGGGTGATGACGGCACTCGAACATGCCCATTGGGGGCTGGCGGGGCGCTGAGGACATCCGTGCGTGAAGAAGCGCCGGACGGCCATGGGCCTCCGGGTATGCTGGTGTGCCGCCGCCTCGAAGCTGCGGCGTGGGGCGAAATTCGCCTCGGTGCCGGTGGTCCGGCAAAGGTATAGGTTGAGGAAAACCTCGCCCCACGCACCGGCGGCTCGTTCAACGCGCTGGGTCCGGCGGAAATACGTCCGCTCCGATCCATGAGGGACTGCTTCGTCTTCGCCCTGCTGGCGACGTGGCAGCTGCCGATCCGGTGCAGCCGGAAGGGCCCGACATGGTTCCCCGGGGAGAGTACCGGGGGTCCGTCCATAGGCGCGAACGGAAGAAAGGCGACCCCTTCTCCATCCGGTCCCCCCCACCGATTGTTCGTCGCGACCGCGCAGCCTGTGCAGGAGTACGGATAATGTGCCTGAGGTTTCGGGGGAGGGGGATAGAGGGGATAAGTCGGGGAGGCGGCTATCCGCATCCCGATGGACTTTGTGTTTGCGGAAGCTGCGGAACCCCCATTCTCGTTCCCTCCCCTCAGGGGGGAGGGAGGCGCAGGAGTGGATGGATGGGGGATTTTGGCGAAGCAGGGGCGGCTAATCTTCCAGCAGATAGCCGCCGGCGCGAGTAGGGAGGATGTCGGTGCCAACGATCTTGGCGACCGAGGAGCCCGTTGCCGCATATTTGGCGCTGGCGCGGGAGAGGATGAAGCCGTCGGTGCCGGCGCAGATCGGGGTGCGGGCGAGGAAGGCATCGGGGCCATCCATGGCGATCAGGTCGGCGACGATGTCGCCCTTCTTGACGCGATCGCCCAGGCTGACGCGATAGGCGAGCAGGCCGGGACGGTTGGCGCGCAAGACTTCAGTGGCTTCGAAAGGCGTTGGACCCGGCGCCGGGCTGGCGGGGGCGGCGCTGGCCTCGATGAGGCCCCGATCGGCGAAGAAATCAAACAGGCCCTGCGCGTCGGCAATGCCCGTCTGGTCATGGGTGTCGGCCTGGCCGCGATATTCCAGCGTGGCGGTTTCAGCGCCCATGGGAATGGGAAAGCCCGGATTGGCCTGCTGCGCCTTGCGATATAGGCCGGGCAGCACTTCATCGAAGGAGCCGCCGCCACTGTCCTCGGCGGTGAGGGTCGCCGCCGCGCCCATGCGGTCGGCCAGTGCTTGCAGGCCGGGCAGGAATTCGGGCGAGGTGAAGATGTGGATGAGGCTTTCATCGTCGCAATGCAGGTCCAGCACGATGTCGGCGTCATGGGCTGATTTCAGCACCGCGAGCCGCAATTTCTGCGCGGCGGTCGCCGGTTGCTGGCTGTCGAGCCAGTCGCCGACTGCCTTGCGGATGGCGGCGATATTGGCCTTGGGGTCAGCGGTCAGATTTCCGGCCAGCGTTTTGGCGATCTGCGGGTAAAGATCGGGCCAGCGGCGATTGAAATTGATGCCGGTCTCGAGATCGTAGCGGCCGATATGGCGGCGCAGCACCCGGGTGGCGAGTCCCAGCGGATTGACCGATGGAAAGACGACGAAACGGGCCTTGAGCCGGCCAGCCGCATCGGCGTCGCGCAGCATGGGCAGGAGGTGGTGCAGCACCATTGTGCCCGGCTGTTCGTCGGCATGGAGCGCGGCCTGCAGGTGAACCTTGGTGTCCGCCGTGTCGGGGCCGATGGAATAGGAATAAAGCGTCGTCGAATGGCCGGGAGCGTCGCCCGGCAGGGTCAGCGTATGCTGTTGGAACGTCATGGCAATATCCTTGCGTGGAAACGCTTCAGCGGAACCATTTGGGGGCGAAGCGCATGCCGGGCGTGGCCGGCAGGTGGCGCATGAGGCGCTGATAGATGAGGCCGAAAATAAAGAAGATCACCAGCGACACGAGCAGGAAATAGAGCGCCGCCACGGAGAAATGCAGGAAGGCGTTGAAATCGCGCTCGAACAGGTTCTTGGCCGTGCTCATGAGGTCGCGCTGGGCTCCAACCACCGGCAGGGCGAAATAGACGATGGCCGTGGCGTGGAACAGGAAGACCACTTCATTGGTATAGGCCGGCCAGGCGAGGCGGATGAGGCTGGGCCAGACGATGCGGCGGAATTGCTGGCTGCGGCTCATGCCATAGGCGCGCGCTGCCTCGATAGCCCCGCGCGGCACGGCGCGCAGGGCGCCGTAGAAGATCTCGGCGGTATAGGCACCGGTATTGAAGATCAGCACCAGCGGGCCGATGAACAACGGATGCAGCACGAAGCCGGAAATGCCCAGCGGCCGCCACAGGCTCATATTGAGCGAAAGGGCGAGCGAATAGAACATGAAGAACTGGATGAAGAGCGGCGAGCCCCGAAAGGCATAGATATAGCCGCGCGACAGCCTGTTGATCAGTGGATTGGATGAAGCCTTGCCCAGAGCCAGGAACACCGCCAGCACGAAGCCGATGGGGATGGAGGCGGCGGCGAAATAGATATTATAGAGAACCGCCGGAGCCATGATGGAAAGATCGTCGAAAAGTCCCTGCATCAGCCGTTCGCCTCGCTCAGAATGCCGCGACCGGCGCGGCGCATGATCGCTTCGAATGCGCGCTCGGACAGCCAGGTGACGAGGATATAGAAGACGAAGAGCACGAGATAATAGCGCCAGCGCCAGTCATCGTGGACGAGGCCCACCGTGGGCAGGTAATTGGGCGCACCGAGCCGGTCGGCCCAGAGTACGATGTCGGCGATCTGGAGCAGGGACAAGAGCGAGGTGGCCTTGATGATCAGCATCCAGACATTGGAGAGGCCCGGCAGCGCATAGACCCACATCTGGCGGATATGGACGCGCCAGAGCACCTGCCTCGCGCTCATGCCATAGGCACGCGCCGCTTCGAGCTGGCCATGGGGCACCGAGCGCATGGCGCCGTGAATGACATTGGTGGCGAAGGCGCCATAGACGAGGCCGAGCGATACGCTGGCCAGAAGCAGATATTCCCAGGTGCCCAGGAACCAGTTGGCCTCCCGGCAGGGTGGCCAGGGCGCGGATTGCGCGGCAATGGTTTCCACCGTGCAGACCTGGGTGGCGACGAACCATTCCACCGCCTGCTCGAAGGCAAGGGGGAAGAACAGGAAGAACAGCACGTCCGGCACACCGCGCACGATGGCCGAATAGAAGGAGCCGGCCAGACGGAAGGGCAGGAAGCGCGAATTTTTCAGCGTGGCCCCAGTGAGGCCGAAGACGACGGCCAGCGCACCGCCCAAAAGGGCAGCGAAAATCGTGAACTGGAAGCTGGCATACCAGGTCAGGTGCTTGCCATTGGTGAGGTAGCCGACCCAGAAGGCGATGTCTTCAAACATGCTGTCTCATATGGGGTGGCCCCTCCCGCGAACGGGAGGAGCGAGAATCAAGAAGCCGGATTATTCGGCGAAATAGGGGCCCTGGCCGTCGAACCACTGGGCGATCAGCTTGTCCACGGTCCCATCGGCCTTGAGGGCGGTGATGGCATCGTCGATCTTGGCCTTGAGATCGGCCTCGTCCTTGCGCAGGCCCGCGCCGACGCCGCCGCCGACCAGAATGTCTTCGCCGACGAATTCGATGGCGCCGTTGGCAGCGGTCACGACCTGTTCGAGATAGGAGCCGTCGGCCAGGATAGTGTCGAGATTGCCGGCCATGAGATCGGCCATGTTCTGGTCCGCCGTGGCGAAGGAGACGATGGTATTGCCGTCAGCCAGATTTTCTTCGGCATAGGCGGCCTGGATCGTGCCGCTCTGGACGCCGATGCGCACGCCGGTCAAGGCCGAGAAATCGAGATTGGTGCCGGGCGCGGCAACGAATTTGGACGGATCGGGCGGGAAATAATTCTGCGTGAAATCGATGGTGGCGAGGCGTTCCTCGGTGATCGACATGCCGGCCATGATCAGGTCGTAATTGCCGGCGAGCAGGTTGGGAATGATAGAATCCCAGTCGTTGAGGATCCACTCGCAGGACAGACCGGCGGTTTCGCAGATGGCGTTGCCCAGATCGATCTCGAAACCAGCAGGCTCGCCGGCATCGTTGAGGAAGTTCCAGGGTGCATAGGCGCCCTCGGTGGCGATGCGCACAGTTTGCTGCGCGAAAGCCGGAGTGGCGAGGGCGAGAACGGCCGTGGCCGCCAGCATCATCTTTTTCATCAATGTCTCTCCGTTCGGTTTTTAGTGTGATTTACGCCCGGTTTTCCGGGTCGGTTCCCAATGCGTCAGGAATGGCTTGCGGCATTGAGGAATTGCCTGAGGCGCGCCGATTTGGTGGCGCCGAAAACCTCGTCTGGACTGCCTTCTTCCTCGACCAGGCCCTGATGCAGGAAGATCACCCGGTCGGAGACCGAGCGGGCGAAATCCATGTCATGGGTGACGAGGACCATGGTGCGGCCTTCATCGGCGAGCAGCTTGATGACGCGCAGCACTTCCACTTCCAGCTCGGGATCGAGCGCCGATGTGGGCTCGTCGAACAGCATGACGCGCGGATTGATGCAGAGGGCGCGGGCAATGGCGGCGCGCTGCTGCTGGCCGCCGGACAATTGGGCCGGATAGGCGTCGGCCTTGGCGCCAATCCCTACCTTGTCGAGCATGGCGCGCGCTTCCGCCTCGACTTCTGCGCGCCGGCGCTTCTGCACGATCAGGGGCGCTTCCATGACATTTTCCAGAATGGTCATGTGTGCCCACAGATTGAAGGACTGGAACACCATGCCGAGTTCGGAGCGGATGCGGCGGATCTGGTTCTCATCGCCGATCCGGCGCGTGACGCCCTTGCCGTCGAGCGCGATGATCTCGCCATCGATCAGCACATCGCCGTCATCGGGAATTTCGAGCATGTTGATGCAACGCAAGAGCGTTGACTTGCCCGAGCCGGACGAGCCGATGAGCGAAACGACCTGACCTTCGCGCGCGGTAAATGAAATGCCCTTGAGAACGTCCAGATTGCCGAAAGACTTGTGCAGATTGCGCAGTTCGACAACAGGAGATGCTCCCGCGACGGCGGGTTCAGTTTGCGTCATGCTCACCTTGGACCCGCTGGACGGGGCCTTCCTGACCGGCGATTGCCTTATTGTGCTGCTGGCAATCTTGACCGTCTGGTAGAAAAGCCACAAGCCCGTGGGATAGCAAGCGAAAAAGCTGCCTGTTCGAAACGGTTGGAGATGTTTGCCTAATGTTTTTTGTCGCGTCGAAGGCGTTCTGGCTGTTGATGCAGCCAATCAGCGTGGTGCTTCTGCTGATTCTGGCGGGACTGGCGTCGGTGCTTTTGCAGCGGCGCAAAAGCGCCATCGTGCTGATAGCGGTGGCAGCATTGGTGCAGGGACTGCTCGGATTTACCAGCTTTGGCTATGTGCTGATCCAGCCGCTGGAGGACCGGTTCGCCGCCCCGGAGACGCTGGCCGGGGAGGTCGGCACGATCGTCATGCTGGGCGGGGCGACCATGGCGCGACCAAGCACTGCCCGGCAGATTGCCGAACTCAACCAGGGCGGCGACAGGCTGACCACGACCCTCTGGCTGGCGCAACGCTATCCACAAGCGCGGATCGTGCTGAGCGGCGGGGGCGGGTTGTTCAGCGGGGACACCGAAAGCGAGGCTGAGACCGTGCGCCGGTTTATGGTGGGGTTCGGGATAAGCGAGGACAGGTTGGTGCTGGAGCAAGACTCGCGCAATACGGCGGAGAACGCCGCCTTTACCAAGGCGGCGCTGGCCGATGCCGATGGTGCAATCGTTTTGGTGACCTCGGCCTTCCACATGCCGCGCTCGGTGGGGCTATATCGCGCCGCCGGCGTGGATGTGGTGCCCTGGCCAACCGATTATCGCAGCACCGGCATGCAGGGACTGGCGCTGGACCTTGCAAATCCGAACCAAAATCTGGACACCGCCACGACGGCGATCAGAGAATGGATCGGCTTGCTTGCCTATTTCGCGACCGGGCAGATCGGTGATCTGTTCCCCTCGCCTTAGGCGCTGGACGTCTTGACGCGGCGGTCTGGTTCTAGGTTCTGTGGCGGTCTGGTTCTAGGTTCTGCGGAACAGGCCGATAACAACCGAAATCACGAGGAAGGCGAGGAAGAGGAAGAACAAAATCTGCGCGATTCCGGTCGAGGCACCAGCAATGCCGCCGAAGCCCAGAACGCCGGCGATCAGCGCGATCACGAGAAAAACGAGTGCATAATACAACATGGGAAGCTCCGCGAATTTGTCTGCCGGATAAACGTTCAGGGCAGGTCGGGGTTCCTTCGCCCAAGAAAAAAGGCCGGCTCATGGCCGACCTTTTTCCCTGCAATTTCCGATATTTAGGCCGCTGCGCGCGATCCGTCATCGAAGAACAGGGCCTGGCTGATCAGCGCCTTGACCATGTCGGGATTGAACGGCTTGGTGACGAGAAAAGTCGGCTCCGGCCGTTCCCCGGTCAAGAGGCGTTCGGGGAAGGCGGTGATGAAGATGACCGGCACCGAATGGGTGTTGAGAATGTCGTTGACCGCGTCAATACCGGAACTGCCATCGGCAAGCTGGATGTCGGCAAGGATCATGCGGGGCTGGGTCTGATTGAACAGAGACACGGCTTCCTTGTGGGTGCGGGCAATGCTCACCACCTTATGGCCGAGGCTCTGGACCATCTGCTCGATGTCCATGGCGATCAGCGGCTCATCCTCGATGATCATGATCTCAGTCGCCACCTGGCGAGAAATCTCGTGCGACGCCTGATCCAGCAATCCGGAGAATTCATCGTCCGAGACGGAGAGAATTTCGGCCGCCTGCTCATGGGTAAAACCTTCGACGGCGACGAGCAGGAAGGCCTGACGCGGGCGCGGCGCCAGATTGGCCAGATTGGCAGCGGCGCGCTGTTCCCAGACGAAGTTCGAAGCGGGCTGAGGTACATTCACCGCAGAATTGGAAAACAGGGCGGAGAACAGTTTGTACAGAGCGATACGATCGCTGGAGGCGTCGGGAAAAAGCGAGATATCGGCGATCAGGGTTTCGAGCGTGGCTGCCACATAGGCATCGCCGGAAGTCTGCGATCCCGTGACAGCTCGTGAAAACCGGCGCAGATATGGCAGGTGCGGAGCAATCCGCGTGGACAAAGACATAGACGCATTCTCCCAGGTGACGCTTGTGATTTACCTCACAGCGATTTCAAACGAGTAGAACGGATAAAAGTTCCGCGAGGGTGGAACTTTTTTGGAGCTGGGCCATTTGGAGCTTCAGGGATGGCAAGACTGATCGGTCAGACGGAATATGAAAAAACAAAATTGGGCAAGCCAGCAGCGCGTGGGCACGCAGCCAGGGCGGGATGATGGTGGGCTCGGGCCGAACTCGGATATCGGCTCGCGCCTGCGTGCGCTTTATGGCGCGGTGCAGGAGGAGGGGGTGCCCCATCAATTGCTCGACCTGCTGGAAAAACTGGACAATGCCGAGAGAGCGCAAAGCGCCGAACCCGTGAAACAGGACGGGGAGTGATGGCATGAGCGCGGAAGGAACTTCGTTCAAGCGCGAAATGCTGGCAACCTTACCCAGCTTGCGGGCCTTTGCCGTGTCCCTGACCGGCAAGCACGACAAGGCTGACGATCTGGTGCAGGACACGGTGATGAAAGCCTGGGCCAAACAGTCGAGCTTTCAGATGGGCACCAATATCAAGGCCTGGCTCTTCACCATTTTGCGCAATGAATTTTACAGCCAGATGCGCAAGCGTGGCCGCGAAGTGCAGGATAGCGACGGCATCTTTACCGAGCGGCTGTCGGTGCACCCGTCGCAATATGGCTCGATGGACCTGGAAGACTTCAAACAAGCCCTGTCCAAACTGCCGGACGACCAGCGCGAGGCGATCATCCTGATTGGAGCCTCCGGCTTTTCCTATGAGGAAGCCGCGGCGATCTGTGAATGCGCCGTGGGCACGATGAAAAGCCGCGTCAGCCGCGCCCGCTCGCGGCTCACCGAATTGTTGCAGATCAGCGGCGAAGCTGATTACGGTCCCGATGCCGTGTCGGCCCAGGTGACGTCTGGCAATCATTCGTTCTGATTTTCGGAACACTCCAACAGCGCGCGCACCGCGTCGGCCAGCTGGTCGTCAAGCACCGGCTTTACCAGGATTGGCATGTTCGGCAGGCCGGCCATGTTGCTGGCGAGTTGTCCGTCGGCGGTCAGCGCGATAACGGGTATTCCTGCCTCCCGCGCCGATATGACAAGCTCGAGCCGATCGGGCCAGCCAGCCTCGATCTCGATGACGATCAAAGCTACGCCGCTCCATGAACCGTCTGCACCGAGGCCGTGATCGGGGCTTTTCAGCAGGACGATGTCTGTTGCGCCGAGGCCCTGCAAGACGGTCTCGATGCTCAATGCGATGATCATTTCCGTCTCGATGACGAGAACGGTTTTTCCGGCCAGCATGAGGGGCGCCCTTTCGCCGATTAGGCCGTCATTGCACCCATAGCGGCGAAATTGTCATTTAACTTTGACATGCGGAACGCTACTGGGGCCGGCGCGTTTGGGGTTGGACAAAATAGCGTCAGGTTATGTCTTGAGCCTCATTCTTCCCTCCGCCAGCCGGCGTGTGCCATGCGAGCAATGTCCGTTGCGCGCCCTGCAGCTTTTCCGAGATTTCATGCCTGAAGAATTGCGCTTCGTCTCCAGTTTCAAGACCGGCGAGATGGTGGCGGAACAGGGTGCGGTGATCCTTTCGGAAGGCACGCATAGCGCGCATCTTTATACGCTCCTGTCCGGCTGGGCCTTTCGGTTCAAGACGCTGGCGGACGGACGCCGGCAAATCCTCAATTATATCCTGCCCGGCGATCTGGTCGGATTGCAGGGTTCGGTGATCGGCGAAATGGAGCATTCGGTCGAGGCGTTGTCTCCGCTGGTGCTGTGCGTATTTCAGCGGGACCGGCTGGATGAATTGTTCGGCGGCTATCCCGGCCTCGGCTTCGATGTCACCTGGCTGGCGGCGCAGCAGGAGCGGATGCTGGACGATCACCTCTTGAGCCTGGGGCGCCGCACGGCGCTGGAGCGGGCCGCCTATCTATTGTCCTTCCTACATCAGCGGTCTCTGGCGCTCAATATAAGGCGCGAGCGGATCGAAATCCCGCTGACCCAGCAGCATGTCGCCGACACACTCGGCCTTTCGATTGTTCACACCAACAAGACGCTGCGCAAGCTGGCCGGCCTTGGCCTCGTGCGCTGGCTTGGCCGGGCCTGCGAGGTGCTGGACCTGGATGGCTTGATGAAGGTCGCCGGCTGGGAGGGGCTGAGCGAACGCAAACGCCCCTTAATCTGAGCCATGGCCGCCGCAATCTGGTCATTGCCGCCACACAATAGGGAATTATCGGAAATTCAGTTCCATTTGACGCTGCCGATGGCGGCGCGCCCTTCCTGAAACGCGCTGGAGTGACGACATGCGGTTCCTTGCCATTTTGAACAAGGATGGAGGAACGCTCCGATCCATGGATCTCGATGCGTTCTGTCGTCAGGCCGAGGCGCTGTTTGCCGAGGAGGGCCACCACCTCGTATGCCGCAAGGTCGGCGCCGATGCGGTGGAGGCGGCGCTGGACGAAGTCGCCAATGATCCGGAGGTCGATGTGATGCTGGCCGGCGGCGGCGACGGCACGATCTCCGCGGCGGCGGCCGCTGCCTATAGGAGCGGCAAGCCGCTGGCGGTCCTGCCGGCGGGCACGATGAACCTTTTCGCGCGAGCCCTGGACATGCCGCTTGAGCTCGACCAGGCGCTGGCATCAATCGCGCGCGGAACGATCGAGACGATCGATATCGCCACCGCCAATGGGCGGCCTTTCGTGCATCAGTTCGGGGTGGGCATCCATGCCAGGCTGGTGAAGATCCGCAATGAAATGACCTATCGCGACCGCGCGGGCAAAATGCTCGCCAATCTCAGGGCCATTATCGCCGCTGCCATCGACCCGCCGCGCTTCGAGGTGGAAATGGTGAGCCCCGACGGCGCCAGAAAACAGACCGTTTCCGGCATTGCCGTATCCAATAATCCACTCGGAGACGGGCCTATCCCGGTGGCTGGGCGGCTCGATAGCGGTCTGCTCGGCGTCTATGTGGCGGCCGGAACTTCGAGCCGCGACCTGTTTGCGCTTGGCCTCGATGTCTTTATCGGACGTTGGCGGGACAATGCATTGGTCAGCGAAGCGGAAGTGCCCGAACTGGTGCTGCGATTTCCCAAGAAGAAGCGGGGCAATCATGCTGTGGTGGATGGGGAATTGATCCGGCTCGAACCGAGCGTGACGCTCAAGATTCATCCGCGCGCCCTGGCAGTGGTTCGGCCAGGCGGAGAGGCCGCCTGACCGGGGAGCAACGCTCAGTCGTCGCCGCGATTTTCCCGGATCAGGGCAATCGCGGTGATGGCGGCAGCGGGCAGACCCAACTTGACGATCAGCGGCGACTTGAGGAAGACCGGCAGCGCAGTCAGCGCCGCTGTGGTCAGAAATGCGGCGGATTCACTGGACTTCCGGCGTTCGGCCAAATCGCGTCTCTTGTGCCCCTTGCCCAGCAGGGTGCCGAGATAAAGCGCCAGGGCAACGAGGAGAAATACCCCGCCCAGGATCAGGGCGGCAATGATCGGGCTGAACAAATCCGCCAAGGCCAGATAACCCGCGATGGTGAGAAATATGGCTGCGGCCAAGAGGAAGAGCGCCATCAATCCGTAAAGGACGGCGGCAGCCCGGGCTCGGGCTGCGACGCTTTCCAGTTCCAGGCCGAACAACGCCGCCAGAGGCGCGATCAGCCCCATGGTCAATGCCGGGTCAAAAGGGCAAGGACAAAACCAATGCCGGCGGCGGTGGCGACGGCGGTCAGTGGTTTATCGCGGATCGTGTCCTTGAGCTGCTTTTCCACCTGCTCGGCCTGATCCTGCGCATCGCTCAGCATTTCCTCGCCCTTGCGCTTGATCTGCTTGAGTTCGCTCTTGGCGATGGCCTTGGCCTCACCCACCTTCTCGCCGGTGAGCTTGCTCAGGGTTTCGGTAATCGATTTCAGATCGTCCTGCAGCTGGGAAACCTGCGCTTCCAGTTCCTGTTCGCGGGACTTGCTGGCATCGGCAGTGCCGGCTTTGCGACGATTGGGTGCCATATCGGTCGTGGTCGCCATAGGAGGCTCCTTTTTGGTAATCTGGATGAAAATGCATGGGGCTCAAGGCGGGTTGCATTTTCAGTTCAAGACATGTCCCGACAGGCTTTCACCTGTCGGGACGCTGACAGCGGATTGAACGGGGGGGCGACTTGCCCAATCCGCGATGTTGGAAATCTGTTTGGCGAGGCGAATGCCGCGCCGACGCAAGGGCTAGATGCGACCCATAAGCACAAGGATCAGCACGACGATCAGCACCACGCCCAGGATGCCAGACGGGAAATAGCCGAAGCCGCGTGAATATCCCCAGCTCGGCAGGGCGCCGATGAGCAGGAGAATGAGAATAATGATGAGAATGGTGCCAAGCGTCATGTAACCCTCCGGTAATTGCAGCAAACCGCCTGGGCGGCTCTTGCTCTAAAGCAGCGACACGAGCAGCGCTGTGGCGGCCACGAGGATGAGTGCAGCCGGCAGCAGCGCCATGGCGACCTCCGCAAAACGGGGCTGGTGATCGAAACCGTCCGATGCCCACACCGAGGTGGAGCGACCTGCATCTTCAAGGGTTCTGATCTGAAACTCGTTCATCTTCGTCTCCTGCGCGGCCAATGGCTCGCATGGGAGAAGAAACGAGAAAGGGGAAATTTGGTTCCCTGGGGACGATGAGTGAAGCTTGCCCGGCGATGAGTGAAGCGCCGGTGGCGACGTGGCCCTAAGCCATGGCGTCGATTGCCTGGCGTTGCGCCAGCATGGTCAGGAAGATGCGGTAATCGCGGTCGAACTGGCTCCTTGCCGCGGGATCGGGCGCATGACGCTTGCCGCCCTGATGCATGGCGCGGCAGGCATGGTCGAGGCTCGGATAAAGGCCGGCGGCATTGGCGGCGATCATGGCCATGCCCAGAAGTGTCGCGTCGGGCGTATTGGGTTCGATGACCGTGCAGCCAATGGCGTTGGCATAAAGCTCCATCAGCAAAGGGTTTTTGGTGTGCCCGCCGATGATGTGAAGATGGTCGACGGTGTAATTGGCCTGACGCATGGCGTCGATGATGTGCCGGATGCCAAGCGCGATGCCGACGCAAGTGCGCCAGTAGAGCCGGCACAGGCTGTCGAAATCGCTGTCGAGCGTCAGGCCGGAAATCACGCCCAAGGCATTGGGATCGGCGAGCGGCGAGCGATTGCCGTGAAAATCGGGCAGGACATGCAGGCGGTCCGCGAGGGAAAGTCCTTCAATGGCGCGGAGTTTCTGGACCCGTTCGACAATCGCACGGTGGCGGTCGGGGCTGGGCTCGCCGCCGGCGGCATGCCAGCGCACGATATGGTCGAGCAACGCGCCGGAGGCGGATTGTCCGCCTTCCAATTGCCAAAAATTGTCGAGGATCGTGCCGAGATGCGGCCCCCAAATGCCTCTGATTGCTGCATTTTCCGCCGACATGGCCATGACGCAGCTTGAGGTTCCGGCAATGAGCGCGCAATGGCGGTGGAGCTGTTCCGGCGTGTCAGAAAGCGCCCCAAGCTCGGCCAGTGCGCCAGCATAGGCGTCGACGACGCCGGCCCCGACGCGGCACCTGATATCGAGGCCAAGCTGGGCGGCGGCTTCGGCAGTCAAGGGCCCCAGATCGGACCCGACAGGCGAGGCTTTTTCGGGCAAAGCGGCCTTTTCGAGCAGGTCTTCAAGACCGACCTGAGCCAGGAAATCGGCTTTCCAGCCAATGGCTTGGTGCGGAAGATAGGTCCATTTTGTCGCCAGGGTGCATTGCGAGCGGGCCAGCGAACCGGTGGCTTTCCAGGACAGGAAATCGGCGAGGTCGAACATCATCCCGGCGCGGGACCAGCTCTCCGGCAGGTGGCGCTTGAGCCATATCAGCTTGGGCACTTCCATTTCCGGGGACATGACGCCGCCGATATAATCGAGCACTTCATGGCCGGTTCGGGTGCATTCCTCGGCTTCGGAGAGGGCGCGATGATCGAGCCAAACTATTGTATCCCAACGATCATTTCCATCGAGCGAGACAGTGACGGGCGCGCCTGCCGCATCGCGCACGACCAGGGAACAGGTGGCGTCGAAACCAATGCCGACCACGTCCGCCGGCGCGGCTCCGGCCGAAGCCATGGCGCCACGGACGGCCTGGCAGACCGCCGACCAGATCTGGGTGCTGTCATGCTCAGCGAAATTGGCGTCCCGGCGCCGCATTTCAATAGGATTTTCGTGACGTGACAGGAGTTTACCGTCACGTGTAAAAACTCCGGCGCGGGCGCTGCCCGTTCCGACATCCACTCCCACCAGGAGGTCTTGCGACACGCTGGCCTCTCTTGTTCGGTCCGGCGCGGACCTTAGCCGAACCTATCGGGAGGGGCTAGAGCGGCGGGCGTTCTATCGAACGCAGAGTGCCGCTCTAGCTTTTTGTAATCGCATCGTTTTTTGCAGAAAACCGGATTCCACTTTCTGCACGATGCTCTAGAGGCGGTCGGCAAGATAGGCTTCCAGTGTCGCAATCGTGCCGTTTTTCCATATAAAGTTCAGGCACTTGGCAAAGGCAGAGGAGAAGGCGGCGCTGGCCGCGAGTTCGCCATAGATGTCGCCCATTTCCAGCCAGGCAGCGGAATTGTCGCGGGCCTTGATGGCATGCGCCTGCAGCTTTCCCCAATTGGGGTCATTTGGCTCGATTTTCGTGCCGCTTTCCGTCTCGCCATAGCAATAACGGCACCAGAAAGCCGACACCAAAGCCAGTCCCGTTAACGGACTGTCAGCATTTGCGCGGTCGAGGGCCGAGGGCACGATGAACTTGGGCTGGCGGTTGGAACCATCGAGCGCGAGACGACGGATCGTGTCGCCGATCTTGGGATTGGCGAAGCGTTTTTCGCAGAGAGCGAAATAGGCAGCGAGGCCGGTATCGGGCACGGGCGGCACGATGGGGATGATCTCCTCGGCCTCGACTTTTTTGAGGAAGGCGGAGACGAGGGGATGGTTCATCGCCTCATGGACGAAATGAATGTCGAGCAGACCGGCCGGATAGGCGATGGTGGCGTGGCCGCCATTGAGAATGCGGATTTTCATATGCTCGTAGGGAGCAACGTCGGCGACGAATTGCACGCCGACCTTTTCAAGCGCCGGGCGGCCAGCGGGAAAATTGTCCTCCAGAACCCATTGGCTGAACTGCTCGCAGAAGACCGGCCATTCATCCTCGATGCCGAATTGATCGGCGAGGAGCTTTTTCTCCCGCGCGGAGGTGGCGGGGGTGATGCGGTCGACCATGCCATTGGGAAAGGCGACGGATGATTTGACCCAGTCGGCCAGGGCGGGATCGATCAGGGCGGCGAGCCCTGCCACGGCGTTTTCGGTGACGTGGCCATTGCCGGGAATGTTGTCGCAGCTCATCACGGTGAACGGGACGATGCCCGCGTCGCGGCGTTTAGCTAGGGCTGCGAGGATGAGGCCAAAGGCGGTTTTGGGCGTATCGAAATGGGCGGCGTCCCAGGCAATGTCGGGATGGGCGGGATCGAATTTCTGCGATGCCGGATCGATGTAATAGCCGCCCTCGGTAATGGTCAGCGAGACGATGCGGATGGCGGGATCGATCAGGGCGGCGATGATGGCCTGGCTGTCGCCGGGTTCGAGATAATCGACCATGACGCCGGTAATGCGGGCAGCGCTGCTGTCGGCTTCCTGTTCGACGACGGCGGTCAGCCAGTCCTGCCGGGCCAGGGCGTCGCGCATGGCGGCGTCCGAGGCGCGGGTGCCGGCGCCGATAATGGCCCAGTCATGGCCCTCGCCCTTGTTGAACAGGGCGTCGAGATAGACCGCCTGATGGGCGCGGTGAAAATTGCCGACGCCGAAATGGATTATGCCGGGCGTGAGGCCGGCGCGGCTGTAATTCGGAATGGCGGCGCTGTCGATGGCGGGCAGGGCGGCGAGGGAGAGTTTGGTGGTCATTTCAATCTTGACCCCAGTGGAAGGGGGAATGGAGGTTCCCGCTTTCGTGGAAATGACATTGAGAGGGAAACGAGATCTTTCCATTCGTCGTCATTGCCCGGCTTGTCCGGGCAATCCAGCCTGCGGCGGAATGGATCACCGGGACAGGCCCGGTGATGACGAAGGAGGGGCGGGAGTGGTGCATGGTCAGATCGCCTTGCCCGCTGCATCGAATTTGTAGATGCGGTTGGGATCGGGGGTGAGCCAGATGGTTTCGCCGTGGGTGAAGGTGCGGTCGCCATCGGTGCGGACGGTGAGCAGGCCGAAATCGGACTGGACGTGGAGAAAGGTGTCGCTTCCGAGCAGTTCGGCGACATTGACCTTGCCCTGCCATTGCCCGGCGCCCTGTGTGGTCGAGAGGGCGAAATGCTCGGGCCGCACGCCGATGGCATGGGCATCGTGCTTGGCTGCTTCCGCGCCATCGATGAAATTCATCTTCGGGCTGCCGATGAAACCGGCGACGAAGCGGTTGGCGGGCTTGTTGTAGAGTTCGAGCGGGGAGCCGAATTGCTCCACATTGCCGGCATTGAGCACCACGATGCGATCGGCCATGGTCATGGCTTCCACCTGATCGTGGGTCACATAGATCATGGTGGTCTTCAATTGCTGGTGCAGTTCGGTGATTTCGAGCCGCATATTGACGCGCAGGGCAGCGTCGAGATTGGACAAAGGCTCATCGAACAGGAACGCCTTGGGTTCGCGCACGATGGCCCGGCCAATGGCGACGCGCTGGCGCTGGCCGCCGGACAGGGCGCGCGGACGACGATCGAGATAGGATGTGAGGTTGAGAGTGCGGGCCGCGTAATCGACTTTTTTGTCGATTTCGGCCTGGGGGAGTCGCGCCATCTTGAGCGGAAAGGCGATGTTGTCGCGCACGCTCATATGCGGATAAAGCGCATAGGACTGGAACACCATGGCGAGGCCCCGCCGGGCCGGAGGCGCGTCGGTGACGTCCTCTCCATCGAGCCGGATATGGCCTGAACTGGTGTCTTCGAGCCCCGCGATGAGGCGCAAAAGGGTGGACTTGCCGCAGCCCGAGGGGCCGACAAAAACGACGAATTCGCCGTCCTTGATGTCGAGGGAGATGTCCGGGATGACCTGGACTTCACCGAAGGACTTGTTGACGTGTTCGAGGGTGATGGAGCCCATGTTTTAGTCCTCCGAAGGCGAATGGTTGCGCGCGGATAGTGAGGCCAGCGCCTCCCTCCCCCCTGAGGGGAGGGAATGAGGGTGGGGGTGTTGAGCTCGCCATGAGCTCGGTATGTGTGGCGACCGTAGCACCCCCACCCCAACCCCTCCCCTCAAGGGGGAGGGGCTAGAAAGAACCGATGTTCCGGTGCCCCTCATTTCACCGCTCCGAATGTGAGGCCGCGTACGAGTTGCTTCTGGCTGAACCAGCCGAGCAGCAGGATGGGGGCGATGGCCAGCAGCGAAGCGGCGGAAAGTTTGGCGAGGAAGAGGCCTTGGGGCGAGGAGAAGGAGGAAATGAAGGCGGTGAGCGTGCCGGCGCGGCCCGAGGTCAGGGTGATGGTCCAGAAGGCCTCGTTCCAGGCCAGGATGACGTTGAGCAGCAAGGTCGAGGCGATGCCGGGCACGGCCATGGGCACGAGGACGTGGACGATCTCGTTCCAGAGTTCGGCCCCGTCCATGCGGGCGGCTTCGAGGATGTCGACCGGGATTTCCTTGAAATAGGTATAGAGCATCCAGATGATGATCGGCAGGTTGATCAGCGTCATGATGATGGTGAGGCCGTGCAGCGTGTCGAGCAGGCGCAGGTCGCGGAAAATCAGGTAGATCGGGATCAGCACGCCCACGGCCGGCATCATCTTGGTGGAGAGCATCCACATCAGGATGTCCTTGGTCCGCTTGCTGGGCGCAAAGGCCATGGACCAGGCCGCCGGAATGGCGATGAGAAGGCCGAGCAGGGTGGAGCCGAAGGAGACGATGATCGAATTGATCGCGTGCTTGATATAGTCGGAGCGATCCTGCACGGCGCCGAAATTTTCCAGCGTGAAGGTTTGCGGCAGGAAAGTGGGCGGAGTGGCGATGGCCTCGGCTTCGGTCTTGAAGGCGGTGAGGATGGTCCACAGGATCGGCGAGAACAAAGCCAGGGCGATGGCCCAGGCGAGGACGGTGAAGCCGATACGGGTGGAAGTGGGGACGCGGCGGGCCATTTTAGATGATCTCCCCCGCGAAAGCGGTTTTATCAGTCGTCGTCATTGCCGGGCTTGTCCCGGCAATCCATTTGCCGGGGCGCCGCATGGACCACCGGGACAAGCCCGGTGGTGACGATAGATTGGAGGGAATGGTGCTCGATGAAGCTAGGGACTGTCTCTTACGCATCGAGGTTCTTCCCCACAGCGCGCATCAGGAAGATGGCGACGATATTGGCGATGATGACGGCGACGACGCCACCGGCGGAACCGGCGCCGATGTCATTGGACAAGATGCCGGTGCGGAAGACGAGGAAGGCGATATTGGTCGAGGCATAGCCGGGGCCGCCGCCAGTGGTGACGCGGATTTCGGCGAAGATGCCCAGCAGGAAAATGGTCTGGATGAGAATGACGATGGTGATCGCCCGGGCCATGTGCGGCAGGATGATGTAGCGGAAGCGGTTCAGCGCATTGGCGCCGTCCATTTCGGCGGCCTCGCGCTGTTCCTCGGACAGCGATTGCAGGGCGGTCAGCAGGATCAATGTCGCAAAGGGCAGCCATTGCCAGGCGACGATGACGATGACCGAAAATAGCGGATATTGCGAAAACCAATCCACCGGCTGGAGGCCGAACGCCTTCCACAGATGGCCGAGCATGCCATAGCCGGGATGCATGAAGCCGTTCTTCCAGATCAGCGCCGCAACGGGCGGCATGACGAAAAACGGCGAGATGACGAGGATGCGCAATATGCCCTGGCCCCAGATGGGCTGATCGAGCAGCAGCGCCAGGAACGTGCCCCCGACCACGGTGATCAGCAACACGCCGCCGACCAGGAAAAGCGTATTGAGCAGGGCCTGGGTGAAGCTGGGATCGCCGATGACGTAGATATAATTTCCCCAGCCGGCAAAGCCCGTCATCATCGGATTGATGAGGCTGTAATTCTGGAAACTGAACCACAGGGTCATGACCAGCGGCACGGCCATCCAGACCAGCAGCACGATGACGGCGGGGGCCATCATGGTGCGGGCGAGGAGGCGGGTTTGTCTCGTGGCCATTTTTGCGTGATCTCCTGATGACCAAAGGGCCGATCAAAAACTCCGGGCTGTCTTCGGACTTGATCCGAGGACCAGTCGCCACACCTGCCGGGTTGATAGTGGCCCTCGGGTCAGGCCCGAGGGCAGCGTTGTGGGTATGCGTGCATTCGTCGGAAATTCCGCCCGGCCGGCTGAAGGGCACCCGGCCGGGCGGCAGTCGTCGGGCCATTCGCGCATAGCGCTCAAGGCCTTCTCACCTAAATTCGCTCCACCGGAGCGAATTTAGGTGCGGCGCGGCTCGAAGTTACTTGATGTAACCGGCGCGGGTCATGTCGCGGGTGGCGGCGTCCTGGGCCTGGGCCAGGGCGTCGTCAGCAGACATTTGCCCGGCCAGAGCCGCCGAGAACAGCTGACCGACATTGGTGGCCGTGCCGGCAAATTCGGGGATGGCCACGAATTGCACGCCCACATAGGGCACCGGCTTGACCGAGGGGTGGTTGGGATCGGCGGCGTAGATGGAGCCCAGCGTCATCTCGGCGAAGGGCGCGGCGGCCTTGTATTCGGGGTTCTCATAGAGCGAGATGCGGGTGCCCGGAGGCACATTGGCCCAGCCATCCTTCTCGGCCACCAGGGCCAGGTAATCCTTGCTGGTCGCCCAGTTGATGAAGGCTTCGGCGGCCTCGGCATTCTGCGAAGATGCGGGAATGGCCAGCGACCAGGCCCAGAGCCAATTGCCGCGCTTGCCCAGGCCATTGTCGGGGGCGAGGGCGAAGCCGACCTTGTCGGCGACGGTGGAATCGGCGGGATTGGTGACGAAGGAGGCGGCGACGGTGGCGTCGATCCACATGCCGCACTTGCCCTGCTGGAACAGGGTCAGGTTTTCGTTGAAGCCGTTGGAGGAAGCGCCCGGAGGGCCGGCATCGGCCATCAGCGACAGATAGGTGTCGAGCGTGGCCTTCCATTCGGGCTGGTCGAACTGGGGTATCCAGTTTTCGTCGAACCAGCGCGCGCCGAAGGAATTGGACATGGCGGTGAGGAAGGCCATGTTCTCGCCCCAGCCGGCCTTGCCGCGCAGGCAGATGCCGTTGATGTCATTGGCGCGGTCAGTCATGGCGCGGGCCGCCTCGCCGATAAAGTCCCAGGTGGGGGCTTCCGGCATGGAGAGCCCTGCTTTTTCCATCAGGTCGGTGCGATACATGATGAAGGAGCTCTCGCCATAAAAGGGTGCGGCATAGAGCTTGCCATCGACCGAGAGGCCACCGCGGATCGGGGGCAGGAGGTCGTCGATGTCGTAATCAGGGTCGGCGGCGAGGCCGTCGAGCGGCTTCAGCCAGTTCTGCTTGGCCCAGATCGGCGCCTCATAGGTGCCGATGGTCATGATGTCATATTGGCCGCCATTGGTGGCGATGTCGGTGGTGACGTTCTGGCGCAGGGTGTTTTCCTCGAGCACAACCCAGTTGAGGCCGATGCCGGTTTCGTCGGTGAAGGCGCTGGACAGGCCCTGCATGCGGATCATGTCGCCATTGTTCACGGTGGCGATGGTGAGCGTCTGCGCCGAGGCCGAAGCGGTCAGGGCAAGCATGGTGGCGCCCACGAAAAGGGGTGTCAGTTTCATCATTATCCTCCCAAGGATCAAAGCGAGCATTTGCTTTGATGGTGAGCAGATGTTCACTAACGGACTGAGAGAGTCAAGCGGGATGGAAGGGAATTTTGTGCATTGGGGGCGTGAGTCGGGCGCGCTATTGCCGATCGGCGTGGCGATTGCTCAGGGTTTTGGATGCGCCGGCGCGCGCGGCCCGTGCGGTCACGCGCAGGAGCCGGGGCGGCAAGGCGGATGGGGCGATAAAAGCGGCTCAGGCCAAAAGCAGTTCGGCGGTGCGCTCGTCGGTGATCAGGCCATTGGCGAGGCGACGCTTGAGAGCGGCGCGGATGGCTTCGGCCTTGCGGCTGCCCATGGCGATGACGATGACGCGGCCGGTTTCGCGCGAGGGAATGGGGGCCGAGGCGACGCGCTCGTTGATGCTGGTTTCGAGGATGCGGCCCTCGGCGTCGAAGCACCAGCCGCAGATCTCGCCCACGGCCCCGGCCTTTTGCAGGGCCTTCTGCTCGGCCTCGCTGAGAAAGCCGTCGAGCAGGAGCGGCGCGTCGGGATCGAGATGGCTGACGCCGACAAAGCTGATATTGGCGCTGGCCGCCAAGGCCAGGGTCGAGCGGATCATGGGTTGCGAATGGAGCATTTCGCGCTCGCTGGCCGAGGAGGCAAAAACCGGCAGCGGCATGGGAAACGAGCGCGCCTTGACCGTGTCGGCGACGTTGAAAATGACGTTGTAGAAGGCGGCCGAACCATCGGGAGAAATATTGCCGGTGAGCGAAACCACCTTGTGATGAGGGCAATCCATGGGCTGGAGCTGCTCGACCGCCGCCTTGAGCGTGCGCCCGGTGCCGATGGCGATGACCTGCGGCTCAACCAGGCGCAGGCTGCGCTCGATTTCGGCGGCGCCGGCCTCGGCAATGCCGATCGTGGTGGAGGCATTGCTCGGATCGGAGGGCACGATTTCGCAATGGTCGAGCGCGAATCTGGTGCGCAGCCGTTCGGCCAGATCGAGGCAATGGCCGATGGGGTGATCGAGCCGGACCTTGATCAGGCCCTCGCTGACCGAGAGCGAGACCAGCCGCTGCGCCGATTGGCGGGAAATGCCCATTTTGGCGGCAATTTCCTCCTGGGTATTGCCGGCGACATAGTAGAGCCAGCCGGCGCGCGCGGCATCGTCGAGCCGTGTGGTGCCATTGTCCTGTCGCGCCGCCATGAGCATCCCCTGTCCTTGCGCGCGATTATTCGGATCGTGCGCCGTATCGCAAGGATATTTACCGGCCAATGCGGGAGCGGCCGCCGCGAGCCCGGATTGACGGCGCTTTTTTGGGGCAAGTATGTAGGTTTCATCATGGCTGGGAGCTGGCAATGACAAGGAATTTCTTCGATGCGCAGGCGGCGCACGGATATGCAGAACGGCCAAAGCGGCAGGTGCCGGGCTTGGAGAGCCTGCACCGCATGATCTCGATGCTGCTCGGCGAGCAGGTGCCGGAGGACGGGCGGGTGCTGGTGCTAGGGGCCGGCGGCGGGCTGGAGCTCAAGGCCCTGGCCGAGGCGCATGCAGGCTGGCGCTTCGATGGCATCGATCCTTCGGCGGAGATGCTGGCGCTGGCGAGGCAAATCGTCGGGCCGCTGGCGGAGCGGATGGCAATGCATGAAGGCTATATCGACGCTGCGCCCGAAGGCCCGTTTGACGGGGCGGTGAGCCTTCTGACCTTTCACTTCATCCCCCGGGACGAGCGGCTGGAAACCCTGCGGCAATTGCGGCGGCGGCTGCGGCCCGGCGCGCCGCTCCTGTTGGCGCATATCAGCTTTCCACAGGACGAGCCTGCGCGTTCGCAATGGATCGCGCGCCATGCGGGCTATTCCGAAGGCGTGACGGCAAGCGGGGCGCAATTGGACAATGCCCTGCGGGCCATGGGCAGCAAGCTAACGATTCTGCCGCCCGAGGAGGAGGAGGCGCTGCTGGCGGAAGCGGGGTTCGAGGATGTCAGCCTGTTTTATGCGGCGTTGAGTTTTCGCGGCTGGGTGGCCTATTCGCGGTAATTGGGAACATCGCCCCGCCAGCAGGCCTCGATATTGTTTCCGTCGGGATCGAGCACGAAAGCCCCGTAATAATCGCCCGCGCCCGGCCGTGGACCCGGCGCGCCATTGTCGGTGCCGCCACCTGCGATGGCGGCCAGGTGAAACGTATCGACCATCGCCTTGCTGCGCGCCTGAAAGGCGACATGCATCTGGTTGAGGCCGGCGCGGGAGCCATCCACCCAATAGGATGGCCGCGTGACGCCGATCCAGAGATAGGGAATCCGCTCCTCGGCGCTTTTGCCGAAAACGAAGGATTCTGGGCCGTTATCGGCCGTTTGTAGTTCGAGCGCCGTGGCTATGGCGTCATAAAAGCGGCGCGCCCTGGCCAGATCGGTAACGACGATGCCGGTGTGGTCGAGCATTCGGAACCCTTTCCATTGCCTGCTGAAAGCCGGGGCTTTCGCGCCCTTGGGATCAGCTTTCCACCTCGGCATCGGGACGCGCGCCCCATTCGGCCCAGGAGCCGTCATAGACGGCGACATTTTCGGCTCCCGCCTGTTCGAGCGCCAGGGCCAGGGTGACCGCGGTAATGCCGGAGCCGCAGGAGGTGATGATGGGGCGGGCGAGATCGACGCCGCGCTCGGCAAAGAGATTGCGCAGCGCTTCAGGACTTTTCAGCATGCCGTGTTCGGTCAGCAGGCTCACGGGCACATTGAGGCTGCCCGGGATATGGCCGGGGCGCAGGCCGGCGCGCGGCTCGGGCGCTTCGGCATGGAAGCGGGGCGCAGGGCGGGCATCGATGATCTGGCTGGCGGAATCGCGGGAGCGGGCGGCGACGGTTTCGAACGCGGCGGCAGCCGCAGGGTTGAGATGCGCACGGAATTCAGCGGGGCGGCGCGTGACCAGTCCGGTTTCGATGGGGCGACGCTCGGCGCGCCATTGCGGGCCGCCGCCTTCGAGAATGCGCACGTCGCGCGCGCCGAAGGCACGGAAGGTCCACCAGACGCGGGGCGCGCTGAACAGGCCGACCTCGTCATAGACCACTATGGTCATGTCCTGGGAAATGCCGAGCGCGCCGACCGCGCGGGCAAAATCGGCTGGCGATGGCAGCATATGGGGCAGGTTGGTATCGGTGTCGGCGATGGCGTCGATGTCGAAAAAGACGGCGCCGGGAATGTGCCCGTCCAGATATTCGGCCTGGGCGTTGCGGGCGGAATTGGGCATGTGCCAGGAGCCGTCCACGACCACGATATTGGGATCGGACAGGCGCTCAGCAAGCCAAGCGGAAGTGACGAAGGGAGAGGTCATGAATAGGCTCCATGGCTGCGGCCAGTTCGCCGCACCGTTCCGTCCCGGAAGAGGGGCGCAGGCTTCGATCCGATCCTCGTCTTGGTAGCGCTCCCGCCAAGGGTACGGCAAGCGCTATTGCAGCAAGAGGGGATGTCTTGATCAGCCCGGAGCCGGGCCCGAGCTTTGGCGCAGGACCAGTTCGACCGGCCAGAGCTCGTGCACGTCGCCCACCGGCTTGCCGCTAAGCACCTGAATGACCAGTTCGGCGATGCGGGTGCCGGCATGACGCATCGAGGAGCGCGTCGTGGACATGGTTGGATACATGTTGTCGGCGTTGAGATAGGGGAAGACGTCGTCATGAGCGATCATGGAGATGTCGCTGCCCAGCTCGAGCCCTGCCTGGCGAATGGCGCGGAAAATGCCCAGCGCCGTCATCATCGAACCGGCGAGGAAGGCGGTGGGGCGGGCGCGCAATTCCAGCATGGACTGGGCCATGCGGAAGGCAATTTCGTCGGTGAAGGCCGAATTGACGATCAATTTGCGGTCAAAAGCAACGCCGCGCGAGGAGAGCGCGGCCAGATAGCCCAATTCGCGATGCTCGGAGAAGGTCTGGCCCTTGTGACCGTTGAACAGGGCGATGCGCTTGTGGCCGAGATCGAGCAGATGACTGGTGGCGCGTTCGAGCGCGCCGGTATTGTCGATGTCGAGCCAGGCGAGGGGGCGGCCGATATCGGTGCGGCCATGCAGGACGAAAGGCATCTTGAGATCGAGCAGCAATTCGGCCCGCTCGTCGCGCAGGGTCGGGGAATGCAGCACCACGGCATCGACCTTCTGGCTGGCGGCGAGACGCCGATAGGCCGCCAATTCCTCCTGCTGGCTGGCCACGGTGGTGACGAGGACGTCAATCTCGCGATTGGCCATATAGGAGCCGAAGCCGGAGAGGAATTCCGACATATGGGGGCCAAGCTCGTCGGCCCCGCGCAAAACCAGGCCGATGGCGCCGGCCCGCCCGGTGGCGAGACGCAGCGCCGAGGCATTGGGTCGATAGCCCAGACTGTCGGCGGCCTCGGCCACGCGGCGGCGGGTCACCTCGTTGACCTCGGGATAATTGTTGAGCGCGCGGCTCACTGTGGTCTGCGACAGGCCGAGATGCTCGGCGAGGTCTTTCAGTCTCATGGCGAAATCTGGCCCGGAATGGCGAATTGCTCCGGCGCGTATCGCCAGAGAACTGGCCGCACAAAACCGGGTTTCCTTGCCATTAGGGCAGGCAGCGTCCTTTGAACAGCACTAGCCGCCATCTCCTCCGAGGATTATTCAAAGCGATTTCAAATCGGATGACAAGAGGGATAAGGCGCGGCAATTTTCTGAGGTGCGTACATCATGCGGCGGCGTGAAAAAGTTAATATGTTCACAACGCGATATTATCTAATCTCTTGAATTATATATGTATTTTGATGATAGTTCGAAAAATTCCTAAAATCCAAGACAGGTGCCGCTTGACAGCGTGTGGGCTCTCTGGTTCTTTTTCATTCAAAGCGCTTTAAATTGATCGGCACATCCAGATCGGCCAGGCGCTTTTAGGGAGGGGGCATCGGCCAAGCGCAGGACAGCGCGCGGCCCTATCGGTGTGCCCTTCCGGAATGCGATTCTTTCGGGAGGATTTCCAAATGACACTGAAGAAACTGCTCGTCTCAATGCTGGCGAGCGTGACCCTGGTGGGCGGCGCTGTGCAGGCCGCCGAGCTTTCCATCGTTTCCGGCGATACCGGGACCGGGCTGGCCTTCCTGCGCAGCCAGCTGGACCGTTTCGAGGCGGAAACCGGCCACACGGTCAATGTCGTGCCCATGCCGTCATCGACCTCCGACCAGTTCGGCCAGTACCGCCTGTGGCTCGCCGCCGGCAATACCGATATCGACGTCTATCAGACCGACGTGATCTGGGCGCCGCAGCTTGCCGATCAATTCCTCGACCTGACCGAAGCGGCTGCCGATATTGCCAGCCAGCACTTTCCCTCCATCATCGAGTCGCAGACCGTGGACGGCAAGCTCGTCGCGCTGCCGGCCTTTACCGACGCTCCGGCGCTGTTCTATCGCAAGGATCTGCTGGAAAAGTATGGCAAGTCCGTGCCGACCACCTGGGCAGAACTCGAAGCCACCGCCAAGGAAGTCATGGATGGCGAGCGTTCCGGGGGCAACCAGGACATGTGGGGCTTCGTCTTCCAGGGCAATGCCTATGAAGGCCTGACCTGCAATGCCCTTGAATGGGTGATGTCCAACGGCGGTGGCCAGATCGTGGAAGCGGACGGCACCATCTCGATCAACAATGCGAATGCCGCCGCCGCGATCGATCGCGCCGCCACCTGGATCGGCACCATCTCGCCGGAAGGCAACCTGGCCTATCAGGAAGAAGAAAGCCGCGGTGTCTGGCAGCTTGGCAATTCGGTGTTCATGCGCAACTGGCCCTATGCCTATGCGCTGGGCAATGGCGACGACTCGGCCGTGAAGGGCAAGTTTGACGTGGCGCCGCTCCCCGCCGGTGACGCGGAAGGTTCGCGTTCTGCCGCAACACTGGGCGGCTGGAACGTTGCCGTTTCCAAGTATTCGCCAGATCCGGAAGCGGCTATCGAGCTGGCCAAGTTCCTGGCTTCGGCCGACGTGCAGAAGGAGCGTGCCATCCAGCAGTCGAACCTGCCGACCATTGAGGCGCTCTATGATGACGCCGATGTGCTGGCCGCTTCGCCGTTCATGGCCAATTGGAAGGAAATCTTCCAGAACGCTGTGCCGCGTCCGTCCGCTCCGACCAAGACCGATTACAACGAGGTTTCCTCGATGTTCTGGAGCGCGGTCCACAACACCCTTTCGGGCAACGGTTCGGCAGCCGAAAATCTCGAACTGCTCGAAGCCGATCTCGAAGATCTCAAGGGCAGCGGCTGGTAAGTCCTCGCCAGTCGCCCAAAAGCCCCTCCCGGTTCGCGCCGGGAGGGGTTTGTGATCAAGCCTGTGGTTCTGGCCCGGATGATCCGGCGGCCGGTGCCAGGGGCGCCGACTGACCCGGCAGGGGGAGAAAATGACGACAGAAGCCATGTCGAGCGCGACAGCGAGGCCGGGACGGCCCGAGCGCTCCGAACTGATGAAGCAGCGCCTGGCCGCAGCCCGCTGGTTTCTTCTGCCGATGATGGCGGCGCTGGCGGTGGTGGCCGGCTGGCCATTGCTGCGATCCATCTGGTTTTCATTCACCGATGCGTCGCTGACCGATCTTTACGGGTCCGAATTCGTCGGCTTCGGCAATTACCTGCGCTGGACGGTGCTCGAAAGCACAGGCGCGGTGCGCTATCGGGGCCTGCTGGTCGATCCGGCCTGGTGGAATGCGGTGTGGAACACGCTGCGCTTTGCGGTCATTTCAGTCAGCCTCGAAGCCGTGCTTGGCATGGTGGTGGCGCTGGTTCTCAATGCCGAATTCAAGGGGCGCGGCATCGTGCGCGCCGCCATTCTCATCCCCTGGGCCATTCCGACCATCGTGTCGGCCCGCATGTGGGGCTGGATGCTGAACGACCAGTTCGGCATCATCAACGACATCATGATCAATCTGGGCCTGATCAGCCAGAAAATTGCCTGGACGGCGAGCCCTGACACGGCGATGACTGCGGTTTTGATCGTGGATATCTGGAAGACCACGCCGTTCATGGCGCTGCTGATCCTGGCCGGCTTGCAGATGATCCCCAAGGATATCTACGAGGCCGCCGAAATCGACGGCGTGCATCCGATCAAGCAATTTTTCAGGATCACGCTGCCGCTGGTGCGCCCGGCGCTGATGGTGGCCATCATTTTCCGCCTGCTCGATGCCTTGCGTATTTTCGACCTGATCTATGTGCTGACGCCCAATAGCGTCGCCACCAAGACCATGAGCGTGCTGGCGCGGGAAAACCTCTTCGACTTTGACAATTTCGCCTATGGCTCGGCGATGTCGACGCTGTTGTTCCTGATCATCGCGCTGATGACCGTTCTCTATATCTGGCTGGGCCAGGTGCGCTTCGACGGGGGAGACCGCTAATGGGCGCGACATTCGATCTCTGGAAAATCACCAAGACCGTCCTGTTCTATGCGCTGGTCGTGTTCATAGTCGTGGTGTCGGTATTCCCGTTCTATTACGCGGTGCTGACCAGCTTCAAATCCGGAACCGATCTGTTCCGCGTCACCTATTGGCCGACTAATATCAGTTTTGCCAATTACGTGCAGGTGTTCACCCAGGGCAGCTTCGTGCAGAACCTGCTGAACTCGGTATTCGTCGCGACGGTGACGGTGCTCCTGGCGCTGTTCATGGCGGTCACGGCGGCCTTCGCACTGTCCCGAGTGCGCTTTGCGGGACGGGGCCTGTTGCTGATGACGATCCTTGCGGTCTCCATGTTCCCGCAGATCGCGGTGCTGGCGGGGCTGTTCGAGGTGATCCGCATGCTGGGCATCTACAATACGCCCTGGGCGCTGATCTTCTCCTATACGATCTTCACGCTGCCCTTCACCGTCTGGGTGCTGACCACGTTCATGCGCGAATTGCCGGTCGAGATCGAGGAAGCGGCGATTGTCGACGGGGCGACGCCCTGGGTGATCATCACGCGGGTGTTCATGCCGCTGATGTGGCCGGCGCTGGTGACCACCGGATTGCTGGCCTTTATCGGAGCCTGGAACGAATTCCTGTTTGCGCTCACTTTCACCTCGTCCAACATGACGCGCACCGTGCCGGTGGCCATCGCGCTGCTCTCGGGCGGGTCTCAATATGAAATTCCGTGGGGCATCATCATGGCCGCATCGGTGGTGGTCACCGTGCCGCTGGTGGTGCTGGTGCTCATCTTCCAGCGCAAGATTGTGTCCGGCCTCACCGCCGGCGGCGTCAAAGGGTAAGAAAAATGGCAAGCATAGAGCTGCGCAATGTCCGCAAGTCCTTCGGCGCGATCGAGGTCATCAAGGGGGTCGATCTCTCCATCAAGAAGGGCGAGTTCATGGTTTTCGTCGGCCCTTCGGGCTGCGGGAAATCCACGCTGCTGCGCCTGATCTCGGGGCTGGAGGACATCACTTCGGGCGACATGCTGTTCGATGGGCAGCGGGTCAATGCCTTGGCGCCGTCACGGCGCGGCATCGCCATGGTGTTCCAGTCTTATGCGCTTTACCCGCATATGACGGTCTATGAGAACATGGCGTTCGGGCTGACGCTGGAAAAAGGCCACGACAAGGATGAAATCCGGCGCCGGGTCGAAAAGGCCGCCGACATGCTGCAAATCCGGCAATATCTCGACCGGCTGCCCAAGCAATTGTCGGGCGGGCAGCGGCAGCGCGTGGCCATCGGCCGGGCGATCACCCGCGATCCGAAAGTGTTCCTGTTCGACGAACCGCTTTCCAATCTCGACGCGGCATTGCGCGTCGCCACGCGCATCGAGATCGCCAAGCTGCATGAGGGCATGCAGGAGGTCACGATGATCTATGTGACCCATGACCAGGTGGAGGCCATGACGCTGGCCGACCGCATCTGCGTGCTGCGCGACGGCATCGTCGAGCAGGTCGGCACGCCGATGGAGCTTTATGAGCGGCCGGACAGCATTTTCGTCGCCGGGTTCATCGGCTCGCCGAAGATGAATTTCCTCACCGGCGAAAAGGCGGAGAAATTCGGCTGCACGACGCTGGGCATTCGCGGCGAGCACATGAGCGTCCAGCCGGACGGCATCTGGGAAGGCAGCGTGATCCACACTGAAAATCTGGGTGCGGACAGCTATGTCTATCTGGAGATGGGCGCCGAAGAGCCCGTGGTGGTGCGGCTGGACGGCGCTGCCGAACACAAAAGCGGCGATGTGCTGCGCGTGTCGCCGATGGAGGACAAGATCCATCGGTTCGACGCCGCGGGCAAGCCGATCCGCTAGGCGATTGCAGGTGGGGGTGGCGGTGCAGAGTATCGACATCCCGTTGACCAATATCCAATCCCCGTGAGAACGGGACGATCAGAGACAATCAGGACATTTCCGGCGCCTCCCCGCCGGCATGGCACTAGGAGACTATCATGACCATCCGTACCCTGGTCTGGGGCGAAAACGTTCACGAACAGAAGAACAAGCAAGTCGCGGAAAATTATCCCAAAGGCATGCACAACCAGATCGCCTCGCTGCTGGCGTCCGATCCGAATATTTCGGTGAAGACCACGACCTTGCAGGAGCCAGAGCACGGCTGCACCGAGGAAGCGCTCCGCAATACCGACGTGCTGATCTGGTGGGGCCACGCCGCCCATGACCAGGTCGATGACGCGGCGGTCAAGCGCGTGATGGAGCATGTCTGGCAGGGCATGGGACTGATCGTGCTGCATTCGGGCCACCATTCCAAGGTGTTCAAGGGCCTGATGGGTTCGCCGGCCAACCTGCACTGGCGCGAGGCAGGCGAGCGCGAGCGGCTGTGGGTGGTCAATCCCGGCCATCCCATCGCCAAGGGCCTGCCGCCCTATTTCGAGCTTGAATACGAAGAAATGTACGGCGAGCCCTTCAGTGTGCCGGAGCCGCTGGAAACGGTGTTCGTGTCCTGGTTCCAGGGCGGCGAAGTGTTCCGAAGCGGCCTCACCTATCGCCGTGGCGCGGGCAATATCTTCTATTTCCGTCCCGGACACGAAACCTATCCGACCTATCACGACGCCAATGTCGGCCAGGTGCTGCGCAATGCGGTCAACTGGGCCTATGACGGGACGCGCCACGCGCATCTGATGAAGGCGCCGAATACGCCGGTGGGCGAGGCGATCGAAAAGATCGAGGAGCGCGGCCCCAAGCTGACCGCCGACATGCATGCCGGGGAAGTGAAGGCTTAGGCTGCCCCCTGCCAAGCGTCATTGCCCGGCTCGTCCGGGCAATCCATCTGGCCGAGAGCGCCATAGAAAGGTGGATCACCCGAACAGCCGGGTGATGACGATAGTTGAGAACGCGGTTCATTTTCCTCGAAGGAATGGGCCGTTGGACGTTGCAAGCGGGCTGCGGCCCAAGGAAGAAGACGATGCGGATCCTCATTCTGGGAACCGGCGGCATGGCCAATCAGCATGCAAGGCATTTTGCCGCCATCGACGGCGTGACCCTGGCGGGTGGCGTTGACGTCGATCCGGCGCGCGTGGAAGCCTTCAACGAGGTGCATGGCATTGAGCGCGGCTTCGGCTCGCTCGATGCGGCCCTGGCCTGGGGCGAGTTCGACGCGGTGGCCAATGTCACCCCCGATTCTATCCATCACCCGACAACCATGGCGGCCTTGGCCGCAGGCAAGCACGTCTTCTGCGAGAAGCCGCTGGCCACCGACCACGCCAAGGCCATGGAAATGACCGAGACCGCAGAGCGGCTGGGCCTGGTCAACATGGTCAACCTCACCTATCGCAATGTCGCGCAATTGCAGAAGGCCCGCGAGATCGTGACGTCGGGCGCGCTGGGTAAAGTCAAGCATTTCGAAGCCAGCTATCTGCAAAGCTGGCTGGTCTCGAAAGCCTGGGGCGATTGGCGCACCGAAAGCCAGTGGCTGTGGCGCCTGAGCAAGAAGCACGGCTCCAATGGCGTTCTGGGCGATATTGGTGTGCATATTCTCGATTTTGCCGCCTATGGCGCGGGCAGCGATTTCTCCAAGGTGTTCTGCCGGCTGGAAACCTTCGACAAGGCTCCCGGCAACCGGATCGGCGAATATGACCTCGACGCCAATGACAGCTTCGCCATGACGGCGCAGCTCGAAAACGGAGCGCTGGGTGTGATCCATGCCACGCGCTGGGCCACCGGGCATGTCAATGAATTGCGTCTGCGCGTCTATGGGGATCTGGGCTCGGTGGAAGTGCAGCACCGGCACGATTGGTCTAAGCTCTATACCTGCCTGGGCGAGGACGTGGAAACCAGCACCTGGAGCGAAGTGGCGGTGGACCCGGTGCCGACCAATTACCAGCGCTTCGTGGAGGCGGTACTGTCGGGCAAAAATCTCGAGCCCAGCTTCCGCCACGCCACCAATATCCAGAAGGTGCTGGACCTGGGAACGATCACCGAGCGGGACCGGACCGAGCATTCGGTCCTCTGATCATTTCATGGTCCAGCCGAAAGGCTGAAATGATCTCAGTATCTGTTTTGGCGTGTTCCGAACCGGAAAGCTGATATCCGTTTCTCCTGGAAACGCTGTAGGACCGACGAAGAAAAGCCCCGGCATGCGGGGCTTTTCTTTCAGGGGCAGGGATGAAAGCCGCGCCGCAGGTTCAGAGCGCTGGCTCAGAGCGTTTGCGCGTCGAATGGTGCGAAAACGGTGGGCACTTTTGGGGCCGATGCTTTAGCCGCGGTCGTCCACATAGACCATTACCGAGCCATCGGCATTGGATTTGACCGCGACGACATCGTCGGCTGTGTGGCCTTCGGCTTCCAGCTTGGCCTTGATCGCGGCATTGCCAGACACATTGCCATGCAGAGTGGTATTGCCCTCGGCATTGGCGGCGAAGGCCTTGTCGAACGCACCAGCCTCGCCGGTCAGCGAGGACAGGAGCACGATCGTGACCTGGGATTGCTCGGTCACTTTGGCGAGGTCGACACTGGTGCTGCCCGAGAGGGCCGAGGTCAGGCTGTCATAGCTGGCATCAACGCCAACCGCAGCATCGACGGCAGGTGTTTCGACGCTCACGCCGGCATCTTGTGCCATGGCAAACGAACCGGAACCGAGCAGGGCGGCCACGGCAAGGGCGGTCAGGATCTTTTTCATTGGTCATACTCCATTGGTGTTGCCCCCGGAGCTCAGCAACGGGATCGGCGCGCAGGAGTTGCGGTCAGTTCATTCACAATCGGACGGAAAGCGGAATTTGTGATCGCGCCTGCAACCGTTTGCGGAGATGCGGACTTAATCATCGCAACGAAATGTGGAGCGTCAGCATGTCTATCGTTTGGGCCATCATCATCGGCTTTCTCGCCGGCCTTGTCGCCAAGTGGATCACGCCGGGCGACAACAAGCCCTCCGGCTTCATCCTCACCACGGTTCTGGGCATTGTCGGTTCGGTTCTGGCCGGCTGGCTCGGGCAGCAGATCGGCTGGTACAATGCGGGCGATGGCGCCGGTTTTCTGGCCTCGATCGTGGGCGCGGTGATCATCCTGTTGATCTGGGGGCAATTGGCCCGCCGCGCCTGAGAGGGGAAGCCTAGTTCATTTCTGCGTTTAATAGGAACGCTGAAATGATCTAAGTGTTTGTTTTATCGCGTTTCCGAACCGTAAAACCCGTATCCACTATTCCTGGAAGCGCTCTATGACGAAAGGCCCCGCCGGCAAACGGCGGGGCCTTGTTCATTGCAGGAGCCTTTTGGGCGCTTACTGAATGCCGAACATGGTCTTGGCGGCCTGCTCGGCGGCGTCGCCGGCCTGCTTGACCTGATCGCTGTTGAGACCGGCCTGGCGGGCGGCGTCTTCGGCGGCCTTGCGGGCGTCGGCCACAGCCTGGAGCTTTTCGGCATCGGTCAGCTGGGCGTCCTCGACCTGCTGCTGCACCTGTTCAACGGCTTGCTCGATGGTCATGTCGGTGCCCGGCACCATGGTATTGGCCGGCACTTCAAGGGTTACGGCAGGCGTTTCGGAAGGCGCCGGATCGGCAGAGGGGGCCGGCGCGGGCGCAGTTTCGGTCTGTGCGGCAGGGGCAGTGGTCTCGGCGGGCTGCTCGGGGGCATTGCCGCAAGCGGCAAGGGTCAGGGTGGCGGCAAGGGTCGCGGCGATGGCGAAAGGCTTCATTGTGGCACTCTGTTCGTCAGGGGAGGGAGGAATCTCATCACGAGACGGTGATCGAGTGGTCCTCAATCGTGTCGAAGTTGCGGCAATTGCTTGTTTTTGCCGGATACGCGCCAACTCGCAAAAAAAAGGGACGCCCTGAGGCGCCCCTTTCATAGGAAACGGCGTCACGCCTATTCGAGAATGGTGATGCGGCCATCGGTATAGGGGGTGTAGGTGCCGCCCTGACTGGCGATGTAATCGGCCACGACTTGTTCCAGCGGCGGGCCGAAATCGTAGGGATTGTCGCCATTGGCGAAGGTTTCGTAACCGTCGCCGCCGCCGCGGACGAAATTATTGGTGACCACGATATAGGTGGCCTCCTCGTCGATCGGCACCCAGCTGTCGCCATCGCCCTTGACCAGCACGTCGCTGATCCGTTCGCCCGCCGGATTGGCGAGGGTGTAGCTGTATTTGACGCCGGCGACCTGAGCGAAGCGGCCAGCGCCGTTCTCGATGTCGCTGACGCCGTTTTCAAGAGCCTCGATGACATCGGCGCCGCTGATCGATACCGTTGCCAGGGTGTTGGAGAAGGGCAGAACGGTCAGCACTTCGCCCATGGTGATCTCGCCCTCGTCGATGGAGGCGCGGATGCCGCCGCCATTCTGGAAGGCGATGGTGGCGCCCTGGGAGGCGGTGCGGTCGAGAATGGCGTCGGCCAGCAGATTGCCCATCGAGCATTCCTTGACCCGGCAGACTTCGCGATTGCCTTCGAGCGGGGCCGTGGAGGCGCCGATGACGGTGGCGGCCAGTTCCTCGATGGGACCGGCCAGATCGGCGAGCTGGGCCTTGAAGTCCTCGTTGCCGGTGACCGAGGCGTCGATCAGGTAGGGGGCGCCTTCGGCGCTGACGACCTTGCCGTCATCGTCCCAGGTAATGGCGATGTCACCCAGATATTTGCCGTATTGATTGGCCTGCACCACCGGCACTTCGATGCCGTCCGGATTGGTGACCATGGTCGGGTAGGGGCCCGCCGCGCCATCCATCGAGCCCAGCAGCGAATGGCTGTGACCGCCGACGATGACGTCGATCAACGGCACGGAGGCGGCGACTTCGAGATCGACGCCATAGCCGATATGGGAGAGCAGGATGATCTTGTTCACCCCGGCGGCGTCGAGCGCTTCGGCTGCGCCGCGCACATATTGGGTGACTTCGTGGAATTCGACATCGCCCACTTCGGCGATTTCCGGCGTATCTTCGGCGGTGGCGCCGATGATGCCGATCTTCTCACCGCCGATTTCCACGACGATGGAGCCCTTGATCTTGCCGGCGAGATTGGCGTCACGGCTGACATCGAAATTACCGCCGATGATGGGAAATTCGGCGGCTTCGATGAATTTCAGGAATTCCTCGGGACCGTCGTCGAATTCGTGATTGCCGGTGGCGACCACGTCGAAACCCAATTGGTTGAAGAAGTCGGAGACGACCTTGGACTTATAGGTGGTGTAATAGAGCGAGCCCTGGAAATTATCGCCTGCCGACAGCAGGATCGAATTGCCATCGGCATGAGTGGCGCGGGTATCGTCGATAATGGTCTTGAGGCGCGCAATGCCGCCAAAGCATTCGCCGGCGGCGTCCTGATCGGCGCCGCAATTGGAATCGCTGTTGGTGATCGGATCAAACCGTGAGTGGAAATCGTTGATATGCAGGATGTTGAGCGTGAACTCAGCATAGGCCGCGCTGGAGAAGCCGGCGCAGAGTGTGAGCGCGGTGGCGCCCAGCAGAAGTTTCTTCATCCCTGTTTTCCCTTTGCTATCGCGTGCGACGCCGCAAATGCCGGGAGACCGGCATGCCTCACGTCGACAAGGAGTTAATCAGCTAATTGTGACAGTGGAAAGTGGACCTGTTGGTCAAATTCGCCGCCTTGTCCGGTCAGGCGGGTTTATGGCGCCATTTGTAGACGCGGCTGCACTTTGTGAACCGGCTGGAGGGCTTCATTCGCATCTGACGGGCTTTCAATACCGGCTCAGTCGGGTATTCTCCGCGCCGTTTGATTTGCGGGGTGAAGCAGATGCGCAGTGCTTTGATCGTCTATGGCGGCTGGGAAGGTCACGACCCGGAGGAATGTGCGGCAATCTATCGGCGCTGGCTGCACGAGGATGGCTATTCGGTGCGCACCGCCACCGAAACCAGCGCTTTTGCGGATCCCTCAATTCATGATCTGTCGCTGATCATTCCCATCTATACGATGAGCAAGATCGCCAAGGAAGAGGTCGATAATCTCACCAAGGCGGTCGAGGGCGGCGTGGGGTTGGCCGGCCATCATGGCGGCATGAGCGATGCGTTCCGCGACTCGGTCGAATATCAGTTCATGGTGGGCGGGCAATGGGTGGCCCATCCGGGCAATATCATCGATTACCAGGTCGATGTCGCCAAGCCTGAAGACCCGATCATGGCCGGGATCAAGTCCTTCCCCTATACGTCCGAGCAATATTACATGCATGTCGACCCCTCCATCGAGGTTCTGGCGACGACGACTTTCAGCGGCGAGCATGCGTCCTGGATCGACGGCGTGGTGATGCCGGTGGCCTGGAAACGCCACCACGGCAAGGGCCGTGTCTTCCATATGACCCTGGGCCACCAGGCCAAGGAATTCGACAATTCCAATATGGCCACGATCCTGCGTCGCGGCATGAACTGGGCAGCGCGCGCCGAGGAATAGGCCGATACGCGCCTCGCCGTTTCGACCCCGGTGCGCCTGAATTTTCTGCCGCGCGGCAGGAAATATTGAAACCGGAAGCGTTTTGGCATCGTATCGCTTCCGGGAGGCGCGATCATGAGCCAGGACGCCAAGCCGAGTCTGCCAGTGGCCAAGGGGCCGCTGATCTATCGGCAGTCGATATGGACGCGCCTGACCCATTGGGTCTGGGCGATCTGCCTGTTTTTCCTTTTGCTCTCCGGCCTGCAAATCTTCAACGCCCATCCCGCGCTCTATATCGGGCAGGAGAGCGGGTTCGAATATGACAATGCCGTGCTGCGGATCGGCGCTGTGAACACGCCGGACGGGCCGCGTGGGCGCACGATCGTCTTCGGGCAGACATTCGACACCACCGGTCTATTGGGAATGAGCGGGCCGGAAGCCAATCCGAGCTACACCGCCTTTCCCGGCGCGGTGACCATTCCCTCCTTCCGCGATCTGGCGAGCGGACGGGTGGTGCATTTCTTCTTCGGCTGGATTTTCGTCGGGGCGCTGTTCGTCTGGTTTCTCGCCAGTTTCATCAATGGGCATTTGCGACGCGACATCGTGCCCAAGGGCGCCGATCTGAGCGGTTTGCCGCGCGACGTGCTGGACCATGCGCGGTTCCGGCTGCATCGGGGCCGCCGCTATTCACCACTACAGAAGCTGAGCTATTTCATCGTCTTCTTCGTGCTGTTTCCGCTGATCGTCCTGACCGGGCTGACCATGAGCCCGGGCATGGATGCGGCCTGGCCCTGGCTTCTCGATATTTTTGGCGGGCGGCAGACGGCGCGCAGTATCCACTTCGCGGTGATGGTGCTGCTGGTGCTGTTCTTCATCATCCATATCGTCATGGTATTGCTGGCGGGGCCGCTCAACGGATTGCGCTCGATGATCACCGGCTGGTATCGCACCGGCCCCGCCACGCCGCGCCAGGAGGGAGATCGATCATGAAAAGGCTGATCATCAATCGGCGGCGTTTCCTGCTCGGCTCAGCGACGGCGGGTTCGGGACTGGTGCTTTCGGGCTGCGATCAGTTCGATTTTCTCGCCCAGCGCGGCAATCCCGTGCGCGAGGTCATGGAACAGGCCAATGTGCTGACCTATTCGGCGCAAAGGGCGCTGGTCGGGGATCAGGTGCTGGCGCGCGAATATGGGGAGAGCGAAATCCGCCAGGGCATGCGGCCCAATGGTTCGACCGAGCCGACAACGCCGGAATATCTGTTCCTGCGGCAGATGAATTTCGAGCCCTATCGGCTCACCATCAAGGGCATGGTGGAGCGGGAAGTGAGCTTTTCGCTGGCCGAATTGCGCAATATGCCCAGCCGCACCCAGATCACAAGGCATGATTGCGTCGAGGGCTGGAGTTGCATCGCCAAATGGACCGGCACGCCGCTCGGGCCGGTGCTCGATCAGGCGGGAGTGAAGCCGGGGGCGCGTTTTGCCATCTATCATTGCTTCGACAATATCCAGCGCACGATGAGCGGCGATATTCTCTATTATACCAGTTCGGACCTGGTGGACGCCTATCACCCGCAATCGATCCTCGCCTATGGGTTGAACGATGCCAGCCTGCCGGTGAGCAATGGCGCTCCAATCCGCCTCAGGATCGAGCGGGCACTGGGCTACAAGCAGCCGAAATATCTGCATACGATCGAGCTGGTGGACGATCTGGCTGGTTTCGGCCGCGGCAAGGGCGGCTATTGGGAGGACAATGGCTATGACTGGTATGGGGGGATTTGACGTCCTCTCTTGCCAGTGCCAACGCCGGGTGTGTTGAACGTCGTGCATGGCCACCCTGTTCTCGCATCGCTTGCGTTTTTCCGCCATCTCCCCCATATGTGCCCTACGTCGCGGCGGAAAAGGCCGTCGATGGACTTCTCTTCTTACTCATGCGGTGAGCGGCGAAGTCAGCCCGGAGACCTGAAAGCGGTCCGGGTTTGAGCCAGCACCCGCGCGATAATCCCATCGCCCGATTGCATATTTGAAGACGCGCTCGCTGCTCTGCAGCCGGGCGCATGCGCTTTTGAGCGCCTATGAAAGACAGACATTTGAACGACTTTATTTCGCTCGGCCTGCCGACCCTGATCACCGACAGCCTGACTGCCGGCGGCTTCACCGAGCCCACGAAAATCCAGACCCAGGCCATTCCGAAACTGCTCGAAGGCCGGGACATGATGGGCATTGCCCAGACCGGCTCTGGCAAGACGGCGGCTTTCGGCCTGCCGATCCTGGCCGGTATTCTCGGCCTGACTGGACGTCCGCGCCCGATGACCACGCGCGCCCTGATCCTGGCGCCGACGCGGGAACTGGCAGTGCAGATCGAGGAAAATATCCGCAAATTCGCCGGCTCCAAGATGAAGCTGGATACCGTGCTCGTGCTGGGCGGGGTGTCGCGCTACCATCAGGTGCAGAAGATCGCCAAGGGCGTCGACGTGGTCGTGGCCACGCCGGGGCGGCTCAAGGATCTGCTGGACGATAACAAGATCCGGCTCAATGAAACGCGCTGGCTGGTGCTGGACGAGGCCGACCGCATGCTGGACATGGGCTTCATCGCCCCGGTGCGCGCCATTGCCAAGGCCATCGGCCTGCGCCGCCAGACCATGCTGTTTTCCGCCACCATGGCCGCCGAGGTCGAAGACCTGGCCAAGACGCTGCTGAAAGAGCCGGTCAAGGTCGAGGCGGCGCCGCAGGGCTCCACCGTGGTCAAGATCGATCAGCGGGTGATCATGTCCGGCTCCAAGGCCAAGCGCGGGGTGCTCAACGAGCTTCTCGCCGACGAAAAGGAAGGCATGGAGCGCGTCATCATCTTCTCGCGCACCAAGCATGGCGCCGACCGCGTGGCCAAGAACCTGGTCATCGACGGGCATGAAGCCGCCGCCATCCATGGCAATAAGAGCCAGAATGCCCGCCAGGCGGCGCTCAAGGGCTTTGCCAGCGGTTCGGTGCGCATCCTGGTCGCCACCGATATCGCGGCGCGCGGCATCGACGTGCAGGGCATCACTCATGTGGTGAATTACGAACTGCCCGACGACCCCGAAAATTATGTGCACCGCATCGGCCGCACCGGGCGAAACGGCGCGTCGGGCATTGCCATCACGCTGTGTGACGGCACCGAAAAGAGCAAGCTGCGCGATGTGGAGCGGCTGATCCGCCGCACATTGCCGGTCTCGGGCGACGTGAACCTGGTGGAAGTGGCTCCCGAGCCGCGCCAGATGCGCAATGCGGCGGGGGCTCCCTCAGGCGCACGCACGGCGCGCAACCCCAAGGCCGCCAAGCCGCGCAAGTTCAACACGCCTCGCCCCGGCGGCGAGCGGACCAAGGCAGGTCCGGCCGCCAATGCCCCGGTCAAGGCGGTGCGGCGCGATTCCGAAACCGGCAAGGTCATGGGCGCACGGCCCGGGGCCGGCAAGCCGCGCACGAACAAGGCGCCACGAGATGCGGGCCGCGCGCGCCGCGCTTCGGCAAACGCCTGATGAACAGGGGCGGCCTTCGGGTCGCCCTTTTTTATTAGGCGGCTATTGCGTGAGCTGGATTGCGCGGTGCTCGGGTCAAGCACGAGCATGCCGGGCAATGACGATGGGGTGGGAGCGCGAGGAAGGGCTCGAACAGCTCCAGCCGCTCAGGCGACCGAGGCCAGGTAGAGGATGTCGCGGGTGGTGCTCGTCCTGGCGTTGGCGCCGGGGGCGAGACGGTCGAGAAAGCCCATTGCCCAATCATCGACATTGTGACGGCGGGCCGCCTGCATCAGGGCCTGCCAGCGCTGCTTGCGTTCTTCCAGCGGCATGTCGAGCGCGAGGCGCAGGGCCTCGGCGGTTTCGTCGGTGTCGAAGGGATTGACCAATAGCGCCTCGGGGAAAATCTCGGCGGCTCCGGCAAAGCGCGACAGCACCAGGACGCCTGGATCGTCAGGGTTCTGCGCGCCGACATATTCATGGGCCACCAGATTCATGCCGTCGCGCAGGGGCGTGACCAGTCCGACACGGGCGAGGCGATAAAGCCCGGCAAGGCTGGGCTGGCCATAGGCGCGCTTCACATAGGTGAGCGGTTGCCAGTCGGGTTCGGCGAAATGGCCCATGACCCGGCCGCAGATGGCGTCGAGCGCGTCGCTGGTTTCCTGATATTCCTTGATGCCGTCGCGCGAGGGCGGTGCGACCTGCAACAGATGCACCGAGCGGCGCAGGCGGGCATTGTTGGCCAGCAATTTTTCATAGGCTTCGACGCGCTGTGGCAGGCCCTTGGAATAATCCAGGCGGTCCACACCAAGGATCAGGCGCTGGTCGCCCAATGAGCGCTTCATGCGGTTGATCATCTTAGTCCCGGCCGGACTGACGGCAAGCCGCGCAAAGGCGTCGGGATCCGAGCCGATGGGGAAGGCATCCACTTCGGTACGGCTGAAATCGATGATCCGGCTGCGATGGCCGCCAAAGGTCGATGGCATCTGGTGCTCGGCAAATTCGGTGAAGGCGGCGACGTCGCGCTTGGCCTGCATGCCGATCAGGTCGTAGCGCGAGAGGTCGCGCATCAATTCCTCATGATGGGGAATGGCATAGAGCGCATCGGCGGTGGGGAAGGGGATGTGGAGGTAAAAGCCGATGCGGTTGCGCGCGCCCAGGTGACGCAATTCGGCGGCCAGCGGGATGAGGTGATAATCGTGCACCCAGACGATGTCGTCGGGCCGCAGCAGGGGCAAAAGGCTACGGGCAAATTGCCGGTTCACGCTGCGATAGCCCTCGTACCAATGGCCTTCAATGGTGGCGAGATCGAGCCGGAGGTGGAAGCTGGGCCAGAGGATGGAATTGGAAAAACCGGCATAATAGGCATGGTGATCGTCGCGGGTGAGATCGATCTGGGCGATGCTCAGGCCGTCGATATGTTCGATCCTCGCCTCCGGTGGCGGGGCTTCGGCGAGCTTGCCCGACCAGCCAAACCAGAAGCCTTCGCGCTCGCCCAGCACCTTGCGCAAGGCCACGGCGAGCCCGCCGGCGGCGGGGCCCTTGCCGGGGGTGCGATTGGATACGATGACGATGCGGCTCATGGGTTTTCGGCTCCTTGATGGTTTAAATAGCGGGTGGGGGTTCAGTGGGGAATGACCACCTCCGGCTGCGCCTCGGCGGACGGGCGATGGGCGAGGTCGCCTAGGCCCTGCAACAGGGCATGGACCGAGGCGATGTCGGCGATGCGCATGCGGGCGGAGGTCTCGCCGGAACCGAGCTTGATGCCGATGCCGCCCAGATCCTGCGCGGCGCGGAAAGCGTCTTCATCGGTGCGATCGTCGCCGATAAATATCGGGGTGCGCCCGGAAAAGGGCTCCTCCTGCATGAAGGCGCGCAGGGCCACGCCCTTGTCGATGCCGACCGGGCGCGCCTCCAGCACCTTCTTGCCGCGCATGAGGGTGAAGCGGGGATAGTCGAGCAGCGCTTCCTGCATGGCCAGTTGCACGGCATCCTCCATTTCGGGAGCCTGGCGGAAATGCAAAGCCACGGCTCCGTCCTTGGCTTCGACCAGGAGGCCGGGATTGGCGATGGCCAAGGGCTGAAGCGCCCGGGCTATGGATTCAGCATCCGCCGAGAGGGCGGCGTCCACATCTTCGAGCGTGCCGTCGGCGCGGCGGCGCTGGGCGCCATGGGTACCAGCCACCGGCAATTGCAGCGGCGACAGATAGCGGTCGATGTCGGCGATTTCGCGCCCGGTAAGGACGGCAAAGGCATTGTCGAAATCCTGCCGGGCCCGGTCGAGGCGCTGCATCAGGTCGGCCGGAACGTCGACGGCGTCAGGCGTTTCGGCGATTTCGACCAGCGTGCCATCGAAATCGGTGAAGATGGCGAGCAGCGGAACAGCAGCGCCGCTATGAGCGATCGGGTCGGGCATGGCGGTTTCCTCAATTGCGATCATTGGCAATGAAAGCAACGCAAGCGCCCCCAAAAGGTTCGGGCGGCATGGCAGGCATGCGCGATGAGGGATTTATGAACGAGAGGTAAATGCCCTATTCCAGCGGCGTTCAGACGAGAAAAGCCAAGTCAGGCAGGGCTGGCCGATGCCAGCGAAGACGTGCTGATTTCAGGAGGAAAGCCGTGCCCCAGCTTTTGCTTACCGCATTGTTCGTGCTGTCGATCAGCGTGCTGACCTTTGCCGCGTCCTTCACGGAGGCTCCGGACAGCAGCGATGTGCCGGTGATGGTCGACAGCGAATAGGGCTGGCTTCGCTTGGATCATTTCAGGGCTTAATAGAAACGCTGAAATGATCCAAGTGTTTGTTTTATCGCGTGTCCGAACCGGAAAACCGGTATCCATTTTTCTTGGAAGTATTTTAGTCGGCGCTGCGCACCAATCCGATCAGCGGAATGCCGGCGGCGTCGAGCAGGCGCAGGCTCCTGCCCTCCAGTTCGAAACCGGTGACGGCGGCGAGCGCGGCGAAATAGGCGCTTTCCTGGGCCATGAGGTCCGGTTCGCAGGCCATGCGGGTTGCGGCGGCGGGGCCGAAGGTAAGCTCCGTTTCGGACAGACTGGTTTCGGCGAAATAATTATTGCAGCCGCCATGGCCGCTGGCCCGCAGATCGGCGGCGATGGAGAGCGTGGGCGGGCGGGGGCCGATGGCGGGCCTGCCGCCAATACTGGTGACGTTCCAGACAATGTCGGTGAGGGCAGGCAAAGGCGGCGGCACTGGCGTGGGTGATCGGGGCATCTTCTGGACCATTATCTCGACCCGATGGGTCAAATCCGGTTGCAGCGGCACGGGCTGGGCATTGCGGAACAGCAGGTTCTCCCCACTGCGGATTTCGGCGACGAGGCCATAGGCGCCAGCGGCTGGCTGGCGGTGCACATTGAGCGAAAAGGCCAGCGGAATCTGACCTTTCGCTGGAATGTCGGCTGAAGCGCCAGCAACAGGCGCACCGCCGGGCAGCGAGACCAGCGAGATGCGCAATTGCGCGTCTGGCGGCAGCGCGATGCGTTCGCGATAGGTCACGGTGCCCGATAGCGTGATGCCTTGGGCCAGCGCCGGGGCGGTCACAAAAAGGCACGCGAAGATGATCCCAACCAGCCTAAGGAACGACATGGCTTCCTCCCTGCAATGGCAACAAAACTACCGCAGGAATGAGACGGTTGCGAGCGGCGAGCAGAATCAGGGTTAGGAGCCGACGGTCAGAGCGCGATGCGCACAGGCGTTTCAAAATGGTGCTCTTCGAGATTGTTGCCCTCGCCGCCACGATCGACGACGAGAAAGTCGCCGCTGTGATCCAGCGGGGTCAGCACGCCATGCCAGGTATTCATGGCGATGTTGACGCCCTGACCCGGGGACGGACGGAAGGCGCGCAGGCGCACCGGGCGACCGGCCTCGTCCTCGGCGACGATCACCAGCCAGGGATTGGCCGAGAGCGGGTAGAAAGCCTGACTGCCCAGCGGGTGCCGCTCGACCAGCTTGATGTCCAGCGGCAATGTATAGGGCTGGCCACGAAAGATGGAGATCAGGGGGCGTGCATGGACCCCGCCCAGTTCGACCCGCGCCAGATCGTGATAGCGCTCGGTCATGCCATTATTGATCGGATAATGCTGCGCGCCCTCGGTCTGGATGACCTGGCCGTAGGCTGCGAAGGCCTCCGCTGACAGCGGCTCGATTTTGATGGTTGGATCGCTCATGGTTCAGAACGGCAGCTTGGCATGGCGGTTGACGTCCTTGTAGAGCAGGTAGCGGAAGCGCTCCGGTCCGGCATAACAGGCCTGGGGACAGAAGGCGCGCAGCCACATGAAATCGCCGGCCTCGACCTCCACCCAGTCGCGGTTGAGCCGATAGACCGCCTTGCCCTCCAGCACATAGAGCCCGTGTTCCATGACATGGGTTTCCTCGAAGGGAATGACGGCGCCCGGTTCGAGGGTGACGATATTGACGTGCATGTCATGGCGTAGGTCGGCGGGATCGACGAAGCGGGTGGTGCCCCAGGTGTCGCGGGTATCCGGCATCCAGCGGATGGGTTCGTCCTTGTCGCTGGAAACGAATGCTTCCGGCAGAGCAATGCCGTCCACTTGCTCATAGCGTTTGCGTATCCAGTGGAAGCGCACTGGAGCAGTGGACTTGTTGACCAGGCTCCAGTTGCTGCCCGGCGGCAGGAAGGCATAGCCTCCCTCCTTGAGCAGATGGGTCTTGCCCTCGATGGTCAGGGTCGTCTGGCCTTCAACGACGAAAAGGACACCTTCAGCTTCCACATTCGGCTCGGGCCGTTCGCTGCCGCCGCCGGGAAGGACTTCCACGATATATTGTGAAAAGGTCTCGGCAAAGCCGGACATGGGGCGGGCGATGATCCAGGCGCGGCTGTCGCGCCAATGGGGCAGGCCGGACGTGACGATGTCGCGCATAACGCCGGAAGGGATGAGCGCATAGGCCTCGGTGAACACGGCCCGGCTTGTGTGCAGGGCCATCTGTCCGGGCAGGCCGGCGGGCGGGGAAGCGTAGGTGGAAGCCATGTCGGTCTCGGAATGGGCCAGTCTTGTCTCACTTGATAACGCAGATTGCGCGCCGTGGCACCTCCGTCGCATTTTCCCGTTCGGCTATGGAATCAGGCGGCGGGACGGCTGCTGCAAGTAGGCTTTCGTTAGGGTTACCGAATATTCAGCTTTGGCGCGCACAGTGCTCAGCATGAGTAATGCGTTCTGGAAAATAGACCTGCCATCGGCCGTCTGGATGCGGCATAACCTGCCCTGGCTAGCATTTTTCTCACTGCTGTTCAGGCTGGAAACGCTCGAAACCAGACCGCCGGGCCAAGCCGCCCCCGATCGTGGCTAGGGCAGGATTGCCTTCAGCCTGAGCAGCGCGATGCGCTCGACCTGTGCGCAGGCCGTCGCGAATTCCTCCTGCGCCGAATTGGCCAGGCGTCGCTCGAAATTGTCGAGGATCGACGCCTTGGTGTGATCGCGCACGGCGATGATGAAGGGGAAGCCGAACTTTTCGACATAGGCATTGTTGAGGGCGGTGAACTTATTGCGCTCTTCGTCGGTCAGTGCGTCGAGCCCGGCGGACGCCTGTTCGGCGGTGGATTCGACGGTGAGGCGCCGGGCGGCGGCGAGCTTGCCGGCAAGATCTGGATGGGCGCGCAGAACGGCGAGGCGCTCGGCGTCGCTGGCCATGCGGAACTGGCTGCGCAGGGCGAAATGGAGGCCGATGGCATTGTCATGGGCAGGTCCCATTTCGGCTTCCCAGGCGCGTTCGGCGATCCAGGGGGAGTGTTCGAAGATCGAGCCGTAGCGGGCCACGAAGTCCTCAAGGCCCAATTGGCTCGGGATCACTTCGGGCGCGACATAGGGGTGTTCGCTGGCCCAATGCTCCGCAATGGCGAGGCGGGTCGGCACCCAGACCCGATCGAAAGAGCCGATATAGTCGATGAACTTCTTCAGCCCCAGATAACGGCCGGGCTGGCCGACGAGCCGGCAATGCAGGCCGATGGACATCATCTTGGGCGCGCCGGCCTGACCCTCGGCGTATAGGCAATCGAAGCTGTCCTTGAGGAAGGTGAAATATTCCTCGCCATTGTCGAAGCCGGGCGCGGTGACGAAGCGCATGTCATTGGTGGAAAGCGAATAGGGGATGATGAGCTGGGGCCGGCCACCGATGAGCCGCCAATAGGGCAGGTCGTCGTCATAGGTGTCCGAGATATAGGCGAAGCCGCCATGGTCGGCGACCAGATCGACGGTGTTGAGGCTGGAGCGGCCTGTGTACCAGCCCCGGGGGCGGGCGCCGGTGGCGATGGCATGCAGGTGCACCGCCTCAGCAATCTGGGCGCTTTCTTCGGCGGCGGGCATATCCTTGTGCTGCACCCATTTGAGGCCGTGGCTGGCAATTTCCCAGCCCGCCTCCTGCATGGCGGCAACCTGCGCGGGCGCGCGCATCAGGGCGGTGGCAACGCCATAGACCGTGACCGGCAGACCGGCCTGGGTGAAGAGGCGATGGAGCCGCCAGAACCCGGCGCGGGCGCCATATTCATACATGGATTCGACATTGGCATGGCGCTGGCCGGGCCAGGGCTGGGCACCGAGCACGTCCACGAGGAAGGCCTCGGAAGCGCCATCGCCATGCAGGATATTGTTTTCGCCGCCTTCCTCGTAATTCAGCACGAATTGCACCGCCACGTGGGCGCCGCCGGGCCAGTTCGCATGAGGCGGAGTTGGGCCATAGCCGTGCATATCGCGGGGGTAGCGGTTCATCTCATTGCCTCTCGGGACGGTATCGGTGCAAGTGTATCCGGGACACGTCGGCGCACAAGATGCACAAAAGTGGACCATCTGGTAAAAAATCTGCATTGCGCAATGGCGCTGTTGCGGTAGTCTTGTTCTCAAGGGGAACGAAAAGGGAGCAGCAAGATGGCAGGCGGGCGCCTGACGACGCACGTGCTTGACACGATGCATGGCAAACCGGCGCGCGGCATGCGGCTGGAGCTGCATTTCGTGCATGGCGATCACACCCATCATCTGCTCGACAGCTATACCAATGGCGACGGCCGCGTGGACCAGCCGCTGCTGGAGGAAGAATTCCAGCACGGCGAATACGAAATCCGCTTTCATGTCGGGCAATATTTCGAGCGGCTCGGCGTCGAGATCGAAACGCCGTTCCTCGATGTGGTGCCGATCCGGTTCATCATCGCCGAAGATCGGCATTATCATGTGCCGCTGCTGGTCAGCCCCTTCGCCTATTCGACGTATCGGGGGAGCTGATCATGGTCGAGATCGTCAATGCCATCCGCTTTCTGCTCAACGGGGAGGAAATCACTCTCACCGATGTGGCGCCCGACCTAACCCTTCTCGACTGGCTGCGGCTGGAGCGCCGCTTGCGCGGCTCCAAGGAAGGTTGCGCCGAGGGCGATTGCGGGGCCTGCACCGTGTTGGTGGGCAAGCTCCTGGGCGACGAGATCATCTATGATTCGGTTACGGCCTGTATCCGGTTCATGGGCAGTCTGCACGGCACCCATGTGGTGACCATCGAACATCTGCGCGGCGAGAATGGCGTGCTCCATCCGGTGCAGCAGGCCATGGTGGATCATCACGGATCGCAATGCGGCTTCTGCACACCCGGCTTCGTGATGAGCCTTTACGGGCTGTGGATGCGCGATCCCAATCCGTCGCGCCCGGCGATCGAAAAGGCCTTGCAGGGTAATCTCTGCCGTTGCACCGGCTATGCGCCGATCATTCGCGCAGGGCAGGCCATTTCCAATTACGGGCAGCCGCAGGGTGACCCGCTCTGGGCCGAGCGCATTGCCGTCAAGGAGAAGATCAGGGCCATCCAAGATGGACGCCGCGTCGAGATCGGCGCGGGCGAGGCCCAGATCATCATTCCGGCGAGCCTCGATGACTTCGCCGAGATTTATGCGACGCGGCCTGAGGCGCGGATCGTTGCCGGCTCTACTGATGTGGGCCTGTGGGTCACCAAATTCATGCGGCGCATCGGTCCGGCGATTTTCATCGGGCATTTGCAGGACTTGAAGCATGTCGCTGCGGATGACGGCGCGGTGCGGATCGGCGCGGGCGTCACCTATTCGGAGGCGCTGCCAGAGGTCACCGGCGCGTTCCCGCAGCTCAAGGATTTGTGGAACCGTTTTGCCGGTGAACAGGTTCGTAATATGGGCACGATCGGCGGTAATATCGCCAATGGCTCGCCCATCGGCGACACGCCGCCGCCCTTTATCGCCCTTGGCGCGAGGCTGACGCTGCGACGGGGCGGCGAGCGGCGCGAAATCGCCCTCGAGGATTATTTTATCGCTTATGGCAAGCAGGACCGGCAGCCCGGCGAGTTTGTCGAAAGCGTGACGCTGCCGCGGCTCCCGGCAGGCGAGCATTTCGCCACCTACAAGGTGTCCAAGCGGCGGGACGAGGATATTTCGGCCCTGTGCGGCGCTTTCCGCGTGAAGCTTGGGGCCGACGGAATGGTCGAGGCGGCGCGCATCGCCTTTGGCGGCATGGCGGCGACGCCGAAGCGCGCCAAGGCTGTAGAAACGGCACTGATCGGCAAGCCCTGGACCGAGGATAATATCGACGCCGCCATCGCCGCCTTTGGCGAAGATTATCAGCCGCTGTCGGATATGCGCGCCTCGGCGGAATACAGGCTTTTGGCCGCACAGAATCTGCTCCGGCGGTTTTTCCTTGAAACGCAGGGGCAGGGCCAGCGGCTGAAGCGGGAGGTGGCGTGATGAACAAGCATGAAGCCCAGATCAGTCTTGCCGTATTGCACACCAATAGCCGGCATGACAGCGGCCCCAAACATGTGACCGGTACGGCCGAATATATCGACGACATGATCGAGCCGGTCGGCACCATGCATGCCTATCTCGGTCTTTCCACCAAGGCGCATGCCGAGATCGTGTCGATGGATTTTTCGGCGGTGAAGGCGGCGCCGGGCGTCATCGGGGTGCTGCTGGCCGACGATATTCCGGGCGAGAATGACGTGTCGCCCAGCCACAAACACGACGAACCGATCTTTGCCATAGGAAAGGTGCAGTTCTGGGGCCAGCCGGTCTTTGCGGTAATCGCCGAAACGCGCGATGCGGCGCGACGGGCAGCGCAATTGGCCAGGATCGACTATCGCGATCTCGACTGGATTCCCGATGTTCGGTCGGCGCAGGCGGCGGGCGGGCAATTGGTGACGGAGCCGCTGAAACTGGAACGCGGCGACGTAGAGGCCGGGCTCGCCGGTGCGCCGCGCCGCGCCAAGGGCGCCATCAGCATTGGCGGGCAGGACCATTTCTATCTCGAAGGCCAGATCGCCATGGCCGTGCCGGGGGAAGACGAAGACGTCACTGTCTATTCCTCGACCCAGCATCCGAGCGAAGTGCAATTGATGGTGGCGCAGGTCTTGGGCATTCGCCACAATGCGGTGACTGTCAATGTGCGCCGCATGGGCGGCGGCTTCGGCGGCAAGGAAACCCAGGGGAATCTGTTCGCGGCGGTGGCCGCTGTTGCGGCCAAGAAATGGAACCGGGCCTGCAAGATCCGCCCCGACCGCGACGACGACATGCAGGCGACGGGCAAGCGGCACGATTTCGTCGTTGATTACGATGTCGGCTATGATGAGAGCGGCAAGATCCTGGCGGTGGATGCGGTTTTTGCCACGAGAGCAGGCTTTTCATCCGATCTGTCCGGGCCGGTCAGCGACAGGGCGCTGTTCCATTGCGACAATGCCTATTTTTATCCGGCAGTGCGGGCGCGCTCCGAGCCGCTCTATACCAATACCGTCTCCAACACCGCCTTTCGCGGCTTTGGCGGCCCGCAGGGGATGATGGGGGCGGAGCGCTGGATCGAGGACATCGCCTATGCGCTGGGCAAGGACCCGCTGGATATCCGCAGGGCCAATTTCTACGGCAAGGACACGGATAATGTGACGCCCTACCACCAGAGGGTGGAGGACAATATCATCGACCGCGTGGTGGACGAGCTGGAAGCGTCCTCCGATTACCAGGCCCGCCGCAGGGCCATCCTCGATTTCAACAAGACCAGTGCCGTGATCCGAAAAGGCATCGCGCTGACCCCGGTCAAGTTCGGCATTTCATTCACCGCCACCTGGTACAATCAGGCTGGCGCTCTGGTGCATGTCTATAAGGATGGCTCGATCCATCTGTCCCATGGCGGCACCGAAATGGGGCAGGGGCTCTATATCAAAGTGGCGCAGGTGGTGGCCGACGCCTTCGGGGTCAACCTCGATACGGTCAAGATCATGGCTACTTCGACCGGCAAGGTGCCCAACACCTCGGCCACGGCGGCCTCGTCGGGGTCCGATCTCAACGGCATGGCCGCCTGGGATGCCTGCGAGCAGATCAAGCGCCGGCTGGAGAGCCACGCCGCGAAGCTCTACGAGGCGGATGCGGCGGATTGCCAATGGGTGCAGGGCGGCATGCAGGTCGGGCGCAAATTCGTGCCGTTTGCCGAGCTTTGCGCTTCTGCCTATCTCAACCGCGTGCAGCTTTCGGCGGCGGGGTTCTACAAGACGCCGAAAATCCACTGGGACCGGGCCACCGGGCGCGGCCATCCGTTCTATTATTTCGCCTATGGCGCTTCGGTCAGCGAAGTGAGCATCGACACACTGACCGGCGAATATAGCGTCGATCGCGTCGATATTCTGCACGATGTGGGCAAATCGCTGAACCCGGCCATCGATATCGGCCAGGTGGAAGGCGGCTTCATTCAGGGCATGGGCTGGCTGACCACGGAAGAACTGGTCTGGGACGGCAAGGGGCAGCTTCGCACCCATGCGCCTTCCACCTATAAAATTCCGCTGGCCTCAGACATTCCCCCGGTTTTCAACGTCGAACTGGCGGAATGGTCGGTTAATCGCGAGCCGACAATAGGCCGCTCCAAGGCGGTTGGCGAACCGCCCTTCATGCTGGCAATGAGCGTCGTCGAGGCGCTGGGCATGGCGGTGGCCAGCGTGGCCGACTACCGTGTCGCTCCGCAATTGGACACCCCGGTTACGCCCGAGCGGGTGCTGATGGGGGTGGAGCGGATGAAGCGGGAGGCGCGGGCGCTGTAGATGACCCAATCCGCAGCCCTGGACAGTTTTTTCGTCGCCAATCCCAACGCGATTGCGTGCGAGCTGACTGCGGTGCGGGGCTCTTCTCCGCGTGAGCAGGGCACGTTCATGCTGGTGGGCCCGACGGCCATTTTCGGCACGATCGGCGGCGGGGCGCTCGAATATATGGTCATCGACCATGCGCGCCGGCTGATTGCCGAAGGGCGGGCGGAGGCGGCGATGGATGTGCCGCTGGGCCCGGAAATCGGCCAATGCTGCGGTGGCAGGGTCGCGGTGTCGCTGCACTTCGTGGATGAGACGCTGCGGCAGGCGCTGACGAGACGTGTGGCGGCGGAAGACCAGAGCATGCCCCACGTCTATGTTTTCGGCGCCGGCCATGTGGGGCGTGTGCTGGCCCAGATTCTTGCGCTATTGCCGGTGCGGGTCGAGGTGATCGACACGCGGCGGGAGGAAATCGCGCTGCTGGCGCCCGATATTGCCCATCGCCTGGTGGCTTTGCCCGAGGCCGTGGTGCGGTCAGCGCCCAATGGCAGTGCCTTCGTGATCGTCACCCATGACCACGCGTTGGACTTCCTGATCGCCAATGAAGCCCTGGCGCGGCAGGACGCTACCTATGTCGGCATGGTGGGCTCGAAGACCAAGCGCGCGAAATTTTCCAGCTGGTTCGTGCAACAGGGCGGCGATGCCGCCCAGCTTGAACAGCTGATCTTGCCCATCGGGGCGCAAGGGCTTGGGGATAAACGTCCATCGGTGATTGCGGCATTGGCCGCTGCCGAGATTATGGTTCGAATCGGGGAAGGGGGCGCATCTGCCGGGCACGCGCGCACCCCCAGACAAGTGGGGGTGGCGAGTGGGTTCTGATATACCCAGCAGGCTCGAACTGAGCGGAATTACCAAGCAATTTCCAGGGGTTCTGGCCAACGACAATGTGTCGTTCGCAGTCAGGCCGGGCGAAATCCATGCGCTTCTGGGCGAGAATGGCGCCGGCAAATCGACGCTGGTGAAGATGATCTATGGGATCATGCAGCCCGATGCCGGCGAAATCCGCTGGAATGGACAGCCCGTGGTCATCGCCAATCCCAAGGCGGCGCGCCGGCTGGGTATCGGCATGGTATTCCAGCATTTTTCGCTGTTCGAGGCCATGACGGTGCTCGAAAACATCGCATTGGGCATGGACGCCAAAATCCCGCCGCGGGAACTGGAAGCGCGCATCCGCGAGGTCATGGCGACCTATGGGCTGGCGCTGGACCCGTATCGAACCGTGGCGACGTTGTCGGTGGGCGAACGTCAACGCATTGAAATCGTTCGGGCTTTGCTGCTCAATCCGCAATTGCTGATCATGGACGAACCCACTTCGGTGCTGACGCCGCAGGAAGTGGAGCAGCTATTCACCGTCCTGCGCCAATTGGCGGCGGAAGGGTGCTCGATCCTTTACATCTCGCATAAGCTTCATGAAATCAAAGCCTTGTGCGACACGGCCACGATCCTGCGCGGCGGTAAGCTGGTGGATATTTGTGATCCCAAGGCGGAGACCAGCCGCTCCATGGCCGAGAAAATGATCGGCACCGGGCTCAAGGACATCGTCAAGGATGGCGCTCGCAGCTTTGGCGCTCCGAAGCTTGTGGTTAACGGATTGTCAACGTCAAAGATCGGCCATTTCGACGTTCCCATTGATCATGTCAGCTTCACGGTGCATGCGGGGGAAATCCTGGGCATAGCCGGGGTGGCGGGCAATGGACAGAACGCGCTGCTCGATGCGCTGTCGGGCGAGGTCCACGGCCACGAGCGCGACGTGATCAAAATCGACGGGCTCGACATCGGCACGATGAGCACGACCGAGCGGCGGCGGCATGGCCTCTGTGCCGTGCCGGAAGAGCGCAACGGTCATGCGGCGGTGGGCGATTTCACCCTTTCGGACAATTCCGTGCTGACGGCGCGCGACCGGCTGGGCATGGTGATGATGGGGCTGATCAATTCCGGCGCCGCCAAGACCTATACCGGGCAGGTCATTGCCAATTTCGCGGTGAAGGCGCTGGGGCCGGCCTCCACAGCGGGCTCGCTGTCGGGCGGCAATCTGCAAAAGTACATCATGGGCCGGGAAATCCTGCAAAAGCCCAGCGTGCTGGTTGTCAGCCAGCCGACCTGGGGCGTCGATGCCGGTGCGGCGGCGGCGATCCATCAGGCGCTGATCGATCTGGCGACGGCCGGATCGGCCATCGTGGTCATCAGCCAGGATCTCGACGAATTGCGCTCGCTGACCGACACGCTGGCCGTCATCAATATGGGCAGGCTGAGCGAGGCGCGGCCAGTGAAGGATTTCAGCGTGGAGGAGATCGGTTTGCTGATGGGCGGCGTACATGGCGGGACGGAGGCGGCATGATGCAATTGCGTCTGGAAAAGCGCCTCGAACCCTCCAGGGCCATGCTCTATATGACCCCCATCGCCGCCGTGCTGGTCACGGCGCTGGTGGGCGCCATCGTCTTCTCGCTGATCGGCTATAACGGCATTGGCGCGGTGCGGGAAATCTTCCTGACGCCGCTGCTCAATCCGCTGAAATGGCAGGATCTCGCGGTCAAGTCGGCGCCGTTGATCATCATCGCCGTCGGACTTTCCATCGGCTATCGCGCCAATGTGTGGAATATCGGGGCCGAAGGGCAATATGTGCTGGGCGGCCTGGCCGCCACCGGGATTGCGCTCATGACACGCGACATGAGCGGGCCATGGATCTTGCCGCTGATGATCGCGGCGGGCATGGTCGGGGGCATGGCCTGGGCGTTGCTGCCGGCCTTTCTCAAGACCAGGCTGCAGGTCAATGAAATCCTCACCAGCCTGATGCTGACCTATGTGGCCATCCATCTGCTGAATTACCTGGTCATCGGGCCGTGGAAAGACCCGATGGGCTTTGGCTTCCCGCAGACCCGCATGTTCACCGCCGACCAGATGCTGCCCAGGGTGGTTCCGGGCACCATCGTGCATCTGGGGGTGCCGATTGCCATAATCGTGGCGCTCGCCGCCTGGTTCTTCATGAGCCGCTCGGTGTTGGGCTATCAGATCAAGGTGGTGGGCACAGCCCCCCATGCTGCGCGCTATGGCGGCTTCTCGGTCAACCGGACCATCTGGATCGCGCTGTTGACCAGCGGGGCGCTGGCCGGACTGGCCGGGGTGCTGGAAGCGGCCGGGCCGTTCGGGCGCATGGTGCCTTCGTTCCCGACCAATTATGGCTTTACCGCAATTATCGTCGCCTTTTTGGGGCGCCTGCATCCGGTGGGCATCATCCTTGCCGGCCTCGCCCTCGCCATCAGCGTGGTGGGCGGGGAGGTGGCGCAGACCACGATCGGACTGCCGGTGGCGGCGGTCGGCATTTTCCAGGCAATGATGCTGTTTTTCCTGCTGGCCAGCGATATTCTGGTGCGCTATCGCGTCCGTATGGTGCGCCGTGAGATGGAGGTGGCCCGATGAATATGGACCTGCTGATCCCTATCATCTTCACCCTGATCGGCGCATCGACGCCGATCCTGATCGCGGCGCTGGGCGAACTGGTCGTCGAAAAGAGCGGGGTGTTGAACCTGGGCGTCGAGGGCATGATGCTGATCGGGGCGGTCGTGGCCTTCGCCGTCACCTATACGAGCGGCAATCCCTGGCTCGCCATTGCCTGCGCCGCCTTTGCGAGCGCCGCGGCCTCGATGATCTTCGCTTTCCTGACCCTGACCCTGTCGGCCAATCAGGTGGCAACCGGGCTGGCGCTGACCATTTTTGGCACCGGGTTTTCGGCCCTGTTCGGGCAGGGCTATACCGGCCGGCCGATCGAATTGTTCCGCTCTGTCTTCCCTGCCGAACTGGCGCTCCATCCGATCTGGCGGCTGGTCTTCGGGCATAGTCCGCTGGTTTATTTCTCGCTGATCCTGGTCGTCGCGGTGTGGTTCTTTCTCAACAGGACACGGGCCGGCCTCATCCTGCGGGCGGTGGGCGAGAACGATTTTTCCGCCCATTCCATCGGCTATTCGGTGATTGGCGTGCGCTATGCGGCGGTAGCGTTCGGCGGCGCCATGGCGGGCATTGCCGGCAGTTGCTTTCCGCTGTTGCTGACCCCGCAATGGGCCGAGCGGCTGACGGCCGGACGCGGCTGGATCGCGCTGGCGCTAGTTGTCTTCGCCGCCTGGCGGCCATTCCGCCTGCTGGCAGGCGCCTATCTGTTTGGACTGGTCATGACCATCGAGCTCTACACCAAGGCTTCGGGCAATATGGGATTTTTCCCGTCCGAGTTCTGGGCGGCCTTGCCCTATCTGGCGACGATCATGGTCCTGGTCCTCATCTCGCTGCGCCGTTCGGGCAATTCGGCGGCGCCCGCATGCCTCGGCAAGCCTTTCCTACCCAGCCAGTAAGTATAACAAGAAACCGTCATTCAAGGAGAAACCCAATGACATTGATTACCCGGCGTAATGTCCTCCGCATCGGCGCAGCGGGCCTCACCCTGCCGCTGCTCGGTTCCATGGCCTTCGGCCAGGATGGCCCGCTCAAGATCGGCTTCGTCAATGTCGGTCCCAAGGACGACAATGGCTGGACTTATGGTCACTGGGTCGGCGCGGAAGCGATCAAGGCCGAGTTCGGCGACCAGGTCGAAATCACTTTCGTGGAAAGCGTCGCCGAAGGCCCGGACTGCGAGCGCGTGCTGCGCGAACTGGCCCAGCAGGGCAACAAGATCATCTTCGCCACCAGCTTCGGCTTCGGCGACTATGTGATCAAGGTTGCGCGCGAGTTCCCCGATGTCGTGTTCGAGCACGCCACCGGCTACCAGCGTTCGGACAATGTGGGCACCTATAATGCGCGCTTCCATGAAGGTCGCGCCGTCATGGGTACGCTGGCCGGGCATCTCTCCAAGACCAACACCATCGGCTATATCGGTACCTTCCCGATCCCCGAAGTGGTGATGGGCATCAATGCCTTCACGCTGGCGGCCCAGAAGGTCAATCCCGATATCAAGGTCAATGTCGTGTGGCTGTCGAGCTGGCACGATCCGGCCAAGGAATCGGACGCTACCCGTGCCCTTATCGATCAGGGCGCCGACATCATCGCCCAGCACTCGGACGGCCCTGCAGCCCTGCAGGTTGCCGAGGAGCGCGGCATTGTCGGCGGTTTCGGCCAGGGTGCCGACATGAGCGCCTTTGCGCCCAAGTCGCATCTCAGCGCCATCATCGACGTCTGGGCTCCCCACTACATCCAGGTGGTCAAGGACGTGCAGGCCGGTACCTGGGTCTCCGATGACAGCTGGCCCGGCATCGCCGCCGGCGAAGTGGTCATTGGCAAGTATAACGAGAAGATCCCGGCCGATGTCGTGGCCGCCGCCGAAGCCGTCAAGAACGGCATCATCGACGGGACGGTCAACCCGTTCAGCGGTCCGATCATCGACAATGCCGGCACTGAACGCGCGGCAGCGGGCGAGATCATCGACGATGCGGGCCTGTGGGCCATGGATTGGTTCGTCGCCGGCGTGAACAGCTAAGCGATCAACTTCAGGGGCTGGCGAGCAATCGCCAGCCCTTTCCGATTGTGCCGCCAGGGCTGAGGCGGCGACCTTCACCGCTTGCGGGAAAGGATGCCCGAAGGCGGGGTAGGGAATTCGGGCCGTTCAACGGGTGGAATTGCTCACCCGTCTCGCGCTGCGCGCGATCCTTCCTCTCCCACGGGACGACGAAGGGCTCAGTGGCTGGGGGGAGAAGACGATGCCCGATTACGCAATCTTTTATGAATGGGCGATGTTTGCCGTGCGCTGGCTGCATGTGGTGACCGCCATCGCCTGGATCGGCTCGTCTTTCTATTTCATCGCGCTCGATCTCGGCCTGCGCCAGACGCCCAGCCTGCCGCCGCTTGCTCATGGCGAGGAATGGCAGGTGCATGGCGGTGGTTTCTATCACATCCAGAAATATCTCGTGGCGCCCGAATTCCTGCCCGAGCACCTGACCTGGTTCAAATGGGAAAGCTACGCGACCTGGCTCAGCGGCGCGATGCTGCTGGCACTGCTCTATTACGTGGGCGCCGATCTTTATCTCGTCGACCGCAATGTGTTCGATGTGCCGAACTGGGTGGCAATCCTTCTGTCGGCGGGCTCGATCGTTCTGGGCTGGCTGCTCTATGATACCCTGTGCAAATCGCCGATCGGGCAGTCCACGACCGGGCTGATGCTGGTGCTGTTCGCCATTCTGGTGGCGATGAGCTGGGGCTATACGCAGGTTTTCACCGGCCGCGCCGCACTGCTGCATATGGGTTCGTTCACCGCGACCATCATGACCGCCAATGTGGCGATGATCATCATTCCCAACCAGAGGATCGTCGTCGCCGATCTCAAGGCCGGGCGCGTGCCGGACGCGAAATATGGCAAGATCGCCAAGCAGCGAAGCCTGCACAATAATTATCTAACCCTGCCGGTGATCTTCTTCATGCTGTCCAGCCATTATCCGCTGGCCTTCGCGACCCAGTGGAACTGGATCATCGCCTCGCTGATCTTCCTCGTCGGCGTCGTCATCCGGCATTATTTCAACACCCGCCACGCCCGAAAGGGCAATCCGCACTGGACCTGGGCCGTGGCCGTGATTCTGATGCTGGTGATCGCCTGGCTGTCCACCGCGCCCAGACTGCCGGGCGCCGACAGCGAAACCTTGGCGACGGCGAGCGGCGAGCGGTTCATGGCGACCGAGCATTTCGCCGCTGCAAGCCTGGCGGTGCAGACCCGCTGCGCCATGTGCCACACGGCGGAGCCAGCCTGGGAAGGGCTCTATCAGCCGCCCAAGAACGTCATTCTCGACAATGACGTGGCCATCGCCAACCGGGCGCGTGAGGTGGTGATTCAAGCGGGCTGGAGCCATGCCATGCCGCCGGGCAATGTCTCGGAGATGACGCCTGCGGAACGGGCGCTGCTGGTGGAATGGTTCCGCGAAGGTTCAGGCTCGTGACCCGGACTATTCTGCGGGGACGGGTGCTGAGCTTTCATCGCACGCCACAGGCGCTGGATGACGCGGAGAGCTACCTCTATCTCGAGGACGGGGCGGTGTGCATCGAGGATGGCCTCGTCGTCGCGGTAGAGGATTTCGCCGAAGCCGATGTCGCCGGCGCCGAGATCATCGATCATCGACCCAACCTGATCCTGCCTGGCTTCATCGACCTGCATCTGCACTATGTGCAGAGCCAGATGATGGCGGCCTATGCGGGATCACTGCTCGAATGGCTCAATACCTATACGTTTATCGAGGAGCAGAAATTCTCCCGCCAGGGCCATGCCGAAGCGGTGGCTTCGGATTTTTACGATGCGCTGATCCGGCACGGGACGACGAGCGCCGTGGCCTATTGTTCCAGCCATCCGCGGTCGGTGGACGCCTTTTTTGCCGAGGCGCAGCGGCGCAACATGCTGATGGTCGGCGGCAAGGTGATGATGGATCGCAATGCCCCCGAAGCGCTCTGCGACACGGCGCAATCGGGCTATGACGACACCAAGGCGCTGATCGCGCGCTGGCATGGGCGGGGGCGGGCGCTCTATGCGATCTCGCCGCGCTTCGCCATCACCTCGACGCCCGAACAGATGGCGGCGGCACAGGCGCTGGTGGCCGAGCATCCCGAATGCTACGTGCAGACCCATCTCAGCGAGAACGACGCCGAGATTGCCTATTCCATGGAGCTTTATCCCGACAGTCAGGACTATACCGGGATCTATGAGGATTATGGCCTTTTGGGCCGCAAGACGCTGCTGGGCCATTGCATCCATCTCAACACCCGCGAAACCGGCGTCCTGGCCGAAACGGGTGCGGTGGCGGTGTTCTGCCCCACTTCGAACCTGTTCCTCGGCTCGGGCCTGTTCGACCGCGAGCGGCTGGTCAAGCAAGGCGTGCGGATCGGTGTTGCCACCGATATTGGCGGGGGCACCAGCGTCTCCATGCTGCGCACGCTAGACGAAGGCTACAAGGTGCTGCAATTGCGCGGGCAGCGGCTCAACCCCTTCGCCTCGTTCCACATGGCCACGTGCGGCAATGCCGAGGCGCTGGGACTGGCTGAAACAATCGGCTCCATCGCGCCGGGACGCGCGGCGGACCTGGTTGTGCTCGACGCGCGGGCCACGCCGACCATGCGTATGCGGATGGGCAATGTCGAAACGCTGGCGGAGGAATTGTTCCTGCTCCAGACATTGGGAGACGACCGCGCGGTGGCGGAAGTCTATGTGGCCGGCGTCAGGACGAAGTCGGCCCTAGCCGACTTGTGAGCCCCGCTTCTATGGCCTAAAGCTGTCGCCGAGCTGTTTGCCCAAGGACATCTGGTATGAGCACCTATCTGACGAAATCCGGCCTTTCCGTGCACCCGCTTCTGGTGGATTTCGTAGAGAAAGAGGCGTTGCCCGGCACCTCGGTGTCGGCGGAGCAGTTCTGGGACGGCTTTGCGGCCATGCTGGCCGAACATGTGCCGACCAATGCGCGGCTTCTGGCTCGGCGCGACGACTTGCAGGGCCAGATCGACGACTGGCATCGCCAGCACGGCCCGGTGGCCAATGATCCGGCCGGCTATGAGAAATTCCTGCGCGATATCGGCTATCTCGTCGATGAGCCGGGTGATTTCAGCATCGAGACCGAGGGGCTGGACCCCGAAATTGCCAGCATTTGCGGGCCGCAATTGGTGGTGCCGGTTTCCAATGCCCGCTATGCGCTCAATGCCGCCAATGCGCGCTGGGGCTCGCTCTATGACGCGCTTTACGGCACCGATGCGATCAGCCGCGACGGCGATCTGGCGCCGGGCAAGGATTACAACGCGGCGCGCGGCGCGGCGGTGGTGGCCAAGGCCGCCGACTTTCTCGATGCGACATTCCCGCTGGCCGGTGGGAGCCACAAGGACGCGAGCGGCTATCACATCATCAAGGATGGCGAGACGCGCATTCTGGTGGTCGATACCGAAATCGGCCGAACCGGCCTGCGCGATCCCGACGCCTTTGTCGGCTATGGCGGCACGGAAAAGGCCGGGGAAATCGTGCTTCGGCACAATGGCCTGCATGTGGTTCTGGTGATCGCTCCTGATACGCTGATCGGCTCGGCACACCAGGCAGGTCTCAGCGACGTGATCGTCGAGGCGGCGATGACCACCATCCAGGATTGCGAGGATTCGGTCGCGGCCGTGGATGCCGAGGACAAGGTTGGAGTCTATCGCAACTGGCTGGGCCTGATGAATGGCGTGCTCGAAGACACGTTCGAAAAGGGCGGCAAGCAGATCACCCGCAAGCTCAAGGCCGATCGCGTCTACAAGGACGTCACCGGCAAGGAATTGGTGCTGAGGGGCCGCTCGCTCTTGCTGGTGCGCAATGTCGGGCATCTGATGATTAGTGACGCCGTGCTGCTCGATGGCAAGCCGGTGGGCGAGGGGCTGATGGATGCGGCCATCACTGCGCTCTGTGCCCTGCACGACAAGGGCGGCAATGCCCGCAATGGCGCGATCTATGTGGTCAAGCCCAAGATGCACGGACCCGAGGAAGTAGCCTTTGCCTGCGCGATCTTCGCGTCGGTGGAGAAATTCCTCGGCCTCAAGCCAAATTCGATCAAGATCGGCATCATGGACGAGGAGCGCCGGACCTCGGCCAACCTCAAGGCCGCCATCTATGAAGCGCGCGCCCGGGTGTTCTTCATCAATACCGGCTTTCTCGACCGGACCGGCGACGAAATCCACACCTCGATGGAAGCCGGCGCGGTGCTGCGCAAGGACGAGATCAAGGCGGAGAAGTGGATCGCCTCCTACGAGGATCGCAATGTGCTGATCGGGCTCGAAACCGGGTTCTCCGGCAAGGCGCAGATCGGCAAGGGCATGTGGGCAAGACCCGACGATATGGCGGCGATGATGGACGCCAAGATCGGCCATCCCAATGCCGGCGCCAATACCGCCTGGGTGCCCTCGCCGACGGCGGCGATCCTGCATGCGCTGCATTATCATCAGGTCGATGTGTTCGAAGCGCAAAAACGCCGGCACAATCAATCCTTGCCGCCGCTGGCGGATCTCTTCTCGATGCCGGTGCAAGTGCCTTATTCGCTCAACCGCGAAGAGATCATCCGCGAGCTTGAGAATAATGCGCAGGGTATTCTTGGCTATGTGGTGCGCTGGGTGCAGCAGGGCGTCGGCTGTTCCAAGGTGCCCGACATCAACAATGTCGGATTGATGGAAGACCGCGCCACCTGCCGGATTTCCAGCCAGGCCGTTGCCAATTGGCTGCGTCATGGCCTGGTCAGCCGCGATGAGGTGACATCCGTTTTCGAGCGCATGGCCGCTATTGTCGACCAGCAGAATGCCGGCGACCCGATCTATCGGCCGATGAGCGAGAACTTCCAGTCCGTGGCCTTCCAGGCGGCGCTCGATCTGGCATTGCATGGCGCCGATCAGCCAAGCGGCTATACCGAGCCGCTGCTGCATGCGGCACGGCGCAAGGTCAAGGCGCGGGACAAGAAGTAGCTGGCTTAAAGCCTATCGCATCATCGTCACTTTCGGGTCGAACCCGAGAGTGACGCGCGGGCCTGGGTGAGTTTTTCAATCCAATATATAGGTCGGCAGGGTGATCGCCGTGCCGGCGTGAAAGATTTCGATGTCGTTGGCAAGCATGCTTGTCGCGGTGTTGATCGGCTCGCCCGTGCCCAGATTGCGCGCATAGCGCGGATGGGCGCCGGAGGCGATCAACAGACGCAGGCGGTAGCCGGGGCGGAAGCAATGGGCGGTGGCGTGGAGGGGGATTGTCAGCCGCCACGACCCGTCCGACTCGCGGGCCGTTTCCGGCGTGACCCGGATAAATCCGTCGCAGATATTGGTGGAAACCCCGTTCGGGCCGACCTGGTTGAGCCGCACGAAGAAATCGGCATGAGGCAGCGCCGCGCGGGCGTGAACATGGACCTGGCATTGGCCGATCAGCGTCAGAGGTGCGGTGAGCACCGGGCCGGTATAGGCCAGTACGTCGGGACGAGCTTCGAGGCTGGCATTGTCCACCGCTCCCGCGCCAGTAAAGGCAAAGATGGCTCCGCCCAGGCTGGGCGTGGGGTCGGCCGGATCGTAGCGATAGCGGGCAATGCCCGTGCCTCTGGCACCGGTATTGGCCAGTTCGCCGGCCGGCCCGATATGCCAGAGTGAAGGCTGGGCCGGGCCGGGCGGGTAGCGGTCGAATTCATGCCATTCGTCACACCCCGAAATGTGGATGCGGACCGGGTTCTGGCGCAGACCGGATTGGTCGCCGAGGAGCCTGGCGCGCATCCAGCTCAGCGTCTCGCGCAGATTGTCGCGCTGGAGTTCTTCGGCGACGTGAAACCAGGTGCCGATGGTGAGATAGGGGCGGTGGCCCAGCTCGACCAGGTGCTGGTAATCGGCCAGCAGAGGATCGAGCATGAAATCATACCAGCCGGAAATGAAATGCACCGGGGGCGTAAGTTCGGTGAGGCGGTGGGAATGGTCGAGATCGGTCCAGAACGCATCATTGCCGATGGCATTGGCGAACCAATGGCGCCAGAACGGAATCTTGTGACCGACGACCGCCTTGTCGGCTTCGAGCAGCGGCAAAGTGGCGGCGGCCTTTTCGGTGCGGCGTTCGATGTCGCCGGAAAACATGCGCGCGGCGGTGGCCAGCGGTCTGTTGCGCAGGCCTTCGATGACCTGCACCCATCCCAGCCAGAGACCGAGATGGAAGGCCCCGGAGGGAAAGACCACGGGACGAAAATTTGAGGTGGTGACCTTGGTGGCCATGGCGGCGATGGGGGGCAGGGCGTCGCTGATCGCCCATTGGGCATAGCCGAGATAGGAGGGGCCGGTCAGCCCGATCCGTCCGTCATACCAGGGCTGGGCCTTGATCCATTCCAGCGTCCGTAGCCCGTCGGCGCGTTCATTGGTGAAGGGATCGAAAGTGCCGCCAGAGCGCTCGGTGCCCCGGCAGGCCTGGACGATGACGTGAAAGCCGCGCTCGGCATAGGCTTCGGCGATGGGGCTGAAACCCCGCCGCCCATAGGGCAGGCGCATGAGAATGGTGGGATGAGCGCCCGGCGTGTCGGGGGCGTAATGGTCGGTCTTGAGCACCACACCATCGTCCATGGCCAGAGCGATGCCGCGCCTTTTGCGCACGCCATTGAGGCGGGGCGGCAAATCCTCGACCCAGGCAAGATAGAGCGATGTCAGGCTCATGGTTCAGGCCACAAAATCGAACTTATCGACGTCGAACAGGCCCCTGTCGGTCATCTTGAGATGAGGGATGACCGGTAGGGCGAGGAAGGCGACTTGCAGGAATGGTTCGGGCAGGACGCAGCCAAGCGCCTTGGCGGCGTCACGCAGATCGTGCAGATCTTGGGCGACCTGTTCGAAGCTGTTGAGGCTCATGAGCCCGGCAATGGGCAGCGCCAGCTCGGCCGTGACCTTGCCCCCTTCGGCGACGGCGAAGCCGCCGCCCAGTTCGATCAACCGATTGACTGCGACCGCCATGTCTAGGTCATCGGCGCCCACCACGGTGATATTGTGGCTGTCGTGACCGACCGATGAGGCGATGGCGCCGCGCTTGAGGCCAAAGCCGGTGACGAAGGCGCGCCCGATATTGCCGTTCTTGCCATGACGCTCGATGACCGCGACCTTGATGACATCGAGGTCGAGATCGGGTTGCAGGCCCTTTTCGGTGCCGGCGAGCGTCGCTTCCTCGCGGAAGGTGAGGATGAGGCCGGGTTTTACTCCGATGACGGGAACACGGTTCTGCCCCGGCTTCGGTTCGGTGATGAAAGAGGCGGCCTCAACCGGCTTGGCCTTCATGGAGGCGAGGCCGACCGGGGGGATATCCTGGCGCGTGTCGAACAGTGCGGGCGTGACCAGACGGCCGGCGGCGATGACGTCCGAGACGCGGCAATCTTCAAGACTATCGAGAATGGCTATGTCGGCGCGCCAGCCGGGGGCGAGAAGGCCACGGTCGCGCAGCCCGAAAATCCGGGCGGCGGAATGACTGGCGGCGCGATAGACATGATGCAGCGGCCGGCCCATGGCGATGAGACGGCGAATGGATGAATCCAGATGCCCTTCCTCGGCGATGTCGAGCGGATTGCGGTCATCAGTGCACAGGGCGACGAAGCTGGACGTGTTTTCGTCGAGGATTTCGGCGAGGGCGTTCAAGTCCTTGGACACCGAGCCTTCGCGAATGAGGATGGCCATGCCCTTGGCGAGTTTCTCGCGTGCCTCGGCGGCGCTGGTGGCCTCGTGGTCGGTGCGGATGCCGGCGGCAAGATAGCCGTTGAGCGCCATGCCGCGCAGAAGCGGCGCATGACCATCGATATGGCTATCCTGAAAGGCGACGAGCTTGGCGATGATGCCCGGATCGGCACTGAGCACGCCGGGGAAATTCATCATTTCAGCGAGGCCGACCACTTTGGGATGGTCGCGGAACGGCAGCAGGTCGTCGATTTCGAGCTGGGCGCCGGCGGTTTCGAACGGGGTGGCGGGAACGCAGGAGGAGAGATTGACGCGCACATCCATGATGGTGCGGCTGGCGCTGTCGAGAAAATAGCGAATGCCTTCCGCGCCCAGCACATTGGCGATCTCGTGCGGATCGCAGAGCACGGTGGTGACGCCGTGGGGCAGCACGCAGCGATCGAATTCGAGCGGGGTGACCAGCGAGGATTCGATGTGGAGATGGGTATCGATGAAGCCGGGGACGGCGAAGCGGCCGGTGCCATCGACAATGGTTTGGCCGTCATAGCGGCCGTGAATGCCCACGATGCGGTCGGCGACGATGGCGATGTCGGTGATGGTCACCGCGCCGGTGATGACGTCGAGCAGGCCGATGTCGCGGATCACGAGGTCGGCGGGAGTCTTGCTCCGGCCGGCCATGATCATGCGTGTGAGCAATTCGGGGGAGGTGGCGGGTTCGTGCTTGGTCATGCCGGAGCCTTGATCGGCGTTGGGGCGGCGTCAAGCCCCCCGTGAGCGCGCCGCAGGGAACCGGCACCTGTGGCAGGCGTTCGCCTATGGTCTTTGCTTGGAGTGTATCAAATGGAAATCTATGATCCGAACAGGAGCACGACCGATGTCCGCCAGGCCAGTCCGCGCCGGATGAACTTGCGGGTATTGACCATTTCGCTGGTGGCGATCGTCATTGCTTTCGCCGTCATCTTCGCGGTTTTTTCGGTGATGCAGCACGCGCCGGGCTGATCGCCTGCCGGCGAACATAAGCGCCGAAATCTTCGCCGCCTTGATGTATCGATATGGCATTTGCCCAGTTCATGCGCTAATGCTCATTGTGCTTTCGCGGAGGATGAGATGGCAAAGATGCGAGCGCTGGTGCTTGAGCGCCAGCATGAACTGGCCCTGCGCGATATAGACCTGCCGCTGGCGGTCGGGCCGGGCATGGTGCGCATTGCCATCCACACCGTCGGAATTTGCGGGTCGGACGTGCATTATTATACCCATGGACGGATTGGCCCCTTCGTGGTGCGTGAGCCCATGGTGCTGGGGCATGAGGCCGCTGGAACGGTAGTGGAAGTGGGAGAGGGCGTGACCCATCTGGCCGTGGGCGACCGGGTCTGCATGGAGCCGGGCGTCCCCGATCCGAATTCACGCGCCAGCCGGCTGGGCATGTATAATATTGATCCGGGCGTGACCTTCTGGGCGACGCCGCCGGTGCATGGGGTGTTGACGCCCGAAGTGGTGCACAATGCCAATTATACTTTCAGATTGCCCGATCATGTTAGTTTTGCTGAAGGCGCAATGGTGGAGCCATTCGCCGTGGGTATGCAGGCGGCGAGCAAGGCGCGTATCCAGCCGGGTGATACCGCCGTCGTGCTCGGCGCCGGGCCCATCGGCACCATGGTGGCGCTGGCAGCTTTGGCCGGCGGTTGCGCAAGGGTGATCCTGGCCGATCTGGCCCAGCCCAAGCTCGACATCGCGGCCCGATATGCGGGCATCACCACCGTCAATATAAGCGAGCAGAACCTCGCCGAAGCGGTTGCCGGACTGACCGATGGCTGGGGCGCCGATCTGGTGTTCGAATGTTCCGGATCGCCCCGGGCCTGGCAGGGCATCATGGATCTGCCGAGGCCGGGCGGCTGCATAGTGGTGGTGGGCTTGCCGGTTGAGCCGGTGGCCGTGGATATCGCCGGAGCCTCGGTCAAGGAAGTGCGGATCGAGAATGTGTTCCGCTATGCTCACCAATATGATCGCGCCATCGCGCTGATCGCCTCGGGCAAGGTCGATCTCAAGCCGCTGATTTCAGAAACCTTTCCCTTCGAAGACGCGATCAAGGCCTTTGAGCGCGCGGCCGAGGCGCGTCCCGGCGACGTGAAGCTGCAAATCCGCGTGGCCGAATAGGAACGGCTTGCGGGAGACGGCTCAGGGAACCTGTGGGCATCGGCGGTGTTGTGAGAACAGCGTCACGCTTTCGGGTGTTCCCATGGATGTCGGCAATTCTTTCGGGCTGGTGGATACATATCTGCCCCAGCACATCATCGCCCTGCGGCTGCTGATAGCGGCGATTTTCGGAGCGATGATCGGCTTCGAGCGTGAAATCAATACGGCCGAAGCGGGATTGCGCACCCATATCCTGGTCTCGGTGGCAGCGGCTCTGTTCACCATCCTGACCTTTGAAATCTTTCACACTATCGAGGCGGGGCCGGAAGGCCCGAAGGCGGACCCGATCCGCGCGGTCGAGGCCGTGACGGCCGGGATCGCCTTTCTGGGCGCGGGTGCGATTTTTCGCAGCGGGCGCAATGTGCAGGGGCTGACTACGGGCGCGGGCATGTGGCTGGCCGGCGCCGTGGGCGTGGCGACGGCTCTTGGTTATTACATCATTGCCGGCATGGTGGCGCTGTTCGCCATTCTGGTTCTGGCGGCCCTCAGGGTGGTGGCGCACCGCGTCGTGGGCGGCAAGCCGGACCCGGCAACGGCGACGGGTCGCGGGGAGAAGTCCTGATAAGCGCCCTGCCGCCCGAGGGACACAGGCGACCGGCAATAGACTTCTCCCCCCGTACGGACGCGACCGGGAGGTGTCGCATCCGTTTCCCTGCGCGGGCTTTGAATTTATCCCGCGCTGCTGGATCGACGGTGGTGCAGGCCGCCGATCCTGTGAGATGGCGGAAAGAGACGCCTGGGAATGCGGCCAGCCAAAGCTGGGCCGCGGCTACTCTTTCCGCCGAAGACATGCAACCTGTGGACGCAGGAGCTACATGCCAATCGCATCCAGGCTCTGACTGCGGGCCCAGAAACTGACTATGGCGGCCGCTTCGCGCCGATAGGCGTCGAGTTCGGCCTGCCGGAAAAATACTGCCGCCGCGCCGGCATCATGCAAGATGCGCCGCCCGCCGCTGTCCGTCGGTGCCGTCATGATGACCAGAGGAATGCCCTTCTGGTGCAGAGCCACCTGATTGCGTGCCGCAAATTCGGCATTGGCACCGCTATGGGCCTTGAGGTCGACGACGACGAGACCCGGCCAGGCACCCTGCGGATTCGCCAGGATCGTCGCCAATGCGGCTTCACCTGCCCCGGCGTCGGCGAAATGGCGGATAGAAGGCGCGCCATGGGCGACGAGCATGCGGGTCAGCAGATGCGCGGAATGCTCATCGTCATCGATCAACACAATGAAAGGCGAGACAGAATTGTCCGGTTGCAACGGTCACCTCAAATCCCCGCGCCGTGCAGGGCAACGCATACAAAACACAAGGCCCGGTCCGGGGCGTGATCAGCGCCGGGCAGGGGTGGTCAATATTGTTGTAGAACACGTCCGGGCGGGGCCTATCCGCCGGGAAACATGCCGAGTTTGTGACATCGACTGGGCGCATATGGCGAACGAGGTGAATTCTGCACAGGCAAATCGGCGTAAATCGCCTGTAACGCGGGTTGTCTTTTACATGTAAAGAGTCACTATTGCGCGCGGTTACGAAGGGGATTCCGCGTGTCCGATGGCGAGCCTCGCAATGAGGAAGTGGCCGAGGCCCTGCAGCATCTGCTGTCATGGCCGGCTATCGCACGGTCCGGCCAATTGGCCAAGTTCCTCGACTATATCGTACAGCGGAAATTGGCGGGCGAGGCGCAATCGATCAAAGCCTATTCGATTGCGGTGGACGTTTTCGGTCGATCCACGGATTTCGACCCGCAATCGGACCCGATCGTGCGAGTGCAGGCCCGGCGCTTGCGCGCGCTGATCGGGCAATTCTATCGCGAGGAGGGCGCGGACGATGCGGTTCGCATTACCTTGCCCACCGGTCGCTATGTGCCCGAATTCGTCCGCTTGAGCGGAGCGATCGCTGAGGGAAACGAGGTGGGGCAGGGCGAGGGAGCCTTGTCGTCGATCCCCGAGCCGGTTGGTCTACCCGCCGCCTGGCTGCTGCTGGCGGTGTTCACTATCGGCTTCGCCATTCTGGCGTTCGCGTTTTCGGCCTGGGAGCGGCAGGAAACGCGGGGTGTGCCAGTCGGGGCGCTGATCGATCCGCCTTCGCTGCTGGTGACCGAGTTCCAGAGTCTCACCGGCGATGTCGGAGATATCGGCATGGCGGCGGCTCTGGCCGTCGAACTGGTGAACGATCTGGGAAAGTTCGAGACGGTCTCGGTTCGATATGGGGGAGGCGTTGGGGCTGCTCCCACGGCTCAGGGCGTCGATTACGTGCTGAGCGGCATCGTCCGGCGGATCGCCGGCGGGCTGCAATACAGCGCCATCCTCACCGAGGCGACGAGCGCATCGGTGGTATGGAATCGCAGCATCGCGCTGACCGGCGCGGAGGCGCGGCGGGTGGATATGGTCAACCATGTCGCCGAGCGGCTCAGCCTGGTTCTGGGCAATTCGCGCGGTCCGCTACACACCCGCGCCCGCTTGTTGCTCAACGGCTATGTCGCTTTCACCGGCGGCGAAAATCTTTATCTCTGCCGCATGTTGTTCGATCTTTATCGAGAAAGCGGCGCGGCGGGCGCTGCCGAGCGCGCGCAGAACTGCTTTGCGGCACTGGGCGAGGACGAGAGCAATAACGGCCAGGCGCTGGCCGCCAAAGCCAGCCTCATGGCCGAAATCAGTTCTGCGGACATGCCTGCCGAGGAGCGGTTCGCCGAGGCGGAAAGATTGCTGTCGCTGGCCATTGAGCGGGCACCGGTCAGCGGCTTTGTCTGGGAGCAGCGGGCGCGGCTGCTGCAATCGATGGGGTTGCACGATCTGGCCGAGGCGGCCTATGGCACCGCCCTGCAACTCAACCCAGCGGATAGCGATGCGATTGCGGCCCGGGCCATGCATCTGGCATTGCTGGGGCGGCAGGACAGCGCCGCGCGGCTTGCCGAGCGCATCATTGCCGAGAGCCCGGCGCCGCCGCCCTGGTATTATGGGGTGCCGGTGCTGGAAGCGCTGCGGCAGAGCGAATACCAGAAGGCGGTGGCCTATGCCGGAATCTACGCGGACGCGGATCGGGAATTGGGACCGGTTCTGGCGGTGATGGCGGGGCAGGCGCTGGGCGACACCGACATCGTCAACCGCTATCTGCCTCGGGTGCTCGACTTTGCCGACTTTCGCTCTCATGGCGTGCTGACGCAATTGCGCCAAAGCATCAGCGACGAGAAATTGCTGCGCGAGATTCGAGTCGCACTGCTCTCCGCTGGGGTGCCCGCAGCGGCGCTCAATGGGCCCTACTAGGACGAGCCGAACAATTGTGCGCAGCGGCTGACGAAGCGGGAGCCGCGCTCCTCAAAATTCTTGAACTGGTTGTAGGACGGCGCGCCGGGCGAGAGGATCAGCGTGTCGAAGCGGCCGGTTCGGGTGGAGAGCGCCAATAGCGCGGCATCGAGATCGGGGGCCTCGATGATTTCAATGGACGGGGCGGCGGCGCGGGTGGCGGCGGCGAGCCTGTCGCCCGTGACCGGGAGGGTGGCGAGGACGGTGACACCGCGCTGATCCAGCAGGCCCGCCAATTCGGTATAATCCTGCTGCCGCTCATGGCCGCCCGCGATCAGCGCGATGCGCCGCTCGGGATAGGCGGCAAGGGCGGCCTTGGTGGCTTCAGGCGTAGTGGAGATGGAATCGTTGACCACGGTAACGGTGCCGAAAACATGCTCTTCCAGCCGATGCGGAAGGGGTTGGAAAGCGGCGACGCCGGCCAAGATACCGTCAAGCGTGCCGCCAGCGCCCAGAGCGATGCGCGCCGCCAGCCGGGCATTGTCAAGGTTGTGTGCGCCGCGCAGGCGCGAGTGCAGGGCGGCCTGCTCGATGGCCCGTTCTTCATCCGCCGTGAGGTCGCGCAGCAGGCGGCGAGGGTCGCGCAAAGCCTTGGCGACGAGGGCATTTGTCTTTGCGGTTTCACCCAAAGCCACAGCGAAACCACCCTCGCGGTCGATCAGGTGTAATTTGTCGGCGTAATAGCGCTCGACGGTGCCATGCCAATCGACGTGCTCGGGATAGAGGTTGGTGAGCGCCGCAATATCGGGCAGCACATTCATGTCGGCCGTCTGGTAGCTCGACAATTCGAAGATGACGATCTCATGCTTGTCCGCGATGTCGAGCGGAGCGAGGCCGACATTGCCGGCCAGTCCCGCATCCAGTCCCGAATGGGTGAGCATCAGATGAGTAAGCGTGGCGGTGGTGGATTTGCCCTTGGTGCCGGTTATGGCAATCATGGTGCGGCCCTGCCGATAGGCCGCTCCCCAAAGGTTGAGATTGGACGTCACCGGAATGCCGGCTGCCGCCGCGAGCTCGAATAATGGCTTATACCGTGACACGCCGGGGCTTTTGACGATGAGGCCAAAGCGATGTGCCTGGAACGCCGCAGGTAAATCGGCGGGTGCAATCGCTTCGGTTTCGGCAATATCGGCGCTGCCGCTATCGACGGTGACAAAGACCTTCAGGTCGGGCTGGCGCGCCTTGAGAAAAGCGCGGGTCGAAACGGCTTCCTTGCCGGCGCCGTAGAGCAGAACGGGTTCTTCAAACCGCATAGGCGGCGACCCTCGCGGCAAGGGCAGGCGGAATATGGTGGTCGCGGCTGTCGGTGAGGCATTCGGCCATGGCCAATTGCAGCTTTTCCTCGCCATATTGGGCAAAGAGGTCGGCCTTCACCGCTCGGACCACGGCGTCCTCGTGCCAGTCGGCATGACGGGTGAGCGTATAGAAGCAGGCGGCGGCTTCGAGGATTTCACCGACGCATTCCCATGGTTTCTGCCCGGTCAGCCCTGCCAATTCGCGGAAGGAATGTTCATTGGCCGGGGTGTCGAGCAGGTTCTTGCCGAAAATGCGCAACAGCCGCTCCTTCTTCATGAAGGGCGCGAAAATCAGGAAGACGAAATGGCATTTGGGGCAGTCGCCGCACCAAAGCGGGCCGTCATTGCCTGTAAGGCGGAAATTGCGGTTGCAGCTTGAAAAGACAGCGTCAAACCTGGTGCTCTGGGTAAAGAGCGACGCGATGCGGGCTTCCGAATAGGGGCGGAGCAGCGAGAAATATTTGAGTGCGCCGCCGGTGGCATTGGCGAGCGTATCGGCAATCAGCAGCTCGAAACCGAGGGATTTGGAATATTGGTGGTTGGTCTCGCGGCCATCGAACATCACATTGCCCTCGCTGGCCGAGCGCTCGTTCGACAATACGATCTGGCTGTAGCCGTAGAGCAGGGCGCAGAGGGCCGCGATCATGGAATTGATGGCGGTGGAGGGCACGTGGCCGTTGTAATAGCCCTCCTGCTGGCCCAGCCGGATCATCTCGGCATCAAGCGTACGAGTGACATAAAGCGGGGGCGCCCCGATGGCCTCCACCGAAGTCAGGATCGGTCCCTTGGGATTGACGGCGAAGGGAGTGAAATCGACGCCGGTATGGGTCAGCAGATCGACGCTGACCAGGCTGTCCTTGCCGCCGCCGATGGGCAGCAGCGTACGATCGGGCAGGGCGATAGCGGGCTTGCGTTCGTCCGCATCGTCAGGGGCGGAGAGGGTCAGCTTGCCGAAGCGGGCGAGGTTGTTGCGGGCATAGAATTCGCCCAGCCCGTTTTCATAAACATCGATGACAAAGGCGCGCTCGGCAGCGGTGAGCGGAATTTGCGGCGCCTCGATGGCGAAGGGCGCGCGCAGCTTGAAATAGGAGACGCCCAGCACCAGAGCGGTGAGATCGAGCACTTTGCGGAAGGCGGGCGAGGCGGCGGCGGAAGCGTCGGCCCCGGCGGGCAGGGTCAGCACTTCGGTGAAGGCCAGATCGTTCAACCGAAAGGGAAAAAGCGCTTTCCCGGTGGCAGGGTCGAAGGAGGGGCGTTCGATGCGAAAGGTTTCGGTCACGGGCAACTCGCTTGTCATCACCGCAATATAGGTGATTTGCCGCTCTGGCGGGAGTGGGGCTGTGCAGCGCGACGCCCGTCGGTCAGTAGATCCGCATCTGCATGCGCATGACGATTTCCTGGCCCAGGCGCTGAAACCCGAATTCGCGCATGGTGCATTGCCAGCCGGCGCCGGACTTTTCGATGCGGAAGAGGTTGTAGCGGGCCGGATCGTCCAGAGTTCCGCCTTGGGCGGCGCTGGCGGCGGCGACGCCGATCACCGGCACTTCGTTGTCCTTGCCGGGAATGTGGTGGATCGACGAGCGATGGGTGTGCCCATGCAGGACCAATTCGGCCCCCTGATCGGCGATGACCTGCCGGAACAGCCGATGCCCCTTGAGACCGAAGGATGGGTGCTGGAGTTCGGCATTGGGAGGGTGGTGGATCAACACGGCGCGAAAATAGCCGGCGTCGCCCAGAAGCTTCAATATCCGCGCCAGCCGGGCCGCCTGCTTTTCTTCGAAGCGCCCCACGGCCATGAACGGGGGGGTGGGCACGGCGCTGGAACAGGAGATGACGGCGAGATCGCCAACGCGACGCACGAAGGGGAAAGCCTGGCCTTCAAGCGTCTCGCCCTTGAGGTAATCGCCCCACAGATTTTGCGCCCCTTCCAGGGCGCCGGGCACATAGGCGTCGTGATTGCCGGGACAGACCGCAACCTTTTCGCTGCCGCCCAAGGCGTGCAGCCAGCGCCCGGCGCGTTCGATTTCCGCGGGCAGGGCCAGATTGGTCAGGTCGCCGGTCACTGCGGTGAAGTCGGCGTTCTGTGCCTGCATGTGCTGGACGAGCTGCACCAGCGTTTCGCTGTTGAGCTCGCCATGGCGCTTGAGCTTCCAGTTAAGAAAGCCGGTCAGGCGTTTGCTCAGCAGATCGCGCGGACGCACCTCGGGCAGGGGCGAAAGGTGAATATCGGAGATATGGGCCAGAGTTATCATTGCGGGGGTTTTGCCAGAAGCAAATGAGCAAGAAAACGGTCAATCGTGCTCTCACACGATTTTGTCGCGGCCAAAGCTCTGCTAGAGCCCATCGGAACGGATCGAAAGCCGCGTCGCATTTGTCGGTCCGATGCTCCGGCGACGGCCTGCAACAGGGAGACAAGCCGATGATGAACCGTTTCCAGCGTATCCGGGCGAAGGTGTTCCTAACCCTCAAGGGTATATGGCTGCGCCTGACCGTGGGGGCACGGGTCATGGTGGTGGATGGCGACCGGGTGCTGCTGATCCGCCACCGGCATATTCCCGGCTGGCAGTTTCCCGGCGGCGGCGTGGGGCCGGGAGAAACCGTCGAGGAAGCGGGGGCCCGCGAAACGCTGGAGGAAACCGGCCACAAGCCCATGGGGCAGATGCAGCTGTTCGGACTCTACCACAATTCGAGCTCGGTCACGAACCGCGATCATGTGGCTTTCTTCGTTTGCACCAGCTTCGAAAAGCAATTTGATCACAAGGGCAGTTTCGAGATCGCCGAAATCGGCTGGTTCGACCGCCATTCGCTGCCCAACGGCGTGACGCCGGCGACCAGCCAGCGAATCGATGAATATTTCGACGGCGTCGAGAAGCGGAGCATTTGGGGCTATTGAGGCGGAGCGGGACGGTTTGGGTTCGCAAACCATCCCGCTTCGATCAAACCTCTAGATTATTTCAGAAATGGCAAATCCGGGCCGACGGGAATGATGCGGTGCGGATTGATAGTGGTGTGGCTCCAGTAATAATGGGTACGGATGTGGTCGAGATCGACCGTTTCCTTGACGCCGGGCACTTCGTAGAGCGCTTTGAGATAGTGCGAAATGTTCGGGTAGTCGGCGATGCGCCGGCGATTGCATTTGAAATGACCGACATAGACGGCGTCGAAGCGCACCAGGGTAGTGAAGAGCCGCCAATCGGCCTCGGTGATGCTCTCGCCGGTGAGGTAGGCATTCTCGCCAAGAAGGGTCTCGACCCAATCCAGCGCCTCGAACAGTTTTGACACCGCCTCGTCATAGGCCGCCTGGCTGGTGGCGAAGCCGGCCTTGTAGACGCCGTTGTTGATGTCGTCATAGACGCGGGCATTGATGGCGTCGATGTCCTCGCGCAAGGGCTCGGGATAGTAATCGTCCGTGTTGCCAGTCAATTCGTTGAAGGCCGAATTGAACATGCGGATGATTTCACTGCTCTCGTTGGAGACGATGGTGCCGGTCTTTTTGTCCCAGAGGACAGGCACGGTAACGCGCCCGGTGTAATCGGGAACGGCCTCTGTATAGACCTGCCACATGGTTTTCTTGCCAAAGAGCGCGTTGCCGGTGGAGCCCTCCGTGGTGTCGAATGTCCAGCCGCTTTCGTCCGGCATCTTGGGCGATACCACCGAGACCGAGATCAGCTTGTCCAGTTCCTTGAGCTTGCGGAGGATCAAGGTTCGATGCGCCCAGGGGCAGGCGAGCGACACATAGAGATGGTAGCGGTCGGCCTCGGCCAAAAAGCCGCCTTCGCCGGAAGGGCCGGGGGCGCCGTCAGCGGTGATCCAGTTTCTGAAGCCGGCCTGCGAGCGCACGAATTTGCCGCCAGTCTTGGCGGTGTCGTACCACTGGGTGGACCACTTTCCGTCGATCAATTGTCCCATGTTCGGTCCCTTTCGGTCATTTTGCTGTCGGCTTCCTACCTAATGATGGGGCATTGGCGGGAAAAGACCGCTCCGGCATAACAGTGCGTTGTGCATTTGGGACACAGCAGCGACAGGGCACAAGGAATTTCCGGCGTGAAACTCATATTCCCATTTACGGCCAAGTCCGCTGATGCTAATGCGGATTCAGACGTGGAGGCGTCCAGGATGGTGAAGGTATTGCGAACAAACCGACGACCCTAGGTGGTCGTTCAAGCGGGAGGCCGTTGCCCCCGTAAACTGTTCTGCACATCTTTCCCCCGGATTGCTCACATGACCACGCTCGTTGCGGCCGACGCCGCTGCCAACCCGCCTGCCGGCCAGTTGATGGTGCGGCCCGCCACCCCCGCAGATGACGCCTTCGTCGAGGAATTGCAGGCCATTGCCTTCGGTCCTGGCCGGTTCGCGCGCACCGCTTTTCGGGTGCGCGAGCGGTTTCCGATCGATCCGGGCCTCAGCCTGATCGCCGAGGTGGATGGCACGCCTTGCGGCGCGGTCTGGATGACCCCGATCAGCGTCAGCGGCCTCAAGGGCTATCTGCTGGGGCCACTGGCCACTCACCCCAGTTTCCGCAAGCGCGGCGCAGGCAAGCTGCTGGCGCTGGAGGTGACCGCACGGGCGCTGGCCCGCGGTGAGGGTCAATTCGTGCTGCTGGTGGGCGATCAGGATTATTATTGCCCGCTGGGCTGGGAGATCACAACGCCCGGCAATATCGAATTTCCGGGGCCGGTCGATCCGAGCCGCGTCCTGCTGCTGGCCGAGGACAAAAGCCTCGCCAAATCGCTCAAGGGCGCAATTGCCGCGTTCGACGCCACGGAATAAAAGGCCTTGGCGGCGAAAAAAGTGCAATTATCCGTTCTATCATATGGGCGGCTTGGCTAAGGTCGGGCCGCCCTTTGATTTTGTTCGAGCGCGCTTTGCCTATCGATAGAGACATTGCCGACCTGCTGATGATGCGCCTGCTGCCCGATGCGCCACCTCTGGCGCCGGCGGAGGAACTGGTGCCCGATTGGGATCCATTGACGCCATTTTCGCGGCCGCCGGTGCCGGCTGCGGTTCTGATCGCGTTGGTGCGGCGGCCGGAGGGGCATACCGTGCTCTATACCGAGCGCTCGCCTGACCTGCGGGCCCATTCCGGCCAGGTGGCCTTTCCGGGCGGCAAGGTGGATCGTGCCGATGGCGGGGCTGCAGCGGCGGCCCTGCGCGAGGCGAATGAAGAAGTGGGCATGGCCCCATCCGACGCGACGGTTTTGGGCTATATGCCGACCTATTATACTGGCACCAATTACCTGATCACCCCGGTCGTTGCCGAAGTCGATCCCAGTGGCCCTTTCGTGCCCAATCCTGGGGAAGTGCATTCGGTGTTCGAGGTGCCGCTGAGCCGCATTCTCGATTCGGCGACCTATGGACGATTTCGCATCAGCCGCGCCGGCAAGGAGCATACGACCTGGCAGATCGATCATGACGGGCACATGATCTGGGGTATCACCGCCAATCTGACGCGGAAATTCCGCGATCTGGCGCTCGGCGAGATCGTACTGTGATCCCCGAGCGTCTCGAGAATGCTGAATGGCTGCTGCACCCGGCAGTGCAGGCGATTTTCGCCGTGCTCGAGGGGGAGGCGGGGCGCACGCGCGCCGTCGGCGGCATCGTGCGCGACAGCCTGCTGAACCGGGTGGGCGAAAACACCGATATCGACATGGCCACCGAATTGTTGCCGGTGGCGGTGATGCAGAAGGCCAAGGCTTCGGGCATGGCCGTTTATCCCACGGGGATCGAGCATGGCACGGTGACCCTGCGCCATGAGGGGGTCGAGGTTGAAGTGACGACCCTGCGCGAGGACGTTGCCACCAATGGACGGCACGCCGAAGTGGCGTTCAGTACGGATTGGGTGCAGGACGCGTCGCGGCGCGATTTTACCATCAATGCGCTTTATTGTTTCGCCGATGGCAGGCTGTTCGACCCATTGGGCGGGGTGGGCGACCTGCTCAATGACAGGGTGCGCTTCATTGGCGAGGCGGGCCAGCGGATCGCCGAGGATGGATTGCGGGTCTATCGCTTCTTCCGCTTCTCGGCGAGCCATGGCGGCGAATCCCTGGATGCGGACGGCTTGGCGGCTTGCCGTGACGCGGCACAGGCGCTGGCGCATCTGTCGCGGGAACGGGTGGGCAGCGAAATGCTGCGCATGCTGGCGCTGCCGAAAATTGCCCGGACATTAGGGGTGATGGCGGGGATCGGCTTGTTGCCGCTAACGAATGATGCATTGCTTGCGTTGCAGCGCTATGAGGCGCTTGGCGGACGCGACCAGGCAGCGCGGCTGGCGCTGGTGGCGGCGGGGCGGCTGGAGCAGGTGCAGGCCGATTGGCGACTCTCCAATTCCATCACGGCGCGCGCCGGACATGTGGCGGAAGCGGCCTCATTGCTTGCGGCAGGTGAGGGAGACTGGGCAGCCTATCGATTTGGCGAGGACGCCGTCGAAGGGCTGGCGCTGGCCGCGGCGCGCGAAAATTGGCCACGCGACAGACTTGCGGAAACCGCGCGGGACCTGGCGCGCTTGCCGGTCGCGCCTCTGCCGGTCAGCGGCAAGGATTTGATGGCGCAGGGCATGCCGCCAGGCCCGCAAATCGGAGAGGCGCTGGAGAAACTGGAAGTCGCATGGGTCGAGAGCAGCTTCACCCTCGACCGTGATGCCCTGCTGGAATTGTTGCCCGGGTCTGCCTAGTGCCGGGCTGTCCCTGTGTTGTCCAGATCGACGATGCGTTCCTTGATGCGTTCGACCATTTCGGGGCGCACCTCGGTTTCGCCGTTGAGGCTTTTCATGTTTTCGACGGCGCGGCGCACCACTTCCGCCTCGGTTTCCGCCTCGGCACGCCAAGTCGATCCGGGAATTAGGGTGCCAGAATCAAAGCGTTTCATTGCTGAACCTCGTTTGTTACGGCCGGTCGCGATCAACGTGGTCCTTGCGGCGAGGTTCCGCAAGGCCGAACAACGCTCCACGCCGCTAAGGCCATTTCACCGCCGGGGGCATGGAGGAGAGGATGGAATTGACATTGCCGCCGGTCTTGAGGCCGAACGTGGTGCCGCGATCATAGAGCAGGTTGAACTCGACATAGCGACCGCGCCGGATCAATTGCTCCTCACGCTCCGCCTCGGTCCAGGTCTTTTCGAAATTACGACGAACCAGCCTGGCATAGATGTCGAGAAAGGTTTCGCCGACCGCCTGGGTAAAGGCGAAATCGGCATCCCAATCGCCGGAATTGAACTGATCGTAGAAAATTCCGCCAATGCCGCGCGGTTCGTTGCGATGCGGCAGGAAGAAATATTCGTCACACCAGGTCTTGAACCGTTCGTAATCGACATCCTTGTGGTCCCGGCAGGCTGATTTCATGGCCGCGTGGAAGTCGATGGTGTCGGGATCGTCCTGGGTGCGGCGATTGTCCAGCACCGGCGTTAGGTCGGCCCCGCCACCCCACCATTGTTTCCCGGTGACGATCATGCGGGTGTTCATGTGCACGGCCGGAACATGCGGGTTCCAGGGGTGGACGATCAAGGAAATTCCCGATGACCAGAATTCGGTGCCGGCTTCCGTACCGGGCATCTGGCGAGCGAAATCCTCGCTGAAATTGCCATATACGGTTGAAACGTGGACGCCGGCTTTCTCGAAGACGCGGCCATGCAGCATGCCCATTTCGCCGCCGCCACCGCCTGCGCGCTCCCAGGGGGTGCGCTCGAACGTACCGGGGGAGCGGTCAGCGTGAATGCCGATGGTCTCGCGCTCGATGATTTCGAGCTCGGCATGGATGCGGTCGCGCAGGGTGCGGAACCAGGCGCTGGCAATGGATTTCTTGGCTTCGATATCAGGGGGGAGTGTCATGGGGTGGAGATGAACCTTCAGGAAAGCCGTGTAAAGTCGCCATTCTGTCTCATGGCTTCGCCCAGGATCATCGCCCCGGCAAGGGCGACGTTGAGCGAGCGCATGCCGGGCTGCATGGGGATGCGAATGCGCAGGTCGGCCCGGTCGGCGATGCCGTCCGGCACGCCGGCACTTTCCCGGCCCAGCATGATGATGTCGTCGGCCCGGTACGCGGCTTGATAGGAGGAGGCGCTGGCCTTGGTGGTCAGCAGCACCAGCCGGCGGTTTTGGGTCTGTCTCCAGGCATCGAACGCGGCAAAGGAATCGTGTTCGACCAGACTTGCCCGCTCGAGATAATCCATGCCCGAACGGGCCAGATTGCGTTGGGTTATGGCAAAGCCGGCCGGATGGATCACATGTACCGCAACGCCCAGGCAGGCGCCCAGACGCAGCAATGTGCCGGTATTGGCGGCGATGTCGGGCTGGTAGAGAGCGAGGTCAATGGCCAAGGCCGTTTGCTCCTGCACAGATAAACTCCCCGGAATCCGGGCTTGGCTTGGGTATAGTGTCGCAGTTGGGCACTGTCACCTTGAGCGCACTGGACAAGTTCTTGTGACAGTGCAAAAAGGACGCTACCTGACGGGCCGCTTGAGGGCGGTCGGCTGCACGATTCTGCTTATGTGGATGAAGCCGCCGAAGCCGGCCCCGTCAATTGTGCATCGTACGGGGATACGGACCTTGGCCACGCAAGCAGAACACTCATCCACGAACCGGCGGGACTTTCTCTATGTCGCCACGGGCGCCGTCGGCGCCGTCGGCGCCGCAGCCGTGGTCTGGCCGCTGATCAATCAGCTCAATCCTGACGCGTCCACCTTGGCGCTGGCGAGCATCGAATTCGATGTCAGCGCCATTCCTGAGGGGCAGTCGGTGACCATCATGTGGCGCGGCCTGCCCGTATTCGTGCGGCACCGCACTGAGGCAGAGATCGCCGAAGCCAAGGCCGTCCCGCTCGCGGATCTCAAGGATCCCGAGACCGACGAGCAGCGCACCAAGCCGGGTCACGAGCAATGGCTGATCATGATCGCGAACTGCACCCATCTGGGCTGCGTTCCGGTCGGTGAAGCCGGTGACTTCGATGGCTGGTTCTGCCCGTGCCATGGTTCGCACTATGATACGGCCGGCCGTATCCGTCGTGGTCCGGCGCCATTGAACCTGGTGGTGCCGCCTTATGAATTCGTCAGCGATACGCTGGTCCAGATCGGCTAGTGGGGGCTTTTCCGATGTCTGAACATTCTACCTATACTCCCGGAAATGCCGTCGAGAAGTGGCTCGACGACCGCCTACCGGTCGTGCGCTTCGCCAAAGAACATCTGATGGATTTCCCCACGCCGAAGAACCTCAATTACTGGTGGACCTTCGGCGCGATCCTGGTCATGTGCCTCGGTGTGCAGATCGTCACCGGCGTGATCCTGGCAATGCACTACACGCCGAATGTGGCCATGGCTTTCGACTCGGTCGAGCATATCCGTCGCGACGTCAATGGTGGCCGCATCATCCAGGCCGTCCACGCCGTGGGCGCATCGATGTTCTTTGTGGCCCTTTACATCCACATGTTCCGCGGATTGTTCTATGGCTCCTACAAGGCGCCGCGCGAAATCCTTTGGATCCTGGGCGTCATCATCTTCGTGCTGACCATGGCGACGGCCTTCATGGGCTATTCCCTGCCATGGGGCCAGATGAGCTTCTGGGCCGCCACGGTTATCTCCAATATCTTCTCGGCCATTCCGCTGGTCGGCGACAGCATCAAACAGCTGGTTCTGGGCGGGTTCTCCGTCGGTAATCCGACGCTCAACCGCTTTTTCTCGCTGCACTATCTGCTGCCATTCGTGATTGCCGCCGTCGTGGCGCTCCATATCTGGGCGCTGCACGTTCCGGGCAACAACAATCCGGTCGGCGTCGAAGTCAAGGACAGCCGCGATACCGTTCCCTTCCATCCGTATTATACGATGAAGGATCTGTTCGCGATGGTGCTGTTCATGATCCCCTTCGCCTGGTTCGTGTTCTTTGCGCCCGATATTCTGGGTCACGCCGACAATTACATCATGGCCAATAGCCAGGTGACGCCGGCCCATATCGTGCCGGAATGGTACCTGCTGCCGTTCTACACGATCCTGCGCGCCATCGACTTCAACGTGCTGTTCATCAATTCGCAGCTGGGTGGCGTCATCGCCATGGGCGCGTCGATGCTCATGCTGCTGATCCTGCCATGGCTGGATACGTCCAAGGTCCGCTCGGGCACGTTCCGCCCGATGTTCAAGTGGTTCTATGCGCTGTTCGTGATCAACTTCCTCGGCCTGATGTATCTCGGCGCCCAGGAAGCCGCCGAGCCCTACACGACGCTCGCCAAGATCTGCACCGCCTATTACTTCCTGTATTTCCTGGTCATCCTGCCGGTGCTGTCGCGTGTCGAAACGCCCAAGCCGCTGCCGACCAGCATTTCCGAGAGCGTTCTCGGCAAGTCCAAAGCGTGATGGGGGCGAAAATCATGTTCAAGAACAAGATCATCATCGCCGCTCTCGCCGCTTTCATGGGCATTTCCGCAATGGCTTCGGCGCAGGCCGCCGAGGCCGGCAAGCAGCCGCAGCGCGTCAATTGGAGCTTTGCCGGTATTTTCGGCACCTATGACGAAAACCAGCTCCAGCGCGGTTTTCAGGTGTTCCGTGAAGTCTGTGCCAGCTGCCATGGCGCGCGCCTGATGGCGTTCCGCAATCTCAGCGAACCGGGTGGCCCGCGCTTCTCTGAGGAGCAGGTCAAGGCTTTGGCTGCCGAATATGAAGTGGCCGATGTGACCGCCGACGGTGGTACCCGCACTGCCGTGCCGGCCGACCGCTGGCCGTCGCCTTTCGCCAATGATCAGGAAGCCCGCGAAGCCATGGGCGGCGCGTTGCCGCCCGATTTCTCGGTTTTGGCAAAGGCGCGTGGCGTCAAGGATCCGTTCCCGACTTGGGCGTTTAACTACTTCACCGGCTACCAGGAAGGCGGGGTGGACTATATCCATGCGCTGCTGACCGGTTATCACGATGAAGTGCCGGAAGAGGCCCCGCAAGATTTCGTCCTCGGCGATGGTCAGTACTACAACGACTATTTCCCCGGCCACGCGATCAGCATGGCGCCGCCGCTGGCTGACGGCTCGGTGACCTATACGCCGGGTGAAGACGGGGTCGCCGTTCCCGAAACGCTGGACCAGTATTCGACCGACGTGGCCGCCTTCATGATGTGGATGGCCGAGCCGCATCTGGTGAGCCGCAAGCAGACCGGTTTCATCGTCCTGCTGTTTCTCGTGCTGTTCTCAGGCTTGATGTACGCCACCAAGCGCAAGATCTGGGCCGGCATCGAACACTGATCCCGGGCCGCGAGCACCTGCGCTCCGGACGCGCTAGGCAATTGATGTTGAAGAGGCCCTACGGGGCCTCTTTGCCTTTGAGCAGAGCAGAAAACGGTCGCGCGCATTGACGTGAGCCCCTTGCCAAACCGGGCTATTGCCCCGATATTCCAACTCATTCCGGTGTTGGAGGAAATGCAGATGTCCGCCATTCGCCTGGCCGTTACCGTGGTCAGTACCGCCATTGCCGTCAGCCGCCATCCGGCGGTCCGGGCTGGCGTTCAGGCCGTGGTCAACAATCCCAAGGCCCGAGACACCGCGATCAATACAACACGCAATGCTGCCTACAATGCCGGCGTTTTGGCCCGGCACCTGCTTGGCCGCAACAAGTCCTGACTATTTCCACCCTTGCAAGGCTGTCGATGTCGCTCGACCTGAAATCGCTTGTCCGCACGATTCCGGATTATCCCAAAAAGGGCATCCTGTTCCGGGATATTACCACGCTGATCGAGCACCCGGATGGGTTCCGGGAAAGCGTCGAACGCATCGCGGCGGCGCATCGGGGGCAGGGCATCACCCATGTCGCCGGCATCGAAGCGCGCGGTTTCATTTTCGGAGCCGGCGTGGCAATCGCGCTGGGAACGGGTTTCGTGCCCATCCGCAAGAAGGGCAAGCTGCCCGGTGAGACGATCGGGCAGAACTACGCGCTTGAATATGGCGTGGACACTATTGAGATTCATGCTGATGTCGTGACGGCGGGCCACAAAGTGCTGCTGGTGGACGACCTTATCGCAACGGGCGGCACGGCAATCGCCGCCGTTGGTCTGTTGCGACGGACTGGCGCCCTGGTCGAACAGGCCGCTTTCGCTATCGATCTTCCCGATCTCGGCGGCGCAAGCAAGCTGGCGGCGGAAGGAATTGCCGTCAGCGCACTGATGGAATTTGCCGGGCATTGATGACATAGGGCGTTGCTGCTCGGATGACCAGGCAGCGCGACGCGACTGTCGCCTCAATGGCAGGTGCAATGAGGCCATGATCAAGCTTCATTCGGGTGCACGGCCCTGAGAGGAGACCCTGACCGGCCTTTTCGGCGCGGCAGCGGGATCAGGCCGCAATGGCCTCGCGACGATCAGCCAGCACGAACTGGTTGCCCTCGGGGTCGCGCATGATCGTATAGGTGGGCAGGACGCGCTCCACGCTGGCACCAGCCTGTTTCAGCCGCTCGACTTCGCTGGAGCGGTCGGTGACCTGCACGTCGAAATGCACCCGATTATTGTCCGGGCGCTGACCATCTACATTCTGAAAGCAGAGCGAAGGCCCAGGGCCGTCGACCATCAACGTCGTGGGCTCCGCCGGGTCGAGGCCGAGGGCGAAGCTCAGCGCGGCGCTGGTGGTGTCGAGCGGGCGAACTGCATATCCGTCCAGCAGATCGGCCCAGAAATGGGCGAGCACTTTTGGCCGTTCGCAATCAAAGACGATTTCGTGAATGGCTCCCATTTGCCGGTCTCCTGTGTCGATGCGATGTTTCAGACAAAGAGTTAACGAGTAAATGCGGCAAGAAAGGTTCAAGGCCCGACGCGCTGCGCCGGGCCTTTTGCAGTTGGTTTCTTCCATCCGGTCAGGGTTTGAGCTGGCCCGTCCTGGTTTCGCCCTCGGCGCTGACATTGGGCTCGTTGCGTGTCTTCCACAGCGAGTAGAGAATACCCCCCGCGAGGATAGCAACGGTCACAACCAGAGAAAGCAGGGTGTCGATATGGATATGCAGCGGCACGAGGAAAATTTTGATGCCGATGAGCACCAGGATAATGGCCAGCGAGACCTGTAGATAGCGAAACCGGTTCATCGCTGCCGCCAGCGCGAAATAAAGGGCGCGCAGACCCAGAATGGCGAAAATGTTGGACGTATAGACGATGAACGTATCCTGGGTGACGGCAAAGACGGCCGGCACGGAATCCACCGCGAAGATCAGGTCGACGATTTCCACCATGATCAGGGCGATGGCCAGCGGCGTCAGCCAGGTGACGATTCTACCGGTCTTGGGATCGGGCTCCTTGACGAGGAAATCTCGGCCGCGCAGCGTGTCGGTTACGCGGAACCGCTTGCGCATGAATTTCAGGATCTTGTTGTCATCCATGTTCGGCTCATCGTCAGAATGGCTGAACATGCGGATGCCGGTAAAGACCAGGAAGGTCCCGAAGAAGAACAGGATCCAGTTGAAATTGTTGACCAGCGCCGCGCCGACGCCGATGAGGATGGCGCGGAACAGGATCACGCCGAGAATGCCCCAGAACAGCACGCGGTGCTGGTAGAGCCTCGGAATGCCGAGAAAGCCGAATATGGTGGCGATGACGAACATATTGTCCATGGCGAGGGACTGTTCGATCAAATAACCGGTGTAGAATTCCAACCCCGCCTCAGCGCCGCGCTGGAACCACACCCAGGCGCCGAAGGCCAGGGCGATACAGACATAAAAGCCGTAGAGCAGCAGGCTCTCCTTGGCTTCGATCTCGTGCTCGTCGCGGTGCAGGATGCCGAGGTCGAAAACAAGCAGGCCGATCACGATCGCAATGAAAGCGATCCAGAAATAGACGGGAGTACCAAGAAAATCGCCCGATAGGGCGGCAAAAAGCGATTCCATCGCCGGGACCTTCTCCATGTGACTTGTGGAGCAGTTCCGACATCATCATAGCAAAGGGCTATGACCAGAGGGGCCCGGCACTGCCCGTCAAAAATGCGTCAAACGTGAGAAAATTTCAAGCCCCTGCTGCCGTAGGGCCAGCGAAAACGCAAATTTGGCCTCAGCGTGGAGTGCAGAGCATGACGATAGCTTCAGCCGTTTCCAGTTGCATCGCTACGCCGTAGGTGGGGTCATTGATCATGCGAGCGGCCTGGATATTGCCGTTGACGCGCAGATTGCCGTCGTTGAGGCCGATTCCATCCTGATAGGGCGTGAGCGTCCCGGTGCCAGAATTGGGATCACCGGTAGCGCGGGCGGCCCAGCCATAAACCTGGCCATAAACGGTAAGGATGCCGACGCGCTCCGTGGTGGCGTCCCGGCAGCTCCAATTGCCTTGATAGGCCTGGGCAAGAGCAGGGGCTGCGGAACAGGCGATGAGGGCGAGGGCAAGGGCGAATCGGCGCATGTGAGGAGATTGCCGATGCGCCCCGATGGATTCAAGAGCCGCGCCGGATCAGCTTTCCGAGAACGGGCACTTTGGTGAGAGTGAGCAACACTCGCAGTTTGAGCGGCATGGAATAGTCGCGCAGCTTGGAAAAGCCGACAAGATCGGCGGAATAGACCAATTCGCCCTGCTGGTTCACTGCGGTCAGGCGATTGAACAGCAGTCCCCATCCGGGGATGGAATTGGATGGGCGCTTGCCGGTGACGACCAATTCATAGGTTACTGTATCGCCGGGGCGAACCGGAACCTTGAAATCCATAGAGTTCACGCCGGGGGAGGGGCCTGACACGCCCGGCTCCTGACCTAAAGCGCGCAGGCGCGCCTCCTCGGCCGACAGGGCATCCACCATCTTGCGGTGCCCAACGCTGACCGTATGCCAGCCCGAGGCGATCAAGCCGCCGAAATGGCTGTGTTTGGCAAGTTCGGGATCGATATGAAAATATTGCGGATCATAGAGCTTGCCGAAGCGAATGATCTCCTCGGTGGTGAAGCTGTGGCTGCCGAGGGGAAATATTTCGTCGATGACGATGTCTTCGAACCAGCGAGTCATGCGAGGGCCTCCGCATTGCGGCATTCGACCAGGTTGGCCAGCCGCATGGTCATGACCGGCTTGCCATGCTGGTTGGTGATGTCGAAATCGAGGGTCACGATGCCCCATTGCGGGTGGCTGGCCGAGCGGCGCAGCTCGGCGATTTTGGCCGTGCCGCCGATCGTGTCGTTGACCATGACCGGGCTTTTCCATTTAAGATCACGGAAGCCCAGGCCGCCGCAGGAGGCGATGGTGGAGAGAAAATTGTCGACCAGCATGCGCAGGCTCAGCGCGCCGGTCTGCCAACCGCTGGATGCGAGGCCACCCAGAAGGCTTTCCTTGGCGGCCTTTTCATCGAGGTGGAACGGGAAAGGATCGAATTCGCGGGCGAAGCTGGTGATCATGTCCTTGCTGACATGGGTGGAGCCCAGGTCGATGATTTCGCCTACTGCGAGATCTTCGAAGTGGCGCCGATCTTTTGTGACAGGATTGGTCATTTACTTGCCCTATGCGTCAACTTTTGTTTCTTGCATGGCCGTGGGAGGAGAGCAAGGGTGCGGACGACAAACCGGCCCCGCCAAAATAGAACCGGTCTTGAGCGGCGGGCCTTGTCGTGTCGCCGGTCGCGGCTCTTGGCGGCGCGGCCGTGCATTGACATCGGCGGCGATCCGACCCAATTGAAGCCCAACATTTTCCCGGAGCAAAGCCATGGGCTTCAAGATGGGCATTGTCGGCCTGCCGAATGTCGGCAAATCGACGCTTTTCAACGCATTGACCCGTACGGCTGCGGCGCAGGCCGCGAATTTTCCGTTCTGCACCATCGAGCCTAATGTGGGCGAAGTGTCGGTTCCCGATCCGCGCCTTGCCCGATTGGCCGAGATCGGCAAATCGATCAATGTGTTGCCGGCGCGTATGAGTTTTGTGGACATTGCCGGTCTGGTCAAGGGTGCATCGCAGGGCGAAGGACTGGGCAATCAGTTTCTGGCCAATATCCGCGAGACGGACGCCATCGCCTATGTGCTGCGCTGCTTCGAGGATTCCAACGTTATCCACGTCTCCAACAAGGTCGATCCGTTGGCGGATGCCGAGGTGGTCGAGACCGAATTGATGCTGGCCGATCTTGAAAGCCTCGAAAAGCGCCGCGCCGGCGTGGAGAAGAAGGCCAAGGGCAATGACAAGGACGCCAAGCAGACGCTGGAGCTGATCGACCGCGCCCTCGCCGTGCTGCGCGACGGCCGCTCGGCGCGCTTCGTCAAGCGTGACCCTGAGGAAGAAAAAGCCTTCAGCGAGCTGCAATTGCTGACCAGCAAGCCCGCGCTCTATGTCTGCAATGTCGATGAAGGTTCCGCGGCGACGGGCAATGCCCTGAGCCGGAAAGTCGAAGACTATGCCAAGGCCAATGAGGCCGGCGTCGTGGTGATTTCCGCCGAGATTGAAAGCCAGCTCGCCCAGCTCTCGGATCAGGAACAGTCGGAATATCTGGACTCGCTCGGGCTGGAACAGCCCGGTCTTAACCGGCTGATCCGCGAGGCCTATGATCTTTTGAACCTGCAGACCTATTTCACTGTCGGCCCCAAGGAAACGCGCGCCTGGACCATTCACCGGGGGGACAAGGCCCCGCAGGCGGCCGGCGTCATCCATACCGATTTCGAGCGTGGTTTCATTCGCGCCCAGACCATCGGCTATGAGGATTTCGTTGCGCTGGGCGGCGAACAGGGGGCCAAGGAAGCCGGCAAGGCGCGCGACGAGGGCAAGGAATATGTCGTTAAGGACGGCGACGTGATGCTGTTCAAGTTCAACGTCTAGCCGCCCTTGCGCATCTGATTTGGCGTCGTTCCATAGGCGCTTCGGAAGTGGTCGTAGAACTGGCTTTGTGACGAGAACCCGGCCTCGAGCGCGATGCTGGAGATCGGCAATCCGGTATCGAACAGCAGGCTTCGTGCCCGTATCAGGCGCAGGCGCGTGACGAATTTCTGCATCGGGATATGCATGACCCGGGTGAACAGATTTGTCGCGTAATTGGGATTCAGGCCGACAATGGCGGCAATATCTGTGGTCGCCAATGGCGTGGTGAGATTTTCCACGATGTGGCGCACCATCAGCACCACATAGCGGATGGGCGCCACGCTGCGTTCCCGGCGCCCGTCCGTTTCGATCCAGGGCGGCAACAGGTTCTGCCAGCCGACAATGGCGGCGCGGCGGAACAGGAGGGCGATTTCGGCCCGGACCAGATCGCTGCGCTGGGCATTGCCGCTGCGATAATCGGCATGCCAGCGCTCGAGCAGGCCGAAATCTACGCAATCTTCGGGCAGTTGGATGACGCCGCCGCCCATCAGCGTTTCGGTGAGCCCGCCGAGCTGGGGCATTTCCAGAAAAGCGTCCATCGGCAGATAGACATTGAGCTGGCGTGCGGTCGCGGTGTCACGCAGGCCGATTGCCTGATGCGGTATGCCGGCCCAGAAGGCCACGAGGCACTCGGAGCGTACGGTTACGGCACCGCCGTCGAAGACATAGTCCATTTCTCCCGCGCTCAGCCAGTTGAACTCGATATGACCGTGGCTATGCGGGACAGGCATGCATTGGGGAATGAAGCTGCGGATGCCGAACCGTCCGAACGCCTTGGTCGTGGCGTAAAATCGCCTGTCGGCACGCGGGGCAGGGCGAGGCGGCGTGTCGCGCAGCGGCATATCTTTAAAACCCGGAAGAATGATCTTTTATCCCGGATTGCTTCAATAGTTGCAAGAGCTAGCATGTGACCATGATTGGACGCCGCCCACCGGAGCATTTTCATGGCAAATCCCAGGATCACCTTTATCGGCGCCGGTTCGTCGGTGTTCATGAAGAATATCGTCGGTGATATTTTGCAGCGGCCGGCGCTTGCCGGTGCGGAAATCCGGCTCATGGACATCGACCCGAAAAGGCTGGAGGAGAGCGCCGTCATCGCCGGAAAGCTCATTGCCACCCTGGGAGTAGCAGCCAGTGTCATGACTTTCGAGGATCAGCGCGCGGCTTTGGACGGCACCAATTTCGTCGTCGTCTGCTTCCAGATCGGAGGCTATGAGCCGTCAACAGTCGTCGATTTCGAGGTGCCCAAGAAATACAATCTGCGCCAGACCATTGCCGATACGCTGGGCGTAGGCGGCATCATGCGGGGCCTGCGGACGGTGCCGCATCTGTGGAGCATCTGCGAGGACATGCTGGCGGTCGCGCCTGACGCGATCATGCTGCAATATGTGAATCCGATGGCCATCAATACCTGGGCCATCGCGGAAAAATATCCCAGCATCAAGCAGGTGGGCCTCTGTCATTCGGTGCAGGGTACGGCCCATGAACTGGCACACGATCTCGGGATTCCCTACCAGGACATCCGCTATCGCTCGGCCGGCATCAACCACATGGCCTTTTATCTCACCTTCGAGCAGCGACTGGCGGATGGTTCATACAGGGACCTCTATCCGGAACTGCATAGGGCCTATCGTGAAGGCCGTGCGCCCAAGCCGGGCTGGAATCCGCGCTGCCCGAACAAGGTGCGCTATGAGATGATGACGCGGCTGGGTTATTTCGTCACCGAAAGCTCGGAGCACTTTGCCGAGTATACGCCCTATTTCATCAAGGAGGGCCGCGAGGACTTGCTTGAGAAATTCGGCATCCCGCTCGATGAATATCCCAAGCGCTGCGTAGAGCAGATCGAGGGCTGGAAAAAGACTTCGGAAGAATATCGCAAGGCTGACAAGATCGTGGTGAAGCCATCGCACGAATATGCCAGTTCCATCGTCAATTCGGTTTGGACCGGCGAGCCTTCGGTGATCTACGGCAATCTGCGCAATAATGGCGTCATCACCAGCCTGCCCGACGCGGCGGCGGTGGAAGTGCCTTGCCTTGTGGACGATAACGGCCTGCAGCCGACCTATATCGGCGACTTGCCTCCGCAACTGACCGCGTTGATCCGCACCAATATCAATGTGCAGGAATTGGCCGTGCGAGCGCTGGTCGAGGAAAAGCGCGAGCATATCTATCATGCCGCGATGATGGATCCGCATACTGCCGCGGAACTGGATTTGGATCAGATCTGGGCGCTGGTGGACGATCTGATCGCCGCGCATGGTTCATGGCTGCCCGAATGGGCGCGCCTGAGATGAGGCAGCGCCCTATTCGCCCTTGCCGCTGAAGAGCTTGTTGAGCATATCGGCCATGGGACCGGTTTTGGGCAATTCGACCTGCGGCTTGGCGGGACGCGCCTGGCGAACGTGGCTCTGTGCCTTTGGAGCGGGTTTTTCCTTCTCCCCCTGCGCGGCGAGCGCCAGCTTGTTCATGAAGCCGGCATCGTCGCCGTTGAGCAGCAGGTTCACATGGCGGCCAATATCGTCAAGGAGCGGATCGAGCCAGGTCTTGTCGGCCTTGGCGAAATCGCCAAGCACATGTGGCGTCACGAATTCCTTGCCCGGATGACCGATGCCGAGGCGGACGCGCTTGTAATCGAGGCCGATCTGCGGATCGATCGAGCGCAGGCCGTTATGCCCGCCATTGCCACCGCCGATCTTCACGCGGACCTTGCCGGGGGCGAGGTCGAGTTCGTCATAGAAAACGATGATGTCGGCGGGGGTGAGTTTGTAGAACCGGGCGACCTGCTGCACGCTGTCGCCGGATTTGTTCATGAAGGTCTGCGGCTTGAGCAGCAGCACGCGCTCGCCGGACACACTGCCCTCTGCCAAAAGGCCGGCATGCTTGGATTTCCAGCCGGAAATGCCATGGGCCGAAGCGATCGCATCCACGGCCATGAAGCCGATATTGTGACGGTTGCCGGCATATTGGCTGCCGGGATTGCCGAGGCCGACAAGCAATTTCATCAAGCAATGCCTTGCAAATGAGTGAGGCGGCCCTGAGGCCGCCTCGAAACGTTTTCGCGGGTGCCGGAGACGGCTTACTCCGCCTCGGTCTCGCCTTCGGCTGCGTCAGCAGACTTGAGGCCCGACGGCGCGACCAGGGTTGCGATGGTGAAATCGCGGTCGGTGATCGTCGGGGTGACGTTCTTGGGCAGGGACACGGCCGAAATATGGATCGAATCACCGATTTCGGAACCGGAAAGATCCACGGTGATGGATTCCGGAATCGCATTGGCCGGCACCGAAACTTCCACGGTGTGACGCACAATGTTGAGCGTACCGCCGCGCTTGAGGCCGGGGCTCTGCTCTTCATTGATGAAGTTCACATGCACTTCGACGGTGATCCTGGCATTGCCCGAAACCCGAAGGAAGTCGATGTGGAGCGGCTGGTCCTTGACCACGTCGAGCTGATAGTCGCGCGGAATGACCTTGTGCACGGTGCCATCGACGTCGAGGTCGAGGACGTGCGACTTGAAGCCACCGGCATAGATGAACTTCAGGGCGTCTTTATATTCGACGGAAACGGTGACGGGGGGCTTCTTGTCACCATAGATAACAGCGGGAACACGTCCCTGACGACGCACTTCGCGAGCGGCCCCCTTGCCCACTCCCTCACGCGCCTGTGCCTTGAGCACTTTATTGGCAGCCATGGAAATCATCCATTCTGGGTTGGTGTATGTCATCACATCAACAACATACGCACCCGTCCTCCAGGGGTGACGAGTGCTTCATGGGCGCGGGATATAGAGGAAATGTCCCAATCCGGCAAGTCAGAGCGCACCGAAAGATGCTTATGCGCCGGGCATTGGCAGGCATTCCAGGATCTCGACGCCAGTGCCGGGAAAAATCGCGAAATGCGGATGATTTTCGAACATTCTCGCAGCGTCTTCGTGCGAGTCGGCTTCGACAATCACGTAGGCGGCGATGGCGTTTCTGGTCGGGCTGATGCCTGAGGTGCTGGCGAGTAGGGTTTTCCCCAAGGGCCCACCCATATCGGTGATCGCGGCCTCGTGTTGCTCGACCCAGGCTTCCCAGGCCGCCATCGCTCTGGTGCTCCGCTTGGCCTTTTCGTCTTCGGACAGGTTTTCCCATTCCTGCTGGGCCGCCGATTCCAGCGTGCCCATGTAAAGTGCGAGATAGCGGGACATTCCTTGCTCCTCTGTGCGGCTGATATCGTTCAGCAATACCGCAGGAGTGGGCGGAAAGTTAGTCGAAGAGGCTGGATACGCTCTGTTCGCTGGCGGTGCGGGCAATGGCCTCGCCGATCAGCGCCGCGATGGACATGCGGCGGATATTGGCGGCGGCGCGGGTTGCCTCGGTATCGACGATGGAATCGGTGACTACCAATTCCTTGAGCTTGCTGGCGGCGATGCGCTCGGAGGCGGCGCCGGACAAGACGCCATGGGTGATATAGGCCGAAACTTCCTTGGCGCCGGCCTTTAGGAGGGCTTCGGCGGCGTTGACCAGGGTGCCGCCGGAATCGACAATGTCGTCGATGAGGATGCAGGTCTGGCCTTCGACCTCGCCGATGATGTTCATGACCTCGGAGACGCCGGCGCGGGGGCGGCGTTTGTCGACAATGGCGAGGCTCGCCCCGATGCGGCCCGCGACATTGCGGGCACGGACCACGCCGCCGACGTCCGGCGAGACGATCATGACATTCTTGACGTCATAATTGTCCTTGATGTCGCGGACCATGACCGGCGCGGCGGTCAGATTGTCAGTGGGAATGTCGAAAAAGCCCTGAATCTGGGCGGCATGGAGATCGAGCGTCAGCACGCGATTGGCGCCGGCCTCGGTGATGAGATTGGAAACCAGCTTGGCGGAAATCGGGGTGCGGGGCGCCGATTTGCGGTCCTGGCGAGCATAGCCGAAATAGGGGAGCACGGCGGTGATGCGGCGAGCCGAGGAGCGGCGCAAGGCATCGGCAATGATCAGCAATTCCATCAGATTGTCATTGGCGGGAAAGCTGGTGGATTGCAGGATGAACACATCCTCGCCACGCACATTTTCCTGCACTTCGACATAGACTTCGTTATCGGCGAAGCGCTTGACGGTGCAATCGGTCAGCGGAAGTTCGAGATAGCTGGCGACAGCCTGCGCCAGCGGACGGTTGGAATTGCCGGTCACCAGCTTCATGGGCGCGATCCTGTCAAAAACTGGTCCAGCGGGGGGCGGACCTACCAGTTTCGCGGGCAGCTTTAGCGACTCGTTTCGGGCCTGACAACGCCACTTTGGGCGGATGGGTAAATTAAACTTGTGTCATGCCGATGACGGCGAGCTGGCGACCGGTTTTCGTGCCTTTGTGGGTGGCGTAGCGGTGGGAGAAATAGAGATCGGGATTGGCATAGGTACAAAGGCCGACCCGCTCGATCCCGGAAAGTCCGGCCGCTTCAAGCTGGGCGTGGACAAAGCCGGGAAGATCGAAATGCGGCTGGCCGCCGGGCGGGGTGTGGAAATGGCTTTCGCCGCCCGGATGCAGCGTCAGGAAATCGGATCTAAACCCTTCTCCAACCTCGTAATTTTTGCCGTGAATGGTGGGGCCATAGGCAGCGCGGATGCGGGCGGGATCGGCGCCGAGCGCCACCATGGCGGCGATGGTGTTGCCGATAATGCCATCGACCGCGCCGCGCCAGCCGGCATGGGCGGCGCCGACAATGCCGGCCTCTGGATCGGCAAAGAGGATCGGCGTGCAATCGGCGGTGAGGATGGCGAGGGCCAGGGCGGGAACAGCCGTCACCATGGCGTCGGCCTCGATGACTGAGGGAGCAATGGGGCCGGTCAGCGTTTCGACCCGGGCCGAATGCACCTGCTTGAGAAAGATCAGTGGACCGGCATTTACGGCATCCCGGACAATTTCTCTGTTTTTTTCGACGCTTTGCGGGTCGTCCCCGACAGAATGAGAGACGTTGAGGCTGGAAAATTCGCCGCCCGAGGTTCCGCCGCGCCGCCCGAAAAAGCCATGCCTTAGCGTTTTGATGGCGCTGAGTGAGGATGCAGTTTCGTAATCTATCATGCGGAAAAACCGGCGGGGATAAGTCCGGGGCTGTGCGCGCAGAAAACCTTGAACAGCGTGCCCATCTGTTCGGGATTCACCAGCCGGTCGCGGGCCGTGGCAATGTCGGCGGCCAGGGCGGGATTGGCCTTGATGAGCGTGGAAGCCCGCTCCGCCAGGCCGAGGCGGGCAAGAAATTCGCCTTGAGTGGCAAGAGGTTGGGCAGCAAGGCCGGCGCGGCGCGCGACATTGGCGAGCGCGGCGAAATCGACATGGGCCGACAGATCGGTTTCGCCGGGGGCGTCAAGCACATCGGCATAGGCGTGATTGCGCACTCCTTGCAGGGTCTCGCCGGTCTGGGTGCGGCCATAGCCGTAATCGATGGCGAGGATGCTGCCGCCTTGCCTGGATACGATTTTTGCCAGAATCGACATGATTTCCGCCGCGGCGAAATTGACCTCGAAAACGCTGTCGGGCGCGGCATCGGCCACGTCATCGGGCATGGAGCCGGGGGGAATGGGCGTGGGGGACAGGCCGAAGGTGCGCTTGCCGTCGAGAAGGCCGACCTGGCGCTCATGCCAGCCCTTTTCCTTGCGGATGAACTGGCGGATCGGCAGGGCGTCGAAGAATTCATTGGCCACGACCATGACCGGACCATCTTCGAAATTATCGAAGTTTTGCAGCCATTTAGGGTCGTATGCTTCCAGCCGCGCCTGCTGTTCGGCCATGAGGCCGGGGCTGGTTTCGAAAAGGGTAAGGCGCAGGGCGTCGCGGAAGCCGGGGGCGCGGCAGGCGGTACGCAGGATGTCGGCCATGAGTGTGCCGCGCCCGGGGCCAAGCTCGAGCAGGGTGAAGGCTTTCGGCTCGTTCATCTGCTGCCAGAGATTGACCAGCCAGAAACCGATAAGTTCCCCAAACATCTGGGAAATTTCCGGCGCGGTGATGAAATCGCCCTTGCCGCCAATGGGCTCGCGGACACGGTAATAGCCCCGCGTGGGATGGGTGAGGCAGAGGCCCATATAGGTGGCCACAGATATTGGCCCGCTTGCGCTTATTTGCAGCGCAATCTGCTGTTCCAGCGTCAAATTCTTGTCGATTTCCGTCATTTCGCGGCCATTCGCTAACAGACTGCTCTCATTTCACGGGCGCAATGGATTTTCGCGGCGCGTGATGGCGTAGATCACCAGAACGACGCCGCCGAGAAGAATGGGCAGGCTCAGAATCTGCCCCATAGTGACCCAGCCGAAATAAAGATAGCCGAGCTGAATATCGGGCAGGCGCACGAGTTCGACGGCGATGCGTGAGAGGGCGTAGCCGATGGCGAAAATGCCGGCGACCAGACCCGGTTTGCGCAAGGCATAAAAGACGTGGGTGGCGATGCGGATGACCAGAAACAGCAGCAGCCCTTCGAGCAGGGCTTCATAGAGCTGGCTCGGATGGCGGGCGACCTGGAGCGGATCGGTGGGGAAGACCACGCCCCATGGCGCATCGGTCGGCGCACCATAGAGTTCGGCATTGATGAAATTGGCGATTCGACCAAGGAAAATGCCGATGGTGGCGACGGCGCCGAGCAGGTCGAGGCTGGACAGCCAATTGCCGCCCTTGGAGCGGGTGAACAGAATGGCGGCGAGCATCAGCCCCAGCATGCCGCCGTGATAGGACATGCCGCCATCGAGCGTATTGATGATTTCGAGCGGGTTCTGCGCGTAATAAGGCAGGTTGTAGAACAGCACATAGCCGGCGCGCCCGCCGATGACGATGGCCAGCATGGCCCAGAAGGCGAAGTCCCAGATGTCCTTGGCGGCGAAGGGCGGGGCGCCACGATGCCAGAGCCGTTCGTTTTTCAGCAGCAGGTAGCCATAGCCGGCGCCGAGCAGCACACCGAGAAGATAGGCCAGGGCGTACCAGCGGATGGCGATAGGGCCGATGGCGATGGCGATGGGGTCGATATTGGGGAAGGGCAAGGAGGGCTCCTGACGTTCGACCGTGTGTGCCGGCGAAATAAGGCCGCACCATGCCTGCCATACCCCCCTCCCGGCCTCCCCCTCAAGGGGGGAGGTGAAGAAAGGGGCCGATCCCGGCTGTTGCACTGGTCAAGCTGGGGGCGTTGCCCTACATAACGGAGCAAGAACATGTCTTGCGGAACGGAAGCGCCATGAACCAGAGCAATCGGATTTTCGACGGGTTGGGCCGGGTGATGAACGAGGCGGCCGGGGTGGCCGATGGCGTTCGGCGCGAGGTCGAGACGGTGGTAAAGGCCCAGGCCCAGCGCATCGTCAACGACATGGACCTGGTCAAGCGCGAGGATTTCGACGCGCTGCGCGAACTGGTGCAGGTGCAGGGCGAGGAAATCGACGCTCTGCGCGCCGAGATCGCGGCTTTGCGCGGCGACGGCAAGACAGCGAACAAGACAGCGAAATAGGTTTCGCGGATCGTTTCCATACCCGGCGCCCGGCAATGTTCGCGGCGCGCCGAAGGCCTACTTCGGACATCCGACTTATTAACAGATCGTTGATGCCTGAAGCGCCCGGATCGCGGGCGTCTTAACCCTTCGTTAAGAATCGCGGCGCGATCATCATCCACAAGAGAATGTCATTGTGCCGATGGCCTGCGTCCCCTGAATCAGTGGCGCGGTGTAGGTTTGACGCAGGAGGACGATTCGACGCCGTAGTTGCGGCTTTTTGTTCCTTCCCGCGTATCCGAACAGTGCCGGTCATCCGACCGCGCGGACGACCAACGCCTAGCAGGACGGACCTTATTTCATGGCCCTGATTGAATTCGAGCCCGACCGGACGTCCCATCCCGTGGACCTCGTCGAGCATATCGCTTCGATCAATGACTGGAATTTCGAGCGGCAGGACGCCGACGAAATCTCCATTTCCGTGCGCGGCGGATGGAGCGACTATCACGTGTCCTTCAACTGGATGGAGGACCTGGAAAGTCTGCATATCGCCTGCGCTTTCGACCTCAAAGTGCCCGAAGGGCGGCGTGCCGAAATCAAACAATTGATCAGCCTGATCAATGAGCAATTGTGGATCGGCCATTTCGACATCTGGCACAAGGAAGGCGTGGTGCTGTTCCGCAATTCGCATCTGCTGACCGGGGGCGCCGACGTGTCGCCGCAGCAATGCGAGGCGCTGCTGCGTTCGGCCAGCGATAGCTGCGATCTTTATTATCAGGCGTTCCAGTTCGTGGTTTGGGCCGGCAAGTCAGCCGCCGATGCGCTGAGCCATGTGATGTTCGAGACCGTCGGCGAGGCTTGAACGTCTGGCATTCCTTTGCGGGTCGTTGTGATAGTCCGGTGCGATTGTCATTGCGCGGCCACCCGCTCCTTCGTCATGGCGGCTGGTCCGAGCAATCCATCTTTTCACGTCCATCAGGGCTCCCATGGATCACCCGGACGAGCCGGGTGATGACGATGGTGGGTGCATCGCGTTGACTGATCGGGCTTTCAGATTCAATCCTCCGGTGGTTACATCCTCTCCAGCGTCATTGCGCGGCTGGTCCGGGCAATCCATCGCTCCATCTCCACAGCGTTGCAATTCCGCCCGAGGCTGCTGCGGTGGGTCGCTCGGCGCGCGCCATTGCGTTCGGTGCCGGTTCTGAGGCATTTTCGCCGCACAATTTCATGTCGGGAGGCAGGTTTAAGATGACAGATCTTCGTTCCATCGGCCCGGTCATGCTGGTCGGGGCCGGCAAGATGGGCATGGCGCTGGCGCGCGGCTGGCTGGATGCCGGCCTGCCAGCGGGCAATCTGGTTCTGGTCGATCCGGCGCCGGGGACTGAGGCGCGGGACCTGGCCCAGGATTACGGAATTGTGATTCATCCCGAGGCCATCGGGCTGCAACCCAATGTGCTGGTTCTGGCGGTCAAGCCGCAGATCATCGGGGCGGTGATGGCGGGACTTCAACCAATCATGGGGCCGCAGACGCTGGTTCTGTCGATCGCGGCGGGTATTTCCATCGCCACGCTGTCGGCGGGATTGGGCACGAGAAGGGTGGTGCGCACCATGCCCAATACGCCCGCCCAGATCGGCAAGGGCATTACCGGCGCGGTGGCCGGGCCGGACATCGAAGCCAGGGATCGCGCGGCGGTCGATGCGCTGCTGGCGGCGGCGGGGCAGGTGGCCTGGTTTGATGCGGAAGCCGATCTCGACGCGGTGACGGCGGTTTCCGGCTCGGGGCCGGCCTATGTGTTCAATCTGGTCGAGGCTTTGGCAGCGGCAGGCGTTGCGCAGGGCCTTCCCGAACATGTCGCCATGCAATTGGCGCGGCAGACCGTGGTCGGATCGGCGGCACTGCTGGAGGCCGATTCGGCTCCGGCCAGCGTCTTGCGGCAGAATGTGACCTCGCCCAATGGCACCACGGCGGCGGCTCTGGACGTGCTGATGGCAGCGGATGGGCTGGCCCAGCTCATGGCGCGGGCCGTGGACGCGGCGCGTCAGCGCAGCGAGGAATTGGGACGGGGCTAGAGTTTACTGCGGCGCGCAGAGGCGCTGTCGTTGTAGTCCATGCGCCAAGGTCGTGAAGGCGGATTGCCCGGACGAGCCGGGCAATGACGATGGAGGGGACTGCGAAGACCCCTGAAGATCCCTCCTGCCATGCTGCCGCGACAGATCGGAACAGGCCGGGCAATGACGATGGGGGCGAACGCCGGGACGCTTCAGACCTTGTCGGTCAGGCGCAGCCGGTCGAGGGTCTGGCGGTCCTTGGGATCGACCATGCCGACCAGGAAGCTGCGCACATGCATGGCGGCGTCCGGGGGCAGGGCGGCGATGGAAGCGTCGATGCGGGTGGCCTGATTGGCCGACAATTCGGCGAAGAAGGCGCGGCCCTGTTCAGTGGCGTAGAGCAGGCGCTGGCGGCGGTCGGCCGCGCCGGTCTTCTGCTCGATATAGCCGTGATCGATCAATTGGCGCAGCACCCGGGCCAGGCTCTGCTTGGTGATCTTGAGAATGTCGAGCAGGTCTGCCACCGGCATGCCGGGCCGCAGATTGACGAAATACAGCACCCGGTGATGGGCGCGCCCAAAGCCCTGACGGTCGAGCAGGGCATCGGCATCGCCGGTGAAATCGCGATAGGCGAAGAAGAACAGGCCCATGATGTCGAGCGGCAGATGGGCATGCTCAGCGAGCGGAGAATTTATGTCAGCCTTGTTGACATGTTTTCGATCCGCTGACATAGTTGCTCCATTGCCGCCGAGGTTTCGTCTTATCCCAAAGACGTTCCGGTTTGCCAAGGGTTTGACGCTGAGGCAAGATTGGCGCAATAGCCACGACTTAACGTGGCGATAAACAGAAATGTCTGGAGAGGACTCATGGCAGGCGTGCCGATGGACCAGCGCGATGGCTGGATCTGGTTTGATGGCGAACTCAAACCCTGGAAAGACGCGAAGATTCATGTGCTGACGCATGGGCTTCACTATGCCAGCTCAGTATTCGAGGGCGAACGTGCCTATGGCGGGGAAATCTTCAAGTCGCGCGAGCATACCGAGCGGCTGATCCGCTCCGCCGCGACGCTGGACATGCCCTTCCCCTATAGTGTCGATGAAATCGAGGCGGCCAAGCGGCTGGTGCTCGAAAAGAACGGCCTCGTGGACGCCTATGTGCGCCCCGTCGCCTGGCGCGGCTCGGAGGAATTGTCGGTTCCGGCACGCAACAACAAGGTGCATGTGGCCATCGCCGCCTGGGTGTGGCCGAGCTATTTCTCGGTGGAGGAAAAGCTCAAGGGCATTCGCCTCGAATGGAGCAAGTGGAAGCGTCCGTCGCCCGAGACCATCCCGTCTTCGGCCAAGGCGGCAGGTCTTTACATGATCTGCACGCTCTCCAAGGACGCGGCCATGGCCAATGGCTATGCCGACGCGCTGATGCTGGATTATCGCGGCTATGTGGCGGAAGCCACGGGCGCCAACGTGTTCTTCATCAAGGGCAAGGAGATCACCACGCCGACGCCCGATTGCTTCCTCAACGGCATTACCCGCCAGACGCTGATCGCGCTGGCCAAGGAAAACGGCTTCACTGTGACCGAGCGGCATATCCTGCCCGAGGAATTGAGCCAGTTCGACGAGTGTTTCCTGACCGGGACGGCCGCCGAAGTGACGCCGGTGTCGCTGATCGGCGATTACAAGTTCACCCCCGCCGAGGGCTGCCGGACGCTGATCGACGCCTATAATGTGGCGGTGACGCCCAAGCAGGCCGCAGCCGAATAAGCGGATTCAATTCGTGAAAAGCCGGGCCAAAGTGCCCGGCTTTTTTTGTTGAGCGTAGGGAGAGAGACGGATTGCCCGGACGCGCCGGGCAACGACGATGAAAGGGGCGGCTGGCAGGGGCGGGGAGGTGGATTGCCCTGTTTGGGCGATCCAGGACGGAGTTTTAGACCATTTCAGCGTTTGGTAGAAACGTTGAACTGATCTAAGTGTTTGTTTTATCGCGTTTCCGAACCAGAAAACCGGTATCCGCTTTTCCTGGAAACGCTCTAGCGGGTCCAGCTGTCCCTTGCGGCGGCGTCGGCTGGCCTGGCCTCGACCCAGCGCAGGCCCGCCGGCGTTTCCTCCTGTTTCCAGAAGGGGGCGCCGGTCTTGAGATAGTCCATGAGGAAATCGGCGCCGGCAAAAGCTGCCTTGCGGTGGGGCGCCAGGGTCATCACCATCATGATGGCTTCGCCGGGAACGAGCCGGCCATGGCGGTGGATGATGGCGGCGTCGATCAGGCCGAAGCGCGCCATGGCGGCCTCGCGGATGGCGGCGATCTCGTTGACGGCCAGCGCTTCATAGCATTCGAGGATCAGCGCCGTAATGGGATCGTGCGGCTGCGAGCGCACCAGGCCGGTAAAGGTGACCATGGCGCCGGCTCCTGCATGGGCGGCCTGGAACAGGTTGGCTTCATGGCCGGCGTCGAAGGCATCGGGGGTGACGCGGATCATCTCAGCCGCCGGTCATGGGCGGCAGGATGGCGATTTCGCGCGCGCCGGCAATGGGCGTGTCCCAGGGGACAATGCGCGCATCGATGGACAGCTTGAAGATGGCGGCGTTTTCCATGGCCAGGTCGAGCGCTTCGTCCTCGCTGCGCAACCAAGCGACGAGATCGGCGAGGGTGATCACGTGAGCGGGCGGCGTCACCTCGTCGCCGGCGCGGTTGAGGCGTTCGCGCAGCCAGGCGAAATAGTGGATTTTCATTTGCCGATGCCCGACAGATGCGGCCAGGAGGCGCGCAGATAGGACCAGCCAGTCCAGATGGTGATGAGGCCGGCGGCCCAGAGCAGGATGTCGGAGACGAGGCCGATGCCGGGCACGATGGGCTCGGCCAGAATGACGGCGAGCGCCACGAGCTGGATCGTGGTCTTCCACTTGGCCAGCTGGCTTACCGGCAGGACAATGGCAGTATTGCCGAGAAATTCGCGCAGGCCGGAGACGAAGAATTCGCGGAAAAGGATGGCGCAGACCGGGATCATGTCCCAGCCAGAAAGGCTCCCGTCCCAGGCCAGGGCGGCGATGAGAATGCCGACGAGCAGCTTGTCGGCGATGGGGTCGAGCATGCGGCCGAGATCGGAATATTGGTTCCAGGCGCGCGCCAGATAGCCGTCCACCCAATCGCTGGCGGCGGCCAGTACATAGAGCACCAGCGCGATGATGCGCAGGGTCAGGTCGCCGTTCATCACCAGATAGACGATGGGGATGATCGCCAGGATGCGGGCGATGGTGATGATATTGGGGACGAGGAAAAGCGGGTTTCTGGCCATGGCCGGAGAGAACAGGAATGGGGGCGGGGGGTCAAGGCGGTTCGTGGATCGTTTAAAGATGGATTGCCCGGTCCGCGGATCAAGTCCGAGCATGGCCGGGCAATGACGATAGAGGGTGTATCAGCGTTTCATCATCAGCGTCATCGTCGACCACCCGGCTTATCCGGGTGGTCGGTGCAAGGTCTGGATCAGGCCACGGCCTGATTGTTGACGGCGCGGCGCTTTTCGACGGCTGCGGCAAGGTCGCGCAGGGCGGTGACGGTGGTGTCCCAATCGATGCAGCCATCGGTGATCGACTGGCCATAGGTCAGCTCCTGGCCGGGGACGAGATCCTGACGTCCGGCCACCAGATTGGATTCGATCATCACGCCGATGATGCGCTTGTCGCCATTGGCCATCTGGGCGCCGATCTCGGCGAGTACCTGCGGCTGGTTTTCCGGCTTCTTGGACGAATTGGCGTGGCTGGCATCGATCATGATGGCGGGGTTGAGGCCGGCCTTGAGCGCGGCCTGCGCCGCATCTTCGACGCTCTGCGCATCGTAATTGGGGGCTTTGCCGCCGCGCAGGATGATGTGGCAATCCTGATTGCCGCTGGTGGCGGCGATGGCGGAACGGCCATCCTTGGTGACGGCGAGGAAATGGTGGGGATGGGAGGCCGAGAGCACGGCATCGAGGGCGATGCGCACATTGCCGTCGGTGCCGTTCTTGAAGCCGACCGGGCAGGAAAGGCCCGAGGCCAGTTCGCGGTGGATCTGGCTTTCAGTGGTGCGGGCGCCGATGGCGGCCCAGGAGACCAGGTCGGCGATATATTGCGGCGTGGTCATGTCGAGGAATTCAACGGCGGCGGGCAGGCCGAGATTGTTGATCTCAAGCAAAAGGGAGCGGGCGGTATGCAGGCCCTGGGTGATGTTGAAGCTGCCATTGAGATCGGGATCGTTGATCAGGCCCTTCCAGCCCACGGTGGTGCGGGGCTTTTCGAAATAGACGCGCATGATGATTTCGAGCCGGTCGCCCAGTTCCTCGCGCAGGGCGGCGAGGCGGTTTGCATAATCCATCGCTGCCCGCGGATCATGGATGGAGCAGGGGCCGACAATGACGGCGAGACGATCATCCTGACCGGTGAGGATATTGTGGACGGCATGGCGGGCGGCCAGCGCGGTGCGGGTGGCGACGTCGGTGCGCGGATGTTGGCGCATGACCTCGATGGGCGTGGTCAGCGGTTTGATTTCGGTGATGCGCAGGTCGTCGGTGGATTTAAGCATGTCGTTGGTCTCGTCTCTGGGATGGGAGAGACGGCCAAGAAAAAAGCCGCCTCGGAAGTCGGGCGGCTGGCTTGCGATCTGGGTCTGGTCTTGGGGATCAGGACGCGCGCGCAATAGCCTCCGCCGGGAGCGGATAGCTAAAATACCAATAAAAGGTTGCGGCGTTGATCATGGGCGCGAAGCTAGCGTGGCAATTTGAACTTGTCGAGTCCCGACTTTAGGAGGGGGAGGAAGATGCGCCGGACTCTGCATTCGAGAGGCGATCGGAAGGCCGTGCTGTTGGCGTCAGCCGCCGGCGCCCTGGTAATTCCTGAGGCTCCAGCGCCAGTGGGCGGCGGCGATGAGGGCGGCAATCGGCCCGGCCAGAAGTGAGGCGAGGGGAGCGAAATCGCCCAATAGCGGCACGGGTTTGCCGAGGAGAACGGCGGCGGGGATATAGGCGAGGAAGGCCAGGGGCGCGAAGGTCAGCATCAATATCTGCAAGGGCAGCGGAAAGATGTTGAGCGGGTAGCGCGCCAGTTCCCAGAAGCCGAAATAGATGGCGAAGAGGTGGCGCGAGCGCACCCAGACAATGGCCGTCGCCCCGATCAGGGTGAGGATGGACGCGGTCAGCATGGCGGCGCTGATGATTGCCGCGCCGAGATAGAGCGCGGTGCCGATGGACCAGTCGATCGGCAGATAGCCCAGCGACCAGATCATGAGGCCGGTGGCGAGGGCAATGTGGCCGCCATATTCGATGTTGAGACCGGAAAAGGCGAGAAAGACCCAGGGGCTGATCGGCTTGGTGAGGATGGCGTCGAAGGTGCCCAGACGCACCTTTTCCTCCATGTCGCGGAACTGCACGAAGCTCAGCGAGGCGCCCAGCGCATAGGCGAGCAGGTGGATCGAGAGCAGCAGCGCCATTTGCGGCCAGGTCCAGCCGCCCAGATTTTCGAAACGGGTGATGATGAGCGCGATGGCGGCATAGGTGCCGGCATAGCCGACTGCCTGCGCGAACCAGCCGATGAACAGCGCGCCGCGATATTGCATATGGGTGCGCACATGGATGGAGACGAGATGGGGCAGGATTTTGAGCGTGGCGAGCATGGCCTAGCCTCCCTGCACGATGAGGCGGTGACGGGCATGGGACCAGAGCCAATAGACGAAGCCGGCCATGGCGATGAGCCAGCCCAGCCCGATCAGCAGATGCAGGCCCGCCGCACCGGGGTCGAGTTTTCCGAGATAGACGGCGGCCGGATAATAACTGACCCAGGCGAAGGGCAGGTAGGACAGCACATTGGCAATCGCCGCGGGCATGAACCAGAGCGGGATGATGCCGCCCGAGGCCAGCGCCATGATGCCGCGCAGGAACCAGTCGAGCGCGAAGGCGGTGAGAATCCAAAAGGCCAGCAGCGCCACCGAGGTGGCGATGAGAAAGAGCATCAGCCAGGACATTGCCCAATAGGGAAGGAAAAGCAGGCCATGTTCGAGGCTGGCGGGAGGCAGCAAGCCAAAGCTCAGCGCGATGATGAGGGCAACCGGCAGGGTGATGGCCAATTGATCGAAGGCATAATTGCCGAGCTGGTTGGAGAGCAGCAAGGCCGGATAATGCAGCGGCTTGAGCAGGAACACCGTGACGTCGCCGGTGCGGACCGCGCCGCCGACCTCGCGGATGAAGCGGGTCGTGTTCCAGTTCAGCAGCGGACCGGCAATGAGCACATAGGTGATCATGTCGGGCAGGGTGACGTCATCGACCTTGCCCATGGCGGCAAAGCCCGCCGTCCAGATGGCGATATAGGCGAAACTGGTGACGAGTTCGCCGAACAGCCCGGCCCAGACCTCGTTGCGATAGGCGAGGCGGGAGAGGAAGGCGGTGGCGGTGAAGGCCGGATAGGCGGAGGCTTTCACGCGCGGACCCCGCCATTGCGCGCCTTGTTCTGGTAGAAGGTGCGGATCACTTCCTCGATGTCGGGCTCTTCGAGCTTGACGTCCTTGAGCCCATGGCCGCGCCCGACCTCGTTGAGAACGTCGATGAGGGAAATGGCCTCGTTTTCCAGCAGGTAATGCTTGGCGGCGCCCTCGTCGCGGCTGAGCGTGGCGGTGGTGAGGGCGATGGGGCCGGGATCGGTGCCGAATTCGAGGGTCAGGCGGCGGCGCGAGCCAAGGCTGGCGCGCAGATGCTGAAGCTCGCCGTCGAACAGCAGCTTGCCGTCATCGACCATGATGAGGCGGGGGCAAATTTCCTCGATGTCCACCAGATCGTGGGTAGTAAGAATGATGGTGGTGCCGCGCTCGCTGTTCACCCGGGTGAGGAATTTGCGCACCACATCCTTGGCGACCACGTCGAGGCCGATGGTCGGCTCGTCCAGAAAGAGGATTTTCGGATCGTGCAGCAGCGACAAGGCGATCTCGGCGCGCATGCGCTGGCCGAGGCTGAGCTGGCGCACCGGGCGGTCGATGAAGCCCGCCATGTCCAGCATGGTGGTGAGGAAGGCGAGATTGTCGGCGAAGCGGGCTTCGGGAATGTCGTAGATATGGCGGTTGAGGGCGAAACTGTCATGGACCGGCAAATCCCACCACAATTGGCTGCGCTGGCCGAAGACGACGCCGATCTCGGCGGCGTTGCGCATGCGATTGGCATGGGGCGTGCGGCCCAGCACGCTCAGCTCGCCGGCGCTGGGGGTGAGGATGCCGGTCATCATCTTGATCATGGTCGATTTGCCGGCGCCATTGGGGCCAAGATAGCCGACCGCCTCGCCAGGCTCGATGGCGAAGGAAATGCCGTTGACCGCATGGATGTCGGTATAGTCGCGGGAAAAGAGATTTTTGAGCGCACCGGAAAAGCCGGGACGGCGCTTGAGCTGATGGAAAGTCTTGCCCACGTTTCGGGCGGAAATGATCGGCGGCATCGAAAGGGCTCCCTGTATCCACGCTAGCCGATTCTCGTGGCCCAACAAGCTCCCTTCCGCCCCGGAACGGGGGGTGATCGGCGGCGCCGGGGCCGGGATAAGAACAGCAAGGGATCGAGGAGGAAGCGATGCGTTGGGCCTATGGATTGATGCTGGCCGCCATGCTGGCCATGCCGGTGTCGGGGGAGGAGATAGACGCGGAAACCGACCAGGCGCTGTGGTGCGCCACGGCCCTGACCATGCTTGACCAGATGGGCGCCTATCCGCCCGAGGCGGACAATGTCGTGGCGGTGACGCGCATCTGGTATCGCAAGGGGTTAAGCGGGCTCGACCGGCTGGGTGTCGGGGAGGACGAGATCGATGCTATCAGTCAGTCCTATATCGACGAATTGGGCATGCAATTGCCCGACTATCTCATCAGCAGCGACGAGGAAGCGCTGCGGCTCAATATTCATGCGTGTTTTGAGCCGTAAGGGGCTTGGGGAATATCGGCTTCCGAAAGTGATTTCGGGTGTGTTGGTGCGGCGAAACCCCCACACCGGCCCTACCCACAGGGGGGGAGGGAGAGAAGGAGCCGAAGCATCTGGTCATGCTGGGGTGTTGACGGTGGGGATGCCTGCCGCGGTCAGCCGCCCATGGTGAATTGCTGCAATTGCAGGATGGTGATCTCGCCGTCCCAATGCGGCCAGTGCTGGCGGTGGAGCTCGACGAAACGGCGAGTCCATTCGACCATTTCGGCGTCGGTTTCCAGTTCGTAGATGGCGTAGCCGCCCACCTGTTCCTTGGCTTCGGCGAAGGGGCCGTCCGTGGTCAGCATGCCGTTTTTGGTGGTGACGGTGCCGGCGAGCGCCATGCCGCCGGTTTCCTTCATGCGCGGGCCGGCCTCCATGCCCAACTGGACGATGGCCGACATCAGCTCGGCCGGCGGCTCGCTCGCCACTTCGGGGTTGAGGGTCTTGACCATGGTGAGGAATTTCATCGGGGGCTCCTTTGGCTACGATGCCGATGCGACGAATGGAGCGAGCCGATTTCGACGGAAATTTGGCGGAAAGGTTCGATCCGCCGCCCCGGCCTTTGCCGGGCTCAGCCGCGATTGAAGTGATCGTAGATCAGCTGCGCCATGGCCTTGGAGATAGTGGGGACGGATTCGAGGTCGGCGAGGCTGGCGCGGGAGACGGCCTTGGCGGAGCCGAAATGGTGAAGCAGGGCGCGCTTGCGGGTGGGGCCGATGCCCTCGATTTCATCGAGCGGGTTTTTCACCTGCTCCTTCTTGCGGCGGGCGCGGTGGGTGCCGATGGCGAAGCGGTGGGCCTCGTCGCGCAGGCGCTGCACGTAATAGAGCACCGGATCGCGATGCGGCAGCATGAAGGCCTCGCGGCCTTCCATGAAGAATTTCTCGCGGCCCGCATCGCGATCTTCGCCCTTGGCGATGCCGATAAAGATCACTTCCTTGGGCAGGTTGAGCTCGGCGATGACCCCGCGCACGGCGCTCATCTGCCCGGCGCCGCCATCGATGAACACCAGATCGGGCCAATCGGGCATGCCGGTATTGTCGTCTTCGGCGTCGGTGTCGCTGTCATTGGCGAGGCGGGTGAAGCGGCGGGTCAGCACTTCGCGCATCATGCCGAAATCGTCGCCGGCGGTGATGTCGGATTTGATGTTGAAGGTGCGGTAATGCTTTTTGGAAAAGCCTTCCTCGCCGGCAACGACCATGGCGCCGACCATGTTGGTGCCCGAAATATGGGAATTGTCGTAGGTTTCGATGCGGCGCGGCACCTCTTCGAGACCAAAGGTTTCAGCGACCCCTTCGAGGAGGGCGCGGTGGGAAGCGCCCTCGGCCAATTGGCGGCTGAGCGCTTCGCGGGCATTGGTCAGCGCGTGATTGACCAGGTCGCGCTTTTCGCCGCGCTGGGGCTGTTCAATATAGACCCGGCGGCCAGCGCGGCTCGACAGCGCCTCCTCCATGAGCGAGTGTTCGCTCAACTCGTGGCTGACGAGCACGAGGCGGGCGGGGGTGCGGTTTTCGTAAAACTGGCCGATAAAGGCTTCCAGCACTTCGGCATCGCTGAGACTGGCATCGGCGCGGGGGCGATAGGGGTAATTGCCCCAGTTCTGGAAAGCCCGGAAGAAGAAGACCTGCACGCAGAACTGGCCGCCTTCGTGATGGATGGCGAAGACGTCCGCTTCCTCGACCGAGCGGGCGGTGGCGTCGCCCTGGGACTGGATGAGCGCCAGCGCCGAAAGCCGGTCGCGGATCATGGCGGCGCGTTCGAAATCGAGATTTTCGGCAGCGCTGTTCATATCGGCCTGAAGATGCTCCTGCACGCTGCGCGATTTGCCGGAGAGGAACAGGCGGGCGTCCTCGACCAGATCGCCATAGGCTTCAAGGCTGATTTCGCGCGTACAGGGCGCAGCGCAGCGCTTGATCTGGAATTGCAGGCAGGGCCTTGTGCGGGCGGCGTAAAAGCTGTCCGAGCAATTGCGCAACAGGAACGCCTTTTGGAGGCTCGCTATGGTGCGGCCCACGGCGGTGGCCGAAGCGAAGGGGCCGAAATAATGACCGGGACGGCGGCGCGTGCCGCGATGCTTGGTAAGTTCGGGCGCTTCGTGATCGGTGGCGATGAGAATATAGGGGAAGCTCTTGTCGTCGCGCAGAAGCACGTTGAAGCGCGGCTTCAGGCGCTTGATCATATTGGCTTCGAGCAGCAGCGCTTCGGATTCGGTCTCGGTGCGGACGAATTCCATGCTGACGGTCGAGGCGATCATGCGCTGGAGGCGCAGTTCGAGACCGTCGGGCCGGGTGTAATTGGTGACGCGCGCCTTGAGATTGCGGGCCTTGCCCACATACATGACCTCACCCTCAGCATCGAGCATGCGGTAGACGCCGGGGGCGGCGGGCAGGGTGCGCACGAAGGCCCGGATGACCTCCGGGCCAGATGCGGGCGGAGTGGTCTGGTCGGTCATGATCGGGGCGTGGGGCCGTTGCGGGGCGCAAATTCGAGATGTTCGCCGCCATCGAGCGCCAGCATCTGGCCGGTGAAGGACGGCATGGCGATTATGGCCAGGATGGCGCGCGCTATGGCTTCGGGGCCGGCGTGAGTTTGCAGCGGCAGCGCCGCGACCGAGGCATCGAATTCGGCCTGACTCTGGCGCGAATTGGGCAGGACCGGGCCGGGGCCGATGGCATTGACGCGGATATGGGGGGCGAAGGATTGCGCCAGGGTGCGGGTCGCGGTCCAGAGCACGGATTTGGACAGGTAATAGCTGAAAAATGCCGGCGTTGGATGGAGAACCCGCTCATCGATCATGTTGATGATATTGCCCTCGATACCCTGGGGCAGCTGGGCGGCGAAATCACGGGCCAGGAAGACAGGAGCCTCGGCGTGAACGGCGAAATGGGCGTCCCACAGCGTCTCGTCGAGATCGCTTGCGGCATCGGGCTCGAAGATCGAGGCATTGTTGATGAGCAGGGTGAGCGGGCCGAAAAAGGCGGCGGCGCGGGCGATCAGCGTGGCGCGCTGGGTGCGCTTGCCGAGGTCGGCCTTGATTATTTCGGCGCGGCCGCCCTCGCGACGGATGCGGGCGCGAACGGCTTTGGCCCCGGCGGCGTCGGAGCGATAGTGAATGACGACGGCATGCCCTTCCATGGCCAGCGCGAAGGCGATGGCCGCGCCGATGCGGTCCCCGGCGCCGGTGACAAGGGCCACGGAGCCGGCCTGATTCGGAATGGTCTGAACTGTCTGTCGCATCCTGTGGACCTTAGGCCGGAACGGGGCATTGCTTCAATCGGTGCGTGCGGCCGGAGCGCATCTAGGCTGTGGCCATGACAGGGACTGGCAGCAGGTTTCCCATTTGCCTCTGCCGCAAACAGGCGTAGCCTGCCTCCTGTCTTCGAGTGACCGACTCGGAGGAAACAGGAGGAGGGGTAGTTATGGAAGCAATTGTTCCGATTCTGGTGCAATTGGTCACCGGCGGCGCCGGGGGCAATGTAGTGGGCCAATTGGCCAAGCAGCTCAATCTGGGCACGGCCGGCAATTCCATCGTCGGGGCCATTGGCGGGCTGGCCGGAACCTGGCTTGCCGGGATGATTCCGGGGCTCGACGGCCTTGTCGGGGCGGCGGCGGGCGCCGCCGGGACAGCAGGGAGCTTCGACATCGGCGCCCTGGCCGGACAGGGTGTGACCGGGCTGGTCGGCGGCGGATTGCTGACGGCGATTGCCGGCGCCATCAAATCGGCCACGGCGAAGTCCTGATCACATTAGTTTCTGCGTTTTCACGCATGTGCCCGCCTTGGGGCACATGCTTTCAGCCTTGATATAGGTTTGCCGGCGTCCCGCTGCTACAGGCAGCGGGACGTTCTCTGTTTCGAGCATCAGCATCATGCCTGCCTCCGCATTGCCGCCACGCCCCGATCAGGTCGGGCGCGCCATTCTTCTCACCCTGATCACCATCGGCGTGTTCGGGGTCCAGGATGCGATTTCCAAAATTCTCGTGCAGACCTATTCACCCTTTCTCATCACCATGATGCGCTATTGGGGCTTTGCCATTTTCGCGCTGATCATCGTGGCGCGGCAGGCGCCGTTGCGAAAGGCGCTGGCGTCGCGCGCGCCCGGCTGGCAGGTGCTGCGCGGCGTGCTGCTGATCGCCGATATCTGGTTCTTCGCGCTGGCGCTGCGTAGCGTGCCGCTGGGTGAATTGCAGGCGGTCGTCATCGTCTATCCGCTGCTGGTGACGCTGTTCGCCATTCCGATCCTCGGCGAAAAGGTCGGAAGATTCCGTTTTGCGGCGGTGGGCGTCGGCTTTCTCGGCGCGCTGGTGATCATGCGGCCGGGCGGAATTCCGCTCGATTGGGGCCTGGCCTATGCGCTGGCCTCGGCGACGATCTACGCGTTTTATATCGTCATCACCCGCAAGGTGAGCAGCGTCGACAGCGCCGCGACCAGCCTTACCTATATGGCCCTGGTAGGACTGGTTCTGTCCTCAAGCGTCGGCATTTTCTTCTGGCAGGAGATGAGCTGGGGCTATTTCGGGCTGGTGGTGCTCATCGTGGCCACTACCTGCGCCGGGCATGGGGTGATGGTCTATGCGCTGAGCATGGCGCCGGCCAGCGTCTTGCAGCCGTTCAATTATTTTTCGCTGCCCTGGGCGATTGTGCTGTCCATCGTGGTGTTCGGACATTGGATCGACGCCGTCTCGCTGCTCGGAGCCTCGATCATCGTCGCGGCGGGGCTGGTGGTGATGTGGCGGGAGCGGACACGCAAGGTGGTGGTGGCGCGGGAAGAGGCAATTCCGGGGCACGAATAAGGTTGCGCGCCGCCCTTTCGGGCGGCGCGCTTCTCGGTATCAGTTTAGCTGTTCATGCAGAAATAGCCATTGGGACCATTAAAGCAGAAGCTGCCGCCCGGATTGGGATAGGCGGGGTAGCTCGGAGTCGGATTGGGGTTCCAATGCGGCGGCTGCGGCTGCGGACGCGGCGGACGCGGATTGCCCCAATGCGGCGGCTGCGGACGGGGCGGCGTCCAGACCGGAGGCTGCGGACGTGGGGGCGTCCAGACCGGCGGCGGGGCAGGCGGGCGATCCCAGCCGCGGTCATAGCTCAGGTAATTGGCCGAGACCCAGCCATCGGGGCCGCGCTTGTCCACATAGCACCAGGAACCACGGCAATATTGCACGTCGACCTGTTCGCCGCGGCGCAGCGTGTCCACAACGCCATAGCTGGTGCCGGGGCCGGTGCGCACATTGACATTGCCGGTGGCGATGGCGGGGGCCGCCGAAGCGGCGATGGTGGTGACCAGCAAACCGAAGGTGGCCAGTCCGGCGGTGAGCAGTTTCCTGTTGAGGGCCATGATGGGCTCCTTTCAATGCGTTCTGGCGTTCAAGCCTTGGCGCTAATTAATCGCGGCGCGCATGAACCTAACCTGAACGAAGCGTTAAGCCGAAAACGGTGGGAAAAGGAGCAGAGTTCCGCCTTGTCCGGCGGGCGGTGTCGGAGCGCGGGAGCGGCTGCCGGTATCTTGCGTGCGGGAATTGGCCCTCGGGTCGGGATCGAGGGCAGCGCGGCGGCGGGGATTGCGCTCCGGCCCGGCTGAATGGATTCAGAGGCGCAGCAGTTCGACGAAGCGGCCCAGGGTTTCGGCGAAGCGCTTGCGGTGCTTGGGCTTGAGTTCGCCCAGGAGCGCTTCTTCCAATTGCGCCCAGTGATCGGCCAGATTGTTGCGGATGCGCAGGCCCCGCTCGGTGAGCGCTATGCCCGGCTGCAATTGGGAGCCGACAGCCTGGCGGGTGATGAGGTCGCGACCGGCAAGCCGCTCAAGCCGGGACGCCAGGTGATCGATGGGCAGGCCCAGTTCTTCGGCGAGGTCGGTCTCGGTGGTGCCCGAACGGCCCAACACGAACAAGACGGCATCGTCGCCCGGCTCGAGCCCCTTTTCGAGGAGCGGCACCAGGAGAGCCTTGTGCGCCAATTGGCCGGCCTCAATGAGCCGATAAAGCGCTGATCGTGAAGAGGGCTTGGACATGGGCACGAAAATAGTCCGAACTCCTGGTCTGCGTCGATTGGGCATCCCATCCTATCGTTAATCCTCCAACGACCAAGGGGTGTTATTGTTCACTCCACGCAGATGAGTTATGCGTCGATCGACCCTAAAAACCTGAACGGATTGCCATGACGCAGGACATTGCCCGTATCCGCGCCTTCGTTCAGGTTTTCGATGCCGGCGGCTTTTCAGCGGCGGCGCGCCAGCATGGGCGCTCCAAGGCGCTGCTCTCCAAATATGTGACCGATCTGGAAGATTATCTAGGCGTGCGGCTGATGAACCGCACCACCCGCAAGCTCAGCCTGACCGAAGCGGGGGAAGCCTATTATCGCGAGGCCTCGGGCCTGTTGCAGCAGCTCGATGATCTCGACGCCACGATCAGCGAACAGACCAGCGAGCCGCGCGGCCTGCTGCGCGTGTCGGCGCCGCGCAATTTCGGTGAATCCACGCTGGCCCCGGCCATTTTCGAATATCTCAGAAAATATCCCAAAGTGTCGCTCGATCTGCGACTGGAGGACCGCTATGTCGATCTGGTGGATGAGGGGCTCGACGTTGCGCTGCGGATTTCCACGCTGGCCGATTCCTCGCTGATCGCCCGCAAGATCGCCGACATGCATGTGGTCGCCGGCGCTTCGCCTGACCTGCTCAAGCGGGTGGGCACGCCCAGCCATCCCGAAGATCTGCGGCATCTGCCCTGCATCATCGATGTCAATTTGCAGGGGCAGACGAACTGGCGCTTCACCGAGGACGAAAAAACCATTTCCGTGCCGGTCAGCGGGCCCTTGCGGGTCAATTCGCCGCTGGCGGCGCGGGCGGCCTCGATCATGGGACTCGGTTTCGTCATGTTGCCATCCTATCTCGCCGATCCGGCGGTGGAGCGCGGCGAGCTGATCCCCGTGCTGGGCGATTTTCTGCCCAAAGGGCAGACCTTGCAGGCGGTCTATCCGCATCGGCGGCATCTGGCCGGCAAGGTGCGGGCGCTGATCGACCATCTGGTGGAATGGTTCGCCCTCCACCCGATCAAATAGGGGCAGGCAATCTTGGGTTTTTCGCGCTTTTGGCTCGGTTTGGCCATGGCTGCGGCGATGCTGCCGGGACTGGCGCAGCCGGCGACAGCCCATCCCCATATCTTCATCGATGCGCAGGTCGGCGTCAGCCTGGACGAGCAGGGGCGCGTCACGACGCTGAGCCATAGCTGGACCTTCGACACCGCCTTTTCGGTGTGGATGGTGCAAGGGCTCGACAGCGACGGCAATGGCGTGGTGACGCCGGAGGAAATGCAGGAGCTGGCGGACGAGAATACACTCAGCCTCGCCGATTTCGGGTTCTATACGGTGGCCGGCGACAACATGGCCTTCAGGGCCATGGGCGACCAGCGCATGCGCTACGAGAACAACAGGGTCACCCTGGATTTTTCCATTGCGGCGCTGGAGCCGCAGGCGGTCGAGGAGCGGTTCGAACTGGGTGTCTATGACGCCGAATATTACGTGGCCATCAGCTTCGACGACGTAGCCGATGTGCGGTTGAATGGGGAGGGCGAGGATTGTGCGGTGCATCTGGAACCGCCCACGCCCATGTCGCGGGCGGTCGAGGAGCGGCTTTATGCGCTGGGGCCGGAAGTGCTGGAATTGCCGCCCGACCTGGCGGCGGCGATGCGCGGCACCCAGGGCATGATCGTGCTGTCCTGCGGCCCGGCCCAACCTGCCGCGACGGCCCTGGAAGCGGTAAACCAGGTGGCGCAGAGCCGCCCGGCCACGCCCTTTGGCGGACCGCCGCCGGAAGTGGGGCTCAACCTGCCGCAGACCGGATTTTTTGGCTGGTTGCAGAACCGGCAACGCGACTTCTACGCCGCGATGACCGGCGCGCTGGATGCTCTCAGAACGGACTGGACGGCGTTCTGGGTGCTGGGCGGGTTGAGTTTTCTCTATGGCATCTTTCACGCTGCCGGCCCCGGACACGGCAAGGTGGTGATCTCGTCCTATATGCTGGCCAATGAGCGGCAATTGCGCCAGGGCATCGCGCTGAGCGCGATTTCGGCGCTGATTCAGGCCCTGGTGGCGATCGGCTTCGTGCTGATCCTCGCCGGCGTGCTGAACCTGACCAGCACGGCCATGGGCGATGCGGCTCATTGGGTGGGCGTGCTCTCCTATGGATTGGTGGTGCTGCTCGGCCTCTGGCTGGTCCTGCGCAAGATTTTTGGTTGGGGGCACAGCCACCATCACCATCACGGGCATGACCATGACCACCACGAGCATATGCATCATGCCGTGGGGCCGGGAGATATTCGCGGCGACTGGCGAGAGCAATTGGGTGTCGTGCTCGCCGTGGGCATGCGGCCTTGTTCCGGGGCGCTGGTGGTGCTGGTTTTCGCGCTGTCGCAGGGAGTGCTGGCCGCTGGATTGGTCTCGGTGCTGTTGATGGCTCTGGGCACGGCGATCACTGTGGCGGCGCTGGCAAGCCTGGCGGTCGCCGCCAAGGGATTGGCCGCGCGCATCGGCGGCGCGAATAGCGCATTGGCCGGACATGTGCTGTGGTGGGCCGAGCTGGCGGGGGCGATTTTCGTGCTCGGCTTCGGTATTCTGCTGCTGATGGCCAGCCTCTAGGCCCTGATCCAGATCAAATCCTTGCGCGACCCATCGCCGCCTTGCGAAGAGGGCGGAAGTGGGTAAGGTGCGCCAAATTCTGGAACTTTTCCAAACTGGCCCCAATGTCCGAACATCTGCCTCCGAACCATCCCGCCATGCCCACGCAGAAGATCGGGGTGCTGCTGCTCAATCTGGGGACGCCGGACGGCACCGATTATTGGAACGTGCGCCGCTATCTGCGGGAGTTTCTTTCCGATCCGCGCGTCATCGAGACCAACAAGCTGGTCTGGTGGCCGATCCTCAATTTGATCATCCTGTCGTTCCGGCCGCAAAAGAGCGGCCATGCCTATGCGCAGATCTGGGACAAGGACAAAAACGAAAGCCCGCTGCGCGTCATCACCCGCGAGCAGACCGAGAACCTCGCCGAACGGCTGAGAGGGGACGGCGTCATGGTCGAATTCGCCATGCGCTATGGCAATCCGTCCACCCGCTCGGTGCTCGACAAGATGCAGGCCGCGGGCTGTCAGCGCATCCTGTTGGTGCCGCTCTATCCGCAATATTCGGCGACCACGACGGCGACGGCCAATGACAAGGCATTCGACGCCCTGCGCACCATGCGCTGGCAGCCGGCAGTGCGCACCGCGCCGGCCTATTACGACGATCCGGCCTATATCGCGGCTTTGGGCGATTCGATCCGCGAGGGCGTCGCAAAGCTGGATTTCGAGCCGGACGTGGTGCTGACCTCCTATCACGGCATGCCGGTGGAATATCACCAGAAGGGCGATCCCTATTATTGCCAGTGCCACAAGACGACGCGGCTGTTGCGCGACTATCTGGGCTGGCCCAAGGACAAACTGATGGTCACCTTCCAGAGCCGGTTCGGGCCGACCGAATGGCTGCAACCCTATACCGACAAGACGCTGGAAGCGCTGCCGGGGCAGGGGCTGAAAAAGGTGGCGGTTCTGGCTCCGGCCTTCCATGCGGATTGTATCGAGACGCTGGAAGAAATCGCCATTGGCGGCAAGGAAAGCTTCCTCGCGGCGGGTGGTGAGAAATTCGCCTATATCCCCTGCCTCAACGCCACGCCGACCGGCATGGATTTCCTCGAAAACATGGTGCGGCGGGAACTCGGCGGCTGGCTATAGGCCGGGCCCGACTTACCAGCCGGGGCCGGCAAAGTCCGGCGGAGTGACATTGACCAGGCCGCGCCCCACGATCTGGTTGCGCGCCACCCAGCCATAATCGGGAATGCGGCAGAAGGTCTTGGCTCCGGCGGGCCAGAGCGTGTGCCCGGCATCGCCGATCCAGGAGCCGCGCCGGCTGTCGCTGTCGGTCTGGGTGCAATAATCGACAATGATTTCCGTGCCGTCGGCGATGCGGCCGACAATGGGAAAGCGATCATCGGGGCCGGTATGGACCGCGACGGCGCCGCCCGAAACCCGGGCGGTGACATTCATGGCCTGAGCGGGAAGGGCGAGGGCCAGCAACGCCAGAACGGCGATAACTGGTCGGACAAGGCTACGCATCTGAGCCTCCTTTGAGACGAGTGCCTGTTCAATGCGCGAAGGCCATGGCGGGTTCAAGGCGAACCTCAGGACACTTCGCCTTCGAGCGTATCCAGCTCCATCTCCCGCAGCCGCTTGACCTCGTCCCTGAGCCTTGCGGCTTTTTCGAATTCGAGGTTGGTCGCAGCTTCGCGCATTTCGCGTTCGAGATCCTTGATGACGGTGGCGAGGTTGTCGCCGGTGACGGTCTTTTCCTTGCCGTCCTTGCCCTTGCCGATGCTGACCGTGACATGGTCTTTTTCGTAGACGGAATCGACGATGTCGTTGATGCGGGCCTTCACCGATTGCGGGGTGATGCCATTGGCAAGGTTATAGGCCACCTGCTTTTCGCGGCGGCGATTGGTTTCGGCCAAGGCGCGTTCCATCGAGCCGGTTTCCTTGTCGGCATAGAGGATCACCTTGCCATCGACGTTGCGCGCGGCGCGGCCAATGGTCTGGATCAATGAGGTTTCCGAGCGCAGGAACCCTTCCTTGTCGGCGTCGAGAATGGCGACGAGACCGCATTCGGGAATGTCGAGGCCTTCGCGCAGGAGGTTGATCCCGACTAGAACATCAAATGCCCCAAGACGAAGATCGCGAATAATTTCGATGCGCTCGATCGTGTCCACGTCCGAGTGCATGTAACGCACGCGAATGCCCTGCTCGTGCATATATTCGGTCAAGTCCTCGGCCATTTTCTTGGTGAGGACGGTGACCAGGGTGCGGTAGCCCTGCTTTATGGTCTGGCGAATTTCGTCGATGACGTCGTCCACCTGATGGGTCGCGGGCCGGATTTCCACCGGGGGATCGATGAGCCCGGTGGGGCGGATGACCTGTTCGGCGAAGACGCCGCCGGTCTGTTCCATTTCCCAGGAGCCCGGCGTGGCCGAGACATAGACCGATTGCGGGCGCATGGCGTTCCACTCCTCGAAGCGGAGGGGGCGATTGTCCATGCAGCTCGGGAGGCGGAAGCCATATTCGGCCAGCGTCGCCTTGCGGCGGAGGTCGCCGCGATACATGGCGCCGAGCTGGCCGATGGTGACGTGGCTCTCATCGACGAAGACCAGCGCGTTGTCGGGCAGATATTCGAACAGGGTCGGGGGCGGTTCGCCCGGCTTGCGGCCGGAGAAATAGCGCGAATAATTCTCGATGCCGGCGCAGGAGCCGGTGGCTTCCATCATTTCGAGATCGAAGAGCGTGCGCTGCTCGAGCCGCTGGGCTTCGAGGAAACGCCCGGCGCCGTTGAGTTCCTGGAGACGCGCGGCCAGTTCGGAGCGGATCAGCTTGATGGCCTGATTCATTGTGGTGCGCGGCGTCACGTGGTGGGAATTGGCATAGACGCGGATGAAGGTAAGGTCGGCGCTTTTCTTGCCGGTCAGCGGATCGAATTCGGTGATGCCCTCGACCTCGTTGCCGAACAGGGTGACGCGCCAGGCAGCGGCTTCATAGTGGGCCGGGAAGATTTCGACCGTGTCGCCGCGCACGCGGAAAGTGCCGCGCACGAAACCGGTATCGCCGCGCTTGTATTGCAGGGCGACCAGCTTGGCCAAAAGCTGGCGCTGGTCGATCTTTTCGCCCTTCTGCACGTCGATGGTCATGGCGGTGTAATCTTCCACCGAGCCGATGCCGTAGATGCAGGAGACCGAGGCGACGATGATCACGTCATCGCGTTCGAGGATCGCGCGCGTGGCCGAGTGGCGCATGCGGTCGATCTGCTCGTTGATGGTGGATTCCTTCTCGATATAGGTATCGGTGCGGGGCACATAGGCCTCGGGCTGGTAATAGTCGTAATAGGAGACGAAATATTCCACGGCATTGTCGGGGAAGAAGCCCTTGAACTCGCTGTAGAGCTGGGCGGCAAGCGTCTTGTTGGGCGCAAGGATCAGGGCCGGGCGCTGGGTGCGGGCGATGACCTGGGCGGCGGTGAAGGTCTTGCCCGAGCCGGTAACGCCGAGCAGAACCTGATCGGTCTCCCCATTTTCGACGCCCTCCACCAATTCGGCGATGGCCGTCGGCTGGTCGCCAGCGGGAACATAATCGGTGGCGAGGCGGAAGGGGTTGCTGGCGCCGCTCTTGACCGGGCGCTCGGGACGATGCGGCACCCAGGGGGCGGAGCCTTCCACCTCCTTGCGGCCATGCAGGATGATCTGTTCCAGCGCCTTCACCGTGGCGGTGACGCCGACAGTGGTGGCGTTCGAAACGTCCTCGTGCTTTTTCGCCTTGTTCTTCTTGACCGAAGCGTCGAGCGCTTCACGCACCTTGGCCATGGCTTCGGGATCGGTGGCGGCCACGCGGGAAATGTCGCGGGCCGAAAGCGGCCGGTCTGCGTCGGTCGCGCTACGCGACGACGAGGGGACGTGACCGAACCCGGCCTGCGGCGCTTCGCCAAAACCATCGAAATCGACGCGATCGACCGAATTGATCTTGGTCTTGCCGGTCTTTTTCGCCATGCCCGTGGCGGTGTCGTGGCTGGTCTTGGTGGTGCGGCGCTTTTCGAGCGCGGTCTTCTTCTTATCGGCCTGGGCAAGGGCCTTGCGAGCATCTTCCTCGGCCTGGGCCGCTTCGGCGGCGCGCTTCTGGTCGGCGCGGTCCAGCGCGCGCTTGTTCTTCATGCGCTCGGCATAAAGCGGCTTGTTGGCCTGCAAATCCTCAGCCTTCTCGATCTCGGCGAAGAAATCGTCGATGGAGAATTCGGCTTTTCCCGGACGGGTGGATTTGGGGGCCATGGCGCGGGCTTTCGGTCAGCAGGGCAGGGCGGGGACAGGAGACCCTTAATTGGGTGTCCTGTCACGCGATGTCAGCAGGGGACAGATCACAAATCGGCCAGGCGCATCCTGCCGACACAGATGGATGCGCGCAGCAGACGATGCAGAGATCAGGCCAGCAGAGTTTCTGGCACCTTGCCGCCATTTTCGGCCAAGCGTCTCAGAACCTGCTTGTGCAGCCAGATGTTCATGGTGGCGCTGTCGGACTTGTCGCCTTCATAGCCCAGTTCGTCGGCCAGCGCCTTGCGGGCGGTGAGCGAGGAATCGAGGTTGAGGGCCTTCATCAGGTCGACAATGGACGTTTTCCAGTTGAGCTTCTGGCCGGAGGCGGCGACGGCCGCGTCAAGGATAGCGGCGACGTCAACCTGGGCTTCGGCCTGCTTCTTGGCCAAGGCCTCGGCGATCACCTTGTTGGCGGCCTCCATGCCGGCATCGAGTGCGGCCTGCTTCTGCGCGGCGGCAGCAGGAGAGGGAGCGGGCGTTGCCACGCTGGCGGGGGCGGCGGCGGGAGCCGGAGCGCCGAAAATCTTGTTTTTGATGTCGTCGAGGAAGCCCATGGCGTCGTCCTTCAGGTTCGTGGTGTAGCAATCAAGGCGGAGTCTGGTGGCAAGATCAAGGTCTGGTGATGGTATCAGGCCGGCTTGCCGGCCTTGGTGGCAAACCAGATCAGGTGACGCGCACCCTTGCCCGACCGCGTAGCGCGTACCGGGACTTCCTCGATGGCCATGCCGGTCTGGCCGAGCCGCTTGGTGAAGCGGGCATCGGGATGGGCGGACCAGACGGCGAGATGTCCGCCGGGATTGAGCGCTGCCCTGGCGGCGGCGAGGCCATTGGCGCTGTAGAGACGGTCGTTTTCGGGGCGCGACAGGCCATCGGGTCCGTTATCGACATCGAGCAGGATGGCATCGAAGGGATTTCCGGCAGTGATCGCCGTTCGCACGTCGCCCTCGTGGATGGTGAGCCGGGGATCGTCGAGACTGTCGCCGTGGATCGGCGCGAGCGGCCCGCGAGCCCAGGCGATGACGGCGGGCACCAGTTCGGCGATGACGATCTCGGCATTGGTAGGAAAGACGGCGAGCGCCTGACGCAGGGTGAAGCCCATGCCCAGGCCACCGATGAGGATGCGGGGATTGGGACGACTGGAGAGGCGCTTGGCCGAGAGGATGGCCAATTGTTCTTCCGAGCCGCTGAGACGGCTGTTCATCAATTCGGTGGTGCCCGACATGATGGAAAACTCGCTGCCGCGCTGCATCAGCCGGAGCACACCGCCGCCCGGCATTTCGGCTTCATCGAGTTTGACCCAGGGCAGCATGAAATGTCCTATGAAACGTGCGGATGGGGAGGGTTTAGCCGCTCTTGGCCGATCTGCCTATGCCGGACGGAGAAGGCTCCATGGCGGAAATCGTGGGCACGGCACGGCGCAGTCGAATTGGGCAGAATTGGTTCGTCGTGGCAATATGGAAGGCGCAGGGTCGCCTGGGAGGGACTTGAGATGAAGATTGCGGGCTGGGTGTTGAGTGGACTGATCGCGCTGTTCATGGCGGCGGCGTCGGTGGCGCCGAAATTGTTGCAGTTGGATATTGCCATGGCGCCGATGGAAGTGGTCGGCTGGCCGCAAAAATATCTGGTGCTGATCGGGCTGATCGAGCTGGCCTGCATGGTGCTGTTCCTGATCCCGCGTACGTCGCTGTTGGGCGCAGTCCTGTTTACCGGATTGCTGGGCGGTTCGCTGGCGGCCAATCTGCGGGTGGACAATCCGCTTTTCAGCCATACCCTGTTCAGCCTTTACCTTGGCATCGCCGTCTGGGCGGCGTTGTGGCTTCGGGACGCCAAGGTGCGCAGCGTGTTCCCGCTGCTTAGATAGCCGCCATTTCAAACAGCAAGACGCCGCCCTTGCGAGCGGCGTCTGATGGCTGGTGGCCGGGCCGGATCAGCGGATGCGGATCGAGGCGACGTACTTGTCGAAATCGCCGAGGCTCGACGCGCTGGTCGTATAGGTGCGGCAATTGCGATAGGCGACTTCCGAACAGACTTCCACGCGGACGCGGGCCGAGTTGTCGATGGAGGAAATGCGGTCGGTCCAATTGCCCAGATCGCGGACGCTGTCGCCCTGTTCGAGGCAGAAGCTCTGGCCGCGATAGCTGGTGCGGTCGAAGAAGCAGACTTCGGCTGTCGGCTGCACGACCGGCGGGCGCGGGCCCGGACGCGGAGGCTGCTGCGGCTGGTTGCCGACGCCGATATTGATCTGCGGACCGTTGGGGCCGCCAATGGTGAAGCCGAAGGACAGGTTCGGATTGGACGGGTTCACCGGCCGGCCGGCCGCAGCCAGATAGTTCGAGGAGACCCAGCCGGCAACGCCGCGGCCCTCGACATAGCACCAGGAGCCCTGGCACTGCTGGACATCGACCTGCTGGCCGCGCTGCAGCGTGCTGACGACGCCGTAGCTGGTGCCTGGGCCGGAGCGCACGTTGACGTGCGCGGTGGCGCTGCCGGGGGCGGCCTGAGCGGCGGGAAGGAAGACCATGGCTGCAGCGGCGGCCACGGCGATACCGGTGACGACATTGAGCAGGTTCTTGCGAGTCTGACGGTGCATATTGTGCTCCCTGGGGCTCTGGCTTGCCGGCTCCGGGTTTCCGGGGCGACGCTGTGCGGCTGCCAGGCCGATGATTATAGTCTCAGAAACGGAGCCTCATGGAAAAGAGTTCCCTTGCGGCCTCTTCATCCGATCGAGGTGCGTTTCACCGCGGCACTGACCTGTGCCTTGGGACAATGAAAAGCATCCGCCGCCTGAACGCAGTCTGAACGATGGTCAGGCCGGCGGAATGGCGCGCTTGGCGCCGTTGTCATCGAGCGCCACATAGACGAAGCGGCCTTCGGTGACCTTGACCCGGTCATCCTGGCGATTGCGCCTGGCCCAGGCCTCCATGCTGACGGTGATGGAGGTGGTGCCGACCCGCTCGATCGTGGTGTAGATGCAGAGCACGTCGCCCACCTTGACCGGGGAAATGAAGGTCATGGCTTCCACCGCGACGGTGACCGTGCGGCCGTGGACCCGCTCGAAAGCGGCGATGGAGCCGGCAATGTCCATCTGGCTCAGCACCCAGCCGCCGAAAATGTCGCCGGACGGATTGGTGTCGGCCGGCATGGCCAGGGTGCGGATGGTGAGGGCGCCTTTCGGCTCGGTGGGAGTGGAGGTCATCACGGTCCTTTCACCGGCCAACGGCCGAATGCTTCTTCCCAATGGCGGCGGCACAGTGAGACATAATCGGCCTTTTCCGGCGCGACGGTGCTGCCTTCCGTCTGCACCCGCCCATGTTCGTTGCGGCGCACCACCATGGTGGCCTTGGCACCGCAATGACAGATGGTGCGGATTTCGCGCAGGGTGTCGGCAATGGCCAGCAATTCCACCGCGCCCGGAAAGGGGCGGCCGAGAAAATCGGTGCGCAGGCCATAGCACATGACCGGAATGTCTAGGCGGTCGGCCACGCGGGCCAATTGCCAGACATGGTCGCGGGTGAGGCACTGGACCTCATCGAGGAAAACGCAATCGACCTTGGATTCCTCCGCATGGTCGCGGATGCGCTGAAACAGATCGTCCCCGTCATCGTACAATTCGGCGGGTTCAGAAATGCCCAGGCGGGAACTGATGGTGCCGGGTTGGCCGCCGGCATAGGCGGCGCAGGTGAACAACAGCGCGCGCATGCCGCGCTCGCGGTAATTATAGGCGGCCTGAAGCAGCAGGGTGGATTTGCCCGCATTCATTGCCGCATAAGAAAAATAAAGCTTGGCCATGACCCTGCCCGGAAACTGGCTTCTTTGTGGCGCAGCAGCGGGCGCGGCGCGAGGGCAAAACCGGGGCGTCCACAAAAAAAGGCCGCCCGAAGGCGGCCAGAACCGGATGGCGCGGTTCATGAAGGCACGGGATGGACGACCGGGCCCAAGAAGGCCAAAGCCGGGGAAGCGTGGGCCTGACTGCCCGGGCGATTGGGGGAGCCCGGACGGGATGACGATATTGAAGCTGCGTGACGTTGGCATGACGATGTCGTTCAGATGACGTTCAGCCGAAGGGCGACAGATATAAGCTCAGGATTGCAGGAGTTTTCGATGACCAGATTGATCACTTATTGTCTCGCAGCGCTGCTCGGACTGGTGTCCGTGCTGCCGGCCATGGCCTCGCCGGCCGGCAAGTGGGAAATCGAGTTCCGGGATTCGCGCTATGACGTGACCATGTGCGGAGACGGCACCCAGCTTTGTGCGGAGTTGATCTGGCTGGGCAATGGGGCCGACAATGCGGAAAACATGCCCTATCTCAACACCCTGCTGATCGACCGCGCCACGCCATCCAAGCCGGGGCAGTGGAAGGGCAAGCTGCATCTTTTCGGGCAGACCGCCGATGGCACGATCAGCCATGTCAGCGCCGATCAGTTGAATGTGCGCGGCTGCATCGCCTTCGTGCTGTGCAAGAATTTCAAGATGTACCGCATGGCCGAATAGGTCAGTTGCTGATGCGGGGCTCGTGCGTCCTGCGCCGGGCCCAGAACGGGGGCAGCGCCTCAACCAGCAGGATTGCGACGAAGATCAGCGTGGCGCCGGCATAGCCGATCATCGGCAGGCGCTCGCCCAGAATGAGCGCGCCACCCAAGGCGGCAAACAGGCTTTCCGCCGATAGAATGATGGCGGCATTGGCGGCAGGGACATGCTGCTGACCGATGGCTTGGAAGGTGAAGGCCAAAGCCGTGGAGAAGATCGCCGCATAGCCGATCTCAATCCAGCCGGCGGAAATCGCCTCGATGGTCGGGGTTTCCGTGCCCAATGCCATGGCACTGGCCAGGGTGCCGGCAAACAGGAACGAGATGGCGGAGACGAAAATCGGCAGTCCGGTCATGCGAGCGACCTGGCCGAGCAGGATGACATGCAGGGCCCAGAAGATAGCGCTGCCTACGATCAGCCAGTCGCCGGCATTGAAGGAATCGAGCCCTCCGCCATTGAGATAATAGATGCCGATCAGCGCCAGCGGCACGCCGATGAAGATGATCGGATGCGGGCGAGTGCGGAACAGCGCATAGCCGAGCAGGGGCACGAAGAACACGTAGAGCCCGGTGAGGAAGCCGCCATTGGTGGCCGTGGTGGTCGCCAGCCCCGCCTGTTGCAGCCAGGAGCCGAGGAAGAATACCGTGCTCATGGCAATAATGAGCAGCCAATGATTGCGGTTGAGCGTGATGGGCCGGCGGCGGCGTTCATGCAGGGCCAGCGGCAGGACCAAAAGGCCGCCGATGAGATAGCGCACGCCGGCAAAGCTCAGTGGTCCCATTGAATCCATCGCCGATTTCTGGGCGATGAAGGCAAAGCCCCAGAACATGGTGCAGACGAGAAGCAGGAGCGTGGCGAGCGGGCGGGACATGTGGGGTTCAGTTTATCGGATTTCTGGTGGCTTGGGGTCTGCTTCCGGATCGACCCGGGGGCAGCGCGGCGAGGTTTCTGCTCTTGCGCTACAACTCGGCGTCTAGCGCTTCAATAAGGCGCTGGATTTCTTCGGGCGTCGTGTAGTGCACGAAGGAAAGGCGCAGGACGCCATGATTGTGCGGGTCGATGCCCAAGGCTTCCAGGAGGCGCACGGCGTAGAAATTGCCCCCCGACGCCATGATGCCGTGTTTGACGAGACGCTTTGCCAGTTCGATGCCCGGCTCGGCATGGTGCAGGGCGATGGTGGGCGCGCGCAGTTCGGGATCGTCCGGACCGATGATGCGCACGTCGTTGCGGGCGCGCAGGAAATCGAGCAGGGGCCGGGCGAGCGCCATTTCCTGCGCGCGCATGGCGGCGTTGGCGCGGCGGAAGGGATCGGTTCCTTCAACGACGTCGCCGGCGATCAGCGAGACCTGTTCGAGATAATCGGCAATGCCGGCGCTGGCGGCGATCTGGGCGTGATCGGGACCGGCGGGGGTCAGGCGATAACGCGGCTTGGCATCGTTGAAATAATGCCCCTGATTGGGCAGGGCGGCGGCGAGGTCGGGGCGGATGGCCATGACGCCCTGGTGGGGGCCATAAACCTTATAGGCCGAAAAGAGGTAGATGTCGGCGCCGAGCGCCTTCAAATCGGGGATGCCGTGGGGCGCATAGCCGACGCCGTCCACAACCAGAACGGCACCGACGGAATGGGCGCGGGCGGCAATGTCGGCGACGGGATTGATCTCGCCGGCGACATTGGAGCAATGGGGCGCGGCGACCAGCTTCACCTTATTGTCGAGCAGCGCGTCGAGGGCGGTGAGCGAAAGTCGGCCAGTGCCCTTGTCGACGGTCCATTCGCGCACCTCGATGCCATGCCGCGCCAGACGCCGCCAATTGCCGCTATTGGCCTCATGGTCCTGATTGGTGACGATGATGGCGTCGCCCGGCTTCAGCCAGCCGGAAAAGGCATTGGCGAGGACATAGGTATTGGCAGAGGTCGAGGGGCCGAAATGTATCCAGTCGGCGGTGACGTTGAAGACCTGCGCCATGCGCTCGAAAGCCATGTCCATGGCTTCGCCGGCCTCGATGGAGGCGGGATAGACGCCGTAGGGCTGCACCTTGCTGGCGCGGTAATAGTGATCTAGCCGATCGAGGACCGGCTTGACCGTATAGGAGCCGCCAGCATTCTCGAAAAACGCCTGTCCGGCCAGGCGCGGTTCGGCAAAGGCGGGAAAAAGGGCGCGGAGGCGGGCGGGATCGAGAGGCAGCTTGGTCATGGACGGCTCTAATTAGGGTCCATGAATTGGTAGTCGAGCTTTGGAGAAAAGCAAACCCCGGCTGTTGAGAGCCGGGGTTCTTCGTGGCGCGGATCAGCGCCGACTGGGGGTGTGTTCGTGGCGCTTGGAATCGTGGCGGTGGCTCTCGTGACCGCGCTGGGCGTCTGCGCGCGGGCTGCGGTCTGGCGCAAGCGCGGCTTTCTGTTGATCATCGAGGCTGTCGAAGAAGGCGGTGAGGGCGGGTTGGACGCTTTCAAGGGCGGCAAGGTGCGCCTTGTCGAAGGCGATGCGGTTTTCCAGCTGGACTGGGAGATCCGGGCGTTCGGCGGTTTCGCCGGCAGCGGAGCGGATCGTATCGAAAGTGGCGGCAAGATCTTCGGCAGCAGCGAGGGAAACGCTCTTGAGATTGTCGAGAAGTCCCGCCTGATCCTCGGTCAAATCGAGGCGATGGCCGAGGCGGACAAGGGCGATCTCCACCGCCTCGGCGCCGCGTTCGAGGCCGAGAATGGTGCCCCCGCCAAAGGTCCGTTGGTGGCCATTGCCGCCGGGCCGGAAACCGCGCTCATCGGAATGACGGGGCTGGGTCTGGGCGGTGTCGGGGCCTTGAATAGTCTCTTGGGCAAAAGCGGCAGGCAGGGTGGAAAGGCCGAGCGTCGCCGTCATCAGCGCGACGATCGCGGGGGTCGAAATGATCTTCATCTATCGTCATCCTTTGCATGGGATTGACCGGTTATCCGGCACGCAAAGGACATTAGGGAACGCCAAGTCTTCGCGACCTTGCGGCTGCATGAAGACTTGGTAAGTTTAGTAAGGTCCGCGCCGGGATCAGCCGGCGATGTAATCGCGCAGCGCCTCGGCCTCGTGTTCGACTTCGCGGATTTTCTGGTTGACCACGTCGCCGATGGAAATGATGCCGACCAGCGCGCCGTCCTCGACCACGGGCATGTGGCGAATGCGGCGGCGGGTCATGCGCTCCATGACATCTGCGATCCGGGTCGTGCGCTCGCAGGTCACCACGTCCTTGGTCATGCAGGCGTCGATCCTGGTGTCGAGCGCGCTCAGCGGATTCTTGCCGAGCAGGCGCACGACATCGCGCTCGGACAGGATGCCGGCAACGGCACCGCCATGGCCGGTAATGACCAGAGCGCCGATATTGTGGGTATTGAGCAGGGCGACCGCGTCGGCAATGGTGGCGGTCTGGGCGAGCGTATGAACGACGACGCCCTTGGTCTGCAAGATGTTCTCGACGTGCATGGTCAATCCTCCTCGCAAATAGGCCATGAGTGTGGACCGCAGCGCCGGGCCGGGCAATAGGCCAGCACTAAAAAAGAGGCCGGCAGAGCTGCCGGCCAGTACGTCAGGAGGGAGTGCTTGTCTGCGCGCTCAGCCTTTGCGCCGATCCTGCGGCCAATGCAGGGGACGGGCGGGTCGAACGGAAGATTGAGCCGGGAGGGCGCCACGTCGAATGAAACGGGCGGCTTCGAAGAGCAGGGCCAGAACCAGAAGGGTCAGGGGCACCATGAAAACGGCCACCTGTGTATCGGGCTGACGGGCGATGTCGGCGGCAAGGGCAGGGGTGATGCCGGCCATGAGCGCCATGGCGGCAGACACCGGCACCAGAATGCCGAACAGGGCGATCAGCCCGATTTTCCTTCGTCTGGGAGACGCAGATATGTGCATGGGATCGACGTCGCTATCCTCGCTTCAACGCCAAAAGGAAACCAGTTCAATGCGGTTCGAGTATGAAGGTGCGGGGGTCATTTGAGGGCATAAATGTGGCGACGCCTCCAACGCCGCGGGTGTTCGGCGCCCCGGACCCGGTGCATGGGACTAATCCTAAAACCGCATCGCACTTTTCGGCCCGATGCTTTAGATCAATGCCGCAATTGGTGTGGAGATGACGATGACTTTTCTGTCCGAGGCATTGGGGCGCGTGGCGCCGTCGGCGACCGTAGCGATCAGCCAGAAGGCGCGGGTGATGGCAGAGGCCGGCAAGGACATTATCGCGCTTTCCGCCGGAGAGCCGGATTTCAATACGCCGGAAAATGTGCGCGACGCCGCCAAGCGAGCCATGGACGAGGGCAAGACGCGCTATACCAATGTCGATGGCATTGCCGAACTCAAGGAGGCGGTGGCCGCCAAGTTCCGCCGCGATAACGGGCTCGAAGTCACGGCGGCCGATTGTTTTGTCGGCTCGGGCGGCAAGCAGATCATTTTCAACGCGCTGATGGCGACCCTCAATCCCGGCGATGAAGTCGTGGTGCCGGTGCCATATTGGGTGAGCTATCCCGAAATCGTCAGGCTTTGCGGCGCCGAGCCGGTATTCGCCGTGGCCGATGCCTCGACCGGGTTCAAGCTCAAGCCGGAAGTACTGGAAGCGGCGATCACGCCCAAGACCAAGTGGCTGATCCTCAATACGCCGTCCAACCCGACCGGGGCGGCCTATTCGGCCGAGGAATTGAAGGGGCTGGCCGAGGTGCTGATGCGGCACGCGCACGTGCATATTCTCACCGACGACATTTATGAAGTGTTGGTCTATGACGGCAGGACGTTCGCGACCATCGCGCAGGTCGAGCCGGCATTGCAGGCCAGAACCCTGACGATGAACGGGGTTTCCAAGTCGCATGCCATGACCGGCTGGCGTATCGGCTATTGCACGGGGCCGAGGCCGCTGCTTGCCGCAATGACCAAATTGCAGGGACAGTCGACGACCAATGCTTCGTCGATTTCGCAATGGGCGGCGGTGGAAGCGCTGAACGGGCCGCAGGACTTCCTCAAGGACTGGCGCGATGTGTTCCAGCAGCGCCGCGACCTGGTCGTGGCCGGGCTCAACGCCAATACCGGGCTCGATTGCCTCGCGCCCGAAGGCGCGTTTTATGTGTTCCCGTCGTGCCAGCGGCTCTTGGGCAAGAAAAGCGCGGGCGGCGCGGCGCTGAAGACGGACGAGGATTTCGTCATGGCGCTGCTGGACGAAACCGGCGTGGCACTGGTGCATGGCACCGCCTTCGGCCTGCCCGGCCATTTCCGGCTCAGCTATGCGGCGAGCAATGCCGAACTGGAAGAAGCGGTGCGGCGCATTCAGGGCTTCTGCGCCGGAATTCAGTGATGGCGCTGGCGGCCTCGCGGTTCCCGCTTACTGCATGCCGCCCAGCAAGCTCGCCAGATTTGGTGCGCCGCTATTATTACCGCCGGTGGATTGGCTGAACATGTCCATCAGCTTGGTCGTCGTGACATAGGATTGCATGGCCGCCTGATAGAGCTGATCGGACCAGCCGGCGGCCTGTCTTTCCTCGGCGGAGAGGGACGAGAAGGCGGTGATGATGTTGCGGCTGAAGGCGGTGGGGTCACCGGATTTATTGGCATCCTGGAAACCGGCAAGGAGTGTCGCGCCGCTGCGGGCATGAAGCGCCGAGCGGGCTGCGCTGGTTTCCTCGGCGTTGAACTGGCCGGCCGTGTCGAGCACGATTGAAGATAGTGCTCCGCTGGAGAAGCCGGACACATCTATATATTGGCCGACGATGGTGTTGCGGTTGAAGGTGGGCACCTTGCCTCTGGCATGGGCGTCGGCATAGAGGCGGTCGAGCGTCGTTCTGGCATTGGAAGCCAGATCGGGCATGGACGGCTCCACACCTTTTCCGGCCTCGGTGAGCGCCAGATATAGCGCGACCGGATCGTTGGGGCCGAGATCGGGCAAGGTGCCCGGCCTGGTTTGCAGCTGCTTCAGGCCCTCGGCAATTGCATCGCGGCCGGCCCTCCAATCGGCGCTGGCGCGTTCTTCGGCGCCCAGGCTGTCGAGATAGGCAGCGGCGGCTTTGTAAAGACCGACATAATTGCCGATGACTTCGGCGATAGCGGCAGGGCCGGACAGGGCGGCTTCGAAGCGGCGCTGCATTTCGAGCCCGGCGGCCTCGCGCTCATCCGGCGAGAAGCTGGCGTCGCTCGACATGGCGAAAAGCTCGCGCTGATCGAGGCCGGAGAGATCGAGCGCCAGCTTGCCGCCTTTGACGGGGCTGGTGCGGCCTGCTTCCTCGAGCAGGGCGAGGAGTTTGGCATGGGCCTCGGCGAGGACGGCGGCAAAATCCCGCTCCGCCAGGGCAGCAAGGGCATCGTCGGACAGGGTGACCGAAGTGGCGGCGCTATCTGTGCCTGACTGGCTCTGCGGCTGCTGCGGCGTCGTGGACGATGTTGCAGTGCCGGAATAGCTAGCCGCATAATTCTGATAGGCGGCGTAGGGCGAAGTGGATGTGACGCTGACCATGGCCTGTCTCCCAGTATATGGGAAGCGCGATGCAAGAGGCATGCCGCCAAAAGACGAATGAAATCAGTTTATTGGGGCGGGAAAGAATGGTTCTCGGCAAAAGCTGCCAGGCAAATAGCGCATTCTGCAAGAAAAAAGGCCCCGCCCGAGGGGATGGGCAGGGCCGGAGGTCTTCGGCCGGGGCCGCTGACCTTGGAGGAAGCGGCGTCGCCACGAACGCCGCCGTTGAGTGAATTATCCCGCGTCGCCGCCTCGATCACAAACGCGCAATCGGCAAGGCTGCCATGCAGATTCGCAGGATGAATGAATGGGACGCAAAAAAAAGAGGCTCCAACCGAAGTTGGAGCCTTTGATAGGGCCGAAGCCAAATCGCTAGTAATGGCCGGCGCCAGGGAGGAGGGTTGGCGGCCAACCGGTTGAGTTAAAACCGAGGGAGGAGGATACGGTTCCAAACTCAATTGTCGGCAGCGCGGGTCCGAGGGAGGAGGTACGGAGCGGCGCCGCAGCGACAAGGCCAATATAGGTTTTGACTGCCCGGTCAGCAATGCATGAGAGGTCATGCCAGCCATGCAGCGGGCACAGCGACAATCTGTCCGAGAAAGAGTCAGGCTGGAAAGCGCCGGATGTTTGGGCAAAAAAAGAGGCCCTATCCGAAGATAGGGCCTGATGACTGGGCCGAAGCCAAATCGAAAGTGGGGCAGAGAGCAAGGGAGGAGGGTATGCGCTCTGCCAGTGAGCCTTGGATCAAGGGAGGAGGAGAAGATCCGCAGCTCATTGTTGCGATACGGGGTCCGAAGGGAGGAGGAGATCGGAGCGCGCCTCAGCAACGAGGGGATATATGAACTCTACCGGATCGATAGACAATCCTAAAACCAACATGTCAGCTATGCATTTTTGCATGGCGGAATGCAGGCAAAAGAAAACCCCGCTCGAGGGGAGAGCGGGGCCTAAGTGACAGGGCAAGCCTGCCAGGAGGGAACGCAGCGGACGCAAGGGAGGGAGGAGAAACACCCGCTGTGATGAGTGGCGATATAGGACGCATGATTGGGTCCGCCAAGCCGCCTTAGGTTATGTCAGCCATGCGATTTCCGCATGTGGAGCGGAATTCGTTAATGTTTTCAATGATTGGCGATTTGGCGAGGAAGGAATAGCTGCTTATTCGGCGGGCAATTGCCGCTTTTTGCGCCAGAGGGTCGAGATATGGAGCGTCTCGGGACGCCGATTCAGGGCAACGCTTCGAAATCCGTCAGAACGCGCGATAATTGGCCAAGATGCTCGATCCGGGCATAAAGCGGTTCCTGTTGCGGCTCCTCGGCATGCTCATAGGACCAGGTGAGGTCGTGGGGCACATAGACGGCGCAGGCGCCGGCGGCGATGGCGGGCAAAATATCGGACCTGAGCGAATTACCCACCATGACGGAGTGGCGCGCGCCTTCGGTATGGCGCTCGAAAATCCGGCGATAGGTGGCTTCATTCTTGTCCGAGACCACTTCGATGGCGGCGAAGTGATCAGCCAGACCGGAGGCGGCAAGTTTCCGCTCCTGATCGAAAAGATCGCCCTTGGTGACGAGAATCAGCCGGTAGCGTTCCTGCAATTGATCAAGGGCCTGATCGACATAGGGCAGGGTTTCGATAGGGAAATTGAGCAATTCCCGTCCTGCCGCCATGATCTCGGCGATGATTGTGCCGGGGACTTTGTGGTCAGTGACTTCGAGGGCGGTTTCCACCATTGAGAGCGCAAACCCCTTGGCGCCGAACCCGTAAAAGGCAAGGTTTTTCGTGGTGGCGGCGATCAGGCGTTCGGTGAGGTCCGGCGCGTCGGTGTAGTCGCGCAAGAGGGTGGTGAAGCGCTGTTCGGTCAGGCGGAAGAATTGTTCGTTCTGCCAGAGCGTGTCATCGGCATCGAGGGCGATGGTGGTGATGCGGGGCATGAGGGCCTATCGATAGATCACCCGGATCGGCCGGGTGATGACGATAATCGCTCCATCGGCATGATTTCCGCTACGGGGCAATCAGAAGCTCCATTCACGCGCTTTGGAGACGAGGAAGTCGCGGAACACGCCGACGCGCTTGGAATTCTTGAGGGCGGGGGGGTAGACGAAATAGGCCTCATAGGCGGGAAGCTCGATTTCGGGCAGAACCTGGACCAGGCCGTCTTCCTTTTCCGTGACATAGGCGGGCAACATGGCGACGCCAATTCCGGCCCGGCAGGCCTGCATCATGCCATAGATGGCGTTGACGCGCAGCGCCGCGCGGCGCGGGCTGGAATCGGAGCGGCCCATGCGTTCGAGGAAATTGATGTCGCCCAGATAAGAAGGCACCGGCTCGCCAAAACTGATGATGCGATGATTGTCCAGATCCTCGGCGGAACTGGGCATGCCATGTTCGTCGATATAGGAATTGCTGGCATAGAAATAATTGTGGACGGTGAACAGCTTGCGCTGGATCATCTCCGACTGATTGGGGCGATGCAGGCGGATGGCCACGTCGGCCTCGCGCATGGCCAGGTCCAGTTCGGCGTCGTTGAGACGGATTTCGAGCTGGATCAGCGGGTAGAGTTTCAAGAACTCGTCGAGCCGCGAGGACAGCCAGGTCGAGCCGATGCCCACGGTGGTGGTGACGATCAGGGGGCCGGTGGGGACATCCTGGCTTTCGGACATCTGGGTTTCGACCTGCTGAAGCTCCCAGTGCATGCGATGGGCGGTGCGGAACAATTGCTCGCCCACTTCGGTCAGCACCAGCCCGCGCGCATGGCGGATGAACAGCTTCAGCCCCAAATCGTCTTCGAGCGCGGAAATCTGGCGGGACACGGCAGACTGGCTCATGCCCAGCTTTTCGGCGGCATGGGTGAAAGAGCCCGACTCGGCGGCCGTATGGAAAATCCGAAGCTTGTCCCAGTCGAGCATTTTCATGACGCTTTCTCTACTTCTGTTCAGCCGGGTCGAACCAAGTTCGCCGCCTTAGCGGATGGGAACGCAGGAATTGTGACAGGAATGGGCTTTTCCAAAATCATCTCGGCCTCGCCCTATTCCGCCGCTTCGGCCAGTTCGTGCGCGGCGAGGAAGCGTTCGGCATCGAGCGCGGCCATGCAACCCATGCCCGCCGCCGTGACGGCCTGCCGATAGACGTCGTCGGTGACATCGCCGGCAGCGAAAACGCCGGGAATATTGGTCTCGGTGGTGCCGGGCGTCACCTGCAAATAGCCGCCGGGCTTCATGTCGAGCTTGCCGGCAAAGATCGAGGTCGCGGGCGCATGGCCGATGGCCACGAAGACGCCGTCGATCGGCTGCTCATAGGTTTCGCCTGTGGTCCGGTTGCGCAGGGTGACGCTGTTGACCGAAGGCGGCATGGGCGCGCCGCCGATTTCGGCCACTTCGGTGTTCCAGCGCACCTCGATCTTGGGATGCTTGAACAGGCGGTCCTGCAGGATGCGCTCAGCGCGGAATTCATCGCGACGATGCACGACGATGACCTTCTCGGCGAAATTGGTGAGGAACAGGGCTTCCTCGACGGCGGTATTGCCGCCGCCGACCACCAGCACCTGCTTGCCGCGATAGAAGAAGCCGTCGCAAGTGGCGCAGGCGGAGACGCCAAAGCCCTGGAATTTCTGCTCGGACGGCAGGCCCAGCCACTTGGCCTGCGCGCCGGTGGCGATGATCAGGCTGTCGGCGGTATAGGTGTCGCCGCTATCGCCCGTCAGCACGAAGGGACGGCGGTCGAGATCGACGGAGGTGATGATGTCGCTGACGATCTTCGTGCCGACATGCTCAGCCTGGGCCTTCATTTGGTCCATGAGCCAGGGGCCCTGGATGACGTCGGCGAAGCCGGGATAGTTTTCGACATCGGTGGTAATGGTGAGCTGGCCGCCCGGCTGGAGGCCCTGGATCATCACCGGTTCGAGCATGGCGCGCGCCGCGTAGATGGCGGCGGTATAACCGGCAGGACCGGAGCCGATGATGATGACTTTCGCGTGCATCGCGAGGCTTCTCCAAAAGACGGGGACACTCCCTCGCCTCTAGTTAAGGGGCGAAGCGGGCAGGTTTCAAGGCCAAGTCTCGCGCACAAGACGAATGCCGGCGCGGCTAGACCGGAAAGACACAGGATATTGCGTCGGCAAGAGAATTTGCGGCAGCGGCGGCCCAGGAGCGTACGCGACGCACGTGACTAGCGAATCGTTTGGGGCCGGCCTGAAGAGGTCGATCCCGGAAGCATGGTCACCCTCGGCGCTCGTTGCCAAAGGGTGACCACGCATGGCGGTCAGATATATTCGATCTTGACGATTTCGTAGCTGCGGGCGCCGCCGGGCGCTGCCACTTCGAAGGCGTCGCCTTCTTCCTTGCCGATCATGGCGCGGGCGATGGGAGAGGAAATCGAGATGCGGCCCGCGGAGGCGTCAGTCTCGGGATCGCCTACGATCTGGTAGATCTTTTCTTCCTCGGTATCCTCGTCCATGAAGGTGACGGTGGCGCCGAACTTCACCCTGTCCCCGCTCAGCTTGGTGACATCGATAATCTCGGCCAGAGCAAGCATGGCTTCCAGTTCCTGGATGCGGCCTTCATTGAGGCTCTGCTGTTCCTTGGCGGCGGAATATTCGGCGTTTTCAGAAAGGTCGCCATGGGCGCGCGCTTCGGAGATGGCATCGATGATCCGGCGGCGCTCGCTTTGGGTGCGGTGCTCATATTCGACGGTGAGGGCCTGATGCCCACGCACCGTCATCGGGATCTTGTCCATAATGGTCCTGCCTCCAATCGGCTCGGAAAAGTAAAACCTGTGCGCGGCCGGTTTCGCGGCCGCGACACGATACGAAACTGCTGATTGTCAGTGGCGGTCCAGGGCCGCACGACATGACTTCTTCCTGCCAAGCTTCGTTCGGCGAGCGCTTCACGATAGGTTTTCAGGGAGATGGGAGCCAGCTTGCCCCGCTGCCACGTTGCGGTCAAGCCGGTGCGCTCAAGGAGGCCTGGCTCTCCACACGCTAGAACAGAACCCCTAGTGCCCGCCTGCCGCTGGCACCTCCTGGGCGAGGAATATGCTGCCATCCATCGGAAATTCCCACGGATCCACCTGATGCGAGCCGACACCGGCGAGGCAATAGGATTTGACTGAACGTAGGGAGAGGAGCGGACGCCTGGGAAGCGACGGCAAATCAGCGAAGGGCGTATCCGCCGCTACAACCACATCATCAATCGCGCGCCGGTAGTTCAGGTCACCCTTGATGATAATTGTTCCTGTGCTCGCCTGGAAAATCTCATGCGGGATCTCGCTGAAACCGAGAGGTGACGACCAGAATTCATCGCACTTAAATAACAATTTCTTGTTGTTGTGGAGCGAGTTAATTGCCTCTGAAAGTTTTGTTTCATTTTTGAGTGTATATTGCAACAGTCTATCACAATCGTTAATCGTGGTGTCTGATACGAATATTGGTAGTTTTTTTACGTGTACTTCTATTTTTTGACCAGTTTCTTGATGGAAGCGAATGGCCAAAATCAGATCGTCCAAAAATTCTCTGCCGAAATTGTCCGCCACTATTGACAATGTCGCTTTGCGGTCCAGCATTTCGAGCTTTGGCTCGGCAAGCAATACAAAGTCCGCTGCCTGCTGAATTTGCGATCGATCGGCACTGTTGCCCAGCAAGGCTCCTAGAAGCGCGTCATGCAACGTCGCGCAGGCCGAAAAGCGGCTTTCGGCGTCGACAAATTCCTGCTCGAAATTAGCCCATTTCCGGATTCGGAATGGATCGATGCCGGTGGAAAAATGGCCGGAACGGATCAGCGCGTTGGCGTACCATCCATATTCGTAGTCAAGAAACGACAGGTCATCGAACTCAGTGCCGATGATCCTGTCCAGCCACCTAGTCCAAGAGGTGGTCTGCAAGACCGTGCCGATTTCAGCAAAGATAGTGTGTGGCGGCACAAGAAATGCGTCAGCGGAGACGGCGTATCCGAGGTGTTTGCCATCATGAGCCAAATCTCCGGCGATGACCGGAAGGCGTTTAGACTTGGTCATCTCGACAAAACGCTGATAGCGAGGCAGTTTATTGTTCGTCATGTCGGGCTTGGGGGGCTGGGTGAACGATACGGGGGGCAGGGAGCGGGCCGACATTTACCTTCGGGCGTCCGAGGCGCATCGTCAACGCGCCACGATGTTGCACAAGAACGAATGGCACATTGCAATCGCCCTGTGGACCGGCGTCGGTGTCAGTACGGTCACCGCCATTGCCAATGCCGACCGCCTTTTCCCTTTGCCTTCGTTTGCGCCGGTCGTTCTTGTGCTATTTTATGTCGTAATTGGGCTGAGTTATCTTCTCGGTTTTTGCCGGGCGAACTACAAGTCCCTGACCGAAGAGCGATCGCGCTATCGATATTTTCAGAACCGGGCCGTTCTGGAAATTGGCGGCCAGCCCGAGGATCTGATCCTGGAGGCAGGGCAGGAGCCAAGTGCGAATGAACGAAACACCAGCGAGTTTGGAAACTCCCATACCTGGCGCTTCAAGGTCTGGTCGACATATCTCGTGCAAACAACAAGCCTTGCCATGATCTGTAGTCTGCAATGGCGCTATTCAGCAGCGCTGGACGGCATAATATATGCTGGGTTCCTGTGGTTGCTGGTGGGGATGCTGGCGTTTGGAACGGTTCGCGGCTACGTGCAGCCATCGTTCGGGCCCATCAAAACATGATGGAAAAACAAAAAGGGCGTGCACCGGATGCCGGGCACGCCCCTTACATCAATCGCTGGTGGTTCAGGAGGCAGTGAGATTGTCGGCGGCGGATTTACCGGTCCGCTTGTCCTTGACGATCTCGTAGTTCACCTTCTGGCCTTCATCCAGGCCGTTAAGGCCCGAACGCTGGACGGCGGAGATATGGACGAATACGTCCGCACCACCCTCGTCTGGCTGAATGAAGCCATAACCCTTTTGGCCATTGAACCACTTAACGGTGCCAGTTGCCATAATGCGCGTTCCCTCGTGCAGTCGCTGCTGGTTGCGGGTCCTGCCGTGCACCCGGCCGGTTCCCGGTTGATATCGAAATATCGGAAGATGACGTCAGCAATGGCGAATGGCATTCGCGTTTTCAGATCAGTCGGCCGCAATATTCGATGGCGAAGCCTAGCGCGAAATTTCGAGTGCATCAATATGTCGTGTTGTCGTGACAAAGCGCCCGCCAAAACAACAGTTTTGCAGGTAAAACACGATCGCATCTTAAAAAATTCCCGTCCGGAGGGGACGGAAACGACTGTCGCGGCGTGGCTGCGGCCGAGGGCCGCCCTCTGGCGCGCGAAACAGCTAACATTTTAGTGGAAGCGGCGCGTTTGGGAAGGGCGAAATCGATCAATGCGGTCCATTCGCATTTTGCTTGCGTTTTTCCATGTCTTGCGGCAAATCCCGCGCGCCGCGCCAACAGGGCCGGCCACGCATGAAAGCCATTGGTCTTGAGCAGGGCGTCCTTTTCTTCCGGTGATGCGATTGCCGACCGGCGTGCGGATTATGCACGCATGCTGGCCGATAGCGGCGATCATGCAGCGGCGGCCGAACTCATGGAACAGGCGCTGGAGATCATGCCGTCCTGGCCGGCTGGCTGGGATCTGCTCGGCTCCTATCAGGAAAAGGCGGGCAATGCGGCGGCGGCGATTGCCGCCTGGCGGCGTCTAGAGGCGCTGGATGATGGTGGTCTCTTCGGCGCACGGCTCAAACTGGCGGCGCATGATGCCGCTCCCGCCGGCGGCGGCACAGCCCTTGGTTATGTCGAGGCCCTGTTCGATCAATATGCGCCGCAATTCGAGCAATCATTACTGGGCAAGCTCGGCTATCGGGTGCCCGAAATGCTCGATCGCCTGGTCGAGGAGGAAATGGCCCACCTTGGTATTGCCTGGTTCGACAAGGCCCTCGATCTCGGATGCGGCACTGGCCTGATGGGGATGCGGCTACGCGAAAAGGTCGGCATTCTCGAGGGCGTCGATATTTCCGCCGCCATGATCGCGGAAACGGCGCGCAAGGGTATTTATGACAGCCTGCAAAAGGCGGAACTGGTTGCCGCGCTCAATGCCCGGCGGGCGGAAGCGGACCTGATGACGGCGGCCGATGTGCTGATCTATTGCGGGGCGCTGCCGCCGGTGCTCTCGGCGCTGGTGCCTGCGCTCAAGCCCGGTGGGCTGGTGGCGTTTTCGCTGGAAGCCCATGAAGGCGAGGAAGCGGTATTCCTGCGGCCCAGCCTGCGCTACGCCCATGGAATCGCGGCCACGCGCGACGCTTTGGTGGTGGCGGGGCTGGACGTGCTGCGGTTCGAGACGGCAATTTTGCGGCTCGACCGGGGGGCGCCCATTGCCGGGATTCTGGTGGTGGCGCGCAAGCCGGCCATGGATCTCAGCGCCGCCAATGACGGCGACAGTGGCGGAGACGTCGCGGCGTAAGTGCCCGGCGCGGGAATTCCGGCCTGTTTCTCTTCAGGGCGACTGAATTTTCTCAGGCAAAACGGAAAGGCTTCGTTTACCCATGGCGGCAACGCCATGTTTAGCCTCTGAGGCTAGTCTTGCCGCGACTAGAAGGGGAAGTGCGGTGCCCGAAACCGGCAGCACAAGCAGCCGCGTGCTCGGCACGCTGGAAGAGATCGAGGTCATTGCCGAGGCATGGCGCGCGCTCGAAGACCATTGCGCCGATCCCCTGGCCTATTTCCAGAGCTATGACTGGTGCCGGAACTGGGTGGCGCAGTTTGGCGACATGCATGAACCCTATGTGGTGACGATCTGGCAGGGCGAGCGGTTGATCGCGCTCTGGCCCCGCATGATTGTCATACGGGCCGGTATCAAGCGGCTGGAAACGCTGGGCGGGCCGCATAGCCAGTATTGCGGCATATTGGTGCGGCAGGACGCCATGCCGCTGAACCAGATCGCGCAAATGCTGCGCGCCGCCGTTCGTGCCTCCAAATGCGATGTGACGATTTCGCGCGCGGTGCCGGAAGGCTCACTATTGGCGGCGGTCCTGGCCGACAAACCGGAAGTTGAGGGGTCGGCCAATATTGCCTCGATGCTCGACCTGTCCGGCTTTGCCTCGGCCGAGGACTATGCAGCGCAATTGGGCAAGCTACAGAAACGCAACCGCAACCGGCGGCGCAACCACCTGGCGCGGATGGGGGAACTGAGCTTTGAGGTCATCTGGCCTGATCATGAGCAATTTGCTCCACTGGTGCGGCTATGCGCGGCAATGAAGCGCCGTTGGCTGGTGGAAACCGGACGGTTCAGCACCGGCTTCGCGATGGGGGGATATGAAGATTTCCTGGCCTCGTTGCATGGCGATGAGGGCAGGCTCAGCGGGGCCTGTCTTTCGGTGCTGAAAGCCGGCGAGCGTGTGGTGGCGCTGGAACTGGGCTTTCTTCAGCAGCGCCACTACTATGCCTATATCGGCGGTTTCGATTGGGACTTGCGCGATCTGTCACCGGGCAAGGTGCAGATGGACATGACCGTCGGTTGGCTGATCGACCGGGATGCCGGCGCCTATGACCTCTTGATCAACATGGCCGATTACAAGGCAAGTTGGGCCAATAAATCGTTGACGGTGAATAGCCGCGCCGAGGCATTGAGCTGGCGCGGGCGTTTTTACACGCTGGCGTGGTTGCCGAGGCTGCGGCCGGCGCTGAAAAAGCTGCATGGCTGGCTGCCGTCCATGATGGACCGGGCGGCCAATCTGTTGCGGCCCGCCGTCTGCCTGCTGCTTTTCATCTGAAGCGTCCCAGGATGCTGGACGCCGCAATCGCCATCCTTATCCGTGTGCTGAGCGCGGGCCTCGTTTTTGCCATGCAGGTGCTGCTGGCGCGGCTGATGCCGGCCGATGGCTATGGCGGCTTCGTGACGCTGTGGACCTGGATGCTGGCGCTGGGGAGCTTTGCCGCGCTGGGTTTTGCCGAATCCAGCATTCGCTTCCTGCCGCGCTATCATGTGCGGGGGCGGAGCTCGGCCCTGCGGAATTATTGGCGGTTCGGATTGTCGGTGGTGGTCGGGGCGAGCCTCGTGCTGATGCTTGCCGCCATCGGCGTGGCGCTGGGCATCGGCATTTCGGATGGTCCGGGCCTGATGGTGCTGCTGGTGGCTCTGGGCCTGCCGTTCCTCGGCATGGAATATTATCTCGAAGGGGTGGCGCGCAGTTTTGGCTGGTTCCGGCTGGCTGCTTTGCCGGTCTATGTCCTGCGACCCATATTGATCGGGCTTATCTGTCTGGCGCTCAGCGCGGCGGGCGTGGTTCTGAGCCTGCCGGTCGTTGGCGGGGTGCTGATCGGCTCGATGGCGCTGGTGACGGCCATGCTGGCGCTGATATTGGCGCGGCGATTGCAGGCACTGGCGCCCGAGGGGGAAAGCGCGCGACCCGGCCAGAAGCGCCTGTGGCTGATGGCGTCACTGCCCTTGCTTTTGCTGTCGGGGCTGGACGATCTGGCCGGTTACGGCGATGTGCTGGTGCTCAGCCTCCTGGTGGAGCCGGGCGCAGTGGGCATCTATTTCGCGGCGGCGCGCAGCCTGGCGCTAGCGGGGTTCGTCGCCTATGCGATGACGCTGGTGGCCGGACGGCGCTTTGCGCTGGACCTTGCCGGCAAATCCCGCGCCGATCTGCAAGACAGCATCCTCCACAATACAAGGCTGACCTTCTGGGCGACGCTGGCCAGCGTAGCGCTGGCCCTATTGGCGGGGCCGTTCCTGCTGGGCGCGTTCGGGCCGGACTTCGTCGCCGGTTATGGTGTCATGGTCGTGCTGGGCCTGGGCATGGTGGTGCGGGCCATGGCAGGACAGGCCGGGGAGGCGCTGATCGTGCTGGGCCGGCAGCGCGAAGGGCTGCTGGTGGCGCTGATCGTGCTGGTGGTCATCGCCGTTCTGGCGTTCGCGTTGGTGCCGTCTTTCGGCATCATGGGCGCGGCCATGGCCAGCGCCGCAGCCATGGGCTGCCGGTCTCTGGCGCTGGTGCTGGTGCTGCGGCGCGAGGGACTGAGGGTGGTGGCATTGGGCCTGCCGCGGATCAGCCGGAAGGTCGCGGTCTAGCGTGGCTCCGCGGCGCGCATCAGCGTGATGTCGCCGGCAATGTCGAGCTGCCGAAACGAGATAGCGGCGAGCGCGTCATCGTTGAGCGCGGTTTCGCGCCAGACGGCGTCGATGGCAAATTCCTGACCCAGATTGCGGTCGATGGCGATGAAACGATAGGGCTCGTAGCCGCGCGCCGCCTCGGGGTGCTCGCCATCGGTCCATTGATAATGGCCGCTCTCGGCATTGGCCCAGAAGCCGAGGACGGCGAGCTGGGAAATGGCATAAGCCGGCGCGGTCACTTCGTTGGCCTCGGTAGGATAGAGTGGCGGCCAGGTGGGGAGCTTGCCATTGATGACCTGCCATTGCGCCACCTCGTCCGGACTTGACCCGGAATCGAGGCAAGGCACGCCGTTGCAATCGTCATCGGAGGCATCGTCATCGGTGATGACGCGGCTGCTGGCATCGAGAAGCATGGCGCTGTGTCCCATGACCGGACGGAAGACGAAGCGCCAGGCCATATGATTGCCAAGGCCGAATTCGGCGATGTCGGCAGTGTTTTCCTCGCCATAGGCGTCGGCGGTTTCGGCATGGATGATGGGGCCGAAATTGTAGTGGCGCACTTCGATGAAGCTGTAGGGAGCCGGCGCGCCGTCTTCGTTGTCGATGATCTGCCCATAGGCAATGGCGGTGCGGGTCCGGATCGAAGGAATAGCGCCCTCGGCGATCATCATGGCCTTTTCGATGGGACCGACGAGACCGCCCGGCGACATGGCACTGTCATCGAGCCAGAGATTGGCCAATTCCATCTCAAGGTGATCCGCTGACTGCAAGACGAAGCCCTTGCCGCCGATGAAGCTGGCGATCTGCTCGTCAATGGTTTGGGCAGTGGCAAGGCCGGTCGTTGCGAGCAGCGCGGCCAGGATAATGGTGTAGCGGATCATGTCGTCCCCCGAATATTCAACAAGGCCGTCTTACGGGCCGCTATCTGAACGGGAGATGACTGGCGGGCCGGAAGCCCGCCAGTAGAAAATCAGGCGGCGAAATAGTCCTGCAGGGGCCGGACCGTTAGGCTGCCATTGTGCAGGGCGACGATACCTTCCACGGCGGCGAGGGCGCCGTCGATGGTGGTGTAGTAGGGGATTTTCGACAGTAGCGCGGTGCGGCGGATGTCGCGGCTATCGCTGATCGATTTCAGGCCGTCCGTGGTGTTGATCACCAGCTGCACGCCGCCATTCTTCATGGAATCGACGATATGCGGGCGACCTTCGAGCACCTTGTTGATCTTGGTGGCCGGGACATTGTTGTCGCTGAGATAACGCTGCGTGCCGCCGGTGGCCAGGATTTCAAAGCCGCATTCGACCAGATGGCGGGCCATGTCGACGATGTGCTCCTTGTCGGCATCGCGCACCGAGATGAAGGCCTTGCCCGAGGTCGGTACTTTCTGGCCGGCGCCCATCTGCGACTTGGCGAAGGCCATGGCGAAATCGCGATCGAGGCCTATGACTTCGCCGGTGGACTTCATTTCCGGGCCGAGAACCGTATCGACGCCGGGGAAGCGGTTGAACGGGAAGACGGCTTCCTTGACGGCAATGTGCTTGAGCGACTTTTCGACGAGGCCGAAGCTCGAGAGCTTTTCACCGGCCATGATGCGGGAGGCGATCTTGGCGATGGGTTCGCCGATCACCTTGGCCACGAAGGGCACAGTGCGGGAGGCGCGGGGGTTCACTTCGATCAGATAGATCGTGTCATCCTTATAGGCGAATTGCACGTTCATCAGCCCGCCGACCTTGAGCGCAAAGGCCAGTTCGCGGGTCTGGCGTTTCAACTCGTCGATGATGGCAGGCGGCAGGGTGCGCGGGGGCAGGGTGCAGGCGCTGTCGCCGGAGTGAATGCCGGCCTCTTCGATATGCTCCATGATGCCGGCCACGAAGACGTCTTCGCCATCGCAAAGCGCATCCACGTCGATTTCGGTGGCGCCCGAGAGATAGGCATCGAACAGCAACGGGTTGTCGGAGAGGACGGAATTGATCTGCCCGGTCTTGTCGTTGGGATAGCGTAGCAGGATATCGGGCGGAACCAGCCCGGTCAGGGTGTCCTGCACATAGAGTTCAAATTCCTTGGCCGAATGAACGATGGCCATAGCGCGCCCGCCCAGCACGTAGGAGGGGCGAATGACCAGCGGATAGCCCAGGCGCTCGGCGACGAGGCGGGATTGTTCAAGGCTATAGGCAATGCCGTTCTTGGGCTGGGTCAGCTCGAGACGGTTGAGCAGCTTCATGAACAGGTCGCGGTCTTCGGCGAGGTCGATGGCGTCGGGCTGGGTGCCCAGGATCGCTACACCGGCCTTCTGCACGGCTTCGGCCAGATTCAGCGGAGTCTGACCGCCGAACTGGACGATGACGCCGTGGAGCGTGCCGTTCTGCTTTTCGGTGAGCAGGATTTCGATGACGTCTTCCTCGGTCAGCGGCTCGAAATAGAGACGGTCGGAGGTGTCGTAGTCGGTCGAAACGGTTTCTGGGTTACAATTGACCATGATGGTCTCGTAACCGGCATCGGCCAACGCGAAGGCCGCATGGCAGCAGCAATAGTCGAACTCGATGCCCTGGCCGATCCGGTTGGGGCCGCCACCGAGGATGACCACTTTCTTGCGGTCGGAGGGGCGGGCCTCGTCCTCGACCTGGCCCGCAAAGGGCACTTCATAGGTCGAATACATATAGGCGGTGGGCGAAGCGAATTCGGCCGCGGAGGTATCGATGCGCTTATAGGCGGGGCGCACTTCGAGGGTGTGGCGCAGCTTGCGGACGTCGGAGGCCTTGAGACCGGCGAGCTGGGCGAGGCGGGCGTCGGAAAAGCCCATGGACTTGAGCAGGCGCAGATTGGCGGCGTCCTGCGGCAGGCCGTTTTCGCGAACCTTCTCTTCCATGTCGACGATGCCGCGCATCTGTTCGAGGAACCAGGGATCGATTTTGCAGGCTTCGAAAATGTTCTCGTTGGAAACGCCCAGCCGCATGGCTTCGGCGACATGCAGCAGGCGATTGGGCGTGGGCGTGCCGAGCGCAGCCTTGATGGCGTTCTTGTCATCGCCTTCGCCGAGACCGGGAATGCCCACTTCATTGAGGCCGGTAAGTCCGGTTTCGAGCGAGCGCAGCGCCTTTTGCAGCGATTCCTGGAAGGTGCGGCCAATGGCCATGGCTTCGCCGACCGACTTCATCGAGGTGGTCAGGCGATCGTCGGCACCGGGGAATTTTTCGAAGGCGAAACGGGGAATCTTGGTGACGACATAGTCGATGGATGGCTCGAAGCTGGCCGGGGTGGCACCACCGGTAATGTCGTTTTCCAGCTCGTCGAGCGTGTAGCCCACGGCGAGACGGGCGGCGACCTTGGCGATGGGGAAGCCGGTGGCCTTCGAGGCCAGCGCCGAGGAGCGCGACACGCGCGGGTTCATCTCGATGACGACCATGCGGCCGTCAGCCGGATTGATGCCGAACTGGACGTTGGAGCCGCCGGTTTCCACGCCGATCTCGCGCAGGACGGCCAGCGAGGCGTCGCGCATGATCTGGTATTCCTTGTCGGTCAGCGTCAGGGCCGGGGCGACGGTGATGGAATCGCCGGTATGGACGCCCATCGGATCGATGTTCTCGATGGAACAGATGATGATGCAATTGTCCTTCTTATCGCGGACAACCTCCATCTCGTATTCCTTCCAGCCGAGCACGCTTTCCTCGACCAGAACTTCATTGGTGGGCGAGGCGTCGATGCCGCTCTCGCAGATCGCGAGATATTCCTCGCGGTTATAGGCGATGCCGCCGCCGGTGCCGCCCAGGGTGAAGCTGGGGCGAATGATGGCGGGCAGGCCGATGACTTCGAGAGCCTGCAACGCTTCGATGCTGTTATGGGCGAGCATGGAGCGCGGGGTTTCAAGCCCGATCTTCTTCATGGCGTCGCGGAACAGCTCGCGGTCCTCGGCCTTGTCGATGGCCTCGGCGGTGGCGCCGATCATCTCGACGCCGAATTTTTCCAGCACACCCATCTTGCGCAGCGACAGGGCGCAATTCAGTGCGGTCTGCCCGCCCATGGTGGGGAGCAGCGCGTCGGGGCGCTCCTTCTCGATGATCTTGGCCACGACCTCGGGTGTGATCGGCTCCATATAGGTGGCGTCGGCCAGATCGGGGTCGGTCATGATCGTCGCCGGATTGGAGTTCACCAGAATGATCCGGTAGCCCTCTTCCTTGAGCGCCTTGCAGGCCTGAGTGCCCGAATAGTCGAATTCGCAAGCCTGCCCGATAATGATGGGGCCCGCGCCGATGATGAGGATCGATTTGATGTCGGTACGCTTCGGCATAGGGGGCTCGCTCTGGCTATATTTCATTATAGGCGGGCGAGGGGAGAATCGCCCGGACACACCCGTCCGCGCGAAACCCACGTGGCCGTTGAGCACGGCAGCGCGGGGGAAGAGACCGAACATGGTGGTTAAGCGGGCGGTTTAGCGGAAGAGCGCGCGGAAGGGAAGGGGGGAGCTTGGGTTGTTTGCAGATCCGAGGACAGTCAGGCGCGCAGAATTTTTTCCATTGACTTGCCCTTGGCCAATTCGTCCACGAGTTTGTCGAGATAGCGGATTTCGCGCATCGTATCTTCCTCGATCTCCTCGATGCGGACACCGCAGATCGTGCCCTTGATCAGGGAACGCGCGGGGTTAAGCCTGGGGGCGCGGGCAAAGAAATCCTCGAAATTGGTATTTCCGGCCAGTTCGGCCGCAAGCGAGGCCTCATCATGTCCGGTCAGCCAGAAGATGATGTCATCGACTTCCGACCGGGTGCGGCCCTTCCGCTCCACCTTGCTGACATAAAGCGGATAGACGCTGGCGACGCTGGTTGCATAAATTCGATGGCCGGCCATGACATGGTCCTCACTTTGATGATGCAATATGTAGCAGCGAAAGCCGGACGGCAGAAAGCCCGGTCGCGGACCGGGCCTTCTGAAGGGAGGCGGCTACTTAGTGCATGCGGCCGGACCAATCGTCGATTTCCTTGCGGACCTCGTCCTTGGCCTTGCCATAGCGCTCCTGGATCTTGCCTTCGAGCTGCTCGCGATTGCCGTTGATCTGGACAATGTCATCGTCGGTGAGCTTGCCCCATTGCTCCTTGGCCTTGCCTGCGAACTGTTTCCAGCCGCCTTCGATGCGGTTCCAATCCATGTGACGTCTCCTTCGAATTGTTGTCATTTCATCAACGTGAGGGGGGAAGGAGCGTTCCTCTATTGGCTGATCACAAAATTTTCAGGTCAGGCGGCCAGGGCGCTCCTGCGGCGTTCGAGGGCCGCCAGAATGTCGGTGATGCGATATGGCTTGGGGAAGAAGTTGGCGCCGGCGGGCAATTGGCCTTCTGAGGGGCGCACGCCGCCCGAGACCACGATTATTGGCAGGCCGGGGCGTTGGTCGGCGGCGAGCCGCGCCAATTGCAGGCCATGATAGGCGCCGGGCAGTTCGATATCGGTAATGAGGGCGTCGATGTCGGTGTCGAGCAGGCTCACCGCGTCGCGCGCGGTACTGACCGGCACGACGTCAAAGCCACGCAAGGCGAGATTGTCGATCAGATCGAGCAGGAGCAGAACCTCGTCTTCGACCACGAGGATTCGCGAGAGGCGGGCCATGGGCGCAATCCCTTCCAGCATGAATTTCATCTAGGTGGGCAAGAGATTGGCGAGGGCTTTGGTTGCACGCGCCCACTGCATGGCTGCCATCATGGTTAGCATTTGGTTCAAATTGTTCTGAACCGCAGGCTCAGAGCGGCGACGTGCGGTAGAGCGCCACGCGGATGCCGCCATGCAGCACCGAGGGCAACACGGGTTCGAAGACGAGGCCAGTCGCCTGGGCGAGCTGGCGGTCGGCGGTGACGATACCGACGCGCCAGCCTTGAAAGCGAGCCTTGAGCACATTGCCCAGCGTACGGTGCAGACCGATCAGCGGGCCCTTGCTGCCGATGCGCGCTCCATAGGGCGGATTGACGATGACAAGACCCGGTCTGCCCTCCGGCGGCGTCAGGTCTTCAATGGAGCAGGTCTGGAAACGGGTGACGGCATCGACGCTGGCGCGCCGCGCATTGTCCTCGGCCATGCGGATGGCGCCGGGGTCGCGGTCCGAGCCATGGAACAGGAAAGACGTGGCGCGCGGCGGTGCGGGCGCGCGCAAGCTGGCCCAAGCCGCAGGGTCGAAGTCGGGCAATTGTTCGAACGCGAAACCACGTTCCCGACCGGGGGGAAGGCCGAGGGCGATTTCGGCGGCCTCGATGGCGAATGTGCCCGAGCCGCACATCGGATCAAGCAGCGGCTCGTCCCCGCTAAAACCGCATTGGCGCAGAAACATGGCTGCCATGGTTTCGCGCATGGGGGCCTTGCTGACTGCCTCCTTGAAACCACGCTTGTGCAGGGATGGTCCGGTCGTATCGACGCTGATCGTGACCAGATCGTCCTCGATGCGCACCATGACCCGGAGGCCGGCATCGTCACTGATGGGCGCGCCGATAGTGTCGCTTATGGCTCGGGCGACCCGCTGCGCGGCGGCGCCGGCATGATAAATGCGCGAGCGTTTGCAACTGGCTTCGACATGGACCGGCATATCTGCCCGCAGGAAACCCGCCCAGTCGAGTTTGCGGGCGCGCTTGTCGAGCTGGGCCAGGTGCACGGCGCGAAACGCTGCGAGGCGGGCCAGGATACGGGTGGGGCCGCGCAAGACCAGATTGGCGCGCCAGACATCGGACCAATGGCCCTGGAAGGCGACGCCGCCATCGATGACCTGTACCCCGGAAAACCCGGCCTCGCGGGCTTCCTCGGCCATGGGGATTTCGAGGCCGGGAGTGGCGACGAGGAAGATGTCAAAGGGAGCGGATGTCATGGCGGAGGCTTAGCCGGGGGCGCGATAGCTGTCCAGTTCGCTCTGAACAGGGTTACCTATGGTTCGAACTGTGCTTATATCGGCAGAAGGCGATGAAGATGTCGCCGGAACTGACGCAACACAGAAAGCCTGCTTGATGACTGAATATGTGCCGCCCAAAGTCTGGACCTGGGATCAATCCAATGGCGGGGCTTTCGCCAGCACCAACAGGCCCATAGCCGGACCCACGCATGAGGCGGCGCTGCGGCGCGGCGCCCATCCGCTCCAGCTGCATTCCTTGGCCACGCCCAATGGGCAGAAGGTGACCATTCTGCTCGAAGAATTGCTGGCGGCCGGGCACGATGCGGAATACGACGCCTACCTGGTCAATATCAGCAAGGGCGACCAGTTCAGTTCCGGTTTTGTCGCCATCAATCCGAACTCCAAAATTCCGGCCATGATCGATTACGGTCCGGCCGAGCCGATCCGCCTGTTCGAAAGCGGCTCGATCATGGTCTATCTGGCGGACAAGTTCGGCGCGTTCCTCAGCAAGGACGTTGCCAAGCGCGCCGAGACGATGAACTGGCTGTTCTGGCAGATGGGCAGCGCGCCCTTCGTTGGCGGCGGTTTTGGCCATTTCTATGCCTATGCCCCGGAAAAGCTGGAATATCCGATCAACCGCTATGCGATGGAAACCAAGCGACAGCTCGACGTGCTGGATCGGCAATTGGCCGATCATGAATTCATCGCCGGCAGCGAATATTCGATCGCCGACATGGCGATTTTCCCCTGGTATGGCGGACTGGCTCTGGGTCGGTCTTACAACGCTGCAGAATTTCTTGACGTCGCCAGCTACAAGAACGTCCTGCGTTGGGCACGGCAGGTAGATGCGCGCGAACCGGTCAAGCGCGGGCGCTGCGTCAATACGGGGCACGGACCGGAAGATGAGCAATTGCACGAGCGTCATTCGGCGGCGGATGTGGACAAGGTGGTGACGATCCGCAAGCAACGCGGAACCGTCTGAATGTGTTGGCGGAGCGTTCCGGCCTGACCCATAAGGGGCCGGCGGGAACGCTCCATCTCCTTCCGCTCGCACGAAGCCATTGCTGCGCAGAGAGATTTACCGACCCACAGTCCCAAATACACGCGCTGTTAAGCCTGTGACGCGCAATATGGCTACTCGTCTGCGGGACTGGATGGTCCCGAAAACGCAGAATGCGTTCGAATGCGAGTATTGAGTTCATGCGTCTGATCATCGGTATCATCGTTGTCTTCGGCAGCGTCTTTGGTGGCTATGCGGCCATGGGCGGGCACGTGGAAGTGCTCTGGCAACCCTTTGAATTCGTGATCATTCTGGGCGCGGCGATCGGCGCTTTCATCATCGCCAATGGTTCGCCCGTGCTCAAAGCGGTGCCCTATATGTTCGGGGTCATGTTCAAGGGCCCCAAATATACCAAGGCGGCCTATGTCGAGCTGCTGGGCATGCAGTATTCAATGTACAAGCTGATCCAGCAGAAGGGCATTCTGGGGATCGAAGCGCATATCGAAGATCCAAAAAATTCCACCCTGTTCAACGCCTTTCCTACCTTCGCCAAGAACCATCATGCGGTGGAATTCGTGTGCGATTACATGCGCATGGTCACTATGGGGTCCAATAATGTGCATGAAATGGACATGCTGATGGATGAGGAACTGGAAACTCACCATCAGGAGCAGGAACGTCTGGTCGCCTCGGTTCAGGCGCTCGCCGACGGCACTCCGGCGCTGGGCATCGTCGCCGCCGTCCTGGGCGTGATCAAGACCATGGGCGCGATTACGGAGCCGCCCGAGGTGCTCGGCCACCTGATCGGCGGCGCGTTGGTGGGCACATTTTTCGGCGTGTTCGTTGCCTATGGCTTTTTCGGGCCGATGGCACAGTCGCTCAAGAATACGTTTGAGGCGGAATCTAAATATTACCTGGCGCTCAAGGTCGGCCTGCTCGCCCATATCGGCGGCCAGCCGCCGGTGATGGCAATCGAATTCGCCCGCAAGGCGCTGATGAGCGAAGTGCGCCCCACCTTCAACGAAGTCGAGGCTGCCACGGCGAACCTGCCGGCCACTGCCTGAAGCGTCCCGAGAAAGTAAGCCAGAATGGCGAACTACGATCAGCCGATCATCATCAAGAAGATCAAGAAGAACAAGCACGCCCATCACGGTGGCGCCTGGAAGATCGCCTATGCCGACTTCGTGACGGCGATGATGGCCTTCTTCCTGCTCATGTGGCTGATCAGCATGACCACGCCGGAGCAGAAGGAAGGGCTGGCCGATTATTTCGCGCCCACCTCGGCCAGCAATTCGACGTCCGGTTCCGGCGGCATTTTGGGTGGAACGGCGATGGACAATTCGGGCAGCATGATGTCGGGTTCGTCGGCTGACGTGATCACCGATGTGGAGGCCTCGCCGCAAAGCGCGGACAAGGGCACTACCGACAACAATGTCGGTGGGGTGACGCGAGACAGTGGCAGCGGGCAGAGCGCCAGCAGCGATAACGACGTCAATCTCAGCTCGGAACAGGATCAGGCATTCCACAGCGCTGCCGCCAGCATCAAGCAAGCATGGCAGGCGTTGCCGGAGCTGACCCCGTTCATGGATAATCTGCTGGTCGAGAAGACGGAAGATGGCCTCGACATCCAGATCATGGACCAGCAGGGCCGGCCGATGTTCCCCGAGGGCTCGAAATATCCGACGGAGGTTACGCGGGTGGCTCTTGCCGCTATCGGGCCGATCTTGCAGCAACTCAATTCGCAGTTGAATATTTCCGGACATACCGCGGCGGGCGGACGGTATGAAAATCCGCGCTACGGCCCTTGGGAATTATCGGCGGACCGGGCAAATGTGGTGCGCTCCACACTGGGTGAATTTGGCCTCAGCGACGACCGCATCAAGTCCGTGATCGGGCGGGCCACGGACGAGCCATTCTTCCCCAACGATCCCTATATGGCCGCCAATGAACGGGTGCGGATCAGCGTCATCCAGGCGCCGCCGCCGGTGCCGATGGCGCTGAAGCCCTAGGGAGCAATGTCAGACGGGCCTTGGCGCGACGAGACGGGCAAAACCGAGTACGCCCAATGCCAGAGCCGCGGGCAGAATGGCCAAAGGCGAGCCAGCGGCCCAAAGCGCGCCGGTTCCGGCCCAGAGGATGGATGAAAAGGCTTCGCTGAGGGTGGCTGCGCGCGACGCGGTCTGGCGGCGACGAAACATCGAACGTTTGGCAACGACGCGGAACCAGAGCTGAATGGCGGTGGCGGAACTCGCGGCCAATCCGGCGCAGATGGCGGTGATCAGCGCCATGGACCATGAGGCAAAGAGCAGAAGTACGAGCACCGGGGCGAGGGCAAGTGCGATGATTGCCAGCACGGCCTCCACCTTGGCGCGCAGGATGGTGGCGGGAGGTATCGGGGCGGTGGCGACGAGGTCATGCGCATCTTCACCCGAAATTGCGAGCCAGGCGAGGCCGCCGGCCAATTGTCCGGCCGCCATGACCAGAACCGGAACGACCACGATAAAAGCGCCCTCGCCGGCCCCATAATTGACCCAGAGCAGCAGCGCGGGTGGGACCAGATAGAGCAATTGCATCAGCGTCTGCGACAAGAGCCATGGATCGCGCTGGAGCAGCTTCCATTCCTTGCGGCGTAGCGCCTGTCGCTGGCTCATGGACCGGAAGGCCTGTCGAGCGGGGCGGCGCTGGGCGCGGACATGGTTGAGCCCGGCGGCGGCGGTGGCGAGGCGCCCATAGCTGGGAGCGATGAGCCCCACTATCAGCGCGAAGACGGCGAGTGCGATCGCGAGGATGAGGAATGCGGCTCCCATATCGCCCATGGCAGCGCGCGCGGGGAGCCAGAGCAGGTTAGCTTCATCGGGCGCGGCTTCGAGGATGTCGCTGGATTGAAAGAAGGCGAAACGCGAAAATCCTTCATGCGACAGGATGGCGGCGGCCTGGATGCCGATGACGAAACCGGCGCCGACAATACCGGCGACAATCTGGGCCAGGAGACGCGTACGTTTCGGGCCGGCAAGGTGGAATAGCAGCCGGGTAGTGGACATGGCGATGGCGACGGAAAGAGCGGCCAGCGCGGCCAACAGCAAATAGGCAGAAAGCCAGCGCCAGCCCGCCTGCAACACCAGCGAAAGGATCAGGGGACTGATCAGCAATGCGCCCAGGGCGAAAGTGCTGAGAAGTACCGCGCCGGCGCGGATAACGAAAATGCGGGTGGAGGGGGTGGGCGAAGAGAGGATGAGATCGAGATCGGAGCGGGTGTAATAGACGCGGGTTACGGCTTCGAGCGCCTGCGACAGCGTGACCGCCCAGAACAAGAGACCCATGCCGGAAATCACTAGCAGGGTCTGCTTGTCGATGATGGCGCCGGCATCGATCCAGGGCTTGATGGCGAACCAGGCGATGAGGGTGATGAAGCCATAGATGGAAAGGCCACCGATGATCCAGCCGGCGAGCCTGCTACGCTTGCCGCCGGTCATCAGGGCCATCCATTCGCGCCAGGTCAGGCGCAGTTCGTGGCGGGCCAGCCAGGCCAGGGACGCCATATTCATGCTGCGTCGTGGCCTTCCGCCACCAGCGTCAGGAAGATTTCCTCAAGCGTGGTTTCCCGGCCGATGCGTGCGCGTAGCTGGCCCAGACTGCCCTCGGCGATGAGGCGCCCTTCGGCAATGACGCCGATGCGCTCTGCCATCCGTTCTGCCACTTCGAGAATATGGGTGGTCATGATGACGGTAACGCCTGCAGCGGTTCTTTGGCGCAGCACGTCCTTGACCTGACGGGCGGAGCCGGCATCGAGGCCGGTGAGGGGTTCGTCGAGGATGATCAGCCTGGGGTCGTGGACGAGGGCGCCGGCCAGCGCGACCTTCTGCAACATGCCCTTGGAAAAGCCGCCGCATAATTCATTGGCGTGCGGCGCAAGCCCCAGCCAGTCGATCAACTCTTGCGCCGATTGTCGGGCCTGCTCCGGCTCGACCTGCCAGAGACCGGCAACGAATTCGAGATATTCGAGCGGGGTCAGCCGGTCATAAACCATGGGCTCGTCCGAGACCCAAGCCATGAGGCGTTTGGCGGCAACCGGATCGGCCAGCGCATCCACTCCGAAGATGGAAATGGACCCTGCATCGGGTTTCAGGAGACCCGCCACCATCCGCAATATCGTGGTCTTGCCCGCGCCATTGGGGCCGAGAAGCGCATAGAACTCACCGGCGCCGATGGTGAGATCGACGCCCTTGACCACGGGACGGTCGAAGGACTTGGCGAGGCCGGATAAAACGAGGGCGGCGGACATGATGGCTCCATTGTTGGACTCAGCCTAGTCTGCCGCCCTTTCGGGTGGGTGAAGGACAATCGTTAACGGATTGCCGCTTCCGCTCAGGCGACGGTCAGCGTCACATCGACATTGCCGCGCGTGGCGTTGGAATAGGGGCAGATCTGGTGGGCTTTCTGCACCAGGTCTTGTGCTTGCGCCTTGTCGAGGCCGGGAATGGCGACCTTGAGCTCAACGGCAATATTGAAGCCGGCGCCGTTGGCGTTGTCACCGAAGGATACTGCGGAGTCGATGCTGGTTTCGTCGGGAATTTTCACCTTCTCGCCGCGCGCAACAGCCTTGAGTGCGCCAAGGAAGCAGGCGGAATAGCCGACGGCGAAAAGCTGTTCCGGATTGGTGCCGGGGCCATCATTGCCGCCCATGGATTTGGGTGTGTCGAGCGTGACTTCAAGGCGGCCGTCATCGGTCTTGCTGGTGCCGGTGCGGCCGCCCGTGGTGTGGGCGTGGGCGGTATAGACTGCGGACTTGATGCTCATGGATCAGCTCCCTGGTTGGACAAGAGATGTATATTGCACAATTAAATTGCGTGCAATATAATTTTACATGCTAGTTTACACTGATGGATTTCCGGGGATTGAGAATGGCCGAAAAGCCGATGGCGACGATCGATCAGATGCTGTGTTTTGCGGTCTATTCAGCTGGACACGCCTTTACCCGCTTTTACAAACCGCGGCTTGAAGCTCTGGGCCTGACATATCCGCAATATCTGGTGTTCCTCGTGTTGTGGGAACGGGATGACATCAGTGTAAAGACGCTGGGCGAGCGTTTGTTCCTCGATTCTGGAACCATTACCCCCCTGATCAAGCGGCTGGAGGCGCGGGGGCTGGTGACGCGGCGGCGCGACGAGGATGACGAGCGGCAGGTGCGTATCAGGCTGACAGCCGAGGGAAAGGCATTGAAAGCCAAGGCAGAATCGGTGCCGCTCGCCGCCATGAAGGGCACCGGCCTGAGCGATGAAGCGGCCGACGCCCTGCGCCATGAATTGCTGGCGCTGCGGGAACGGCTCGACGTGGCGCTTTAGGCTTAGCGCAAGCCCACGGCATCCACCTGCCCGGAACGGCAATTGGCCTCGGCCGGATCGGCGGCGAGAAGCAGGGCGGCGAAGTCGTCGGGGCCGGTGATGTCGCCGGTGAGGCCGATGCGCAATTCGGTGATCAGCGTGCGATTGCCGTCCGGCGCACAATTGATGGCCACACGTTCACCGGCTCCTGCGCCAAAGGCCAGGTCAAAGGCGCCGCGTATCTCGGTGAGGGTCAGGCGCTTGCCGATATTGGCCGCAAACAGCTCGGCAACGGGGGAAGCGTTGAGCGCCAGCATCAGATCGAGCGAATCGGCGTAATATTCGCGCTGGCCGCCATCATAGCATGAGCCGTGCTTGACCCATTCATGGCGGTCGAGGCCCGATTGGCTGCCCGGCATGACCATATCGAGATCGCGGCGCTGGGCGATGGTGAGATCGAGCGGCGGTAGCTCGCGCCAGCGATTGTCCTGACTGGCAATGCGGTCGCGATTGGACACGTCGCAATATTCATTGCCACGCGGCTGCGGCCAGAGCCCATGCAGGGTGAAATTGGTGGCTTCGAACGCATTGGGGCGCTGGTCGCGACATTCGCGCGTGCGGCTGTTCAATTCGCAGAAGGCGGGCTGCCAGTTCACGGCGAGAATATATTGGGTGCCGCGATAGGATTGGGCAGCGGGCCTGGCTTCGGGCTCGCTGACAGCGAGCGCCGGACCTTTGCCGCAATTGACCGCGACCCAGCGCTGTGCCGGGCTGGCGCCGGGCACGACGATACGCAGATGCGATGGTGGACTTTTGTTTCCCGCCAGCAATTCATAATTTTCGCCCGGCGTCAGGATGACATTGCCCGGATTGGTTTCGCGGGAGATCGATTGCAGCGCCGGGCAGGCCCGATCAGCGGTAAAGGTGCCGGAGAGGGGTATTTCGGCGCGAGCCGGAAGCGCCAGCGCTGCAATGGCACACAATACGAGCGCTGCCGTCCGCAATGTCATCGCACCAGCCTGGGTTCGACCAGCGCGCCCTTGTGGCCGATGACGATGCCGGCCGTGCGGTGGGCGGCTTCGGCGGCTTGTTGCAAGCCGTCGCCATTGAGGCGGGCAGTGAGATAGGCGCCATTGAAGCTGTCGCCGGCGCCGGTGGCATCGACCACATTGGCGCCGGGGGGCGGCGCGACGCGGACCCGCTCGCTGGTCGTGGCGATCAGCGCCTCGTTGCTGCCGTCCTTGACGACGACCTCCTCGACGCCCAGTTCGAGATAGCGGTCGGCTGTGTCGTCGATGCTCTTGTCGCCGAACAGGGGGGCTTCGTCGCCATGGGTCGGCAGGACGATATCGCAGAGGCTGGCGGCGGCGGTGAGCACGCCGGTCATGACGCGTTGGCTGGTCCAGAGGGCCGGGCGGATATTGGTGTCGAACGCGATTTTCGCACCATTGTCGCGGGCCTTGACGATGGCGCCGAGAAGACGTCCGCGGGCGCGGGGGGCAAGAATGGCGAGGGTAATGCCGGAAAAATACACCAGTTCCGCCTTTTCGACGGCCTTGGCGAGGGCTTGCTTGTCGTCGGCCAGCAGTTTTGCGGCCGATGTGTCGCGCCAATAGGTGAAGTGCCGGTCGCCCTTTTCCTGATGGATCATATAGAGGCCGGGGCGGCGGCCGGGAATGGTCTGGATGTGACCGGTGCCGATGCCATTGTCGTCGAGAAAGGCGCGGATGTCGTTGGAATAGCGGTCTTCGCCGAGTGCGGTGACGTAATCGACTGACCAGTCCGTGCTGAGCAAAGCGCGCAAATACCAGGCGGTGTTGAGCGTATCGCCGGCATAGCCGAGGCGATAGGCGCGGTCTTCGCCGCCGCTCATTTCGATCATGCATTCTCCAATTGAGACAATGCGTCTGGTCACGAACGGCTCTCCTGCTAAATGGTTAGCTGGGTTATGCCGCTATGGGCTTGCCCCCGCAAGGGCTTCCAACTACACAGCACCTAACCTGCGCAAAACTTCCATACAAGACTGCGCATCGACGAGTGGAGACCGATGTGACCAAGCCCCGCCTCAGCCGGAACAGCCTTGCCACTCTTGCTGCGGGCATCACGGCCCCTGCTTATGATCGGGGCGCGGTGAGCGCCGGGATCGTGCATCTGGGGATCGGCGCGTTTCATCGCGCCCATATGGCGGTCTATGTCGATGATCTGCTGGCGGACGATCCGAGCTGGGGCATTGTCGGGGCCAGCCTGCGCCGGCCCGACACGAAGGAGGCGCTGGAGCCGCAGGACGGGCTCTATACGATTGCCGTTCGCGACGCCGCGGGAACCCATCCACGGGTGATCGGCTCGATCCTGTCGGTCATGGATGCGAACAGTCAGCGCGAAGACTTGCTGGCGCTCATGGCCGATCCAGCCATTCGCATTGTTTCGCTGACTGTCACCGAAAAGGGCTATTGCCACGACCCGGCCAATGGCGAACTGGACGAAAAGCATCCCGACATCGTGCATGACCTGGCCCATCCGGGTGCGCCGAAATCGGCGCCGGGCATGCTGGTCGAGGCGCTGGCGCGGCGCAAGGCGGCGGGCATCGCCCCTTTTGCCGTGATGAGCTGCGACAATCTGCCCAATAACGGGCAGACGGCCAAGCGCATCGTCACCAGGCTGGCCGCCTTGCGGAGCCCCGAATTGGGGCAATGGGTCGGGAATGTGGCCTTTCCTTCTACCATGGTGGACCGGATCGTGCCCTCGACCACGGACGCGGATCGAGCCGAAATCGCCGGACTGATCGGGGCCGAGGACGCCTGGCCGATCATGACCGAGCCCTTTACCCAATGGGTGATCGAAGATCACTTTCCCTCAGGCCGCCCGGCCTTCGAAAAGGCCGGTGCGCAGATGGTCAAGGATGTCGAGCCGTTCGAGCATATGAAATTGCGCATGCTCAATGGTTCGCATTCCACCATGGCCTATGCGGGCTATCTCGGCGGCTACGATTACATCGCCGAGGTCATGGGCGATGGTGCCTATGTAAAACTGATCCATGGGCTGATGACTGAAGAAGTCATGCCGACGCTGGACATGCCCGGCGTTGAACTGGGCGCCTATCGCGATCAATTGCTGGAGCGTTTCCGCAATCCGGCGCTCAAGCACCGGACCTGGCAGATCGCCATGGACGGCAGCCAGAAACTGCCGCAGCGCCTGCTCGGCACCATCCGCGACCGGCTGAAGGCGGGGCAGGGGATCGAGCGGCTGGCCTTGGGCGTCGCGGCCTGGATGCGCTATGTGACCGGCGTGGCCGAGGATGGCGGCGAGATCGATGTGCGCGACCCCCACGCCCTCAAGATGCACGCTATTGCCGCAGATGCGGGGGATGATCCCGGAGCGCTGTTTGACGGGTTGGTGGCGCTGACGGAAGTGTTCGGCACGGACCTGGCGGAGAATGGGGCTTTCAGAGCTTCAGTAGTGAACCATCTCGAAAATCTCTTCGATCTGGGGGTGCGGGCCAGCGTCGCCAAGGTGGTTGGATAGGCTTTCCGTTTCTCCAAAAGTCGTCCAACCGTATCGCGGTTTTTGGAACCGGTTCCCCCGCGCCGCACTTACTGCTAGCGTTTGCAGAGACTATCGAAAGGCGTCGGCAATGAAGTGGCAGGGCAGGCAGCGCAGTTCCAATATCGAAGATCGTCGGGGCCAGCGGGCCGGAGGCGGGCTTGGCGGTCTGGGCGGGCTCGGCGGCGGCAATCGCGGCAATATCCGTATTCCGACCGGTGGACGAGGGTCGCGGGGCGGAATTTCCAGCCTTGTCGGCATCATCGTCGTTCTGGGAATCATCTGGTTTGCGACTGGGCAGAATCCGCTCGACATGCTGACGGGTGGGGCCACCACCGCGCCATCCTCGGCGACATCGCAGCAATTGCCGGCGCAGGGACAGGATGAACTGGCCGATTTCGTTGCCGTGGTGATCAAGGAAACCGAGGATCTGTGGAGCCAGCAATTCGCCGCCATTGGCGAGAATTATCCCGAGCCCAATGTCGTGTTGTTCACCGACAGGGTGAACTCGGCCTGCGGGCTGGCCGATTCCTCGGTTGGGCCGTTCTATTGCCCCGGCGATAGCAAGGTCTATATCGACCTGGCCTTCTACGATCAGCTACATCGCCAGTTCGGCGCGCCGGGCGACTTTGCCCAGGCCTATGTGCTGGCGCATGAGGTGGGCCATCACGTGCAGAACCTCACCGGCGTGCTGCCCGATTTTAACCGGCGGCGCCAGAGCATGAGCCAGACCGAGGCCAATGCCTATTCGGTGCGGGTGGAATTGCAGGCCGATTGCTATGCGGGTGTGTGGGCCAATTATGCGGGCCAGAAGAACCTCCTGGAGCAGGGCGATATCGAGGAAGCCCTCAACGCCGCCAACCAAATCGGCGACGACACGCTGCAAAAGCGCATGCAGGGGTTCGCTGTACCCAAGACCTTCAACCACGGCACTTCAGCGCAGCGCAAGGCCTGGTTCGAGCGCGGTTTCCAGTCGGGCAATCCGGGAGATTGCGATACGTTCTCCGGCTCGGTCTAGGAGGCGCAGTTACAGCGCCGAACCGGACGGACATTTGGGCGTTCTCCTTGAAACAGGAGGACGCCATGCAAGGCAATATCGCTGCGGTTTCGCTTGAATATTTCGCCGATGATGGTCTGTTCCCCAACAGCCTCTTGCCGGTAGTGATCTACCGGAGGGCCCTGGCGGGCGAAGCTGTTTCAGCCGAAGCGCTGGAGCATTTGTTCGACTTCAATGGCTGGCCCAGTCAATGGCGGGCCGGTTCCGGATAGATGGAAATGAGAAAAGCCCCGGTCATGGACCGGGGCTTTGCAATCAGGCCGCGTCGCCGGGCGCGGAATATTCGGGCCTTTCGGGAAGGCCCTTCTGCTTGCGCACTTGGTTGAGGAAGCGGGTGAACAGATAATGGCTGTCCCTGGGGCCGGGGCTGGCCTCCGGGTGATATTGCACCGAAAAGATCGGCTTGCCATCGACGGCGAGGCCGGCGTTCGAGCCGTCAAAGAGCGACACATGGGTCTGGGTGACGCCGGCGGGCAGGCTTTCGGCGTCCACGGCGAAACCGTGGTTCATGGAGGTGATTTCGACCTTGCCGGTGGTCAGATCCTTGACCGGGTGATTGGCGCCGTGGTGGCCCTGATGCATCTTGGAGGTGGTGGCTCCAAGGGCGCGGCCGAGCAATTGGTGGCCGAGGCAGATACCGAAAATCGGTTTCTGCGTTTCAATCAATTTCTGGATGGTCGGCACGGCATAGACGCCGGTAGCGGCCGGATCGCCGGGGCCGTTGGACAGGAAGATGGCGTCGGGATTATGGCTCAGAATATCGGCGGCGGTCGCGGTGGCAGGAACTACGGTTACTCTGGCGCCCTGATCGACCAGGCAGCTCAGGATATTGCGCTTGGCGCCGTAATCGATGGCGACGACGTGAAATTGGGGATTGTCGAGCGTGCCATAGCCCTTGTCCCATTTCCAGGAGGTCTTGTCCCAGTGGTAGGTCTGGGCTGTGGTGACTTCCTTGGCGAGGTCGAGCCCGACAAGGCCCGGGAAGGCCCGAAGCTCGGCCTCGATGGATGGGTAGTCGAACTGGCCGGTAGGCTCATGGGCGATGACCCCGTTGGGCATGCCCTTTTCGCGGATCAAGGCCGTCAGCGCGCGGGTGTCGATGCCGGCAATGCCAACGATATTGCGCTTCTTGAGCCAGACGTCGAGCTTTTCGGCGGCACGGTAATTGGACGGATTGGTGACGTCGGCCTTGAGCACCACGCCACGCACGCCCGACAGCGCGGCCATGTTCACCGTTTCGATGTCCTCGTCATTGGTGCCGACATTGCCGATATGGGGAAAGGTGAAGGTGACGATCTGCCCGGCATAGGAGGGGTCGGTCAAGACTTCCTGATAGCCGGTCATGGCGGTGTTGAAACAGACTTCGCCGGCCGAATGGCCTTCGGCGCCGAGGCCATGACCTTCCAATCGAGTGCCGTCTGCCAGAATCAGCACTGCGGTCGCGGGTTTTTGCTGCCAGCCGGTCACGATGGGTCTCCAAGCTCGGTTTACTGAGGTCGCGCGACAAGGGGCGGTGGCGGGAGCCTGCCTCACTGTTGCAGCGATGATGTCGGTTGAGGCTTCCCTTTAGAAGCCTGGCGCGGGGAGCGCAAGTGGCGCAGATCGCGTTTCTTGCCTATATGGGAGCGACAAATTTGCAGGACAAGGAGCCATCGGGACATGCGCGAAGACATCAGTGAAGGGCTCAAGCAGGCGTTGAAGGCCCGCGACCAGCGGCGCACCCTCACCTTGCGGTCGATTAATTCCGCTATCCAGGACCGCGATATTGCCAATCGCGGCGAGGGCAAGGGTCCGGCGACGAACGATGAAATTCTCGCCATGATTCAGAAAATGGTGAAGCAGCGCGAGGAGAGCTTTGCCATCTATGCGCAGGCCGGACGCGCCGACCTCGCCACGGTGGAAAAGGAAGAGATCGATATTCTCAATGAATTCCTGCCCAAGGGATTGAGCGAGGACGAGGTCACGGCCGCCATCGCCGCTGCGATCAGTGCGACAGGGGCGGAAGGGCCCAAGGACATGGGCAAGGTGATCGCTCAGCTCAAGGTCGACTATCCCGGCCGCATCGATTTCGGCAAGGTCAGCGGGCAGGTGCGGGCGGCGCTGAGCGCCTGAATGTGTCAGGCGACCCGTTGAAGGGCTGCCAGTTGCACCTGGTTGCGGCCGGCGCGCTTTGCCTTGTAGAGCGCGTCGTCGGCGCGGCGGAGCACGGATGAAAAGGTTTCGTTGGTGCCCCCGGTCGCCAGGCCCGCGCTGACAGTGGCGATCTCGCCATTGTCCCCAATCGGGATCTGTAGTGCGGCGAAGCCCAGCCGAATCTGTTCGGCGGCCCGGCGCGCCGCCTCGCGATCGAGTCCGGGCAGGATCACGCAGAATTCCTCCCCGCCAATGCGAGCGATGATGTCCTCAGCACGCAATTGAGTGCTGAGGACATCGGCGAAATGCTGCAACACCACGTCGCCCTGCGCATGGCCCAGCCGATCGTTGATCTGCTTGAAATGATCGAGGTCGAACATCAGCACGGCAAGTCCGCTGACCGAATCGGTTTCTCGGATACGGTCGAACAGCGCGCGCCGGTTGAGCACGCCGGTGAGCGGATCGGTATGGGCTTCGTCGCGGTGGAGGCGTGCTGCCCGGGCGTGATGCAGCGTCAGGGTAATGGCGCCAATGCCCGTCAGGCCGACCAGCGAGAGGATGGAATTGACGTCTTCGGCCCAGTTACTGGGCGGAGCGGACAATTTCCATTTGCCCTCAATTGCAAGAACGGCCGCGCAGGCCATGAAGGACAGAGACGCAAGCGTATAGAGCGCGGCATTGGTCACCATGGGAACCCGGGTATCGTCGCGGCCGCGCCAATATTCCAGTCCGCATAGGAACATCAGGATGGCGCATCCGACATTGAGCAGGATGGTGCCGATTCCGGAATAACCGAGGAGGAAGGCAGTGACCGTCGCGACGATGGCGGTTCCGCCCACCAGCAGCGCCGGGCGCAGGTCGGCCTTGGCGTCGCGGAACAGGCGGGAGCCCGCATAGACGAGAGCAAAGCCCGCCAGCAACATCGAAAAAGGCACGGCCTGGAAAACGAGATCGTAGCGGCCGTCGCGGATGCCCATGGCGAGCAGCGCAAGGACCACCAGCCCGATACCGGAGGCGCCATAGACCAGGTAGGTTTGCTGGCGGGCATGCAGCCAGCCGATCAGCAGGGCCACCGTCAGGGAGGCGCTGGAAAAAGCGATGCCGATCAGCAAAGAAGCATTGTCCAGCATGTTGCCTATGCCTTGCGCAAGTGTTGAGGGGCGGGGCTGTCTTAGCGCCGAAACGGCAAGAGATTGCTAAAGGCGCTGTCAAAATACGCTGATAGTGACAAAAATATTATCGCGCCTCAGCCGGGGCCGGTCTCGGTGGCCTGGCGCCGCTGCGCTTTTCCAACGTCGCGGAAATAATGATGATGATCACCGAAAGCGCCAGGCAGATCGTGCCGATAAGAGGCAGGGCGCGATAGCCGGTGCCGGCATCGAGCAGGCTTGCGCCGAGAAAGGCGCCGATGGCGATCCCGAGATTGAAGCCGGTGGGGATCAGCGACGAGGTCAGGTTCGGCGCGTCGGCCGCCCACATCAGCATGCGCGATTGCAGTGGCGAACCGAAGGCGAAATTGGCGCCCCCCCAGAGCACAACCATGATCGACATGGCTACGGGATAGGGGCTAACGAAATAGAGGCCGGTGAACAGGACGGTCTGGATGGCCAAGACGACGATGAGAGAAGGCAGCAAACGCCAATCAGCCAGACGGCCGCCGATGAATACCCCGATGGTCGAGCCGATGCCGTAAAGCAGCAGGATAAGCGGAATGGCCTGGGAATCGAGCCCGGTAACGTCGGTGAGCAGAGGCGCGATATAGGTGAAGAGGCTGTATTGGCCTACCATGACCAGGACGGACACGATGAGGCTGGTGGCCACCTGCTGGCGGCCCAGGACAGTGAATTCCCGCCGCAGACTGCCCTGGCCCGTGGAGGCACCAGTATTGGCGGGCAGGACAGCGGCGATGATGAGCGTGGCCACCAGTGCCAGCGCGCCCACGGCCCAGAATGTGGTGCGCCAGCCGAAAGCATTGCCAATGGCGGTTCCGGCGGGCACGCCAAGAATATTGGAGACGGTCAGGCCGGCAAGGATCAGCGCCATGGCAAATCCGCGACGCTCGGGCGGAACGATATTGGTGGAAAGGATGAAGGCGATACCGAAGTAGCTGCCATGCAGGACCGATACGAAGATGCGGGCCAGCATCAGCAATTCGAAATTGGGCGCCGATGCGCAGAGCGCCTGTCCCAGCGTGAACCCGGCCCCGAGCAGCAATACCAGCAACTTCCGGTTCAGTTTCTTGGTGACCAGCGTCAGGAGCGGGCCGCCGACAGCAATGCCTATGGCATAGCCCGAGACCAGGAATCCCGCCATGGGTATGGAGACGCCCAGGCCGAGCGCGACGTCGGGCAACACGCCGGCAATGACGAATTCGGCCGTGCCAAAGGCGAAAGCAACGAGGAACAGCGCGATAAGCGGCAGAGACATGAAACAGCAGGCATCGTTTGGAATGGAGCCGCCACATTCCATGTCCGGGCGGCAAGGGCAATCCTCAATTTTCAGCGGGGTTGACGGAAAACTCTGTCTGTAGAGCTGTTGGCGCGACTCCGCGAAAGGTTTAGGCTGGCCTACGTGAGTGGCTGCGGCTGGCCCGCAAGGAGACAAGGAATGGCTGTTTCTTCCAAAACTAAAAAACGCTTCGCGCTGGCGACCGCCCTGCGTGGCCTGCTGATGCTGCTGGGCGGTATCTACGCCGTCATCTGGCCGATGGATGCCTTGGCAGTGCTGGTGCTGTTCGGCGGCATCCTGCTGATCATCGATGGTGTGCTGGGTCTGTGGAGTCTGACCTTCGGCGGCGGAAAAAGCGGCAATTACTGGTTCGACGTGGTGGCCAATGTGGCGTCGCTGCTGCTGGGCATTGTGATTTTGATCAGCCCGTTTCTGGCCACGATCTTCACAGTCACGTTCCTTTCTGCGCTGGTCGGAATCGCGGCGATCCTTGTCGGCGTGATGCAGATCGTCGTGGTGGTCCGCGAGCGCGAAAGCTATGCCCGAATCTGGCCGGTGGTGCTCTCGGGTATTTCGTATGTTCTGTTGGGCCTCGTCTTCCTGATCTTTCCGCTGCTCAGCGCCTCGGTCGGCATGATCGTCGGCGGTGTGCTGCTGATCACCTTTGCCATCGGCCTGTTCGGTTGGGCCTGGCGGCTCTATCAGTCCAGCAAGGCCTGAATCTGGTTTCGAGGACATTTTTATGACGGATATTTCGGCCCCGGGGCGCTGGTCGGCGGCCCGGGCACAGGAATGGTACGCTCGCCAACCCTGGCTGGTTGGCGCCAATTTCGTGCCGTCCAGCGCTTCCAACCAATTGGAGATGTGGCAGGCCGAGACTTTCGACCCCGCGCAGATTGAAACGGAACTGGGCTGGGCGGCGGAACTGGGCATGAACTCCATGCGAGTGTTTCTGCACGACCTGCTCTGGGCCCAGGATGCCGGTGGTCTCAAGGACCGGATCGCGCGATATCTCGATATTGCCCACAGCAAGGGGATCAGTACCATGCTGGTGCTGTTCGACTCGGTGTGGAACCCGGATGTGGCGCTGGGCAAGCAGCCCGAGCCGCGCGCGGGTGTGCATAATTCACAATGGGTGCAAGGTCCGGGCCGGGCTTTGGCCGATCCGGCCCAACATGGACGGCTGCGCGGCTATGTCGAGGATGTTGTCGCCAGTTTCGGCCAGGACGAGCGCGTCATCGTCTGGGATATTTGGAACGAACCGAGCAATCTCAATGGCGGGCGGTTCGAGGAATTGTCGGACAAGCATGCCTTGATCGCGGATTTGCTGCCGCAGGTCTTCGCCTGGGCGCGGAATGGAAATCCCGATCAGCCGCTGACCTCTGGTGTCTGGGCCGGCACGACGCTCTATGACGATCCGCATGCGCGCATCCAGATCAAGAATTCCGATATTGTCAGCTTCCACGACTATCAGACACCGGAGCTGTTCGAAGCCAAGCTGCTCGACCTGCCGCGCGACCGACCGCTGTTTCTGACCGAGTTCATGGCACGGACGCCCGGCAGCACGTTTGAAGGCATTTTGCCGATCGCGAAGCGCGAGAATATCGCGTCCTATTGCTGGGGCCTCGTCGCGGGGCGCTCGCAGACGCTTTATCCTTGGGACAGTTGGGCAAATCCCTATGTCGCCGCCATGCCCGATCCATGGTTTCATGACGTATTCCACACCGATGGGCGGCCCTATCGAGACAACGAAGTGGAGTTCTTGCGCCGGATAACCGGGAAAGGCTGATCGTCTCTAGCGGTAGATCACGCTGATCCCGGCGACGCTGTCGTCCTGCCGGTATATTTCAGCGCCTTGTGGCAGAGTCAGCTCGATATCACCATTGGCATTCCAGGCGGGCTCAAGGCCTGCATTGCTGGCTACCGAGACAAAGCTGGCGGCGTCGAAGGGGATTTCTTCACCCTGCGGCACCAGCGCGGCTTGAATATTGGCTTCGGTGGCGCCGCAGGCGCGGGAGAAGGTGACGAGATCGAATTGGCTGTCAGGCGCAGTCAGGCGCTGGTGCTCGCTGACTATGCATTCGGGGAGAAGGTCATTGACGAACCAGAGCGTCATGCCGATGGCCAAAGCGGGGCCGATGGTCAAGGCCAGCAAGATAGCGGGTGGCATTTTCGTCTGCGGCATGATTGTGGATAAGTTCCTTGTTGATGACTCCGGGCGCTGCAGCGCCTAGATAACACAAATGCGCTTTACCGATCAGTTTCTGGACGAGATCCGTCAGCGCCTGCCGATAACGCAGGTGGTGGGCGAGCATGTGCTGTGGGACAAACGCAAAAGCCAGCCCGGCAAGGGCGACATGTGGGCCTGCTGCCCATTCCATGCCGAAAAAAGCCCGAGCTTTCACGCCGATGACCGGCGCGGCATCTATCATTGCTTCGGCTGCGGCGCCTCGGGCGATCACTTTCGGTTCCTGACCGAAAAGGCAGGAATGAGCTTTCCCGAGGCCGTCGAGAAGCTGGCGGGCATGGCCGGGGTGCCGATGCCGGCGCGCGACGAGCGCAGCGAGAGGCGCGAGGCCGAGCAGAAATCGCTGGTCGAGGTCATGGATCTTGCCACCAAATATTTCGAGGCGGCGTTGGCGCATAATATCGGGGCGCGGGCGCGGGGCTATCTGTTCGAGCGGGGCGTCTCGGCGGGAAGCCAGTCCCGTTTCCGGATCGGCTTCGCCCCCGACAGCCGCAATGGGCTCAAGGAGCATCTGGCCGCCAATGGCGTCTCGGCGCAGGCCATGGTCGATACTGGACTCGTCACCAGCCGCGACGGCGATCCATTGACCTATGACCGGTTCCGCAATCGCGTCATGTTTCCGATCACCGACTTTCGGGGCCGGGTGATTGCCTTTGGCGGGCGGGCGATGAGCCCGGATGTGCCGGCCAAATATCTCAACTCCCCGGAAACCCAGCTCTTTTCCAAGCGGCAGACGCTTTACAACGGGCAGGCAGCCCGGGCGGCAGCGCGGGATGGAGCGACGGTTATTGTCGTGGAAGGCTATCTCGACGTGATCGCTTCGGTTGCCGCCGGCTTTGAGGGCGCGGTCGCGCCGCTGGGCACGGCCCTGACCGAGGAACATGTGCAATTGCTCTGGCGGATGAGCGATGCGCCGGTCCTTTGCTTTGATGGCGACAAGGCCGGTTTGAAGGCCGCCGAGCGGGCCGCCGACCTGGTTCTGCCCCATCTAAAGCCGGGCAAGACGGTAAAGATCGCCACCCTGCCGGAAGGGCAGGATCCCGACGACCTGATCAAGTCGCAAGGCAAGGCCGCCTTTACCGAGGTGATCGAGAAGGCGCGCTCGCTCTCCGATATGGTGTGGAGCTTCGAGACCGGCGGGGGGCTGGTGCCGGAAGCGCCCGAGGAACGTGCGGCGCTTCAGGCGCGGCTGCGCGAACGGACCAATTCCATCCAGGATTCCACGGTCCGGTTCCATTACAGTCAGGCGTTCGACGAGAAGATCAAGGCGTTCTTCGCCCCGCTGCGGCAGGGTGGCCGGGACAATTGGCGCGGCGGCGGCAAGCCGGCCTATGGGCAGAGCGGCGCCTATGGTTATCCGGGGCGGGGCACGCCGCGGCTGGTCGTCTCGGATACGCTGAAAAATTCCCGCCTGCTGCGGCCCAGCGCGGTTGCCGACGCCTCTCCTCGCGAGGCGACGATCATCATGGCGCTGGTCAATCATCCGGCTCTGGTCGAAGACAGTTTCGAGGCGCTGGCGGCGCTGGATTGTGAAACTCCCGTGGCACAGAAAGTGTTGGGCGACATTCTGGCGCTGGCGGTGCGGCATCACGATATTGCCGCCGACGACCTGCGCGCTGCCCTGGGCGTGCGCGGGCATGGCCCGGCGCTAGACCGGATGGCGGACACGCTTTCCCGGCAGGGGGTGTGGCAAGTGAGCGCGGAAACGGCGCGCGCGGACGCTGAGACCGGATTAAGCCATGCGCTGGCCTTGCATAACAAGAAAGTTCAGCTAAATAGGGAACTGAAAGCAGCCGAAGCCGCGCTGGGCGAAGACCCGAGCGAAGAAACCTTTGAAAGGCTGCGTGACATCAAGAACCAGATTACCACTGTCGATGGCACAGAGGCATTGATCGAAGGATTTGGTTCGCTATCGGGACGCGCAACTCGCAGTTTTTAGGGGTTAATCCTTGAAGGCGGCGATGATGCGCGATTTTGCGTTATGGCGAATCACTTCGTCATGGCATCCGAAGCGACCGAAACTGGGATGGATCGTTAACGGTCCGGTGACCAGACCTTTACCTTGTCTTGAGTTGTCACCACCTAAGACACAGCCGGGACCGCACGCCCATGGGTTCCGAGGAGTAAATGATGGCCACCAAGGCAGCGAACAAAGTTTCCAAGGATACCGAAAAGCCGGAAACCGGCGCGGTCGAGACGTCCAATGACGGTCCGTTGATCGATCAAAACGACGCTGCGGTCAAAAAGCTGATCAAGGTCGCCAAGAAGCGCGGCTATGTCACTTACGAAGAATTGAACGCCGTTCTGCCCTCGGACGAAACCAGTTCCGAGCAGATCGAGGATTTCATGTCCATGTTCTCGGAAATGGGCATCAATGTCGTCGATGAGGACGAGGTCGAGGAAACCGAGGTCGAGAAGGACGAGGACGAGGGCGGCACCGAAGTTGCTACCGCCACCGGCACGGCCGTCGCCAATACCTCCAATACCAAGGCCGGTTCTGACCGTACCGACGATCCGGTGCGCATGTATCTGCGCGAAATGGGCTCGGTGGAATTGCTCAGCCGCGAGGGCGAAATAGCCATCGCCAAGCGCATCGAGGCGGGCCGCGAGACGATGATCGAGGGGCTGTGCGAGAGCCCGCTGACCTTCCAGGCCATCATCATCTGGCGCGACCAGCTCGCCCAGGGTGAAATCCTGCTGCGCGACATCATCGACCTCGAAGCGACTTATGCCGGCCCCGATGCCAAGCAGGCTGCGCCCGAAATTCCGGTGCCGGCGCCTAAGGCGGAGCAAGCGCCGGTTCAGACCAAGCCCGCGCCGCGTCGTGCGAGTTCCGGGGACGATGACGATTACGTGCCCGAAGAACCGCAGGCGCCGCAGGATCCGGTCGAGGACGACGACGACGAATTCGACAATGCCCTGTCGCTGTCGGCCATGGAAGCCGAGCTGAAGCCGCAGGTGGTGGAGACCTTCGACCGCATCGCTGAAGCCTATGGGCAGATGCGCGAAATGCAGGATCGTCACGCCGAGGATCGCAGCGCCGCCGTGTCCGATGCGGAGACCGCGCGGTTGGGCACATTGCGCGCCGATGTGATCACCGATGTGAAGTCGCTGTCGCTCAACAATGGCCGTATCGAAAGCCTGGTCGAACAGCTTTACGACATCAACAAGCGCCTGGTGCGTCTCGAAGGGCGGCTGTTGCGCTTGGCCGAGAGCTATGGCGTCAAGCGCGAAGCCTTCCTCGACAATTATTATGGCCGCGAACTGGACCCGAGCTGGGAATGGTCGCTGGAGAGCTTCGAAGGCAAGGGCTGGGCGGAATTCGCCCGTCGCGAAACCGACACCATTGCCGACATTCGCCGCGAAATCGCGACCTTGGCCACCGAAGCTGGCCTCGATGTCGGCGAATATCGTCGCCTCGTGCACAAGGTGCAGAAGGGTGAGCGGGAAGCTGCCATCGCCAAGAAGGAAATGGTCGAGGCCAATCTGCGTCTCGTGATTTCCATCGCCAAGAAATACACCAATCGCGGCCTGCAATTCCTCGACCTCATCCAGGAAGGCAATATCGGGTTGATGAAGGCAGTCGATAAGTTTGAATATCGGCGCGGCTACAAGTTCTCGACCTATGCGACCTGGTGGATCCGTCAGGCGATCACCCGTTCCATCGCCGATCAGGCCCGCACCATCCGTATTCCGGTGCACATGATCGAGACGATCAACAAGATCGTGCGCACCAGCCGCCAGATGCTGCACGAGATCGGTCGTGAGCCGACACCGGAAGAATTGTCCGAAAAGCTGCAAATGCCTTTGGACAAGGTGCGCAAGGTGCTCAAGATCGCCAAGGAGCCGATCAGCCTCGAAACGCCGATTGGCGACGAGGAGGATTCCAACCTCGGCGATTTCATTCAGGACGTGAATGCGATCCAGCCGATCGATGCGGCGATCCAGTCCAACCTGCGCGAGACCACGACCCGCGTTCTGGCTTCGCTTACTCCGCGTGAGGAGCGCGTGCTGCGCATGCGTTTCGGTATCGGCATGAACACCGATCACACGCTGGAAGAAGTGGGCCAGCAATTCTCGGTGACGCGCGAGCGTATCCGCCAGATCGAAGCCAAGGCGCTGCGCAAGCTCAAGCATCCGAGCCGCAGCCGGAAGCTGCGGAGCTTCCTGGACAATTAGGCGCGACCCAATGGTGGCTCCGCTCAAGCTGGTTTCGATCCGGGCGGCGATTCCGTTCAAGCTGGTGGTAGCGTTTACCGACGGTACCTCCGGCACTTTCAACGCCGCGCCCATGTTGGCGCAACGCGGGGAGGGCACGGAGCCGTTGCGGGATCGGGCCTATTTCGCCAAGGTGGCCCTCGCCAATGGAGTGCCAACCTGGCCGAACTATTTTGACATCTCACCGCTTTGGTTGCAGGAGGAGATGGACAGGAATGGCGTTCTGGAGCGACCTCGCCCGACGCGCCGGTAATCAAGCAAGCGGAGGCAAGCCATGTCGTTCTTCAAGAAGCTGTTCGGCGGGTCCGACAGTGCCGTTCCGGCCGGTGACAAGGTGCTGGGCGAGGAAGGCTACAAGGGCTTCGTCATCAAGGCCATCGAGATGAAGGCCGGCAGCGAATTGCAGCTTGCGGGCGTGATCGAGAAGGATGTCGGCGGCGAAGTGAAGACCTATCGCTTTATCCGCGCCGACCGCATGAGTTCGCTGGACGACCTTATTCCGCTGGCCCTCAGCAAGGGCCGCCAGATCGTGGACGAGCAGGGCGAGTCTATTTTCCGCTAAGCTCGAACATTTTTCGCATGTGATGACCGCGAGCCGCCCCGGCTCGCGGTCATGTTTTGAAAGGACCATCAAAATGGCCAGGAAGCCAACCGCCCGCTCTGAATTCGTGATGTTCGACGTCGTTTATGAGGATGGCTCGCAGCGCTCCAACCGCAAGGTCGATGCGAGCCTGCTTGGCGGCCTTGATGGAGATGATCCCGCGCGCACAGCCATCATGGACCAGGATCGCGCCATTTCGGAAAAATCCGGCATTCCGCCCCTGGCGATCAAGTCGATCAAGCGTTCTGCCAAATAAGTCGGGCAGGACGGGGATGCAGTGCCCCGTCCGCCACAAGTTGTAATTCGCGCTGGTGTCATGCCGCCCGCGTAGAGGCGCCCCGATGCGCTGGGGCCACCCGGAAGACGCCGACGATTTCATCCAGATTGATTGCCTGGCTTTGGGCCTGAGCAGTGGCAGCGTTGGTTTCCTCGGCCAGCGCGGCATTATGCTGGGTGATTTCATCGATGCGCCGCACGGCGCTATTGACCTCGACCAGGGCGTGGTTCTGGTCGGTGACGGCCTCGACAATGCCCTGCATCATGGCATTGCTGGCGCGGGCCGCTTCGGCAATCTGGGTCAAGGTATCGGCTGCGCGCCCAACCAGGCGTGAGCCTTCTCCCACCTGGCTGGTGGCCTGCTCGATTAGCGCCTTGATGTCGGCAGACGCCTCGGCGGCTGATTGCGCCAGGCGCCGCACTTCGACGGCAACCACGGCAAAGCCCTTGCCGGCCTCTCCTGCGCGGGCGGCTTCTACCGAGGCATTGAGCGCGAGCAGGTTGGTCTGGAAGGCGATGTCGTCGATCAGCCCGATAATGCCGGAGATCTGTTCGGAGGACTTGCCGATACGCATCATGGCGTCGGTGGCGTCCACCATCACCAGGCCACCGGTTTCTGCGGTGCTGACCACCCGCGCTGTCGCGGCGCTCACCTCGTCGGCGCGCTCGGCATTGTTGCGCACGGCGTGGGCGAGCGTTTCTATGGAACCGGAGGTTTCCCGCACAGCGCTGGCCTGCTGGGCGGTACGACGGGACAGGTTGTCGGCCCCGGTCAGCAATTCTCCCGTCGCGTGGGCCAGATTGGTGGAAGCGGCGCGAATGGCGTTAACCACCTCCGCGAGGCGATTGGCGACAGTGTTGGTATCCTGCTTGAGGCGAGCGAATGCGCCGCGATAATTGCCCTCGACCCGGCGGGTCAGATCCTGCGCCGACAATGCCGCCATGACCGAACCAGTTTCGCTGAGTCCGCCTTCGATATTTTCTACCAGCATGTTGATCGAGCGTGCCAGCTCGTTGAGATCTTTCTCGGCAAAGCTGGTGGGAGCGCGGCGGCTGAAATCGCCATCAAGCGCGGCGGTGACGACGCTGCCGAACTGGTCACGCAGTTCCGCCAGGGTGCGACTGCGCTCTTCGAGCCGCAGCACTTCGCCTTCCTCAACCTCGCGGGCCAGATTGCGCGATTGCTCGGCGTGGTTCTCGGCCTGCTCGGATTGCTCGCGGGCGATATCGAGCAGCTTGAACGTATTGACCATGAGCCAGATGAGGCCGGCTGCCTCGATCACCAGAATGATGGCGTGGAGCAGGATGCGCGGCAGGCCGCCGCCGCCATAAAATACCATTTCCGGAAGCATCATGCCGATGCCCAGATGATGGACGGCAACGAAGGCGGTGCCGATCAGGATTGCGCGCACGTCATAGAGCAGGGCGCTGATCGCCAGCGCGGCGAAAAAGGCCATGTGCAGGTCAGTCTGCCAGGGTGTTCCGGTGGAGGCTGCCAGCGTGGCTGCAATGCCGCTCATCAGGATGGTCACCGAGAGATAGCGGAAGGCGGGGGTCTTCCGTAGGAATGGATAGCTCGTCAACAGTGTGACAATGCCGGCCAGGGCGATGAAGCCCGGCGTAGCGAGCTTTTGCTGCGTGATGAAGTCGGTGATGATTGCCGCAAGGCCGGCAATGAGCGCGAGCCCCGAGACCAGCAAGGTGGCAATGGTGCGGATATGGGCGAAGGTCATTTAGTATTTCCGGAAAAGATCAGGGGTGCGCAAAGGCCATTTGCTGCAAGGAAGAATATTGCGCCCATTTCCTGCACGCGGCGCTGGAAGCCGGTATCATTGGTGTGAGCGACGATAATGTTGGGAATGCGCGTTGGGGCGACAAAGGCGCCACCAGCATCGCGCACAATGGCCCAGGCCGTTTCTTCAGTCGTAAATGGGGGGAAGATTACGGCCATCTCCCCGGTTTCCGGCGCGCGCATCGGGGCCGCCAGCGCCACAGCCGAAAACGTGGCAAACAGGAATGCCGGCAGGAATTGGGTCCAGCCGAAAGACGACTTTTCTCTTGAACGCTGGAGGCTTGCCTGAGAAATTTTTGTAACCTTCCAGCGGCGTTGATAGGCCGGATGACTACGAGAACGTCGTTAATTAAAATCTAATTCCACATTGGAATTGCCGGGGTCTGGTCATGACAGTGCCTTGTCGATGGCCGGTTTCACCACCGTTCCATAAAGTTCGATGGCTTTCATGACTTTGTCATGGGGCAGGGTGCCAACGCTCAATTGCAGACCGAAACGGTCATGGCCGAACCATTCGTGTTGCATGAGAATCTTGTCGACCACTTCCTGAGGCGACCCCATGTAATAGGCGCCTTCAGGCGTGGTCCCGGCCTCGAATTGCACCCGCGTGGTTGCGGGCCAGCCGCGTTCGGCGCCGATGCGGCTCATGGCGGCGCTATGGGCCGGGAAGGCGATGTCGCGGGCGTCCTGGCTGTCCTGGGCGATGAAGCCGTGACCGGATATGCCGAGCTTGAGCGTGGCGCCGTCATGGCCGCTCCTGGCGCCGGTCTGGCGATAAAGCTCGGTCAGGGGCTGGAACTGGCGCGGACGGCCGCCAATGATGGCGATCATCAGCGGCAGGCCGTAATAAGCGGCGCGGGCGACGGAATTGGGTGTTCCGCCCACCGCAATCCAGAGCGGAAGTGGCGACTGGATCGGCTTGGGAAAAATTTCGAGGCCCGGAATGGGCTTCGTGTGCTTGCTGCCCGGCCAGCTCACCTTGCCGCCTTGGCGGATACTGAGCAGCATTTCGAGTTTTTCTTCGAACAGGTCGTCGTAATCGTTGAGATCGAGGCCGAAGAGAGGGAAGCTTTCGATGAAGGAACCACGGCCGGCCATGATTTCGGCGCGGCCATTGCTGATCAGGTCCAGCGTGGCAAATTGCTGCCAGACACGGACGGGATCGTCAGAACTCAGCACCGTTACCGCGGTGGAGAGGCGGATGGATTTCGTGCGCGCCGCGGCGGCGGCCAGGATGGTGACCGGGGCGGAAGCGACGTAGTCGGCCCGGTGATGTTCGCCCAGACCGTAGAAGGCCAGGCCCAACTGATCGGCCAGCTCGATTTCTTCAAGCAGGTCTCTCAAGCGCTCGGCAGGTGATTGCACCCGATTGCCGCCTAGCGGGTCGGGTGTGTTCTCGGCGAAGGAATAAAGTCCCAATTCCATGGCAGTCTCCTTGCGCGAACATTTGGACGCCGGTCGGCACGGCTTCAAGAGCGCACAGGATTGCGCCTGTCTTGGCGGCGGAGCGGCAATGAATATTTAAAGATGTGCAAGGAAGCTAACCTCGCTGCGATAGGCGGCGTTCACATCGCTTGGGGCTCGCGATCATGAAAATGCGAAATATCGGCTCGCTGGCTGTCTTCGGGATTTTGGCCGTATCGGCGGTCGCGGCGGATGAAACCTGGACCTATGACGGCGAGGCCGCCCTGATCGATGGGGCGACCTGGCCTCGGCTTTCGAGCTTTGCACGCTCGGCGCGGAACAATCGCCGATCGATCTGGTGCGTGACGCCGCGATTGTGACGGCTGGACGGTCGATCGATATCGTCTGGACCCCCTTTGTCCCTGAAATTGTAGACAATGGGCACAGTCTGCAGGTCAATGCCCGGGGCGAGGGTGGGTTCGCCGCGCTAGATGGCGTGCGGTATGACTTGCTGCAATTTCATTTCCACCATCAGTCCGAGCACACCATCGATGGCGCGCGCAGCCCGCTGGAGGTGCATTTCGTGCATCAGTCTGATGCGGGTGATTTGCTGGTGCTTGGCGTGATGATGCAGGCGGGGGAGAAAAACCCGGTCTTTGCCGAGGTTCTGGCCGCGTGGCCCGAAACGACCGGCTCGTTCATCGCCGGAACTGATCTGCTCAATGCATCGGGTCTTTTGCCGGCCGAGGCAGCCGCGTTCCACTATCAAGGATCGCTGACCACGCCGCCCTGTTCGCAAGTTGCCTTCTGGAATGTGTTCGCGCAGCCCATTGAGGTTTCCGAGGCGCAGATTGCCGCCTTTGCCGCCCGTTATTCCAACAATTCACGGCCCTTGCAGCCGCTCAATCGGCGCTTCGTGCTGTTGACGGGGCAATGAGGGCGGCTCCCTTTCGGGAGCCGACCCATTTTAGAGATTATTCTGGTTGGGCGTATAGGCCCAGGACGGGGTCGGGCTTGCCGCTGGATGCGGTGCCTTTTCGCCTGCCGCCCTGTGGATTTCCGCCACCAGGGCCGGATCGAGCTTCAGCTTGCCGGCCAGCGCCTCGAGATAGGCCTGTTCTGAGGCAGTATCGGCGCTGATGGCGACAAGGGAGGCCGCGTAAATCTCGGCAGCGTGTTCGGGCGTGTCGGCGCGGGCCACGACCGCATTGATGTCGAGCGGGGTCGACAATTCATCGAAGACCCAGGCTTTTTCCTCGGCGGACAGCGGCATGGTTTTCAGCCGCTCGAAAATGGCTTCCTTTTCTTCGGCGTCGATCCGGCCATCGGCCTTGGCGGCGGCGATCATGGCACGGACCAAAGTCTTGCCCAATTCCTCATGTGCCGCGCCGTCGGTTGCGGAGGGGATGAAGGCGTCTTCGCTGAGGCCTGGGCCGTTACCAGTCTGGTTTTGCTGATAATTCTGCCATGCCTTGTAGGCGAGGCCGCCGACGGCGGCCAGGGCGCCGGCCTTGACGGCATTGCCCAGCAGCTTGCCCGGCTTGCCGCCGGAAAGTAGCATGCCTGCGGCAAGGCCGGCTGCGCCGCTCATGGCGTTGCGCTGCGCGTTCTGGTCTGTCTGCAGGGTCTTGAGAATTTGGTCGATATTGAACATGGCGGCTCCCGTGGATTGCGGTCGAAGATGGGGATCGGCTAAGATTTTCGCAACGGCGATGACTAAAAAGTAGGGCGGATCGGGGACGGATATGAAAAAATTCGACGTCCGCAAGACGATGAAGGCGCTATACGCCCCCAAAAATCGGGAATTCGCGCCAATCGTCGTGCCGGCAATTCGTTTCGCCATGATCGACGGCGCCGGCGACCCCAACACCCACCCTGACTACGCACGCGCCGTGCAATGGCTTTACACCTTGAGCTATTCGGCCAAGTTCGCGGTGAAGGCATCCCGTGCCATTGACTACGTCGTGCCGCCGCTCGAGGGGCTCTGGTATTCCGAAAATCCCGGAGATTTCGTCGCGCGGCGCAAGGATAAATGGCGCTGGACCGCGATGATCATGTTGCCTGAATGGGTGGACGAGGAGATTGAGGACGCTGCGTGGGCCAAGGCCGCAGGAAAATTGGGCGCGACGCCGGAAAGCCTGCGTGTGGCGGTTCTAGAGGAAGGGCTGTGTCTGCAGGCGCTGCATATTGGCAGATACGACGATGAGGGCCCGGTTCTTGTCTATCTTCATGATCGACTGATGCCGGAAATGGGGTTCGATTTCGCTGGGCCACATCATGAAATTTATCTCAGCGATCCGCGCAGGACCGCGCCGGAGAAACTGCGAACCATCCTCAGACAGAAGGTTCGACCGCTCATCAAATAGAAAGACCCCGGTGGGAAGCCGGGGCCTTCGGAGGCCATACCGGGAGAGGCAGGCCTCAGGGACGACTTTTAGGCGCCCGGTGCGGCGGCCGGAGCAGCCGGTTCAGCGGCTGGAGCTGCCGGAATATCCGTGGCAGCGGGGGCTTCGGCCGGAACCGGAGCGGCATCAATCGCCGGAGCTTCGGTCATCGGGGCAACTTCGGGTGCCATCGGAGTTTCCGTCATTGGGGCGGGGGCCGGAGCCGAGGCGGGATCGGTCGCTGGAGCGGTCACCGCCGGGGCGCCATTCACATCAACGGTAGTGGTAGGGCCGGAATTGGCCGAAAAGACCAGATAGCCGATTGCCAGCAGGGCCAGCGCAACAATGATGCCGACGAACCAGCCAGTACCATTGCTCTCGCGGGTATAGACGGTCCGATTGCCGTCATTGCTATAAACATTATCGCGTTCGGGGGTAGCCATCATGCGCTCCTTTGTTTCAACGCTGGCTAAAAAACGCGAGGGACCGGGGAATTGTTCCCGATATTGTGATTCCACTGTGGATGCGTAATTTTCTAAGAAATTCTTTATGTTCGACAATAACTTAGATTTGTTTCCGGGCGAGGTCCTCCTGCTTGGATTGCGGCTTTTCCAAGGAATTTGTGTTTGCAGTGCAGCGCAACGCAAAAGGCCGGGCATTGCGCCCGGCCTCCGCCTTTTGTCATTGTTGAACCGTCTATCGGCTGGCGACGGTGATCAGCGGAGTGATGCGGCGAATGGTGACACGACGATTTTCGCGTTCCGCCGCTTCGGTGCGGATCTTGAGATAGCGTTCGCCATAGCCCTGTGTTGCCAGATTTTCCGGCGGCACCCCGTAGAAGTCGGACAGGACGCGAGCCACGGTCGCGGCGCGCAAGTCCGACAGGCGCAGGTTGGAAATATCGGACCCCACCGCGTCTGTATGACCTTCGATCAGGAAGGTTTCGTTGGGATTGCGATCCAGAAGGGCCAGCATGGCGTTGGCGACGCCTGACAGGGCCCGGACCTGATCGCGACCGATAGTGGCAGCGCCGGTATCAAATGTGAGATTGCCCACTTCCAGCTTGCGCACGCTGTCCCGCAGGCGGGCTGAGCGCTTGACCTCGTCAATGGAATAGAGGCGTGCGACCTGTTCCACCGGCGGCTGGGCAAAGAACTGCTCCAATTGCCGGTCATCGGCATAGCGGGCATCCAGAACATAGTCACGCACCGGAATGTTCAGCCGCAGCGGCGGCAGGTCGAGGCCAGGATCGCGCCAGGTATCGAGCTGGTTGCCATAGCGGTCGTCGAAATAGGCCAGCACGTATTCACGTCCATTGGGGTCGATGCGCGAGCGGCGGAGAATATCACCATTGCGGTTGCGGATGGTGACGATCTGAGTGCCGTCGGGGCGGGTAATCACCTCGCGGACGCGGCCATTGGAGAGGTTTTCGTAGAAAATCTCGTCCTGCTGCGGATTGTAGAAGCGGTCGGTGTCCTGGCCGATCGAATTGACGATCAACTGCGTGCCGACCTGCAGGATCACCTGGGCGATCATGTCACCGGTATTGGTCTGCACGACGGGAGCTTCCACCACGGTGACATTGTTCTGCTGGCCAATGTTGTTCTGCGTCACATTGGTCGAATTATCGACATTGGTGACCGTGTTGGTGACGTTGTTGGTGATGTTGTTGATGTAATTGTTGATGACGGTCTGGTTGATTGTGGTGTTCGTCGTAGCCGTAATCTCGGTGCCCTGTTCCGCCGTGACGGCTGCAACAGGCTCGACCGCGAGGGTCCGAATTGCTTCCGATTGGGCCTGTTCGTCGCTGGCCGGGGGCGGTGCGGGAGGGGTCTCCGGCGCGGCCACCGCTTCGGTGGTCTCTGCAGCCGGAAGGACCTCTTCATCCTTGACGCTGTCAAGCACGGGAGCGATCTGCTCGGCAGTCACGCCCTTGGGCAATTCGACGATGGGCTCGGCAATCTCGCCTTCGGAGGTCACCTCTTCAAGCGGCGCAGGCTGATCTACGGCGGGCTGCTCAAGGACAGGCTGTTCGACGGCAGGCTGTTCTACCGGCGCGGCAGGCTGGTCGATTGCCGGCATGGCCGGCAGTTCGAGGCCATATTGCGCAAGGCAGGCAGCAATGTCCGTCTGGCCCAGTTCGGCACAGAGCGCAGCGATCCCGTCGCGAGCCGCGGCCATTTCGGTTCGTGCCGCATCGGCATCGCCGCCTGCGAGCAGGTCAAAGACGGCATTCTCATAAAGCGTCACCTGCTCGTCCAGCAAACCGGCATAGTCTCGCGTCGGGGCGGCCGGCTGCTCGATGGCAGGCTGCTGCGCGGCAGGTTCTTGCACTGCCGGTTCTTCCACTGCGGGCTCGGGCTCAGGTGCAGCAGGTGCCTCCACAACCGGTTCGGGCGCAGGCGGCTCTGGCTGCGGTTGAGGTGCAGGTGCTTCAACAGCGGGTTCAGGCTGTGGTGCAGGCGCCTCGACTACCGGCGCGGGTGCCGGTTCCGGCGCAGGTGTCGGTTCGGGCTGGGGTGCGGGTTCAGGCGCCGGAGCAGGCTCTGGCGGAGGGGCCGGCTCTTCGATGATGGGCTCGGGCTCAGGCTGCGGCTCTGGCTCCGATACCGGCGCGGGGGCAGGGGCGGCAATGGCGTTCAAGGCAGCGATACACTCATCGAGGCTGGAAAAACCGCCCACGATACACAATTCGGTCAATTCGGCCCGCGCTGCTTCGAGCGCTGCAGCATCCCCGGACGCCTGCGCGGCGATATAGGCGCCGTAGGCCGATTGCAATTCGGCGTCTTGGGCCAGTGCCAAGAGCGGCGCAAAGGCCATGAAGCCGATGCTGGTTCCGGTGAGCAGCCAGGTCTTGAGGCGCATATTCTTGATTCCTTTGTGTTTGGCACACTTCTGTCGAGCATCGTGGGTGTTTCCTGAACCCACCCTGAATGGACAAGGGGGCGTCAGTGAATACGCCCGTTTGGCCCCGCACAGCCCGAACGCCGGGCTTTCCTCATGGTTCCCATCGCGCTGTCCCGACGGAAATGGCCGGGTCATTGGGGCGGGAATTGGGCAATGGACGGATTGGGCGGAGACGGTCTCCCAATCCAAGTCTCAAACATGGTAGTGCGTATTCATGCAGCAGGCTATCGACACCATCGTCACGCAGACGGAAGGGCAGGGGTTTTATGATCTCACCCACGCGCTGCGGAGCTTTGTCGCCCAGTCCGGACTGAATACGGGGCTGTTGACCGCCTATGTCCGGCACACGTCCTGTTCGCTGCTGATTCAGGAAAATGCCGATCCGGACGTGCAGGCGGACCTGTTGGGATTTTTTCGGCGCCTGGTGCCCGAGGGCATGGACTGGGTGGCGCATGCGAATGAGGGGCCGGACGACATGCCGGCCCATATCAAGGCGGCGCTGACCCAGACTTCCATAGGCATTCCCGTCAGCGGCTCGCGGCCGGTTCTGGGCACTTGGCAAGGCCTCTACCTGTTCGAGCATCGGCACCAGCGGCACCGGCGTGAAATCGTGCTGCACATTATTGGAGACTGAATATGGATTGGGGACTGGTCGCCAGCTATTGGCCGTTCGCGCTGGCCATGGGGATCACGGGCGTACTGTCGGGTGTAGCCGCGGGGTTGTTGGGCATCGGTGGTGGGGCAGTCATCGTGCCGGCACTCGCCAACAGCCTGCTGCTGATGGGCTATGATCCTGCCGTGGTGCAGCACGTGGCGGTAGGCACATCGCTGGCCATCATCATTCCCACTGGCATCATGAGCGCCCGGGCGCATCACAAGCGCGGCGCGCTCGACGTCGGCGTCTTGAAGCTCTGGGTGCCCTTCATCGTCGCCGGAACCTTCATCGGCGGTTTGCTGGCGGGCTGGTTTTCAGGAGACCTGCTGCGCATCGTCTTCGCGGTGCTTGCCTTCCTCATCGCGGCGAACATCATTTTTTCGTTTCAGACCAAGCTGATGGGCCACCTCAAGGATGTCGCCTGGGTGCACCGGCTGTCGGCTTTCGTTGTCGGCTATCTGTCTTCGCTGATGGGCATTGGCGGCGGCTCGCTGACCGTGCCGACGCTGCTCGCCTTCGGGCGGACCATGCACAATGCTGTCGGGACATCTGCGGCGATCGGGGTGGCCATTGCCGTTTCCGGCACGGCAGGATTTCTGATTTCCGGCTGGGGCGCTGCCGACCTGCCGCCTGGCAGCGTCGGGTTCATCAATCTGCCGGCCCTCGCGCTTGTCGGCATATTGGCCGCCATCTTCGCGCCGGCCGGTGCGGCGCTGGCGCATCGACTCGATCAGAAAACGCTCAAATACGTCTTCGCGGCCTTCCTAACTGTCGTGGGCACCAACATGCTGTGGACGGTGTTGCAGGGATAGACTTTCCTCTGCCGACGGACTTGCGCCGGGAAGGGTTGGTGGGGACGGAGTTGACTACGGTGGAACCGTCCCCACCGCCCAAGCCCCCTGCATGAGGGGATCCGGGAACACGAAGGCAGGAGGAGGACTCGCCCTGCCTTCATGTAACAACGAGCCAATGGCCGATCTGGTTTGGCCAAAACAAGGCAGGCCAGCCGATCAATTGTGGATTAGTTCTTTGTGTTGTCCAAATCCCACTCCACGTTGACCGTGATGGCGAAGCTCAATTCGCCTGCCTCCACCGGAACAGCTGAGGCGGCCTGAACTTCGGCGCGCGCATACATCGGATAAGGCTGAGGACCGTTGAAATCCTGGCGTTCCGTGATCGATTCAAGCTCCCCCAATTCCGCGCCGGCGACGCTGGCGTAAAGCTCGGCCTTGGCGCGAGCATCGGCAAAGGCGGATTTGCGCGCTTCATTGAGCAGTTCGGAAGGATCGGCGATGGAGAAAGATACGCCATTGATGGTATTTGCGCCGACGGTGACGGATTTGTCGAGAATGGCGCCCAGATCTTCAAGATCGCGCACCACTACGGTCACCGAGTTGGACACCTGATAGCCATTGATACGCGGCGGCAGGGAATAGCCGAGCTCGTCGCGAGCATCGGAATAGACGTAGTTCGGATTGACCGAAAAGCCGGAGGTCTGGATGTCGCGCGCCTCGATGCCGGCATCCTTGAGGGCGGCGATCAATTCGGTCATGGCGCCGGTATTGGCGTCGAGCGCCTCGCGTGCCGTTGCGCCCTGGGTGGTGACGCCGGAATTGATGGTCGCCATGTCCGGCGCCGCCCGCACTTCGCCCCGGCCCTCGATGGCGATAGTGCCGGCATAGGCAGGCAGGGCAGTGGCAAGCAGAGCGAAGGGGACGAGAGCGCTGAGGTAAGGCATGGCAAACTCCTTTGGTTTTTGCGCGGGGGAGGATTCCCGAGCCAATGCGTCGATATTGCGGCGCAGATGAACCGGACTTGAACAAGGGACGACGTGGTCGGCCGAAGAACCAAATTGGCCGGGTCTTGCCGGATCGGCCGCGCTGGTCAAAAATGACTGACATGCTAGGGGGCGAAAATGAGCATCGATCACATTCCCGATGGCCTGCTTGTCGGTCGAGCCTGGATTGGTGGATTTGACCATCCGCGCATCGTTACGGTTCGGGAGGGCAAGCTGGTGGATATCACCGCGCGCGGCATGGCGAGCGTGCGGGACGTGGCCGAATCCAGGCGTGCCGCCCAGCATGTGCGCAATGCACCGGGCCGGATTGTAGGCGACATCGACGCGGTGCTCGCCAATGCCTTAGCCGGAAATGCACGGGACGATCTGCCGCGTCTGCTGGTTCCAATCGATCTGCAGGCCATCAAGGCATCTGGCGTCACCTTCGTCGTGTCTCTGCTGGAGCGGGTGATCGAGGAGCAGGCGCGTGGCGATAAATCCCGCGCCGATGCATTGCGCTCGGAAATTCTCGAGCTGATCGGCACAGATCTGTCGCAATTGGTGCCCGGCTCGGACGCCGCCATGAAGGTGAAGACGGCGCTGATCGAAAAAGGCGTGTGGAGCCAGTATCTTGAGGTCGGTATCGGGCCGGACGCGGAAATCTTCACCAAGGGCCAGCCGATGAGCGCTGTCGGCCATGGTGCAGAAGTGGGCCTGCATCCCAGTTCGAGCTGGAACAATCCCGAGCCTGAAGTGGCTCTGCTGGTGACCAGCACAGGCGAAATTATTGGCGCGACGCTGGGCAATGACGTCAATCTGCGCGACATCGAAGGCCGTTCAGCCCTACTGTTGGGCAAGGCGAAGGACAATAATGCGTCAGCGTCGCTGGGGCCGTTCGTGCGGCTTTTCGACGAAGATTTTACGCTGGAAACGGTCAAGCAGGCGGAAATTTCGCTGCGCGTCGTGGGCGACGACGGCTTCGTGCTCGAAGGCCATTCCAACATGGCGGAAATCTCGAGAAGCCCGGAATCGCTGGTTGCCGCGACGATCGGGGCGCATCATCAATATCCCGACGGGCTGGTGCTGTATCTCGGAACCATGTTCGCGCCGGTGCAGGACCGGGACGGCGTGGGCAAGGGCTTTACCCACAAGGTTGGAGACATGGTCTCCATTTCGACACCAAGCCTTGGCACATTGTCCAACCGGGTAAATCTCTCCACCAAATGCGCGCCCTGGACCTATGGCGCCAGTCATCTGCTACGCGACCTGGCGCGCGCCAACCTACTCTGATTTCAGCGCTTTTCTTCTGGGCGCTTACCGACAAAGGCATCGTTATGACTGCATTGCACAAGAACCTGATCGATGGCGAATGGGTGGGCGCGGACGGCGTCGAAAACATCAATCCGTCCAATATCGATGAGGTGGTCGGCGTCTATGCGCGCGCCAGCGTCGAGCAAACTAAGCAGGCAATAGCGGCGGCGAAGGCGGCGTTTCCGGCCTGGTCGCGCTCGGGTATTCTCGAGCGTCATGCAATCCTCTCCAAGACCAGCCAGGAAATTCTGGCGCGCAAGCAGGAATTGGGGGAATTGCTGAGCCGGGAGGAGGGCAAGACGCTGCCGGAAGGCATCGGCGAAGTTACTCGTGCTGCTCAGATTTTTGACTTCTTCGCCGGTGAAGTGCTGCGCCTTGCAGGAGAAGCGCTGCCATCGGTTCGGCCGGGGGTAAGCGTCGAAATTACCCGCGAGCCGCTGGGCGTTATCGGCATTATCACGCCGTGGAATTTTCCCATCGCCATTCCGGCCTGGAAGATCGCGCCGGCGCTGGCCTATGGCAATAGTGTGGTGATCAAGCCGGCGGATCTGGTGCCGGGTTCGACCTGGGCCATTGTCGATATTCTGGTGCGGGCCGGCCTGCCCAAGGGCGTGCTGAACCTCGTCATGGGCAAGGGTTCGGTGGTGGGCCAGACCATGCTCGAAAGCCCCGATATTGCTGGGATTTCCTTTACCGGATCGGTGAGCACCGGCAAGCGGGTGGCGGCGGCTTCGATCGAGCATGGCCGCAAGTTCCAGCTGGAAATGGGCGGCAAGAATCCCACCGTAGTTCTCGACGACGCCGACCTTAAGGTTGCGGTGGAAAGTGTTGCCCAGTCAGCATTTTTCTCTACCGGACAGCGCTGCACGGCGTCGAGCCGGGTGATCGTCACCGAGGGCATTCACGATGCGTTCGTGGACGCGCTCTGCGAGCGGACCCGCAATCTGCGCGTGGGCCATGCCCTTGAAAAAGATACGGAAATTGGCCCTGTGGTCGATCCGAACCAGCTCAAGCAGGACATGGATTATATCGCGATCGGCCGGGACGAGGGTGCGGAGTTGCGGGTGGGGGGGAACCGCGTCAATGCCGAGACGGAAGGCTATTTCCTGCAGCCGGCGCTGTTTACCGGTGCGAACAATCAGATGCGGATAGCGCGGGAGGAAATCTTCGGACCGGTGGCTGCCGTCATCAAGGTGAAGGATTACGAGGAAGCGCTGGCGGTGGCGAATGACACCGATTTCGGCCTAAGTGCTGGAATTGTCACGACTTCCTTGAAACATGCGACGCATTTCAAGCGCAATTCTGAAGCCGGTATGGTGATGGTGAACGTGCCGACCGCCGGGGTGGATTTCCATGTGCCGTTCGGTGGGCGCAAAGGTTCGAGCTATGGGCCGCGCGAACAGGGGCGCTATGCCGCCGAGTTTTTTACCATTGTCAAAACCGCCTATATTTCTGCCGGTTAAGTCGCAAAATCGCGATAAAAATTATCACGGGGCCCACATGGGCCCCGTCTTGGTTAGCGCATTGTTCACTTCTGGCGCTGGGTGAGCGCGACGCCGCCCAGAATGAGGGCGACGCCGAGCGCGCTGGCCCAGAAAGTCATCGGCGCGCCGCGCACCAGATCGAAAATGACCCCCGTCACCATCTGCCCGCCGATGACGAGCAGCGCGGAATTGACCGCGCCGATCCGTGGGATCAGCCACGATCCCGCAGTGACGAAAATGACGCCGAGGGGACCGCCGAAATAGACCCACCAAGGGGCGTCCGTCGCGCCGGGCAGGATCAGGTTGCCGAGAGCGAGGCCGAGAATTGTGAGGAAGGCGAAGCCGACAATGTGATTGAAGAAGGAGGCGATGAGCGGGGTGGTGGAAATGGCCAGGCGGCCATTGAGCTGGCGGCTGAGGCCGACGAGCAGGCCCGCAAATATGGCGTAGGCAACAAAGAGCGTCATGGCTCAGCTCCCCATGCCGATGAAGATGATAAGCAGGCTCCCCGAAACGATGAGTGCCACCGCCGCCGCGTCGCGAAGCGTGAGGCGGCGCTTGGCGAGGCCGAACAGGCCCCATTGATCGGCAGCGAGGCCGAAGACGACCTGACCGGCGAGCCCGAGCGCGAGAGTGCCGGCGAGAGCAAGAGGGGTGTTGACCGTGGTGGAGGTGAGCATGACGGTGGCCGCACCGGAAATGCCGCCAAGATAGGCCCAGAGCGGCGCCTTGTTGCGGATGGCGGCCAAAGCGGGCTTATCGCGGCGCCAGAGCATGGCCAGCACGATAATGGAAGCGACCGTGCCGGTGCCATGCGCCAGCCATGACGAATAGAGCGCGCCGCCATAATGGCCGGCTTCAGCATTGATGAAAACGATGAAGGTGAGCAGACCACCCGAAGCAAAGGCAGCGAGCAGATGCAGCGGCTTGGGGCGTTGCGGCGAAAAGGAGGTCATAGAAATCGACTCGAACAGGAATTTCGTCACGCTATCATGTCTTGTGCGGTGGCACGCCACCATTGGGACGACTGGGGCGAGCGGAGGAATTTGTTGTTCATCAAAGGCTTGTGAGGCGCGCCATAAGCTGAAAAGCTCACCACATCCGCCATTTCAGGTGACTTAATGTGATTTCTCCCGACCGGCTCTCGCATCTGATCGGCCTGATCTATCAATGTGTCCTCGAACCGCCGCGCTGGCCCGAGGTCATGCAATGCATCTGTGATGAATTGAACTTTCGCACTGGCGTGATCAGCATTCTGGCTCTTCCCAGCGGCGAGCCGCTTCTGGCCGCGACGACGGGCTTTGAAGAGCCGTGGCTGGATCGGGTATTTTTCTACGCCAACGAACTGGTCGATCTTTGGGGCGGCGACGAAGTCATTCGACAATTGCCGCTGGATGAACCGGCGGTATTGTCGGTCATCAACCCGGCGGCGCTGGCCGAAGATACGGCCCATCCTTTCCACGAAGCGTTCAACAAGCCGCAAGGTTTTGTCGATGCGCTGGCGATCGGGCTGACGCGCGACAACCAATCCATCGGCACTATCGGATTTAACCGACATGCCGATGCCGGGCTGATCGGCGCGCGGGAAATCGAGATCATGCGGCTGCTGATGCCGCATCTGCAGCGTGCAGCCACGATCAGCCGGGTGCTGGAGGCGCGGTCTATCGCGGCTCGGCAGATCGAGGCGGCTCTGGCCAGTCTGGCAATCCCGGTGGCGCTGGTGGCCAGCGATCTGAGCGTCAGATTCGCCAATCCGGCGCTTACCGATCTTCTGGCGGCGGCCGAGCGCAATCTCGACCTGGTGAACAATCGGCTGAGGCTTCGGTTTGGACCGGCGCAGACGCTGTTGGCGGCCACGCTAAACCGATGTGCAAGCGAAGGGCGGATCGATGGAGAGGCTGCATTCGGCATGCCTATCGGCACACCGCAGGAGCAGATGCAGAGCCTGCATGTGCTGCCATTGCCCCGCGAAGGGCAGGGCGAGCCGATTTTCGCCATCATCCTGTCGCCGGCTTCGGCGGCGCTCGACAATGCCGGGGAGATGGTCGCGTCCCTTTTTGGGCTGACAGAGGCCGAGCGGCGGGTGTTCGGACTGATTGCCAGCGGGCAGGCGGTTGAGGAAACGGCGCGGCGTCTGGGTGTGGCCGAGAGCACGATCAGAACGCATCTGTTGCGGATTTTCGCCAAGACCAATTGTGGCCGTCAGGCGGAGCTAGTGGCTTTGGCAGCTGCCTTCAGGCCCATGGTGAGACATTAGATCTTTTCAGCGTTTAGCAGAAACGTTGAACAGATCTAAGTGTTTGTTTTATCGCGCTTCCGAACCGGAAAACTGATGTGCACTTTTTCTGGAAACGCTCCGGTGCGTTTCAGGTTCTGAAGGAACCGTGATGGCCTCCACCCACGCCATCCTCCGGACCCTCGGGGCGAAGCGACCCCTTGGGCGGGGGCGACATCGCGTCAGGGGTGTTCCATTCGAATGTGAAGCCGCTCAGGCGATGTCATCTGTTTGGTGGACGACTGCGCCGTCGCGCCGATCCAAGAATGTTCAGCAAGGTCTGCCGTCTGTTTGCAGATGGGAGATGGCGGGGAGCCTCAAGCCTTTGGTGAACTCACAATGAAGCCGTTTCTTTCTCTTCTTGTCGCCGCCGCGATGATTTCCGGCGTGCAGGCGCAGGATGGCGCTATACCGGACGCGCTCGATTTTTTCCGGATTGCCAATCCGGAGCCGCAAAATCCCCGCATCGTCGATCTGGACGAAACCTGGCTGATCACCGGCCCGGTGTCTGAATTTTCAAATGATGCCACCAAGGGCGATGGCTGGCAGTTTCTGGAAGGTCAGCTTGTCTTTGCCTATTATCGGTTTGATCCCGGCTCGACCGGTTTGCAGATCCAGCGCGAATATGAAGGCTGGCTGGCCGAAAGCGGGTATGAGGTAAAATTCTCCTGCGCCACCGACCGCGGCAATTGCTTCACCAATACCGGCGCGGAGCCGGGAAATACGCTCGGCATCCTGCTCGACAAGCCAACAAACATGCCCAGCCTCGATGCGCAGAACATGAGCATGGTGCGCAATTATTTCAACAGCGGCGGCGCGCGCTATACCTATGCAGAAAAGACGCTGGATGACGTGGTTGTTCACGTTGCTGTGGCGCTTGCCGACACGCCGGAAAAGGGTGTGATGGCGGTGACCAAGAGCGTGATCACCGGTGGCGGTTCGGGCTTCAGCGGTGCGTCGCGCCTGCTCACGGAATTGCGTGAGAAAAAGACGGTAACGCTCAACAACCTGCTGTTCGATGTGGGCAGCGATATTTTGCTGCCGGAATCGCGCGACCAGATTTTTGAAATCGCCATGATGCTGCGTGAAGACGATAGCCTGAAACTGGAAATTGTCGGGCACACCGATTCAGATGGCGGCGCGGCCTATAATCTCGATCTCTCCAAGCGCCGCGCGGCTTCCGTGGTGCGGGCGCTGGTGGAAGGGTTCGACATCGAGAGCGGTCGCCTGACATCGAGCGGCAAGGGACTCAGCGAGCCTGTCGCCTCCAATAGCAGCGCCGCGGGCAAAGCGCAGAACCGTCGCGTGGAGCTGCGCCTGCAATAGGCCAAGGCTGGCATTTGCCAGCCAGATAGCAGCAGAAATCAGGGATTTTGGCCGGAATGCGCGCTGGGACAAGGTTTCGCGGCATTTCGGCTTTCAGGAGATGATTATGAAACGGCGATTTGCATTGCTCGTTTGTGGCCTGATGGCCAGCTTCTTGCTCGTGGGGCCGTCCTCGGCCGCGAACTTCACAATCAGGTTCGCTGAATACAGTTTTGCGCTTTTCTGGCAGGCTGACCAGAACAGCGACATTGAAGCCAAAGTTCTGCGGAACGATATGGTGCTGGTGCACAAATGCGAAAGGGGGATGTGCTATGTCTCCCACCCGCGGTCGACAAAAACCGGCTATGTGATCGACGCGTTTAGGGCACGGCCTGAACCGTCAGCATTTCCAGACCGACCCACCGAGGGATTTGGCCGTGTCGAGCGTTTTCTGAACATCCGCTCCTTGCCCACTCTAGGTTCAGTTGCTCTGGGCGAGGTCCATGCGGGAGTGCGCGTCAAACGCGACAATTGCAAGGGCGATTATTGCTACGTTTTCATTGAAGGCGGGAACCAGGGCTGGATCGCCAAAAATGGTATCGCCATGGACCGGGTGGTCAATGTCGAGCGCCTTCCGAACGCGGGCGGTCTGGATTCGGTCTGGAAAGGCACACCTCGGGATATCGATTTGCCCAAGGTGAACCTGTTTCCGTAGACCACTTTTTCGTTCAGCTGGATGGCCACCGCCTTTGGCCTGGATGCCGGTCCTGCCCGGCTTGTCACCCTCGGGTCAAGCCCGAGGGTGACGAGAGCGGTGGATGGAGGGCTGTAAAGCCGGTTATGATTGAAAGCCTCGAACGCCCTGCCTGGCCCGACATTCATGGTCGGGCCAGTGCACTTGGCGGCATTGTTCATGCCAGCTGGGCAAATCTCTCGTCGAAGGCATAGCCGGCGCCGCGGACGGTGCGGATGGGATCGGGATCCTTGCCGCGATTGATGGCGCGGCGCAGGCGGCCGATATGGACGTCGACGGTGCGCTCATCGACATATACGTCATTGCCCCAGACGCCATCGAGCAATTGCTCGCGCGAATAGACGCGGCCGGGATTGCACATCAGATATTCCAGCAGGCGATATTCCGTGGGGCCGAGATGAATGTCGCGGCTGGCGCGGCGGACGCGGTGGGTGGTGCGGTCGAGTTCGAGATCGCCGACCTTGAGCGCCTCGGTCACCAGATTGGGATTGGCGCGGCGGAGCAGGGATTGAACGCGGGCGATGAGTTCGGGCACCGAGAACGGCTTGACGATGTAATCGTCGGCGCCGGTGGTGAGACCGCGCACACGCTCTTCCTCCTCGCCGCGCGCCGTCAGCATGATGATTGGCACGCGCGCGGTTTCGGTGCGGGCGCGCAGGCGCCGGCAGAGTTCGATGCCGGAAATCTCGGGCAGCATCCAATCGAGCAGGATCAGGTCGGGCAGTTTTTCGGCAATGGCTTCAAGCGCTTCATCACCGCTTTCGGTGGTGACAACGGCATAGCCCTCGGCCTCGAAATTGTAGCGCAGGAGAATGGCGATATCGGCTTCGTCTTCGACGATGAGAATGGTCGCGGGCATGGATGTGCTCCGTCGGTCGGACTGATGGGTCCGATGTTTGTTTCTTGTTTCCCTCCCCCTCCCCTCAAGGGGGAGGGAGGCGCAGATCGATGCGCCGGCGTTCAGTCACGCCTTGATCTGCTGGCGCTGCAATTGCTGTTCTTCGGCGGTCAATTGCTTGCCGGTGGCCAGATAATAGGCGCGTTCGGCGATATTGGTGGCGTGGTCGCCGACGCGCTCGAGGTTCTTGGCGCAGAACAGCAGATGGGTGCAGGTGGTGATGTTGCGGGGATCTTCCAGCATGTAGGTGAGCAATTCGCGGAACAGGGAGGTGTGCATGGCGTCCACCTCGTCGTCGCGGTTGCACACATCGATGGAGGCCGCAGCGTCGCGATTGGCATAGGCATCGAGGGCGTCCTTGACCTGGCGCAGCACCAGGGCGGTCATGTTCTTGACGCCGTTATAGAAGGTGGGTTGCAGGTTGATGCCTTCGAGCTTGAGCGAGCGGCGGGCCAATTGCTTGGCCATGTCGCCGATGCGTTCAAGATCGTTGGCGACGTGGATGGCGGTGATGATGGCGCGCAGATCGCTGGCCATGGGCTGGCGGCGGGCGATCATGGACACGGCCATGTCATCGATCTTGCGCTGCATGGCGTCGATGCGCTGGTCGGCGATGATGGTGATGTCAGCCAGTTCGCGGTCGAGCTTAAGCAGCGCGCGGGTGCCGTTTTCGATGGCGACTTCGACCTGACCGCCCATTTCGGCGATGGACTGGGCCAGGGTCTGCAATTCTTCGCTATAGGCGGTGACGATGTGTTCGGCGCCGGTATTGGGCATGACGATCTCCTTTGCCGCGATCAGCCGATACGGCCCATGATGTAGTCCTGGGTCTGCTTGTTCACCGGATTGGTGAAAATCTCCTCGGTGTCGCCCTGCTCGATCAGGTTGCCGAGGTGGAAGAAGGCGGTCTTCTGGCTGACGCGCGCCGCCTGCTGCATCGAATGGGTGACGATGACGATTGTGTAATTGGTGCGCAATTCGTCGATCAATTCCTCGATGATGGCCGTGGCGATGGGGTCCAGCGCCGAGCAGGGCTCGTCCATGAGGATGACTTCGGGGCCCACGGCGATGGCGCGGGCGATGCAGAGGCGCTGCTGCTGGCCGCCGGACAGGCCGGTGCCGGGCTCGTTGAGGCGGTCTTTGACCTCCTCGAACAGGCCCGCCTTGCGCAGCGAGGAGGTGACGATCTCGTCGAGATCGGTTTTGTTGCGGGCCAGGCCATGGATGCGCGGGCCATAGGCGACATTGTCATAGATCGACTTGGGGAAGGGATTGGGCTTCTGGAACACCATGCCGACGCGGGCGCGCAATTCCACCACGTCGAGGTCGGGCGCGTAGATGTCCTGCCCGTCCAGCTCGATCCTGCCGCCGACCCGCGCGCCCTCAATGGTGTCGTTCATGCGATTGATGCAGCGCAGGAAGGTGGACTTGCCGCAGCCCGAGGGGCCGATAAAGGCGGTGACGGCGCGGTCGGGAATGTCGATCGAAATGCCGTGCAGGGCCTGCTTGGCGCCGTAATGGACAATGACGTCGCGGGCGGTGAGGCGGATATTAGGGTCGGGCATGTTCATGGGGTCCAGAGCGCTGCGGGGCTTGGTAACGGGCGGTTTGGTCTCGTTGGCCAGCAAATCCAATGGTCGGCTCCTTAAGCGCGCTTTTCAAGACGCGACCGCAAGAAGATGGCGATGGCGTTGAGGCTGATCATGAAGGCCAGCAGCACCATGATCGCGGCGGAGGTGCGCGGCTCGAAGAAATTGCGGTTTTCATTGCCCTGCCAGAGATAGATCTGCACCGGCAGGGCGGTGGCCTGTTCGATGGGCGTGCCGGGCACGGCGGCGACAAAGGCATTCATGCCGATGAGCAGGAGCGGGGCGGTTTCGCCCATAGCCTGGGCGACACCAATAATGGTGGCGGTGAGAATGGAGGGGAAAGTGACCGGCAGGACGTGATGGAACACCATCTGCGTGCGCGATGCGCCCATGCCGAGGGCGGCCTGACGCAAAGCCGGGGAGACGCCCTTGAGCGCGGCGCGGGTGGCGATGATGATGGTGGGCAGGGTCATCAGCGTCAGCACCAGACCACCGGCCAGCGGCGCGGAGAGCGGCAGGCGGAACCAGTTGATGAAGACGGCTGCGCCGAGCAGGCCGAAGACGATGGATGGCACGGCGGCGAGGTTGTTGATATTGACCTCGATGAGATCGGTCAGCCGCGATTTGGGCGCGAATTCCTCGAGATAGATGGCGCTGCCGACCCCGAGCGGCACGGCGAGGATGATGACGATCAGCATCATCCAGAACGTGCCCATCAGCGCGCCGAGCAGACCCGCCGAAGCGGGGGCCGAGCGGGAATCCACATTGGTGAACAGCGACCAGGCAAAGCCCTGGGTGATGGTGCCGTTTTCGACAAAGGTGTCGATGAGGGCGCGGGCGGGAGCGGAGAGCTGCTGCTGGGCGTCGCCGAGGTCGCGATTGATATTGCCCTTGACCCAATTGTCGGTATTGGCCGAGGCGAGCACGTCGATGCCGACGCTCTGGCCGAGCAGGTCAGGATCGTTGACGAAAAGCTCGCGGACGCGGTGGCGGGCATCGGTCTCGGCAATGGTCAGGATCTGGCGGGCATCGATCTCGAAGCCAGCCGGTGCGGCGTCGCGCAGGGCAGCCTCGATCACATTGTTCCAGTTGAGCATGGCCACCTGCCGTTCCCAGCCGAGGCGGGCGGCGCGGAAATCGGCATCGGACTGGCCGGCGGTGCGGACCGGGGCCGGGTCCACCTTGATCAGCTCCGGGTCGAAGCTGACTTCGAGATGGAGATTGGACTGGGTGAAGGCCGGAATGCCCTTGCGCAGCACGTCGGTGAACAACAGGGCGACGAAGCCCAAAGCCAGGCAGATGGCGACGATGCCAAACAGGCGGAACAGGCGCTCGTTCAGATGGCGCCGGGCGAGGCCCGAGCGCACGAGCTGGCGGCGTTGGGCGGCGGAAGCGAGCGTCGTGTCGGTCATTCGTACTGCTCCCGGAAGCGGCGGACAATGTAGAGGGCGACGATGTTGAGGCAGAGCGTCATGATGAAGAGCGTGAGGCCCAGCGCGAAGGCGACCAGCGATTGTGGCCCGGTGAAATCGGTGTCGCCGGTGAGCTGGTTGACGATGGAAACGGTGATGGTGGAGACCGGCTCCAGCGGATTGCCGCGCAGGATCGGGGCATTGCCGGCAGCGAGCACCACGATCATGGTTTCGCCGATGGCGCGGCTGACGGCGAGGAGGAAGGCGCCGACAATGCCGGGCAGGGCGGCGGGCAGCAGCACATTGCGGATGGTTTCCGACTGGGTGGCGCCCAGGCCATAGGCCCCGTCGCGCAGGGAGCGCGGCACCTGGTTGAGAATGTCGTCGGAGAGCGAGGAAATGAAGGGGATGATCATCACGCCCATGACCAGCCCGGCAGTGAGGGCGGAGGTGGCGCTGATCGAGAGGCCGATCCCCGAACCGAGATCGCGCAGGAAGGGGCCGACCGTCACCAGGGCGAAGAAGCCATAGACGATGGTGGGAATGCCGGCGAGGATTTCGATGACCGGCTTGACCAGCCGGCGCACATTGGCGTGCGCATATTGGTTGAGATAGATGGCGGTCATCAGGCCCACCGGTACGGCCACCAGCATGGCGATGGCCGAAATCATCAGCGTGCCGGTCAGCAAGGGGAGGAGGCCGTACTGACCCGCGTCGCCGCTGCCGGTGGATGAGAATTTCGGCGCCCAGACGGTGCCGAAAAAGAAATCGAGCGGATTGACATAGGTGAAGAAGCGAAAGGCTTCAGTGACCAGCGAGGCGACGATGCCCAGAGTGGTCAGGATCGCCACGGCGGAACAGGCGATCAGCGCCCAGGAGATGAAGCGTTCAACCTCGTTGCGGGCGCGCAGGCGCGGATTGATGCGGCGCCGGGCGAAGCCAAGGCCGAGAATGCCCAGGCCGGCCGCGGCGGCAATCATGATGAGAAAGGACAGAAGCTGGAAGCGGGCGAGATTTTCACCGGCCGCCGGCTCGAAGGGGCGCAGTTCGCCGGTGACGCCGAAGCCGGAGGCCAGGTCGCGGATGCGCTGCATCTGCTGGTTGAGGCCCACCTGATCGAGGCTGGTCAGCACGTCGGCGGGAATCTGCGAGACAATGTACCAGTGGGTGACGCCCGGGGAGAAGAAGGCCCAGATGGCCAGAACCAGAACGGCCGGGATAAGCGTCCAGAGAGCGACCAGCGCGCCGTGATATTGGCCGCGCGAATGGACGCGCATGCCTTGCGGGGTGACGAGGGCGCGGCTTTTGGACCAGCCCAGTTGATAGGCGACGCTCAGCAGAACGAGGAGGAGTCCGGCGACGATGAAAGTGTTCAATTGTCAGGCTTCCTCGATTGGTCCTGGGCGTGGATGCGGGCCGCCTTTGGTCAGGCGGCCCGCTCAGTTCGATCAATTCTGGAAGGCAGCGAGGACTTCGGCGGTGACCTCTGCCGGCTGCGGGATGAGGCCAGCGGCTTCGAGAATGCCGCCATTGCCCGACACGCCCTCGGAGAGGAAATATTCGGTGAAGTCGACAAGGCCGGGGATCACGCCGATATGCTGGCCCTTGACGTAGAAGAAGAGCGGGCGCGAGACCGGGTATTCACCGGCGGCAACGGTTTCCAGCGATGGGGTGATGCCATCAATGGTGGCAACCTTGAGACTGTCGCGGTTCTGGTCGTAGAAGGAGAGGCCGAAGACGCCGACAGTGTTGGGATCGGCGGTGAGGCGGGCCAGCGTCTCGGTATAGTCACCGGCGATTTCCACCACCACATCCTGGCGGAACGTGGTTTCGACGGCGAGCTTTTCCTCATCGGTCAGGCCATCGGGAAGGCCGGCAGCCTTGGCGCCCGGAGTGATGACCTTTTCCTGGAAGACTTCACGGGTGCCGTGATTGGAGGCGGGGATGGCCAGAGCAATCGGCTGGGCGGGGAGCGACGCATCGATCTGGTCCCAGCTTGTATAGGGATTGTCGACCAGTTCGCCATCGACCGGAACCTTGGCGGCGATGGCCTTGAACAGCTGGACCGGGGTCAGGGCGAAGTCGCCGCCGGTCGCGGCGGAGGCGAAGACGATGCCGTCGAAGCCGAATTGGATTTCACGGATGTCGGTGACGCCATTGGCCGCGCAGGCTTCGCGCTCGGAATCCTTGATGGCGCGGGAGGCATTGGCGATGTCGATGGTGTTGTCGCCAACGCCTTCACAGAACTGGCGGAAGCCGCCGCCCGTGCCGCCCGAACCCACGACCGGGGTCTTGAACTCGGGGAAGGTGGCGCCGAATTCTTCAGCGACGATCGAGGAGAAGGGCAGGACCGTGGAGGAGCCGGCGATCTGGATGGTGTCGCGCGACTGGGCGTAGGCCGGCGCGGCGCCGAGGGCGGCGAGCGCGATGATTGCGGCGCTGGCATGGAGTGCGGTCTTCATGGGGATTTCCCTTTCGGAATTCATTGCAAACATGGCCAGCCATTTCCTTGGGGCCGCCCTGTGACGCGGCCGAACATAGAAGTGCGTGACGACGGTTTTATTGCAATTGCGTGACTGGTTTGTGACAGTCGATGTTATTGAAATATAACGTTATTTTATTGAACAATGGGACTTTTCGCACTCTGTGACACATGCTGAAATCGGGCTTGCAGCGCCCGGTTCAGCGCAGCAGCGGACGGACTTCGGCCTGGACCTTGCGCATCAGCGGCAGGAATTGAGCAATCATGCGGGAGGTGGGGGAGCGGGCTGTCTGGGCGCCGATATTGATGGCGGCGACCACCCGGTTGCGTGAATCATGCAACGGCACGGCGATCGAGCAGAGACCGAGTTCGAGTTCCTGATCGATGACGGCAAAGCCCTGTGCGGCGATGACGGCCAGTTCGGTGGTGATGCTGGCCATGTCGGCCTTGCTCTTTTCCGTATAGGCCACGAGTTCGGAGCGTTCGAGGATCGCGTTTGCCTCGTCGGCGGGAAGGGCGGCGAGCAGGGTTCGGCCCATGGAGGTGCAATAGGCCGGCAGCCGCGCGCCCGGCGCCAGATTGATCGACATGACGCGCCGGTTGGAGGCGCGCGCGACATAGAGAATGTCGGTGCCTTCGAGGACGGCGGCGGAACTGCTTTCGCCGGTGGCATGCGCAAGTTCTTCCAGAAACGGCTGAAGCAGGCGGGGCAGGGGCGTCGCCGCGAGGTAGGAATGACCCAGATTGAGAATACGCGGGGTCAATTCGAAGAATTTGCCGTCATAGGTGGCATAGCCCAGATGGACGAGCGTCAGCAGGCAGCGACGCGCGGTGGCGCGTTCGAGGCCGGTGCGCTGGGCCACGTCGGTGATGGACATGCGCGCATGTTCGGCGTCGAAACATTCGACCACGGCGAGGCCGCGAACCAGACCATGGATGATGTCGCCCTGTCGCATGTGCGCCTACCGGATTTCGTGCGGATAGCGCATTGCTATTGGGTTTTGCAGGCCAAGGGAATGCTGCCGTGGGGGCATGGATGCCAAAGCGTGGGGCAAACAGCTCTCGGGGGCGGGCTCAAGGGCCGCACGGTGGGAGGGAGTGGGTTGGGGAAGCGCAAGGCGCGCATTTTGGCCGCGCCGGGAGGAGGGATCGGGAGGCGCGGCGCTGGTGCGTGGCGGCAGGTGTCGTGGGAAAACGTCAATGTTCAAATGCACCAATTCAGCATTTGACACCGGCAATTACCCTGCTAAGACCTCCGCGCAGGGGCCTATAGCTCAATGGTTAGAGCCGAGTGCTCATAACACTCTGGTTCCAGGTTCGAGTCCTGGTGGGCCCACCATTTTCTTTTCCTGCATCGTCACGACTGACCCGCGGGCGATGATGCCGGGGCGCCGGAGGCGGGGCCGGGTGGATCAATTGTGGATCGTGCGCAGGAAATAGGTGAGCGCTGCGATCATGATCGCGACGCCGGCTCCAAGGTAGATGATGTCGGGGCTGCCGGACCACACCATGGCTTCGCCGAGAAAAAACACTGCCAGAACGGTGATGACGACGCCGACCAGCTTCGACTTCAGATCATCAAGCGTTTCGATCTTGATCCATTTCGGCAGCGGAATGTCCTGGTTGAAATATAGCTGGTAAAGCCCGAGAGAGACCACCTGAACGACCGTTGCCAGCAAGAAAAGATCGACAATCTCAATGGCATGCAGCAAGGCCTGGTCGTGCCTGATCCTCTGGCCGGGGCCGAACAGATCGATACCCAGATTGTAGGTTTCAACGGCGCCGTAGATCATGAGTGCAGTTGCGGCGAAGAAGGTCGCGATGACCGGGATGATCATCAACCATCGCACCACGCCGCCCACGACCCGAAGAGCCGGTGAACTGGCAGGCGGATTATCGATGTCGGGTGTGTCGGTCATATCTTGATCCATTGATGACCCATAACTTTAGGCGGATATGGCGGCCGGCGACAATCACCAAATTGCCGCCTGGGCAACGTGTTCCAGCCTGCTCTGGTCCTGGAAGCGGTCGCGACAGGCCGCGGAAGATCTTTGATGGAAGCGGTCAGGCCTGCTTGGACAGCTTGATGCGGTTCATGGCGATGCGGGAGGTGATGTCCCCCATGGCGACGGATTTATTGACCTGGATATTGCCGAAAGTGCTGGCCTGCGCATTCATCTTGGCGATGGCCTCCCGTGCCTGGGCGCGGCGGTCGCGGTGAAACTGCAACTGCTCGTAGGACGAGAGCTGCGTGACGCTCCAGCGCGTGATTCTTCCCAAGCCTGCCATGAAGGGAAGGATGGTCGGCAAGAATTAATGCCGGGTTAATGTTGCAGGACGACCAGTCCGGCGGCTCCGGCCATCATGGCGCTGGCGGTCTTGTTGAGGCGGCCAAGCGCCTTTTCGCTGCGGAACATTTCCCGCGCGGCGGAGGCCAGCCAGGCATAACCGCAGCCGATGACCAGCAGGACGATCACCACGATGGCGGTCAATTCGACAAAGGCCAGCGGGTTCATCTCGCCCAGCGGTACCACGGTGGGCAGGATGGCCAGATAGAAGACGATGGTCTTCGGATTGCCCATGGTCAGCGAAAAACCGGCGAGGAAGGTTTTCCAGCCATCCTCGTTTTTCGGCTTCATCTGCTCGGCGCCCGGCTTCGCGGTCCAGAATTTCCAGGCGATATAGAGCAGGTAGGCCGCGCCGGCCCAGCGGACCAGAACGAACACGGCGCCGAAATGAGTGGCGATGGCGGCGAGGCCGAACACCGCGAAGAGAAAATAGACCAGATCGCCCGCCAGAATGCCCAGCACCATGGGGAAGGCGCCCTTGAACCCGCCACCCAGGGCGCGGGCGACGACGGCGGCGACGCCGGGGCCGGGCACCAGCACGGCAATGGCATAGGCAATGGTGAAGGCGGCGAGGGTGAAAAGGTCCATCTGGGCGGGTCCGGCTTGAAGGCGGGCGGACACTACGCCTGTGTTTGCCGATTTGCCAGAGGTTGACGCGGGGCGGAAGAGGACTATTTTTTAAGGCATCGCAATTCGACCGGACGGTACCCAATGGATCTCTACCCCAACGCAAAGCCAGCCTGCTCTGCCAATGGGGATTTTCCGATCCATGCCTTCTTCCGTCACGATCTCGCGGCTGACCTATAACGGTCCTGACGGCCGCACGCTTTTTTCCAATCTCGATCTGAATTTCGGCCCCGGGCGCACCGGGCTTGTCGGCCGCAATGGCGTGGGCAAGACGAGCCTGTTCCGGCTCATTTCCGGCGATCTCGTCCCCGGCTCGGGCTCGATCAGCGTTGCCGGAAGGATCGGTGTCCTGCGTCAGCAGGTGCAGCCCGGCCCCGAGGAGAATATCGCCGATCTGTTCGGTATCGGGCCTGCGCTCAAGCTCGTGGAGCGCGCCATGATGGGCGAGGCCAGCGCCGACGAACTGGCGGAGGCCGACTGGACGCTGGAGGCGCGGCTGGACGGAGCGCTGGCGGCACTCGGGCTCGATGCCGGGCCGCAGAAGCTATTGGCGCAATTGTCCGGCGGGCAGCGGACTCGGGCCGCGCTGGCGGCCTTGGTGTTTGACGAGCCCGAGCTGATCCTTCTCGACGAGCCGACCAATAATCTCGATGCGGAGGGACGCTCTGCCGTGGCGAACATGCTGGCGCAATGGCGCGGCGCGGCCATCGTCATCAGCCATGATCGCGAATTGCTGGATGGCATGGATGCCATTGTCGAACTGACCGGGCTCGGCGCGACGAGCTATGGCGGCAATTGGAGCTTTTACCGGGAGCGCAAGGCGCTGGAACTGGTGGGGGCGCAGCGTGATCTGGACGTCGCCGAACGGCAGGTGCGCGATGGGGCGAAAGCGGCGCAGGAGGCGCGGGAACGACAGGATCGGCGCGATGCCGGCGGACGCCGGAAGGCAGCGCGAGGCGATGCACCCAAAATCCTGCTCGGCGGATTGAAACGGCAGGCGGAGGCCACGGCCGGCGGACTGGACCGGCTGGCGGAAAAGCAGGCCGACACGGCAGCTTTGCAGGCGGAAGCAGCGCGGGCGAGGATCGAAGTTCTGACGCCCTTTGCCGTCAAGCTCGCCCCCAGCGGGTTGCCGGGCGGGAAGATGGTGCTGCGGGCGCAGGGATTGGCGGGCGGGCACGACCCTGATCGTCCGGTGATCCGGGATTTTTCGATGGAAATGATCGGGCCGGAACGGGTGGCGCTGACCGGAAACAATGGCGTGGGCAAGACGACGCTGCTCAAACTGCTGACCGGCGGTTTGGAGCCGCTTGCGGGAACGGTGCAGATCGGCGGCAGAATGGCGCTCTTGGATCAGCAGGTGGCTTTGTTGCAGCGCGACGAAACCATTGTGGAGAATTTCCGGCGGCTCAACCCCGACAGTTCCATCAATGATTGCCGCACGGTGCTGGCGGCCTTCATGTTCCGCAATGACGCGGCCCTGCAAAAAGTGGGCACGCTGAGCGGCGGAGAAATGCTGCGGGCGGGGCTGGCCTGTGCGCTGGGCGGCAAGACGGCCCCCATGCTGCTGGTGCTGGACGAGCCGACCAACCATCTCGATGTCGAGGCGATCGAAGTGGTGGAAGCGGGGCTGCGCGCCTTTGACGGGGCGCTGCTGGTGGTCAGCCACGACCGGGCGTTTCTGGAGGCGATCGGGGTGGCGCGGGAGGTGCGGCTGGGGTGAAAACCCTGCGTGTGGCACTTGCCCGTCACAAGAACCGTGCTGCCCTCGGGTCGAGCCCGAGGGCAGCATCGTGGTTGTGGCGCTATTCTCGACTGACCGTTTAAGGCAGGCGTGCCAGGCGCTCGGTCAGGAGCTTGTAGAAGCCCTCGGCATTGCCGGAGCGCAGATAATTGGCGTTATGGGCGCGGCCGGTGACGTGCCAGTAGTCGACCACGGTCATGCCGATGGTCAATTCGCTCGCCGTCTCGATGGCGACATTGCAATGGCGGCCTTCGAAGAGTTCGGGCTGAAGCAGCCAGGCGATGACGGTGGGGTCATGCAGCGGCGCGCCTTCCCAGCCATATTTCTTGAGGTCGAAACTCTCCGAGAAGGTCAGCATGTCATAGACCGCCTGACCGCTCTTGTTTCCCAGCGCCCTGATGGCGTTAAGCCGCGATGGCGTGGACTGAATCATGTGGGTGACGTCGAGCGGCTGGATGGTGATCGGGGCGCCGCAGCGCATCACCACGTCGGCGGCTTCGGGATCGACATAGATGTTGAATTCGGCGGCCGGCGTGATGTTGCCGACCTCGAAATAGGCCCCACCCATCATGACGATTTCCTGGATGCGCTCGGCGATACGCGGCTCCTTGATCAGCGCCATGCCGATATTGGTCAGCGGCCCGAGCGTGCACAGGGTGATGGTCTTCGGTTCGGCATTCATCAGCGTCTCGATAATGAAATCGACGCCGTGCTGGGCCTGAAGCGGAATAGTGGGTTCGGGCAGGTCGGGGCCGTTGAGGCCGGTATCGCCATGCACATGCTCGGCGGTGACCAATTGCCGGCGCATGGGGCGGACGCTGCCGGCATAGACCGGAATATCGGTGCGGCCGGACAATTCCACCACCTTGCGGGCATTGATGGCGTTCTGGGCGAGGCCGACATTGCCCGCCACCGCGACCACGCCGAGCACGTCGAGTTCCTCGGGCGAGGCCAGGGCGAGGAGGATGGCGACGGCATCGTCCTGGCCGGGGTCGGTATCAATGATGATCTTGCGGGACATGAGATTTCTTCTGGCAAACGGGAAAGATTCGCCGCGGAGCTTATCGAAGCGCCCGGAAATGGTCGATGGCCCGCAGGCGGGGGAGGAACGAAAGCGCGGGCCGGGGCGTTTTGCGGCCACAATTTCGAGACGGAATTCCCATGAGCCAAAACCCGGTCAAGGCCGATCCTGCCGAGATGAATGAAAGCCAGTTCGAGCGTGTCCTCAACAATGCGGCGCGGCTGGCGGTGGTGGGGATCGGCTTTGCCGTCCTACTCATGGTGTTGCAGGCCGGGCAGGTGTTTCTGGCGCCGGTTACGCTGGCCATCGTCATCGGGCTGATGTTCGGGCCGGTGGCCGACAGGGTGGAAAGCTGGGGCGTGCCGCCAGCACTGTCGGCGGGGGTGGTGGTGTTGCTGCTGCTGGCGGTGATTGCCGGTTTTGCGACTCTCTTTGCCGTGCCGCTGAGCGAATGGGTGGCGCGGGCCCCCCTGATCTGGTCCAAATTGCAGGAGCAATTGGCCAATCTGCGCGAACCGCTGGAATCGATCAGCGCATTCCAGGCGCAGATCGGGGACGTGCTGGGCAGCGGCGGCGCCATGGCGGTGACCGTGGAGGACAGCAGCGCGGTGACGGGCGTCGCCATGCTTGCTCCGGCGGCGCTGGCACAGGTGGCGATCTTTCTGGCCAGCCTCTATTTCTTCGTCGCCACGCGCGACCATATCCGCATGTCAGTACTGTCGATGTGCGTCACCCGCCGGATGCGCTGGCGCACGGCGCATGTGTTCCGCGACGTCGAGTTCAAGGTCAGCCGCTTCCTGCTATCGGTGACCATGATCAATTTCTGCGTCGGCACGGCGGTGACGCTGGCCATGTGGGCCATCGGCATGCCTTCGCCCCTGCTGTGGGGAGCGATGGCGGCGGTGCTCAATTACGTGCCCTATGTGGGCCAGGCGATCATGATCACGGTGTTGCTGGCGGTGGGGCTGGGCACGCAGACCGATCTGCTGGCGATCCTGTTGCCGGTCATTTGCTATGCCAGCATCAATTTTGTCGAAGGGCAGATTTTTACCCCGCATTTCATCGGGCGGACGCTGACGCTCAATCCCTTCATCATCTTCCTCTCGATCACCTTCTGGATCTGGGCCTGGGGTCCGGTGGGCGGGCTAGTGGCGGTGCCGACGCTATTGATCGCGCAATCGATCATCGCCCATGCGCTGCCCAGCAAGCCGGTCATGCCGCGCCGCCCGGTGCGGCGCACGCGCAATATGAGCGACCGCGAGGAATTGCTGGCCAATGCGGCACAGGCGATCCGTGAGCAGCGTCAGGACGAAACCGGCGAGGAGCGCAAGCAGGAGCGGATGGTGCCACCGCGCGGAACCGGGCCAACGGGCATTGAGCCGAGCGCCGGCTAGAGCGGCGCACCGCGTTTCATTTCATACATTTTCGCATCGGCCCGCTGATAGAGCGCCGCAATATCCTCGCCCGGCTCCAGACGGGCCATGCCGATCGCGCTGCCGACAGACAGGATAATGCCATTGATATTCATGGGCTTGCCGATCGCGGCGAGCAGGTCATCGATACGCGCCTGAGGCAAATCCTGCCCACCGGTATGGAACAGGATAGCGAATTCGTCGCCGCCGATGCGCGCGACGAAATCATTGCCGCGCCGGCTTTCATGCAATCTCGTGCTGACGAGGCGGAGCACTTCGTCGCCAATGGCGTGACCGTGGATGTCGTTGATGGCCTTGAAGCCATTGAGGTCCAAGAGCGCCAGGATCGGGGGGGCGGCGGTGGGGTTGCGAAAGGCCTTGTTGAGCTGTTCATCGAAGGCGCGTCGGTTGGGGAGCCCCGAAATGACGTCGGTGCGGGCCAGCGTTTCCAGCGTTTCTTCGTGCTTGCGCTGCTCGGTTACGCGCGAGGAAATGTCGACAATGATTTCGACGTCATATTGCGTGCCCCCGATGACGCTGCGCTGGGACGAGATAAGGGTCGGCACGACGACGCCATCGGCACGGTGAATTTCGACATATTCGCCGACATATCCACCCTCTTTTTCGAGCCTGTCGTGGCGTCTGGCCCGCGCCTCGTCTTCATGGACGGTTTTTTCGACAACCCTGACCCCGCGCAATTCCGACCAGCTTCTGCCGACCAGTGACAGATAGGCATCATTGACCCGCAGATAGCGGGATTCGCGGCCTTCGCTGGTCGTGATCGACATGGCGATGGGCGATATGGCGAACATGCTGGAGAGCAGTTGGTTCAAGATCTGTGGAGGGATTTTCTCGTCATCAGACATGGCATGCTCCGTATCGGCGACCATTATCCGAGGCTGTTCAGTAATTTACCGTTACGCGAATGGGTTAAGGCAGGGTTCGACCCCATGCTTTTGGGCGGAGCGGGGCGCGACGGCGAGCGCCGGAGGCGGATGGGGCTTCGTCCCATTCGGCGCATGGCTGTCCGAGCCGGATTGGCGCCAGACGCATGGGGGCTTTTCCGTGCACAAATTAAGTGCAAGACTGGCTGCATTCTGAGGGGAATATCGTCATGAACATTGGATCGCGTGATGCCGCAACAGCCGATCGTCTACGATGCTCCCACCCCCGAGCCCCGTGCCAGCAGCGTTGAGGCCATCCAGGCCGAAATCCTCGAAAGACTGATCTATTCGGTTGGCAAGGATCCCATAGTCGCCCGGCCCCATGACTGGCTGCGGGCCACTATCTTGGCGGTGCGCGACCGCATCATGGACCGCTGGATGGAAAGCTCGCGCGAAACCTGGCGAACCTCGCACAAGCGCGTCTATTATCTCAGCCTCGAATTCCTGATCGGCCGGCTCATGCGCGACGCGATGAGCAATGTGGGGCTGATGGAGCCGGTGCGGCAGGCGCTCAAGAACCTCAATGTCGATCTGGGCGACCTGATCAACCTGGAGCCCGATGCGGCTTTGGGCAATGGTGGGCTGGGGCGTCTCGCCGCCTGTTTCCTTGAATCCATGTCCTCGGTGAATATTCCCGCCTACGGCTATGGCATCCGCTATGTGCACGGCCTGTTCCGCCAGGAAATGAGCGAAGGCTGGCAGGTGGAACTGCCCGAGGAATGGCTGGCGCACGGCAATCCGTGGGAATTCGAGCGCCGGGAAAGCGCCTATGAAGTCGGGTTTGGCGGGCATGTCGAGCCGGTGACCGACCCCGATGGCGAAATGCGGCAGGAATGGCGGCCCAACGAGCATCTGCTGGCCGTGGCCTATGACACGCCCATCGTCGGCTGGCGCGGGGCGCGCGTGAACACGCTGCGCCTGTGGAGCGCGCAGCCCATCGATCCGATCCTGCTCGAAAAGTTCAATTCCGGCGACCATATCGGGGCGTTGGAGGAAAGCGCCAAGGCGGAAGCCATTACCCGCGTGCTCTATCCGGCAGATTCGACGGCGGCGGGCCAGGAATTGCGGCTGCGTCAGGAATTCTTCTTCTCCTCTGCGTCGTTGCAGGACATCGTGCGCCGCCATCTCCAGCAATATGGCGAATTGCACTCCCTGCCGGACAAGGTGGCGATCCAGCTCAACGACACGCATCCGGCCATTTCGGTGGCCGAACTGATGCGCATCCTGATCGATGAGAAGGGGCTGAAATGGGCTGACGCCTGGCGGCTGACCAAGGCCACCTTCGCCTATACCAACCACACGCTGCTGCCCGAGGCATTGGAAAGCTGGCCGGTCGCGCTGCTGGAACGGCTGCTGCCGCGCCATATGCAGATCATCTACCAGATCAATGCCGATGTCTTGGCCGAGGCGCGCGCCAAGGCTGGCTTTACCGACCAGCGCGTGGCGGCGGTGTCGCTGATCGACGAACATGGCGGGCGGCGCGTGCGCATGGGGCAATTGGCCTTTGTGGGCTCCCATTCGATCAATGGCGTGTCTGGGCTCCATACCGAATTGATGAAGCAGACCGTGTTCTCGGACCTGCACGATCTTTATCCCGAGCGCATCAACAACAAGACCAATGGCATCACGCCGCGCCGCTGGCTGATGCAGTGTAATCCCGGGCTGACCCGATTGATCAGCGACCGCATCGGTCCTGAATTCCTCGACGATATCGACAAGCTCAAGGCGCTGTCGGCGCATGCGGAAGATCCCGGGTTCCAGCAGCAGTTCGCCGCGGTGAAGCTGGAGAACAAGGTGCAGCTGGCGCGGCTGATCAAGGACCGGATGAACATTGCCGTCTCGCCGGAAGCGATGTTCGACGTGCAAATCAAGCGCATCCACGAATATAAGCGGCAATTGCTCAATATCGTGCAGGCAGTTGCGCTTTATGACGACATCCGCGCTCATCCCGAGCGCAATTGGGTGCCGCGCGTCAAGATTTTTGCCGGCAAGGCCGCTCCCAGCTATTGGAATGCCAAGCTGATCATCAAGCTGATCAATGACGTGGCGCGGGTGATCAATCACGATCCGGCGGTGCGGGGCCTGCTCAAGGTGGTGTTCCTGCCCAATTACAATGTGAGCCTGGCCGAAGTCATCGTGCCGGCGGCCAATCTCAGCGAGCAGATCTCGACCGCAGGCATGGAAGCCTCGGGCACCGGCAATATGAAATTCATGGCCAATGGGGCGCTGACCATCGGCACCATGGACGGCGCCAATGTCGAAATGCACAAGGAAGTGGGGGCGGACAATATCATCATTTTCGGCCTCACCGCCGATGAAGTGGCGGAGAAGCGCGGCCGTTCGGAAGTGCCAAGGGCGGCGATTGATGCCTCGCCGCGCCTGCGCGAAGCCCTCGAGACCATCGCCTCGGGCGTGTTTTCCCCGGACGATCCGCATCGCTATCGCGACCTGATCGGCGGGCTCTACGACCATGACTGGTTCATGGTGGCGCGCGATTTCGACGCCTATGCGGCGGCGCAGGCAAGGGTGGACCAGATCTGGAGCGACCCGGCCCGCTGGAACGCCATGGCCATCCGCAACACGGCCAATGTCGGCTTCTTCTCTTCGGACCGCACGATACGGCAATATGCTGCCGATATATGGAACGTGCCGACATCTTAGATCGAGGCGCGCGAGGACAGGAAGGGTTGAACGAGAAGGCCTCCTGTCGCGTTGTTCATATGCTTCCCGCGGCAGGCGGGGAGTGAGTGGGGGAAAGTGGGCGTGAGTTCAAACAAGGAAAACTGGCAGGCTGACGGGAGCGAGGTGGAGGCCATTGTCGCCGGCCGTCACGCCGACGCCTTTGCCTTTCTCGGACTGCATCAGGTCGGCGACGACTGGGTGTTGCGGGCCTTTGTGCCACATGCCGAATCCCTCAATGCCTATACGCTGGATGGCACGAAGCTGGGCCATATGATCCCGCGCCACGCCGCCGGCTTCTTCGAGGCCAAGGTCGACATAAGAGCCCGCCAGCCCATCCGCTATGAAGCGAAAAATGCCGGTGGCACATGGACATTGTTCGACGCCTATTCCTTCGGGCCGGTGCTGGGACCGATGGACGATTTCTATATCGGCGAAGGCAGCCACTTGCGCATGTTCGACAAGATGGGCGCCCACGAAATGGAATTCGAGGGCATTCACGGCACCCATTTCGCCGTCTGGGCTCCCAATGCGCTGCGCGTCTCGGTGGTGGGGCCGTGGAATGAATGGGATGGACGCCGCCATCCGATGCGCAATCGCAATGGCATCTGGGAAGTGTTCATCCCGGTGCTGGGCACCGGCACGATCTATAAATACGAGATCGTCGGGCCCGATGGAATGGTGCTGCCGCTCAAGGCCGACCCGTTTGCCCGGCAGGCCGAGATGCGGCCGCGCAATGCCTCGGTGGTGCCGGACCCCACCCCGTTCAAATGGACGGATAACAAATATATGGAAGAGCGCGCCAGCCGCGACTGGCGGCGCACGCCGATGGCCATCTATGAGGTGCACCTAGGCTCATGGCGCCGCCGCCCCGATGGCAGCTTCATGTCCTATGACCAATTGGCCGAGCAATTGGTGCCCTATGCCGCCGATATGGGCTATACTCATCTCGAATTCCTGCCCATTTCCGAGCACCCATTCGATCCGAGCTGGGGCTATCAGCCGACCGGGCTCTATGCGCCCACTTCGCGGTTCGGCGATCCGTCCGGTTTCGCGCGGCTGGTCAATGCGGCGCACGAGGCGGGGCTGGGGGTGATCCTCGACTGGGTTCCCGCCCATTTCCCCACCGACGATTTCGGGCTGGCCCGGTTCGACGGCACGGCGCTCTATGAGCATGAAGACCCCAGGCAGGGCTATCACCCGGACTGGAATACGGCGATCTACAATTTCGGGCGCAAGGAGGTTTCGGCCTTCCTCACCAATAATGCGCTCTATTGGTTCGAGACATTCCATATCGACGGGCTGCGCGTCGATGCGGTGGCCTCGATGCTCTATCTCGACTATTCGCGCCAGCCGGGCGAATGGGTGCCCAACCAGCATGGCGGCAACCAGAACCTGGAAGCCGTGGCCTTCCTGCAAAGGGTCAATGCCGAGGTCTATCGGCAATTTCCCGGCGCCTTCATGATCGCCGAGGAATCCACCTCATGGCCGGGCGTCAGCGCGCCGACCTATGCCGGGGGCCTGGGGTTCGGGTTCAAATGGAACATGGGCTTCATGAACGACACATTGCGGTTCATGAGCCGCAATGCCGTGCATCGCCGGTTCCATCACAGCGACATGACCTTTGGCATGATGTATGCCTTTTCCGAGAATTTCGTGCTGCCGCTGAGCCATGACGAAGTGGTGCATGGCAAGGGCTCGCTGCTCAACAAGATGCCGGGCGATGACTGGCAGCAATTTGCCGGCCTGCGCGCCTATCTCGCCTATATGTGGGGCTATCCGGGCAAGAAGCTCCTGTTCATGGGCCAGGAATTCGGGCAGCGCGAGGAATGGTCGGAGAACAAGGCGCTGGACTGGTGGCTGCTCGATGCGCCCGGTCATGAGGGGCTGCGGCGGCTGGTCGCCGATCTCAACGCCGCCTATCGTAGCCTGCCGGCCCTCTATGAACGCGATTGCGAGCCGGAAGGGTTCGAATGGGTGATCGCCAATGACCATGCCAATTCGGTGCTGGCCTGGCTGCGCAAGGCGCCGGGCGCCGATCCGGTGCTGGTGATCTCCAATTTAACGCCGGTGCCGCGCAGCGGCTACAAGGTGCCGCTGCCGCTGGTGGGGCGCTGGGTGGAGCGGATCAATACAGACGCCGGCTGGTATGCCGGCGGCAATAGCGGAAATCAGGGTGGCATCAACGCCTATGCCGTTGAGGGGCGGCATTTGCCGGCGGAGGCGGAACTGCATCTGCCGCCGCTCGCAACCCTGTTCCTGAAATACGAGCCGGAATAGGGCCGGCTTATCTGGATACGTTCCGGTTCAATCCGGGCAAAAGTGGAGGGAAGAAGAATGGCAGATTATCGAGTCCCGTCGCCGCTGGCGCGTGAAGCCATGGCCTATGTGCTCGCCGGTGGGCGGGGCACCCGCCTGATGGAACTGACCGACCGGCGCGCCAAGCCTGCGGTCTATTTCGGCGGCAAGGCGCGCATCATCGATTTCGCGCTATCCAATGCCATCAATTCGGGCATTCGCCGCATTTCGGTGGCGACGCAATATCAGGCGCACAGCTTGATCCGCCACCTGTCGCGGGGCTGGAACTTCCTGCGCCAGGAACGCAATGAAAGTTTTGACGTATTGCCGGCCTCCCAGCGGGTGTCGGAAACCCAATGGTATGAAGGCACCGCCGACGCCGTCTATCAGAACATGGACATCATCGAGGATTACGGCGCGCGCTATATCGTCATTCTCGCGGGCGACCATATCTACAAGATGGACTACGAAATCATGCTGCGCCAGCACGTGGATACCGGCGCTGACGTGACCATCGGGTGTCTGGAAGTGCCGCGCATGGAAGCCACCGGCTTCGGCGTGATGCATGTGGATGGACGCGACCGGGTGGTCGATTTCGTCGAAAAACCGAAAGACCCGCCGGGCATTCCCGACCGTCCCGACATGGCGCTGGCCTCAATGGGCATCTATATCTTCGAGACGCGCTTCTTGATGGAACAGCTCAAGCGCGACGCCGCAACCGAAGGATCGAGCCGCGATTTCGGCAAGGACATCATCCCCTATATCGTCAAGAACGGCACGGCCTGGGCGCATCGGTTCAACCGCTCCTGCGTGCGTTCCAGCAATGAAAAGATCGCCTATTGGCGCGATGTGGGGACGGTAGATGCCTATTGGAAGGCCAATATCGACCTCACCGACATCAATCCGCAGCTCGATCTTTATGACCGCGACTGGCCGATCTGGACCTATGCGGAAATCACCCCGCCGGCCAAGTTCGTGCATGATTTCGACGGGCGGCGCGGCTCGGCGGTCAATTCGCTGGTGTCGGGCGATTGCATCATTTCGGGCGGGCATTTGCAGCGCACTTTGCTGTCCACCGGCTCGCGGGTCCATTCCTATTCGGTGCTCGAAGAGGCGGTGGTGCTGCCCTATTGCGATGTCGGACGCAATGCGCGGCTCAAGAAGGTGGTGATCGACCGCGGGGTCAACATCCCCGAAGGCCTGGTGGTCGGGGAAGATCCCGAATTCGACAGCAAATGGTTCCACCGCACCGATGAAGGGGTGACGTTGATCACCCAGCCGATGATCAACAAATATCTGGCGGACCGATGATCGAGGTTCTTTCGGTCGCTTCGGAAATCTATCCCCTGATCAAGACCGGCGGGCTGGCCGACGTGGCGGGAGCGCTGCCGGCGGCATTGGTCGAATCGGGTGTCACCATGCGCACGCTGCTGCCGGGCTATCCTGCCGTCGTGGGCAGGATTGCGGGCGGGCGGGAAGTGGCGCGGTTCGACGATCTGTTCGGCGTGACCGGGCGGCTGATCGCCGGGCGGGTGGAGGGGCTCGACCTCATCGTGCTCGATGCGCCCGCGCTCTACGATCGGCCTGGCAATCCCTATATGGGGCCGGAGGGCTGGGATTGGCCGGACAACTGGAAGCGCTTCGCCGCCCTGAGCTGGGTCGCGTCGGAGCTTGGGCTGGGGCTTGTGGAGGGTTATCGCCCGCAAGTGATCCATGCCCATGACTGGCAGGCGGGCCTGGTTCCCGCCTATGTCAAATTCGGTCCCTCCGCGACGCTCAAGACGGTAATGACCGTCCACAACATGGCGTTCCAGGGCACGTTCGGCGCGGATATTTTCTCGCAATTGCGCCTGCCGCTGCATGCCTTTTCGGTGGAGGGCGTCGAATATTACGGCGGCGTCGGCTATCTCAAGGCCGGGGTCGAATGCGCCGATGTGGTGACGACGGTGTCGCCGTCCTATGCCGACGAAATCCGCACACCGGCTTTCGGCATGGGGCTGGAAGGGCTGCTCAACAACCGGTCCGGCACCGTGTTCGGCGTGCTCAACGGCATCGACATGCAGGCCTGGAATCCCGCCACCGATCCGGCGCTGAAGCGCAATTATTCCGCCGGCACCATCCAGGGGCGGACGGATAACAAATGGGCGGTGCTGGAAGCCTTCGGGCTCGATGTGCTCGACGGCCCGCTCTTTGCCGTGGTCAGCCGCCTGACCTGGCAGAAGGGCATCGACCTGCTGGCCGCCAATATCGACATGCTGGTGGCGCAGGGCGGGCAGCTCGCCGTGCTCGGCTCGGGCGATGCCGAACTGGAAAACGCCATCCGCGCGGCAAGCCTGCGCCATCCGGGCAAGGTGGGGTTGATCACCGGCTATAACGAGGCGCTGAGCCATCTCATGCAGGGGGGCGCCGATGTGATGATGGTGCCCTCGCGGTTCGAGCCTTGCGGGCTGACCCAGCTCTATGCGCTGCGTTATGGCAGCATTCCGCTGGTCAGCCGCGTCGGCGGGCTCAACGATACGGTGATTGACGCCAATGTGGCGGCATTGCAGGCCGAGGTGGCCACGGGCGTGCAATTCGCGCCGCCGGACGAGCAGGCCCTGGCCAATGCGATCCGGCGCGTGTTCGAACTCTACAAAGACCAGAAATCCTGGAAGAAAATGCAGAGGCGGGGGATGAAATCGGACGTGAGCTGGGCCTCCAGCGCCGCCCATTATGCCCAGATCTACGCTTCGCTTACCGGAATGACGCTCAATGACGATCCTGACAGTTAAGACCAATCCTTATTCCGACCAGAAGCCCGGCACGTCCGGCCTGCGCAAGCGGGTCAAGGCCTATAGCCAGCCCAATTATGTCGAGAATTTCATCCAGTCGATCTTCGATAGCCTGGATGGGATCGAGGGCCAGACTTTGGTGATCGGCGGCGATGGCCGTTTCTACAATGACGTCGCCATCCAGAAGGCCATCCGCATCGCCGCGGCCAATGGCTTCGGCCGGGTGCTGGTGGGGCGGGGCGGTATCCTGTCCACCCCGGCGGCCAGCCATATCATCCGCCATTATGGAGCGTTCGGCGGGCTGGTTCTTTCCGCCAGCCACAATCCCGGCGGGCCGGACGGAGATTTCGGCATCAAGTACAATATCGGCAATGGCGGTCCCGCCCCCGAAAAGATCACCGATGCGGTGTTTGAGCGGAGCAAGGTGATCGAGAGTTACCGGACGCTCGACACGCCGGACATCGATCTCGACACGATCGGCACCCAGCAGGTGGGCGGCATGGCGGTCGAAATCATCGATCCGGTCGCCGATTATGCTGCGCTGATGCAGACCTTGTTCGATTTCGACGCGATCCGCGGCATGTTCGCCTCCGGCTTCCGCATGACGTTCGACGCCATGCATGCGGTGACCGGGCCCTATGCCCATGCCATTCTTGAAGGGATGCTTGGCGCACCCAAGGGAACGGTGATCAATGGCGTGCCGTCGCCCACGTTCAATCACGGGCATCCCGATCCGAACCTGGTCTATTGCAAGGAGATGCATGACCTGCTGATGACGCCGGACGGCCCCGATTTCGGCGCGGCGTCGGATGGCGACGGCGACCGCAATCTGATCATCGGCAAGAACCGCTTCGTCACGCCCTCGGATTCGCTGGCGCTGCTGGCGGCCAATGCGCATCTGGCGCCCGGCTATCGCGGCGGCATTGCCGGGATCGCCCGTTCCATGCCGACCAGCGCCGCCGCCGATCGGGTGGCGGAAAAGCTCGGCATCGAGATGCACGAGACGCCGACGGGCTGGAAATTCTTCGGCAACCTGCTCGATGCGGGCCGGGTGACCATTTGCGGCGAGGAAAGCGCGGGCACGGGCTCGAACCATGTGCGCGAGAAGGACGGGCTCTGGGCGGTGCTGCTCTGGCTCAATATTCTGGCAGTGCGCAAGCAGGGCGTCGATGCGATCGTACGCGAGCATTGGCGCCTCTATGGCCGCAATTATTATACACGGCACGACTACGAGGAGGTCGATGCCGCCATCGCCAATAATCTGGTTGATGACCTGCGGGGGCAATTGGCTGCACTGCCGGGCAGGGTGTTCGAGGATGACCTGCAGATCGCCTATGCCGATGATTTCACCTATCTCGATCCGGTGGACGGCTCGACCAGCGCCAGGCAGGGCATCCGCATCGGCTTTACCGATGGATCGAGAATAGTTCTGCGCCTGTCAGGAACCGGGACCGTGGGTGCGACGTTGCGGGTCTACCTTGAACGTTATGAAGCTCCCGATGGACGGCATGATCTCGATACCCAGCTCGCCCTCGAGCCCCTTATCGGGATCATCGAAAGCCTTGCCGGAATCCGAGCGCGCACTGGCCGAAGCGAACCCAGCGTCATCACCTAAGCGAGCCTTGTCGATGAAACCGGAACTGGTGCCCAATGCCGGGCGCATTGAGCATCTGGGCGCCACCATCACCGAAGGCGGCGTCAATTTTGCCGTCTATTCGGAAAGCGCCACCCATATCTGGGTGTGCCTGTTCGATGAGGCGGATCAGGAAATCGAGCGGTTCGAACTGGACGTCCACGCGGAGAATATCCGCGCCGGGCTGATCGCCAATGTCGGGCCGGGCGCGCGCTACGGTCTGCGGGCCGATGGCCCCTACGATCCGGATCAGGGGTTGTTCTTCGATCCCAACAAGCTTCTGGTCGATCCCTATGCGCGCTATCTCGACCGGGTATTCGTGCGCTCGCCACGGCTGCGGCTGGCGCGGGAGGACGCGGTTGACACCGCGCCGCTGGTGCCCAAGGCCATCGTGCGGGGCGAAGCCGAGGACAAGGCCAAGCAGCGCAAGAAGAAGGTGCCCAACCTTTTCTACGAACTCAATGTCCGCGGCTTCACCATGCGCCATCCCAGCGTGCAGGGGCCGCTGCGCGGCACCGTGGCGGGGCTGACCACGAGGCGCGTGATCGACCATTTCAAATATCTCGGCGTCGATACCGTGCAATTGATGCCGATCGCGGCCTGGATCGACGAGGGGCATTTGCCGGCACTCGGGCTCACCAATGCCTGGGGCTATAATCCGGTTGCCTATTTCGCCGTCGATCCCCGCCTCGTGCCGCGCGGGCCGCAGGAATTGCGGGTGATGACCGACGCCTATCGCAAGGCCGGCATCTCAGTCATCCTCGACGTGGTCTATAACCATACCGGGGAAGGCGACCAGCAGGGGCCAATCCTCTCCATGATGGGGCTCGATCCGCAGACCTATTATCGCTGGGTCGAGGTGGATGGAAAAAAGCACCTGGTCAACGATACCGGCACCGGCAATACGCTGCGTTGCGACCATCCCGCCGTGCAGCGGCTGGTGATCGAAAGCCTGCGTTATTATGTGGAGGAGCTTGGGGTCGCCGGTTTCCGCTTCGATCTGGCGACGGTGCTGGGGCGCGAGCCGGGTTTTAACCCCGAAGCCGAAATGCTGCGCAAGATCAAGCAAGACCCGGTGCTCAGCCAGGTTATCCTTGTGGCCGAGCCCTGGGATCCGGGACCGGGCGGGTATGCGCTGGGCCAGTTTGGCCAGGAATTTCAGGAACACAACGACACCTATCGCGACCAGATCCGCGCGTTCTGGCGGGGCGAGCCAGCCAAGATCGGCGCGCTGGCAGGAAAGGTTTCGGGCTCGGCGGAATTGTTCGACGTGGCGGGAAGGAAGCCGCATCACGGCGTCAATATGCTGGCCGTCCATGACGGTTTCACGCTGCGCGATCTGGTCAGCTATCACGACAAACACAACGAGGCGAACGGCGAGAACAACCAGGACGGGCACAATAATAACCAGTCGTGGAATTGCGGGGTCGAAGGGGAGACCGACGACGAGAGCATCAATGCGGCGCGCAAGCGCGACGTGCGGGCCATGCTGGCGACGCTGTTCCTGTCGCGCGGCGTGCCGCTGATCCAGCAGGGCGACGAGATGTATCGAAGCCAGCAGGGCAATAACAATGCCTATGCGCAGGACAACGAGATCACCTGGCTGGATTGGGAAAATGCCGATGGGACGCTGGTGGATTTCGTCGCGGCGACCCACGCCTTCCGCAAGGCGCATCCGGCGGTCCACCACGATCACTGGCTGACGGGGCAGGAGCGCCATGGGCTGCGCGATGCTATCTGGCTGCACCCGGATGGGCGCGAGATGAATGACGGCGACTGGAACGAGTCCGGGGCCTCGGTGCTGGGCATGCATCTGCGGCACAAGGACGACGAGGTTCTGGTGTGGTTCAACCGGCGGATAGAGCCAGTGGTGGCGCGCCTGCCCGAAGGGGAATGGGACGTGGGGCTTCAATCTGACGATACGGCCCCGGTGGCGTTCTCCGAGGGCACCGCAATCCTGCCGCCGCGTTCGGTCGTGGCGCTGATCCGCCCCGGCGCGCCAGCCTGATCTACTGGTCTATCTCGACCATGACATGGCGGGCATAGAAGAGGCGGGCGGCGTAATTGTCGGCTTCCACCTTGAGGTCGACATGGTCGAGGCCGCGGGTGCGGAAGGCATTGAAGGTGGTTTCGAGCAGGAAGGCGCCGACCCCCTGCCGCCGCGCTCCGGGCGCCACCACGAGATCCTTGAGAAAGCCGCTGGTCCAGGATTGGGCCAGCCCGAGCGGGCGATCCTCACCATCGGCGGCGATCAGCATGAGGCCGGGGTCGAATTCGCTGTCTTCCACCAGCGGCCAGAACCAGGTGTCAAAATCCCCAACGCTGCCGCCACCCCCAGCATAGCTCTCGCGCAGCAGGGCATGAAGTTCGATGGGTCTTGCCCGCCAGAGCGGCAATAGGGCGATGCCGGCAGGCGCGGCCGGGGGCGTGAGCGTTGCGTCCAGATACCGGCGCATGCGCACATATTGGGCCATGGCGTCAGGCGAGACGCAGATAGAGCAGGACGAGGAAACCCAGGCCCAGGAACAGGCAGAGCGGGGAATAGACCCGGCGGTCGTTGAGGCGGAAATTGGGCTCGGGCGTGAGGCCGGCCCACCAGGGCGTGTAGCCGACAATGCCGCGCGCTAAAAATATTGCCGCCAGCGCCAGTCCCGCCAGATTGAGCCAGAGCCCGCCGCTGTCGTGGTCGGCCAAAGCCAGGGCAAATATGCCGGCGGTGAAGGTGGCGATGCCGACGCCGAAGCTGGCCAGTTTCGGCGGCATGGACTGGATGTCCTTGAAGCCCACCACGGTCTGGGCCAGCAGTTTCTCGTCGCGGATCGGCCATGTCCGGCCAAAGGCCCAGAGGAAATGGGCGATGGCAATTGCGAACAGCGCAATGAACATGAAGGACGAGATGAGCATGTTCATGAGCGGCAAATCCTCGTCCGTCGCGTTTCGTGCTTCATTTACGCGCTATCGGCGCCATATGCCAGCGCCCAGATAGCGTCCAGTGTAACATGCGGGCACCGATCGTCCCGCTTCAGGGGACCGGGGTGAAAAAGTTCAGCACGAGAGCGAGCTGGTGCAGCAGGTGCAGCCCGACGATGATGAGATGCACCCTGCGGTCGCGACTCTTCCAGGCAATGATGCAAAGCAGCAGGCCGATGGGCACCTGTGCAAAATAGGTCCAGTCGAAACGGGTCCAATGGGCTTCGCCCTTGATCATGGTGTCGACCAGATCGAGCAGGAAAGTGGTGGCGAGCAGGCCGAAGAACCAGTTCCGGCGCTTGAGGAAAAAGTCCTCGTAGCCCTTATATTCCGAGATGTTGTCGGGAGAGAGCAGCGCCGCCATGAGAAACAGCGTTATCGCATAGATCATCAGGAACAGGACGACGCCGAAGCTCCAGAACTGGAAGCTGCGCAGGGCGAATTCCCACCACCAGAACAAGATCAGTTCCAGCAGCATCGAGCCGACCCAGAACATGTGCAGGGCCGAAACCTTGCCCCGCATCGGATGCTGGATGATGCCGGCGACGGTCATCAGCAGGCGCGTGATCCCGAGCCCGATGACCGTGCCCATGACGACGCGCACGTGGGGGAACAATTCCTGGCTAAGCGCGAGATCCATTTAGAGCCTTTCCGGCCTCAGGGTGTGTTGCTGATTTCGTTGCAGACCGCCAGCGGCTCGGCGTCCTCGTCCTGCATCAGATCGCGCAAAGTTCCTTCGCCCTGATGGCTCCACCATTCATAAGGGCCGGACACATAGCGCGCACCGGAGCCTGAAAGGGTGGTGGCGAAAACGTGGTTCACCCCATCCACCGGCAGGATGGCGAGGAAATTGGGCGCGGCATTGACATATTGGACCACCAGCGCCGCTTCGTCGGCGCATTGATAGGTGACGATATTGCGCTCGATATTGCCCGCGCTCTCAAGGGTCAGCGTCAGGCTGGCGCCGGTCGTCGTCTGGCCGAAGGCCAGCGGGGCAGAAACCGCCAGGAGGAGTGTGGCGAGCGGCAGAACGGAAAAGCGATTCATGAAGCGACTCCTTTTGCGGTCGGAGCCAGTATTGCACAAGCCGGTGGCGGCGGAAGTGAGACGGCGCATTATTGTTGCTTGGTGCCAGGGACGCCCAATCGGCGGCATCGGAAAGGGAATTGGCTAGTTGAGGCTGGCTAGGTGGCGACGATAAAGCACGACAGCGCGGTCGATCAGGGCGTCGAGCAGGCCCTCGCCCTCCGCGATCACGCGGTCGCCGCGCATGGTGGCCGCGACCAGCGAAGTCGCCAGAGCCTGGACCGCATAGGCCTGCCTCGTCTGGCCCGCCTGATGCAGGGCATTGCCCTTCTTTTCGAAGGATTGCAGCAATTCGTCGTAATTGGCAGCGGACATGGCATCCTTGGCCGCGCCCCAGCTGACCGCGCCAAGCGTGCTGGACAGCTCGGTCGCCAGACTGCCGATCATCGCCACCGCCTCGCCGTCATCGGCCACAACCTGTTGCAGGTCCGCAAGCACTTCAGCGAGGTGGCGCCGGAACAGGTCTTGTGGATCGGGGGCGTGATCGTGTGCCATTGTTTTTCGCTATCTCAAAATACTCGCGCCCTTAAAGCAGGTTTCGTTCCGGCGCGCCATGGCAGCGGCCTTTTTTCGGCGGCGATGATCTGGCGGGTTGAGGATGGGCCAAGGCGGCCGGCGCGGAGCGGGCCAGCGCCAATCACTTTTCCGAATGGCGCGGCTTTCCTTGCAACGATCTGCGGGATCATCCGTTCATTTGGGGAGCAAAAAGCTCTTTCAATTAGCAATTTCAAGAGATTAGTGAAATGAACATCAAATCCGCACTGAGTGTTGTCGCGCTGCTGAGTGGCGTGGCCTTCGCTGGTTCCGCCTATGCGCAGACCATGGTTGGCAATAATGACGTTTCCGACGCCGACCTGCCTTACGTTCAGGCTCAATGTGACGCCCTGCTGCTCAATGAGCAGAATGAGTTCGCCGCCGAAATGACGACGGGCGACGAAGCCAAAGCGGCTGACAGCGAGCCGACCGGTCTCGAGGCCGACACGGCGGCCCGCAATTCCTCGACCAAGGTGGATCTCGACACGATCACCCTCGAAGATTGCCGCACGGCTGGCCTGGTCGACTGATCGACCCTTTCAGCTCTGTTCCAAGGCGCCCGGCTCTTGCCGGGTGCTTTCGTTTGTGCTGCCCGTTTTCTGTGGCGAACACTGGACGATTGCTCCGCACTTTCCCTTATTTTCGCGCATCTTGCGCATGCAACGCATTAAATCGGGGTCGGAAATTGCTTCGGCGCCACGGCTGATGCTCCCTCATCCATGTCCTTCAGGGATCAGTGAAAAAGGGAGTACCTGAGATGAAAGCGATTATTGCTCTTTCCGTCGTCGCGGCTCTGGCCATGACCCCTGCCGCCCAGGCCGGAGGCTTCTTCAGCAAGGGCAGCGGCGGGCTGCTCGGCAATGTCACCGCCGCCATCGGGCTGGAAAAGATCAATGTGCTCAACGGCACCACCGTCGCCGTCGGCAATAACAGCTCGATCCTGAACAATATCGGCAGCGGCAACGGCATTCTGGGTATTGGCGGGCAGAACACCAGCTACGTCGATTCCGGCAACAGCACGAACATCAATTCGGGCAATACGAAAAATACCAACGTCAATTCCGGCAACAGCCAGTCCACCAACTGGAACAGCTTCAACAAGAGCGCGCCCGGCATGCGCTGGTAAAGCCTTCCTACCCCGTGAGGGAACCTGCCTCCTTTCCCTCACTGACCCGCGCCGCAGCCCTCGGCGCGGGTCGCCATTTTTGGCGGGGCAATGGCGGAACAGGGAAAACGTCAATGGCGGGGGGATTGCGGCCACAGGGTCAGCGCATGGCGCCGGCCATTATCGGCGGCGATATGGACTTCCTCGAAGCGGATATCGCCGGGAGCATCGCAAGGGGTGAAGCTCGGTTCGGCCAGACAAACTCGAATGCCGCCTAGCGAATAGACGATCATGCCCAAAGTCAGGCACCATTGTTCGCCCTCCTGGGTGAAGGGCAGGGTGACGGTCAGCCCTACTGCGCCGGAAGGCTGTTCGAGAATGGCGACGAAACGCCGCCAGGCCGGAGCGAAACCGGCATTGCGCGCCGGATCCAAAACCCAGCCGAAGCGGTCGAGCAGGTTGGTCTGGGTGCGCAAGGGCAAGCTGCGGGCAATGATGGTGTGGTGCATGTCGATCAGCAGCAAGTGCTGGCCGGACTGCTCCACGAAATGCCTGAGCGCCAGGAGCGGATCGGCTTCAGGCCCCCAGATCAGGCGGCGAATGGCTTCCACATTATGCGGGCGCGGCAGGTCGCGGCCACTTTCCCAGCGGCTGACCTGGCTCTGGGTTACCCCCAGACATTGCGCAATCGCCGCCTGACCCAGCCGGGAGCGGATGCGCCAATGGCGCAGGGCCTGACAGACATCGCTTGCTTGCTGGTGCATCGCAAATCCTTCCGAATGCGGACGAGGATTTGCGCGCTGGGAAATTTAATATAGTTAATCAAATACTTACGTAGGCTATTGGTGGTGTTCACCATTAATCTGAACCAAGAATATCCTAGGGAAAGTCCGTAGTTTCTACGCATAATATTGGTTACCGGCGCGTTTCATATTGCTCCGCATGGAGATGGAGAAGGTGATGCGTGTCCTGATCGTGCTGGTTGTCAATGCGCTGGGCCTGGTCGCGGCCATGGGGCAGGCGCCTGTCGAGTTGGTCAGCAGCGTCGAGACTGGCTGGACGTCGAATGCGACGGAAAGCGCGGGCGGCGCGGCCGATTTTTACCTTCGCCACAATCACGATCTGTCCGCCCGAGGCGTGATGGGGCCGCTGTCGCTGCGCGCCGGATTGCTGCTGGAGCAGCAGGTCTTTCGCCAGCATCATGGCGAGAACGATCTTTCGATCACCGGCGGCGTCGAGGCCGGCCTCGACCTGTTCGAGGGCATGCGCCTGCGCACCGGCTACGCGCTGACGGGGGAATGGACCGGAAAAATGCTCGATCTGGGTCCGCTCATGCTGGTGATAAACAGCCCGGCGCTCGAACATGAAATATTGGGCGAACTGATCGTCGGGGATGCGGGGCGGGCGGTCACGATGGGAATGGACCTGCGCCACCGGCAACCGGGCCTGTCCGATTTCGTCGGTCTGCCGATCCCGCCGACCGTCATCGACCCCGAAGTGCGTGAGGTGACGGCCCGTGTCGATGGCGAATGGGCAATCGGCCAGGATGTCATTGGTCTGGCGCGTCTGCATTGGATAATTGCCAGCGTCCCCGAAGCGGACCGGTTCGATTTCGGCCGTCAACCGGCCAGTGTCGCGCGGCTCGCGGGCGGATTTCGCCTGCGGCAAGGCCTGTTGAGCGTCGAGGCGCGGGCCGGCGGCGATCTGGTCTGGCCGGAGGCCGCGCCGCATTTGACGCAGTTCTGGCCCTATCTCGACGCGAAGGCCGAAATGGTGGTCTCCGAGCAATTGACAATCAGCGCGCGCGCTCTTGCCGGCGTCGAACTGTTCAATCCGCTGGACGGGGTGGCGAGCCGGCGGCTGGAGGCGGATCTGGACGCACGGTTCGCACTTACGGACAGCATCGCCGTGTCGGCGGGGCTGGGCCTCAGCCACGAGCGGGGGCTTTACGACGACAGCGCGACAAAAACCAATCGGACGGTGCGGGGCGCGGTGTCCCATAGCTTTGCCTCCGGCTTGGAAGCAGGAATCAAGGCCAGCCATGCGCAGGTGGAGGAGACGGGCGCCGCCTATGAGGTCAGCACTATCGGGCTGATGCTGGCCGGCAAGGTCTGACCGGCGATCACGAATGGCGCCCCGCCCAATTTTATGGGAACCGAGCCTACCCTCCATCGTTTTGAAAGCGAACCGGGATTTGACCCGGGCCGCAACCGGTGGAGCGCCAACAGAGCCTTCACCTTTGAACGGTGGACGCGGGTGAAGGCTGACGCTCCTTTGTCCGATGTCCCCGATGGGGTGCGAAGCTTCGGTTTCGCACCCTTTACCTATGGCACTTGCATTGTTGCGCCTGATCCTTCTCAATTCGGATTGAGTTCGAATTTTTCATGATCGTGCGCAATGGCTTTGCTGATCGACAATACGGACCGCAAATTGCTGCGGGAATTGCAGGCGGATTCACGGCGCAGCGTTCAGGTTCTGGGCGAAGCGGTGGGGCTTTCGGCTTCCGCCTGCCATCGCCGCATCAAGGCGCTGGAAGATGCGGGGCTGGTTTCCGGCTATTGCGCACGGCTCGATGCGGGACGGCTGGGCTATACGATGCAATTTTTCATCGAAGTGGGCCTGACCAGCCAGAGCGAAGCGGCGCTGGAAGCGTTCGAGGCCGCGGTGGGTGACATTCCCGAAGTGCTGGAATGTCATCTGATGGCGGGGCAGTCCGACTACATCCTGCGCGTGGTCTGCCGTGACCACGAAGATTTCGAGCGGCTGCACCGGCGTCTCAGCGCCCGCCTGCCAGGTGTCGCGCGTATCCATTCCAATCTCAGCATCCGCACCGTCAAGGCGCGAACCGGGCTTCCCGTGTAAGAAGACGGATTCCGCTCCTGGGGCGCTTGTGCCCCGCCGCCTTGCATCCCACAATGCGGGCAAGGAGAATTGCATGCCCAATACCAGTCAAATTGTCGGGGGTGGCCCCAAAAAGGTGCTCTATACGCTGGCGACAATCGGCAAGATGGGCGTGGGCAAGGCCGCCAAAGCGCTGACCGCCAAGAATACCTGCAAAGCCTGCGCCTATGGCATGGGCGGGCAGCGCGGCGGCATGACCAATGAACTCGACGAGTTTCCATCGGTCTGCAACAAGAGCGTGCAGGCGCAATCGACCGATATCCAGCCGCCCATTCCGCACCCGATCTTCGAGCATTCCATCGACGACCTGGCCGAATTGACCGGCAGGGAGATGGAGCATCTCGGACGGCTGGGCACGCCGCTGTTCCGGCGTGCCGGGGCCTCGCACTTCACGCCCATCGATTGGGAGAGTGCGCTTGAACATGCGGCGCACCGGCTGGCGGAAACCGATCCGAGACGGAGCTTTTTCTATTCCTCGGGCCGTTCCTCCAACGAGGCGGGCTTTCTCTTTCAATTGTTGGCGCGGGCCTATGGCACCAACAATGTCAACAATTGCTCCTATTATTGCCATCAGGCGACCAGCGAAGGGCTGGCCACGACGATCGGCAAGGGCACGGCGACGGTCGAGCTGGAAGACCTGACCGGCACGGACCTGATTTTCGTCATCGGTGCCAATCCGTCCTCCAATCATCCCCGCTTCATCCACATGCTGAAAAAATGCCGCGAGCGGGGCGGGCAGGTCATCGTCATCAATCCGGCCAAGGAGCCGGGACTGGTGAAATTCGCGGTGCCCAAATCGGCATCATCCATGCTCAAGGGCGGCAGCGAAATTGCCTCGGACTATCTGCAACCGCGCATCGGCTCGGACATCGCGCTGTTCAAGGGGCTAGCTAAGGCGGTGGTGGAGCAGGGCAGGGAGGATCGCGCCTTCATCGCCGCCCATGGCGCCGATTACGAGGCCTTTCGGGCCGATCTGGATGCGCTGGACTGGGATGAGATCACACGGGCCTGCGGTCTTTCCCGCGATGAGATCGCCCGTGTCGCCGCCGCCTATGGCCGGGCCGAAAATGCGGTTTTCGCCTGGGGCATGGGGATGACGCACCATATCCACGGCACCGCCAATGTCGAAGCCATCGCCAATCTGGCGCTGCTGCGCGGCATGATCGGCAAGCCTTTTGCCGGGCTGTTGCCGCTGCGCGGCCATTCCAATGTGCAGGGCATCGGCACGATCGGGGTGAAGCCGGTTCTGGCGCGCGACGTGCTGACGAGAATGGAAGAGACGTTCGGAGTGCGTTTTCCCGAGGAGCAGGGGCTCGATACCATGGCCTGCCTCAAGCGGGCGGAGGCCGGAGCAATCGACGCCGCTGTGATCATGGGCGGCAATCTCTGGGCGGCGACGCCCGACACGGCTTTTTCCACCCGCGCCATGGAAGCCATCGGGTTCAAACTGTTCCTGACCACCACGCTCAATCAGGGGCATGTCCATGGGCTGGGCGATGGCGAGGTGATGATCCTGCCGGTCACCGCCCGCGACGAGGAATGGGAGCCGACGACGCAGGAATCCATGTTCAATTTTGTGCGCCTCTCCGATGGCGGCATCGAGCGCATCGGCAGTGTGCGCCCCGAAAGCTGGATCCTGGGGCAATTGGGCAAGCGTATCCTGCCGCATTCGCCCATCGATTTTACCGCCTTTTCCGGCCATGCGCGCATTCGCGACGCCATCGCCGCCATCGTGCCGGGCATGGAGGAACTGGCCGATATCGACGTCGCCAAGCGCGAATTCCACATTCGCAACCGGGTTCTGCATGTGCCCGAATTCGGCACGATGGACGGCAAGGGGCATTTTGTGGTGACGCCCATCCCCGAGAGACACGAAGACCGGCTGATGCTGGCCTCGGTGCGCAGCGAAGGGCAGTTCAATTCCATCATCTATGAGGAAACCGATTCCTATCGCGGCAAGGCGGGGCGTCAGGCCTTTTTCCTCGGTGCGGCAGACATGGCGGCGCACGGCCTGGTGGAAGGGCAGCGGGTTGTCGTCAGCTCCGATGCGGGGCGGATGGAAGGGGTGGCGACACTGTTCGACCTGCCTGCGGGCTCGGTGCTCGCCTATTATCCAGAGGCCAATGTTCTGGTGGGCACAGAGGTGGATGCACGCAGCAAGACGCCGGCCTTCAAATCGGTGCCGGTGACCATAAGCCCTGCTTGATCGAGAATTTTCGGTTTTCATTTCGGCTTTGTTTACGTGAAGGCGTCACGCTTGCCGGTTGATACCTTTTGGCGAGTGCCATGAGCAATGAACTGAAGTCACGTCTAGATTTGTGCTGGGAGATGGGCCGGACCGGCCGTTCGCCCGAGGCGCTGGTCGAGGCGCAGATTTTGCTGATCGAGGCGCGGCGCGTTGGCGACCAGAAGGCCATCGCCTTTGCCTTGACCTGCAATGCCTGGTTCTGCCTGCAATTGGGCTATGCCGAGGAAGGCATCGACTGCGTCGTCGAGGCGCGCAGCATCTACGAACAGCTCGAGGTCGATTGGGGACTGGCGCTGTCCAGTGCCGTCCATTCCTGGATCATGCTGGAACTGGGGCTCAGCGACCTGGCCTTCGAGGAAGCCAAGCTGGCGCTGGATGCTGCCGAGCGCACCGATGACCTGTCCCTGCGCTCCTTTGTCATGAGTTGCAAGGGCATGACCTTGCTCGTCTGCCGGCAGGACGAACTGGCGACGCCCATTTTGGAAGAAGCGCTGGAACTGGCGGACAGGGCCGGCGATGCGTGCACCATTGCCCTCAACCTCATCAATATCGGCTATTCCCTGGCCAGCCAGGCCGAGGCGGCCGAGAATGAGGGCGACGTCGAATTGGGCCGGAGGCTGTGGGAGCGCAGCGCCATGGCGAATGACCGGGCCATTGAAGTGGCGCGCGGCTATGGCGATTTGTGGAATTTGCGCATTGCCCTGTGCAATGGCGCGGAAACCTATACCGTCATGGGCGAGTTGGGCCTCGCGGAAGCCTATCTGGACGAATGCGCCGATCTGGATGGCCGGACCGGCCCGCGCGAAGAGGTCCATTATCTCTATACGCGCGGCGAATTTCTCCTGCGCAATGGTCAGCCCGAAGAGGCTTTGCAGGTATGCCATCAAGCGGCGCGGCTGGCCGCCAACAGCTCCCAGCTCGACAACAAGGCCAATACGCTGCGCCGCCTGTCGGAGGTCGAGGCAAGGCTGGGCGACTTCCAGTCGGCGCTCGAGCATTATCGCGCCTATCATGAGATTTTCGTCCGGCAGATGGGCGATCTGACCCGCCGCCGGGCCCAGATCGCCGAAATGCAATTGCAGAACCGGCAATGGCGCGCCCAGGTCTCGCGGCTCGAAACCGAAGCTCATGAAGATGCCCTGACCGGCCTGCCCAATCGAAGGGCATTCGATGCAAGGTTCAATGCTTTGCAGGGGCAGGTGTTCTCGCTCGCCATTCTCGATCTGGACCATTTCAAACTGGTCAATGACCGCTATTCCCACATGGTGGGCGATGCCGTGCTGACGCGCACCGGGCATTTGCTGCTTGGCTGGAGCGAGGAGATGCAGGCCTTCCGGCTCGGCGGCGAGGAATTCGCGCTGCTGCTGCCCGATTTCACTGCGGCGGCGGCATGGCCGGTTTTCGACGCCTTGCGCGCAGCGATCGGCACGACATTCTGGGGCGATCTGGGGCAGGGCCTCATGGTCACTGCCAGTATCGGCATGGTGGATTCGGTGGAAACGGGCGGCCGCGCCATGATGGAGGAGGCCGATCGTCGCCTCTATGCCGCCAAGAACGGCGGGCGCAATCGTGTCGTGGGTTCCGGTGACTTTACCATGCCGCGCTTCGCCAGGCGCTGAGCGCGCGGCCATCAGGTTGGAGACCGGATCGGCGAAACGCCGCGCCCCGTTGCCCCTTCCTGCCGGTTAGCCTACATAAGCGCCAAATCACGCCCAATTTTCAAAAGGTTTCGACGCCATGGCGCGCCAGTTCATCTATCACATGCACGGAATGTCCAAGGCCTATGCCGGCGGCAAGAAGGTGCTGGATAACATCAACCTCTCCTTCTATCCCGACGCCAAGATCGGCGTGCTCGGCCCCAATGGCTCGGGTAAATCGACGCTGCTCAAGATCATGGCCGGCATCGACACCGAATTCACCGGCGAAGCCTGGGTCGCCGATGGCGCCCGCGTCGGTTATCTCGCCCAGGAGCCCCAGCTCGACCCGGCGCTCAACGTGCTCGGCAACGTCATGATGGGCGTCAAGGAAAAGAAGGACGTCGTCGATCGCTACAACGAATTGATGATGAATTATTCCGACGAGACCGCCGACGAGGCGACCAAGCTCCAGGACATCATCGATGCGCAGAATCTGTGGGATCTCGAATCCCAGGTGGAAGTGGCCATGGAGGCTCTGGGCTGCCCGCCGGGCGATGCCGATGTCACCAATCTTTCGGGCGGCGAGAAGCGCCGTGTGGCGCTGTGTGCGCTGCTGCTGTCCAAGCCCGACCTGCTGCTGCTGGACGAACCGACCAACCATCTCGACGCCGAAACCACGGCATGGCTCGAACGGCACCTGCGCGAATTCGAGGGCGCAGTGCTGATCATCACCCACGACCGCTATTTCCTCGACAATGTCACCGGCTGGATTCTCGAACTCGACCGTGGCCGCGGCGTGCCCTATGAGGGCAATTACTCGGCCTATCTCGATGCCAAGGCCAAGCGTTTCGCCCAGGAAAAGAGCGAGGACGCGGCCCGCGCCAAGGTGCTGGAGCGCGAAAAGGAATGGATGGGCCAGTCGCCGCAGGCGCGGCAGGCCAAGTCGAAGGCGCGTATCAAGGCCTATGACGAACTGGTCAAGCTCAACGAGGCCCGCACCCAGTCGCACACCGCCCAGATCATCATTCCGCCCGGCGAACGCCTCGGCCACAATGTCATCGACGTCGAAGGGCTTTCCAAGTCGTTTGGCGATCGCCTGCTGATCGACAATCTCAGCTTCAAGCTGCCCCCGGGCGGCATTGTCGGCATTATCGGGCCGAACGGGGCGGGCAAGACCACCCTGTTCAAGATGCTGACCGGTCAGGAACAGCCCGATAGCGGCAGTGTCACCGTCGCCGAGAACGTGCATCTGGGCTATGTGGACCAGAGCCGCGACGCGCTCGACCCCAACAAGACCGTCTGGGAGGAAATCTCGGAGGGTGACGAAGTGCTGATGCTGGGCAAGCGTGAAATGAATTCGCGCGCCTATACCTCGGCCTTCAACTTCAAGGGCGGCGATCAGCAGCAGAAGGTGGGCAATCTCTCGGGCGGACAGCGCAATCGCGTGCACCTGGCCAAGATGCTCAAGAGCGGCGCCAATGTGCTGCTGCTCGACGAACCGACCAACGACCTCGACACCGAAACCCTCGCCGCGCTTGAAGAGGCGCTGGAGGAATTCGCCGGTTGCGCTGTGATCATCAGCCACGACCGCATGTTCCTCGACCGTCTGGCCACCCATATGCTGGCCTTTGAAGGCGACAGCCATGTCGAATGGTTCGAAGGTAATTTCCAGGACTATGAGGCCGACAAGGTGCGGCGCCTGGGGGCCGATGCGGTCAATCCCAGGCGGGCGACCTACAAGCCGCTGACACGGTAGCCATGAGGAGAGCGGGCCATGGGTCCGCTCTTTCTTTTTGGGTCGCAGAATGAGCCTATTTTGCTCCGACCCCTGCGCATTTTGGAGCAAGCATCCACGAAAACCCGATCAATCCAGTGTAGAAAAAGCATGAATTTCTAATTCTGGAGTGTTCGCCATGCGTATCGCATCGTTCGTCGCCGCCGCCGCTTTCGTCGTTGCGGCCCCCGTATTCGTTCAGGCGCAGGATGTGACGCCGCTGGTGACGGCCGAATGGGTCAAGACCCATGCCGGCGACGATAATGTCGTCTTGCTCGATATTCGCGACAATGTTGCCGACACCGATCTGGGCGAGCTGCCCTATGTCGCCGGTGCGCCCGTCGCGCCTTATGGCTCCTATGGCTGGCGCACGGAAGTGCAGGGCGTTCCGGCGCAGATTCCGGGCGATGCCGAAATCGCCAAGCTGATCGGCGACCTCGGCATCGATGGCGACGATCATGTGGTGATCATTCCCTGGGGCACCGATTCCTCGGAATTCGGCGGCGCGACCCGCGTCTACTGGACGTTCAAATATCTTGGCCATGACGCGGTCTCGATCCTGGACGGCGGCTGGCGCCAATATGACGCGGCCGGCGGCGAGCGCGTCGCCGAAGCCTTCGTGCCGGTGGCCACCACGTTCCCGATCAATGTGCGTCCCGAATTGCGCGCCACCACCCCGGATGTCGAGGCCGCACTGGCCGACGGCACGGCGCTGATCGACGGCCGGCCGGAAGCGCAATTCCTTGGCCAGGGCAAGAGCCCAGTCGTGCGCATTGAAGGCACCATTCCGGGTGCGCGCAATATTCCGCATTCGAGCTTCTACAGCGCCGATTATGCCAGCTTCGCGCTGCCCGAAACCGTCGCTGCTCTGGCAGCGGGCGCCGGGCTGGCTGCCGATGAGAAGAATATCGTCTTCTGCAATACCGGCCATTGGGCGTCCATTGCCTGGTTCGGGCTGAGCGAAGTGGGCGGCAACAAGAACACCGCCATGTATGACGGCTCGATGGCCGAATGGGCTGCCGATCCGGCTCGCCCGATCCAGTAAGACGCGATGACGCGCTTCGGCGTCACTCAGGATGGACCACCCGGATAGGCCGGGTGGTGACGAAAATACAGCGGACATATCCTGGATGTTGCGTCCGCAGGTCGCAGCATCCAGACTCTTTTTGAACACTTCACTTTCGAGAAACATGAGCGATATTTCAGCGTCAGCGCCCAAATTCCTGCTCCCGGTGGCAGTGGACCGCGCGCCTCTCCTCGTTGCCGCCGCTTTCCTTGTGGCGGGCTTTCTTTTCATCACCTGGCAGGTCGATCTGCGGCAGGGCACGCTGTTTCTGATCGGCGGCGGGTTGGGCGTGGCGCTCTATCACGGCTCGTTCGGATTTACCGGCGGCTGGAAGCGCATGGTGGTGGAAAAGCGCGGTCGCGGCATGCGGGCGCAGATGCTGACCATCGGCGTTGCCGCGCTGGCCATGCTGCCACTTGTGGTGGCGGGCAATATCGGTGGCCAGCCCATGGTCGGGGCCATGGCTCCGGTCGGGGTCTCGGTGCTGCTCGGCGCAGCCATTTTCGGGCTGGGCATGCAATTGGGCGGCGGCTGCGGCTCGGGCACGCTGTTCACCGTCGGCGGTGGCTCGGCGCGCATGCTGGTAACGCTGGCTTTCTTCATCATCGGGGCCGTTATCGGCACGGCGCATCTGCCGTTCTGGCTGGAACAGCCGGCGCTGCCGGCGATCAGCCTCGGCGCGGAACTGGGCGTCGGCTTAGCCCTGGCCGCCACCATTGCCGGGCTTGCCATCGTCGCCCTGATCACCGCGCTGATCGAAAAGCGCGTGCATGGCAATATCGAGCCCGAACCCGCCCCGGCGCGGCAGGGCTGGAGCTGGGTGCTCTATGGTCCCTGGCCGCTGATCGGCGCCGGATTGGTTTTGGCGCTGCTCAATATCGCCACGCTGCTGCTGGCCGGCCATCCCTGGTCGATCACCTATGGATTTGGCCTCTGGGGCGCGAAAATCGCCCAGGCCGTCGGCGTGGATGTGGCGAGTTGGGAATTCTGGACCTGGCCGGCACAGGCGCAGGCGCTCAATTCCAGCGTGCTGGCGGACAGCGTTTCGGTGATGGATTTCGGCCTCGTGCTCGGCGCTGCCGCCGCTGCCGCCATTGCCGGGAAGTTCGCGCCCAAGGCCAAGCTGCCGCTCGGCTCGCTGCTCGCCGCCATCATCGGTGGCCTGTTGATGGGCTATGGCGCGCGTCTCTCCTTTGGCTGCAATATCGGGGCACTGTTCTCCGGCATCGCCACCGGCAGCGTGCATGGCTGGCTGTGGTTCGCCGCCGCCTTTGTCGGTTCCATCGGTGGCGTCTGGCTGCGCCCCGTTTTCGGTCTGGATGGGTTCAAGAAATGAGTGGCCGCAATACTCTGCTTTTCGGTGCGGCGCTGGCCGTCACCACTGCCGCCATTGCCGCGGATCATCTGAGCAAGCCGGTGCCACCGCGCCCCGTCTATGGGCAGACGACGAGCGCCGCTGCAGGCGCCCCCTGCGCGGCGGGCGCGCCCTGCGCCGCCGGTGCGCCTGTCGCTCCGGTCAAGGCGGCTCCGCCGCCGCCGCCCGCGCAACGTCCCGGCGAGGCGTCGAAACTGGCGCCACCCCCGCCGCCGGCCCAGCCGCCGGTGACCGCGCCAGCCTTGCGCCCAGCACCAGCCGCGCCTTTGGCAAAGGCGGAGGGCGAAGAAGCGCCCGATCTGGTGGTTCGGAACTGATGGGAAAGGGGCGCAACGGAGAGTTGCGCCCGTTTTACCAAACGGCCAAGCCCTTGCGAAAAGCCATTGGGTCCGCTGGACTTTCTGCGATAAGCTGTGCAAAACGGCGAGAATGGCCGATAGGGTTTGTCGTCTGGGGGAATGGATGAAGATTTTCGTGACGGGGGCGATGCTGCTGGCTGGCCTTGCCTTCGCCGTTCCGGCCAATGCCGCACCGGGACAATGCTCGCTCACCGGCTATGACACATTCGATTGCGATGTGACCGTCGATGGCGGCGGCATCACCTTCACCCTCCCAGATGGACAGAATTTTGTCTTCGCTCATGTCGCCGATGGCGCGGGGATCGGTTATCTCGGCATTGAAGGCCAGCGCTATCCTCAGGATTTGGGCTCGTTCCTGCCCATCGAGGATGAGCCCGGCTGCTGGCTGGGCGAAAAGGCCAATATCAAGTTCTGCGCGGCTTTGTTGCAGTGAGCCCTGACGCAGCGGAGCCCGCCGAGCCATTCTCGATTGAAATCGGCAATGCGGTATTGGCCGCGATTGAACAGGGCGAAGGCCTGCCGGTCGTGTTTCTCCATGCCGGGGTGTGCGACAAGCGCATGTGGCTGAGCCAGATGCAGGTTGTCGCCGATGCCGGTTGGCACGCTATTGCCTATGACCGGCGCGGCTATGGCGAAAGCCAAAGTCCGGACGAGGCGTTTAGCCATCTCGACGATCTCGAAGCTGTTCTCGATGCGCTCGACATTCACGCGGCGCTGTTCGTGGGCAGTTCGCTGGGCGGTGGGCTGGCGCTGGATTTCGCATTGCGCCATCCCGGTCGGGTGCTGGGGCTGGTGCTTGTCGGCACCTCGGTCACCGGGGCGCCGTGGAGCGCCACGGCTGAAGAGAGCGCCATCGAAATGGCCGAAGAAGACGCCTGGGAACGGGGCGATCTCGAGCTCATCAACAAGGTGCAGGCGCACGAATGGCTGGACGGTCCGCGCAGCCAGAGCGGTCGGGTCGGCGGCACGGCGCGGGCGCTGTTTCTCGACATGAACGGGCTGGCGCTGGCCAAGCCGAACCTCACCCAGGAAGAAGACCGTCCCGATGCCTGGGGCCGCCTCGATGCGGTTAATGCGCCGGCGCTGTTGATCGTCGGCAGCGAGGATTTTTCCGCCATCATCGATCGGCACGAGACGCTGTCCGAGACCATGCCCAATGCCTTCGCGATGCTGCTGGAGGGCGCGGCCCATATTCCGAGCATCGAGCGTCCCGATCTGGTCAACTCCCTGCTGCTGCAATTCCTCGATGCTTTCGATGGCGATGAAAGCGACGAGGATTCAGAGGACTAGGCGCGTTTTCGGACATCGGTCGCGGCGCCGATCATGAAGTGATTCAGATCGCTCAGAGGCTGATTCAGGTGATTGTCTTAGTGATTCAGTGTGTCTTGTTAATCCATTGATCGTGAATAGATTTCCGTCGAGAGGTGGATTGCCCGGACGAGCCGGGCAATGACGAAGGAATGCGATATTCAGCAGGTGCTGAAATCGGGTCTTAGGCCCCACCTTAGACGGCGATGATGCCGTCGAGATGCCGGGTCAATTGCGGCGTCGGTAGATTGGTCAGATCCTTGTCGAGTTCGGCCACTACGGTTTTCTTCACATGCTCGGACAGCGCCTTGCGCAGATTGCCCAGGGCTATGGGGGCGGCGGCGATGACCAGGCGGTTGAACGTGCCGGCCTTGGCCTGTTCGTCGAGGGCGCCGGCAATGGCGCGGATGAATTCGGCTTCGCGGTGTTGGGCCGGGTCGGTGCGCGGTTCCATCGCGCCGCCCGTGGGGCCGCGGCCTGAACGATCAGTGTCGATTTCTTTCGATTGCAGCGGCGGGATGGACCATTCCAGTCCCTTGATACTGGCCAGCCCCTTTCCGGGGCCGGCATGTTCCAGCACGCGCGCCTGAGTGCCATCGGCAAGAAGGATCCAGGTTACGGTCTTTTTCATCTGCTGCTCCTCACGTTGGGACGGGTTCGAGCGCGACAGGCGGGTCGCGGCCTTTGAGCCAAACGTCCGACTAGGGGAAAAGGTTGGCGGGGCTCATAAGCTTTGCAAGGGATGGCGATCACAAAGACTGATTTGTCGCAGCAGCGCGGGACTGATAAATCGACTGAGCGCCCGCGTGGCGCGGAGTTGATTCATGACCCTTCCAGAGCAGTCGCCAGAGGTCGCCGCACCGGCCGCCTCTCTCTCCAATGCTGGCAGCAGCGAAACCAGCAAGGGCGTCGCGGCGGCCTTGTCGGCCTATCTGCTCTGGGGGTTCCTGCCCATTCTGTTCCGCCTGCTGGAGCAGGCGGGTTCAGTGCTGATCGTGGCGGAGCGGACGCTCTGGTCATTGCTGCTGCTGGTGGGGATCATCGTGGCGACACGCGGCATGGCCGATGTGCGCAATCTGCTGCGCGATTGGCGCAAGATGCGCATCATCGGGCTGTCGGCCATTCTGCTGGTGGCCAATTGGCTGCTCTATGTCTGGGCCGTTGAGAGCGGGCAGGTGCTTGAAGCCAGTTTCGGCTATTTCATCAATCCGCTGGTCAATGTCGCCATCGGCATGATCTTTCTCGGCGAGCGACAGAACCGGCTGCAAACCATCGCCATCGGGATTGCCGCGATTGCCATCGTGATCCAGTCGGTGGGCCTGGGCAATGTGCCCTATATCGCACTGGGCCTGGCATTCACTTTCGGTTTCTACGGCTACATCCGCAAGACCGCCGAGGCGGGTCCGGCGACGGGACTGTTTGCCGAAACCCTGGTGGTTGCGCCTTTTGCCATGAGCTATGTGATCTTCGACCTCGCTACCAATGGCCCCGGCGTGCATGCCGATCCCACCTTGCTGCTGCTGCTGGTCCTGACGGGGCCGGCAACGGCGGTGCCGCTGCTGCTCTTCACCTATGGCGTTAGGCGCTTGCGGCTCACCACGATCGGCATGTTCCAATATCTGGCGCCGTCCATCCAGTTCCTGCTGGCCATCCTGTTGTTCGGCGAACAGTTAAACGGGCTGCGCCTGCTCAGTTTCGTGCTGATCTGGGTGTCATTGGTCGTGTTCAGCTATGACAGTTTCCGCCAGCGGCGCGCGCGGCTGGCCTGACTTCCCTGCGTCGCGGATGATCGCCGCGATCTGGGCGAAGGTCGCGCCGAATGGCGTTGCTTCGCGCCAGACCAGCCGCAATTGCCGCCCGGCGCCTGGCTCGTTCAGCCGGTGGACGGCAATGCGCGGATCCCTGGCTTCCTTCTGCAAGGCGATCTGAGGCAGCAGCGTCACGCCCTGCCCATTGGCGACGAATTCCACGATGGTGGACAGCGAAGTCGCGGCGAATGTGCGGGCGTTGCGCTCCGGGTCGAGCCGGCAGGCCGAGATGGTCTGGTCGCGGAAGCAATGGCCTTCATCCAGAAGCAGGATGCGGTCCGGCGAGAGATTGGCCAGGGACAGGGGTTCAGCGCTGCGTTCATGGCTGGCCGTAGCCAGCACGAATGGATCGTCGAAAAGCGGCGCGCTGACCAATTTCGGCCCGCTGCTGGGCAGGTCGGTGGCGATCAGCGCGATGTCGAGACTGCCTTCATGCAGGCCGGACAACAGCGCCTCGGTGCGGTTTTCACTGATGGTGAAGTTCAGTTCGGGCAGCTTGCGCGTCAGCGCCGGAAAAATCGTCGGCAGCAGATAGGGCGCGACGGTGGGGATGAGGCCGAAGCGCAGCGGATGCTTGGGCTTGCCGCCATGACTGAGGACAAAGCCTTCCAGCGCATCGGCACTGCGGATGGCTTCATGCGCCAGATCGAGGAAATCCCGCCCGAACGGGGTGAGACGCACGCCGCTTTTGAGCCGGTCGAACAGGGCTGCGCCGCAATGGGCTTCGAGCATCAGGATCTGTTGTGACAGCGCCGGCTGCGAGATGGCGCAGATTTCTGCTGCCTTGCCGAAATGGCCGGCCTTGGCCAATGCCACGGCATAACGCATCTGCTTGAGGGATATCTGCACAATAATTTTTTCCTATCGATATGCCAAGTTTAATCGATTTGCCTAATGGATGCCATCCCCATATAAGGGGTGCAAACTATTCCAAAGGGGCCCTCAAATGACCGATCCAAATGTGAAGCCTGAAGCCGCCAAATGTCCGTTCCCTCATGGTGGCGGCAGCCGTCCGACGAACCGCGACTGGTGGCCGGAGGTACTTGACGTGCAGGTGCTGCACACCAATTCCAACCTGTCTGACCCGCTCGGACCGGACTTCGATTATGCCGAAGCCTTCAGCAAGCTCGACCTGGCCGCCATCAAGGCGGACCTGAAGGCGCTGATGACCGAATCCCAGGATTGGTGGCCGGCCGATTTCGGCCATTATGGCGGCCTGTTCATCCGCATGGCCTGGCACAGCGCCGGCACTTATCGCATCACCGATGGCCGTGGCGGCGCCGGCATGGGGCAGCAGCGTTTCGCGCCGCTCAATTCCTGGCCCGACAACGTCAATCTCGACAAGGCCCGCCGCCTGATTTGGCCGATCAAACAGAAATATGGCAATGCCATTTCCTGGGCCGACCTGATGATCCTCACCGGCAATGTGGCGCTGGAATCGATGGGGTTCAAAACCTTCGGCTTTGCCGGCGGCCGCGCGGATGTGTGGGAGCCGGAAGAGCTGTATTGGGGGCCGGAAGGCACCTGGCTGGGCGATAGCCGCTATAGCGGCGAGCGCGAGCTGGACGATCCGCTGGCCGCCGTGCAGATGGGCCTGATCTACGTCAATCCGGAAGGCCCGAACGGCAATCCGGACCCGCTGGCCTCGGCGCGCGACATTCGCGAAACCTTCCGTCGCATGGCGATGGACGATGAAGAGACCGTGGCGCTGATCGCAGGCGGCCACACATTCGGCAAGACGCATGGTGCCGGCGATCCGTCGCTGATTGCCGCCGCGCCGGAAGCCGCGGCGCTGGAAAATCAGGGCCTTGGCTGGAAGAACGGTTTCAACACCGGCATCGGCCCCGACACGACCGGCTCGGGTCTCGAAGTCACCTGGACCAGCACGCCGACCAAGTGGAGCACCAATTTCTTCTGGAACCTGTTCGGTTATGAATGGGAGCTGGAGCAGAGCCCGGCGGGCGCCAAGCAATGGCGCGCCAAGGGTGCCGGTGCGACCATTCCCGATGCGTTCGATCCTGACAAGAAGCACCTGCCGCGCATGCTCACCTCCGATATCGCCCTGCGAGTCGATCCGGTCTACGAGAAAATCGCACGCCGCTTCATGGAAAATCCGGATCTGTTCGCGGATGCGTTCGCGCGCGCCTGGTTCAAGCTGACGCACCGCGACATGGGCCCCAAGGCTCGCTATCTCGGCGCGGAAGTCCCAGCGGAAGACCTGATCTGGCAGGACGTCATTCCCCCGGTCGATCACGTGCTGGTGGATGACGCGGATGTGGAGGCGCTCAAGGCCAAGGTTCTGGCCTCTGGTCTTTCGGTGTCCGAACTGGTCGGCACCGCCTGGGCTTCCGCATCGACGTTCCGCAAGTCGGACAAGCGCGGCGGCGCCAATGGCGCGCGCATCCGGCTGGCGCCGCAAAAGGACTGGGCCGTCAACAAGCCCGATCAATTGGCCAAGGTGCTGGCAACGCTCGAAGCCATCCAGGCGGAGTTCAACGCCGCTTCGGTCGGCGGGAAGAAGATCTCGCTGGCCGACCTTATCGTGCTGGCCGGTGGCGCCGGCATTGAAAAGGCGGCGCGGGACGGCGGGCAGGCGGTGAATGTGCCGTTCACGCCCGGCCGCATGGACGCATCGGCCGAACAGACCGATGTGGAATCCTTCGCTGCATTGGAGCCGCGCACCGATGCGTTCCGCAATTATCTCAGCGGCCGCCAGTTCATGCGGCCCGAAGAGGCGATGGTGGACCGCGCGCAATTGCTCGGCCTGACCGGCCCCCAACTGACGGTGCTGCTGGGCGGACTGCGTGTGCTCGATATCGGCGTCAGCGCGCATGGCGTCTTCACCGAGCGCCCCGAAGTGCTGAGCAATGACTTCTTCACCAATCTTTTGACCATGGATCTGGTCTGGCGGCCCAAGGATGGGGAAGAGGGTATTTACGAAGGTCTCGACCGCCAGAGTGGCGAGATCAAATGGACCGGCAGCCGAGTCGATCTGATCTTCGGCTCGCATTCGCAATTGCGCGCTTTTGCCGAGGTCTATGCGCAGGCCGATTCGCCGGCCCGGTTCACGCGCGACTTCGTCACCGCCTGGACCAAGGTGATGAACGCGGACCGTTTCGACCTGCGCTGATCGCGCCATTGACCAGAAGAGAGGCCCCGGAGCGATCCGGGGCCTTTTGCGTTTTCCGGAGCTGTGCTGGCCATTGACGGGCTTCGGAACAGAGAAAGATACAATTTGAATAAAATCGCTGCTTCCGCCTTCAGGGCGCGCAAGCAGGTCGGCATCATTGTGGCGGAGGAATATACGGCAGAAGCCGGGAGAACGATGATGAGCGATGCGATGACCGAACTGGATGAAGGCCACCGGGCATTCGCCAATTTCCGTGTGCTCAATGGCGAGGACAACCAGTCCGAACGCGAGCAATTGTTTCGGAATATGGCGCAATTGTTCAGTTTCGTCTCCGATCGCTGCGACGACGAACAGGTCGCCCAATATGACGAGGTGCTGTGTCAGCTCGCCGAACTGGTTGAGGTCGAAGCGCGGGCTCACGTCGCCAAGCTGCTGGCCCCGCTGGAGCGGGTTCCGGGCACGGTGGTGCTGAAGCTGGCCAATGACGACATCGAAGTCGCCCGGCCGCTGCTGGAATTTTCCAGCGTGCTCAGCGACGACGATCTCATCGACATCATCGCCAAGCAATCGGAAGGCCATCGCCTGGCCATTGCCGGTCGTGCCGGGCTCAATGAGCGCGTGGGCGAAGCGATTGTCGAGCATGGCGAAACCGCCTCGGTGGTGCGACTGGTGCGCAATAATCGCGCCGAACTCGACCGCGCGACGCTGGAAAAGCTGGTGGAACGCGCCACCCGGGATGCCGAAATCGCCGCCGACCTGCGCGGCCGCACCGATATCGACTGGAAGTCACTGCGCGGCGAGATCGATGAGGTTGCCGGCAAGGTGCTGGAATCGCTGGGCGAGGTGGAGCGCCGCTTCGACCCGGTTGCTGCCGGCAAGGTCAATACCGTCGTCTACAATCGCATCCGCAACCGCGCCGGCTTCAATGCGCAGGAGTGGAAGGTCGCCTATAATCAGGTCAAGGGCCTGGCCGACCGCAAGCAACTCGATGATCGTGCGCTGGCCCGTTTTGCCCGCTTCGGCTATGGGCACCATGCGGCGGCGGCCATGGGAGTGATCCTCAGCGTTTCTCCCGAAGTGGTGGTGAAATGGCTGGCCAGCCAGGATTATGTTGCGGTCACTGTCGCCCTGCGCGCGGCCCGGCTCAGCCCGTCGCTATTCGAGGCCATCGTCGCCACTTTACCCTGGCGTGACCTGCCGAGCGAAGCCGACAAGCGCATGGTGCTATCGCGGTTCGAAGCGCTGGATGGTGACGATGCCCGCAACATCTTTGAATTGTGGCGCGCGCACTCTTTCCGCAAGCGCGCCGTGACCGAAGATCGACAGAGCGCCTGAAGGCATTCGATCACCCAAAAACGGGCTGGACCTCAACTCCATTCTGGATATAAAGACATCTTTATATCCGAGGGCGTCATGGGCAGCTTGAACAAATTCGTCGGAGTGTTGAAAGCCGCGGGCGAAAGCACGCGGCTTCGTCTGCTCGCGCTTCTCGCCGACGGCGACCACTCGGTCAAGGATCTCACGGAAATCCTCGATCAGAGCCAGCCGCGCGTGTCCCGACACCTGAAATTGCTGGCGGATGCCGGGCTGGTGGAGCGCCACGCCGAGGGCGCCTGGGCCTATTATCGACTGGCGCCGGCCGGGCAGGGGGCCGATCTCGCCCGCTGGCTGACGGCGCGTGTCGACCAGCACGATGCCGAGCGCGTGCGCGACCGGGCGCGGCAGGTCGAGATTCGGCAAGCGCAGCAGGCTTTGGCGGCGGATTATTTTGCCAAGGTTGCGGAAAGCTGGGATTTGCTCAAGACCCTGCATGTGCCCGAGGGGGCGGTGGAGGCGGCCGTTCTGGCGCAATTGGGCGGGCGCAGCGTCGATCTGCTGATCGATCTGGGAACCGGCACGGGGCGCATCCTGGAGGTTCTGGCTCCGGCCTATCGGCATGGCATCGGGATCGATTCCAGCCGGGAAATGCTGGCCGTGGCCCGTTCGCGACTTGCCGCCGCTGGCGTGACGCATGCGCAGGTGCGGCTGGGCGACATTGCCGCACTCGATCCGGCGATCGGTCCGGCTGACGTCATCGTCATCCATCAGGTTCTGCATTATTTCGACGATCCGGGCCGCATGCTGGCGCAGGCGCGCCTTTTGCTGAAACCGGGCGGGGAAATCCTCATCGTTGATTTCGCGCCTCACGATCTCGAATTTTTGCGCAGCGAGCATGCCCATCGCCGGCTCGGCCTGTCGCCGGAACAGATGAATGGCTGGGCGTCATCGGCGGGGCTCGATGTCCTGTCCATGCGCGCCTTTCCCAGTGACACGAAGGATCGCGGCCTGACGGTATGCCTCTGGCATCTCGGCGACCGCTATAGAACGGACTAGACGATATGCTTGACGACAATCTCCGCGCCAGCCGCCAGACGGCCGACCAGCGCCCGGACCTGCAATTGTCCTTCGAATTCTTTCCGCCCAAGACGGATGTGATGGAAGAGCGGTTCTGGGACAGCATTCACAAGCTCGCTCCGCTCCATCCCCGCTTTGTCTCGGTGACCTATGGCGCGGGCGGATCGACGCGCGAGCGCACCCTGCGCATGGTCAGCCGCATCAAGGCCGATACCGGCGTTCCGGCTGCTGCCCACCTGACCTGCGTTGGCGCGACCAAGGCCGAGGTCGATGACGTGGTGCGCCTCTACCAGGCGGCGGGCGTCGGCAGCATCGTGGCGCTGCGGGGCGATCCGCCAGAAGGCGTGGGGCAGAAATTCACGCCGCATCCCGATGGCTATCAGAATGCCGCCGATCTGGTGGCGGGCATAAGGCGCATTGGGGATTTCGATATTTCGGTGGCCGCCTATCCCGAAAAGCATCCGCAAAGCGCGGATTGGGACGCCGATATCGACAATTTGAAGCGCAAGCTTGATGCGGGGGCCGATCGCGCCATCACGCAGATGTTTTTCTCCAATGGCGATTACCTGCGTTACCTCGAGCGTGCCCGCAAGGCGGGGGTGACGGCGCCGATCGTGCCCGGCATTCAGCCGATCCATTCCTTCAAGCAGATCTCCGGTTTTGCCGCCCGGTGCGGCGCCTCGATCCCGGATTGGCTGGCGGAGCGGTTCGAAGGGCTGGAAGACGATCCCGAAACCCATGCGCTGGTTGCCGCCGCCGTCGCGGCCGAACAGGTCACCGAATTGCTGGATGAGGGCGTGACGGAGTTCCATTTCTATACGCTCAACCGCTCCAATCTGGTGCTGGCGCTGGCGCGACTGCTCGGGCGGCGAGCCTAGATCAGCCTCCGGTGGGCTGGTTCATCGCCGGTTCAGGCATAGGGCGGGATGATGAGATTCCCGCCCTTCCATATTCTGGCCATGAACAAGGGCATGTTCCCCCTCTGGGCATGAGCCCTCGGAAAAAGCCTATGCTGATAGATCGCCGCCGCATCGTGAATGGACTGGCCTGGGCCGGGGCCGCGCTGATTGTCGCGGTTCCCGTTGCCGATCTGATCGCCCGCCAGTTCGCATCGGCGCCTGAGCCGCAGGTCGCCATCGTGCAGGAAGCGCCAGAAAGCGCTGTCACATTGCCGACCCCGACCGTCGAACGGCCTGAGCCTCGTCCGGTGCCGCCCGCGCAGCCTGCGGACAAGGCTAAACCGGCGCGGACGGCAGATATGGCGGCGACTGCGGGGGATGCGGTCGACTCCTATCTTCAATCGGGCCGACCCCTTCCCAGCTATATCAGCAATGGCAGTGGTTCGACGCCCCCTGCATCGGGCAATGCCCAGCCCCGTCCGTCAGTGACGCAACCCCTTCCGGAGCCTGCACCGGCTCCCAACCCGGTCCCGAAGGCCGATGCCGCGCCGCAGCCAGAAGCGCAGCCGACGCGGCCCGTGATCGCCATGCCGCGCGCGGTGACGGGATTCCCGACCCCGGTTTCGGAGCGTCCGCGCGTGGCGGCGGCTCCCGCAACGCCGGTCGTGCCAATTGCGCCGGCTAACCCGCCGCTGATCATCGAGGATGCGGGCCCGGTCACTACCGCGCAGGATCTGGATGATTGGGAAACCGGGCCATTGTCCGATTTCCTGGCCAATCGCGGCGGGCAAAGGGCGGCTCCAGCGCCGAACGATTATGAGCCGGGCGGCTTCTGGCTTGACCAGGGGCCGGGCAATGGCGGCAATCGGCGACTGCCTCCGGCCTATGATGACGATTACTATTACTATCAATTCGGCCAATAGAGCAGGTTGGCCATGTTTGTCGGGGCATGGACCCGACTGGCGGCAGGCGCTAGTCTTTCGCTGATTTGGAAGAGGTCCGAAATGTTGTGCTGCGTGCGCAAGGCAGAAGAAAACCGGGATGTGTGGCAGAATTTGTCGCGCTTTCTCGGCTCGTTTTCCGCCCGCACCGGGCTTGCAGGACGCATTGCCAATATTCTTGATCCCGACACCTGGCTTCCGGGTGGAAGGGAGGCTGCCTTCACGCTGGCGCTGATCGCGCTATCGGCCAAAATGGCGGTTGCCGACGGCGCGGTGACCGCCTCGGAAGTGCGGGCTTTCAATGCCAGTGTCGACATTGCCGAGGGCAATGCGCCGCAGGTGGAAAAGCTCTTCAACCTCGCCAAGCAGGACGTGGCCGGCTACGACGCCTATGCCCGCAAAGTGGCGCGGTTCTTCGCCGATACCCCCGAGACGCTTGAACACGTGCTCGACGGGCTGTTTTTCATCGCCACTGCCGATGGCCTCGTGCACGAAGCGGAACTGGATTATCTGCGCGAGGTCAGCGCGATTTTCGGCTTCGATGAGGCAAGGTTCGAACAGATAGCCTCCCAGCATGTGGTGTTGGAAGCGGGTGTCGATCCCTATAAGGTTCTCGGCCTTGCCCACGATGCGCCGCCCGAGGAAGTGCGACGGGTCTATCGCCTGCTGGTGGCCGAGCACCATCCCGACCGGTTGATCGCCAGGGGCGTGCCGGAAGATCTGATCGACATGGCGACGGCCAAGATGTCCGCCATCAATCTGGCCTATCAGGCGATCATCCGGCCCAAGCCGCAGCCGCTGCTCACTTGACGGCGGCAATCGGCTCGCGCACATAAGCGCGGCCAGTTGACCGGGTGGCCGCTGGCATGGAGGTAACTCCATGCTGGAGGAAAGTCCGGGCTCCATCGAAACACGGTGACGGCTAACAGCCGCCGGGGGCGACCCCAGGGAAAGTGCCACAGAAAGCAAACCGCTCCGGTCCGCCGGAGTAAGGGTGAAAGGGTGCGGTAAGAGCGCACCGGGCGTCTGGCAACAGAGGCCGCACGGTAAACCCCACCGGGAGCAAGACCAAATAGGGATGACGCGGGCTTCGGCCCAGCCTGTTTCGAGGCCAGATCATCCGGGTTGGTTGCACGAGCGCGTCCAGCAATGGCCGCCATAGATGAATGGTCACCACGTCGCGCAAGCGGCCCTACAGAACCCGGCTTATAGGTCAACTGGCGTTGACTTCTCCCATCCATCGTCGCTAAACGATGGCCTTGCTTTCCGCCGTCTTCAACCGGCGGGCTCACGCTGGGGCCTTTGCGGCCCTTTTTGTTGGTCGAGTTTCCAGGCCGCGAAAGCGGCACTTTTCTGGAGACCCTCCCTGGAGTTGCGGCGCGATGCCCCTGGCTACCCCCTATTATCTGATCGACGAAAATGCGCTGGCGCGAAACCTCGAACGTGTCGACCTTTTGCGTGCCGCTTCCGGCGCCAAGTGCCTTCTGGCGCTCAAATGCTTTGCCACCTGGTCCACTTTCGCGCAGATCGCGCCGCATATGGACGGCACCACGTCTTCCTCGCTCAACGAATTGAAGCTGGGCCGGGAAAAGTTCGGCGGCGAAACCCATGCCTATTCGGTGGCGTGGTCGGATGGCGAAATCGATGAAGCCATCGCCAATGCCGACAAGATCATTTTCAACTCGGTGAGCCAGTTGGAGCGGTTTGGCGACAAGGCCCGCCACCTGCCCATGGGCCTGAGGGTCAATCCCGGCGTCAGCCATTCGCATTTCGACTTGGCCGACCCGGCGCGACCGTTCAGCCGGCTGGGCGAAAGTGACCGCGCCAAAGTCGAGAAGGTGATGGACCGGGTTTCCGGCTTCATGCTGCACTGCAATTGCGAAAATGATTCCGTGGCGGCGTTTTCCGCCCTGCTCGACCAGATCGAGAGCCGGATCGGCGATTTGCTGGCGCGCCTCGACTGGGTGAGCCTGGGCGGGGGTATTCACTTTACCAAGCCGGGCTATGACATCGACGCGCTGGCGGCGCGGCTAAAAGCTTTTGCCAAAAAATTCGAGGTTCAGGTCTATCTCGAACCCGGTGACACGATCGTGACCGATACGACCACGCTCGAAGTGTCGGTGCTGGACATTGTGGAAAACGGCAAACCCATCGCCATTGTCGACAGTGCCGTCGAGGCCCATATGCTGGATTTGCTCGTTTACCGGGAATCGGCGGCTGTCGCACCCAGCGAGGGGGCGTATCATTATGAAATCGCTGGTAAATCCTGTCTGGCTGGCGACGTGTTCGGCGCGTTCGATTTCCCCGAAAAGCTGGAAATCGGCAGCCGGATCTCGCTGCTCAATGCCGGCGGATATACGATGGTGAAGAAAAACTGGTTCAATGGTGTGGCAATGCCCGCTATAGCCATAGCCAGGAAAAACGGCACAATCGATCTTGTGAAAGAATTCGTGTATGCCGACTATGTCGCCAGTCTGTCCTAGGACAGGCTGATCCCGTTACCCCTTGAAAAGGTGTTTCGTGCCAATTGAAAAAGAATCTGCTGATCATCGGCGCCGGAGGTGTCGCGCAAGTCGCTGCGTTTAAGGCAGCAATGCACAATGATGTGCTCGGAGACATTCACATTGCCTCCCGCACGCTGTCGAAATGCGAGGCCATCATTGGCTCGATACTCGACAAAAAGGCGCTGAAGCGCCCGGGCATCCTGGCCGCCCATCAACTCGACGCCATGGATATCGAGGCCACCAAGGCCCTGATCCGTCAGACCAAGTGCCAGATCGTCCTCAATGCCGGTTCGGCCTTCCTCAATATGAGCGTGTTGCGCGCCTGTATCGACATGGGCGTCGCCTATATCGACACGGCCATCCATGAAGACCCCACCAAGGTATGCGAAACGCCGCCCTGGTATGGCAATTACGAATGGAAGCATCGCGAGGAATGCGAGCGCAAGGGCGTGACTGCCGTGCTTGGCGCGGGCTTCGATCCGGGCGTGGTCAATGCCTATGCGGCGCTGGCCGCCAATGCCTATTTCGACCGGATTGATTCCATTGACATCATCGATGTCAATGCCGGCAGCCATGGCCGCTATTTTGCGACCAATTTCGACCCCGAGATCAATTTCCGCGAATTTACCGGAACGGTGTGGAGCTGGCAGGAAAGCCAGTGGCGCGCCAACAAGATGTTCGAGGTCAAGCGCACCGACGATCTGCCGGTCGTGGGGACGCATACCACCTATCTGACCGGCCATGACGAGGTGCACTCGCTCTCGGCCAATCTGGACGTGCCGGACATCCGCTTCTGGATGGGCTTTGGCGAGCACTATATCAATGTCTTCACGGTGCTGAACAATCTCGGGCTGCTGTCCGAGAAGCCGGTTCTGACCGCCGAGGGGCTGGAAGTGGTGCCGCTCAAAGTGGTCAAGGCCGTCCTGCCCGATCCGATGTCGCTGGCGCCGGATTATACCGGCAACACCTTTATCGGCGACCTGGTGAAGGGCGTCCGCGACGGGGTCGAGACTGAATTGCTGGTCTACAACATTTCCGACCACGAGGCGGCCTTTGCCGAAACCAATAGCCAGGCGATTTCCTACACCGCAGGTGTGCCTGCCATCGCCGCGGCCATGCTGATCGCCAAAGGCGATTGGGATTGCCACCACATGGCCAATGTCGAGGAATTGCCGCCAGTGCCGTTCATCGACCTGCTGGGCAGGATCGGCCTGCCGACGCGGGTTCGCGATGCCAAGGGCGACAGGGCGTTCGACCCGGTCGAGTTCCGTGACGAGCGGCGCAGGATCGCCCGCGCCGGAGCCTGATGATCTGACGGCCGGGACTTTCCCGGCCGTTTTTCGTTGGTGGCAGGTTCAGGCGGCGAAGGTGAACAACACCCTGGTGCCCGGCCCATCGCCATAGGCGATCTCGGCATCGAGACTATGGGCCATGGCCTTGACGATGCGGCTGCCCAGGCCCGTGCCCTGCGGCTTGCCGATACCCCTCCAGCCGACACCATCGTCTTCCACCACCAGTCGGACCTGATCGCCCTCCCGGTTCAGGAATATCCGGACCTCCCCAGGGTCACGATCAACATAGGCATATTTGAGCGCATTGGTGACCAGTTCGGTGACGATAACGCCGAGCGACGCCACCTTGTCGGTGGGCAGGGGAAAGCTCTCCACCCTGACCATGATGGACGCGGTGCGGTCCTCCGACTGCATGGAGGTTTCGAGTTCGCCGACGAGGCCGTTGAGATAGTCGGCGATCTGCACCCAGCGGGTGTCGTCGGATGTGTAGAGGTGGCGGTGCACGCCGGCGATTGCCTGAATACGCGCCTGGGTTTCGCTGAGGGCGCGCTTGGCTTCCTGGTCTTCCACGGCATTGGCTTGCAGGCCGACCAGGGCGGCGACCATGGCGAGGGAATTGGCGACGCGGTGATTGACTTCCCCAAGCAGCATTTCGGCGCGCTCGCGGGCCTCCTGCATCTCGCGCTCCGCCGCCGCCTTGGCCCGGTTGAGGCGAACATGGGCGATGGCATGGTCGATGGCGGCACCGAGCAGTTCCATGAACTCCTCGGTGCCTGATTTGGGGACGAAATCGGTCGCGCCGGCCTTGAGCGCGGCAACCGCAATCGACATTTCGGCGGAACCGGTGACATAGACCACGGCGGGCCTGTCTTCCAGATTTTCCATGCCCTTGAGCAGGTCCAGACCCGTGCCGGTGGGCAGGTTGTGGTCGAGCGCGACCACATCGATGCCCTCCCGCCGCATGATTTCCAGCCCGGCTTCGGCACTATCCGCCTGGCTGAAGAGATAGCCGCGCCGCTGCATGGCCTTTTCCACCAGCCGGGTCAGGCCCGGATCGTCGTCGATGTAAAGCACATGTGGCGTTCTGTTCGGCATGACGGATTATTCGGCCTCAGGTATCTGCATGACGGAGAAGAAAAGACCCAGTTGCTTGATGGCGTTCGCGAAGCCGTCGTAGTCCACCGGCTTGGTAATGTAGACATTGGCGCCAAGATCGTAGCAGCGCTGTATTTCGCCCTGGTCGTCGGTGGTGGTCAGGACCACGACGGGCGAACGGCGGGTATGCTCGTTGGCCTTTACCCTTTCGAGAATATCGATGCCGGTCATGTCGGGCAGGTTGAGGTCGAGCAGCACCAGCAATTGGCGCCCCTTGTTGATCGAGCCGGAGCCATCGTCGCCGAACAGATAGGCCAGCGCATCAGTGCCATTGGCAAAGGGCACGATTTCGTTGGCAACCCCGGCGCGGCGAATGTTCTTTTCGATGAGGCGGGCGTGTCCCTCATCGTCCTCGATCATGATGATGGTGACCGGACGGGCGTTGTTCATGCCGAGGCACTCCCCAGGTAATACCGCAGGTCGCGCGGCAGGTTGATTGTGAAAGTGGTGCCTTGGCCAAAGGTCGAGGTCAAGGTGACGTCGCCGCCGAGGCTGCGTGCCATGGTGCGCACATGTGCAAGGCCAATGCCTTCTCCGGGATGCGTCTGGGAGCCGGAGCGGCGGAAAAGCTCGAAAACCCGCTCCTGGTCGGTTTCGGCAATGCCGCGGCCATTGTCCTCGACCTCGATCAAAACCCTGTCCCCCGGCAGGTGCCGGGCGCTGACATTGACCCTTAGCGGGCGGCCCGGCTGCTGATACTTGACGGCATTATCCAGTATGTTGCCCAAGACCTGCTCGATGGACAGCTTGTCGGTAACGATCTTGCCGATACGGATGTCGGTGGCGATTTCGCCGCCATTCTCGGCCAATTGATGATGAAGCGCGGCCGCGCCAGAATCGGCGATTTCGCGAAGATCGACCGGCTCGGGCTTCAGTTTACGGCGGCCTTCGCGGGAAATCTTGAGGATGGCGTTGATCAGTCCGTCCATCTTGCGGGTTGCGGCGCGGATGAACGTGACGGCTTCGGGCAGATCCTCGATGGCGGCAAGACGCGCTTCGGAGGCGAGCGGGTTGTCGGTTTCGGGTTGCGTTTCTATATAGGCTTTTACCGCCCCGACGCTGTTTTCCAGTTCGCTGGTAAAGCCCATGATGTTGACCAGGGGCGCGCGCAGGTCATGGGTGACGATATAGGCGAAACGCTGGATTTCCTCATTGGCGCGGAAAAGATCGTTGGTTCTTTCCTGCACGCGGTCTTCAAGGCTGGTATTGGCGTGTTCCACGGCGCGGCGCGCCTGATTCAGCGCCTGGGTGTAGTTCAGCACCGCCCAGATGGCGCCGCCGACCACGGCAAGAATGACGATGCCGCCGATCAGCGAAACGAGACGCAGCAGGTTCGCCGTACTGCGCTGGGACTCCGCGCCTTCAGTTAGCCGCGTGTCGGCGGCTTCGATTGCTGCGGCAAAGAACTGGCGCGAGCGGTCCATGGCCTCCTTGCCGGTGTCCTCGCGAATGATCGCCATAGCTTCGGCGCGCCGATTCTCGTGGGCCAGCGAAAGAGTAAGGGCCATTTCCTCGAGCTTGATCGCGATGTCCCGGCGCAATTGCCGCAATGGCTCGGCGGCCCTGGGCTCAGTCTTCAGCACCTCTTCGAGATGACGGAGCGTGTCCTCGATCTGCGGCAGAGCTTCCTCGTAGGGCTGAAGATAGGATTGCTCCAGAGTGATGATATAGCCCCTCTGGCTGGTCTCGGCATCCTGAACCAGGGCGCGCAGATCCACCGCCACGGCGCGGACGGTGCGTGCCTCGATCACTTCGTTGAAATAGACTTGGGTGCGCTCCACCAGCCAAAGCGTGGTGCCCACAATGGATAGCAGCGCGAGCAGGCCGACAAAGAGCAGCAGAGCTGTTGAACGTACGAAGGTCTTGCTGGTTATCGGCATAGGCACCTCGTTTCTGTCTGCCTTAATCGCCTGAAGCGGGGGCAAGGGCAATATGCCCCCAGTAAAGCACAGGGATTTGGCTGCCGCGAACCTCTTTTCACGCCTCGGAAATGGGAAACAGAATGTTAAGCGTCGGCATGGCAAATTGCGCCGGAGTTTATGTAACCGGCAATGGCCGGGAGTGGAGTTGTGGCGGATATGGGCAAGCCATCCCTGCCCGAAACCGAGGCGGCGGACGGGCCTCATGTTCCTGTCCTGCTCGATGAGGTTCTGGCGGCCCTGTCGCCAGAGACTGGCAGTATCATCGTCGATGGCACCTTTGGAGCCGGCGGCTATTCGCGCGCCTTGCTCAAGGCGGGCGCGCAGGTCATCGGAATTGACCGCGATCCATCGGTTCTGCCTTATGCAGCGGCCCTCAAGGAAGAATTTTCCGACCGGTTCAATTTCGTCGCGGGCACTTTTTCCGAACTGGACGATCTGGCCGCCAGTCATGGGCCGGTCGATGCGGTCGTGCTGGATATCGGCGTCTCCTCGATGCAGCTTGACGAAGCCGAGCGCGGTTTTTCCTTCATGCGGGACGGGCCGCTCGATATGCGCATGAGCCGTTCGGGGCCCAGCGCCGCCGATCTGGTCAACGATCTCGACGCCGAAGACCTGGCCAACCTGCTCTATGCCTTCGGGGAGGAGCGCAAGTCGCGCCGCATCGCGCAATTCATCGTCGCGGCGCGACAGCAGGAGCCGATCCGCACGACGTTGCAATTGGCGCGGATCGTTGAAAAGGCCATCGGGCGCAAGCCGGGCGATGCCCATCCGGCGACGCGCTCCTTCCAGGCCCTGCGCATCGCCGTCAATGGCGAGTTCGACCAATTGGTCGAGGGCCTGTTCGCCGCCGAACGGCTGCTGGGTGAAGGCGGCACGCTGGCCGTGGTGAGTTTTCATTCGCTGGAAGACCGGATCGTTAAACGGTTTTTCGACCCCGACAAGGGCGGCCCGGCCATGTCCAGGCATCTGCCGCAAGCCGAGAGCGCGCCGCGCCGCTGGCAGCGCGTGGCAAAGGCGGTCAAGGCGGGGGCGGCGGAGCTGGCGACCAATCCGCGCGCGCGTTCTGCCGTGCTGCGCAGCGCGGTCCGTACAGCCGAGCCGGCGCGGCCTGTGCAGATGCGTGGCCTTGGCGTTCCGGCAATCGGGGGGACGCAATGATCCGCAATATCAATATCTTTTTGATCGTCGTCTCCATTGTCATGCTGGCCAGCGTCTATGCGCTCAAGTTCTCCATCGAGGGGACCGCTGCCGAACGGACGGCTCTGGTGGTGAAGATCGCCGAGCAGGAGGGCGCGCTGTCTCTGCTTAAGGCCGATTGGGCGGTGCTGAACCAGCCCGGCCATATCGATCCCATCGTGCGCCGCCATGAGGCGGAATTGCTGATCGCGCCGGTGAAACAGGAACAGTTCGGCTCCTTCGCAGCCCTGCCCATGCGCCCCGCCAAGCCGGACAGCGCGGCCATGGACGCCCTGTTTCAGGCCATTGCCCAGGGTATCGACCCCATCGACGCAATTCTTGAACTTGAGGGGATCGAGTGATGGCCCTGGCCAGCGAAGGTTTTTCGCCCACAATCGCCCTGGACGGTGCGCGCAAGCAGCGCGGCAACCTCACGCAGGCGCGCATCCGCTGGATGATACTCGGCGTCCTGATCGGTTTTTCTCTTGTGGGGGGGCGTCTGGTTCAATTGGGCATGGTCGAGACCGACCAGACCATCGAGGGGCAGACCCGCGACGCCATCCAGGCCAGTCGTCCGCCGATTCTGGACCGGAACGGGCTGGAAATGGCCGTCGATATTCGCGTGCCCTCCCTCTATGCCGAGCCGCGCCGCATCATTGATGTCGAGGAGGCGGTACAAAAGCTGCGCACCGTGCTGCCCGATCTCAACGAAACCTGGCTGCGCAACAGGCTGACCGGCGATCAGGGTTTCGTCTGGGTACGGCGTGAACTGACGCCGGCGGTGCAGGAACAGGTGATGCGGTTGGGCATACCCGGCATCGACTTCATCACTGAATCCAAGCGCTTCTATCCGGGCATGAACGAGGCCGCGCATATTCTGGGCTCCACCAATGTGGACAATCAGGGCATTGCCGGCATCGAGCGGCACATGGACAGCGAATCCATCGCATTGTTGCAGGAACTTGGTCTGGCGCGGGGCAATGCGCTGACACCGGTGGAATTGTCGGTGGATATGCGGGTGCAGCATGTGCTGCACGATCAGCTCATGGACGCCATGACCCGCTATCAGGCGATTGCCGCAGCCGGGGTGATGACCGACATCTATACCGGCGAGGTTATCGCGCTGGCATCCTTGCCCGATTTCAACCCGAACGAGCCGGCCAGCGCCCTGGTCAAGGATACGTTCAACCGGATTACCTCAGGCATTTTCGAGCCGGGTTCGATCTTCAAGACCATCACCATTGCCGGGGCGCTGGATAGCGGATCGGTGCGGGTGACCGACCAGCTCGACGCTCGCTACGGCATCCGCTTCGGCCGCTACACGATCGACGACTTTCACGGCAAGCACCGCATCCTGAGCCTGCCCGAGGTCTATAAATACTCGTCCAATATCGGCACGATCCGCATCATGCAGGCCATGGGCAAGGACAATTTCCGCGAGTTTCTGAGCCGAATGAAATTCGATGAGCGCGTGTCGTTCGAGCTGCCGGAAATGCGCGTGCCCACCGTGCCCAAGTCGCTTTCGGAGGTCGGAGCGGCGACGGCATCCTTCGGGCATGGCTTGTCGGTGTCGCCCCTGCACATGGTCGCTGCCTATGGCGCGCTGGTGAATGGCGGCAATTACATCGCGCCGACCCTTTACAAGCGCGACGCCGCGGAAGCGGAAGCCTCCTATGAGCGGGTCGTCTCGCCGCAGACGAGCGATTCCATGCGCTACCTGATGCGTCTCAACGCCCTGGAAGGCTCGGGTTCACAGATGAACAGGGCGGCGCAGGGCTATCGCGCCGGGGGCAAGACCGGCACCGCTGAAAAGGTGGTCGATGGCCGATATTCCTCCAGCAAGGTCACGAATTTCTTTGCCTCGGCTTTTCCGCTGGACAATCCTCGCTATGCCATCGTCATCATGGTGGATGAGCCCAAGGCGGAAAATCCGCAATCGGGCACCACTGCGGGTTGGAACGCGGGCGCTATTACCGGCCGGTTGATCCAGCGCGTGGCGCCCATGTTGGGGATTGCACCTGACTTCAGCGAAGCGCTGGATCGTCAGATTGTTCCACCCATTCTCCGTTAGTTCGATCCAGAAGGATTTGAAGCTGTGTCACTCAGTGTAACCCAATTGCTCGAAGGCTCCGGCGCCCGCCCCAAAAAGGGTCTTGGCGCTGTCTTTGGCCTGAATTCGGACAGCAGGCGGATCGAGCCGGGCGACATTTTCTTCGCCTTGCCGGGCGCCAAGGTCCACGGCAATCAGTTTGTGAACGACGCGGTGCAGCGCGGAGCGCTGGCCATTGTCACCGACATTGCGCCGCCCGGCGATCCGGGCGTGCCGGTGATCGTGGTCAAGGATGCCCGCGCCTCCTATGCGCGCGCCGCTTCGCGGGTCTTCGAGCCACAGCCGGAAATCCTGGTCGCGGTCACCGGAACCAATGGCAAGACCTCGGTCGCCTCCTTTGTGCGTCAGATTTGGACCTATGCGGGTCTGGCCGGAGCGAGCATCGGCACGCTGGGGATCGAAACGGCCAAGCGGCGGATAGACGGGGCGCTGACGACACCGGATTCGCGCACGCTGCACCAGGCGATGCGGGCGCTCAAGGCGCAGGGCATCGACCACGTGGCGCTGGAAGCGTCCAGTCACGGTCTCGACCAGCACCGGATGGACGGGATTCATTTCGAGGCCGTCGCCTTTACCAATCTCAGCCGCGATCATCTCGACTACCACGCGGACATGGATGAATACCGCAATGCCAAACTGCGCCTTTTTACCGACCTGCTGGTCGATGGTGGCGCGGCAATCGTCAATGTGGACGACCCCGAGCACGAGCAGTTCATGTTCGCGGCGCTTTCGGCCAGCGCGACGCTGCTGACGGTGGGGCGTGAAGGCGCCTATATCGAAATCCTCTCCATCGAGCCCGAAGGCTATGGGCAACGCGTGGAAATTCGCCATATCGGCGAAAAGGTCAGCTTTCATCTGCGGATTCCCGGCGAATTCCAGGTGTCCAACGCGCTGGTGGCGGCGGCTCTGGCTATGTCGTCGGGTGTGGACAAGGCGGATGCCTTTGCGGCCCTGTCCGAGCTGGTCGGCGCGCGCGGGCGGCTGGAACTGGTGGCCGAACATGATGGCGCGGCTATTTTCGTGGACTATTCACACAAGCCCGAGGCATTGCGCACGGCGCTCAAGACCCTTCGCCCCTATGCCAGCAACAAGCTGCATGTCGTGTTTGGCTGCGGGGGCGACCGGGACAAGGGCAAGCGCCCTCAAATGGGCGAAATTGCCAGCGAGCTTGCCGATGTGGTGATCGTCACCGACGACAATCCGCGCACCGAAAACCCGGCGACCATCCGGGCGGAAGTGCTGGCAGGGGCAAAGGGGGCCAGTGAAATTGCCGACCGCAAAGAGGCAATCGAGGCGGCCGTGCAGGCTTTGCAGCCGGGCGACGTGCTGCTCGTTGCGGGCAAGGGGCACGAAACCTACCAGATCATCGGCACCACCAAGCATCATTTCTCCGACCATGAAGTGGTCGAGGCGGCTGTCAAAAAGTAGTCGCGCGGCGGCTTCGGCTCGCCTCCGGCCTCACCTTGCCGGTGACGGAGGGGGGAGAGAATGTTGGCGCGCCTTCATGCATCGCGCTATAGGCAGCCCGGTTCCAACCCTGCCCATGGGGGGCAGGGCGCCATATCGCGTTTGCGGCTAGAGCTATGACCACTCCCCTTTTCACCCTCGATGCAATTCTCGATGCCACCGGCGGGCGGGCCGAGGGCGTGGAGGCCCGCGAGATCAATTCAATCTCCATCGATAGCCGCGAACTGGGCCCCGATGCCCTCTTCGTCGCCATCAAGGGTGATCGGTTCGACGGGCACGATTTTGTCGATGCAGCCCTGGCCAATGGCGCCGTGGCGGCGCTGGTCAGCGAGGGGTGCAGCGCCGGGCCCGGGCGTATTTTCGTGGCCGATGCGCTGGGTGGATTGCGCGACCTTGGCCGGGCGGCGCGGGCGCGCAGCCGGGCGCTGATCGTCGGGGTGACCGGCAGCGTCGGCAAGACCACGACCAAGGAAGCCTTGCGCGTCGTGTTCGAAGCCGCCGGCCAGACTCATGCTTCCATCAAAAGTTTCAACAATCATTGGGGCGTGCCGCTGATGCTGGCGCGGATGCCAGCAAACACCCAGTTCGGCGTTTTCGAGATGGGCATGAACGCGCCGGAGGAAATCCGGCCTTTGAGCCAAATGGTGCGTCCGCACGTGGCCGTGATCACCTCCATCGCGCCGGTCCATCTTGAGGGGCTAGGCAGCATCGAGGCGATTGCCCGCGCCAAGGCCGAGATCTTTTCCGGGGTAGAGCCGGGTGGCACCGCCATCATCAATGCCGACCATGGGCAATTGCCGCTCCTTCTGGATGCGGCGGCAGCGGCGAATATCGGCAATGTCATCACCTATGGCTTCGCACGCGGGGTCGATTGGCAAATTCTCGATCCACAATCCTCTGCGGAGCGCAGTTCGGCAAAAGTGCAGCATCTGGATCGGCACTGCGATCTCGATCTGCCGATAGCGGGCCGGCACATGCTGGCCAATGCCACTGCGGCGCTGGCCGCTGCCCATGTCGCCGGCATCCGCCCCGAGGATGCCCTGCGGGCCCTGGCGGGGCTGCGGGCGCAGGCGGGCCGGGGTCAACAGGTACTTTTGGGGCCAGTGGATACGCCGCTATTGCTGGTCAATGAGAGCTACAACGCCAATCCGGTGGCAGTTGTCGCCGCGCTGTCGGTCTTTGCAGCAATCGAGCCACGCGGCGGACGCAAGGTGCTGGTGCTGGGCGATATGCGCGAACTGGGCGCCGAGGCGGATGCGCTCCATGCCGGTCTCGCCGATGCGGTTCGGGAGAGCGGAGCGGAACGGGTGCATCTGGTCGGCCAGCACATGGCGGCCCTGGCCTCTGCGCTGCCCGCCGGCCTCGTGACGAGCCATGCGCAAACGGCTGAACAAGCCGAAGACGTTATCGTCGCCGATCTTGCCTATGGCGATGCAATCATGATCAAAGGGTCCAATGGTGTCGGGCTGGCGCGCATCGTAAGCGCAATTGTCGCGCGCTTCGAACAGACCTGACATCCCTGGCGGAACAGCGGAATAAATGCTCTATTTTCTTGGCCAACTGGGCGAACAATTCACCGCCTTCAACGTCTTCCGCTACATCACGTTTCGCACAGCCGGTGCGGTGGTGACGGCCTTGTTCTTCGTGTTCCTGTTCGGGCCCGGCATGATCGCCATGCTACGCATCAAGCAGGGACGCGGCCAGCCCATCCGTGAAGATGGTCCGGCCGGGCACTTGCTGACCAAGAAGGGCACGCCGACCATGGGCGGGCTGATGATCCTGTCGGGCGCGGTGATCTCGACTCTGTTGTGGTCCAATCTCTCCAATGGCTATGTCTGGGTCGTGCTGTTCGTCACCGTCGGCTTTGGCGCCATCGGCTTTTATGACGATTATCTCAAGGTCAAGCGCATGACCCATGCCGGGTTCGGCTCCAAGCAGCGCCTGCTGCTGGAAGCGCTGATCGGCGGCATTGCCGCCTTCGCCATTTCCCAATTGGCACAGGGGGCTTATGGCACATCGCTGCTGTTCCCCTTTGCCAAGGATCTGGCGCTGAATCTTGGCTATTTCTACATCCTGTTCGGCGGTTTCGTCGTGGTGGCGGCGGGCAATTCGGTCAATCTCACCGACGGCCTCGATGGGTTGGCCATCGTGCCGGTCATGGTCGCGGCGGCCTGTTTTGCGCTGATCGCGTATCTGGTCGGCTCGCAGAACTATGCCGATTATCTGCTGCTCAACGCGGTTCCCGGTACGGCGGAACTGGCCGTGGTCTGCGGCGCGCTGATCGGGGCAGGGCTGGGTTTCCTCTGGTTCAACGCACCACCCGCGCAAATCTTCATGGGTGACACCGGCTCGCTGGCCCTGGGCGGCGCGCTGGGAGCCATTGCCGTCGCTACCAAGCATGAGATCGTGCTGGCGATCATCGGCGGGTTGTTTGTGCTGGAAACCGTCTCGGTGATCGTGCAGGTCACCTCCTTCAAGCTGACTGGCAAGCGCGTGTTCCGCATGGCGCCAATCCACCATCATTTCGAGCATCTAGGCTGGACCGAGAGCCAGGTGGTGATCCGTTTCTGGATCATTTCCTTCGTGCTGGCGCTGATCGGACTGTCCAGCCTCAAGCTGCGCTAGGCTCGGGACACTTTCTTCATCTTGTGACTCGCAAAACGCGAAAACCTTGGCAAATCGGTAACCAAAGCGGCCTTACAATTCGAGACAGTTTGTATCGAGTTCCTGGCCGCCCCGATGATGTTTTCCCGTGCAGAAAAGACCCCGCTTTCCGAATGGTGGTGGTCGATCGACAAGGAATTGCTGGGCGCGCTGATCATGCTTCTGGCGATCGGCGTGGTGCTCAGCTTCGGCGCCAGCCCGGCAGTGGCCGAGCGCATCGGCCTCGATGAATGGCATTTCGTCATTCGGCACGCCATGTTCGCCATGCTTGCCGTGCCGATCATGGTCGTTACCTCATTGATGAACCAGAGACAGGCGCGCTTCGCCGCTTTGGGCGTTCTGATCGTCATGGTGCTGCTGCTCTGGGCGACCCTGCGCTTCGGTACCGAGGTCAAGGGCGCGCGGCGCTGGCTGTCCATTGCCGGGCAGTCGCTGCAACCGACCGAATTCGTCAAGCCCGCCTTCGCGGTGATCGGCGCGTGGCTGTTCTCTGAATATATGATCCATCGCAACGTGCCGGGGCGGTTGATCGCCACCGCCATCATGCTTTCTATTGTCGGCGCCCTCTTGTTGCAGCCCGATCTTGGGCAGACGGCGCTGGTGATGGCGACCTGGGCAGTCCTGCTGTTCTTTTCCGGCATTTCCTGGTGGATCATCATCACCCTGGCCGGAATTGGCGGGGCGTTGCTGTTCGGTGCCTATGCCTTCTTCCCGCATTTCGCCCGCCGCATCGATTCCTTCATCAACCCCGATGGCGGCGGCAATACCTATCAAACCGATCGCGCCCTGCAATCGCTCAGCGAAGGCGGCTGGTTCGGGCGGGGGCCGGGCGAATCCATGGCCAAGAAGCTGATCCCCGACGCCCATGCTGACTTCGTGTTTTCGGCGGCGGCGGGCGAGTTCGGCATCCTGTTCTGCATCGGTCTGGTGGGGCTGATCGGCTTCATCGTGGTGCGCGCCATGGTCGCTGCGCAGCGGCAGACCAGCCTGTTTGCGCGCCTTGCCGCCTCGACCATCGCGGTGCAGTTCGCCATGCAATCGGGCATTAACCTGGCGGTGAATCTCAATCTTATGCCGGCCAAGGGCATGACGCTGCCCTTCGTTTCCTATGGTGGCACGTCCATGCTGGCGGTCGCGTTTGGCATGGGCCTGATGTTGGCACTGACCCGCACCAAGCCGGAAGAACGCATGGCGACCGGGCTTCCCTCCTACCGCAGCGCCGTGGTAGCCCCCGCAGAATGAAAACATTTGTGCTTATGGCAGGCGGTACGGGCGGCCATCTTTTCCCGGCCATGGCTCTGGCCCAGGAATTGATCCGGCGCGGCCATGCGGTCGAGTTGATGACCGATCACCGGGTGGAGAGCTATGGTGCTGATTTTCCAGCGAGAAATATCCATATCGTGCCGGCCGCGACCCCTTCGGGGGGCAATCCTCTCAAACTGATCGGGGCCGGGCTGACGATCCTGCGCGGCATGGCGGTGGCGCATGGCAAGCTGCGCCAGGTCAGGCCCGATGCCGTGATCGGCTTTGGCGGCTATCCGACCTTTCCGCCGTTCATTGCCGCCAATGTCCTTGGAATCCCTGGCATTTTGCATGAGCAGAATGCGGTGATGGGCCGGGCCAACCGGGCGCTGGCGCGCTTTGCCGACATGCTGGCCATGAGCTTTTCCGAAACCAAATTCGCCAATCAGCGGGCACTGGAAAAGGTGCTCACCGGCAATCCGGTGCGCGACCGGGTGCGGGCCGTAGTGGGCCGCCCTTATCCACTGCTGGACGAAAAAAGTCCTATAAAACTGGTGGTTACGGGTGGCAGCCAGGGCGCGCGCATCCTGTCGGACGTGGTGCCCGAGGCTATCGCATTATTGCCGCAGGATTTGCGCAATCGACTGCAAATCGTGCAGCAGGCACGACCCGAAGACATCGATCGGGTAACAGACTGTTACCGCCGGTCGCGGACCAGTGTGGAAATCGCCAATTTCATTCCCGACCTGCCGGAGCGCATCGCCGATGCGCATCTGGTCATCTGCCGGGCTGGGGCCTCCACCATCGCCGAACTCGCGCTTTTGGGCCGGCCGGCGATCCTGGTGCCGTTGCCGGGCGCGCTCGATGCCGACCAGAAACACAATGCGCTGTTTCTAGAACAGGGCGGCGGCGGCTGGGTGCTGGAGCAGGCCACGCTTTCACCGCAATCGCTTGCCACTCGGCTGGAGGATCTGCTGACCGATCCGATGCGCCTGCAGCAGGCCGCCAATGCGGCCCGGTCGCTCGGCCAGCCGCGCGCCGTCGAGAAACTTGCCGACCTGGCAGAAGCGCTGGCGGGCAAGAATGCCAAGATTGAAAAAGGACCGAAATCATGAAGATGCCGCGTAATATCGGGCCGGTGCATTTTATCGGCATTGGCGGGATCGGCATGAGCGGGATCGCCGAAATCCTGCACAATCAGGGCTATGAAGTTCAGGGGTCCGACGCCTCGCTCAATCCCAATGTGCAGCGCCTGCGCGACATGGGGATCAAGGTCGAGATCGACCAGAGTGGGGACAATCTGGGCCGGGCTGAAGTGGTGGTGGTGTCCTCTGCCATCCGCAAGGACAATCCCGAATTGATGGCGGCACGGGCCAAGGCGCTGCCCATCGTGCGCCGCGCCGAAATGCTGGCCGAAATCATGCGCTTCAAGACCGCCATCGCCATTGGCGGCACCCACGGCAAGACCACGACGACGACGCTGGTGGCGACGCTGCTCGATGCCGGCAATCTCGATCCTACCGTCATCAATGGCGGCATCATCAATGCCTATGGCACCAATGCCCGGCTGGGCGGCGGCGAATGGATGGTGGTGGAAGCCGATGAAAGCGACGGCACGTTCGTCAAGCTGCCCGCCGACGTCGCGGTGGTCACCAATATCGACCCCGAACATCTCGATCACTACGGGGATTTCGACGGGGTGAAGAAGGCGTTCCGCCAATTCGTCGAGAATGTGCCGTTCTACGGTTTTGCGGTGATGTGTCTCGATCATCCGGAAGTGCAGGCGCTGGTGGGCGATATTCGCGACCGCCGCGTCATCACCTATGGGCGCAATCCGCAGGCCGACGTGCGACTGATCGATCTGGAAAACCGCGACGGGGTGCAGCATTTCTCCGTCGAAATCCGCGATCGTATCCGCCAGACGCAATTGCGCATCGACGGGCTCGAACTGCCCATGCCCGGCATTCACAATGCACTCAACGCCACGGCGGCCATCGCCGTCGCCGACCAGTTGCATGTGCCGGTAGAAGCGATCCGCCGCGGCCTCAAGGGCTTTACCGGGGTCAAGCGCCGCTTCACCAAGACCGGCGAAGTGGGCGGGGTGTCCATCATCGACGATTATGGCCACCACCCGGTGGAAATCGCCGCCGCGCTGAAGGCGGCACGGCAATCGGCGCGGCGCGACGTGGTGGCGGTGGTGCAGCCGCATCGCTTCAGCCGGGTGCGCGACCTGTTCGACGATTTCGCCGCCTGTTTCAACGATGCCGATACCGTGCTGGTGGCGCCGATCTATGCGGCGGGCGAGCAGCCCATTGCCGGTGTGACCCATGAGGAACTGGTCAACCGCATCATGGCGCGCGGGCATCGCGACGCACGGGTGCTGGAAGGGCAGGAGGCGCTGGCCAAGGCGGTGGCGGCGCGCGTCGCGGACGGCGATTACGTCGTCTGTCTCGGCGCGGGCAATATCACGCAATGGGCGGCGACCCTGCCGGGGGAATTGGGTGCGCTGATGGGGCAAGAGACGAAGTGATGGCGGTCGAGCCCTGGCCTCGGGGTGCACATCACTTGTTCCACCACGGCGTCATCACCCGGCTTGTCCGGGTGATCCACGCGATCGCGGGGCTCCCGCTGGATTGCCCCGACAAGTTGGGCAATGACGGCAAAACCAGAACCAGCGCGGAAGGTATGCGGCGCGCAAGGCATATTCTTCCCGCTTCCCATATTCTCGACAGGACATCCCCATGACCAAGCACGTCGCCGTTCTGATGGGCGGGCTCTCCAATGAGCGTCCGGTTTCGCTGAGCACGGGCAAGGGCTGCGCCGAGGCGTTGCGGCGGGCGGGCTATCGGGTGAGCGAGGTGGATGTCGGCTATGACATTGCCGAACAATTGCGCGCACTGGCCCCGGATGTGGCGTTCAATGCGTTGCATGGCCGCTATGGCGAAGACGGGACGATCCAGGGCGTGCTGGAATTTTTGCGCATTCCCTATACCCATTCGGGCGTGCTGGCCTCGGCGCTGGCCATGGACAAACATCAGGCCAAGATCGTGCTCAAGGCCGCCGGTATCCCGGTGACCGACCATGTGATCGCCAGCCGGGCCGAGGTGGCGCGCGCCCATGTGCTGCCGCCGCCCTATGTGGTCAAGCCGATTGCCGATGGTTCCAGTTTCGGCGTCATCATCGTCAAGGCCGACCAGGCCCACCCGCCGCAGGAAATCCTCGGCGAGGACTGGAATGGTGGCGAAGAACTGATGGTGGAGCGCTATATTCCGGGCCGCGAGCTGACCTGCGCGGTGATGGGCGACGTGGCGCTGCCGGTGACGGAAATCGTCACCGATCTGCATTTCTACAATTACGAAGCCAAATATGCCCAAGGTGGATCACGTCACATCCTGCCGGCCGAGGTTAAACCTAAAATTTACGACAAAGTGCAAAAGCTTAGCCTTGCCGCCCATGCGGCGCTCGGCTGTCGTGGCGTGACGCGGACGGACTTCCGCTACAACGACGCGGCGGGCGAGGATGGCGAACTGGTCTGTCTGGAAATCAATACCCAGCCAGGCATGACGCCGACCTCGCTGGCTCCCGAGCAGGCCGCCCATGTCGGGCACAGTTTTGAAGATCTGGTCTCCTGGATGGTGGAGGACGCGAGTTGCAACAGGTAAAAAGCGAGGCCTTTCTCGCCGGAGCGCAGGTGGTTCACCCACGCGCACTGCCTGTTCCTGTCCGCACGCCGCACAAGCGCATCGCCAACAGGCTGAACCGCGCCTTCGTCCTGCATGGCAATCTCATTCGCCGCGGCGCCATGCTGGCCGTGCTCGCCGCCGCCATGCTGGGCCTCTATCAGATGCGCGAACCGATCGGGGTTCTTGCCGGGACGCTGGGCGAGGCCGCGCAGGGCAATTTCGCGCAGGCCGGCCTAGCTATCGGAGAAATCTCGATCAGCGGCCAGACGCTGACCTCCGAACAGGCGATTTTCAACGCGCTGGGCATCGCACCCCATACTTCGACGCTTGGCTTCGACGTTGAAGAAGCCCGGCAGCGCATAGCCGAATTGCCGGCGGTGAGCGCCGTGACGGTGCGAAAGACCTATCCGGGCGACGTCTCGGTGGTGATCACGGAAAAAACGCCGGTGGCCCGCTGGCGGGTGGATGGGGTGACTTTCCTGATCGACGGCAAGGGCGACCAGATCGGCGAGGATCGCGGCGCCTATGGAGAATTGCCACTGGTGATCGGGGACGGCGCAGCCGACGACGCCCTGGCAATGATCCGGGCGCTCGACACCGTGCCGCGCCTCAAGCAGGGGCTGATCGCGCTCTCGCGCATCGCCGACCGGCGCTGGGACATGCTCTACGATACCGGCCTCAGGGTGCAATTGCCCGAGCAGGGCGTGGCGCAGGCATTGCGCCGGCTGGTGTCCTACCAGACCGATTACCAACTTCTCGACCGCGACATTTCCATCATCGATCTGCGGATCGACCATACCGTTGCCATCCGTCCCAATAAAAACGAAGACGCCGACAAATCATGATGAGCGATGCCATGACATCCCGGCTGCGGCCGGTTCAGCCCGGCAAGACCACGCTGGTGGCGGTGCTCGATATCGGCTCCACCAAGATCTGCTGCGTCATCGCCCGGCTGTCCCCGCGCGCCGAAGGGCGCTCGCTTCGCGGCCGCACGCACCAGGCCGAGGTCATCGGCTTCGGCTATGGCCCGTCCAGCGGGGTCAAGAGCGGGGTGGTGGTCGACATTGAAAAGGCCGAGCAGGCGATCCGCAATGTCGTGGGCATGGCCGAGCGCGCCGCCGGGCTGACGCTGGAAAGCGTATTGGTCAACGTGACCGCCGGACGGCTCGGCTCGGAGACCTTTTCCGCCGCCGTCTCGCTGGACGGCCAGGAGGTGGAAAAGGCAGACATCGTCCGCGTGCTCAAGGCGGTCAATTCGCGCTCGGTGCGGCCCGAACGTTCGATCATCCATGCGCTGCCCATCGGCTATTCGCTCGATGGCAGCAAGGGTATTCTCGACCCCAAGGGCATGGTCGGGGAGCAATTGGGGGTCGATGTGGCGGTGGTGAGCGCGGAAACGCTGGCCATGCGCAATCTCGAACTGGTGCTGCATCGCTGCCATCTGCAAATCGAGGCGCTGGTGGCCACGCCCTATGCCTCGGGGCTGGCAACGCTGGTGGATGACGAGGCCCAGCTCGGCGTGGCCTGCATCGACTTTGGCGGCGCCACCACCACGGTCTCTGTGTTCAATGACGGGCACATGGTCTATGCCGACGCCATTGCCATTGGCGGCCATCACCTGACGCTCGACATTGCCCGGCAGCTTTCGGTCAGCGTGGCCGATGCCGAGCGGCTCAAGACCTTGCATGGCTCGGTGCTGCCGGGACAGGCCGACGAGCGGGAAATGATCCCGATCCAGCCGGTAGGCGCCAGCCATGACGAAGCGCCGGGACAGATTCCGCGCGCCGTGCTGACCCGGATCATGCGACCGCGCATCGAGGAAATCCTCACCGCCATCCGCGACCGGATGCAGGCCACCGGCATGATGGATGTGTGCGGGCGGCGGTTCGTGCTGACCGGCGGGGCCAGCGAAATGACCGGTCTGCCGGAAGTGGCGCGGCGCACGCTGGCGCGCAATGTGCGCAATGGCCGGCCCATGGGCGTGGCCGGATTGCCCGACATTGCCAAGACCGCCGCCTTCGCCACCATGGCCGGGATGCTGGTCTATCCGCAGGTCTGCGCGCAGGAATATGTCGAGCCGCGGGGCAGGGGGAAGCTCACCGGCACGGATGGCTATATCGCGCGGGTGGGAAACTGGCTGCGCAGCAGTTTTTGAAACGATTGACAGAGCCTGGCGGCGCGGGCATCAAGGCCGCGCCCCGGCGTTACGCCAATTTTCTTTCACGAGAAGAAACCAATGAACCCCGACAGTCGAAGTTCGACGTCGCCGCTATCGGTCGCCTGCCGCGCCTGACCATCACGTCCGGGCCGGCCTGGGTGGCCAATGCCCAGGAGTGAGCCCATGCTGCGCTGCTACAAGAGCCATATGGACATGCTGGTCGAGGTCGACCGCGATGCCATCGAGACCATCCCCGATCTGGTGTGGATCGACCTTCTCCATCCGACATCCGCCGAAATCGGCCTGGTCGAGACGCTTTTGAGCATCACCATGCCGACGCAGGCCGAGATGGCCGAGATCGAGCTCTCCTCGCGGCTCTATTCCGAGGACGGGGCCGAATTCATGACCATGACGGCCCTGTCGGGGCTGGACACAGAAGATCCGGCCAAGGCCGAGATCACCTTCGTGATCAAGGAGCGCGTGCTGGTCACGGTGCGCTTTGCCGATCCGCGCCCCTTCAACGCCTATCTCACGCGTGCCCTGCGGCCCCGTGCCATTCCCTGCGCCACCGGCACCGAGGTGTTTCTGGGCCTGTTGGAATCGCTCACCGATCGCACCGCCGACGCGCTGGAAAAGCTGGGCAATGAGATCGACCAGGTCTCGCGCCACGTCTTCCGCCGCAAGAGCACGTCGGCGGAAAAATTCCAGCGCGACCTGCGTTCGGTCATCGAGCAGATCGGCATGAAGGCCGAATTGCTGACCATGATCCAGGAAAGCCTGGTCAGCATTTCCCGCCTCACCGCCTATCATGGCGCTGCCATCGCGGAGGGAGGCAAGGCGGCGCGCGATGCCCGCCAGATGGGCAAGCTGGTGCAGCGCGACGCGCTATCGCTGGGCGAACATGCGCGCACCCTGACCAACAAGCTCAATTTCCTGCTCGATGCCACGCTGGGCCTGATCAATCTCGAACAGAACCAGATCATCAAGATTTTCTCGGTCGTGGCCGTGGTGCTGCTGCCGCCCACGCTGGTGGGTTCCATCTATGGCATGAACTTCGACATCATGCCCGAATTGCACTGGGATTTCGGCTATCCGCTTTCGCTGGGATTGATGGTCGTTTCCGCCATCCTGCCTTATCTTTATTTCAAGCGCCGCGGCTGGCTGTAGAGGCGTCGGGGCCCCGCCTCGCGTGGTTAATGTTGCGTCAAAGCGTAACCGGAAAGTGTCGCAAATTGCGTTCACGTTAACGCGGAAGGTTCAATTGTTAGGGCGTGGTTAACGTTTGGGAGGGTAAATCTTCACCAACACGCCAGTATGGGGCCTTCTATGACCATCAACCTCACCATTCCGGACATTCAGGAACTCAAGCCCCGCATCACCGTATTCGGCGTCGGCGGCGGCGGCGGCAATGCCGTCAACAACATGATCGAATCCGGCCTGGACGGGGTCGATTTCGTCGTTGCCAATACCGACGCGCAGGCGCTGGCGCTCAGCAAGGCGCCGCGGATCATCCAGCTCGGCGTCGGCGTCACCGAAGGGCTGGGCGCCGGTTCGCACCCGGAAGTGGGTCGGGCCGCAGCCGAAGAAAGCTGGGACGAAATCAACGATCACCTTTCCGGCTCGCATATGGTGTTCATCACCGCGGGTATGGGCGGCGGCACCGGCACCGGCGCGGCGCCCGTGGTGGCGCGCGCAGCTCGCGAGCAGGGTATCCTTACCGTTGGCGTCGTGACCAAGCCGTTCAATTTCGAGGGCAATCGCCGCACGCGCCTCGCCGATGACGGCATCGACGAATTGCACCGCCATGTCGATACGCTGATCGTCATCCCCAACCAAAACCTGTTCCGCGTCGCCAATGAGAAGACCACCTTCGCCGACGCCTTCGCCATGGCCGATCAGGTGCTGTTCTCGGGCGTGGCCTGCATCACCGACCTCATGGTCAAGGAAGGGCTGATCAACCTCGACTTCGCCGACGTGCGCGCCGTGATGCGCGGCATGGGCAAGGCGATGATGGGTACCGGCGAGGCATCGGGCGAAGACCGGGCCCGCCACGCCGCCGAAGCGGCGATCGCCAATCCGCTGCTCGACGATGTGTCGATGCATGGCGCGCGCGGCCTGCTGATCTCGATCACCGGCGGCCCGGACCTGACACTCTACGAAGTGGATGAGGCCGCCAGCCGCATTCGCGAGGAAGTCGATACCGACGCCAATATCATTCTGGGCGCCACCTACGATCCCAATCTCAACGGCACGATCCGCGTTTCGGTGGTCGCGACGGGCACTGACGCCACCATGGTGCAGGCACTCGAGCCGGCCCGTCCGCATGCTTCGCGCACCCCGCTGGCGGTGAAGCGCCATGTGCCGGCCGAGCGTTCGGTCGTGCCGCAGGCCGTGGCCCACGAGCCGGTCATGATGGAAGAGGAAATCGGCCAGCAGATGGAAGCGGCGGTTGCCGAAGCTTTCGCCGCCCAGCAGCCGACTCCCGCCTATGCGCATGAGGATGATGGTATCGTGGTGGAGCCCTATGTTCCCGCCGCGGAAGCCGTTGCCGAGCCGGAAGAGCTGCCGGTGATGCAGGAGCAGCCGATTCCGAGCGTCTATGTGCCTTCCCATGCCGCCCGTCCCGATGGGCAGCGCCGCATGCCGCGCACCGACGAATTGCCCGCTGTTGCCCGCAGGACACAGGCGGCGCCGGAACGCCAGGATGCCGAGCCGCGCAATGCACGGGCACTGTTCAAGCGTCTGGCCTCCAATGTGGGCCTCAATCTGAACCCGGCACAGGCCGAGCCGCGCAATGAGCCGAGGCCGTCCATGGCCGATGACGCGGCAGCGCGCAGCGCCATCGAGGCTGGTGGCGCAAGGACTTCGCGGGTTCCCCCCTCCAGCGAGGGCGCACGTGGCGCACTCGACCCGCAGGGCCGCGCACCGGCAGCGTCGGCGCAGAAGGAGCATCTGGAAATTCCGGCCTTCCTGCGTAAACACGGTTGATCTTCTGTTGATCTTTCATCAAATGCAGACTCGGTGCGGCTTCCGCACCGAGTTTTTTTTGGCTAACAGTTCTTTGAGCGTGACGATTTCGCGGGGTACTTCAACATATGAACAGGCTAACCACGCGCCAGCGCACGCTCGCCGGTGAGATCAGTTTCGCCGGTTATGGTGTTCACAGCGCCCAGCCGGTCACGCTTACTATCGGACCTGCAGCACCGGACAGCGGTTTTATTATCCGCCGCGATCTCGGCGACGGTCATTTGACCAATCCCGTGCCCGTCCATCATTCGCGTGTCAGCCGCACAACTTTGTGCACCACGCTCGATCTGGGCGACAGCATCAGTGTCGCCACGGTGGAGCATGTCGTTTCGGCGCTGTCCGGCATGGGCATCGATAACGCGCTGATCACGCTGGACGCGCCCGAATGCCCGATCCTGGACGGCTCGGCCTATCCCTTCGCCGTCGCCATCATGGAGCGGGGCGTCGAAATCCAGCCGGCGCAGCGCAAATTTCTTAAGGTGATGCGCGCGGTTACCGTGCGCAACAATGACGCCTTCGCCGCGCTCGAGCCCTACAATGGCCGCGCGCTCGACCTGGAGATCGACTTCGATTCCAAGGTCATCGGGCGGCAGCGGATGATTTTCGACTGGACCCCGCGCCGCTATTTCGAAGACGTGTCGCGCGCCCGCACCTTCGGTTTCGTGCGCGACGCCAAGATCCTGCGCCAGGCCGGCTATGCGCTCGGCTCCAGCCTCGACAATTCCATTACGGTGCATGAGGACCGCATCCTCAATCCCGACGGGCTGCGCTATGAAGACGAATTCGTGCGCCACAAACTGCTCGACGCCATCGGCGACCTGTCGCTGGGCGGGCTGCCGATCTGGGGGCGTTTCCGCTCCTACAAGGGCGGCCATGCGCTCAATGCACAGGTTCTCGCCGGTCTCTTTTCGAGCGAAGCCAATTATGAGATAGTGAACGCCGAAGACCTGCCGCTGGAATTCGAGGCATTCGATGACCAGCCGGACGGCCTGGAGGTTCATCACTATCTGCGGTCCGTGCGCTGATCCGGTTCTTCCCGGGAAAGCCGCGTCACAGTTTTGATCTATTTGCCAACTAACCCGCAGCCCTCATGCGGAATGATTTAGGAACGGGGCAGTTCGTGAAGCTTGTCGACTTGAGCCAGTTTTCCAGCCGGGCCGCCCGGATCGTCGCTATCGGACTTGTGGCCGCGGCGCTTGCCGGTTGCAGCCTGTTCAGCCCTCCCAAGGTCAAGGAAGAGCCGATCGTGCCCGCCGCCTCGCTCTATCAGGGCGCACTGGACGACATGGATCGGCAATATTATCAGACCGCGATCAAGAAGCTGGAACAGCTTGAGCGCCAGCATCCGCGCGACCCGATGGTCGAGCAGGGCAAGTTGATGCTGGTTTATGCCAATTATCGCAGCGGCAAACTGGACGAGGCCATTCTGGCGGCGGACCGCTTCCTGGCGCTCTATCCCCGGGGCAAGGACGTTCCCTATGTGCTCTGGCTCAAGGGCACGGCCTATTTCGCCCAGATCAAGGATATTACCCGCGACCAGCAATTGTCCCGTGACGCGATCGACACCTATCAATTGCTGATCAACAATTATCCCAAGTCCGAACACGCCATCGACGCCAAGGAAAAGCTGCTGGTCGCCTATGATCAATTGGCCGGTAAGGAAATGTCGGTGGGCCGCTATTATCTTGGCAACGGGCAATATGCTGCCGCCATCAACCGCTTCCGCGAAGTGGTGGAGAAGTGGCAGACCTCGACCCATATCGAGGAAGCGCTGTACCGGCTGACCGAATCCTACCTGCTGCTCGGCCTTACCAACGAGGCCATGTCGGCCGCCGCCGTCCTGGGGCACAATTATCCGTCCAGTGACTGGTACAAGCGGAGCTTTGAATTGCTGGGCAAGCAGGGACTGGCGCCGCAGCTCAATTCCGGCAGCTGGCTGGCGGCGCACCGGAGCTAGGTTTCCGACGAAGCATTTCGACGGACGCTGTCCTGCCATCGTCATTGCCGGGATGCCCCGTTATCGCCGATTTTGAAGGGCCCGATGAGCCCTTCTTTATTACGTTGACTGGCCATTGCTTTCGCCCAGGCGGTCGCGCTGGGTTTGACGCTTTGGTCGTTTGATATTGCGGCACGCTGGATTGTCGAGATGAACCCGGCAATGACGACGCTCTGGGAGGCGCTTGTTTCGGTGGCGCATCTTGTTGCCATTTTGTTCTTTTCTGCTATGATTCCAGCCATCGGTCTTTGTTGTGGATGGGGATCAGCCGCCCCGTCCCGAGGCAGGGGCGATGCTATATTGAGCTAGACGTCCATTTTCGGGAATTCGCGCATGCTCAACGCGCTGTCGGTCCGCAATATCGTTCTTATCGACCAGCTCGATCTGGCGCTCGATGCCGGCATGACGGTGCTGACCGGCGAGACCGGGGCGGGAAAATCCATCCTGCTCGATGCGCTGGCCTTGGCTTTGGGCGGGCGTGGTGACGCCGCCCTGGTGCGACAGGGGCAGGAGAGCGGGCAGGTCGTTGCGGTTCTGGAACTGGCGGCCCAGCATCCGGCGCGGGCGCTGTTGCGCGACAATGCCATCGCCGACGATGAGGACGTGATCCTGCGCCGGGTGCAGTTCGCAGATGGCCGCACGCGCGCTTTCATCAATGACCAGCCGGTTTCCGCTTCGCTGTTGCAGAAGGTCGGCAGCCAGATCATCGAAATCCACGGCCAGCACGATGATAGGGCGCTGGTGGATGCCGCGACCCACAGGGCGGCGCTGGATGCGTTCGGCGAGCTCAGCGCCGAAGTCGCGGCGGTGCGGGAAAGCTGGGCTTTGCTGGTCGAGGCGCAGCAGGCGGTGGAAGAACAGAAAGCGCTGGTGGAGGCGGCGGTCGCCGCCGAGGATTATGCCCGCCACAGCGTCGAGGAATTGGGCAAGCTCAACCCGAATATAGGCGAAGAGGAAGAGTTGGCGGCGCGGCGGCAGCAATTGCAGCAGGCCGAAAAGGCCGCTTCCGACGTGGTGGAAATCGACGAAATCCTCAATGGCCCCAATGCGCCGACACCGGCGCTGGCCTCGCTGATGCGGCGGCTGATGCGCAAGATCGATGGCGGGGCCAGCCTGTTCCAGCCGATGGTGGATGCGCTGGATGCGTCGCTCGAAGTGCTGGACCGCACCGGGCTGGCGCTGGACGAGCTGAAGCGGGAAATGGCCTTCGATCCGGACGAGCTGGAGGCGGTGGAGGAGCGGCTCTTTGCGCTGCGCGCGGCGGCGCGCAAGCATCAGACCAGTTGCGACGGGCTGGCCGAGGTGCTGGAAAAATATCAGGGCGACCTCGACAATCTGCAAAGCGGAGAGAGCCGGCTGCGGGCCCTGGAGAGCGAAGAAGCCAATGCGCGTGCCCGCTATCGCGAGGCAGCGGGGATCCTGAGCAAGGGCCGCAGGGACGCGGCGCAGGCGCTGAGCGTGGCGGTGGAGGCCGAATTGCCCGATCTGAAGCTGGGCGCGGCAAAGTTCATCGTCGATCATCTGGTCGAGGCGGGCCGGGTGGCCGCGACCGGGCTCGACCAGATCACTTTCCACGTGCAGACCAATCCGGGAACCGCTGCCGGCCCCTTGCTCAAGGTGGCCTCGGGTGGTGAATTGAGCCGATTTCTTTTGGCGCTCAAAGTGGTGCTGGCCGATCGCGGCTCGGCGCCGGTGCTGATCTTCGACGAAATCGACACCGGCGTGGGCGGCGCGGTGGCCGATGCGATCGGGCGGCGGCTGGCGCGGCTGGCCCAGGGCGTGCAGGTGCTGACGGTGACCCATGCGCCGCAAGTGGCGGCACGGGCCAATCGGCATCTGCTGATCGAAAAGCAAATGGTGGAGGAGGGGGCCTTCATGCGCACCCATGTTCGTCCGCTTGACAAGCCGGCGCGGCAGGAGGAAGTGGCGCGCATGCTGGCCGGTGCTGAAATTACCAATGAGGCGCGCGCTGCTGCCAAGAAATTGCTCGGCGCAGTGGGATAGGTTGAGGCTTTCGTCCCCTCGCCCGCTGTGGGAGAAGGTGAAGCGCCGCGCGAGACGGATCGGTGGCAGCGCTTGCGAGGCGATGGCCTCAGCCGCCTTTTTGTCTTGAGGGAGGCGCGATCCGCCGGTCAATTGAAGCGTTGAGTATCCCCATGTCCGAACTGATCCAAAAAGACGTTGCCGATCTCTCCGAGGAGGAAGCCCGTGCCGAGCTGGAGCATTTGGCCGCGGCGATCGCGGCGGCAGATATTGCCTATCATCAGAACGATGCGCCCGAGATCACCGACGCTGCTTATGATGCCCTGAAGCGGCGCAACGATGCCATCGAGGAAGCCTTTCCCGAACTGGTGCGGCAGGACAGCCCGACTGGCAGGGTGGGCGCCGCGCCCGCCGAGGGCTTTGCCAAGGTGCGTCATGGCGCACCCATGCTCAGCCTCGCCAAGGCTTATACCGACCAGGACGTGGTCGATTTTATTGAGCGCGGGCAACGGTTTTTCCAGCGGGACGAGGGGCTGGAACTGGCCTTTACCGCCGAGCCGAAGATCGACGGGCTTTCCGCCTCGTTGCGCTATGAGAATGGCGTCTTCGTGCAGGGCGCGACGCGCGGCAATGGCAGCGTGGGTGAGGACATCACCGCCAATCTGCGGACCATCGGGGACATTCCCGAGCGTCTGGCCGGATCGGGCTGGCCGGAGGTGATCGAAATTCGCGGCGAGGTCTATATGACCTATGCCGAATTCCAGGCGCTGAAGGCGCGTTCGGCGGCGAGCGGCGGGCAGGATTACGTCAATCCGCGCAATACGGCGGCCGGCTCCCTGCGCCAGAAAGATCCCGCGATCACCGCCAGCCGGAATCTCAGATTTTTCGCCTATGCCTGGGGGCTGGCCAGCGGCGAGCCAGCGGCAAGCCAGTATGAGGCGGTGCAGAAATTCGCCGAATGGGGTTTTGCGATAAGCCCGCTCATGGTGCGCGCCACCTCCGCCGACGAACTGATCGCCCATTACCGGCTGATCGAAGCGCAGCGTGCTTCGCTGGGCTACGATATCGACGGCGTGGTCTATAAGGTGGACCAGATCGAGCTGCAAAAGCGCTGGGGCTTTGTGACGGGCGAACCGCGCTGGGCTATCGCGCACAAGTTTCCGGCCGAACAGGCCACGAGCGTGATCAGGAAGATCGACATCCAGGTGGGACGCACCGGCACGCTGGCGCCGGTGGCGCGGCTGGAACCGGTGAGCGTGGGCGGCGTGGTGGTGGAAAACGTCACCCTGCACAACGAGGATTATATCAAGGGCCTCGATAGCAACGGCCTGCCGATCCGCGAGGGTATCGATATTCGCGTCGGCGACAGCGTCCTCGTACAGCGAGCCGGCGACGTCATTCCGCAAATTGTCAGCGTCGTGCTCGACAAGCGTCCCGCTGATGCCGTGCCGTATGAATTTCCCCATACCTGCCCGGTCTGTGGCTCGCCCGCCACGCGCGAGGTCAATGACAAGACCGGCAAGGAAGATTCTCGGCGCCGCTGCACGGGCGAGCTGAGCTGCCCGGCGCAGGCGGTCGAGGGATTGCGCCATTTCGTGTCGCGCGGGGCGCTGGATATTGAAGGTCTGGGGGCCGAGAATATCGAATTGTTCTTCGCCAAGGATCTGGTGCACAACCCGGCGGAAATTTTCACGCTGCATGAGCGACGCGCCGAGGTGCAGGCGGCTTTGGCCGAGCGGCGCGAGGAGCAGGCGCGGGCGCGCGAACTGGCCTCGGGCAAGGTGCGCAAGAACGTGCGCAGCGCCGAAAGCCGCAATTTCGAGGGGCTGGACAAGCTCTTTTCCGCCATCGATGCGCGGCGCGAACCGGAACTGGACCGCTTCATCTTCGCGCTCGGCATCCGCCATATCGGGGAAACCACGGCGGCAGCACTGGCGCGGACCTTTGGGACGATGGACGAGCTTATCCGGGTCGGCAAGCAGGTGGCGGCTTCCGAGGATGCGATGGCAGTATTTCCATCGGTTGACGGCATTGGCGGCACCGTGGTCGAGGCCCTGGCCGATTTTTTCGGCAATGAGCGGAACGAAGCGGTGCTGGCAGCGCTGCTGGCCCAGGTGCGGCCCAGGCCCTATGTGATCAATGTCGCCGCCGACAGCGCGATTGCGGGCAAGACCGTGGTGTTTACCGGGTCGCTCGAAAAAATGACACGATCGGAAGCCAAGGCCATGGCCGAGCGGTTGGGCGCGAAAGTGGCCGGGTCGGTTTCGGCCAAGACCGATATTCTGGTGGCCGGTCCCGGCGCAGGGTCCAAGCTGAAAACGGCGCAGGAACACGGCGTCGAGGTGATCAGCGAGGACGAATGGTTCGAGCGGGTCGGCCGGTCGTAGCGAGGAGAGAATGATGCGTTTATTGGCAGGACTGGCGCTGGCAGGATTGATGGCGCCGGGGCTGGCGCTCGCGGGCCCTATGGGCGCGCAATTGCCCGAACTGCTCTATGCCGGCACCGCCAAGGACCAGCGCGACCTTTTCGCCGCCGATTGCAGAGCGGGCGCTGCCGATGCCTGTTTCGGCACCGGGATGATCGATGTGGTCAAAGCCGCGGAGGGGCTTGCCGGAGCCCTATATCGCCACGGAGCCACAGCGCCGGACATGCCGGCGGCAGCGATGTTGCTGGGCATTCCCGATGGTGTCGAGGGCGGCGCGCCGCCTGATGGCGCCGAGCCGATCACCTATGAGAAGCTGCGCGCCATTCTCGATGAATTCATCACCGGCCTCGACGCGGCTCGGCAGAGTTTTCTGCTGGCGGGCGAGGGAGACGATTTCGTCATCACTATCGATCCGCTGCGCGTCCGGCTGGACCTCAATGGCGATGGCGTGGCCGATGAGGCCGAAACCCTGGCCGTGTTGCTGGGCGATATGATCGAATTGCCGCAAGCCAGGAGCAAGGGCGGCAAGACGGCTGAGGTCGACACCTCCATCGGTTTCGACCGGGCCGATGCGTTCTGGTTCGCTGGCTATACCCAAATCATTGCTGCGCCGGTCGATCTGTTGCTGGCCCATGATTTCTCGGAATTTTTCACCGCGATAGGCCATCGCGTCTTCCCCAGTGCGGGACTGCCGATGCAGAATTATCAGAGCAATAGTTCGCTGTTCGTGGACCCGCAGACCGATACATTCCTGGCCGATGCGATCGCGGCGATCCACCTGGCCGATTTTCCGGTCGCCGATGCCGTCCGGCTGCAAGGCGTTCTGGCGCGCATGCAGGAGGTGACCGGCCTGTCGCGGCGCAATTGGGAGGCGATCCTGGCCGAAACCGACGACAATCGTGAATTGGTGCCTTCGCCGCGCCAGACCTCGATTGTGCCCGGCATGGAGGTCAGCGAAGAGGTTGTCGCAGCATGGATGGAAACACTTGAGCGCGTCGATGCCATTCTTGCCGGGGAATTGCTGCTGCCGCATTGGCGCTTCGCGCAAGGTATCAGCCTTCCTGCCTATTTCGAAACGGCAGAGGAAACCGATCTGGTCATGCTGTTCACCGGGCAGGGGGCGTTGCCATTCCTGCGCGAAGGGCCGGTCGCCGATGCGGATAGCTTTGCCGCGGGCAATGCGGTGTTTGGCGACAGATGGCCGAATTTCGCCATCTGGTTCAATTGAGGATCGAGGAGGGGCGCATGCGTCTTGTGACTGTTGCGGTGGGGTTGTTTCTGGCGCTGACCAGCATGGTCGCGGCGCAGGTGTTCAATAGTCCCAAGGCTTTGCTGGAGGCGTTTTACCAGCCCTATTTCACCGATGAATTCGCCGAGGACGAAAGCGTCTTCCGCTCGGCGGCGCTCAACGGACTTTATGCCGACGATGACGCGCGCACGCCCATTGGCGAAATGGGGGCGCTGGATTTTGACCCCTATGTCGACGGCCAGGACTATGAGATCGACAATCTGGTGATCGGCGAGCCGGTTTTGTCCGGGAACAGTGCGCAGGTGAATGTCAGTTTCGACAATTTCGGCCGGCCGACCGCATTGATCTATGACCTGGTGTTCGAAAATGGCGGTTGGAAGATAGACGACGTGGCATCCGAGCTGGCCGAATATCCCTATCGACTGAGCGCGATCTTCGCGGCCTCAGCCGGCGCGGAATAGGGGGCGAAGTCAGTCCCGAATGCGTCATTGCCTCGACGACGGTAATGACGATGGGATGGACAGAGAGGTGTGGAATGGATTGCCCGGACAAGCCGGGCAATGACGACGGGGCGGAGGCGACGAAGGGTGTGGGGCGTTTGAGAACGCCCGGATGGCCTAATTCAGCGCGTTATTCGTTATTGCCCGGATGAAGTGGGCATTCCTTTTCAGGCATTGCGACAGAGGTGTGGAATGGATTGCCCGGACAAGCCGGGCAATGACGATGGGGTGGGGAGCGCGAAGGAGGGCGGGTTTTCGAGAAGATCCGGGGCGCTTTAAATCGCACGCGTTGCCTGTTGCAGCCAGTCTTTTACCTTGCCCTCCAGGCGGGGGCCGATCTCGGACCAGACGCGGGCGTGGAAGGTGTTGAGCCAGTCCTTTTCGCTCGGTGTGAGCATGGACATGTCGATCAGTCGCGTTTCGATGGGCGCGAGGGTGAGCGTTTCGAAATCGAGATAGGACGGGAATTTTTCGGCGTCCTGAACCACGATCAGGTTTTCGATACGGATGCCGTAGGCGCCGGCCTTGTAATAGCCCGGCTCGTTGGAAAGCACATTGCCCGCCTCGATCGGCGTGGTGTAGCGCGGCGCGATGCCGACCGGGCCTTCATGCACGCCGAGAAAGGCACCGACGCCGTGACCGGTGCCGTGGCTATAGGTGATCCCGTCCTGCCAGAGAAATTGACGTGCCAGGACGTCGATCTGCGCGCCGGTCGTGCCTTTGGGGAAGCGCGCGGCGGAAATGGCGATCATGCCCTTGAGCACGCGGGTATAGCGATCCCGCTCTTCGGCGCTGACGGAGCCGGTATAGAGGGTGCGGGTGATGTCGGTGGTGCCCGAGAGATATTGCGCGCCGCTGTCGAGCAGCATCAATTCGCCCGGATTGAGGCGGCGGTCGGTCTTGTTGGTTACCCGATAATGGACGATGGCGCCATTGGGGCCGGCGCCGGAAATGGTATCGAAGCTGGCATCGACGCAGCTTTCCTCTTCGCGCCGGAAGGCTTCGAGTGCGGTGACGATGCCGATTTCGGTCAGTTCGCCCTTTGGGGCTTCGGCATCGAACCAGCAGAGGAATTTGGCGAGGGCCACGCCGTCGAGCTTGTGTGCCTCGCGCATGCCGGCAAGTTCGGCCTCGTTCTTGCGGGATTTCGGGCCCAGAACCGGATCGCGCTTTTCAAGCACCTTGGCGCCGGCGCTGCCGAGCGTATCGGCGATGGCCGCGGGGGCGGATTGGGGATCGACGATCACCTTGCTTTGCGCCGCGCCCAATTGCGCCAGCGCGGCGGGGAGATCGGTGCCCGCTTCGATCTTGGCGACGCCGTCGAGCGCCTTGACCAGCTCCGGATTGATCTTGGCCGCGTCGAGATAAAGTACCGGCAGGCCGGATTTTGGCACGATGGCAAAGCCGAGCACGAAGGGCGTATTGGGCACGTCGCGCCCGCGTATGTTGAACAGCCAGCAGATCGATTCGGGCAGGGTCAACACAACTGCGTCGGCGGCCTCGGTGACGAGCACTTCATGCAGATCGGCAATCTTGTCCTGGGCCGTGCGCCCGGCGCGATTGTGGCCAAGAAATTCGATGGCGCTGACCGGCGGGGCGGGGCGGTCGGCCCAGACCTGATCGACCAGATTGGCATGGGCGACGATTTCGGCATGACCAGCCAGCTTCTCGCGTAGGTCGCGCACTTCGCCCGGCGTGTGCAGCCAAGGATCATAGGCGAGCGTGCCGCCCTGGGGCACATAGAGCTTCACATCGGGGCTGATGCCGCCCTGATTGACCTCATGCACCTCGACCAGCGCCGTATCGGTTTGGGCAGGGGCCTGGAGCGTATAGCGGCTGTCCACGAACAGACCTGCCTTGTTGGCGCCGATCACGGCCAGTCCGGCCGAGCCGGTAAAGGCGGTGATATAGGCCAGACGCGCCTCGCTGGCAGGAACCGATTCGCCGCGATGGGCATCGGCCCGGGGGATCAGGAAGGCGTCGACACCCGCCGCCTTCATGGCGGCGCGGAGCGCGGCAAGGCGTGGCGCGACCTGGGAGGAATCGGTTTTTTCCTCAAAGGACTGAAAACGGGCGGGCGGGAAAGCGGAGGCGTTCATCACAATATCCTGGCACCGGAGTGCGCTCCGGTCATGGCTGGCTTGATGGTTTGGCGGTGGTCGCCGCGAAATTGCATCCTATCTTAGCGGGAGGAACAAGGAGTGTGAAATGAACAAGAACCGTAATTTCTTCCAGCGGGCCCTTGATGCGGTGATCGAAGGCCGTATGCGCCAGGCGGAGCGCTATGTCGCCCAGTTTCACAGCGACATTCCCAACCAGCGCGGCAAGGTAAACGGGCGTTAATGCCGCCTTGCAGGAAAGGCATGGCTGGCTTGCCGGTGCGGCCCTAACCGGGCGAGCGCAAATAGCCTAGATAGAGGATGCCGGGGGCAAAAAACCTCGGCGCATGGAGTAGAAGATGATCGAGAGCAAGAATGGTTTCCGCATCGCATTGGGTGGTCTTATCGACGCCCGTGGTCGCGAAGCCAGCCGTCAGGTCAGCTACCGCATGCAGCATCAGCTGATCGGCGCGGTTACAAAGCGCCCGTAAGGTTGCTGCAAGCGAAACGCTGACGATCAGGCCCCGATCCCCGAAGCATGCTTCGGGGATTTTGTTTTTTGGGGGTGCGGTCTTGGTTTGAACGCGGGAATGAGGGCGTGGCAGGGTCATTGAACCCCCACCCAAACCCTGCCCCCAAGGGGGAGGGGACTGGAGCGGGCTCTCGGCAAATGTGTTCGCTCGTTAGCCGCGGCCGTCATTGCCGGGCTTGTCCCGGCAATCCAGTTTGCCGTTGGGCGAAAGTGGCGCGATGCGCCTAAAGCTTGCGCAGAACCAGAATGGTCCAGTCCTTGCGCTGGAGATGGTCGACCAGCGCGAAACCGGCGGCCTCGTAGGCGGCGATGACGCCATCGGCCTGAGTATTGAGGATGCCGGAAAGAATGGCCGTGCCGCCGGTCTGGGCGATCTTGCCCATGCCGGGGGCCAGCTCGACCAGCGGGCCGGCGAGGATATTGGCGACGAGCAGATCGTAGGGCGCGCGGGCGGCGATCTCTTCATGGTCGAGGCCGGTGGCCTCGATGGCGAGGATCTGTTCGTTCACGCCATTGTCGCGGGCATTTTCAATCGTGGTGGTGACGGCGATGGGGTCGATGTCGGTGGCGAGAATGGTCGTCGCGACGCGCTTGGCCAGGGCGATGGCCAAAACGCCGGTGCCGGTGCCGATGTCGATCATGCGGCTGGGTGTGCGCTTGCGCAGCACCATTTCCATGGCTTCGAGACACCCGGTCGTGGTCTCGTGATGGCCGGTGCCGAAAGCCTGCGCCGCCTCGATCCGCATCGGGGTCAGCCCTTCGGGCACCGGGTCGGTGGAATGGCCGCCATAGACGTAAAAACCGCCGGCAATGACCGGCGCCAGCCCTTCGAGCGATTTGGCAACCCAGTTGACCTCCGGGTCGATCGGTTCGACCGAAAAGGTCACATCGCCGCCCAGCACTTCCTGCGCCAGCGCCGCGAAGGCGTCGAGATCGGGCGGGCTTTCGCAGGTGGCTTCGAAAATCCACTCGCCGGTCTCTTCGTTTTCATGGGCGGAGGCGGTGAGGGCCAATTCGTCGCGCTCGGAAACGGCGTCGACCAGCGCATAGGCCTGGTCCTTGGTGAGGGACACGGAAAGCTGGTCTACTGACATGGATTGTCCTCGGTCTGGTTGAGCTTCCAATGACGCAGGAGACGACGGCAAGTCAATGGCCGCAAGCAGATGGCGGCTTTGGCCATCAGCCCTTGCTGATAAAGCTCTCCAATACCTTCTTGGTGCCGGCCTTTTCGAAATCGATGGTCAGCTTGTTGCCTTCGATGCTCATGATCGCGCCATAGCCGAATTTCTGGTGGAAGACGCGATCGCCGAGGCTGTAGCTGCTCGATTGCCCCCCCAGATCGACCGAGCGGGCGACGAGTTCGCCCTCGATGGTCAGCGGACCGCCACCCTTGCGGCTGGCCTGATTGGCGCGGGCGCGCTGCCAGCCGGGAGTTTCGTAAAGGCTCTCGAAGGGATCGGCCTTGTTGAAGCGGCTGGCGGCGCCCCCGCCATAGCCATAGCCGCCATAGGCGGAGCCGCGATCGATCACCTCCACCACGTCGGGGGGCAATTCATCGACGAAGCGGGAGGCGATGGCCGATTGCCAGAGGCCGTGAATGCGGCGGTTTTGCGCGGCGGAAATGCGCACCCGCTTGCGGCCGCGGGTGATGCCGACATAGGCAAGGCGGCGTTCTTCTTCCAGGCCGGCCCGCCCGCTCTCGTCCAGCGAACGCTGATGCGGGAAAAGGCTTTCTTCCCAGCCGGGAAGAAAAACGGTGTTGAATTCGAGACCTTTGGCCGAGTGGAGCGTCATGATGGTGACGGCGTCGCTGGCTTCGGCGCTGTCGCGATCCATGACCAGGGAGATGTGTTCGAGAAAGCCGCCCAGGGTCTCGAATTCCTCCATGGAGCGGCTGAGCTCCTTGAGGTTTTCCTTGCGACCCTCGGACTCGGCGGATTTGTCCGCCGTCAGCATGTCCATATAGCCGCTCTCTTCGAGAATCTGCTCGACGAGCTGATAGGGTTGCAGGCTTTCGGCGCGGTAGGCCCAATCGTCGAACTGGGAGACCAGAGCGCGCAAAGTCGTGCGCTGCTTGGGCTTCAATTCCTCGGTTTCGGTCAGCAGGCGGATGGCCGCGAGCAGCGGAATGTTCTGGTGGCGGGCGGTCTCGATCAGCGTCTTGACCGTGGAATCGCCCAAGCCGCGCTTGGGGACATTGATGATGCGTTCGAGCGCGAGATCGTCGGCGGGCTGGGCGACGAGCCGTAGATAGGCAAGGGCGTCGCGGATTTCCTTGCGCTCATAGAAGCGCGGACCGCCGACGACGCGATAATTGAGGCCGAGCGTGATGAAGCGCTCTTCGAATTCGCGCATCTGGAAGGAGGCGCGCACCAGGATGGCCATGGAATTGAGCGCTTCGCCCTGGCGCTGATATTGCTCGATTTCCTCGCCGATATTGCGTGCTTCTTCCTCGGAATCGTAAACTTGAGTGAAGGAAATCGGCTCGCCGCCCTCGGCAATGTCGGTGTGGAGCGTCTTGCCCAGCCGGTCCTCGTTGAAGGCGATCAGCGTCGAGGCGGCCTTGAGGATATTGGCGGTGGAGCGATAATTGCGCTCCAGCTTGATCACCTTGGCGCCGGGAAAATCCTTCTCGAAGCGCAGGATATTGTCCACCTCGGCGCCGCGCCAGCCATAGATGGATTGATCGTCGTCGCCCACGACGCAAATGTTCGCCTCGGCGGCGGGCTTGCCCTGCGCCAGCAGGCGCAGCCAGAGATATTGGGCGGTGTTGCTGTCCTGATATTCGTCCACCAGCATATATTTGAACTGGCGGTGATATTTGGCCAGAACGTCCGGGTTTTCGCGGAACAGGCGGATACACTCGAGCAGCAGGTCGCCGAAATCGGCTGCATTGAGCGTCTTCAGGCGCGCCTGATAATCGTAGTAAAGTTTGCCGCCCTTGCCATTGGCGAAATAGGAACTGTCACTGGCGGGCACGTCTTTGGGCAGGAGGCCACGGTTTTTCCAGGCGTCAAGCATGCCGGCGAATTGCCGGGCAGGCCAGCGCTTCTCGTCGATATTCTCGGCGGCGAGCAATTGCTTGATGAGACGAATCTGGTCGTCGGTGTCGAGAATGGTGAAGCTGGGCTTGAGATCCACCAATTCGGCATGCTGGCGCAGCAGGCGGGCGGAGATGGAGTGAAAAGTGCCCATCCAGGGCAGGCCATCCAGGCTCGGGACCAGCTCATGAATGCGCTTTTTCATCTCGCTGGCGGCTTTGTTGGTGAAGGTCACCGCCAGAATCTGGCTGCCCCAGGCCATGCGCTGGTTAAGAATATGGGCGATGCGGGTGGTCAGGACGCGGGTCTTGCCGGTGCCGGCGCCAGCCAAAACAAGAAGCGGACCCTCGGTCGAGAGCACGGCGTCGCGCTGCTCGGGATTGAGCCCGGACAGGTAATCGGGCTCCTGCCGCCGCAATTGGCTGGTGATCGGTCCGCCTTGCGGGCGGAAAGGGGGGGCGAAGTCGGCCATGCCTGTCTTGATGTTCCAATGGCGCCGGGCCGGGGCGACGGCGGCGCTTGACGAATCTTCTTTTGTTCTCATTGGCAATATAGGGATCGCGTCCGGCTCTGTATAGAAGCGGCGCGGGTCACGCTTGCGGGCATCGGCTGCATTTCCCGTGCTCAAATCGCCCGGTTCCGGCTTGCGCAGCGGGCGCAAGTGCCTACACTCCCCTCCGATTTCAGCCGGGACAGAACGCGCACAGTGCTCAATCGCATCTATATCGTGGTCGGCATTTTCGCCATTCTGGTATTGGCCGGCGCTTTCGTCGCGCCGCTCTTCATCCAGTGGAGCGATTATCGCGACCGCATGGAAATTCTGGCCAGCAATGTGCTTGGCGCCGATGTCACTATCAGGGGCGACATCGAATTCTCGCTTTTGCCCAGTCCGCGGCTCGAATTCTCCGATGTCATCGTGGGCGACATCGAATCGCCGGCGGCGAGGGTGGCGGCGGTCGAGGCCGAATTCGCGCTGTTCGATTTCCTGCGCGACAACTACAACGTCACTGCGCTCACCCTGGTGCAGCCGGTCGTCGATCTTGTCCTCGACGAGAACGGGCTGTTCAGCAGCGGGGTCGATCTATCGGGCGCGGGCAATAGCGTCATGCTGGGCCATGCGCGCATTGCCGATGGCGCGATCCGCCTGACCGATCTGCGCGCCGACGAGGTGTTTTCCGTCACCGATATTGATGGCGATCTGCGCCTGTCGAGTTTTGCCGGTCCGTTCCAGTTTCAGGGTGCGGCCGACTACGGGGCGGGCCGCTATGACGTGCGTTTCAATGCCGCCGCCAGCGACGCCGTGGGGGCCAATCGGGTTTCCGCCTTTCTGCGCGAGGCGGGCGGCGCTTATTCGGTGACGGCGGAAGGCATGCTGACGCCCGGCATGGCGCCACGATTTGACGGCGCGATCACCTATCGACAGGCGCCCCCAGCCGCCGAAAGCGCCGATGGGATCAGAGGCGCGCTGGTGCTGGAAAGCAGCCTTCTTGCCTCCACCGACCGGTTGGTGCTGTCCGGTTATACGCTGCATCCCGACGAGAACCGCGCCGGAATGCGCCTGACCGGCTCGGCCAATATCCAGCTCGGCGCCCGTCGCCGCTTCGATGCGGTCATATCGGGCGGGGTGTTTTCGCTGCCGCCGCGCCCGGCGACGGAAGTCGCGTCGCAATTGCCTTATGAACTGGTGCGCTTCCTTTCCGAAATCGGTCCGCCGCCGCTGCCGCCCATGCCGGGCAGCCTGGACCTGGACCTGGCCGAGATCGGCCTGCGTGGTTTTTCGCTGCGCGAGGTTCGTCTGGACGCCAGCACCGATGGCGGCAGTTGGCAAATCGAGCAGGCGGTGGCGCATATGCCCGGAGACACGGAAGTGCGCCTCTCGGGCATTGCCACCAATGAGAATGGCCGCGCGGGGTTTCGGGGCGATCTTTCGGTGACCGCGCAGCGGCTCGACGCGCTGGCCCAGCTTTGGCGACGCACGGGGGAGAATAATCCGCTGTTCAACCGGCCGGGTGCGCTGAGCGGGCGGCTCATGTTGGCGGGGGACGCCTTCGGCTTCAGCAATGGCCGGCTGGACTTCGCCGGGCAGAGCCATGCGGTGGAAATCCGACTGGGATTCGGGGAGGAGAAGCGGCTCGACAGCGTGGTGCATCTCGGCTCGCTCAATCCGACGCAAACCGCCGGTCTGCTCGCCTTGCTGCCCGACGCCGCCAATGACGGCAGTTTTGCCGTCAGCTTTCCCAATGGCAGTTTTTCGCTGACCGCGCAGGCCATCGATCTGCTTGGACTGACGGCCAGTGACCTGGCGGTCGAAGGGCAATGGGTGCCATCGGAATTGCGCCTGCCCAGGATCGTTGCCAGTGATTGGGGCGGCGTGTCGGTCAATGGCGGGCTGCGCCTTTCCGGTTCTTTGGCCGAGCCGCGCATCAGCGGATCGGGGCAGGTCGGCATCGCTTCGGCGGACGCCGATGGCCTCGCCGTGATCTATGAAATGAGCGGATTGCCCTATGTCTGGCAGGAGGGGCTGGCGGCGGCCTGGCCCGGCGATTTCCAGATCATGCTCTCCGATGCGGAAAACGGCATCGGGCAGGTGCTGGCGCTCGGGGGCAGGCTGGGCGAAGCGGCGCTCGACCTGCGGGCCGAGATGGCGGGCGGTCTCGGCGCGCTGGCAGAGGACGATCTGCGGCTGATCGCTTCGCTGGAGGCAGAGGACGCGCTCGCGGCGCAGGCGCATTTCGGGCTGGGGGACGTCGCTCTCTTCGACGGTGATGGCAGTATTCTGGCCAGCCTGTTCATGGAAGGCAGCCGCGCCGATGGATTTGTCGGCCGGGCGACGCTGAGCCAGGGGGAGCAATCGATCAGCTATTTCGGCAATCTCGATGTCGCGGGCAATGGCGAATTGAGCGGGCAGGGCACGCTGGACGTGGTGCTCGACGACGCGAGCGGCCTGGGGGCGCTGGCGGGCTTGGCCGGAAGCGGCTTGCCGCAGGTGGACGCATCGGCGGCACTGGAATTTTCCGGCCGCAGGGCCTTTGCCTTCAGCGATATTGCCGGATTGAGCGGGGATGTCGGATTTTCGGGCGAGCTGTCCATGCAAATGCTCGGGCAATTGCCGAGCGTCAGCGGCACGCTGCACGCCCAAGCGGTCGATGCCATCGGGCTCGGCAAGGCCCTGTTCGGCAATGCGGCGATCGCCGCTCCCGGCGACGGAATCTGGCCTGAGGGGCCGCTGGCAATGGATGTGGCACTGCGCGGATCGCGCGGGGAGATCGCCATTGTCGCCGATGAAATGGTGGCCAATGGCCTCAAGCTGTTCGGCGATACGCGCTTTTCCTATGTATGGTCTCCCGAGACGATTGCCCTCGAGCGAATGGAGGCCGAGGCGGGTGGCGGCACGCTGGGCCTCAGCCTCTCCCAATGCTGTTCCGGGCCATTGACGGAGCGCAGCGTCAGCGGTCGGCTCTCGCTGAGCGGCATCGAGATTGCCGCGCTGCCGCTGTCGGTTCTGGGGCTGGATGGTTCATTGAGCGCCGGGGCGCAGTTCGAAGGCAGCGGGCAGAGCCTGGCGGAGGTGGTGCGCAGCCTCAGTGGTGAGGGCAATTTTGCCATTGCCGATTTCGCTGCCTCGGGGCTGACTCCCTTGGCCTTTCCGACGCTGGCGGGGCTCGACGATCCGCTCAACATGGATGCCGACGCGCTGGAGACGCTGATCGGGCTGGCGCTGTCGCAGGGCGCGTTTCAGGCCGATGAAGCGCGCGGCGCATTCACCATTGCCGGCGGCTCGGCACGGTTCGCCAATCTGATCATCGAGGGGATGGGCGGGCGGCTGGCGGGCAGTCTCAACCTGGCCCTGAGCCGGCTGGGGCTCGATGGTGGCTTCGTGATGACGCCGCGCAATTATGTCGATCCGGGCGGGCTGATCGAGACGGAAACGGCGCGGATCATCACCCGGATCGGCGGAACATTGTTGGCGCCGGTCATTAACCTCGATCTGGCGGAAATGGTCGCGGCCATTCAGGTACGGGCGAATGAACTGGAGCTGGATCGTCTCGACCGGCTGCGGCTGGAAGACGAGGCGCGTCAGCGCGCCGCCGCCGAGGAGCGCAACAGGCTGGCCGAAGAACAGCGCAAGCGGGCGGCGGAAGAGGCGGCGCGCCGGGCTGCGGAAGAAGAAGCCCTACGCTTGCAGCAGGAGCAGGAATTGGTGGAGCCGGAGATCGAGCCGGGCGCGACCGCGCCCTCGATGCCGCTCAATCTCGGTTTTCAGCCGGGGGTGTCGCCGCAGATATGATCTCGGCCCGGTCGCGGTAAAACGCCAGAACGGCTAGCCGCACCGCCGACGACAGATTGGCGATCTCGCGGTGTTCATCGATGTCGCGGACCAGGGCGGCGAGGCTCAGTCCGCGCGCTTCGGCGATGATTTCGAGGCCGCGCCAGAAATCGGGCTCAAGCGCAATCGAGGTGCGGTGACCAGCAATGGAGAAGGACCGCTTCTGCATGGTCCCGGACGGATCAGGGCTTTTTGCGGAAAGCGTCGAGGCTGACCACTTTTTCGCCGGTGCTTTCGGGCTCGCCGGCAGCGGCGGCTTCGGTGGCTGCATCGGCGCGTTCTTCGACGCTCTCGTCGTCGCGCGCGGCGGTGGCCGGATCGAATTGCAGGCCGAACTGCACGGAGGGGTCGAAAAAGCCCTTGATGGCGGCAAAGGGGATGACCAGCAATTCGGGCTGGCTGTTGAAGCTCAGGCCCACCTCGAAGCTGCTTTCATTGACCTTGAGATCCCAGAACTGGTTCTGCAGTACAATGGTCATTTCCTTGTCGTATTGCTTGAGCAATTCCTCGGAAATGCGAACGCCGGGAGCGCGGGTCGAAAACGAGATGAAGAAATGGTGCTCGCCCGGCAGGCCGGTGCGAGAGACCTCGGCCAGCACCTTGCGCACGACGCCGCGCAGGGCTTCCTGGGCGAGAATGTCGTATCGCATGTGGTCTTCGGCCATGATGCCTCTTGCTCCTTGTGGTCGTCATTGCGGTACCGACCCGGAAAAGGGGGCTCCGCTTTTCCCCGGCACGCTGCGGGCCTTCGATAGAATCCCGAACGGCCCATATCAGCCCTACGTTCCATGATATTTCAAGGAGAAAGGGGCCGCAGACGAACAAGATTGAAAGGGAAGTGCAGGCTTCTGTTGCCAGGTGCCTGCGAACCCCGCCTGACGCCCGGCTAGGAGCGGAGGACTTTAATTCCCAGTGCTAGCACCGCTTACGCGGCGAGAGCGACCGGAGCCTTATTGTTGTCATTAGCAACTATAAGTTTCGGACCGATAACGGTGGTACCTCACCGAGCAAAAGCACACTCTTTACGCCCTCGTCGATCCTGTTTCGTCCCCATTGGCTTCCCCGCGAGGGGGAAGATGGTGGAGACGCCGGGTACTGCCCCCGGGTCCGATGGGTTTATTACAATGACCATTTATCGCCATAGCCCTTGCGGGCAAGACCTATATAGGTGAGCCGGGGGCGGGATGCAAATGGGTGACGCAAAACAAAAAGGCCGGCGCAGGATGTTGCGCCGGCCTTTTGTTTGAGTGGGTCGTCCTGCCCTATTGGGCCGGAGCGGTCTGCTCGGCGGGGGCCGGGGTTTCCGTGCCCTGGGTGGGGACCAGTTCCGAACCGTCTTCCAGCGTCAGGCTGGGAGCGGCGGTTTCCTCAATGCCAAGACCATCGAGCGCGGGCTCGCCGGTCGTGGCCGGAAGTTCGGGCACGGCCTGCGGCTGGATCGGCGTGCCAAAAGTCGTGCTGGCTTCCGGCAGCGCGCCGTCCGAACCGAAATAGCGGAAGAAGGCGCTATCGGGCGACAGAACCATGGTGGTGCCGGAATTGGGCATCGCCTTGCGATAGGCTTCCATCGAGCGATAGAACTCGAAGAATTCCGGATCCTGGCCATAGGCCGCGGCATAGATGCGGTTACGGTCAGCGTCGCCCTGACCGCGGATGATTTCGGCATCGCGGGTGGCGGCGGCGACGATTTCGACGGCCTGACGGTCGGCGATGGCGCGCAGGCTCTGGGCCTGTTCCTGACCGCGGGCGCGGAGCAGGGCGGCTTCGGCGAGACGTTCGGCGCGCATCCGCTCGAAGGTCGTGGCGGAAACGTCGGAATCGAGGTCGGTCCGCAGAATGCGCACATCGACAATGTCGAGACCCAATTCAGCCAGATCCGGGCGGATCAGGCTGCGGGTTTCCTGCATCATCTGCGTACGCTGGTCGGACAGGGCGTCGGTGAATTCGCGCAGACCATAGACCTGACGCAGGGCGGCATCGAGGCTGGCCCCGATACGGGCTTCGGCCACTGAGAGCTGGCCAGTGGCGCGCTCGCGGAACAGCCTTGCATCGGCAATGCGATAGGTCAGGAAGGCATCGACCTGATAGAAGGCGTTGCCCGAGACCTGAACGCGCATATTGGCGATGTCGTAGCGCAGCAGGCGATCATCGACGATCTGCACACTATCCACGATGTCGGTCGGGATCTTGAAATAAAGGCCCGGTTCGGTGCGTACATCGGTAATCTGTCCGAAGCGCATGACGATGGCCTGCTCGCGCTCGTCCACGATGTAGATGGAGGAGAACAGGACATAGAGCGCGCCGATAATGACCGCGCCGATGATGAAGAGACGATTGGTCATGATCAGTTCCCCGCCGAGTTAGAGCGCGAACGCAGTTCGGGCAGCGGCAGATAGGGCACGACGCCCGAGCCCTGCGTGCCGTTCTCGATCAAGACCTTTTCCGATCCGCCCAGCACTTCTTCCATGGTTTCGAGGAAAAGGCGCGTGCGGGTCACGTCCGGCGAATTGACATATTCGGCATAGATGGAATTGAAACGCTCGGCTTCACCGGTTGCTTCCTGCACCACGCGATTGGTGTAGGCGGCGGCTTCTTCACGCTGGGCCGCAGCACGGCCACGCGCATCACCCAAAAGGGTATTGGCGTAGGAGCGAGCTTCTTCCTGGAGGCGCGTTTCGTCCTGGCGCGCGCGCTGGACTTCGTTGAAGGCGTCGATGACTTCAGCCGGCGGGCTGGCATTCTCGATCAGGATCTGGCTGACCGTGACGCCGAGACCGTAATTGCTCAGCGTGTTCTGGGTGATGCGCAACACATCGGCCTGGATGCCGGCGCGGTCGTCCGAATAGACTTCCTGAGCTGGGCGGCGGCCGACGACTTCGCGCATGGCGCTTTCGGCGGCATAGCGCACCAGCGAACCCTGGTCGCGGACATTGAAGATGTAATCGACCGGCTGGCTGATGAACCAGAAGACCGAGAACTGCACGTTGACGATGTTCTGGTCGCCCGACAGCATCAGGCCATCACCGGCGCTGGCGCGCGAACCGCTGCTCTGCACGCCGATCTGGGTCTGGTTGACAGTGGTGACGACGCGCTCGACCGTATCGATGGGCCAGAGCATGAAATGCAGGCCCGGACCGGACAATTCAGCCTTGGGCTTGCCGAAGCGCAACTCGACGCCGACTTCCTGCGGGTTGATCGTATAGACGGAATTGACGCCCCAAAAGGCCAGCAGCGCGAGCACGCCGCCGACAATGGCCCAGCGGCCACCGGGCACGCCGCCCTTGAACTGGTCGCGGCCGCGATTCAGGATGTCTTCGAGATTGGGAGTATTCCCGCCCGGACGGCGTGGGCCGCCGCCGCCACCGCCAGGTGCCTGGCCCCAGGGACCGCCGGTATTGCGGCCACCCCCGCCTCCATTATTCTCCCAAGGCATCGCATTCCTTTCGGTGTCTAAGAGAAACTGTGCTGCCATATATAAGCAAGGCGGGCGCGCGATCAATGCGCGGAGGCGTGAACGCGCTCATAGATGGCGATGGAATATGCGGCATCGTCCTTTTCGGAACGCGGCACGTCCGGTCGGGCGACAATTTCCCAGATATGGGGATCGATCGGGGGGAAATGCACGTCGCCCTGCGGTGCCAGATCGACATGAGTGATATAGAGCCGGTCGGCGCGGGGCAGGGCCTGCGCGTAAATGTCGCCGCCGCCGATCACCATGATTTCGTCGCCCTGCATGGCCTCGGCCATGCCGCGGGCCGCCTCGAGCCCCTCCTCAAGCGAATGGCGGACAATGACGCCTTCGGGCGCATAATCGCGCTGGCGGGTGACGACGATATGGGGGCGACCGGGCAGGGGTCTGGGGAAGGTCTCGAACTGCTTGCGGCCCATGATCATGGGCTTGCCCATCGTCGTCTGCTTGAACCAGGCGAAATCGGAGGGAATGCGCCAGGGAATGGTCTGTGCGGCGCCGATGACATTGTTGCGCGCGACGGCGGCGATGAGCGAGATGATCATGAGCGCCCCAGCTTTACCAGTGCCCCGCCTTCGACGCGCACCTTGGTCCATTCGTCCTGCATGACGCCACCCTGGCTGATGTAAAAGTCGATGCTGGGCGCATTCCAGTCGAGAACCCACCATTCGAAGCGCCCCAGACTTTCGCGCAGGCAGCGGGCGGCGAGATTGACCAGCATGGCCTTGCCGATGCCATTGCCGCGCATGGACGGGTCGACATAGAGGTCTTCGAGCCAGATGCCGTGGCGGCCCTGAAAGGTGGAATAGGTATAGAACCAGAGCGCGAAGCCGACCGGTTTGCCGTCCCATTCGGCGATTTCGCAAAATACCTTGGGATCGGTGCCAAAAAGATCGCGCGCGATGTCGGCTTCCGTGGCCTGCACTTCATGCAGCAGTTTTTCGTAGTCGGCCAACGCGCGGATGAAGTCCAGGATCGTGGCAGCATCGGCGGCGATGGCGGGGCGGATGGTGAGGCGTTCGTGAATCAGAATATCGGCCCTTGGAAAAATCTGCTCCCGCCGCAGCGGGAGCATGGTCACGCAATCGAGGATCGCCTCAATCCAGCTTGTCGAGGATGAGGATTTCGAGTTCGCGGTTCCAGGGCGGATACCAATCGGTCTCGGTCATCTCGAAGGTGGTGGGGCCGATTTTCTTCACGTTCTCTCCGCAAAAAGAGACAAGGCTGTCCTGTTTGCCCTTGTCTATGGTCAGGGTGAACTTGCCAATGGGTCCGGACCAATTATTGCCGGTGGACCAGACATAGGAAATCCAGTTTTCCATGTAAGGATAGTGCGTCCAGCCATCGTTCTCGACTGCGCCGCGCTTGGCGGCGGCAATGAACTTTTCGTCCATGCAATATTTGTTGGTGTAGTCGCGGAAATTGCGCTCGGTCCAGTCGTCCTCGTCATTATAGGGCAGGAAGGAGAGCCCGGTCGTGCCGCCAACGCTGGGCAGATAGGTGTGAACGACCTCCGAGACGCCGGGCGGGAAATTCGCTTCCCAGGAATAGGTGGAGCGCAGGGACCAAAGCGGCGTGCGCTCTGAAACCCAGCCGTCGCCGGCATCGTATTCCATCACGAAGATGAGACCGTGATGGAGAAGCTCGGCGGTCTGCTCTTCAGAAAGCGCGGCCAAGGCGGGAAGGGTGGCCTCAATATTGGGATTTAGCGGCACGCCGAAGCCGGTCAGCATCGCTGAATAATCGATATTGTTGTGATAGGCATATTGATGCAGTTGGGCCTCGACGGGCTCGCCGTTCAACGTGGTCCGGAACCGGAAAAGATTGTCCGGATCACTCGATTCGGTGCCGGTTTCGGGATCGTAGAGACCTGGAATGGCGACCATGCGCTCGGGCCCGCCTTCGAGGTCCGGCATGGGGAAGGCGACAAGAATGTCCTGTGCCTCGTCGAGCTCATTGTCGAATTCGTAGACAACCTTGATCTCGTCACGCGACACGAACAGGTGCTCGGAGGCCATCCTGATATCGTCGCTGGTGACGAAAATCAGCCCGCCCGTGCCGAGCTGGGCCATGGTGTCATTGGCCATGGCAGGCAGGGCCAAGGCGCTCATCGCCAGTGCGACGACCAGTTTCTGCATGTTGCTTCCCTTATGTGTCAGGCGCATCTCCGGCACACAGGCTAGCGTTTCCCGGTGACGGTGCGAAGGGCAGATTTGTATTCGCCCGCAAGAAGGTGGCAAAGACCGGGAGCGCGCGCGATTTCATCGGCGGCGATCACTCGCTCAGATACCGAAACCATTTGCGTTGCAGGGCCTTGTCGAGGTCGATGCTATTATGCCGTGCATAGAGCAGCAGCATGGCCAGAAGGTCGGCCGCCTCATCCTCGCGCGCTTCGAGGATCGTCTCCTCGTCCTGGTCCTTGCGCCGGCCGCGGCCCGAGAGCCGGAGATGTTCGGCGGTCAATTCGCCAAGCTCTTCCTGCAATTTGAGGATCGCCCAATCGTCGTCGCGGTCGATGTCGTTCCGCTCGGCATAAATGTCGGATACCTGCGCCACCAGCGCGGTGAGTTCGGCCAGAGAGCGGTTCATATGGCGATGGGCGCGGCGATACGTGGATGGGGATCGTAACCTTCGAAGGCAAAGTCCTCGAAGACGAAATCCTCCAGCCGACGGCGCTCAGGATTCATGATCAGCCTGGGCAGGGGGCGTGGCTCACGGCTCAGTTGCAGCCGTGCCTGCTCGAAATGATTGCTGTAGATATGCGCATCGCCCAAAGTGTGCACGAAATCGCCGACCTCAAGATCGCAGACCTGCGCCACCATATGGGTGAGCAGCGCATAGGAAGCGATGTTGAAGGGCACGCCGAGAAAGGTGTCGGCGGAGCGCTGATAAAGCTGGCAGCTCAACCGGCCATCGGCCACGTAGAACTGGAACAGGGCGTGGCAGGGCGGCAGCGCCATATTGTCCACTTCCGCCGGATTCCAGGCGGAAACGATGTGGCGGCGGCTGTCCGGCTTGGCCCTGATCTGGTCGACAACATTCTGCAATTGGTCGATCTTGCGGCCATCGGGGGCGGGCCAGTTGCGCCACTGGCTGCCATAGACCGGCCCCAGATCGCCGTTCTCGTCAGCCCATTCGTCCCAGATGGTGACACCACGCTCCTGCAGCCAGCGCACATTGGTCTCGCCGCGAATGAACCAGAGCAGTTCATAGATGATGGATTTGATGTGGAGCTTCTTGGTGGTGACCAGCGGGAAGCCCTTCGAGAGATCGAAGCGCATCTGGTAGCCGAACAGGCTGCGCGTGCCGGTGCCGGTGCGGTCCGACTTGTCGGTGCCGTGTTCGAGAATGTCGGAGAGAAGCTTCAGATAGGGCTGCATGACGTCAATCTAGTGCGATTCGTCACGCGCTGCCGCATGCGCGGATGGTTTGTGAACTGGAAGCTATACCAGCGCGCTGAAGAATTCGGTGTCGTCGCGTTCCCAGGTGTGTGACTGCTCGATATGGGCCAGCGACCAGGCGAAAATCTTCTGCATTTCCCGCAGGTCGCGCGCGGCCACCGCATCCTCAAGCAATTCGTTGACCCGCATCTTGGCCGGCAGGTGGCCTTCGGGGCCGACCCGTTCGAATTCGACGGCAATGCCGGCCTCGATCCAGGCGCCGACCAGACCGGCGAAATCCTCGGAAATGAGGAATTCCGACAGGCGCAGAACCAGAATGGTGATGGTGTCGTTGTTGAAGGATTCGGAGCGGATGACGACGCCGCTCAATTCCGGATGCCAGGCGGGGCCAAGTTCGGGCAGGAAGAACCAGCCGCAATAAAAGCCACGGCAAACCTGGGGGCGCGCTTCATAGACCGTGCAACCCCGGCCCGGCGCGCAATGGCGGCAAAGCGAATTGGCCGGCTTTTGCAGGGTTTCGACCCGGATGGGCGCGAAGGAACAGCATGCGGTGCAGGTGCCGCAGCTTCGGTCGTCCAAAATGGTCATCGACAATGGACGTACCTCCTGCCGCGTCGGCTCCCCGGGAAAGCTAAGCGGACAAACGCCGATCATGTCCAGAGGATTGGCAAAAGCGCGTCGCGATCTTTCAGATTCGCGCCCTGCGCTTTAGATCTTGTTTTGGCGCATGTCTTCGTCCTGAAACCGGAGCCACTTTCGGAAGACATGCGCTAGCGAACGAACTCGTCCTCGGCATAGCCTTGCAGATAGAGCAGGGCAGTGAGGTCGCCATGATCGATGCGGATGCCGGCGGCCTCGGCCACGGCGGGCTTGGCATGCAGCGCGACACCGAAACCGGCGACGCCGATCATGTCGAGGTCATTGGCGCCGTCGCCGACGGCGATGGTCTGGCTGGTGTCGAGGCCGCGTTCTTCGACCAGGGCCAGAAGCCGTTCGCGCTTGGTATTCTTGTCCACGATGGGCTTGGCGACGGTGCCGGTGAGGCGGTCGCCATCGAATTCGAGGACATTGGCGATGGCCTCGTCGAAGCCGATGCGCCTGGCGAAATAGTCGGCAAAAAAGGTGAAGCCGCCCGAGACCAGAGAGGTATAGGCGCCATAGGCCTTCATGGTCTGCACCAGGGCGCGGCCACCGGGAGCCAGCGTGATGGCCTCGCGGCGAACTTCCTCGATGACCTTGTTTTCGAGGCCCCTGAGCAGGGCGACCCGCGTGTCCAAAGCCTCGGCGAAGTCGAGTTCACCGCGCATGGCGCGTTCGGTAATTTCGGCCACCTGGGGCTTGAGATCGAGCGCTGCGGCCAGTTCGTCGATGCATTCCTGCTCGATCATGGTGGAATCCATGTCGGCGACCAGCAACAGCTTGCGGCGGCCTTCGCTGGGCAGCAGATTGGCGTCAACGGCCCTGCCGGAAAGGATTTCCCTAGCGATTTCAAGCGCATCCGGCGCGGTAGGCTCAAAGATCTCGCAGGCAATGCCGTGGTTTTGCCAGTTGAGTTCGCCGCCGGTTTTTGCGACCACCTTGGCCACGAGGGCCACGTCGAGTTCGGGGTCGGCAGGATTGGCGATCAGGGATAGAACCGGCATGGCGACAGCAGCTTTCGGAGGCGGGATTTGATGGGCCAGAGGCGCGCAGTGCTGATAGCGGGTCCAACCGCAAGCGGCAAGTCGGCGCTGGCGCTGGACCGCGCGCGGCGTGGCGGCGGGCTCATCGTCAATGCCGATTCCATGCAGGTTTATGACACGCTGCAAATCGTCACCGCCCGACCGAGCTCCGAGGACGAGGCCGCCGCCGAACACCGGCTCTATGGCTTTGTGCCGGTGACGCAGCGGTTCTCGACCGGACAATGGGTGCGGGCAGTGGAGGCGATAATTGCCGAAGCCTCTCCAGCGCGCGAGCTGATTTTCGTTGGTGGGACAGGGCTTTATTTCGATGCGCTGACCAAGGGATTTGCCGATATTCCCGAGATCGGCGAGGCGGCCGTGCTTCAAGTTCAACAAGAGATTCAAGCGCTGGACGAAGCGGGGCGCATGGCATTGCTGCTGAAGGAAGATCCCGAAACGGCGGCGCGGCTGAGCGTGGCCGATCCGCAGCGGGCGATCCGGGCGCTGGCGGTCAAGCGGGCAACAGGGCGGACACTTTCCAGCTTTCAGGCCGATCAGCGACCGGGGCTCCTCGCCGAGTGGTCGCTGGAAAAAATGGTTTTGTGGCCGGACCGGGAGATCTTGAGGGGGCGGATCGCGCGGCGCTTCGAGGCCATGTTCGAATCGGGGGCTGTAGACGAGGTCCGGGCGGTGCTGTCACAACAGCTCGATCCGTCGTTGCCGGCAATGAAGGCGATCGGCGTGCCGGAGATATCGGCATGGCTGGCCGGTGAACTGGACCGCGACGAAGCCATCGAGCGCGCCATCATCGCCACAAGGCAATATGCCAAAAGGCAGCGGACCTGGTTTCGCAACCGCATGGGAGACTGGCCGCGCATCGTGCCGGGTTAGGCGGCAGGGGAATTGGATTGCCGGACAAGCCGGGCAATGACAATGGGGTGGGCAGGTCCGTCGGAAGGCCCCGCGAGAGGCGCAGGTGATTTAACCCCGTGCCACCCCGATCTTTTCCAAAAGGCCCAGCCTTTCGCGCAGTGCAAAGCGGGTGAGCAGCACGATGGCAACGAAGGTGAGGCCGACCGCGAGGCCGAGCCAGATGCCGACGCCGCGCAGGTCGAACACGAAACCCAGAACATAGCTGGTCGGCAAGCCAATCATCCAATAGCCGATAATGGCCAGCACCATCGGAATTTTGGTGTCGTTGAGGCCGCGCAGGGCGTGTGCGGCGGTGACCTGCGCGCCATCCACCAGCTGGAAGATGGCAGCGACGGCAAGGAAGGACACGGCGAGGCCGAGTGCATGGGCGTTGGCCTCGACGGACGGATCGAGAAAGATCGAGACGATGGGCCGGCCAAAGAACAGGAAGGTGAGGCAGGACAGGGTCATGAAGCCGGTGCCGAGCATGAGCGCCATCCAGCCGGCCTTGCGGATGCCTTCGCGGTCGCGGCGGCCATAGGCGACGCCCACACGCACGGTGGCGGCGATGCCGAGGCCCATCGGCACCATGAAGGCCATGGAGGCGCATTGCAGCGCGATGGCGTGGGCGGCGATTTCATCGGTGCCGATCAGGCCCATCAGCAGCGCCGCGGCGGTGAACATGCCGACCTCGGCCAGAATTGTGAGGGCAATCGGCGTGCCGATAGCGAAGATGGAGCGGAAATGGCCCCAATCGGGCTTCCAGAACCGCATGAGGATATGGAAGCGCCCGAATCGGGGATGGCGCACGACATAGGCCAGCATCAGCAGGAACATGATGATGTTGGTGGTGAGCGTGGCGATGCCCGCCCCGCGCAATTCGAGGCGAGGGAGACCGAAATTGCCGAAAATCAGCGCATAGGCGATGAGCGCATTGATGACGACGCCCATCAGCGTGATCACCAGAATGATGCGGGTGGCGTCGAAGGCGGAGAGGAAGGAGCGCAGCGCGATGATGCCGATAGCCGGAAAAAGCGACCAGGCGACGATCTGGACGAATTGCTCGGCCATCTCGGTTGCGGCCGGATCCTGCCCGAGAAACAGGTAGATCGGCCTGATCTGGAGAACCAGGGGCAGCAGGAGAGTGGCCAGCACGATCGTCGCCCAGAATCCCTGCCGTACGATGCGGCGGATGGCCTTGATGTTGCGGGCGCCGCGCGCCTGCGCCACCAGCGGCGCCACAGCGCCAACGACGCCGACACCAAACAGCAGGAAGGGCATGAAAAACGTGGTTCCCAGCGTGCCAGCGGCGAGATAGGCGGGCCCGAGCCAGCCGAGCAGGATCACGTCCGTCGTGTGCAGGGCGTTCTGCGCCAATTGCGCGATGACCAATGGCCAGGCCAGGGTAAAGGTCGCGCGCAGTTCCTCGCCCCAGCTCAATGCCGCGGATGGCACGGATTGCACCCGTTCGACCGGCGCGACTGTGTCACTCATTGTCTTTTCCTACACTTGCGAGCCATGCTGTAGTCGAAACCGGCCCGGTGGGAAAGCAGTGGGAAATCATGGATCATTATAAGCAGGGTCTTCTGTTGGTCGTTGCGGGGCTTGTGGGCGCTGCCGGGGTCGCTGCAGCGGCGGGGTCTTCGCACATGGCGGAGTCGCGTAATCTGGCCGGTATTGCCGCCATCGGCCTGTCGCATGGTCCGGCATTGCTGGCGCTGGGCCTGTTTGGGAACTCGCGCATGTTGCTGGCTGCCGGTTGGATTCTTGCGGCAGGCACATTGGTCTTCGCAGGCGATCTGGGGTTGCGCGAATGGACAGGGAATGGTCTTTTCCCTGGCGCCGCGCCCCTTGGTGGCGGGGGCATGATGCTGGGTTGGGCCTTCGTCGCACTTGCCGGATTTTTCGGGCCCAATCGAAAAAAGATCAATAAAGATTAAAATCGCGCTGGAACCTTTCAGGAGAAGGCGCATTTCAGACTGCGAGATTGCAGAAATATGCTGTTGGAGGATCCCATGCACAAAATTCTGATCATTGCCGTGACCGCGCTGTCGATGGCGGCCTGCACCACCACCCAGCAGGGCGCAACCGTCGGTGCCATTGGCGGAGGCGTCGTCGGCGCAGCCGCAACTGGCGGCAGCCTCGTCGGCACGGCAGTGGGTGCCGGTATCGGTGCGGTAGCAGGCGCTGCCGTTGGCGACGCGGTTCGCGTCCACAACCGGGCCCGCAATCAGTGCGTCTATGTCGATCGCTATGGCCGCGAGTTCATCGATACCTGCGCACCGCGCGGATAAGAATTTCCGAATGCCGCAGCGCCCCCTGCGGCTCAGCGCCTCCCCGGCGCAAAAACACCCGGCTGGCCCCCCAGCCGGGTGTTTTCGTGTAGCGGAATCGATCTTGAAAAAGCAAAGACGCCAAGAGATAGTATCGCTTGCGTGCCACTTGTCTTGCGCTACCTGAATGTTCGGCTCGACCGGACCATAGGCTACCTCCTGATCTCGTGAATCGTAAATGCGGTGCCCTGCACCGGATAGATCCTTACGCCGCAACATGCGGCATAACAGACCAAGAGGTTTTCCATGGCCGCCATTACCGGGACCGTGAAGTTCTTCAACACCACCAAGGGCTATGGCTTCATTTCGCCCGACAATGGCGAGAAGGATGCATTCGTGCACATTTCCGCCGTGCAGCGGTCGGGCCTGCAGGGCCTTTACGAAGGCGACAAGGTGAGCTTCGAGCTGGAAACTGGCCGTGACGGCAAGGTTTCCGCCGGCCAGCTGACGCTGCTGAGCTAAGACGAGGCGGCATTTGTCGCCAGCTTGCGGCGCGCTCCCGCATCAAAGAATTCGAACAGGCCCTTCGGGGCCTGTTTTTCGTCGGGACGGTGGACTCCGGCGGCCCAGCCGTGCCAAACGGCGCTGACATGATATTGTGGTGAGGCGATGCGCGAATTTCTCAAGAACTGGAGCCCGAAGGTGGAAACGCCGGAGGGGCTGCGGCAGGCGGGGGCGATGCCTTATGCAATCGTAGACGGGCGCATGGCTTTCCTGCTCATCACCTCGCGGCGCAGCGGAAAGTGGATTTTTCCCAAGGGCGCGATCGAGCCGGGCTTCACCCCCTGGGACAGCGCGGCCAGCGAGGCGCTGGAAGAGGCGGGCGTTTCCGGCGATATCGAGCAATCGCCGGTCGGCAGCTATCGAGCCAGCATCGGCAATGATGGCGTGACGCTGGTCGATGTCGATCTATATCCGCTGCGGGTGACCCAGCAGCATGACAATTGGCGCGAAGACAATCAGCGCCTGCGCCATTGGGCGACGCTGTCCGAAGCCAGGCGCCTGCTGGCGGACCGTTCGCTCGCCCGCCTCGCCGAGATGCTGCACGTCCAGCGCATCGGCAAGACCTAAATAATCAGGTCCAGCCCCAGATAAAGCAGGCCGGCCAGCAGGGCCGATGCCGGAACTGTCACGACCCAGGCGGCGAAGATGCTGTAGACATGCTGCCGGCGCACCAGCAGGCGGCCCTCGCGCTGGCGGGCATTGGCCAATGCGTCTTCGGGTGTAGCATTGAGCTGGCTGGCATCCATGAACCGCGCATTGACCGGAACGGAGCTGCCATCCATGTCGCGGCGCGACGCATATTCGCGCAGGAAACCAACGCCGAAGACCGCGCCCACCGCAATATGGGTGGACGAGACCGGCATGCCCAGGGCCGAGGCCACCAATACGGTGATGGCGGCGGAGAGGGCGGCGCAACACGCGCGGATTTCATTAAGCTTGGTGATCTGTTCGCCCACGGTGCGGATGAGGCGGGGGCCAAACAGCGCCAGGCCCAGAGAAATGCCGATGGCGCCGATGGCCAGCACCCAGAAGGGCAAGGTGATCCCGGCGACATCGCCAGTGCCGGTTTCGACGGCGCTGGCAATGGCGGCGAGCGGGCCGATGGCGTTGGCGACGTCATTGGCGCCGTGGGCGAAGGACAGCAGCGCCGCCGAGACAATCAGCGGCAGCCGGAACAAAGTCGCCACGTGTTTCTTGCGGTTTTCCATGTGCTGCGACTGCTTGCGGACCCACGGCATGGCCACGAGCCAGCCCAAAATGCTGAAGCCGAGCCCGAGCAGGAGCGTGGTGACGCCGTCCGGTTTCCAGATCCGGCTCAACCCCTTGGTGGCCAGATACATGACAAAGATGCCGGTCATGGCGGCAACGAAGATGGGCACCCAGAGCCGCGCCGCGGAAATCTTGTCGAGCCGCCCGGTAATGGTGCTCTGGACAATGATGAGGAACAGGGCCGCGAACAAGCCACCCAGGACGGGGGAGATGACCCAGGACGTGGCAATGGCGCCGATCGTCGGCCAGTTTACCACGGCAAAGCCGGCGGAGGCGATGCCCGAGCCGACCACGCCGCCGACCACGGCGTGGGTGGTGGATACCGGCGCGCCGATATAGGTGGCCAGATTGACCCAGAGGGCCGAAGCGAGCAGAGCCGCCATCATCACGAGAATGAAGGTGGTGGCCTCGATTTCCGGCGCCAGCAGCAGGTCGCGCGCCACGGTATTGACCACGTCGCCGCCAGCGAGAAGGGCGCCAGCGGCCTCGAATATGGCGGCGATGATCAATGCGCCGACCATGGTGAGGGCGCGGGAGCCCACGGCGGGGCCCATATTATTGGCCACGTCATTGGCGCCGACATTGAGCGCCATATAGCCGGCAATGGCGGCTCCGATGATCACGATATAGGCTGAGGGTCCATCACCGACGACGAAACTGCCCCACAGCGCCGCGAGCAGCAGGAAGACCAGCGCAATGCCCGGCGCGGCGAGTTTGCGGCCCAGATCGTGCGTGGCGATCTCCAGGCCCGTGACCCGCTGCAAGTCCTTGTCCAGCGCGCTTTTGCTCATTTCATCACACTGTCATCGTGAATTTGGCTGGGGCTTTAGCATCCCTGCGCGGCACTGCAATCCCCCAAAACGCCACGCATCGGCTTTACCCCCTGTTGCGGGGCGTTCGGGGGCATGGTGGCTTTGGCTTGACTTTGCGGCTGCATTACTTTTAACAATGCCGCGTCTAGAATTTTGGAGCGGTCCAGTGCGGGCACTCATTCTCGTAGTATGCAGGCGCATCGGCGACGTGGGGTAAAACCCCGCGCGAATGCTGGTGCGCCGAAAACAGGTCCCGAATGGGGCCTTTTTTATTGCCTTTTTTTATTGCCTTTTTCCGCCGCGCGGGATGAGGCGGGAAATGACGGACAGACCCCCGGGAGGGGCAGGAATTCAGGAAGGGCTGACAATGGCCGAAAAAATGACTGGCGCTGAAATGGTGATCCAGGCGCTGACCGATCAGGGTGTCGAACATATCTTCGGCTATCCGGGTGGGGCGGCGCTGCCGATCTATGACGCAATGTTCCAGCAGGATTTCGTCAAGCATATCCTGGTGCGGCACGAGCAGGGCGCGACGCACATGGCCGAGGGCTATGCGCGCTCGACCGGCAAGCCCGGCGTGGTCCTGGTCACCTCCGGCCCCGGCGCCACCAACGCGGTCACCGGGCTCACCGACGCATTGCTCGATTCCATTCCTCTGGTCTGCATCACCGCGCAGGTGCCGACCACGCTGATCGGCACGGACGGCTTCCAGGAATGCGACACCGTTGGCATTACCCGCTCCTGCACCAAGCACAATTACCTAGTGAAGAATGTCGCCGACCTGCCGCGCGTGCTGCATGAGGCTTTCCATATTGCCACGACCGGCCGGCCCGGCCCCGTGGTCATCGACATTCCCAAGGACGTGCAATTCGCTGTCGGCGATTACTACAAGCCCGAGCCCGGCACGCTGCGGCACAAGTCCTATCGTCCCCAGATGGACGGGGATCTCGCGGCCATCGAGGCAGCCGTCGATCTCATGCTCAAGGCGGAGCGGCCGATTTTCTATACCGGCGGCGGCGTGATCAATGCCGGGCCGGAAGCGTCGGAAAATCTGCGCGAGCTGGCCGAGCTGACCGGCTTCCCCGTCACCTCCACGCTGATGGGGCTGGGGGCCTTCCCCGCCTCCAATCCGCAATGGATGGGCATGCTGGGCATGCACGGCACCTACGAAGCCAATCTGGCGATGCACGATTGCGACGTGATGATCAATATCGGCGCGCGCTTCGATGACCGCATTACCGGGAGGGTGGATGCCTTCTCGCCGCATAGCCGCAAGATTCATGTCGATATCGATCCCAGCTCGATCAACAAGATCATTCGCGTGGACGTGCCGATCGTGGGCGATTGCAACCGCGTCCTGGAAGAGATGATCCGCATCTGGCGCAGCCGGACCAACCAGCCGCGCAGCGAGGCGATTGCGCCGTGGTGGGCGCAGATCGAGGCCTGGCGGGCAGTCGGTTCGCTCAATTACAAGAATTCGGATTCGGTCATCAAGCCGCAATGGGCGATCCAGCGGCTCTACGATGCGACGAAAAAGCAGGACAAGGAAGTCTATATCACCACCGAAGTGGGTCAGCATCAGATGTGGGCGGCCCAGTATTTCCACTTCGAGCAGCCCAATCGCTGGATGACCTCGGGCGGGCTGGGCACGATGGGCTATGGCCTGCCGGCCTCGGTGGGCGTGCAGGTGGCGCATCCTGACGCGCTGGTGATCGACATTGCCGGCGAGGCCTCGGTGCAAATGACCATGCAGGAGCTGTCCACGGCAGTGCAATATCGGCTGCCGATCAAGGTGTTCATCCTCAACAATGAGCGCATGGGCATGGTTCGCCAATGGCAGGATCTGCTGCATGGCTCACGTTATGCGCATTCCTATTCGGAATCGCTGCCCGATTTCGTCAAGCTGGCCGAGGCCTATGGCGCCAAGGGTATTCGTTGCGAAAATCCGGCAGAGCTCGATGCGGCCATTGCCGAAATGATCGATTATGACGGCCCGGTCCTGTTCGACGTGATTGTCGAAAAGGATGAGAACTGCCTGCCCATGATCCCCTCGGGCAAGCCGCACAACGAAATCATCCTGCCCGACACCGCCAATATCGGCGACATCATCGACGAGAAGGGACGCGCGCTGGTCTAGGCCGGCTGCGGAGGTATACGACATGAACGCACATTTGCAGCCCACCGGCTCCGCCTATTTCCTGACGCAGGAAACCCAGCAATCCGAGCGCCATACGCTTTCGGTCCTCGTGGATAACGAGCCCGGTATTCTCGCCCGCGTGGTCGGCCTGTTTTCGGCGCGCGGCTATAATATTGAAAGCCTGACCGTCAGCGAGACCGAGCATGACAGGCGGCTCAGCCGCATCACCGTGGTCGTGGTGGCGACACCCAAGACGCTGGTGCAGATCAAGGCGCATCTGGAGCGCCTGGTGCCGGTGCATCGGGTGCATGACCTGACCGCCGAGGGCGCTTATCTCGAACGTGAACTGGCGCTGATCAAGGTGAAGGGCTCAGGTGACCATCGCGCCGAAACGCTGCGCTTGGCCGATGCCTTCCGCGCCCATATCGTCGATGCGACAGTGGAAAGTTTCGTGTTCGAGGTGACCGGCAAGCCGGAAAAAGTGGACAGCTTCATCGCACTGATGGCGCCGCTCGGGCTGGTCGAAGTGGTGCGCACTGGGCTTGCCGCCATTGCGCGCGGCCCAGACGGCATGTGAACGCCAAATCTGATCGCCCTTATCACAAGGTTCGATTGGGCGCGGCGTGAAGTCTGGTGTATGGCAGGGCTCGAAGTGTTCGAGACCTGCCATGACCCTGCTATCAGCCAATCTTAATGCCGTCGCTCAGCTGCGCAACAGGCGCGACCTGCCCTGGCCCAGCGTTACCGGCATTGCGCGGGTCGTGCTGGACGCGGGCGCGAGTGGCATCACTATCCATCCCCGGCCCGACGAGCGGCATATCCGCCGCAGCGACGTCTTCGAGCTGTCCGAATTGCTGCGCCGGGACTATCCACAGGCCGAATTCAATATCGAAGGCTATCCGAGCGAGGACTTTCTCGAACTGATCGAGACGGTCAATCCGAAGCAGGTTACGCTGGTGCCCGACGATCCGGCGCAGGCGACGTCCGATCATGGCTGGGATTTTGTCGGCAAGGGCAATTTTTTGCGCTCGGTAGTGCAGCGGCTGAAGCGCCCCGAGCGCCGCATTTCGCTGTTCTGCGATCCCGATGCCGGCGAAGAGGGCGTGCTGGCGGCCAAAAGCACCGGCGCCGATCGGGTGGAATTGTTCACCGGGCCCTATGGAGCCTGCTACGACAATACCGTAGCGGCACAGGCGGCGCTGAGCGATCTGGCGGAAACCTGTCGTGCGGCGAAGGCGGCGGGACTTGGGGTGAATGCCGGACATGACCTGACGCTGGATAACCTGCCGGCGTTCCAGGCAGCGGTGCCCGGCGTGGCCGAGGTGTCCATCGGGCACGGATTGACCGCCGATGCCTTGCTGATGGGGTTTGCCGAGGCTACGCGGCGCTATATCGCCGTGCTGAAAGACTAGCCGGCGTCGTTCGTACACCGAGAACAATCCGTTTGGGAAATGAGCGCATTCGCCTGCGGATGGAGGTCCGTAGGTCGTGGCTGCTAAAAAATTCCTTATATTGCAAATGCTTACAAAAATGTAACCGGGGCACCTATTTGTCCCTCGCTGACAGAACGGTGCCCTCTTGAGCAATTCGGTGGCAGGCACATATACCGCCTCAGTTACGATTTGTTACCAAGGAGGGCAGTTTAATGTCCAAGCTCAAGATCGGCATCATCATCTCGTCCACCCGCGCCACGCGCTTCGGTGAAATCCCTGCCAAGTGGATTCTGGACAAGGCCAATGAACGCCCCGAAATCGAAGCCGAAATCGTCGATCTGCGCGAATTCGACCTGCCGTTCTTTGACGAAGTCGCCTCCAATGCGTGGGCGCCATCGCAGAACGCCAATGCCGTGAAGTGGCAGAAAAAGATCTCCGAGTTCGATGGCTATATCTTTGTCACCGCCGAATATAACCGCGCGATTACCGGTGCGCTGAAGAACGCGATCGATCAGGCCTATACCAACTGGAACCAGAAGGCGTTCGGCGCGATCGGCTATGGCAGCGTGGGTGGAGCCCGCGCCGTCGAGAACCTGCGCACCATCGGCGTGGAATTGCAGATGGTTTCCACACGCTCGGCTGTTCACATTGCCGGCGCCGATTTCATGTCCGTTCATCCCGGTTTCGGCGGTACGAAATCGCTGGCGGATATTGAAGCCTCGATCGGCAACTCGGCCAAGGATATGCTCGACCAGCTCACCTGGTGGGGCAATGCCGCCAAGGCTGCCCGCGCCGCCGCGTAACTTCGCGAAGGCCTCCAAATCATCGTTTGTCTGGCAGGGATCGCTCCGAAAGGGACGATCCCTGCCGGCTTTTGAACCATTCGCCGGTCGGGGTGTTGTTTGTCTCGGGCGGCGGGTGTATAGCGGCGCCCGCCTTGAAACAACGAGAGCGCCAAAGCTCATGACGCGCACTGACAATGCCGGCCAACATGCTGGCGACGTGGCGAACCCGCTGGCAAGCCACAAAAAAAGCAGCTTGCCGCTTCTAACACTTGGCGCCATCGGTGTGGTCTATGGCGATATCGGGACCAGCCCGATCTATGCCTTTCGCCAGGCGACGCATGTGCGGCCCGGCGCGACATCGACCGATATCGAAATCCTCGGTCTGCTGTCGCTGATCGTCTGGACGCTGACGCTGACGGTGGCGCTGAAGTACATTTTCTTTGTTACCCGCGCCGACAATAATGGCGAGGGCGGCACGCTGAGCCTGATGGCTTTGGCACGAAAGACCTTCACCAATCCGCCGGCCTGGATCACCGTGCTCGGCGTGCTCGGCGCGGCGATGTTCTATGGCGATGCCTTGCTTACCCCAGCAATTTCAGTGCTTTCGGCGGTCGAAGGCATGGAGTTGGTGGCGCCCGGAATGGGGCGCTGGGTGGTGCCGATCACGCTGGTGCTCATTGTGGGGCTGTTTGCGGTACAGCGCTTCGGCACCGCGAAAGTGGCGATCGTGTTCGGCCCCATTACCGCCGTCTGGTTTCTGGTGTTGGGTTTTTCCGGGCTGGTACAGATCATCGACTATCCGTCGGTGCTGCAGGCACTTAACCCGTTGCTGGGCTTCGGCTTCCTGTTCAATCATTTCGGCATCGCCTTCGTGGTCATGGGGGCGGTTTTCCTGGCGGTGACCGGCGCCGAAGCGCTCTATGTCGATCTGGGGCATTTTGGCCGCAAACCCATTGTTCTGGCTTGGTTTTCGCTGGTCTTCCCGTGCTTGCTGCTTAACTATTTCGGCCAAGGCGCCTTTGTGCTGAATGCCGGAATCGAGAATGTGGCGAGCCCGTTTTTCCAGATGCAGCCGGAATGGGCGCTGCTGCCTTTTGTCATTCTGGCGACACTGGCGACCATCATTGCCAGCCAGGCGGTGATCACCGGCACCTATAGTCTTACCCAGCAGGCCATTGCTCTCAACATGCTGCCGCGCATGGTGGTGCAACACACTTCGGCGACCCAGAGCGGGCAGATCTACATGCCCCAGATCAACACCATGCTGATGATCGGCGTGCTGATCCTCGTGGCAACCTTTGGAAGTTCTGCTTCGCTTTCAAATGCTTATGGTATCGCGGTGTCAGGCGTCATGATCGTGACGCTGGCGTTGCTGGTCGTGGTGATGTGGCGCAACTGGAAATGGCATCCCGCCGTCGTCGTCGGTTTCGCGCTGCTCTTTCTGGTGATCGACGGCTCGTTCTTTGCCGCCAATGCCGCCAAATTGTTCCAGGGCGGCTGGGTGCCGGCCGTGGTCGCGGCTTTCGTCGCGGTGATCATGTGGAGCTGGATGGCGGGGCGGAAGCGGCTGTCGGACAAGACACGGCGCGACGAGGTGCCGCTGGAATTTCTGGTCAATAATCTGGCCAAGAAGAAGCCGACCATCGTGCCGGGCACCGCGATTTTCCTGACCTCGGATGTCGAGGGTGCGCCGACGGCACTTCTGCATTCTCTCAAGCATTACAAGGTGTTGCACGAGCAGAACGTGATCCTGACAGTGCGGACTTCGACCTCGCCGCGCGTGCCGGACGACGAAAAGGTGACCATTGACGCCTATAACGAACTGTTCTTCCGGGTGGTGGTGACCTTCGGTTTCATGGAAAGCCCCAATATTCCCAAGGCCTTGGCGCTGGCGCGGAAGCTGGGCTGGAAGTTCGACATCATGTCCACGTCGTTCTTCCTGTCCCGGCGCTCGCTGAAACTGGGCGAGCGCAAGGGCTTGTTCGGCTTCTGGCAGGACCGGCTGTTCATCCGCATGGCGCGCAATGCCAGCGATGCCACCGAATATTTTCACATTCCCACCGGCAGAGTCGTCGAAATCGGGACGCAGGTCATCATCTGACGGCCAAGTGCCAACACATTGCCAACATTTCGGCCAGGCCAGATGTCAAACCCTGGCGGCCGCGATCATCCGGTCATAATCGGCGACCCGGCGGGTCTGAACCGGCCAGATGGAATGATCACCCCCAAGGGCCGTATTGGCATGGAGCGGCCAGTTGGGATCGGCGAGAGCGCCGCGGGCCAGGGCAATGAAATCGGCCTCGCCGTTTTCAAGAATGGTTTCGGCAGCGGCAAAGTCGCCGAGCACGCCAACCGCCATGGTGGGGATGTTCGCGCCGGACTTCACCGCGTGGGCGAAATGCACCTGATAGGAGGGGGCGGACTGGATGCGCCCCTGGGCGAGCCCGCCACTGGAACAATCGATGGCATCGACGCCACGCGCCTTGAGTTCGAGGGCCAGCGCCACGCTGTCCTCGACGCTCCAGCCACCCTCGGCATTATCGCTGACAGAAAGACGGACCAGCAGCGGCTTGTGCTCGGGCCAGACGGCGCGCACGGCTTCGGTCACTTCCAGAACCAGCCGCATGCGATTTTCGCGGGAGCCGCCATAGGCGTCGGTGCGGTGATTGGCGAGCGGGGAGAGGAATTGGTTGAGCAGATAGCCATGGGCGGCGTGGATTTCGACCGTGTCGAAACCGGCCTGATCGGCGCGCCGCGCGGCGGCGACGAAGCCGTCGATGACGCGGGCAATGCCTTCCGCGTCCAGTTTGGCGGGAACCTGGTAATCGGCATTGGCGGGATCATGCGATTCTGCGCTCGGAGCAACGGGGAGCCAATGCTCGTAGCCGGCAGCGTGGCGCTGTTCATCGGTGGCGAGGTCGGCGGCGCCGCGCCATGAAACCGGCGTCGAGGCCTTGCGCCCTGCATGGGCGAGCTGAATACCGGCTGCCGCGCCCTGAGAATGGAGGAAATCGACGATGCGGCCGAGAGGGGCGATATGCTCGTCCTTCCACAGACCAAGATCGCCATAGGAAATGCGGGCTTCGGGCAGGATGCCTGTTGCTTCGAGGATCACGAGGCCAAAGCCGCCAATGCCGAAGCGGCCAAGATGGACCATGTGCCAGTCATTGGCGAAGCCATCCACGGCTGAATATTGGCACATGGGGGCGACGACAGTGCGATTGCGCAGAGTAAGGCCGCGCAGGGCAATGGGCGACATCAGCTTGGACATGATGGTTCCTTGGCGGAAAAAGGCAGGACGGTTCTGGAGTGCTAAATGCCTCTTTTGTGCTTCATCGGCAAGTGCCGATGAATGGCAGGCCGCGTTGCGGGTTTCGCATGGCAGCGATCAGCGGGTGCCGAGGAAGGCTTGCAGATTGGTCCATGCGAGCTGGGCCAGGCCGGGATTGAACCACAGCACGGCGGCGCCAAGGACGATGGCGGCAAGCAGGGCAAGGCCGAAGAGTTTGCGCAATACCGAAAAGACGAGCCAGACGACAATGACCGCGCCGACGGCAAGACCAATCAGCGTTTGGGGGTCGTTGGGCATGGTCGGGTCTCTTTTTGCTGGATTGTTTGGCCCCATATTCGGGGCAGGATTGGGGCGGGGGCACTATGTTTACGCCGGAAATCGCCGGACTTGAACGGAGGCCGCAGCAATACCAGATGAACTGACAATGCAAGGAGAAGAGATGACACTCGATCGCGCCTATGCCCAATACGACATCGAGAAGAAATCATTGCTGGTAGCCTATGTGCTCTGGGCCTTTCTCGGCTATGTCGGCGCGCACCGCTTCTATCTGGGCAGGCCGCTGAGCGGGCTGGTCATGCTGGCGCTCTCCACCATCATTCTGGTCCTGTCACTGGTCAGCTTCGGCTTCCTGAGCTTTCTCTGGGTCATCGTCGGGTTGTGGTGGCTGGTGGACGCGCTGCTGATCCCCGGCATCGTGGCGGGACGCAATGCACGCATTGCCGACCGGGTGTTGGGGTATCGGGGCTGAGCAGGGGGCTGTCCGGCGTTTTTGGCGACCCGGTTCGTGGCGGCGTGGACCACCGGGACAAGCCCGGTGGTGACGCAGGATGGGATTGCGTGTGTGGAGGATGGAAACGCTGCCGTCGAAGTTCCTTTTCTCCTCACCCCATCCCTCTCCCCGGAGGGGCGAGGGAGCGATGGAGCCGGGCGTTTTGTCGGAGTTGTTTCGGTCGCGCAAAACGCCTGTTTCGGCGTCAGGCGCGTTCTTCCCAGATTTTGGCCAGCTCGATCACAGTTCTTACCGCCTTTTCCATGTCCTGACGGCTGATCCATTCGAGGGGGGAGTGGAAGGCGTGGCCGCCGGCGAAGATGTTGGGGCAGGGCAGGCCCATGAAGGAAAGGCGCGAGCCATCGGTTCCGCCGCGGATCGAGCCGCGAATGGGATCCACGCCAGCGCGGCGAATGGCTTCGACGGCGTTGTCGACGATTTCGGGGTGCTGATCGAGCACCACTTTCATATTGCGATATTGCTGCTTGCGCGTGGCGGTGAAGGATGATCCGGGGAAGCCGGTCAGCACATCGCGCGCAATGTCTTCGACCATGAGATGCTTTTCAGCGAGCCCGGCCTCGGTGAAATCGCGGACGATGAGGCTGAGTTGCGCCTGATCCATGGAACCGGAAATATCGACGGGATGGACGAAGCCGTCGCGGCCCTCGGTGCCTTCGGGGGCGACGTTGCGGGGCAGGCGGGCGACAATAGCGGAGGCGATCTTGATGGCGTTTTCCATCCGATCCTTGGCAAAGCCGGGATGGATGGCGACGCCGGTAATGTCCAGCACCAGCATGTCAGCGGAAAAGGTTTCATCTTCGATGGTGCCGGCGGTTTCCCCATCCAGCGTATAGGCGAAGCGGGCGCCGAGCTTTTCGAGATCGACCTTGTCCACGCCGCGACCGATTTCCTCATCGGTGGTAAAGAGCAGGCGGATGGCGCCATGGCGGATCGAGGTGTCGTTGAGCAGGATTTCGGCGGCGGTGACAATTTCGGCGATGCCGGCCTTGTCGTCCGCGCCCAGAAGGGTCGTGCCATCGGTGGTGATCAGGTCATTGCCGATCTGGTTGTTCAGTTCGGGATGCTCGGCGACGCGGATCACGCGGCCGGAATTGCCCAGCGCGATGTCGCCTCCGGCATAATTCCGATGCAGTTTCGGGCGTATGTCGGTGCCGGTGAAATCGGGCGCGGTATCCATATGGGCGCAAAAGCAGATGACCGGCACGTCCGGCTTGTCGGTGTTGGCCGGAATGGTGGCATAGACATAGCCATGTTCGTCGAGATGGGCGTCGGCAAGGCCGATGGCCTGCAATTCCGCTTCCAGCAGGCGGCCGAGATCTTTCTGCTTCTCGGTCGAGGGCTGGGTCAGCGAATTGGGGTCCGACTGGGTGTCGATCGCGACATAGCGGAGAAAACGGTCGAGGACGGTATCGGTCATGGCAATAAGTCCGGGTTTGATATTTGACGCTGGCTTAGGACGTTTCATGGTGCTGTGGAAGCGCCAAGTCATCTAGCCGCCCGCCGTAGTCCGAAGACTGACAAATAGAAAAAGCCTGGTGACCCAAGCTCCCGTGCCTCTGCCAGATTTTGGCAAAGTCCGCCGCACGGCGATTGACCCGATCTTGGACCACCGGGCTGAGAATTTAGGAGGCTGGCGTCGGGTGGATTTGTGCCGGTTTTACGCCGACCAGAGGCCTTTCGCGTGAGCAGGGTGCTGCCGATCCGGGGATGGGCAAGTCCACATCTGGCAAGTGGCCAGCAAGCTATTGGCCAACTGATTTACAGTCGGCGCGGCAGGCGAATCTGGCCCGCGAGAACGAGCGCCTTTGCCTTGATAGAAGCGCACTTCTGGGCGGGCGGGATATCGTAAAAAGGCTGCGCAGTTCTTCGTGAGCCAGCGGCAGAAATGATCCACAGGCACGCAATTGAACGCTGCCATCGTCCAGTACATCAGCGAGTTCTACAACACGCTGGGACGTCATTCATGCCTGGACGGCAACAATCCGCGCGAACCAAAATTCAGGTGTCACAACGAGATAGCGGCCTGGTTGACAATGCCCGAACCGTTGGAACGAGGCGGCTATAGCACCAGATCCGGGACGTTCGGGCTGTAGATGGCCCTGGCCCTGGCCACTGACAGGGTGGTGGTTGGCGTGCGGCCCGGGAAGTATCGGTTGTCCCGATATACTTGACGGCAACAAGTGACGATGACATTTTACATCGCAACTACGAAATATATTCCACAATAATGGAATGCGGAGGAACTTTAATGAACAAGATGGCATTGCTTGCGGCCACCAGTATCGCGGCACTTCTGTCGGTGAACGCTGCTGCTTTCGCCCAGACCCAGGGCGGCACGATTGACGTCGCCACTGTCGGCGAGCCGCCGACCCTGGATCCGATGGCGTCCACGGCTGACCTGGTCGGCATCATCAGCCAGCATATGTTCGAAACGCTCTACACCTTCGATGCCAAGTGGGGCGCGACGCCGCTGCTGGCTGCCGAACTGCCTACCATTTCGGAAGACGGCCTGACCTATACGATCCCCTTGCGCACCGGCATCAAGTTCCATGATGGCAGCGTCATGACCGCAGCCGATGTGGTGGCGTCCCTGCAGCGCTGGACGCGTATCGCGACCCGCGGCAAGCAGGCCGCCGAAGTGATCACCAGCATCGCAGCGACCGACGATGCCACCGTAACCATCACGCTCAGTGCGCCCTATGCGCCTCTGGTCGCGCTGTTGTCGTTCAACAATGCTGCCGCCATCGTGATCCCGGCTGCCAATGCCGAACAGGACCCGCTGGAAACCTTTGTCGGCACCGGCCCCTACAAGCTGCAGGAGCGTGTGCCTGACCAATATATTCAGCTGGTGCGCTTCGATGGCTACCAGTCGCTGGGCGGCGAGCCCAACGGTTATGGCGGCGCCCGCAACCAGTATCTGGACGAGATCCGTTTCGTTCCCGTGCCGGACCCCAGCACCCGTATCGGCGTGGCCATGGCCGGCCAGTACGACTATGTCGACCAATTGCCGGTCGAGTCGTTCCAGCAAATCGCCGATGGCGCGACCGACCCGGTCTTGCTGGCTCCGTTCGGCTGGCCGATGTTCGTAATGAACACCAAGGAGGGGCTCAATTCGGACATCCGCAACCGCAAGGCCATCCAGGCAGCGCTCGCGCCCGAGGACATGATGCTGGCCGCCTTTGGCTCGGATGACTTCTTCTCGGTGGACGGCGCCTGGTATCCCGACAGCTTCGTGTGGCACACCGATGCCGGCACCGAGGCGTACAAGCCCATGGGCGATACCGAAGCCGCCAAGGCCTTGCTGGCCGAAGCCGGCTATGACGGCTCGCCCGTGCGCATCCTGACCAGCCGCCAGTATGAATTCCACTACAAGATGGCGCTGGTGGCCCAGGCTTATCTCGAACTCGCCGGCTTCAAGGTGCAGCTCGACGTCGTGGAATGGGCGACCCTCACCACCAACCGCGCGGATTCCGCGCTCTGGGATATCTATATCACCCACAGCCCGTTCCTGCCGGAGCCATCGCTGAACGCGGTGATGTCGGATGCGTCGCCCGGCTGGTGGGTAAGCGAGGCCAAGCACGCCGCCGTCAATGCCTTCAATGCCGAAAGCGACCCGGCCAAGCGCATCGCCCTGTTCGCGGAAGTCCAGAAGGTCATCTACGACGAAGCTCCCTCCTACAAGGTGGGCAATTTCAATGCTCTGGCTGCCCAGTCTTCAGAACTGGACGGCGTGACCCCGGCACCGTGGCCGTATTTCTGGAACGCCTACGTCACCGCGCCGTAAGCTGACCGAGCGCCGCCGCAACCTTCGGGCTGCGGCGGCATCAGCACGCGCGGCTCCGGCCCGGCCGGAGCCAGAGCGGGTCCAGAGGAGCATTTTATGGTTCGTTCCGCACTCAACCGCATCCTTGGGATGCTGGTGGTGATGGCGTTGGTCGTGGCCATCGTCTTTGTGATCGTGCGCGTCACCCCGGGCGACCCGGCAGCGGTGATGCTCGGTCCCGACGCCACCGCCGCCGATATTGAAAGCCTGCGCGAGCGGCTGGGGCTCAATGCCTCGATCCCCGAGCAATTCGTCTCCTATGTGGGAGGCATCCTGAGGGGCGATTTCGGACAGTCGATCTTTCTCAATATGCCGGTGACCGAGGCGCTGATGCAGCGCGCGGAGCCGACGTTTTTCCTGACATTGTTCTCGCTGGCAATCGCCATGCTGATCGCCCTGCCAGTGGGGGTGCTGTCGGCCCATTGGCGCGGCTCGTTCTTCGATCAGGCGGCGACGACCATGGCGATGTTTGCCGCCTCCATCCCCAGTTTCTGGCTTGGCCTGGTGCTGATGCAGGTCTTTGCCGTGCAACTGGGCTGGTTCGATGCTTCCGGCTATGGCGGGCCCGGCGCCAGCTTTGCCGAGCGCATGCACCATCTGGTGCTGCCGGCGGTGACGCTGGGCCTGATCAGCTCGGCGCTGATCACCCGCTTTACCCGCGCCTCGATGCTCGATGTTCTCAATGACGACTATGTGCGCACCGCACGTTCCAAGGGCATGAGCGAATGGCGCGTGGTGGTCAAGCATGCGCTCAAGAACGCGCTCATTCCCATTCTGACCGTGGTTGGATTGACCGCGGCTTTGCTGATCTCGGGCGCCATTGTCACCGAGACGGTGTTTGGCTTGCCCGGTGTCGGCAGCCTGATCGTCTCGGCCGTGTTGCGGCGCGACTATCCCGTTATCCAGGGAGCGCTGCTGGTGGTGGCCGGCCTCTATGTGCTGGTGAATTTCATCATCGACATGCTCTATCTCATCGTTGATCCGCGGGTGCGTTACTGATGGCCGCTATTGCTCAAAGCGGGTTCCGCGAACCCAATCTGCTGATGAAGATGGCCCGCCGGCCGACGGCCATGGCGGGGCTGGTGGTGCTGGTCACCCTGATCGCGCTGTCGCTGCTGGCGCCGCTGATCTCGCCCTATGACCCAGCGCAACTGGCCGTACGCAATCGCATGCAGCCGCCGAGCTGGCTGCACCTGTTCGGCACTGACGATCTGGGGCGCGATATTTTCACCCGGGTGCTCTATTCGGGCCGCACGTCGATCGCCGTCGGCTTTGCCGTGGTGATCTTCGCCTCGATCATCGGCGTGTTCATGGGGCTGATGGCGGGCTTTTTCCGCAAGCTCGACGCCCCGGTATCGCGGTTGATCGATGCCATGATGGCGTTCCCCGACATCCTTCTGGCCATTGCGCTGGTGGCGGCGCTGGGCGCTTCGGCCATCAATGTGGTGATCGCGCTCGGCGTGGTCTATGCGCCGCGCCTGGCCCGCGTGGTGCGCGCCTCGACGCTGGTGATCCGCGAACTGCCCTATGTGGAGGCGGCGCGGGCGCTGGGCGTGCCGACGCAGGTGACGCTGGTGCGCCACGTGCTGCGCAATATCACTTCGCCGCTGCTGGTGCAGGCGACCTTCATCTTCGCCAATGCGATCCTGGCCGAAGCCGGCCTGTCATTCCTGGGCGTCGGTATTTCGCCCGACATTCCCACCTGGGGCACGATGATCTCGGCGGGCCGCCAATACATGGAACAGGCTCCCTGGATCATGTGGTTCCCCGGCGGCGCCATCATCATGGCCGTTCTATCCCTGCAATTGGTGGGCGACGGGCTGCGCGACTTCCTCGACCCGCGCCTCGCCAAGGACGTGTGATGCTCGATAATCGCTTAACGACCGGGCGGAACTGCCCCTATTGCGGAGGCTCGGCATGAGCGCGCCCCTGGCACAGGACACGATCCTATCTGTCCGCGACCTCAAGACCTGGTTCAAGGGCCGGCACCTGACGGCCAAGGCCGTCGATGGCGTGACCTTCGACCTCAAGCGCGGCAAGACGCTGGCCGTGGTGGGCGAATCCGGGTCCGGCAAATCGGTGACCAGCCTTTCAGTCATGGGCCTTCTGGCCAAGCCGGGGCGCATCGAGAGCGGCGAAGTGCTGTTCCGTGATCGCGCCGGCGCCGTGCATGACCTAGCGCGCTTCAGCCCGCGGCAGATGCGCGCCATGCGCGGCAGCGAAATCGCCATGATCTTCCAGGAGCCGATGACCTCGCTCAACCCGCTCTATACGGTGGGCGACCAGATCGGCGAGATGATTGCCCTACACACCACGCTCAACCGGGCAGAAGCCCGGGCGCGGGCGCTGGAAATGCTGCGGCACGTGGAAATTCCCGATGCGGCGCGGCGGCTGGACGACTATCCGCACCAGATGTCGGGCGGCATGCGCCAGCGGGTGATGATCGCCATGGCGCTGAGCTGCAATCCATCGCTGCTGATTGCCGACGAGCCGACCACGGCGCTGGACGTGACCATCCAGGCGCAGATCCTCGACCTGCTGCAGCGCCTGCAGGCCCAGTTCGACATGTCGATCATGTTCATTACCCATAATCTGGGTGTGGTGGCGGAGATCGCCCATGACGTGGTGGTGATGTATGGCGGGCGCGTGGTGGAGCAGGCGCCGGTCAACGATCTTTTCGCCCATCAGCGCCATCCCTATTCCAAGGGTCTGCTGGCCTGTACGCCCGACGCCAGCCGCGATCTGGGTGTCGATGGGGCGCGACGGGCGCTTTATTCCATCCCCGGGTCGGTGCCGCCCATTACCAATCTGCCGCCAGGCTGCGCGTTCGAGCCGCGTTGCTCTATGGCCATCGAAGCCTGCCGCAGCGCCCTGCCACCGCTGATTGAAGCGGTACCCGGAACCTTTTCGCGCTGTATCCGGAGCCATGAGCTATGAGCGAGCCAATCGACGACAAGCCGCTGCTCAGCCTGCGGGGCCTGGTCAAGCGTTTCCCGGGCCGCAATGGCCGCGTGGTCCATGCCGTGGAGGATGTCAGCTTCGATATCCGCCGCGGCAGCACGGTGGGGCTGGTGGGCGAAAGCGGTTCGGGCAAGACCACTGTCGGACGCTCCATCCTGCGCCTGGTGGAGCCGACCGAAGGCCAGGCCATCTTCGATGGTACCGACATTTTTGCGCTCAATGGCCGCGATATGCGCGCCTGGCGCAAGCGGTTGCAGATCGTGTTCCAGGATCCCTATTCGAGCCTCAATCCGCGCATGCGGATCGACGCCATCCTGGGCGAGGCGCTGGATGCCTGCGGCTATCCACGCGGCGCGGCGCGCAAGGCGCGGGTGGACGAATTGATGACGCTGGTGGGCCTGCCCACCGAATATGCGCGTCGCTTTCCGCATGAATTCTCCGGTGGCCAGCGCCAGCGCATCGGCATTGCCCGTGCTATCGCAGTGGAACCAGACTTCATCGTGGCCGACGAGCCGGTTTCGGCGCTCGACGTGTCGGTGCAGGCTCAGGTGCTCAACCTGCTCGGCGAATTGCAGAGCAAACTGGGCCTGACCATGCTGTTCATCGCCCATGACCTGAGCGTGGTGGAATATCTCTGCGACGAGGTGGTGGTGATGTATCTGGGCCGGGTGATGGAGCGGGGGCCGTCGCGCCAGGTCTATGCCCAACCACGGCACCCTTATACGCGGGCCCTGCTGGCGACCGCGCCGATACCGGACCCGACCCGCAAACGAACCCATGTGCCGCTGGCCGGCGACATTCCTTCGCCCATCAACCCGCCTTCGGGCTGTGTCTTTCGCACCCGCTGTCCAATGGCCATCGAGGCCTGCGCCAGCGTAGTTCCACCTGTCGAGCATGTCGGTGGCAATCATCACGTCGCCTGTATTCGACACGGCGAACTCGCCTGATCCGGAGTTGTATCCCATGAGTGATTCCGAGCTTGCCGCGCGCCCCGATGCCAGCCCCTATGAGCGCCTTGCGGCGCTGGGGATCGTCCTGCCGGCAGCGCCAGCGCCGATCGCCAATTTCGTCACCCATGTGACCGAGGACAAGCTGCTGTTTCTGTCGGGCCAGGGGCCAAGCGAGGTCAATGGGCGCCTGCACAAGGGCAAGGTGGGCGGAGACGTTTCGCTTGAGGACGCCTATGCCCATGCGCGGCTGACCGGCATCAATCTGATCGCGGTTCTGGAAGCCGCGCTCGGCGACCTTCGCCGGGTGCGCCGCATCGTCAAGCTGCTCGGCATGGTCAACGCGGTGCCGGATTTCAACGACCATCCGGCGGTGATCGACGGCTGCTCGGACTTGATGTTGGCCGTGTTCGGCGACAAGGGCGTCCACGCGCGTTCGGCAGTTGGCTTCGGATCGCTTCCAAACCAGATTACTGTCGAAATCGAAGCCATCGTGGCATTTGATTAGGGGGGAACAGCAAATGACCAAGGCGTCCGACGACGACATTCGGGCCGAACTGGGATTGCGGCCGGTGATCAACGTTTCGGGCACCATGACCTCGCTCGGCGCATCGATCGTGGTGCCCGAGGCCGTGACCGCGGTAACCCGGGTGATGACGGAATTCGTCGAAATGGGTGACCTGCTCCGGCAGGCCAGCCACACCATTGCCGAGTTGACCGGCGCCGAGGCCGGCTTTGTCACCGCGTCATGCTCGGCGGGTATCAGCCTGGCGGTGGCCGCAGCGATGACCGGCAATAATCTATGGGCCATCGAGCAATTGCCCGATACCGGCACCTTGCGCAACGAAGTGCTGATCCAGGCCGGCCATATCGTGAGCTACGGCGCGCCGGTCGATCAGGCGATCCGTCTTGCCGGTGCCAAGGTCGTGCCGGTCGGTCAGGCGACCAGTGCGCATGGCTATCAGCTTGATGGCGCCATCAGCGAGCGGACGGCGGCAGCTGTCTACGTCGTTTCGCACCACGTGGTCGACTACGGACAGATTCCCCTCAAGACCTTCGCCGATATCTGCCATGCTCGCGGCGTTCCGGTCATCGTCGATGCGGCATCGGAATATGACCTGCGGCGCTTCCTGGCCGACGGCGCCGATGTGGTGCTCTATTCGGGCCATAAGTTCCTCGGCGGCCCGACCTCTGGCATCTGCGCTGGTCGCAAGGACTTTATCCGCAACATATACCTGCAAAATCGCGGCATCGGGCGCGGCATGAAAGTGGGCAAGGAGGGTGTTGCGGGCGTCATTGCCGCCTTGCAGGCATGGAAGAACCGCGACCATGCCGGCATCCGCGCCCGCGAACGACGGGCACTCGATCTTTGGCTAAAGACACTGACGGGCAGGGACGGCATCACCGCGCACATCGTGCCCGATCCGACGGGCAATCCGCTTGACCGGCTGAAAGTCGTGGTGGACCCGGAAGCGGCTCGCGTTACCGCCTGGGATCTGGCCAGCATGCTGGCCAGCGGCCCGCACCCGGTGATTGTGCGTGACCATGAGGCCGAGCAGGGTTATTTACTCTTGGATCCGTGCAATCTGCACCCGGATGAAGAGAGCATCGTCGCCGCGCGGCTGCTGGAGGAACTTGATCGTGCCCGCCGCTCGAACGAGACCATAAGCACCCCGCATGCCCAGCATCTGCTGGCGCAGGAGAAGAACATCCTCAAGTGGCCGGACTAGCCAGCGGCCGTGTCGAACGGAAACGCCCATGACTGACACGAAATCGAGCGGGGCACGGCGTTCACGCACCAGCGGCATCGACCGCGCATTGCAGATTTTCGACCATCTGCAGGAGGCCGAACAGGAGGCCACGGCCTACGAGATTGCGCGCGCCGTCGGCGCGCCGATTTCGACGGTCTATACAATCATCGACGATCTGGTGGAAAAGAACCTGCTTGACCGCAACCGGGACGGAACGATCAGCCTCGGTCGCCGCCTCTACCATTATGGGCTGTCCTATGCGCGGAATCTGGACCTGCTGGGAGCGGCGACCCGGGAGATGCACGAGCTGGCCCGCGCTTCGGGAGAAACGGTGCAGGTCTGCGCCCGCGACCAGGACGTGATGATCGTACTGGCCATGGAAGAAGGCAGCGGCGCCTTTTCGGTTACCTCCCGCGTGGGTTCACGCACACCGCTCAATTGGTCGGCCTCTGGCAGGCTGCTGGTCGGCTATATGGAAGAGGACGAGCTGGTAGAATTGTTCCGGCGTATCGCTCGCCCGTCACCGACGGGCCGCGCCGAAACCGACCCCCATGTGCTCGCCACCAGTGCTCGGCAGGCGCTTCAACAGCGGCTATCCATCCAGGCGGGGGAATCCGACTTCGCCGTGGCCTGCATTGCGGCGCCAGTCTGCGACAAATCCGGCATATGTCAGGCGACCATGTCGATCGTGGTTCCGGAAAACAAGGTGCATCAGCAGGAGCCGAATCTGGTGTCGCTGGTACGCGAAAGCGCCCGCCGGATGGAAAGTCGGCTAGGCTGGTAGGGCGCATGCGCAGCTGAACACAATTGGCCTTGACGCGCCGACGGCCGTCGCCGCGATCTGCGTCCGAGGCCAGGATAGGCGCATTAAATTGGCGGCGATGAGGGCCATAGATCCGGGAGCGATCGTCGGATCCTTGAGCAGGCCCAACTGGCACATTGTGTGCGTGGTCACGAAAACCTGCCGCTTGTCGAACTTGCTTGTCCTATGGCTTTTTTCTGCCGAACAGGCGGGAAAGAATTCGCGGTGAGAAGGTCGCTCCGTATCGCGGGAGACGCTGCGGCCGTCAGCAGCGGTAGACGCCGTTTCCCTGGCGCAGGTGCCGCGGAGGGGCAATAATCGCACTTTGCAGATCTGGGTGAAGTTTTTCAGCGATATTCGCCAAAGACTTTGGATCATGGCGGACTCGTTCATCCAAGTCATTTCGTGGAGCGAGGCAGAAAGGGGCTTGCCTAGAACCGTACCGTACGGTACGCCTGCTCAGGAAAATGTGGCGCGGCTTTTGCGCGCCGGTTTGGAGGAGTTCCCGTGGCGCTGGCCATCAAGGTCATTGAGGAGACGTTCACCCCCCGCCAGCAGGCCGTGCTGACGGCGGCGCTGGACCTGCTCGTCGAAAATGGCGACGGGCTGACCATGACGGCGGTGGCGCGGCGGGCGTCTTGCTCCAAGGAGACCCTCTATAAATGGTTCGGCGACCGCGAGGGGCTGTTGACGGCCACGGTGCAATGGCAGGCGGCCAAGGTGCGCATGCCCTTCGTGGATCGGACCCATCTCAGCGCCAAGACGCTGCGCTCCAGCCTGGAACAATTCGCGCGCGACCTGCTGACCACGATCATCGGGGAAGTGTCGATCACGCTGAACCGCACCGCGGTCACGCATGCGGCGCAGGAAAAGGACAGCCTGGGCAATATCGTGCTCGAAAACGGCCCGATGGCGATCCGCCGCCGGCTGAAACCGATTCTTGAGGCGGCGCGCGATGCGCGCCTGTTGCGCTTTACCTCCAGCGAGGAAGCCTATCGCAGTTTTTTTGGCCTGGTCGTGCGCGACGTGCAAATCCGTCTGCTGCTCGGCGACAAGGGCCTCACCCAATCCAATGTCGAATCCAACGTCGAAGCCGATGTGAAGATCGCAACGGACCAGTTCCTGGCCCTTTACGGCGCCAAGACAAACACATAACAAGCCGCTTTTCCGAGGGAGTGCCCCAATGCGCGTCTATTATGATCGTGATGCCGATCTCAACATCATCAAATCGCGGAAAGTGGCCATTATCGGCTACGGTTCGCAGGGCCATGCCCATGTGCTGAACCTGCGCGACAGCGGCGTGACCAATGTGGCGGTCGGCCTGCGTCCCGGTTCGGCTTCGGCCAAGAAGGCCGAGAGCGAAGGCCTCAAGGTGATGAGCGTCGCCGAAGCCTCCGCCTGGGCCGATGTCATCATGCTGCTGACGCCCGACGAATTGCAGGCCGATATCTACAAGGAACATATCGAGCCCAATATCCGCGACGGCGCCGCGCTGGCTTTCGCCCATGGCCTCAACGTGCATTTCAACCTGATCGAGCCCAAGTCCAGCGTCGACGTGATCATGATCGCGCCCAAGGGCCCGGGTCACACCGTGCGTGGCGAATATCAGAAGGGTGGCGGCGTGCCGTGCCTGATCGCCGTGCATCAGGACGCTTCGGGCAATGCCCATGACATCGCGCTGGCCTATGCCTCGGGTGTCGGCGGCGGTCGTTCGGGCGTCATCGAGACCAATTTCCGCGAGGAATGCGAGACCGACCTGTTCGGCGAGCAGGCTGTGCTGTGCGGCGGTCTGGTGGAACTGATCCGCGCCGGTTTCGAAACGCTGGTGGAAGCCGGCTATGCGCCGGAAATGGCTTATTTCGAATGCCTGCATGAAGTGAAGCTGATCGTTGACCTGATCTATCAGGGCGGCATCGCCAACATGAACTACTCGATCTCCAACACGGCCGAGTGGGGCGAATATGTCACCGGTCCGCGCATCATCACCTCGGAAACCAAGGCCGAGATGAAGCGCGTGCTGCACGATATCCAGTCGGGCCGCTTCACCTCCGAGTGGATGCAGGAAATCAAGGCCGGCGGCGCCCGCTTCAAGGCTACCCGCCGCCTTGCCGACGAGCATCCGATCGAGGAAGTCGGCAGCAAGCTGCGCGACATGATGCCCTGGATCAAGGCCGGCGCCCTGGTGGACAAGGCGAAGAACTAAGAGACGAGGGAACGGGGGCTGCGGCCCCCGTTTTCTTTTGGAGCGAATGTGCGCCACAGCGTGCTCCTGGTTGCGATGGCGGGACGGCTTCAACTCGCGCCGCAAAAGCTCTAGAGCTTTATGCATCAGGGGACGGGCATCGGCTCGTGGCAGGAGCAAGACATGAGTGACAATGACGAAATCGCCCGCGTAATCCGGCAGGAAAACAAGCTTGTCCTGTCCGTGTTCGACGAGGCGGTGGCGTTCGAAATCGGCTCGTCCATTCGCGCCCGAGCGCTGGCCGAGGGGCTGTCGCTGGTGGTGGATCTGCGGACCTGGGACCGGCAATTGTTCTTTTCGGCGACGCCGGGGACCAGCGCCGACAATGCCGAATGGGTGCGGCGCAAGATCAATTCGGTGCGCAGGTTCCAGCGCGCCAGCTATCGGCTGGTGCTGGAGCGGGGCGAGGGGCCGTTCAGCGTGCAATCAGGCGCCGATCCGGCCGATTACGTGATCGCGGGCGGCGGCTTTCCCATTCGTGTGCAGGGTGCGGGTATTGTCGGGGCGCTGACGATTTCGGGGCTGCCGGGGCGCAAGGACCATGGCGTGGCGGTGGACGCGCTCTGTGACCATCTCGGCATGGCGCGCGCCGATTATGCGCTGCCGGAGGCATAGAATTGAAGCTGCCCTATCTGATCCTCGACGTGTTCACGCAGAATCCGCTGCAAGGCAATGCCCTTGCGGTTGTGCCGAAGGCGGACGGCTTGCTCGATGGCGAGATGCAGGCCATTGCCCGCGAGTTCAATCTCAGCGAGACGGTGTTTCTGTGCAAGCCGCAGCGCGAGCGCAATTCGGCTTCGGTGCGGATTTTCACGCCCTATGAAGAATTGCCCTTTGCCGGGCATCCTACAGTGGGCGCAGCGGTGGTGCTGGGCTTGCAGAACAAGGTGTCGGCGCTGCGCATCGAGGAAAAGGTGGGGCTGGTGACGGCCCTGTTCGAGCGCACCGATCGGCGGCGCGGCGAGGCGCGGTTCGCGCTGCCGAAATTGCCGGTGCGGATCGCCGATCTTGCCGACAGGCTGGCATTGGCGCAGGCGCTGGGCATCGAGGTCGAGGATATCGGCTGCGACATGTTCAAGCCGGCCGTGTTCTCGGCAGGGGTGACGTTTCATCTGGTGCCAGTGCGCAATGCCGATGTGCTGCGGCGCGTCTCGGCCAACCGGACGGCATGGAACGAGGTGTTCCACCACGATCATCATTCGGCCTATGTCTTCACGCTGACGCCGGACGAGCCAGACAATGACATTGCCGCGCGTATGTTCGGCATGGGGCTGGGCGAAGATCCCGGCACCGGCTCGGCCGCTGCGGCGCTGATCGGGCTGCTGGCCGAGCAGGAAGCGGGCAGCGGCCAGTTCGACCGGGTGTTGCGGCAGGGTGTCGAGATGGGGCGACCATGCCGGATCGCGCTGCAATTCCGCAAGCAGGACGATGCGCTGACCCATGGCGCCATAGGCGGCCATGCGGTGGTGGTGGCGGAAGGCGTGCTGGACCTGGACGAATAGCGGGGCGGTGACGGTTCGCCGACGCCGCCAATGGCAGGCCCAGCGCGCGGGCAATGGTGCACGAACCGGCATGGCGCTGGGCGGGGCGAAATAAAATCCCGAAAATTCCGAGCATTGGCCTTGCAAGGCGGGATGGTTTGGCGCATGTTTCTTGCAGAAGACTAGCGTACCAGAGCGTACCCCTATGCAACGCCGCCAGGCCAAAGCCATTGCCATCGCACAACAGCAGGTCGTCCAGACCAGGCTGGCGATCGCTGCCGGCCTTTTGCTGCTGCCCGCGCTGCTCCTCCTTCTTATCAGCCCCTGATCACCGGCAGTTCGGATAACCGAACGGGTCGTCAGGGGAATGCGCCATCAACCGAACAGTAAAAATGTCCGGTCCAGCGAGCCATTGCCTCGGGGCCGATGAGAAAAGAGCCTGAAATGACTGCTTCCGCCACCAATTCCAACAAAGAACGCGTTTTCATTTTCGACACCACGCTGCGCGACGGCGAACAATCGCCCGGCGCGACGATGACGCTGGAAGAAAAGCTCCAGGTGGCCGACGCGCTGGACGAGATGGGCGTCGATATTATCGAGGCCGGTTTCCCCATTGCCTCGGTAGGCGATTTTGAGGCCGTGGTCGCGGTGGCCAAGCATGTGAAGCGCGCGCGGGTCGCCGGGCTGGCGCGGGCAATCAGCGCCGATATCGACCGGGCGGGGGAGGCGGTGCGCCATGCCCAGCAGGGACGCATCCACACTTTCGTTTCCACCTCGCCCATTCATCTGGCACACCAGATGAAGAAGACCGAAGACGAAGTGATCGAGATCATCGCCCGCACAGTGGCCCAGGCGCGCAACCTGATCGACGATGTGGAATGGTCGGCCATGGACGCGACCCGCACGCCGATGGAATTCCTCAAGCGCTGCGTGGAAACGGCGATCAAGGCCGGTGCGACGACGATCAACCTGCCCGATACGGTCGGCTATGCGGTGCCCGAAGAGCATTTCCGCATGTTCAAGGAGATCATCGAAAGCGTGCCGGGCGCCGACAAGGCGATCTTCTCGGTGCATTGCCATGACGATCTGGGCATGGCCGTCGCCAATTCGCTGGCCGGTGTGGCGGGCGGTGCGCGCCAGATCGAATGCACGATCAATGGCCTGGGCGAACGCGCCGGCAATGCGGCGCTGGAAGAAGTGGTGATGGCGCTGCGCACAAGGGGCGACGCCATGCCTTATTATACCGAGATCGAGAGCACGCATCTGTCGCGCGCCAGCAAGATCGTTTCGGCGGCCTCCAATTTCCCGGTCCAGTACAACAAGGCCATCGTGGGCAAGAATGCCTTCGCCCATGAAAGCGGCATCCACCAGGACGGTATGCTCAAGAATGCCGAGACCTATGAAATCATGACCCCGGCCAGCGTCGGCATCAAGGAAACCACGCTGGTCATGGGCAAGCATTCGGGCCGCGCCGCCTTCAAGGACAAGCTCAAGGAACTGGGCTACGAATTGGGCGACAATGCTTTCCAGGAAGCTTTCCAGCGGTTCAAGGATCTGGCCGACCGCAAGAAGCACGTCTATGACGCCGACATCATTGCCTTGGTCGATGACGAAGTCGGCTCGGTGGGCGACCGGATCAGGCTGGTGGACATGGAAGTGGTCAGCAAGACCGGCGGCATCCACAAGTGCAATCTGGTGGTGACCATCGATGGCGAAGAAACCGCCGTGTCCTATGAGGGAACGGGGTCGGTGGATTCCATCTTCAACGCCATCAAGCAGGCATCGGGACAGAATCCGCATCTGGTGCTCTATGCCGTGGACGGGGTGACCGGGGGCACCGACGCGCAGGCTTCGGCCCATGTGAGGCTGGAGATGAATGGCCGGATCGCCTCGGGCAATGCTGCCGAGCCGGATACACTGGTCGCCTCGGCGCGCGCCTATCTCAACGCGCTCAACCGGGTGATGATCGAACGCGGCGCCTCAGCACAGGGCGCGCTGGCTGGCTAAAGCGCAAGCGGGATTGCCCGGACGAGCCGGGCAATGACGACGGATGGAAGGAAGCCCGGCAAGCGGGCTTCCGTGCATCGCAGAAACGCTTGCGCGGCGGTTTGGAAGCTGCTCTAGCCATTGCGCACCGAATTCTGGGGGCCCGATGCTGAGCAAGGCGGAGTTTCGCGGCGGAATACTGGCCATTTCGGCAATCCTGATTGTAGTTCTCGCCGTGGTTTCGGCAACGCCCGGCCTGCCGGGCGAATTGCTGTTGCAAAGCCTGCGCTTTCACCTCGTGGTGGCGGGACTGGTGCTGGCCGTTCTGGCGATGCTAAGCGGCGCGCGCTGGCGCGGCCTGCTTGTGCTGCTGGCGGTGCTGGTGGGCGCCGGGCATGGCGCGGCCTCGGTCTGGAGCTATTACGAAAGGCGGGCGCCGGCCACGGAAGAGGCGATGGCGACGTTCCGCTTTCTCAGCTTCAATGTCCTGACCGGCAATGCCCGCGCGGAAGAGCTGGTCGAGGCTATCATCGCCGATCCGCCGGATGTCATGCTGGTGATGGAAACGCCCGGCATCGAGCACTATCTCGACCGGCTTGCCAGCGTCTTGCCCTACCGCATCGGCTGCTCACAAAGCGCGAGCTGCGATATTTCGCTGCATTCGCGCTTCCCGATCTCGGAGGGGCGGATCGACAAGGTGCCCCCGTTCCGGCTGGAGCGATTGGTGTCGGGGCGCATCACCATCGACGGACACGACATCACCATTGCCGGCCTGCACCTGTCCAAGCCCTATTTCGATCAGGCTTCATGGGTGGAACTGCGCGAGATCAATACTATTTTAGGCAGGATCGAAGGGCCGCTGGTGCTCGGCGGAGATTTCAATGCCGCGCCATGGACCGAGCCGGTGGCGCTGCTGGCCAAGCGGCAGCAATTGATTCCGGGGCCATCCATGCCGGCTACATGGCCGGTGCGACTGGGACCGTTCGGCGTACCCATCGATAATGTGTTCACGCGCGGCAATGCGCGGCTGCTGACGCTGGAGGCCGGAGACAATCTGGGCTCGAACCATCGCCCGTTGCGGGCCGAGGTGGCGATCTATCCAGCACCCTGAAGCGCTTCGGGCAGGGCCGCGGCCAGAATGTCCAGTTCGGTATCGGGTCCGACGCTGATGCGGATATGGTGGTCGAGGCCGGGCGTCATCGGCTTGCGGATGAAGACGCCGCGCTGGGCAAGTTCGCCGAGCACCCGATTGGCATAATCGCCATCGCGGCCGCAATCGACAGTGACGAAATTGGTGGCCGAAGGCAGCGCCTGCAAGCCGTTGTCGCGGGCAATATCGGCAATGCAATCGCGGGCGCGCGCAATGGCGGCGATGGCCTGGTGCAGATAGGTCTGGTCGGCGAGTGCGGCCAGAGCGGCGATCTGCGCCTGCCGATTGACGCCGAAATGATTGCGAACCCGTTCAAAGGCGCGGACCAGGCGAACATTGCCGAAAGCGTAGCCGCAGCGCAGGCCGGCCAGTCCGTAGGCCTTGGAAAAGGTGCGCAGGCGCAGCACATTGGGCAGGGACGTGTCGATAGGCGGAAGCGTGCCGGTGGGAGCGGTTTCACCATAGGCTTCGTCGAGCAGTAGCAGGCAGGTTTCGGGCAGGCTGGCGGCAAAGGCCGCGACCGATTCGGCGGGCCAGTGCGAGCCCATCGGATTGTCGGGATTGGCCAGATAGACCATGCGGGCCTGGGTTTTGCGCGCCCGCGCGGCGAGCGCTTCGAGGTCTTCGTGCCGCCCGATATAGGGCACCAATTGCAGATCGCCGCCGAAGCCGGCGACGTGATAATTGAAGGTGGGATAGCCACCGAGCGAGGTGACCACCACATCGCCCGGGGCGATGAAGAGGCGCACGACCAGGCTCATCAGGCCATCGATGCCTTCCCCGATCACCACCTCGTCCGGGGCAATGCCCAGATGCTGGGCCAGCGCGGTGCGCAGATCGTGATTCTCCGGATCGGGATAGCACCATAGATCCGGCGCAGCCTCGGCAAGGGCGGCGATCACCCTGGGACTGGGGCCGAAACCCGATTCGTTGGCGCCGAGCCGGGCGCGAATCGGCACGCCGGACCGGCGCTCCAGCGCCTCCGGCCCGACAAAGGGCACGGTTTCGGGCAGGTCGTCGACGATGGCGGTAAAGGGCGGAACGGGCACGGCACTAACCTTGCTGGCAAATCAACGGGCGGTCGAATCCGAGAGGTATCTTATTCGGCCCAGGCGCGGATGCCAGCGGGCGAAAAAGCGGCGGAATGGCAGATTTTCGCCCTGCTGGCCCGAGCGTGGGACGGGTCGGGTTTTCATCCCCGGATTTCTGCACAGGGCAGAAAAATCTTCGCGGCCGTCAAACGCCCGCCGCTCCGAGACTTTCCGGGAGAGGGGGTAAAAAACGGCGGTTTGGATAAAATGCGATGTATTCCGGCAAGGATACGCGAACCGGTCGGGTTCAGTTTGTGCCGGCGCCAAAGCTCCCGGCGTCTGTCAAAAATCGGTTAGTCTGAAGGAGAGTTCCTGTGCCTCCAACCTATGTGCTTGCGCGTGATCATCTCCAGCGCGCCGCCACCATCCTGCAGGGGGCGGACCAGCGTTCCCGGCAATTGCGCCATATCATCGAACGTACGATCGGATTGCTGGACGAAATTCGCCCCGAACCAATCGCTACGGCCGACAATGTGGTTGAAATCAACGATTTCAGGCATTTGCGCCCATAAGCCAATGCTGCCCGGCCCAATCGGCCGGGCGCATCGCAATTTCTGGCAACAAAGTGAAATCGGGTGCTGGACAGGTCGGAATCGCTTTGCTAGAGAAGCCGCACTTTGGTGACGGCGGTTCACGAACCGCCCTCGGGTGCATAGCTCAGATGGTAGAGCAGCTGACTCTTAATCAGCGGGTCCAAGGTTCGAGCCCTTGTGCACCCACCAAAGCCTTCCTTGTTTGACAAGGGTTTACGACAAGCGACCTTCGGGTCGCCTTTGTTGTTTATGGCGATGGGACGGGATTGGGACGGCTCTCGCTTGGCTGATACGTAAAATGCCATCGAAAAATCCCCCGGACAGCGACCGCATTCCAGGCTAGCTATGTCCTCGGATTGCCGGGCATTCGTGCGCCGGCCGTGCACCCTGAGCCGACACCATCGTCCGATGGACGGCTACAGGGCGTGAGCTGGGAACCGGCTCCACCCCAAGAAATTCATGACATCAAAGGACAAGACGACCGCCAATCCGGCGGCTGTGGAAGCATTCCGCGAGCGTCGTGCTCGCCACAATCTCATCCGAGCCGGCCTGCTACCGGGCCTCGAAGAGCTGTTCGAAGGCGCCCCCTTCTTCGGCGACAGCATCGAGCGAGATATCCAGGCATGGTGCGACGATGCCATGCAATCGCCCAAGCTGTCGGCGGTGCTGAGACGCGCCATCAAGTCCCTGCGCGACACCTGCAGCGCCGATGCCATCGAGCGCGTCCGGCTGCTGCTCGCAGACCAGCACGATGATGACCAATGGCGCATGCGTGTTTATCAAGCGTGCATGCGCGTCGACGGCACTGCCGATGCCCTGGCGGCGCACATCATCGACACGGGCCGCTATCGGCACGACTATGACGCCGCCTGGTGCGATGCGGTCGTCGGTGGGCTGCTGCGCGTCAATCGCAAGAGCATGCTCGCTTATGCCAATACCGGTTCGTCGCTGATGACCACGCGGTCGCGGCTGTTCATCGAGCTCGAGGTGGCCCAGACGGCCGTCGAGGCCGAAGAGAAGAAGGCCGCCGAGACTCCTGCTCGAGATCCCATGGTTCTCACTGAACTGCTCGCAGCTGTCCGCGGTGCCGATCCGGACGACGAGGATTTCATCCGCGCCGTTATGGAGGACCGTGCGGAATTCTGGTCGCCGCGGGTCCGAGAGATCGTCGTCGTCCCCTCGTTCCCCGAGGGCGGCACAGGGCATAAGAAGGACATCCAGAAGTCATGGGCGGGCATGGACGGTCAGGCGCTGCCAGTGGTGCTTCGAGGCGACGTGGCCGCTCATCGGAGAGCTTTGGTCGAGCGCTGGCCGCATGCCACCGACGTCATCGACGTGGTGCTTGGCGACCTCGCGCCGCGCGAGGAGGTCAAGTTTCGACCGACGCTGCTCGTCGGGCCCCCCGGGTCGGGCAAGAGCTCGCTGGCAAGGGCGATCTGCGATCAGATCGGGCTGCCGAACGACCTCTACAATCTCGCCGGCATGGCCGATAGCTCGCTCGTTGGCACCAGCGCTCAATGGAGCACGGCACGGGAATGCGTGCCCTTGCAGGTGATCAAGCGGTCGAAGTCCGCGTCGGTCGCCGTCGTCTGGGACGAAGTCGAAAAGGCCAGCATCGGCAGCCAGAATGGCAGTCCCCTGGATGCCATGCTGCCGCTGCTCGAGGCCGACCAAGCCAAGCGATTCCGCGACCTCGCGCTCGAAGCCGAAGTCGATCTGTCGTTCGTCAGCCATTTCGGCACGGCGAACACGATCGACGGCATCCCGGCGCCGCTGCGCGACCGCATGAGGATTCTGGTGATGCCGGAACCTACATGGGAGCACGTTGGGACGCTGACGCACCAGATTGTTGATCGCATCGCTCGGGAGCGAGGTATCGACCGGCGATGGTATCCGTCTTTCGACGGCGACGAGATGGAGCTGATCAGGGCAGCTTGGCCCGGCGGATCAATCCGGAAGCTCACACGCATCGTCACCGCCATGCTCGCCACCCGCGAGCAGCACATGGCGAGGTGCTGACATGGTCATCCGTGAATCCGACCGTCGCCTCGCTGTCGGCGCATACCGCGTCGCCGTTGGCATGATCGCGCAGCGCGACCCTACCGTCGCCGTCCTGGCATCGGCGGCGCTCGAGCATCCGACGCCGATCACTGTCCGCGCCCTGCTGACTGCAGGTGCCGGAAAAGCATGGCTGCCCATGCTGCTCGAAGCGCTAGCGCAGGTCGGCGTCGCCGGCGCTGAAGACGTATTGGGAGAACAGGAATGAACTACGGCGACATCATTGAGAGAAATAGCGCTCGCTGCCTCGACTGCGGCGACGAGATCGTGAGCGTGCATCGCCACGATTTCAAATACTGCAGCTGCGGCAGCATCGCCGTGGACGGCGGCGATGAGTACCTGCGCCGCGTCTACAAGAAAGACGCGCGCTGGGAGGACACAAGCATCACACGGCCGCGGGGAGATGGCGAATGAGCGATGATCTCGAGACTCAATATCAGCAAGCCATCCTCATCGATTTCTACGGCCCGGCCGAACGCCTTGAGCGCCTCGCCGGCTTGTACGGCTCCGATCTCGTCCCGCGCATCCGCGAAATGGAACTCGATCCCGGCATCACCGAAATCCTGAGGCCGGCACATCGGCGAGCGCGGGCGCTGCTTCATCTCGTCGAGGAGAGGCATGGCGATGCGGCAGCGGACGAAGCGCTGGCGGCTGCGATCGCTGCTGTTCGGAAATCGCTTGCAGAAATGGAGGCGTGGTCACGATGATGATCTGGATCGTCTCCGACCTCCACATGGACAGCACATATTGGGTGCCCGATCGCACCCCCGGGCACGACGTCATGATCGTCGCAGGCGACGTCGACAAATCCGCAGCCGACACCGAGCAGACGCTGCTGATGCTGGAACGATGGTCGCCGTCGCCGATCATTTTCGTACCTGGCAATCATGATGTCATGGGCGTCGCGCTGGACGCATGGGATCGCAACAACGAGGACTTGTTCGATCGCGGCATCCACGTGATTTCGAGCGGGCAGTCTGTCGTCCTCAACGACGTCCGTTTCGTCGGCGGCACTCTTTGGACCGACTTCGGGCTGGCAGACGATCGCTACGGCAGCGAGAGCTGGGCCGCCCGCCACATGCCGGAATATCAGCGCGTCGTGCGCTCGGACGGCAGCCCGATCTGGCCAGCGGACACCAGCGCAGCCCACGCCAACCACCGCGCTGCCATCGAGGCCGTGCTCGCTCAGCCGTTCGCCGGCCCCACGGTAGTGGTGACGCACCATGCGCCCAGCCGCCGTTCAATCGCCGGCGCGGTCGATCTCGCCGACGCCGCCTTTGCCTCGGATCTCGAGCAGATGATCATGCGACATCAGCCCGAGCTGTGGGTGCATGGGCATGTCCACCAGCATCACGACTATCGCATTGGAAACACAAGGATTCTGGCGAACCCCCGGGGCTATCAGGGGCCAGATCATGGTGAGGATAGCGGGTTCGTCGAGGATTTGGTCGTCGAAGTGGGGGAGGTAGCGCGTTGAAAATGATAGCTAATTCGGGGTGCTGGCGATTTGCAGATCATGATGATCTGCTGGCAGGTCGCGGGCAGGGTGCTGACAGGTCATGTCGCTCGACGAGTGCTATTGCGCGGTGGAAACCCGGTGGTGACGGCTTGCCGCGGGCAGGAGCGACCAGCAAATTGGCGGGTAGGCGGGAGCCATCGGCGTGTTACGATAATGCGCGAGAATCAATGGCGGCCCCTCTGAACCGTGATTGGCCAGAGGCAACCGGACCCGATAAGAGACGGTTCCTTAACCGTTCCCTGTTTGTACTGGGGAGCGCGTATGCATGCGGGTGATGAAATGAGAGACGCTGGAACGGTCGTTGACCTCTTCTGCGGTGCGGGTGGATTGAGCGAGGGCCTTCGTCAGGCAGGGTTCCGCGTGCTCGCAGGCTCCGACATCGACGATGCCGCCGGCAAGACGTTCGTCGCCACCCATCCGGAGGCCGAGTTCTTCCTCGGACCGATTCAGGACCTGACCGTCGCAAAGCTGCTGCGCGCCACCGGCCTGAAGAAGGGCGAACTCGACGTGCTCGTTGGCGGCCCGCCATGCCAAGGCTATTCCGTCTACAACCATGGCCGCGGCGTTCACGACCCGAGGGCCGGCCTGTTCCGCGAATACCTGCGGATCGTTAAGGGCCTGATGCCCAAGTGGCTCGTCATGGAGAACGTGAGCGGCCTGACGTCCATCGCCGATGGCGGCATCATCCGCGAGATCGAAGAGGGCATGGGCGCCCTCGGGTACCGCGTGAAGTGGAAGATCCTGAAGGCCGAGGAATACGGCGTCCCGCAGGAGCGCCGGCGCATCGTGTTCATCGCCAACCGTATTGGCGCGCCCATCGAATTTCCACGCCCGACGCACGGCCCCGGCTTGCTTCCGTACGTGACGATCTGGGACGCGATCTCGGACCTGCCGGTGTTGGTCAATGGCGACACGGCGGGCGCGGATTTTTACGCCACCTTGCCAGTCAACGCGTACCAGGCGGAGCTGCGCGCCGACGTCGAGCGCCTGTCCAACCACACCGCGTCTCGCCTGTCGCAGGTCAACCTGCAGCGGATGAAGCACATTCCCGCCGGCGGCTCTTGGCGCGACATCCCGTTCGACCTGCTGCCTGAGGGCATGAAACGGGCGAAGCGCAGCGACCACACCAAGCGCTACGGTCGCCCGCGCAAGACCGATCTGTCGTGCACCATCCTGACCAAGTGCGACGTGCACTGGGGAGCCTACATCCACCCCGAGCAGGACCGCGCCATCACGGTGCGCGAGGCCGCTCGCCTGCAGTCGTTCCCTGATTTCTTCGAGTTCAAGGGCAGCCGAACCGAGCAATACGTGCAGGTCGGCAATGCCGTGCCGCCGCTGTTGGGCCGTGCGATCGGGATGGCTTTGCTGGAAAGCGCTGCCGCTGCCCAAGATTCTGACCGCCGCATATTGCCGAATCAGCCTGAGATGGCGTTCGCATGATGCATGGCGAAGAAGAGCAGCAAGTCTAAGGACAAGACGCACTACGGTCGAGGGGAGTGGTACGGCGAGCTGTTCAAGCTGCTGAGCCCCGACCGGCGACGAGATCTGCTCGACATCAGCCCGGCGCCCGAATGCCCATTCATGGGCGACGTGCCCAGTTTGGCCCCGTGGGACAGCAAGGCCAAGGCCCCCAAGACCAAGTGCAACAAGGCCGGCGGCGTGTGCTCGCTCCGCAAGTTCTCCGAGGTCGGCGAGGAGGGCGATATCGCCTTCGGCCCCATCGTCACCACTTGCCCCAATCGGTTCCTCGAGGGTGGCACGATGGTCCAGGCCATCGCCAAGGAGATCCTTGGGACCGACAATCCACGCTTCGCCAAGGAGCTGCCGTTCCTCCGCAAGCCCAAGTCGCGCGCAGCCAGCGAGGCCATCGCGGAGACCGAGGAAGAGGAGGACGAGGAGGACGTCATCTCGTCCGATGGCACCGATGCCGGTCGTGAGGACGTCGGTCGAATAGACCTCGTCTTCGTGCATCCCGAAGACCAGACCAATTGGTGCGCCGTCGAGTTGCAGGCCGTCTATTTCAGCGGCAAGGCGATGTCGAAGGACAACGACAACATCCGCAACCATACCAACGCCAATGGCGTGCCTTTCCCCGGTGGCGCGCGGCGTCCGGACTTCCGCTCCAGCGGCCCCAAGCGCCTCATGCCGCAGCTGATGATCAAGGTGCCCTCGCTGCGCCGGTGGGGCAAGAAGATGGTTGTAGTGATCGACAGGCCATTCCTCGACGCCATGGACGAGATGGAGACCGTCGACCACGTTTCGAACTGCGACATCGTCTGGGTCGTGGTCGGTTACGACGAGACCGTCGATCCCGGCAAGGCGACGCTGGTCATCGATCAGATGATCTACACGACCCTCGACGGTGCCATCAAAGGCCTGACCGCCGGCAATCCGACGACCCTGCCTGAGTTCGAGGATCGCCTGCAGGGCAAGCTGGGATGGGTGTGGCCGTAGCGTTGGCTAGTGCGAAGCTTTCTGCCTGATCACGACCGCCAGCCGGTCCGCTTCGGCCATCAGATCGAATACCTGCTTGCGGATCTCCAAGAAGCGCTCGAGCTCGTCGTGAGCCTTGTGGCGCATGTCGTCCATTCCGACAGGCTGGGCGTCGGCGCTGCTGAGGAATTTCTCCATCCTGTCGATGCGCGCCTGCTTGTCGGGCGGGTCGAGGGCATCGAGATAGTCGCGCCACGGCTTCTGGCCCTTGCTCTCGTTGCAGGTTCGGCAGGAAGGAACGAGGTTCCGGACACGATGACCATGTCCCGAGAACTCGCCCTTGGTCACCCGATTGAACACGTGGTCCCACGTCGCCGCCTCCCGACCGCAATAGACGCACTCGAGGTCGGCATCAGGGTCTTGGCCTAGATCGCGGATGGCTGCGTCGACCAGCTCTGGCGAATAGACATCGTGCGGAGCGAGCGCGGACGCGAAGGCATTTGCGAAAGTGCTCTTGCGGCCGATGATCGTCGATGGACGCAGGTATTTCTTGATGCTGGATGCCTTCACCTGCGCCCCCGAGATTATCCCCGAGGGCAAATTGGCCAGCAAAGCCGAAAGATTTCGTGAAGGCGACTATCTCGCGCCCATCCGCCTCCGGCCTTCGGCGGCAAGGTGAGACACCGTTGCGGCCGACAACCAGCCCCAGCGCTCGACGGCGGCGTGGTAGCCATGCGATTCCATGATTTGGGCGACCTTCACTGGGTCCGGAGCTTTGTGGACATGGAGCCGCCAGTCGATGCCGCGATGCTTCAGGCTCTTCGGTACGGGCTGCGGCTTCCTCATGAGCCAGTCCTCCGTTGCTTGGCCCGCCACACGCTCAGCTCGTCGCGTGTCATGCGGGAATTCTCGATGATGGATTCGGGGTTGTCGTCGATCCAGATCGTGACCGGGTCGGTGGCCTCGCGTGCCATCCACGCTTGCTTAGCGAAGCCGCGGGTGAAGTGAACCGCCAACCCTTGGGCGGCTAGGCGCTGCAGGTCGGCATTGTTGTCGTGCCGGTCGTCGCGAGCCGTCACGATGCTGACGCGGAAACCGCCGGCGATCAGGGCCTCGATAGCGGCGTCCCAAGCCGCAGGCTTCAGGGTGTAGGTGCCATCGTAGTCCAGGGCTATGTGCATCACGGTACCTGCTTGGTCGTGGCCCTGCGCCGGGCAGGTGGCACGGACGGCTTGTTCCCCTTGGCCGTCAGCACCAGCACGGCGTCGCGCACGTCGCCCATCGTGGCCGTGGCGATGTCGAGGGACTGCTGCATGCGATCGATGGACCGCTCGAAGCTGAGCTTGAGCTCGGCGATCTCGTCCTTCTCGACGTAGTGGCGCTCGACGTGCTGCCGGAATTCGAGCAGCTCGGTTTTGATCTGCGAGACGCCCGCGGCGAGATCGCTGACGCGGCGATTGGTGTCGGCGATCTTCTCGTCGATCGCGGTCAGGCCGGTTTCGGTCTTCGTGCGGAACACCAGGTACGTGCTCCACGATGCCAACGCCGCCAGCGTCACGGTCACGGTGGCGGTGATGATGGAACCCCAAGGCAGGTTCTCAAGCCAATTCATCGGGTGGTCTCCGGGGTCAGCAGGCGCCGCACGGAGCCTAGTTTCGATCTGCAGTCCGCGCCGGCCTCGGCGAGCTGGACGACGTAGACAGCGACATCGCGCTGGGTGATCGCCGGATCGGATGCCGGCGAAACGGGGTGTGGCTCGCAATCGAGCAGTGCGGCCGGCACGACCGGCGTCGTCGAGGCGCAGCCGGCGAGCATGACGGCAACGGCGATGGCCAAAATCGCTCTCATGGAGCACCACCGACGATATCGGCCTGCTCCAGCCCATAGACGAGAATTGGTGCGACCGCGCCGTTGTCGCCCTCGGGGGCGAGTTTGATGGCTTCCTGCGCGTTCCTAGAGGCCGTTTTTCTCTGAAGGCTCCGTTCGTAGTCGCGCTCAAGCTCGTCGAGGGCACGGGTCGTCGATGCCAGCCGTTCTTGGGTGACTATCAGCCGTTCTTGGGTGACCTTCAGCTCCTGCTCGGCGATGTCGAGCCGGTGCGACTGAATCCAGACCATGCCGGACAGCCCCAGCATGATGGCACCGGCACCGAGGATGGCGGCGAGCTGCGGATTCATTCCTCACCTGCCTGCGCCGGCGGCGTCGATGCAGGCGGCAGGTGCTTGCGCTTGTTCGTGTCGTCCCAGATCGACCCGAAGACGTACGATCCGATGATGCCGCCACCGAGCCAGAACGACATCTCCGCGATCGCCTTGACCACGGTCATGTCCCGGGCAGCCGTGGCGGCGCCCAGCGCGTAGGCGATCACCAGCGCGCAGAACAGCAACGCGACATAGACGACGCGCCGGCGCTTGGGCCACGTGTCGCCTGTGATCAGATCGAGGGCGCGCTGGACGGGACGGGGCACGGTCAGGCCTCGCTCATCACGGGCTTGCCGTTGCCCTGCAGGACCGGCAGCTTCCAGCGTTGCTCGGTCGGCCAGATCGACGGCCAGCGGAAGGATTGAAAGACCATTTCATTGTAGGGCGCGATCGAGACCGAGTTGTCCTGGTTGCCCCCGAGGACCATGAGCTGGCCAAGGTGATTGCGACCGACGACGAAGCCGACGTGGCCACCACCATTGCGGCTCTTGATCGCGAGGCAGCCGTAGGCCGGCTTGTCGAGCTTCACGCCATAGTCGGCCCATGCCAGCGCACGACCGACCTGTGCCGGCCCGAGGATCGGGCGATGGACCTTCTTCAGGCAGTAGGCGACGAACCCCGCGCACCATGGCGTCTCGTCGTCCTTGAACCACCCGGCGCCGATGGCCGACCAGATGCCCACGATGAATGGGTTGTGCTTGTTTCCGGGGATCTCGCGCTGCCCGAGATGGCGGCGAGCCTCGGCGATCCATGGCAATTCTGGGGTCTGGCTCATCACGGCCTCCAATTTTCAAGGAGGGTCGTGGCGAGCCATGCATCCAACAATGCCGATCGTCAGGCCGACAGCTCGAACAACGTCGGCGTCCCTTCCATGGGCGAAGGCCGCTTGACCTTCTTCGCCGCCTTTTCCTGCTGCGCCGCCTTGGCGTCGGCGACGATCTGGGCCAGCACCTGGGCAGCGGTCGGTCCTGCCGGTTCCGGTTTCGGCGCTGGTGGCGCAGGACGAGGAACGAGGTCGTCGCGAAGATCGACGCCGACCGCATCGGCGATCAGCAAGGCCCTCGAGAGCGAGATGTCGTCGATCTCGCCGCGCAGGATGCGGGCGCGGACCGCCGTCAGCATGGGCCGGCCAGAGACGATGATCTCGGAGCACGGGATGCGCTCGGCGTAGATCTTCTTGCGAACGGCCGTCATCACTTGGTCGCGGAAATTCCGCTCTCGATGTGACCGATGCTTGTCAGGCTTAATTGGACGCACTTCAAGAACTCACGGACGATTCGATACGTGTGCCTAGAAATCGTGCTGCGAATCGATGAAAGCATCAAGCAGTGGTTCCACAATCCGTAAAATGTGATGGATTGATTGTGCTGTCCTGTTTTACTGAACGCTGTTCAGCAAAATCTATAAGACAAAAAATTGTCGTATAGAAACTTTGAAGGACTGCACGATTTCTTCTTGCGGATTTCGAGACACTAGGCGATCTTATGGTCGGCGCTGGAAACGCCGCGACTGACACATCGAGACCACGGACGAACCAATGAAACTCAATTCTCTTGCTGCGCTGAACCGGTCGACAAGCCGGGCAGGGCAGGGCCAGCCATCATGGCGCGACCCGGCGAACCGGCCCGCCGAGCAGCTCAAGATCCTCGCAGGTCACCGCTATACGAATCCCAAGTTGGTGACGGCGTGGGCGCTGACGGACGACGAGCTCAAGCAGATCTACGTCGATAACAATGCCGAGGTGATCGGCAATTTCGGTGTCGAGAAGCCCGGTCCGTACTCCCACCTTTATACTGTGCAGCACCTTGGCGGGGCCTGCCTCGTCAATGGCTGGAGCGTCGTTCCGCAGGATCGCTCAGGAACGTGGGGTGCGCCAGATGGCGGCGAGACCCGCAAGCCCTCGCGCGTCCCGTATTCATATGAAACGAAGGGCAAGGCAAAGGTCTTCTGGGAGCAGTTCTATCCGGCGAAGTGGCGCGAGCAACTCATGACCTTGCGCCAGTTCGTGCAGCTCCACGAACTGCTAGAGGCGAACCTTGCGATTCAGTGCTGCGCCGCTTCCGGCAACACCCGTGCGCTCGACATCGACTGCAGGACCCCCGACGTCGCCGAGACGGTCAAGGGGCTGGCGTTCAAGCACCTCGGCGTCACACCGTTCGTCCGTATCGGGGCCGCGCCCAAGCTGATGCTTATCTATCGCATGGAGGGCGAGGAGGATCTGGCGCTCAAGAAGGAGACGATGGTCCTCGGCGATGCCGATGGCAATCCGGATCTCGACGCCGAAGGCAAGCCGCTCAACATCATCGAATTCCTTGCCGAAGGCGCGATCATCACCGCCTACGGGCTTCATCATAAGACGGGTCGAGACTTCGACTGGTCGACCGGAACCTTGCATCCTGCAGCCGCAGGGCCCGAGCATGCGCCCATCATCACGAAGGCGATGATGCGGGACTTCGTGAATGCCGTCCAGTCATACCGACCGATCATCAAGACGAGGGCTGGAGCCTCATCGAATCCATTCGGCGGCAAGGCGACGATCACTGATTTCAGCGAGAAGCGCGATCACCATGGCCGCCGCCTGTGGATTCCCAGCGCGGGCAGTGGCGACTGGTCCCTCGACGAAAATGGCAATGTCATCGACGGCGCCGAGCAGTGGCTGACAGATCAAGTGTGGGCGGCGTGTGGTGCGAATGCCCATGACCTCGATCGGCTGGGTGTTCAATACATCGAAGAAGGGCTGATTTCACTGGCGAAGCGCAAGCTCCTGAGCGTGCATCGCGAGAACAAAGCACTCAGCACGGAGTCGTCGGTCGAGCGTGCCGTCGTCACCAAGCTCAAGCGCGCGGTCGAGAAGTGGAAAGCGTCGCTGGATTCCTTCGCCCGCGGCAATGGCTATCACAAGGCCACCGTGCCGTGGTCTGTGGCATCGGACGGCCGGCGTCCCACGCCCCAGCGCATTCGGTCGGAGCGGCCGGCCGATGGCAGCTTGGACTGGCTGCCGGTCGACACGTGCCCAGTGGCGGCATTCTCCGACATCCAGCCCCGGGCGAAGACCACCATCGTCAAGAAGAAGGCCGAGGAGATCTTCCGCGACTATGCGGCACGGCAGCTGATCGACACCCAACAGCAGCGGAAGGCCACCGGCGATGCCGTCAGCGCTGCGGTCGGTGGTCACATCGGCGATTGGCTCACGGACTCGGTGTTGCCGTACCTGCGGCAAGAAGTGAAATCGCCCGAAGCGCCGTGGGTCCTGCGCGCGCCCACCGGTGCCGGCAAGACGGTTTCGGTGCTCGGTCGCCTGTTCCCCTTCTGCCAGCAGAACCCCCGGACGCATGAGAATGGTCCGATCCTGTTCGTGCCACCCACCCACGCCAATGCCAGTGAAGCGCTGGCCACCGCCGAGCGCGTGGGCATGATCACGCCGGCTATGGAGAAGGAGATCGACCGCGCCATTGTCGAGGCCGCGAAGGTCGGTGTCCGCATCGTCCATTTCAAAGGCCGTGAAGCCAGCGGTTGCCAGCGGCAGGACGAATTCCGCGCGCTGGCCGACAAGGGCGTTCGCGCCACCGGACTGTGCGAGGCCAGAGTGCCTGCGATCGACGATGGCGAATTCCAGCGCCCAGCCACGGACCTCGAGCAGCGCATGGCATGGCGCGAGGGCGATAAGCTCAAGACCATGAAGATCCTTTGCCCTTTCCGTGAGCAGGGACTGTGCGAGTACTACAAGCAATTCGAAGCGCTGAAGACCGCTGACATCGTGATCGTGTCGCATGCCTACCTGACGCTTCACCAGATGCCGAAGGAGCTGGAGAATCCACGGGCCGTCGTGATCGACGAGTCGACGACATACAGCCTGCTGCAGCAGACCCGGTTCCCCCTATCGACGCTCAATATGCCTCGCCAGAAACCGCACGTGACCAAGCTCGATCGAAAGCTCAATCCCGGTGCCAGCGACGAACAGATCGCTGAATCGATGGTCCAGGACCGAGAGGAGCTTTGCGCGCTTGCGTCGAAATGGCTGATCGACGGTCATGACGTGGCCGCGGAGCTGATGAAGCACGACCGGTGCGACACGCTATTGATGAGTGCCATTACGGTTTGCGACCGCAGCCACACCCTTGACCGCGAGGTCCGGCCCGATCTGACCGCGCAGCAGGTGGTCACGCTTTCGGAAGAGCCGGTCGGCAGCCACCTCCTTTCCGAAATCCGGTTCTGGAAGACCGTCCGCTCACGGATCGAATGGACCCGCGCAGGCACGGCCAAGGGGAGGGTCGATATGCGGTGGCAGTGCGTGATGGACTGGGAGACCAAGGAGACTGGCGAGGGCAAGAAGGTCGAGTGGACACCGCACATTCGACTATCATGGCGCCGTGGCCCGAACTGGTCGGGAATTCCGATGCTCCTCCTCGACGCCTCGGCGAACGAGCGCATCATCAGCAAGACCTATGGCTATCAGCCGGTGATCCGCTCCGTCGAAGCCCCCCTGCACGTCCGGACCGTGGCGATGATCGAGCGCACCTGGTCGAACTCGTCCTTCGTACCACGCCCCGATTCCACGCCCGATGAGATCAAAGCCATCGCGCAGACGATCTCCGAAGCCCGCCGCCTGATCACGACGACGGCCGTTCTCTATGGCCATGGCAGGGTGCTTGTCGGCACCACGATCGCCATCCGGGAAGTCCTGACCGGTGGTGGTTGGACGCCCCCACCGAACATCGACGTCGTCCATTTTGGTGCCCTGCGCGGCCTCGACTTCGCAAAGCACCACGTCGCCGCCATCAGCATCGGCAGGTCCGAGCAGCCGATTGGCATCGTCGATGGATATAGGGCTGCGCTCACTTACGACGACGACGAGCCTGAAGAGCCGTTCGACATCCTTGGCACCGGCATCACGACCGAAGGCAAAGTCCTGTTCCGCAAGCAAGGCTGGCGCACCATCCAGATGCGGTCTGGTCAGGACGTCGAGCACCTTGTCCCAGAGATGCCGAAGAGGGAAGAGCGCTGGCCTGATGGCCGGTTGAAGGCCACCCACAGGACATGGGCGACCGAGCTCGAGGAGTCGTGGCGCGAAGAAGAAATCAGGCAGTTCGTAGGCCGTCTGCGGCCTGTCTATCGCGGTGTCGATGATGATCTGCCGCCGCCTGTCTGGCTGGCCGTGGGCAAGATCCTGCCCGAAGGCATTGTCGTGGACGAACTCGTCGAGATGCAGTCAATGATCAAGATCAGCCCCGTCGCCGAGCTGGCGCGCATCAGCGGCGGCGTGCTCGCGGACAACGTAACGCCAAGGGTGCCAGGCGCCCAAGAGCTTCTGCAGGGCAGGGATCTGCCTGCGATGATCGAAGAGGTCCTGCCGAAGGACAAGCGATTCCGCGATCGCTTCGCAGCGGCGTTCGCAAGCACTGGCTATGAGCTGGCGTCGGCACCAGGACGCCGACGTCGCGCGCTTGTGTTGGCGGGCTGGGTCGATGGCGATCCCGTCGACGCTTGGCTAGCGTTGTCGGAGCGATACGGCGAGTTGCCCCAAGATCTCGTCGAGAAGCCGGCACGGCTGGTGGCGCCGGCGGCGAAGCGGAAGCCAGTCGACAAGAGGGACGTGGCGCGAGACGATCAAGCCGCCCTCGAAGCCGAGGTCACCCGGTTGCATCGCGAGATGGACGCCGAGATCCCGCGGTCGGAATTCGAGATCAAGTTGGGCAGGGGCGATTACCTGCCGGGTGCCGAGGCCGGCTGATCGGCATTGAAGGATGCATGGCCGCGGTCGAGGCTGCGTCTATGAGGATCGATCTAGACTACGACAGCAGCCAGTTCGCCGCCGAGGCATCGGCGTACATCGACACGACCGTGCGCCCGGCGATCGCGGCGGGGCTGGAGGCAGCAGCGGAGAAAGTGCGGCAGGAGCTGACCGCCGAGCTCGAGCGCGACATCGACATGCCCGTCGATTTCACCAAGCGCGGCATCGGTATCTACAAGTCGGGGACGCGCCAGGACGACATCGAATTCACGGTCTTCGTCCGGTCGATGCAGTCGCAATACCTCAAATACCAGATCGACGGGGGTGTCAGGCGCGCCGGCGACTATGCGACAACGGAATATGGCGTCCTGATGCCCGGCCCGCACGGCATCGTGGACAAGCATGGCAACATCCCCCGCGGCTACATTCAGCAGAGCCTCGATGAGGGATGGACGTGGTGGACGAAGCTACGGCAAGGCAAGGGCGTCATCGCCCTGGCTCGCCGCATGCCCGGCGAGCAGCTGCAGTATCTCGCTCTGATCGTGCCGGAGCTGGAGTATCAGCCGAAGTTCGACTTCTACGACACTGCCGTCGTCTCGGCGAACACGCACGTGCCAGTCGAGATTTCGACGGCCTTGGCAATCGCCACCTCAAAGGCAGAAATGCTGGATCAGTAGAGCTGCACGGACGTGTAGGGCCCCGGGAAGAGGTCGGGGTGGCCGTCGTCGAATTGCGCCCACGTGGCCCCGAAATCGAGCGTGCGCCAGCGCGTGTTCCGATTCCAGAACAGATCCGTGTTCTGCAGGCGGCTGACGCTGACGCCGGTGGGAATGGCGTTGGCGCCGAGATAGGTGCCATCGAAGCCCCACATGCGGATCTCGCTGGAGGTCAACTCGACAAGCCGGTCGCTCATCGCGTGGGGGCGAGCGACGCTGGGGATCGTGCCGTCCTCGACGAGCGCGAGAGGAATATTGGTCGGCAATATCGGCCATGCCCCGCCACCGGCCTGCACGAAGCCTGTGCTACTGCCAACGGTCCGCCGCCAGGCGGCTATGTCGGCGGCATAGCGTTCCAGGCACATGGCGTGGAATTCGACGGCACCGTCCGGCTGCACTACCAGCAATCCCTTCCGGCGGGTGGCTCGGATTTTCAGGGTGCAGGGCAGGTTGCTGTAGCCGCCCGAGCTGATCGGGGCATCGAATGGTGTACGCCGGACTTCCACTATCACCACGTCGGCGATTGAGTAATGCCGGCCTAGCCGGCGGGCGGTGTTGTTGGTGATGACGCTCAGGCCCGTATTCATGCTGCAGGAACATGTCAGCGCGACATCGCCCTCGGCGAAGGATTCGTGCCGCAGATCGGCATAGTCGGTGGCGACGTCGTCGAGGGCGCTGATGACGCAGCGGACCGGTCCTGTCCAATCGCGGTTGGCAACGAGGAGCATCCCGCTGCTGGACTGGCGGGTCAATCCATGACCGGCGTATGTGATGGCCGGCGCGGTGGTCTCCGTGTCGTTCGTCATGCCCATGCTCTGCAGGCAGACGAGTCGGTCGCCGTTGTTGATCCATCGCGACCAGCGCCCCGGGTTCGTCCTGATGTTCACCGGCCCGAGCAGGTCCTCCACTCCAGTGCGCCCATTCAAGACGTACATCTGCCCCGTCTCGCGGAGAGTCGACGAACCGGAGAATATGGGCTCCATCGCCGGCGAGGCCCCAAGATGCCTGAATTTGTTGCTTCCGCCGCCATAGGGCAGGATCTCGAGCGGCGTGGGATCGATGCCGCTTGGCTCGCAGCGGAAGAGGCACGAACCAAGGCTCTGATCGGTCAGAGTGATCGTCCGGTTCTCATGCGATCCCGGCGGTGCTTCGGCAGGCAGGCGAACGAATTGCTGCGGTACCGACCGACCGACGAAAAGCGGCGCGCCATCCGGGGCGATCTCCACGAATCCGTCCCATATAGGCGGCTCGGGCGGCAGCGGCGTCAAATAATTCGTGCTGGCCAGATGCGACAGCACTGGCACGAACTCGGGCTCGCGCTGGAATCGAGGACGGCCCATCATCAGGCGGCGGGCGAGCATCAGAGCACCTTCATGTCTATGCCTGCGATCGCCCCCATCCAGCCGAGGCTGGGCAGGCGGTGCAGCACGAAGATGTCGAGGCGAGCGGCGTCGGCGGGGCCGAGCAGATTGTCGGCGGTGTCGCCGTCGCCGTCCGGATCGCGGACCTCGAGGGACCACCGCGTCCCAGCTGGCCAGACGATGGTGCCGCCGGCGACGCGCCTGATGTAGAGCAGCAGGCTGACCACGCGGCTGGCAGTCTCGCCGCCGACCGTGGATTCGGGGATGTCCTTGACGGTCAGGATCAGCGAGCCGGCGGCATTGATGTCGTAGATCGTGGCTATGGCCGGATCGAGCTCGAGCATGTCGCCACTGTCGACGGCGCGCTCGGCCACGGTCTCCGCATAGCTGCGGATCTCCATGCCCGCCTGCAGCTTCCAGCCGAAATGATTGGCCTGATCGCGACGAGCCGGGCCGCCGACGCCCTCGACGGGGAAATCCGCCTGGCTGCCGCGGGCGGCAACGGGAGCAGGGGGCGTGACCGCGGGGGCCTGCCCGCTGGCACCGGTCGATGGCGCGGTGTGGCCCTTGCTGCGATCGGGTGCTTTGGAGCCTCTGATCTCGCCGGTCAGATCGGTGACGAGGGACATATCTCTACTCCTGCTGCGCTGGGCCGGACCATGGCGCGGCCACAGGCACGTCGATGATCTGCTCCAGCGCCTCGCGGCCACTGAGTTGCGTCAGCGACAGGACCATCGTCGTGGGCACGTCCTTGAGCAGCTCGGTGGGGTCGTTGGCTTCGGGATCGATGCGGCCATCAACCGGGCTGAAATCATTGGCCTGCACGTATGCCAGCTGCTCGGTCGCGGTGTTGTCGATGCGGACGGTGCCGCCGGGGATCGGCAGCTCGACCGGCTGCTGGTCGTCGATATCGCCCAGGAAGATGCGGTCCCAGTCCTCGCCTGTCTGGCTGAGCGGATCGGCGCCAGCGACGGCGATGCCGGATCCCGCAGCGGGCGAGATCGTGATGGTCAGGACCTCGTCGTCGGGCGAGCTGACACGTTCGATCTTGGTTACCTTTCCGGTGATCCAACCGCTGTCGCTCATGACCTTCACCACCGTCGCCGTCGTCAGCCCGAGCAGCTCGTCGGTGACCTCGGTGTCGAACGTGAAGGGCCTGTTGCGGATGCTGTCGGCCAGCATGGCGCGCGCCTTCAGCGCTGCCGCTTCCAGCGTCTGCCGACCGCGGGGCAGGTGGAAATAGCTCTGGGCATTCAGGCTGCCGAGGGGCGAGCCATTGACCGGCTCACGGACCCAGCGCGACCCGTATCCAAGGCCACCGCCATGGCTGTAGTAGAGGCTGCCGCCGAACGTCGTGCCGGCCATATGGGCAACGGTGCAGCGCCAGTTCTGCGTGCCGACGCGGCGAATGGCACCGACATTGTAGTAGGTGTCGGCGGTCCACTCGGGGGTGGTGTCGTCGAGGCTGATGTCATCGGTGGTAAGATCTAGCGCCTCAATCCTTCCCCCGGCGGCGGCGGGCGATCCGTTGACGATGGAGAAGCGGGCGATCTGGATGCGCTTCTGCGAGACCTTCCAGTCGATATCGAGTTCGAGGTCGTACCAGACGCGTTCGAGGTCGAAGCCCTGCGCCTCTGGCGAGAGAAGGTCGGGATCGGTGACGTAATTGTAGACGCCGCTGGAGCCGCGGACAGGGCCTACTGTGTTGGGATAAATCCCAATATCGAGGTCGTCGCGGCGCATAAGCACCGACCGTCCGATCGTGTAGCCGCTGTCGCCGTTTATGATCGAACCCGCCTTGGGGAAGGAGGCTTCGAAGGCGTCCGGCGTCAGCGTGTTGGCCTTGTCGAGCTCGAATTCGCCCTCGACTTCGGCGCCGCAGACGATCGTGCCGTTGCGGGTCTCGACCCACTCCGTGCGGACGCTGACATCGACGCGGCTGATCGGGCGGGTGGCGGCTTCGGGCTGGGGGCCGGGGAAGTCGGGGTCGGCGATCTCGACGACAGGCAGCCCGACGCCGTGGATGTCGACGACGGACATGGCGTGGGTCGACGGATGGCAGAACACGGATTTGCTGTAGCCGTCCAAGATCTCGACGGGATCGTCGCGCTTGTCGGGGGCGACGAGGACAGGGTCGAAACCGGGCAAAACCTTGTAGGGTGCCAACACCGCAGCGACGGCGGCTTCCCAGTCGCGTGGCGAGCACACGATGTCCAGGCTGACGAGGTCCTCGTCCTGCGTCTGCATGACCAGCGGATCGATCCAGCCCTGAGCCAGATGCTTGAGCGTGCCGTCCTCCAGCTCGCGGCTGACATGGCACCACGACGTCACCGCGAGCATAGCGATGCCGGGATCGCCTCGATCCGTGACGATCGTGTAGAGCGTGCGCCCGGACGCTTCCGTGGACGTTTCCGTGATCTCGTCCACGTCGAGGTCCCGGCGGCGATGGGCCACGGGGTCGAATGGGGTGCCATCGGGCACCAGGGCGATGAAGAGGTCAGACCACACCTGGCACCTCGACTTCAATGAAGGTGATGTCGCCAGAGCTGACCGCGCCCCATTCGTCCTCCTGCAGATTCCAAGGCTCGACGAGGACCTCCAGCCGGGGGCAGTAGTTGAACCATGCTGCGGAAGGATCACCCTCAAGGACCTCGTCCATGTCGGTGTCGTAGAACTTCAACGTGCCCGGCACGACCGGTCGGATGGGTGCCGAGCCGACGAGCTGTGGTTGGGGCAGCATTACGGCGCAGTCAATCGTCACGCGCTGCCCGACCCATAGCCCACCCAATGCAGGGGGCCAGACGTCCTCGAAATAGACCGTTGTCCTGAAAACATTGAACTGTCCGCGGGCCGTCGAATACGCCCGTCCGCTGAGCTTGCGCCGAATGCGACCGTTGGCGATCGGCGAGATCTCCTGCCGGATGCCGCGATGGCTGCCGGCCATCTGTCCGATCGACAGAAGTGTGAAGTTCGAATCCTTCATGAGGTCCTCCAGCGAGGTGCCGGCATTGCCATCATGCGGGCGTGGCGACGCACACCGGATTGGAACGACCGCACGGTGAGGGGCTGTCCTTGCATGCTGTAGGTACGGCCTCCGACCTGCACGTTGACGGGCTGCAAGCCAGAGCCACCACCACCGCCAGCACCGGTCGGCACCGCGGTCGGACCAAGGGCGAATTCGCTCACTGGCAGTGTGGTAAGGCTGGCTAGGCTGTCCAGCAGCGAGCCCCATTTCTTGTTCTCTGCCACGGTCAGGATGCGCTCGCCGCCGTGGATCGTGGCGCGCATAGGCTGGCCATCGGCACCCGGCACGCGGGCAGTACCGACGTCATAGCTCGGGCCACCATTGCCGGGAGCGGGCTCGCCACCGAAGCCGAAGAAGCCTTTCACGGCGTCCCACGCGCCAGCGGCACCATTCTTCAGACCGTCCCAGAGCCCGGTGAACATGCCGGTGACCTGGTCGACGAGGCCGCGGAAAAAGTCTCCGAATCCAGAGAACACGCCGGTGATGCCATCCCAAGCGCGCTGCGCCCCGGACGACAGCAGATCCCATGCGCCGGAGAAGATCGAGCCGATGCCGTCGAAGATCGCGCCGAAGAAACCGCCAAGCGGGGCGAATAGGACTTTCAATCCATCGACGGCTGCTTTCGCCGCGTCGCCGATGCGCGCCCAGACCCACTGATTGAGCTCCCACAGGCGCTCGAACGGCCAGCGGATGACGTCCCAGATGAAGCGGAAAACGGCCCCGATGTCGCCCTGGAAGATCACCAGCAGCGCGATGATGCCGGCGATGGCAGCGGCGATGCCGATGACGACCGCGACTGGAATGCCGAGAAAGGCGGCTACTGAGGCGATCATGGGCATGAGCACGGCGCCGACCTTCGCACCCACAGCGGCGATGACTGGCCACAGGCCGGCGATGATGCCGATCGCATTGTTGACGACCGTCGCCAAACCACCGAACAAGACCGCAAGCGTCGACACCAGCTTCAGCGCGCCGGTGAGCTGGGCGATGACGAGGATGATGCCGAGCGTCTTCCAGTCGCCGAGACCGAGGGCCTTGGCGATGCCGTCCATGACGTCGATGATGCCCTGACCGACCGCCTGCAGCGTGTCCCAGTTGCGAACGATCTCGGACCAGACTTCGACGCCCACGGCTTTGACTTGCTCGAACAGGGCGATGACCTGAGCCACGACCGGCTCCAGCCAAGCGAACGAGTTGCCCTCGGCGACGCCACCACCATTCAGGATGCCCCGGATCGCATCGGCGAGATCGGCGAATGCCGAGCTGACGTCGATGGCGAATGCGGTGATCTGTTCTTTGTTGTCCGCGACCGTGCCGGCCAGAGCGCCGACGCCAACCGATAGCAAGGCAACGGTCTGGCCGAGGTTGGACGCCCACAGGACATCGCTATCGCCGCCGGCAAGGCCCTGCTGGAAGCCCATCAAAGCGGCAGTCGCGTCGCGCAGATTTTGGGCGAGGTCGAAGTCCTCGTCGAGGATGCCCATCATCTCAGACCACATGAACACCAGCGACTTGCTGGCGTTGTAGGCCTCGCCGATCGTGTCAATGAAGTCGTACAGCCACGGTGTCCTGGACACGCCGCGGCCGGCCATGCTGTCGATGATGTCGAGGATAAGCCCCTTCATGACCTGAGCCGGCCCCTGCAGGTCGGCCAGCCACGTATGGGTCAGCTCGCGCGCGGACGGATCGCCGAACAGCGACTTCACGTCGTCGAGGAAGGTGCTGAGCGTGATCGCCGCTTTGTTGGCCCATGTCTCGATGGCGCCGCCGTTGGCCTCCAGCCAATTCGCGATCGAGGTGGCCGACGCGGTGAAGATCGGCAGGAAGGCGTCGGAGATGCGATTGCTGGCACCGCGCAGCGCCTCGTCCATGCGCCGCTTCTTCTCCAGTAGCGCATTGTTCTCGGCTGCCTGCGCCGTCGTCAGCGCGGTGCCATACCGCTCCGCGTCCCGCTGCAGCTCCTTCAGGCCAGCGCTGCCACGGCGAAGCACCGGCAGCAGGCTGGTGGCGGCGCTGCCGAACAGGTCGTATGCCGCCGAGGACCTGATGCCTTCGTCCGAAATCTTGGCGAGCTGATCGATGGCCTCGTCGAACAGCTCCTCGCTGTTTTTCAGGGATCCGTTGCTGTTGCGGACGCGGATGTCGAGCTGCCGGAAAGCGGTGTCGGCGCCCTGCGTGCCCTTCGCCACTTCCAGCATCTTGTTGCGGACGGATTCGAAGGCGCTGACGACGGCCTTGCTGTCGCCGCCAGCGATCCGGATGGCAGCCTGCCAGCGGGACAAGGATTCCACGGACATGCCGATGGCTTGTGCCTGGCGCGCCACCTCGTCATTGCCCTCGGCGATCGAGGTCACCCACGACCGCGCAGCGACATAGGCACCAACGGCGGCACCAGCAACGAGCGTCGCGCCCTTGGCGATGGCGCCGGCAATGCCGAGCACGGCGTTGACGACGAAGGTCGCCGCGCCAGCGAGGCCGGATAGGACGCTGCTGATGACGGACACGCCCGTGGTGGCGGTGCTGACAGCTATTTTGGTGGTGTTGACGGCAACATCGGCCGTCTGCTGGACGGCCGTGCCCACGGTCTGAGCGGAACGACGGAGGGCACCGAAGGTCTGTTCGCCTTTGGCCTTGACGTCATCGAAGCTCTTGTTGACCTCTTCCGTGCCCCGCACGCGCATGCGCGCGGAGATCGTCGGGGTCTTGGACATGTTGACGGCCATCAGCTCTTCCAGAGATGGGCGGTCTCGTCGAAGTCGCGTTGGACCTTGGCGGCTTCATCCAAGGTCTTTGGTCTCTCCGATCCCGCAGGTTCGGAGCGAACGGTCGTGCGTGAGGCTGCATCGGACAATGCCGTTTCTTGCGCCTTCGCCATCTTGCCACCGTCCGCGACGACGGCAGCAGCCGAGACCTGAATGTGGAGCTGCTCTTTCTGGCGGGCGGCGCGCTGGCGCACCAACTCGTTGTAGTTGGCCCTGAGCTCGCCCGGGGACAGGTTCGCCACCCAATCTGGATGAAGCCCCCCCTCGGTCATGAGCTCGAAGGCCATGAGCTTCCAGCTGTCGAACAGCTTCAGCCGCGGGCCCGTCTCTTGCTTGCCGTCCTGCTTGGGGCCTTTGCCGGCTTGCTGTCGGGCTTGGCCGCGTCCTTCACCGAAGCGGCTGCGGCGACGGCCTTTGCCTTCGCCTTCTCCACGAAAGGGCGCAGGTCGTCCTCCAGCTGGAACCGGTACCACTGCAGGCACAGGTCGAACATCTCGGGCAGGGAGCGGGCGTCGATGAATGCGAGGAACTTGTCCTCGGTGTCGCCCTCGTCCTCGTTCAACACCGCGCAGCGGAGCAGCAGCTCGGCGATCAGCCCGGGGAACTTGTAGATGATGGTCCAGACGACGCCTCCGATCGTGAGATCCATGGCTTCGATGCGAGCAAGCACCTTGGTGGCGAGCACCTGGGCGATCTTGATCTCGTCCTTGGTCAGCTCGGTCTCGCCCTTGGCGACACGACCGGCGATCCACTTGCGGACGTCGTTCATGTCGATCAGGCCGTCGAGGAACTCCTCGATGAATGGGCCGACGCCATCGTACTGGCACACGGTGTCGAAGATGGCGACGTGGCCCATCTTGCGGTTGGGGTAGGCGACGCCGGCGACCTCGAACGTGGCGGTCGGAACGGCCTTCTCAAAACGGCTCATGATGTTCTCCCGGGGAATGAGAGCGGGGGCGGCTGCCCCCGCCTATGATCAGACGCTCAGCTGCTGCCAGCGTCCGATGCGGCCATTGCGACCCGTCAGGGTGCCGGTGAAGTTCTGGGCCGAGTAGTCGTCGCCGCCGATCAGGTCCATGCCGTTCGGCTTGCCCTTCCAGAACAGGTCGTAGAACACGAACGGGGTGCCGATCTCGGACAGGCCGCGGACGCGAAGCTCCAGCTCCTGATTGAGGTTCGATCCGAAGTCGACGCCCAGCAGGGCCTCGGCGGCGGTGATCTCGGTGGCGTTGCCGGCGATCTGGATGCAATCGCCATTGGCGAAGCCACCCAGCAGCTGCACGTTGCCATCGGCCTCGTCGACGACCTTGTACTGAAGGCCAGCGAGCGCGGCACCGGGTGTGTAGGTGTCGGTGTTCTCGTCGTAGACGTTCTCGGTCCCGGTGACGATCGCGGCGATGTTGTGCTTGCCGACGTTGTAGATGCCACCGATCTGGGCGTGCTTGATGTTGAAGGTCCACGCGCCAGCAGCCTGGACGAGGTCCTCGCCATCGCCCTGCAGGCGCAGCTCGTTGACGATACGGGTGAAGGTCATGGCCTCGAGATCGAGGGTGGCCTCGGTGTCGATATTGTGCTCGACCACGACATAGCGGGTGCGCTTGTTCTTGGCCTTCCGCTTGATCGACGTGCCCGTGATGTTGATGCGAGCAGTGTTGCACTCGGCGAACTGCACGAAATGCTCCTCTCCCGGCTTGCGGGCGAGGATCTCGCAGTTCTGGATCTGGTACAGACCGGGGCTCAGATCCCCATAATCGGCGATAGCGGGCATGAGAGCCTCCTTAGTTGTAGTGAGCGGGGATCAGGGATCCCTCGCGATGGGTGATGCTGCAGCCGAGCTGCAGCTGATTGATCGCCAGCGTGGCCTTGCCGGCACCGGCCAAGCCCTTCTGGATGGACTGGATCTCGAGGTCGGTTGCCCAGACCTTGCCGTCGATCTTGAGGTGCGGATCGGCGGCGATGCGGGCTTTGATCTGGCCGCGGACGCGACCTATCTTGCGATCGAGCTCTTCGAGCTTGATGATCGGCAGCGCGAAGAGCAAAGCGACGGTGATCGTGGCGTCGATGCGGACCATGCGATGACCGACCCGACCGGCGCCGTACTGGTAGCCCTCGGACGTCGAGAACACCTGCAGCACCGGCAGATCCTCGACAGCCTCGGGATAGACCTGACCCATCCTGACGGGGATGGGTTTGCCGTCGATCTCGATGCCGGACAGCAGATCTCGAGCCGCGGCCACAGCCACGGTCACCAGATCGTCTGTTCCGATTTCGATATCAGCCAGCAACGTCGACGAACTCCAGCTTCAGCTTGATCCACACACGGCCGTCGTTTTCGGGCTTCGACCGGACGACAAAAACCCTGCCGTCGACCGTGAGTAGGCCGCCGGTCTTTGCATCCGACAATGCCGATCTGGGTGCGAGCGCAGCCACCTCATCGCCGGCGACCGCTGCGCCTTGGACCACCTTCTCGACATAGCCTTCGTGGAAGAGGACGGTCAGCTCGCGATCAATCACGCCATCGGGCTCGCCATCGACGGCGCTGCGGTACCGTGCCGGCACGCCGTCTTCTTCGAGAGCGGGTCCTGCGATTTCGGCTTCCCAGTCCATTCGGTAACCCTCGGAATTTGATAGCGAATTCTGGATGCTGGCGGTTTGTGACCTGCCAGCAGGTCACCAGCAGGTCGTGTGCAGGTCAGGTCAGATCCCAGACTTCGACGAGACACTGGGGCGAGGCGCTGGCGTGGCGACCGATGATGGCGATGCGGTCCGGTCCGATCTTGAGTGCGTCGTGCGGCAGGGCACTTCCAGAGGTGCCGAAAACAAGCGGGATCGTGCCGGCTTCCGTGATTGCGCCAGTCGCTTCGTCGATCTGCAGGATCGTTGGCACGGTGGCGTCCTGATACTGCTCGAACACAACGGCCCGATTGCTGTCCTGAGCACATACGGCTCGCCAGAGCCTGCCCAGTACGCCTGACGTCTGGACGTCGGTAGTGAGCAACTGCAGCTCGCCGTCGACGACATCGAGCGTGAAGGCGCCCGCAGCTACTGAAGGACGGACAAGTGCTCGGCTTGGCGACAACGCGATAACGGATGGATTCGGCGTGGCACCAGAACCAAGCGCGATGCGGTCGATGACATTTGCGCCGTCATCATTGACAGCGACCAGCAGCGCCATGGCCGAGAGATTGCCGTCGAAATTCGAGCGCGTGGTCACAACGACGGCGCTATCGGTTCCCAAGTTGTCATGAGTGGTGTACGCGTACTGGCCGCTGTTCGACATCCAGCTCAAGCTAAGATCCCGGCAGTAGTTGTCAGCGGACAGGGCTGACATTTGTCGCGTCATAGCGCCTACGGGATAGCCGTTCGACGAGGCGTATTCTGTCATCATGCCGAACACCGCGTTCGATGACCGGAGGCCGCGAACATTGTATGAGGCGAATGCCGTCGTGAATCTATTGCTCGGCAGTGCGGTGTCGCTCGAGACGACGATCGCCCCGGTGCTGAAATCGAGCACAATGCGGCGGGCGCCGGAACCGTTGGACGACGACGAGGTCAGCAGAACGGCGAGATCAGGCCCAATCGACATCGCTTGAATCTGGCCAGTCGCTACGCCGCTCTGGAGCTGCACAACGCCGCCAAGGGCAGTCAAAGCACCATTGGCTTCGACAGTGTAGATCTGCGCGTAGAGCGCGCTGGACAGTATCCCGAGCGCGAGGAGCTTGCCGCTCGGCATGTGCAGAAGACAAGCGTTTGTCAGGGAGCCAGCAGCGAACTGATGCGAACCTTTCCTCGTCGCTCCGGTCCATGCGCTGCCTTTGGCACTGGGTGGCTGCGGAAAGCCCGGCACGGGACCGGCCCATCCTCTGAGCTTGCGGGGAAAGCCACGGGCCTCGATGTCGTCCAAGCGGTCGGACACTTCCGCGAAATTGTCGGCGGTCTTCGCCAGCGCTTGCTTGACGCTGTCGCCAGTGCCGGTTCCGTCCCCTTTGTTGATCGTCTGCATGTCAGTTCTCCGGGGAATCGATTGGTGTGTTCAGGGCGCTGGTCGGCCCGTCGATGGCGCGTCCGAGCAGGGGGCCACCGATCGTCTCCAGCTCGGTGAGCACCACGTCGAGCGTGCGCTTCGTGACTTCACCGGTGATCTCGTCGATCACCTCCACGGTGATTTGCTGGGCCTTGCCGCCGGATTGGCCGATGATCTTGGGTCCAAGCATCGTCAGCCCCCGATATGAGCGTGGACGACGACCTCGAGGGCGTCGTTGCCGCCATCTTCGACGACCACGATGTCGCCGGCGATCGCGTGCCGGAATTCGACAAGCGCGCCGCCCGCGGGCACGGGCCGGATAATGCCGCCGATCGCGCTGTGCAGGTCAGGACCGGCCCAGTATGTGATGCGGGCCGTATCATCGCCGGCGTTCAATGCCGTGAGCTCGAACGCCAGGGTGCCGGACGGCAGCTCGAATTCCCACCTGTCCGCAGCCACGTCGGCGTCCGGGACGCGCACAATGTCTGCGACGCGCGCAGACATGATCGGCAGCGCTTCAGGATCGCCGAATGGCCGGGTCCATGGGGTCTTCAAGCCGCCCGACATCGATCAGGCCCTCTTCACGGCGCCGGAGGCGAGCAGCTGCAGGGCCATCTCTCGCCCGAGCGTCATCGGCGTGCCCGGCTCGGTGTAGTCGGCAGTGAACTTGAGAGCGTGGACGGTCACAATGTCGATCGTGTCGCCGTCCTCGACGACGGTATCGGCACCATCATCGTTGCCGTCATTGCCGCCGTCCTGACCATCGTTCTGGCCAGCGGTTTCGCTGTCGGTCGTGGTGGCGTTCGCGCCATCATTTCCACCAGCGTTTTTCGCGCCGTCCTTGTCGTCGGTCTTGGTGTCAGTCGAATTGCCTGACGCCCCAGAATTGCTGGGTTCGGCAGTGGTCGGCTCCGTCGAATTGGTCACCGTTTCGCTACCGGTTTGCGGAGCGTTTGCAGCGTCGTTCGCCGGCGCGGAATTGGTGGCGGGATCGGTCTGCGGAGCAGGAGCCGGATCGTTGGCCGGTGGCGTTGCCGATGCGGTGGTGGTCTGCAATGCGGATGTGGCGGCGTCCTGCTTGGCCTTCTGGGCTGCGATTGCAGCGGCGCGACGCTCGGCTCTGGACTGGTTCGACATGACGGAATCTCCCGGGTTTCTCAGGGGCTAAGCCCCGCGCTGGTGGGCGCGGGGCGTTGGCGTCGTTCTGGCCTTAGAGGGTCAGGACCTCGGCGTAGTAGTTCGCGTCCTTCCGACCCGGCACCAGCAGCGGGGCGCACTGGGTCATCATCATGCGAACCGAGGGATCCGGCTGGAGCCAGCTCTTCGGGAAGAAGGCCCATGGCTTGAGGCCGGCCTCTTCGTCCATGATGGCGCCAAAGTAGCGGACGCCCTGATAGTTCTGGGGGTCGACGCCCATGACGCCGTTGTCCGGCACGAAGCGATGGCGCTGGCCAGCGGCGTCCTTGTAGCTGCCGGCATACTTGAACAGCATGAAGCCGCCCAAGGAGCCGACGAACTGAGCACCGGTCGGGGTGGCGGTGGCAGGGCCGATATTGATCGGGCCGGCACCATCAGCGCGACGGATGTCCAGCAGCGCCTTCACCTTGTCGTTGTTGCGGAAGGCGTTCCACGCCTTGGCTCCGAACACGACCTCGGTGACAACGGCACCGGAGACGTCGAACACGCGCTGCGCCCAATCCTCGAGATCCTTGATCGGATCGGCATCGGCCTGATCCCAGCGCTGAGCGCCGGCAAGGGTGATGCGGAGAGACGGATCGCGGCCGAAGTTGACGACCTTGGTTTCGTAGTCCTCGCCGGCGACGGTCACCTGGCCTTCGCGCAGGGCTTCGGAACCCATGGCCTCAAGCCGGCGGGTGATGCGCTGCTGATGGCGGGTCAGGGTGTAGGCGACGCGGATCTCCTGACGCTGCTGCGCGGTGATCTCGCCACCACCAATGCGCTCGCCGATCGTGCGCTTGATGGACTTGTAGGGAGCCAGCGGGGTCTTCTGCTTGATGTAAGCAGGGGTGAAGACGTCGGTCTTGAAGCCGAGCTCACGGACGATCTTGCCCTCGACCGTGGGAGCCACGAAGGGGGCAAGCTGCTCGTCGTGCAGCTCGATGTCGAAGGCGATTTCTTCCTTGTCGCTCTCGACGATGCCGGTGAAGTACCGGTCGATCAGGAACGACTGGGGCTGCAGAAGCGAGCGGAGAACGCCCAGCAGCGCGGTAGTCGTATAAAGGCGGTTCATGGAGCATCTCCAGTTTGCTTAGCGGGGCAGCCCCGCCGTCGAAGGGAAGCCGAAGGCCGCGGTTAAGCGGCCTTGACGAGGAATCGAGTGGTGCCAGCCCAGGCGGCTTTGAGCGTGTCGAAGTCATGCCCTTCGCCGACCGTCAGGCCCTGCCAGATAAACTGGCCGTGCACGTATCCAGCGCTCTTGATGTCAGCTGCGCCGGAGGCATCGACACCGTGCGCGAGCACAACTGCTGGCACTTGAGAGCCGTCTGCGACAGCGACACCGCCGACTGACGCTTTCGAAAGCACGTACTTGCCGGTCAGCGTGACCTTGCCCAGCACCGCGCCGCGAGGGAGCTTTCCGGCACCGGCGAGGATCGTGATCGGCTCGGAGATCAGAGGGATCTGCCCGGTGTCGATCTCGTCGTACGAGGTTTCGTAGGACGAGTAGCTCGGCGAAGCGCCGTAAGTGGGTTCGTACTCAGCCATGGCTGGTCTCCTTAGAAGCCGAAGGACTGGACAGTCTTGACCGCCGAAGCGACGATCCTGTCGTCGTCATTGACGGTGCGACCGCTGCCGGCCTTGGTGCGGGGGTTGTCGACGGAAGCCATGCGCGAGCGCAGGCTGGTGGTGGTGCGGGCCTTCGGCGAGTGCTTCAGGATGCCCAGCGCAGTGCGGGTGCTGAGACCCGTGTCGAACGCCAGGTACTCGGCAAGGCCCTCACGGCCCGCGGCGAGCTTGCTGCGGGTGATCGCGGCGATGCGAGCGCGTTCGCCACCACCTGCCGTGCGGCTGGTGCGACGACCTGCGGTGCGTGAGGTGCGACCGGTGGCCTTGGACTTGCGGGACTTCTTGCCGCGACGCGAGGCCGGGGGATCTTCGTCCTCCATGTCCTCATCCTCGGCTTCTTCGTCCTCGGCATCAGGATCTTCGTCCTCAGCCGATTCATCGTCCTCGCCGTCGAGGTCCTCGTCCTCGTCCTCCGCATCCGGATCGAGATCGTCCTCGGCGTCGGGGTCCTCATCGGCCTCCTCGTCCTCGGCTTCCTCATCCTCAGCGGTTTCGTCGTCCTCGGCGTTCTCGTCTTCCTGAGAACGGCGCGAACGCTTGCCGGCCTTCTTAGACTTGCGTCCGCGACGACCTGCAGGAGGGGTATCCTCCTCTTCGCCGTCGATGTCCTCGTCCTCGGCGTTCGGGTCGTCGGCGGGTGCATCGGCGCCAAGGGCGGCGCGGGAGACGCTGCGGAGCAGCGAGTGATTCAGTCTCTTGAGACGCGGCATGTCTGTTTCCCGTGATCCGTGAAAAGTTCAGGATTTACGGGAGGATCAGGGGCGTCCTTGCATCCAACAATGCCGAATTGCAGACCGCCTCAGACAGCGCGAGAAAGGCTCTTCTTGGCCGGTGCGAGGGTCTCGATGACGTCGGCGAAAGTGCCGATCTCGTCGGCAAGGCCGATGTCGACGGCCTTCTGGCCGACATAAATGCCGCCACCATTGGTGGCCTTGGCCACGCCCTTGGCACCGCCCTTGAAGCCGCGGAAGCGGGCGACGTCACCGAGGAAGATCTCGGCGGTGTCGTCGATCGAGCGCATGATCTCGGCGCGGCCATCGCTGCTTGTCACGTCCGGACGCTTGTTCGGTGTTAGCGTCGACACCAGTTCGTATTCGCGCAGCCCTTCCATCTCGAGCTGCTTCTTGTTGTCCGTGTAGACCGCCACGACGCCGAGGCAGCCGAGCTGAGAGGTCCTGCTGGCGACGATGTAGTCGCATGCCGCGCCCATCCAGTATCCGGCACTGCAGGCATCGCCATCGACATAAGCGACGATGGGCTTGCTGAACTTCTCGATCATGCCGACCCACTCGGCGCAGCCTGTCACCATGCCGCCGGGCGTGTCGAGCAGCAGCACGGCGTTCTCGATCTGCTGGGTCTCCTCGGCGACCGCCAGCTGCAGGGCGAGGTCCTCATAGACGGCACCGCCGCAGAATTCCGTGAACAGGTTCGCATAGCGGAAGCAGGCACCGACGACCTCGATGACCGCGGTGCGGCCCTCGTTGTAGACCTTGAGGACGGCATCGGCGTCGTCGTCCTGCAGGTATTCGGGTCGGCTGGCTGCCAGCGCGCCGAGGTCCTCGCGATTGGCGATGGCGATCATGGTCTCGAGCTGATCGGGCGTCATTGCCCAGCGGGTTTCCTGAATCGCCGACAGCGTACGGCGGGGGATGCGCTTACCGGGCATTGGTCTTCTCCTCGTCTGCCTGCTTCAGGGCAGGGGCGGGCTTGCCGACATTGGCGTCGCCGGGATAGGCCATGCCGCGCGAGGCGTAGTACTTGCGCTCGGTGGCCTGCTGGTCGGCGATGTCGCGCCAGTTCTCGCCCTGATCGGCGCATTCCGACTCGAGCGTTCCAAGGCCGTAGGCGACGCGGTAGTGCGCCGCGTCGGCCTCCTTGTTGGGGTCTACCCAGCCTGATCCCGAACCGAGCCAGCGGCTCTTGGTCCACGCGCTCCAGTTCTCATAGAGGTCGTCGAGGGTGCAGTCGGGGACGCGCCCGCGGTCGACCGCCTCTTCGAACCAGAGGGCATAGGCAGGGTTGCACCACCGGCGGGTGAGCCACGACCGCATCGTCGACGCGGCGCGCTTGACCTCGACCATCATGCCTCTGAGGGAGCTGTAATTCATGGTGGTGAAGTTCCTCATCACCAGCTCGAGCGGCATGCCCGACGCCGCCGACACCGGGCGCAGCACCGATTCCATGAAGCCGCCGTAGTTGGCGTTCGGGCGGGCAGGGGTGAACCCGGCGAGCTTGTCGCCCGGGAACAGCGCCGCCATCATGCCCGACTTGAATTTTGGGGAATTCTTGGCGCGCATCTGCAAGTAAGTCTCGGCATCACCAAACAGGTCGCGGATGAATTCCGGCCCCATGGGGGATTCGGCCACCAGCGCCACCAAGGCGTTGGCCACCGCGGCATGCAGCTCAGCGGATTTGTAGTCGTCGGCGACCTTAAGATCGGGCAAGACCGTGGCGAGGACGGGGACGCCGCGGTGCTGATCGATGCGATCGCGCGAGAACACGTGAACGACGCGCTGCCGACCCCATTCCGTCCATGCCGGCACGTGGTCCCATTCGCGCGTGAATCCCATGATGGCATCGCCAGGGTGATGGCGCAGGATGTTGTAGCCGATCGGCTCCCCATCTTCGTCGAAGTCGATGCCGCCACGCTGGAATTCGGTGTCCATCATGCCGTTCGGGTTCTCGAGCCGATCGATCTCGACGAGCCGGAACGCGGTCCGATACTCGGTCATGCGGTGCGGGGCCGATCGGGCGCGCCAATGGGGCAGGGCGAGGGTGCCGCCATTCATCAGCGTGGACTGGAACACCAGCGCCGTCATGCTGGAGAAATCCTCGATCCCGGCGAGATCGCAGTCCGTCGAACCGAAATATGCATCAGCCTCGGACTGGACGGCCTGCGCCCAATCGTCGGCCCATTCCTTGGTCTTGCCGAGCGCGCGATAATTCGGCGTGGGCACCACGCGCAGGCCATCGCCGACGACCTGCTGCACCATCGTGCTGATCGTGGCTTTCGCAACCGGCTGGTTACGGTCGGCATCGCGGGCGCGGCTGATGATATCGCCGAGCTCGGGCAGGATGTCGGTGTCAGCCGACCCGGGGAACGGCGACCAGTTCTTGAGCTCGCCCTTGAAGCTGGCGGCATCGTACTGGCTGTCGCCACCGAACCCGGCATGACGCTGGATGGGGTTGCCGCGGGCGTCGAGGATCATCGGGAGGTTGTCTGCCATTACCACGTCACCTGCCGCATACGACCGGCACCGCCTTCTTGGCGGGCGATCTGCATCTTGAGATCTTGGATGTATGCCTGCAGCTTGACCGGATCGACGGCAGCGCGCTGCACCGCGTTCTGACCCCCGAGCGAGAACGCCGTCTGCGTGATGGACCCCTTGAGGCTCACCTGGTGGTATTGCGCCTCGGCCTCGGCCAGTCGCGATTTCAGCGTTGCGAGATCAGTCATCATCCTCATCCGAGCCGAAGTTCGGCATCGGTATGGATTTCATCGCCGGCTTGCATCCGACAATGCCGATCTCGGGAGCGGGGGTAGTGACCATGGGTTTGTCAGGCGCGTTGACTAACGGCTGCGGTGGCGCTGCAGGGGCAGGGGCCGGCGCGTTCAGTGCCATGGCACCGGCATCGGGCTTGCTGAAATCGGGTGCCTCGATCGGCAGCACCAGCCCCGGTACCACGTCGTAGATCGTGCCCATGCCGCCATTCCTCTGCTGATACTCATAGAGCTTGATGCGCCGGTCCTCGGCTGCCTCGCGCAGGTGTTGCTCCTCACGCTGGAACTCCACGTCGGTCCAGTCGTCCCAGCCTTCCATAGCCGCCGCAGCGCGCGCATAGTTCGTGCAGTCGAGAGCCTCCACACGGTCGGAGATCTTCTCCCAGTACGCCTTCACCACGCCGGTCTTCTTCTCGGTGGTGTAGACCCGACGTTCGCCTGTCAGCTGCTTGATCCAGTCGAGGGTGACATCCTCTGGGAGGTGCAGCCAGCCCGGCGGGAAGGTGTCCTCGTCCTCGCGGGCGAGATTGAGATTGCCGAGCAGCTCGAGCTTCAAATAGCTCACGCCGACCATGGCCCACTTGATGGAATATTTGCGCTGGGACTGGGTGCCGTCCGCGTGCTGCTTCTTCTGGCCAGCCCAGCGGAATGGGGCCTCCAGCTTGTCATAGCCCTTGATGGCCGTGACGCGACGCTCGTTCTGGGTATTCACCCAGCCGTCGACGGTATCTGTCCACTTGCCGCGGTCGATGCAAAGGCGACGGATCGCCATGATGGCACCGCTGGCATGCTGATAGCGGCGCTCGAGGATGTCGGTCAGCCGGTCCCAAGTCTTCTTGTCGTTGTAGGCACCATCGATGCGGATGTGCTCGATCAGCCAGCGCTGCCGGCGACGGCCCCAGCCATAGACCGAGATTTCGATATGGTCCTGCCCGATGTCGGCGCCGGCCGTCAGCATCACCACCTCGGACGGCACCACCCGCATTCTGTTGACGCGAGACCGGCGATTCCAGATTACCTCGGCGTCCGGGGCGTCGCCGATCTCTTTCCACGGCAAGCCCTCGACGGTGTTGCGGAAGGCCTTCAGCAAGGGATAGACGCCCTGCGCCTGCTCCCATTGCTCCATGATGCGTTTCCACGACATCATGCCGATCGGCGAATACAGGGCATTGATGGCGTAGCTGCGCTCGAGCGACTGCGCGTTGAACTGCTTCAGCTCATACATGTCGCCATCGACATTGAGCCGATCGAACATGTCCTCGTCGGTGCGGATTATCTTGGGCACCCAGAGGCCGTCGCGCAGCATAGCGGTCTTGCTCAGCCCTTCGACGATCCGTTTCCCGCATCCGCATGGACATTGGTAGAAGACGCTGTCGGGTCGACCGATCTCCTCGAGCTGCAGGTGCTTGAACTGCCAGTCGATCAACAGGTCGGAATGGGGGCAGCGCATCATGTAGAGCCGCTGGTCCCCGCGGAGCCACTCCTTCCAGATCTGGCTGGTCTGCTCGATCTTGGGGGTGCTGTTCAGGTAGATCTTGTATTCCTCGCCCTGACCGAAGGTTCGGGCCTCGGCGACGGCGACGGGGTGTCCCTCGTTGTCGACGTCGTTGGGCATGCCGTCCACTTCGTCGAAGAACAGGAACGGGCAGGCATACGATCGCAGATCGGGGCCGCTATTGGCACCGACGAACAGGATCATGCCGCCGGGGAATTGCTTCATCTCCCGGGTGTTCTTGCTGTCCCGCACGCGGGCCGGAAGCACCAGGTCGCTGAGGCCATCGCTGGAATCGATGAGTGCCTGCACGCGGTGCGACATGCGCTTGACCATCGACTTGGTCGGGTTGACAAGCATGAGCAGGCCGGGATGGTGGGCGATGGTGTAGCCCAGCCAGTTGTTGCCCGTTTCGGACCCGGCCACCTGTGCCGACTTGAGCCATGCCACGCGCTTCACAGGCGACGATGGCGACAGGCAATCCATGATCTCGCGCGTGTAGGGCACATAGTCAGTGCGCCACCTCATGCGGTTCTTAGTGAAGGGCTTGTCGAGGATGCGGGAGCTGTCCGCCCACTGCGAGACCGTCAGATCTGGTGGCGGGGCCAAGCCCTTCATGAAATTCGACAGCAGGTCCTCGAGACCGTCGAACGGTTCGATCTCGCCCATCATGTCCACGTAGAGGTTATGCAGCATTGGCCTTGTCCTTGCCGGCGGCGTGGTCGAGGTCGTCGTCCTCCTTCGACAAGGCCTCCAAGAAGGGGGCATATTCCTCGCGCAAGGCTTGGATCATGTCGTGCTCGCGGATGCCGAACCGCGCGGCCAAGGCAGCGCCAGCAACCGAATGATGGGAGCGCAAGCCAGTCGAGAAGAGCTTGCCGAGGGCGAAGACGAATTTTCGAGCCGGCTGCCTGAGCATCAGCTCACCCTTGCGAAGCTTGCGCTTGTCGAGCGCCTCGTCGAGCTTCAGCTTCTCCTGCGCGATCTTGACTTGGTTCAAGGTGGCCGCGGACTTCTGATCCATCCCGGCCGTGGGCGAGGCGATGATGATCGGACGTTCCTGATCGTCCTCGTCGAGCCGATAGCTGTCTGCCTCGATGGGCCGGCCTGACCTGACCTTGGCCTCGCTCGTCGAACCACCCCAGTCGCGATCGGCGGCAGCAGCATCGATGGTGCCATCGGCGAGCGCGGTGATGCGACCGGCGAGCAGCGCCTTCCGGACGGCCGCCTCCGACGTGCCTGACAGTCCAAGCCGCTTGCGATGGTCGGCATAGGCGCGGCGCGAGAGACCCATCAGCCGGCCTTCCTACGCGCCTTCTGGCTCTTGGCTTTCGGTCGCACGAACTCAATGCCCAAGGCCTGCGCCCGGGCATTGAAGGTCTCGGAGCTGTTGGACAGCCGGGCGTCTTCGCCCTTATGGTCTCGCTGCCAAGCGAGGATGAGCGCATCGACATCGCGCGCAGCCTGGCTGCCGCCGACAGTGAGGCGGTGCGGGCCGAGGCACCAGGTCTCGCCGGTCTTGGCGACGGCTGGTTCGGCTTCCATCTCAATGGTCGCCGGCGCGTCTTCGGGCTCTGCCTCGACGAGCAGCTGCGCGAGCTCCCCGCGCTGCAGTTCGGAGAAGCCGAGGACGCCGATGTCAAAGTCCAGCTCCAGCTCGCCGATCGAGAAATCAATGGCGGCGATCTCCTCGGCCAACATCTTCTCGTCCCAGCCGGCGTTCAATGCCAGCTGGTTGTCGGCCAGAATGAGGGCGCGGACTTTTTCCGGCGACAGGCCGCGCAGCCGTATGCATGGCACCTCGTCGAAGCCCAGCTCTCGCGCCGCGGCGAAGCGGCCATGACCGGCGACGATCATGTTGGATTCGTCGATCAGCAGCGGATTGGTGAAGCCGAAGGCGCGGATGGACGCGACGATCTGCGCGACCTGCGCGGCGCTGTGAGTGCGCGCATTACGATCGTATCCGTGCAGATCGGCGACGGGTACGCGCTCTAGCGTCTGATGACGCATGAAATCGTCAGGGGTTCGCATAGTGCGTACCTCACGACGAATGGTGCGCGGGGTTCGCGGGGGGATTTTCGGCGATGAACTCGTTCAGCTCGCGGAGCTCGGCGAGGGCTTCATCTAGTGAGTTGCCAACGGCTGTTTTTAGCCAGACACCCCCGTGTCCGTTGGAGTCCGCGACGAGGATGACGGTTTCACCTGGAAAGATTTCTGTGACGTTGTTGGAGAAAACGACGATTGGATTTTGGTTTCGTCTGGTCATCTTGCACTCCCGTGGGTGCGAACCACAGGAGGGGTGCGAACCCAAAAAAAATCCCTGTAGCTACCGGACCCCCGGGGTCGGGAAACCTGCCGGGCTACCCACCCCCCGGGGGAGGACCCGCTGGGTTCATGGATCTCTCGGTCCAACAGCAGGCCCAACACCGGGAGGGCAGGGTGAGAATGACAGGGGCGTTTGCATCGAACTATGCCGATCTGCATCAGGCCCGATTAGATGGCTTTCTGGGGTACACGATGGACGGATGATTGAGCGGTATACCGAGGCGATTGGCCTGATCTCTGGCCAAGGCCATGGCCACGTGGTGGGCTTGATCGGCATTGTCATAAGTCCCGAACGTTGCCACCACGGCCTCACCATCCGTGGCAAAGCCCTGCTCAAAGCGGGTGACGATATAGCGCTCGATTTTCTTGATGCGGAATTCGACCTTCACGGCGGGCCTCCTGAAGCGACGCCCGCGGGCGCCTATCAGGTCGCAATCGCGACCGCTGCCCCTTGGACAGCATGGGGAGACTGGGGGGTGGCCATGCATCGGACTATGCCGAAATAGGTGAGGCCGCCTGCTGGAACAGAGCGGCCTCGGAATTCTGCGACTGACGATCGCGGACCCTCGCAATATACGCTGGACACAAGCATGCGACAAGAGTCCCCGCGATTTCTAGAAAAGTGTTATTGCCGCGGACGCGTCCTGAGGGAGTAACGGGGCTGTCGTCATGTGCATCGCGGACGCGTCCTAGGATCGACGCTGGCAGGGGCAAAATGCCAGCAATGGGCCACGGGTCGATCTCGCAGCTTTCATGCCCGCAAAATCAATCGTGGGCACCTATGGGGGTATCCGTCAGCGGCATCGGCCCCGCGTAGCGCGAAGGAATGTACGAAGGCCAACGATGCTCGGGCCTCGGCGCCAACGCCTTGAGCAGCGCCTTGTGGGATGCCTCGCCATCGAAGCCCAGCCGCACAGCCAAGATCTTATGCGCTGCGCTCAAGACATGCCGAACCTCGATTGCCGGCTGCTGGCCAGCCTTGGCTGCTTCAATGTTGACATCCGACGCCGCGGCAAAAGCCAATGCCTCGGCAATGGCATTGTGCACCTGGGCGCTGTTGGGAATGCCTGCAGCAGCCGCGGCGGCACGCTGCTGGCGCTTACGCTCACGGTCGTGACGACGGATCTCAGCGATTGTGCGTGGCATGAGCAGCCCTCCGATTCGATGGACCGAAAATGTCCACCGCAGCAGCAAGGCACAAGGACAATCCGCGGACGTGTCCGGGCACCAGCGGCAGGTGAGTTAAGGCCGCCACGCTTCGCTGGTGTAAGGCGGGGTGCTGCGGCAGCAGCGCTAGCGCATCATCGACATAGTCAGCGCAATGCCATCCCTTCCCCTCGCGGAGCGAGGGATCGGCCCATCTTAAAATCAGAATCATCTTGGCTGTCGGCGTGACCTCCAGCGCCTCGGAGAGGCGCGTTATCGTCATGCCCCGATAGCGAGACACACCCGAGTGCGAAGCAGGGCCAGCGGCCCTGCAAGCCAACGCTGCCTCACGCGCGCGTGCGCGCGATAGTTAGCAAACTACTATATATGCTATCTCTAAATAGGTAACCCAACCGTACTGCTTCTATTGCGGTCCGTAACCGGCCCTTGCCCATGCATCGTCGGCCTTGCCTCTTGACACTCGCCGGACAAGTCCACATCTTGGTTGCAGTTTTAGAGGGTTTACCGATGACCGCCAGAGCAGACCATGACCGACCGACAGGCCTTGATTTTCGGGCCTTTCGTGGCCTTGCGATGGGCGTGCTGCCATCAGGCCTGACAGCGCCAATGCTGAGGGTCTTCGCCGTAATGCTGGCCAGCGTCGGCAAGGATGGTGTCATCGACATCCTGAAGCCCCACCTCGAAGAGCAGGCGTCGGTGCGGATCGATGCCGGGCACCGCTATGTCGAGCCTCTCAGGACCACGCTCATCGACATCCCGGCTGAGCCTGAGCTGTCGGGGCTGCCATGGTTCGATTCCATCGAGTTCGTGCCAGGCGAGCGCAAGAAGCTTGCCGGCCGGTTCGTCGCGCAGCTGTCGCCCGAGGCCATGGCCGTCGTTGCTGATCTGCGGTGGTCAGGCACCGTGCCTGTCCCCATCTCCGAGTTTCGCCGGCTTTCCACGGTCCCCGGGATCTTGCTCTACCTGCGCTGCAAAGCCCTGATAGCTGCCAGCCCTAATGCCACCGAGCACTCGATCCGGTGGGCGATCGAAGACGTGTTCGGTGCGCTCGGCCAATATTGCCAAGCCGCCAAGAGCAAGAAGACGCTGGCGACCGGCGAAACAAGCGAGACCATCTCGCTGTCGAGGGTTACGCGGGTGCTGCTCGAACCGGGTGTCGTCGACATCCAGCGAAACGTCGACGACATGCTCATCGGCATCGACCAGGTAAAGCCTGCAGAGGCGGGCAGGGGGCGGGCGTGGAAGAGGGTGGACATCGTGTTCGGGCCGAGGCCGAAGCGCGCCACGCTGAAGGAGCTCAATGACTTCACAGCGGCGAGAGCAGAATACCACCGGACAAAACACCGGCGGGGCGATGATCCAGCGCTTCGATAAAATGCTGGCCATCCCCTCCGGACTTCACCAGGACCTTCGTGCTATCACCAAGGCAACCAAGGAGATCAACCCATGTTAGATAGCTGGGAAAGCGTTGCCATCGCCCAAGCCTGCGCCGCCAACATGAAGCAGACCGTCGCCGATGCTCAGCAGGTTGTCGATCGCCATGCCGCTGCAAGCCGCCGCGCATATCGCCAGCTCGGCCATGTCCAGCGCCAGAACAGAGAACTGGTAGCTGAGCGCACGGCTCGCCACCGGCAGGCAATCATGGACTATCTGACCCGGCATTGAGCCGGCGACGCCAGAATGACGAAGGGGGCCTCGCGGCCCCCTTTCTACATCACCATCGCGGGCACCAGCCCCAGCTCCTCGTCCTCTCGTTCCTGCCGCCGGCGCCGCGCTGCGCGATACTCGGCGACCGCGACCCGATCATGCGCGAGCACGCCACGGATGTTCTCCGTTCTCCTGATGTGGGCTTTGAGAGCCGCATCGCTGGCGGTGGCGATCCGGCACAACATCGGCCGGTCCATCGCCGTAAGCCATTCGATATCGAATTCGCGCAGCGCATCGAGCGCGGCTTCCGGCGGCATGCCATCGGCAGCAAGATGTGCCGCGACCGTCCGCAGCGCGTCCATGTGAGCGGCTTCTTCCGCAGCCAGCACCTGTCTGTCTTCGTCGACGGGATCCGGCTCCATCGCCGGCGCCGGCATCGCCACCAGCCTGCTCATCCACCTCACGCCATCCCACACTCGCTCAGTCACGAATCGGGGCAGAGCGGCGAGCATGGCGCGAATCGATCTCAGCAACGTTTTCAGCATCAAAGGTCTCCTTTTCGATGCCGAAAGCATGCCGCTGAGGCATGCAAGAGACCATCCACCCTCCAGAATCGACTGTGAACAGTCTGTTCAATAGTAGCGAACAACAGGCCGTTAACGATGATTCTGGGTTCCTATTCCACCCCTCGACAGCCCTTGAAAACACTGGGGCGTGACTCCCGTAATTGTAGCTAAGCCCCTCTAACTTCACTTTAAAATCTTACGCATCTAGCGCACTGAAGTGATATTGGGGTGAAAATTAACGTTTGATTTTCTCAGGCGACTTCTCCAGGCTCCTATGCATGACGCCGGTCACGATACAAGTCTTGACTTGCGGCTTTTGAACAGACTGACGCCACCGGGACCATATCATGAAAACCGCAAAAAACGCGCACGACAGCGCCACGGAATCGCTCGCCCTGAAGCACGGCCAAGCCCCCCTCATCACCGTCCACCGGGACGGCATCGTCGCCGCTGCCGAGCTCATTGCTGAGGCCGTGCGCGAAAGCATGGGGTGGCAGTACAAGCAGTCTTCCCCCGTGCTGCTGGCCGAGCTGTTGCTGAAGGCCTCGGCCAGACCGCACATCGAGTATCCCGGTTTGGCCGATCTGATCAGCGCCCATGCGATGCTGATGACGATCGCCAAGGCGACGGTCGTGAACGACCGCTCGCCCGAAGGCATTGCCATCGCCAAGCTTGCCGCGAGGACACGCTGATGGAAAAGATCACGAAGCGCCGTGGCGCAGCGCCCAAGCTGCCGCCGGTCATCGAGATCGTCGCTCGCCTCGAGCGCGGCGAACATCCCAAGATCATCGCCGCTGCCCACGGCGTGACCGTCACTGCCGTCTATCGGGCCCTCAGCCGCCGCGGCATGGAAGTGCGCGATCATTACCGCTTTCCGATCGTGCGGGGCACTCATCGCAAGCTGCCGGCCGTTCGCGAGATCGTGCGCCGCATTGAGGCCGGCGAGCATCCCAGCACGATCGCGGCTGAAGCCGGCGTAACCCCTTCGGCCGTCCACACCGCTCTGCAGCGCGAAGGCCTGTCTGCCCGCGAAATCCGCGAGGGGAGTACTCCCAAGCGCACTCGTCGCCCCGGACGCTACGGCTTCCCCGATTTCATGTTCCAGCTCCGGCCGGGCCATGGCCTCGGAGGGCAGGACTGATGGCACCAGACATCTATCACTGGCTCGATTGTTGGCTGTCGGAAGTCATCCTCGACGACCTGCTCGACGAGCTCGACCGCGCATGGAAAGGAGCCAACTGATGGCCCTGTCGAAATCCATCATCGAAGAGCTGCGCCTCGAAATGAAGCGCCCCGATCACCGCAGCATGGCCGAAGTCGCCCGCGACCTCGGCACCACCAAAGGCGTCATCGCCGGCGCTTTTTCCCGCGCCAACATCCGCATGGGGGATTCGCCGCAGGCCAAAGTCGAGCGCCTGGAAGCCCAGCGCGGTCGCATCGAAACCATGGCGGCGGCGAACACGTCGGCCTTCGCCATTGCCCGCGAGATCGGCTGCAGCGAGCGGGCGATCCAGCGCTTCTGCGATGAGCGCGGCATCCACCTTCACGTCCGCATCCGGACGCCCAAGCCCCAGCAGGCCACCGTCCGCTCTTCCATGCGCGGCCTGTTCGGCAAGCAGAAGCCGCTGTCCGACCGCGACCGCGCCGAGATGCGCCGGCTCGCCGACGAAGCCATCGCCGCGGGCAGGATAACGCGCTGTCCTCCGGGGCACGCGATCGGCAGCAAGACCTTTTTCCGCTCGGAGTATGCGTGATGCAGACCTACGTTCCCCCGCCCAGCCTCTGCGGCCTCATCTTCACCGACGCCGGCAATGGCGTCTGGAAGGCACCCCCGACCGAGGAATTCTGGCCCCTTTATCGCGCCAACAAGAATGGACTGTTCCGCATCGGGCTGAAGGTCGAAGCCGTCGATCATGACCAGTGGCGCGTCGTCTACACGGCCCGCTTCGCGCCGGCGAATGTGCAGCAGTGCGTCGACCTTCTCCTGCAGCGCTTCCGGGACACCGCCGCCGAGCGCGACGAGGCCCAGCGCCGCCGAGCGGAGTTCGAGGCCGAGATTGCCGCCCGGCGCGCCGCCAAGAAGGCAGAGCAGGAAGCAATGCTCGCCGCGGAGCTGCCGAAGGCCATCGCGGCTGCTCGCCAGTGCCTGGCGACCTATGGCGAGTTCACTGTCAACAAGAAGCGCGTCCGTGAGATCATCTCCAATTCGGAGAACCCCGATGCGCCTTGGCCGCTCGGCGAGGCGTCGCTGGCGGATCTGCGGGCTGCCGTTGCTGATACCGATTCCAAGTCCGACAGCATGCTTCGCCATGTCGCCAGCGTCGACAAAGCCGCCGTCGACTGGCCCGAGGATGAAGTCGTCGACGCCGTGCTCAAGCTGACCGGACGCGACGGCGACATGGCCTTGTTCGACAACGACATCGGCTGGAACCGCCCGGACAGCAGCCCGGGGCACTGGTGCGCCGCGATGATTGGTTCCGGCGATCCGGCCAAGCGCGCTGCCGGCATCAAGCTCGGTCGCGTACTCGTCGGCAAATACTCCGTCACCCAGCTCGGGCGGGAAGCAGCATGACCCGCCCTAACGCCATCGTCGCCATCACCACCATCGCCGTCGCCGGCATGCTCATCGCCAGCGCCGTGCACTTCGGCATCGGCAACACCGCCATCGGCCTCTTGCTGGCCAGCGCAATCACAGCATGGAGCCGGTCGTCATGACCGGCATAGGCCCGCGCATAGCCGCGCTCGCGGGCCTGATTTCGGCAGCGGCATTCACCCTTTTCGTCACCCTTGGAGGGACACCATGAGCCTGCAGCTCCCCAAAGACGTGCAGTCTTTCATCGACGACCACGCACGCCGGACCCCGCCTGAGCGCCGCAACATCTACGTGTGCGACATCTGCAAGGGTCACGTCATCACCCGAGACCGCGACTACGGCGTGACGCCTTTCATGATCGGCTGCAAAGCCACCGCCGGCTGCGAGGGCCACATGCGGTCGAGCATGTATCGCGTGTTCGACCAATCGGTCGCCGCCGAGTTCGAATGGTATCGGCCCGACACCCTCGACGGCCTGAGCGACGGCGAGGCCACCCACGTCAAGATGGGCGGGCTTCTGCTGAGGAGGATCAGCCATGGCTAAGATCCTTCTCGCCGGCAAATCGCTCTTCGACTACATGCCGCTCGAGGTCATCGACATCGCCTCGCGCCGCGGTCACCAGCGCTATCCGCTCGGCCCGTGCGCGGACGCCATCAGGAATCGCGAGGTCCTCCACGGCTTCGGCGGCAAGACGGAGCGCACCAGCTCCGAGCTGATCGCACACATGTCCGAGCAGCACCCCGAGTGGTCTGACCAGTTCTGTGCCCTCAAGATCGGGGAATCCCTTGGCTGGGCCGTCGAGATGGGCATCGTCGAGCGCGTACCCGGAGGGCAAGTTTGGCGGTTGCTCGAACCGGAGTGCCAGTTCGAAATCATCGGCGGGCACCGGAAGGAGCGCTCTCTCCGCGTGCGCGGTCACGTCGATGACGGCGAAGCGGTCGTCGCGGCCAAGCTCTGGAAGCGCGAGCTCGGCAGGCGTGAGCGCGCCCGGCTGCGCGAGATCGCTGAGTTCGGTCCGCAGATCAAGATGCTGCTCGATGCGATCGTCGATCGCGCGCCGGAGACCAAGCTGATAGGCCGGCTGGAGAAGTATGCCATCGCCGGCTTCGATGACGCCGGGTCGTGCCAGCAGCTGATCCTCGATTCCATCGACAGCATGGAGTCGGGCGAACCCTACATGACGACCATGGCGCTCAAGAACCTGTTCGCCACCGTTCGGCATCTGCCCAAGGCCACCGTGTTGGCGCCGGCCGACATCTCGGCACTGGAGGGCTTCGCGATATGAGACGGAAATCCAATCCTGCCCAGCTCGATATGTTCGCCGCCCCTGCAGCGCGCGAATGGCTGCCTAACATCCGTTCGACCGCACCCGCCGCGACCACGGTGCCCGATCTGGTGAAGCCGGGGACCGTCCTACTCACGGAATATCGTCGATACATCGTCGTCGCCATCGTGCCGTCGTTCTACGCGCCCGACCGTCGTGACCACTATCAGGACCTTTCCGTTATCGGCGCGCAGGGCGCCACCGACAGGCTGATCCCCTGCTTCCATTTCGCCATGGCCGACGAGGCTCGCTTCCTCGAAGAACCGCGAGGGCGTTCGCTGCGCGGCGACAGCTATGAGAACCGGGTCATCGTCAAGAATGGTCGGCTGGCTAGCCTCTACGCCCACGTCGACCACGTTGGTGATGTCGTGGGGTTTAACGCCGTCGCCGCGCGGATTTTGGCGGCAATGGCCAAGGAAGGGATCGCAGCATGAGCGACAATATCTCCGTCCGCATCGACCTCGGGGTCGCCAAGCTCGAATTCGCTGGCGTACAAATCGAGCAGCCGATCGGGATCACCCTGGAGCTGCCCCGCGACAGGATTGCAGAGCTGATCCTTGGTGGCGCTGCGATCAATCCTGTCGTTGCCAAGGTCGAGCCGGCACCGGTGCCTGCAGTGGTCACTGAGCCGACACCAGAGCCAAGGCACACTCTTGTTCGTCCCCGGGCCACCGCTCCCACTGCCGTCGACATAGAAGACAGCCGGCGAGAAGAGGTCGGCAAGCTGACGAGCTTCACCTATGACGAACTGCGCGAGCGGCTGTCGACGCTGACCGTTGATGAGGCTGCCTTCGAATTCGGTGTGTCGGCGTCGTTGATCGAAGAGTACCGCGGTCGCCTGGGCATAGCAGCAGTGCCAGAGAAGGCAGCCCATTCCCCTGCGACCGCGCAAAAGCGTCGCAGGAAAGGCAAGCTCTCCCGCTACGGCGACGCATATCTCCGCGAGAAGATCTCGACGATGCCTGCTCCATTTCTGGCGAAGGAGTGGGATGTCTCCTTGGCTACGATCTACCAGCACCGCAAGCGTCTCGGCATCGACGGGCGCGCCGCGAAGTCGGAGCCGGTCGAGGTCGTCGAGCGTCAGTCGCTGACGGACTACTCCGACGTCGAGCTGCGCGAGATGCTGTCGTCGAAGCAGTGGTCGTCGATCGCATTCGACCACGGCGTCTCTATCACCGCGGTGATCGCTGAGGGCAAGCGTCTCGGCGTCCAGCAGCCGATCAAAGCAGTCGAGGAGGTGGCCCACGCGGACACTAGCTTTCGCCTCGCGGCAGCGGAAGGAGCGGCTCATGAGTACGCCTGAGGTCAAGCTGATGGGCATGCTGCGCCGGCGCCGGCCGAGCGATGTCGCCGTCGAACTGGAATGCACGATCGACGAACTCGACGACGTGCTGATCGCCCGCAAGATCGATCCGCAGCCCGACCCGGCGCCGCTTCCAGAACACTGCACATGGAAGCCGGAAAAGGATCCGGCGTTCGCGTCGCTCGTCGCTGATGGCATCGACGAATGGAGCGTCGGCAAGTGCATCGAGAATGCCTGCTTGTGGGCTATCCGCGAGGGCATCTGGCACGTCGATGCCGCCGGCAATGTCGTCAAAGAAGCCAATCCCGAGCTCATGGCCCGACCGTACGAATGGAGACCTGCAGCATGACCGCCACCGCCACCCATGCCCTTCGGCTCGCGCAGCATCTCATCGAATTCGTGGCCGAGGCCGACATCGACAGCCAGGGCTTCGACCTCGACGGCGAGCACTACAGTGCCGCCGACCTGCGGCACCACATGTTCCGCGCACTGGAATCGCTGCGACAGGGCCCGCTGCAGCTGGACGCCATCGAGGTTCACCGCCGGCTGCTTGCCGCCTCGGCGAAAGCTGGCAGTGACGCCGCTCTCGCACGCCAGATCGGCATCACCCGGCAGGCATTGGCAGACGTCATGTCCGGGCGCCGAGAGCCGGGTCCGGCGGTGCTTGGATATCTGGGACTGCGGAAGGTGGCGGTCGGCCGCACGCTGTATACGCCCCTCGACGACGACCAGGTGAAGCCGAAGGCACCAAGATCCGAGCGCCGGCAAAGGGCATGGGACGGGCCGTCAGGCGTACAGACTGACAGCGTGGCGGCGTCCTGAAAGAAAGTGCGTGTGCCTTGCTAAGTCCCGGGGCAGAAGCTGGTCATCAACGGGAGACACCAATGAGCCAGCGCGTTCTCTTCACCGCCGATACCCACTTCGGTCACCAGAACATCATCCGTTTCTGCAATCGGCCGTTCCGCGACATCGACGAGCATGACGAGGTCCTGATCGCCAACTGGAATGCTGCCGTGCGTCCAGGCGACGTCGTTTGGCATCTGGGCGATTTTGGTTACAGGGGAGACAACGCCCGTCTCGCCAAGAACTTCGACAGGCTAAACGGTGTCAAAAATCTAATCATCGGAAATCACGATCGACCGTTCGTCCGCGAAAAACTTCCGTGGAACAGCGTCGAGCACATGGCCGACATCGTTGTCGACGGTCGCAGGCTCATCCTGTCTCACTATGCCATGAGGGTTTGGCCAGCGATGCGCCGGGGCGTCTACATGCTGTTCGGCCACAGCCACACCAATCTCGCCGGCAATGCCCAGAGCTGCGACGTCGGCGTCGATGCGTTCCAGTATAGGCCTGTCACTCTCGATGAGATCCGGTCGCATCTCGACACGCTGCCGCCGATCACCTTCAGCGATCGCGACGACGAGGTCTTCGAGCCGGAAGTCATCCCAGCGCCGATCGATCCGAATGAGCTTGATAGCGACCACGGTGACGGGTGGAAGCTGTGAGAATCTGGTTGATGTCCGACCTCCACACGGAGGTCGAATACCACAACGTCGCCCATTTCGGTGTGCCCGACGACGTCGACTTTGCCCTCTGCGCCGGTGACATTGCCCGGGGCGGCAAAGAGCATGTCACTTGGCTGCAGGAAAACATCGCGCCGCATACGCGCAGCGGCGTCGTCAGCGTCCTCGGGAACCACGAATTCTATCGTTCGAGCATTGAATCCGAGCGCCTCGCAGCCGGCAGAGCTGCGGCATGGGGCGACGTGCGCGTTCTCGACGACATGACCTGGACAACCGGCGGCGTGCGTTTCGTGGGGGCGACGCTCTGGACGGACTACATGCTTTTCAATCCAAACGCCGATCCGATCCTTCTCGACAGCCACATGTATGTCGCGCGCAGCGGCCTGAACGACCACCGGCTGATCCGGCTTGTCGACAGCAGCTCGCGGCCCTTCATTCCGCAGCACGCCCGCGAAATCCATCGCAAATCGGTGGCATATATAGAGTCAGTTCTGTCCACGCCCTTCAATGGCGAAACCATCGTCGTCACGCACCATGGGCCAGCCCGCGGATCTATCGGCGAGCGGTACAAAAACGACAGCTTGACCGCCGCGTACATCTCGAATCTCGAGCCGCTGATCGCCAAGTATCAGCCGGCGTTGTGGTACCACGGGCACGTGCATGAATCCTTTGACTACAACGTCGGGAACACTCGAGTGATGACCAACCCCAAGGGCTACCGCCTTGAGAACCGGCACGGCTTCAACCCGCAGCTCGTCGTCGAGATCGGCGAGCCGGCGCCGAAGCCGCGGGTGCCGTAGACGATATCGCCAGCGCCCGGCATAGTGCCGGCATGGCCAGAAGACGATTCACACCACGCCCACCCCGCCTGCTGCCGCGCAATCCATTCAGACCGCGCCGATCGCGCATGCGGTCGGGGCCTCTGGTTGTCGGCGTCCTCCTCATCGGCGGCATCGCCGCCATGGTCGGCGGCAACGGGCAGTCGCCATCGACCAGGACGGCTGCGCCGGCGATCTCGACGGCGATGGCAAGATCGTCCCCGGGCGAATGGCGCGTGAGCTTCCGCATGTGCGGCAGCAACCGCCACACGTGCATCGTAGACGGAGACACCATCTGGCTCGAGGGCCAGAATCTCAGGCTGGAATCGTATGATACGCCCGAGCCCTATAATGACATCTGTGGCGGGCAGACCGAGGTGGCGCTGGCGCATCGGGCCAGCGCGCGGTTGCTCGAACTGCTGAATGGCAATGCGTTCACCGTCGAGACCCATGGGCAGGATCGCTATGATCGGACGTTGGCCACGATCCGGATCGGTGGCCGCGATGTGGGTGATATCCTGATTGCAGAAGGGCTGGCTCGGCGGTGGCCGAATGGCAGGGAATTCTGGTGTTGACGGGATCGAATGGACTAGGTTGTTCCGAAGAGGACTGGAGGGGTGGCTGTGATCAGGATCTTGATGGCGATGATAATTGCGCTGTGGGCCCAGCCGAGCTTTGCTCAATTCTCGGCTGAGACCTACATCGCGGATCTGGAAGAGATGTATCGGCTGGTAGAGCCCGGGGAGAGCAGGAATGTGCTGGCCTGCATCGACATCGCGGGAAAAGTGGGCCTTCAGGAGCCGCGCCGCAGCCTGCTCTCTCAGACTGAGCGGTATACGCAGAACGGCAATGCCTTAATGCTGGCGCTGGCGTATATGTCTGGCGTCTTCGAGACCGAGTTCAAGAACATTTCCGAGGACGATTCCGCACCAGATGTCATGGCCGCGCTTTTCCAGAGCCTTTGCATGCCGCTGCTACTACGCTGAATTCCCTTCGTTGGTTGCCGGCGCGCTGTAGAGCTCGTCGCGCCACAGGTGCGTCGTCCGCGTGCCAGCCAGCCGCCGCACGACGAGCATGCCGACGTCGTTGTTCGACGGATACCGCTGCCGCACCCGCCAGAAATCGGACCGACCGCATCGCGGGCAACACCCGTCGAACAGGTCATCGAGGTATGTGTCGCGGTGGTAGATCTGGAGCAGATCGCTAGCGAGGTAAGCCCGGCTGCGCCGGCACATGTTGCACTTGGCCACCAGCAACAATCCCTTGTCCGCAGCCTGGCCGAGCCGGGGGCGATAGAATTCCGATGATGGCGGTGAATTGGTCATCGAATCCCATTGCTGCATGTTCTTGTTTTGTTCTACTTTCGAGCGATCGAGAATGGCAAGCGTGGGAGCGATCACGATGAGACTGCAGCAGCAATCGACGGGCCAGGCGCCGGTCCAGAAATCGACGACCTTAATCGTGCTGGCGGCATTCGAACGCGGCGAGGACGGCGAGCTGCGTCCAGCATTCGAGGCCCAGCAGATGCCTAGCGAGCACAGCGCTATCCAGCGCGCGAAGCTTATGAGCAGGGCCTATGCCGGCGTCATCGCATGGAGGCGGCCAGCGAGGCCAGATGAAGGCGAATTTGGGGAGCCCGAGGTGCTGTGGCAGCACGGCGATGTGCCGGACATGGAGTGATCAGCTCCCAGCCTCCGTCCACATGTTCGCCGTCGACGCCTTCACCAAACTCACGGGCTTTCCACGTCCCTTGGACCGCTCGCGGGCTTCATAGATTCGCTGCCTGATCCATTCGACGTCGCGCAGGCGATCGTCAAATTCGATCGCGTTGCGATAGGCTTTCTCGACGTGCTCGGCCCATGCCCGCATGATGCGCCATGTGTAATGTGTGCCGTCCGACAGGGCGTAGCTGGTCGCGGTCACATCTCCGGGGGCCTGTCCGCGGCTGTGGTCGAGCACGGTCTTGGTGTCGAAGCGGCTCAGGCCCAAGTCGTTCTCGCCATGCGTTGCCAACGCCCGCCGTAGATCGTGGGGCGACGCGATGACGCCCGGCATATAGGAGAGAGTGTGGGTCAGGGTGGACGGATCGATGTGATCCATCTCGTCGCCGGCACGGCGTGGCCGTCGTTGGAAGAACACCCTGCGCTCGTCGGTCGGGTCACCCAATTCCATTGCCTTCTTGACGGCACTCCAAGCCGGCGCGGGCAGGGGAATAACGAGCTCGGAGAATTCCCCTCGCATGATCGCTGTCTTGCGGTGCGGTGCTGGGATGCGCCACAGGCCCTCAGTTGAGCCGATAGCCCGCATTTTGTCCACGCGGGCGGTGGCGATGGCACGACGGCGCTGAGGCGCGAACACCAGCAGCTCGACCGCCAGTCCTACGATCTCGTCGAGGGCGCCGGACCGGGCGATGGCGAGGATGCGCCCGACTTCGTGCATCGGCGGCACATAGCGCATCGCAGCTTCTGCCTCCTCGAACTGGTCCTCGGACAGGCGAGACCGGGGAGGGGCCTTCAAGCCGGCCATGACGCCGTGATCAATGCCAGTGTCGCCACGCTGGGCATCCTCCGACATCCACGCCCAGAATGGCTTTAGCTTGCGAACCATTCCCTCGGCCGTGGATTCACGGCCAGAAGCCGCAACGCCAGCAATGATCTTCGACAGGTCGGGGCGGGTGATCGATGGCACCGGTCGCTTCGCGAGCACGGCGAGGTCGGCATTGCCGAGGGACTGTCGATAGTCGCGATACGTGGCCGGCGATTTCGTGCGCTTCACATGTTCCAAGTACGCCGTGACGGCTTGCTTGTAGGTCCAGAACGTCGAATGCCGGTGAGCGACAGTGACGGGCGCGGCCGCCGCCTTCCCCATGGATACCCGCATTTCGTGCACCCATTCATCATCGGGGCGCCGGATCCGACCGGCGATCATTTTGCGGCCTTCGAGGACCAGGGACCGAGCCTCGGCGATTGACCACTCGTCCACGTTGCCAAGGACGAGGCGGGTGCCTCTGCCGTGCATCTCGAACCGGAACTGCCACAGCAAGCCCGTTGGACCTGCGCGCAGGATCAGGCCCGGCGCCTGCACGTCGGGGATCTCGAATCTGGCCTTGGCGTCGGCGGCGTCGCGCCGGGCCTTGGCGATGGTCTGCTGTGTGATGGTGGTCTTGGGCACTACGAATCGATGCTGGGACGGGATTGGGACGGCGTCGAAAAAATCAGCCACGCCGGTGCTATGCAAGAGGAACCCTTGAAACCCGCAGAAAATGGGGTCGAAAGGTTAACGGGGGCGGCGCTGGAGTGGCACGGGATACTGACTCTTAATCAGCGGGTCCAAGGTTCGATCCCTTGTGCACCCACCAAAGTTTCTCCCTGAAATTAGAAAAAATCCCGCCTCGCCCCCGTGCTGAATTTGTCGGGCGTTGAAGGCTCGTCCATGGCCACTCAGGTGTTGGGTAATCCGCCTTGTGGTGAACTGGGCGGAATGCCGCCGCGGCGAAATGACAATCAAGAAGACGCCGCCGGACGTCTTTTTTGTTCGCTGATAGGGATTTCTGTCACCGACCTGTCAGCAAGGCCGGTTCATCACGGAAATATGACGTTTTCTGCGGGATTCGGCGGGTGCGGCCTTGCAGAGAGGGTGAGGGAGGAGTAGCTGCTCAAGCGTCTTCCTGCCCATTTCCGCAAGGATATGTCATGTTCGGTTTTGATCCGAGTTTCTTCTCGTCTCTGTTTCAGGTCATTCTGATCGATCTGGTGCTGGCGGGGGACAATGCGGTGGTCATTGGCCTGGCGGCGGCTGGTTTGCCCGCCGAATTGCGGCGCAAGGCCATCCTGATCGGTATCATCGCGGCGACGGTCCTGCGCATTTTCTTCGCGCTGATCACCACGCAATTGCTGTCGCTGGGCGGCGGGTTGCTCATCGCCGGTGGCGTGCTGCTGCTCTGGGTCTGCTGGAAGATGTATCGCGAGCTGACCGTCTCCCATGACGAGGAGCACGAAGCGACCGAAGCCCTTGCCGATGCCGATCTCAATGCCGATGGCAGCATTGCCGCCAAGGCACCGAAGAAGACGCTGCGGCAAGCCGTCACCCAGATCATCATTGCCGACGTGTCCATGTCGCTCGACAACGTTCTGGCGGTGGCCGGCGCGGCGCAGCACCATTTCGAGGCCCTGATTTTCGGACTGGCCCTGTCGGTGGTGCTGATGGGCGTGGCGGCGACCTTTATCGCCCGGCTGCTGCATCGCTTCCGTTGGATCGCCTGGATCGGCCTTGTCATGATCCTGTTCGTCGCCCTGCGCATGGGGCTCGAAGGGCTGGGCGCATTCGTCGCCATTCCCGAGATTCCGCTGCTCTATACTCCGCATGCGGCCGCTGCCGTCGCGCATTAGTTTTTGGTAACCAAGGGCGAAGGTTTGCGGCATTTGCCGCATGCCAATAGGACTTTGCACATTCATCGGCGCTAATTTCCGGCTGAACGAACGAGAGCCGGAAATTCGCCATGTCCGCAATTGCCGATCTGGTCCCCCAATCCGATATCGCATCCGACCGCGAGACGTCGCGCCTGTCGCCAGCGCTGGTGATGCGGCGCGTGGACGGCGCGCGCTGGGACGAGATCGCCGCCGGTTTCGACGGCATCTGCCAGGAGCAATTGCACGGCTTTGCCGCGATCCGCTGGCCCGGCGTGACGCTGGAGGCGAACCTCTTCGAGCGACATGGCCGGATCGTCGGCGGCGCGCTGGTCATGGTGCAGAAGCTGCCGCTGCGTCTGGGCCAAATTGCCGTGGTGAAGTGGGGGCCGATGCTGGCCGACATGAAGGCCGCCGATGCGTCGGCGATCCATGCGGGCATGGTCGAGGCCATGGTGGCCAATTATGCCGAACAGCGCGGCATGATGCTGTCCATCCTCCCTCATGCCTCGCCAGCGCCGGTCAATGCGGATTATCTGGCGCTGCGGGCGCGCGGGTTCCGGCGCGGTTCGGCGCTGGGCTATCCGCACCGCTACATGGTCAATCTGCGACTCGATGATGCCGAACAGCGCAAGAGCTTCCACCAGACCTGGCGGCGGCAATTACACAAGGCGGAAAAATCGGACCTGCATTTCGAACATGCCGGAGCGGAGCGTCTGGGCGAGTTCAAGACGCTCTACGAGGCGATGTCCGACCGCAAGCAATTTCCCGATTATTCGGCCTATGACACGCTCGACGTGCTGATGGCGATGGACGAAGCCTTGCGGCCCGAATTGTTCTTCGTGCGGCACGAAGGCGAGATCGTTGCCGGAGCGCTGATCTTCAAGGCGGGCGACCGCGCGGTCTATCTCTATGGCGCGACCAATGAGAGGGCACTGCCGCTGCGCGCCGGTTATTTCCTGCATTGGCATATCATCCGCTGGCTGCGCGATTATACGCGGGCAAGCTGGTATGACCTGGGAGGCACAGACGGCTTTCAGGGACTGCACCAGTTCAAGAAGGGCATGGTGGGCGAGGCGGGGCATATCAAGCCGGTGCCGCCCGTCGTCAACTACGCCGCCACGCCGTTCGCCTATTGGCTCGGCGCTTCCGCCTTTGCCGCCCGCGACAGCGTGAACCGGCTCAAGCAACACCTGCTTCACCTGCGCTCCGGCGTGGCCCGGCCCGATCAGGCGCCGCCGGAGCTGGACGATTACCTGAAATGAGTCTCGCGCGCCGGCTCGCCTCGCAATCCAGCATCATTTTCGGGGGACGCCTGTTCGGTGCGGGGCTGATTTTTCTGGTCCAGGCCTTCATTGCCCGCTTCTGGGGCGCGGCGATCCTGGGGGAATATCTGCTCATCATCGCGGCGGTGAACCTCATCGCCGTGGCCATGCCGCTGGGCTTCCAGACGGTGGGGACATATTTTGCCGCCGAATATCGGGCGCTGGGTGAAAGGGGGCAATTGATCGCCTTTCTCCGGCGCGCCTATGGCCATGTGGCGCTGGCCTTCGTCTTGCTGCTGGTTGCCGGGCCATCCCTGGTGAACACGCTGGGGCAGGGGGCAAGCACGATTGCCGCCCATTTCCTGCCTGTGCTGCTGTTGGCGCTGGCGACGGCGCTGGTCTATGTCAGTGGCGGCGTGCTGGTGGGGCTCAAGCGCCCCTTTGCCGGCTTTTTCGCCGATGGGGTGTTTCGCCCCATGGTGGTGCTGGGCACGTTTGTGATCTGCGTCACCGCGTTCGAACAGCCCGCCGAAGGGTTTTCGGCCATGCTCTGGGTGATTGCCATCGGCTATGTGGTGATCGCGCTGGTGCATTTAGGCTTCGTTGTCGCGACGGTTGGGCGCGTCGAAGGCAAGGCGGAGATCAGGCAGAGCGAATGGCCGCGCTGGTGGCGCTTCGCTGCGCCATGGGTGTTGATCACGCTGGCCACGGACTTTTTCTTCGACATCGACCTGCTGCTCCTGGCCAATTTGCTCGGCAAGGAAGAGCTGGCCATTTTCGGGGTCTGCACGCGCATTTTCTCGCTGGTGTCGTTCGGAGTGGCCGCCGTCTATGCAGTGACGCTGCCCGACATGTTCGAGAGCGAGGCGCAACAGGATCGCGCCGCCTTCCATCGCAAGGTGGGCGAGGCCAATCTGGTCGCCACGCTCGTCTCGCTGACCCTGTTCGTGCTGGTCGCCATTGGCGGCAATTTCGCATTGCTGCTGTTCGGCGAGGGATTTGGCGCGGGCGCGGTGCCGCTGGCGATACTGTGCCTGGCGCTGGTGGTGCGCTCGGCCATGGGGCCGGCCTCGATGGTGCTGTCGATCCATGACCGCCCATGGGCCAGCCTGCCGGCGGTGATCCTGGGCATGGGCACGTTGGTCTTCGGCAATATCGTGCTGGTTCCGATGTTCCACCTTGTCGGCGCGGCCATGGCGGCATTGATCGGCATTGCCGCCTGGTCGGTGGCGCTGTGGGTGATCGCGCTGCGCACGGCGCGGATCGATGTGTCGATCCTGCAATGGTTCCGGGCCCGACGGGCGCTGGCAGCGGCGGAATAGGTCTACCCGATCTGGCTCAGGAGCCCGTCAGGCCCTGCAAGCGCCGTTTCAGGCGACCGAAGCGGCCGGGGACGGCGCCTTGGTCATAGGGGACATCCTGGCGGGTGTAGAATTTTTCGATGAGCAGATAATCCTCGCCGAAAATGTGTTGTTGGAGCAGCACGGTTTCGCGATAGCCGTAGCGCTTGAGCAGCATGCGGGCGACTTCGTTGTCGGGGCGCACAAAGGTGAACGCCTTGTGGAAGCGGGAATTGTCCCAGTGTTCGTCGAAGGCGCGCATGCCGAACATGCCCAGGCGCGTCTGGCGGTGGGAGGGAAAGACCCAGCTCCAATAGCGGAAGATGGCGCCGCATTCGGGACCGGAAACCATGGCGCCGCCCGGCACGCCGTCGGCGCACATGATCATGATATGCCAGGGATCGATGGCGATGAGGCCGCGCAGGAAATTCTTGTCCAGCCGGGCCGCTTCGTGCCGCTTGAAATGGTCGCTGTAATGCGGCGAGGTCATGATGACATCGACCAGTTCGCGGTGAATGAGGTCGATATCCGCATTGTCGGCGGCGCGGATGGTCATCTCGGCCATGGCAGCTCCTCATGAAGCGCGTCGCGGCCGGACAGATTGCCCGCCGCGTTCCGGCTCTTCGAACCGGCGCCATCACGCGAATGACCGGCACAGAAAAGCCGGCTCAATATGGGGCAGGACGGTTAACATGGGGTACAAGTGCCTTTTCGGCATATACCCATGCTGAAATAGCGATTAAGTCGCGGCATGTGGCCCTTGCCGCTGGCGGGTCCGCTCATTAGAACAATTCTCGGGAGAGACTTAGGGAGGAAGACGATGAGCGACCAGCTCTTGTTCCAGCCAAGTGCGGCTGCCGTCGCACGCACCCACACGACGAAAGAACAGTACGACGAGCTTTACGCGCGTTCGATCAGCGACCCCAACGGGTTCTGGGCCGAACAGGCCAAGCGGCTCGACTGGATGACCTTTCCCACCAAGATCAAGAACACCACGTTCGAATATCCCGATATCTCGATCAAATGGTTCGAGGACGGGGTGCTCAACGTCGCGGCCAATTGCATCGACCGCCATCTGGCGGAGCGGGGCGACGATGTCGCCATCATCTGGGAGCCCGACAATCCCGATGACCAGGCCGAATATATCACCTATCGCACGCTGCACGAAAAAGTCTGCCGCTGCGCCAATGTGCTGAAATCGCTGGGCGTCAAGAAGGGCGACCGCGTCACCATCTACCTGCCGATGATCCCTCAGGCCGCCTATGCCATGCTGGCCTGCGCCCGTATCGGGGCGGTGCATTCGGTGGTGTTCGGCGGCTTCTCTCCCGATTCGCTCGCCGGCCGCATCAATGACTGCGATTCGGCCGTGGTGATCACCGCCGACGAAGGCCGTCGCGGCGGCAAGACCGTGGCGCTCAAGGCCAATGTGGACAAGGCGCTCGAAGACTGCCCCGGCGTCAGCAAGGTGCTGGTGGTGCACAATACCGGCGCCGACGTGCCGATGAAGGGCAGCCGCGACGTGTGGTGGCATGAGGCCGCCGCCGGCGTCGAGCCGTTCAACGAACCCGAGCCGATGAATGCGGAAGATCCGCTGTTCATCCTTTATACGTCCGGCTCGACGGGCAAGCCCAAGGGCGTGGTGCATACCCAGGGTGGCTATCTCGCCTTCACCTCGCTGACCCATGAGTTGAGCTTCGACTACAAGCGCGGCGAAGTGTTCTGGTGCACGGCGGACGTGGGCTGGATCACCGGCCATTCCTATATTCTATACGGTCCACTGGCCAATGGCGCGACGACCCTGATGTTCGAGGGCATCCCCTCCTGGCCCGACGCCAGCCGCTTCTGGCAGGTGGTCGAGCGGCACAAGGTCAATATCTTCCACACTGCGCCGACCGCCATCCGCGCGCTGATGGGCGCCGGCCCCGAATTCGTCGAGAAATTCGACATGCCCAGCCTGCGCCTGCTCGGTACGGTGGGCGAGCCGATCAACCCGGAAGCCTGGCTCTGGTATTATAACAAGGTGGGCAAGGGGCGCTGCGAAGTGCTCGACGCCTGGTGGCAGACCGAGACCGGCGGGCACATGATCTGCCCGTTCCCCGGCGCGACGGCGACCAAGCCGGGTTCGGCGACCAAGCCCTTCTTCGGCATCAAGCCATCGGTGCTGTCGCCGGAAGGCAAGTTGCAGGAACAGACCAAGGCCGAAGGCGTGCTCGCCATCGACGATAGCTGGCCGAGCCAGGCGCGCACCATCTGGGGCGATCACGGGCGGTTTGTCTCGACCTATTTCGAGACCTATAAGGGCCGCTATTTCACCGGCGACGGCTGTCGCCGCGACGAGGACGGCTATTACTGGATTACCGGCCGCGTCGATGACGTGCTCAACGTTTCTGGCCATCGTCTCGGTACCGCCGAGGTGGAAAGCGCGCTGGTCGCCCATCCCAAGGTCTCCGAGGCCGCGGTGGTCGGGTTCCCGCACGACATCAAGGGGCAGGGCATTTATTGCTATGTCACGCTGATGTCCGGCGAGGAATATACTGACGAATTGCGTAACGAGTTGCGCAGCTGGGTGCGCAAGGAAATCGGCCCGATCGCTTCGCCCGATTATATCCAATGGGCGCCCGGCCTGCCCAAGACGCGCTCCGGCAAGATCATGCGCCGTATCCTGCGCAAGGTGGCGGAGAACGATTTCGGCGCACTGGGCGATACGTCGACACTGGCCGATCCGGCCGTGGTCGAAGACCTGATCGCCAATCGGCAGCACAAGCCGGCCTGACAGGTCGGCCTAGGCGGAACTTAAAAATCGGGCGGTGGTCGCAAGGCCGCCGCCCGATCAGTTTGGTGGCTGCCCGGAAGGAAGGTTGAAGTCCCCGGACCTTGGTCCACCAGAGGAAAGAATGCGGCTTCATGGCTTTGTTCGCATCCCCCAAACATGGGGGGCGAACATTGTCTTGCCCGTTTTTGGCATTCATTCTGGTGTTCCCGATTCATGCCTCCGGTGTTCTCTTGTTCCGTTTCCTAGCCGCCGTCTTCGCTCTGCTCCTCTCGGGCCTCCCCGTAGTCGCCGCCAGCCTGGAGCAGATGGCCGGGCAGATGATCATCGTCGGCTTCGAGGGAGCCAGCGCCGATGCCGATGGGGTGGAAGCGGTAGCGGAGGAATTGCGCGAGGGGCGGCTGGGCGGGGTGATGTATCTCAAGAAGAACGTCACCGACCTGCCCATGGTGCGAGAGATGAATGCCCTTTTCCGCGCCGCGACGCCCGATCTGCCGCCATTCATCACGCTTGATCAGGAAGGCGGGGCGGTGGAACGGTTGACCGGGGAGGTGGGTTTTTCGGAAATCCCCAATGCCGCCAGCATCGCGGCCCGAAAAACCCCGCAGGAGGCCGAGGACATCTATCGGGCGATGGCCGACGGGATCGCCGCCGAAGGCTTCAGCGTCAATTTCGGGCCGGTGGCCGACCTCAATCTCAATCCCGACAATCAGGTCATCGCGCGGTTCGGTCGGGCCTTTTCGGCCGACCCGGAGACGGTGATCGCCTATGATGCGGCTTTCATCCGGGCCCACCACGCGGCGGGCCTGATCACCGCGCTCAAGCATTTCCCCGGCCACGGTTCCTCAACGGCGGACAGCCATGAGGGCTTCGTCGACATTACCCAGACCTGGACGCCCGAGGAGCTGGAACCCTATCGGGCGCTGATCGGGGAGGGGCTGGCCGACATGGTCATGATCGGGCACCTTTATCACGCCGATTATGCCGATGATGACGGGGAGACGCCTTCGTCCCTATCCCCGCGCTGGATCGATGGAATATTGCGGGACGAACTGGGCTTTGACGGCGTGGTGATCAGCGACGATCTGGAAATGGGCGCGATTCGCGATCATTTCACGCTGGAAGAGACCGTGATCAAGGCGGTGCGCGCGGGCATGGATGTGCTGCTGTTTTCCAATACGGCGAAATACCGGCCCGGCCTGTCGCAGGAAATTCTCGACATCCTGCTTGCCGAAGCAGCGGCAGACCCGGACTTCGCACGGCGGATCGAACAGAGCTATGCGCGCATCGTGGCGCTGAAAGCGCGGGTGAAATAAGCGGGGCCGGGCGCACTTTCCCCGTCTTTCTCGCGGCGCGTGTTTGCACCGGCACCGCCAGCTTGTAATGTGCCGCCGAACCAGCAGGAGGCCAAGGGCTGATGGCGGAAGACCGCGAAATCCGGCATGTCCGGGCGCTGTTCCTGTCCGACGTGCATCTGGGCATGAAGCCGATCCGCAGCAAACAGCTGATCGAATTCCTGCGCGCCCATGATGCCGAGACGATCTATCTGGTCGGCGACATTCTCGACGGCTGGCGGCTGTCCAAGCAATGGCACTGGCCGGCGGAATACAACATCCTCATCGATCTGCTGCTCGCCAAGGCCAATGCGGGCACCCGCATCGTCTATCTGCCCGGCAATCACGACGAATTCCTGCGCGAATATCTCGGCACATATTTCGGCGAGATCGAGCTGGTGGACCGCACCATCCACACCTCGGCCACCGGCAAGACGTATCTGGTGATCCATGGCGATCAGTTCGACGTCGTGGTGATGAACGCCAAATGGCTGGCCCATGTGGGGGACTGGGCCTACAACGCGGCTTTGCGCGTCAATATCGCCATAAATTGGGTGCGCCGCCGGCTGGGCCTGCAATATTGGTCGCTGAGCGCCTGGGCCAAGCAGAAGGTCAAGAACGCGGTATCCGTGATCGGCCGCTTCGAGGAAGCGCTGGTGCATGAGGCCAAGGAATCGGGCGTCGATGGCGTCATCTGCGGCCATATCCATTTTGCCGACATTCATGACCGGCTGGGCATCCAATATATCAATACCGGCGATTGGGTGGAAAGCTGCACTGCCATCGTGGAAGCCCATGACGGCGGATTCGAGCTGATCAAGTGGACCGAAATGGTCACCGGTGAATCGCGCAAGACGCGTGCGCGGCGGGTTAGCGAGCAATAATTTTCTTCCGCCGCGCCCGGTTGATGGCGTTGCGGACAAAAGCAATCCCGTCCCGTCGCAGCCCCCTTGCATTGCAACGATTTACAAGGCACGAAACGACACGCGGCGCAGTTGTGCGCCCGGAGTTCTTTTCTCCATGACATCGTTACTATCGCGCTTGGATACGCCCGAGCTGCGCGCAACATTGTATCAGTTCACCGTCTATATCCCCGGTGGCGTCGCTTCCGTGTTTTTCGGAATCTGGCTCAGCGATCACGGCATTCCCGCCGACCAGATCGGCCTGATCAATGCATTGCCGACGCTTTGTCTGCTGCTGCTCAACATCATCGTGGGGCGCATTGCCGACAAGGCCGATGACTGGCGGACGGCGCTCATCGTCATTTCCATCGTCTCGGCGCTGGCGCCGCTGCCGCTATATTTCGTCTCCGAATTCTGGGGCATCCTGACGATCTGGGCGCTGACCGCCGCCAGCAATGGTCTGGTCGCGCCGGTGATCGACGCGGCCACCGTGCGCATGACGCGCCGCAACGGCACCGATTTCGGCGCGATCCGCGCCTGGGCGACGGTGGGCTATGTGTTCGCGGCTGGTGGGCTGGGATTGTTTCTCAACCTGCTGGGCTCGGAAATTTTCGTCACGCTCTATGTGGCTATGGTGGTGGCGCGGGCGGCCCTGGCCTTCCTCTTGCCCCGCTTCCGCACGCCGGCGCCGCAGGTGACCCTGGCGAGTGCTTCACCGGAGGCGGCCCAGCCGGTCAGCCGGCTCAAGGATAGCCTCAAGCTCTGGTTCATATTGCCTTTGCTGTCCTTTGCGCTGGTCAATTCCTCCAATTCGGTGATCGGCAGTTTCGCCGCGCTGCTCTGGCATGAAAACGGAATACCGGGCTATTTCCTCGGCCCCTTGCTGGGTGTCGCGGCGGTAGGCGAGGCCATTCTGATGTTTGCCTGGCGCCGCTTCGGCGGCAAGGTGACGGCGCGCAACATGATCCTTGTCGGGGCGATCGCCGGGCTGGTGCGCTTCACCATCATGGCTTTCAATCCGCCGGTGGAAGTGCTGTTCTTCACCCAATTGCTGCATGCTTTCAGCTTCGGCATGGGCTATTTCGGCGTGGTGCATTTCATCGCCAACTGGACCAACGAGGCAAATGCCGCCGAAGCCCAGGGCTTTGCCAACATGCTCGGCATGGGCGCGTCCATGGTGGCGCTGATCCTGTTCGGCATATTGGTCGAGCATTTCGGCAGCTATGCCTTCTTCTATTCCACCATCACCTCGGCGCTGGCGATACTGTGCGTGTTGTGGTCGCTGAAATTGCGGCCGCCAAAGGCCGCATGATCCATGGCGCTGCTCTCCACCAAGCCCGAAACGCGGGTCACGGCCTTCTACCTCACCTTCTATATGGGGCCGGGGGCGGCGGTGATGTTCCTGCCCATCTGGCTGAGCGAGAAGGGTATTTCACCAGAACAGATTGGCCTCATCAATGCCGTGCCGATCTTTGCGATCCTGACACTGAACCTGGTGATCGGCCGGCTCGCCGACCGGGCCCGGGATTGGCGGCAGGTGATCGTCATCGGTGCGCTGATCGGCGGCATCGTCCCTATCGGGCTGTTTTTCGTCAATGAGTTCTGGGGGATATTGCTGTTCTGGACCCTGGCCTCGATGCCGGGTGGCGCAGTTGGACCGGTTCTCGACGCGGCGGCGATGCGGCTGGCCCGGCGCAATGGCAGCGACTACGGCTTCATGCGCGCCTTCGGGACGCTGGGCTATATGTTCTTCAACGGCTTTACCGGATTTCTCGTCGTCTGGTTCGGCTCGGCGGTATTCGTGCCGCTATTCGTCGGACTGGTGATCCTGCGGGCGCTGGTGTCCCTGCAATTGCCGCTGTTCCGCGCGCCCGATGAGCAAAAGGTTCTCGCTGCGGTGCCGGTGCAGTCACCGGCAGGAGGCTTGCGCGCCGTCGCCAAGCCGTGGTTCATCCTGCCGCTATTCGGCTTCTGCATGGTGTTCGGAACCCATTTCGTCCTCAATGCCTTTGGGGCGCTGCTCTGGAAGCAGCAGGGTGTGTCCGAGCAGATCATCGGCCCGCTGATCGCACTCGGCTCGGCCTCGGAGGCGCTGATGATGTTCGTCTGGCGTCGCTTCGGCAGCAGGGTCAGCGCCCGTCATCTCATCGTCATTTCGGCGCTGGCGGCGGTGGTCCGCTGGGGTATCATGGGGTTCGAACCGGGCGTTCCGGTCCTGGTGCTGCTGCAAATGACCCATGGCATCACCTTCGCACTCGGCTTTCTCGGCTGCGTACATTTCATCGCCAACTGGACCGATGAAAGCATCGCCGCCGAAACGCAGAGCCTGTTCGTGGTGGGGCAGCAATTGCTGTCGATTATCGCGGTGACCGGGTTCGGGCTGTTGATCCCATCCATGGGCGCAGAGGCCTATTTCGTGGCGTCGGCCTTCGCACTGATCGGCGCGCTGTGCATCTGGCTGTCGATACGGTTGCAGGCTCCGAAGCCAGTCTAGGGCTTTGTTGCCGTCCGCATGGCCGATGCTCCTCGTGGATGGATTGCCCGGACGAGCCGGGCAATGACGATGGAGGGGAGGGGATCGGCGGGGCCGGCGCTGGGTTCGGCGGCGCGCCTTTCATCAGAAAGGCATGCGTTCTATCGAACGAGAATTGCCGCTCTGATCCCCTGTTTGCGCATCTGACTATGCGAAAACCGCAAGTACACTTTTAGGTCCGTTGCTTTAGCTGGCCCACAAAAAAAAAGCCCCGGAGCGATCCGGGGCTTTTGTGTTTTGGCTGTCGGTCAGTTCAACCGGCCGCTGGCATGGGCGAGGGTGGTGTAGACCTTGCCACGATCCGAGAGCAGGTAATCGCGGGTTTCGGCGGCCGGGTTGGGGCCGGCTGCGGCGCGCTTCAGGAGCTGCTCGAACTCGCTCATATAGGCCTGGGCGGTACGGGCGAAGTCGGCGTCGCGCTGAACGCGCTTGCGGACTTCGTCATAGGTGCCCTGACCGGTCAGGGTATAGATGCGCCGCGTGAAGACGTTGGACTCGCCGGCCTGATAGCGGGACCAGGCTTCGGCCAGCGCACCGTCATCGATGGAGCGCACGATTTCCTCGCTGAGGCCGGACAGGCCCTGCGGCGCGGCGGCGCCGGCCTGATTGGCCGAGGCGTTGCGCAGCACGTCGCGCAGCCAGCCGCCTTCGGCCTGCTGCGGTGCAGGCTGGACAGGTGCAGGCTGGGCAGGAGCAGGCGCGGGGATCGGCGCCGGCTGTTCCATCACATTGGAGCGGATCGGATCCGCCAGCGGCGCGCGGGCAGGGGCGGGCTCGGCGCGATAGGATTCGCGCGGCTCCGGCTGACGCGGCTTCTGAAAGGCCGGCGGTTCGGGCTGGCGGGGAGCCCGCTGCGGCGCTCGCCGGTCGGTCAGGTCATGGCTGGCCGGCTGGGAGCGCACGATGGCGTTCAACTCGCTCAATGCCTCGATCTGCTCGGCCACGACCCGGCGCATGGCGGCGGCGCTGGCGCGGGTCTCCTCGGGCAGTTCGTTGACGCCGCGCGCCAGTTCGGCGCGGGTGGCTTCGAGTTCGCCGCCCACTTCGCGGGCGGTTTCACGCATGGCCCGCGCCGTGTCGGCGAAGCGCTGGGTGGCGTCCTCGATGGCGCGCTGGACTTCAGAGACCATGCGCTGATGAGCGTCCTGCAGGGCGGCGCTGGCGCGGCGGCTTTCGCCATCGGCAACCGAATGGAACTCGCCCAGCTTGCCGGTGACTTCGCCGCTGGTCTCGTCGAGCGCGCGGCGCAATTGGCCGGTATTGGAGGCAATGGCGTTGCGCACCGAACTGGTGGAGTCCGAAATGGTGTCGGCCAGGGTGCTGGTGGTGGAGGTGAGCACGTCGGTGACGGTGCTTGCCGTGGAAGTCAGCACGTCGCTGACCTTGGAGGCATTGTCTTCAAGCGCCAAGGCTGCGGCATCGGCAGCGCGGCGAACCGCATTGTCCATCTGCGCCACATTGGCGTTGAGCTGGCCGGAGAAGCGCTCATTGGTGGCATAGAGCGCATTGCTGACGGCGTTGGAATTGCTCTCCAGGGCACCGGTAACGGCGCTCGAATTGCTTTCCAATGCGCTGGTAATGGCGTTGGTCGTGCCTTCGAGCACTTCGTGGACCGAATGCGACGTGGCCTGCAAGGCATCGTCCATGGCCCGGCGCGCCGAAATCAGGCGGCGTTCGGTGTCGTTGACGGTATCGGCAATGGTCTGGGCGAAGAGACGCATCCGTCCATCGATGTCGTCGGCGCGGGAGGCAAAGCTCTGCGCCAGCGCATCCATGGCGCCGCGGCGGTCTTCGAGGTTTTCCAATGCGGTGCTGCTGCTGGATTCCAGCGCCTGGGAGGCGTGGGTGAGACCGACGGCCTCGGCATCGAGCTTGCCCAGAATGGTCGAGAATTGCTCGACCATGCCGCGAATGGTGTTCTGCAGCGCGCCCACATGCTGGGTGACCATGGTGCCGGCCTGTTCGGTCTGGCCCATGGCTTCGCGCATGGTGCTGGAATAATTGGCGGTCTGCTGGGCAACGCTGGATTCGAGGCTGGCCAGGTTCGCCGTCGAAGCATCGAGGACGCGCTGCAGCAGCAGGTTGGAATCGTTGAGCTTGTTGAGCGCGTTGGTGACGTCGCTGAGAATGCGGGTGGTCGAGACCGACATGATCTGCTCGGCCTCGCGGGAATTTTCCGCCAAGGCGTCGCGCAGCAGGTTGCCGTGGCTGGCCAGGGCATGTTCCAGCTCGGCCGAGCGCTGGGTCACCAGATCGGCGAAATGGCTGGTCTTCTCCTCGACATTGCGGTTGATGTCGGTCAGGCGGCCCTCAATAGCGTCCACCGCGCCCACGGCCTTGATGGAAACGATCTGGTCGATATTGGCAGCAGCCAGACGGATCTGGTCGAGCGCGTCGCGCACGGACACGTCCATGCGATTGGCGGTGCTCTCCACATTCTGGGTGATCGCCTGAGTGGCGGCGGTGATGCGGGTGGCGATGGTCTCCTCGATCCGGTCGGCACCGGCTTCGAGATCGGCCATGGACTGAGTGATCGAGGTGCTGATGGAGGCATTGAGCGCGGACAGCCGCTCGGCGGTGATGTCGGCGCGCGCGGTGATGGCCTCGGGCAGGGTGCCCAGACGCTGATCGACCATTTCGGCAATGGCGTTGCGGGCCGAGGTGACACCGCTTTCAATGAGCGCGGCGGCCTGACGGGCGCTTTCGCCGACGCTCTGGCTGGCATGTTCGATGCTGGCGGCAACGCCCTTTTCGGCGTCGGAGATGCGGATAATGGCGTTGTCCAGGCCATCGCCAAGGCTGGAATTGACCTCCGCCACCTTGGACGAGACCAGGCTCGACATTTCGGTGAGGCGCGATTCCATGGTGCTGGTGACCTGACGCAGGGAGGCGTCGATGCTGTCGCGGGCGCTGGCACCGTGCTGGTCAAGCGTTTCGGCCAGTTCGCTGGTATGAAGGCCGATGGTCTCGCCGATGGAGGTGGTGTGGGTCGAGAGCGTGTCGGAAAGGGCGCGGGTGCGCTCGTCCAGGCGGTTCACCAGGGTGATGGCGCGCTCGTCGATCTGCCCGGACAGGTCATTGGTGCGGGTTTCGATCTCCAGCGACAGCGCATTGGTCTGTTCGGAGAGGGTATCGGCGAGCCGCTGGGTGCGGCCGGCAATGGCCTGATCAAAGGCCTGCGTGCCGGCGCCGAGGGTCTGGCCGAGCTCCTGCGACCGCGTGCGGATCGCTTCGTTCATCTCGGTGGACCGGGCGGCAAGGGCCTGCTGAAGCTCTTCGGAACGCGAGGCAATGGTGTCAGCGATCTCGCTGGCGGTCGAGCCAAGGGTCTGCTGCATCTGCTCGGAGCGGGCGCCGATGGCGCTGGCGATCTCGCTCGACCGGGCGGCGAGCGTCTGGTCGAGTTCGCTGGTCCGGCTGCTGATGGCCTCGGTGACTTCGCTGGCGCGGCTGGCCAGAATTTCGTCGATGCGGCCGGCGCGGCTGTCGAAGGTTTCCGCGATCAGGCCGGCATGGCTATCGAGCGTATCGGCGATTTCGCGGGTGCGATGGTCCACGGTTTCGGCGATGGACTTGGTCTTGGCGCCCAGAACTTCGGAGAGTTCGCGGGTGCGTTCGCTGACGATGTCGTTGAAACGGCCGGATTCTTCGTTGAGCGCCATTTCCAGGACATTGGCGCGCGCGGCAAAGCTGGTGCCCTGTTCATCGAGACGGGAAATCAGGTGCTCGCCCTTGTCACCGATGACATTGTCGAGGGCGTGCAGCTTCTCGTCCAGAAGGCCGGTAATCTCGGTGAGGCGGGTATCGAACAGGCCCAGCGATTCCTGACCGGCAGTGGAAAGGGTGAGGCGCGCGCGCTCGGAAGTGTCGTCCAGAGCACCATTGATCTCGATGATCGCCGATTGCAGGCGGCTGTCGAGGGCGTTGAGCTGGATGGACACGGATTCATCGAGCTGGCGGGTCATGGTCGCCAGCAGCAATTCGGCTTCGGTGGCGCGGCTGGAAATGTCGCCGGCGACGCGGCCGCCGATGTCGGCCAGCGCGGCACTGACCTGATCGCCACGATTGTGCAATTGATCGAGCAGCGAAGCGCCGCCATCGGTGAGCAGGTTGGCAAGCGTCAGGGTGCGCTCGTCCAGCGCCGATGCGAGATCGCCGGTGCGCGATTCAATCAGCCCGGCAATGGTGCGCGAACGATCTTCAAAGCTGGCCGTAACCGCATCGGTGCGGTCGGCGATCTGGCGGGTGCGGCTCTCGATGGAAGCGGCAATGCTGCCGGCATGAGCGTCAAGCGCGTCGCCCAGAATGGCGATCCGCTCCTCGATGCCGGAATTGAGCTGGGCGGCGCGGGCGTCCAGCGCGCGCTCCATGGCGGCGCTCTGTTCCTCAAAACCCAGTGCCAGACGGTCGGAGCGCTGATCAAGCACGCCGAGGAAATCCGTAGTGCGGTTTTCCACGAGGCCGACAAAGCTGTCGGCACGTTCGTTGAAACCGGAATTGAGGGTATTGCCCGCTGTTTCCAGCGCACGGGTCAGGTTGCCGCCGCTTTCCACGATGGTGCCGGCAATGCGCTGGCTGATCATGTCGAGGTCGAAGACCAGGCCGGTATGGCTCTCGGTGATGGCCTCGCGGACCCGCTCGGTATTGGTGAGAACGCTTTCGCGCTGGCTGGCCAGTTCGGCGATCAATGCGCGCATGCGCGATTCATTGTCCGAATAGGTGCGTTCGAGCGCGGTGACCTCATTGTGGATCATCACTTCGAGTTCGCCGGCGCGGGACAGGGCGCGCTCAAGGCCGTCGCCCAAAGCATTGACCTCGCGGCGCACAGCCTGACCTACCGAGGCGACCTTGTCGGCAGCGGTGACTTCCGGCTCGGCGAGGCGGATGGCGGCCTGGGTGATCGAGGAGGCGGCATTGCGCAGATCGGCCGCGCGGCGGAACAGCGTCGCCACGGCGAAGAAGCCCAGCACCGGCAGGATCATGATCGCCAAGAGGGCGACGAATTCGATGGAGCCGGCGAAGGTGCCGAAATCGGCCATTTGCGGGCCCAGACGCAGCCCGGCGACGAGGCCGGTGGCGACGATCCAGACGATGGAGAGCAGCAGGGCCAGCCATGTCGGCGTCGAGGAGGAACGGGTTTGCAGGCCATAGAGCAGCTTGGAGGCGGAGATGCGGTCGTCATTGGCGACGGCACCGGCCTGCTGGGCGATCTTGTCGGCGGCGCGCAGGCGCTCCGAGCGCGAGGGTTCGGCGGGCTTGCGCTCCGGGGCGGACTGGGCGGCAGCGTCGAGGCTGAACACGGATTCCTTGAGAGCGTCCTCTACGGCCGAAAAGGCCAGGGCGGCGGGATCGTTCTGTGGGGTCGGGTTCTTCGCCATACTCTTTACAACTCTCGCGTCGGCATATCAGCGACAAGGCGGACTTCGGGAATTGTCATGACGCAATAGCCCTTTCAGGGGCCAAAGCCATTTTGGAACAATTCGATGCAAATGCCCCGCATCGTCCCCCCAACCCTCGCCGCCGCGCGCTGGTTCAAAGTCCATACATACATTCAATTTTATGCAAACCGAACGTTTTCTTACTCAAAGGTTAATTTTCGAGTGGGAAACGTTAAGGAATGAAACGGCAAACCAAGGCGAAGATGTGGCTTAATCACCTGTTCACCCGGCAATCCTAGTGTGGATGGTGATGGAATTGGCCTGGCTGTCAGGCGCGCGTATCCGTCGCGTTCAGGAGGTGCCGGAATGGCGCAGCGTGCTTTCGTCGAAACGACGGAACTCTCCGCACAGGGTCGACCGATGCGGCCGGTGGACCTGGTCCACCTCGCGCGGCAATGCCTGGGCGATGAAAATCTCGAACTGGAAATCCTGCGCCTGTTCGATACCACGCTCGCGACCTATTTTCAGCGGCTGACGCTGGCGAGCAGCTTTGACGATCTGGCCATCAATCTCCACGCCATCAAGGGCGCGGCAGCCGGGGTCGGCGCCTGGGGCGTGTCCGAGCTGGCGGCGGCGCTGGAAACGGAATTGCGCGATGGTCGTCCGCTGCGGCATGAGCGGATCGAAGATCTGGCCATGGTGGTGGAAGAAACGCGCGATTTCATCGCCCGCATGCTGGCGGACAAGGAGGGGCCCTGAGCGGTCCTGATGGCGGAGATAGGGAAGGGCGCATTTGACCCTCCCGCCGCCAGAATCTATATGAGCAGCAAATTTGACGCGCCGCGCCGCAAGCGCGAGCCAGCATCCAGCAGAGCTCATGTCCTTATCCACTGCCGCCGAGGCTAATGCCCGGCCCGTTTCCGAACCTTTCCGCCTGCGGCGCACCTTTGCGATCATTTCGCACCCTGACGCGGGCAAAACCACGCTGACCGAACGGCTGCTGGCCGCGGCCGGCGCGATCCAGTCGGCCGGACTGGTCCGGGGTAAATCCGGCGTGCGTTCGACGCGCTCGGACTGGATGGAAATGGAGCAACAGCGCGGTATTTCCATTACCTCCTCGGTGATGACCTTCGATTATGACGGGCTGACGCTCAACCTGCTGGACACGCCGGGCCACTCGGACTTTTCCGAGGATACCTATCGGACGCTGACGGCGGTGGACGCCGCCATCATGGTGATCGACGCGGCCAAGGGCATCGAGGCCCAGACGCTCAAGCTGTTCGAAGTCTGCCGGTTGCGCGATATTCCGATCATCACCTTCATCAACAAGATCGACCGCGAAGGCCATGCGCCGCTGGAACTGATCGACGAAATCCAGGGCAAGCTGGCGCTGGACCTGACCCCGGTATTGTGGCCGATCGGGCAGGGCGTGGATTTCGGCGGCTATATCGACCTGGTGGAAAAGCGGGTGCTCAACCCGCAGGGCAAGATTATCGCCGAATTCGAGGCGCTCGAAGACCTGCTCGAGGTCGAGGAACTGGTCGACAATCCGGTGTTCATGACGGCGCTGGAAACGCTGGAAATGGCGCAGGCCATGCTGCCGGAATTCGATCTTCCAACCTTCCATGCGGGGCATCTGAGCCCGGTGCTGTTCGGCTCGGCGCTCAAGGGCGTTTCGGTGGCCGAATTGTTGCGTACACTCGGTGATTGGGGGCCGGAGCCGCGCCCGCAGCCGGCGCTGCCGGCACCTATCGCGCCGAACGAGAAGAAGGTCACCGGCTTCGTGTTCAAGGTGCAGGCGAACATGGACGCCAATCACCGCGACCGCATCGCCTTCGTGCGGCTGTGCTCGGGCAAGTTCGAGCGCGGCATGCGGCTGAAAAATGTCCGGTCCGGCAAGGACATGGCGGTCTCCAACCCGATGTTCTTCTTCGGCAATAATCGCGAATTGGCCGAGGAAGCCGTGGCCGGCGACATTGTCGGCATTCCCAATCACGGTACGTTGTCGGTGGGCGACACGCTGACCGAGGGCGCCAATATCAATGTGACCGGCATTCCCAATTTCGCCCCGGAAATCATCCGCCGCGTGCGGCTGACGGACCACATGAAATCCAAGCAGATGGCCAAGGCGCTGACCGATTTGTCCGAAGAAGGCGTGACGCAGGTGTTCCGCCGCATGGTGGGGGCGGACTGGATCGTGGGCGTGGTGGGCCAGCTTCAGCTCGAAGTGCTGTCGGCCCGTGTCGCCAAGGAATATGGCGTGCCGATCAGCTTTGAAAGCATGGGCTATGAAGTAGCGCGCTGGGTGGAAAGCGACGATGCGGACGAATTGAAACGCTTCATCACCGCCCAGAAAATGAACATGGCGGAAGACCGCAACGATGCGCCGGTGTTTCTGGCACAGAACAGCTGGTGGGCGGACCGAGCCAAGCAGGACTGGCCGAAAATCCGCTTTCTCACCACCAAGGAACGGCATTGAACGCGCCCGATCGCATAGGCGAATTTGCCGAAGCGCTAGCGGAAGCCTTTGGCGACGGATCGCTGATCCGGCTCAAGCTGGGCGGCTATCATGGGGCGGAGGTCGCGCTCAAATCGGCCGAGGCACGCAAGGTTTCGCTCAAGGCCGGCGAGCGGCTGAGCCTGGTGTTCCGCTACAAGACGCGGGACATCACCAAGAACCTGACGCTGGGCGAAGCATCGGCGTTTCTGCGGCAGGGCCTCTTGGCCGAATGGCGCAGCGCGCGGCTGGAAACCACCGGCTTCGACCTGCAATTCGAGCGGGAGGCGATAAATTGCGCCTCAAGCGCACCGAGATTGCGGGGCGCGAGGCGGTTTCCGTCGGGCACGACCGGACCAAAAACCGGCCGCTAGGCCAGGTCGGCAAGCCATGGCTGCATGCCCTGGGAATTACCGGCAAGGACGGCGTAGTGCGCAATGACGCGCAGGATAAGTTCCGCCAGATCAACAGGATGGTGGAAATATTTGCGCCGCTGATTCAGGCGCTTGATGCAAAGAATCCACGCATTCTCGATATGGGTGCGGGCAAGGGCTATCTCGATTTCGCGCTCTACGATTACCTCTCGGGCCTTGGGCAGGCATGCGAGATCATTGGCGTTGAAATGCGCCCGCAATTGGTGGCGGATGGCAATGAACATGCCCGCGCCTCCGGTTTTTCCGGGTTGCGTTTCGAGCCCGGCACCATTCTCGATTTTGATGCGCGCGGCGCTGATGCGGTGATCGCGCTCCATGCCTGCGACACGGCCACGGACGATGCGATCTATCAAGGCATCCAAGCCGGGGCCGGGCTGATTGCCGTCGCGCCGTGCTGCCACAAGCAGATCCGGCGGCAGATGGAGGCGGGGAGGCCTGACGCCAATCTCGACTTCCTGCTGCGCCATGGCACGTTCCTGGAAAAGCAGGCGGAGATGGTCACGGACGGGCTGCGGGCGCTATTGCTGGAAGCCAATGGCTATCGCACCAAGGTGTTCGAGTTCGTTTCCGACGCCCATACGCCCAAGAACAATTTGATCGTGGCGCAGAAGGGCGGCGCTGGGTCGCGGCAGGCGGCGCTTGACCGGATCGTGGCGGTCAAGGCTATGTTCGGGATCGAGAAGCACTATCTGGAGACTCTGCTCGCCCCCTAGAGCAGTGTGAAATGCAGGCCCCAATGACCAAGATTACCTATGTCACCCCGCAGGGTGAGCGCATCGAAACCGAAGGCGAGAACGGCGCGACCGTCATGGAAACGGCGATCATGAACGCCATTCCCGGCATTGTCGCGGAATGCGGCGGCGCCTGCACCTGCGCCACCTGCCACGTCTATGTCGATGAAGATTGGCGCGAAACCGTCGGCGGCCCTTCGACCATGGAAGAGGACATGCTCGATTTTGCCTTCGAGGTGAAGGATTCGAGCCGCCTCAGCTGCCAGATCAAGGTGCGCCCGGAACTGGACGGGCTGGTCGTGCACGTGCCGACCCGGCAGGGCTGAGGAAAATTTCGCCGCGCCGCCGAAGTGAAGATTCATTTGGCGGCGCGCCGCGAAAGCCGCATAGCCCATTCCAATCCCGCCTGTTGGTGGGAAATAAAAAAGCTATTAGATTTCAACATCTTGCTGCGAAGTGGGGGTTCGGATTAATTTCCGGCATCTTACAAGCAGGAACAAGATGGGCGCCCTCAACACATTTCCGTTGAGTTTCAAGGTCAAGGGCAAACGCATCATCATCGTCGGTGGCGGCGATGAAGCCCTCAACAAGGTGCGGCTGGTTTCTAAGACTACTGCTTCTGTAGAGATTTATGCCCGCCATATCGATGCCGATTTCTCCGCATTCCCGGTAAGGCTCAAGGCGCGGCCATTGCGCGCGGCGGATATTGCCGGCGCGGCTCTGGTCTTCGTCGCCGAAGAGGGCGCCGATGCCGAACTGGCCAAGACCGAGGCGCGGCGGCTCAATATTCCGCTTAACGTCGTTGATGTGCCGGGCGAATGCGATTTCTATACCCCTTCCATCGTGGATCGTGCGCCGCTGGTCGTGGCGATTTCGACCGAGGGAGATGCGCCGGTGTTGGCGCGGCTGGTGCGAGCGCAGATCGAGGCGCTGCTGGCGCCGGGGATCGGCAAAATCGCCCGTCTCGCTGGTGGGTTAAGGCAGCGGGTTGAGAGCCTGATTCAGGATGGCGCGGCGCGGCGGCGGTTCTATGAGGATCTGCTGACGCGGCCAGAGGCTGATGCCGAGGCGCTGCTGGCACAGCATGTGGCCAATGGCGCGGGATCGGGCGTGGTCTGGCTGATCGGGGCCGGGCCGGGTTCGGAAGATCTGCTCACCCTGCGCGCCCAGCGCTTGCTGCAGCAGGCCGATGTAATCGTGCATGACCAACTCGTCCCCGCCTCGGTGGTCGAAATGGGTCGCCGCGACGCCGAGCAGATTTGTGTCGGCAAGGCGCGCGGGCATCATTCGTTTTCGCAGGCGCAGATCAATGCGCTGCTGGTGCGGCTGGCGGGCGAGGGCAAGAAAGTGGTGCGGCTCAAATCCGGCGATCCGCTGGTGTTCGGGCGCGCCGGCGAGGAGATCGCCGCCTTGCGCAAGGCGGGGCTGGCCTATGAAATCGTACCGGGCGTCAGCGCCGCCCTTGCCGCCGCCGCTGATACGGCCACGCCGGTCACTCTGAGGACTGTGTCGAGCGGCATCGTGATGGCAACGGCTCATGGCGCCGAGGATTCCGAATTGTCGCATTGGGCCGCATTGGCCGGGTCCGGCCTGACACTGGCGCTCTATATGGGCAAGGCCATTGCGGCCGAGACGGCGGGGCGGCTGCTGGCGCATGGCGCGGCGCCCGACCTGCCTTTGGGCATCGTCGTCAATGCCGGGCGCCCCGACAGCACATCCTATGCGGGCACGTTGGGGGACTTGGCTGGCGGCGCGGTGGACTTCGCCGATGGTCCGGCGGTCATCCTGGTAGGCCACGCCGTGGCGCATGGCGATTGGCGCAATGCGGCCAATGCAGCGGCGAACACATACAAGGCAGCATGATCCCATGGAAATTCTCACCGGCAACGAACTGATCTCGGGCGCGACCGTCTATCTCGACCGCTCCGGAAACTGGAGCACCGATCTGCAGGCGGCGCGGCTGTTCTCCACGGACGAGGCCGCCGAGCGCGACGCCGCTTTGGGGGCGAGCCGGGCGAGTGGCCGGATCATCAGTCTCGATATCGAGGAAATCTCGCAGGAGGGCTCAGAGATCGTGCCCCGGCGCCTGCGCGAACGCATCAGGGCGGCGGGCCCCACCGCTCCCCTCTCTCTCAATGGGCGGGCGTATGAACGCCAGCACTTAGGTGACGACGGGCATGTATCGATATGACGAATTCGACGCCGCTTTCGTAGCGGGTCGCACGGCGCAGTTTTCAGATCAGGTGAAGCGCCGTCTTTCCGGCGAGCTTTCCGAAGACCAGTTCCGGCCCCTGCGGCTGATGAACGGGCTCTATCTGCAATTGCACGCCTATATGCTGCGCATCGCGGTGCCCTATGGCACCTTGTCGAGCCGCCAGATGCGCAAGCTGGCCCATATCGCGCGCACCTATGATCGCGGTTATGGCCATTTCACCACTCGGCAGAATATCCAGTTCAACTGGCCCAGGCTCAAAGATGTCCCGGCCATTCTGGAGGAACTGGCGAGCGTCGAAATGCACTCGATCCAGACCTCGGGCAATTGCATTCGCAACGTCACCACCGACCAGTTTGCCGGGGCCGCCGCCGACGAGATCATCGATCCGCGTCCGGTGGCGGAAATCCTGCGGCAATGGTCGAGCCTGCATGCCGAATTTTCCTATCTGCCGCGAAAGTTCAAGATCGCCATTACCGGCTCGCCCAATGATCGCGCCGCGATCCGCTTTCACGACATCGGATTGCAGGCGGCGGCAAACGGGGCGGGCGAAATCGGCTGGGAGGTCTGGGTTGGCGGCGGTCTCGGCCGGACGCCGATGATCGCCAAGCTGATCAATGCCTTCGTGCCCAACGAGCATCTACTCGCCTATCTGGAAAGCATCCTGCGGGTCTATAACCGCTATGGAAGGCGCGACAACAAGTTCAAGGCGCGCATCAAGATCCTCGTGCATGAGGAAGGGCTGGAAAGCATCAAGGGGCAGGTCGAGGCGGAATTCGCCGAGATACGCGGCGGCGTACTGACATTGCCCCAGGAGGAAGTGGAGCGCATCAATACCTATTTCGCGCCACCGGCATTCGTCGACCGGTCCGGCGATCGGGTCGATGTTGCCTATCAATCGATCATCGACCCCGCCTATGGACGCTGGCTGGACAACAACCTTCATCCCCACAGACAGGCGGGTTATGCCTCGGTGACCATTTCGCTGAAGCCGGTCGGGGGCGCGCCGGGCGACGCCACGGACCGCCAGATGGACGTGGTGGCCGATCTGGCCGAGCGCTATTCCCATGACGAATTGCGCGTGACGCATGAGCAGAACCTGGTCCTGCCCCATGTCGCCGTGTCCGACCTGCGGGCGGTTTATGAGGCGTTGGAGGCTAGTGGCCTGGCGGAGGGGAATAATAATCAGATCACCGACATGATCTGCTGCCCCGGCCTCGATTTCTGCGCGCTGGCCAATGCGCGCTCGATCCCCATCGCGCAGGAAATTTCCAGAACCTTTGCTGAGCCGGCGCGCCAGCAGCAGATCGGCGAACTCAAGATCAAGATTTCCGGCTGCATCAATGCCTGTGGGCACCATCATGTTGGCCATATCGGCATTCTGGGCGTCGAGAAGAAGGGGGGCGAATTGTACCAGATCACGCTGGGCGGTGACGCGACAGAAAGCGCTGTGGTCGGCAAGATCATCGGGCCGGGATTTGGGGGCGAGGATGTGCCCGGTGCCATCGAGAAACTGGTCGATGTCTATATTGCCCAGCGGCAGGGCGAGGACGAGAGCTTTCTCGCGGCCTACCGCCGGCTGGGCGAGGCCCCGTTCAAGGAGGCGCTTTATGGTAATGCCTGATCGGGTCTTTACCTCTCTGCTGATGGGAGAGGTCGATGCGGAGGCGCCGGGCGAGGGGGCGCAGGAGCTGCGTCGTTGCGAAACAGGAGAATTTCATGACCCAGTCTGAACGCGCCGCGCGGCCTGTCGCCCAGGAGAAACTCCGTGCCCTTGGCGTTGTGGCGCTCAATGGCATGTTCGACGAAATGGATGCGGTCGGGGTGCTGCGTTATGCGGTGAGCGATGTCTTGCCGGGAGATCTGGCCATCGTCTCATCGTTCGGGGCGGATTCCGCGGTGCTGCTGCATATGGTGGCGCAGGTGGACCCGTCCATGCCGGTCTACTTCCTCGAAACCGGCAAGCATTTTCCCGAGACGCTGGCCTATGTGGAATTGCTGAAAAAGCAGTTCGGGCTCAAGGATGTGCGCGCCGTCCATCCCGCCCCCAACGATGTGCAGCGTTTCGATCCCAATGGAGAGTTGTGGCAGACCGACCCCGATTCCTGCTGCCATATCCGCAAGACCGAGCCGCTGGAGCCGATCACCGAGCAATATGGCGGCTGGGTGACGGGGCGGAAGCGCTACCAGACCCGCGAGCGCGGCGTGTTGCCGCATTTCGAATTGACCAGCGATGACCGTATCAAAGTCAATCCGCTGGCCTATTTCACCGATGAAGATGTCATCGCATATCGCCGCAGACATGACCTGCCGGAGCATCCGCTCTATGCCAAGGGCTACAAGTCCATTGGTTGCGCGCCCTGCACCTCGATCGTGGCCGAGGGCGAAGACCCGCGCGCCGGCCGCTGGCGGGGCCTCAACAAGAAGGAATGCGGCATCCATTACGATTTCAGCGGGGCAATCGCCAATCCGATGAAAGCCGCAAACCGCCACAATCTCTGGAAAGACGATGCGTTCATCGCTGATCCGTTCAAGGATTGGGAAGAAGGCATCGATCCGTCGCAGGCGCGCTATGTACATGTTCCGCTTGCTGTTTTTCTCGCCGACCGGGTCGCGTTCATGGCCAATCCGCACCCGCTCGGCCTGTTGGTGTCGCCGGGAGACAAGATCGAGGACGCGGCGGATGACCTGTCGCGATTTGCTTCCATTGCCATCACGTTTCCGACCTTTACCGATGGTCGCGGCTATTCGACGGCGCGGCTGCTGGTGGAGCGCTACAAATATGCCGGTGAAATCAGGGCCGTAGGCGATGTCTTGCAGGATCAGATTCCGCATATGCAACGTTGCGGCATCAATGCGCTGGTGGTGACACATGAGCCAAGCCGCCAGGCGCTGATCGAGGATCGTCTGCCCAGGGTGGCGATCTTCTATCAGCCGGTGGGCGTCAGCGAAGTGCCTCTGGGCACTCGCCCCTTCCTTCGCCGCGTATCGTGAGATAAGTGGAGCATACTCGTCGCCTTTGAGGGCGCATAGCCGGGGCCGCTGGTGACAGCGGCGGTTCCCATCCAGAAAAACGGGGCGGGGTGCCCCGATGGGAACAATGCCGGAGCCAGGGCGGTTCCGGTTACGAACGGACTTTGAAAATGAGCACTGAGATCAAAACCGATGTCGTCGTCATTGGCGCAGGCCCTGTCGGGCTGTTCGCTGCCTTTGAGCTCGGGCTGCTCGACATCAAATGTCACTTCATCGACATCCTCGATCGTCCCGGCGGGCAATGCGCCGAGCTGTACCCCGAAAAGCCAATCTACGACATTCCCGGCTTTCCGGTGATCACCGGCCAGCAACTGACCGATAATCTGATGGCTCAGATCGCGCCCTTCGCGCCTGAATTCCATTTTTCGCGCATGGTCAATTCCATCGAGAAGCAGGAAGATGGCACGTTCCGCCTCGCCACCGACGCCGATGAAATCTTCCACGCCAAGGTCGTGGTGATCGCCGCCGGCGGCGGCTCGTTCCAGCCCAAGCGTCCGCCGGTGGCGGGTATCGAGCATTTTGAGAACAAGTCGGTGTTCTATTCCGTCCGCAAGATGGAGGATTTTCGCGATCAGGACGTCGTCATCGTCGGTGGTGGCGACTCGGCGCTGGACTGGACGCTCAGCCTCGAACCCATCGTGCGCACGCTGACGCTGGTGCATCGCCGCGATGCCTTCAAGGCAGCGCCAGCTTCGGTCAACAAGATGAAAGAGCTGGTGGCCGAGGGCAAGGTCAATTTCCAGCTGGGCCAGATTGCCCGGCTCGAGGGCGAGGACGGCCAGCTCAACCATGTGCATCTAAGCACCGATGCCGGTGACCTCTCCATTCCGGCGACGCGCCTGCTGCCGTTTTTCGGCCTGACGATGAAGCTCGGTCCGGTGGCCGATTGGGGGCTGGAGCTCAATGACAATACGATCGTCGTCGATACGGAGAAGTTTGAGACCTCGGTGCCCGGCATTTTCGCCATTGGCGACATCAATTATTATCCGGGCAAGCTGAAGCTGATCCTTTCCGGCTTCCACGAGGCAGCGCTGATGGCGCAGGCGGCCAAGGCCATTGTCTCGCCGGGTGAGCGGGTGGTGTTCCAGTACACGACCAGTTCCACCAAATTGCAGAAGAAGCTGGGCGTGGTGTAAGGCGCAACACGCTCCTTACGCCGTCATTGCCCGGCCCACGGGTTGCTTCGCGCCCGAGGATAAACTTGTCCGTACCATCCATCTTGCTGAGGCATGGATCACCCGGGCAAGCCGGGTGGTGACGATCAATGATAGTCTTGTTGTTCTGGCAACTTGACGTTATCCCCACTGCGCTGTTGAGGAGCGCTGCATGAAGATCATCGTTACCGACCAGAATGGCGAAACCCATGAGCTTGAAGGGCTCGAGGGCTGGCGCGTGATGGAGGTCATTCGGGACTGGGGCCTCAATATCAAAGCCGAATGCGGCGGCGCGCTGAGTTGTGCCACCTGTCATTGCTATGTGGACGGCGATTGGCTGGACATTGTCGGCGCGCCGAGCGAGGACGAAGAGGACATGCTGGACAGCGTGGGCGACGTGAAGTCGAACTCGCGCCTTTCCTGTCAGATCCTCTGTTCGGACGCGCTGGACGGATTGAAACTGACCCTGGCGCCGAGCGCGGCCAAGGATTGACCATCGCACTTGCGGCGGACGCCGTGTGCCTTCACCCCTCACCCAATCCCTTTCCCTGAGGAGTGAGGGGCGCAGGAGCCGGCACTCCGCAAGCCTCTCTACGCGCTTTTTCCAGCGTCCTGCGTGACCTTCACCAGTTCGGGAATGTAATCGCGCACCATGGGTTGGGGCAGGGTTTCGAAGGGCAGGGGGCGGACCACGCGCATGGCGGCGATGCCGACACGGACGGTCATCAGCCCGTTGACCACGCCCTCGCCCAGCCGCGCCGACAGCTTTGCGGCGAGGCCCTGGCCTACAAGTTGTTCCACCACGCCATCGGTGAGCACCAGCCCGCCGGTGACGGCCAAATGCGCCAGCACCGACCCGGCCAGCCGCCAGAAGCCGAAAAAGCCCGGTCGCGCGCCGTAGAGCGCCGCGATGGAACCGGCGAGGCGGATGCTTTCATAGATGACGAAGGCGATGTCGATCAGCGCGCGGGGCGAAATCGCCGTCACCAGGGCAACGCGCCGGGCGGAGGCGGCGGTCAGCGCCTTGGCGCGGGCGTCGAGCGGGGCCATCAATGTGCGCTCCGCCAGCGCGATGACCTCGGTGCCATCGAACAGGTCGGGCAGATGCTGGTTGACCGTCTCGCGGGCGCGGGCCAGGTCGGCGCGATGGGAATAGACGCCATCGAGCTGGCCAAGCACTGCGTCGGCGCGCTTGCGGTCATTGTCGGCGCTGGCGCGGGCGGCCTCGGCCTTGAGCGCGTCGAGCACGCGCAGGCGGCGCAAGGCGAGCATTTCGCGCAGCACCAGGACGGCGATGGCGACGATGAACGCTCCGAGAACGCCGAGGCCGATATAGCCCAGATAGGGATTGCTGGCGAAAAGGTCGCGGATCAGCCGGTCGGCGGCGAGGCCGAGCCCGGCGGAGACCAGAATGCTGCCACTGGTCCAGGCCAGCTTGCCGATCCAGCCCATGCGCGGCGGCGGGGGCGCCACCAATTGCGGATCGGGCTCAGGCTCGAAGGCGATCTCGACGATTTCGGCGCGATCGGGCGTGAAGGCGCGGGGGACTCGGCCCGGCTCGGCTTCGTCCCCCGAACGGGTGATCGTGTGGGCAACAGGACGCTTCATGCCAACCAGTCTCCGATGAGATAGTCCAAGGCTCGGTCGAGTCGGATATGGGGCAGGACCGGATCGCCAGCCGCGTTGCGCTCCAGATGTTGCGGCGGCGCGAAACGGAGAAAATTGAGCGCTACCGGATTACCGCCTTCGAACAATGAATCCGGCCGTTCGGGTAAGTCACCGGGAAATAACGCAATTTCGGTCCTGCCGTCATAGCGTGTGCCGTCCAGCACCTCGCCTTCGAGCGGCGTGCCGATCAATGTGGGCAGGGTTTCGCCGTTTTCGCGGATCGTGCCCTCGCTGGTGGCGCGGATGCCGGCCATGGCGATGGAGCGTGTTTCGGCCCCGGCGAAGCGGGCGCGCTTGCTGGCGCTGGCCACGAGCCGGTTGAGGATGGCTTCCAGCCGGTCATGACTGGTGTGATGCACATGGTCGGCCTTGGTGGCGGCAAAGAGAATGCGGTCGATGCGGCGGGAAAAGGGCCGCAGCAGCGGATTGGCCTCGCCCTGACGGAAATAGGCCAGAACTGCGGTGAGAGCGGTTTCGAGGTCGTTGACGGCGGCGGGGCCGGTATTGAGGGCGCGCAGCGTATCGACCAGCACTACCTGTCGGTCCAGCCGGGCGAAATGGTCACGGAAAAAGGGGCGGACGACCTGGGCCTTGTAGGCTTCGTAGCGGTTTTCCAGCATGGCATAGAGGCTGGAATGGCGCTGTGCCGCTTGCGGGCGCGGCAGGGGCGCGAAGGTGAGGGCGGGCGAGCCTTCGAGGTCGCCCGGCAGCAGGAACCGGCCCGGCGGCAGCGTGGAGAGCGCGCCATGCTCGCGCGAGCGGCGCAGATAGGTGGTGAAGGCGGCGGCCAGCCGTTCGGCATCGGGATCATTGGCCGGCTTAGCGATGTCGGTGCTGTCCAGCTCGCGCAGGAATTCTCCGGCTTCGTCTTCATGGCCGGGCTGGCGGGCCCGCTCCAGCGCCTCGACGCTCCACTCGGCGAAGGAGAGGCCGAGCAAAGGCAGATCGAGCAGCCATTCGCCGGGATAATCGACGATGTCGAGATTGAGAATGGCGGGGCCGGTCATGCCCGCCCACCACTTGGCCGACTGGAATTTCAGCACCAGCCGCAATTGGGAAATCCGTCGCGTGCTTTCGGGCCAGGTCGGAGTGCCGGCCGAAAGGGCCGCCATATGCTGTTCATAGGCGAAGCGGGGAATGGTGGCGTCGGGATATTCGGCCAGTCTGGCGCCGATGAAGCGGCCTTCGGCCAGCGGCGCGAAGCCCGGCAGGCGGCCCTGGGTCAGCAGATTGTGGACCAGAGCGGTGATGAAGATGGTCTTGCCGGCGCGGCTGAGCCCGGTGACGCCGAGGCGCAGCGTGGGCGTGAAAACACCGGTTGCGCTATCGGCCAGATTGGACAGGGCAATGCCCAGTTCGTCGGTGATATTGGTCGGCGGCTGCGGCAAGGTGGCTTCCCTAGATTTCCTAGCAAGGTAGGGAGCGCCGGGCGGTTTGGAAAGAGGCGGGGGCAGAAGCGATGCCTGAAGCTAGTCGCCATTGCCGGACTTGTTCCGGCAACCCAGTCCGGCGGCATGGACCACCGGGACAAGCCCGGTGGTGACGAAAGCCGGATCGTCGGTGGCTTATTGTCCGATCTCGTCCAGCCGGTAGGGCGTGGTCTGGTAGATCTCGTTGATCCAGTTCTGGAACAACAGGTGAGCGTGGCTGCGCCAGCGGTTTTCCGGCTCGCGGCTGGTGTCGTCTTCGGGGAAGAGATTGGCCGGTGGCGGAGTGTCGAGACCGGCGGCGATGTCGCGCTCATATTCGTCGGCCAGCGAGCGGTTGTCATATTCCAGATGGTTGAGGAAATAGACCGCGCGCCCGTCGCTGCGCTCCAGCATGCAGAGGCCCAGCTCGTCATTGTCGACCAACACGTCGAGATCGCCGCTCAGCGAGGTGCGATCGATGTCGTTATAGCGCGAGACGGGTATCATCGGATTGTCCGAAAGTCCTCGCAGCCAGGGCGAGCCGGGTTTGACGATCCGGTGCCGGAAGACGCCGAACGCCTTCTTGTCCATGCGATAGCGACGAGTGCCGTGGAAATGATGGAGGGCCGCCTGCGCGCCCCAGCAGATGAACATAGTATGGTGCACATTGGTGCGCGTCCATTCCATGATTTCGAGCATTTCGGGCCAGTAGCGCACTTCCTCGAAGGGAATATTGGCGATGGGCGCGCCGGTGATGATGAAGCCGTCGAACTTGCGCTCCTTCACCTCTTCCCAGGTCTGGTAGAAGCTGTTGAGATATTCTTCGGACGTGTGCTTGGACTGGTGCTCGGTGATGCGCACGAGGCTGAGATTGATCTGCAGCGGGGTCGCGCCGATCAGCCGGGTGAACTGGGTCTCGGTGCGTTCCTTGTTCGGCATCAGGTTGAGCAGGCCGAATTCAAGCGGGCGAATGTCCTGCCGCGCGGCGCGGCTGGAATCCATCACATAGACGCCCTCGGCTTCGAGGGTTTTTCTGGCGGGCAGGTTGTCGGGAATTCGAATAGGCATGGCAGCCTCTTAGCTGGGTGCGATGAGAAGGCGATTCAAGCTGTGCGCGACCCTGAGCAGGGGCGCGCTAGCGCATTCGCTTTTCGATCGCTGCCGCGACGAGATCGACGAATTCGTCGCCGTCGCGGACAATGGCGAGGTCGGAGGCTTCCACCACATAGCCGAAATTGTCGGCCAGCGCCTGATAGCGCGGCAGGCGGTCATGCAGCAGGGCCTCGAAGCCCCAGGCGCCGAAGCCAGCGGGATCGACGTCGTCGTCACCGTGTATGCCCTGGATCAGCTTGTATTCGGCCCATTTCTCGATGAGGAATTCGGGGCGATAATACATCGGCTTGGGCGATTTCCTGAAGCGCCTGACCAGATCGGCCGCATTCTCCTCGGTGCCGCGAATATAGATGAGGGCGGTGTGTTCCGTGAGGGTCTTGATCACGGGATCATCGGGATTGGTCGGATCGATAACCTCGATCAGCGAACCGCCGGTATCGGCGATGAAATTGTCGTAACCATAAAGCGCCTTGGCCCGCTCGATGAAATAGGGCACGTCGCCCAAGGCGGCGATTTCGGCGATACGGTGCTGTTCCTGCCGGCGCTGATATTCGGCCAGGGGCAGGCCGCCGCGATTGGGATCGCCGGGCGTGCCGAGATAGGTCGAGAGCGGATCGAGATTGTCGAAGGTGATATTGGACGAGATATAGATCGAATCCGTGCGCAGAAGTTGCGCCAGGAACGGCACTTTCATCGCTTCGCGCTTGAAATTATCGACGATGAATTCGCCCATATAGCGCGTACCGATCCGATAATCGGCGGAATAGTGGAACCAATGGTTCTCGCGCAGCATGTTTGACAGGCGCGTCTTGCCGACGCCGGCCATGCCGAACACGGTGATGGCGCGGCTAGGCGCTTTGACAAATTCATCGACGCTGGAAAACAGCATTGTGGCCTGATCGGTGCGGGTTCGGGTCAGTAGCCGATTTACGCGAATGGCAGGGGTTTCACAAGCAGGCGGCAAAATCTGCCCGCCCGCCCGGACTCTTCTGCCGCCTTGCGGCCATATTTGGTCGGTCAACCCACAAAAATATCAACAAAATCAATGCGTAAGAAAGTTGGTACGGGCTTTGCATTGGTATTTGGCGAATGCGTCATTGGGCGCGACCGGGTTTATGGAGTGACAGATGGGTATCTATGGGGCTCTTTCCAGTGCGGTGACCGGCCTGCGGGCGCAGGCGCATGCATTGGAGAATATTTCGGGCAATATCGCCAACTCGCAGACCGTGGGCTACAAGCGCATGGAAACGAGCTTTGTCGACCTCATTCCCGACGCCCCGCTCAAGTCGCAGGTTCCGGGAGCCGTTCTGGCGCAGTCCCGCGCCACCAACAATCTCCAGGGCGACATCCAGACCAGTGCCAACGAGACCTATATCGCGCTCAATTCGGGCGGCTTCTTTGTGGTCGAGCCTAAGGTCGGTCAGTCGGACGGTAATTCGGTTTTTGCCGGCTCGAACTTCTTCACCCGCCGTGGCGATTTCGAGATCGACAAGGATGGTCTGTTGGTCAATGGCGCCGGCTATTATCTCAAGGGCCTGCCGATCGATGCTGGCACGGGCAATATTTCCGGCTCGGTGCCTGAGGTCATCAAGCTGTCCAACGCCTTCCTGCCTGCAAACGTCACCCGGACGATCAATTACCAGGCCAACTTGCCGCAATTGCCCAAGACGGCAAGCTATAATGCGACCACTCCGAACAGCGAATTGCTGAGGCCGTGGTCTTATGGTTCGGTGGCTGGCGCGCCCTATTATCCGCATACGACGACGGGCAAGGCAATTCCGCCCAATAATACGATGACTGTTCCGGCGCGCGCTACCGGCGCCAATCTGGTGGGCACGGCGCTGGCCAATAGCGTGGTCAACGATGCCGACATGCTGACCGTCACCATTGGCGGCGCGACCTATAACCTGCGGTTCGATACCAATGGCGTCGCCAATCCGGCGGTAGGCATTGGCGGCGCGACCGCCGGATCGGCTACGAGCACGATGCGCATCAATATCCCCAGTGCCAATCTCGCGGCGCTGCATGGCGTAGGCGATCTCAATGTGGGTGGTATGCCTATTCCGTTCTACGGCAGCTATTCGGCGGATGCGGCGGGCCTGATTCAGGCCGTCGAGGATACTTTGCCCGCCGGTACTTCGGCGGTCTATAATCCGGTCACCGGCAATCTCGACATCACCTATTCCACGACTGCCTGGACGCCCGCCGCCTCGGCTGCCGGCGCGGGAGGCGTGTCTTTCGATGCGGCCTTTCCGGGATTCGTCACGGGTTCGGCAACGACGGTTTTGCAGATCGGTTCCAATGACCTCGCCGCAATTCACGCGGCTGGGGGATTCCAGATCGGCAATCCGACGCAGACAACAATTCCCTTTGCTGCGCCGCTTAACCCCGATGGCGCCGGCCTGGTGAGCGCAATCCAGACTGCTTTCCCCGGCTCGATCGCCAATTACAATGCCGGCACGGGCGAACTCAGCATCACCTACCCGCCCGGTGCGCGTGCAGCAGACACAATGGCTAGTGCAGGCGAAACCGCCATTTCGGCGCTGGGCAACATTAATTCCATGATGTCGGCCATCCAGAACGAGCTGCGCACCCTGACCGGCGACAGCACCGTCACGGCCATGCTGCGCAATGGTGCGGTGGAGATTTCTGCCGGCACGACCAATACCCAGCCAGTTTCCTTCATCACGACGCGCAACGGCGTGTTGACGGGCGATCTGCTGGGTCTGGGGGCAGGCCCGCACAACTCGATTGCCAATGGCGCCATCACACCGGAAAACCTGCCGGCCGACCTGATGCTGAGCAATGGCGACAGCCTGGTCGTCACCGTGGGCAATATCACGCGTTCCTATCGCTTCGACACCGACGGCTCCTATTCGACGGGCGCCGGTCTGGTCGAGATCAATGCCGGCCAATCGCTGGCCGATGTCCTCGCCGACATTCAGGCCGATCTGCAGACCAATGGTGGGCCCGGCGCTGCCAATGCAAGGGTGACCTACGAAGCTGGCCAGGTGCGGATCTCCTTCGACGACAATTATCACTATGACGTCGAAATCAGCGGTACGGCAGCCAATACGCTGGGCGTGGCCGGTTCGTTCCAGGCCGAAACCGGCGAGCTCGACTATGTCTCGGCGGCGGACTCCGACAGGTTCGTGTCGCAGTCGATCTCCGGCGGCGCCATTACCGTCTATGCCAGCAACGGCGCACCGGTGAACGTGCAGATGCGCTGGGCCAAGGTGGACAGCGCTGCTGCAGGCGGCACCGACAAGTGGCAGCTTTTCTATCTCTCCGACAGCACGGCCGTGGGTGGCGCACCTGCCTGGACCAATACCGGGCAGAGCTATGAATTCGGTGGCAATGGTTCGCTGATCGGGGCCGGCGTTCCCCAGACGATGATCAACAACCTGTCGGTCAACGGCGTCTATATCGGCAATGTCGAGCTCCGCCACGACACCAATGGCGTTTCCCAGTTTGCGGACGTGAATGGCACGGTGACCGTTTCGACGCTGAACCAGAACGGATATGGCGCCGGTGAATTCCTGTCGGTGGCGATTACCGATGCCGGGCGGGTCGTGGCCACCTATTCCAATGGCGAGCGCATCGAGATGGCGCAGGTGGTGACCGCCCAATTCAATGGCGTCAATTCGCTGAAGCGCCTCGATGGCGGCGTCTATCAGTCCACCTCGGAATCGGGCGAGCCGATCTTCGACCTCTCCGGCTCGGGTATTATCGGGGGCGCGCTCGAAGCCTCCAATACCGATATTTCGGACGAGTTCACCAAACTGATCATCACCCAGCAGGCCTATTCGGCTGCCACCCGCATCGTCTCAACGGCCGACGAGATGTTGCAGGAAGCCCTGAACATGGTCCGCTAGGCCGGACAGGCGTAATCGGCCCGGGACAAGGGTTCCGGGCCGCTCCAGAGGTTGAGGGCGAGTTTCATGGGTCTGCTTTCGTCGCTGTCCAACGCCGTTTCCGGCTTGCGGGTCAATCAGGATTCCATCACCATCCTGAGCCGGAACGTCGCCAATTCGGGCACGCCCGGCTATCACAAGCAATCGCTCAACATCATCGACTACAACTCGATCAACGCCACCTATGCGCGTTCGGCCGGGGTGCAGCGCGCCTTCAGTCTTAGCCTCCAGACCTATTATAACCGGCAGGTGTCCGACACGGCGCAGGCCGATGTCATGGCCAATTATCTCAACAAGCTGCAAGGGTTCATGGGCAAGCCGGGCTCGGCCGGGTCGCTCGACACCATGTTCGGCTCGTTTCGCAATTCCCTCCAGGCGCTGGCCACCAGCCCGGACGATTATTCCACCCGCGCGACCGCGGTTGCCCAGGCGCAGGCCATGGCGCAGCGGCTTAACGAAATGTCGTCCATGGTGCAGAATTTGCGCCAGGAAACTGAAACGCAGATTTCCAGCAACGTCACCAATGTCAACGCCATGCTCGTCTCGCTCAACGAGGTGAACCAGCGCATGCTCGACCTGGGCATGACCGACACAGCCCGCGCCGCGCTCTATGACCAGCGCGATCGTCTGGTGGCCTCGGTGGCGGAAGTCATTGACATTCAGGCCAATTACCGCCCCGACGGCACGGTGGCACTGTTGACGCGCTCCGGCGTGGGATTGCTCGATAATGGCGTGAGCACGTTCCAGTTCAAGACCGCTGGCGCATTGTCGCCCACGACGCAGACCTCGATGAATTCCGAGGAAAGCCGTGTCGGTACCCTGCTGCTCACGACACCCTCGGGCCTCACCATCGATCTGGTACAGCAGGGCGTTTTGCAGGGCGGGGAACTGGCCGGGCTGGTGCAGCTTCGCGACAAGGTTCTGGTGGAAACACAGAACCAGCTCGACGAAATCGCCGCCGGTCTCGCCATCGCATTCTCAAGCCGGGCGACCCCGGGCACCGCTGCCAGCGGCCCTGGCGGCGCTACTGGACTGTCGGCCGATGTCAGCCAGCTCAAGCCCGGCAATGACATCGTGCTGAACTATACCCGCGACGGTGTCGAACAGCGGGTCCACATCGTCAACAGCACCAATGGCGACGATTACGTGGATGCCAATGGCCAGCGCGTGATCTCGGTGGACCTCTCCGACAGCGCCGCGGCTGCCGCCGAATTGCAGGGCAAGCTGCGCAATCTGTCGATTTCCAGCCCGACGGCCGGGGTTCTGCAGGTGCTCGACGATGGCACCAATGGCCGCGTCGACGTCACCGGCCTGACAACGCGCTCCAATATCACCGGCACGCAGACAGGGGAGCTCGGGCTGGCGCTGTTCGTGGACCAAGGCAATGCCGCCTTTACCGACGATCCCGACAGCAAGCCGCCGCAAATCATGGGGCTGGCGTCCCGCATCGCCATCAATCCGGCGCTGCTGGCCGATAATCGCCTTCTGGTGCAGTTCGATGTCGGAGTGTCGCTGGGCGATGCGTCCCGTCCCGACTTTATCCTGAACCAGCTCGACACGATGGGTTTCGTGTCCGGCGGTTCGCCTTCCGCCAATTCCGGTCGTCACCAGCTCAACGGCACGGTCGAGCAGCTAATCAACCAGATGCTGAACTATCACGGTTCGGTCATCGGCACGACCGTGGACGCGCGCGATAATCGCCAGCTTACGCTCGACACCATCACCACCCAGATGGACGCCGAATATGGCGTCAATGTCGATGAGGAAATGTCGCGCCTCATTCAGTTGCAGTCCTCCTACGCCGCCAATGCCCGCGTGGTATCGGTGGTCAAGGAACTGCTCGACACCCTGTTCGCCTCGACTTGAGGGAGTAAAATACAATGATCGTCAACAAGTCGATGTTCCCGCTGCAAACCGGTTTTGGCGTCATTTCCAAGATGCAGGACAAGTTCGCCAACTTGCAAATGCAGTTGGGAACCGGGGTGAAGGCGCAGACGCTATCCGAAATGGGGCGCGACCTGCCGGTATCGCTATCAGTGCGCTCGCGGCTCAGCACCATTGGTGGATACAATGCCAATATCGAGCAGGTGGCGCTGCGGCTGACCTTTTTCGACAATGCGCTGACCCGCTTCGACAAGATGGAAGGGGAGGCGCGCAACTCGGCCATGCAGGGGCAATACGGCACCGGCAATATCAATATGGCCACCATTCCCGACCTGTCGAAGGCGCGGTTCGACGAAATCGTCACCATGCTCAATTCCGACATTGCCGGGCGCTATCTGTTTGGCGGCAGCGTGACCGACAAGGCGCCGCTGCCGACCTCGAACGACCTGATGAACGGGGTTGGGGGGCGCGCCGGCTATCAGACACTGGTGACGGAGCGCAAGGCCGCCGATGCCGGCGTCGACGGACTGGGCCGGGTGCGGACCGACATCGACGCGCTGACGCCGAACGTGGTGACGCTGGCAGAAGACGGCGTGCATCCGTTCGGATTCAAGCTCTCCACTGTTTCGACCACCAGCGGCAATGTTCAGGTCACACAGCCGCAGCCCGGCGCGCTGCCCCTGGGCGATCAGGTCAGCTTCACCTTCGGTCCGGCGCCCGACGACCAGATCCGACCCGGCCAGACCATCACGCTCGGCTTCACCCTGCCGGACGGCACCGAGACCCAGATCACGCTGCGCGCCGCCGACGCTGCCAATGCCACGGGCGCCGTCGATGAATTCGTCATCGGCGACACCGAGGCCGATACGGCTCTGGCATTCCAGGCGGCGCTGAACAATACGTTGTCGGCGAGCGCCGATACCGAGCTTGCTGCGGCATCGACCTTTGCGGCGGCGCAGAATTTCTTCAACGGTCCGGGCGAGCCGGTGCTGCGCGTATCCGGCGATCCGGCGACGTCCACCTCGCTGCGCCTCGCCACCAAGACCGACACGGTCATGTGGTATGGCGGCGAGAGCCCCGCTGTGTCCGCCACGGGCATAGGGCGGCTCGGCATTGCCAATTCGGGCGACACCGTTTCCCTCAGCGAGAATGCGCCGGTGTCGCCGGCCCATGGTTTCCGCATCACCAATGGGACGTCGACTTCGGCAAATCCCGGCGGCATCGTCTCAAATCTGGCGGGCGATCCGGCGAAACTCTCCGTGCAGTTCGGAGCCAATATTGCGGCGGGCGACAAGGTGACGCTGACCCTGACCGATCCGAGCGGCAAGCAGCGGGACGTGACCCTCACCGCCGTCAGCGGCAAGGCGGTCGCGGGAGAATTTTCCCTGGGAGCCAATGCCGAAGAAAGTGCGGCCAATTTCGAAGCCGCGCTCAACCGTTCGGTCACCCAGGCCGCCGCCGACGCCGAGGGCAATCCGCGCCAGAGCGTCAATGCCGCGATCGAGGATTCCGGCCGGGTCAATTACGGCATGCAGGCCAATGAAAGCGGCTATCTGCGCCTAATCCGCACCATGGCGGCGATGAGCGTGGAGACCTATCCGGAAGTGCGCAATTCGACTGATCCCGATGCGGCGGGACTCAAGCCCGCCAAGCTGCGTTTCGACGCCATGGCGCGGCGGCAACAACTGGAATTGTCCGAAGCCCACAATGTCGAGCGCGGCTCCATCGAGATCGTGACCATGGAACTTGGTGTCGCCCACGCCTCGCTGCAGGCCGCAAGCCAGCGCCACACCAATTACAAGACCCAGCTCGACAACCTGCTCAGCGATGTCGAGACCGTCAGCAAGGAAGACGTGGCCATGGAAATCATGGCGCTGCAAACGCGCCTGACGGCCAGCTATCAGGTGACCTCAATGGTCAGCAAGCTGAGCCTGGTCAATTTCATCTAGCCGAAGCCCGTCCCGGCCCCCCGATCCTCGCCCTCGCGACAAGCGCGAGGGTTGCGGCTGATGGGAATATGCGCGCAAAAGAAAAGGCCCCGCATTGCGGGGCCTTGATCGTTTTCAATGCGGTTTCCGCTTACATGCCGCGCAGGCCGGCGGCGATCTGGCGGTTGAGGCGGACCAGAACGTCCAGCTTCTGCACCTGCGGCTCCAGCAGCATTTCGCGAGTCTGGTTCATCACGAACAGGCCAAGATTGGCGATATTCTGGCGGATTTCCTCGGGCAGGGGGCTTTCTTCCTTGGTCACCGAAATCATGAAGATCGACCAAAGCTTGCGATTGAAGTTCAACGCGGCGGGCATGTCGTCAAAGCTGTTGGGCCACTCGTCCTTGATCTTTTGCAGGGCGGCGGCTGCTTTCATCAGCAGCGCGGATTCCCTCTCGCGGGGCGATTCAACGATCTTCGCCGTCTGTTGGTAAACCTGCGCGCCTTGTTGGTACATTAGAAAGCAGTTCCTGTTCGTACTCGATAAGCTTTTGGGCAGCCTTCAGAGCCTTGTATAGTTGCCCGGTTAATATCTCGTTGTTTATTTGGTTAACTGTCTCGGTGGTCGAGGGGGCGGCAGTGACAAAATCATCGACCAGCGCGAAATACTCGTCGCGCATCGTGGTGATGTCGTCCTCAATATACATGAGCTGCACAGCCAAATAGATGCGCTTGGCGGGGCTGGTGGCAGTCTCTGCGGTCAGGATGTCCTTTTCCCGCAGGATGGGAGCGCGACCATCGATGAACAGCCGGGTACGCTGGTCCGAATTGGTGATGATGCAATTGCCAACCAGGAGCTTTTCCCCCGGCTTAAGTTCGACTTTGAGCGCCATGATACCGCCTCCAATTCCTGCAACGACGAAGCAATCTAGTTCGCGAATCCGGCCGGAACAACAAAGGCGGACCAGAGGCCCGCCTTCTGGTTACTGGTGCGTGAAGCCATGCCCTATTGGAGCAGTTGCAGCACGCTCTGGTCGGCCTGGCTGGCCAGGGACAATGATGAGGAGCTGAGCGACTGGCGGGTCTGGAGCGCCAGCAGGTTCGCCGCTTCCTCGTTCATGTCCGCCAGCGTCAGGTTGGCGGCGCCGGTTTCCAGCGTATTGATCATCCGCTTGGTGAAGTCCTGGCGGTTCTGCACGATGGACAGGTTCGAGCCGAACTTGGATGCCTGCGTGCGTACCCCGTTCAGGGCGAGCTTTACCTCGGCCAACAGGGCATCGATGCTGGAATCCGCGTCGAGATCCTTGGCGTCAAGATCCCGCAGTTTCAGCGTTGCGGCATTGAGCCCATCGCCCGTCGTGGTCTGGATCTCGATGAATGAATTACCGCTCTCGTTGAACGTGATGCGTAGATTATCGCCGCGCAGCAGGTTGATACCGTTGAACGAGGCGTCATCGGAGAGGCGATCGAGCTGGTTCTTGAGATCGTTGAACTCATTGGCCAGGCTGGAACGGACCGCGTTGCCGCCAATCTTATGCGTGGTCGTCGCGCCATTGCCGGTTTTGTCCGACACGACATTCATTTCGCTGGTCGACAGGTTTTCTATGCGCAGGCGGCCATTGTCGTTGGAGGCGCGGACGGAGGTCGCATAGGAGCTGTTGATCAGCTCCACAAACTTGTCGACGGCCTTGGTGGCATTGAGCGGAGGCACATCATCCTCGCCGATTGCCACGGTTTCCTGACCGAAAATGGCGGTTGAGCTGCCCTGCGACAGAGCCAGAGTCTTGGCTTCCGGCTCATCCGAGGTAAAGGTCAACGCACCGCCAACGAAGCTGGCCTTCACCTTGATCCCGGCGATCTCAAGCTGATTGTTCAGCCGGGCGGACATCTGTGCCTCATCGCCTGCGGTGATCTTGAGGTCGACATGGCCTGTGCCGTAGGTCAGGCGGAATGTATCCGCTGGCGCGTTGTTGGTGCTGACGACGGCACCGGCATTGCCGGTGGCGCCATTGACGGTGATGGCGGCGACGCCATTGGTCCGAGAAACGCTGGCCGCATCGACGCCGCTTGCCGGGGCGACATCCAGTGCTGTCTGTGCGCCCGCGGTATGAGAAATGGTGATCGTTCCGGCCGCATTATTGACCGTCCAGCCAGCACCAAGCGCGGTCTGGATCTGTGTCTGCATGGCCGCTGCGACGTCATCCTCATCATCGGTTCCTGCAGTCAGTGCCGAAAGGTTGACATTGACGCCGCCGACATTGATCGAGCCAGCGGTAATCAGGGCATCGACGTCGTCGATGTCAAAAGTGGTGGTTGCAGAAGTGGCTGCCGGCAGTCCCGACACATTGATCGGGGTTGCACCGGGATTGGTCGCCAGAATGGTGACTTCATTGCCCTGGCTGGTAACCTGATAGGCGGAGCCGAGCTGAGTTCCAAGGGAAGCGACGAAGTCTTCGATCGGGCCGCCGGGGACCGTGTAGGTCGTGCCGCCAATGTCGATAGAGCCGCCCATGCGAGCGGGATCGTAGGCGAATGTCGCGACCGAGGGCGTTGCAGCAGCGCCGCCAAGATCAACCTGTGGCGGCGCGAGGGTGCTGTCGACGTTTTCGATAACGATGTCCGTGCCATCGACCGAGACAGAATAATTGGGTCCGAGATCAGCGCCGATCTTGTTGGCAACATCATTGATGCCGGTTGTGCCCGCCAGATTGATGCCGACGCCGTTGACCGTGATCGAGGTGCTGTTGTCCATTGTAGCGTTGTAGGCAACAACGGCTTGAGCGCCGCCCAGCGTCGTGCCGGTCGTGTCGGGGCCGGCATAGGCAGCCTGGCTGGTAAGCGTGGCGCGGACACCCTCATAGGGGGCGGCCAGTTCAACGGTCACAGGATCGGGCAGGGTGCCGCCGGCAATGTTGATGATGGAATCGGCCGTAACGTCGAAAGTGGTGACCTGGAAGGATTTGTCCTGGCGGGCCTGCCGCAATGTGGACTGCATCGATTCAAGATTCTTGGTGATGGCTGTCAGGCCATTGTCCGCCGCTTCGATGGTCTTCATGCCATTGGCCATGTTGTCCATCAGCGCGTTTAGGTCGCCAGCGCGTGAATTCAAGGCCGATGCAGTGAAGAAATTGGTCGGGTTGTCCAGGGCGCTGTTAACCTTCTTGCCCGTCGCCAGCCTTTCCTGGGTCTTGGACATCAGGTCAGCGGTATTCTGAAGCGACAGCAGGTTGGCGCGAACGGCCTTTGAAAGCGTAATGTCGGACATGGACCTTTTCCTTATCCAGGCGACTCTCGAGAACCGCCACTGATCAAGGAAATGTTTACGAAGGTAAATGTTAACGAGCCATTAACCGTGCTCGCTAACGGCCCGGAAAGGTCTGTTACCTGGGTGTTAATGCTGAATTTTCTTCTGCTGGGCACCAAAATTGAGGGGAGGGCGGTCCCGGAAATGAAAAAAGGCGGGCCGAAGCCCGCCTTTTCGATTCGAGATGAATCGCCAGCGATTAACGCAGCAGCTGCAGTACGCTCTGGTCCGCCTGCGAAGCCATCGACAGCGCCGAGGACGACAGGGACTGGCGGGTCTGGAGAGCCAGCAGGTTGGCGGCTTCCTCATTCATGTCAGCAAGCGTGAGGTTGGCAGCGCCAGTCTCAAGCGTGTTGATCATGTTCTTGGTGAAGTCCTGACGGTTCTGCACGATCGACAGGTTCGAGCCGAAGGCCGAAGCCTGCGACCGGACGCTGTTGAGGGCCAGCTTGATGTCGCCCAGCAGCTTGTCGATGTTGGCGTCGCTGTCGAAATCGGAACCGACCAGATCGTTCAGGTTCAGCGACTGCGAGTTGATACCACGCTGGTCGCCGGCCTTGATCTGCATGAAGGAGTTGCCGGTTTCGTTGAAGGTGATCGTCAGCTGGTCGCCACGGAGCAGGTTGATGCCGTTGAACGAAGCGTCGTCGGCCAGCTTGTTGAGCTGATCCTTGAGTTCGTTGAACTGGCCAGCCAGACCTTCGCGGACGGAGTTGCCGCCGATCTTGGTGTCCGTGAAGGTGCCGTCGCCCACCTTGTCTGCTGAAACGTTCATCTCGGTAGTCGAGAGGTTCTCGATGCGGAGGCGTCCGTTGTCGTTGGAGGCGCGGATCGAAACGCCATGATCGCGGTTGATCAGTTCAACGAACTTGTCGACAGCCTTCGTGGCATTGATCGGAGCCGTTGCAGCTGTACCGACGGCAACGGTGTCGTTGTCACCGAAGATCGCTGCGCTGTTGCCACCAGAAATTGCCAGCGTCTTGGCCTCGGCAGAGGTTGCCGAGATACTCAGTGCGCCGTCGTCACCGATGGTTGCTTCTGCCTTGATGCCTGCGGCCTGAAGCTGGGAGTTGATGCTGGACGCAATGTCAGCAGGTTCACCCGCACCGATAGTGATTTCGGTGGTCTTGTTGCCATAGGTGACGTTGAACGTCTGCTTGGCGGCGGCCGTTGCTTCCTGGGTCGTGCCAGCAGCGCCCACGGTCGTGGTCGGCGCGATCGCAGCGAGACCGTTGACCGCGTTGTTGTTGGTCAGGGTAACGGTGCCATTGCCGGCTGTAACTGCGTTAGAGGCGCCGGCGGTATCTGCGGTGATCGAGACCGCGCCGGTGGTGCTGTCTACAGCAACGGTGTAGTCAGTGGGATCCAGGCCAGCATCATCCAGTGCCTGGCTGATAGCGGCTTCCATGGCTCCATTGGTGCCAGTCGCGTCAGTGGACCAGGCTACGGTGACTTCCTGGCCCGCCACCATGAAGGTCTGACCATCACGGGTATCGTCGGTGACAGCGCCGATGTTGAAAGTGGTCGTTGCCTGCGTTGCGCTTGGCAGAGACAGTGTAGGTGCAACCCCACCAACAGTAGCATTGGTGATGGTGACGTCGTTGCCTTCATTGCTAACGACATAGGCGGCACCAACCTGCTCCTGCAGGGAGGCCACGAAGTCGTTCACATTGGCGCCATCGACTGCGTATGCAGTGCCACCAACGCTGAAGCTGCCCTGGAAGCGGGATGCATCGTAGGTGAAGGTCTGCGAGCCGGTAACGGCGGCAGTGGCTCCAAGGTCAACGACCGGAGCAGTGGAAGTCGCGCCGGTGGTCGCGCTATTTTCGATGATGATTTCATTGTCGGCGGTGAAACCAACAGTGTAGGCACCGTCGCCCGCAAGCGCATTCAGCTTAGTCTGAATATCGGCGGCAGCGAGAGCGGCGGTATTCGAGGCTCCATCCAGGGTGAGTTCGTGATCATCAACGCTGATCGCAGCACCAGCGAGGGCGTTGGCGGCGTCTAGCGTCACGGTGGTGCGTGCGCCAGCGCCGGCGCCGAGTTCGTTTGCAGCAGCAGGTACCGGGCCGGTAAAGTTGCTGCCGGTAGAGACCGAAGCCTTCACGCCGGGGTCAGCAGCAGCCAGCGAAACCGAGATGCCTTCTGCATCAAGGGTGCCGCCACCGATGTTGAGCACGGAGTCTGCAGTCACGTCGAAGGAAGCGACCTGGAAGGACTTGTCCTGACGGGCCTGGCGCAGGGTCGAGTTCATCGATTCCAGCGTCTTGGTGATGGCGGAGAGGCCGTTGTCGGCGGCTTCGAGCGTCTTGACGCCGTTGGCCATGTTGTCGAGCAACGAATTCAGGTCGCCGGCGCGGCTGTTGAGGGCCGACGCGGTGAAGAAGTTGGTGGGGTTGTCGAGGGCAGAATTCACCTTGTTACCGGTGGCGAGACGCTCCTGCGTCTTGGCCATCATGGTCGCGGTGTTCTGGAGGGAAAGCAGGTTCGAGCGAACGGCTTTCGAGAGCGAGACATCACTCATTTATAGAGTCCCTTTCTAGGATACTTCTGTACGACACCTCTCCTGAGGCTAGTGGCGATCCTTGCGCTTCAGACGATAAGGAAGCGTTAAATTCGGGATTAAGACTTAGGCAAATTCCGCGATGAACCGGCCTGCCACCAAAACGAAAAGCCCCGCAGGGCGGGGCTTACAGGGGTCTGGCGAGGGTGGCACCAATCGTTAACTAGGCGAGGATGTCCTTGAGCCGGGCCTCGGATTCGGGAGGGATTTCGCTACTGCCTATGCGCCGGATCAATTCGTCCATGGATTGGGGCGTGGGCGGAAGCGCGCCGGCGATGACGGCGGCCGCAAACATGGAGGATCCGGAGCGCGAGGGCGGAGGCGAGGGGCTTGCTTCCTGACGGCGGTCGTGCTGTCGCTGTTCATTGCGCGGCTGAGCGCCGGGCTGCGTCTGCGCCGTGCCGTTCGGCAAAAGCGTTCGCTCGCCCATTGCCGGGCGATGACGGTAGTCCTGAAGATGGGTTGTGCCCGAGGAGACGGGCTCGATGGCAAGGGCCGTAACCATTGTCTTCCCCCGAATGCACCAAATCGGGGAAAGACTAGAGACCAATTCCTAGCCGGACGTGAGCAATTCCGGGCGTGTTTTATTCAAGATGTGACGATTTCGGGCGCGTGCTACAGCGCCCGGTTCACCGTCAGTCCGCGCGCGGCGGAAGCGGGGTCGACAGCAACGCGTCCGGCCGTTCCATAGGTGCGGGCGCGATCCTGTTGCCCCACCATGCGCGCCACATCGGTGAGAATGTCCTCGGTGACGGTCTTGGCCGTGGCCAGAACGCGCAGGTTCTCGGCCATCTGGGTGGCGAGGCTTTCGTGGCCGGCCCGCAGCCGGTCGAGCGCGGCGGGGGCCTCGACGGAAAGGCGCTGGTTCTGGCGCTGCACGGCGCGGGCGAGGGTCACGTAATCCTGCGCCAGTCCGGTCTTTTCGGGCGTCAGCTTGCCCGCTTCGCGCATGTGGCCGGCGCGCAGCAGGGTGGTTTCCTGGTTCATCACATCGACCAGGGCCGACAATCCGGTCTCGGCAAGGCGGCACAACTCTTCGGCCGGCATGGTGTCGAGGGCGGCGAGGCGGGCGGCTGCGGTCATTTTCCATATACTCCGGCACTTGGGAAGATCATTGTTCTGGAGGCATTGGCGGCCTCCTGCGCGGCGATCATCTCGCCCAGCAATTGGTCGGCGATACCGACCCCGCCATTCCTGGCCATGGTGTTGGCAAGCTCTTCGGCCTGCATCGAGCGCCAGGTTTCCTCACCAAACCCGCCGCCGAAATTCTCGTCGGACTTGAGGCCGGAAAACATCTGCTTGGTCAGCATGTTGAGGAAGACGCCCTCCATTTCCTCGGCCTGCGCCCGCAGGCGCTGCATCTGCTGGGGAGAGACGGAGCCGGTCGTGTTGATCTCGACCATCACAGCACCTCGATTTCGGCTTGCAGGGCGCCGGTGACCTTGATCGCCTGCAAGATGGCGATCAGGTCGCGGGGAGAGATGCCCAGCGCATTGAGGCCATCCACCAATTGCTGCAGCGTCACCGATTCAGGCACCATCTGGAGTGCGGTATCGGATTGGTTGACGTTGAGGTCGGTATTGGGCTCCACCGCCGTCTGGCCGAAGCTCAGCGGGTTGGGCTGCACCACTTGCGGGTTCTCGGCGATGGTCACGGTGAGGTTGGACTGGGCCACGGCCACGGCGGAGACGCGCACATCCTTGCCCATGACGATGATGCCGGAATTTTCGTCAATGACAATCTTGGCGGGCTGGTCGGTCTGCACGATCAATTGTTCGATGTCGGTCAGCAGATCGACAATATTGCCGTTAAAGCCGCGCGGCAGGGTCAGCCGCACCGTCGCTGGATCTTCTGGCACGGCGGTAGGCGCGCCGATGAAGTCATTGACGGCCAGCGCGATGCGCCGCGCGGTGGTGAGGTCGGGATTGCGCAGGGCCAGCCGCAGCGAATGCTTGGAGCCGAGGTGAAAGTCGATCTCGCGCTCGATCAGCGCGCCCAAAGAAATGCGGCCGGTGGTGGGGACGCCGGAAATCACCGTGGCGGCATCGCCCTGGGCCTTGAAGCCGTTGATCAGCACCGGGCCCTGAGCGATGGCATAGACCTCACCGTCAGCGCCGAGCAGGGGTGTGACCAGCAGGGTGCCGCCCTGAAGGCTGCCGGCATCGCCAAGGGCCGACACGGACACATCCATGCGCGAGCCCTGAGTGGCGAAGGGCGGGAGGTTGGCCGTGACCATAACCGCCGCGACATTCTTGGTGCGGACGTTCTCGCCCTGCGTATTCACCCCGAGGCGCTCCAGCATGGATTGCAGCGATTGCCGCGTGAAGGGCGAATTGTTGAGGCTGTCGCCGGTGCCGTTGAGGCCGACCACGAGGCCGTATCCCACGAGTTGGTTCTCGCGGATGCCCTCCATGTCGACGATGTCCTTGATGCGGGCGGGCGCGGCCTGTGCGGTCGTCAACGGTTGCAGGATCAGGACAGCGCTCAGCGTGGCGGCGATAATGGTGCGGAACAGGCGATTTGGCATTTTCTTCCCCGGCTGAAGCCGTGCCATCTCCATGGCGCGACCTTCGCATCGATTAATGCCAGAACTGTGCCAGTTCGATTTTTCAGATTTATGCTTTTGAAATTGAAAGGCTTTTTCTTGTCTGGGTCGGGTTGTGTGGAGCCGGCTGGTGATTGGTGAGCAATTCCTGCCGAGCGCGTTAACGCTTTGTTAACTCCCGTGGGCAGATTTTGCCGGGGTAGCTTTCGGCGAGTGAGTCCCGCGCTTTGCGTATTGATGCCACCAATCGTTCCAATGGCGTTTCCGGCCGGTCCGCTGCGGGCCGGGCGGGCAGCGCGCCCGCCTTTGTGCCGGCGGGGGAACACGGCGCATCGCGTATTGCCAGCACGACGCCCGTTGCATCGACGACCGGGCTCGATGCCATTCTTGCCCTTCAGGCCGTGGGCGATTTCCGAGAGGGCCGCCGCAGGGCGGTCCGGCGCGGCTCCGACCTGCTCGACCTCCTGGAAGGGTTGAAGGCGGATTTGTTGGTGGGGCGAATGGGGGGCGATCAGCTCGACACGCTGGTGACCCAGCTCAACGATATGCGCGAGCGGGTCGATCCGGGTCTCGACGCTATTATCGACGACATCGAATTGCGCGTGCTGGTGGAACTGGCCAAGCTCGGGCGCTATCCCCGCTTCTGATCGATTGCCATCGATTTACCCCGGTCCCGCCCGCGTGGAAATTCATGCGTTAACAAGTCGTAACTTGTATGCTTGCCCGGGCAGGGCGACCCGCCTATATAGGCCGCAAATGGCGTTTAAAAGTTGAGTCTGCACATGTCTTCAGTTGACGTTACGGACTATCGGCCCAGCGAGGACGAGCCGTTCATGAACCCGCGGCAGCGGGAATACTTCCGGAGCAAGCTTTTAAGCTGGAAGGACGAAATTCTGCGCGAAAGCCGGCTGACCCTGGAAAACCTGCAGGAAGAAAGCCAGAATCATCCAGACATGGCTGACCGTGCCAGTTCAGAAAGCGATCGATCCCTTGAGTTGCGCACACGCGACCGGCAGCGGAAGCTGATCGCCAAGATCGATGCGGCGCTCAAGCGCATCGAGGAACATACTTACGGATATTGTGAAGAAACCGGCGAGCCCATCGGTATTGCCCGGCTCGACGCCAGGCCGACCGCCACGCTGAGCCTGGAGGCCCAGGAGCTGCACGAGCGTCGCGAAAAGGTTTATCGCGACGAATAAGCCGCAAGGTTGGACAGGATTGAAAAAGCCCGCAGCGATGCGGGCTTTTGTGTTCACCGCTTGCTGGAATTGGCTAAGTTGCGATCATAAATTTCCTGGATTTCCGGCGTCATGATCTCGTCAAACGCCTCCATTTCGATCACGGGGCGGATTTCGATCTCACTGTCTCCGAGCATTGGATTGGGGCAGCGTTTCACCCATTCGACCGCCTCGTCCATGTCTTTGACCTGCCAGATCCAATAGCCTGCGACCAATTCCTTGGTTTCAGCAAATGGGCCATCGATCACTGAGCGGTTGGAGCCACTGAAGGCGATCCGCTTGCCGGATGCGGACGGTTGCAGGCCATCGCCGCCGAGCATGATGCCTGCCTCGATCAGTTGCTCGTTATACCTTGTCATGGCTTCGAGCAGTTCGGTTGACGGCATGGTGCCCTGCTCACTGTCTGTGGTGGCTTTTACGAAGACGACGACGCGCATGGTTGTTCCCCTGATGCGACGAAGGCGGAATTGCCTTTCTGCCCAGCCGACGAGCCGGCGCCCTGAGCTTCGACATTTTGCGCGCGATTTGTGAAATGCAAAAGGCGAGGCCCCCTCAAGCCTCGCCTTTTCGACATGGTATGTGGCGATGCCTAGAAGCCGAACACCGTGGTGATGCCGGACTGGCCATTGCCGTTCTGGACGCATTGCGCATTGGTGGCCTGGCCGAACTGGAAGAGGCCGCAGGAATTGTTGTTGCCGTTCTGGCTGATCGTGCCGTTATGGCCATTGCCTTCCTGGAAGATGACGCCGTGATTGCCCGAGCCGTTCTGGTTGAAACCGGCCCCGTTGCCATTGCCGTTCTGGTAGGCATTGGCGCCGGTGGCGGACATGCCCTGGAACAGCGAGAACATTTGCAGCCCCATGCCGAGTGCCTGTGCCTGATCCGGATCGCTGGGCGAAAAGCCGATCGCGATCTGACCGCCCGCCATGGCGGGGGCGGCGGAAAGGCCAAGCATGGCGGCGGTGAGGGCGGCGGCGAAAGTCTTGGTGAAGCGGATGGTCATTTGTCTCTCCCTTAAGATTGGTGCGTTCCCTGTTGCTGGTGTCTCCAGCGCATGATCGGAGACTAGAATCGTTGACCTGAACTCATCCGGAGCGCTTTGTTCAGACGGCGTTCACCATTTTGGCGCTGCCTCGTCGGGGCAATGGAAAACAAAAAGGCCCCGCGCGAGCGGGGCCCATAGAGGTGAGTTGAGGACGGTTCAGATCTGGCTTGAACAATCGAATTTCTTGCCGCCGGTGGTGATGGTGAAATCCGCTTCAATAACCGAACCGGCATTGACCATGACCTTGCCCAGCGACACCAGCATGCCGGGGGAAGCCGAGAACTGGCCACCCTGGTTGATATTGGTGGAGCCGCCGGCGCCCGAACTCCTGAGTGCGAAGCGATATTCGCCATGCAGCGCGTCGGGGCTCTGCAGGACGCCTTCGATGGCCATCATGCCGCGATCGGTCGCGGTAGTGATGCCGCAAGTGATGTCGCTCGAACCGGCATTGCCATTGGCATTGGCTGCGACGGCTGCGCCGCCGAGCGCGAGCAGGGCGACGAGGCCCAGCCGGATGGGTGAACGGAGCATGTTTTCCTCCTCTTGGGGATTGTGTGGGGGCCGGCATGACGCCGGCCCGGTCAGGAGGGGTCAGGGGCAGGCCTGGACGAAGGCGCTGACATTGCCCGAACCATGCTGGACGACATTGGCGTTGCAGCCATTTCCCACCTGCACACCGGCAGCGATATTGCCGTTGCCGTCCTGGGTCAGGATGGCGTTGTGGTTGTCGCCGAACTGGCCGACGCCACCGGCATTGTTCCAGCCATTCTGCCAGACATCGCCGTAATTGTTATTGCCCTGCTGGCCGATGGCGGAAGTGTTATTGCCGCCATTCTGCTGGCTGATGGCCGTATTCCACCACCCGGTCTGCTTGGCGCCGAACTTGTTGTTCCAGCCCGCCTGGCCACCGCCGACGGCGTTGCCGAAGCCGAACTGGTCGATGTAGATGTCATTGGCCATGGAAGGGGTAGCAGAAGCGGCGATGACGCTGACGGTCAGGGCGGTGATGATGAGCTTGCGGATCATTTGTCGTCTCCTTGTTGGGTGGCGGTCCCTCCGACCGCGTCGTTGATGGAGACTGTTTTATGGGGGTGATTTGGAACCGCCCCTGAAGGCGGGATTCATAATCGGTTCAGAATATGAAAAAGGCGGATCTTGATTCCGCCTTTTCCGCTACGTATCTGAAAATAAAGAATTATCAGCCGTATCTTTTCGTAAGATGGACCTTAAAATGCTCGGCATTGAGCGCTTCGCCGGTGGCCTTCATGATCAAGTCAGGCGTGGAATAGCGCGAAGCCTGGGACCAGACCTTATCGGCGCGCCATCGATTGATGGCGGTGAAATCGCCCCTCTGCATGTGCTCGCCCATATCGGGAATGTCGCGCTTCATGGCGGAGCCCAATTGTGCCGCGATCATCGCGCCGAGTGTATAGGAGGGGAAATAACCGAAGGCGCCGCCGGGCCAGTGCACGTCCTGCATCGGGCCGTCCTTGGGGTCGTCGATGGTGGAAATGCCGAGATATTCAATCATCTTGGCATCCCATGCCTCGGGGATCTGGCTGGCCTCGAGCTTGCCTGAGACCAGATCCTGCTCCAGTTCGTAGCGCAGGATCACATGCAGGGGATAGGTCACCTCGTCGGCATCGACCCGGATATAGCCGCGCTCGACGAAATTGACCTCGCTGAGAATGTCGGCCACGTCCCAGCCGAGAATGGCGTCCTCACCCAGATGCTGATGGACCAGAGGCAGCATATAGGTCCAGAAGTCGCCGCTGCGGGCGATCTGCATTTCCACGAACAGGCTCTGGCTTTCATGCATCCCCATGCCGCGCGCCTTGCCCAAAGGCCAATGCGACCAGCCCTTGGGCAATCCCTGCTCGTAAAGCGCATGGCCAGTTTCGTGCAATACGCCCATCAGGGAGGTCAGGAATTCGTCGGTGCGGTAGCGGGTGGTCATGCGCACGTCGCTGGGCACGCCACCGCAAAACGGGTGATGCGACACAGCGAGCGAACCGTGAGTGAAGTCGAAACCGACGGCGCGCATGGCAGCGAGGCCCAGTTCGCGCTGCTTTTCAATCGGGTAGTGGGCATTGAGCGCCTTGCGCGGGCGGCGGGCAAGCCGCTCCTGCTGCGCCACCAAAGCTGTTGGTACGAATTCCTTGAGGAAGGATTTTAGATCGGCAAAAACGGCATCGATGTCGGCAGTCCGGTTGCCCGGATCATATTGGTCCATCAAGGCGTCGTAGGGGGAAAGGCCGGTTGCGGCGGCACGCAAGGCAGCCTCCTCGCGCACCAGTGACACGACGCCTTCAAGCGCCGGCAGGAAGGAATCCCAATCGCCCCTGGGCCGCAATTCACGCCACAATTGCTCCGAGCGCAGGGTGGCGGCGGTGCGGCGCTGGACGAATTCGGTCGGCAGACAGGTGGCGTTGATGTAATTGCGCTCGAACTCGCCGATGGCCAAAATCTGGTCCTCGGTCAGAGCCTCCGCCTTTGCCGATGCGATCCAGTCGCCAATTTCCGGCGCGATGGCCTGTGCGTGATACATGCCCGCAAGTTGCGACATGGCCTCGGCGCGCTTTTCGCCGCCGCCAACGGCCATATGGGTCGCCTCGTCGGCGCCGAGAATGGAAAGGGCATGCTCGAGCGCTTCCAGCTTGCGTCCGAGATCATCGAGTTTGGCAAAGGACATGAACGGGTTCCTGCAATATGAACCCGATCTGTTTCATAGAGGTCCGGCCGGATCAAGGTTGGTGGGGGGCTCGGCCAGCGTGGCGGTGTTCATGGAAATGGGGAGAGGCACAGCCGGGGAAGCTGTGCCTCGGGGAGCCAGGCTCGCGACATTGGGGAACGAGGAGCCTGTGGGGATGGCCGACGGCTTTTGCAGTCCGGCCTGGGGAGCGGCGCCGTCAACGGGGAGGAGACGGCGCCGGTAGTGGGGATCAGAAGGGCAGGATGGCGTCCATGACCTGCTGGCCGTAGCGGGATTGCTGCACGTCGGTGATCTGGCCACGTCCGCCATAAGAGATGCGCGCTTCGGCAATCTTGCTGGATAGGATCGTATTGTTGGCCTGGATGTCCGAGGGGCGAACAATGCCGGCAACGATCAGGTCGCGAACCTCGAAATTGACGCGGACTTCCTGGCGGCCCTCGATGACCAGATTGCCATTGGGCAGGACCTGCGTCACCACGGCGGCAACGGTGGTTTCGAGGCTTTCAGCGCGGTTCACCGAGCCGTTTCCGGTGTCGCGCATGCCCGAATTGAAGTCGATGGCGGCGCTGGGGTCGATGCTGTTATTGGTGATGTTGTTGAAGCCGGCAGCAAAAATCCCGCCCATGCCGGCCGAATTGGTCGAGTTCCGGTTGCGCTGGGTCTGGTTGTTGATCTTGGCGCTGTCGTCGATCGTGACCATCACGGTGAGAATGTCGCCGATGCGGTGGGCGCGCTCATCCTTGAAGAAGCCCCGCGCCGAGGTGCGGTAGAGCGAATTGGGCTGGTAGGTATCGGCGATGGGCTCGGGCATGGGCATGCGCACCGGCTGATAGCCCGCCGTAGTGGTGGGGTCGTTGATGGCGGACAAGGCCGGCGCCTGGCCGACATTGGCGAGACGGTCCATAGTGCTGCAGGCGCCCAGTGTGGCGGCAAGGGTCAGGATGGTGGCGAGCTTGATGAGGTTCATTTCTGCGATCCTGAATTAGAGGCCGGCAAGGGTCATGGGAGCGGTCGAAACCTCGACGGCGCCGGGGGCGATGGCCGTGGCATTGATCACGCGCCGGGAGACCAGGTTGAGCACCTGGAGCGGAGCATCCTTGGCCGCGCCGGTAACGGCCTGGCCGCGCACGGTCAGCGTCATCGGGCCGTGACGGTAGTAGATGGTGACGAGGTCATTTTTGGAGACGGCCTGCGGCACGCCGACATCGCTGGCGCGCACCAGCATGCCTTCGCGGCTCTGGCGGTTGAGGGACATGCCGATCAACTGCTCGAGCGGCGCGATGCCCTGGGCGGCGGCCTGCTGCGCCGGAACCGGGCGCATGACGAAATGCTCGGGTTGCAGCAGGGTGCCAGCAGGCAGGTTCGCTGCCAGATGGGGCGCGTTGACGCTCAATTCGATGGTGCCGGCAAGGTCCAGCGGCTGGCTGACGCCGGCGACGATGAAACGGGCCGCAAATGAGCCGTTGCCCGGCAGATAGCGCAGGGTGTCGAGGCGGGCAGGGGCCTCGCCGGCCTCCGCGCGGATCGGATCGAAGGGCTGGGACAGCAGGATATCGGCATTCATGTCATCGGCAAGAATGCCCCGGCTGCGCAGGTCATCTGTGATGAGGGCAGTCAGAATATCCTTGTCGACCATGGCGGCTGCGCGCGACACGCGCACCTGGCCAAGGCCTTGAGCGTCAAAATAATCAAGGCCGATGCGGGCCGTCGCCTGGCGGATGGCGGCCAGATCGACATTGCCGGTCGTGCCCGGTAGCGGAGAGCGGAATAGCGGTTTTTCAGCCAGCGCGCCGGAATCGTCGAACATGTCGCCGACGGTCACAACGGGGGCCATAACCACGATGTCGGACTTGAGCACGGGCGCTGCAAAGGCAGTGCCGGCCGACAGCGTCAGGGCGATGATGGCGATGAGGGAGTGTGCTTTTTTCATGGCGTCCTCCTAGTCAGCGCAATTGGCTCGTGGCCTGCATCATCTGGTCGGCGCCGGAAATGACACGGGCGTTCATTTCGTAGGCTCGCTGGGCGGCGATCAGGTCGGCGATTTCGGTCACCGAATTGACGTTGGCCAGTTCCAGATAATTTTGCAGCAGGTCACCGGCGCCATCGGCATTGGGCACGCCCACCTGGGCCGCGCCGCTGGCCGCGGTTTCGAGGAAGAGGTTGTCTCCCATGGATTCGAGGCCAGACTTGTTGACAAAACGCGCCAATTGCAGCTGGCCGAGCTGGGTGGGCATGGTGTCGGTGCCGATATAGGCTTCCACCGTGCCGTCCGGCGAAATGGCGACGCCGCGTGCGTCGCCGGGGATGTTGATGCCGGGATCGACGGTATAACCAGCGGAATTGACCAGCGTGCCTTCGGCGTCGCGCTCGAAGGAGCCGTCGCGGGTATAGGCGGTGCGGCCATCGGGCAGCTGGATCATGAAGAAGCCTTCGCCGCGAATGGCCACGTCCAATTCACGCTCGGTCATATTGACCGAGCCCTGGCTCATGACGCGAGGCGTCGAGATGGTGCGCACACCCGAGCCGATCTCCAGTCCCGCCGGCACCATGGTGCCCTGACCCGAGGTCTGCGACCCGGCGCGGGTGATCTGCTGGTAGAGCAGATCCTGGAATTCGGCGCGCTGGCGCTTATAGCCAGTGGTGCGCATATTGGCGATGTTGTTGGAAATGACTTCGACATTGCGTTCCTGGGCGCTCATGCCGGTCGATGCGATATAGAGTGCTTTCATGGCGGTTCGTCCTCAGGATCAAGCGTTGGCGTCGCCGAGACGCTGAATGGCCGAGCGGCGCAGCTCGTCCTGCTTCTGCGTCAGCGAAGCGATGGATTCGTAGGCGCGGGTGACGCGGATGAGTTCAGCCATTTCCGACACACCGGAAACGTTGGAGCGCTCCACGTGGCCCTGGATGGCCCGGGTATTGGTGTTGGGGCCGGGCGTGCCGCCGGAAAACAGATTGCTGCCCTCGCGGGCCAGGGCCTGCGGGTTATCGAACTCGACGATGCGCAACTGCCCCCGGGCGCCGGCGCTGGAGGAGATCATGCCATCGGTGGCGATGGCGATGCCGACTTCTTCGGGGCCGAACTGGATCGGGCCGGCGAGGCCGAGAACGGGATTGCCCGAAAGATCGACCAGCGTGCCGTTGCTGCTGATCTGGAACGATCCGGCCCGGGTCCAGCGTTCGCCGGCAGGGGTCTGGACGGCGAAAAAGCCGTCGCCATTAAGGGCCACATCGAGGTCATTGCCGGTCTGGATCATGGTGCCGCCGGCCATGTCGTGGATCGTCGCCCAGTCCTGCACATAGGAGAGCGGCTGGTCGAGATTGGGGAAAGTCCGGTCGCGCGCCACCGGCATGGTGTATTCTTCGAACAGGATCTGTTCGGCTTTGAAGCCGGTCGTGTTGATGTTGGCGACATTGTGCGCCACCACGTCCATCCGGCGCTGCAAAGCGATCTGCCGGGACAGGCTGATAAGTTGCGCGTTCTCGATCATGACATTCCCCGTGTCTTTCCCCGAGACAGCCGCTTCCCCAAGCTGACCGCCTCGCCCATTAACTTTGCAGAAACCATGCCAAGAGCGGTATTTTAGTAAAATCAGATACTTAACGGTGTGTCAGATGCAGTCATCGGCAATTAATGTCTGCGTCGCCGGCAAAAGCTGCCCGGCAAAAACTGCCGGGCCAGGGCTAATCGTAACTATTCGTTAACCAAGTGCCCCTTAGCTGGATGAGAGGCCGGAATCGGCCGGAATTGCCGGATTTGGTGGGGCGAGCAATGGCTGCGGAAGCAGAAGTCGGAACTGAAGCGCCTGCCAAGAAGGGTATTCCCAACCTCTTTCTGATAATCGGCGCCGCTCTCATCGTGGTGCTGCTGGCGGGCGGCGGGATCTTCTTCTTTCTCTCGTCCTCGGGTTCATCCGACGCGGCAACGCAAATGGATGGCGTGGCCGGAACGCCGATTCCGCAGAACACCTTCATCTTCAACCTGCCGCCCATGATGGTGAATCTAAGCACCGATGACGGCAATGCGGCGGTGATGAAGCTGACCATCGCGCTGGAAGTCGCCGACGAAAAGATGATGACCGAAATCCAGCCGCGCCTGCCACGGGTGATCGACGCATTCCAGGTTTATCTGCGCGAACTGCGCAAAAGCGACCTCGAGGGATCGGCCGGCATTTATCGCCTCAAGGAAGAGCTGCTGCGGCGGGTCAATATCGCGATCTATCCCGCCCACGTTCAGAACGTGCTCTTCAAGGAAATCCTGGTGCAGTAATGGCTGGGCCGAGCGAACAGGACAAATTGAGCGACGATTGGGGTGTCGAAGGCCTCGCGGCTTCCGCAATGCCCGATGAATCGGAAATGACCGAGGAAGAGCGCAATGCCGCCGCGGCTGCCGAATGGGCCGCGATGCTCGAAGGAGGCGACGGCGGAGAGGATGGCGGCCCCGACCGGGTGCTGAATCAGGACGAGATCGACAGCCTGCTCGGCTTCGACGCCAGCGCTGCCGGCAATGTCGAACTGAGCGGCGTTCAGGCGCTGATCAATTCGGCGCTCGTTTCCTATGAACGCCTGCCGATGCTGGAGATCGTCTTCGACCGGCTGGTGCGGCTGGCCACGACCTCGCTGCGCAATTTCACCAGCGACAATGTCGAAGTGACGATGGATTCGATTTCCTCGGTCCGCTTCGGCGACTATCTCAATTCCATTCCGTTGCCGGCCATCCTCTCGGTGATCAAGGCCGAGGAATGGGAGAATTACGGCCTGCTCACCGTCGATTCCAATCTCATCTATTCGATGATCGACGTACTGCTCGGCGGCCGCCGGGTGGGGGGCAATATCCGGGTCGAGGGGCGCCCTTACACGACCATCGAAATGGCGCTGGCCCGTCGCATGATCGAGGTCATTCTCGATGATACGCATCGCGCCTTCGAGCCGGTGACGCAGATCAATTTCAAGCTGGAGCGCATGGAGACCAATCCGCGCTTCGCTGCCATTTCCCGGCCTGGCAACGCTGCCATTTTAATCGAATTGCGCATTGAGATGGATGATCGCGGTGGCAAGATCGAGATTTTGCTGCCCTATGCCACCATTGAGCCGATCCGCGAGCAATTGCTCCAGATGTTCATGGGCGAGAAGTTCGGCCGCGACCCGATCTGGGAAGGACATCTGGCCACTGAGATTTATCAGGCCGATGTCGAGATCGAGGCGGTGATGCACGAGCAGGATCTGCCGCTGTCCAAGGTGCTTAATCTGCAACCCGGACAGACTTTGATGTTCGAGCGCGCACCCAGCGATCCGATCCGGCTGCGCTGTGGCGATGTCGAATTAACCGAGGCCATCATGGGCCATATCGGCAAGAATGTTTCCGTGCGGGTGACGCGCCCGCTCAACCCGCCCAAGGTCACCATGGCGGCCTTCGAGGCAATCGACGAAACGATGGAAGGACGATGATGTTCGGTTTGCCGCTGGGAATTTTTGTCGAAGGCGCCGTGGCCGTGCTCTTGGCTCTGACAATCGGCTATTGCGTGCTGCTCAATCAGCGGCTCAAGCGCCTGCATCAGGACAAGGATGCGCTGCGCCAGATGGTTGCCGACCTGGTTGGCGCCACCAATCTGGCCAATCAGGCCATCAAGGAACTGAAATCAACCGCCGTCGAGGCCGATCTCAGCCTGACAGCCCGCCTTGAAGAGGCTGAGCGTTTCGGCGTCGAACTTGCCAATCACGTCAATGCCGGCACGGTGCTGATGGAGCGCATTGCCCGGATCACCAGCGTGGCGCGCCAGAGCCAGGCCATCGAGACGGAAGAGGAGCCCAACAAGGTTCAGTCCGCGCTGCAGCAATTGTCGGCGCGCGTGCGCAATCGCGGAGCCGCCGCGTGACCAATATCCGCCTGTTGCCCGTCGTCATTCTTGCTGTTGCCGCCCTTTTCGTCCTCAAGACGGTGGGTCTGGTGACCAATGGCGGCTATGTGCTGACAGGGGTAAGCATCGCGGAGGCGGCCGGTGGTGCCGCCCCCACCACGACGCCGGTGGCGCAGGGCGAAACCGTCACCATGCCCTCGGAACCCACCATTGCTGACACGACGCCGACATTGGGCGACAAGACGCCGACGCTGGCAATGCAGCCTGCGGAAGCCTCGGCGCAGGGTGTGAGCGGAGAAACCGTCGACCATGACGAGGGTGACGTGATCGGCGCCGCCGCTGAGCAGGGCGGCGAAAACTTGATCGCCGATGAAAATGCGTGTGCATTGCGCCCGGTATTGCCTGAAGGCGAGCAGAGTGCTTCGGACGGCCAGTTGATGGTGATGCCCGCCGATTGCCCACCGATGGTCGATGCCTTGCCGCAATTGGTAACCGGCGAAGGTCTGGTGCCCTTTGGCAATAGTGAGAGCGGACAGACCGAGCAGGTCTTGCTTGAACGCCTTGCCGCGCGGCGCACCGAGCTGGAAACCTACGAACAGCAATTGGCCATGCGCGCCTCGCTGGTGGAAGCGGCGGAAAAGCGCATCGAGGAACGCCAGGCGACCATGCAGTCCATCGAGGACCAGATCGCCTCGCTGGTCGAACAGCGCAAGCAGATGGAAGAAGGGCAATTCGCCAGCATCGTGGCCATGTACGAGACCATGAAGCCGAAGGATGCTGCCAAGATTTTCGACAATCTGGAGATGGAAGTGCTTTTGCGGGTGTCCAAGATGATGGCGCCGCGCAAGATGGCGCCAATCCTTGCCGAGATGAATACGACCCGGGCCCAGGAATTGACGGTAGGCATGGCTTCGGCCAGTACCGATCCGCTCGAAAGTATGAGCGAGGACGACCTTGCCGCATTGCCGCAGATCATCGGCCAGTAAATCTGGCCGCAATGCTTTAGGGGGACGTTAAGCCCGCCTCGCTAGATTTACGGCTCAACGAGCGTAATCCTTCGCGTTTTGGGGCTTCCGGGGCAGAAAACCCGACCACAAAACGTTTATCTCTGGCGTCGGGACGGGCAGAAAGCCGGTGAAGACCGCATATATCGCAGGCTTGCGACGGGCAGGAATAGCCCTGGTCGCTCCTTTCCTTGCCAGTTTTCTGGCAATGATAGCGCCTGTGCATGCACTGGACCAGGGCCAGCTCTATGCTGCCGCGCAAGATGGCTATGGCCGGCTGATCCTGAGTTTTCCGGCGCTGGATGACTTGCCCAAGCATGATTTTCGCATCGAAAACGGTGTGCTCTCCATCGAATTCGCAGAGCCCGTCGCGATTACTCTGCCCGATGTCGGGCTGACGATGCCCGATTATCTCACGATCGCCCGCGTGGATCCCGACGGGCGCGGCTTGCGCATTGGTCTCAGATCCAGTTTTAACTTCAACCGCATCGAGGCGGGTGAACAGCTCTATATCGATCTACTGCCGCCCACCTGGCAGGGTATGCCGCCACCTTTGCCGCCAGAAGTCATCGAGGAACTGGCTGAGCGGGCCCGCCTTGCCGCCATCAGGGCCGAGCGCGAGCGCAAGGCGCGCATGGCTGCCGAACTTGATCCCGAGGTCAATATCCGGGTCGGACAGAACGCGACCTTCCTGCGGATCCAATTCGACTGGACGGTGCCAACCGATGCGAAATTCGCTCAAAAGGGCAATATCGGCGCAGCCACTTTCGAATGGCCGGTCGGGATGGACGTCAGCGCCTTGATGGGTGGTCTGCCGGACGAGGTGGTCTCGGTTCAATCGGGATCGTCCGCTGATGGAGCGGTCGCTACCTTCATTTTTGCCGAAGGCGTCAAGCCGCGCTTCTACGAGGTCACGCCCAGCCAATATGTGCTCGACATCGATATTGCCGGGCAGGGCCTTCCGGTATTGACGCCTGAAGATCTGGCGACGGCGAGCGCAGAAAGTGAAAAATCGGCCGAGCCGGTTGCGGAAGCTCCGCGCATTGCCGCCCTGCAATCGTCGGCTGCGGAGGTGATCACTCCTTTCGTCAGCGTTCTGGGCTCTACCGTCCGACTGATTTTTCCCTTTGAGCAGGATACGCCGGCCGGCGTGTTCCGGCGCGGCAACACGGTCTGGATGGTGTTCGACAGCGTGAGCGGCATTCAACCGCCGTCGCCCAATTCGGCTCTCGATGATATCGCCAGCGAATTTGCCGTGATCCCGTCCGGCGATACGCAGGTGGTGCGCATCGATCTGTCGCACGACCGGCTGGCAACGCTGGGCTCGGAAGGCATGGCCTGGGTTCTCTCGCTTGGTGACATGATGCTGAGCCCAACGGAGCCCATGAGCCTCAGTCGCCGCCGCGACGTCGAGGGGGCGTTCGAGATGGTGGCCGATGTGGTGCGCCCCGGTCGCATTCATGATTTTCGCGATCCGCTGGTCGGTGACGTTCTCAAGGTGGTGACGGCCTATCCGCCGGCACGGGGCCTGACGCGCACCCTGGATTATGTCGATTTCACCGCCCTCCGAAGCGTACATGGCCTGGTGGTCATGCCCAAATCCGCCGGTCTCCATGTGGCGCTGGAGAGCCCGCTCGCGGTGATTTCCAACACTGGCGGGCTGACGGTGTCCGCCTCCGATGCATTGCGCAATTTCGGTACGGAAGCGCAGGAGGCCGCTCGCGCGGGGTTCATCAACCTTTTGGCGCTCGAGGAACGCGATCCGATCAAGTTCGGGCAGAAACGTGATGCGCTGGAACTGACCGCCGCCTCCAGCGAGGGGCGCAATCGGGATATTGCCCGGCTCGATCTGGCGCAGTTCCTACTGGCCAACCGCTTTTCGTTCGAGGCGCTGGGGGTGTTGCGGGTGCTCGAGGGCGATCTCAAGGCGCAGGATCTGACCAAGTCGATGCGCATGACGCAGGCTTTGGCCAATGTCATGTCCGGCCGCCCGGATGAAGCGTTGCAGGCTCTCAATGCCGCTGCTTTGGCCCAAGAGGTTGACGCAATGTTCTGGCGCAGCATGGCGCGGGCGGGCCAAAGCGATTACCGGGGCGCACGGCAGGACGCGCTCGATGCGCGCTTGGTGGTCGATTCATATCCCGAATGGCTCCGCAATCTATTCCGGCTGACGGCTACTCGCTCGGCTATCGAGGTCGGGGACAGTGAATTTGCCGAGCAACTGCTGGGGCAGATCGAATTCGCGTCGCTCAGCGTTGAGGACGCATCGCTCTATCATCTGCTGTCGGGCAGGGTGGATGAAGCCTCCGGACGCCTGCAGGAAGCATTGGACACTTACGGGCAGGTGATCGCGTCGGAAGTGCGCCCCACCCGCGCCGAGGCGGTCTATCGTACTCTGCTGCTGCTGGATCAGCAGGATCGGCTCAGTCTGGGCAAGGCGACCCAGACCCTGGCGGCCGAAACGCTGCTCTGGCGCGGCGATACGCTTGAAGCAGAAATGCAGGCTCTGCTCGCCAGACTCTATTTCCGCAATGGCGAATACCGGGTCGGGTTCGAAACCGTTCGAGCCGCCGTCACCAGCTTTCCTGAAAGCCCCGCGGTCAATGCCCTGCGCGATCAGGCCCAGACCATGTTCGCCGACCTCTTCCTCAATGGCGTTGCCGATTCCATCGGGGCGGTCGAAGCTCTGGCCATCTATTATGATTTCCGCCATCTGACGCCTCCGGGGGCGCGCGGCGATGAAATGATCCGCAATCTCGCGCGGCGGCTGGTGCGCGTGGACCTGCTGCCGCAGGCCGCCGATCTGCTGCAATACCAGTTGGACAACAGGCTGCGCGGCGTGGCGCGGACGCAGATCGCTGCCGATCTTGCGGTCATCTACCTGGCCGACCGCAAGCCGCAGGATGCCCTTCGGGTGCTCAACGAGACACGATTGCCCGAAATCCCGGAATCGCTGGCACGCCAGCGTCGCATCCTGGAGGCACGGGCGATGATCGATGGCGGGCGCGATCAGCTGGCGCTCGATCTGGTCAACAACATGGACGGCAAGGACGTGGAATTGTTGCGGATCGATGCTCATTGGAAAGCTCGGCGCTACAGCCAGGCCGGGGAAATGATCGAGGCGATTTATGGCCGTGACACCAGCGGGCAGGCTTTGAACCGCACGGCCCGCCTGAACCTGGTCAAGGCTGCGGTCGGCTACGTGCTGGCCGGCGACGATTACGGCCTGTCCCGGCTGCGCAACAAATTTGGCGAGCAGATGGTCAATTCGCCGGAATGGCCCATGTTCGATTTCGTGACCGGGCCGATCCAGGCCACGAGCCTCGAATTCAAGAAGGTTGCTGCCGAAATTGCGGCGCAGGACAGCCTCACCGCTTTCCTTTCCTCTTATCGCGAAACCTATGGCGCCGATGGCGCCCTGGCTCCGGCCAATGCCGCCGAGGCCAGCGCCGCTCCAGTGGCGCGCTGAGCCACCTGGCATCAGCAGATTCCACCATCCCATGTTGAAAAGCGGCTTCGCCCTCCCATGGGAGCGGTGCATTTGCTAGACCTTGGACGATGTCCCGATTCGGGACGGCCTGTGCCTGCTGGAGCATTAGATCATGGCATCGACGCCGCGCGGCGAGGACAGCTATCCCGACCCGGTTCTGGACGCGGCGCGCGCCGGCATCGATCTGTGGCGCGTGGCGCTTCTCGGACTGGTACTGATCCTGATGGCGGTCGGCTTTTCCCTGTTCAGCGACCAGATTCCAGCCGAGGCGATGATGGCCTTTGTGGGCGTGCTGGCTGTGGCGGGCGTATTCTTCCTGTTCGGGCTCGTTGCGGGGCTCTTTCGCTTTTCACCGACCGAAGAGCGGCGCACATTGAGCCATGCGGTGGTGGACAGCCTGCCTTTCGGCACGGTGATTGCGGGCCGAGATGGCAAGATCGCCTATGTCAACCAGCACTATGGGCGTTTTCCCGGCGCGATGAATAATGGCGTTCCGGTCAGTGTACCGCGCCTGTTCGCCGGTTATGCCGATGCCAGCGAGGCCATTTACCGCCTGTCGCGCGCTGCCAAAGATGGCCGCAGTGCCATCGAGGATATTCGCGTGCCGGGAGGGCTGGGCGGATCGCAGGCCGAGGCTGGCCGCGTGTTCTGGTATCGCGTGGCGGTGCGGCCGCTGCCGCAGACCGACGATGCCCGCAAGGCGCTGGTCGCCTGGTCCATCGAAGACACGACACGCGACCGCGAAAGCAACGAGACTGCGTTCCGCGACCTTCAGCGCGCCATCGACTATCTCGATCATTCGCCGTCCGGCTTCTTTTCTGCGGACGCGAATGGCCGCATCCAATATCTCAACTCCACCCTGGCTGATTGGCTCGGCTATGACCTTGCCGAGTTCAATTCCGGCCATCTCAACCTCAAGGATATCGTGCGGGGCGACGGCGCATCGCTGCTGATGCGGGGCCGGGGCGATGGTGAAATCCGCACTGAAATCATCGACATCGACCTGGTGCGCCGCAATGGCACTGCCTTGCCGGTGCGCTTGCTGCACCGGGCAGCGCGCCTCGCCGATGGCGAATTGGGCGAGACGCGCACGCTGGTGCTCGACATGTCGAGCGCCCCAGACACCGAAGAAGAATTGCGCGCCGCCGAAGTGCGGTTCTCCCGCTTCTTCAACGACACGCCTTTTGCCATCGCCACTCTGGACGGCGAGGGCCGCATCATACGCACCAATGCGCCGTTCGGGCGCATTTTCCGCTGGTCAGGCGAAGACAAAAGCCTCGAATTGCAGAAGCTGCACGATCTGGTGGGGGAGGCCAGCCGCGAAAAGCTCGACCGTGCCCTCGCCGCCGCGCTGGCGCAGCATTCGGAGGTCGAGCCGGTCGATGCGCTGCTCAGCGTCGAAGGCGAGCATGCGGTCAGGCTCTATGTCTCGGCGTCCGAGGTCAGCGCCGGATCGCCTGAGCAGATCAATGTCTATGCGCTGGACATGACCGACCAGCGCAAGCTGGAAGCCCAGTTCGCCCAGAGCCAGAAAATGCAGGCAGTGGGTCAACTCGCTGGCGGTGTCGCACACGATTTCAACAACCTGCTCACCGCCATTATCGGTTTTTCCGATCTGCTGCTGCTCAAGCACAAGCCGGGTGATCCCTCGTTCAGCGAACTGATGCAGATCAAGCAGAACGCCAACCGTGCCGCTGGCCTGACCCGCCAGCTGCTGGCTTTCTCGCGCCGCCAGACCCTGCGCCCACAAGTGCTGGAACTGCCACTGATCGTCGACGACCTGACCGTGCTGCTCAAGCGCATGATCGGGGAGAAGAACTCGCTCTCGGTCGAACATGGCCGCAATATCTGGCCGGTGCGCGCCGATGTGGTGCAACTCGAGCAGGTGATCATCAATCTGGTGGTCAATGCGCGCGACGCCATGCCCAATGGCGGCGCGATCACGCTGCGCACCTCCAATGTCGGTGAGAACGACATAGCGGGAATGAAGTTCGAGGGTATGGTCCCGGCCGATTATGTGCTGATCGATGTGCAGGATTCCGGCACCGGCATGAGCCAGGAGGTGCTGGAGAAGATTTTCGAGCCCTTCTTCACCACCAAGGAATTGGGCAAGGGAACCGGGCTCGGATTGTCCACGGTCTATGGCATCGTCAAGCAGACCGAGGGTTATATCTATCCGGTCTCGACGCTCGGGGTCGGCACGACGTTCAAGATTTTCCTGCCGCGCTATCTTGCGAGCACCGAGGAAACCGCGGCCAAGGCCGCCAATGCGGCGGCGCCGGTCAAGGACCTGACCGGACAGGAGCGCATTCTGCTTGTCGAGGACGAGGAAAGCGTGCGCGCCTTCTCCGCCCGGGCGCTCAAGGCCACCGGCTATGAGGTATTCGAGGCCGATGGCGGCGAAGAAGCAATCGAAGTGCTGGAAGAGCTCGAATACGAGGTCGATCTGATCATTTCCGACGTGGTGATGCCGGAAATGGACGGCCCAACCATGCTCAAGGTCATTCGCGAGAAGATGCCGAACCTCAAGATCATCTTCGTGTCCGGCTATGCGGAGGAAAGCGTGCGGCGAGACATTGGCGAGGATCAGAGCGTCGATTTCCTGCCCAAGCCCTATTCGCTCGACCAGATCAATTCCAAGGTCAAGGAAGTGCTGCGCCGGTTGGACAAAGAGGGATAGGCCATGACGGCCCATCCCCGCTTCGATGGCGCGTCAGAGCTCAACGTACTGGGCGAAAAGCTGCAACCCTGCTCGCACGATCCCCTGACCGGCTTTTTTCGCAGCGGCTATTGCGCCGCCGGGCCCGACAGCGCGGCTGCACACCTTGTATGCATCGCGGCGAGCGAAGAATTCCTTGTCTATTCCGCCCGCGTCGGCAACGATCTCTCGACTCCTCGCCCGGAATTTGCCTTTCCCGGGCTGGTGGCGGGCAATAGGTGGTGTCTGGTGGCCGCGCGCTGGTTGCAGGCTTATGAGGCGGATAGGGCGCCCCGGCTCTATCTGCGTGCGACCAATCTGAAGGTTCTGGACCTCATTCCGCTCGATGTCCTCAAGGCCTATGCCCTGGACCTCAACTAGACGGTTGGCCATCTTCATGCGCTCCGCCGACTGCGCCGATGGGACGGCATGGCATCACAAGAGAATCAGCTTTCCTCGCTTGTGGTCTTTGTTCTTGCGTCCGTGATGATGTTCTCATTTTGTCTCTTGACGTCGCGGAAACAAAATGAGAACAAAGAGCGTACATATATTGCACTTTAGCTGATTAGTCCTCTCGTTGCGCGACCTTCGAGAGCGTGAAATAAGGAGATAGCAACATGGCAGCTTCGCCGCTTCGCGTCGTTGAAGGTGGATCAATGGATAAGGACAAGGCGCTCGCCGCAGCGCTAAGCCAGATCGAGCGCAATTTCGGCAAGGGCTCGATCATGCGCCTTGGCGAAAACACCAATATCGAGGTGGAGGCCATCTCGACCGGTTCGCTGGGCCTGGATATCGCACTCGGCATCGGCGGCCTGCCCAAGGGCCGCATCGTGGAAATTTTCGGACCGGAGAGCTCGGGCAAGACCACCTTGGCTCTGCATGTCATCGCCGAGGCGCAGCGTAAAGGCGGTATCTGTGCCTTTGTCGATGCCGAGCACGCACTTGATCCAGTCTATGCCCGCAAGCTGGGCGTCAATGTCGATGACTTGCTGATCTCCCAGCCGGATGCCGGCGAACAGGCGCTGGAAATCACCGACACACTGGTCCGGTCCGGAGCCATCGACGTGCTGGTGGTCGATTCTGTCGCGGCGCTCACTCCGCGGGCCGAACTGGAAGGGGAGATGGGCGACAGCCTTCCCGGCCAGCAGGCGCGGTTGATGAGCCAGGCCATGCGCAAGCTGACTTCGTCCATCTCCAAGTCGAAGTGCCTCGTCATCTTCATCAATCAGATCCGCATGAAGATCGGCGTCATGTATGGCTCGCCCGAAACCACTACTGGCGGTAATGCGCTCAAGTTCTATGCCTCGGTCCGTCTCGACATCCGCCGCATCGGCGCGCTCAAGGACCGCGAGGAGATTGTCGGCAACCAGACCCGGGTGAAAGTGGTCAAGAACAAGCTGGCGCCGCCCTTCCGCCAGGTCGAGTTCGACATCATGTATGGCGAAGGTATTTCCAAGACCGGCGAATTGCTCGATCTGGGCGTCAAGTCCGGCATCGTGGACAAGGCCGGCGCATGGTTCTCCTGGGATAGCCAGCGTCTGGGGCAGGGGCGTGAAAATGCCCGGCAATTCCTCAAGGATAACCCCGAGATCGCGGCGACGATCGAGCAGGGCGTACGCGAGAGTTCCGGTCTTCTGGGCGAAGTGCTGCTGGTTGCTGGCGGCGAGGACGACAGCAGCAGCGAGGATTGATCTCCAAACGTTCCCATGCATCTGCCCCCGCTTCGGCGGGGGTTTTTGTTTTCAGACGGATGCGGGGGACTGAAACGTGCCAGGAGAAATTTGCCCGGAAAGCGGGAAAGCCATTTGACGATGACATTGGAAATCGGAGATTTCGGCCCCGGCGGGGCTGTCCCTGCCGAAAGAGGCGAATTCAACCCTCGGAATACCGTCCCCGGTGCTGGACACAGCTCACGCCCCCAAGCTAAAAAGCCACGTTTTTGTTAACGGGCATATTCCGCCCGCTCGCCATGAAAGCCTGTGCATGACCAGCGTAAACGATCTTCGTTCGAGCTTTACCGGCTATTTCGCCAAGAATGGCCATGAGGCCGTGGCGTCGAGCCCGCTCGTGCCGCGCAATGACCCCACGCTGATGTTCACCAATGCGGGCATGGTGCAATTCAAGAACGTCTTTACCGGCGTTGAGAAGCGGCCATATTCCACCGCGACCACGGCGCAGAAATGCGTGCGGGCCGGCGGCAAGCACAACGATCTGGACAATGTCGGCTTCACCGCACGCCACCACACCTTTTTCGAGATGCTGGGGAATTTTTCCTTCGGGGACTATTTCAAGGATCAGGCCATCGAACTTGCCTGGAACCTGCTGACCCGGGATTGGGCGCTTCCCAAGGCAAAGCTGATGGTCACCGTCTATGAAGACGATGACGAGGCGATGGAATTGTGGAAGAAGATCGCGGGGCTTTCCGAAGACCGCATCGTGCGGCTCGGCGCCAAGTCCAATTTCTGGCAGATGGGCGATACCGGCCCCTGCGGTCCGTGCTCGGAAATCTTCTACGATCATGGCGACAAGATCTGGGGCGGCCCGCCGGGTTCTGCCGATGAAGACGGCGACCGCTGGATCGAGATCTGGAACCTTGTGTTCATGCAGTTCGAGCAGCATCCCGACGGGTCGCGCAGCGGTTTACCGCATCCGTCCATCGATACCGGCATGGGGCTCGAACGTATCGCCGCTGTCATGCAGGGCGTGCATGACAATTACGACATTGATCTGTTCCGGGCGCTTATCGGCGCGGCGGCCAATGCCACCAATGCCGATGTGAACGGGCCCGGAAATCGCAGTCTGCGCGTCATTGCCGATCACCTGCGCTCGATGAGCTTCCTCATTGCCGAAGGTGTGCTGCCCTCCAATGAAGGACGCGGCTATGTGCTGCGCCGCATCATGCGCCGCGCCATGCGTCATGCCACTCTGTTGGGCGCCAATGAGCCGGTGATCCACAAGCTGGTGCCGACGCTGGTTCGTGAGATGGGCCAGGCCTATCCTGAACTCGCGCGTGGCGAAGCGATGATCGCCGAGACCGTGCGTCTCGAAGAAGGCCGCTTCCTCAAGACGCTGGGTCGAGGCCTGCAAATTCTCGAAGCCGAAACGGCCAATCTTGGCGAGGGCGACGTGCTCGACGGCGCCACGGCCTTCAAGCTCTACGACACCTATGGTTTTCCGCTCGATCTGACGCAGGACGCATTGCGCATGCGCAACATTTCGGTCGACCAGGCCGGATTCGACGGTGCCATGGCCCAGCAGAAGGCCGAAGCCCGCAAGAATTGGGCTGGCTCGGGTGAGGCGGCCACCGATACGATCTGGTACGGAATTTCGGACAAGGTGGGTCCAACCGAATTCCTCGGCTATGAAACCGAGACGGCCGAGGCCGAAATCCGGATATTGCTGGCCAATGGCGCGGAAGTGAATGCGATCGCGGCGGGCGAGGAAGGGTTGGTCGTCGTCAACCAGACGCCATTTTTTGGTGAAAGCGGCGGCCAGGTGGGCGATAGCGGCGTGATCAGGGGCGAGGGCGTGGTGGCCGAAGTCCTCGATACCAACAAGTTCCATGGCGTCTTCGCGCACAAGGTCAAGGTTGTCGAAGGGGTGCTCAAGCCCGGTCTGGCGGTCGAACTCATCGTCGATCATGAACGGCGCTCCTCCATCCGCGCCAATCACTCGGCAACCCATTTGCTGCACGAGGCGCTGAGGATCGTGCTCGGCGATCATGTGGCGCAGAAGGGTTCGATGGTGTCCGCGGACCGGCTGCGTTTCGACTTCGTGCACACCAAACCGATGAGTCAGCAGGAAATTGCCGAGGTCGAAGACATCGCCAATGCCATCGTGCTGCAAAACGCACCAGTCGAAACACGGATGATGGGCGTGGACGAAGCCAAGGAATCGGGCGCAAGGGCCCTGTTTGGCGAAAAATACGGGGACGAGGTTCGCGTCGTTTCCATGGGTGAGCCCAATGGCAATGGCCTCGGCTGGTCGGTTGAATTGTGCGGCGGTACGCATGTGCGCCGTACTGGCGATATTGGCCTCGTCTCGGTCGTCGCCGAAAGCTCCGTTGCTGGTGGCGTTCGCCGTATCGAGGCACTGACCGGCAAGGCGGCGCGTCACCGTGGCAATGCCAACACCAATATCGTGGCTTCGGCTGCCGGCCTGCTGCGGTCCGGCACCCATGAAGTGCTCGAGCGCATCGAGGCGCTGCAGGACCAAATCAAGAAGGCCGAACGCGCCCTGGTCGACGCCCGCCAGAAGCTGGCCATGGGGGGAGGCGCGGCTGATGGCGGCAATGCCAGCGAAACCATCAATGGCGTCACCTTTGCCGGCCGCATCGTGGATGATCTTCAACCCAAGGATCTTCGTGGCCTGGTGGACCAGACCAAAAAGCAGATCGGCTCGGGCGTGGTGGCCATTGTCGGCCGCGCCGAAGACGGCAAGGCCGGCATCGCCATTGGCGTGACCGAAGATCTCGTCGGCCGGTTTTCCGCTGTTGACCTGGTCAAAGCCGGTGCGGCGGCTTTGGGCGGGCAGGGCGGCGGCGGCCGCCCGGACATGGCCCAGGCCGGCGGCCCGGATGGCGCCAAAGCAGAGGACGCGCTCGCGGCTGTGCGGGCCTTGCTCAACTGAGTGATGCAGCGGCTACCTTGGTGGCCGCTGCACTCTTCGCGCCGCGTGATCTTCGGTGCGACGTATGGGGCGGGCCGGCCGAGGTGCATCCAGATATGCGCGTCCAGGAAGTCTCCATGACCATTGCCCGCAATTTGGATGCGCTACTGGCCGGTGCGGAAGAAGAACAGCCGTGCCTTCCAGCGTATGGGCCGTTTTTCGCTCAGAACATTGAGCAGGCCCGCGACGACAACCACCAGCATGCCGGCAATGGCAATCCAGTCGGGGAACTCGCCGAAGAACAGCGCGCCAAACAGGATGGCCCAGATCAATTGGCTATATTGCACCGGGGCGATGAGATTGGCTGGTGTCTGCTTGCTGGCCTGAATCAATAGTAAGCCGCCCATGCCGCCCAAAAGGCCGATGCCGATCAGAATGGCTATTTGCTCCATTGTGGGGATGACGAAGGACGGCAGCATCAATATGCCGTTGAAAATTCCGGAATAGACCACCTGTACTCCCACGAGGCTGACACGTCGCTCCCTCGGCGCGACGTGGCGCAAAACTGTGGTGGTCACCGCGCCGAGCATGGCTGCGCCCATCATCACGTAGTGACCCAGTTCCAGTTCGCGCAGTCCCGGCCTTATGACCAGCAGCACGCCCATGAAACTGATCAGCAGCAGCATCCAGCGGTGCGCAGCCACGTGTTCGCGTAGCACCAATACCGAAAGAAATGTCACGAAAAGCGGTGTGGTGAAACCGATGGCATAGACTTCGGCGAAGGGAACGTGGGTAAAGGCGTACATCACCCCCGCCGTGCCGGTTATGGAGGTGGCGCAGCGCAGATGCACCAGCCATGGATGGCGCAGCTTGTACATGTCGCGCCAGCGTTCGTGCCGATTGGTCACGATTGCCGGAATGATCGAGAACGAGGTGGTAAAAAATGCGATTTCGAAGACCGACAGGGTCTGGCCCGTCGTCTTGATCAGCGCGTCGGCAATGGAAAAACTGGCATAGGCCAGAAAGGCCAGGATGACGCCGACTGGCATCGCAATATCCAGATCATGAGAAGCAGGGCAGAAAATATCCTGTCATCATATAGGGCCAAAGTGAAAGGGTCATTACGGTGCCGGCGGAATCTGCGGCGGATTTGTGCCCTTAATCGCCGGGCCGATCAGCTCAATCCGGTTGGTCCACACCAGACCAGTGAAGCCCGGCGGCACCAGCGCCAGCGTATCGAGATCGTCGATGCCCGCCGTGCCCGGATCGCCGGCCCCGTAGGGACCAAGCAGGATGATCCGGCTGCCAGCCTCGTGCAGTCGGGCCTGAAGCAGGTTCGGCCAGCCCCAGAGCCAGGGCGCGATATTGATGGGGATCATCACCTGGGTGTCTCGACAGGCATCCGGCAAAAAGCCCGTCCAGCCCAGGGCCAGATATTGTCCGAGACAATCGACCAGCCCTCGTCGGGACCACACATGCAATCCCTCGATCAGATCGGCGGCGCGATAGGTAGGTTCGTCGCCGCCATACGCGCCCCAGATTGCCGCGCGCCATTCGGGGTGGTCGAACAGAAGCGCGGCCAGCATGTCGCCTTCGCGTGCTTCCCGACTCTTGAAATTGACGAGAAAATTCCGGTTCGGCATGGCAGCGAGAACCTCCCGGAGTTCCGGCATTGCGCCGACGCCGGTTCCTCGGAATGGGTGGGTCTGTCCGTCGTCGGCAGTATAGCCGTGGCCAATGTCGAGCGCCCGAAGCTCTTCCATGGAATGAGCCCGGGTTTCCCCGTCACCCTCGGTTCGGCAATCGAGCGTCCAGTCATGCATGACGGCGAATTGGCCATCCGTGGTGGGATGCACGTCCAGTTCAACGATGTCGGCTCCTGAAGCGAAAGCCGCCTGCATCGAGGGAATGGTGTTCTCCAGGAGCCCGTGGCGTGGTGTGTCGATGCGTTCGGCGGTGCAGGTCGCATTGTCGAGATCGGCTCGAGAGAAAGTCTGGTGGACGCCTCTATGGGCGATCAATGTAAGCCCGCCATCTGTGGGCGGTCCCACGCGCCAACTGGCATTGTAGACGTATATCGCGGCCGCGAATGCGACGATAACAATCAAAATCGGACGCTTCAAATTTCTGCCCCCCGAAACAGAAACGAAAATTCGGTGCTGACCGTGGTGAAAATTGGGCTGGGGGGTAAGCGTTGGTGAATTGATTGTTCACTTGTGGCGGGCCTGGCCAGGTCCGCCTCAATCGATTCCAAAAAACAAGGGCCGATGCATCGCACCGGCCCTTTCCATAACGAACCAGGCCTGGCCTACGCCATGGCCTTCTGCAGGTTCTGGTCGATGGCGTCGAGGAAACCGAGCGTGGAGAGCCAGGGCTGGTCGGGGCCGACGAGCAGGGAGAGATCCTTAGTCATCTTGCCTTCTTCGATCGTATCGACGGTGACCTTTTCCAGCGTGGTGGCGAACTTGGCCAGCGCCTCATTGTCGTCGAGCTTGGCGCGATGGGCGAGGCCACGGGTCCAGGCAAAGATGGATGCGGTCGAGTTGGTGGACGTTTCCTTGCCCTGCTGATGCTGGCGATAGTGACGGGTCACGGTGCCGTGGGCGGCCTCAGCTTCCACGATCTTGCCATCGGGCGTGGCCAGAACCGAGGTCATCAGGCCGAGGGAACCGAAACCCTGCGCCACGATGTCGGACTGCACGTCGCCGTCATAGTTCTTGCACGCCCAGACATAGCCACCGCTCCACTTGAGCGCGGAGGCGACCATGTCGTCGATCAGGCGGTGCTCGTACCAGATCTTGGCGGCTTCGAAGCGCTCCTTGAACTCGGCGTCGTAAATCTCCTGGAAGATGTCCTTGAAGCGGCCGTCATAGGCCTTGAGGATGGTATTTTTGGTGGAGAGATAGACCGGTACGCCACGGGCAAGGCCGTAGTTGAAGCTCGAATAGGCGAAGTCGCGGATCGAATCGTCCAGGTTGTACATGGCCATGGCCACGCCGGCGCCCGGAGCCTGATAGACTTCGTGCTCGATGACCTTGCCGTCTTCGCCGGTAAACTTGATCGACAGCGTGCCCTTGCCGGGGAACAGGAAGTCGGTGGCGCGATATTGGTCGCCGAACGCATGGCGGCCCACGATGATCGGCTGGGTCCAGCCGGGAACGAGGCGCGGCACGTTCTTGCAGATGATCGGCTCGCGGAAGATCACGCCGCCCAGAATGTTGCGGATGGTGCCGTTGGGCGACTTCCACATTTTCTTGAGCTTGAATTCTTCGACGCGCTGCTCGTCGGGGGTGATTGTGGCGCACTTGATGCCGACGCCGTGCTTCTGGATGGCATGGGCGGCATCGATGGTGATCTGATCATTGGTGGCGTCGCGGCTTTCCACCGACAGGTCGTAGTACTCGATCGGCAGATCGAGATAGGGATGAATGAGCTTGTCCTTGATCGCCTGCCAGATGATCCGGGTCATCTCATCGCCGTCGAGGTCCACGACCGGGTTGACGACCTTGATCTTGCTCATCGCGTAACTCCCTTGGAAATGCGGATTTCGGCCTTTGAGGGCCCTGTCGCCGGCCCGTATACCATCGCTGGCAAAAAGCGCAAAGCTGCGCTCGGCAAGGGGGCTTGCTGTTTCCCTATTGCTTCTGGCTGGGCCGGTAGGCTTCGTGGCGGGGCAGGTGATCTTCCACTAGATCCCAGGCAGGGTGGCTGCGCGCGAAGATCAGTTGATTGGGAGCGAACCAGTCGTTCTGCCCTGCGAAAAGCCCGACTGGAAGAATGCGGAAACCGGGCACGCGCGAGGATTGGGCATAGAGCGTGGTGCCGCATTCGGGACAGAAGTGACGCGTGAAGGTTGCGCCGGAATCGGCTGATCGCGCGATACTTTTCGTGGCACCGGTCGTTCGTACGCCATCGGCGGGAAGCAGAAGTACCGAGGAATGGCCGCCGCCTGAAACCTTCTGGCAATTGAGGCAGGCGCACTGGAACATCGAAATCGCTTCGCCCTTGGCGAAAAGCGCTACCGCGCCGCAATCGCAGGCCGCGGTCAGGTCCAGTTGTGGCATCCGGCTCATGCTTGCAGATTCGCATGCATGTCGTGGCTGCGCAAGACCGCTGCTTGCCTTTGCGGCGTCTTCCGACATAACTGGCGTGGCCGGAAAGGAGGCGCATGGCTTTTCGTCCCCAGTATCCGCTGATGACCGAGCGGCTTCGCCTGCGCCCTTTCGTGCGCGGCGATGTCGATGCAGTATTCGCCTATCGCAGCCGCGAGGACGTGGCGCGATATCTGTTCGACCAGCCCATGAGCCGAGAAGAGTGCGCCCTGGCGGTGCAGCAGCGGACGGCGCAATTGTCGCTGGAGGAGGAGGATGACCGTATCATCCTGGCCGCCGAAACGCGCGCCGGCGACATTCTGGTCGGTGAATTGTCGCTGATCTGGCGGTCTGTGGAAGCGCGGCAAGGGGAGTTGGGCTGGATTTTTCACCCTGATCATCAGCGGAGAGGCTATGCGCGGGAAGCGGCTGCGCGGCTGCTTGACCTGGCTTTTGACGAGGCCGACCTGCACCGTGTCTATGCGCGTTGTGACGCCGGCAATGCGCCCTCCTGGAGATTGATGGAGCGGCTCGGCATGCGCCGCGAGGCTCATTTTCGCGAACATGGCCTGTTCAAGGGCCGGTGGGACGAGGAATTTTACTACGCCATCCTGCGTCGAGAATGGATAGCGCTGCGCCAATCCGGCGCTATCTGACAATTGTTCCCGTCCGGCAGATGTTACCGGGCCTGACAGGAACCCCGGCAGAGTCGAGGCGTTCTGCCTCAAGGGCTTTCCTTTGACCGCCGGGAAATCGAACTATGTCCAGTCTGCGCTTGCCGATCATGACCAGTCGCCTGTGTCTTCGTCCTTTCGAGCGTGGCGATTGTGAAGTCGTTGCCCGATACCACACTCTTCCGGCGGTGCAGCGTTATCTCGAGCGCCCAACGCGCTATGCTGACGATGTTTCCATTGCCGTGGACATGATGCGCAAGCAGGTGCAGTTGCATCGGCCCGGCGATGCGCTGACCCTGGCCATGGTGCGCAAGGACGACGGCATATTGGTCGGCCAGGTCAGCCTCAAATGGTCCGACGCCACATCGGGGCAGGGGGAGGTGCGCTTCGCCATTGATCCGGCCCATAGCGGCAAGGGCTATCTGACTGAAGCTTTGACGGCGATCTTCGATCTGGCTTTCGGTCACTTCCGTGTCCATCGCCTGATGGTGCGCTGCGATGGGCGGAGCCACCATTCCAGTCGGCTGATGCAAAGGCTGGGCATGCGCCTTGAAGCCCACTACCGCGAACACGCCTTGTTTCAAGGCGAATGGGACGAGGAACTGCATTTCGCGCTGCTCGACCGTGAATGGGTCCGAGACGACAAAGTGCATGATCTGCCCCGGCGCGAAAAGGTGGCCTGATTTGCGCGCGAAACGCAATTGAGTTATGTCGCCCGCCAGTTTTCGGAAGGGGCGGCCCATGGCAGGTACAGATTCTTCGATCCCGGTCACCCTCGCGCCTTCGCCGGCCATCGTCCTGTGCGAGCCGCAATTGGGCGAGAATATTGGCTCGGCCGCGCGCGCCATGGCCAATTTCGGCCTATGGGATTTGCGGCTGGTGCGCCCGCGCGACGGCTGGCCCAATGAAAAGGCGATAGCCGCTGCATCGCGCGCCGACCACGTTCTGGAACGTGTGCGTGTGTTCGATACTCTCGAAGCGGCGATGAGCGATCTTACTCTCGTCTACGCAACGACCGCCCGTTCGCGCGACATGCAGAAGGAAGTGCTTGGTCCCGAGGATGCCTCTGCCCGAATGGCGGCCCATGTCGCGGGCGGTCGGGGGACGGGCCTGTTGTTTGGGCGTGAACGGTGGGGCCTGCTCAATGACGAAGTGGCCATGGCAGACGCCATTGTTACGCTACCGGTCGAAGCGGCTTTTGCTTCGCTCAATATCGCCCAAGCCGTTTTGCTCATGTCCTATGAATGGCGCCGAACCAGCGCCGAGGGCCGGGCGCTGCCCTTTGGAGACGGATTGGATGAAGCTGCGCCGCGCAGCGAATTGGTTGGCCTGTTTGAACACCTCGAAGGCGTGCTCGATCAGTCGGGCTTTTTCACGACTCCGGACAAGCGGCCAAGCATGGTCAATAATCTGCGGACGGCGCTGACACGCGGGCGATTTACCGCCCAGGAAATCCGCACTTTGCGCGGAGTGATTTCTTCCATTGACCGACGCCATGAACGGCCCAATCCCAACCGACAAAAGAAGTCAGACGAATAGTGAATTGGCGGAGTACGGGAGGGACAGTCACGGTTGCTGAAATCCTCATGCCCGATCTGCTGATTCCGCCTTTGACCGCCGGTCGACAAAATGACATGGCTTGTTCACCATGAACGATGCCCATTCCGCCGCGCCTTCCAAACACGCCTTCCACTACAAAGGTTTTCGTTTCTTTTGGCTGACGACGCTTTTCGTCAGCTTCGCCGTGCAGATCATGGCGGTGTCGGTGGCCTGGCAGGTCTATGACGTTACCGGCAATGCCTTCCTGCTCGGTGTGGTCGGTCTCTGCCTTTTTACGCCGGCGCTGCTCCTGATCCTGCTCACTGGCCTTACGGCAGATCGGTTCAGCCGTCGTGGCATCATGCGGGCCTGTCTTATGGTCGAAGCGACCTGCGCGGGCGGATTTTTCCTTTTGGCCAATGCTGATGCTGACCAGATCTGGCCGATCTTCGCCATTCTGTTCCTGCTGGGCACCGCGAGAGCCTTCTGGGGACCGGCGGCGCAATCGCTTGCCCCCAATATCGTGCCGCCCGAGGCGCTGGCCAATGCAATCACCGCCAATGCCTCTGCCTGGCAGTTCGCCGCCATAATGGGGCCGGCTGCCGGTGGCCTTCTTTATGGCATTGCGCCAGAGGTTGCCTTCGGCGTTGCCGGAGCGCTGATCCTCATTGCTGCAATCATGGTGTCTCTCATTCCGCGCCCGGCCCAGCTTCGTCAGGCGCAGGCCAAGAGCCTCGAAACCCTGCTCGGCGGGTTCCGCTACATCTTTTCCAATCGCGTCGTTCTCGGGGCCATGTCGCTTGACATGTTTGCGGTCATGGCCGGCGGCGCGGTGGCGCTGATGCCGATCTATGCCAAGGATATTCTGCATGCGGGGCCGGAAGAGCTTGGCCTGCTGCGCGCTGCACCGGGCATTGGAGCACTGTTCATGGCGCTGTGGCTGATGCGCCATCCCATTCGCGACCATGCCGGAAAATTGCTGTTTCTTTTTGTTGGCCTGTTCGGGGTCTTTACCGTGGTTTTCGGCATTTCCACCAATGTCTGGCTCTCAATGGCCGCCCTGGCCATGGTGGGCGCGTCCGACATGGTGAGCGTTACCATTCGCGAAGCCATCATGCAGCTCTGGACTCCGGAGGATGTGCGCGGTCGCGTCAATGCGGTGAACTCGGTCTTTATCGGCGCGTCCAATGAATTGGGCGACTTCCGGGCGGGAAGTGTTGCGCATTTACTCGGCCCCGTGCCCGCCGCGATCATGGGCGGTGTGGGCGCCATCATAATCGCCGGTGTCTGGGCGGGACTTTTTCCCCAATTGCGCAATCAGCGCAGTCTCGACAAGCGTATGGCTTAGCGGCGGCCTGCAGCAATGCTTGACTCGGCAGGCCTGCGCCTCTAAGACGCGGCCACCTATTCCGGCCAAACGGCCCATAGGCGCACCCGGGATTCTCTGTTGGGAGTCTGTCGGTCCTGCCGCAAGGCAGGGCAGAGGAGGGCGCGATCCATTCAAACCAGTCCGCAAGGACGCGTGGCTTTTCTACGATTTTCGTGGCCACGCTTTAGAAAAGGATACGCGATGTCGAAGCGTCATTCCGTCAAGTACAAGATTGACCGCCGCCTTGGCGAAAACATTTGGGGTCGTCCGAAGTCCCCGCTGAATGCCCGTGCCTATGGCCCCGGCCAGCACGGTCAGCGCCGCAAGGGCAAGCTGTCTGACTATGGTCTGCAGCTGCGCGCCAAGCAGAAGCTCAAGGGCTATTACGGCTCAATCACTGAAAAGAGCTTCCGCAAGCTTTATGACGAAGCTGCCCGCCGCAAGGGCGATACCGGCGAGAACCTGATCGGCCTGCTCGAATCGCGTCTGGACGCCATCGTCTATCGCGCCAAATTCGTGCCGACCGTGTTCGCGGCCCGCCAGTTCGTCAGCCACGGCCACGTTCTGGTCAACGGCAAGCGCGTGAACATTCCGTCCTACCAGGTCAAGGTCGGCGACAAGGTCGAAGTGCGCGAGCGCTCCAAGCAGCTCACCGTCGTGCTGGAAGCCAACCAGCTCGCCGAGCGCGATGTTCCTGACTACGTCGAAGTCGATCACGGCAAGCAGGTTGCTACCTATGCGCGCGTCCCGGCCCTATCGGACGTGCCCTATCCGGTGCAGATGGAACCGAACCTGGTCGTCGAATTCTACTCGCGCTAAGCGCGAAGCGACGCACAAAGAATTGGAAAGGGCCGCTCCGCTGGGGCGGCCCTTTCTTTTCGGGCCATGGATAGCGATTAAATCTTGGTAAGTTTGGAAACTAGGGCTTGCTGCTGCCCGAATTTCCATTGACGACTAATCCTGTCAATGCGGCAACGACCGCAGCAGGTGAAGCCAATGATTCACGCCTTCTTCAAAAGCCGCCGCTGGGCCGGGTGGGCCTATGGCATAGGATTGCTGATCGTCCTCATCATCTGGATGCAGGTTGATCTCTCCGTTCAGATCAACACCTGGTATCGCGGCTTCTACGACCTGTTGCAAACCGCATCAGAGCACGACGTGTCCGAATTCTGGCATGCGCTGTTCGGCTGGGAATGGCAGTGGGGCCACATCTTTTTCGTGGTGCCGATGCTGGTCCCGACGACTTTCATCTGGCTCGCCGTCCCTATCGTCCTGACGGGCACGTTAGGCTCCTTTCTGGTCTCCCATTACGGCTTCCGCTGGCGTCAGGCCATTACCGAGAACTACATTCCGCGTTGGCGCCATGTGGAACACGAGATCGAAGGCGCCTCGCAACGTATCCAGGAAGACGCGAACCGTTTTGCCCGGATCGTCGAGAGCCTGGGGTTGCAATTGCTGCGGGCTATTCTCACCCTGATCGCGTTCCTGCCCATCTTGTGGACGCTAAGCGGGCAGGTGGACCTGCCGGTGATCCGTGACATTCCGGGCTCGCTGGTCTGGGCGGCCTTGCTGGTGAGCGTGGGAGGCATGACGATATCGTGGTTTGTCGGCTGGTTCCTGCCCGGGCTCGAATACAAAAACCAGAAGGTGGAGGCAGCGTTCCGCAAGGAACTGGTCCTGGGCGAAGACGACAAGATACATCATGCTCAGCCCGAAACCCTGTTCAGCCTTTTCACCGGCCTGCGGACCAATTATTTCCGTCTCTATCTGCACTACGGTTACTTCAATCTCTGGTCCAACGCCTATGGCCAGATCACCTCGATGACGCCGCTGCTGATGATCGGGCCGGCAATGTTCACCGGTGCGGTTTCGGTGGGCCTGCTGTTTCAGGTCACCAATGCGTACGGGCAGGTGGACGGCGCATTCTCCGTGGTGCTCAACAATTGGACCACGCTGACCGAATTGCGCTCGATCTGGAAGCGTCTGCACGAGTTTGAGGAAAATCTCGATCGCTATGATATTGGCCACGACGTGGCGGCGAACGCGCAGGAGGCGAGCCCGCTGCCAGTGTAGTGGCGCGCAATCGAGTGTTGAGGTAAGAAAGCCGCGCAAGTCACCATCGTTTCAGGCTCACCATGAACGCCGCTGCCCCGATTGAAGCGCCAATGCCCGAAGAGGCAGAATCCGGCGCCCACCCGATTTTTGCGCAGGCGCCGCGCTCGGTCGAATTCAACAAGCTGCGCAAGCGCCTCGTCCGCAATATGCGGGAGGCGCTGGAAAAATTCTTCATGGTGCGGCCGGGCGACAAATGGCTGATCGCCTTGTCCGGTGGCAAGGACTCGTACGGCCTCTTGGCGCTGCTGCTCGACCTCAAATGGCGAGGGCTGCTGCCGGTGGATCTGCTGGCCTGTAATCTCGATCAGGGCCAGCCGAATTTTCCCAAGCATATCCTGCCGGAATTTCTCACGGGGCTCGGCATCGAGCACCGGATCGAATATCAGGACACCTATTCCATCGTCACCGACAAGCTGCCGGCCGGCGCGACCTATTGTTCGCTCTGTTCGCGGCTGCGGCGCGGCAATCTTTACCGCATTGCGCGCGAGGAGGGCTGCACGGCACTGGTCCTTGGCCATCATCGCGACGACAGTCTCGAAACTTTCTTCATGAACCTGTTTCATGGCGGTAAGCTGGCTGCCATGCCGCCCAAGCTGGTCAATGACGATGGCGATCTCGAAGTGCTGCGTCCGCTGATCTATTGCGCCGAGGAAGACCTGCAACGCTTTTCCGACGCCATGGCCTTTCCCATCATTCCCTGCGATCTTTGCGGAAGTCAGGATGGCTTGCAGCGCAATGCCACCAAGGCCATGCTGACCGACATGGAAAAGGCCATGCCCGGGCGCAAGGATGTGATGATCCGGGCGCTGGGCAATATCAATCCCAGCCATATGCTTGATCCGCGGCTCTTCGATTTCGCGGGTCTTGCCACCCAACCCAAGGACTAAGCGAATGAATATCGAGCGGCTGGCCTCAATTCTCCGACAGGCCGCCAAGGACGAAATCATGCCGCGCTTCCGGCGGCTCGATGAGGGTATGATCCAGACCAAGACCGGGGCGTTCGACCTTGTCACCGAAGCCGACACCAACGCCGAGCGCGTCATAACCGCCGCCATCCTCGACCATTCGCCGAAGACGCTGGTCATTGGAGAGGAAGCGGTGGCAGCCAATCCGGCGCTGCTGAGTTCAAGCCTTGAAGACAGAAACACCGTTTACGTCGATCCCGTTGACGGAACTGCCAATTTTGCCGGCGGCCTGCCGCTCTTCGCGGTCATGGCGGCCGTGGTGCAGAATGGTGAGCCGGTCGCGGGGATCATCTACGATCCAATGGGTGATGATTTCCTCATGGCCGAAAAGGGCTGCGGCACCTGGCAGGTGTTTCCTGATGGCCGACGTCATAGGCTGAGATATGCCGATCCGGTGCCTCTGTCGGAAATGGGCGGGCTCGCCTCCACGGCGTTTTTTCCCTTTGAACAGCGGCGCACTATTCTGGGCAATCTCGCCAAGGTGAAAATGATCGCCGGCTATCGCTGCGCCGGCCACGAATATCGTTTCGCCGCTGGCGGCAATGTGCATTTTCTTGCCTATGGCAAGCTCATGCCCTGGGACCACGTGGCCGGTGCGCTGATGATGCAGGAATGCGGCGCGCATGTTGCCAAGTTCGATGGCAGCGCCTATCGGCCCGGCGATGTGGACGGGGGGCTGCTGGTCGCGCCGGACAAGGCGAGCTGGGATGAGTTGAAGCGGGAAGTGTTCGCCGTCTAAGGGCGCTGGCCATTGGGCAGATGTTCCCGGCGCTGCCGGGAGAGGGGCGATGGCGGGGCACAAGGCCCCGCCAGGCCCGATCAGGCGGTATAGGCCTTGACGTTCTGGGTCTGCTCGCCCAGGCCATCGATGCCCAGACGCATGACATTGCCGGGCTTGAGCCAGACGGGCTCGGGCTTGATGCCCATGCCGACACCCGGCGGTGTACCAGTGGAAATGATGTCGCCGGGCTGCAGGCTCATGAACTGGCTGACATAGGACACGACATTGGCCACGCCGAAGATCATGGTCTTGGTCGAGCCATTCTGATAGCGATGCCCGTCGACTTCGAGCCACATGCCGAGATTTTGCGGATCGGCGATTTCGTCCTTGGTGACGACCCAGGGGCCGATCGGACCAAAAGTGTCGCAACCTTTGCCCTTGTCCCATGTGCCGCCGCGCTCGGTCTGGAAGTGGCGCTCGGAGACATCGTTGACGAGGCAATAGCCGGCAACGTGATCGAGCGCGTCGGCTTCCTCGGTATAGCGGGCTTCTTTGCCAATAACGATGCCCAGTTCCACTTCCCAGTCGGGCTTGATGGCGTTCTTGGGAATGATCACGTCGTCATTCGGTCCGATAATGGCGCTGGTCGCCTTTATGAAGATGATCGGCTCTTCGGGGATTTTCGCGCCGGTTTCGGCGGCGTGGTCGGCGTAGTTGAGGCCGATGCAGATGAATTTGCCGACATTGGCGACGCAGGCGCCGATGCGCTGGTTTTCGTCCAGTTTAGGAAGGGAGTCGATGTCGGCTGCGGCGATTTTTGCCAACCCTTCGGGGGTCAGTGCTTCGCCGCCAATGTCGTTGACGATGCTGGACAAGTCGCGAATGGATCCATCCTGGGCGAGAATGGCGGGCTTTTCAGCGCCCTTGGCGCCGACGCGAAGCAGTTTCATGGCGGGGTCTCCGTTGTCTGTCGGCTGCTCATAAGGCTAACATGTTAGCCTGTCGAGGGCGGCTTTGGTTCAATCCGTTCCGTTTCAGGCGGCTGGGCGGATAATGCCCTTCTTCAGGATGATATTGCCATAAAGCCGCGTTTCTCCTGTCTGGACCAGTGCGGTGGCGCTCCTGGCGCGATCATAGAAGGCGAAGCGCTCGATGGTGGAAAAGCGGAAATTGGGTTCGTGGCGGGCAAGCATGGCCTCGAATTCGGCGACGATCGGCGGGCGCGCCTGGGGATCGCCGACCACTGCCATGCCGATGGCCGCCTCATCGACGAATTCGTCCAGCGGCATTAGCGTCAGGATCGCATCAAGCATGTCTGTGGCGGTAATGCCGTCGGCGCGATGCGTTCTGGGGCCCAGAAAAGAGGCCGGGAAATTGGCGTCGACGATGACGATTTCGTCGCCATGGCCCATGGCGCGAAGGGTGGCGAGAAGTTCGGGGCCAAGAATGGGTGGAATGTTTTTGAGCATTTGGGTCTCCAGGGGTGCTCAGCCGAATGGGAAGTCATCTTTTTCCGGGGCGAATTCGGCGCCGTCGGCAAAATGCTCGGCATGGTCGGCGGCGAAAGCGAACAATTCCACCATTACCGCGTCGATATGGGCGCGGATGGCGGCAATGGCCTGGGGCGCATTGGCCGCCAGGATACCGTCGAAAATGGCCTGATGCTCGGCAATGGTCAGGGCCAGCCGGCGCGGTGTGATGATCATGCGGCGGGCGCGGTCGAGATTGGCGCGGGCGCGGTCGATGATCGCCTTGACCTTGGACAGGCGCATAGTGCGGAAGATGATGTCGTGGAAATCGACGTCGATCTGATGGAAAGTTTCGGCGTCGTCGCGAGACGCAGCTTCGCGCTGTGCCGCCATATTGGCGTGCAGCGCGGCGATGACGTCTGCATCATGCTTGCCGATAAGGACGCGCAGGGCCTCGCTTTCGAGCCCCTTCCGGATCAGCATATATTCGCGAACATCGGCGATTTTCACCAGCGAGACAGTGGATCCGCGCTGGGGCGCGATGTCTACCAAACCCTCTTCGGCCAAACGCGCCAAAGCTTCGCTGACCGGAAATCGAGATACGCCGAGCTGGGCGCAAATGGCCGACTTGTCAAGCGTCATGCCCGGCGGCAAGGCCAAAGTCACGATGGCGTGGCGCAGCGTATTGGTGACGTCCACGGTGACGCTGCCGCGCGAAAATGTGCCCGCCGCAGGGAGAAAATCGTAGGGACCGGCTTCCGTTTTCATGCTAACATGTTAGTTAGAGGTGTGTTCAAAGACAATGCCGATTTCCTCCAAGTCAGCGATGAACAGGAGGTAAACCAAGGCATGGAAAAGCACCATTATATTTTCCAGGCCCCCGGAAGACCATTGCCATGACCGACATCATGACCCGCCCCGCAGAGGGCAAGACGCTGGTGCTCAATGCTGCCGACAATATCGCCGTGGCATTGTCCAATCTGGATGTGGGCACAATGACTGCACAGGGTGTTTCCATCATCCGCCGGGTGCCGCGCGGGCATAAATTCGCCACGAGGGGCATCGGGGCAGGTGAGGCCGTTCTCAAGTTTGGCCAGATCATCGGCTTTGCCAAGGAGGCCATCGCTCCTGGTGATTGGGTGCATGAGCATAATTGCGGCATGGGTGGCGCGGATGGCTCGTTGACCCATGATTATGCGTTCTCGCAGGGCGTCGTCCCGGTGGATGTCCTGCCCGCCGCCCAGCGGACGACGTTTCAAGGCTTTCGCCGCGCCAATGGCTCCGTCGGCACACGCAATTATATCGGCATCCTGACATCGGTGAATTGCTCGGCGACAGTGGCCAAGTTCATGGCGGAAGCCATCAATCGATCAGGAATACTCGACGATTACCCCGAAATCGACGGCGTCATCCCCTTCGTGCATGGCACTGGTTGCGCCATGGACCTGCAGGGCGAGGGTTATCAGATCTTCCGCCGCACGCAATGGGGTTACACGTCCAACCCCAATCTTGGCGCGGCTTTGCTGGTGGGGCTGGGCTGCGAGGGGTTCCAGATCGACAGGATGAAGGAGGCCTACAACCTCAAGGAAACCGACACTTTCCAGACCATGACGATCCAGGAGATCGGCGGCACGCAGAAGATGATCGATTGGGGCGTCGAACGCATCAAGGACATGTTGCCGGTGGCGGCAAGGGCGCGGCGCGAAACGGTCGATGCCGGTCATTTGACGCTGGCGCTGCAATGTGGCGGCTCGGACGGCTATTCGGGCATTACCGCCAATCCGGCGCTGGGCGTCGCGGCGGACATTCTGGTGAAAAATGGCGGCACGGCGATCCTCTCGGAAACCCCGGAAATATATGGCGCGGAGCACTTGCTGACACGCCGCGCCGTGAACCGGGAGGTCGGTGAAAAGCTGATCTCGCGCATTCATTGGTGGGAGGATTATACCGGTCGCAATGGCGGGGAAATGAACAACAATCCCTCGCCAGGCAATAAGTTGGGCGGGCTGACCACGATTCTCGAAAAATCTCTGGGCGCGGCGGCCAAGGGTGGCATGAGCCCCCTGACTGCGGTTTACGAATACGCCGAAAAGGTCACCGAAAAGGGCCTGGTATTCATGGATACGCCGGGTTTCGATCCGGTTTCCGCCACCGGGCAGGTGGCGGGCGGGGCCAATATTCTCGCCTTCACGACCGGACGCGGCTCGGCCTATGGCTGCAAGCCGGTGCCCTCGATCAAGCTCGCCACCAATTCGGACATGTATGCCCGCATGCAGGACGATATGGACATCAATTGTGGCGACATCGTCGAAGGTGTTTCCATCGAGGCCAAGGGGCAGGAGATCTTCGAACTGATGCTGCGTGTTGCCTCCGGCGAAGAGACAAAATCCGAAGCGCTGGGCTATGGCGACAATGAATTCGTACCCTGGCAGGTCGGGGCGGTGATGTAGCCGGGCGTCTGGCTTTCTTCAGCCTTGTGGGCCGCGCCGTTGATGGCTGGCGCGGCCTGTTGTGGCAGTCAGTTCCCGTCCGTGGCGGCCTTCGCATCGGGCTTGGAATAATCGCCGACTCCGAACAGCCGGCCGTTTTCAGCGATCAGGATAAAAACCAAAGCCAGCGCGCCCGTGAGGAAATAACCCGCGGCAGTGGGGATCGTGGTGCCGTTGAAAAGCTGGCCGGTCAATGAGCCGATCAAAGCTCCGCCCACGGTCTGGATGAAACCGAAGACCGAAGCCGCCGTGCCAGCGACTTTTCCCAAAGGCTCCATGGAAAGCGAGTTCATGTTCGACGAGGCCCAGCCGAAGCTAAACATGATGATGGCGAGAAGGCTGAAGAACAGCCAGAGCGGCATCAGGTCGTTGAGCGCCAAAACCAGCCAGATACCCGAGAAAAACGTGAAAACCAGCATGGCGCCATGGGACAGCCGCCGCATCCCAAACCGGCGCACGACGCGCGAGTTGGTGAAAGATGAGATCGACATAAGGCCGGCCATGGCGGCGAAGGCGACGGGGAAATAGACGCCCAGACCATAAATATCGACATAGATCTGCTGGGACGAGGTGATGAAGCCGAACAGCGCACCAAAGAGAAACATGCCAGCCAGGCCGTAGGAAATGGCGACGCGATTGGTGAAAACCAGCCGGAAATTGTCGATGATGCCTGAAACGCTCAGGGGCCGACGCTGGCTCAGCGGCAGGGTTTCAGGCAGACGCATATAGGTCCAGACCCAGAGCGCCAATGCCAATCCACCCATGAAGAAGAAGATGGATTGCCAGGGGCCGGTCAGCAGCAGGATCTGGCCGATGCCGGGGGCGATAATGGGAATGGCCATGAAGACCATGAATGTGAGGGACATGACTTCGGCCATTTCGCGGCCCGAATAGCGGTCGCGGACCACCGCTTGCGCGATTACGCGCACGCTGGCCGCACCCATGCCCTGAATGAAGCGCAGCACCAAAAGAGTAGTGAAGCTGGGAGCGAAAGCGCCGGCTATGGCGGCGATGACGTAAATGCCGACGCCGATGAGCAGAGGCGCGCGGCGGCCGAAGCGATCGGTCAGCGGGCCAAAGGCCAAAACCGCGATCCCCATGCCCAGCATATAGGCCGTAACGACAAATTGCCGCTCATTTTCGCTGCTGATACCCAGCGCCTCGCCCATATAGGGCAGGGCGGGCAGCATCACGTCGATGGCCAGGGCGTTGACCGCCATCAGCGCGGCGACAAGGGCAATGAATTCGGGCCGGGAGAGAACCCGCGTAAAGTGATCTGACATGTCTGAAACTCGTCATGGCCGCGACAATGGCGGCCGAAAGGAATTATCGGACCATGAACCTGTGGCCCCGGTTTGGCAAGCAATCAATCGTCATTAACCGATGGATGGCTACGCCGGTTTGAGCATGAAGCCCGCGTCCGAGCGCTCGTTGATGGGGATGTGGATGGCAGCCGAGGCCAGACCGAGAATGATGCCCAGATACCAGACGAGGTCATAGGCGCCGGTCGCGTCATAGACATAGCCACCGAGCCAGACGCCGACGAAGGAGCCGATCTGGTGGCTGAGAAAGGCAATGCCATAGAGCATGCCCATATAGCGGGGGCCGAAGAACAGACTCACCAGGCCGGCTGTCAGCGGAACGGTCGAGAGCCAGAGCAGACCCATGACGGCAGCGAAGGCATAGGCAGTGACCTCGCTAACGGGGAACAGCAGGAAAGCGGCGATGGCGATGGCGCGGAGGAAGTAGATCACGGCAAGCAGCAATTGCTTGGGCAATCTGCTGCCCAGCCAGCCAGACATGAGCGAGCCGACGATGTTGAAGAGCCCGATCACGGCGATGGTCCAGGACCCGACATCGGGTGAAAGCCCGCAGGCCACAAGATAGGCCGGCATGTGGACGTTGATGAAGGCGAGGTGGAAGCCGCAGACGAAGAAGCCGATAACCAGCAGGCGGTAGGAGCCAAAGCCCCAGGCGCGCGACAGCGCCTCCATGAATGGCAGGTCCGCCTGGCCGGGCGCCGATTCCGTCCGGCCGCGCAGAGCGACCGATAGCGGAATGATGAGCAGCAGGAGCATGGCGATCCAGACCAGCGCCATCTGCCAGCCGAAGGCATTGATGAACCCCTGGCCGAGCGGGGCGAAAATGAACTGGCCAGCGGAAGACGCTGCGGTCGCAATCCCGAAGACGAAGCTGCGCTTTTCGGCGGGAACCACGCGGCCAAACGCCGCCATGACCACACCGAAGGACGCGATGGCGATGCCGACGCCCGTCACGACTCCAGCGGTCAGCGTCATGGTCAGCGCATCAGGCGAAAAAGCCATGCCCAACAGGCCCAGGGCATAGACGATGCCGCCGACGGCAAGAACGCGGGCAGTGCCATAGCGATCGGCGATTGCTCCGGCAAAAGGCTGGGTGAGCCCCCAGACCAGGTTCTGCACGGCCATGGCCATGCCCCATTGCTCGCGGCTGAGCCCGAGATCTTCGGTCGCCGGCAAGGTGAAGAGCCCGAAAGAGCCACGGGTGCCGAAGCCGATGGCGGCGATGATGCAGCCGCAAATGATGACCAGCGGAAGCGGGACGGCGGGGCGGACGGCGGTGGACATATAAAGATTCTCCGGCAGGCGCGGCACCATATGCTCGCCGACGGCATCACGCAAAACGATAATAGCAAATGGCTGGCATCAGCCGGCGTGATGGGTTGACGTTTTGGTCAAAGGGGAGGAAACGGTGCGCGATATGAGGAGCCTGCCTTGATCCGCCACATCGTTTTCTTCACCGCCAAGTCACCCGACAAGATCGACGCCATCTGCGAAGGGTTGTCGCTGTTGTCGGACATACCGCATAGTGATGTTTTCGAGGTTAGTCGCAACAACAAGGTCGACCTCTACGGCAATGAGGTGGATGTCGTGGTCTATGCCGAATTTGCGGACAGGGCGGCGTTCGATGCCTACAAATCCCATCCCAATTATGCCGAAGCGACCCGGCGCGTACGCCCGCTGCGCGACATGCGCCATGCCGCCGATTTCGAGGCTGTGACGCAACGCTAAATAGCAAAAACCCCACCGGGTTAGAGTGGGGTCTTCGAAATCTGCTTTAGCGGGTCAGGCGCTTTGCTTGACGGTGATGCCAGCCTGCTCGAAGTGGGTCTTGAGCTCACCCGACTGGAACATTTCGCGGGTGATGTCCGCGCCACCGATGAACTCGCCCTTCACATAGAGCTGGGGAATGGTCGGCCAGTTGGAATAGGTCTTGATGCCGTCGCGCAATTCGTCGTTGGCCAACACGTTGGCGCTGTCGAACTCGACGCCGAGATAGTTGAGAATCTGCACGACCTGGCCGGAAAAACCGCATTGCGGGAAGTCCGGGGTACCCTTCATGAACAGGAATACGTCGTTGTTTTTCACCTTGTCGTCGATGAAGGCGTTGATGTCGGTCATGGGTGGAGCCTTTCGAAAAGTCCGGGGTCAAGGTCCGGCTGAAGCTGCCTTTAGATAGGTCAGGATTGGGACGCTGTCGAGTGTATCGCAGATCAACGATTGGCACTGTGTGCGCTGGCGCAAGCAAAGGCGAGGGTCAGGCCGAGGCTAGTTTTTCTGCGATCCAGGGATGCTCGAAAAAATCCCTGTTGGTATCGAACAGCACCGCGTCCCAGCCATGGGCTCGGGCGCCATCCACGACCTTGGGCGTGTCGTCGAAGAACAGCGGGGCCTCGTCCTGGGCGCCGATACGCCGACGGATGAAATCGAAATATGCTGGATCGGGCTTCCTGATCCCGACCCGTGCCGAATGGAACATGTCATCGAATATTTGGCTGAGTCCGCACTGGGACCAAAGCCAACTCGCACGGATATGTTCCTGATTGGTCGCAACATAGAGGCGAATATCGGACTTGGCCTTAAGTTGTTTTATCGCCTGAATCAGTTCCTGATTGAGTACGCTGTCTTTCTTGAGCCAGTAATCCAGAAAGACCATCGGTGACCCTTTGTAGCCTAAGGCGGGCAAGTGGCGCTCGAGCGCCTCGATCACCGACATCTTCCCATTCACGACCTTCTTGACGAAGACGTCAAAAATGAACTCGTTGGTGAAGCGCGCCGGGTCTACCCCGAGGTCGTTCATGAGTGTGGTGTCCCAGCGTCGCGTGCGAGCCGGATTGTGGTGCATGCCATGCACCAATACGCCGTCGACGTCGAAGAAGACGGCGCGCGTCATGGGCGTTTTGCGGAGATGACGCCTAGCCCATAGAGCACTTTGGCGGGAATATCGAGGTCGCGGATCACGTCATTGTGGCGGCGGAAGCCGATCAGTTCGCGCTGCACGAAATAGCTCCAGACGGCGTCACGGGCTTCGGCGAGGCTATCCTGGTTGTCGCCGAGCGCCGCGACGGCTTTTCTCGCTCTTGCTTCGGCAGCGGCGAGCGAGCTGGCGCGCTCGGAGTTGATTTCATGCTCCAGCGCACCAGTGCTGGCTTCGGGGCGAACCATGCGGATCAGATCGAGGGAATCGCGCAGGCCGGGCATCAGGATGCTCCAAGCCCCTGCTGGCGCACGGTAATATCGCGGAAGCCGCGTTGCATGCGGTTCGGTCCTCTAGTCCGGTACGTTGGTTTGCAGGGCCAGTGCGTGCAGCGCGCCGCCCATGTCGCCCTGTAGCGCGGCATAGACCAATTGGTGCTGTTGCACGCGGGATTTGCCGCGGAATTGCTCGGAAATCACCGTGGCGGCGTAATGGTCGCCGTCACCGGCAAGGTCGCGGATTTCGATCTGGGCATCGGGCAGGGCGGCCTTGATGCGGCGCTCGATCTCTTTGGCGTCCATGGCCATGTGCTGTCTCCCCATAGGTTTGTCGGCCGAACCATCCCGGCCCATAGCCTTGATATGGCATGCAGGTCGGGGCGCTTCAACTGGGGTGGGGATAATGCCGGGAAATGGCGGTTTATTGCGGCGCGGGCTGGTCCGGTTCGGGGGCGGGGCTGGCGCCGACGCAGCATTCGGCATCGGCGCGGGTGGAAAAATTGGCGATGATGAAATCGACCAGGGGCCGGGCCTGTTCCGCCTGGTCGGCGGCGAAGATGCAGTCGAGGATATAACCGCGCCCGGTGGCGACTGCTTCGGTGTGAACCAGGGTCAGCGGAACGCCCATGGCCGAGTCGGTGCTGGTGCCTTCATAAGTCAGCGCCGTGGCGTCCTGATAGGTAGTCAACCCTTTGCTGGACAATGAAAATCCGGGAAGTGGTCCGGCCCAGGCAGCGGTGATTTCGTCATCGTCGATGCCGGCCAGCGCCGCGTCGGCAGACCAATCCGTGTCCTCGACGGGCACGACGCTCATCTCGCATTGCAGCGGGGCGTCGGGGTGATTGATGGTCAATGGGGCGTCGCCGCCGCCGGTTGCGACCATTTCCGCGGGGTAAATCAGGGTATAGGGCAGGTCGGTGAGGATGGAGCGGGTGATGTTGACGCTCTGAGCGGCGGCGAGGGCCGGCGTCAGCGCCAGCCCGAGACCCGTGAGGACGGCCAAGGCCTTGTTATGGTTCATCTGTCCGCTCCTGTTCGCAATCGCCACATGGGGAGCAAAGCACCCCAAAGCAAGGCGAACATAAGGCGGTGAGCGGCGAAAGCCAGACTAGCCGTTCATATAATTGGGGAACCAATTTTCGTGCGCAGTCGCCAAAGTTGCGACGGGGATTGGCGTTGCAGCGCCAAGTGTCAACGCATTGCTACCCGTTGAGCCGATCCAGGATGCGAAAATCCCGAGCGCCTTCGCCTCGTCCCAGAGCGCGACGATTTCATCGCCCTGCGGGTCGAGATTTAGGGTGACGAGATAGCGTCCCTGATCCTCGCCGAAGAAGGTGAGGATCGGATCATTGCCGTCCACGTCGGTCACGTTCGCGCCGATGCCGCCGGCAATCGCCATCTCGGCGAGGGCGATGCCGAGACCGCCATCGGACAGGTCGTGACAGGCGGTGACGGCGCCGGAGCGGATGAGCTTGCGGACGAAATCGCCAGTCTTCTTTTCGGCGGCGAGATCGACATGGGGGGCGTCGCCATCGCGGCGGTCGAACAGGTCGCGCAGATAGACCGACTGGCCCAGATGCGAACCGCGTTCGGCGGGGCCACCGATGAGCAGGATCGGCTGGTTGTCGGCGACGAAGCCGATGCCGACGCTCTTGTTCCATTCGGGCAGGAGGCCGACGCCGCCAATAGTGGGGGTGGGCAGGATGCCCCGGCCATTGGTTTCATTGTAGAGCGAGACATTACCCGAGACGATCGGGAATTCCAGCACGCGGCAGGCTTCGCCGATGCCTTCGATGGCTTTGACGAGCTGGCCCATGATTTCGGGGCGTTCGGGATTGCCGAAATTGAGATTGTCGGTGGCGGCAATCGGCTCCGCGCCGGTGGCGGTCAGGTTGCGCCAACATTCGGCGACGGCCTGCTTGCCGCCCTCGAAGGGATTGGCCTCGCAATAGCGCGGATTGACGTCCGAGGTGAAGGCCAGGCCCTTGTGCTCGGCGCCCTCGACGCGGATCACGCCGGCATCGCCACCGGGGCGCTGCATGGTATTGCCCTGAATGAGCGTGTCATATTGCTCATAGACCCAGCGGCGGGACGAACATTGGTGTCCGCCGATCAGCGCCAGCAAAGCCTCGGCCACGTCCATCTGCGGCACGTCGTTTTTGGCAAGAGCGGCGGGAATAACCGGCTCGGTCCAGGGACGGTCGTATTCGGGGGCTTCGTCGCCCAGTTCCTTGATCGGCAGGTTGGCGACTTCCTCGCCCTGCCAGAAGACGCGGAAACGCAGATCGTCGGTGGTCTTGCCGACCGTAGCGAAATCGAGCTCCCATTTCTCGAAGACGGCGCGGGCCTGCTTTTCCTTGTCGGGGTGCAGGACCATGAGCATGCGCTCCTGGCTTTCCGAGAGCATCATCTCATAGGCGGTCATGCGCTCCTCGCGCACCGGAACCTTGTCGAGATCCAGTTCGATGCCGAGATCGCCCTTGGCGCCCATTTCGACGGCCGAGCAGGTAAGACCGGCAGCGCCCATGTCCTGAATGGCGATGACGGCCCCGGTGGCCATCAGTTCAAGACAGGCTTCGAGCAGGCGCTTTTCGGTGAAGGGGTCGCCGACCTGCACCGTGGGGCGCTTTTCCTCGATGTCGTCGCCGAATTCGGCCGAGGCCATGGTGGCGCCGCCGACGCCGTCGCGCCCGGTCTTGGCGCCGAGATAGACGACCGGCAGGCCGACGCCTTCGGCCTTGGAGTAGAAGATCTTGTCCGCATCGGCGAGACCGGCGGCAAAGGCATTGACCAGATTGTTACCGTTATAGCGTGGGTCGAATTCGACCTCACCGCCTACGGTTGGCACGCCGAAGGCATTGCCATAGCCGCCGACGCCGGACACCACGCCCGAGACGAGGTGGCGGGTCTTTTCATGTTCGGGAGCGCCGAAGCGCAGGGCGTTCATGGCGGCAACAGGGCGGGCGCCCATGGTGAAGACGTCGCGCAGGATGCCGCCCACGCCGGTCGCCGCACCCTGATAGGGCTCGATGAAACTGGGATGGTTGTGGGATTCCATCTTGAACACCAGCGCCTGACCGTCGCCGATGTCGACGACGCCGGCATTCTCGCCGGGGCCCTGAATGACGCGCGGCCCGCTGGTGGGCAGAGTGCGCAGCCATTTCTTCGAGCTCTTGTAAGAGCAATGCTCGTTCCACATCGCCGAGAAGATGCCCAGCTCGGTATAGGTCGGCTCGCGGCCGATCAGATCGAGAATCTTCTGGTATTCATCCGGCTTGAGGCCATGGCTGGCGACCAGTTCGGGGGTGATGGCGATGTCGTTGCGCAGGGTCATTGGCGTATTGTCCGGGAGGTTCGGGCAAGAAACTTGTCGACGGCGATGACGCAAAGCGCCGACGCGGCGGGGGAGGTGGTCACGGCGAGGGCGTTGATGCGGGCCAGCGGAAGGCGGAACCGGGACGGCATCGGAATGGTGAACTGAAGCACCAGTCCGGCACGTCCAAGCAGCAGTGCCGCCCATATGAGCGCGCGGTTCCGCGTCACAGGGCTAGGCCACCTGCTTGAGAAGCGAGGTGAACAGCGCCCGCCCATCATCGCCGCCATGCGCGGATTCGATGAGATTTTCGGGATGCGGCATCAGGCCGAGCACGTTTTTCTGCTCGTTGAAAATGCCGGCAATATCGTTGACCGAGCCATTGGGATTGGTGCCCTCGGCGTAGCGGAACGCCACGCGCCCGTCGCCCTCGATGCGCGCCAGAGTGTCGGCGTCGGCGAAGTAATTGCCATCGTGATGGGCGACCGGGCAGCGGATGATCTGGCCCTTGGCATAACCACGAGTGAAGTCGGTATCGGCGTTGACGACTTCGAGCTTGACCTCGCGGCAGACGAATTTCAGCGACATATTGCGCATCAGCGCGCCAGGCAGCAGGCCAGCCTCGATCAGGATCTGGAAGCCGTTGCAGACGCCGAGAACCTTGACGCCCTGAGCGGCGCGCTCACGCACCTTGTCCATGATCGGCGAGCGCGCGGCGATGGCGCCGCAGCGTAGGTAATCGCCGTAGGAGAAGCCCCCCGGAATGACGATCAGGTTAACATCGGGGATGTCGGCGTCCTGATGCCAGACGATTGCGGGTTTTGCGCCCGAAATCTTGGTCAGCGCCGCGATCATGTCGCGGTCGCGATTGAGTCCCGGAAACACGATGACGGCAGCCTTCATCGCTCGATCCTTTGTCACTGAGGGGTGTGCGAGGCCCTTGTGGTGAGTCTTGACCGAAAAGGCAAGGGCCGGAGACGCCGCGGGCGTAAAAGTGTCCGAAAACCGGTTGGGGGGCATGCAGGGAGCGCATGCAACGGAAGGGGAGTGGCGGCGTTTATCAGCGCGGCGTTTGCGCTGCACTCCTCCAAGGGGGTTGTTCCCGGCCTTGGTCCGGGAACAACTCGCTATTCGGCGGCGGCCAGTGCCGGCTTGTTGCTGCCGGTTCCGGGCAGATGCGCCCAGGCCGGGCGCTCGAAGAGGAATTGGCCGAAGCCGACCTTCCGGACGATCCACCACAGGACCAGTGGCGCGGTGATGGCCACGGCCATGGTGAGCAGGCTCACCAGGTTGGGCTCCTCGATGCCGAAGCGCAGCAGCAGGATGCGGGCAATGCCCATGGGGAGCACGAAGGCGACATAGACGATCAGCGATTTCGAGCCGAGCCAGCGCAGCCAATTCATCCAGGGCAGGCGCACCAGAAGCGAGGCGCTGACGACGATGGCCAGCGCGCCGATAAAGGCCAGCACGAGATGGAGACCGGGCAGGGCGCCCCAGCCCATCTGGATATGCACTGGGTCCATGCGGAAGCCGGGCGAGAACACCATGAGTGCATTGAGCGCGGCCCAGGCTGCCAGCAGGCCGAGCGCCGGCAGGACATGGTCATGCGCCCAATGCGCCAGCCGGAAGATGCGTGGCGCCAAGGCATAGGCGGCGTAGAAATAGACGAAATAGGCCGCGAACTGGTCGATGAGATAAAGGCCGGTCTGGACATGGGCGATCTGGAGCGCGGCGGCGGCGATCAGCACGGCCCAATGGGGGGCTCGCGCCTGATGCAGCAGCTTGGTGACGAGGCCCATGGCTCCCAGCATGTAGATGAACCACAGAACGCCATAGGGCGAGACGATGGCCCAGGCGAGCGAGAGGGCGGCGCCGCCGGGATCGCGGCCGATCAGCGCTTCCTTGAAGACGATGTGGATAAGGGCCCAGAGGGCGTAGAAATAGAAATAGTGCACGACGCGGCGGTCGGCATAGGCGCGCCATGGCCGGTCGATCACCTGGCCGAGGAAAAGGCCGGAAAGCAGGAAGAATTCGGGCATGCGGAAGGGCATGGCGAAGGCCACTGTCCAGTGCAGGAACCCGGTGCGGCCGGTATCCTCGCCCACGCTGGCGGCGCAATACATCATGACGACGAGGAAGATGGAGAGGCCCTTGGCCATATCCACCCAGTCGAGCCTTGCCTTGCCGTTTTCCATCCCGCGCGCCCCTTTGATAAAGACGGGGGCGAGCATAGAAGGCTTATGTCACCGCCGATTTAAACCGGAAGCGACAATGCGCAAAACAGCGGATTTGGTAAGGATTTGGCTAAAGCGCGTCGCGATCCTTCAGATCCGCTCCCTGCGCTTTAGCTCCTTGTTTTGGCGCATGTCACTATCCCGAAGCCGGAGCCACTTTCGGGAGACATGCTCCAAGTGTTTGTCTTATCGCGTTTCCGAACCGGAATACCGGTATCCACTTTTCCTGGAAACGCTCCAAGGCCGGTCTTAGACCGGCACCGAGGCATAGGCCGCGAACAACAGCCCCATCGAGGCAAAGAACAGCACGGAGAGAGCAATCTGGGTTTTACGCATGTCGATATGGTCCTGCGCCGGACAAAGTGGGCGCGAATGGGCAGTGTGCCGTAAAGGCGTTAATTTGAAATTTCGATGGCGAAGTTTTCGATCACGGTATTGGCGAGGAGCTTTTCGCACATCGCTGTGATCTGGGAACGCGCGGCCTCGATGTCGGTTCCTTCGAGGACGAGATCGAAGACCTTGCCCTGGCGGACAGAACCGATGCCGCCGAAGCCGAGACCGGCAAGGGCGCCTTCAATGGCCTGACCCTGAGGATCGAGAACGCCGTTCTTGAGCGTGACTGTGACGCGCGCTTTCATCAGATCGATTCCCGAAACTACTGGACGAGGCGCGGACCGGTGGTCAGCGCATTGTCGTTTTCAACGAGGATGCCGAGGCGCTGGGCCACTTCGCGGTAATTCTCGATCAGGCCGCCGAGATTTTCGCGGAAGCGATCCTTGTCCATCTTGTTGCGGGTCTTGATGTCCCACAGACGGCAATTGTCGGGGCTGATCTCATCGGCCAGCACGATGCGCATCAGATCGCCCTCATAGAGGCGACCGACTTCGATCTTGAAATCAACGAGCTGGATGCCGACGCCCATGAACAGGCCGGTGAGGAAATCGTTGATGCGGACCGCTAGGCTCATGATGTCATCAAGCTCGGCGGGATTGGCCCAGCCGAAAGCGGTGATGTGCTCTTCGGAAACCATCGGGTCGCCCAGCGCATCGTCCTTGTAGCAGAATTCGATGATCGAGCGGGGCAGGCGCGTGCCGGGCTCGAGGCCCAGCCGCTTGGCCAGCGAGCCGGCAGCGTAATTGCGCACGATGATTTCGAGCGGGATGATCTCGACTTCCTTGATCAACTGCTCGCGCATGTTCATGCGGCGCAGGAAATGGGTCGGGATGCCCAGATCGTTGAGCTTGGAAAAGATGAACTCGGAAATGCGGTTGTTCAGCACGCCCTTGCCATCGATCACTTCATGGCGGGCGCCGTTGCCGGCGGTGGCGTCGTCCTTGAAGTATTGAACCAGAGTGCCGGGCTCCGGACCCTCGAACAGGATCTTAGCCTTGCCCTCATAGATTTTACGTCTACGGTTCATCTCGAATCCGATGCCCTGATGTGATGGGGGAAGTTCGGGCGCTTCATGCGCCAGAACTGAGCCAAAAAGCAAGGGCTTTTCCTGCCGGTCCCGGCGCAGGGCATGCGGTCGCAGGGGATGCGCCGCAATTGATTTGACGGCAAAGACCGCTTATGTCCAAGGCGATTGCCGGTTAGGCGGCGACATAAAGCCATTTGGGAGAGACCATGAGCCAGTTTGAAGATCGGCAGAAGGGCCAGGAAGCCAAGTTTGCCTTCGACGCCGAGAAGAAATTCAAGGCCGAGGCGCGCCGCAACAAGCTGCTGGGCATCTGGGCTGCCGAATTGCTGGGGCTCACGGGTGACGCGGCCAATGCCTATGCGGCCGAAGTGGTGGCGTCCGATTTCGCCAAGCCCGGCGACGAAGACGTCTTCGAGAAGGTCTCGGGCGACCTCAAGGCCAAGGGCGTGTCTGTCGAGGACTCCGCCCTCCGCGCCAAGATGGTGCAATTGGCCGCTCTGGCCAATGAACAGGTGGCCTCGGAAGGCTGATTTCAGTCATTTCGATGAATTTTCGGGGGAGTCGGCCTTGCCGGCTCCCTTTGCTTTTGCACCGGCAGCGATCAGCCGATGTCGATGCTCGTCACGTCATGGGCGGTGCCGTTCATTTTCCAGTGCACCGTCACTTTCTGGCCGACTGTCACATCGGGCGCCTTGTAGCCGATGGGCAGATAAAACCAGGTGCCGTCCTCAAGCTCTAGCGAGCGGGCGCCGGAATTGAAGAATTTCACCGTGCCGGTGGCAGTCTGCTCCGCGGCGGTGGAGGCTGCGGGCGTCGGGGATGCCGCGAATGCCGCTCCGGGGGCGACGGCAAGCAGGGCGATGAAGGCGGGTACGAGATATTTGCGCATGGTGATGTCTCCCATGAGACTGCGCGGGCCGGTCGGGCCCATCAGAACCGGTTTTCGGGGGTCGTCGCGTCGCGAATGCCTTGCGGATCCGCCGGCGGCTCCAAACCAGCGCGCCCGGTTTAGGCGCGCCGGACGGCGTTCTCAAGTTAACAAGATTTAATTCCGAACATGGCGGAAACGCCGCAATTTCCGACACTTGCGGCGATATTTCGACAAATTTCCGGCGGCCGGATCAGAGCCGCTGCATCATCCGCGTAAACATCAGCAGCCCTTCGGGCCAGGGGCCGTGGCCGGACTGAATGTTGATATGGCCGGCATCTCCGGCATTGTGGAAATCCGAGCCCCAGGCGCCGGCCAGATCGGCGCCGCGCTCGAGCGAACAATGGGGATCGCTGGCCGAGGCGACGAGCAGCGACGGGAAGGGCAGGGGATCGCGCGGAACCGGCAGGAAATCCAGCAGCGCGTCGGGCGCGCCAATGCGTTCAAGGTCGGGCGGGACCACGAGGAAGGCGCCGCGCACCTTGCCATCGGCAAGACGCGGCGCGGCCTGCGCCAGGGCGATGCAGCCGAGCGAATGGGCCACCAGCACCACGGGCTGCGTGGCGAGGTCCACCGCCGCGACAATGGTGTCTGCCCAGTCGTCGGGATCGGGCTCGACCCATTCGGCCTGCTCGACCATGGCGGCGGTGCGCATTTTCTCGGCCCAGCGCGCCTGCCAATGGCCGGGCAGGGAATTGCCCAGACCCGGCAATATCAGGATGTCCGCCTCGGCAATCCTCATGCGCCGAAAACCCGGGCGAAGATCGTGTCGACATGCTTCAAGTGATAGGCGTCATCGAACATGGCGTCGATTTGTTCGTCGCTCAGAGTCACTTGCGGGTCGTCTTTAAGATTTTGCGCAAAGAGGCCGGTGCGGTCGCCGCGATGCTCCCAGACCTTCATGGCGTTGCGCTGGACGGCGGCATAGCTGTCTTCGCGGCTATAGCCGGCCTGGGTCAGCGCCAGCAGCATGCGCTGCGAATTGTGCAGGCCGCCGAGCAGGTCGAGATTCTTGCGCATGTTCTCGGGATAGACCACCAGCTTGTCGATGACGCCGGTGAGGCGGGCCAGAGCGAAGTCGAGGGTGATGGTGGCGTCGGGGCCGATCATGCGCTCGACCGAGGAATGGGAAATGTCGCGCTCGTGCCAGAGGGCCACGTTTTCCAGCGCGGGAGTGACCATGCCGCGCACCAGACGCGCGAGGCCGGTGAGGTTTTCCGTCAGCACCGGATTGCGCTTGTGCGGCATGGCCGAGGAGCCCTTCTGGCCCGGGGAGAAATATTCCTCGGCTTCGAGCACTTCGGTGCGCTGCAAATGACGGATTTCAACGGCGACGCGCTCGATGGACGAGGCGATGACGCCCAACGTGGCAAAGAACATGGCATGGCGGTCGCGCGGGATGACCTGGGTCGAGACCGGCTCGATGGAAAGGCCCAGCTTTTCAGCGACATATTCTTCAACCGATGGGTCGATATTGGCGAAAGTGCCGATAGCGCCGGAAATGGCGGCGGTGGCGATTTCGTCGCGGGCGGCGACCAGACGGGCGCGGTTGCGGGAAAACTCGGCATAGGCCTCGGCGAGCTTGACGCCGAATGTGGTCGGCTCGGCGTGGATGCCATGGCTGCGGCCAATGGTGATGGTGTTCTTGTGTTCGTAGGCGCGCTTCTTGAGCGCGGCAAGTAGCGCATCGATATCGGCGAGCAGGATGTCGGCAGCGTCGCGCAACTGCACCGAAAGCGTGGTGTCGAGAATATCCGACGAGGTCATGCCCTGATGGACGAAGCGCGCATCCGGCCCCACGATCTCTGAAAGATGGGTGAGAAAGGCGATGACGTCATGTTTGGTGGTGCGCTCGATTTCGTCGATGCGCTCGACATCGAAGCCGTAATCGCCCAGCTCGGCCTTGCGGGCATTCATCACGTCCCAGATCTTTTCGGCGCTCTCCTTGGGGACGACGCCCAGTTCCGCGAGCTTGGACGTGGCATGCGCCTCGATCTCGAACCAGATGGCAAAGCGGCTTTCCGCCGACCAGTTTGCAACCATTTCGGGACGGGAATAGCGCGGAATCATAGGTTTAGCCTTGATTGGTCAGAGTTTGATTCATGAGGGCGGCATGGCCTGCGCATCGGGCGGGCCGGCGTGCCTTGACTGTGCCGCCTTCACTACAGCGCCAAGGCCATGAGGGCCAGCCCCAAGAGGGCGCGCTGGTGGCGCCTGGGCTGTGAAGGATGGCATTTTAACGTTTCGGTTAGGTCGTCGTTCAACGACTCGCGGCAGATCAGGACCATGTTTCTGGAACGTCGCACCGCTGCCCGCATCGCCGTCAATACGAGAGCCATCGTCGTATGGGGCAATGACCTGTGCCGCGCCTTTGCCGTCATCCTCGACCTGTCGAGCGGAGGATTGCGCATCCGTCTCGACCGTGAGGCGGAAATCGGCGAGGAGGGCTATATCCTCTTCGACAACAGGATGGAGCCTTTCCGCCTGGTCTGGAGAGCCAGCCGGTCAGCCGGCCTGCAATTCCTCATGCCGGAGGAGGGGTAGGGGACAGGGGGCGCTGGTTTCCCATTTTAGCGTCATTGCCAGGCTTGTCCGGGGCAATCCAGATTGTCGAACCTTGGCATGGACCACCCGGATGAACCGGGTGGTGACGTTGGGGAGGGAGCGGTTTCAGGTGCTGAAAGGGGGAGGGGCGGTTTAAACGCGGGGAAAGGCGAGGGCCTGATTGGAAGGTCGAGCCGCAATTTCTCATGCCGGGGGACGGGTAGGGGACAGGGGGCGCGGGTTTGCCGGGTATTTCCTATGCGTCGTCATTGGCCGGCTCGTCCGGGCAATCCAGCTTGACGGTCCGCAACATGGACCACCCGGATGAACCGGGTGGTGACGTTGGGGAGGGGGCGGTTTCAGGGGCTGAAAGGGGGAGGGGCGGTTTGAAGGCTGGGAAGGTTGTGGGCGGTCAGGCGCGCAGGGAGGTTGCGGCGTCGCGGATGGCTTTGATGCGGGGCCCGTAGGTGGCCGGATCGTTGCCGCCATAGACGGCGGAGCCCGCGACCAGCACATTAGCGCCGGCGGCGACGATGTCGTTTGCATTGGCGGCAGTGACGCCACCATCGACTTCGAGGTCGATGTCGCGTCCGCCGATTAGGGCCCTGGCCTGCCGAATCTTGTTGAGACTTTCGGGAATGAAGTTCTGGCCGCCAAAGCCGGGATTGACGCTCATGACCAGCACCAGATCGCAATCGTCGATCACGTGCTGGATGGCCGAAACCGGGGTGGCCGGATTGAGGGCCACGCCAGCCTTCTTGCCCATTGCGCGAATGGCCTGGAGAGAGCGGTGCAGATGGGGGCCGGCTTCGGCATGGACGGTGATGATGTCGGCTCCGGCAGCGGCGAAATCGGCCAGATAGGCATCGGTGGGAGCGATCATCAGATGGACGTCGAACACCTTGTCGGTGACGCCGCGCACCGCTTTCATCACCGGGGCGCCGAACGAGATATTGGGCACGAAATGACCGTCCATCACATCAATATGGATGTAGTCGGCCCCGGCATCGACGATGTCTTTCACTTCCTGGCCCAGCCGGGCAAAGTCAGCGGAGAGAATGGAGGGGGCGATGCGAAGCGGACGGTTGGACATGGACGGACCCTGCCGGAATAGGAAAAAGGCTGCTGTTGCTATAGGGCGGGGCCGGTGAGGCGACAAGGGCACGCATGAACCGGTGACGGGCGGCGCGACTGCTGTTGGGAGCGCTTGCCGCTCACGTGTCCGCGATGCGACGCTGCGGCTCATTGCTTTGCCCATGGCAGGCGCTACACAGGGGCCAGCTAAGGAGCGTCGAAAAGTGGAATTTTCCCTGCCTCTGGTTATCGGTGCGGGCGTGCTGAGTTTCCTCAGCCCCTGCGTATTGCCGCTGGTGCCGCCTTATCTCACCTATATGAGCGGGGCGAGCTATGACCAATTGCGCGACGAATCCGCCAGTGTCGGCGGGCGGCTGCAATTGCGCGTTGCCTTCACCTCCATCTTCTTCATTCTCGGCTTCACCGTGGTTTTCGTGGCCCTGGGCGCAACCGCAACCGCCTTCGGGCAGGTGTTCCGGCAAATCCTGCCGATTCTGACGCCCATTGCCGGGGTGGTCATCATTGCCATGGGCCTGCACTTTCTGGGGGTGTACCGGATCGGCATTCTCGACCGGCAAATCCGCCATAGCGGGCCGGGCGTCGCTTCGGGGCCGCTGGGCGGGTTTCTGCTCGGGCTGGCCTTCGCCATCGGCTGGACGCCCTGTATCGGGCCGGTTCTGGCCGCCATTTTGTCCGTGGCTGCCAGCCGCGACACCGCCTGGGAAGGGGCTTCGCTGCTCGGGCTCTATTCGCTCGGCCTCGGCATTCCGTTTTTCCTCGCCGGGATCGCGGTTGGGCCGTTTCTCACCTTCTTCCAGGGCTTCAAGAAGCATCTGGGCGTGGTCGAGAAGGTCATGGGCGGCCTGCTGGTGGTGACCGGCATCCTGTTCCTGACCGGCAATTTCACGCGCATATCCTATTGGTTCCTCGAAACCTTCCCGGTGCTCGCAACCTTCGGATAGACCTGAAGACCGCATTAACCGTCGCGTGAATTTCCTCGGGTCGGCCGGGAATTGGCGGGGGATGTTCAGCGCTGCTTTACCCTCCGGCGCAATGGTGGCGTCAACTTCCAATCCGGAGCATTGGGGCGTGGACGCAAACAGCCATTCGTTTGGCGACATGATCGGCGGCATTGCGCAAGCGATGCCTCACGACGCTTCGGCGCTGCGCGATCGCATCCGGGTCCGGGTGACGAATCGGATCGAGGAGGTGGAGGCGGATTGGCGGCTGCTCACCGATAGCGCCATCGAATCGCCCGGCCAGAGCTACGATTTCATTCGCCTCTGGGTCGCCAACCGCAATATTCCCGAATCGGCGCAATTCTATGCGCTTGGCGAGGTGGATGGGCAGGTCGTCGCCATCCTGCCGCTGCATCGCAAAAGCGTCTGGGGCATCAAGGTTTTTACCTGGTTTCCGGGCTCCAATGCAGGCTGTTATGCGCCGGTGGTCGATGCGGCGCGGGTCGCTGCGCTTGGTCCGGACGGGCGGGCGGCATTGTGGAGCGCCATGTTCGGGCAATTGTCGGGGGCAGGGCTGGTCTATATGCGTTCGATACCGCGCGATATCGATGCCTATCCGGGACTTTTCGATGAATTGGGTACGGCGCTCGACACCGAGACTTTGTACCGCGCGCAATTTTCCTCCTGGCAGCAATGCGACGCCGAGCAGCGCAGCCGCTCGCGCCGCAAGCATGACCGGCAGCAGGGCGAGCGACTAGCGGCAATGGGCGATGTGAGCTTTGCCGAAGTGAGCGATGCGACGGCGGGCCGCGACATCATCGACATCATGTTCCAGCAGCGTTCCGAGCGGTTCAAGGCGCAGGGCATCCGCGATTGTTTCGTTGAAGACGGACTCATCGGCTTTTATCAGGCCGCAATGGAGCCTAGTTCGGGGCTGGATGTGCGACTGCATGTGCTGCGTCTCGACGGGGCGGTGGTCGCGGTGCGCTACAATATCGTCCATGACGATCGCATGTTCTGCCTCATTTCCTCGATGAGCGAGTGCGCGCAGATACAGGCCGGCTCGCCGGGCAAGCAATGCCTGTTGCGGGTGATGCAGAGCGTGTTCGAGGCGGGTTTCGCGGTTTTCGACATGGGCGCCGGCTATACCGATGAAAAGCGGCATTGGTGCAATGTGCAGACCGGGCTGCGCCATCATTATGTGAGCCTGACGGCCATGGGCGAGGTGGTCGTGGAGGCGCATCAGGCCTGGCAGCGCCTGCGGCTATGGGGCAAGGCCAATCCGGCGGTGCGCGATGGGTTGCGGGGCCTGCGGCACTTCCGCGAAAAGCTGCGCAATGGCCGCCCTTCAGATGAGCTTTAGGCCGCGCAAAGAGGCGTGACCGGACTTGCCGATAATGATGTGGTCATGCAGGGCGATGCCGAGCGGCTTGGCGATGTCGGCGATTTCCCGGGTCATGCGCACATCGGCAGATGACGGGGCCGGGTCGCCCGATGGATGGTTGTGCACCAGGATCAGCGCCGTCGCTGACAGTTCCAGCGTGCGGCGGATCACTTCGCGCGGATAGACCGGGGTGTGATCGACCGTGCCGGTCTGCTGCACCTCGTCGGCGATCAGGCGGTTCTTCTTGTCGAGAAACAGGATGCGGAACTGCTCGATGGTTTCATAGGCCATCTGGCTGCGGCAATAATCGATCAATTGCGACCACGAGGCGAGAATCGGCTGTTCGCGGTCGATCTGGTCCCGGCCATAGCGCTGGGCGGCGGCCTGGATGACCTTGAGATTGGTGATTGATGTCGGACCCAATCCCTTGATCTCGCCCAGGCGGGTCGGGGAGGCGCCGAGGACCGCCGAGAACGAGCCGAAATGGGCCAGCAAATCCTTGGCCAGTGCCTTGGTGTCGCGCTGGGGTAGGAGGATGTGCAGCAGCAATTCGAGCAATTCGTAATCGGCCAGCGCATCGCCGCCAATGGTGTTGAAGCGCTCGCGGGCGCGTTCGCGATGGCCGAGATAGTGCGGCTTCACCGCTTCTTCCATGCCTTTGTCGCTGACGCCCGGCTTTTTGCTCACGCGCCCGCCCGGCTGGCCAGCGGATTGAACAGGCCGGTGGGCGAGAGGGTGAAAATCTCGCAGCCGGTTTCGGTGATGCCGATGGAATGCTCGCATTGGGAGGAAAGCGTGCGGTCGCGCGTTACCGCGGTCCAGCCATCGGAGAGGATTTTGACGTGGGGCCGCCCCAGATTGATCATCGGCTCGATGGTGAAGATCATGCCCGGCTTGAGGGGAACGCCGGTGCCGGGCGTGCCGAAATGCAGGATATTGGGCTCGTCGTGGAACAGCCGCCCCAGGCCATGGCCGACGAAATCGCGCACCACGCTCATGCGTTCGGCTTCGGCGATGGTCTGGATGGCCGCGCCAATATCGCCGGTCGTGTTGCCGGGTCTGGCGGCGGCAATGCCTGCATCCAGACATTGATAGGTGATCTCGATCAGCCGCTCGGACTTGCGGGAAATTTCGCCGACCGGATACATGCGGCTCGAATCGCCGTGCCAGCCATCCACCACCAGCGTCAGGTCGATATTGACGATGTCGCCCTCGCGCAGCGGGCGCTGGTCGGGAATGCCGTGGCAGACGACATGATTGATCGAAGTGCACAGGGAATGGCGATAGCCCTTGTAGAAGATGGTCGCGGGGACGGCGCCATTGTCGCGCGCAAATTCATAGGCAATCTGGTCGATCCGGGCGGTGGTGACGCCGGGCTGGGCATATTCGGTCAGGATGTCCAGCGCCTGCGCGGTCAGCGCGCCGGCCTTGCGCATGCCCTCGAAACCTTCCGCGCCATGGAGGGGAATGACCCCATGGGTGCGGCGGGCTGTGCTGGTTGCATCGACATAAGTGATCATGAATTGTCTCCTGCCCTGCAAGTTAGGGGTTTACCCGGGCATTTGGAAGGCCGATCGGCGGCTTGACTCGGCTTTGCGCGACAAGGCATCCAGAGAAAGCTCCTGGAGCGGGATTTCGCTTCGTTGAATCGAAATTCGGCTCTATGTCCTTGTTTGTCGTGCGGTCGAACCGGAAAAGCCTGCAACTTTTCCTGACCACACTTTTGCGGACCCAAAAGCATGACCCAGCCAGACAATCGCGTCACCGCCGGAATGATCGTCATTGGCGATGAAATCCTTTCGGGCCGTACCAAGGACGTCAATATCGGCGCCGTCGCCGATTTCTGCACCGATCTGGGCATCGACCTGATCGAAGTGCGCGTGGTCGCCGACGAGATGGACGCCATTGTCGAGGCGGTGAATGCGCTGCGCCCCCGCTGCACCTATGTATTCACCACGGGCGGCATCGGCCCCACCCATGACGACATCACCGCCGACGCAATTGCAAATGCGTTCGGGGTGGCGCTGCCGATCAATGCGCAGGCGCGCGCCATGCTCGAAGCGCGCTGGCAGCAGACCGGCACCGAGGTCAACGAAGCCCGGCTGCGCATGGCGCGGATTCCCGAAGGGGCTGATCTCATCGTCAATTCGGTGAGCGCGGCGCCGGGTTTCCGCATGGAGAATGTCCATGTCATGGCCGGCGTGCCGGTGATCATGCGCGCCATGCTCGAAGCACTGGCGCCGACACTCAAGGGCGGCAAGAAGGTAATGTCGGTGACCGTCAAGGCGGCGGTCGGCGAGGGAACATTGGGCGGGCCGCTGGCGGCGCTGCAGGAGCAATATCCGGATGTCAAAATGGGCTCCTATCCGCAGATGGGGCAGAACCGGGTGATGACCGAATTGGTGCTGCGCTCCTCTGACCCGGCGCGGCTGGAAGAGGCAGCGGGTAAAGTGCGCGAAATGGTCACCGGCGCGCATCGCAAAGCCGGCATTGCCCTGCCGGACGATGCCTATTGAGAGCCATTTAAGGCGAATGCCACGAAATCGCCCGCGCGGAATTGGCGCGGGCTCCTTGTTTTGCTAAGCACTCACCCTTCAACGAATAGCGCGCTCGGCAGGAGAGCAGGTTTTGAGCACAAGTAACCAGAAGTCCTTTCCCGTCACCTGGGATCAGTTCCATCGTGACAGCCGCGCGCTGGCCTGGCGCCTGACGGGCCTCGGTCCGTTCGACGCGGTGGTCGCCATTGCCCGTGGCGGGCTGGTGCCGGCCGCCATCGTGGCGCGCGAACTCAATATCCGCACCGTGGAAACGGTGGCGGTCAAGAGTTATGACCACCAGAACCAGAGCGGCATCAAGGTGCTCAAGGAAATCACGCCCGAGATTCTCGAATTGGCCAAGAATGGCGGCAAGGTCTTGATCGTCGATGATCTGGTCGATACCGGCAACACCGCCCGCGTCGTCCGCGAAATGCTGCCCGGCGCGCATTTTGCCACCGTCTATGCCAAGCCCAAGGGCCGCGAGATGGTCGACACCTTCATCACCGAGGTGAGCCAGGATACCTGGATCTTCTTCCCCTGGGATCTGGACGTCGCCTATGTCGCACCGATCTCGGGCGGCACGGACTGAGTTTCAGGTTTGCGGGCGTGGTGAAATGGTAGACACAAGGGACTTAAAATCCCTCGCCGATAGGCATGCGGGTTCGAGCCCCGCCGCCCGCACCATAAACTGGAAGACCACATGATCGAACGCATCGAAACCGGCATTGCCCCATCTTCCGCGCCGATCAATGACGCGGTGCGCGCCGGCAAGCAGGTGTGGCTGGTGGCCATTGCCGAAGACCCGGCGACCGGGGAGATCGTCAGCGGCGGAATCGAGGCGCAGGCGCGGCGCTGCATCGAAAACCTGGACATTGCCATCAGGGCGGCCGGCGGCACGCTGGCCAATCTGGTCATGGTGCAGATCTTTCTCATCGATAGCGCCGATGCGCCGGGGATGAATGCGGTCTATCGCGAATTCTTCACCAGCCAGCCTTTTCCGGTGCGGGCGACAGTGGTGGTCAAGGAATTGCTGGCCAAGGGCCTCAGGATCGAAATCACGGCGCAGGGGGTGTTGGACTGATGCTGCTCAAGCGCGATCTTCTCGAAGACATCAAGGCCGGCAAGGTGGACCTGATTTTCCGGCGCTGGAACCGTCCGAGCGTGAAGGCTGGCGGTACGCTGAAAACCAAGGTGGGTTTGCTGGCGATCAAGGCCATTACCGACATGAGCCCCGACGCGGTGACCGAGGCCGAAGCGCAGCGCGCCGGGTTCAGGGATGTCGCCGATTTCAGGCGCTGGCTCGATACGATGAAAGAGGGCGCGCTCTTCCAGCGGATCGAAGTCGGCTATATCGTGGAAGAATAGCGCGGCGGTGGGCGCCCTCTCGAGATGGATTGCCCGGACGAGCCGGGCAATGACGAAGGAGGGGCGGGGCTTGGGGGCCTTGGCCCGCGAGTCGGCTCCGCATTGGGCCAGGGCGCTGTGTTTGCCACTTCGCCGTTACCGCGAGGCTTGTGGGAGCGAGCGGGTCTCTCAAGATGGATTGCCCGGACGAGCCGGCAATGACGATGGGGAGAGGGTTCGGGAGCGTCAGGACGGGCTGCCGGGAAAACTAGAACGGCACCGGGGCGCGGAAGGTCATGAATTCCTTCGTTGTCGGATGGGTGAAGCCCAGTTCGGCGGCGTGAAGCTGGAGACGGCTGGCGGCGTTCATGTCGTCGCCTTCGGCATAAAATGCATCGCCCAGAATCACATGGCCGAGGGCCTTCATGTGAACGCGTAGCTGATGGGTGCGCCCGGTCAGCGGCACGAGCTTGAGGCGCGTGGCCTTTTCTTCGCGCTCGATGACTTCCCAGCGGGTCTGGGAGGGGCGGCCGTGATCGTAGTCCACTTTCTGGCGTGGCTTGTTCAGCCAATCGGTGGCCAGCGGCAGATCGATGAGGCCGCTATCCTGCTCGACGATGCCCGACACGCGCGCCACATAATGCTTGGTGGTCTTGCGGTGTTCGAACTGGCTGCCGATGAAGCCATGGGCCGGCTTGTTCAGCGCCAGAACCAATATGCCGGACGTGTCCTTGTCCAGCCGGTGGCACATGCCGGCGGTGGGCCATTGCTGGCGGGCGCGATATTCGATGCAATCCCACAGGCTGGGGTCTTTACCCGGCACACTCAGCAGGCCGGACTGCTTGTCCACCACCAGAATATCGTCATCGACATGGATGACGTTGAGATAGGGATCAGTCGGCGGAAAGTAGTCGAGCAATGTGGGCATGGGACCGGGCATGAGGCCCTGTAGCAGAGACTTGCCGGTTTGACCAAGAGCGGAACGCTGGCGCCTGCCGGACCACCGCCTTATGATCAGCGCATGGAAACGGCGATTTTCGATACGGCGCTGGGGGCCTTCGGCATTGGCTGGACCGACAAGGGGCTGGCGCGGGTGTTGTTGCCCGGCGACGACGAGGCGGCGATGCGCGAGGGGCTCGGTCGCGGCGGGGGAGTTCCGGGCGAGCCGACCCGCGCCATTTCGGCGCTGATGGACCGGATCGAGGATTATGCCGAGGGTGAGCAGGTGGAGTTTTTCGACGTTGCGGTCGACCTTTCCGGTGTGCCGGATTTCCACCGCCGCGCCTATGATCTGCTATTGCAGGTGAAGTGGGGCGAGACGCTGACCTATGGCGAACTGGCGCGCCTGCTCGGGGACGTCAACCTGTCGCGCGCCGTGGGGCAGGCGATGGGCGCCAATCCCATTCCGCTGATCATTCCCTGCCATCGGGTTCTGGCCAGCAATGGCAAGCCGGGCGGGTTTTCGGCGCCGGGCGGGGCGCTGTCGAAGGTGAAGATGCTGGCGCTGGAGGGCGTCGTGGTGGGCGTGCCGGCGGGCCAGATGAATTTCGGATTTTGAATGATGGGCGTCGAGATCGAACGCAAATTCCTGGTGCTGGGGGACGATTGGCGGCTGGCGGCGCGGAACAGCGTGGCGATGCGGCAGGGCTATCTCTCCACCCATGCCAAGGCCAATGTGCGCATCCGCATCATCGACGATGAAAGGGCTTTGCTCACCCTCAAGGGGCCGGTCAGCGGCATCAGCCGGGCCGAGTTCGAATATGAAGTGCCCATGGCCGATGCTCGGACCCTGCTGGACATGGCGCGGCCCGACGTGGTCGAGAAACGTCGGTATTTCGTCCCCGATGGCGGGCTCGTCTGGGAGGTGGACGTGTTCGAAGGCGCGCATGCCGGATTGGTGATGGCGGAAATCGAGCTGGAGCGCGCCGATCAGGCCCTGAACCTGCCCTCATGGGTGGGACGAGAGGTGAGCCATGACGACCGCTATGCCAATGCCAGCCTCGCCCGCAATCCCGGCATTCCCGCTATTGACCCTGACGCGGCGTGAGGGCCTAGCGAGCATTCCTGCGGAGGATGCGGGAAGATGAAGACCTATTCCGTCAAGGACCTGGCCCGACTGGCGGGCGTGTCGGTGCGCACATTGCACCATTATGACGAGATCGGTCTGCTCAAGCCCGCATTCACCGGTGAGAACCGCTATCGCTATTACGGGGAAGATGAATTGCTGCGCTTGCAGCAAATCCTCATCCATCGGGAAATGGACATTCCGCTGGCTGAAATCGGTGCCATCCTCGATGCGCCCGGTTTCGACCGGCTGGAGGCGCTGCAAGCTCAGCGTCTGCGTCTGGAAGACATGGCGAAGCGCTATGCCGGAATGGTGAGGACGATCGACCGCACGATCGCCCATCTCAAAGGAGAGCGTGAAATGCAGGATAAAGAGCTGTATTCGGGCCTGGTCTCGCCCGAAAAGCAGGCCGAATATGAGGCCTGGCTGATCGATAATCATGGCGCCTGGATGGAGCCGGAAATCGAGCGGAGCCGCAAGGTCGTGGGCGGAATGAGCGCGGACGAGCGCACCGCGCATATGGACGAACTCAAGGCCATCGAGCACGCATTGGCCGAGGGGCTTCGCCGTGGGCTACCGCCGCAGGCAGCGGCGCTCGAGCCGCTGATCGAGCGGCACCGGCGGTGGGTGGCGGCGTCATGGGGGCGTGACTGTCCGCCGGACGCTTACGCGACGCTGGCGGGCATTTATGAGCATCCCGATTTTCGCGCCCGCTATGAGACGATCCATGCCGGTTTTGCCGATTACCTGATCGCGGCGATGAAGGCCTGGGCTCGAAGGCAGCGTGAATAGGGGCGGTTCAAGGCGGGCAGGCCGAACAATGCGTTCACCCGCGAAGTTTGACTTCGATCATGGCAGACCGCCGCCGGATGTCCCACATCAACGGGACAACACAGGAGGTCCATATGATCAAGGATTTTGCAGGCAAGGTCGCTTTCGTAACGGGCGCCGCTTCCGGCATCGGTGAAGCTGTCGCCAAACAGCTCGCCGAGCGCGGCGCCAAGGTCGTTGTCGCCGATCTCAAGTTCGACGCCGCACAGAAGGTTGTCGATGCGATCAAGGGCGCTGGTGGGGAAGCCGCCGCCGTGGCGGTCGATGTCGGGCAGGCCGATGCCGTGGAAAGCGCGGTGCAGTTCGCCATCGATACGTTTGGCAAGCTCGATCTGGCCGTCAACAATGCCGGTATCGGCGGCGTTTCGGCGCCGCTGGGCGATTATTCCTTCGACGACTGGCACAAGGTGATCGACGTCAATCTGCACTCGGTCTTTTATTCGATGAAGTACGAGATCGCCGCCATGCTGAAGGCGGGGGGCGGGGCCATCGTCAACATGGCCTCCATTCTCGGCTCCGTCGCCTTCCCCAATGCGCCGGCCTATGTCGCGGCCAAGCACGGCGTGGTCGGCATGACCAAATCGGCGGCGCTAGATTATGCCAAGAAGGGCATTCGCGTGACCGCCGTCGGCCCCGGCTTCATCGATACGCCGCTCCTGGCCGCGGTGCCGAAAGAGGCCTATGACGGGCTGACCTCGATCCACCCGATCGGCAGGCTGGGCAAGGCGGACGAGGTGGCGGCGCTGACGCTGTTCCTGCTCTCGGACGCGGCATCCAATATTACCGGCTCCTACCATCTGGTGGATGGCGGCTTCACGGCGCAATAGGCGACTTGCGTGGGGAGCTTCCGGCTTGTCCTCGGAAGCTCCCGGCTATTGCCAGCGCTTGAAGGTCTTGAGATGGCCGAGCGCGCCGGTGACGGTGCGCACGATCTTGTCGACGCTGTCGGTGACCGGCACCGGCAACACATTTTCCGTCGCCGGGTCGGGTATTTCGAGCGTCGCGAACTGGCTGTCGAGCAGGCTGGTCGGCATGTAGTCGTGGCTGCGCCGGGCCATGCGTTCGGCGATGATCTCTTTCGAGCCGTCGAGATAAACGAACAGAACCGGCTCGCCCGCCTGTTCGATGATGAAATCTCGATAGGCTTTTTTCAGCGCCGAACAGGCACCCACCGCAACACCTTTTTTCGCCGATGCCGCCACCAGGGCGGCACTCAGGGAAGCCAGCCAGGGCCAGCGGTCTTCGTCGGTTAGCGCTATGCCGGCGCGCATTTTCTCGACATTGGCCTCGGGGTGATATTTGTCCCCATCGAGAAAGGGCGCGTGCAGCACCCGGCCGATGGCGGCGCCGATAGTGGATTTGCCGGAGGAGGATACCCCCATCACGATGATGATGCGGGCGGGCTCAGACCGTGGCTGTAAAGGCGCCATCGACATAAAGAATGTGTCCATTGACAAAGCGGGAAGCGTCGGAGGCGAGGAAGATTGCGGCGCCGCCCAATTCCTCGGGAGCGCCCCAGCGCCCCATCGGAGTACGGCTGGCGATCCAGGCATTGAATTTCTCGTCGCGAAGCAGCGCCTCGTTCATCTCGGTGGCGAAATAGCCGGGGGCGATGCCATTGACGTTGAGACCGTGTCTCGCCCAATCCACCGCCATGCCGCGCGTGAGATTGGCCACGGCGCCCTTGGTGGCGGCATAGGGCGCGATTGAGGGGCGGGAGAGTTCGGCCAGCAGCGAGCAGATATTGATGATTTTGCCGCGACCGCGCGCAATCATCTGCCGCGCCACGGGCTGGGAGACGTTGAACACCGAGGTGAGATTGGTGCTGACGATCTGGTCGAATTTTTCCGGCGGAAAGGCTTCCAGCGCGCTGCGGAACTGCATGCCCGCATTGTTGACGAGAATGTCGATGGGGCCAATTTCGTCTTCGATATGGGCGATGGCGTCATTGATGCTGTCGCGGCTGGTGACGTCGAAGGCGACGGCGCGCACTGCATGACCCTGTTCGGCCAGATCGGCGGCAGCGTTGCCCAAGGCCGCGCTGTCGCGGCCATTGAGCACGATGGCGGCACCGGCCTCCGCCAAGGCTTTCGCCATGGCAAAGCCGAGGCCGCGGCTGGAGCCGGTCACCAGCGCCAAACGCCCGGTGAGATCGAATGGAGACCTGATGGCGATGGCAGCCACTCCCTTTTGTGTCTGAACTTGTTAGTTTAGCGGACAGGCGCGCGCAAGTTTGTGATGAAACTTCCATACAAGACTGTGGGCCGGGGCGAAAACTATGCTTTGGCCCTTCCTTCAAGCGCCATATTGTGGTCATTTCCGGCCGCGCGCCTTGCATTGGGCGCATGGCACGACGATTTGGAAGGGTTTTTGCGGATGGCGACTGCGGATATTGGCCTGATCGGCCTGGCGGTGATGGGTTCCAACCTGGCGCTCAATATCGCGGAAAAAGGATATACGATCGCCGTTCACAATCGTTCGGCAAGCCGCATCGATGAATTCGTCGCCGAGGCTAAGGCGCAGGGGCTCGACGGCAAGACCATTCCCAAATACGACCTCGCCGATTTCGTGCAGACGGTGAAGGCGCCGCGCTCCATCATCATCATGGTCAAGGCCGGCCAGCCGGTGGACGACATGATCGAGCAATTGCTGCCGCATCTGGAGCCGGGCGACGCCATTATCGAATGCGGCAATTCGCTGTTCACCGATACGCAGCGCCGTTTCGACTATCTCAAGCCCAAGAATATCGGCTATCTCGGCGTCGGCGTGTCCGGCGGCGAGGAGGGCGCCCGCCACGGCCCCTCGATAATGGTTGGCGGCTCCAAGGAGCAATGGCACAATGCGGAGGCCGTGCTGACGGCCATCGCCGCCAAGTTCAACGGCGAGAGCTGCTGCGCCTATCTGGGCGAAGGCGGCGCGGGCCATTTCGTCAAGACCATCCACAACGGCATCGAATATGGCGACATGCAGATGATCGCCGAAGTCTATGGCGTCATGCGCGATGGGCTGGGCATGTCGGCCAAGGAATGTGCCGAAGTGTTCAAGAAATGGAACCAGGGCCCGCTCAATTCCTATCTGATCGAGATTACCGGCCATGTGCTGGATGCCGTTGACGAGCAGAGCGGTAAGCCGCTGGTCGATCTCATCCTCGACAAGGCCGGCCAGAAGGGCACCGGCGTCTGGTCCGCCATCGCCGCCCAGCAGATGGGCGTGCCCGCCACCGCCATCGAAGGCGCCGTCGCCGCCCGCTCGATTTCCTCGCGCAAGGCCGAGCGCGTCGCCGCCGAAGCCATTTACGGCAAGCCGAACCGCGCCAAGACCAATGTGACGCTGGAAGACCTGGAAAAGGCGCTGCTGGCGGGCAAGATCGTTTCCTATGCGCAAGGCTTTGCCGTCATTGCCAAGGCGTCGGCAGAAAATGGCTGGGCGCTGCCGCTGGCCACCATCGCCAAGATCTGGCGCGCCGGCTGCATCATCCGCTCGCGCTTCCTTGACCAGATGAGCTCGGCCTATGCCAAGGGTGAGGCCGTCAATCTGCTGGTGGTGCCCGATTTCGTGGCCATCATGAAGGACAGCCATCCAAGCCTGCGCAAAGTCGTCGCCGCAGCCGCCATCGGCGAATTCCCGATGATCTGCCTTTCGGCGGCATTGAGCTATTTCGATAGCTACCGCCAGGCACAGGGCACGGCGAACCTCATTCAGGGCCAGCGCGACTTCTTCGGCGCGCATGGTTTCGAGATCGAGGGCCGTGGCGGCGATTTGCACGGCACCTGGCCTTCGACGTTGGGCAAATAGGCGAGTCGAACTGAGCAATACAGGCCCCGGAGCGATCCGGGGCTTTGCGTTTCAGGGATGCATCCATGGGGCGGCGATGTTGCGCCCGTGTCGGAAACTCCTTCGATCTATGCAAGGCACGGACCAGTCGGATGAACCGGGTGGTGACGATCGGGGAGAGATTTGGCGGTGAGTTGGGACGGAGCGCTGCGGGTATTTGCCCGGGTGTTTTGTTGCCGCGTGTCTTCCGTTCCATCGCTATTGCCCGGCTTGTCCGGGCAATCCGTGCGGTTTGAGAATTGCCGTCGGCCCGGCTACAGCGCGCGGAACATCACATAAGCATCCACATAGCCGTGGACTGGATGGTTGAAGGCCAGCGGCAGGGTGCCGGCGATGTTGAAGCCCAGCTTCTGCCAGAGCGCCACCGCGCCGTGATTGGTCGAGACCACATGGTTGAACTGCATGGCTCGGAAGCCGCGCTGGCGGGCACGGTCGAGGGAATCGAGGCACATGGCGCGGGCGATGCCTTTGCCGCGCGCCTCGGGGGCGGTCATGTAGCCGCAATTGGCGACGTGGCGCCCGCCGCCGCGCTGGTTGGGCATCAAATAGTAGGTGCCCACGACCTGCCCATCGAGTTCGGCCACGAAGACTTCATGGGCGGGCATCATCCAATAGGCGTGGACGCCGGCATCGTCGAGATCGCGGTCGATGGCATAGGTCTCGCCGGCGGCCAGCACCGGCTTGACGATGGCAAGGAGCGCGGGCCAGTCGGCTTCAGTTGCGGGGCGGATCATTGTCTGGTTCATCTTCCAATGGGGCGATGCGGACCTGGCCGGGCGGTGGCATTTCGGGCGCCTGCGGATTGTCGGCGATGCTGGGGCGCCGGCCCAGTTCGAACCGCCATGCGGTGAAAGCAAAGAGCAGGAGCGCGGCGACGACGCTGGCGCTGGCGGCGATGAAGGGCGCGCCGGGGAAATAGTCGCGGGTGCCGGGCGAGGAGGTGTAATAGGAGAAGATCTGGGTGGCGGCCAGCGGCCCCAGCATGGTGGCGAGGGAACTGGCGGCATTGACCGCGCCCTGCAATTCGCCCTGGCTATTGTCCGGCACCTGACGCGACAGCACGCCATTGATGGCCGGTGGGGCCAGCCCGCTGACCGTGCCGACCATGATGAAGAGATAGAGGTAAAAGACCTCATTGGCGAAGGCGACGCCGGCAAAGGCGGTGATCGCCGCCAATAGACCGATCATGGCGACGGCGGGCTCGCCGAGGCCGCGCGACATCGGGCCGGCCAGCAGGGCCTGGCTGATGGCGAAGCCGAGGCCGAAGGCGCCCAGGGTGCGGCCAATGGTCGATGAGGTGAAGTTGAAGACTTCGACGGTGAAATAGCTGAATACGGTCGGCAAGGCCTGGGCCGAAAGCTGGAAGAAGAACAGCACGCCAAGCAGCCACAACACCGAGGGGTATTTCTTGAGCGCCAGCACCGCGCCCAGCGGATTGGCGCGGCGAATATCGAACTTGCGGCGGCGGGTCTTGGGCAGGCTTTCGGGCAGGACCAGAAGGCCGAAGAGGAAATTGGCGAAGGCGAGGCCCGCTGCGGCGAAGAAGGGCACGCGCGGACCGAACTCGCCCAATTCGCCGCCAATGACCGGGCCGATGATAAAGCCCAGCCCGAAGGCGGCGCCGATGAGGCCGAAACGATGGGTGCGCTTATGTGGCGGGGTGATGTCGGCCATATAGGCGGTGGCGGTGGCCAGCGCGGCCCCGGCAATGCCCGCAACGATGCGGCTGATGAAAATGTACCAGACGAAGGGCGCGATCGCCATCATCAGGTAATCGAAGGTGAGGCCCATGAGCGAGGCCAGCAGCACCGGACGCCGGCCGAAGCGATCCGACAGATTGCCGAGAACCGGCGAAAACACGAATTGCATGACGGCATAAACGAATACCAGATAGCCGCCGATGACCGCCGCTTCCGCCACGCTGCCGCCGGTCAGTTCCTCGAGCAATTCGGGCAGGACCGGCACGATGATGCCAACGCCGATCATGTCGAGCAGAATGGTGATGAGGATGCAGATGAGAGTCAGGCGGGAGCGTGTGGCAGCTTGCATGCGGTTTTGTTGAACCTTTTCTTGTCCCGCTCCGGTGACTTGACCGGCCTGTATTCTACCGAAGCCAAAGTGCCGCTCAAGCCAGTTGGTTGCGCATCAATTGGCTCAAAAACCGCCAGTGCACTTTTCAGTCCGATGCGATCAAACGCTGCAATTGACACGCCCCCGCCCGGCAAAGCAAGGCCGGTCAGGTGCTTGTGCCGGCCTTGTAGTCGTAAATCCAGCCAAGACGCGCCAGATGTGCACGTGGACCCTGGGCGGCCACGACACTGTCCCGCGCCAGGCTCAGGGGCCAGGGCAGGTGGAAGATCCTGCCATTTTGCGCGGAGAGCGCCGCGACCTTGCGCACACGCTGCTGGCGCAATTGCGCATATCGGGTGAAGGCGGCTTCGGCGTTTGTACTTGTCGCCAGCAGCGGCGCCAGAATGGCCGCATCCTCGATGCCCATGGCCGCGCCCTGCGCCTGAAAGGGCACCATGGCGTGGGCGGCGTCGCCGATCAGGGCGATATTGCCTCGATGCCAGGTTGCGGTTTCGACCGTATAAAGCGGCCACGGCGTCCAGTTCTGTCCTGCCGCCGCCACGATGGCCGAGACGCGCGGGCCGGGCTGCGCCGGGCGCGGCTGGTCTTGCGGGGTCGGGGTCTTGCCCGGCATGAACAGGGCCAGGTTGACCTGCTTGCGGTGGGGCAGGGGATAGCAGACCTGATGAAAGCCCGATCCGAAGAATACCGAGACGCGATCGGTGGCGATCTGGCCGGAGACCAGATCGAAGGGCACCAGCGTTCGCCAGGCGATCCGATTGCCGAAACGTGCGTCTGGGCCGTCCAGCACGGCGCGGCGCGTATGGGAATGCACGCCATCGGCACCGATAAAGGCGTCGGCCCGGGTGGTGCGGCTTTGGCCATTGGCCTCGTCCACGGCTAAGGTGATGCCCTTTGCATGGGACACCACATCCCAGTTCCGAACGCCGAAACGAATGTCGATATTGGTGAAACGCCGGCAGGCCTTGTAGAGCAGGTCGGCCAGATCGGCGCGATGCATGACCGAATATGGCGCGCCGAAGCGGCTGCGCATCAGCGGACCCAGTTCCATATGCGCGGAAGGGCCTTGCGCGCCCTGCGGGAAGAGATCGAGCGCCAGTGGTTCGAGTCCTACCCTGTCCAGTGCGTCGCCGAGGTCGAGCTGGTCCAGGCAATGGCGGGCATTGGGGCTGATCTGCAATCCCGCGCCGAATTCCTGGATGTCGGGGCTGCGTTCGAGCATGACGACATTGGCGCCGCGCCGGGCGAGGCCGAGCGCGAGCGTCATGCCGGATATCCCGGCGCCGGCTATGACATAATTGCGGCCCGTGGCGGGCATGGCATCACTCAGGCGGCATGCGCCTCAAAGACGGCAGCGGCGGGATTGGCCTGACCGGCGCCAAGTTCGGGCTTGTAGACATAGAGCGTCGAGCAATAGGAGCAGACCGCTTCATTGTCCTTGCCCATGTCGATGTAGATATGCGGATGATCGAAGGGGGGCAGGGCGCCGACGCACTTGAATTCCTTGGAGCCCACCTCGATGGAACGCAGACCTTGGGTGTTGTGGAAATGCGGGGTCGAGCCGTGGGCCATGGTCGGAACCTAGGAGAATGATTGGAATTGGCGCGACCATAGCCAATGGTCCGAGGCAAGAAAAGGGCAAAGGCACCACCGGCGGAGACGGTTCTGGCGTTTGGCCTTGATTTTGTGCCGCTAAACCGCAAAACCGGGACGATTCAATCGGGACCGTCTCATGCCGCACTTTACCACATCGGGCCTGTCGCTTGCCTATCAGACGCATGGAGAGGGCGCGCCCGTGCTCTGTGTTCATGGCTTTGCCTCCAGCGGCAAGGTAAACTGGATCGATACCGGCTGGGTGGAGACGTTGACCGGCGCGGGCTATCAGGCGATCACGCTCGACAATCGCGGCCATGGGCAATCGGACAAGCCGCACGATCCCGAACTTTATTATCCCAGCCAGATGGCCGACGACGCCATTGCCCTGCTCGATCATCTCGGCATCGGGCGCGCCGCCGTGCTGGGTTATTCGATGGGCGCCAGAATCAGCGCCTTCATGGCGTTTTCCCATCCCGAGCGCGTGGCCGCGGCGATTTTCGGGGGCATGGGCATGAATCTGGTCAACGGGCTGACGGATGGCAATGACATCATTGCCGGGCTGCGCGCGCCGGCCCTCGCCGACCTGACCCATCCCACGGCGCGGCAATTCCGCATCTTTGCCGATCACACCGGATCGGACCGGGAGGCGCTGGCGGCCTGCATGGAAACCTCGCGCCAGCCCATGGCGCGCGCCGATGTGCGCCGCATCGCGGTGCCGGTTCTGGTGGCGGTGGGGGAAGCGGACGACATGGCCGGGCCGCCAGACGTCCTGGCCGAATTGCTGCCGCAGGGTGAAGCTGTACTGATCCCCAGGCGCGACCATATGCGCGCCACCGGCGACAAGGTGTTCAAGCAGGCGGCGCTCGATTTTCTGGGCAGGGTGTTCCCGATTGTGCCACTTTCGTGAACCAATTGCGCCGCTGGCCCTTTGTTTTGTAGAACGGTCTGACTATATCGTCGTTTGTCGATGAAGCGGAGTGCGATGCCATGAATGGTGCTGCCCGAAAGCCTGCCCGGATTCAATCGGTCGACCCGGTATGGGAAGCAGTGAGATCCGGCGCAGCTCAGGTGCTCGACAGCGAGCCGGCGCTGGCCAATCTGGTCCTGTCCAATATTCTCAATCACGATTCCTTCGAGGAGGCGCTGGCCCATCGGCTGGCGGCACGGCTCGATCATGAGGACGTTTCCGCCGACATGATCCGGCAGGCGCTCGCCGAAACGCTCAGGGACAATCCCGATATCGGGCAGGCGGCGCGCGTCGATCTGGCCGCGACCATGGAGCGCGATCCGGCGTGCCACCGCGCCTTCGAACCGCTGCTCTATTTCAAGGGCTATCAGGCTATCCAGACACATCGCTTCGCCCATGCCATGCACAAGGCGGGACGGCGTGACTTCGCGCTTTATCTGCAGAGCCGGTCCAGCCAGGTGTTCCAGGTGGACATCAATCCGGCGGTGGTCATGGGGCGGGGCATAATGCTTGATCACGGAACGGGTCTTGTCATCGGCGAGACGGCGGTTGTCGGGGACAATGTTTCCATGCTCCAGAATGTCACGCTGGGCGGCACCGGCAAGTCCGACCAGGACCGCCATCCCAAGATCGGCAATGGCGTGCTGATCGGGGCGGGGGCCAAGGTGCTCGGCAATATCAAGGTGGGCGATTGCTCGCGCATCGGCGCTGGGTCGGTGGTGCTCAAGGAAGTGCCGCCGCGCACCACGGTGGCGGGCGTGCCCGCCAAGGTCATCGGTGAGGCGGGCTGCGCACAGCCGGCGCTGGTCATGGACCAGATGGTTCTGGTTCACGACGCGAGTTGAGGCGAACGCAAGTGCCGCTGAATGCGTTTTACCCGGAAATGACCCGGCGCGGCACTTGTCAGCGCCGGGGCAGACACTAGATTGCCGGCTCAACGAAATCAGCAGGACAGGGTCCAGTGAACCATCCCGAAATCATCAAGTTGCAGAAATTTTTGCAGCAGAAGTTCAACAACCGCAATATCGACGTGCGCCCGCGCGCCAAGCTCAACGATTCCGTGGAAGTGTTCATCGGCGACGAGTCGATCGGACTGATCCATGTCGACGACGAGGATGGCGACAAGTCCTACATGTTCTCGATGTCCATTCTCGACATCGATCTGGAAGATATGGACTGACGCCTGCCCATCGGGGCAAGGCAGGTATCAAAGTGCGCCGATCTGGCCCAGCCACAGGGCCAGTTCCTGATCGAAATGCCGCCAGGAGTGCAGGGCGTCAGCCCTGAAACTCAGGACCGCCGCCAATCCGCTTTGCAGATGGATGGTGCGCAGGCACAGATCGGGCTCTGCCGGCACGACGGCGGGCGCGCATTTGGCCACGAATGGCACCGGCGAGAGCGGATCGTACCAGACCGTTTCGCCTGAATAGCCATCGCGCGGCAGCAGCGATTTACCCACAAGACCGGCAACGCCGCCCTTCGTACCTTCATCGAATTGATGCAGATAGACCGCGTCGAGCAGGGCACTGCTGGCGCGGGCGCGGCTGCGCGGCAGCAGGGTGACGTCCACCGGATGGGCGGAAACGCCGGGTTCAAGCGCCAGCATGAAGCGCAAATCCACCTGGCTGGCAAAGCCGCCCTTCATCTGCTCGCCAAAACGAAACCAGGCGGCGGGAATGTCGAGTTCCCGTCCGGCGACGGTCTGTTGCACGATATTGCCGTCGCCCAAGGCGGGCCCGGTGACGGTCGCCGATTGGCCGGCGCGGTCAATGAGATAGGCCTGCCCCACCGCCATCAGCAGAACCAGCACCGCTATTCCGGCCAGATTATAGAAAAGCGCACCCGGCCCCTCGGTGGGGCCATCTGTGGATATTGGAGCCGGCATTAACCAGTTTTTCCGCCTGCAGGTGACAGGCGATTAGGCAATCATTAAGATTAACAAAAGGTAAAGAAATCTATCAGGATCGTGCCATGGCAAGGGAACTCGTGCTGGCGGCGTTCATCATGGGCGTGGGGCTGTGCGTTTCGGGGATGGCGACGCATCTCTATCAATGGCTGGCGCGTCAGCCGGCGATGTTGCGCATGGACGGCAGCACCTATCTGGCGAGCCTGGGCCATGTGTTCATGAGCTTTGTCTGCGGCCCCTATATCATGCTGCAATATGGCTGGCGGCATGAGCAGGGCGGCACGATCTCGATGGCCTCGGTCCTGATTTCGGCGCTCGTGGCCTTTGGCTGGGCCTTCATTTCCGGGCTCTTGTTCATGAGCGCCTACGTGTTCATTCGCTTCTAGGCCACCGACAGACCTGAATACAGCAAAGCCGACTTCGCTTGCGCGAGGCCGGCTTTGCTCTTCAGACCCCTATCAGGGATAGGCTTGGGGCGGGGCCCGGAAACTGGTGAGCGCGGTCAAGGCACTCAAAAGCTGCGCTTTGCGGTGATGTCTTAATTCATATTCGCGGCGACGATGGTGACGCGGTCGTCGATCATGTCCACCCACTGGCCGGCATGGGCCTGGGACTGGCGCTTGATGTATTTGTAGGGCGTATCGCTCCACAGCTTGATCGAGCCTTCCTGGTTATCGAGCACCAGGTCGCCGCGATCGGTGCGGGCGATCAGGACGGCGTGGCCATTGCCATTGGCTTCCTTGACCACGGCGATCATCAGCGTGCTGGGATGCCAGCCGGCGGCGATGAGGTCGCGGCGCTTGATGAGCGCGAAATCCTCGCAATCGCCATAGCCGTTCGGATAGGTCCAGAATTCTGCAACTTGATAGAGATCCTGGTCGGTGATCGGCACAATCGCCTGATTGTAATAGGTATTGACCGAGACGAGCTGCTGCCAATTGGCGTCGGTCAGCGTGGTGGCGGGCACGACCTGATCATAGGCGCGGCATTCGGACGGCCTTGTCTGGCAGAATTCCAGATGACCCACGGGAATGGAGGTGGCGCCGGCGGCGGTCTGGACGAAAGCGACATTGGTGAAGTCGATAGCGGCGACGGGATTGGCCAGCGCGATCAACGCGATGATCAGCCCTGCCAGCATTCCCTTCTTGTTCAAAGCCATGATGTAGTCTCCCTGATGGAGACCACGTTAGGGGGCGCGGCTTAGGCCGATCCGAAAAGTGCAACGCAGTTTTTATGCGTGTTTTATCGATGCCGGCAGGCTTTGATTTACCATGGTGGTTGGGAGTGCCGGGTGTGGGGAGGCATGGTCCACCGGGACAGGTCCGGTGGTGACAATGGAGAGGATGCGTTGCCAGGTGGCAACGGCGAGGGTGCGAATGATCCGATGCTTCAGTTCACGCGCAGGTTTTGCTGCACGACATTCATCATTTCCTGAGCGGCGGCGAATTCGACGGCGACGCCATTCTGGAAGTGACGAACGACACGGGCGCGCATGCGCCCGAGGGTGATCGGCGTGCCCATGGCAGGGCGGACGTCCAGCTCGATGGCGGCGCCGGAGAGCGAGATGTCGATGATCTTGCAATTATAGCGCCGCCCATCGTCGAGTACGACGGTGGAATGGCGAATATCGGGGACGACGCGCTCGTGACGGCGGTCCTCGGGCAAATTCAGTAGATCCTTGTTGGCGAGCCAGGTCAGCTGCGCCGCCATCTTGTCGCGCTTGCGCGGGGAGGCGGCAATGTCCATGACGAAGCCGCCATCGACCTGATGCAGGATCGTGCCTTCGATGCGCCCGATATGGTCGAGATAGGCGATGATCCGCTCGCCGACGATGCCGGCGACCGGGGCGATCACCACGGCGTCGCCCGGCGACATGGACAGAACCTGGCAGGGGAATTCCCGGCGATCGGCCAGCATGTAGCGGCCAAGAATCGAAACGCGAACGCGCTGAAAACGTTGCTCGGCACGGTCCAGACCGTCGGCAATTGCCGGTCGCGGCGCTGAAATATCGTCACTGAGCATTGGCCAACCCGTTCCTCGCATTCGGGGGAATCCACAGGAAGGTAGCTGCTCTTGGTTAACGCTTGATGAGATTTGATCGGGCGATTAGCGGCAAAGGCCGCATTCAGTTATTGCGTCCGCCATCGATGACCGCCAGATGGGCATAGCGGCGGGCGCTGCGGCCATAGACCGTCGTCGGCAGGCCCGTAGTGGGGCCGGTGGCGAACTGCACGTCGTTGACGACGCTGGACATGACTTCGCGCACATTGTCGCCGGCCGAGATTTCATCGGGCCAGATCAGCCGCAGGCCGGTAATGCGCTGTTCGAGCACCGGCTGGACGCCAAGCCAATAGGGCTCTTCCTGCGCCGTCATCGCGCCGAGAATGCGCGTATGGGTGGAGCCGTTGTGGCGCAGCGGCATGAGGATGGTCTCGAAATTCACCTTGGTCTGGAGCGCGGTCGAGCCCTGAAAGGTGACCAAAGCCACGGCGTGATCCTCGGTGACGGCGCGGATCAGGGTATCCATCGCGTCGCTGTCGCGGTCATGCCAGAGGGCGGAGAAGGAGCGCCCCTTCAGTTCGCGGCAATAGGACGTGCAGAGATGGGAGCCGGCGAGGCGGAACGAGAACTTGTCGTTGTCGTCCAGTTCGAGGATGAAGGTGTTGGCCAGCGCCTCGCGAATGCGGGTCGGGTCGATGTCGCGCCGATCAGGGGCGCTACGCGAGCCGCGAATCGTGTTCCAATAGGTATAGAGCGACGTGGTGCTCGGCATCTGCATGTTCAGGAACCCGGTCTTGATGGCCTCGGAAGACCTCCCCCTTGAGGTCCGCCCGCAACACGCAGACAATCGCAAAATGCCGCCGCAAATGCCCGCTTAAAGAAGAGTTAAGGTTAACGCCTGCGGCCGGATGTGGAAAAGTTAACGCGGGAGCAGGCGGCGCCGCTGTTTCAGGACGTGAAGATGAATGAACAAGGTCAAGAGCCCGCCGCGCCGGGCTCGCCGGTGAGGGAACCGGTCTTTCTGCTTCCGGGCGCGGTTAGCATCCTCGCGGGATTGCTCGTCGCCATTCATCTTGCGTCAACCCTGGTTCTTAACGCCGATGGGCAGAACCAGCTCGTGTTCTGGTTCGCCTTCCAGCCCTATCGAATCGTACTGATGGGCGCCGATCCCAGTTTCGGCATACCGCTGCTGTGGACGCCCTTCAGCCATGCGCTGCTGCATGCGAGCTGGGAGCATGTGCTGTTCAACACCGCCTGGCTGGTGATCTTCGCTACTCCGGTGACGCGCCGTTACGGGGCAGGGCCGATGCTGGCGCTGTTCCTGGTCTCGGCGGCGGCGGGCGCGGCGTTTTTCGCTGCCACCACGCTTCATAGCGGCATCTATCTGATCGGTGCATCGGGCGGGGTAGCTGGCCTCACCGGGGCTGCCATTCGCTTCATGTTCCAGCCAGTCGTAGTGGGGCGGCATCCCGAAACGGGCGAGAGGATCGTGCTCGGGCGGCGGCTCGCCAGTATCGGCGCGGTGTTCGCCAATCCACCGTCGCGCTATTTCACGCTGGTCTGGCTGGTGCTGAACGCAGCCGTGCCGCTGGTGCCGATGCTGACCGGCGCCTCGCTGGAAGTGGCCTGGCAGGCCCATCTCGGCGGTTTTCTCGCCGGATTCCTGCTCGTGGGAGTGTTCGAGCGCGACACCAAGCCCGGTCGCTGAGCGGCAGGCTTTGGGAATCAGCCGCCGTAGACGGTTTTGGGGTCGAACAGTTTCGGCAGGCCCCGATCTTCGAGGGCCGCCGACCCATCGGTCAGCGCAACGCGGCGGTAGAAGCAGGTCTTGCGGCCGGTGTGGCAGGCAGCGCCGCGGCCGGTCTGGCGTACGATCATGACCAGACAATCCTGGTCGCAATCGGTGCGTAGCTCGACCACTTCCTGCAATTCGCCCGAGGTCTCGCCTTTTTTCCAGAGCGAATTGCGCGAGCGCGACCAATAATGGGCGATGCCGGTTTCCAGCGTCAGCGACAGGGCGGTTTCATTCATGTAGGCGACCATGAGCACGTCGCCGGTGCCGTCTTCGGTGGTGACGACGGTGATCAGACCCTGCGCGTCGAAACGGGGCGCGAAGATTGGGCCTTCCTCCAGCGCCTCGTGATCGAGCGATGCGGAATCGGTAAAGGCAATCATGATGCACCGGCTGCTGGTTTTGCTTTTCTGGCTGTAGCGCGCTTCAGATGCGAATGCCAGATCGATGCAGGTCGCGCCTCCCAGAGCGCGTCGCGATCTTCGGATTCGCGCTCTGCGTCTCAGCCCCTTGTTTTGGCGCAGGTCTTTATCCCGAAAACGGAGCCACTTTCGGGAGACGCGCTCTAGCGACGCGCGACCATGGCGAAGAAGCGATCCTGCTCGACGCGATCTTCGGCGAAGACGCCGGTGAAGCGGTGGGTGACGGTCTTGACGTCATGCGCCTTCACGCCGCGCATGGTCATGCACATATGTTCGGCTTCGAGCATGACGGCGGCCCCGCGCGGCCCCAGATTTTCATTGATGGCGTCGATGATCTGCGCGGTCATGGTTTCCTGCGTCTGCAGGCGGCGGGCGAAGACATCCACGAGGCGGGCAAGCTTGGAGAGGCCGACAACGCCGTCATGGGGCAGATAGGCGATATGCGCCTTGCCGTAGAAGGGCACCATATGGTGCTCGCAATGGGCATAAAATGGAATGTCGCGGACCAGAACCAGGTCGTCGTAGCCGCCGACATCCTTGAAGGTCTTGGAGAGCACTTCGGCGGCGTCCTGCTCGTAACCGGCGAAAAGCTCGCCATAGGCCTTGGCGACGCGGGCCGGGGTTTCCAAGAGGCCCTCACGGTTCGGGTCGTCACCGGCCCAGGCGATAAGGGTGCGTACCGCAGCTTCGGCCTCTTCCCGGCTGGGGCGCGACAGCGAAATGCCGGAGGCGGGCGCCGGAAACGGCAGCTTGACGGGAACGTCCATGGGGTCGTGCTCCTTGCATTGCGATAGTTGTTCATAACGCCGCAAAGGGCGCGTCGGATCATGTCAGCAGCAGATTGTCCTGACAGCCCGCTGGAGAGCTCCTATATAGAAGCGGAACGGGACCGGAACAAGAAACAGAATTGTCGGGATCATGGAGCTAAGCGATCTCTATTCCGAAAAGATCCTCGATCTGGCGGGGAATGCGCGCCAACCGGGGCGACTGGCGGATGCCGATGTGTCGGCGCGCAAGGTCAGCCGGGTTTGCGGCTCGGTGATCGAAGTCGATCTCCAGCTGCGCGACGGGGTGATCATCGGCTATGGGCACGAGATTTCCGCCTGCGCGCTGGGCCAGACCTCGGCGGCCATTGTGGCGCGGGAAATTCTGGGCACGCCGGCAAGCGAGTTTCTTGCCGTGCGCGAGGCCATGTACGCCATGCTCAAGCAAGGCGGCAGGCCGCCCGGTGGCAAGTGGGACGATCTCAAATATCTGGAGCCGGTTCGCGATTATCCGGCGCGCCATGCTTCGACGCTGCTGGTCTTCGACGCGGTGGCGGCGGCTTTGGAAAAACGCGAATCATCCCAGCAGGTTGTGGCGCAAGGCTGATGGATCGATTCATGGCGCAGTTCTGGCGGGTGCTGGATTTTCCGTTCAAGCTCGCTGCCGTTTTTCTGATCACGGTCTATCGCTACACGCTCTCCGCTTTTATGGGGCGGACCTGCCGGCACCTGCCGACCTGTTCGGAATATACGCGGGACGCCATCTGGCAATTTGGCTTCTGGCCCGGCGGCTGGATGGGGTTGGCCCGGTTCTGGCGCTGTCGCCCCGGCGGTACACATGGCTATGACCCGGTACCGGAAAGCGTGCCTGAACCGGGGCGGTGGTATTTGCCGTGGCGCTATGGGCGGTGGAAATAGCGCTTTCGTGAGAGGCGTCGGCATTTCAATGACACGTCATGGCCCGGCTCGTCCGGGCGATCCATTTCACCGCCATCATGGATCGCCGGGACAGGCCCGGCGATGACGATGGTTGAAAGCTGCGGCGATCTTGGTCTGCCAGCGTAGGCCTGAGGGCTGGCAGGATATGGAAATCGTGCTATTCAGGCCGCCTTGCCGCGATTTCCGCGGCGGCAAACTTATTTCTGGAGACCTAAAATGTCGATCAAGGTGACGTTCCCCGATGGTGCAGTTCGCGACTTTCCGCGCGGCACCACCGGCACCACCGTGGTCGAGGGCATCTCCAAGTCGCTGGCCAAGAAGACCGTTGCCATGAAGTGGAACGGCGTATTGTCCGACCTGGCGGACGCGCTGGACGCCGATGGCCGAATAGAATTCGTGACGCGCGATAGCGGCTCGAAAGAGGCGCTGGAGCTGATCCGGCACGACGCAGCTCACGTTCTGGCCGAGGCGGTGCAGGAACTCTGGCCCGATACGCAGGTAACGATCGGGCCGGTGATCGAAAACGGGTTCTATTACGACTTTTATCGTCCGGCGGGCCCGTTCACGGAAGAAGAACTGCGCGTCATTGAAAAGAAGATGGCCGAGATCGTCGAGCGTGGCGCGGCCTTTACCAAGGAAGTATGGACGCGCGACCAGGCCAAGGACTTCTTCCGCACCAGGGGCGAAGACTTCAAGGTGGAACTGGTGGACGCCATTCCCGCCGACCAATCGCTGAAAATGTATAAGCAAGGCCAGTGGATCGACCTCTGCCGCGGGCCGCATATGCGCTCGGTGAAGGATGTCGGGCAGGCCTTCAAGCTGACCAAGGTGGCAGGCGCCTATTGGCGGGGCGACAGCAATCGCGAAGTGCTGAGCCGCATCTATGGGACTGCCTTTGCAACGCGCGAGGAACTGGACGCCTATCTCACCATGGTGGAAGAGGCGGAAAAGCGCGATCACCGCCGCATTGGCCGCGATCTCGACCTGTTCCATTTCCAGGAGGAAGCGCAGGGGTCGGTGTTCTGGCACCCGCGCGGCTTTACCATCTACAACCAGATGGAAGCCTATATCCGCCGCCGCCTCGATGCCTCGGGTTATGTCGAGGTCAAGACGCCCCAGTTGATGCATGCCAAGTTCTGGGAACAGTCGGGCCATTGGGGCAAATACCGCGAAAACATGTTCGTGGTGCCCGACCAGGTGCCCAATACCGAGGACGACAAGCCGGTTTTCGAGGATGTGGGCGACCTGTTGGCGCTCAAGCCCATGAACTGCCCGGCGCATGTGCAGATCTTCAACCAGGGCATCAAGTCTTACCGCGATCTGCCTCTGCGCATGGCGGAATTCGGTTGCTGCCATCGTAATGAGGCGCATGGCGCGCTGCATGGCCTGATGCGCGTGCGGCAGATGACGCAGGACGACGCGCATATTTTCTGCCGCGAGGACCAGATCCAGTCCGAAACCGAGCATTTCGTGCATCTGCTCTATTCGGTCTACGGTCATATGGGCTTCGACAATGTCGTCATCAAACTGGCGACGCGGCCGGAAAAGTTTGGCGGCACCATCGAGCGCTGGGATGCGGCGGAAAAGGCGCTGGGCGATGCGTTGCGCGCCACGGGCTATGATTTCGAGATCGCCGAAGGCGAAGGGGCATTCTATGCGCCCAAGCTCGAATTCCATCTGAAGGACGCTATCGGGCGCTCCTGGCAGGTGGGCACATTGCAGCTCGATTATGTGCTGCCCGAGCGGCTGGACGCCACCTATGTGGCCGAGGACGGCAGCCGGCAATATGCGGTCATGCTGCACCGGGCGATCCTGGGGTCACTGGAACGCTTCATCGGCATCCTGATCGAGAACTATGCCGGCAAGATGCCGATGTGGCTCGCCCCGACCCAGGTGGTGGTGGCGACCATCGTTTCGGAAGCCGATGATTACGCCGAAAAGCTGGTCAGGCAATTGCGCGCGGCTGGTATCCGGGCCGAAATCGACACGCGCAACGAAAAGATCAATTACAAGGTGCGCGAGCATTCGGTGCAGAAGGTGCCTCTGATGTTCGTGGTGGGGCGGCGCGAGGCCGAAGAAGGCAATGTGTCGGTGCGCCGGCTCGGTGCTGAAGGCCAGCAGGTGCGCCCGTTCATGGACGCTTTGGTGGACCTGATGGCCGAGGCCAACCCGCCGGACCTCAAGGAAAAAGCCGAAAAGGCAGCCTGATGCCGCAGCGTCCGTCGAACCGCGAAATGAAGGCGCTCTACCATCTGGGCGAGGACAAGATCCTCGGCCCGGATGACTTCAAGGATATTGGCGAAAAGACCTTTGCCGGCATGCTGAAGAAGAAATGGGTGGAAGAGGTGGAGCCGGGGAAATTCCGGACCACCGAAAAGGGCCGCGTCATCCACGACGAGGAAGTCTATTTCACCGGGCGGTGGAAGCGCTGAGCAGGAAAGGAGCGGAGGAAAAATGGCTGACCCCATCTTTGTCACCCGCTCCATTTCCATCGATCCGGCTGAGGTCGAAGAGACATTCGTGCGCGGCTCGGGGCCGGGCGGCCAGAATGTCAACAAGGTGGCCAGCGCGGTGCAATTGCGCTTTGACCTGGTCAATTCCTCCAGCCTGTCGGAGCCGGTGAAGCGGCGCGTGGCGGCGCTGGCAGGTAGCCGGCTGACCAAGGACGGGGTGATCGTCATCATCTCCAATTCCCACCGCGATCAGCCCCTCAACCGGGCCGAAGCGTTGGCGCGGCTGGTGGCGCTGATCCGCGAGGGGGCCTATCCACCCAAGCCGCGCATCGCGACGCGTCCCACGCTGGCATCGAAAAAGCGCCGGCTGGAGGGCAAGTCGAAGCGGTCCGAAATCAAGCAGATGCGCGGGCGTCCGGACGAAGATTAGTCGGGAAAGCCGGAGCTGATCCCGGGCGCGAACGGGGGCTCGCCGCCACGACAACCTCACCAGCTTTTTGATGGACGCGCTCCATCCCATCGTCATTGCCCAGCTTGTCCGGGCAATCCAGCGTGTTGAACCATCGCGTGGACCACCCGGACGAGCCGGGTGGTGACGACGGAGGGGATGGGTTCGAAGGATGGTCTGAAGGCGGTTTATTCGCTTCGATTGGTGGGGCGCTGGTGTTGGCCTTGCCCTTCTTGGTGGCGAACGGTCTTTAGGATTGAGGGCAGATGCCCACCCCATCGTCATTGCCCGGCTTGTCCGGGCAATCCAATGTGTTGAACTATCGCCTGGACCACCCGGACGAGCCGGGTGGTGACGATCGAAGGGATGGGGCGGGGGATGCCCTGGCTGATGGACGGCCTGCCGTCTACCTGGCGTCGGCGCTGATATTCACTTTGCCCAGCAGCGAGGCGGGGTTTTCTTCGGCGGCGATGAAATCTTCCATGGCGAGGCCCGGATCATTCTTCGCGGTGATACCGATTTCGAGGGTTTTTGCCTCGCCCTTGATGAAACCGCCGACGGCATCGCCCAGCTTGGCTGCATCGGCGACCCCGGCCAGCAGGCTGATCAGAGTACCCTTGGCCAGATCGGCATAGATCGGACGCAATTGCGTGACGTCGCCGCCTTGCTCGGCAGCAACCATGTTCAGGACCAGGTCAACGAGGCCGGCATCGGACACGCTCATCGAGAGGCTTTTCACGGCCACGCTCATGCCGGCCATGAGGGCGGTGTTTTCATCCAGCGCGAACAGATCGGCGCTGGCATTGGCGATCGTGCCGGCGAGAGCGATGGTGCCCAGATCGACGCCGCTGGCAGAGATTTCCTTGATGGTGATGGTTTCGGAAGCCTCGTCCCAGGCGGCGGCGAGACGCAGGCTGGCGTCGACCTCGGTAATGCCCAGGGCTCGAAGCTGCTCGATGGCTTCGTCACCGCCCTCGGGTAGCGTCGCCTGCACATTGCTGGCCGAGATATCGATGTCGGAGGGGATGCCGTTGACGTAATTGGCCAGGGACAGGTCGAAGCCACCGATATTGGCGAGAATGCGGGCGTCTTCATCGTCGGGATCGGGAATGTCGATCGTCAGGCCGGCGAAGGAAAAGCCGTCCATAGCCGGAACGAGCAGGCGCGCATTTGCATCGAACCAGGCTTCATCGACATTGGCGGGCAGATTTTCCAACGTCGCGATGGCAGCGCTGAGGTCCATGGGCTTGATGGTGAGATTGTCGAGCGTGACCTCACCCTCGCCGTCCACCACGACGCTGAAGCCGTCCATGGCGATCGAGGGATAGATGCCGGGCGACATGGCACCCATCACGATGCCGGTAATGTCGAAATTCATGACCTGGCCATCATCGTCGAGGCCGTCGCAGGACATGCCGTCGAACCTGATTTCGGAAGTTTCGAAGGCGGTGAAAATGTCCGCATACATTCTGGCGACGTGGCCGATCAAAGCGGGATCGATGGAATCGGGATCGTCTTCCATCGCCTGGGCCAGCGCCATCATGTCAACGAAAGAGGTCTTGAGGGGCCTTGCCTTGAATTCGGCGCCCGAGACCGCGCCGATATTGCATTCCAACCCATCTCCCGTCAGGCTGCCGCCGCTGGCGGAGAAATCGGTGTAGATGGTCTCGATTGTCGTGCGGCCCCCGGTATCCACGAGGCCATAGACACCCAGCATGCCGCCGATGTCGAAATTGGCCGCCGACATGGTGCCGAAAGCGGCGTTGGCCTCGTCGCTGGATATGTCGATGCTGCCGAGGCTGATCGTCGTGGCAACGCCGTCCACCACGTTGGTCAGCACCAAGTCGTTGAGGGTGAAGACGGTTTGGGTGCTGGTCTCGCCGTGCCGGGTTGAAATGGCGACCGCGATTTCGGGCACGGTGATGCTGGCGGCGTCGAGCCCGGCCAGCGCGTCGGCGTTCTCGGCAATGGCGCCGGACAAAATGGCGGTAAGTACTTCGTCGGAGACGTTAGAATCCACTGCATCGAGGCTGGGGATGGAGACGGAATGATCGACGGCAAACGTAGGCGCGGGCGGCGTCTTGGTCTTGGTCTTGGTCTTCTGAGCCAAGGCCGGGCTGGCGGGCAGGGCGACGCTAAGCAGGCAGGCAGCGGCCAGAGCAGGAAGAGCGCGCAAGGCGGTTGAGTTGAAGACCATAAATTTCTCCCGTTTCATACGAAATTTCTGATGGGGGGCAGAATAAGATTCAACCGAAGACACCTCGGAGTCGAGGGGGGGTGAAGAATATGAATACAAGCGTGACAGCCGCGCCACGACCTGGCGCGGAAGGTTTGAGCGGGGGCTCCTTTGCCAAAGCCCTCGGGTCAGGCCCGAGGGTGACGCTTTGCGGGTGGGGAACAGGCCCCGCCTGCTCCGCCGAGATAGTCTCCCTCGCGCTCGAGGCGAGCATTCCTTGTTCTGCAACGACCTGAGGGTGGCATGTGGGGGCGGGCCTGACTTCAATAAATCGAGGTCAGAACTTCGATCTCCCGCTGCGCACCGGGACGCACTTCCACTTCGCGATTATAGACTTGGTCGCCCAGCTTCGCGAAGACGAGGTATTCGCCCTCGGAGAGCACGGCAGAGGGGAAGGCGCCGCGCTCGGTGAAAATCGTCGTGCCGTCGGCGCTCTTGACCGTCCATTCGACGTCGGCAATGGCCTCGCCGCCCGCTTCGGAAACCAGCTTGAACGAGACTTCGGAGGCGTGGTGATAAAGCGTGGCATCGGTCAGCTGGCCCGGCTCGACGCGCAGATCAGCGCGGACGACGGCATTGATCTGGCCGAAATGCGAAACGACCTGGTAGGTGCCGGCATTGAGCGTGACGATTTCGTTAGGAGGGATATTTTCGGCAACCACGGCTCGTTCGGCACCCGGGCCGGTGGTGAGGATGTCGAATTTCAGCAGAGACGGGGAAATGGCAATGTCGCCGGTGACGGCGGAATTGAGCCGCAAAGCGCCAGCCTCAAGCACGATGTCCAGATGGCTGCCGCCGGGCTGGACCGAGAGGTTTTCGCTGATCTGTGCCCGGCCATAGCCAAGGTGCACCACATATTCGCCGGGCGGTAGTTCGAGGCTGGCATTGCCGCTTTCCGTCTTGGCGACCAGCGCCAATTCGCCATTGGCGTCCGGCGCGGCATCAAAAACCCGCCAGATCAGGCCGCTGGGGATGGGCATGCCCTCGCCAGTTATGCGGGCCGTGAGGCTCACGGGTTGCGGCGCCCGGGTCAGTGCCGCGATTGCCTCTGTGGCCGCGCTTTGCTCAGCGGTCGGCACCGGCGGCGGAGGAGTTTCGGCGGCGTTGCGGTCGGGCCGGGGGCGGGGCAGGGGTGGAAAATCCGCCTGCTCCTGCGCCGCGACGGGCATGATGGAGACTGGCGGGAGGGCAAGGCCGGTCAATCCGAGAACTATCGCGATAAGCGCTACGAAACGCATGAGAACTCCCGGGCAGCCGTGTCGAAAGGGCGGCCGAATCCTTCCAGTAAAGCTAGACCGCGATTGGGGAAAAGCTGTGTCACAAACGGCAGGGCTTTTAAACAGGGCAGTGGCCGATCGCAGCTTTTTCGCGCTGTTCCCTTTGCCGTGGGCAGAGTTGGGGGGTATCAGTCTGCCGACAAAGGAGAATGTGATGCCTGCCAATCCCGCCCTGCGCGATTATCTGCTGACCCGCCGCTCGGTGGGGCTGGCCTTTCTCAAGGAGCCGGGGCCGTCGGCGGAAGAGATCGAAACCCTGTTGACCATTGCCACGCGGGTGCCCGATCACGGCAAGATCACGCCCTGGCGGCTGGTCGTCATCGAGGGCGAGGCGCGCCGTGCCGCCGGTGAGAGGCTGGCGGAGATCGCCGCGCGGCGCAATCCTGGCCTCGACGAAGCGGGGCTGGAGGTGGAGCGCAACCGTTTCCTGCCAGCGCCCCTCACCATCGGCGTGATTTCGGCTCCCAAGGACCATCCGAAAGTGCCGGAACTGGAACAGGTTCTGTCGGCGGGCAATGTCGCTTTCAATCTGGTGCATGGGGCCTTTGCCCTTGGCTATGCTGCATGCTGGGTGACGCGCTGGTTCACCTTCGATGCGGAGGCAGCGCAGATGCTGGGAGCCGGGCAGGGCGAGCAATTCGTTGGTTTCGTGCATGTCGGCACGCCTGCCACATTGATCGAGGACCGGCCCCGCCCGGCGCTGGCCGAGGTGGTGACGCGCTGGCAGGACAGATCTTAACCGCGCCTTAGGCTTGGTTAATGGCTTATTAACGCGTTACCGCAATGATCCGTTAACCTGCGATTCCCATGTGAAAGCCCGATAATGGGTGTTCAGCCGATTTCGATTCCCCAGAATCTCGCCAGCGCGCTGACATCGGCGAGCAATCGCAGCGGGGTGGATTTTGGCTATCTGTTGCAGACCGCGATCCGAGAAAGCAGCCTCAACCCGCAAGCCAAGGCGGGCACATCGTCGGCGGTGGGGCTGTTTCAATTCCTCGAAGGCACCTGGCTCCAGGTGATGAAGCAGGACGGACCGCGCCTGGGCTATCAGGCCTATGCCGACCAGATCGAGGTTTCCGGCGGCGATTATGTGGTGCGCGATCCGGCGCGGCGGGCCCAGATCCTGAAACTGCGCGAAGACCCGCAGATCGCCGCCGATCTTGCCGCCGCCTTCACACGGTCGAACGGCGACTATCTCAAGACGGCGTTCGGGCGCATGCCCAGCCCGGGTGAACTCTATATCGCGCATTTTCTCGGTGCGCAGGGCGCCGAGAAAATGTTTCGCGCCGGCCTGCAAAATCCCGATCAGGTGGCGGTCAATCTGTTTCCGCGGCAGGCGCAGGCCAATAGGGCGATTTTCTACGACCAGAGCGGAGCGGCGCGCACCATAAGGCAGGTCTATCAGGTGCTGACCGCCAAGCATGCGTCGGAGCCGAGCGCGAACTTTTCCACGCAGCAGGCTGCGGGGCAGGGCGCGGGCCGGGAATCGCCACCGCCAATCCCATCGCGCTTTTCGCGAGAAGACATGTCCTTTACCGGCCTGTTCCTGACCGAGCCCGAGGCGGCGACGAGGGCGATGGAGGATGGAGAAGTCGGCGCTGCATTCTTTACCCAGCTCTATCAGCAATAGTGGTGATTGGCGGCATTGTGCACCGGATCGCCCGGACGAGCCGGCAATGACGATGGCACGGGGAAGGCTAATTCTGTAAACTGTCGCGGATTGCGATGGGGTGGCGCTGATTGTCGGTGCTTGCCCGACGGCCCTGTTTTTCGGCAGGATATGCCCGCACTGAACATATCGGCACAGGTGGTTCGTGAAAGTTTTCATTACGGGTACAGCCGGGTTCATTGGATTTCATCTCGCGCGGCATCTGCTGGATGCGGGCCATGACGTGACTGGATATGACGGGGTTACCGATTATTACGATCCCGCCCTGAAGCGCGCGCGGCTCGAGATTCTGGCCCGGTCCGCCAAATTTCGGCAGGTCGAAGGCATGCTGGAAAATGCCGCATTGCTGTCGCAAAGCATAGCGGATGCCAGGGCCGACATTATCGTGCACCTGGCGGCGCAGGCGGGGGTTCGCTACAGCATCGAAGCGCCGCAGAGCTATATCCAGTCCAATCTGGTCGGCACCGCCAATCTATTGGAAGCGGCGCGCGCCACGCCGCCGCGACACCTGATTTTTGCCTCCACCAGTTCGGTCTATGGCGGCAATATCAAATTGCCCTTCGCCGAAACCGACCGCGCCGACGGACCGGTTTCGCTCTATGCGGCGACCAAGAAATCTGGCGAAGCCATGGTGCATTCCTATTCGCATTTGTTTGGAATTCCGGCGACCTGTCTGAGGTTCTTCACCGTCTATGGGCCTTGGGGGCGGCCCGACATGGCGCTGTTCAAATTCGCTAGCGCCATGTTCGAGGGCCGAGCCATCGACGTCTATGGACAAGGCAAGATGCGCCGCGACTTCACCTATGTGGACGATCTCATCAATGCCATTGCCGGCCTGATCCCGGTCGTGCCGGAAATGGGCCAGCCGGTCGCCCATGACAGTCTCTCGCCGGTGGCGCCCTTTCGGGTGGTGAATATTGGCGGCGGACATCCGACCGTTCTCATGGATTTCATCCGGGCAGTCGAGGACACTATCGGGCGCCCAGCGCAGATGAATATGCTGCCGATGCAGCAGGGTGACGTATTTGCCACCGATGCCGATACCAAGCTATTGGAGACCCTGGTCGGCAGGCTGCCTGCAACGCCTTTGGCCACGGGCGTGCGTCACTTCATCGACTGGTTCGGGCCTTATTACCGCTATACCGGGATCAGATGAGCGATATGCATGGAAGCAGCCTGAAATTTGGAACGAGTGGCCTGCGTGGCCTTGCCGTGGAACTCGAAGGGCAGTCGGCAAGGCAATATACCGCTGCGTTTCTGCGCCATCTCTCCCGGATCGGCATGATTGGGGGCGGGCAGGTGTTCCTCGCGCGTGACTTTCGCCCCTCCAGCGCCGCCATCCAGCGCGATTGCGCCATTGCCATTGCAGAGGCGGGTTTGTCGCCCATCGATTGCGGCGCCATCCCCACTCCGGCCCTTGCCAATCACGCCATGGCATTGGGTGGTCCGGCCATCATGATCACCGGCAGCCATATTCCGGCGGACCGGAATGGGCTGAAATTCTACCTGCCGGGCGGGGAGATCAGCAAAGCCGATGAAGCCGGCATAATGTCGGCGCTGCGCGACGAAGAGATTGCTGATCGGGATTTCGTTTCGCAGGACCAGTTCGAGCTGGCCTCGGAGCGCTATGTCGAGCGCTTCGACCATTTGCTGCCCAAGGAGGCGCTGGCGGGATTGCGTATCGGCGTTTTCGAACATTCCAGCGTGGCGCGCGACTTTCTGACCAGAATTCTCCGCCAATTCGGGGCGGAAACGATCAGTCTCGGACGCATTGACGGGTTCGTTCCGGTCGATACCGAGGCCTTTGGAGACGCGGTGTTCCAACCGTTGCGCAACTGGGTCGAACAGCATGGGCTCGACGCCGTGGTCTCGGCCGATGGCGATGGCGACAGACCGCTGCTTATGGACGCCAAGGGCGAGTTCGTGCGCGGCGACATTCTTGGGCTCGTCACCGCCGCTTATCTCGGCGCGCGCAGCGTGGTCACTCCGGTGACGTCCAATTCGGCCATCGAACGCATGGGCTATTTCTCCGCCGTCATCCGCACGCGGGTGGGATCGCCCTATGTGGTGGAGGGGCTTGCCAGAGCGGATGGGCCAGCCATTGGTTTCGAGGCCAATGGCGGAACCTTCGTCGGCAAGGACGTCATGACGAATGGGCGCCTCCTGTCGCCGCTGGAGACGCGCGACGCCATCTTGCCGCTGCTTTGCGTGCTGGGCGCGGCGGCAAAGCGTGGGCAGACTATCAACGCTCTGGTGGCGGATTTGCCGCTGCAAGTTGCACTCGCCGACCGTCTGCCCGACGTGCCGAGCGAGCGCAGCGCGCATTTCCTGCGGCGGCTTGGGGAAGAGAAGGACTATGCCGAGGCCCTGTTCGCACCTCGCCGTATCGGAAGGCTTTCGCCGATCGATGGCATGCAGTTTCACCTGTCGCCCCAAGGCATGGTGCATTTTCGAGCCTCGGGAAATGCGCCGGAACTGCGCTGCTATGTGGAGGCGCCGACGCTCGAGCTGGCACGCTCGCTGCTCGATTGGGGCATGGCCATCGCCGCGCGCGAGACCGGGGGCGGGGTCGATCTGGCTTTTTAGACTATCTGCTGCGCCGGCTTGACCTGCGGCTGGAAACCAGCTTCGTTACTCTACGTAGTGGCGGCGATGCCGGGGATGCGTCGTCCTATGCATGGCATGCGGGCCGATCTAATTGCCAGCTGGATATTGTTGTTGCGACGACGGCATGTGCGACGCCGGGTAAAGCTCATTCTACAGTCATAAATTCGTCGAGAGTACGATGACACTGTACGATTGGACCGCCATCGCGAATAGGCCGTCGCGGGACGCAGCCGTTGGCTCCGGCATGGCTGTCCTTGACGGACAAGGGCTGTGTCTCAGCCAGAGCGGGCTGAAGCTGCGCATGCAGAGCATTGCGGTTCCGGCGGCGGTGGACAGCCTTCGCGTCAATGGCTTTTCCAAGCGCGCGCTGGATCTTGCGCTGGCGTTTGTCGGGCTCGTGTTGTTGCTGCCCTTGCTGGTCGGCGTGGCCGTGCTGGTCAAGGTGACCAGTCCGGGGGCGGTTTTCTTCCGCCAGCAGCGCGAAGGCTTGGGCGGCAAGCTTTTTGACGTCTATAAATTCAGGTCGATGCGGGGCGGGTCGGACGTAGAGCAGATCACGCCGCTGGGACATTTCCTGCGCAAAACCAGCATGGATGAACTGCCGCAGCTCATCAACGTGCTGATGGGCGACATGTCGCTGGTCGGCCCTCGCCCGCACGTGCCCGATATGCGTGTTGCCGGCCGGCTCTATCGGGAGGTCGTGCCCTATTATCACCTGCGAACCAATGTCCGGCCGGGCCTTACCGGATGGGCGCAGGCCAATGGTTTGCGTGGACCGATAGCGGAGCCGGGATTGGCAGTGGACAGGATCAACCACGATATCGCCTATATTCAGAACTGGAGCCTGGCGCTGGATTGCCGGATCTTGCTGCGGACCCTGCGGCGCGAGTTCAGCGGTGGCACCGGCAGCTAGGCGAATTTGGCCGATGCCGGGCCCCGGACGAACGCATCAGGGGGGCGCCGGTCCCGTGTCGGCGTAGAGGCCGCCGGAGCGTCGAGAATAGGCGGGCGCGGAACGCTTTTGCTGGTTAAGCACGGGAATGAGCCGCGTATGCGCGCCGGTAGCCGCTTCCAGCGATAGCAGAGCCTTGCGGATGTCCTGCTGAGCAGTGGACGCCCAATTGACCACCATGAGCACCACGTCGGATTTTCGAGCAATGTAGGTGCCGTCCACGATCGGCCCGAGGGGCGGGGTATCCAGCACGACGATTTCGAAGGCCTGGGCGGCGGCATTCAGCAGGCGATCAAAATTCCGGCCGGCCACCAATTGATCCGTCGCGGCGCTGCTGGCCCGCGAGCCGATAAGAGTGAGCAGGCCGGTTTGCCGGTCTTCGGTCATCGCGGTGCGGAAATTGTCCAGCGGTGCGCCGGATTTCAGCGTGTTCGTCAGGCCCTCCGAGGCTTCCACGCCGAGATGATCATGCAGCGCCGGCCGCCGCAGGTCGCAATCGATCAGCAGAGTATTGCGGCCAGCCTGAGCATAGGACCGGGCCAGCGCCAGGGCCATAGTGGTTTTGCCCTCCAGGGGCGCGGCCGATGTGACCATGATGATCGGCGCGCGTTCTGGATCTGCGTCCAGCCTGACGGCGAGCGTGTGGTCAATCGTGGTGCGAATCCGCCTTATCGCTTCCGAAAATGTTGAAATCGGCGCGGTGACGACGAGATCGGCAATGCTGTGGTGATCGGGTTGTTTTTTGGCGCGGGGCACGGGCAGGGCGGTCTTGGTTCGGGCGATGATTGCCAGTTGATCGTCTGAGGTGATGCCGCCAACGAAGCGCTCGCAGAGAAATGCCACGATGATGCCGGCGGCGAGACCGATGGCCGCCGCGAGCAGCAACAGATTGGGAATATTGGGAAAGCTGGCGCTGCCTGGCCGCAAGGCCGGGGAAACCACCCGGCTATCGGCGAGCTGGAGCGCCGATTCCGCCTGCAATTGCTGGGACCGTGCCATCAACTGGTCGTATTGACGCCGGGCCAACTCAGCCTGCTGCTGCAGGTCGTAGATTTCGGCGAGCGTGTCGCGGGACAATCCGCCGGACAGAATGGCGGTTCGCAGGCTTTGGCGCGAGGATGTCTCAATGGCGTGCATGCGCTGGATTTCGGCCTGGCGGTCGGAAATGGCCTGGGTGCCCCGCGATTGCAGATTGTCTTCGACCTGCGCCAGGCGAGCTTGCAAATCCGTTTCGGCAGCAGTGGCGCCGCTACGCTCGAGCTGGTCGAGAAGCTCCTGTCTCTCCCGCTCCAGGCTGGTGACGGCGGCGTCGGCCAGACCTGTGGTAAAAGCAGCGTATTCGCGCTGAACCAATTGCATCTGCAATGACGCCATTTCGGTGGCTTCGGATTGGCGCAGGGCCGCGAGCATGCCGATTTCGGCATGAATGTCGGCGAGCTCGGCATTGCCGGTCTGCCGGATGATCGTGTCCAGATTGGTATCGATGAAACTGTCAAATGAGCCGTCGCTGTCGATGACGCTCTCGCGCGCGGCATTGACCTGCCCACGCAATACGTCGTGCGCATTCATGGTGCTCTGGATCTTGGCGGTGACTTGCGTGTCGATATAGGCCTTGGCCACCGCATTGGCCAAAAGCGCCGCCCGATCCGGATCGACCGAGCTTGCCGAAATGGACAACAGAAAGGTTCCCCGATGCCGCTTTGCGCTGACCCGTGCATCGAGCTTGCGCAACGTCTGGCGCAGCGCTTCCTCAGGATTGGGCGGGCTGGGTTCGCGTAGAAAAGACAGTAGGCCGGCAAGACCCTGATCGGGGCCGAATTCGTCGCTATCGACCAGATTTTCGCGCTCGATGACCGTGAGGAGCACATTGTCCGACCGAGCCAGCAATACCTCGCCTTCGACGCGGACATCGGCCGGCGGCGCGGGGCCAAGCTGGTTCTGCGGCAGAAGCAAATTTCTGTCGTACGGATCGACCATGACCAGCGTTGTCGCGGTGAATAGCGGGGTCATGGCGAAGACAAGCGCCGACGCAGCGACCAGAACGGCGAGAAAAACAGCGAGGATGAGGCGAAGCTGCCGCCCGAGAAAGCCTAAAATTGCGCGGAGATCGATTTCGGCTTCCATGAATGATCCTTGCAGGTCAAATCTGGTGACGCTCAAGCTCTTTGACGATGTAATCTTCAGCGCGAATATTCTTAATCACCACGGACGTCTCCCGAACTATTGCGCGATCCGATGAATTCGAATTTTTTTTCCGATGGATGGTGGCTGCGCTCAATATTCTGACCGTGTTGCGCCAGTATCTATGCATATTTGAAATGGCTCGACTACGGATGATCTGATTGGCCCGTGTTCTCGCACCGGGAGCCCGAAGGGCCTTCGCTCGCCGCAGTGGCGTACTTCACGATCCAGTGCCGTGTATGCCGAGGCTTGCACTGTCCAAATTCAGACACGGGTCTACGCTTTTGAGTTCTCGACAGCGCCTGGAAATATGACGCCAGCGGATTGACTTTCCACCGATAGTCACAAGGTGGAGGTATGGTTATCGACAAGTTGAAAATGTTGTGTGACATTAGTGAGAATACTCACTTCTTCTGAGCGCGGAGAGCAAAATCACGCTTGCTGTCCTGTGCGCATATTCTGCGGCTTCGCTTCAACGGAGCGACACGGCCGCGTATTTTTATTTGGCGTGAATAGACATTCATCTTTGTTTTTCTGGCAGGCTTTGGGGGGAAGTGGCCATGAACAACAGAAAAGTCGCCTTGATCACTGGCATTACGGGCCAGGATGGGGCCTATCTGGCGCAGCTTCTGCTCGAAAAGGGATATGTCGTCCATGGCGTGAAGCGGCGATCCTCGTCGTTCAATACCGAACGTATCGAACATATCTACGAGGATCCGCATGTCGTCGACCCGCGCTTCATACTGCATTACGGTGATCTCACCGACGCGACCAACCTGGTTCGCATCGTGCAGGAATGCCAACCCGACGAAATCTACAATCTGGCGGCGCAAAGCCATGTGCAGGTAAGTTTCGAGACGCCCGAATATACCGCCAATGCCGATGGTCTGGGCACGCTGCGCCTTTTGGAGGCGATCCGCATTCTCGGCTTGGTGGAGAAGGTTCGCTTCTATCAGGCTTCGACTTCGGAGCTCTATGGGCTGGCGCAGGAAGAACCGCAAAACGAGGCCACGCCCTTCTATCCCCGTTCACCCTATGCGGCGGCGAAGCTCTATGCCTATTGGGTCGTGGTGAACTATCGCGAGGCCTATGGCCTGCATGCCTCCAACGGCATCCTTTTCAATCATGAAAGCCCGCTGCGGGGCGAAACCTTTGTCACCCGCAAGATCACCCGGGCGGTGGCCGCAATCCATCTCGGGCGGCAGGAGAGGCTCTATCTCGGCAATCTGGACGCCAGGCGCGATTGGGGGCACGCGAGAGAATATGTCGATGGCATGTGGCGCATGCTTCAGCAGGACATCGCCGATGATTACGTGCTGGCAACCGGTGAGACCAATGCCGTTCGGGACTTCGCGGAATGGGCCTTTGCCGAAGTCGGCATCGTGCTGATCTGGCGGAGGGAGGGCAGCGAGGAGAAAGGCTATGACGCCGCCAATGGCCGATGTCTCGTGGAAGTCGATCCGCGTTATTTTCGCCCCACGGAACTGGAATTGCTGCGGGGCGATGCGACAAAGGCGCGGGAAAAGCTCGGCTGGAAGCCCACGATTTTAGCGCGCGAACTGGCGGCCGAAATGGTGCGCGAAGACCTGCGCGCGATGCGAGCCGCCGGACTGAAGGAGGACGCGCCATGTTTGACCTGACAGCCAAGCGCATCTGGGTCGCCGGACATCGGGGCATGGTGGGCAGTGCCATCGTCCGCAGGCTGGCCCGGGAAGGCTGCGAGGTAATCCTTGCCGGGCGCGACCGGGTTGACCTCAGACGGCAGGACCAGGTGGAGCGCTTTCTTGCCGAAGGCCGGCCGGATGGCGTCATCGTCGCGGCGGCAAAGGTGGGCGGCATTCTCGCCAATGACAGCTTTCCGGCGGAATTCCTCTATGACAACCTGATCATGGAAACCAATGTTATTCATGCGGCCCACGAGGCCGGCGTGAAGAAATTGCTGTTTCTCGGTTCCTCCTGCATCTATCCGAAATTTGCCGCGCAGCCGATTCGCGAGGACGCGCTGTTGACCGGCGCGCTTGAGCCGACCAATGAATATTATGCCATAGCCAAAATCGCCGGCATCAAGCTGTGCCAGGCCTATCGCCGCCAATATGGCGACGATTTCATCTCGGCCATGCCCACAAATCTATACGGTCCCGGCGACAATTTCGATCTTGCGTCCAGCCATGTCATGCCGGCGCTGATCCGCAAGGCGCATGAGGCCAAGGGCCGTGGCGCGGAGGAAATCGTCATCTGGGGCATGGGCACGGCGCGGCGGGAATTCCTGCATGTGGACGATTGCGCCGATGCCTGCGTGCATCTGTTCAAGACCTATTCGGGCGATGACCACGTCAATGTCGGCTCGGGGGAGGACATAAGCATTCATGAGCTGACGCTCATGATCGCCGCCGCAGTCGGCTTCGATGGCAGGGTGGCGCACGATCTGAGCAAGCCTGACGGCACGCCGCGCAAGTTGATGGCAATTGATAAGCTTCGCAGCTTGGGTTGGGAACCGAGGATCGGGCTCAAGAGAGGGATCGAAGAGGTCTATTCCTGGTTTCTCGCCCATTTGGCGGAGGCCTGCGGCGCATGAAAATCCTCATAATTGGACTCAATTACGCGCCTGAAAAAATCGGTATCGCCGTCTATACGACGGGCATGGCCGAGGACTTTGCCAGTCGCGGCCACAAGGTTCAGGTCGTCGCGGGCCGGCCCTATTATCCAGCCTGGAAAATCATGGACGGCCACAATGCGCTGGCCGTTGGGCGCGGGATCGAGCGCGGCGTCGATATTACGAGGGTGCCGCATTATGTCCCGCGCAACCCATCGGGAGCGAAGCGTCTGCTGCATCATGCCAGCTTTGCCCTGAGTGCGCTCGTTCCAGCACTATCGAGGGCAATAGCCTGGCGTCCCGACGTTGTGCTCACGATTGCGCCATCGCTGATCGCTGCCCCTATTGCCCGGATGGCGGCAGCGCTTTGCGGCGCGCGCAGCTGGCTGCATATTCAGGATTTCGAGCTGGAAGCCGCCTTCGCCATGGGCCTGCTCAAGGATGGCAAGAGGGCCGGGTGGCTGGCGCGCTGGCTCGAAGCCAAGGTGCTGGGCGCCTTCGACAGCGTCAGCGCCGTTTCTCCGCAAATGTGCAGAAAATTGGCCGAGAAGGGCGTAGCGGCGGAGCGGATCGCCGAGTTCCGCAACTGGGCCGATATTGAGGCGATCCGGCCGATGCACGAGCCCTCGCCCTATAGGGCGGAATGGAACATCACCACGCAGAAAGTGGCGCTCTATTCAGGCGCCATTGCCAATAAGCAGGGCATTGAAATCGTGGTCGAGGCGGCGCGGCTGCTCCGGAACCAGAAGGACCTCACCTTCGTGATCTGCGGCGAAGGGCCAAATCGCGCCAGTCTCGAACGCCAGGCGATTGGGCTGGACAATATCCAGTTCCACGACCTGCAACCACAGGAGCGGTTCAACGCTCTGCTCGGGCTGGCCGATATTCACCTCTTGCCGCAAGTCGCGACCGCCGCCGACCTCATGCTGCCTTCCAAGCTGACCGGCATATTGGCATCGGGACGTCCGGTGGTGGCAACGGCGGACAAAGGCACAGGATTGGCCATAGAGGTCGAGGGTTGTGGTCTGGTGACGCCGCCGGGCGACGCCGCCGCTTTTGCCGGCGCGATAATGCAATTGGCACATGGAAATGGCTATCGCAAAATGGCCGAAGAGGCCCGGCGCAGAGCCGAACAGAAATGGGACGGGCAGGCCATTCTCGGCGCGCAGGAAGCGCGGCTGGTGGCCGAAAACACTTGCCTCAACAGGGTCCGGAAGCGAAAAAATGCACGAGCATTACAATATCCTCGGGCGAGGTGAACTCGGCGGAAGATCCAATATTGGTTTTGTTGCTGCTCTGGCATGCACTATGCCGTTCCTGCTGCTGGTTGATTTTAGCTTTGTGTATGTCGTCTATGTATTAATTTCCCTGTATTTGTTTTTTGTCAGAACTTCGTTTGTCCTGAGTGCCGTCCATATCGCAAAATTCGCGCTTTTATCGCTATTACTGGTGTTTTACGCGGGAAATGCCGCAAGCCTTGTCAATCTAGGCGCAATTCTGGCTGCCGATATCTTCATCGTTTTGTTTTCGTATGCGCTGTCGCAAATGGATTTCCGCCGAGCGCTGCACCTTTCCGTCCTGGCCCTGGCGGCGGTGCTGGTCGCAGGAATAGCGTTCTCGGTGTTGCTTGCCGAAACCCTGTCCCTGGCTGATCCATTTGCCGATCTGGCCGCAGGGGCGCGGCTACGCATTTTGAACGAGCGGACTTCAGGGCACAGTCTGGCCATTGACCTGTCGATTCTCGTGTTTTTGGCTCTTGCTTGCGGCGCGACCTTTTTCGCCAAGAGCGTCAGATTTTTTCTTATCGGAATTTTGCTCTCGATAATCCTGCTATCGAAATCATCGGCAGCCTATATTGCAATTTTTCTGGTTTTTTATGCGCTGTCTCTGGAAATATTGTTCAATGACAATCGCATGAAATCGGTAATTCATTTGACGAGTGTCGGAATTATCGTCGTTTTTACATTGGATGCAGAGCTGCTTAATTTCGCGATGGAGACGGTGCGGGCCGTCGCTGGGCAGGATCAGGCCGACTATCTCGGCGATTTTACTGCGGGGCGGGCGCTTCTCAATGCGGTCATGCTGGAAGCTGCTGGGCAAGCACCCCTGTTTGGCCACGGCCACGATGCCGAGGTGTTGCGGTATGGCGTCGGTTTTTGGACGCTCGAAGGTGGCGGCGCCATATCGGAATCCTCGTTCAGAATTGCAGCGAAATACGGCTATCCCTTCTTCATTCTGACGATGGCAGCTTTCCTGCTGCATCTGACGGCACTGTCCTTCAAGAGCAGGTCAATGCGGAGGTTTTTTGTTCCGCTGATCTATGTGGTCGTGGTCATGGCGGCCAATGGATCGGCATTTGAGACCCCGCATGCCAATCAATATTGGATCTATGGAGTTCTGAGTTCCGTGTGCTTTTTTTACAGGGGAACGGGACGGAAACTGGCTGCGTGACGATCGGCAAAAAGCAGTCGAAATATCGGTGAGGGGATGCGTATTTCAGATGTTCGGCCCATAAATCGAAATCTTGCGGCCCAGCTTTACAGTCAGGCGACGATTATCGTCGTGCAATTGGGTTCGGTGCCGCTGCTCATTTCGGCCTGGGGCATCGAATCCTACGGCATTTGGGTTGTGCTGACCGCCTTACCCGCCGCGCTGGCCTTCAGCGATTTCGGCTTCACCTTCATCGCCAAGAACGACATGGCCATGCGCGTTGCCGCCGGAGACCGGGACGGTGCGCTGCAAAGCTTTCAAAGCATTTTGGCGTTGCTTGGACTGGTCCTGCTCTTTGTCGGCATTTTGATCGGAGCGGCGCTTTTTCTGCTGCCCATTGAGGCAATGCTGCATCTCGGCCCGGAGGCCGCAGGCGCGGCGAAGGCGGTACTTGGCGCGCATATTCTGTCGCTGCTGCTCTATCAGTTCTGCCTGCTGTTTTATGCCGGTATTCGGTGCGAAGGCCATGCGGCGGCGGAAACAGTTCTGGCCGCATCCTGGCGACTTGGCGAGGCGGCGGCCTTCATTGCCGTCGCCCTGACTGGCGGCGGGTTGGCGCTGGCGGCTCTCGCTGGCCTGGCCATCAGAATAGGCAATATCGTCTTCCTCCTCGTCTGGCTTCGAGTCAACGTGCCCTGGCTGAAGATCAGTTTTTCTCAAGCCCGGCTTTCGCGGGCGAAAGAGCTTGCCGGTCCCGCTCTCAGCTACATGCTGGTACCCATCAGCCATGCAGTTCTGATCCAGGGGCCAGTCATCATATTGGGGGCCATTGCCACCCCGGTGGTGGTGACGCTGTATGCGGTCACGCGCAGCGTGAGCCGGCTCGGGATAGCCGCCGCCAACATGATCAATCTCGCCTTCACACCCGAATACAGCTTTGCCTATGGTCGGCGGGATTTGCCGCGACTGCGAAACTATTTTCGCTTTCACGCCGCACTGCTGGCCGGGGGCGTGTTGCTCTATCTCGGCCTGATGCAGGTTGCCGGCGGTTTTGGTGTCGGGTTGCTGTCGCGTGGTGAGGTGGTGCCCGTGGCGGCGCTGACCGGCTTCATGGCAATCGGTGTCGTGGCCGAGATGCTTTGGTCAGGTCTTTTCTCCCCCCTGTCGGCGATCAACGCTCACCGGGCCATTGCCCTGCTGCTGGCTGTGAGCAGCGCTGCAAGTCTTGTGGTTTCGGTCGCATTTGCCGCAACGTCTATTGATTTGGCGGTATCGGTCAGTGCGGTCCATGTGGTGGTGCTGCTCGCTTCCGCCCTGCTGTTCGCCAGAACCTACAGGACCGATCTTGCGACGCTGGGCGCAAGTCCGGTTAAGGCAGGGCCATGACGAGGGCCGGGGGCAGGGTGGTTTTTCTGGCGCTCGATGCGTGGTCTTGCCTTGGCGGCATGCAAGCGTTCAACCGGCGGGTGGCGGCGAGTCTGGCCGATATTTCCGCCGCCTCTGACCCAATCCCGTGCATCCATGTCCTGCGCGATATTGACCAAGACATGCCGAAAGACGTGCGGGCCTTGGCGAGGGGGTACGATACAGACCGTTTCAGCTTTGCCTGGGCCACGCTGCGGGCGGCTCGCAGCGCCGATACGCTGCTGCTCGGCCATATCAATCTCCTACCTTTGGGCTGGCTGGCGAAAGCGTTCAAGCCCCGGCTCAGGCTGATTTTATTCGTTCATGGCATCGAGGTGTGGGACGATCCGGCATATCGGCGCCGGCGTTGGTACGAGCCGGCGCTGCTGCGCGCAGTCGCTTGTGTGGCATCGGTCAGCCAGGAAACGGCACGCATCATGGCGGAGCGCCTCAACGTCCCGGCCAGCAGATTTGCCATATTGCCCAATGCGATAGACGGCCCTGTCAGGGTGAAGCCGACCTCTCCGCAACAGCCGGTCTTTCTCTGCGTGACCCGCATGGAGGCGCATGATCATGGCAAGAATATCGATAAGCTGCTCCAGGCCTTTGCGCTCATGCCCAGAGAAAGCGGGGCGGTGCTCGAGATTATCGGGGATGGCGCTTTGCGGCCGCGATTGCAGGCGCTCAGTGAAACGCTCGAGGGGAGCGAGCGCGTGAGGTTTCTTGGCCGGGTCAGCGATGATGAACGTGATGCCGCCTACCGGCGCGCCAGCGCTTTCGTGTTGCCGTCAACAAAAGAAGGGTTTGGCATCGTCTATCTCGAAGCCTGGAAACATGGGCTTCCAGTGATCTGCGGCCATGTTGGAGGTGCACGGGACATCGTGACGGATGGTGAGGACGGTTTTGTGGTCGATCCGGAAAATATCGTTGACCTGGCATCCTCCATGCGTCGCCTCGCCACCAATCCCAGCCGCGCTGCCGTCATGGGACGAAAGGGGGCACAAAAGCTCACGGCGTCATATCTCGATGACAGCTTCCGCAAAAACCTGTCGCTACTGCTGACGGAGGCATTGTGAACATCCTCCGCGTCATTGCCAGCATCGACCCGCGGGATGGCGGACCAGTGGAAGGTCTGATGCACTGTGCCGACGCCATGCGCATGAGGGGACACGACACCGAGGTGGTAACGCTGGACGAGCCGGGCTCGGCCCATGTCGCCGCCTTTCCTTACCCGGTGCATCCGCAGGGGCGCATGATCAGGCGTTATGGCTATACGCCGAAGCTGGCGCGCTGGATCGCCCGAAATGCCAGTCGCTTCGATGCCGCCGTGATCCATGGCCTGTGGAACCACGCTTCTGTCGGCAGCTGGCAGGGGCTCCAAAGGTCGGGGCTGCCCTATGTGGCCTTTACCCATGGCATGATGGATCCGTGGTTCCGCGATACCTATAGGGTCAAGCATGTCGCAAAACAGATTTTCTGGACTTTGTGGCAGGGTAAAGTTTTGCGGGACGCCTCGGAGGTGCTGTTCACCTCCGAACAAGAGCGATTGTCGGCCCGGGGCGTCTTCTACGGTCATGCCTATCGGGAAACGATCATTGCCTATGGGACGACGGTGCCGCCGCCGGAATCAGCAGCACAGCGCGAGGCCTTTCATGCCTTGGTCCCGGCTCTCGGGGCGCGGCCCTATTTGCTGTTCCTGTCGCGGCTGCACGAGAAAAAGGGCTGTGACCTGCTGGTCGAGGCCTTCGCCAAAATCGCCTCGGCGCAGCCGGGCACCGATCTGGTCATTGCCGGTCCGGATGCCGGCGGCTTGCAGGCGCGATTGCAGGGCTGGGCAGCGGATGCGGGTATTGCCGGGCGTATCCACTGGCCCGGCATGTTGAGCGGCGCGGCGAAATATGGCGCATTCTACGGGGCCGAGGCGTTTGTTTTGCCCTCGCATCAGGAAAATTTCGGGATCGCGGTGGCCGAGGCGATGGCCTGTGGCACCCCGGTGTTGATCACCGACAAGGTCAATATCTGGCGCGAGATTGCTGCGACGGGCAGCGGGCTGGTCGAACCGGATAGTACGGAGGGTGTCGCCGGGCTATTGCGGCGCTGGTTTGCGCTGACGCCTGCGGCTCGCGGCGAGATGGGCGAGCGGGCAAGGGAGTGTTTCCGGCAGCGCTTTCATATTGACGCCGCCGCTGCCGATCTTGAGCTGGCATTGGAACGCGCGAGGAGAACGAAATGAGCGTGCTTGACGCCAGGCAACTCAATCCGCGTGAGGGTGGCCCGAGTTTTTCCCTGAAGCACCGGCTTCTGCGGCTAGCCTGGGGCACAGTTTGGGGGCTGCTCGGGCGCTGGACCCCGGTTCCCTTCCATGCCTGGCGCCGGTTGTTGCTGCGTTGCTTCGGAGCCAGGATCGACAGGACGGCCAGAATCTATCCGTCAGCCAGCATCTTTTATCCACCCAATCTGGAAATGGGTGCCCATTCGGTTATGGGGCCGGGCGTGATCTGCTATTGCATGGACCGCCTATTTGTCGGCGACTACGCGATCATCTCCCAGCGGGCGCACCTTTGTGGCGGCACGCACGATCCCGACGATGCCTGGTTCCAGCTCCAGCCCAGGCCGATTGTCATCGAGCGCAAGGCGTGGATCGCCACTGAGGCTTTTGTTGGACCGGGCGTGACCGTCAAGGAGGGCGCGTTGGTCGGGGCGCGGGCGGTCGCCGTAAACGACGTTTCGGCCTGGGAAATATGGGCCGGAAATCCGGCCCGCAAGATCAGGGATCGATCACCCTTCTGAGCCAGCGGCCCCGCCGACGGGTCACCAGCCCCGCGCCAGCGTCGCCGCCACCATTTCCCGTGCCACGATGGCATTTCCGGCTGGGTTGAGGTGAATATTGTCGGTGCGCAGGGATGCCGGCACGGTGTCGCGCGTAATCCAGATCGCATCCGCCACTGGATCGGCGGCGGCGATCAGGGCGCTACGTATGTCCACGTAGCGCGAGCCGTAAAGCGAAGCGAGATCGGCGTTGAGCTGCATCAAAGTGGCATAATTTGCGCCTCCGGCAAACTCGCTCTCATAATTGCCATTGCAGATGCTGCCCACCAGATAGCGGCTGTGGCCGAGATGGGCGACCATGGCCGCTATGTCGGTCTTGACGCTGGCCGGATTGACGAAATTGTTGCGCCCCGACCAGATCCAGGCGGTATGGCGCCGCAGCGAATTGGCCTCGTCCGGCACGAAGACCGAGCCGGGCGGGCAGGAAATTGCCGGGCCGAAATCGTCGCGCAGGAAGCTCCAATTGCCCGCGCTATCGGTGCTGATGACGCCATGGATACCGGCCAGTCTGCCGGAGATCGTGCCGGTGAAATTGCCGCTGTCGAACAGCACATTGATGGATTTTTCGATTATCGCGACGGGCGTCGCAATTTCGACGACCGGCTGGGTGAGCAGTAATTCCTGGGCTTCCGAGCCGGATAACCATGCCGCCAGCGCCAGGTAATTCGCGGGTGTGGTGGCAAGCGCATTGGCAAGAGTTGTTCGGACGCCATTGGCGAAGGAGCGGTTCGTTGTCACCCATGCGCCGCCTGCGCCGGTGGCGTTCCCGGTATTGACCAGCCCGATTTCCTGCACCTGGTTCGGGAATCTTGATACGGTGGCACTGATCCTGACAATGCTGTCGGCAACGGCGCCGAACGCGGTTGCCGGTCCGAGCAAGCGCCGGGCGGAAGCGTTGGCCACACCACCCGATTGCGTGATCCGCAAGGTATCAGGGCCGGTGGCGATCATGCTCACACTGGATGGGTTGATGGCGCTGGTCGCGTCCGTGGTGATCCACCCATCCGAGCCGCCGGAAAAGTCCCATGTCAGGCGCGATGCCATGGGGATGGTATTGCCCGCCAGCGTCACGGTGATGGCAATCCCGCCCTGCCTTGCCGCAATTGCCGTGGAGCTTTGATGGCCGACGCCCCGATTGACGATGGCGCGGGGCGGATCGAACAGGGTAGCTGCTGGGGCCACGTAGCCCCGTGTCATGCTGTCTCCCCAGGCGACGATGGGCGAACGTGCCGGAACAGAGCCGACACTGACCCTCTGGCCAATGTCGATCATTGCCGCCCGGCCGGTCAGCGCCAGACTTCCACCGAGCCCCAGCATCAATAAAGCCCGACAATGGCGCTGGCGGTAGACGCTGCCAATACCTTGACCGCGCGGATCGGTATCAGCGCCCCGTCAGGCAGGTTTTGGAAGGTGACGATGCCACCCCATTTCATCTCAACGCTCAGTGAACCGCCAATGCCGATATAGAGCGCGCGCGGAACGATGGACAGGGCCGCGCTATCGCTGGGCGTTACGGAATAGGCTCCGGACGCTGGCGCTGTCAGGCCAGATGCCATGTCTTGATATTGGTCGCTCATGATTGCTCCCCATGCTGGAGACGCCAATATGGCGCGGGGGCAGGGACGCGGGAGTAAGGCGGATAAGTTGGTACACACTCAAAGCTGGGCGGCGGGCATGGCGTGTGCCGCCGATGCGAACGAGGGTCAGGCGCGGCCGAATTCGTCTTCGATGCGAATAATGTCGTCTTCGCCAAAATAGGATCCGGTCTGAACCTCGATCAGTTCCAGCTGGATTTTCCCTGGATTGGCCAGCCGGTGCACGCAGCCCAGTGGCAGGTAGATGGACTGGTTTTCGGTCAGAGTGGTCACAATGCCATCCACGGTCACTTCGGCTGTGCCGCGCACCACGATCCAGTGTTCGGCGCGGTGGTGGTGCTTCTGCAGGCTGAGCTTCTTGCCAGGTTTGACGAAGAGACGCTTTACCTGAAAACGATCCCCGTTCAGCACCGAGGAATACCCGCCCCAGGGCCGATAGGCTGTGCGGTGGATTTCCGTCAGTGACGCCGTCTCCTTTCTGGCGCGCAGGCGCTTGACCATGTCGCCCACCTGCTGGGCCTGAGAAACGCGGCTGACATAGACCGCGTCATTGGTGGCGATGACGGCGACATCATCGAGACCGCTGACCGCCACATGGGCATGGTCGCTTATCACCAGAGAATTGGAGACATCGGTCAGCGTGACCGCCCCCTGGGTGACATTGCCCGCCGCATCGGCAGAGCCGTTTTTCCAAACGGCATCCCAACTGCCGAGATCGGACCAGGCAAAGTCCACCGCCACGACCGAGGCGTGGTCGGTCTTTTCGAATATGGCATAGTCGACCGAAATATTCGGCGCCAGGGCGAAGGTTGTCTCGTCCAGCCGGATGAAGTCGAGGTCTTCTCGGGCGGCGTTGACGGCGGCTTCCGCCGCTGCATGGGTGTCGGGGGCCAGCCGCTGCGCTTCGGCGAGAAAATGGCCGCAGCCGAGCATGAACATGCCCGAGTTCCAGAAATATCCGCCATCGGCGAGCATCTGCGCAGCGCGGGCGGCATCGGGTTTTTCGACAAAGCGCTCCACCCGCCTGGCGTCGCCGCCGACCGTCGCATCAGACCTGATATAGCCGAAACCCGTTTCGGGGTGGGTGGGGCGGATACCGAACGTGACCAATTGGCCATCGGCGGCGGCCGCAATGGCCCGGTCAACAGCCGACCAATAGCCGGCATCGGCATTTACCTGATGATCGGAGGGCAGGACGTGGATCACGGCATCAGCGCCGAAATGCTGTGCGATATAGGTTGCGGCGGCGCTGATGGCCGCTGCGGTATTGCGCGCGGTAGGCTCCAGCAGAACGGCGGTGAGTTCCATGCCCTGTTCCGCAGCCTGTTCGCCGACAATGAAGCGGTATTCGGAATTGGTGATAACCACTGCCGGAGCGTAGCGCTTGTCCGCGATCCGTTCGAGCGTCTGCTGGTAGAGGCTGGTCGGCCCCGTCAGCGGCAGGAATTGTTTGGGGCGCGCGGCACGCGACATAGGCCAAAGCCGGGTTCCCTGGCCACCAGCAAGGATCAGAGGAACAACGACAATGCTCATGGAACTATCTACTCCGGTGGTCGGTCGAAGGGCACCATATACATTAAATTCGTGAGGGTGTCGCTTTTCCGGCACTACGTATCATCCGCCGTGGTTACCCGAATTCGCTCGCAGCAAATGATGTTAACGGCGTCTCTCTTCGACCTGCCACAAATCGGAAGGCCGTGTGCGCGGAGCCTTTTGTGCAGGTCTAGGGCTGAATCAGGCGTGTCGCCACGGCCTCGAGCTTATGGTGAACCGTTCCTTAAACTCTCGTCTCTAGGTTATCCGGCGTGGCTGGAGTAGGCGTAATGATCGGGTATCAGGCTTTTGCGGACTTTTCGCAGTCCAGCGACAGCAATGAGCGAGGGCATGCGGCCCATCTGGCGGCGCTCACCTATCTCGATCATCGCGGTTCCATCGAGGAACATGCCGCGCTCTATGCGGCCCTGATCGGATTCCTCGATGATCCTTCGGTAAAAGTGCGTGCGGCCCTGGCCTATGGATTGCTGCATTCCACTGAAGCGCCGCGCCCGATCATCCTCTCATTGCTGCGTGACAGCCCGATCATTTCGCGAGCCATTCTGCAATACTCGCCTCTGCTTGTGGATGCCGATCTCATGCCGATCGTGCGGGCAGGGAACGCGGCGGCGCTGCTGGCGATTGCGCAGCGCGCCACCGTCAGCGAGCGGGTCGCAGCCGGGCTGCTGGCGCGCGATGATCACAGCCTGACCTTGCGGCTGGTGCGCCGGCGGGATGTGCCCTTCGCGCCGGCCGTCCTGCAAGCGCTGGCGGACACGCATGGAGACGATGCTCAGCTTCGCGGCGCAATGCTGGCTCGCCACGACCTGCCGCCGCCAGCGCGCGTGGTTCTGGTGCGTCGCGCTGCCGAAAGCCTGCGCCAATGCCGGCTGGTAAAAGGCGCTCTCGCCCCCGAGAGGCTGGACCGGCTGCTGCGGGACGGCACCGATATGGCTGTGTCCGTCATTGGCGAGACAGCCGATGCGTCCCCCGATTTTGTGGAACAACTGATCGGCACGGATCAGGTCAATACGCGCCTGCTGCTGCAATCCATGGTCACCGGCCATGTCATGTTCTTTTCCGCCTGCCTGGCATCGCTGGGGCAGGTGAGCCGCGACAAGGTCTTCGGGCTCCTCGAAAACGGCAGTCGTGCGGCGCTCAACGCGCTTTTCGTCCGCTGCGGGCTGAGTTCCGCTGTCGCGCGGATGTTCGTTCGCATGGTGATGCATGCGCGTATTGCGGACCTCTCCGACGACCTTGCCGCCCGCCACTACGTGGTCACGGCACTGACCGAGGAATTGCTGGCGGAATTCGAAGGCGACATTCCGGCGGAACTGGAAGAGACGTTTATCTATCTCAGCGAGCAGAATGTGAGCCTCGCCCGGCAGGCGGCGCGGGGTGTCATGCGGGCCTTTGTTCAGTCCCGCACCGAAATGCTGCACTTGCCGGCGGCTTGATCTAAGCCCCCATTTCATAGCGGTTCCGAACCGCAGAGCCGCTTTCGCCAATGCTGGTAACGCTCTAGAAGCGGAACTGCTCGCTCAATACCCGCTCTTCCAGGCTAGTGCCCGGATCGAATAGCAGCGTGACGCGCTGGCTACGGTCTTCCCGCACGGTGACTTCGCGCACATTCTGGAATTCCACATTATCGGCGACGGCGCTGACCGGACGCTTCTCGGCCTCGCGGGTCACGAATTTCACGACCGCGCGGTTGGACAGGATGGCGCCACGCCAGCGGCGGGGCCGAAACGGGGAGATCGGCGTCAGTGCCAGCAATTGCGCCTCGATCGGCAGGATCGGGCCGTGGGCCGACAAATTATAGGCCGTGGAGCCTGCCGGGGTGGAGAGCAGCGCGCCGTCGCAGATCAGCTCTTCCAGGCGGGATTCGCCATCGACGAAAATCTGCAACTTGGCGGCCTGATACGAGGACCGGAACAATGACACTTCGTTAATGGCCAGCGCCGAATGGGTTTCTCCTGAGGAGTCGAGCACCGTCATCGACAGCGGATATATGTGGGTACGGTGGGCGGCGGCGAGGCGCTTGTCCAGCTCATCTTCGCTGAACTCGTTCATCATGAAGCCGACCGAGCCGAAATTCATGCCATAGGCCGGGATGTTGCTGCCCATGACACGATGCAAGGTCTGCAGCATCAGACCGTCACCACCAAGGGCGACAACAAAATCGGCACTCGCGATGGGGGTCTTGCCATAGCGGGCGCGCAGATGGTCCGCTGCGTCATTGGCCGCCGGCGTATTGTTGGTCACGAAGCAAATTCTGGGGTCTGCCACGTGCGGCCTCCGAAAATTGAGCCTCCCTAGCATGGGCCTCGCGCGGGCGTCCATCCCGCGGCGGGCAGGGGCGCGGCTGTCAAGTCAAACCGTGGTGCGCCCCTCGTTGTCGAGGACACGCAGCGCGTGGCTGAAACGGTCGAGAGACACCCGCGTCTGCTTGCGGCGTAATTCCGTCAGCACAATGTTCTGGTGCTGCAGCAATTTCTTGCGCCGATGGTCCAGGTTGATGCGCCGCATATCCGTCCTCCCCCAGCGAGCCAGACTTTGAGCCCAGAACCGGGCGGACGCAATTGTCTGGCGCGAGTTATGCCCAATTGCGCACCGCGCATTGCGGCCGCTCGAGAACGGAGGTTGCTCCCTGTCGGCGCGCCGTCGCCGGCGATGCGTGGCAAATTCCGGCTGGAAGGACGCTGCTCATTCACGTTCGAGCCCTGTGCTGCAAAGCTGTGCAATTTGTATTGACACTCATCTTGCTGTGGGAAATGCTCGGCGTTGAGGAGTGGCGAGCGGACAAGCAGAAACTGCGCTGCACGCCATGGCAGTCCGGGGCACGAGGGGTGTGCTCAGGAGGAGGTTATCATTGCACGGCTTTGCGATAGGCTTGGTTTCAACAGGGTCACGTCGCCATGGGGACGCTCATGACGCAGCTTGACCTGGCGGCGCCCAGGAGTCCCACTCGCCGCTGGCGCTACCGGCTCAAGCTCGCCATGCGCGAGCCAGCGACCTTGATTGGCCTCGTGATGGCGGCGCTGTTCCTCTATCTCATTGCGGTGCCGATTTTTTCCATTCTCTCAGATGCGGTGACGGTACAGTTCGGGGATGAGCGGCGCAGCCAGGCGGCGGTCGGCACTCACACACTTTACTATCTTCAGCGCGCCTTCACCTCGGCAGTAGCGCAAGATTTGTTCTGGGAGCCGCTACTCAACACGCTGAAGGTGGGCTTTGGTGCCATCATCATATCGGTCATTGTCGGCGGTATCCTCGCTTGGCTCGTGGCGCGCACCGACATGTTCGGCCGCAGGTGGTTCGCGACAGCGTTGATCGTACCCTATATGCTGCCGGCCTGGACCTTTGCGCTGGCCTGGACGACGCTGTTCAAGAACCGAACCATCGGAGGACAGCCGGGATGGCTCGAGGCCATCGGCCTGTCGCCGCCCGACTGGCTGGCCTATGGGCAGGTGCCGATCACCATCATTCTGGCCTTACATTACACGCCTTTCGTCATCCTGCTTTTTGGGTCGGCCCTGCGGCGCTTCGACAGCCAGCTCGAAGATTCCGCGCGCATCCTGGGTGCGTCAGGACGCGTGGTCGCCTGGCAGGTGATCATGCCGCTCATGCGTCCGGCGCTGATGTCGGCCGTGGTTCTGATATTCGCCAAATGTCTGGGTGAATTCGGCGTGCCTTATGTGCTGGGCCTCCCAGTCAAGTTCGATGTGCTGGCCACCTCGCTCTATCGGTCCATCAGTTCCCGTCAGACCGGTGTGGCCGGGGTGCTGGCCGGCGCAATCATGCTGATCGGCATTTTGGCCATTCTTGTCGATGGCTATCTGGCGCGCGAGGCCCGACGTTTCGTCACCGTCGGCTCGAAAGGTTCGATGAACCGTACGTCGCGCCTTCAGAACTGGCGCCTGCCTGCGTCTGGTTTCGCTGCGCTGATGTTCGTGGTGTCGGTAGGTCTGCCGCTCCTGACGTTGGCGCTTTCCACCGTGATGCGCCGCCCCGGTAATTTCGAATGGTCCAATTTCACGCTGGATTTCTGGATCGGTCAGGATCTGCCTACAGTGGCCATGCGTACCGGCATCCTGTTCAGCCCCGATCTGTGGCGTGCGGCGACGAACACCATCGTCATTGTCGGTACGGCGTCGATCTGTTCGGGGGTCTTGGGCATACTCACCGGATATGTGGTCGTGCGTTCCAATCTGCGGCCGCTCTCCTTTTTCATGCGGCAGGTCACCTTTATGCCGTATCTAGTACCGGGCATTGCCTTTGCAGCCGCCTATCTCTCGCTGTTTGCGGTGCCGCGCGGGCCGATCCCGGCTCTGTATGGTACCTCGATGATCCTGGTTCTGGCACTGATGGCCGACCAGATGCCCTATGCCTCGCGCGCCGGTATTTCGGCCATGATGCAATTGGGCAAGGAGCCCGAGGAGGCGGCGCAGATCGTCGGCGCGAGCTGGTTCCGGCGGATGGTTTCTGTGGTCATACCGATCCAGAAGGGATCGCTGGTCACCGGCATTTTGCTGCCCTTCATCTCGGGCATAAAAGGACTGTCTCTTTTCGTCGTTCTCGCGGTGCCGGCCACGGATGTGCTGACGACCTTTTCATTGCGCCTTGTTGACTACAACTACACCCAGGCCGCGAATGCGGTAGTCCTCATCATCGCCGGCCTGGCCTATGGCGGCACCGTGCTCGCCCAAAAGCTGACCCACACCAACCTGGCCGAAGGACTTGGCAACTGATGCCCGACATCATTCTGCGCAACGTACAAAAATCCTACAGCGCCAATTCGCCCAAGGCCGTCAGTGATCTGGACCTCCGTATTGGCAATGGTGAGTTCATGTGCCTGCTGGGCCCGTCCGGCTGCGGCAAGACTACGACCCTGCGGATGATCGCCGGTCTCGAAAATCTCAGTGATGGCGAGATTGTGGTGGGCGACAAGGTGGTCGATAGTCCAGCGCGGGCGGAGTTCGTCGGCCCCGAAAAGCGTGGCATGGGACTGGTGTTCCAGTCTTACGCGCTCTGGCCGCATCTGACTATCGAGCGTAATACCGATTTCGGCCTGCGCCTGCGCAAGGTGCCCAAGGCCGAGCGCGAGGCGCGCGTGACCAAGGTCATGAAAGCACTCGACATCGAGAAATATCGCACACGCTATCCGTCCCAACTCTCAGGAGGTCAGCAACAGCGCGTGGCGCTCGCTCGCATGCTCGCGGTCAATCCCGGCGTGCTGCTGCTCGATGAACCTCTCTCCAATCTCGACGCCCGGCTGCGCCTGGAGATGCGGGCGGAGCTCAAGCGCATCCATGCCGAGTTCGGTACCACCATCGTTTTCGTGACTCATGATCAATGGGAAGCCATGACGCTGGCGACCTCAATCGCGGTGATGAACGAAGGCTCGCTGCAGCAATTGGGTACGCCCAACGACATTTATGATCGCCCGGCCAATCGGTTCGTTGCCGAATTCGTCGGCAGTCCACCCATCAATATTCTTGAAATCGGTGCGGGCCATGCCCTGGACCTGGCTGTGAACGAATGGCTGCGGCCGCGCTTGGGCACGCGCAACGAAGTGGGTTCCGTGGGCATTCGCCCCGAAGCGCTTTCCTTTGCCTTGAACGAGGCGGCCGTGCCAGCTGGCAGTTTCCGCCATGCTGCGGAAGTCGGAGGCATTCTGCCAACCGGTGGCAGTTGGATCATCGAGCTCAAGGTGAATGGCCGCATCGTTTTCGCAACCACCACGGATGCTCCCACGATGCGGGGCGGGGAGGCGGTCTGGTTGTATGCGCGGCCGGCGGCGCTGCATGTTTTCGACAAGGCCGGCGAGCGGCTGGAGGGTGCCGACGCCGCCTTGCAACGCGCGGCGATCGGCGTCGCTGCGGTCAAGGATGCGTGAGTCAGGAATACGGGGCTCAGTCTCAAGGGAGGTTTTCGTGTCGAAACTTCGTGCGTTCGGAATTGTCATCGCGATGGCGCTTTCGTCAGCCCCGGTCCATGCGGCTGAACTGGATGATCTGATCGCTGCGGCCAAGGCGGAGCCGGCCACCACTGTCTATGCCGTGACCGGCAAGATCGTGGAAACTGCCGAGGCCTTCAGCGCCAAGTACGGCCTGCAGGTGACTGGCAAGAAGGTCAATGAATCCGGTCAAATCGACCTTTTGATCCGTGAGCACCAGGCCGGCAATGTTGCCGGCTCGGTATCGCTGGCGTCCGATGCATCGGTCATCATCGCCGATCTGCTGGGGCAGGGGCTGGTACAAAGCTGGGTGCCTGAAGATATTGCCGCGCACCTTCCGGAAGCGGCTCGCGATCCGCTGGTCGTCGTTAGCGATCCTCATGTCTGGGCCTATAACAGCGAGGCCTATGAGAACTGCCCGATCACCAATGTCTGGGAATTGACCGATGCGGATTGGTCGCGTCGCGTCACCTTGATGGACCCACTCGACAAGCCCGCCTATGCCGATTGGTTCAACCAATTGGCCGATCATCACGATGCGGCTATGGCCGCGGCCTACAAAGCTCACTACGGCAAGCCGTTCGACGGTTCGGGGAGCGCGACAGAGGCGTGGGTTCAGGCCTTCGCCGCCAACGGTCCTTTGATCGGCGACAGTAGCGTAGTGGCCGAGGCCATTGGCGCCCCGGGTCAGGAGCAACCGTTTTTCGGCATGCTGTCCACGGCCAAATTTCGCGAAAATCAAAGCAAGGGCTTCAAGCTCGCCATCTGCGCACAGATGCAGCCCTTTTCCGGCTGGCTCTATCCTGGCCTGGGCGTCATCGCGTCGCAAACACCGTCTCCGAACATCGCCAAGCTGTTCATCCATTATCTACTCACCGAGGAGGGGATCGACCCGCAGCGCGTCGATGGAAAAGTCCCGTCCGATCCGCGTATCGGGCTGCCCGATGACGAACCTTCGGGGATCGGCGCGCTGATGGATCAGATGATGGTCTGGGATACGTCCACGGCGGTTTCGGACATCGATGCCCGCCAGGACTGGCAGGATATCTGGCGCACCAATCTGAAGCGCTGATCACCAGATCCGCGCCGCTCGAGGAGGAGAGGGCGGCGTGGTTTTTCAACGGAGGAAAACAAATGAAACTAACTAGTCTAGCTATTGGCACAGCGCTTGGTGTGCTGCTCGCCAGCGGTGCTCTTGCCCAGGACTTTGATCTCGATGCGCTCATCGAGGCCGCTCGCGGCGAGCCGCCGCTGACCATTTTCGACAGCACCGGCAAGATTGTCGACATGGCCGAGGCGTTTAGCGCCAAATATGGCCTCGAGGCTACCGGGACCAAGTCCAAGGCAACGGCCCAGATGGAGACGATTATCCGTGAGGTACAGTCCGGCAACGTGCAGACGGACGTGTCGCTGATTTCCGATCCGGCAGCCGTGATCGGACAATTGCTGCCCGCCGGCTTTGTCGAAAGCTGGGTGCCGCCCGATCTTGAGGCTGACATCGTGCCGCAAGCGCGCAACCCGCTCCTTGTTGTGTCGAGCCCCAACATTTTCACGTACAATACGGCTCTGTACGACAGCTGCCCAATCACCAACATTTGGCAGCTGACCGAGCCCGAATGGAAGGGTAGGGTCGCCATGCAGGATCCGCTGGGCAAGCCCAGCTACACCGACTGGTTCAACCAGATGCGCAGCTATGCCGACGACAGGCTCGCAGCTGCCTATGAATCCCAGTATGGCAAGGCATTGGATGGTACGTTTGACAGCGCTGCCGAGGCCTTTGTTGCTGCCCTTGCAGCAAACGGGCCATTGCTTACCGATTCCGACGCCAATGCAGCGGAAGCAGTGGCGGCGCCTGGTCAGACCGAGCCGTTTGTGGGTCTGGTTTCAGCGGCGAAGTTCCGGGACAATGAGGGAGCGGGCTTTACCCTGGGGCTGTGCTCGGGCATGGACCCGATTATCGGCTTCAGCAATTCCACCGTCGCGGTTATCGTCAAAGGCACGAACAGTCCCAACGCTGCCAAGCTCTTCATCCATTATGCGATGACGGCGGAAGGAATTGCGCCGCAAGCCGAAGACGGCAAGGTCTCGTCCAACACCAAGGTCGGTCTGCCTGATGATGAGCCGTCCGGCATTGCCGATCACCTCGATACCGTGCTGGCCTACAATCCAGCGAGCGGTCTGGATGATTGGGAAGCACGGCAGGATTGGCAGGATTTCTGGCGTATCCACTACAAGCGTTGAATCGGTTTGGGGGGCGGGCAGTTGATGCCCGTCCCTACCAATTGGTGGTGAAAGGCGGACAGCATTCGCGAGCCGCGCTGGACTGCAAGGACTCCCTAAAATCCCCCCAAAAATGTTTTTGAAGTTATGTTGCACAGCTTTGCAATAAATCGCAGGATGCGGTCAGTGAAGGATTCCCGTATATGACTCTGGATGCGCTCGCCATCGATCGACGCGAAACGTTTCTGGCTCTGATGGTGCAAGAGGCCGCCATTATTGCGCTTGAGGGATTCAGGCGGCAGTCCGGCGAGACTATCGGTCTCAAGGGGCCGCAGGACTATCTTACCGAGACCGATGGGCAGGTTGAGGATTTTGTGCGCAGTCGGATTGCCGAGGCCTTTCCGGAGGATGGTTTTCTCGGCGAAGAGGGGGGCGGTACGCCGGGACGGCAGGCCTGGATTGTCGATCCCATCGACGGAACGGCAAATTTTGCCCGCTCCATCCCCCATTTTTGTATCGCCATCGCATTCGTCGCTGGCGGACTGGTACAACTCGGCACCATTATCAATCCCGCGCTGGACGAAACCTATGCGGCTCGCCTTGGCCGCGGGGCGACGCTGAACGGGCGCCCGATACGGGTGTCCGAAATTTCAGCTATCGAGGCGTCGTCGGTGGAAATGGGATGGTCGGGGCGCCGGCCGCTGGCGCAATACCTTCGGGCGATTGAGGATTTGTTTGCAGCCGGTACCAATGTGCGACGCTCGTCCTGCGGGGCGTTGGGCCTGGCCTATGTTGCCGATGGGCGCAGCGATGGCTATGCGGAGCTGCATATGAATCCTTGGGATTGTTTGGCGGGACTGTTGCTGGTGCGCGAGGCCGGCGGCGTCACAGGCGCATTCCTGTCCGTCGATGGACTGGCGCATGGCGCGCCGGTTTTGGCTGCGGCTCCGGGCGTTGCCGAGCTGATGTCGCGGGCAACGGGCATCGCTTTGCAACAGGAGCCGGATTTTTTGCCGGACGCTGCTTGCCGGCAAAGGAGAACGGCATGAACGAGAAGCCCAGCCCGCGCTATGACCGGCCGCATATCAGCAAGGTCTATGACAAGCTGCCCGGCTTTGGCGTCGATCTTTATGTCGGTGGCCGGGAAGGCGCGTCTGATGTTCCGCTCCTCTTGAAAAACGGCATTTCCACCGTGCTGAATTGCGCGGTAAATCTGGATTTCAATTACGTGGCCAAGCCTGATGAGGTGTCACATGACAGCCGGGTCGGCTACGGCGCCGCGCCCATCCGATATTACAAGCTGGGCATTGTCGACGGACCAGGCAATCCCGACACCATGATGCTGGCGGGCTATTATCAATTGCGTGGCGCGCTTGATCAGATTTTGCCCGAACGGCCCAGTTATCCGATGCGGGAGCGGGGCAATGTGCTGGTCAATTGCCGAGCAGGGCGCTCTCGCTCGGTCATTCTTGCGGCCTTGTTCCTGCACCTGCATATTCCGGAGGAGTTTCCTCGGCTGTTGGATGCCATAAATCATGTGCGCATACACCGCGAGCTGCGGCAGGACGAGTGGCATGAAACGCCCAAGCCCATGCTTGTCGCGGCTGCCGAGCGCACGGCGCATTGGGTGCACCTGGTGGAGGCGGATCGTGCCGTCGCCACGAGGGGTGAGGCTTCTGCTTGATCCGTTTTGCCGTCATTGCCGATCCTCATGTGCATGATTGCGACTGGGCGCCTTCGGGCTCAGGTCTTGCCAGTGCGATCCGCAGTTTCGGAGAAACCGGCCAATCCACGCGGGTATTCAACGAAAGCATTCCGGCGTTCAGAGCGGCACTGGTGGCTGCCGTCGAGGCTGGGGCGAAACTGGTCTTGCTGGTGGGCGACCTCACCGACGACGGCCAAAGGCCCAACGTCGACAAGGCGCTGGCCATTCTCGAGGAGTTCCGGCAGCAGTACGGTCTGCGGGTTCTGACCACGCCGGGCAATCACGATTTCTATGCCCTGTCCGGGCGCGACCAGCGCAAAACCTTTCTCGGAGCGGACGGTACGCCCGTCGTCGTGGACAGCCAGGACTGCCCGGAGGCGGCGACGCTGGGTACGCTTGAGGCGCTGGAAAGCCTTTCGGGACTGGGTTTTACTCCGCAGGACGCGGACCTCTATTGGGAAACGCCCTTCGGACAGAACCCGGCCTGGAATAGTCGCACCTACAGGGTTTCCAGCCCGCTGGGTCGTGCCTCTTGCGACATGATCGATGCCTCCTATCTGGTCGAACCGATCGAGGGGCTTTGGGTGCTGTCCATAGACGCCAACGTTTGTGTCCCGCGCGACGATGCCAGCGATTTCAGCGATCCGACGCATTTTCTGGATCCCAGCAGGTCCGGCTGGAATGCCGTCATGCGGCATCGTCCTCATCTGTTGCCCTGGATCGGCGATGTGGCAAAGCGGGCGCGCCATCTTGGCAAGCAACTTGTGGCTTTCTCCCACTATCCTCCATTAGACGTATTGGGAAACAGCGCGGCCCAGGACATGTCTATCTTTGGTGCGAACGGGCTGGCCCATCGCATCCCAGAGACGGCCCTGGGCGAGGCATTTGCGGCAACAGGCGTGCGCCTGCATTTCTCCGGCCACCTGCATGTCAACGACACTGCCCGCCACGTCTCATCATCGGGCGATTTCATTAATGTCGCGGTGCCGTCGCCTGTTGGCTACGGTGCGGCGCTAAAAATCGTCGATCTGGCGCATGACGTCATTCATGTCCGCACCTTGCCCTTGCGCGACGTGCCCGGCCACGCCCGCGCCTATGCAGCCTACAAGACCGAAGCCACACGCAGGGGCGAAGTGCTGTCGCCTGCCAGCAAGGCGGATGATCATGGGCAGTTCCTCGATACGCATCTGGAACACCTCGTCCAGCATCGCTATCTGCCGCTCGACTGGCCGCCCGACATGGCGGCTTTTGTCCGCCGCTCGGCCATGTCCGACCTCCTGGAACTTCTGGATATCGACATGCCTTTGAGCGAGGACTTTTCGTTGCTCTGCTTTGTGGGCGACTGGTATCGCATGCGCATGGCCGGTGAGCTGGCTTGTGCAGACATCGATGCGGAGAGGGTAGTGCTTTATCGGCGCCTTGCGGCATTTGCTCGCCCCATGCCTGTGCCGGGTCTTGCCGCTCGCATGACGGGGCTGCTGGATATTATGGCGCTTTACCTGAACCGGTCGCCCAATGGCGATTTTACCATCCTGCCGTCGATGGAGATCATCGCCCAGCCCAGCTAGCGGAGACGCGGGTGTCGATTTCCCTTTCGGAAACGCGACAATACAAGCGCTTAGATCGTTTCAGTGTTTCTACCAAATATTGAAATGATCTAGGGACGCACCGTTTTGCGCCAGACGACCTGGGTCGGCAATATGGTCGGCGGGCCGGGTTCTGCGTCTTCCTTCTCGACGATATTGGCGATGTGATCGGCAATTTCCCTCAGGGGCTGGCAGAAGGTGGTGAGCTCATAGCCCAACCAGCCCGCTTCGGGGATGTCGTCAAAGCCTATGACGCAGAGATCGTCCGGAATGCTCATGCGGAATTCCAGTCGCGCCGCATCCATGAAGCCGAGGGCGAGCAGGTCGGTGACGCAGAACACCCCGTCGGGACGTTGGGACGTCGCCAGCACCTGGCGTGCGCTCTCGACGCCAGTCTGGTAGCCGGTTCGTCCGGCGCGGGAAACGCTGACCTGCATGCCGTGCGCGGCGGCAGCCTCCAGAAATGCCTTTTCGCGTGCCTCTGGCCCCGGCGTTCCGGCAGTGGAACTGACTACGGCCACGCGTTGGCATCCTGCCCGTTTGAGCATGAGGCAGGCCTCGAGCGCTGCGCTCTGGTTTTCGACCGAGATGAATTCGGAGCCCTCTATCGGGTCTGCGCGGTTGATAAGAATGACGCGCTGGCCGTTTTCTAGACAGGTATTCACTAGCGAGGCGGGTGGTGTGCCGGAGATGAACACCGTTGCGTCGGCACGATAATTCAGTGTCTGCCGCAGGGCGCCTTCGACGCTGTCCTGCTCGCCCGAGGTGTTGAGCACCATGACGACCTTGCCAATGGCCTGGAGCCGCCGGGTGACGACTTCCACCAGAGAGGCCTGAAAAGGAGCCTGCATTTCGGCGACGATCAGGCAGACGATGCCGGTGCGATGCCATAGCAAGCCGCGCGCGAGATGGTTTACGTGGTAGCCGAGCTGATCCGCCGCCGCTAGCACCCTGGCCCTGGTCTCGGGGGAAACGCTGGCGCCGTCCGTAAAGGCACGGGACACAGCTGAGCGCGAGACGCCGGCCAGTTTGGCGACCTTGTCGGCGCTGACCGAAGCCTTGCGCGATTTTGTCTTCAGCGTTGACATCTCTGCTACTCCTGCGGCGCCCGGCTTGTAGCACAATTTTGCTGGCGGACGGTTATCCTGCAAGTCAGGCATCAGCGGCCGCTGGGCCCGAGGGCGCCCGAATCCAAGCATCCTGGCGGCCCTGATCAAGCCGCAACGCCCTTCTTCTAACGCTAAAAGGCAACATTGCAAAGCTGTGCAATGCATGCAATGTTTTTACTGACTGAAACCGGCGTCCTGCAAATCGTCCGTCACTTGCGACAAGGAAAGCAGCCATGACTGTTTCCACCGAATTGACCACTGCTCTGGCTGAGGAATCCACGCGGCTGATGGAGATCGCCAAAGGTGCCGCTCTCAAGGTCGGCACCGCGCTTCAGGCCGCGTTCCGCTCGCATATGACGGTCGACTACAAAGCCGATCTGCATGACATCGTGACCGTGCATGACACGCAAAGCGAAGTGGTGATCCGAGACCATATTTTGGCCGAGGCGCCCGATTCCACGTTGTTGGGCGAAGAGGGGGGCAGCGTCGGCACGGGGCGGGTGCAGTGGTATGTCGATCCGATAGACGGCACCTCCAATTTTGCCAGGGGGCTGGCCTTCTGGTGCGTATCCATCGGTGCGGTCATAGATGGGGAGGTCGTGGCCGGCGTGATCTATGACCCCATCGCGGGACATATGTTCAGCGCCAACATTGGTGGGGTCTGGCTCAATAACCGGCCGATACGTTCCAACGCTGCGCGCATGGAGAGCCATGCGACCCTCATTACCGGCTACCCGGTGGCGCGGGATTTTCGATTGGATGGCAGGGAGGCAGCGCTGCTGCATTTCGGGGAGTTGGCGGAGACGTTTTCAACCCTCCGCCGACCGGGCAGCGCCGCATTGACCTTGGCGCATGTTGCTGCGGGCTGGTGCGATGCTGCTGCCGGTTTCGGTGTCAGTCCCTGGGACGTGACCGCCGCAATCCTGATCCTGCGCAACGCGGGAGGCCGCTATCGTCCGCTCACCTTGGGCAAGGTGGGCAAGGATGTGCCGTCCTATATGTGCCCCGGCTATGTCGCCACTGGTGCCGGAGGCATGTACCCGACGCTAGACCGGGTCGCCGATGCAATTTGCGAGCAGCGCGAATTGCGGTCCGTCCGCTAGCGATCCGAGTCAGGGGCGGGCGCGCCCCCGTCAATATCCGCAAGTGGTAAGGTCTCCATGTCGGCATATCCGAGCACAATGGCGCCCTCGACATTGACCGATCTTAAACAGCGTGTTGCAAGGCGCGAGTTTTCCTTGTCGAGCAAGCAGGGCCTGGTTCTCCGTAAGTGCCTCGAGCGGCCGGATATAGTGGCTTTCGGCTCCACGCGCGACATTTCGGCATTGTGCGGGGCGTCCCCGGCAACGGTGACGCGGCTGGCGCGCGTGGTCGGGTGTGAAAGCTTTCTGCAATTCAGGCATTTGTTTCAGAAGCATATTGCCAGTGCCCCTTGATCCCTCCGGTCGCGAGGAGATGCCGGCTATTGGTGTACGCGAAAAAGGAATGGGTCGGATTATTTGCCGCAAGGTCGCCGCCGCCAGTTCGGACGATCAGCCGCCTGGCCGCCCAAGGGTTTGCCGCAGCAGATTCACCAACAGTTCCAGAATCACGCCCGCCAGCACGCAACCCCATTTGAGCAGGAGATCGATGCCCCGCACATCGCGGAGGGGCACCAGCGATTGGAGCAGTTCGAGCCCAATAGCAGCGGCCATGGCCAGCAGGATTCCAATCCAGGTGCGCTGCGAAAACGAGGCGGTGCAGACGAAGCCGAGCAGGCCATAGGAGGCGAGGACGAAGCCGTGTGGCGGCCGCAGAGCCGGATCGAGCGCATCCCATGCCAGCGCAAAGATAAGCAATACGGTTGCCAGCCGCCACGCTGTCGAATGTGCCGACGTCGTTTCCCGATTTGCCAAGGTAACGTCACCATCTTGGTAGATCGTGTCAAAGGGCAATGCAGCGCCGCGTTTCTTCCCGAAAATGGAGAAAAGTGAGCCGCATTCCGCCTGTACCGTAAAGAGTTATTTCACCACCATTGTTGCCGCATCAATATAATTCGACGCCCTATTTGTCGGGTTGGCTGTCTGGGGTAAAATTGGCATTGTATGCGCTATGGACATTGTTATTTCCAGAGACCATTGCGCACATGAACTTCAAGCGACAGTTTCTAACGAACGCGGCATGGTCCAGTCTCAGTAATGGGGCAAGCAGTCTTGTTACGTTTTTAGTTTTTGCGCTGGTGGTTCGTCAGGTCGATGCCGAAGCCATCGGTGTGGTGGCGTTTGCCATGGTTTTCATCGTGTTCGGCCGGGTCTTCGTTGAAGCCGGCACCCCGGAACTGATCCTGCGCCGCCCCACCTTCGATCAGCAATTTGCCTCAGTGGCTTTCTGGCTGAATCTGGCCAATTCTGCCTTGGCCTTCGTAATCTTCGCGTGCGTCTTGGCGCCCCTTGTCGACATGGTGTTCCAGAAAGGCAGCGGCATCGTGCTGGCCGTTATCTCATTGAGCTTGTTCGCCGATGCGAGCCGGGTCGTTCACGAGGCCAAGTTCAGGCGCGATTTTAACTATCGCGCCCTGGCTATCAGGAACACCACTGGCGTAGTGGTTTCGGGTGCCATTGGCGTTTGGGCGGCCTATGCCGGGCTTGGCGTCTGGGCACTGGTGGCGCAGCGCCTAGTGGGCGCCGTGGTGACAAGTGCCATGACCTGGTTCTCGTCGGATTGGAGGCCCAGTTTCGTGTGGTCGAAGATCGACGCTCGAGATCAGGTCAGGCAAGGAGCGGGCCTGCTGGGAGCCAGTACCCTCAAAATTCTCGTGCAGCGCATACCCGAACTCGCTCTTGGCATCGCACAAGGTCCGCTTGGCGTGGCGGTCTATGGTGTCGGGCTCAGAACCTATGAAGCTCTCTTTCAGCTTACCGCCTTCCCGCTGTTGAGCGCGGCCATGTCCAGTTTCGCCCGGCTCCCGGATCGGGAGACGCTTGGCAAGGCCTATGTCAGTACGATCGGATTTTTCAGCACATTCAGCTTTCCGGTCTTTTTCGGCACTGCTGCAATCGCCCAGGATTTCGTGCCGCTGGTCTTCGGCAGGGGCTGGCAGGTGTCGAGCGAAGTCTTGCTGGCGCTGGCCATTGCAGCGCCGCCGACCATATTGGGAGTGCTGCTCCATCCCGTTCTGAATGCGCTTGGGCGCACAGCATTGATTTTCTGGCTCAATCTGGGTGCGGCGCTCACCATGGTGCTGACTTGCCTACTGCTTGCGGGGCATGGGCCGATTGTCCTGGCTGCCGGCCTGGCGTTTCGCGCCTATCTTGGCGTCTTCGTCCTTCTGGTCGTTCTGAGGCGTGAACTGGGACTGGACACGATGGCAATCATCGGCGCTGCTGCGCCGCCGTTTCTGTCCTCACTGGCGATGTTTGGCGCGGTATGGGGCGTGCGACTGATGCTCTACACCGATCTGCCCACGTCGGTCATGCTGCTCGTGTCGGTTATGATGGGGGCAGCCACCTATGCAGGGTTTCTTTTTCTTGGTTTCCGGCGCCATGTCGCCGAAATTGCCGCGGCCGCCGGTGAGATGTTCCCCGGGCTCAACCGGTTCTTGTGGCCGCTAAAGCAAAAATCGACAGGAACTGAATGAAATTCAGGGGTCGATGCTTTGAGATGTGTTGTTACTGGTGTGGTAATGGCAATGTGCTAAGATGAGTGCTGAAGATGCTTTTGTAATATAAGTAAATTTGTGTGTGTCCTGAATTGACAACCTCTTGAGGGCAGGGATTGAGCGCGAATAGGGGCGCAATTCACACCGATTGGCCTGCAGATGCGATGCCCTTGGTTTCGGTCTGCATGCCCACCTATATGCGCACGACCTACCTGAGAGAGGCGCTGGACTCGGCCCTCGCCCAAACCTATCCGAACATCGAAATCTTGGTCAGCGACGACTCTGACAACGACGACATCGGCGCGATCGTCAGAAGCTACGCTGCGCCGAACCTGCACTACAGGCGCAACGTGCCGGCTTTGGGCTTCGTCCCGAAACTTGATGATTTCCTCGACGTGGCGCGTGGCGGATGGATGGTCATCCTTTGCGACGATGACGTTCTCGAGCCGGACTTCGTTGCCCGTTTGATCGCCAATAGCCGCAATCACCCCGATGCCAGCCTGCTCCGGTCGCGCAATACCTGGATCGATATTGAAGGCAAGGTCATTCAGACCGATCCAGCATCACCTCATGTGTCGACGCCGGGCCGGTTTTTGCTCGACCTCTATCTGCCGCAGGCAGAAACGTTCCGGGTAAATCTCAGCGGCTTCATGTTTCAACCCCACGCCTTGAAGGCGTTGGGCGGCTTTACCCCACTTTATGCGGCCAGGCATCTGGATCGCCTGGCCTGGGCGGACTTGGCGATTCTTGGGCCAGTCATCTGCGACGAGCAGGCCCTGTGTCGAATCCGGCTGCACGGATCGTCCGTTTCATCGGTGCTCGAAAGGGATTACGAGGCGGCCATTGAGGCCACGCAGATCGCCCGCAGGAAAATCATGGGCATCCTTGATCGCGCCGAGGCGAAGGCGGGTTCCGAGCAGGAGCGGCAGGAGATAGCGCAGGCGCGGCAGATGGCGGTACGCTATTGCCAGGAGCACATGTCGCGGGCGCTTCGGCAGGGATTAGTCACCAAGGTGATGAATTCCGGGGGCGATCCGGAGGAATTGGTCAAGCTGCGCGAACAGTGGGCGAAGCACGGATTGCCTTTGACGTCGCTGACGCGGCTGGTGCTGGCGATAACCCGCCTGCCGCTGTTTCTACGAAAGCCGCTGGTCTCGGCCATGCTGCGGGTGAGAAGCGCGCAACTGCACTGATCTGGAGGACTTTGCTCGGACTCTGCCTACAAGGTGTCATCTGGCTGGCGGCCTTATCCTGACGCATCGAGCAGACTAAGTATCTGAAATGATTGCACTGTCGCGGGTGAAGTCATTGGCGACATTGGCGTAGATAGACTACAATTGGTTGGTGCTGGTTCGTGGAGCCGTTCACATGAAAATTGCTATCATTGGCGCTGGCTATGTCGGCCTGGTGACGGGAGTGTGCCTGGCGGATTTCGGCCATGATGTGGTTTGCATCGACAAGGACCAGTGCAGGATAGACGCACTGAACCGGGGGGAAATCCCGATTTACGAGCCTGGCCTGGCGGATTTGGTCAAAGCCAATGCCGGGGCCGGTAGATTGTCGTTTTCCGTCGAGCTGCGCGACGCGGTGGCCGGAGCCGAGGTGGTTTTCATCGCCGTGGGCACGCCGTCCCGCCGGGGAGATGGTCATGCCGACCTGACCTATGTCTTCGCCGTGGCTCGAGAGGTTGCTGACGCCGTAGATGGATTTACGGTGGTGGTGACGAAGTCGACCGTGCCTGTCGGGACGGGTGACGAGGTTGCCCGCATCATCGCCAATACCAATCCGGAAGCGGATGTCGCCGTGGTCTCCAATCCCGAATTCCTGCGCGAAGGCGCGGCAATCGAAGATTTCAAGCGGCCGGATCGGATCGTGGTTGGCATCGAAGAAGAGAGGGCTCGTTCGGTCATGAACGAGGTCTATCGGCCGCTCTATCTCAACCAGGCTCCCATCATGTTTACCGGCCGCCGAACGGCGGAACTGATCAAGTATGCGGCGAATGCGTTCCTTGCCATGAAGATCACCTTCATCAACGAGGTTGCCGATCTGTGCGAGGCTACCGGCGCCGATGTGCAGCAGGTGGCTCGCGGCATCGGGCTGGACAATCGCATCGGCAGCAAGTTCCTCCATGCCGGTCCGGGCTATGGTGGATCCTGTTTTCCCAAGGATACGCTGGCCCTGGTCAAGATCGGCCAGGATTTTGAAAGCCCCATGCGGCTGGTGGAAACCACGGTCGCCATCAACGACCAGCGCAAGCGCGCCATGGCGCGCAAGGTGATCGCTTCCTGCGGTGGCGATGTGCGCGGCAAGACCATCGGGGTGCTGGGGCTGACATTCAAGCCGAATACCGATGACATGCGTGAGGCGCCCTCGATCGACATCATCCAGGGCCTTATGGACAAGGGCGCTCACGTCGTGGCCTACGATCCGCAGGGCATGGATTCAGCCCGAGAACTGCTGCCGAAGGAAGTCGATTATGCGGACAGCGCCTATGAGGCGGCAATCGATGCGGATGCGCTTGTCCTGATCACCGAGTGGAATGAATTCCGTTCACTCGACCTCGGGCGGCTCAAACTGTCGATGAAGTCTGCGGTGCTGGTCGATCTGCGCAATGTCTATCGGTATGACGAGGTCGCCAGGCACGGCTTTGCCTATGCCAGTATTGGCCGTCACGGCGATAGCCGGGGAACGTCCGAGGCGCAGGCCGCCGAATAACGACCTGACCGACCTGATGATTTCTTACCACCCTGCATTCTCGCAATACACTGTTGCGGCTACCCTCTATTCAAGGGGATTGAGTGCGTTTCTGGTAACGAATTGTTAATAAATGCAGGCGCAGTTTCGACTAATTGCAGCGCTATCCTGCGTATTAATCAAGTCGGCGCAGGTTGGCCCATAGTGAACCTCGTCGCCGTTTCTGACGTTAGTGAATTGATCGGCACGGGCTGTACAATGAGGCCCTGACAATGGGCTCGTGAGGTCATTTAGGGGAGACGGCTCTCATGTGCCGCCTCGAGAACCGACGGTCGTGTGGAGATCGCGATGCGCCCTTCAGCAGCAAATGAGACCCGGACCCGAAATACGCTTGTCGTTCCGCGTGGCTGGGTCGTCGTGGGTGCCGCGTTGGCAGGCTGGCTGGTTCTGCTGACTTTGTGGTTCGTCACGCAGGGGCTGTTTTCGTTTGTAGTTTCCAGCTTCTAGCTATCTCATTCTTGCGGATTTGGCCGGTGGTGAGGCCTGAGGTCTAGGAAGCCAGTATTTTCGGCTCTGAACCGTGTTGCAGACGTATGGCGGTAAGCGTTCCGGTGGCAAAGCAGCCGGTATCGACACAGATGCGGTGGAGTTCAACCACAGGTTCTGGCATCGGCGTATGGCCGTGAACGACGAGGGGTAGGCCGGAATAGGCGCTGGCGTCATAATCGTGCACCACCCACATCAGGTCCGCATCGGCCTGTTCGTTCAGGGGAAGGTCAGGGCGAATGCCTGCGTGGCTGAATATGGCATCGGGCACAGTCACCAGGACCGGCAGATTGGCGAGGAAGTCCAGATGCGATTGTGGGATATGGCTTTCCACCAGAGCCTTGCGCTGGCGCAGCGTCGCATCGCGATAGGCCAGGACGTCGATTCCGTAGGACGCCAGCGTTTCGAGCCCGCCATAGTCTAGCCAGGACGAAATCTGCGGATCGAGGATATGGGCCAGCATCATGTCATCATGATTGCCGCATAGGCAGAGCCGCTGAAAACTGTCATCGAGAGGTTCCAGCAGGAAGTCCAGCGTCTCGGCGGAATCCGGCCCGCGATCGACGTAGTCGCCGAGCATCAGGATGAGCTTCTGACCGGAAATATCTGCGCCGTCAGCCAGAATTGTTTCGTGAAGCCGCAATAGCTGATCGAGGCAGCCGTGAACGTCGCCGACCGCATAGATGGCCGCCGGGGCGCTATCGAGTGCAAGGCGCTGTCGGGCGGGCAGGGCCCTTTCGACTGCGTTGCCGAAACCAAGCAGGGAGCGCAAGCCAGACAGCATTGGGCGGCACCTCGGAATTTGGGCCGCCCGAGCAACGAAACACTGGAATGTCACCGCCAGGTCGGACCGGCTTCCGGAATATAGGGCCAAAAAACCGCCGGTGAACAGTGCCGCTGCGGTCTGGAGCGATAGTTTTCGTCCCGGCTATGAGAAGCCGGTCTGTAATGTTCGCGACGGGTCGCCCCCGCTACATTCGCAGATAAATCGACATCGAGCGCGTTAGGCTGCTTGCGTGATTCAGTTATTATATGCTTTTCTACAGGAGCAAATAGACCTGCCAAACATTAGACTGGCATTGTTCGGCAGTGTTTACGTATCGCGTATTCGGATACCGTATCATGCGAGCAGTAACATTCATTCTATTGCACTGCGCGGGTTTGATTGGGTGCAGTTTTTTTCTTTGGTGGCTGGATAAGGGCGATAAGAGGCGTAAATTTTTTTGGCCGGCCTCATGCATCCTTTCTATTCTACTTGTCGCCGTTATATTTATGGTTTCGCATAGCGACCCGGTTTTCGAGGATTTTGTTCCGGTCTATTGGAGTGCTGGATCAGCTGTATTGAGCGGTCCAGCCGGATTGATGCCTTTGATTGGTAAAGGCGTCGATGGCGGCTTCGTCAATTTGCCGGTCCTGGCCTATCTGTTCACGCCGTTTGCCCTGCTTCCACCCTATCTGGCCGGATGGATCTACACCGCTCTGGGGGTGACGAGTCTGATTGCCGCCTGGTGGCTGGCTGCGGCCCATTTCCGCTTCAACGAAGTGGAAAGGGGTGTCAGCCTGCTGATGTTTGCAGGTTTTGGACCGCTGATCTACAGCCTCCGCGAAGGAAATCTGACGCATTTCCTGTTGCTTGTGCTGGTTCTGGCGGTCATCAACCTGCGCCAGAACAGAGAATTCGGTGCCGGCCTGCTGCTCGGGCTTTCAGCCCTGATAAAGCCGCCCCTGATCCTCCTTTGTCTCTACGCCCTGGTGCGGTTTCGCTGGCAAATGGTGCTCGGTGTCTCCAGTGTGCTGCTGGCGAGCGCGATTTTGTCCATCTGGATCTTCGGCTGGGACATGCACGTCCTATGGTTCTCCGCAAATCTGGGAACCTTTTCACAGGACGTCGTCGCCGCGCGTAATTCTCATTCCATCGCTTCGGTGCTGGCGCGGTTCCATTACGGCGTGGACGCACTGGATAATTGGAGCCCGCTGCCTGTTCCGGCCGCGCTGCGCTATGCCGGCTTGTCGCTAGCCGCTTTGCTCGCTCTGCTGGCGTTGTGGGCGGCAGCGCCGTGGCGGAACTGGCTGGTCGGCAAGGATGAGTTTGAGGCTGACCTCATGCTCATCATCGTCCTGGTGCTCTGCGTCAGCACCCTCAGTTGGACGCATTATTTCAGTTGGCTTCTACTTCCCATCATGTGGCTGTGGACGTTTCTGCGGCAGATGGGGCGCCCATCGGTCCCGACAATGCTGCTGGCCGCTTTGGTGCTGCTGTGTTCCCCCGCCTATCTGCGGTGGGCCGCCCCGGCCGGGCTCGATGCATTTCTTCCCCTCATATTTTCATACCTGCTCGTCGGGAGTATCGGCCTGTTTGGGCTGCTTGTCTGGTGCCGGCGACAGATCGCGACGCGGGGCTGGACGGCCCCGGTCCCTGCCGCAACCGGCACAAGAGGAGTGAATACATGACCGCCGCGGGGTCACTCATTGAATCAGACGTGGTGGAGACCCGGCCATTCCGGGCGCTTGCCCGGTTTCTCGTAATGGTTCTGTCCAGCGCCGCTCTGGCCCTGATTACAGTGCTGGCCATTGTGTTCCTCGTGCCGGACGAAAATGACTACGGCCTCGCAAGCAATTTGAAGCAGGACAGGCTCAACACGCTGGAAGGTAACAAGATTGCGCTGGTGGGCGGATCCAACCTCGCCTTCGGTATCGTCAGTCCGATCATAGAAGAGGTTACCGATTGCCCCGTCGTGAACATGGGTATGAATGGATATTTCGGCGTCCGTTACATGCTCGAGGAGGTCAAGCCGGCATTGCGCAAAGGCGATGTCGTCGTCCTGGCCTTCGAATGGGACAATTATTTCAAGTCGATCGATGGATCGCCGGCAAATCTGTTCGGGGTCAGCAAGGCCAATCCTAGAGCGCTGGGCTTCATGACATGGAAGCAACGCCTGCAAGCCGCCTCAATAGGCATTCCGCTCGCCGCCCGCGCCAAACTGCGCAGGATGATAGTCGACACCGTCGCGATGATCCGCACCTCCGGCAAGCCGGTCAGGGCCAATGAGGCGATCAACGAGATCGAGTCCTTTGCCGGCTTTACCCCGGAAGGCGACCTCACCAGCCATGTCGGCGTCCAATGGCAGGGCAATATCGAACAGGCGGTGTTCAGCGATCACGTCGATCCCGAGGTCATTCCCGTTATTGCCGACTTCGCCCACGAGATGGAAGCGCGGGGCGTGCGCGTGGTCGTGTCCTATACGCCCTATATGGCGTCCGCCTATGCGCAGCGGCCGGAGCCCATCGAGCAGGCCTATGCGCTTGTCGAAGCCGAATTGCCTGGTCGTTCCCCACGCCCGCCAAAAGATTATTTGTTTGATCCATCGTTGTTTTTCGACACCGTTTATCACCTGAACGGGGACGGCCGCCCCATACGAAGCGAACAGCTCGCTGGCGACATCATCAATGGCAATCCGGTGACATGCGGCGGGCCGGCACGATGAAGAGGCACCCTGCAAACAGCGCCAGGGAGGAATGACGTGAGCTTTAGTTCACTCGAGTTTCTTGGCTTTTTCGCAGTGGTGCTGGTCGGATATGCGATGGTGCCGGCCAATTGGCGCTGGGTGTGGCTATTGCTTGCCAGCGTGTTTTTCTATGCCTATGCCGGGCCGGTTTTCCTGCTGCAAATCCTGGCGGCGAGCGCTGTTGGATATCTTATCGCCTTTGCCATCGAACAGGCCCCGAGCGCGGCCGCGAAGCAAGGCCGCCTGACGCTGGGCGTGCTGCTGCTGCTGGCAAACCTCTGCATGTTCAAATATGCCCCCTTCTTCAACGACCTGCTTGCGCCATTGGCGGGCCGGGGCGGGGGCGATGAGCCATTGATCACGCTCATCATGCCGCTGGGCATTTCCTTCTATACCTTCCAGGTGATCTCCTACATCGTCGATGTCTATCGTGGCGAACGGGTCGAACGTCATTTCGGACTATTCGTGCTTTACGTCATGTTCTTCCCAAAAGTGGTTTCGGGGCCGATCGAACGGGCGCGGAACCTGCTGCCACAATTGCATGCTCTACCCGGGTTCAGCTTTCCCCTGGCCATTGCCGGGTTCCAGCTCCTGTTATGGGGAGCCTTCAAGAAAGTCGTAGTGGCGGACCGGATCGCGCCATTCGTCGATCGCGTCTATTCGGCCCCGCAGGACTTTGACGGCGTAGCCACCAGCTTTGCGACCTGGCTCTATGCCTTCCAGCTCTATTTCGACTTCAGCGGCTATACGGACATGGCGCTGGGCGCCGCCATGATGCTTGGCATCAGGCTGATGCAGAATTTCGACCGGCCCTATTTTGCCGTCTCGGTGCAGGACTTCTGGAAGCGCTGGCACATTTCCCTCACCTCCTGGCTCAACGACTATGTCTATACACCCATCACTCGCTCCAAGCGGATCAAGATAAAGCTCTACAACCTGATCCTCATCGCGCTGATGGTAACCTTCGTGGTGTCCGGCTTCTGGCACGGATCGCATTGGACCTTCATCGTCTGGGGTGCGCTGCACGGCGCCTATATCGTTGTCTCGCTGCTGGTGCAGAAGCCCTGGAACCGTTTCGCCAAGCAGATCGGGCTGACGAAATATCCGCGTTTCTATACCGGCTTCAAAATCGCGCGGACTTTCCTGCTGGTGTGCTTCGCCTACATTCTGTTCCGCGCTGCCGACATGAGCGACGCATTGTTCATGATGGGCAATATATGGACCGGTTGGGGCAACTTTGGCGGTGGCATTGCTTCAGTCGTGCAGGGCGACAACACCGACATTTTGCTGGTTTTCCTCGGCATCGCCATAGTCATGGCCCCGGAATTTTTCCCCGAACGCAAGGTAGGCGAAGCCGCTGAACCGCCGCTCTGGCGAAGCTGGGGCCTTCAATATGTGATGGTGCTGGCCATCGTGCTGTTCGGCGCTTTCGATGGCGCTGGGCAGTTCATCTATTTCAGATTTTGACCCCCAATCCGTACCCGAGTGCTGAACATAGTTTAACTGGGAGACGACAATGAACGAAACTGAAGCCTTTAGTGAGATCAAACGTGCAGTAAGCCAGATCCTCGAGGACAAGGGCGCCGACGTGCCCGACATTACCCCCGCCACGGAACTGCTCAGCGGTGCCCTGGCCATCGACTCGCTTGATCTGGCCATGCTGGTGTCCGAACTGGAGGGCACCATGGGCCATGATCCATTCGCCCGCGGTTTCATCGATTTTCGTACTGCTGGGGAGCTGGCCAGGCTCTACGCAAAATGAGCGCGCTGGTCGGTTTGGACCTGGCGACCGCGCCGACAGCAATATTGGTTGCTTCGGGCGGCGGGGAATTCAGCCGGGGTGACGTGCGGCGTCAGGCCGACGAATTGATCGCTGAAATGGCGGCGCGGGGTGTCACCCGTGCGATGGTGCGTAGCGACGATCCGCTGCATGTGCTGCGCGCCGTGGATGCATGCAGCCGGGCCGGTGTCGACCTGTTCATCGCCCATGTGACGGTGCCGGACGAGCATATTGAGGCGATCTGTGCCGACAATTCCGTGCAACTCGTCATTGGCGAGGAGATTGTGTGGCGCGATTTGGAAGCAGCGCCGGCTTCCGGGCGCATCCTGATGATGACATCGGGAACCACCGGGCGGCCCAAGGTGGCGTCGCACACCCTTGAGACTTTGTTGGCGCGGGTGCGCAATGGCGCCAGAAAGGGTGCGGTCGCGAATGGCCGTTGGCTGCTGACCTACCAGACGACCGGCTTTGCCGGGGTCCAGGTCGTGCTTACAGCAGCGCTGACAAAGGGGCTGGTTGTGGCTGCCGGGCAGCGGAATCCGGCGGGTTTCTACGAGGCGGCCCGCCGCTACGCCGTCAACCAGATCAGCGGTACGCCGACATTCTGGCGATCCTTGCTCATGGTGGCGCGACCTGGCGAACTGGATTTGCGGCAGATTACCCTGGGCGGCGAGGCGAGCGATCAGGTGACGCTTGATCGCATCCGGGCGGCGTTTCCCGAAGCGCGGATCACCCATACTTACGCCTCGACGGAGGCTGGCGTGGTCTATGCCGTACATGACGGCCAGGAGGGCTTTCCCGCCAATTGGCTGGATAGGATGGATGGGCCTGTTCAACTCCGGGTCCGGGACGGTTTCCTGCAGATCAAGACCGCCAATGCCATGCGAGGCTACCTGACCGAGGCCAGCCAGCCCCTGCTTGGCGATGGATGGCTCTCGACCTCCGACCGCGTCGAGATAGCCGGTGAACGGGTTCGCATCATTGGGCGCGACGACGCCACGATCAATGTCGGAGGCTCAAAGGTCTATCCTTTGGCTATCGAGACCTTCCTGCTCAGGCAGCCCGGCGTGGCCGAGGCGCGCGTTTTCGGCATCCCCAATCCGATCAGCGGCGCGCTGGTGGCGGCAGAGATCGTGCTGGAGAGCGGATTGGACGCGGCGAAGGCCAGGCAAGAAATTCTGGCTTCATGCCGGGCGGAATTGCCGGCCTACCAGCAGCCCCGCATGTTCAAGATTGTCGATGAAATCGAGGTTCGGACATCGGGTAAGAAGGGCTAGAGATGAAACGCAAGCATGTCATCGTCACCGGCGGCAGCAGGGGGCTCGGGCTCAAGATGGTCGAGGGCCTGCTTGCCGATGGCTATCGGGTATCGACTTGCAGCCGAAGCAAGACCGACGCCATCGAGCAATTGCGAAGCTCCGAATATGGTGGGCGCCTGTTTTGGCAGGAATGCAGCATCGGCGACGAGGGGCAGGCGGATGATTTCGTCAAGGCCGCTGTCGCGGCCGCTGGCGACGATGGCCTTTATGGGCTGGTCAACAATGCCGGGGTCGCGCAGGCCGGCATTCTGGCCTCGTTCCCGAATGTGGAAAGCGAACGAATTTTGCGCATCAACCTGCTGGGCGCCATCGAAATGGCCCGCGCCGCCGCGCAGGCGATGCTCAGGCAGAATACGGGTGGGCGCATCGTCAATATCAGCTCGATCATCGGCTCGCGCGGCTATAACGGTATGGCCGCTTATAGCGCGTCCAAGGCCGGCATGGATGGCATGAGCCGGGCGCTGGCGCGCGAACTGGGGCGGCGTCAGATCACGGTCAACAGCCTCGCGCCGGGCTATGTCGAAACCGAGATGTCGTCGACCCTCACCGCGGCGCAGCTGTCGCAGATTGCCAATCGCACTCCCCTGGGGCGGTTGGCGACCGAACAGGACATTCTCGATGTGTTGCGTTTCCTGCTCAGCGACGCTTCGCGCATGGTCACGGGCCAGGTCATCCTGGTGGATGGCGGCATAAGCTGCTGAAGGGTTGGTCACCCGAGCGCCGATCAGGTGAACCGCAATTTGCCCCGTTGCCGGCGTGCGGCGAGGTGGCGTGCATTCTCCGCGAAGAGGAATGGCGTCTTCTGCGTGGAGGCAAGTTTGTAATAGACCGTATAGCCGCAGATGGTGGCGTATAGGAACACGCCTTCAATCGTCACCGTCGGCATGGTGCCGATCGACAGGATGAAATAGCCGAGGTGGCAGGCGACAACGGCCCAGCGGCGAGAATGCCTTGTGGTAAGAGCCATCCAGAAAAAGGACAGGTTGAGCAGCACGTAGACTGCCAGCCCGAGAAAGCCGAACTCGTAAATGTAAGACACATAGACGTTGTGGGCGTAGATTGTGAAGGTTCCTTCCCAGGCGTCGGGCCCGAAGCCGATCAGGATATTGGACAGGTTGCCCGTGATCGTCCTGAACACATAATCGCTCCAGATGAAGACGCGGCCGGAGAACAGTTCGCGGTCGCTTGAACTGTAGAGCTCAGGCGCGGTGAAGAGGCTGCCGATATCCGACGCCGCCGTGGCAATATCGACAAGGCGCTGCGCGAGGAATGAAAACAGTAAAATTGCGATGACGACAGTGACGACGCCCACAAGGATGCGCACGAGCATGGCCATGTCTGCCTTGAATCCCTGACCGCTGCCGATCAGCAGATGTCCCGCCATCAGGGGAAGGGCGGCGAGCAGGGCCGTGCGGTAATTGGCGAAGATGATCGCGGTAAAAAAAATCGCCGCATAGAGCGTGGCGCGCCGCCATGGTAGTCCGCGGGACAGGACCGTTATGGACAGGCCGCACAACAGCAGGGCGGAAAACACGCCTTCATGTACATAGCCGCCGATATAGCTCTCCGATCCATCGGCCTCGAATTGATTGCGGATGTCGAGGATGATGGAGGCGAGCTGGAGTAGCAGCGGAATGGTGAAAATGCTGAGCAGTCTGTGCGGAAAACTGCCGTCATGGGGGGCGCTGTCCAGCACCCGGATGAAACTGATGACCAGCACCAGGAACATGGCCTGGCGCAGCACCGCATTGAGCAATCCGGGCGACCCACCATTATAGATGCTGCTGAAAATCATGATCCCGATGAACAGATAGACCGGCAGGAACGCCCGGTACCGCAGCAGGTGATTGCGCGACAACATCAGGCCGAAGCCAACGATTGCCAGCCCGATAAGCGAGTTTATCGACTGGCCGGCGGTCAGCGTGAAAGCCGTGTGGGCATGAAAGAAATTCGCCATATAGCGAATTGAAAGGGCCAGATAGAGGAACTTCATGGTCAGCGGTTGACCTGATAGCGCCCGCACCGTGATCAGCAACCAGCCCAAGACCGCAAGCCCCAGAATGGCGATCGGCATCATGACTGGTACGAACAGGAGGGTCGACACGCTTGTTTCCCGCAACTGCTAAGGCTTTGTTATTGAAGTGTGTCCGGATGCCAGCCGACCACAATTGCTCAAGAACTCAGAACCCGCTGCCGGTGAAGAATTCGCGGATGGCGGTTTTCAGGATGATCCTTAAGTCCAGAACGAAGGAAAAGTTCTGGATATAGGCCACGTCGTGATCGATGCGATCCTTGGCCAATTGCCAGTCCACAGTAGGACCGCGAAAACCATTGGCCTGGGCCCAGCCAGTCAAACCGGGCAGCATGGCGTGGCGATAATCATAGTAGGGAACCACCTGCACATAGGGTCGGCCGGCCGCGATTTGGTCCGATACATGGGGGCGAGGGCCGACGACCGACATTTCGCCGCGCAGGATGTTCACCAGTTGCGGCAGTTCATCGATGCTGGTCTTGCGCAGGACCTGGCCGATGGGCATGACCCGGTGATCGCCGGCGACGGTCTGTTGGGCTCCCGAATAGTCGCAGGCTTCGACATACATCGAGCGAAACTTGATGATCTGAAAGGATTTTCCGTCCTTCCCCACGCGGGGCTGTGTGAAAAAGACGGGACCGCGATCGCTCAGTTTGATCGCCAGTGCCACCAAGATGAACAAGGGCGCCAGGGCTGCCAGGGCGGCAAAGGCGAAGGCAATGTCGAAGATCCGCTTGAGTGCGACGTTGACGGAGCGTGTTGCCGACGGCTCGGCAGCCGCTGGAATGCCCTCGATCCAGAAGGAGGGCAGGCCGCTCTTGCTGATGATGTGCAGGTCGGTGGTGTCGTGGAGCTGTGTTTCGTCGGCAAAAGCCTGGGCCGTCTGGCCCCCTCGCCACAAATTCAGTGTAAACACAAGAACCGACCTGAAGCCCGCCTCTATGCGGGGGTCAGGTTCGGCATTACGGCTGTCATGTGCTGACATTCGATCCGAACCTTATTTGTCACACGCCGCCCCAGTGGTTGATTTTACTATTTCCTAACCATTGCGCAATCGCGAAGATTATCATATTGGCCTTTTGACGATATTTTTTGATGAAAATTACTTTTTACAAAGTATTAAAATCAATAGACGTGATATTTGTACAATAGACATGGCCCAATTTGTGTAATATGGCCGCTCGTTTCGAGTTGTTTGTAGAAATTTAAAAACAGTCGGCGTCAAGGTTGATAGCCCGCATCGCTGCCCGCCAACGCATATCCCTTGGTGATCGTGAGTGATCGCATACGTCCGTTCGCACCATATTTTCCGCTTTCCCGCCCGGAAATGCGCAGGGCGACCGCTGAATTGAGAATTGGTGCCGACGAGCCGGGCATGCTTCCCACCATCTGGCCATCGACATAGAGACGAACCGTGCCGGCCGTGTCGCGATCGATGCGTATCCTGTAATATCTTTTGGCCTCGAGAATGGGGCCGTTGATCACGGACATATTCTTGTCGGACCCGTCATAGGTCCAGACAAAGGCGAGGGCGCCGTCTTCTCCTGCGCGGATCATGTAACCGCGCTGCCGGGAGGCATCACCCCAATGAGATAGGACGTCCTGGCCCCCCTCTTTGAGGGGGTCATCGAGCATGAATTCAGTGTCTAGGGTGAATGGGCCTTCGAAGGAGAAATTGTCGCTGTCAGGGATGGTGATGAAGTCGTCGCCCCGGGAAAATTCGACGGCTCCGTCCTGGATCGAGGCGTCGCCGGCAAATTGCACCGGATTGAGACCGGTGCGGTCTATGGCCGACTTCGTCCCATCCGGCCCTGAAAATGACACGGCCAAAGCCACCCCCTGAGCAATCGGGTTTTGCGCCACCGAGACCGTCAAGCTGCTGGTAATGGCAATTCCATTGCGCCCGCGAGCCTGCACGATGAGCGTGTCCTTGGTTCCACTCATGCCTGCCGCGCCCTTCAGGCGGTCCCCCAGGACTTGGAACCGGCCAGCGGCGGGGCCGTCGTCAATGAGGCGCCAGCTTGCGGGGCCATCGGCGACCAGTGGGACGGCAATGCTCAAGCCTTCAATAGCCGTGATGTCTTTTTTCGTGGCGATGCCGGTGAGGCCCGGCTCGGACGCGCTGCCCACAATGATCATCTGGCTGCCGCTGTCTCCTTCGCCCTCGAACAAGCTCTCTCGATGGCCGAGGCCCAGCATGTCCGCGTCGATGAAATGAACGGTGACGCCGTCGCCATCCGTATAGACCGCCGTGCTGCCGGGACTGGAATCCTTGAGCGCGCCGCCTGTGAAAATGACCGAAGCGGCCGGAATATCGTCGTCGGCTCCGGGTAGCCAGAGATGGGCGCTCGCGCCAATGCCGCCGCGGGTTCGTGGATTGAGGCTCTGGCAATCGGTCAATTGGGTGGGGTCGCGGCCGATGCCGCCCCAGATCCGGTAATTGCGCTTGTTGTCCGACGATATGCAGCGGACCAGTCTGGTATTCTCGGATTTGAGATCGTAGCCAGCGTCACTGTGGCCGGACGATTTGTGGTCAATGATCTGCACATTGTAATTGCCGCGCTCGGCCGCCACGCCGTCGGCATTCCAGTATTTTTCCTGGTCGCCGTCCTGGGTATCCAGGCCATTGATCGTGTAGCCGCCGCGGATCGTCAGGTCGTGCGCCTCATGGTTGAGTTCGATGCCTACTGAAAAGTTGTCGCCAAACTGCCACCCGCTATCCAGGTCGCAGCCTTCCACCAGCCAGCCATGTGACCTGCCGTGCATGCGGATGCCTTTTTTGGAGAAGCCCACGCCGGAAAAGCGCCGCAGGACGACGTCTTCCAGTTCAGAATTTTCATCAGTGAAGAAACCGTCTCGGACATTGAGAAAGGCAATATCCTCGATCGTGATGCCACGCGCCCTTTGACCGGCGAAATTGAAAATCCGGCCCACATCGGAAAAAGACATATCCGAGAAGTGCAGATGGCCGGCATTGTGTGTGAACTCGAACGCGGTGTTGCCGCCGAATTCGGCGGCGTTGAGCGCAGCGCCCTCGTCGATCGGGCGGGTCCACGGAGTTCTGGAGCCGAAAAAAACGGGATTTCCGGGGCGGAGGCCGCTATCCACGCCGCGAATATTTACCGGCGCCAAAGCGGTGCCCCCGGCGTCGATGATTGCGGTATCCCAATCACGATACTCGCCCCTGTCGGCGAGAATGTAGATCGTTCCGCCCGGCCCGACTGCGCGGATCAGTTCGCCGAGGGCGGCGAATGGCGCGGCATTTTCGGGCGAGACGCCGTCGCCTTCGCCGTCCGGCGAAACAAAGGCCGTGCTGCCCGAAACGGCCTGCGCCAGGGCAGGGGACGCTGCCAGACTGGCTGCACCGACAAGGAATGAGCGGCGAGACAGGTCAGTCCGGTCGATTTTTTCGGATTCGCGTGGCGATCGATTCATTTCGATGAACCTGCTTGTATTGTCCCAGGCAGTGCATGCATGATGTTTGATAGATGAATGTCTTTCAATATTCTTCGCAATCAATTCTCACTTGTTCGATGCCTTTCACCTGTGTCATTCCATTATCCCTTGGTGCAACGATTGGCTTAGCGAGACAAAATCCATGTCTGGGTGAGCGGTTCCGAATAGAATTGTTGATAATAACTTGTCAGGTCTTGGTGTTGACAGGCCTCAAGGCCATGCCTGACATTACTGACGGCAGGGTTTGGTTGAACATAAGATGATCAATGACCAGGACTTTGACATCATCCGCGCGCTTGGCGTGCTACGTCGCCAATGGCGCCTCATCGCGATAACGTTTGTCCTAGTCATGAGCGCGGCGGTTTTGGGGATATTTGCGCTTCAGCCAGCCTATACCGCGTCTGCTCTGATCTTCGTGGACACCAGCGACAAAAATCTGTTGGACCCGACCGCGCCGGGGGCGGCGCTCGGCTCGGCCGATGCGCGTGTCGATAGCGAGGTGCAGATCGCCACCGCGGAAAGCACGTTGCTCAAGGTCGTGAACGAGGCTGGATTGCTGAACGATCCCGAATTCGATGTGGTCTTCGATGTTCGAGAACGCCTTATGGCCATGCTCCGGCTGGCTGATCCTGTGCCCGTGACACCCGAGCGCAAATTAATGGCGGCTCAGACCAAGCTGCGTCACGCTGTTCGCGTTTTTCGCAACGGGCTTACCTTTCTTATAACGATCTCCGCTACCGCGGATGATCCGGAGACAGCGGCCAATATCGCCAATATTCTGGCCAACGTTTATATCCGCTTACAGCTTGAGACCAAGATCGCCGCGACGCAGGCGAGCCGGGACATTATCGAGGAGCGGGTTCAGCAGGCCTCGGCTACGGTGATCGAGACCGAAGAGGCGATGGACAGCTTCATTGCGGACAGTGTTGAGCGCATCGTGGCGGAAACGGGACGCACGGATCTGAACCAGGTTCGCAATGAACTCGAGGTCCTCAATACCAATCGCCAGCTTTTGACGGCCATGGCCGACGATGCGGAAACCGACATCGCCGCGCGGAATTGGGCTGGCCTTGCGGATGCCTTCCAGGGCGACACGCTGCGCAGCTTGCGCGAGCGCGAGGGTGACCTGCAACAAAGGCTGACCTCGGTGACCAGCGGTTCGCCGGCGGAGCTTGAATTGCGGGCGGAACTTGCCCAGGTCGTGGCCGCCCTCGGCGTGGAGGCGGGCAATCAATTGACCGGCCTGCGGGCTCAGATCGCCTCGATACAGGCGCGCGCGGCCGATCTGCAGCTGCAATTGCGTTCGTCCGTGCTCAGCAGCGACCTGCCGCCGGCCATCGTCACCAATATCTACGAGCTTCAGCAGACCGCCGAACTGGCGAGAAGCCAATACCAGACGCTGCTGACGCGCCTCAAGGATCTGGAAGCGCAGTCATTCCTTCAGGTTGCCGATAGCCGCATCATTTCTTCGGCCCTTGTTCCGGAACTGCCGTCGTTCCCCGATACGCGGCTCCTCCTGCTTCTGGGCGGCGTGCTCTCGCTCGGACTGGGCATCGGCTTGGCCTTCCTGCGTGAAAATGTCATCGGCGGCTTCACCTCCGACGTGCAATTGTCCTCGGTCCTGAAGATGCCGGTTGCGTCCACCATTCCCCGGCAACGAGGCTCAGCTTCAAAAGAGAGCCTCGCCAACCTGATGATCTCTGCGCCGTTTTCGCATTTCGCGGAGTCGATCAGGCGCCTGCAGGTCGGGGTCGATCAGGCCTTCCGGCGGAGCTGGAACGCCAATACCAAAACTGGCCCGGTGGTTATGGTCACCTCGGCCAACGCCAATGAGGGCAAGACGACGCTGTCTATGTCGCTGACACGCGCATATGCGCTCGCAGGCAAGAAGACCCTCTTGATCGATTGTGATCTGCGCAAGCCGAGCGTGCATGTGCATCTAGGCATGCCGGCATCGCCCAAGCTGTTGAACTTCCTCAACGAGGGCGGTGAAGGCGCCGATCTCGAAGCCATTGCGGTGACGGATCGACTGACCCGGGCAAGGGTGGTCATCGGTGCGCGCAAGGCGGAAATTCGGGGTGGACAGGTGGTCACAGGCGAGTTGTTCGGCCGCCTGATCCAGGCTGCGCAGGCCAATTACGAAATCGTGGTCCTCGACACGCCGCCTGTCGGCGCTGTGGTTGATGCCCTTCATCTTGCGCAATATGCGAACGCAATCGTGGTCGTGACCCGCTATTCCACCACGTCGCAGCGCGATGCCAAAGCCACGCTTCAGGCGCTCTCCGACGCCAAGCGCGACGACGCCGAAATCATGGGTGTCCTGAGCCAGGCGGAGCAGTCAAAATTCCTGAACCGCCGCAAATATGGCGGCTATTACAATGAGGATTAGCCCGCTACCGGGCTGCCCGGCGATCAGGATGAACGCACGCTGCGCAGTCCTTGGGCAATGTCCGACATCCGGACCTGCCGCAAATGATTGGCCAATGTCGATGCGCGTTCAAGATTGTAAACGCCGTTGAATGACCCGTAGAACCGATAGTTCCTGATGTTGGAATAATGGCTGGCGCGCAGCTCGTCTCCCAGCTCGCCGGCGAGTTCAGCACAGAAGAGGTCGTTCTCGTAGTCGCCGAACTTGACCAGATCACGCTCCCACGACTGCATTTCGTCTATGCTGCGCTTCAGGGCGGTGGCCACTTCGGACAGGGCCGCGATTTTCTTCAGCCCGCCGCCCACCATGGCGCGGACCTGCCGCAGCGCTTCCAGTTTCCATCGCGTGGTTTCGCCCGGTTGGGCGTGGTCCAGGTCGCGGTCTGTCGCATGGCTCGGGTCGGGCAGGGCTCCCGTCAGGCGGGCCAGCTCAGACCTAAGATAGGAATTGTCCGTTGCATTCGGGGTCAGTAGTCGAGCCAGGAAAGCATGCGGCGCATTCAGGCCGGCTCTGGCCAGCAGCGACATCACCTCCACCTGTCCGCTTCCCAATATTGGCATCAGCACGTCGCTGGCCCTGGATTTGTCAGAGACGGAAAAATAATAACCCAGCGCCTGCGACAGCCTGCGTTCCGTTTCCTGCCGCAGCAGGCCACGGTCCCGAAGCATGACCAGAAGATCGAAGTTCTGGCGCAACAGATCCTGGCCCAGAAGTTCGCACTGGGTCCAGAAGACCAGCCGGTCATAAATATCCCACCATATCTGGATGGCTTCGCCGGCAAGCGCTGCTCGCTCGGCATGAGACATGGCACTGCTGGGACGGCCTGCGCTCCTGTGGATTTCGATCAGGCGATTGATCAGTCCCTCGATGGTGCTGTCAGGTTCACGCTGATGGTTGTTCATGACCACTCTCCTGGGCGCGCATGCAACGACGATCGAACAGTTTTCCCAGGTCTGGAATTGATTGATGGTAGTGATGGGCGGCTCTGCGCTCAAATTCATTTGGTTTTAGCAGAGTTGCTGTATTCTTGCATTTGAAATGCTTATCCTGCTAAGTGATAATGATGGTCAGCTAGTAATAGCTATCCATGTTGCAGTGGTCGATTAATAGACTCATGACGCCGATTGTATCGGAGAATTCGGCAACAGATGGCCAGCATCCTAGTCATCGGTGCGCGGGGAATCCCCGACGTTGAGGGCGGTGCAGAGAAAAACGCCGAAGAGCTATTTCCCCGGCTGGTCGAGGCGGGTCATGCAGTCACGCTGCTTTCGCTCGAGAAAAATGTGCGGGCGCCAACCTATCGCGGCGTAAAGCTGCTTCCGGCTCCCACCTTCTGGCTGCTGAAGACCGACAAGCTGATTTATTATTGCGCCGGCATTTTTTACGCGGCGCGACAGCGCCCCGATATCGTGCATCTGCAGGGCCTGGGCGCGGCGCTGTTTCTCTGGGTCTACAAGCTGCTGGGTCTGCGGGTTGTGGTCCGCTATGGCTCCGCCGACTACGTTCTGGCCAAGTGGGGTCTGGTCGGCAAAGCGGGGTTTCTCGCCGCCGAGTTTCAGTTGCGATTTGCCAATGCGGTCATTTCCGTGTCGGACACACTGACCCGCAGGTTGAACGGACACGGCATCACGTCCCGGGTTCATTCCATCCCGAACGCGCTTGACGCCCCTGAGCCGCAATGGCCCGGATGGAGGCATGGACGGCCCTATATCCTCGCGGTTGGCAGGGTTACCTTCCAGAAGAATATCGACACCTTGCTCAAGGCGTTCTCATTGCTGTCGGTAGAGAACCCCGATTTCGACTTGCGGATCGTCGGGAGCCTCAGTGACACGGCCTATGTGGCCAGCCTGTCCGCGCTCACGACGCCCCATGTGATCATGACCGGCGCGGCGATGCGAAGCGAGGTGCCCCAGCAGTTGAGCGAATGCGCTCTTTATGTGAATCTGTCGCATCACGAGGGAAATTCCAACGCGACGCTCGAGGCCATTTCCCATGGATGTCCGGTTCTGGTGAGCGACCTTCCGGAAAATCGAGAAATGCCTCTCATGCCGGAGAATTTCGTCGACCGGCACGATGTCGATGCAATTGTGGCGGCGTTCAAGGCGGCCTTGACGAACCCGGAGCGGTTTGTGGTGAACCGGGCAGGGTTCCTCAATTGGGACGACGTGGCGCGGAAAACGAATTCAGTCTATCTGGCAATATTATAAAGGTGCGTTCTGCGCGTGAAAAAGCCATCGATTGTTTTTGTGATCAACTCGATTGCCGGTGGCGGCGCCGAGCGCGTGATGATGCGTCTGGTCGAATATTCACGCGACCGGCTCGATGCCTTCGAGTTTCATCTGGTTCTTCTCGACAACGAGGACGATGCTTACGCCATCCCGGCATGGGTGCGAGTCCACAGGCTTGATTGTGATGGAAAATCAATGCCGTCCGTGTTTCGGCTTTTTTCATTGCTTCGCCGGCTGCGCCCCTGTCTGATCATGAGCTTCCTCACCCGGGCCAATATTGCCACCGTGCTCGCGGCAAAGGCACTCGGTTTTCGCTCCGTCATCAGCGAGCGTTCGAATACCTCGGCGCACCACGAGCACGGCGTGGCGGGCCTGGTGTCGCGCCTCATTATCCGCCGCACCTATTCTCGCGCTGATGCCGTAATCGCTGTTTCAACGGGCATAGCCGACGACCTCGTCGACAATTTCGGGGTGGAGCGTGACCGCATGCATATCATCGCCAATCCCATCGATGCGAAGGCGATCCGGACGCTAGCCGAGGAAGCGCCTGCCCATCTCCCGGACGGCCCCTATATCGTGGCTATGGGCCGATTTGTACGGGGCAAGAATTTTGCCTTGCTGCTGGAGGCATTCGCCGCCTCGCGGCTGGTGGATTTCGATCTGGTGATCCTTGGACAAGGGCCATTGGAGCAGGAACTGAAAGCGTTGGCCGACGATCTGGGACTTGCCGGGCGTGCCCGGTTTCCCGGCTTCCAGACCAATCCATTCCCGCTGATCAGCAATGGCTTTGCCTATGTCCTGCCATCCAACGACGAAGGCTTTCCCAACGGTCTGGTCGAGGCAATGGTCACGGGTATTCCCGTAATCTCGACCGATTGTCGCTCCGGCCCGGCCGAAATCCTCGATGACCGGGCGGAAGGGCAGACCACCGGCCTGCATCTGGGAAAATACGGCCTCTTGGTCCCGACCAATGACAAGGCTGCGATGGTCGAGGCGCTCAATCATCTGGTTCTGCCCGGCGAACGGGAGCGTCTGGGCAAGGCCGCTGCCGAAGGCGCCGCTCGCTATGGCCTTGAAGTCGCCGTCGCGCGATATTGGGATGTGCTGGGGAGCGTGATGGCCTACGGTGGACGGTCGGCCCAATAAGATCACAATTGACCGTTTTTGAATTCTGTCGATTGACAGTATACTAAGAGGCGAGATTAACTCCAATATTGCTCGATATCGACGACGACTATTTCCAGATGGAGGGTCGGAATGAAGCGTGCGATAAGTGTCTTGGCGATCGTGGCGTCACTATTCACCTTGGCCGGTGCATCGGCGGTTCTGGCGCAGGATGGATCGACCTCCTGCGCGACGCCCGGATCGATTGTCTTACAGAATATTCCCCCGTCGCGGTCGCAAATTGTCCCCAGCCAACAGCGGGACATTGCCGGATATGGGCGTAGCGCGAAGATGGGCGGCTGCAAGATCGAGCTGGTCTGCGTCGCCACGGATAGCGGTGATGCGGCGCGGGAAATTGCGCGGCTGCAATGCGTGGCCGTTCGAGACACGCTGACCGGCAGCGGTTTCGTGAAGGCAGATATTGCCACCTCGCGCCAGAACCCCGGCAATTCAAGGGTGGCAGGCGCGGTTTATTTCACCGTGCATTGAACGATTGTGGGGCCGCCGCGCCAGTCGGACCCGGCAGGCCCCGCAAAGCCGGTGCAGCGGTTGAGTATCGAATATTGCCGCGTCGACTGGCATGTCGCGTCGGCAAGTTGAGGGGGGCGCCGTGATGCGCATCGTCAGCATGATCGCCGCGCTTGCTTTGAGCACGACGGCATACGGCCAGACCGCGACATTGCCGCCCGACAATGGCCTTTACGAAGAAATGTATGGCGAGGCATTGGTGACGGTGCGCGCCGAAGCCGATACGGGCAATGCCGGCGCGGCCTTTGCCCTGGCCCGTGGATTGCTGGCGGGTGAGCCTGATCCGAGCGAGGCCCTGGAGGGAGCGAAATATCTCGAAATCGCGGCCGATGCCGGTATCGTCGATGCGCAGGTGCAGTTCGCCAATCTGGTGCGGCGAGGGGGGCATGGTGCGCCGCCCGACGCGCAACGAGCCCTGGATTTGCTGGAAAAGGCCGCAAAAACCGGCGATGCCAGCGCCGTCCTTACCCTGGGCTCGTTTGTGCTGGATACGCAATTGGGCGCGGCCGGCCGGGATCGCGCACTTGATCTGCTACAGAATTCGGCTGACGCGGGAAACATCAATGCCGCCAATCTATTGGGTGGGCTCTACCTTCAGGGGCGCGGCGTCCCCATCGATCCCGAGCGCGCCCTTGAATATTTCGAGATGGGACTGATCGTCGGCAATACGCCGGCAATGGTGTCGATGGGCGATCTTTACCGCAGTGGCGCGTCCGGCATCGCGCCTGATCCGGGCAAAGCGCTTGCGCTCTATAACCATGCAGGGACTTTGGGATATGCCGTCGCTTCGCGGCGGGTCGCCGATATGTATTTGAATGGCGAGGGCGTATCCGCCAGCCCCGAAACCGCGATAGGGATGCTGGAAGAGCAAGCCGGGAAGGGCGATCCGCAGGCCTATCTGGCGCTGGCCGACTATAACCTGCGTGGCGAGATCATCCCCGTCAACCTGACAAATGCACTGGCATATTTAGAAAAGGCAGTGGCGTCGGGCAATGCCACCGCCTTGCTGAGGCTGGGCGATCTTTATCGACTGGGCGCGGTCGGCCTGGCGCCCGATCCGGGCAAGGCGCTGGAATATTATAATCGAGCCATCGAATTGGGCGCTCCGGGCGCCGAGCGCTATGCGGGCAATCTCTATCTCGATCTGAACCAGCCCTTTGCGAGCCCTTCGCGGGGGATTGAACTGCTCAAGACCGCCGCCTCCAAGGGCGACGCCACGGCCGCCATTCGTCTGGGCGACCTCTATTCGGTCAATGATCTGGTGCAGGCGGACTATGATACATCCAAGGCCTATTTCGAGATGGCGCTGGGATTTGGCAATTCCAACGCCATCCTGGATCTGGCGCAGGCGCTGGTGTCGGGACCGCTTGCCGTGGCGCATCGTGACGAGGCGCTGAACCTTCTGACCGGGGCCGTCGAAAGCGGGTTGCCGGGAGCATCCGCAGAATTGGCGCGCTTGCAACTGGCAGGGACATTCCCGGGCCGTGGCCTTGATGGCGTGTTGTCCATGCTGCTCGACGGCGCGCGCAATGGCGACGCCGCGGCCGCACGCTATCTGCTGCAGCTCTATCGCGAAGGTTATGGGTTGGTTGTGCAGCCTGACCATGAAGCCGCCGAAAATCTCCTGGCCTCGCTCGAGCCGGTACTTGGCGCGGAAGGCGTGGCGGTGGAGCGGATCTATCTTGCCGCGCCCGATGGACCAATTGTCGACAATCTACAGGCGATTGATGCGGAGTTTTCCAAGCTGAAGCGCGGTTTTGGCGTCCAGGTTCTGCGTCACCTCCGCACTTCCAATGCCCATGCCTATGTCTATATCGTGCAGAAGCGGTTGAAGGAGCGGGGAATGTACTCGGGCCCGCTGCATGGCATGCTCGATACCGCTACGATTGGAGCCATGCGCACCGCCTGCGAACAAGTCGGCGCGGAGCGCACCTGCGACGCCGGGCCATTGACCGATGGTGCGGTGCAGGTGCTGGCCAATTATCTTTTCGATCCTGCGGTGAGCGCCGTGGAGACGGAAAGCTGAACGATCAGGTTCCACGTGCTTTCAATACCGGTCCGATCAATGGCGAGGCGAGGGATTGACTCGCGCAGAGAAGGGGGCGGCCCGAACTGTGCCGCGCAAGATGCTTGCCGCCTCAGGAGGCGTGGCCAAATAGGCATAGCCTTTGTGAATTGGGATGAAATTTCGCGCCATCGTCATTGCCGGCTCGCCGGGCAACCTATCTCGATGAGGTGCGACCGGTGCTGCAGCCACTGCACACGATGGGTCAGATGCCGTTTCAGGCAAGCCGCAGACGCTCCGAAATGCCTCAGCGGCACCGATCGGCCTTTGTCTCCGACGGTACAAGATGCAGGAGCGCGTTGTTGCTATGCGTTCAGTTCGGGCTGGCGGGGAGGCTATTGGATTCGTCGAATGTCAGCACGGGCCGTCTTATCGCTGCTGTCGCCGTTATGTCGCAACTCGACAATGCGCGGGCGATCAGACGCATCTGTTCGGCCTGCTCCTTGTCCTTAGACGCATTGGCGGCCATGGCGATGGCGCGCGGAATTTCGCTCTCGGGGCCGCAAACACGCTCATTGAGCAATTGGGTAAGAAGCACGACATATGTCGCCAGCTCTTCTCCAACTACGATTTGCGGAAGCCGGAAGCTTGGCAGGCTGGCGAGATAATCTGCCGTGGCTGCAATGCAATAGCCTCGGTATCGATTGTCTTCCAAATTCTCCAGGCTCGCCTCCTCCTGGGCGACGAGCCGACATTGCTTGATTGCGGAGTCATAAGTTGCCGCATGAGCAGGAACCATCTGAAGGGTTCCGAGCACTGCAAACGCGGTCGCGAGGTGAAGCGCTTTGTACATCTTACTGGACCATTCAAAAATAGTGCCGCAATAAAAATTATACGTTTGCTTCGATGCGGCGTCAATTTAATAGTTAATAATTGATAGATGTTCATATAGGGTCGGGAAATAGGCGCCGGCACCATGATCTCAATACTAGGCGCCGTATTCAATGCGCCAGCGAGCGCAACAACTAGAGACGGCATGGGCACGCTTCGGATCACCGCGAATTTCGTCCTGATCATCGTTGGATTGGTGCTGTGCCTAGGCGGCCTGCTGACGATGCAGTTGGAATTTAAGCCGTTTCTCGCCTCCGAGAGCCCCGTGGAATGGCGCGTACAAGAGATCGCCGCCGGGCGGATCGACTACGGTCTGTCGACGTCGTCGCGCGAGCTGGCGCTGGCGGATTGCCGTCGGGCGACCTTGTCACTGGAGGTGCGCCTCCAACCCTCAGCCATTCGCAGCTCCGTCTATAGCAACTGCCTAGCGCTGAGCGACAGCTTTGCGGCCATCCAGCCGACCCTGTCGATTGCGTGGCTGACCGGCGCTATCGCGGCGGCCCAGATGAGGGACTGGCCCGCCTTCAACTCCCGTATGCTGCGATCGCTGCGCTCGGCGCCCAACGAGCAATGGGTCGCCGAAATGCGTATTTCGCTATTTGAACAATATTACGATCAATTGACGGACGACCTTAGGGCAGGAAATAGGGCGGATATGCTTCTGCTCACCGACAACGATGCCGGTCTTCTCAAACTGGCGCGGATTTTCGTGGCATCACCAACCTCCCAGGATCGCATTGCGTCGGTGATCGCCACCCGTCCGGAGGTGACTCGCGAAAAGTTCGAACGTCGGGTGCGGTTGGTGACGGAGGAGGCGGGGCACTAGGATGAGCGCACACGATTTGTCGCCGGAGCCGTCGGCAGGTCCACGCGATCCGCGGCCGAGAGGCCGCAGGACAGGCCGGCGCTCCAGCCGAGCGCAAATGCGCATGCTGCTGGCCGTCATTGCCCTGGTGCCATTGCCCCTGGCCAGCAATCGCCCGTTTTTCTGGGGTCTGACGGCCTGCGTGATGGGCATAATCCTGCTCTTGTGGGTGATTTCCAACCTCATCAAAGTGCGACATCCCGCCGTGCCGCTCAGCCAGATGGGCGTGCAGGTCGTGCTTTTTTGCGTCTTTATGCTGTTCCTGATCGTCCAGATCCTGCCCATCGGACCCATGCTGGGAGGCTTGGCGAGTGCCGGTCTCGAAGGGCTGGACCTGGTGCCGCGCACCATATCGCTGGCGCCTGGCGAAACCATATTGATGCTGCTCCGTCAGCTCACTTATGCGGTGTTCTATTTCCTGATGGTGCAGGTGGGCGCCAGCGACAGCCAGCGCGGGCGGGTGCTGGATGTCATGCTCGTCATCATCACAATTTATGCGCTGATCGGCCTGATGTCGCTGCGCATGGGCGATACCATACTCGGCTTTCAGAAATGGGCCTATCTGGGGTCGGCGACGGGGACGTTTGTCAATCGAAATTCATTTGCGACCTTTCTGGCTTTCGGCGCCGTGCTGGCCTTGACCCAGCTGATCGACATCGTCCGATATTGGGTGGAGCAGGGAGAGGACAGGGAGCCGTTTCGGCGGGTCATGCCGGCCTGGCTTCTCTATGGAGCGGCGCTGCTCCTGATCCTCGCTGCCATCGTGTCCACGCAGTCCAGAATGGGCTTTGTCGCCAGTGTGGCCGGCGCATTGACGGTGATCGGCCTGGCCATCGGCGTCAGCCTGCGGTTTGCGCGATGGGCCATCATCCTGCTTTTGCTAGGCACATTCGCCGTTGTTGGCATGTTGATCTTTTATGGCGACGGGCTGCTGGATCGTGTCGGATCGCTGGAACGGTCCCTGGAAGTGCGCCTCGGGCTTTATGAACAGGTGCTTCAGCTCATCGCCCAGCGGCCGCTTACTGGCTTTGGCGGTGGCGCCTTCGCCCATGCCTTTCCCCTGGTGCACGAATTGCCGGTCAGCGGCGACGCTCTCTGGGACAAGGCGCACAACACCTATCTGTCGCTGTGGGTCGAACTGGGCCTTGTTGCCGGCTCCATTCCGCTGGTGTTGATTGCCATCATGGCCGTGCGCCTGCTGACCTCGCTGTTCAAAAGCCGTCGGGCTTGGCGCTCAAAGACGGTGGCGCTCGGAGTGATTGTGGTCGGCGCCGTACATTCCATCTTTGATTTCAGCCTTGAGATACAGGCGAATACTATTGTTTTTCTTGCGCTAATCGCTTTGGGCTTTGCGGCCGCCGTCAAGCTCGAGCGTACGAAAAGCTAAGGTTTAGAAGCTATTTCCAAGTATATTCAGGGCGGAACATTGTTCGGAGGAGCGGGCCAGCGACGATCCTCCCCGCCTGATGTGACGCCGAAAATCGCAATATCCACAGAATATCCGCAAACTCGCCTCGGTTTTGTTGCCAATCATGGCTAGGTTGCGCAGGAATTTTGACTGATGTGATCAGGCACACAATGTTCGCAATAATTGCAGCTGCCGCTTCTGGCATCGTGGTTGGGCTCAGACCAACTCCGCTGATATGGATGCTGGGAGGGATTATTGTCTTTGTGATTTGCGCCGCACAGGCCGTGTGGGGCTGGACCTGGGCATCAACCGCTGAAGGCCTGGCCGGCCTGATCGCGTTCAATGTGATCGCACTTGCAGTAGCGGCTCATGGGCGGGCCAGAACCTCGTCGACAACGGCGGATCGGAAGTCCAGGGCGAAGGCCACAGCGCCCCTCGAAGTCACTGTTGCCGAATGCGATCACCACGAGCCTGTTCACGATTTCGACAAATCGCGGCGCTAGGATGATGTGGCTGTGTGCGGTGCAAGCGACCGGCCGGCCGTAGTGAGCTTGTTCGGCTCTATGCCCAGTAAAGGTCATCGGAGAGCGCTCCGCCATTGACGTGGCGCTCCAGCACCTTGAGCCGGATCAGTTGGGAATTGCGGAAATCGGCGTCGACGAACCCCATCGCCTCCATGCCATCTTTGAGCCTCGCAATGGACTGGGCCAGCGTCACGCGCGGCTGATGCTTCGGGGCAAGCGCGGCGTAAAGCCCAAAATCGACCTTATATGAGCGACTGTCCGCCGGCGCATCGGTATTGATGTTGACCTCGGTGCCGGGGACTGCGGCGGCAACGGCATGGGCCAGGTCGCGCACCTGATAATTCCGGTCATCTGAACCAGCATTGATCACCAGGTTGCGGCCGCCAATATCGGGCCGGCGATGGATCGCCCAGTCGATGGCGAGGGCCATGTCCGCCACGTCGATCAGCGGCCGCCACGGCGTGCCGTCGCTGAGCACGGTGATGCGTTTCTCGCTCAGGGCGCAGGCAACGAAATCGTTGAGCACGAGGTCAAGGCGAAGTCTATCGGACATGCCGCAGGCGGTGGCGAAGCGAAGACTGGTGACAACCATGTTGCCGTCGAGCTTTGCCAGCTCAATTTCGGTGCCGACCTTGGACTTGGCATAGGCTGTCACCGGATTGAGCGGATCGCCTTCCTTGCGGGCCGGCCCGACTGCGACTCCATAGACCGAACAGCTCGACGCGAACACGAAATTGCGCACCCCGGCCCTGGCTGCGGCTTCGGCGATGCCGACCGAGGCCTTCTGATTGATCGCCTCGGTCACTGCCGCATAGCGATTGCCCATGGGGTCGTTGGAAATGGCGGCCAGTTCCACGACCGCGTCGTAGCCCGCGACGAGGTCCGGCGATACATTTCGGACATCGCCATAGAATTGATGGTCGAGATTGCGCTCGGGAACCTGCGAGACCCCGGTCAGGCAATGAGCGAAAAAGGCGGTGTCGAAACCGTCGATCACGTAGCCGGGATGCGCCTTGCGCAGGTGCCGTACGACGACAGGACCAACATACCCCATATTGCCGACAATCAATATCCGCATGTCTTGCTCCGTGTTTTTAAGGTTCAGCCACCTGTTTGTCGAGATTATCGCAAAAATGAAGTCCGCAAATATCTATTTGATAAAGCACAGTTGCTGTTGTTTCTCAAATGTTGGTGGCCAGTTTTTCGAGTACCAGGTCCGCAATGGGAAGAGATGCTGTCAGTCCCGGGGATTCAATGCCGAAGAGATTGACCAGGCCGGGGGCGCCGTGATCCGCCGGTCCCATGATGGAGAAATCGGCGGCTGGTTCGCCCGGTCCGGAGAGCTTGGGGCGGATGCCGGCAAAGGCGGGGCGGAGCTTGGTTGGGTCAATATCGGCCCAGATCTGCCGCGCTCCGGCGACGAATTTGGCGTGCCGGTTGGGATCGACCCGATAGTCGATTTCTGAAATCCATTCGACATCGGGCCCGAAGCGGATTTGTCCGGCCAGATCCATGGTGAGATGGGTGCCCAGCCCGCCGTGCTCGGGGATCGGGTAGATCAGGTGCTGGAAAGGGGATGCGCCAGCATAGCTGAAATACACCCCTCTGGCCAAATGAAGGGGCGGGATGGTCGCAGGGTCCAGCCCTTCGATGTTGCCGGCGAGCTGCTGCGCGCCCAGCCCACCGGCATTGACCACAAGGTCCGTAATGGCGGCGGGTTGGCTTTCGCCATTGGCATAGACGAGCCATTCGCCACCCCGTCGAACGATGCGGTCTACCTTGGTGCGGCAAACCAGTTGAGCGCCATGGGTCTCGGCGTCGGCCAGCAGCGCCAGCATATAGGCGTGGGAATCGATGATCCCGGTCGAAGGGGACAATAAAGCCTCGTGGCAAGCCAATGCCGGCTCCAGCTGGCGCACGTCCGCGCCCGTGAAGCGCGTAAGGTCCGTGACCCCGGCGGCCTGCGCACTGGCGGCGATCTCGTCCAGCTTTGCCGACTGGCTGGCATCGGCAGCAAAGATGAGTTTCCGGCAATTGCGGTGCGGCACCTCGCGCTCGATGCAATAGGCGTAGAGCCTCGACTTGCCCTCAACGCAAAGGCGCGCCTTGATCGACCCCTTGGGATAGTAGATCCCGGCGTGAATGACTTCGCTATTGCGGGCGCTGGTCCAGGTGCCGAAATCCGCTTCGCCGTCGAGGATGAACGTGTCGTGGCCGGCCATCGCCAAGGCTCGCCCGATGGCGAGGCCGATGATCCCGGCGCCAATGACGATCGCGCTCATGCCCCAACTCCGATGCTAGATTGCGGGCGGCGTTTCGGTGAGGAACGGCCAGGCGGCGTCCTTGTCGGAGATCGTCGTGACGTCGAGCGGCCAGGAAATTGCAAGTTTGGGATCGTCGTAGCGCAGACCACCTTCGGCGGTGGGCGTATAGGGCGCCGATACCAGATAGGTGACTTCCACATCATCGCTCAGCGTCATGAAGCCGTGAGCAAAACCGCGCGGCACGTAAAGCTGACGGCGGTTCTGGGCGTTCAATTCGAAGCCCTCATGTTTGAGATAGCTCGGTGAATCGGAGCGCATATCGACGATGACATCGAGGATTGCGCCGCGCACGCAGCGAATGACTTTGACCTCGGCATGGGGCTGGCGCTGAAAATGCATGCCGCGCAGCGTGCCCTTGAACGCCGACACCGACATGTTCTGCTGCACATAATTCGTTTCCATGCCGTGCGCCGCAAACTCGTCGCGGCAGAAGGTGCGGGCAAACATGCCGCGATCATCGCCGCGCGGCTGCAACTCGATCAGCCAGGCATCCTTGAGCGTGGTTTCATGAAAGATCATGCGAATACCCGTTCCTGTTCGGCGTAGAGGGCATCGACGGTGCGGCCGGGGGGAATATCGACATCGGCCCAGGTCAGCGGCGTATCCCGGGCAATGGCTTTGTTGACCCTGGCGCCGATGGCCAGCCCGATGGGCAGCAAGTTCTGGCTGCGGATCACCGAATGGTTTTCGGCGACGCCATAGCAGTGATAGCCGCCGAATTCGGTGATCTCGTCGCCAGCATTGAGATCCTGCTTGGCAATCGCGATCACGCCCACTTCCGGTCCGGCCCTGGGCGCAAGCACGGCATCATGGAGCAGGGCGGCACGGCCGATGGAGGCAGGCGCTTCGAAGTGGCAGAGATGATAGGGCGTGTAAAAGCAGTAATAGGGGCCAGCGCCGAGCTTATAGAGGTTGAGACGCTGCTGCTGAAACGGATCGTCGGTGGTGCCGATGACGAAGATGCCTGGGCCGGGGCGGGCTCCGACCACATAATCGACAATGCCGGGACCACCGGCAGCGAGATGGGCGTCGAGCGTTGCGGCAAAGGATTTTATCGTGTCGTCGAGCTGAACGAGCGGCGCGTTCGGATCGCCGCCGGAATAATCCGGGCCCAGCATGCCCCGGCGCGCCACGCGCATGCCGGTGCCGTTGGCAACCACGGCCTGTTCGAAGGAAATCTTGGTGCCGTCGGCAAAACTGGCGACCATTGCCGGCTTCTGGCCCCACTTCCTGGCGAAACCTTCCTGGGTGGTTGGATTGCGGCGTGGGTCGTGCAAGCCCTTGACGTTGCCGCAGAGCACTGGCCGGACGCCGAGGCCCGTGACAAAGCGGAAAAGGTTCATCTCCACGCCCGGCTGGTCGCCATCGGAGAAGGAATAGATAACGCCCGCCGCGTCCGCCTTGCGCTTGAGGATGGGGCCGACGGTCCCGTCGAGTTCGGCGTTCATCTGCACGACGTGCTTGCCGGCCTCGATGGCCGCCTGCACCACGTTGGCGGCGTGCTCGATGGAGCCGGTGATCTCGAAGACCAGGTCGATGCCATCGGCCCGGGCAAGGGAAACTGCGTCCTCAGTGACCAGTGGCGTGTCGGAGGCGATGGCTGCCTCGATCTCGCGCTGTTTGCCGCAGGCGACAGGCTCGCGGCCACAGGACCGGTAGGCTTCGAAAGCCGGCTCGAGCTGGCGGCTGGCAATTCCGGCCAGACGGATGCCCTTGCTGGCCGTCAGGATGTTGCGCGCCACGCCTTTCCCCATGAAGCCCGCGCCGATCAAGGCCACGCGGATGGGGCGTCCTTCTGCTTCTGCCTTGGCCAATGCGGTGTCGACAATGATCATGCCATTCTTCCAAACTGCTCGCGGGGGCCGGGCCCGATGCTTTAGTTGGACCAGAGTTTCCAGGGCGCGCCCTTTGACCATTGGCTTTCCAGCACCTGCTTGTCGCGCAGGGAATCCATGCTTTGCCAATAGCCGTCATGATGATAGGCGCGCAGCTTGTCCATTTCGACCATGCGGTCCATGGGCTGCTGTTCCCAGGTGGTCAGGTCATCGTCGATGACGCTGAACACGTCGGGCTCGCAAACGAAGAAGCCGCCATTGATCAGGCCGCCATCCGCAGCGCCCTTTTCCCGAAAACCTTCGACCTTTGTCATGCTGGGATCGAGCTTCAGCGCCCCATAGCGACCCGGCTGGGTTACCGCCGTCATGGTACACCAGCCGCCGCCCTGTTTGTGGGCTTCGCGCAGCTTGTCGATGTTTACGTCGCTGAGACCGTCGCCATAGGTCAGGCAAAAAGTGTCGTCTTCGAGATATTTGCGGGCGCGGCGGATGCGGCCGCCGGTCATGGACTCGGCGCCGGTATCGAGAATTGTGACGCGCCAGTCTTCCCCCGCCGCCTCCAGCCATTCGGTCTTGCCGCTGCTCAGGTCGATGGTGAAATTGTTCTGGCGGGCGCGGAAATTGTAGAAATAGTCGCGGATGAAATCGACCTTGTAGCCGCCCAGCACCACGAAATCCTTGAGGCCGTAATGGGCGTACATCTTCATGATATGCCACATGATCGGCATGCCGCCGATTTCGACCATGGGCTTGGGGCGGATGGAAGTCTCCTCACTCAGGCGCGTCCCGAACCCTCCGGCGAGCAACGCAACTTTCATTCCGCAAACTCCGTGAATGGACCTGCTTTGATCTTCGTTGTCTTGTGTGTTCCAAGTTATCACAAGTTAGTCTAAGTCAAATGCTCTGAATTATCACGAATTTATTGCAATCAACTTGGAGATTTATAGCGCGCCGGGCGTTGCTTCCAGGACGGGATGGAAAATCGGATCGGTAAAGCGCTGGAAATTGGCGTCAGGGCCGGTCCCGCGTAGAAGCAGGCCGGTCCCGGCGCGCCGGGCAATCGCGCCGTCGCGGTCGAGGCGATCGCCGATCATGATGGCTTCGGCAGGATGCCGTCCTGCGCGGTCGAGCAAGGTCAGCAGGCCCTTGGCGTGGGGCTTCTGTACGCCGATCTCCGGATCGACCGCCGATAGCACGAGGTCGGCAGACAGGCCCAGCGCGGTGAGCTTGTCGACGGCGCGATGGTCCGACAGCACGCCAATCTGGATGCCTCGCTGGCGCAATGCCAGGAACAGTTCTTGCGCGCCGGGCACGCGATAGCGCTTGAGATAGGGCAGGGGGCGGCGGTCGAACCAATCGCTGAGGGCAATGCGGATCGCTGCCTCGCTGCGCCCCATGGATGCGGCGACGTCGGCGACCAGCACGGCTTCAAAATCTGCTGTTTCTTTCTCGGCCAGTTCTTCGCGGCGCCGACGCAGGGTTGAAATCAGGCGAAACAGTTTCGGATCCAGCGTGGCAATCGCCTGCCAGCCGACCATGGCGGCCATATGCAGGCGCATCGGCGCGAGATCATAGAGCGTTCCGTCGATGTCGAAGACGACGATCCGACAATCGTCCCAGCGTGCAATCCCGTCCATCGGCCTATCCCGGCAACAGCGTGTCGATAAACGCCACTGAGGCCCGCAAGGTTTCGAGGTTGTGGATCAGGGCGAAGACGATGAGGGCGATGGTGAGGATGCGCGCCGGATTGCGCGCCGGCGTCAGGAAGAGCAGGCCCACGATCGATAGAACATAGGGGAGCGTGTGCGGCACATAGAGGAAGATGAGATAGCCGAAGACCAAGTGCAGCACGATCATGAAGAGCAGGGAGAGCGACGCGGCAATGGCCAGACGCCGCGCTGGGGCATCATCGCGGGATGGATCGCGAAACTGGTTGAGCGCTGTCCACAATCCGCCCAGCAGGAGTGCAATCCAGAGGCCCAGGGCAATCAGGCCATACCAGGTGCCGGGGATGAAGTTGTCGGCCATCAATCTTGTGCCGTCGTGCCAGGTTTCCACCGTGCCGACAACGATTGGGCTCAGGAGCATCACAAACGGTCGCATAAACGGGTTCGAGAACCGATAGTCGAACATGAACTCGGTCTCATTCAGCAGGTGTGGCGGATAGAAAAATACCGAGGCTTCGCCGAAAATCTCGTTCTGAAGCAAGGCGATGGGCACGGCCACGGCGAGGACGCTGGCGGTGATTAAGAAGACGGATTTCAACCTGACCCATTGCTCCGGTCGGCCGCGCATCAGTTCCGAGAGGGTGCGAAGCGGGCGGTCGAGCATGCTGAAAGCAGTAGCAGTCGCGATCATGCCCGCGACCCAATTGGTGATGGTCATGCTGAAGGTCGCAAGGCTGGCAAGCGCATGGCCGAGATAACCGAGCCGCGATTGCGGCCTGCCTGATATGGCGGCATGCAGCGCAATGAGCAGGGTATTGGCGCCGAACGGAAAAGTCTCCGGTACAGAATACCAGAACAGCATTGTGCTTGAGGCGATGAACAGCAGGCAGAGCAGTGCGCGGTCCATGCTTGCCACGCCGAGGCGGGCGAGCAAAAGCCACAAAAGTAAAACGGTTATTGGTGCGTTGGCGGCGTAGACTATGTGTACGGCCAAAAGAGTATCGCCAACAATTGCTGCAACGGCTTGGGTTACAGGAAATGCAATACCGGAGAACATTGGGTGCTTGTATAATGTCCAATGATGGCGCGTAATATCAGTCATGTTTGACACAACGGATCTTGTGTCTGAATCAAACCAGATATCCTCTGACGCATCCAGCGATGTAAATGGCATATGATAGAGGTTATCTCCAATATAATACGATGCCTGGAAGCTCACGGCAGTTGCCAGCACGAGTAGGGCAGTCAGCAAAGCAATATTGAAGGTGCGGTGCATTCCGTTTCGATCCGTGGCCATGGGCTAATCCTAGGCGGCACTGCGTTTGACAATCGAGGTTATTGTATTCTGGTCGATCTGCTAGCCTCATAATTATCGACCTGATTAAAAAAATTCCATATATTCGTCTTGCACAAGTTAACTTGGAGACGGCAGGTGGTTGACTTTGTAGATGCGACGTCGACTGTCAACGATCAGGACGCTCAGCCGGCACTCCGCATAGACCTCGAGCGCGACCTGCTCCCCAATTCTCTCATTCATGAAGCAGTTCTCGCCTCCATCAGCGGACAGCCGCGCAATATCCCGCGGCTTCTACTTGGCCGATGGGAGGACTTGTCACGCGAATGCGCCATGGATTTTTCGATTTTGCCCTGGCGGCAGGAGGTGCTCGGGCAGGCGCGGGAGGCCAAGGCGCGGGGCCAGAGGATTGTGCTGGTGACGCGAGGCGATCTCGACCTGGCCCGGCGCGCCAGCGACCATCTCGGCCTGTTCGATGATGTGGTCCGTGCCGGCGGAACCGGGGAGCCTGTTGGGGCCGTACCGGTTCAGGTGTCCCGGCCAAAGCCGACTGATCGGCTCAAGGCGGCGATGCGCGCCATTCGCCCACATCAATGGGTCAAAAATGTCCTCGTCTTCGTGCCGCTGCTGGTGTCGGGCGAATATAACAATCTGTCGGCCTGGTTCTATGCCGGCCTTGCATTCATCGCCTTTTCGCTTACCGCCTCGGCCATCTATATTCTCAATGATCTCAGTGACCTGGAGGCAGACCGCCTCCATGCTCGCAAGCGGCTTCGCCCATTTGCCTCAGGCGCCTTGCCGGTTGTCTGGGGTTTCGTGATGGCGCCGGTCCTGCTCGGCGCCGGCATCGTGACGGCCCTCGTTGCGGGCGGACTGCCCTATCTGCTGCTCTATGCCGTGCTGTCCATCAGCTATTCGCTGGACCTGAAAAAGCGGACATTCTTTGACGTGTTCGCGCTGGCCGCGCTGTATACCGTAAGGCTGTTTGGTGGTGGTGAAATGTCGGGCCAGAGCCCTTCGGTCTGGCTGCTGGCATTTTCGGTATTCCTGTTTCTCGGTCTGGCGCTGATGAAGCGCATGGCGGAACTGGTGGGCACCACGGCCGACAAGTTGAAGCGCCGTGGCTACAAACAGATCGATCAACCCCTGCTCATGTCCGCAGGCATTGCCAGTTCTTTCGGTGCGGCTTTGGTGCTGGCGCTTTATCTCGACAGCGACGCTGTAGGGCTGGTCTATGTCGAGCCGGTCCGTCTCTGGCTTATTGTGCCGATGATGCTGTTCTGGCAATTGAAGCTATGGCACAAGACCTTGCATGGCCGCATGACGGATGATCCCATCGTCTTCGCCGCCAGGGACCGCGTCTCCTGGATCATCGGCGCAATGACACTGGTCTGCGTCGTCCTGGCGCGTCTTTCCTGGTAGTCGAGAGGCAATAGATCGCCATGACGTTGCGCATTTTCCTGCTGATCCTGGTCAGTGTAACGATCAGCGCCCTGGCCCAGGTTGCCCTCAAGCGCGGCATGGCCGGCCCAATCGTCCAGCGTGCCCTCGACGGTGACGACCTGATGCAGAAGCTCGTTGCCGTTAGCCTCTCGCCAATGGTCTTTCTCGGACTTGCCCTCTATGCGATGGGGGCGGTGGTCTGGCTGCTGGTGCTGGCGCGAATTGACGTCAGTCAGGCCTATCCGTTTGTGGGGATTGGGTTTCTGATCACACTGGGGTTTGGTGTCCTGGTCTTGGGCGAAGCAGTCACTCTTGCCCGGGTGATCGGCATCGTCTTCGTTGGAATTGGCATAATCTTTCTCAGCCGCAGTTGATGGAGTTCCGCTCTGGCGAAAACCGGCGTGGAAACTTTCGATAAACGAGTTTGGCGCAAATTAGGCTTACCTGGTGGAGGTAAGCCTCATGGGGCGACGTCTGGTTTTATTGTTCGCGGCGCTTTTTTCTCTTGGCCTGACTGCTTCGGTCAGCGCCGATGTCGGGCGCGCCCGCATGACCTTGCAGGGCAGCGCCAACGCGCCCCTGGGCTATCAGGTATTCTGCCTTTCCAATCCGCCGCATTGTCGCGGCGGCGGAGCCAGCGAGGTTCGTCACACGGACCAGCTCGTAACCTTGCTGCAATCGATCAATAGCCAGGTCAATCGCGCGATCAGTCCTCGCTCCGACCGCAAGGATGTCTGGTCCGTCGGGGTGAGCCAGGGCGATTGCGAGGAATATGCGCTGGCCAAGCGCCTTGCGCTCATCCGGCATGGCGTGGCCGCCAGCGCCGTGCGCATTGCCATGGCGAAGACCGGGGACGGGGAGTGGCACGCAGTGGTCGTCGTGCGAACCGATGTCGGCGACCTTGTGCTCGACAATCTGACGTCACACATCAAAAACTGGGATGAAACCGGCTTGCATTGGATTGCCATTGCCGGTGCCAATGGCCGGAACTGGCAAAAAATCCAGTAAAGGCTTTGGCAAGGCCGGCTCTTTTGGGCAGTCAGTGGAATGTTCCCCATGCACCTGCATATCAAATCGATCCGCTAATCAGCCTGCTTTTGCAATAGTAGTTACTGCTTGTGGCCGCCTGACAATTTCGATCCAGAGGCTTTCTATTCTCTGATGCCCTCTTTGCATCAAGCACGATGTCAATTTCGAAAGAATGTGACTGAACATCGTGTTTTATTATGATAAAAAATCTGCAATCAACTGATAATGATGTAGTATACATCGGTGATTGCCGGCGGGTATCAAGTCTTGACCGAACGGTCATTTGCATTGCTGCTTGTGGCAGGCGTCTGGCCGATGCCTTTGTTCCATTGGGATGCCGGCGCGAAATGAGCCGACGCCAATACTAGCGTGCTTGATGATTGCAACGCTTCACCACGCGATCGCCGCGTCGTCGGCCCTTGTGCCTGGCGGTGGAAGCGGAGGGCGGCAATGACTGACGTTGGCGACAGAGCTTTAACCTCCTCAGGCCGCAAGAAGGCGGACGTACTGATGTTCGGGCTGCGGAGCATCGGGAATGGCCAGGGCGGGGTTGAAGCCCATGTCGACAATCTGGTGCAGGAACTGGATGGATTGGGGCTTTCCATTCTTGTTGCCACGCGCTCCCGGTTCGCCAATCAGGGCGGCGGTCGCGGGAAATCGACCCTTTTCGTCCCGTTCTGGGCACCACTGGGACAGAACTGGGAGGCGGTGGTGCACAGCGTGCTGGTGAGCATCTTTGCATTGGTCCAACGGCCGCGCATTGTGCATGTCCATGCCATTGGGCCGAGCCTGGTTGTGCCGTTTCTGCGGCTGGCGGGCCTCAAGGTCGTTACCACGCATCATGGCGAGGATTACAACCGGGAGAAGTGGGGCATCATCGCCGCGGCTGCGCTACGGCTGGGCGAATGGTGCCAGGCAATGTTCGCCAATGCGCGCATATGCGTCTCGTCCAGCCTGGCAAAGCGGCTGGAAAACCGCTACGGGCGGCACTTCGAATATATTCCCAATGGCGTGCGCCCGCATTCTCCCAGCGCTCAAGCCACTGAACTCGAACGGTTCGGACTGGTGCCGGGAGAATATGTTCTCACCGTCAGCCGGCTGGTTCCGGAAAAGCGGCATCTCGATCTCATAGAAGCATTCTCGAAATTGCCACCGTCCCGGGTGCGACTTGCTTTGGTCGGCGGTTCGGATCACGCATCGTCCTATGCGGATGCCGTCTTGGCGCGCGCGCGGCAAGTTTCCAATGTGATCATGACCGGCGTGCTGACGGGGGAGGCGCTTCATCAGTTCTACAGTCATGCGGGCGTTTTCGCCTTGCCCTCGAGCCATGAAGGATTGCCCATCGCCCTTCTGGAAGCCATGTCTTTTGGGCGGAACGTGATTGCCAGCGCCATCGCGGCCAATCTCGATGTGGGCCTGCCCGCGCAGAACTATCACAAGGTCGGGGACATCGCGGATCTGAGTCGCAAGCTTGCCGAAGCTCTGGCGGATGGCGATGCAATCAAAAATGGCCGCGATTGGGCGGAATTGCTGAAAATGTTCAATTGGCCAGAGGTCGGTCGCAAAACGTTTTCTGTGTACAAAAGCGTAAATCCTTCAATTGGCACAGGGATATAACTCTTCTGATCGCAATGTTTAAAAATAGTTATTTACACTATTGAGCGTCGGTCATATTTTTATCCAGAATAATCCCATAGATAGAAATGTAGACTCGTGTTCGGTGTCGCGAAAACTGTGAGCGATGCGAGTTGTTCTTTGTTGGATCTCACGCAGGTTTCCATATCGGACGTTATTGGCGAGGCATCGTCGTGATCGTTGACGCAAGGCAGTTGGCCCAGGACGAAACCATCTCCACCGACAATTGTATCGTCGGCGGTGGCGCAGCCGGAATAGCATTGGCGATCGAACTAGCAGAGCGCGGCTTCGGCGTTGTCCTTCTCGAAGGCGGGGGATTGTTGCCCGACCCGCTGACCCAACAGCTTTATGCCGGTGAAAATCTCGGATTGGCGCGGGAACATCTGGAGGAAACCCGCAGCCGCTATCTCGGCGGCAGCACCAATTGCTGGGGGGGCTGGTGTCGACCGCTCGATGATATCGACTTCGAAGACCGCCCCTGGATACCCGATAGCGGCTGGCCGATCACCAAGTCGGTGCTGGCCCCCAGCTATGCCAAGTCCCAGCAATGGCTGCAATTGCCTGAAGTGGGCTATGGGCTTTCCGAGTGGGCCCATTCCATAGCGTCGCGCCATGCCGATCTCCTGCCGCTCGATGGCACGGGGCTCCAGAATGTGCTGAGCCAGCTCAGCCCGCCGACCCGGTTCGGCATGCAATATCGCGCGAAGCTGAACGCGCTTCCCAATCTCAAGGTCTTCCTGTTCGCCAATGCCACGCGGATCGTGACCGATGACAGCGGGGCGAACGTGGAGTCGATGGAGGTGGCGACGCTCAACAACAAGCGTTTTTCGGTACATGCAAGATATTTCACGCTGGCCTGCGGCGGCATCGAGAATGCGCGTCTTATGCTCATGTCGAACCAGATTCAGCCGGCGGGCGTGGGAAACCAGCATGATGTCGTGGGGCGATATTATATGGACCATCCCCGGGTGAAATCGCATTGGCTGCGGTTGGCCGATGCCAGGCGTTTCCGCTCCCTCTACGATGCGACGCTGCATCGCATCCACACCGGGCGCGGCAAGGTCAGTCGGGACATCGAGATTCACCTGGCCCCCACATTTGAAATGCAGCGTGCGCTTCATCTCTCCAATTCCCGCACCTACTTCGTTGCGCGCCATAGCAATGACCTGACCAAGTCGTTCCTGGCCCTTAAGGCGCTGCAACGGGCCATCTCGGGCCGCAGCCATTTCGGCTATCCGCGCTCGCGGGTGCTGCGCGATGTGCTGAGCCAGATCCCGACCCTCGTCCTGAATGCACCGACAACGGCGCTGACCGTGGCCGATGTGCGCTTCAATTCCACCCGGGCGCGGCAATATTATTCCATTGAAACGGTGTTCGAGCCGGTGCCCAATCGCGACAGCCGCATCACCCTAACTGGCAGCCGCGACGCGCTGGGACTGCCGCGCGTCGCGGTGGATTGGCGCCTGACCGAGCAGGATCACGATAATTTCACCCGGCAAACCAGGCTGGTGCTGGACGGGCTGGCGCAGGCCGGAATCATCGATCCGCTGAATGGTACGCATGAAGGCGAGGCTGCCTGGCCGGACGACATTGTGGGGTGCTGGCATCATATGGGAACGACGCGCATGAGCGCCGATCCCCGCAAGGGTGTCGTGGACGCCGATTGCCGGGTTCACGGGATGAGCAACCTCTTCATTGCCGGCAGTTCGGTTTTCCCAACCGTCGGCAGCGATTCTCCGACCATTACCCTGGTGGCGCTGGCCCTGCGCCTCGCCAACAAGATCGCCGAAGAGTTTTCCAGCGCCATGTTCCCGCCGCGCCGGGCGGCGATATGAGTTGGTGTTGCTTCAAGTAGCAATGGCAACCGTCGGAGGCGGTTTCGCTCGAAGGGACGCCGCCGCAATCCCAAAAGCAAAAACCCCCGGTTTCCCGAGGGTTTTAACGTGGTGCCGGCAGCAGGGTTCGAACCCGCGACCCCCTGATTACAAATCAGGTGCTCTACCAACTGAGCTATACCGGCATCGGGAATGGCGTTTAGCATCGGTTTGGCGGTAGCGGCAACAGCGATTGCGGTTTTGGGCCCGCTAATCGGTCTGGCCTGTGAACTATTATTCTCTGTGTGCCGCGGCGCGCGCATTGCTGACCATCTCCTGCGACGCCGGTTTGGTCCGCTTTCACATCCTTTGACCCATTGCCGCACAAATTTGCCTTAAGCCCTTGTAACCCTAGTGTTTCCGGGCTTTTCCGGCTTGAAGGCGGAGGCTGCCGGGCCGTATTTTGCGGCGCAGAGTGCCATGCGAAATGCGTGGCTCTGGTGAGGCCGGACAGACGTGACCCAGACAAGATTGACGCATTTGCAGGCGCTGGAAGCCGAGAGCATCGAAATCCTGCGCGAAGTGGCGGCGAGCTTTGAGCGGCCGGTGATGATGTATTCCATCGGCAAGGATTCGAGCGTGCTGCTGCATCTGGCGCGCAAGGCCTTCTATCCCAGCCGGATCCCGTTCCCGCTGCTGCATGTGGATACGACCTTTAAGTTTCGCGAGATGATCGCCTTCCGCGACCGCATGGCGGATGAATACGGGTTTGAGCTGATCACCCATACCAATCGAGATGGCGTGCGCGACGGCATCAATCCCTTCACCCACGGCTCGTCGCGCTATACCGACATCATGAAAACCGCGGCGCTCAGGCAGGCGCTCGATGCAGGCCGCTACGATGCGGCGATCGGCGGGGCGCGGCGCGACGAGGAAAAGAGCCGCGCCAAGGAGCGGGTGTTTTCCCATCGCAATGCCAGCCATGCCTGGGATCCAAAAAACCAGCGGCCCGAACTGTGGCGGATCTTCAATACACGGCTCAATCCGGGCGAAAGCATGCGGGTCTTCCCGATCTCCAATTGGACCGAATTGGATGTGTGGACATACATCTACGCCGAAAATATTCCCATTGTGCCGCTCTATTTCGCCCGTCCGCGCCCGGTGGTGGAGCGGTCCGGCACGCTGATCATGGTGGATGACGAGCGCCTGCCGCTCCTTCCCGGCGAGACGGTGCGCGAGGAAGTGGTGCGGTTCCGCACGCTCGGCTGCTACCCGCTGACGGGGGCCATGCGCTCCAGCGCCGCCGACCTGCCCGCGATCATCATGGAAATGCAGGCCAGCCGCACGTCTGAGCGGGAAGGGCGGCTGATCGATTCCGATTCCGTGGGGTCGATGGAGAAGAAAAAGCAGGAAGGGTATTTTTGAGCATGAATGTCGCCATTGCCCATGCAAGGCCCGATCTCGACCTGTGGCTGGCGCAGCAGACGGACAAGTCTCTGCTGCGTTTCCTGACCTGCGGATCGGTCGACGACGGCAAATCCACACTGATCGGGCGGCTGCTCTATGACAGCCAGCTCGTCCTCGACGATCAATTGGCGAGCCTCAGGCAGGAGAGCCGCAATCGCACAATAGGCGAGGAGGGGATCGATTTTTCGCTGCTGGTGGATGGGCTTTCCGCCGAGCGCGAGCAGGGCATCACCATCGACGTGGCCTATCGCTTCTTCGCCACCGGCAAGCGCAAGTTCATCGTCGCCGACACGCCCGGCCATGAGCAATATACCCGCAACATGGCAACCGGCGCGTCCAATGCCGATCTGGCTCTGGTGCTGATTGATGCGCGCAAGGGCATGTTGACGCAAACGCGCCGCCATTCCTTCATCCTGTCGCTGATCGGGGTGAAGCATGTGGTTCTGGTGGTCAACAAGATCGATCTCGTAGATTACGATGAGGCCTTGTTCGAGCGCATCGTGGCCGAATATCGCGCCTTTGCCGAGCCGCTCGGTTTCGCCAGCCTGGCCGCGGTGCCGGTCTCGGCCTTGCGCGGGGATAATATCCTCAAGCCCAGCCCCAATACGCCCTGGTTCAAGGGATCGCCGCTCGTGCCCTATCTCGAAACCATCGAGGTTGCCGAGGATCGCAGCACGAAGAAATTCCGCTTTCCGGTGCAATGGGTGAACCGGCCCGATCTCGATTTTCGCGGGTTTTCCGGCACGATATCGACCGGCGCCGTCGCGGTCGGCGACGAGGTGCTGATCGCCTCCTCGCGCAAGCCGGCCGTGATCCGGCGTATCGTCGCCATGGATGGCGATCTCGACCGGGCCATGGCCGGGCAGGCAGTGACGCTGGTGCTGGACCGGGAGGTGGATATTTCGCGCGGCGATGTGTTGGCCCATGCCGGGGAGACGCCGGACTATTCGAACCAGTTTCAGGCGCGGCTGGTCTGGATGAGTGACGAGCCCGCCTTTCAGGGGCGCTCCTATCTCCTCAAGATCGGCACGCAATTGGTGCCCGCCACCATCACCGATCTCAAATATCGCACCAATGTGAACACGCTGGAGCAGAGCGCCGCGACCAAGATCGATCTCAACGAGGTGGCGACGGTCACTATCGCCACCGACAAGCCGATTGCCTTCGATCCTTACGTCGCCAATGGCGTGACCGGCGGTTTCATCCTCATCGACCGGTTGTCCAATGCGACCCTGGGGGCAGGAACAATCGAATTCGGCCTGCGTCGGGCGCAAAACCTGACCTATCAGAATTTTGACGTGAACCGGGAGGTCCGGGCGCGGCAGAAGGGGCAGGACGCCCGGATCGTCTGGTTCACGGGGCTTTCGGGGTCGGGCAAGTCGTCCATCGCCAATTTGCTGGAAAAGCGCCTGACCGCCGAGGGCCGCCATGCCTATATTCTGGATGGCGACAATGTCCGGCACGGGCTCAACAAGGATCTCGGTTTCACCGAGGCGGCGCGCGTGGAAAATATCCGCCGCGTTGCCGAAGTCGCCCGGCTGATGGCCGATGCCGGGCTGATCGTGCTGGTCTCGTTCATTTCGCCGTTCGAAAAGGAGCGGCGGCTGGCTCGCGAAATTGCCGGCGACGTCGACTTCAGCGAGATCTATGTCGATACGCCGCTGGAAATGTGTGAAGCCCGCGACCCCAAGGGCCTCTACAAGCGGGCCCGCGCCGGCGAGATCAAGAATTTCACCGGCATCGACTCCCCCTTCGAAGTGCCGGGCAATCCTGAACTGGTGCTGCATGGAGCCGAAGCCGAGCCGGTGGCACTAGCCGATCAGCTGCATGACTGGTTGAAATTTTAGCATTTTCCGGGCTGTTGCCGTGCCATGAATGACGGCGCTGGATTGCCCGGACGAGCCGGGCAATGACGACGAGTTGAGAGATTGTGGGCTGTCTTCAATGTTGGCGTCGCGCCCTCGAAGCCCCGTATTAGCGTCATTGCCCGGCTCGTCCGGGCAATCCACTCCTTCAGGTCATCCCCGGCTGATCTAGCGCCCGATCCGCAGCCGCAAGGCCGGCAAAGGCGTTCTGGTCGATGTCGTTCAGCGTCTTCATCATCAGGCCGCGGAAAATGGGTTCCCGCTCGTCGGCATGGGGAATGATGCGGGGCATGCCGTTGATCTTGCAGACGAGGGAAGCGTCGAGGGCGCCTTCGATTTCTGGCCGCATCAGGCCAAGGGCGCGGGCGCCGGGCCCCACGATCAGGATATGGGAGGGATCGAACATGGCCAGCATGCGCGCCAGCCCATAGCCGATGGCGCGCCCGGCGAGGTTGAAGCCGTGGGTGACGGCGCGCTCGCCCCGTTCGGCGCGCTGGATCAGGGATTCATATTGTTGCGCCGGCACTGCCGGAGCAGGGGGCGCCGTCTCGGGCACCGAATAGGCGGTGCGCAATACGCCGTAATCGGCGGCATAGGCTTCGATGCAGCCGCGCATGCCGCAGCGGCACAGGGCACCGTTGGGAATGTGGTTCATGTGGCCGAATTCGGTGGCCCCGTCCTCGCCGCGCCCCATGATCTGCCCGTGCAGGCTCAGCCCCATGGCCACGGTGGAGCCGATGAATACCGTGGCGACGCTGGCGTTCAGCAGGTCGGGGTCGAGCCAGCGGGTGCCTTCGGCAAGCAGCCGCCCTCTTTTGTGCAGGCTGACCGGCAGGCCGGTCTCGTCTTGCAGCCTGGCGGCGAAAGGGGTGCCGGCGAGGCCGGAAATGGGGGACCATTTGAGGCCACCGCCGTCGCGGTCGAGAATGCCCTGAACCGAAATGGCGACGCGGCGCAAGGCGGCTGAAGCGGTGGGGGTGCGCTCGCGCAGCAGCTCCAGCTTTTCGGCGAAGAAGACGTCGGGCCGGGTCAGCTGAAACGTGGTTGGACTGACTTCGCTTTCGATCCGGTCCACCAATATGCCCGTATAGTCGACCAGCGACAGGCGCGCGCGGTTCACATCGATTTCGAACAGGGCGACATAGGCGGCGCTGCGCTGGAAGCCGACGAGAATGGCGGGGCGGCCTCGCACCTTTGTGTCGCTGCGCGCGGCGGCGCTCATTTCCTCTACCAGGCCCTGCGCCAGAAGATCCTGCATGATGGCGGTCACGCTGGCATGGCTGAGTCCAGTGCGGGTGGCGAGGGCGGTGCGCGATTGCGGCCCGGCTGCCCGCAAGGCGGCCAGGAGCAGTCCCCGATTCTCTCTTCGGATGCTGTCACTATCGCCGACAGTTCGCGTCAAACGGACCACTCCCTCAACTTCGCGCGCACCTCAACACCGCCGGGCGCGAAATCGCAACCGCTGAATTATTTCGAGCCCTGAAATTGATGTTGACACGTCGCCGGGCACTATGCGAGTGGTTTTTTCGAGCACTAAAATAATGCTCAGGGCGCAAGTGGAGGAGGCCCGGTAGGGGATAATCTCCAGCTTGCAATCCGGGCGGCATGCAGCTGCCCATGGGAGGACAGACATGAATAAATTTGCAGCGGTCCTGCTTGCCTCGACCGTTCTTTTCGGTTCGGCTATTGCGCAGGACAAGATCACGGTCGGCGTGTCCTGGAACAATTTCCAGGAAGAGCGCTGGAAGACCGACGAAGCCGCCATCAAGGCCGTGCTCGACGCCGCCGGCGCCCAGTACATTTCCGCTGACGCCCAGTCGTCCGCGTCCAAGCAGCTGACCGACATTGAAAGTCTGATCAGCCAGGGCGCCAACGCCATCATCGTTCTGGCCCAGGACAGCGAAGCTGTCGGTCCCGCCGTCGCCGCTGCCGTCGCCGAGGGCATTCCGGTGGTCGGCTATGACCGCCTGATCGAGAACCCGGACGCCTTCTACCTGACCTTCGACAACAAGGAAGTCGGTCGCCTTCAGGCTGCCGGTGTCGCCGCCGTTGTCTCCGAGGGCAATTTCGTCTTCATCAAGGGCAATTCGGCCGATCCGAACGCCGACTTCCTCTTCGAAGGCCAGATGGAAGTGCTCAAGCCCGGTATCGATGCCGGCAACATCAAGAATGTTGGCGAAGCCTATACCGACAACTGGAACCCGGAAGTCGCGCAGGCGAACATGGAACAGTTCCTGACCGCCAATAACAACGAGATCGATGCTGTCGTTGCCTCCAATGACGGCACTGCCGGCGGCGCCATCGCTGCTCTCGCCGCCCAGGGTCTGGCCGGTTCGGTGCCGGTTTCCGGTCAGGACGGCGACCATGCCGCGCTCAACCGCATCGCGCTTGGCACCCAGACCGTGTCGGTGTGGAAGGATGCGCGCGAGCTGGGCAAGAAGGCTGCGGAAGTGGCCCTCGAACTGGCCGGCGGCAAGGCGCTCAACGAAGTTACCGGCGTCGTGCCGTTCGCCGGCGGGCCGAAGGGCGTGGAAATGAATGCCTTCTTCATCTCGCCCGTCGCCATCACCAAGGATAATCTCGACGTCGTCATCGATGCCGGTTGGGTGTCCAAGGATGTGGTCTGCCAGGGTGTTGCCGCCGGTTCGGTTCCCGCGTGTAACTAAGGTCGAAACCATATAAACTGGTTTGGAGGTGCCGCGGCGTTCGCGCTGCGGCACTTCTGTAACCGGCTCGCGCCGCGGCTCTCCGGGGCGTCGTTTCCACGGGAGATTTCGATGGCCGAACAGCATGCCATGACGACCCCCGCGCATCCCAGCAGCTTTGCGCAAAGTCCCCTTCAGCGGTTCCTCACGGCAACCGAAGTCGATACACGCCTGCTCGGCATGATCGGCGCGCTCGCCATCATCTGGGTGGGTTTTAACATTTTCTCCGGCGGCCTGTTTCTGACGCCGCGCAATCTGTGGAACCTGTCGGTGCAGACGGCCTCGGTCGCCGTCATGGTCACCGGCATGGTTCTGGTCATCGTCACCCGCAATATCGACCTATCGGTCGGCTCCATTCTCGGGCTGGTCGGCATGGTGATGGGCGTGATGCAGACGCAGATCCTGCCGGTGCAACTCGGCCTCGGTCTGGGCCATCCGATGATCTGGATCCTGTCGCTGGCTGCGGGCATAGCCGTTGGCATTGGCATCGGGGCGCTGCAGGGCACGATCATCGCCTATCTCAAGGTGCCGGCCTTTATCGTGACGCTGGGCGGCTATCTGGTTTGGCGTGGAGCGGCGTGGTGGGTCACGGCCGGCCGCACCGTTGCGCCGATGGATACGACCTTCCAGCTCATGGGCGGTGGCCCCTTCGGCGCCATCGGCGCCATGTGGAGCTGGGTGGTGGGCATCATCGCCTGCGCCGCCATCGTCATTGGCCTCTATTTCGGTCGGCAGCAGCGTCGCCGCTTCAATTTCCCGCAGCGCCCGGTCTGGGCCGAAATCACGCTGGCCGTCATCGGCTGCGCTGCCGCCATCGGCGCGGTCGCAGTCGCCAATGCCTATCCATGGCCGGTGCGCATTGCGCAGAACTATGCCGGCGCCAACAATATCCCGGTGCCCGAGGGCGGACTGTTCATCTCTCATGGCATCGCCATCCCGGTGCTGATCGCCATCGGCGTAGGCGTGGCCATGACCTTCCTCACCACCCGCACCCGCTTCGGCCGCTATGTCTATGCCATGGGCGGCAATCCCGAGGCGGCGGAGCTGGCCGGCATCAATACCCGCTGGGTGACGGTCAAGATTTTCATGCTGATGGGGGCGCTCTGCGCCATCGCCGCCGCCATTTCCACGGCACGCCTCAATGCGGCGACCAATGCCCTGGGCACGCTGGATGAACTCTACGTCATCGCCGCGGCAGTCATCGGCGGCACCTCGCTGGCTGGCGGTGTCGGCACGGTTGCCGGTGCGCTGCTGGGGGCGGTGGTCATGCAATCGCTGCAATCGGGCATGGTGCTCATGGGCATCGACTCGCCGCTGCAATCGATCGTCGTCGGTATCGTTCTGGTCTTTGCGGTGTGGCTCGACACGCTTTACCGCCGGAACAAGCATTAGGAGTTCCGATCATGCTGGACACCTCTACGCCTCTGGTCGAAATGACCGACATCTCCATCTCCTTCGGCGGCATTCGCGCTGTCGATCAGGCGTCCATCAGCCTGCATCGCGGCGAGGTCGTGGCCCTGCTCGGCCATAACGGCGCGGGAAAATCCACCCTGATCAAGATCCTCTCGGGGGCCTATCGGCGCGATGCGGGCGACATCCGCATCAATGGCGAAACCGCCACGATCAACAATCCGCGCGACGCCAAGGCCTATGGCATCGAGACCATTTATCAGCAGCTCGCCGTGGCCGATAATGTCGATGCTGCGGCCAATCTCTTCCTCGGGCGCGAAATGATCACGCCTTTGGGGACGCTGGATGACGCTGCCATGGAATCCAAGGCGCGCGAAGTCATGGGGCGGCTCAATCCCAATTTCCGCCGCTTCAAGGAGCCAGTCAAAGCCCTGTCGGGCGGGCAGCGCCAATCCGTCGCCATTGCCCGCGCCATCCTCTTCAATGCCCGCATCCTGATCATGGACGAGCCGACCGCCGCCCTGGGTCCGCAGGAAACGGCGCAGGTGGGCGAGTTGATCAAGCAGCTCAAGGCCGATGGCATCGGCATTTTCCTCATCAGCCACGACATTCACGACGTCTTCGATCTCGCCGATCGCGTGGTGGTGATGAAGAACGGACAGGTCGTCGGCCAGGCGAAGACCTCGGACGTCACCAAGGACGAGGTTCTGGGCATGATCATCATGGGCAAGGTGCCGCCCGGCGCGACACCGGGGCCGGGAGCCATTGCGGGCTAGGGCGGTTTACACGCCCGGTCTGCCCGCCGCTGGCGCTCGGAGCTGATCCGAGGGCCAGCGCTCCGCATGCCCGATTGCCATTGGCCAATGCGTCGATCGCCACCGGGGCTGGACAGCCGGCCAATGGTGCTGCTCTGCTGGGCGCCATGCTTTCTGGAGAGCGTCATGGCCCGCCGCCGCTTCCACGCCTTCTATGTCTCCATTGCCATTGGCCTCGCCGTGGCCGTCGCCAGCCTGCTCGTTTTGCCCGGCTGGGCGGTGACCATTTCTGCCATTTCCTTCTTTGCCTCCTATCTGATCCAGGCGTTTCTGCGCCTCCCCAGGATGACGGCCAGCTTCCTGCGCCAGCATGCCGGGCAGGAAGACGCGCCCGTGCTCGCCATCTTCATGATCACCGCGCTCATCGTCGGAGTGTGCGTCGTGTCCCTGTTCCAGGTAATCAATTCCGGCGGCGAAGCGGGGGCTCTACAGCTTTCGCTCAGCATCGTCGCAGTTGTGCTGGGCTGGGGCGTCGTCCACATGCTGGCCACCTATCATTATGCCTATGAGTTCTACGAGGCCGAGGACGGTGGGCTCGATTTTCCTGGCAAGGCCGAGCCGGATGGGCTGGCCTTTCTCTATTTCGCCTATGTCATCGGCATGACCGCGCAGGTCGCCGATGTGGCCATCACCAAGAATGAAATGCGCAAGGTGGTGCTGATCCATTCCATCTTCTCCTTCTTCTTCAACACGGTGATCGTGGCGGCGACGGTCAATGTGGCGGTGTCGATGGGCGGCATGTGAGTTGCCGCAGGGCACTCCCCATGCCAAACCTCGGGCAGAATGAACTAAAGGAGCCGAATCCCATGAAGACCCGCGCCGCCGTCGCCTTTGCAGCAGGCAAACCGCTCGAGATCGTGGATGTTGATCTCGAAGGCCCCAAGGCAGGCGAAGTCCTGATCGAAATCAAGGCGACCGGCCTCTGCCATACCGATGATTTCACCCTGTCCGGCGCCGACCCGGAAGGCATTTTCCCCGCCATTCTCGGTCATGAAGGCGCTGGCGTTGTGGTCGATGTCGGCCCCGGCGTCACCAGCTTGAAAAAGGGCGATCACGTCATTCCGCTCTACACGCCAGAATGCCGCGAATGCTATTCCTGCCGCTCAGGCAAGACCAATCTGTGCACCGCCATCCGATCCACCCAGGGGCAGGGGTTGATGCCCGACGGCACCTCGCGCTTCTCCTTCGAGGGCAAGCCGATCTTTCACTATATGGGCTGCTCGACCTTCTCCAATTACACGGTCCTGCCCGAAATCGCCGTCGCGAAGATCGATGCGGCAGCGGCGTTCGACAAGGTCTGCTATGTCGGCTGCGGCGTCACCACCGGCATCGGCGCGGTGATCAATACCGCCAAGGTGGAGATCGGCTCGACTGCCGTAGTGTTCGGATTGGGCGGCATCGGCCTCAACGTCATTCAGGGCCTGCGCCTTGCCGGGGCCGACATGATCATCGGCGTCGATCTCAACAATTCCAAGAAGGAATGGGGCGAGCGCTTCGGCATGACCCATTTCGTCAATCCCACCGAGATCGGCGAGGACATCGTTCCCTATATCGTCAACATGACCAAAAGGCGGGGCGACCTGATCGGTGGCGCCGACTACACGTTTGATTGCACCGGTAACACCAAGGTTATGCGTCAGGCGCTCGAATGCTCCCATCGCGGCTGGGGCAAGTCGGTGGTGATCGGCGTGGCCGGGGCCGGGCAGGAAATCTCCACCCGCCCGTTCCAGCTGGTCACCGGCCGTACCTGGATGGGCACCGCCTTTGGCGGCGCCAAGGGCCGCACCGATGTCCCCAAGATCGTGGACTGGTATCTCGACGGCAAGATCGAGATCGACCCCATGATCACGCACACCCTGCGTCTTGAAGACATCAACAAGGGCTTCGAGATGATGCGCGCCGGCGAAAGCATCCGCTCCGTCGTGGTCTATTAATCCAGACCTTCCGACCCATCGTCATTGCCCGGCTCGCCCGGGCAATCCACCTTTCCACGACGCAGATGGACCGCCCGGATAAACCGGGCGGTGACGAATGCCGGGGCAACGCGGTATCCGCAAATGCTCTGCGCTACACCGCCACCGAGTGGCGCGCTGTGCCGGTGCCGAAATAGCGGTCGAACCGCGATGCGATCACCCGCACGAAGGGTTTGCCGCGGTCGGTAATGGCAAAGACATCATTGGCCATCTTCACCAACCCATCCTCGTCGGGCGCTGCAATGGCTTGCGCCTCCGCCATCAGCGCCCGTCCGGCGGCGCCAAAACCCTCCAGATCTGACGCCGAGAGCCGAAAATGGCACAGCAGGGTCTCGATGGCGCGGGCGCGCAGCCGGTCGTCCTGCGTCAAGGCAAGGCCCTTGGCCGTGGCGACGCCGCCGCTCAGCACCGCCCTGGAATAGTCGCCGGTCGCGATGATGTTCTGCACATAGCCTTGGGGCAATTGCCCGATGGACGAAGCCCCGAGCCCGATCAGCGCATCGGCGGCGTCGTCGGTATAGCCCTGGAAATTGCGGCGCAGCGTGCCGTTTCGGGCGGCGATGGCGAGGCTGTCGCCGGGCTTGGCGAAATGATCGAAACCGATGGGCTGCAAGCCGGCCTCGACAAGCAGGCTGGCCGCGCGCTGGGCCTGGGCGAAGCGCGCATCAAGGCCGGGCAGGGCGGTCTCGGGGATCATCTTCTGATGCGACTTCATCCACGGCACATGCGCATAGCCGAACAGGGCCACCCGGTCGGGGTCGAGCGACAGCGCCGCTTTCACCGTGCGCGTCAGCCCCTCCTCGGTCTGGAAGGGCAGGCCATAGAGCAGATCGAGATTGACCGAATCCACGCCGCGACTGCGCATGGCGTCCACCACGCTTTTGGTCTGCTCGAAGCTTTGCAGCCGGTTGATCGCCTTCTGCACCACCGGATCGAAATCCTGCACACCGAGACTGGCGCGGTTGAGCCCGAACGCGGCCATGGCATCATAACGGCCGTCATCGAGATCGTTGGGATCGATTTCGATGCAGATCTGCGCCGCCGCATCGATCCTGAACGCGCCCGCGAGCTTGCGCTTGAGCGCCAGCAGATCGTCGGGCGTCAGCAGGGTCGGCGAACCGCCGCCGAGATGGATGGCGGTGACGCTGCTGCGTCCGTCCAATTGCCGGGAGACCCAGTCTATTTCGGCATGAAGTGCCCTGAGATAATCGGCCACCGGCTCATAGCGCAGCGTGTGCTTGGTGTGGCAGCCGCAGAACCAGCACAGCCGGTCGCAATAAGGGATATGTAGGTAAAGCGAGATCGTGGCGTCCTGCGGCAATTCGGCCAGCCAGCGCGCATAGGTCTGGGGCGTGATGCCGGCATGAAAATGCGGCGCGGTGGGATAGCTGGTATAGCGCGGCACCGGTTGGGAATAGCGCTCGATCAGTGATTTGGTCTCGATGTCCATGCCGATAGGGTTCCATGCGGGATGGCGACCTTCTATCAAGCACGGGGCAGGGGCCATTTGCCCTGGATCAAGCCGTGCAGACGTTTTATGGAGCCGCCATGTCCGATCCCATGATCTATGTCGATGCCGATGCCTGCCCGGTGAAGGACGAGGCGAAGCGCGTCGCCGAGCGGCTTGGCCTGGTCGTCGTCCTGGTCAGCAATGGCGGTATCCGTCCCTCACGCGACCCGATGGTGCGGGTCGTCGTGGTGCCTTCGGGGGCCGATGCCGCCGATGACTGGATCGTCGAACAGGCCGTGGCCAACGACATCGTCCTTACCGCAGACATTCCGCTGGCCAGCCGCGCCATCGACAAAGGCTGCCACGTCCTTGGTTTCACCGGCAAGCCCTTCACCCCTGCCTCGATCGGCATGGCTTTGGCCATGCGCGACCTCAAGCAGCACCTGCGCGAGACCGGCGAGATTGCGGGCTATAATCCCGGCTTCCGTCCCGCCGACCGCTCGGCCTTTCTCAGTGCGCTGGATAGTCTGGGTCGCAAGGCTAAATCCTTGGCGGGTAAGTAGTTCTTAATAATTCACGAGGGGATTATTAACCATAATCGAAAATATTGATGCCTGTTTAACCAAGTGTTTCGGGTGTCCTCGTGCGGCTTATTCCTGCTTTCGTTCTTGCCGGTCTGGTTGCGCTTGCTTTGGGTGGCTGCGCCAAGCCGATCAGCCAGAAGGATCAGGTCTCGTCCGGACCGGTCGCCACGCAGGATCGCATCGTGACCGGCAGCGCGCCGCTGCAAGGCGCAAGCGCCCGCCTGGAACAGGCCATGCCCAGAAAAATCCTCTCCGGCGGCGCTTTGGCCGGTCGCACCTTGCAGGTCGCTTCGACCGCCGACATCATCTTGCGGCCGGGCGAAGTCGTTCTCACCTTTGATGACGGTCCCCGTGCCGGCAAGACGCCGGCCATTCTCGACACGCTGGATGCGCATGGGGTCAAGGCGACTTTCCTGATGCTGGGCTCGGCGGCGAGAGCCAATCCGAAACTGGTGCAATTGGTGGCCCAGCGCGGTCATGGCGTGGGCAGTCACACCTATGACCATGTCGATCTCACCCGGCTCAGCCGACAGGCCGCGCTGGACGAGATCGTCAGGGGCGAGGCGGCAGTCGCCGATGCCCTGTCCGGTTCAGGCTACGCGGCGTCGCCCTTCTTCCGTTTTCCCTATCTGTCGCAGAGCGGCTATCTGCGCACCACGCTGCTGCAGGGCGACATGGTGGTTCTCGATGTGGACATCGACAGCAAGGATTATTACCGCGATTCAGCTGAAGCCGTGGCCGCTCGGACGCTGCAAAGGCTTGAGGCGCGGGGCAGCGGCATCGTCCTCTTCCACGACATTCACCAGCGCACCGTGGACATGCTGCCGCTGTTTCTCGATGAGTTGAAGGCGCGCGGCTATTCCGTCGTGCGTCTGGCGCCGAAGAATGGCGGCGCGTTCGGGCGCAGTGTGATCACGGCGCAGGCCCAGAAGGATGGCGAGACGCTCTGAGGCGGGTCTGGTTTATTTGAGGCTTCTGGCGGCGCGCCGATACAGCCCGGTCAGCGTCTCAGCCGCGCGGGACAATCCACCCGACCACATCTGCAAGCCGCCCCGGCCCTGCCGATCCGGCACGAAGCGACCATTGGCGGTCACCGAATAGCCTTCCAGCATGCGCTCGGCGATGCGCTTGCCCTCGCGCACGATGCGACGTTCGTAAAGGGGCTGTCCGATATCTGGTACGCGCATGCCGGCCTCGCAATGGTTAGCAAAGCCTTAACGCATGATTTGGCCGAGGTCCAAACCCGATTGCCGGAATGGTTTATTCTAGCGAGGTTCGCTTAATCTTCGTCGTCCTCGACATCGGTGAGGTAGACTGAGATTTCGATGTCGATCCCATAATTGGCAATGGCGGCGGCGGCATGGGCGGGCAGCCGGGCGGACATGGATTCGCCCTCAACCGGATAATCGAAGGCAATATCCAGCACCGCCTTGCCGATGCGGCGGTCGTCCAGCATGGCGGCGATGGCGGGGCCGGAGCGATCCGCCAGCTCAAGCAGGGCCCGCACCGGATTGGTCACTGCCACGTCGATCTGGGCGTAGAAACTGTCTGCCGCGTCTTCCGGCTCGTAGCGTACGCTCAATTGCTTGAGTGCGCGGTCGAGGTCCGGTTGCGGCACCGAGACGCCCGAGAGGCGCAAGGCCATGGCGAAAGGCTCGAACTGGCTCATGATTTGCGTCCGGCAGTGGCGGCGAAGAGGGCGATGGCGGCGGCATTGGAGACATTGAGCGATTTGATCGGGCCGGGCATGTCGAGCCGCACCATCTCGTCGCAGAGTTCGCGGGTGCGCTGGCGCAGGCCCTTGCCCTCGGCGCCCATGACCACGGCCAGCGGCCTGTCGTCGGTGCGCGGCTTCAGCTGCACTTCAGATTCTGAATCAAAGCCCAGCACCAAGAGCCCGCGCTGCTTGAGCTTTTCTAGCGTGTCGCCGAGATTGCGCACCTCGATCATCGGCACCAGGTCCAGTGCGCCGGAGGCGGCCTTGGCCATGACGCCGGTTTCGCGCGGAGAATGGCGCGCCGTGGTGATCACCGCATCGGCGCCGAAGGCGCAGGCGGTGCGCAGGATGGCGCCGACATTGTGCGGATCGGTCAATTGATCCAGCACTACGACCAGTTTCAGGTTCGAAATATCGTCGAGCCCGAAGCGGCTGACCGGATCGACTTCCAGCGCCGCGCCCTGATGCACGGCTTCGCCGCCCAGCAGACGGTCGAGTTCCTTGGGGTTGGTCTCGACGACCTTCACCTTGCCGATCTCGCCGCTTTCCTTCAGCCGGCCAAGGGCATTGGGCGTCGCCAGCAGCGTTTTCTTGACGCGGCCGGGATTATCCAGCGCGGCGCGAACCGTATGCAGGCCATAAAGATAGACCGGCCCGGTATCGGGATCATATTTGGGCTTGGGGGGGAATTTGTTGCGGCTCATGGCTGAGCGGTAGCGGTTTTGCAGCGGCGCGGCAAGCAGCTTGCAGGCCCGCGCCCGTGCAATACCGGGCTTTTATCCGACCAGCGAGGCCACCAGCGAATTTTCCGCGACACCGCGTTTCTTGTTGCTCAGCCGGGCGAGTATGGCGCGCCATTCCCAGCCCCGCAGCTTGGTGATCGAGGACTGGCTGATTTCGGCAGCGTTCATATCGCAGATCGCGTGGCGGATGCGGCGCTTCCGCCAGCCAAAGGCGTGGTGGATGCTATAGGGCCCATCTTCGGCCTTGAGCATCACGATTTTGTAGCCATGGTCGCGCCCGAGGATGCGCTGCGCGGCGAGGTGGATGTTGAGATAGGTCGGCGCCGATATGCCCTGACGCAGCGCAGGAAAATTCTCTTCCCGTTTCAGCATGCGCACGTAATTTCCGGCGCCGAGGCGGATGGCGTTTTCGAACTCATCCTTCCAGGCAGTGATGAATTCGGAATGCGGCGCAGCTGCCACCATCCAGCTTTCGATCACCGGCCGCGAGGCGTCCCTTGTCCAGCGATTGAGGTAATATCCGAAGGCTTCCGCCCCGGCTTCTGCCATCGTTTCGCCGACGAACGAGATGTCGCCGGAAACCACGATGGTCGCGTCCATATAGATGCCGCCATGCTCGGCGAGCAGCGCCAGCCTCGCCCAGTCCGATTGGCGCTGCGGCGTCTCCTCGAACAGATTTTCCGGGATATTCCGCACATAATCTGGAAGCGTCTGCGGCGTGACCAGGATCACGTCGTAGTCCGAGTTGTGCAAGGTCCATGTCCGCATGCAGGCGGCGATCAATTCGGGCAGGTCAGTGCTCGACCAATAGGCCCATATTTTCCTGGGCATCGGCGCGTGATCGCGGGTCTGGTGATAAGCGCCGGAAATTGTCGTGCTGGTTTTCAATTCGAACGGCCCGCCCCCAAAACTGGATTTTGGTTTTAGTTTCATCCCCCGAAACGTCAAGTCTGCCAGCCTTTTGCGGCCCGGAATCGAAAAGCCCAGACATCAGGACGGCAGCAACTCAGTCGGAAAAAGGCACTGCGCGTTTTCCATGCCCATCGAGCGTCAACCGTAGCGGCGCGTTTACCATTACGTGACACCTTCTTGGTTCCATATGGGGGAAGGGCGAACGTGGTGCCGCTGCGTATTGCCTCGGCGATTTCCGTCGCCCTATGGGCCTTTTGCGCTTCTGCCTTTGCTCAGGAAAGTGGCGCGTTTGCGGGCATCGATCTTCTGGCAGGCGTTGCGTGAGGCACCTCGCACACCACGGATGGCGGCGCTTCATTCGCCGGTGGCGGCGTGGTCGACAACGTAAAATTCGGCCTTGCGACCGGCATTGGCGGATATCTGGGATATCGGCTTGATGGCCCGCTATCCGAGTTCGTCGAATACCAATATCTGGGTGGCCAGGCGAGCTGGGATGCAACATTCCCGCTCTTTGGGGTGTCGTCCACTTTCGACGCGACGGCAATTGGCAACGCATTGCTCGCAAGCATTGCGTATGACCTGCCGCTTTCGCCAACGACCGGCTTGACCATCGCGGGCGCAAGTCTCAACACCTGTCCGGCATCACCGAGATATACTCTTGAACGCGTCCCTTTAATTCGCCTTTTGATCGCCCGTTGAATAGCCGTCACCGCCACAAGGCATTGGCTACGCGTCCCGAGATCGCACCCTCCGAGAAAACCACCGGTCCGCCGGATCCTTGTGCGTGGTGGCATGGCCGCGGCAATTCATGCCGCGAACGACAAATTGCCAGTCAAAAGCCTGGCAAAATCCGCTCTGTAAGTATTTGAAATTTCGGGGCCCTTTTGGGCGGGGTGGTGGAGGGGACTGGATTCGAACCAGTGTAGCCTGAGGCGTCAGATTTACAGTCTGATGGATTTAACCACTCTCCCACCCCTCCACATTTTCCGGGCAGGAGACGAACAGCTCTCGCATTCGTCGGGGCGGTTTATGGTGGGCCGGGGCAAAGGTGTCAACTCCCCTAAGCGTCTCTCCCGCAAGAAATTGCCCAGGCTGCGCTTTTTGTGGTGCGCATAGCCAGCTCGCACTTGCAATATCGTGGCCGATCTTGCTAAGCGAGGCCATGGCATCGCCTCCAGGCGGGTATAGCTCAATGGTAGAGCAGCAGCCTTCCAAGCTGAATACGCGGGTTCGATTCCCGCTACCCGCTCCAAAAATCATTTCCGTCATAGAAGCTGTCTGACGATTTGATCAAATCGTCCGCTTCAAGTGCGGCTGCTGGACCGCAATACGGCGCCCCGCCTTTCATTCGTCAGATAGCCATCTCGAACATTGACCAATGACGCTTTTTGAAGTGTGCCCGACCCTGCTTCGGCCGGGCCAAGGCCGTCTGTGGACGCTTCGGCTTCGAAGACAGCGCCTTCCCAGTCGCACTTCTTGAGAAGCGTCGGCGGTCTTGCGCAGCGACAAGATCGGCATCACAAATGACAAGTGATCATGAGGATTTTGCAATGCACCTGCTGCGTTTGGCCGCTTTCACGATCGCCTTGGCCGCTGTACCGGCATCGGCCCAGGGCGAGGTCAGCCTGCGCCTTATGAACGAATCCAATCGGGTGGTGACGTCACTCAGCGTCTATCCGATTGATGCGGATGGAGATCCCGTGGAGGACAATCTGGGTGGCTCCTATGACGACCTGGCGCCGGGACAGGCCGTGTCCGTGCAATTGGCGGCCCAGTGTGGCCCCATGCTGGCAGTTGTGACACTGGCGGACGGAACCGATATGCGTGCCACGTTGGATACCTGCGTCAGCCAGGTCTTGCGTGTGACCGATTGAGGGGGCCAACGGGTTTGCGGGTAAAGCCTCGCATGGCAGGGCGAGAGGGAGCCTGTTCGAAATCGTTATGCGCCAGGTTGCGAAAGCCTATGCTGGTCCTTGAGGCTCTCGAAGCGGGATAGCGGGCTCCGCCTCAATTCATATCAAGGTGACGGCGGTCAAGTGGCGCCGACCTGCTTCGAGGCGCCTAGCGGCATCTGGCAACGCAAAATGCACAGCTTCGCTACGGAGAGGTCTCGAGAGGGTAGACCAATTTCCTATCCGAGGTTTTCATCGCAGCAGGGGTTAACATCGCCCGCTCAATACGCCCAGGCGCCATGAGATGATCGACAGCATGCCCACCCATCAGCAAATAGTCGGCGATGATCCTGCGATGACATCTCCACCAAACCGCTTCGGAGCACATGAGTGCCAGTCGTTGGTTGTGGCCCAGATCAACCAACCGGAAGAGCGCCGCGGCGAACGCATCGCCTAGTGCATAGTCGGCATAGTTGTGGAAGCTCTGAACTCGCCAGTTTGCGTTGATTTTCTCGTCAATTGGTTGTCTGCCCCGCCGGCCGCCGAGCGCCGGCCAATGCTGGTAGCTGATCTGCACCTTGGTGAGATCATGCGGCAGGTTCTCAATGTTGAACGCAGGGTTGGTCCGGGAATGCGGAATGGCCCGAACATCGATCAGCATGGATACCTTGGCGTCCCGCAGCATCCCGACCAGTTCGCCAATGGATCGGCTCGAATGTCCAATCGTCAGGAAAGTTGTCATACTTGGACCAACGCGCCCGCATGGCGGCGGTTCCGATTGGGCGGTATGCCCCACATTTTCGCGTGAATGTTTACCAAAAAGTCACCGGTCGGAATGGCTTCGCACGATCCGGCGCTGCTTGATCAGCAAATGAGGTGTCTCATCAAGCCGCCTGGTTTGCGGGCCAGGGCAAGGCGGCTGCGGGATCCTGTCGCGTGACCTTTAGTTGGCAAGTGCAACCAAATACCTAGATGCGTCGATGTTGACTTCATCCCGTGAAATGGCCCTGCTTTCGCTTGCAGGAGGACTTTTCATGAAAAAATTTGTTTCGGTTTTGACGCTTGCGGCGATGATGTCGGGAGCCAATGTTGCATATGGACAAGTTGGAGGAAACTTGGCCCAATTCCCGCCGGTGGACTTGGAAATAATGATCCACGAGACCGAGGCCGGTACGCCGGAGTTATCAACCACCGAAGTCAAGTTGATCACGGGGGAATATTACCGCTTAAACGTGTTGAGCGATGGTGAGACCGATTGGCGCTTTGAGGCACCAGACCTTCTTGCAAACTCTCATCTCCGCGTTTTGACCGTGAATGATGGCATTGAGGTGCATTTGCAAAGCCTCGTTTTCAGGGCATTTGAGTTTGACGAGCCAGGCAAAGTTTCATTCGGCTTCGTGCCAATCAGGCCCGGCACGTATCAGTTCACGGTCGGACGGAATCCAATAGCACAGGGCCTGGCCGCTGGGACTTCAGGGGTGCAAGAGCCGGAATTTAGGGCAGAAGGCTCATTTGTAGTCGAGTAATTTTTGATTTGCTCGCTGCAATTTTGTAGCGCCTCACACTTGAACAAGCCCCTCTCTAACCAGAGGGGCTTTTGCATTGGGGAGACGGTATGGATGACGTGCCATTGCGCCGGGGTGCTGGGTACGGCTTGGGCCTCACTCCATGAAGCCGGAATCCACAAATCGCTCAACGATGGCCGCTTCTCCTCAGCTAACGTGAATGTTTGCCAAACAGCCATCTGAGTTGTCCGGGCATGGCGCTGAGGGCCGCGTCAATCGTGCATACTGGGGCCCGACAGTTCGGGTGTGTGAACGCAATCGTCGCGATACTCAACACAAGGCAGCGCAACTACGCGCTGTTGCGTCCACAAAACCGGTAATGTCGAGAAAATCCGGGCCTGGCAGGGGCTGGGGGACTCGAACCCACGACCCTCGGTTTTGGAGACCGATGCTCTACCAACTGAGCTAAACCCCTTCAGGCGAGGCCGTGTCTAATGGCAAAGGCGCGGCGATGCAAGTGGGTCTGCGCGCTCGTCTGTGGGTTTTGTCGCCGGGACGGCGTTGTGCGCTTTTGATGGATAGGATCACATGCGGCGAAGCCCGACATGCGCCGCGGCATGAGGTCGGGGTGTGGCGCGGCCTTCAAGGCCATACGCGCTATTCAGCGGCGGCGGGCAATTTGTCGGTGTGGCGGGCCTTGAGCTTGTTGAGCTGATGCGCCGCGTGGGAGAGCAGGGCGGTGCGCACCTGTTCATGGGGCACGGAGCCGCAATCGGCTTTTACCTTGAGGTCGAGCGAATATTCCGTCCGGTTGCAAAGGAAGGTTTCGCGGATACGCACGCGGACGGCGCCGGTGATGCGGTTGGGAATCGCCTTGTGCGGGCCGAAATGCAGAAGTTGGCAACCAATCACGTCGAACGACATCGCTCCCTCCTTGAGCTCTGCCTCTGTCGGGCAGGGATCAATCCAAATCCAAGGCGGTGCCCTGCGCAAGTGGAATTCGTCGGCTTTTGCACTTATGCTTTACAGCGTGGCGTTTTCGGCGGGTGGCGGCATTGGCGATTCTCTTGGGCTTGCCTGTTGCAATGTGCGGGCAAAACTTCTAGATAGCCGGTCTCTAGCCGTGCGGGATTCCTGCGCGGCGTTTGGTTTTGCACCAAGACACGAAGAGTTGGTTAGCCTATGGCCCGTCCGAATCCGATCCAGTTTCTCCAGCAGGTTCGCTCGGAAGTCAGCAAGGTGACCTGGCCGAGCCGCAATGAAGTCCTGATCTCCTCGATCATGGTCGTCGTTTTGGTGATCCTGGCCAGCATGTTCTTCCTTCTGGCGGATCAGGTCATTTCCTGGCTCGTGTCCTTGATGTTGTCGATCCGCTAAGCGGTTCATTTTATTAGGTTACTGGGAGCGGCACCCTTTATGGCCAAGCGCTGGTATATCGTTCAGGCTTATTCGAATTTCGAGCGCAAGGTGGCGGAGGACATTCGCCAGAAGGTCGCGCAGAAGAAACTCGATCACCTGTTTGAAGACGTGATCGTGCCGACCGAAAAGGTCGTGGAGATTCGTCGTGGCCGCAAGGTCGATGCCGAGCGCAAGTTTTTTCCGGGCTATGTGCTGGTGAAGATGGAGATGACCGATGAGGCGTTCCATCTGATCAAGAACACGCCCAAGGTCACTGGCTTCCTCGGTTCGGACAACAGGCCGATGCCGATTTCGGAGAATGAGGCCATGTCGATCCTGCAACAGGTGCAGGAAGGCGTGGATCATCCCAAGCCCACGATCAGTTTCGAGGTCGGCGAGAATGTCCGCGTGTCGGACGGTCCTTTCGCCAGCTTCAACGGCGTCGTCGAAGAGGTGGACGAGGAGCGCTCCCGCCTCAAGGTCGAGGTCTCGATTTTCGGTCGCCCCACTCCGGTGGAGCTCGAATATGGTCAGGTCGAAAAGGTCTGACCGTCACGCGGGGAAAATCCCGCGAAACCCGTGGAAGGGGATGGCGCTCAGCCGGCGTCAGGAAACCGCACCACGGCCATCAACCGCCCGATCTGGGCATTGAACAGGATGAAGAATGGCTAAGAAGATTACGGGCTATATCAAGCTCCAGGTGCCGGCCGGCTCTGCCACGCCGTCGCCCCCGATCGGTCCCGCTCTCGGTCAGCGCGGCCTCAACATCATGGAATTCTGCAAGGCGTTCAACGCCGCTACGCAGGAACTGGAAAAGGGTTCGCCCATTCCGACCGTGATCACCGCCTATGCCGACAAGAGCTTCACCTTCGAGATGAAGCAGCCGCCGGTGACCTATTTCATCAAGAAGGTGCTTAACCTCAAGTCCGGCTCCAAGCTGCCGGGCAAGGATAGCGCCGGCACCATCACGCAGGCTCAGCTGCGCGATATCGCCGAAAAGAAGATGAAGGATCTCAACGCCGACGACGTTGAAACCGCAATGACCATGATCGCCGGTTCCGCGCGCTCCATGGGCATCCAGGTCGAGGGCTGATAGAAATGGCAAAGATCGCAAAGAAGGTCGCCGTTGCCCGTGAAGGCATCGACCGCAACAAGCTTTACAGCCTCGATGAAGCCATCAAGATGGTGAAGTCGAAGGCTTCGGCCAAGTTCGATGAATCGGTCGAGATCGCCATGAATCTGGGCGTTGACCCGCGTCACGCTGACCAGATGGTCCGTGGCGTCGTGTCGCTGCCCAACGGCACTGGCAAGACCGTTCGCGTTGCCGTGTTCGCCCGTGGCGCCAAGGCTGATGAGGCCAAGGCCGCTGGTGCCGACATCGTCGGCGCCGAAGACCTCCTGGAAACCATTCAGGGCGGCAAGCTCGATTTCGATCGCTGCATTGCCACGCCGGACATGATGCCGCTGGTCGGCCGTCTCGGCAAGATCCTCGGCCCGCGCAACCTGATGCCGAACCCCAAGGTCGGTACCGTGACCATGGACGTCAAGGGTGCTGTCGGTGCTGCCAAGGGCGGCGCCGTGGAATACCGCGTCGAGAAGGCCGGTATCATCCATGCCGGCATTGGCAAGGTTTCCTTCTCGGAAGAAGCCCTGCTGCAGAACATCAAGGCGTTCACCGACGCCGTGGTCAAGTCCAAGCCGGCTGGCGCCAAGGGCACCTATGTCAAGAAGGTCGCCGTGTCGTCCACCATGGGCCCGGGCGTCCATGTCGAGCCGTCGACGGCTCTCTAAGAAGTCGGCCTGAAAAGTGGGTTTCACTTTTCGAACAGGGCCCTTCTGGTGATGAATTTGGAGCGCGGTTCCGTCAGGGACGATGCCGCGCTCCAGCAATTCGCGGCTTCGGCCGCGAGACGTTAGCAGTCTGTTAGCGAATAGCTTCGAACTGCTGGCGAAAGACCTGTCCGAGACTGCCGGTTGGCGAAAAAGCCAGTAAATCTGAAACGATCAGGGCCAGCAATAGACGGGGTGAAGACCGAATTTCGTTCGGTTCGAACCTAGGCCAGTTGCCCTTCGGGGCGCTCGGTTGGCAGGCACTAACCGTTGTTCCCCGGTCCCGAAAAGGGCAGGGGGCAGCAATTGGCAATGGTCCCGGCGTGCTTCGGCCAATGGGACCAGACTAGTGGAGACTAGTGTGGAAAGAGCGGAAAAGAGTGCAGTCATTGCCTCGCTCCAGGAAGCCCTCGCGGGTGCTGGATCGATCGTGGTTGCGCACAATACCGGCCTGACCGTCGCTGCGTTCACTGACCTGCGCGTGCAGGTCAAGAAGGCTGGCGGCAAGGTCAAGGTCGCCAAGAACCGCCTTGCCAAGCTTGCTCTTAAGGAAACCGATGTCGCTGACATTTCGGGCCTGTTTACTGGCCCGACCGTCATCGCCTATGCGGAAGATCCCATCGCTGCGCCGAAAATCGCAGCGGCTTTCGCCGAGAAGAACCAGAAGTTCGTCATTCTCGGTGGCGCCATGGGTGCAACCGCACTCGACGCCGATGGCGTCAAGGCACTGGCGACGCTGCCGTCTCTCGATCAGCTGCGGGCAAAGCTCGCTGGCCTGGTCAAGCAGCCGGCAACGAACATCGCTTCCATTCTCGTGCAGCCGGGTGCGGGCATTGCTCGCGTCCTAAAGGCTCACGCCGAAAAGAGCGAAGCGGCGTAAGGCCGTTCCAGACTACCTCAACATTCGAACCTGAACACAAACTGAAAAGAGTATAAAATGGCTGATCTCGCCAAGCTCGTTGATGACCTCTCGGCTCTGACCGTCCTCGAGGCTTCTGAACTGTCCAAGATGCTGGAAGAAAAGTGGGGCGTTTCCGCCGCTGCTCCGGTTGCTGTTGCTGCCGCTGGCGCTGCCCCGGCTGCTGCCGTTGAAGAAAAGACCGAATTTGACGTGATCCTGGCCGCCTTCGGCGACAACAAGATCAACGTCATCAAGGAAGTCCGCGCCATCACCGGCCTGGGCCTGGGCGAAGCCAAGGCTCTGGTTGAAGGCGCACCGAAGGCCGTCAAGGAAGGCGTGTCCAAGGCTGAAGCCGAAGACATCAAGAAGAAGCTGGAAGATGCCGGCGCAAAGGTCGAACTGAAGTAATTTCAGTTCCCTCTTGAAATTTGCGAAATGGCGCTTTATGTGCCATTTCGCTTTTCCGTTTCTGACGGAACGATTCGCCGGGCCGATTGAATGGGTTCAGGCGCCAATTTGCGGAAATATATGACGATTTTGGATGTCTCAGGCACGTTGAAGCCTCTGATGACCTCGCTGCGGGCTGTGCCGCATGCGGGGTTTTAGCTGCTGATCACGAGACTGTGATCCCGCTTCCGGGCCTGGAGTGGGATGAAAAGCGACGTCCTGAAGGTCCGCTGAATTTGACTGACGGGCATATATCCCGAGCGCCGACGGCTGATGGTCGGTTCTTTGGATATCTGCCTCCGAGACAAAGCAATAGGTGCGCGTTTCCGGAGAGGGGTTCCTCGTTTGTCTGGAAGCTGCGCCAAAACAGAAACAGGAGCTTTCATGGCTACCACGTTCAACGGCCGCCGCAAGGTTCGCAAATCCTTCGGTACGATCCGCGAAGTCACGGAGATGCCCAACCTGATCGAAGTCCAGAAGGCTTCCTACGATCAGTTCCTGCTGGTCGACGAGCCCAAGGGCGGTCGTCCGGACGAGGGCCTGCAATCGGTGTTCCGGTCGGTTTTTCCGATCACCGATTTTTCGAACACGGCGTCGCTCGAATTCGTGCGCTACGAATTCGAACAGCCTAAATATGACATCGATGAGTGCCGTGCGCGCGACATGACGTTCGCTGCCCCTCTCAAGGTCACGCTGCGCCTGATCGTGTTCGAAGTGGACGAAGAAACCGGCGCCAAGTCCGTCAAGGACATCAAGGAGCAGGACGTCTATATGGGCGACATGCCCTTCATGACGCCGAATGGAACCTTCATCGTCAATGGCACCGAGCGCGTCATCGTTTCGCAGATGCACCGTTCGCCGGGCGTGTTTTTTGACCACGACAAGGGCAAGACCCATTCGTCCGGCAAGCTGCTGTTCGCCGGCCGCATCATTCCCTATCGCGGTTCCTGGCTCGACATCGAATTCGACGCCAAGGACATCGTCTATGCCCGCATCGACCGTCGCCGCAAGATCCCGGTGACCAGCCTGCTCAAGGCGCTCGGCATGGATGCCGAGGAAATCCTTGCGACCTATTATTCGACGCTGCCCTACGAGAAGACCGAGAAGGGCTGGCGCGTTCCCTACGATGCCGAGAAGTGGAAGGCTGCGAAGCCCAGCCATGACCTGATCGACGCCACGACTGGCGACGTCGTGCATGAGGGCGGCAAGAAGCTTTCGGCCCGCCAGGCCAAGAAGCTGGCCGAGAACGGCCTGACCCATCTGCTGGCTGTCGATGAAGATCTGTACGGCATGTACATCGCCGAGGATCTGGTCAACCTCAAGACCGGCGAAATCTATGCCGAGGCCGGCGACGAGATCGACGAGAAGGTGCTCACCAAGCTGGTGGACCTCGGCTTCGACGAGCTGCCGATCCTCGACATCGACCACGTCACCATCGGCGCCTATATTCGCAATACTCTGGCCGTGGACAAGAACGAGTCCCGGGAAGATGCGCTGTTCGACATCTACCGCGTCATGCGTCCCGGCGAGCCGCCGACCGTCGATACGGCGGAGGCCATGTTCCAGTCGCTGTTCTTCGACAGCGAGCGCTATGACCTAAGTGCGGTCGGCCGCGTCAAGATGAACATGCGTCTCGAACTCGATGCGCCCGACACCATGCGCACCCTGCGCAAGGAAGACATCGTCGAAGTCGTCCGCACCCTTGTCGACCTGCGCGATGGCCGTGGTGAAATCGACGACATCGACAATCTGGGCAATCGCCGCGTCCGTTCGGTCGGCGAACTCATGGAAAACTCATATCGTCTTGGCCTGCTCCGCATGGAGCGCGCCATCAAGGAGCGCATGAGCTCGGTCGAAATCGACACGGTGATGCCGCAGGATCTGATCAACGCCAAGCCGGCTGCCGCCGCTGTGCGTGAATTCTTCGGTTCGTCGCAGCTGTCCCAGTTCATGGACCAGACCAATCCGCTGTCGGAAATCACCCACAAGCGCCGTCTTTCGGCGCTTGGACCTGGTGGTCTGACCCGCGAGCGCGCCGGCTTCGAAGTCCGCGACGTGCATCCGACCCATTATGGCCGCATCTGCCCGATCGAGACGCCGGAAGGCCCGAATATCGGTCTGATCAACTCGCTCTCGACCTTTGCGCGCGTCAACAAGTACGGTTTCATCGAGACCCCGTACCGCAAGATCGTGGATGGCAAGCTGACTGAGGAAGTGGTCTATCTTTCCGCCATGGAAGAAGCCAAGCACTACGTTGCTCAGGCGAATGCCAGCTTCACCAAGGACGGCGAGCTTGAAAACGACCTGGTGGTGGCTCGCCATGCCGGCGACAACGGCCTGACGCCCAAGGAAAACGTCGACCTGATGGACGTTTCTCCCAAGCAGATGGTGTCGGTTGCCGCCTCGCTGATCCCCTTCCTGGAAAACGACGACGCCAACCGCGCCCTGATGGGCTCGAACATGCAGCGTCAGGCCGTGCCGCTGCTGCGCGCAGAGGCTCCTTTCGTGGGCACCGGCATGGAGCCGGTCGTGGCTCGTGACTCGGGTGCCGCCATTGTGGCCAAGCGCACCGGTATCGTTGACCAGGTTGATGCGACCCGCGTGGTCATTCGCGCCACCGCCGAGACCGATGCGTCGAAGTCGGGCGTGGACATCTACAATCTGATGAAGTTCCAGCGTTCGAACCAGTCGACCTGCATCAACCAGCGTCCGCTGGTGGTCGTGGGCGACCATATCAATGCCGGTGACATCATCGCCGACGGCCCGTCCACCGAACTGGGCGATCTGGCCCTGGGCCGGAACGTGCTTGTCGCGTTTATGCCGTGGAACGGCTACAACTTCGAAGACTCCATCCTGCTCTCCGAGAAGATCGCGATGCAGGACGTCTTCACCTCGATCCATATCGAGGAATATGAAGTCATGGCTCGCGATACCAAGCTCGGTCCCGAGGAAATCACCCGCGATATTCCGAACGTTTCGGAAGAAGCGCTGAAGAGCCTCGACGAAGCCGGCATCGTGCATATCGGCGCCGAAGTGATGCCGGGCGACATTCTGGTCGGCAAGATCACGCCCAAGGGCGAAAGCCCGATGACGCCGGAAGAAAAGCTGCTCCGCGCCATCTTTGGCGAGAAGGCGTCTGACGTTCGTGACACCTCCCTGCGCGTGCCGCCGGGCGATGCCGGTACCGTCGTTGAAGTGCGCGTGTTCAACCGCCACGGCATCGACAAGGACGAGCGCGCCATGGCCATCGAGCGCGAGGAAATCGAGCGCCTGGCCAAGGACCGCGACGACGAGCAGTCGATCCTCGACCGCAACGTCTATGCCCGTCTCAAGGAAATGCTGTTCGGCAAGGCCGCTACCGCAGGCCCGAAGGGCTATGTCGTGGGCACCAAGCTCAACGATTCCATCTTCGAGGCGCAGCCGCGCTCCAAGTGGTGGCAGTTCGCGGTCGAAGACGACAAGGTCATGACCGAGATGGAAGCCCTTCATGCCCAGTATGAAGAGAGCCGGCGTCTGCTCGAACAGCGCTTCATCGACAAGGTGGACAAGTTGCAGCGCGGTGACGAACTGCCTCCGGGCGTGATGAAGATGGTCAAGGTCTTCATTGCCACCAAGCGCAAGATCCAGCCGGGTGACAAGATGGCTGGCCGTCACGGCAACAAGGGCGTGGTGTCCCGCATCGTGCCCGTCGAGGACATGCCCTATCTCGAAGACGGTACCTCGGTGGATATCGTGCTCAACCCGCTCGGCGTGCCGTCACGCATGAATGTGGGCCAGATCCTCGAAACGCACCTGGGCTGGGCTTGCGCCGGCATGGGTAAGAAGATCGACGAGATGGTTCGCGCCTATCATGCCAAGGGCGATCTCAAGCCGCTGCGTCTCGAAATCGGCGAGCTCTTCGCCAATGACGAGTCCATCACCGATCTCGACGATGACGGTCTGGTTCGTCTGGGCGAGCATCTGTCCAAGGGTGTTCCGATTGCAACGCCGGTGTTCGATGGCGCCAAGGAAGCTGACATTGTCGAACTTCTGGAGCGGGCAGGGCTCAAGTCTTCGGGCCAGTCCACCGTCTTTGACGGTCGTACCGGTGAGCAGTTCGATCGTCAGGTGACGGTCGGCTACATCTATATGCTCAAGCTCGACCACCTAGTGGACAACAAGATCCACGCACGCTCGATCGGTCCCTACTCTCTGGTCACCCAGCAGCCGCTGGGCGGCAAGGCCCAGTTCGGCGGTCAGCGCTTCGGCGAGATGGAAGTGTGGGCACTCGAAGCGTATGGCGCCGCCTATACGCTACAGGAAATGCTCACCATCAAGTCGGACGACGTGGCGGGCCGTACGAAGGTCTACGAGGCCATCGTGCGCGGCGATGACACCTTCGAAGCGGGTATTCCGGAAAGCTTCAACGTCCTGGTCAAGGAAATCCGTTCGCTCGGTCTCAATGTCGAACTTGAGAACCGCGAGTTGGCGGCACCGGCCAATGAAGCTGAAGGCGAACTCGCGCCTCCTCAGGAAGCGGCGGAATAATCCGGCACTTCCCACCCCATTCACCTTCCGTCTGGAACCCGTTCATATTCGGGGACCAGACGGATAGAGGAGAGATTAGATGAACCACCATTCCCACGTCATGGACCCGTTCAACCCGGCCATTCCGGTGCAGACTTTCGATCAGATGAAGATCTCGATCGCGTCGCCCGAAAAAATCCTGTCCTGGTCCTATGGCGAGATCAAGAAGCCCGAGACCATCAATTACCGCACGTTCAAGCCTGAGCGTGACGGCTTGTTCTGCGCGCGCATCTTCGGCCCCGTGAAGGACTATGAGTGCCTGTGCGGCAAGTACAAGCGCATGAAGTTCAAGGGCGTTATCTGCGAAAAGTGCGGTGTGGAAGTCACCCTGAGCCGCGTTCGTCGCGAGCGCATGGGCCATATCGAGCTGGCCGCGCCGGTTGCCCATATCTGGTTCCTGAAGTCGCTGCCGAGCCGTATCGCCCTGCTGCTCGACATGACGCTCAAGGATATCGAGCGCATCCTCTATTTCGAGAACTACGTCGTTCTCGACCCCGGCCTGACTCCGTTCACCCAGCATGAGCTGCTGACCGAAGAACAGTTCCTGGATGCCCAGGATGAATATGGCGCCGACACCTTCACCGCCAAGATCGGCGCTGAAGCCATCCGCGAAATCCTGCTTTCGCTCGATCTTGAAAAGATCGCGGCTGACCTGCGCGTGGAAATTGCTGAGTCCACCACCGAACTTAAGCCGAAGAAGCTCGCAAAGCGGTTGAAGATCGTCGAGCAGTTCATCGTCTCGGGCAACAAGCCCGAATGGATGATCATGACCGTCATTCCGGTCATTCCGCCCGAGCTTCGCCCGCTGGTGCCGCTGGATGGTGGCCGCTTCGCCACGTCCGATCTCAACGATCTCTATCGTCGCGTGATCAACCGCAATAACCGCCTGAAGCGCCTGATCGAACTGCGTGCGCCGGATATTATTATCCGCAACGAAAAGCGCATGCTGCAGGAAGCTGTTGACGCGCTGTTCGACAATGGTCGCCGTGGCCGCACGATCACCGGCGCCAACAAGCGCCCGCTGAAGTCGCTGTCCGACATGCTCAAGGGCAAGCAGGGCCGGTTCCGCCAGAACCTGCTCGGCAAGCGCGTGGACTATTCCGGCCGCTCGGTGATCACCGTGGGTCCGAACCTCAAGCTGCACCAGTGCGGTCTGCCCAAGAAGATGGCGCTCGAGCTGTTCAAGCCCTTCATCTATTCGCGTCTCGAAGCCAAGGGCTTTTCCTCGACGGTGAAGCAGGCGAAGAAGCTGGTCGAGAAGGAAAAGCCGGAAGTCTGGGATATCCTGGACGAGGTGATCCGCGAGCACCCGGTTCTGCTGAACCGCGCGCCCACCTTGCACCGTCTTGGCATCCAGGCCTTCGAACCCATCCTGATCGAAGGCAAGGCAATCCGCCTGCATCCGCTCGTCTGCTCGGCCTTCAATGCCGACTTCGACGGCGACCAGATGGCCGTGCACGTTCCGCTGTCGCTCGAAGCGCAGCTGGAAGCGCGCGTGCTGATGATGTCCACCAACAACATCCTGCACCCCGCGAACGGCCAGCCGATCATCGTCCCGTCGCAGGACATTGTGCTGGGCCTCTATTACCTGTCGCTGATGAATGACGGCGAGCCGGGTGAAGGCATGGCATTCGGCTCCTATGCCGAACTGGAGCATGCGCTCGACACCAAGGTCGTCACCTTGCACACCAAGATCAAGGCGCGCGTGCCGGCCTGGGACGAGAATGGCAAGCAGACGACCGAGATCGTGGAAACGACCCCCGGCCGCATGCTGATCGGCCAGATCCTGCCCAACGATCCGGCGGTACCGTTCTCGACGGCTAACCAGCTGATGACCAAGAAGATGATCTCCAAGATGATCGACACCGTCTATCGCGGTTGCGGTCAGAAGGAGACGGTCATTTTCTGTGACCGCGTCATGCAGCTTGGCTTCCAGAACGCCTGCGACGCCGGCATTTCGTTCGGCAAGGACGACATGGTGATCCCCGCGTCCAAGTACACGATCGTGGAAGAGACCCGTAAGCTGGTCGAAGAATTCGAGCAGCAATACAATGACGGCCTGATCACTCAGGGCGAGAAGTACAACAAGGTCGTGGACGCCTGGGCCAAGTGCGGCGACAAGGTTGCCGAAGAGATGATGGACGCGATCCGTACTGTCCAGATCGACAAGGAAACCGGCCGCCAGAAGCCGATCAACTCCGTCTATATGATGTCGCACTCGGGTGCTCGCGGTTCGCCGGCCCAGATGAAGCAGCTTGCCGGTATGCGCGGCCTGATGGCCAAGCCGGATGGCTCGATCATCGAGACGCCGATCACCGCGAACTTCAAGGAAGGCCTCAACGTGCTGGAGTATTTCAACTCCACCCACGGTGCCCGCAAGGGTCTGGCCGACACCGCGCTCAAGACCGCCAACTCGGGTTACCTGACCCGCCGTCTGGTGGACGTGGCGCAGGATGCGATCATCGTCTCCGAGGATTGCGGTACCGAACGCGGCCTCACCATGGAGCCGATCGTTGACGCCGGCCAGGTCGTGGCGTCGCTCGGTCAGCGCGTGCTCGGCCGTACCACTGCCGATGATGTGTTCCATCCGCTGAGCGGCGAGTTGATTGCCCCCAAGGGCACCATGCTCGAGGAAAAGCATGTCGACGTGATCGAAGAGGCTCGCATTCAGTCGATCCGCATTCGCTCGCCGCTGACCTGCGATCTGCGTCAGGGTTGCTGCGCCGCCTGCTATGGCCGCGATCTGGCCCGTGGCACGCCGGTCAATATCGGTGAAGCTGTCGGCGTCATTGCCGCTCAGTCCATCGGTGAACCCGGTACGCAGCTCACCATGCGGACGTTCCACATCGGTGGTACTGCGCAGGTGGTGGACTCCTCGTTCCTCGAGGCGGGTGCGGAAGGCAAGATCGAGATCCGCAATCCGAACCTGGCGCTTGTCGAAGGTGGCAAGCAGGTCGTCATGGCCCGTAACGTCGCGCTTGTGATCGTCGATGGCGAAGGCAAGGAACGCGCCAGCCACAAGGTGACCTACGGCTCCAAGCTGCTGGTCAAGGAAGGCGATAGCGTGCGTCGTGGCCAGCGTCTGGCCGAATGGGATCCGTATACCCGTCCCATCCTGGCCGAGGTCGAAGGCGAAGCCGTGTTCGAGGACATGCTCGACGGCGTTTCCGTTGCAGAAAACACCGACGAGGCGACCGGCTTCACCAAGCGCGTGGTCATCGACTGGCGCGGCAACCAGCGTGGTGAAGGCCTCAAGCCGGCGATTGCCATCGGTCGCGGCGGCGTGATCGCCAAGGTAGATCGCGGTGGCGAAGCTCGTTACCTGCTCTCGGTTGATGCGGTTATCGCTGTCGAGCCGGGCGAGAAGGTGTCGCCGGGTGACGTGCTGGCGCGTATTCCGCTCGATAGCGCCAAGACCAAGGATATTACCGGTGGTCTGCCGCGCGTGGCCGAACTGTTCGAGGCTCGCCGTCCAAAGGATCACGCCATCATCGCCGAGATCGATGGCACGATCCGCTTTGGCCGCGATTACAAGAACAAGCGTCGTGTCATCATCGAGCCGAATGAAGACGGCGCCGATCCGGTCGAGTACCTGATCCCGAAGGGCAAGCCATTCCACCTCCAGGAAGGCGACACCATCGAGAAGGGCGAGTACATTCTGGATGGCAATCCGGCTCCGCATGACATCCTTGCGATCAAGGGCGTCGAGGAATTGGCGCGCTATCTCGTCAACGAGATCCAGGAAGTGTATCGCCTGCAGGGCGTGTTGATTAACGACAAGCACATCGAAGTGATCGTTCGTCAGATGCTGCAGAAGGTCGAAATCGTGGATCCGGGTGAGTCCGGCCTGCTCAAGGACGAGCAGCTCGACAAGCTCGACTTCGACGAACTCAATGACGCTCTGGTGGCCGAAGGTAAGAAGCCGGCAACGGCCAATCCGGTGCTGCTCGGCATTACCAAGGCGTCGCTGCAGACTCGCTCCTTCGTGTCGGCCGCGTCGTTCCAGGAAACGACCAGGGTGCTCACCGAAGCTGCCGTCTCCGGCAAGGCCGACCTGCTCGAAGGACTCAAGGAGAACGTCATCGTGGGCCGTCTGATCCCTGCCGGCACCGGGGCCGGCCAGACCAAGGCCAAGCAGATCGCCAGCAAGCGAGACGATCTCATCCTTGATGAACGCCGCCGCCAGGCTGAAACCGCCGCTCTCGCGGCGCCGGCCGCCGAGTAAGGCGTTTTAGAGAAACGGACTGGGAAAGGGGCCTTCGGGCCCCTTTTCTTTTGCCCGCGTAATTCGGAACCGCTTGACGCCGATGCTTAGAAATGGAATATTTGTTTCGTGATAAGTGTGAAATAGAACGTATGAGCTATTTCGGCTTTCCGTTCACGAGGGAGGAAAATCGATGAACATTCTGACGAAGGGCTTTGCGGCCCTGGCGCTGGCGGCAATTGCATTGCCAGCCACGATCATTCCGGCGGCTGCTGAGGGTGAGCGTTTCGTTCTGGTGTCGCATGCGCCGGATTCCGACAGCTGGTGGAATACTATCAAGAACGCCATCGCCCTGGCCGGCGAGCAGATGGGCGTGACGGTCGAATACCGCAACCCGCAGACGGGCGATCTGGCCGATATGGCTCGCATCATCGAGCAGGCAGCGGCGTCGAACCCGAATGGCATCATCGCCACTATCGCCGACTTCGACGTTTTATCCGGCCCGCTGACCGATGCCGTGGACCGTGGCATTCCGGTCATCACAATCAATTCGGGCACAATAGAGCAGTCCAAGGCTATCGGCGCACTGCTACATGTCGGCCAGCCGGAATATGACGCCGGGTTCGGTGCGGGTGAAAAGGCCAAGGCTGCTGGCGTGACCAGCTTCCTTTGTGTCAATCACTACATCACCAATCCGGCTTCGGTGGAGCGCTGTCAGGGCTTTGCCGATGCTCTCGGCGTTGATCTGGGCAACCAGATGATCGACGCCGGACAAGATCCGGGTGAAATCCAGTCCAAGGTCGCGGCCTATTTGCAGACCAATTCCGGCACCAATGGCATTCTGACGCTGGGGCCGACTTCGGCACACCCGACTATCGCCGCACTTAATGCCAATGGTCAGGCGGGGGCGATCTTTTTCGGCACATTCGACCTTTCTGATGAAATCGCCGCTGCGGTGAAGGACGGGACGATCAATTTCGCCATCGACCAGCAGCCCTTCTTGCAGGGCTATCTGCCGGTGGTCATCCTCACCAATCTGGCCCGCTATGGCGTCGTTCCGGGCAATTCCATTAATTCTGGCCCGGGCTTCATCACCAAGGACAATATTGCTCTGGTCGAGCAATATGCCGGTCAGTACCGCTGATCGACCTTCCGCCGGGGCTGCCGCCAGTGGCCCCGGCTCTTTGACCGGCGCATAGCGCCTCCCGAATTCGGAGAATGAAGATGGTTGACCAGCCTTCGGGCGCGCCGGTTGCCGATGAGCGTATTCAGCGCCAGTCGGGCCTGCGCCGAGCCTTCGTCCGCCCAGAACTTGGCGCCATGGCCGGAACTGTCCTGGTGTTCGTCTATTTTGCGGTCGTCGCCGGCGGAACCGGTATGTTCGGTGCTGACGGCATCATGAATTGGGGTGTCGTCTCCGCTCAGTTCGCCATCATTGCCGTGGGCGCGTGCCTGTTAATGATCGCGGGCGAATTCGACCTTTCGGTCGGCTCGATGATCGGTTTTGCCGGCATAGTCATTGCGCTGTTGAGCGTTCATCTCGGCTGGCCGATGTGGGCCGCGATCATTGCCGCCTTCATCGTTGCCATGCTGATCGGCGCCGCCAACGGCTATCTCGTCATCAAGACCGGCCTGCCATCCTTCATCGTAACGCTGGCATCGCTCTACATTCTGCGGGGCCTGACCATATATCTGTCGATCTCCACCACGCGCCAAACCATTATCGGCGGAGTCCGCGAGGCGGCGCAGGACGACTGGTTCGCCGCGTTGTTCGGCGGCAAGGTCTTGGGTTTCATCTTCTACTGGCTGGCCGAAATGGGATGGATCGCCACCTTCCAGGGTGGCAACAGGGCAGGGCAGCCTGTCGTTGATGGCATACCCATGCTGATGGTGTGGGCCGTCGCCCTCATAGTTTTCGCGCATGTGCTGCTGACGCGCACGCGGTTTGGCAATTGGATCTATGCCGCCGGTGGTGATGCCAAGGCGGCGCGCTATGTCGGTGTGCCGGTGGACCGGGTCAAGATCGCCATGTTCGTATTCTCGGCCTTCTGCGCCACCATTTTCGCCACCTGCCAGGTCATGGAATTCGGTTCGGCCGCCGCGGACCGCGGTTTGCTCAAGGAGTTCGAGGCCATTATCGCGGTGGTTATTGGCGGCGCGTTGCTGACCGGCGGCTATGGTTCGGTGATCGGTGCCGCGTTGGGCGCGCTGATCTTCGGCGTGGTGCAACAGGGATTGTTCTTTGCGGGTGTCGAAAGTTCTCTGTTTAGGGTTTTCCTCGGCGTTATCCTGCTGCTCGCAGTCATCCTCAATACCTATATCCGCCGCCTGATTACCGGGGAGCGCTGAGCCGTGACCGACAAACCTCTCATCGAGCTTATCGATATCAAGAAACAATTCGGTCCGGTTATCGCCCTAAATGGTGTGTCCGTGTCGGTGATGCCGGGGGAATGTCACTGCCTCCTCGGAGACAATGGCGCCGGCAAATCGACCTTCATCAAGACCATGGCAGGGGTGCACAAGCCGAGTTCGGGTGAAATCCGCATGAATGGCGAGACGGTAAGTTTTGCCAATCCCCGTGACGCGATGAGCGCAGGTGTCGCGACGGTCTATCAGGATCTGGCGATGATCCCACTGATGTCGGTGACGCGCAATTTCTGGATGGGGCGGGAGCCACGCAAGGGTTGGGGGCCATTCCAGTTCCTCGACATGGAGCGGGCCAACAAGGTTGCACTTGAGGAAATGCGCCGCATGGGGATCGCCCTGCGGGAGCCGGACCAGGCGGTCGGCACATTATCGGGCGGCGAACGCCAGACTGTGGCCATTGCTCGCGCGGTCTATTTCGGTGCCAAGGTTCTGATCCTCGATGAGCCGACCTCGGCTTTGGGTGTTCGGCAGACGGCCAATGTGCTCGCGACGATCGACCGGGTGCGCAAGAGCGGTGTTGGTGTTGTCTTCATCACCCATAATGTTCGCCATGCAATGGCCGTGGGCGACCGGTTCACCGTGCTCAATCGTGGCAGGACGCTGGGTACCGCGAAAAAGGGCGAGCTGACGCCGGAACAATTGCAGGACATGATGGCGGGCGGCGTGGAACTGGCTGAACTCAGCAGTTCGCTCGGCGGCACCGTCTAGACAGGATCGGGAACAAGATGTCCAACGGCATTGGCGTCGGGCTTATCGGCACCGGCTATATGGGGAAGTGTCATGCTCTGGCATGGCACTCGGTCAAGGCGGTGTTCGGCACGGGGCCGCGACCTCGTTTCGTGCACCTGGCCGAGGCCAGCGAGGAACTGGCTGCTCGGCGGGCCGAAGAATTCGGCTTTGAACGGTCAACGCCAGACTGGCGTGAGCTGATTGCTGACCCGGATGTCGAGGTGGTGTCGATCACCACCCCGAATGCCTTCCATGCCGACATGGCCGTCGCGGCGCTGGAGGCCGGCAAGCATGTCTGGTGCGAAAAGCCCATGGCCGTCGGTTTTGCCGACGCCGAGCGCATGGCGGCTGCGGCGCGCGCCAGCGGCAATGTCGCCATACTGGGTTACAATTATATCCAGAACCCGATGATCCGTCAGATTGGTGAACTGATCGCGGCCGGCACGATTGGGGAGGTCAACCATATCCGTCTGGAGATGGATGAGGACTTTATGGCTGACCCCGAAGCGCTGTTCTACTGGAAGAGCGAAGCCAGTTCCGGCTATGGGGCGCTGGATGATTTCGCCGTACATCCCCTGAGCCTCGTTCAGACCCTGTTCGGCGACCCCACGCGTGTGTTCGCGCATCAGGCGAAGCCTTATGCAGAGCGCCCGATTGCGGGCGGGGGGCGGCGGGCCGTTGAAACCTACGATATTGCCAGCGTCCTGTTTGAGATCGGCCCGATCAGCGGTATCCTTGCGGCCAACCGCTCCGCGTGGGGCCGCAAGGGCCGCATAGCGCTGCAAATCTATGGCTCCGCCGGCAGTATCGTCTATGATCAAGAGCGTATGAACGAGTTGCAGGCCTATCGGGCCAGCGGACCAACCGCGGACCAAGGCTTCCTGACCGTGCTGGCAGCTCCGGGTCACAAGCCCTATGATCGGTTCATTCCCGCGCCGGGACATGGTCTTGGTTTCAACGATCTCAAGACCATCGAATGTCACGAATTGCTGCGAGCCATCTCCGGGGAGAAGGCCAGAGTGATCGATTTCGCGGCAGGGCTGGAAATTGAACGCGCCGTGCATGCCATGGCGCGCAGCCATGATGAGAAGCGCTGGATAGACGTCTGACAGGGCAGGGTGCTTCTGTCGAAAATGCCGTCGACCGAACGGATTTTATAAACTCCGTCCAGTCGTCATATTTCGGCCATGCAGGTCTCAACCGACCGAAACGCATGGCTCTCCCTCGGTTTTTCAAGAAAGAATCCTTGACGGGGCGAGTCTTCGGTTCTAAACAGCGCCTACCTTAGCGGTCGGTCGTGATTGTCACACCGGGTCCCTGCCACCAAGCGCGGGAATCCAGGGCAATCAAACACACTGTCGGGTAACTAGACGAAGCAAATCCTTGTACGCATGACTGCCGCCCCTGGTCGGTGGTCCGCTGCAATAGAGGCGCTGCCGAATCCTTGAGCGGATCGGGCAAGCGCCGCTTTGGTTTGCTTGTGTAGACCGTATATTTTTGGACCAATGGAAAGAGCGCAATGCCCACCATTAATCAGCTGATCCGCAAGCCACGCGCCAGCAAGCCAAAGCGGAACAAGGTTCCGGCCATGGAAGCTAACCCGCAGAAGCGCGGCGTATGCTCCCGTGTGTACACGACGACCCCGAAGAAGCCGAACTCGGCTCTGCGTAAGGTTGCCAAGGTTCGCCTGACCAACCAGCGCGAAGTGATTTCGTACATCCCAGGCGAAGGTCACAACCTTCAGGAGCACTCTGTTGTGCTTATCCGTGGCGGCCGCGTGCGCGACCTGCCGGGTGTTCGTTATCACGTGCTCCGCGGCGTCCTCGACACGCAGAGCGTGAAGGACCGCAAGCAACGCCGTTCGAAGTACGGCGCGAAGCGTCCGAAGTAAGGAGATCGAGATATGTCCCGTCGTCACCGCGCAGAGAAACGCGACGTCATTCCGGACGCCAAGTATGGCGACCTGGTCCTTACCAAGTTCATGAATTCGCTCATGAGGGATGGAAAGAAGTCGGCTGCAGAGTCGATCGTCTATGGTGCATTCGACATCGTCGAGACCAAGACTAAGCAAGATCCTATCACCGTCTTCCATGGTGCCCTGGAAAACATCCGTCCGGCCGTCGAAGTTCGTTCGCGCCGCGTCGGTGGTGCTACCTACCAGGTGCCAGTGGAAGTCCGTGCAGACCGTCAGCAGGCCCTGGCTATCCGCTGGCTCATCGATTCCGCCCGCAAGCGCGGCGAGAACACCATGCGTGAGCGTCTTTCCGGCGAACTCATGGATGCGATGAACGGTCGTGGCCAGGCCGTGAAGAAACGCGAAGACACGCACCGTATGGCTGATGCCAACCGTGCCTTCTCGCACTACCGCTGGTAGTAGGAGCTGACTATGGCACGCGAAATCCCTATCAATCTGTACCGTAACTTCGGCATCATGGCTCACATCGATGCTGGCAAGACGACCACGACTGAGCGCATCCTGTACTATACGGGCAAGAACCATAAGATGGGTGAAACCCATGATGGTTCCGCCACCATGGACTGGATGGAGCAGGAGCAGGAACGCGGCATCACCATCACCTCGGCAGCGACCACCACGTCGTGGAAGTCGCGCGATGGCGTGCAGCACCGCTTCAACATCATCGACACCCCCGGCCACGTTGACTTCACCATTGAAGTCGAGCGTTCGCTGCGCGTGCTCGACGGTGCCGTCGCTCTGCTGGACGCCAATGCCGGTGTCGAGCCGCAGACGGAAACCGTCTGGCGTCAGGCCGACAAGTACGAAGTTCCGCGTCTCATCTTCGTCAACAAGATGGACAAGATCGGTGCCGACTTCTTCCGCTGCGTCGAAATGATTGGCACCCGTCTCGGCGCCAAGGGCATTCCTGTGCAGATCCCGGTCGGTGCTGAAACCGAATTCAAGGGCGTGGTCGACCTGATCGAGATGAATGCCCTGATCTGGCACAACGAAGAGCTGGGCTCTGCCTGGGACGTTGTCGAGATTCCCGAGAACCTCAAGGCAACTGCCGAGAAGTTCCGCGAGCAGATGATCGAGGCGGCCGTCGAAATGGACGACGCTGCCATGGAAGCTTACCTCAATGGCGAGGCTCCCAATAACGACACGATCCGTCGTCTGCTGCGCAAGGGCGTCCTCGATACGAAGTTCTTCCTCGTCTATGCAGGCTCCGCGTTCAAGAACAAGGGTGTGCAGCCGCTTCTGGACGGCGTGATCGATTTCCTGCCGGCTCCGACCGACATCCCTGCCATCAAGGGCATCGATGCCAAGACCGAAGAGCCGATCGAGCGTCATGCCGACGACAACGAGCCGCTCTCGATGCTGGCGTTCAAGATCGCCAACGACCCGCACATGGGTTCGCTGACCTTCTGCCGCATCTATTCGGGTCACCTAGAAGCTGGTGTCAGCCTGGAAAACACCGTGAAGGGCAAGCGCGAGCGCGTTGGCCGCATGTTCCAGATGCATTCGAACAGCCGCGAACAGATCACCGAAGCTTTCGCAGGCGATATCGTTGCGATCGTCGGCCTCAAGGACACCACCACCGGTGACACCCTGGCTCCGACCAATTCGCAGGTTATCCTTGAGCGCATGATCTTCCCGGATCCGGTTATCGACATTTCCGTCGAGCCGAAGTCCAAGGCCGACCAGGAGAAGATGGGCCTTGCCCTGAACCGCCTGGCCGCTGAAGATCCGTCCTTCCGCGTCAAGACCGACGAAGAATCTGGCCAGACCATCATTTCGGGCATGGGCGAATTGCATCTCGACATTCTTGTCGATCGCATGAAGCGCGAGTTCAAGGTCGAGGCCAATATCGGTCAGCCGCAGGTCGCCTATCGTGAAACCATCACGAAGAAGACCGAGAAGGACTACACCCACAAGAAGCAGTCCGGCGGTTCGGGCCAGTTCGCCCGCATCAAGATCATCGTCGAGCCAGGCGAAGTTGGTACTGGCCTCGAATTTGTCAACGCCATCGTCGGCGGCGCCGTTCCCAAGGAATATGTGCCCGGCGTGTCGAAGGGTGTCGAATCGGTCATGGGCGCAGGCCCGCTGATCGGCTTCCCGGTCGTTGACGTGAAGGTTACCCTGGTCGATGGCGCCTATCACGACGTCGACTCTTCGGTTCTGGCCTTCGAAATCGCTGGCCGCGCAGGCTTCCGTGAAGCCCTTCGTGAAGCAGGCCCGAAAATTCTCGAGCCGATCATGAAGGTTGAAGTTGTGACGCCGGACGATTACATGGGCGACGTCATCGGCGATCTCAACTCGCGTCGTGGGCAGATCCAGGGCACTGAAAGCCGTGGTGTTGTTCAGGTCGTGAATGCGTTCGTGCCGCTTGCAAACATGTTCGGTTATGTGAACTCGCTGCGCTCCATGAGCCAGGGTCGTGCTCAGTACACGATGACGTTCGATCACTACGAGCAGGTTCCGCAGGCTGTAGCCGACGAAGTCCAGGCCAAGTACGCCTAAAAACAGCGCAAGCTATTAACTCAACTGAAAGTCGGCGATTGCGCTGACGTTTTTGGAGAAAAAAGATGGGTAAGGAAAAGTTTTCCCGCTCCAAGCCGCACTGCAACATTGGCACCATCGGTCACGTTGACCATGGCAAGACCTCGTTGACGGCAGCGATCACCAAGGTTCTGGCTGAAGCCGGCGGTGCTCAGGCTCGCGACTATGCGTCGATCGACAGCGCGCCCGAAGAAAAGGCACGTGGCATCACCATCAATACCTCGCACGTCGAGTACGAGACGCCCAACCGTCACTACGCTCACGTCGACTGCCCGGGCCACGCCGACTATGTGAAGAACATGATCACCGGTGCTGCCCAGATGGACGGCGCGATCCTGGTCGTGTCCGCCGCTGACGGCCCGATGCCCCAGACCCGTGAGCACATCCTGCTCGCTCGTCAGGTTGGCGTGCCGGCCCTGGTCGTGTTCCTGAACAAGTGCGACATGGTCGACGATCCGGAACTGCTCGAACTCGTCGAGATGGAAGTGCGCGAGCTGCTTTCGTCCTACGAATTCCCCGGCGACGACATCCCGGTGATCCGTGGTTCGGCTCTTGCTGCTCTCGAAGACAGCAACCGTGAACTCGGCCACGATGCCGTGCTGAAGCTGATGGAAGCCGTTGACGCCTACATCCCGCAGCCGGAGCGTCCGATCGACCTGCCGTTCCTGATGCCGATCGAAGACGTGTTCTCGATCTCGGGTCGCGGTACCGTGGTGACCGGTCGCGTTGAGCGCGGTATCGTCAAGGTTGGTGAAGAAGTCGAAATCGTCGGCATCAAGGCCACCCAGAAGACGACCGTTACCGGCGTTGAGATGTTCCGCAAGCTGCTCGATTCGGGTGAAGCCGGCGACAATATCGGTGCGCTGATCCGCGGTATCGACCGTACGCAGGTTGAGCGTGGCCAGGTTCTCTGCAAGCCCGGCACCGTGACCCCGCACACCGATTTCACCGCTGAGGTCTACATCCTCACCAAGGAAGAAGGCGGCCGTCACACTCCGTTCTTCGGCAATTACCGTCCCCAGTTCTACTTCCGTACGACTGACGTGACGGGCATTGTGACCCTGCCGGAAGGCACCGAGATGGTGATGCCGGGCGACAACCTGAACATCAACGTTCAGCTGATCGTGCCGATCGCCATGGAAGAGAAGCTCCGCTTCGCTATCCGTGAAGGTGGCCGTACGGTCGGTTCGGGCGTCGTCGCCTCGATCCTGAAGTAATTGTCCTAGAGACTTTCGCGGCGCGCGTGTCAGCGCGCCGCGATCCATTTTGTCAGGATTTGAGAAGATGAACGGTCAAAATATTCGCATCCGCCTCAAGGCGTTTGACCATCGCGTGCTCGATACGTCGACCCGCGAGATCGTCAATACCGCCAAGCGTACGGGTGCGCAGGTGCGCGGGCCGATCCCGCTGCCGACCCGCATCGACAAGTTCACCGTCAACCGCTCTCCGCACATCGACAAGAAGGCGCGCGAGCAGTTTGAGATCCGGACCCACAAGCGTCTGCTTGACATTGTGGACCCGACTCCCCAGACGGTCGATGCACTGATGAAGCTCGATCTCGCCGCCGGCGTCGACGTCGAAATCAAGCTCTAAGCGCGAAATCCGAAAAGTGCCTCGCGGTTTTCGGATAAATCTCGCGGCCTAAGGATTAAAGTTTCCGCGCCTGCCGCAAAAAGGGTCCTCTGAAGACATGACCCGGCAGAGCGCCAAATGAGAAGGTAAAACCGATGCGTTCTGGATTGATCGCACAGAAGCTGGGGATGACCCGCATCTTCGCCGAGGACGGCTCGCACGTTCCCGTGACGGTGCTCAGCCTGCAGAATTGTCAGGTCGTTGGTCAGCGTACCGTCGAGAAGGACGGCTATGTTGCCCTGCAGCTTGGCGCTGGCCAGGCTAAGGCCAAAAACGTTTCCAAGGCCGAGCGTGGGCAGTATGCCGTCGCCAAGGTCGAGCCCAAACGTCACGTGGCCGAGTTCCGCGTGGATGCCGACAGCCTCATCGAGGTTGGCGCTACGTTCAAGGCCGACCATTTCGCCGAAGGGCAGCTGGTCGACGTGACCGGAACTTCCATCGGTAAGGGTTTCGCCGGCGGTATGAAGCGTTGGAACTTCGGTGGTCTGCGCGCTTCGCACGGTGTGTCCGTGTCGCACCGCTCGATCGGTTCGACCGGTCAGCGCCAGGATCCGGGTCGTACCTTCAAGAACAAGAAGATGCCGGGCCATATGGGTGATCGTCGCATCACCACGCAGAACGTCAAGGTCGTCAAGACCGACGTGGAGCGTGGGCTGATCATGATCCAGGGTTCGGTTCCCGGCGCCAAGGGTGCCTGGATCATGATCAAGGACGCTGTTAAGAAGCCGGCTCCCGCGAACGCTGCCTTCCCAGGCTCGTTCGAGGCCGCAGCTGCGGGAGAAGCGAAGTAAATGGAACTCAAGGTAACCACACTCGACGGCAAGGCCGCCGGTACGGTCGATCTCAAGGACGAAGTCTTCGGTCTCGAAGTTCGCCAGGACATCCTGCACCGCATGGTTCGCTATCAGCAGCTCAAGGCCATGGCCGGCACGCATGACGTGAAGAACCGTTCTGAGGGCTCCGCGACCGGCAAGAAGTTCGTGAAGCAGAAGGGTTCGGGCGGCGCTCGTCACGGCGACCGCAAGGCTCCGCAGTTCCGTGGTGGCGGCCGTGCTTTCGGCCCGACCCCGCGCAGCCATGCTATCGACCTTCCCAAGAAGGTTCGCGCCCTGGCGCTCAAGCATGCTCTGTCGTCCAAGGCTAAGGCTGGCTCGCTGATCGTTATCGACAGCGTCGCCCAGAAAGAGGCCAAGACGGCTGCTCTGCGCACCACGTTCGGCAAGCTGGAATGGGCAAACGCCCTGATCATCGATGGTGCGAATGTCGACCAGAACTTTGCTCTGGCCGCCCGCAACATCCCGAATATCGACGTGCTGCCGGTGCAGGGGATCAACGTTGTGTCGATCCTGAAGCGTGACAAGCTCGTCCTCACCAAGGCAGCGCTTGAGGCGCTCGAAGCGAGGTTCGCATGAACAAGCTTGCCGCTTACGACATCATCCGTAACCCCGTTGTGACGGAAAAGTCGACCATGGCTTCCGAAGCCAACCAGGTCGTCTTCGACGTCGCCATCGACGCCAACAAGACCGACATTAAGACTGCCGTCGAGCAGCTCTTCTCGGTCAAGGTCAAGGCAGTGAATACCCTGGTTCGCAAGGGCAAGGTGAAGCGCTTCCGCGGTCGCGTCGGTGTCCGCAATGACGTCAAGAAGGCCGTTGTAACTCTGGTTGACGGCCAGTCGATCGATATTTCGACCGGCCTCTAAGGGACAAGAGACAGACAAATGGCTCTAAAGACTTATAATCCCACCTCCGAAGGCCGTCGTACCCTGATTACGACCGACCGCTCGGATCTGTGGAAGGGCAAGCCGGTCAAGACCCTGACCGAAGGCCTCAGCAAATCCGGTGGCCGTAACAATCACGGCCGCATCACTGCCTACCATCGCGGTGGTGGTCACAAGCGCACTTATCGTATGATCGATTTCAAGCGCGTGAAGTTCGACGTTGTCGGGACCGTTGAACGTCTCGAATACGATCCGAACCGCACGGCCTGGATCGCTCTGATCAAGTACGAAGACGGTGAGTTGGCCTATATCGTGGCTCCCCAGCGTCTGTCCGCCGGCGACAAGATCATTTCTTCGATGAACGGCGCCGACGTGAAGCCGGGCAATGCGATGCCGCTGGAGCGCATGCCGGTCGGTACGATCGTGCACAATATCGAGCTGAAGCCCCGCAAGGGCGGCCAGGTGGCGCGTTCCGCCGGTGCCTATGCTCAGTATGTCGGTCGTGACTCCGGCTGGGCGATCCTTCGCCTGAACTCGGGTGAACAGCGCCGTGTGCATGGCACTTGCCTTGCTACCGTTGGTGCGGTGTCCAACCAGGACCACGCGAACACCTCGCTCGGCAAGGCCGGTCGCAATCGCTGGCTCGGCCGCAAGCCTGCCAACCGCGGTGTGACCATGAACCCGGTCGATCACCCGCATGGTGGTGGTGAAGGCCGTACTTCGGGTGGCCGTCATCCGGTGACCCCGTGGGGCAAGCCAACCAAGGGTAAGCGTACGCGCAGCAATAAGGCTACGGACCAGTTTATCGTTCGCAGCCGTCACGTGAAGAAGGGCAGGTAAGACATGACCCGTTCGATTTGGAAGGGGCCGTTCGTCGACGGCTATCTGCTCAAGAAGGCCGAGAAGGCCCAGACCTCTGGCCGCAACGATGTGGTCAAGATCTGGTCGCGTCGCTCGACCATCCTGCCGCAGTTTGTCGGCATCACGTTCGGCGTGCACAACGGCCAGAAGCATGTTCCGGTCAGCGTCACTGAAGACATGATCGGTCACAAGTTCGGTGAGTTCGCTCCCACCCGTACCTATTACGGGCATGCGGCCGACAAGAAGGCCAAGAGGAAGTAGAGATGAGCAAGCCTAAGACTGAGCGCGCTCTCAAGGATAACGAGGCTAAGGCTGTGCTGCGCATGCTGCGCATCAGCCCTCAGAAGCTGAACCTCGTCGCGCAGTTGATCCGTGGCAAGAAGGTCGAGCGGGCTTTGGCCGATCTCGAATTCAGCCATAAGCGCATCTCCGGCCAGGTGACGAAGGTGCTCGAGAGCGCCATCGCCAATGCCGAGAACAACCATGGCCTGGACACCGACGCCCTCGTCGTTGCCGAAGCCTTCGTTGGCAATTCGCTGGTCATGAAGCGTTTCATGGCTCGCGGCCGTGGCAAGTCGGCGCGTGTCGAGAAGCCATTCTCGCACCTGACGATCATCGTGCGGCAAGTTGAGGAGGCCGCATAATGGGCCAGAAGATCAATCCCATCGGCTTCCGCCTGGGCATCAACCGCACCTGGGATAGCCGCTGGTTCGCCAACAAGGGCGAATATGGTACGCTGCTGCAGGAAGATCTGAAGATCCGTACGGCTCTGATGAAGGATTTGAAGGCCGCTGCGGTCTCCAAGATCGTCATCGAGCGTCCGCACCGTAAGTGCCGCGTGTCGATCCACACTGCCCGTCCGGGCATCGTGATCGGCAAGAAGGGCGCTGACATCGACAAGATCCGCGCCAAGGTGAAGAAGTTCACTGACAGCGAAGTGCACATCAATATCGTTGAAGTGCGCAAACCTGAGACCGACGCGACGCTGGTTGCCCAGGGCATTGCCCAGCAGCTCGAACGCCGTGTGGCATTCCGTCGCGCCATGAAGCGTGCCGTGCAGACGGCAATCCGCATGGGCGCCGGCGGCATTCGCGTGAATGTTGGTGGCCGTCTCGGTGGTGCCGACATCGCTCGTACCGAATGGTACCGCGAAGGTCGCGTGCCGCTGCACACCCTGCGTGCCGATATCGATTATGGTACTGCCGAAGCCGAAACCACTTACGGCATCATCGGTATCAAGGTCTGGATCTTCAAGGGCGAAGTCCTTGAGCATGATCCGTCGGCTCATGAGCGCCGCGCCACCGAAGGTAGCGAAGGTGGTCAGCGTAGCGAACGCGAACCGCGCCGTGAGCGTGGCGACCGCGACCGCGAACGCGCATAAGAAGGTCAGTTCACTATGCTGCAACCGAAGAGAACAAAGTTCCGCAAGGCCCATAAGGGCCGCATCCACGGCGAAGCAAAGGGCGGCACCTCGCTGGCCTTTGGTCAGTACGCTCTCAAGGCCACCGAGCCGGAACGCGTTACTGCCCGGCAGATCGAAGCTGCTCGTCGCGCCATCACCCGCGAGATGAAGCGCCAGGGCCGCGTCTGGATCCGGATTTTCCCGGATCTGCCGGTTTCCAAGAAGCCTACCGAAGTCCGTATGGGCAAGGGTAAGGGCTCCGTGGAGTTCTGGGCCGCGCGCGTAAAACCCGGTCGTATCGTTTTTGAGATTGACGGGGTACCCGAAGACGTTGCAAAGGAGGCGCTTCGCCTCGGAGCAATGAAGTTGCCGATCACCACGCGTATCGTCACGCGTATTGCCGACTAAGGAACACGAGCATGAAAGCCAGTGATGTGCGGGCCAAGACCGCAGACGAACTGAAAGATCAGCTCGTCGACCTGAAGAAAGAACAGTTCAACCTGCGTTTCCAGCGCGCTACCCAGCAGTTGGAAAAGCCGGCCCGGGTCAAGGAAGTCCGCCGCGACATCGCGCGGATCAAGACGATCCTGACCCAGAAGAACGCAGCTAAGTAAGGAATAGGTCCATGCCAAAGCGCGTTTTGCAGGGGACTGTCGTCTCCGACGCCAACGACAAGACCATCGTGGTTCGTGTCGAGCGCCGTTTTACTCACCCGCTTCTGAAGAAGACCGTGCGTCGTTCCAAGAAGTACCACGCCCACGACGAAAACAACGTGGCAAAGGTCGGTCAGACCGTGTGGATCGAGGAAACCGCGCCGATCAGCAAGAACAAGCGCTGGTCGCTTGTTCCGTCCGCGTAAGAGAAACAATTCAGGTCGGCGCGCCGGGTGACGGTGCTGCCGATAAATTAGAAGGCATCCAGTCATGATCCAGATGCAGTCCAATCTCGACGTCGCCGATAATTCCGGCGCCAAGCGAGTCATGTGCATCAAGGTGCTGGGCGGTTCGCATCGCAAGTACGCCTCGGTCGGCGACATCATTGTCGTTTCGGTCAAGGACGCTATTCCGCGTGGCCGCGTTAAGAAGGGGCAGGTGATGAAGGCCGTGGTGGTTCGCACCGCAACCGACATCCGTCGCCCCGATGGCACCGTCATCCGTTTCGACAAGAACGCCGCCGTTCTTCTGAACAATCAGAAGGAACCGATCGGCACCCGTATCTTCGGACCTGTTCCGCGCGAACTTCGCGCCAAGAACCAGATGAAGATCATTTCGCTCGCTCCCGAGGTGCTGTAATGGCCGCCAAGATTAAGAAGGGCGACAAAGTGGTTGTCCTGGCCGGCAAGGACAAGGGCAAGACCGGTCAGGTCTTGTCCGTCATTCCGGCCGAAACCCGCGCGATCGTCCAGGGTATCAACCTGGTGCGTCGTCATACCAAGCAGACTGCCTCGCAGGATGCCGGCATTTTCACCAAGGAAGCGCCGATCCATCTGTCGAACCTGGCCGTCGCCGATGCCAAGGGTAAGCCCACGCGCGTCGGTTTCCAGATCAAGGACGGCGTGAAGACCCGCGTCGCCAAGACCACCGGAGATCAGATCGATGGCTGAGACCGCTTACGTTCCGCGTCTCCGGACCGAATATGACAACACGATCAAGGCAGCTTTGCGTGAGCAGTTTGCCTACAAGAACGTCATGGAGCTTCCGCGGCTCGACAAGATCGTCCTGAACATGGGCGTTGGCGAAGCCGTCAACGATTCCAAGAAGGTTAAGTCTGCCGCCGACCAGCTGGCGCTGATCGCCGGTCAGAAGCCGGTTATCACATATGCCCGCAAGTCGATCGCCGGCTTCAAGGTTCGCGAGCACATGCCGCTCGGCGTCAAGGTCACGCTGCGCAAGGCGCGCATGTATGACTTCCTGGACCGCCTGGTGAACATCGCCCTGCCGCGCGTCCGCGACTTCCGTGGCCTCAATCCCAACGCCTTCGATGGTCGTGGCAATTATGCCTTCGGCATCAAGGAACACATCATTTTCCCCGAAATCAACTACGATCAGATTGATCAGGTTTGGGGCATGGACGTCGTGATCGCCACGACGGCGACGAATGATGACGAGGCCCGCGCGCTTCTCAAGGCATTCAACTTCCCGTTCCGCCAGTAAGCGGATAGGGAAGGGATAAAGGATCAGGACATGGCAAAGACCAGCTCCATCGAAAAGAACAAGAAGCGCGCTGCTTTGACCAAGCAGTATGCCGAGAAGCGTGCTGCCCTCAAGGCGACCATCAAGAACCAGGACACTCCGATCGAGGAGCGTTTCAAGGCCAGCCTCAAGCTGGCGGAACTGCCGCGCAACTCGGCCAAGGTCCGCATTCGCAACCGTTGCGAAGTGTCGGGTCGCCCGCGTGGTTATTATCGCAAGCTCAAGATGAGCCGTATTGCCCTGCGTCAGCTGGGCAACCTGGGCCAGATCCCGGGTCTGGTGAAGTCGAGCTGGTAAGGAGAAACTAGAGATGAGCTTTTCCGATCCCATCGGCGATATGCTGACCCGCATCCGCAACGCTCAGGAGCGTCGCAAGAATTCCGTCACGACTCCTGCCTCGACCCTTCGCGGTCGTGTGCTTGACGTTCTCCAGTCCGAGGGTTTCATCCGCGGCTATTCGGAGACGAAGTTCGAGAACGGTGCATCCGAATATGAAATCGAACTCAAGTATTCGGACAATGAAGGCGTGATCCGCACGATCGAGCGCGTGTCCCGTCCCGGCCGCCGCGTTTATGCGTCGGTGAAGAATATTCCACAGGTTGCCAATGGCCTAGGTGTTTCGATCCTCTCTACCCCCAAGGGTGTGATGGCCGACCACGAAGCTAAGGCCGCCAATGTGGGTGGCGAGGTACTCTGCCGCGTCTTCTAAGGAAGACGTGGCAAGACGATTACTCAAGGAAGCATTATGTCACGTACTGGCAAGAAACCGGTGGCCCCGGTTAACGGCGTTACGATCACGATCAATGGTCGTGTCGTTTCGGCGAAGGGCCCGAAGGGCGAACTGAGCCTCACGCTCATGGATATCGTCAATATCGAGCAGGGTTCGGACGGCATTGTCGTCAGCCCGGCAAACGATAGCCGTGAGGCCCGCGCTGCATGGGGAACCACCCGCGCGCTGATCCAGAATCTCGTTACCGGGGTGAGCGCCGGCTTCGAAAAGAAGCTCGCCATCCAGGGCGTCGGTTACCGCGCTGCGATGCAGGGTCAGGATGTCAAGCTCTCGCTTGGTTTCAGCCATGAAGTGATCTATGCGGCTCCCACGGGCATCACGCTTGCCGTGCCGGCTCCGACGGAGATCGTCGTGAGCGGCATTGACAAGCAGCAGGTCGGCCAGGTTGCGGCTGAGATCCGCGGCTGGCGTCCCCCCGAGCCCTACAAGGGCAAGGGCGTGCGTTACGCCGACGAGCAGGTCTTCCGCAAAGAAGGCAAGAAGAAGTAAGGAGCGCCGGAAATGGCAATTTCTGCAAAAGGTGCGGATCGCCGCAAGGCCCGTGTCCGCAAGGCGCTCAAGGCTCGTGCCTTTGGACGTCCCCGTCTGTCGGTTTTCCGTTCGGACAAGAATATTTACGCACAGATCATCGACGACACGACCGGCCGTACGCTGGCCGCTGCCTCGACCCTGGAAAAGGACGTCAAGTCCTCGCTCAAGAATGGCGCGACCTCCGAGGCCGCTGCCCAGATTGGCAAGCTGATCGCCGAGCGTGGCGTGAAGGCCGGGGTTGGCGAGGTCGTTTTCGATCGTGGCGCCTATATCTATCACGGCCGTGTTAAGGCCCTTGCAGACGCTGCCCGTGAGGGCGGTCTGCAATTCTAACCACGGCGAGGAAGAGATAAAATGAGCAGAGACGTTCAAGAGCGCGAAAGTGAGTTCGTCGATCGCCTGGTCCACATCAACCGTGTGGCCAAGGTTGTGAAGGGCGGCCGTCGCTTCGGTTTCGCGGCGCTCGTCGTCGTGGGTGACCAGAAGGGTCGCGTCGGTTTCGGTCACGGTAAGGCCCGTGAAGTTCCTGAGGCGATCCGCAAGGCCACCGAGCAGGCGAAGCGCCAGATGATCCGCGTTCCGCTGCGCGATGCGCGCACGCTGCATCATGACGTTGCTGGCCGCCACGGCGCCGGCAAGGTCATCCTGCGTGCCGCTGTCCCAGGCACAGGCATCATTGCCGGTGGCCCGATGCGCGCCGTGTTCGAAACGCTTGGCATCAACGACATCGTTGCCAAGTCGCAGGGCACTGCAAACCCCTACAACATGGTTCGCGCCACGTTTGATGCGCTCAAGCGCGTTGACAGCCCCCGTGCGGTGGCTTCGCGTCGCGGCCTCAAGGTTTCCGAACTGCAGGCTCGCCGTGGCGAGACTGCCGTCGAAGCCTGATAGCGGGCTCGGAGAAGAACAATGGCTAAAGCAAAAACCATCGTCGTACAGCAGGTCGGTTCGCCGATCCGCCGTGAGAAGAGCCAGCGCGCGACCCTGATCGGGCTCGGGCTCAACAAGATGAACAAGCAGCGTGAGCTGGTTGATACGCCCGAAGTTCGCGGCATGATCAACAAGATCCCGCACCTCGTCCGCGTCGTCGGCGAGTAAGGGAGTTACGAACATGACTCGTTTGAATGATCTTCGTGACAATCCTGGCGCCAACAAGACCAAAGTCCGTATCGGTCGTGGTATCGGCTCGGGCGTCGGCAAGACCGGCGGCCGCGGCGGCAAGGGCCAGACGGCTCGCGCCGGTGTTGCCATCAACGGCTTCGAAGGCGGCCAGATGCCGCTTCACATGCGTATGCCGAAGCGCGGCTTCAATGCTTGGAATCCGAAGGATTTCAACGAAGTGCGCATCGACCGCATTCAGGCCTATATCGACAGCGGCAAGCTGGACATCAAGGGCGTGGTCGACGCTGCTGCGCTCGTAGCGGCTGGTGTCATCCGCCGCCCCAAGGATGGTGTCCGCCTGATCGGCGCCGAGGGCTTCTCGGCCAAGAAGGTTACCTTCAAGGTTGATTACGCCACCAAGGGGGCCACCGCTGCCGTTGAAGCGGCTGGCGGCAAGGTCGACCTCATCCCGGTCAAGGAGACCTGGAAGAAGGCCCCACGCGCCGAATAATCCATTCGGCAGGGCGCACCCGGCTATGACGGCTGGGTGCGCTCTTATGGTTTGTTGCGTCTGGGCGGTACATATCCCATATATGCTCCTCCAGCGCTCCGAGCGCACTTGGCACTTAGGCCATAGGAGCGATTTATATGGCGTCCGCAGCCGAACAGCTCGCACGTAATCTTTCTTTTTCGACCTTCTCGAAGGCGAAAGCCCTTCAGCAGCGCATCTGGTTCACACTGGGCGCGCTGCTTGTTTATCGTCTGGGCACCTATATCCCGCTGCCGGGCATCGATCCCGATGCGTTCCGCGCGACGTTCCAGCAGAGCCAGCAGGGCATTATCGGCATGTTCAACATGTTCGCCGGCGGTGCCGTCGAGCGCATGGCGATCTTTGCCCTCAACCTTATTCCCTATATCACTGCGTCGATCGTGATCCAGGTCGTGTCGACCGCGTCGCCGCGGCTCGAAGCTCTCAAGAAGGAGGGCGAGTCCGGTCGTCGGAAAATGAACCAATATACGCGCTACCTGGCCGTGCTGTTCTGCGCGGTGCAGGCCTATGGTATCGCCATTGGTCTCGAAGGCAGCCAGAATGTTGTGCTCATGGAGCCCTGGTTCTTCCGCATCTCGACCGTGATCACCCTGGTCGGGGGCACCATGTTCCTGATGTGGCTGGGTGAGCAGATCACCGCACGCGGTGTCGGTAACGGCATTTCGCTGATCATCTTCGCCGGTATCGTGGCAAACCTGCCGGCGACGGTGGCACAGACGCTTGAACTGGCCCGCACTGGTGCCATTCCAGGGTTCGCCGGCCTCGGCATGCTGGTTCTGGCTCTCGTTGTCATCGGCGTCATCGTGTTCTTCGAGCGTGCGCAGCGCCGGCTGCTGATCCAGTATCCGAAGCGGCAGGTCGGTAACAAGATGTTCCAGGGCGACACGTCGCATTTGCCGCTCAAGCTCAATACGTCAGGTGTGATCCCGGTGATCTTCGGTTCATCCCTGCTGCTGCTGCCGGCGACTATTGCCTCATTTGCCGCGCAGGGCGATGCACCGGCCTGGTTGACGACGGTTACGGCACTTCTGGGCCGCGGCCAGCCGCTTTATCTGGCGCTGTTTGCGTTCTTCATCGTGTTCTTCGCCTTCTTCTATACGGCAATCGTCTTCAATCCGACCGAAACGGCCGATAATCTGAAGCGGTCCGGTGGCTTCATTCCGGGGATTCGTCCCGGCGAGCGGACGGCGCAGCATATCGATTATGTGCTGACGCGTATCACGGTTCTCGGCGCGGCCTATCTTGCGGTCGTGGCGCTGATCCCGGAAGTGATGTTCAGCCAATTGGCGGTCAGCCAGTTCATCGGTGGCACGTCGCTGCTGATCATGGTGACGGTGACGCTGGATACGATCACGCAGATTCAGAGCCATCTGGTGGCCCAGCAATACGAGGGGCTGCTGAAGAAATCACGTCTTGGAGGAGGCAAGCGTCGATGAGGTTGATCCTGTTGGGACCGCCAGGGGCGGGCAAAGGAACGCAAGCAAAGATTCTGGTGGATGCCTATGGCATTCCTCAGCTCTCAACGGGCGACATTCTTCGTAATGCCATTGCCGAGCAGACACCGCTTGGGCTCGAGGCCAAGGCGATCATGGATCGTGGCGACCTCGTGTCCGATGATGTGGTCAACGGCATTGTCTCGGAGCGTCTCGACGCTGAAGACTGCAAGCCTGGGTTCATTCTGGACGGTTTTCCGCGCACCATTGCGCAGGCCGAAGCGCTGGATCGGATGTTGGCGGAAAAGGGCGTGAAGCTCGACGCCGTCATCGAACTCAAGGCCGATGCAGACGAATTGGTGCGCCGGGTCATCCAGCGGTCGAAAGACAGCAATCGCGCCGATGATAATCCTGATGTCATTCGCAAGCGACTCGATGTCTATGAAAGCAGCACGGCGCCGCTGGTCAGCTATTATGACAAGCAGGAGCTGGTGCGTCCCGTGGATGGCATGGCGCCGGTGGAAGACGTTACTGTGGCGATCAATTCGGCGCTTGGACGATAGATTTGGGGCCGGGCAGGGCTGTTGACTCTGGCCAGTCTTATCCTTAAAGAACCGCACCAGTCTCATGGATCATTGGGCTGGATTCGGTTTTCCCTTGGTTGGGGGTCGAATTCCGGTCCCTTGTTGTTTAAAGGCATCCGCCGTGATGGCGCATGTCGAATGAAGGAGAGCAGACGTGGCTCGTATTGCTGGCGTCAATATCCCGACGAATAAGCGCGTGGTGATCGCGCTGCAGTATATTCACGGGATCGGCGACAAGTTCGCCAAGGATATTACTGAGAAGGTCGGCATTCCGGCAGAGCGCCGCGTCAATGAACTGACCGACGCCGAGGTCATTCAGATCCGTGAAGCCATTGACCGCGACTATGTCGTGGAAGGCGATCTTCGCCGCAATGTGGCGATGAACATCAAGCGTCTGATGGATCTGGGCAATTACCGCGGTCTGCGTCACCGTCGTGGCCTGCCGGTCCGCGGTCAGCGCACTCATACCAATGCTCGCACCCGCAAGGGTCCGGCAAAGCCGATCGCCGGCAAGAAGAAGTAATGCTGTGCCTGCCATGGCAGGCCGGTTTGTTTGATTGGGTTTGGCGGGGCAGGGCTTTTGGGTTGCTCGATAGAGTGTCCGAAAAGACTTGATCCGCTAAATCCGTGGTGGAGCTGCTGGTATTACGGCAGCGCCGATACCCCCTAGAGGATAAGAATGGCCAAGGCTGAAGTCGCCCGCGTTCGCCGTAAAGAGCGCAAGAATATCACGTCTGGCGTCGCGCATGTGAACGCCTCCTTCAATAATACGATGGTCACCATCGCCGACATGCAGGGCAACACGATTTCGTGGTCGTCCTCGGGCGTGATGGGTTTCAAGGGCTCGCGCAAGTCGACCCCATACGCTGCTCAGGTTGCCGCTGAGGATGCTGCCAAGAAGGCGCAGGAACACGGCATGAAGACCCTCGAAGTGGAAGTTCGCGGCCCCGGTTCAGGTCGTGAATCTGCTTTGCGCGCCCTCCAGGCTGCCGGCTTCAACGTCACCTCCATCCGCGACGTGACCTCGATTCCGCACAATGGTTGCCGTCCGCGCAAGCGGCGCCGCGTCTAACAAGACCATTAATGAGCTCCCGGCCGATTGGATGGGTCGGGAGTCCTATTGTGTTTGCGGCGGTGCGGTCTTCCAGGACCGCGATTTTGAAAGGACAATACCGTGACGATCCAGAGGAACTGGCAGGAACTGATCAAGCCGACCAAACTGGACATTGTTTCGGGCAGCGACAACGCGCGCTTGGCCTCGGTGGTTGCCGAGCCGCTTGAGCGCGGATACGGTCTTACCCTGGGCAATGCCCTGCGTCGCGTGTTGCTGTCGTCGCTTCAGGGCGCGGCAGTGACCGCAATCCAGATCGACGGCATTCTGCATGAATTCTCTTCGCTGCCAGGCGTGCGCGAGGACATCACCGACCTGGTGCTGAACGTCAAGGAAATCGCTCTCAAGATGGGTGGTGAAGGCCCGAAGCGCCTGACCCTGTCCCGTCAGGGCCCTGGTGCGGTTACCGCCGGTGACATCAAAGTTTCCGGCGACATCGAAGTGCTGAACCCCGAGCTGGTCATTTGCCATCTCGACGACGGTGCTGAGATCAATATCGAGTTCACCGTCAATTCCGGCAAGGGTTACGTCCCAGCCGAGAAGAACCGTCCCGAGGACGCACCGATCGGCTACATTCCGGTCGACGCGCTGTTCTCGCCGGTTCGCCGCGTGAGCTACAAGGTCGATGCTACTCGTGCTGGTGAAAGCCTGGACAAGGACAAGCTGACTCTCAGCGTCGAGACCAATGGCGCGCTGTCGCCAGAGGATGCTGTGGCATTTGCCGCCCGCATTCTTCAGGATCAGCTCTCGGTCTTCGTCAACTTCGAAGAGCCCACCAAGGAGAAGGCGCAGGATTCGGTTCCCGAACTGGCTTTCAATCCGGCGCTGCTCAAGAAGGTGGACGAGCTCGAGCTGTCCGTTCGCTCGGCCAACTGCCTCAAGAACGACAATATCGTCTATATCGGCGACCTTATCCAGAAGACGGAAGCCGAGATGCTGCGGACTCCGAATTTCGGCCGCAAGTCGCTTAATGAAATCAAGGAAGTCCTGGCACAGATGGGGCTTCATCTCGGAATGGACGTCAACAACTGGCCGCCCGAGAATATCGATGACCTCGCCAAGCGCTACGAAGATCATTACTGATCTGGCGCTGCCAAGATTTTAGGAGAAACCCATGCGCCACGCTAATCGAGGCCGCAAGTTCAGCCGGACCGCATCGCACCGCAAGGCGATGTTTGCCAATATGTCTGCTGCGCTGATCAAGCACGAACAGATCGTCACCACGCTTCCCAAGGCCAAGGACTTGCGTCCGATCGTCGAGAAGCTCATCACCCTTGGCAAGCGCGGCGACCTGCATGCCCGCCGCCAGGCCATCGCGCAGATCCGCGATGAAGTACAGGTGCAGAAGCTGTTTGCCGTGCTCGGCCCGCGCTATGCCGAACGTCAGGGCGGCTATATCCGCATCCTCAAGGCCGGCTTCCGCTATGGCGACAATGCCCCGCTCGCCGTGATCGAGTTCGTTGATCGCGACGTCAATGCCAAGGGTCTGGATTCCGGTCCGAGCTTTGCTCAGGACGACGAATACGAAGCGGCATAAGCCTTCGGCTTCAGCTTTATGAAATTGAAACGGCTCCGGGTTTCCGGGGCCGTTTTATTTTGGCTGGGGGCCGGTGCTGGCGGATTGATTGTTCGTTCTGATGGAATGTGTGGCTGCGCAGTCAATAAAAAAGGGCACTGCATCGGCAGTGCCCTTTTCGCTCTTTGGTAGCTTAATCCTATTCGGTCGGTGCCATATCCTTGCCGGTGTAAACTTCATCCACCCAATATTGGTCGCGGCGGATGAAGCCGTTGAATGGGGTCAGCGAGGCTTGGGTATAGGCGCCCATGAGGCCGAATTCGATCCAGTCGTCTTCATCGATGTCTGCGGGTAGCGTGAAGACCTGCGGCAGCACGTCATAGGAATCGCAGGTGGGACCCCAGAGCGTGAACTCGGAAAACTCGCCGTTATTGTCGTGCAGGCGCGGGCCGCGCCAGACGCGTACCGGCGGCGTGAAGTGCATGAACTTCACTTCCATCAATGCGCCATAAGCCCCGTCATTGACATAGACTGACTGCCCGCCGCGCTGATGCTTGACGCGCAACAGCAGGGAGGTGGATGAGGTCACCAGGGCCCGGCCAGGTTCGATGATCAGGTCCGGCTTCTTCTTGCCGAAATGCTCGTCGACGGCGGCAGCGATGGTCTCGAAATAATGGTCCATTGGGGGCGCCACACTGGTCGGGTAGGGGGCAGGATAGCCACCGCCGATATTGAGGCGCTTCAATTCGATCCCAGCTTCGTCGACGATCCGGGCAGCGGCCGCGATATGGCGCTCATATGCGTAGGCGTCTTCGCACTGGCTGCCGACGTGGAAGCAGAGGCTGGGCGTATAGCCCATCTTTTCGACGGCGGTGACGATTTCGGCCGCGGACTGCTCCATGACACCGAACTTGATGCCGAAGTCGTAACTCTTGAGCGCCTTGCCGGCCTTGAAGCGCGTCGTGACTTCCACGTCGCGACTGGGCGACACCACGGCTGCGAGCTGGTCGAGCTGCTGAGGATGGTCGATGGTAAAGCTACGGACGCCGAACTCTTCATAGGCGCGCTCGATCTCGCGCTTGTTCTTGATCGGATTGTTGTAGTGCATCACCGCGCCCGGAGCGTGGTCGCGCACCAGCTCCATTTCCACGTTGGAGGCGACGTCGAACGCCTTCAACCCTTCGGCGTGAAGCTGCGCGATGATGTGTGGCGACGGGTTGCACTTGACCGCATAGGTCAGCAGGCCGTCGAAGCCCTTCTTGAAGACCTTGATCGCCCTATGAAACTCCTTTTCTGAAAACAGGAAGGAGGGAAAGTCCGGCGCTTCGGCGGCGATCAGCGCGGAAGTATTGGCGTGGACGATTTTCGGCTCGTCGGTCATTGGACAACAGGCCTTTCAGGGGCTGGAGAGAACGCGGGAACTTCAATGCGTTCTAGGGTTTTCCGATTAGAAATCGCATCAAAGTGAGCGCTGCATATAGGGCTGTGTGACCCCAGGCGCAAACGATTATTTGACTGCAATACCAACTATGCCGAAACGTCATTTTGGTGACAGATTTGCTGTGTTTTCGTCATGGGGCGGCAGGCTTTGGTTTTTGCCGCCAAACTGAATCAGAAAGTGTACTCATGTCGTTGCGAACACTTGTTTTTTCGGTGTTGACGCTCGCCGTTCTGGGCGTTGGAGGTTCCCTGGTTCTGGCGTCGTGGAATTTCGCGCCGCCGCAGGCCCAGTCACAGACTGCCTCACCTGATCTGTTGGAGCCGAGGCCGCTCGAACGGGCCCTGCCGCAAAGCGATGCCCAGGTGAAACTGAGCTTCGCGCCCATCGTTCAGGCTGTGTCGCCGTCGGTGGTCAATGTCTATGCCACGCGCATCGAGCAGCAGGCGGTGTCACCTTTTGCCAGCGATCCGTTTTTCTCCAGGTTTTTTGGTGACCAGTATTTCCAGACGAGGCCAAGAGAATCGCGCTCGCTCGGTTCGGGTGTCATCGTCGATGAGGGGGGCGTCATCCTCACCAACAGCCATGTGATCAGCGGTGCCACCGATATCCGTATCGCGCTCAATGACGGACGTGAATTTGCCGTCGATCTGGTGGTCGAAGATCGCCAGACCGATCTGGCGGTGCTGCGCGTCCGCGACATGAACGGCGCCAGCTTTCCGGCCATTACCTTTGCCGATAGCGATGCGCTGCTGGTGGGCGATCTGGTTCTGGCCATCGGCAACCCGTTCGGTGTCGGGCAGACGGTCACCAGCGGAATTGTCTCGGCGTTAGCGCGCACCGGCGTCGAGACGTCCGAGTATGAATTCTTCATCCAGACCGACGCGGCGATCAACCCGGGCAATTCCGGCGGTGCCCTGGTCGATATGGAAGGCCGACTTGTCGGCATCAATACGGCGATCTATTCGCAATCGGGCGGCTCGGTGGGTATCGGCTTTGCCATTCCTGCCAATATGGCGCGACTGGTGGCTGAAGCAGGCGTCACCGGCGGCGAGATCGTGCGTCCCTGGTTTGGCGCCAAGTTGCAGGCCGTCACCTCCGATATTGCGGCAAGCCTGGGCCTGGACGCGCCGCATGGAGCCATGGTGACCGAGGTGGCGCCGCATGGGCCAGCGCAGCGTGCCGGCTTCCAGTCCGGAGACATTATTCTCTCGGTTGACGGTCAGAAGGTGGACGACCCCTCCGCATTCAATTTTCGGTTGGCGACGCGCAAGCTCGGCGAAATTGCCAATCTGGAGCGGCTGCGTAGTGGTGCGTCGGAGATGATTGCCTTTCCGGTGGAAGCCGCGCCACGTCCCGCTGCGGATGCCAGCGTCACGATCTCGGGCAATACGCGCTTTGCCGGCGTCACCGTGCGCCAGCTCGATCCAGCGCTCAGCGAGGCCAAAGGTCTGCCCTACGAGGCCAGCGGCGTCATCGTCACGGCCATCGAAGCCGGTTCAGCTGCCGAAGCCATGGGCCTGCGCGTGGACGACATCATCCTGGCGCTCAATGACACCGAGATTGCCAGCGCAACGGCATTCCAGCAGATCGCCAGCCAGCGCGCCCGTACCTGGCAGATCATCTTGCAGCGGAATGGGCGGGTGAGCAGGTCGATCGTCAGCGGGTGATGCATGACACGGCGGGGTCTGCTAGAGGGAAGCCATGTCCGATCTCTTCGCCGCCGAACCCGATGATGCCGACAAGGCTCGCCCGCTTGCCGATCAACTGCGTCCGCGCGCGCTGGACGAGGTGATCGGTCAGGAGCATCTGCTGGGCTCCGGCGGAACCCTGCGGCGTATGTTGGCCTCTGGCCGGCTCGGCTCGCTGATCCTTTGGGGGCCGCCGGGCACCGGCAAAACGACCGTGGCACGGTTGCTGGCCGATCAGATCGGCTACCGCTTCGAGCAGATTTCGGCCATTTTCTCCGGTGTGGCCGATCTCAAGAAGGTGTTCGAGAAGGCGCGGTTCGAGCGTCTCTCGGGGCACCGCACCTTGTTGTTCGTGGACGAAATCCATCGCTTCAACCGCGCCCAGCAAGACAGTTTCCTGCCGGTTATGGAAGATGGCACCGTGGTGCTGGTGGGGGCGACGACGGAGAACCCGTCGTTCGAACTCAATGCGGCGCTGCTCTCGCGTAGCCAGGTCCTGCGCTTCGAATCGCTGGGGCGGGGCGATCTGGAAAAGCTGCTGACCCGCGCCGAAGACTTGCTCGGCGCGAAATTGCCACTTGAAGATGAAGCGCGCGAGACCCTGCTTGGCCTCGCCGATGGCGATGGGCGCGCCCTGCTGGGGCTGGTCGAGGAGATCCTGGCCTCGGCGCAGCCGGACGAGATATTGACCGCGGCCAGCCTGCTCAACGTGGTGCAGCGGCGGGCGCCGATCTACGACAAGGCGCAGGACGGCCATTACAACCTGATTTCGGCCCTGCACAAGACGATACGCGGTTCCGATCCCGACGCGGCGCTTTATTATTTCGCTCGCATGCTGGACGCAGGCGAAGATCCGCTCTTCCTCGCTCGCCGTCTGATCCGCATGGCTTCCGAGGATATTGGCCTGGCCGACCCGCAGGCGCTGCAACTCGCTATTGCCGGGCGCGACGCCTACCAGATGCTGGGCTCGCCGGAGGGCGAACTATCGCTGGCGCAGGTTGTGGTCTATCTGGCGCTGGCTCCCAAATCCAACGCCGTTTACACCGCCTATAAAGCCGCCATTTCTGTCGCCAAATCGACGGGCTCGCCGATGCCGCCTATGGTGATCCTCAACGCCCCGACCAAGGTGATGAAGGGGCAAGGCTATGGCGATGGTTACATTTATGACCATGACACGCCTGAGGCATTTTCTGGCCAGGACTATTTCCCCGAGAAGATCGGTCGGCAGGATTTTTATCATCCGGTCGAACGCGGCTTCGAGCGTGACCTGCGCAAGCGCATGGATTATTTCGCCAGGCTTCGCGCCGCCAAGGCCGACGGCGGTCAATCTGACTAGCTAGTTCCTGTCGCGCCATCGCCCCGATTGGCCGCTTTCAAGGCCAAATTGATAGAGCGAGGCCAGCCATTCGGGCGACCCGAACAGGTTGTCACTTTCCGGGAATTCGCCAGGTATGGCCGTCATCCGGTACAGTACACCGCCCGATTTCGCCGAATTGGCCAGTTCCGCCAGATTGGCACGGCCAAGATATTTCAACAGCGTTGGCACCGCGCGGCCGATCAGCGCCATGCTGGATGGCTGAACAGTGGCTGGGGAGGCATCGACCACGCCATTGAAGATCACATAGAGGCGTGTATCGCCGCGTGCTCCGACCTTGCCCCAGCCGCCCGGCATCAGCAGCACCTGTTCGGTGACGCCACCATCGACGTGCATTTCGCTGTAGTCGTGGCCATTGCTGGACACTTCGATCAGCACCGGCTGGAATACGGTGGGCACCGCCGTTGAGGCCAGTATGACGCTGCGTACCAGTTCGAGTCGGTGTGGATCGTTGCTATTGGCAATGGCGCCGATGTCCCAGACGACGGGGCGCTGAGCATCGAGATTGGTGGTGCCGATATAGAGGCGGCGTCCCTGACGGTGGGCGAGGGCGATTTGGTCAAGGATGCCCTGATCCACGGCCTTGTCGATGGCATTCCTGATCGGGCCGTTATCGAGAATGGCGCTGCCGCCGAGCAGGGCCGAAAGAAAGTTGGCCTTGGGATTGCTGGCGCCGCTCAGCGCCAGATAGACCTCGTGCAAGTGCTGATCATAGTCGGTTCCGAGGAACGCCAGTGGCGCGATGATGGCGCCGACGCTGATGCCGGTGACGACTTCGAAATCAGGGCGCGCGCCGGAATTGGTCCAACCGATCAGATAGCCGGCGCCATAGGCGCCGTTAATGCCGCCTCCCGACAAAGTGAGGAAATCCACCTGGCCGTCCGAGCCTTGCTTTACCCTGGTATGGCTGGCGGCGAAATCCGGGTCGTCGCCCCAATAGCGCAGCGGGGAGGTCGTTGCCATTGCCCCCCGGGCGACAAGGTCGACGGGTATTTCGGCGCGCTTACCGGCAAAGGCGGCGCATCCCGAAAGCACGAATGCCGACACAAATAATGCCGACAAAAGTCTGGAAAACTCGTTCATGCCTGGCCCCCCTGGCGCTATACTGGCTCTAGCTACTACTGTTCCCCCTAGTGAATGGCAAACGATTCAGTGGAAGTTTCGTTATTTTCATCAATGGTTTACCGCTCATGAATACCGCCTTTTTGGTGGGTGCCGGCGGCGCTGTCGGCGCAATGGCGCGCTATTTCTTCTCCGTTCTGGTGGCTCGGTATTGGCACGGCCCGTTCCCGCTCGCGATCCTCCTGGTCAACATAATCGGCGCTGTCGCCATGGGGATCTGCATTGGTTTGCTCGCCCGCTTCCTGCCGCCATGGCAGGAGCAGGCAAGGCTGTTCCTGGCGGTCGGCGTACTGGGCGGATTTACGACCTTTTCCTCGTTCACCCTAGATACGATCGTGTTGATCGAGCGCGGTGAACTCGTGCAGGCGGGCCTCTATGTCGTGTTGTCGGTTGTGGTTTGCCTTCTGGGCCTATATCTCGGGCTCCTGATCACCAGAGGCGGCATGACATGAGCGGCGTTCAACATCGGGAAGTTACGGCGGATGATGACGGGATGCGGCTTGACCGCTGGTTTTCCCGGCATTTTCCGCAGCTCGGTTTTGCCCGTTTGCAAAAACTGATCCGTAATGGCGAGGTCAAGGTCGACAAGGCCAAGGTGCAGACCAGCACGCGGCTGACCGAAGGTCAGATCGTTCGCGTTCCGCCGATCGACGATCCTGATACGGTTCGCCCATTCAAGGTCAATGCGGAAGATGTGAGGTTCCTCAAGGACTTGATCCTCTATGAGGACGATGACCTCTACGTTTTCAACAAGCCTCATGGCCTTGCGGTGCAGGGCGGTAGCGGCACCGTGCGACATATGGATGGCCTGTTGAAGAACCTGCCCAACAAGCAGGGGGAAGCGCCGCGACTGGTGCATCGGCTGGATCGGGACACGTCGGGGTGCCTGGTGGTTGCCAAGACGGCGGCAGCGGCCAAGCATTTCGGCTCGGTGTTTCGTTCGCGTTCGGCGCGCAAGATCTATTGGGCGGTGGTGGCGGGCAATCCAAGTCCCCGTCAGGGCGAGATTTCCTGCTTTCTGGCCAAGCAACAGACCACTGACGGCGAGCAGATGGTGGTGGTGCGCAATGGGGCGCCGGGGGCGGTGCATTCGTCGAGCTATTATTCGACCACCGATACGGCCAGCCGCCGCTTTGCCTGGGTGACGTTGAAGCCGGTGACCGGGCGGACGCATCAATTGCGCGTGCATATGGCGCAATTGGGGACGCCGATCATCGGCGATCCGCGCTATTTCAATATCGAGAACTGGCAGGAAGCGCCGGGGCTGGCGGAGGGGTTGCATCTGCATGCACGCCGCATCGCGTTGCCGCTGCGCAACGGAAAAAAGATAGATATTTCAGCGCCTTTGCCGCCACACATGCGGCAGAGTTTCGAGGCACTCGGCTTCGATCCCGACCGCTTCGATGCCCAGAATTCCGACCCGGAGGATGGGGCGTGAACCTTGTCATGTTCGACATGGACGGGACGCTGATCGATACCGGCTCCCTGATCGCCGAGCATATGGCGACGACCTTTGTCGGGGCCGGGCTGGCGGCGCCGGGCCCGGAGCAGGTAAGGCGGATCATCGGGCTGAGCCTGCCGCAGGCCATGCTGGCGCTGCTTGGGTCTCAAGACATTGAATTTGCGAACAAATTAGCCGACGAATATCGTCAGCACTACCGTGCGTCGCTGGTTTCCGCCGAGGGCCGGGAGGGATTGTTTCCCGGTGCGCGGGAGGCTCTGGACGAGCTTCACGGTCGAACCGGAATGCTGCTCGGAATTGCCACCGGCAAGGGGCTGAACGGCGTGCATAGGCTGACGCAACTCCATGGAATTGCTGAACATTTTGTGACCTTGCAGACGCCAGACCACAATCCTTCAAAGCCGCATCCCGGCATGATGCTGCGGGCGATGGAGGAGACCGGGGCTGATAAAAGCCAGACGCTGATTGTCGGAGACACCACGTTCGATATCGAGATGGGCAAGGCCGCTGGAACAAAAACCATTGGTGTTTCATGGGGTTACCATAATCCCGATGAATTGCTCCGGGCTGGTGCTGACATAATCGTACGGGATTATGCGGATCTACCCGCGGCGATCGACACGATTCTAGGAGCATAAAGATGCGCGACCAGTTGGAAGACGCACACAGGCACCAGGACGATGGCTATGGACGGGCGCAGCACCTGAACAAGGTGGAATTGCCGAAGCGCTTTTATAGCAGTGTGGACGTGGCCCGGGGAGAAGATGGCTTCTCGGTGACGCTGGACGGCAAGCAGGTGCGCACGCCGGGACACAAAATTCCCGTTGTCGTGCAATCACTTGGCATTGCGCAGGCCATGGCCGAGGAATGGGCGGCGCAGGGCGAGTTCATCGATCCGGCGAGTATGCCGATGGTGCGGCTGATCAATTCGGCGGTGGAGAGCGGCGACGAGATGGTGCCGGCCTTCCGTGCCGAAATCGGCAAGTTCGCCGGCAACGATCTTTTGCTCTATCGCGCTGATTCTCCTCAGGAATTGGTGGCGGAGCAGGAGCGGCACTGGGATGGTGCGCTGGTCAAGTTGGCGCGGCATTTCGACGTGTCATTTCAGCCGACAATCGGAATTCTGCATCAGAAACAACCGGATGCGACGCTTTTGGCGCTGGATGCGGCGCTGGAGGGGCAGGGGCTCCACATGCTGACCGCGCTGGTCTCCATTACCGGGTTGACAGGATCGGGCCTGCTGGCAATTGCGCTTTTGAATCAATTGCTTGATGAGGATGAAATCTGGGAAGCCGCGCATGTGGACGAGGATTACCAGATCCGCCTCTGGGGCGAGGACGAGGAAGCGCAGGAACGCCGCAAAAAGCGTCGAATCGAGTTCGATATGGCGGCAAAAGTCGTCGCAGAACTGCGTTGAAGCCGTCTTCGTCAGCACATTGCTAACATTTCGAAGGGTCAGGCGCGGTTGCTGATCCAGTCGGCGGTTTCCGGCGCGATTTCGCGCAAGGGAAGCAGCACGAAATCGCGTTCATGAGCGAAGCGATGCGGCAGAGTCAGCTTAGCGCTGTCCATTTCGACACGCTCATAGGCGATGAGGTCGATGTCGATGAGACGCGGCCCCCAGACCTCATGACGGACCCGGCCCATGTCGCGCTCGATGTCGAGACAGGCATGGAGCAGGTCGATGGGCGAGAGGCCGGTTTCGACCGCCAGCGCCATATTGGCGAAATCGGGCTGATCGGTCTTGCCCCATGCCTTGGTGATGATGATGGACGAGCGGGCGGTGACCGCGATGCGCTCATGCGCGTCGAGCAGGCGCACTGCCTCTTCCAGTTGTGCCTGCGGGTCGCCGATATTTGCGCCCAGGCTGAGCCATGCCGTCGCCATCATGCAGGCCGGACGCGATGGAGTTCGATGGCGGCTTCGCCGCGCACCATGGCGATGGGCGCTTCGGGCTTGCGGACGCGCACGATGACCCAATCGATGTCGGAAAAGGCCGTGAACAGGGCGTCGACGATATTCTGGCCAACGGCCTCGATCAGATGCATGCGGCGGGTTTCGAAGGCAGACTTCACCACGTCATAGATGTCGGCATAGGAGACGGTAGCCCCTATTGTGTCGGTGTGGCCGGGTCCGGACAGGTCGACGCCGCATTGCAGATCGATGAGGAAGCGCTGACCTAGCCTTGCTTCTTCGTTGAAGAGGCCGTGATAGCCATAGAAACCCAGATCGTTGAGGATGATGCGATCACCGGTGAAGGATGCGGTCATTCTGTCTCTCGCAAGTCGAAATACGCGGAACTGCCTGCGCCCCAGCCTCATTCCTTCCCATCATGCGGGAGGAGGCGCAGGAGCGGTTGGGCTCGACTATTCGGCACCATACAATGTTGCCTGGGCAACGCGAAGGGCGTCGCGGTTTTCTCTTACGTCATGCACCCGAAAAATATGGCCGCCGCGCTCATAGGCCTGAACATTGGTGGCGACGGTGCCGGGGAGGCGGTCCGCCGCGTCCCGGTCGAGCAGGCGGCCGATCATGGATTTTCGCGAGGTGCCGATCAGGAGGGGTTGGTCGGAGAAATTGCGAGTCAAATCCGGGAGTTGGCGCAGAATGCTGTAATTCTGATTCAAGGTCTTGGTGAAGCCGAAGCCGGGATCGAGAACGATCCGGGCCGGATCGATGCCAGCCCCCGCCGCTATGGAGCGGGTGCGGTCGAAATAGGTGATCATGGCGGGGATGGGATCGGTTTCGGCGGTCCAGTCGCGGTCCCAGTGCATGGCAATGATCGGGGCGCCGTGAAGTGCGACGATCTCCGCCATTTCCGGCGCGTCCTGAAGGCCGTTGACGTCGTTGACGATGTCGGCCCCTGCCTGAAGGGCCTGATCGGCCACCAGCGGCTTCATGGTGTCGATGGATATGGGGGCGGCAATGCCGTCGGCGCGGATGGCGTCGATGACCGGCATGACGCGGTCGAGTTCCTGCTGCACGCCGACCGGTTCGGCGCCTGGGCGGGTGCTTTCGCCGCCGATGTCGATAATGTCGGCGCCTGCGGCCAGCATGTGGCGGGCATGGGTGAGCGCCGCATCGACACGGTTATGGGCGCCACCGTCCGAGAAACTGTCGGGCGTGACATTGAGAATGCCCATAATGAGCGCCTGCCGGCCAAGCACGAGCGGCGGGCGGTGACGCAGGACGATGGTGTGAATCTTGTGCATGGCGGCTCCAACAGGTCCGGTTTAGGGCGGAGCGGGGGGCTGCTCAAGAGGAGAGTCAGGCTCTCCTGCCTCTATTGAAACCGCGCAAGTGGGGGAGACTTGTCGTTGACGCTGGGGCGCCGAATAACTGCGAGGTCAGTTCGCAAGGCGGGCCGGCCGCCGGGGTGACCGGCCCGTCTTCAAGATTTATTTCGATACGGCGCGACCGATGATGATGATGATGCATGCGCCGATGAAGCCAGCGATCAGATAGCCGATCCAGCCGCCGAAGGAGATTCCCAGCAGCCCGAACACCAGGCTGGCGAGGATGGCGCCGACTATGCCCAGGATGACATTTTTCAGTACACCGCCGCCGGCACTCATGAACATGCTGGCGAGCCAGCCCGCCACGCCGCCGATCAGGATGGCCGCAATCCAACCTACTCCGTCAAAACCCATTATGCTTCTCCTCTCGCAACTGAGTCTTTCGACATTGCGAGCGTGGCATAGTGAACGGAAATAGCAAGGTCGCTACGCGCAGACCGCCGAGAAATGCCGCATCTGGCGGAAGTCCGGGGACATGGACGCAATTGCGGAATCGTCCGTTAAGGTTTGTTTACGGATGCCTGCGAAGCAGGAACCGGTTTCCGGCGAAGCGAAAGAAAAGCAAGTGAAGTGGCCCTCCAGATTCGTGCTGCGCAACACGGCGCTGGTGTCGCTGGTGGCGGCAGCCATCTCCATTTCGCTGTCGACGGGGTTACGGATGATCATCGGGGCGGAGGCCGATCTGGTGACGGTGATCATGCGGCTGGTCCTGCCCTTCGCCATTGCCATCCCTATAGCATTGGTGGGTTTTTCCAAGCTCGACCAGGTGCTGAAATCCTATCGCGCCCTGATGCGGCGCAGCAGTGAGCTGGCGCGTCATGCTGCAACCGATCCGCTGACCGGATTGCTCAATCGCCGCAGCTTCGTCGAACAGTTCGACCTGGCCATGTCCCATGGGGTGAGCGGGCTGTTTGTTCTGGCGGACGCGGATCATCTCAAAAGGATCAATGACCAGCACGGACATCTGGCGGGCGATGACGCGATTGTCGCCATCGCCCAGGCGCTGGAGAATGTGCTGGGCGACGACAGCCTGATCGGCCGCATCGGCGGCGATGAGTTCTGCGCCTTCCTGCCCAATCGCAGCGGTGGCCCGGACGCGACCTGGCTGGCCGAAATCAATCAGATAGCGAGCGTAGAATTCGCCCGCAGGAGCAATATCGTGGGCCAGTCGCTCTCGGTAAGCCTCGGAATTGCCTCCTGCCGCGCTGGCACGACGTTTCGCGAGGCGATGGAGCGCACCGATATGCGGCTTTATGGGCACAAGCATGCGCGCCGCGACGCCGAACGGGCCGCCTGAGCGGCCCGCGTGCCATAGGGGTCAGGCGGGTTCGGCGAAGAGATCGTATTCGTCGTTATCGGTGACCTTGACCGAAACGATGTCGCCGATCTTGATATTGTCCGCCCGCTCGATGATCACCTGACCGTCGATTTCCGGCGCATCCCATTTGGAACGGGCAATGGCGCGGTTTTCTTCGGGGCGCACATCGTCGACGATGACATCGATGGTGCGACCGACCTTCTTCTGAAGCTGGTGGAAGGAGACGTTCTGCGCCACTTCCATCAATTGGGCGAAGCGCTCTTCCTTGACCTCGTCGGGAACCACGCCATCAAGTTCATTGGCGGTGGCGCCGGTGACGGGCTCGTATTTGAAGCAGCCGGCGCGGTCGATCTCGGCTTCCTCGATGAAATCGAGCAGCATTTCGAAATCTTCCTCGGTCTCACCGGGGAAGCCGACGATGAAATTGGAGCGCACCGTGAGGTCGGGCACCTGGCGCTTCCAGTCGAGAATGCGGTTGAGGGTCTTTTCCTGATGCGCGGGGCGGCGCATGGCCTTGAGCACGTTCGGGGAAGCATGCTGAAAGGGGATGTCGAGATAGGGCAGGACCAGGCCTTCGGCCATCAATTCCATCACCGGATCGACATGGGGATAGGGATAGACATAGTGCAGACGCACCCAGGCACCCAGCTCGCCCAGTTCCTTGGCCAGATCATAGAATTTGGCCTTGACCTCGCGCCCGCGATATTTGGACGTCGCATATTTGAGGTCCAGCCCATAGGCGCTGGTGTCCTGGGAAATGACCAGCAATTCCTTGACGCCGGAGCGGATCAGGCCCTCGGCTTCCGAGAGGATGCCGGCGGCGGGGCGGGAGGCGAGATCGCCGCGAATTTGCGGGATGATGCAGAAGGTGCAGCGATTGTTGCAGCCTTCGGAAATCTTGAGATAGGCGTAATGGCGCGGGGTGAGCTTGAGCCCGCTTTCGGGCACCAGGTCCACGAAGCGGTTCGGCACAGGCGGCAAATGATCATGCACCGCCGAGACCACGCTTTCATATTGATGCGGGCCGGTAATCGCCAGAACCGAAGGATGGGTCTCGCGGATCAGGTTTTCCTCGACGCCGAGGCATCCGGTAACGATCACCTTACCGTTTTCGTTGAGCGCTTCGCCAATGGCTTCAAGGCTTTCCTGCTTGGCGCTGTCGAGAAAACCGCAGGTATTGACCAAAACGATATCGGCCCCGGCATAGTCGCGGCTGAACGAATAACCCTGCGCGCGCAGGGTGGTCATGATGCGCTCGCTGTCCACGAGAGCCTTGGGGCAGCCGAGGCTGACGAGACCGATTTTGGGCGCCTGAGTCATGCGCGGGGCATTCCAGTTCTGGATTGGATGGCGCGTCATAGCGAAAGTCTGGCTTCTAGGCAATGTGACTGCCCGTCACCAGGGGCGGAGCAGCCCTTCCGGAAACGGTGAACACGCCGATTTGACCGGTGCCGAACGGCGAACAGTGCGTGCGGAAATGCGCTGGTTCCGGGGAGGAACCGATTTGGCTAGGCGTGGTTTTCTCTCGACGCCGCCCTGGCGTTGCCTGAAAGGAAGATCATGACCGACCGCCTCTCCCCCTATGCGCCGCAGGCCCTTGCTGTCTTGCGCATCGTTGCCGCGCTGCTGTTTTTCCTGCACGGCACGCAGAAGCTCTTCGGCTTCCCCGCCGCCGAGTTCATGCCGCCGGTGGGCAGCATTTTCTGGTTCGCGGGGGTCATCGAAATCGTCACCAGCGTGCTGATCGCCATCGGCTTCTTCACCCGCCCGGCGGCATTCCTCGCCTCCGGCACCATGGCGGTGGCCTATTGGATGGCGCATGCGCCGGGCGATCTCTATCCGACCAATAATGCCGGCGACGCGGCGATCCTGTTCTGTTTCGTCTTCCTCTACCTGGTCTTTGCCGGACCGGGCGCCTGGAGCATCAACAAGAAATAAGAGCGGCGCGGGACATATACGCTGTGCAATGCGTGAAAAAGGCCACCGATCCGGTGGCCTTTTTTATTCAATTGGTGGTTTTGGGCGGCGTCCGCCTGGCGGTGCGGCGCGGCTTGTGGGTCTCGCCCGGCTTGGTGGCCGGTGCGCGCATCGGTTCAGCGGCGGGAGGCGGGGTCGGCGCCGGCGTCATCGAGGGCAGGGGCTCGGTGGCCGGGGTGATATATTCGTCGGCCTCGGCATAATCGCTGTCCTGGCCTTCCTCGGCCAGATCGCGAATGGCGTCGCGCACCTCATCGAGCAGGGACGCCGAATAGCGCGAGCGTTGCAGCGAATCGCCGCTCTCCTCGTGCTTCTTGAACCAGACCAGCAGGGCCTCGCAGCCGATGCGCAGGCCGACAAAGGCCAGCAGGCCGAATACCGCGATTTCCAGCAGGCCCCAAAGCCCGTCGCCAAAGCCGGTGCCGAAGCGGAAGAAGAAATGGCTGATGGCCCAGAGCAGGATGGCGGCCAGGCCCAGCGCATAAAAAATCGGCACCAGACGCGGAGACAGAATGGCATCGAGCCGGAACAGCGTCTGGCGCGTCAGGAGGCGTTTTAGATCGTCCAGGGTCATCGTGTCCTCGATTCCGGTTCTGTCTATAAATTGGTCGGCTCAATCCGGGATGGCAAGGCCCGGGCGGAAGGAAGCGGTTGGGCCGAAAATGGCCTCAAAGCGGCGGCGCAGCACCGAATCGACCTCGGGCATGGACAGGAGCAGGCCCAGATCCTCGAACGAGGTGACGCCCTGATCAATGATGCCGCAGGGCACGATGCCATCGTAATGGGAGAGGTTGGGCGCGATATTGAGCGAGATGCCGTGGAAGGTGATCCATTTGCGCACCCGCACGCCGATGGCGGCGATCTTGTCCTCGCTGCCCGGGCCCTTTTCGGGGCGAGACACCCAGACGCCGACACGGCCATCGCGCCGTCCAGCCGAAATATTGTGGGCGGCCAGAGTGTCGATGACCCATTGTTCCAATCCCTGCACCAGGCAGCGGATGTCGCGGCCGCGCCTGGTCAGGTCGAGCATGACATAGGCCACGCGCTGGCCGGGGCCATGATAGGTATATTGTCCGCCGCGCCCGGCGGCAAAGACGGGAAAGCGCGGATCGAGCAGGTCTTCGGGGCGGGCCGAGGTGCCGGCGGTGTAAAGGGCGGGATGCTCGAGCAGCCAGACCGCCTCGCGCGCTTCGCCATTGGCAATGGCGGCAACGCGCTCGTCCATCATGGCGAGCGCCTGTTCGTATTCGAGGGGTGTCTCGAAGATACGCCATTCCACCGGCTGCTGGTCGGGGCGACGCAGTTTTGCGCCGCTTTGGCACGTTCCGTTATTGGCTGTTAACACTTCCATAACCAGATATGGCCGACTTTCGCGTTTACCGAATCCGCTCGCGGGGCGCGGATCATTTTGCTCGAAACCCTTATCTATGGGCACACTGGACAATATTGAAGTCGATATCACGGTGGAACTGGGCGCGACGACCATGCCCATCCACCATTTGCTGCGCATGGGCCGCGGCGCGGTGATCGAACTGGATGCCGGCGAGCACGATCCGCTCAGGATTTACGCCAATAACACGCTGATCGCCAAGGGCGAGGTCAATGTGGAAGAAGGCCAATTGCGGGTCTTCGTCACCGAGAAGATATTCAAGCTCGGCTGAAGAGACGGGCGGAGGAGAATTTGAAAGTTCTTCTCGACCGGCGATCGGCACCTCTCACCAGAATCATTTTGGGCAGCATGGTCATCATGGCCGTCGTCATCGGCTTTTATGACGGCGACCCGATGGTCGGCCTGACCGTCGGCGCCGTGGGCCTCGCCATTCTTTGCGCCATCATCTTGATCGCAACAAGGATAACGGGACGGCGGCAATTAAGCTGGCTGGCGCTGGACGGTGACATCCTGCTGGCGCGCAGGGTGCACTATCGGGATCGCGGGGAATTGCTGCGCATGAAGCTGGCGGAGATCGGCAATTGGCAAACAAGCACGCGGCGCTACAAGCGCGAGACCTATAGCGAGATCAGTTTCGAGCATGCCGGGCAATTGTTCTGGTTCTATCTTTCGGACGACGGGCACCCGGACCTCGAGCTCATAGAGGCCATGGTCCCCGAAAGCGCCTGGAAAGCGGGATTACGGCCATCCACGCCGACCCGCATGCACAAAGCTGAATGAAAACGTATTTAAGCGCTTGAGGTTGGCCCGGAGCTTTGCTACATCCCCACTCGCTTCGCCGCCGCTGGCGGATGAAGCTTCTACCACAACGTGCGGTCGTGGCGGAATTGGTAGACGCGCAGCGTTGAGGTCGCTGTGCCGCGAGGCGTGGAAGTTCGAGTCTTCTCGACCGCACCAGTCACTTTGGTGACGAAACAGGAAGCTGCCGCGAGGCGGCTTTTTTGTTGTCTGGGCGGCCTCGCCGGGCGCTGAATATCAATTTCGGGTGGTCTTCAGCTTTTCGGGGGCCTTGAAGGCCCAGGCGTCGTGCAGGCGCAGCGATAGTTCTTCGTCGCTGATCCGGTCGAGGCGGATCAGCATGACGTCCTGGCCGACGTGAAGGTCGGTCTCGAAATAAATGTCGGGCGAAATCTCCATCAGCAGCACTTTCTGATCTGCCGGGCAGCGCAGGACCAACGTCTTCGCATCGAGCAGGTGGACGAACACGGCGCCGGCGACCATGAGGGCAGGGGCGCCTTCATGGGTGGAGGGGGCAATGCCGGGCAGGTCCCGGGCGACGGCCAGCCGGTGCAGGCGCAGGAAACCTTCGTTCAGTTCAACGTTCATGCTCATTTTCGTGACACCTCCTGTGTCTCGACGAAAAAGCCACAAGGCCAGACTGGCGCAATGGCAGGCGATTGGCTATGGCTCTACTGCCCCTGAAACACTCAGGACACGAAAGGGCTCCCAATGAGCGAAGAATTCGAAATGGCGCCCGGAAATGAAACCGGGATCGACAATGATGCCTTCCGCGACGCCGAGGGGCGGATAAGCCCGCTCTGGCTGGAGCGGTTGCGCGCCTTTATCGAGGCCGGCCGCGCCGACGACGTGGCCCTGGTGATGACGCCGCTGCACATGTCCGATGCCGGCGACGCGCTGGAACAGCTCGTGCATGACGAGCGGCTGGCGCTGGTGCGGATGCTCGGGGACAAGTTTGACTTTTCGGCGCTGACCGAGGTGGACGAATCCATCCGCGTCGAACTGATGGACGCGCTGCCCAATGCGGCCATTGCCCGCGGCGTCGCCGAGATGGACAATGACGACGCGGTCTATCTGCTCGAAGACCTCGAAAAGGAAGACCAGGACGAAATTCTCTCGGCGCTGCCGACATTCGAGCGGCTGGCGCTGAAGCGGAGCCTGGATTTTCCCGAGGAATCCGCCGGACGGCGGATGCAGACCGATTTCATCGCCATCCCGCCATTCTGGACGGTGGGCCAGACCATCGACTACCTGCGCAGCGAAAAGGATCTGCCGGACGAATTCTACCAGATCTATGTGGTGGATGCCGCCTATAAGGTGCTGGGTACGCTGCCGCTGGACAAATTCCTGCGGACGCCGCGCGCCACCAAGATCGACAGCATCATGAATACCAGCCTGGTGCTGGTGAAGGCCGGTGAAGACCAGGAAGAGGCCGCACGCAGCTTCGAGCGCTATGACCTGGTGGAAGTCGGAGTGGTGGACGAGAATGGTCGGCTGGTGGGCGTGCTGACCATCGACGACATCGTCGACGTCATCCAGGAAGAAGCCGAAGAAGACATCAAGCTTCTGGCGGGCGTGGGCGACGAAGACCTGTCGGACACGATGGTCGATACGGTGCGCAGCCGCGCGCCATGGCTGGGCGTCAACCTGGTTGCGGCGGTGCTGGTATCGATGGTCATCGGGCTGTTCAACGCCACGATCGAGCAGATGGTGGCGCTGGCCGTGCTGATGCCCATCGTCGCCTCCATGGGCGGCAATGCCGGGGCGCAGACCATGACGGTGACGGTGCGGGCGCTGGCCATGCGGGAACTGGATGGCGGGCGCCTCAAACGGCTGATCCGCCGCGAAATGGTGGTCGGTCTCGCCAATGGGGTGATTTTCGCCATCCTGATCGGCATCGTCACCAGCCTGCGCTATGGAAATGCGGAGCTGGGCGTGGTGATCGGGCTGGCCATGGTCATCAACATGATCGTGGCGGGAACGTTTGGAATTCTGGTGCCGCTGACGCTGGACAAATACAAGGCCGATCCGGCCATCGCCTCCGCGGTCTTTGTAACCACCATCACCGATGTGGTTGGTTTCTTTGCGTTTCTGGCGCTGGCCGGCTTCTGGTTCGGCCTTTTCTAGGGCGAAAAATTGAACCGAAAGCGGCGGTCGAGTGTTGCAATCTGGCCGCTTGCTTCCCATCTGGCGGACGGTTAACGATTCATCGCCGGCCCCGTTCGGGTCGGTGTGAACGACTGACAAGGAGCAATCTATGCGCAGTCTACCCAAGACCAACGTCATGCAGACCTTGAGCTGGGCGCTGGTATGCCTCTTTTCGATGGGGCTGGTTGTCGCCGTAGTCGCTGGCGTGTGATTGGCCGTCGCGTTTTCGGATCGCAGAAGCGGTTTTCACATTTGCCGAGAACGCCATAGGAAGACGCTGGAGTTTTTCACCCAGAAGATTATGACAAGGGCGCCCGGCCACTGGGCGCCCTTGTTGCTGAGGATGAGGATATTCGATGAAACTCTTGATCGGGAATCGGAATTACTCGACCTGGTCGCTGCGGCCCTGGCTGGTGCTGCGGCATTTTGAAATCCCGTTCGAGGATGAGGTGCTGCAACTTTCAGGGTCGGGCTGGCGCGACGTGCTGGCGGAGCGCTCGCCGACCGGCAAGGTGCCGGTGCTGATCGACGGCGCGCTGGTGATCCCCGAAACCATCGCCATCATCGAATATCTGGCCGAAACATTTCCCGACAAGGCCATCTGGCCGCAAGGGCGGGAGGCGCGCGCACTGGCCCGGGCGGCGGCGGCGGAAATGCATGGCGGGTTCTCGGCGCTGCGCAGCCATGCTCCGATGAATCTGCGGGCCAGCCATCCCGGAAAGGTCGATCTCGACGCGGTGCGGGGCGATCTTCATCGGGTGGAGACGCTATGGGGCCGGTTGCTGGAAAAATCCGGCGGGCCTTATCTGTTCGGCGATTTTTCGGGCGCCGATGCCATGTTCGCACCGCTGGCGACGCGGCTGCGGACCTATGACCTGCCGGTGTCCGACATGGTGGGGCGCTATGTCGAGGCGATCTATGCGCTGCCCGCCTTCCAGGAATGGCGGGGCCTCGCCCTGCAGGAGCCATGGGTGGTGGACGACGACGAAATCGACGTCATCCAGGGGCGGGTGGCGCCCGGGACGATCGTATGATCCATATGATTAAGCTCTGCGTCGGCGTGGCCAGCGTGGAGGAACTGGAAAGCTACCGCGACGAGCGGGCGCATTGGTGGGATGCCGATTACGGCGAGGACGTGCATGTGCATCGCACCCGCATGATGCCCAAGCGCCGCGAGGAAATGGAGGGTGTTTCCTCGATCTATTGGGTGATGTCGGGCACGATCTGCTGCCGGCAATCCATCCTGCGGCTGGCGAAATACACCAATGCAGAGGGGATCGATTATTGCGACATCATCATGTCGCCGGACATCGTGCGCACCTTGCCCTATCCCAAACGGCCATTCCAGGGCTGGCGCTATCTCCGGCCAGAGGATGCGCCGCCGGACATGGACAGCAATGACAATGAAAATTCAGCCGAAATCGCCGCCGAACTGGCGCGGATGGGCCTGATCTAGGATTTTTCGGCTCTCGATCGGGGGCCTTGGCAACCGGGGATCGTCAAGGCGTGGCCGCTCCTGACTCCCCCTGTCAGCAGGCTCCCCTAAACCCGGCTTGACCGAATCCATATTGTTCTGGTTACGTTCACGTAAGTCACGCATGCGACAGCCTGGCTTGCAGGGCCGGTGCCGAAGTCCTATTTCTTGGCCTTCGCCGGCCCCTCCATGCCGCCGCGACATCACTGGACAGAATATGACCGACAAGCCGAGCCTCAACCGCGAAATCGTCGTGCGCGGTGCCCGTGAGCACAATCTCAAGGGCATCGACGTCAAGTTGCCGCGCGACAGTCTGATCGTGATGACCGGCCTGTCCGGTTCGGGCAAGTCATCCCTCGCCTTCGACACCATCTATGCCGAAGGCCAGCGCCGCTATGTGGAATCGCTGTCCGCCTATGCGCGGCAATTCCTGGAAATGATGCAGAAGCCCGACGTCGAGCACATCGAGGGCCTCAGCCCCGCCATTTCCATCGAGCAGAAGACGACCTCGCGCAATCCGCGCTCGACTGTCGGCACCGTCACCGAGATCTACGACTATCTGCGCCTGCTCTATGCGCGCGTCGGCATTCCCTATTCGCCGGCGACGGGCCTGCCCATCGAAAGCCAGACCGTCTCCCAGATGGTGGACCGCACGCTGGAACTGCCCGAAGGCACGCGGCTCTATCTGCTGGCCCCGATCGCGCGCGGGCGCAAGGGCGAGTTCAAGAAGGAACTGGCCGACCTGATGCGCAAGGGGTTCCAGCGCGTCAAAATCGACGGCGAATATCACGAGATCGAGGACGCTCCGGCGCTCGACAAGAAATACAAGCACGATATCGAAGTGGTGGTGGACCGGCTCGTGGTTTCGCCCGACATTTCCGGACGGCTCGCGGAAAGTTTCGAAACCGCGCTGAAGCTGGCGGAAGGCATCGCGCTGGTCGAATTCGCCGACGAGAAGAATGAGGACGGCACGCCGCGCCAGATCACCTTTTCGGAAAAATTCGCCTGTCCGGTATCCGGCTTCACCATTGCCGAGATCGAGCCGCGCCTGTTCTCGTTCAACAATCCTTTTGGCGCCTGCCCGGTCTGCGATGGCCTGGGAACCGAGCAGAAGATCGACCCCGACCAGATCGTGCCCGATCCGACGCTGTCGCTGCGCGATGGCGCCATTCTGCCATGGTCGAAGACCAGCGCGCCCTATTATCTGCAAACGCTGCAATCGGTGACCAAGCATTATGGCGCGTCCATCGGCACGGCCTGGAACGAATTGCCCTTCGAGGTGCAGCACGCCGTTCTCTATGGCACCGACAAGACCAAGATCGCCTTCGAATATCACGACGGGCTGCGCAAATATTCGACGACGAAGCCCTTCGAAGGGGTGATCGGCAACCTTGAGCGCCGCTACAAGGAAACCGAAAGCGCCGGCATGCGCGAGGAAATCGAGAAATACATGTCGGCCAAGCCCTGCATGGCTTGCGGCGGCTATCGCCTCAAGCCGGAGACGCTGGCGGTCAAGATCGATGGCCTGCATATCGGCCAGGTCTCGGAAATGTCGATCAAGGTGGCGAGCAAGTGGTTCGTCGATCTTTCCGACAAGTTGAGCGAAACGCAGAGCCAGATCGGCGAACGCATTCTCAAGGAAATCCGCGAGCGGCTGAAATTCCTCAACGATGTGGGGCTGGAATATCTCTCCATGTCGCGCAATTCCGGCACCCTGTCGGGCGGCGAAAGCCAGCGCATCCGCCTTGCCAGCCAGATCGGTTCGGGCCTGACCGGGGTGCTCTATGTGCTGGACGAACCCTCGATTGGCCTGCATCAGCGCGATAATGCGCGGCTTCTGGAGACGTTGCAGCGGCTGCGCGACCTGGGCAATACCGTCATCGTCGTCGAACATGACGAGGATGCCATCCTCACCGCCGATTACGTGCTCGACATCGGTCCCGGCGCTGGGGTCAATGGCGGCCGCATCGTCGCCGAGGGCTCGCCGCAGGACATTCTCGATCACCCGGACAGCCTCACCGGCAAATATCTCTCCGGCCGCATGGGGATTCCGGTGCCGGCCGAGCGCCGCACCGGCACGAAGGGCAAGGCGCTCGCCATTCGCGGCGCAACCGGGAACAATCTCAAGAATGTTTCCGCCGATGTGCCGCTGGGCATGTTCGTGGCCATTACCGGCGTGTCGGGCGGCGGCAAGTCGACGCTGATGATCGACACCATGTACCAGGCCATCGCCCGCCGCCTCAACGGCGCGCGCGTGGTTCCGGCGCCGCATGAAAGCCTGACTGGGCTGGAATTTCTCGACAAGGTCATCGACATCGACCAATCGCCGATCGGGCGCACGCCGCGCTCCAATCCGGCGACCTATACCGGGGCCTTCACCCCGCTGCGCGAATGGTTTGCCGGGCTGCCGGAAGCGAAAGCGCGCGGCTATGGACCGGGGCGCTTCTCCTTCAACGTCAAGGGTGGGCGCTGCGAGAAGTGCGAGGGCGACGGCGTCCTCAAGATCGAAATGCATTTCCTGCCCGACGTTTACGTCACTTGCGACGTCTGCAAGGGCAAGCGCTACAATCGCGAGACGCTGGAAGTGCAGTTCAAGGGCAAGTCGATTTCCGACATCCTGGACATGACCATCGACGAGGGCGTGGACTTCTTCTCCGCCGTGCCGGTGATCCGCGACAAGTTCGCGACGCTCCAGCGCGTCGGGCTGGGCTATGTAAAGGTCGGGCAGCCCGCCACCACCCTGTCGGGCGGCGAGGCGCAGCGCGTCAAGCTATCAAAGGAACTCTCCAAACGCGCCACCGGCCGCACGCTCTACATGCTGGACGAGCCGACCACCGGCCTGCATTTCCACGACGTCGCCAAACTGCTCGAAGTGCTGCATGAACTGGTCGATGGCGGCAACACGGTCGTGGTCATCGAGCACAATCTGGAAGTGATCAAGACCGCCGACTGGATCATCGATCTGGGCCCCGAGGGCGGCGATGGTGGCGGCGAAATCGTCGCCATCGGCACGCCTGAGGAGGTCGCGGCCAATCCGCGCTCCCACACCGGCACCTTCCTCAAGGAAGTGATGGACCGTCGCCCCCACTTCGCCACGCGCGCCGCCGAATAGGCAAACGCGGCACCTTTCTCAACCTCTGCCCTCGGTTCAGCGTCACCACCCGGTTTATCCGGGTGGTCGATGTGAGTTGCGATGGATGTGGAGGGATGGATTGCCCGGACAAGCCGGGCAATGACGATGGGGGAGGTGCGGCTGGTAGGTGAGGAGGGTTATTGCTGGATTTGTGGGGTGAGGAAAAAGCCTACGTGTTTCGCTCGGCCCACGGTTCGGCGTCACCACCCGGCTTGTCCGGGTGGTCGATGCGAGTTGCGATGGATGGGGAGGGATGGATTGCCCGGACAAGCCGGGCAATGACGATGGGGGAGGTGCGGGTTCGAGAGAGGCGCGACTTCAGGCTTTCATGCTGCCCGTCGCTTTCCGCCGCATGTGCCAGGAAAACGCTTCTTCCAGCAGATGCGGGGTGTGGCCGCCGCGGGCGGTGGCGCGGGTGAAATAGTCGTCGAGCTGGGCGCGATAGGAAGGGTGGACGCAATTGTCGATGATCAGACGCGCCCGCTCGCGGGGCGCGCGATTGCGCAGGTCGGCGAGGCCGATTTCGGTGACCAGAATATCGACGTCATGCTCGGTGTGATCGACATGGCTGACCATGGGCACCACCGAGGAAATGTCGTCGTTCTTGGCCAGTGATTTGGTGACGAAAATCGAGAGATAGGCATTGCGGGCGAAATCGCCGGAGCCGCCGATGCCGTTCATCATGTTGGAGCCGTCCACATGCGTGGAATTGACGTTGCCGTAAATGTCGAATTCGAGCGCGGTATTGATGCCGATAATGCCCAGACGGCGAATGATCTCGGGGTGATTGGAGATTTCCTGCGGCCGCAGGACCAGCTTGTCCTTGTAGCGCTCGAAATTCGAGAATACCCGCTCGGCATAGGGGGCGCTGAGGGTGATCGAGGAGGCCGAGGCGAAGCTGAGCTTGCCGGCGTCGAAGAGGTCGAAGGTGGAATCCTGCAACACTTCCGAATAGAGCCGCAGATGGTGGAAGGGACCATCGGCCAGTCCCTTGAGCACCGAATTGGCGATGGTCCCGATGCCGGCCTGAAGCGGTTGCAGGGTGAGGTCGAGGCGGCCGGACGCGACTTCGTTTCCGAAAAAGGCGATCAGGTGGCGGGCAATGGCGCTGGTTTCGGAATCGCCGGGAAGAACGGACGAAGCGCTGTCGATCTCGTTGGTGATGACGATGGCGGCGATCTTTTCGGGCGCAATGGGCACATAGGGTGTGCCGACGCGGCTGTCGCAGGCCATGAGCGGAATGGGCGCGCGGGTCGGGCGCTTGCCGGGGATATAGATGTCGTGCAGCCCGTCGAGGCCAAGCGGCTGGGACAGGTTGATCTCGACGATGACCTTTTTGGCCAGCATGGCGAAGCTGGCCGAATTGCCGATGGAGGTGGTGGGGATCAGGCCGCCATCCTCGGTGATCGCCGCCGCCTCGACAATGGCGTAGTCAATGGGGCCGAGCTGGTTCGAACGCAGGTGTTCCACCGTCTCGCTCAGGTGCTGGTCGATGAACATGACCTCGCCGCGATTGATGGCCTTGCGCAAAGTGGGGTCGGCCTGGAAGGGCATGCGGCGAGACAGGACATGGGCCTCGGTCAGCATGCGGTCGATGTCATGGCCCAGCGAAGCGCCGGTGATCAGGGTGATCTGGAACGGATCGGTTCTGGCGCGCTCAGCCATGGCAATGGGCACGGCTTTGGCATCGCCGGCCTTGGTGAAGCCGCTCATGCCGATGATCATGCCATCCTCGATCATCGCGGCAGCAATTTCGGGCGCGACGATCCGCTCCAGAAGGGCGGGATGACGGATGCGGGCGGAGAGGTCGGCGGGATTCATTCAATAACTCTTGGTCATGCGGCGCGTAGAATATTGTGCCTAGCGGCAGCCAGGGCCGACGCATTGATCCGGGTCAAGTCAGCATTGACCCATGCGCAAATTTATGGAACAAAATGCGAACAAGGTCGTTTTCTCATCGCCGGGTATTGCCTGGGCGGCGTGCTATTACGCGGAAAATGTGTGCGCAATAGGAAAACGAAACCCCGTGGTGGCACGGAAAGGTCTAGTCTGCGCACCGTTGCAGGGAAGGCGTTCCGGGCTGTTCTTTATCCTGCGACGGATGAGAGCGCCTCGCAACCGGGCAGACCGGGGCTGAATTGGAAGGATTGATGCCATGGCTGGCAGTGTGAACAAGGTTATTCTGGTCGGCAATCTGGGCAATGACCCGGAAGTGCGCAACCTGCCGAGCGGCGGCAAGGTGGTGAACCTGAGCGTCGCCACCTCGGAAAGCTGGAAGGACCGCAATACCGGCGAGCGCCGCGAAAAGACCGAGTGGCACCGGGTGGTGATCTTCTCGGAAGGTCTGGCGCGCGTTGCCGAGCAATATCTGCGCAAGGGCAGCAAGGTCTATATCGAGGGCCAATTGCAGACCCGCAAATGGCAGGACCAGTCGGGACAGGACAAATATTCCACCGAAGTGGTGTTGCAGGGCTTCAATTCCAACCTGACGCTATTGGATGGCCGCGGCGATAGCGGCGGCTATGGCGCTGGCAATGACGGTGGCTTCAGGGGTGTCCGCGATCAGGGCGGTGGCGGCGGCGCGCGCCGTCCGCAGGCCAATGCGCCGGCCTTCGAGCCGGGCGGCATGGACGACGATATTCCGTTCTAAGCGGAGAGATAGGGCGGCCTGGGGCCGCCCTTTATGTTTTAGGGCAGGGGTCAGCGGCTGAAGGGGACTTCGGCGCGCAGGCTGTCGCCGGATTCGACATAGACCACTTCAAACACGACCTGAATGGCCTCGCTGCTGAGCTGGATCTGGGCGGAGATGTTGAGATCCTTGCCGTCTTCGTCCTTTTCGCGCTCGCGCAGGTTGAAGATGAGATTCTGGCCGCGCTTCTGGCCTACGGCGACACCATTGAAGGTGGCGTTGGAGCTCATCACTGCCTCGTAACGGCGATTGGCGTCGATATAGGCCATGGTCCCGGCGACCGACAGGGTGGTTCCGGCCAGGGTGCAGCGGCCATTATAATTCACCTTGTCCTGGTTGCCGTGGCTGAGGGAGAGGCGGCAGACGACGCTTTCCTGGCTGGCGCCAATCAGCACGCCGCGACCGCGCCACTCGCCGACATAGGACTTGAGCAGGGCCACATCGGCGGGGGCGGCCAGCGCCGGGGTCGATGCGGCGCCGGCGGAAAACAGCAGGCCCGCCAGCGCGGCAGCACGGGTCAGGGGTCCGAAAGAGATCATGAAGTAGCGCCTCCAAGCGGAGCGCCGTACGTTCCCTTGAACGAGCGCTCCATGTCCTTTGTTGAGCATCGAAACCGCAAGTCTGGATTCGATACTGGTGCAAACCAGCCCCCCGGCTGTTCGGCGAATCGTCGATTAGCAAATTTAAGCACGTCTGGCGCGGCCATTTCTGCGGGAAAGTGAATGCTCATGAAGGACCGGGCTGTTCCAGTTCGGTGGGACGGCCATCGCGCGTCGTGTGGGTGTCGGCCGTCGGATCGTCGGGCGTGGAATCTTCGTCGGCCATGCGCACGCTGATCTTACCCAGCGGCTGGAAGAATTTGCCGCCCGCGGCCAGCAAGGCCGGCAGGATGAAGAGGTCGCCAATCAGCGCGAAGGCGAGGGTCGAGACGAACAGCGTGCCGAAAAGCGCCACCTGCGGCAGTTCGGAGAAGGTGACGATGGCCACGCCGGCGCAGAGGATGATGGTGGTCGCGACGATGGCGCCGCCAATGCGGTTGAGCGTGTGCCGTACCGCATCCTCGTGGCTCATTCCCTCGCTGCGGCGAGCATGCAGGTAATGGGAGAGGAAATGCACAGTGTCGTCCACGGCAATGCCGAAAGCGATGGTGAGGGCGATCACCGTGGTCAATTGCAGGCCGGCACCTGAAAAATACAGCCATGCCTCGGTGCCCAGGATTGGGAACAGGTTGGGAATGGCGGAGGCCAGCGCGACGCGGAAGGATTGGAAAGCGAAGCCGATCAGCGCCAGGTTGACGATGACCGACAGGGTCAGGTCGAGTTGCAGGCCGCGCACGATGTCGTCGGTGGCGAAGGTGGTGAGGATGCGGAAGCCACCGATCTCGGCATCGTCGATGCCGGCAGCGGCCAGATCGGCCTCCAGATTGTCCACCAGATCCTTGAGCAGGTCGGATTCGATGATGGTCGGCATGAAGCCGGTGACCAGTGCCTGCGAACCGTCATCGGTAACGAAGCGCTTGCGCATGAAGGGGCCAACGGAATCGAACACCTCCTCGCGGGTGAAGCCGCTATCGGTGTAATTGGTGAGGCTGGCGGCCGAAATGACCTTGTTGAGGCCCAGATGGCTTTCGACGATCTGGTGAACAGCGCGCACCTTCTCGAAATCCACCGGGCCGATATTGGGATCGTTGCCGATCAAGGGCACGCGGACATAGAGCGGCGCGACACCGCCAACGCCGTCATCGATGTCGGCCGCCGCCGTGAGCGCGTTGGAATCGGTGGCGACGAAATCCTCGAAGGAAAAGCGTGGTTCGATGAGGCTGTAGGGGATCAGCAGCAGCAGCGTGACCACGATGGCGATGACCGAGAGGGGGCGGCCGAAGCGCTTGGCCATGAACCAGGCGAAGGGGAGCGGCGCGGTGAGCAATTTGCTGGTCTTGGGCGGCGCCCTGAAGCCGAGGCGGATGGCGAGCTTGAGCAGCAGCGGCATGAAGGTCATCAGGCAGACGAACAGCAGGAACGTGCCCATGGCGCCCGCAGCCGAAAATTCCCGAATGCCCTGACCAGGTGTCAGCGCCAGCGAGGCGAAGCTGACAAGAGTGGTGAGCATGGTCAGCGCCGCCGCCGGGCCAACCAGCTTGACCGTGGCGTCCACGGCCTTGTTCGGCTCCATGCCGTCACGCCAGAACGCCAGCCAATTGAAGACGAAGAACATGGATTCGGCGAAGGAAATCACCAGGACCAGGGTGGTGACGATGATGGTCAGGAAGGAGAAGGAGCCGAAGAACAGCAGGATCATGCCCATCGACCACATCACCGCCAGGAACGGCGTGGCGGCGACGATGATGGCGCCGAAGAACGAACGCAGCGCCACAAGCGCGATCAGCGCCCCGAGGCCAAAGCCCCAGACGGTGAATTTGACCTGATCGGACACCGAGGCATCGAGCATTTCAGTGGTCCAGATCGGTGGGCCGGTCAGTTCGATCTGGATGTCGTCGGATTGGTAGAAGGCGATGGTTTCGCGCAGGCTGTCGATCAGAGCCTTGGCGCCTTCGGCCTTCACCTTTTCCTGGTTGGGGAACAAGATGATCACCACGCCGGTCAGATCGGGGGTGATCAGGTTGCGCATCATCGGATCGTTCTGTTGCAGATCGATCAGCGCGAAAGCCACTTCGTCGGGCGTGAGCATGCCTTCGGGCACGGCCGGAACCGAGCCACCGCCCGGAATAGGCTTGCGCAGGGTGAAGGGCGACATGGTGCCGACGGCATAGTCGTTGAGTTCGAGCTCGAAGGCGAGGTAGCGGATTTCCTCGATGATTTCGGGATCGGCAAGGCGCTCCGAATTCACCAGGACATAGATGTCGTTCTCAAAGGTGCCGAACGTCTCGGAAAGCTGGTCATAGGCGTCGTAATGCTCGCCGGAATGAGCATAGACGCGCAGCAGGTCGCCATCGACATTGGCCTTGGGGATCTGGGAGAAGGCCAGGATGGTGAAGGCGAGTACGGCCAGCGCGACCACGCGTGGGAAGCGCAAGGTGGTGAGCCCGATATATTCGAGGCCGAAACCGATGGAACGCTTGTAGGTGATGCGGTCGAGGGCGCGCCTCAAAAGAGAACTAGAAGACAAAGAGACCGAACTCCCCCGAACCGGCGACAGGCCAAGATTTTTAGGGCTTTGATCTGAGTCCGTCCAGCGCGAGTGCGCGACGGCGCGGATTGGAGCATTTCCAGTATCGAAACGGCGCGCCGGAGCGACGATCGGGCCGCCATGCGAGCGATTGCATAGGCTCCGCGACGGGAAATCGTCCGATCTCCACAAAATGAAAGGTCCAAAAATTGGCGTTTTGCGCTGGAATCGCCTATCTATACGGCAACAAGAACCAACGTAGAATCACAACGTGACAGATACGCCTCAGGATGTGAGTGGCGGCGCGCCGTCCTCGGACATCGCCCCGATCTATATCACCGACGAAATGCGCAAGAGCTATCTCGATTACGCCATGAGCGTGATCGTGAGCCGCGCCCTGCCGGATGTGCGCGACGGCCTCAAGCCCGTGCATCGCCGCATCCTGTTCTCGATGAGCGAGAATGGCTACGAATATAACAAGCCGTTCCGCAAATCGGCCCGCGTGGTCGGCGACGTCATCGGTAAATACCACCCGCATGGCGACAGCGCCGTCTATATGGCGCTGGTCCGCATGGCCCAGCAATTTTCCATGGGCGAAATGCTGGTGGAAGGGCAGGGCAATTTCGGTTCGGTGGACGGCGATATGCCGGCTGCCATGCGCTATACCGAAGTGCGCATGCAGAAGATCACCAATTCCATGCTCGACGACCTCGACAAGGATACGGTGGATTTCCGCGACAATTATGACGGCTCCGAACATGAGCCGACCGTGTTGCCGGCGCGCTTCCCCAATATGCTGGTCAATGGCGGCGGCGGCATCGCCGTGGGCATGGCCACCAATATCCCCACCCACAACCTGGCCGAGACCATCAATGCGACGCTGGCGGTGATGGACGATCCGTTCATCACTACCGAAGCGCTGCTCGAACATCTTCCGGGCCCGGACTTCCCGACCGGCGGCATCATTCTCGGCCGCGCCGGAATCCGGCAGGCCTATGAGACGGGCAGGGGCTCGATCATCGTGCGCGGGCGCTCCTCCATCGAGGAGGTGCGCAAGGAGCGCGAAGCCATCGTCATCACCGAAATTCCTTATCAGGTGAACAAGGCGGCGATGGTGGAAAAGATCGCCGAACTGGTGCGCGACAAGCGCATCGAGGGCATTGCCGACCTGCGCGACGAATCCAGCCGCGAAGGCATGCGCGTGGTGGTCGAGGTCAAGCGCGACGCGCTGCCCGACGTGGTGCTGAACCAGCTCTATCGCTTCACGGCGCTGCAATCCTCGTTCGGCTGCAATTTCGTCGCGCTGAATGGCGGCAAGCCGGAATTGATGAATCTCAAGCAGATTCTGGACGCCTTCATCGAATTCCGCGAGGAAGTGGTGACGCGGCGCGCCCGGTTCCTGCTCAACAAGGCGCGGGATCGCGCCCATGTGCTGGTTGGCCTCGCCGTTGCCGTCGCGAATATCGATGAAGTGATCGCGCTGATCCGCACCGCGCCCGATCCGGCCACGGCGCGCGAGCAATTGATGACCCGCCGCTGGCCCGCAGCCGATGTCGAGCCGCTGATCCGGCTGATCGACGATCCGCGCCACCGCATCAACGATGACGGCACGTTCAACCTTTCCGAAGAACAGGCCCGCGCCATTCTCGAATTGCGACTGGCGCGCCTCACGGCCCTCGGTCGCGACGAAATCGGCGACGAATTGAACGGGCTGGGCACGGAAATCGAGGATTATCTCGACATCCTGCGCTCGCGGGAGCGGGTCCGCGACATCATCCGCACCGAGCTGGAGGAGGTCCGCGCACAGTTCGGTTCGCCGCGCCGCACCGAGATTTCCGACTATGCCGCCGATTTTGACGATGAAGACCTGATCGCCCGCGAGGACATGGTCGTTACCGTCAGCCATAGCGGCTATATCAAGCGCGTGCCGCTCTCCACCTATCGGGCGCAGAACCGTGGCGGCAAGGGCCGCTCGGGCATGGCGACGCGCGAGGAAGATTTCGTTTCGCGCCTCTTCGTCGCCAATACCCATACGCCGGTGCTGTTCTTCACCAGCCGGGGCATCGCCTACAAGCTCAAGGTCTGGCGCCTGCCGCTCGCGGCCGCCAATGCCAGGGGCAAGGCGCTGATCAACATCCTGCCGCTGGAGCAGGGCGAGCGCATCACCACGATCATGCCGCTGCCGGAGGATGAAACCTCCTGGGGCAATCTCGACATCATGTTCGCCACGACACGCGGCACTGTGCGCCGCAATTCGCTGGCCGATTTCGTCGAAGTTCGCCAGAACGGCAAGATCGCCATGAAGCTGGATGAGGGCGACGAGATCGTCGGCGTCGAAACCTGCACCACCAGCAATGACGTCTTGCTGACCACGGCGCTCGGGCAGGCGATCCGCTTCCGGGTGGACGATGTGCGCCTGTTCAAGGGCCGCGATTCCATGGGTGTGCGTGGCATTCAACTGGCCGAGGGCGATCATGTCATCTCGATGGCGGTGATCAACCATTCGCAGGCCGATGCCGAGCAGCGCGCCGCCTATCTCAAGATGAGCCGCGCGGTGCGCGGCGAGGCGGATGGCGAGGACAGCGGTTCGGACGAGGCCGACGTGGTCGCGGGCGAATTGAGCCCCGAGCTCTACGCGCAAATGGGCGCCAGCGAGCAGTTCATCCTGACCATTTCCGAAAACGGCTATGGCAAGCGCACATCCAGCCACGAATACCGGATCACTGGGCGTGGCGGTAAGGGCATCGTCGCCATGGCGGTCAACAAGCGCAATGGCAATCTGGTGGCGTCCTTCCCCGTGGAGGACAATGACCAGATCATGCTGATCAGCGATGGCGGGCAGACAATCCGTCTGCCGGTGGGCGGCGACAAGCCGATCCGCATCGTGTCGCGCGGCTCGCAGGGGGTGATCGTCTTCGATACCGCCGAAGGCGAGAAGGTCGTTTCGGTGGAGCGCATCAGCGAGCCGGAAGGCGAGGACGATGAAGGCGGCGAGAATGCGCCGGCCGAACCGATCGTGGAATAGCAAGGGGCGCTTCGGCGCCCCTTTTTCATGGCGGGTGTGGGAGGGAATGGACGTTCTGCATTGCCACTCCCGAGATCGCCCATGCGGTTCCGCCCTTTCCTGGCGCTGAACCTTTACAGCAAAGAGATCGCGTAATGCCTTCTACCAGAATCGAAACACGCAAAGGCTGGCTGGGCGAGCGGCGGCGCGATTTCATCGAGGCGGTGCAGGCGGCGCTGGTCGCGGGCATTCAAATTCCCGAAGCGGACCGCTGCATCAGGCTGGCCGAATATGATGAGGAAGCCTTTGTCACGGGGCCGGACAAGGGGCCCCATTATACAGTGATCGAGATCAGCCTGTTCCCGGGACGAAGCATCGAGGCCAAGAGGCGGCTCTATACCGAACTGGTGGCGGCGCTTACGCCGTTCGGGCTGGCGGCACACGACCTCAAAATCATCCTCCATGAAGTGCCGCGGGAGAACTGGGGACTGCGCGGCAAGCCGGGCAGCGAAATCGAACTGGGTTTCAAGGTTGACGTCTAGCACCACGCCCGCCACCGGCTATCGTGCCTTGCTGTCGCTGATGCTGCCGCGCCGGCTGGCGCTGGCGAGCATTCCGGCGGATTTTTCCGATTGGCTGGATTATGCCGCCGTCATCGCGCTGGTAGTTTTTGCCTGGGGCGAAGGGCCGTTCGCGCTGGCCCTGCTGGCCCTGGCGCTGAGCCTGCCTTATGTGCTGGTCGGCCCCTTTCTCGCGGTCATCGTCGATCATGCGCCGATCCGCCGGGTGCTGGTGATTTCCAACCTCGGGCGCGGGCTGGCGACGCTGGCTTTCGCCTTCGTCGACCAGACATTGGTGCTGCTGGCGCTGGTGTTTTTGCGCGGCAGCATCGATTCCGCCTTCACCCCGGCGCGGCAATCGGCGATCCAGGCCAGTACGCCGCCGGAATTGCTTACTCACGCAAATGGCCTGCATCAGGCCATCAACCAGACCTCCAAGATCGCCGGGCCGGCCATTGGCGGGCTACTGCTGATCGTCTGGCAACCGCAACACGTCTTCATGTTCAACGCGCTGCTGTCGCTGGTGGCCATGCTGGTGTCATGGACCATAGTGCTGCCGCCACGCCCGACGCCGAGCGAGGAGCGCGGCCGTTTCCTGACGGAATCGCTCAAGGGCATTACCGAATATGGCCGCAGCCAAATCCTCCTCGTGGCGCTGATTTTTTCGGCATGCGCCTATTTCGCCTTCTTCCTCTATGACGCGCTGATCGCGCTTCTGGCGCAGGGATTTGGCTTTGATGGCACCGCTTTCGGCCTGTCGATTGCCGCATCGGGAGCCGGTGGGCTGGCCGGCGCGCTGTTGGCCGGGCAGGTGGCGAACATGCGACCGATCCTCACTATGGCGCTGGCCGCAATAGTCTCGGGCGCTTCGACGGCCGCGCTTGCCTGGTTCGCCATGCAGGGTTGGGCGATGCCCCTGCCGGCATTCCTGCTGGCCCTGGGATTTATCGGCGGCATGACGGCATTCATGCTGGTGCCCTATCGCACCATCGTCCAGAAGGAAGCGCCGCCCGACCGCATCGCCCGCGTGTTTGCCGCCGGGGAGGCCGCCATTACGCTGACCATGCTCTCAGCGCCGCTGATTGGCAGTTTCATCGCCGGGCGCTGGGGTACGCCAGCGGCGTTTCTCGCGGGCGGGCTGCTGCTGATCTGCCTGGGCGCCGCCACGCTTGCCAGCATGCGGCGGTCGTGACAGAAACTGAACAACAACAAAGCGAAGGGAGGCTCCATGAGCGATCTGGTGGGGTTTTATCCGGGGTCTTTCGATCCGCTGACCAATGGGCATCTCGATGTGATCGAGCGCGCCTGCAAGCTGGTGGACACGCTGGTCGTGGCCGTCGGCGTCAGCGCCACCAAGAAGAACCCGCTTTTCGCCCATGAGGACCGCGTGGCGATCCTTGAACAGGTCTTGCCCGCCATCGGCACGCGCACCAATACCCAGTTCCGCATCGTCGATTTCTCCGGGCTGATGGTCAATTCGGCGCGCGAGAATGGCGCCAAGCTGATCATTCGCGGGCTGCGCGACACCACCGACTACAATTACGAGATGCAGATGGTGGGCATGAACGCACAGATGGCGCCGGACCTGCAAACCGTCTTCCTGCCCTCCAGCCCGCCAGTGCGGCATATCTCGGCCACATTGGTGCGGCAGATCGCTGAAATGGGCGGGGATATTTCCGCCTTCGTCCCGCCAATCGTATTTAAGGCCCTGCAATCGAAATGACCAAATTCACTCGCCGCACTTTCGCCGCCCTCGCCCTGGGCGCGACCCTGTTCGCCGCGCCGGTATTCGCCCAGGATGGCAATCCGCACCTGATCCTGACGCTGGAAGACGGGGTGGTGGACATTGAATTGCTGCCGGAAATCGCGCCGCTGCATGTGGAGCGCGTGGTGACGCTGACCGAACAGGGGCTCTACGACGGCGTGGTGTTTCACCGCGTGATCGACGGCTTCATGGCCCAGACCGGCGACGTCAAGAACGGCAATGCCGACAGCCCGAATTACAATCTGGCCATGGCGGGAACCGGTGGTTCGGAACTGCCCAATGTGCAGGCGGAGTTCAATTCCGAAAGCTTCGTGCGTGGCGTGCTTGGCGCGGCGCGGTCGCAGGATCCCAATTCCTTCAATTCGCAATTCTTCATCACCACGGCCGATGCCAGCTTCCTCGACCGCCAATATACGGTGTTCGGCAAGGTGGTTTCCGGCATGGAAGCCGTGGACGCGCTGGAAAAGGGCCCGCAAGAGCAGAATGGCGCCGTGGCCAATCCCGATCGGATCGTCAAGGCGAGTATTGAATACAAGTAAGGTACACACGCCACCGTCACCATCCGACTTGTCCGGGTGGTCCATGCAATAGAGCGGCGCAGCTGGATTGCCTGGTCCTCGGATCAAGTCCGAGGATGGCCGGGCAATGATGGTATTTGATGGGCCGTTGCTGCTTGCGCCCCGAGAGCAATGGCCTTACATCCGGGCCACCTTCTTTTAGCGAAAGAGACCGTTCATGGCCTATGCCGATCCCGAAAACACGCTCGTCATCGAAACCAGCAAGGGCAAGGTGGTCATCGCCATGAAGCCCGAAGTGGCGCCCGGCCATGTCGAGCACATCAAGAAGCTGGCCCGCGAAGGCGCCTATGACGGCGTGGTGTTCCACCGCGTGATCGAGGGCTTCATGGCCCAGACCGGCGACGTGAAGTTCGGCAATTCCAATTCGCCCGATTTCAACCTTTCGCGCACCGGCACCGGCGGTTCGAGCTATCCGAACCTCAAGCAGGAATTCAACGAGACGCCGCACAAGCGCGGCACCGCCTCGATGGCCCGCTCGCAAGACCCGAACAGCGCCAATTCGCAGTTCTTCATCTGCTTCGAGGACGCTCCCTTCCTCAACCGCCAGTACACCGTCTGGGGCGAAGTGATCGAAGGCATGGAAAATGTCGACCAGATCAAGCGCGGCGAGCCGGTGGTCAATCCGGACCAGATGGTCTCGGTGAAAGTCGCGGCCGACATCGCCGAATAATCCTGACACTGGCGGCTGCGGCCGCCAGTTGCTTTTTGGGCTGCGCTCCGGGCCGTGTTCGCGCTGTCGCAGCCCCATATTACCGAGCCCCCATGCGTGTTTCCGATTTTGACTTCGAGCTGCCCGAATCCCTGATTGCGCTGCATCCGGTTGAGCCGCGCGACAGCGCGAGGCTCCTGGTCGTGCGCCCGGGAGCGGCGGTGCAGGACCGCCATATTCCCGATTTGCGGACTTTGCTGCGCCCGGGTGACGTTCTCGTGGTCAACGATACGCGGGTGCTGCCCGCCGAATTGCGCGGGGTGCGTATTCGCGGCGAGAACCGGGCCGGGGTGTCGTTCAACCTGCACAAGCGCGTCGATGCCCATACCTGGCGGGCCTTTGCGCGCCCGGCCAAGAAGATGGCGCTGCTCGACCGGCTCGAACTGGGCAATGGCGAAGGCGAATTGCTGGTGGCGCGCATTGCCGGCAAGGGCGAAACCGGCGAGGTCACGCTTGAGTTCGAACTGGGCGGAGCGCAGCTCGACGAAGCGATCAAATCGCATGGGGCCATGCCGCTGCCGCCCTATATCGGGGCGAAACGGGAGGTCGAGGAACGCGACAAGACCGATTACCAGACGGTCTATGCCGCCGAGGACGGCGCTGTCGCCGCGCCGACGGCCGGCCTGCATTTCACCGAAAAGCTGTTGCAGGATCTTGCCGACATGGATGTGGCGCTGGAGCGGGTGACGCTGCATGTCGGCGCTGGCACGTTCCTGCCGATGAAGGTGGACGACACCGACGACCATGTCATGCATTCCGAATGGGGCGAAATCGACGCGGCGACGGTCGAGCGCATTCAGGCGCGCCGCGCCGCCGGGGGCAGGGTGGTTGCCGTGGGCACGACCAGCCTGCGCCTTCTGGAAACGGCATCGCGGGCGACGGGGCAATTGCAGCCTTTTGTCGGGGATACCGATATTTTCATCACCCCCGGCTTCCGCTTCCGCACAGTGGATGTGCTGATGACCAATTTTCACCTGCCGAAATCGACCCTGTTCATGCTGGTCAGCGCCTTTGCCGGTTTCGAGACGATGAAAGCGGCTTACGCTCACGCCATCGCCAATGGCTATCGCTTCTATTCCTATGGCGATTCATCGCTGCTGCACCGGGCGGCGCATCCCGAGGATGATGGGTGAGCCAATATCGCCCGATAAACCGCCATACCAATCGGATTGTCGCCGGATTGCGGCGCGTGGCGGAGAGCGATGCACCCAGGCTCAGCTTTGACCGGCTGATCGAGGCCATGGGGCGGCATTCGCACCGCCTGGTCATCCTGGTGCTGACGCTGCTCAACATGATCCCCGGGCCGCCGGGCTTTGGTGGTACCATCGCCTGGACCACATTCGCGGTGGCGCTGTTCATGGTGCTGGGCCGGCCCATTCGCCTACCCGCCGTTATTGGCGACCGCAAATTGCCGCTCGGACTCTTGCTCAAGGCCAGCGAACAGGTGGCGCGGGTGACGGCGATCATCGCGCGCTTCTCGCGGCCCCGGCTGCGCTGGCTGACCGGCGCCGCGGCGACGCTGCCCTATGGCGTTTTCACCATGATCCTCAGTGTGTTCATGACTTTGCCGATCCCTTTCATCAATGCCATTCCCAATATCGGGCTCTGCATCATCGCCTTTTCGATGCTGAACCGGGATGGGCTGGGGGTCGTGATCGGGCTGGTCATCTGCACCATGGGCCTGTTGGTCGCGGGCGCCTTGCTGACGGGAGTGTTTCACCTCGGCATGGCCGCCGTCGACGCGGTTACCTAAGGGCTCCTTGACAGACAACGCTGCGCAATTGGATTGCCCGGACGAGCCGGGCAATGACGATGGAATGCAGATGCTCGGCGAGAAGGCGCTGCGGTTCGGAAACTGAAGCGCGTCGCGTTCTTGCGGATGTGCTTCCTGCGCGTTAGCTCCTGGTTTTGGCGGATGTCTTTATCCTGAAACCTGCGCCACATTCGGGAGACAGGCTCTAAATCCCCGCCGCATCGTGCTGGAGAACGCCGGAAAAACCGCAGGCGGCGCCATGATAATAGAGGCATCCGGTTTGTTCTTCGGTGGTCAGGGTGCCGTCTTCGTTAAAGGTCAGCGAGATTTCGCAATAGCGACGGTTGAGGCCGGTTTCCCCCTGGCCGGGATCATAGTCTTCGTTCTCGACGAAGAAATTGCCGCCCTTGCTGTCCAGAATGACCTCGCCATCGATGCCGCCACCACAGCCGGCCATGTCGGAAATCGGCACGACGGTGGAGATGGAAATTGCATAGATGTCACTCTCGATATGGGTGAGATCGAGCGTGATTTCGCCTTCGCCCTCGCCGAACCAATGGCCCTGATGTTCCTGCGCCAATGTCGGGACAGCGCCCAGGATGGAAAGAAGCAAAGCGGCGAGTGTAGGACGAAGCATACAAGTATCCTGGAATCAGTGATTGAACGCCAAGCCTTATGCCAAAGCGTGGCGGAATTCGGAGCCTGTTTTCCAGTTCTTGCATGGGCGATTGTCGGAATGCCGACGAGGGGCTAGAACCCGCTGCATGAAACAGGTCACATTCTCCCTTCTCGCCAGTGACGGCATGGCCCGCCGCGGCCGCATCGACACGCCTCGCGGCGAGATCAACACGCCCGCTTTCATGCCGGTGGGCACGGCGGGCACGGTCAAGGCCATGTATCCCGAGCAGGTGCGCGAAACCGGCGCGGATATTCTGCTGGGCAATACCTATCACCTGATGCTGCGGCCCGGCGCCGAGCGGGTGGCGGCGCTGGGCGGGCTGCACACTTTCATGGACTGGCAGCGCCCGATCCTCACCGATAGCGGCGGGTTCCAGGTCATGTCGCTGGCCAAGCTGCGCAAGCTCACCGAGAAGGGCGTCACCTTCAAGTCGCATATCGACGGCTCGAGCCATGAGCTGACGCCGGAGCGCTCCATCGAAATCCAAACGCTGCTGGACAGCGACATCATCATGCAGCTCGACGAGTGCATCGCCTTGCCCGCCGAGCGCAAGGAGATGGAACGGGCGATGGAATTATCGATCCGCTGGGCCGACCGCTCCAAGACGGCGTTCAACAACCAGCAGACCCGTGCCCTGTTCGGCATCGTGCAGGGCGGCGACGATCCGGCATTGCGGGCGCGCTCGGCGGCCGGGCTGCAATCGATCGGCTTCGACGGCTATTCCATCGGCGGGCTGGCGGTGGGCGAGCCGCAGGAGGTGATGTTCCGGGTGCTTTCAGACATCACCCCCGAACTGCCCTGGGACAGGCCGCGCTATCTGATGGGCGTGGGCAAGCCGGACGACATTCTCGGCGGCATCGAGCGTGGCGTCGACATGTTCGACTGCGTGCACCCCACCCGCGCCGGTCGCCATGGCCATGCCTATACGCGCTTTGGCGTCATCAACCTGAAAAATGCCCGGCATAAGGACGATCACCGGCCGCTGGACGAGCAATCGCCCAATCCCAATTGCCGGCGCTGGAGCCGAGCCTATCTGCACCATCTGGTGCGGACCGAGGAGATTTTGGGGGCCATGGTGCTTTCGCAGATCAACCTGGCCTATTATCAGGAACTGACTGCGGGCACGCGCGCGGCCATCGAGGCCGGGCGGATGAGCGATTTTGCAGCGGAAACGCGGGCGGCATGGGCCGCTGGCGATCTGCCGGTTTTGTGAGGATATGAGTATGGCCAAGGGCTCGAAGGATTCTGGGTTCAATGCGCTCAACAAGCACCGCAAGCGCTTGAGCGAAATCACTATGCGCGAGATGTTCGCGCTCGATCCCAACCGTTTCCAGCGGTTTTCCGCCAGCGGCGCCAATATCCTGCTCGATTATTCCAAGAACCGGATCGACGAGGAGGTCATGGCTGCGCTATTCGACCTGGCCCGCGCCGCCGGGGTGGAGGAACGCCGCACCCAGATGTGCGAGGGCGAGCATATCAACATCACCGAAGACCGCGCCGTGATGCACATGGCCCTGCGCTATCAGGGCGATCATCCGGTGATGGTCGATGGCAAGGACGTGATGCCGGATGTGCGCGGCGTTCTCAAGGCCATCGAAAACTACACCAATGCGGTGCGCTCGGGCGAAATTCGCGGCCATGGCGGTGAGCAGATCACCGATGTGGTCAATATCGGCATCGGTGGCTCCGATCTCGGACCGGCCATGGTGACGCTGGCGCTGGAGCCCTATACGCGGGCCGATTTGCGGGCGCACTACGTCTCCAATGTCGATGGCGCCCATATCCATGACGTGCTGAAGCGGCTCGATCCGAAGAAGACGCTGTTCATCGTCGCCTCCAAGACCTTCACCACCGACGAAACCATGACCAATGCCAATTCGGCGCGGAAATGGCTCGCCGACGCGCTGGGCGAGGAAGCGGTGCCGAACCATTTCGCGGCGGTGTCGACCAATATCGAGGCCTGCGCCAAGTTCGGAATTCGCGAGGACCGGATTTTCGGCTTCTGGGACTGGGTGGGCGGCCGCTATTCGGTGTGGTCGGCCATCGGCCTGCCGATCGCGCTGGCCGTGGGCTATGACAATTTCGCCAAATTCCTTGCCGGCGCCGATGCCATGGACCGGCATTTCCTCGAAACGCCGCTGGAAAAGAACCTGCCGGTGATCATGGCGCTGCTCGGGGTCTGGTATCGCAATGGCTGGGGTTTCTCGACCCATGCGGTGCTGCCCTACGACCAGCGGCTGAGCCGGTTTGCCGCCTATCTGCAGCAGCAGGACATGGAATCGAATGGCAAGTCGGTAACGCTCAGTGGCAAGCCCGTCGAATGGCCGACCGGCCCCATCGTCTGGGGCGAGCCGGGCACCAATGGCCAGCACGCCTTCTATCAGCTGATCCACCAGGGCACCGATGTCATCCCCGCCGATTTCCTGATCGCCGCCCGGCCGCATGAGAGCCTGCCGCCACATCACGACAAGCTGGTGGCCAATGTGCTGGCGCAGTCCGAGGCGCTGATGCTGGGCAAGACCAAGACCGAAGTGGTCGAGGAATTGAAGGAACAGGGCCTAGGCAAGGAGCAGATCAAGGAACTGGCGCCGCATAAGGTGTTTCCGGGCAATCGCCCGTCCAACACGCTGTTCTATCCGCAATTGACCCCGGAAGCGCTGGGCTCGCTGATCGCGCTTTATGAGCACAAGGTGTTCGTGCAGGGCGTGATCTGGAACGTCAATTCCTACGATCAATGGGGCGTGGAACTGGGCAAGCAACTCGCCAAGGCGTTGCTGCCCAAGGTTCAGGGCGAGGCGAGCGGGGAGGACCATGACAGTTCCACCCAGGGCCTCCTCGCCTATTACCGCGCGAACAAGGGCTGAGCCCTTGACCATCACCACCGAGGAACAGCTTGAAAAGCTCAAGGCCATCGGTCGCATCTGTGCCGTGGCGCGCGACGCCATGGCCGCAGCCATGCGTCCGGGCATGACGACGCTGGAACTGGACGAGATCGGCGCGAAAATCCTGGCGGAGAACGGGGCCTTGTCGGCACCCATCGTCACCTATGATTTTCCAGGCGCCACCTGCATTTCGGTGAATGAGGAAATCGCCCATGGCATTCCCGGCGAGCGGGTGCTGAAGGAAGGCGATCTGGTCAATATCGACGTTTCAGCGGTCAAGGACGGCGTCTTTGCCGATTGCGGCGCGTCTTTCGTGCTGGGCAAGGGCGATCCCCGGCTCGACGCGCTGTGCCGCGACGGCAAGAAGGCAATGTGGGCCGGTATCCGCGTCGCCAAGGCCGGCGCGGCGCTGGCCGATATCGGCACCGAAATCGGCAAGGTGGCGAAAAAGGGCGGCTATACGCTGATCCGCAATCTCGCCAGCCACGGCGTCGGCGACAGCCTCCATGACGAACCTGGTGAAATTCCGACCTGGCCGGACCGCTCGGAGCGCCGCAGGATCGGCAATGGGCTGGTGTTCACCATCGAGCCCTTCCTGTCATTAGGCGGGCAGATGGCCGAGCAGATGTATGAAGACGACGAGTGGACGCTGACCGCCGAGCCATTGGCGCCCTGTGTTCAATATGAGCACACGATCGTGGCGACGCCGCGCGGGGCAGTGGTGGTGACGCTGGCGGGGTAGCGTTTCGTTGCGACCAACTCTGGTCATAATTGCCCGACAATCCAAAGTCTCGGAGGCATGTGCCGATGGGACAGTCCCGACGGCAGCGATGGATATTGAGGGCGGCGCCTGGTCTGCCGCGCGCCAACTATAGCGGAATGCGGTCTATCGAACGCGAATTACCGCTCCAATCCTTTGTTTGCGCATCGGATTATCCGAAAACCGCAAATACGCTTTTCGGTCCGATGCTTTAGAGCCAGATCAGCAGCAACGGGCCGAGAATGATGAGGCCGACGCCCAAAACGAAGCGGAGATTGCCGAGGCGCCGCAATGCCGGCACGCTCAGCACGGTGGCGAGCACCAAAAACCCTACCAGTGCGATCAAGGCTGGCAGCAGCGGATTGAGGTTGAGCGCGGTATTTTCGGTCAATTGCAGATAGACCATGTGGCCGGCGGCAAAGCCGATCAGCGCCATGATGACCACCGATACGGCCTTGGCGGCGATGATCAGGGCCATGTCGATTGTATTGCTGTAGAGCAGCAGGGCGATGCCCGATGTGGTCACGTGCACGGCGGCCAGGGTGGCGAAAACGCCGCTGCCGACGAGCACCGGCACCAATTCAGGCGGCGAATTGAGCGGCAGTGAGCCGACCATGGGCAGGTTGGCGCCATAGGTGGCCAGCAGCAGGATGACATAGAGCATCACCAGCGTGCCGCCGGCGAAGATCAGCAATGTGACCGCAAGAACCTTGAGTAGGTCCGTCGTATCCTGTGACATCTTTCCCCCGGCCATCAGCCAAATTCCATGCCGCGATAGTACGGCAGCAGGGTGATTCTCAAATATGAATGCGTCGCCGACTGATCTGACCGGTCCTTGTATGCGGCAGGCCGTGGCGCGGCGCGGTCAGAATGCGCACCGGCTTGCGGAATTCCTCGGACAATTCGCCCGCGTCGGCGCGATTGTCGAGTTCGGCATAGGGGTCGATGCAGGATTGCGGCGTGTCAGCCATTATGGTCGAGAAAGCCGGCAAAAATGAAAAATGGTACGCCGGGCGGGGTTCGAACCCGCGACCATTCGATTAAAAGTCGAATGCTCTACCACTGAGCTACCGGCGCATGTGTTTCAAGCGCGTCACAGAAATCGGATGCGCAAGGATGCCCTTCGGCTTCGCGGCGGAACATAAACGGAGTTGATCGGCTGTCAACCGCATTAAGTGCTGTGTTCCAGAGTTTGTAACGCTCTGCGGCCACACCCTATGGATTCACGTCCAGCGGGGTGCCGTCATAGGGCATGGGCATGCAGGCGATGGAGACGCGCTCGAAGCGCTGGCACAGCGCGCGGGCCTCGGTGAGTTCGGCAATGGGCCCGACAATGATGCGCTTGTCGTCGCCATTGGCCTCATCGACCAGCAGCGGCGCGAGACCGAACAGCAGGGGGCCGAGCTTGAGGCTCAAATCGGCCCAGAGACCTTGCGCCTGTTCGAAGGGCACGGCGGCGCCAAGCGTGATGCCATAGGCCGCCTGGTCGGGCATGGCGAGCGCTGCGGTCTGGGTTTCGATGGGCGCCGGCAGCGGCTGGGCTTGCATGGACTGGGGCAGGGTGGACTGCCGGATGGAGATGGTTCCGCCATCGACATCGAAGGAGACGGTTTCTTCCGGCAGGATGGAGGCCGTGACATTGGAGCGATCGACCAGCCCGTCCGGCTGCCCCTCGATGATCAGCGGCATGGTGGATTCCAGCGCGCCGACCCGGCGGGTGATGTCGCTGCCGGATTTCTCCTGCAAGGCGAAGCGGCTGAGCAACAATTCGTTCTCGCGCTTGATGCGCACGGTTTCGCCGCGCAGTTCGCCGACTTCCCGGCGCAGCGTCTCGATGGAGGCCCCGGCAATGCGGGGCTGATGCAGGCCGCCGATCAGGCTCTGCGGCACCAGCAACGATACATTGGCGCCGAACACCGCGAGGCCGGCGCTGACAAGCGCAATCATCGCCCAGAGGGTCACGTCCGATTGCCGGAATTGCTCAGATGCTTTAGCCACCGGGAATACCTGTTGCAGCGCCGCGAATCGTCGGGCGCACTGGACATCAGATTGATCTTCTCGTTATCGGTTCGCCAACAGTCCTGTGCCATAAAACTGTGAAAATGCGGCTGGACAAACGGGTGGAACGGAGAAGCCACAGATGACCGAACTGCTTTCCATCATTCTCGCGGCGGGCGAGGGGACGCGGATGCGGTCTGCCATGCCCAAAGTGCTGCATCGTGTCGGCGGCCTGCCCGTGGTCAGCCATGTGATCCGGTCCGCCAAGGCGGCGGGTTCGCGCATTGCGGTGGTTGTCGGCCCCGGCCACGAAGAGGTGGAGGCTGCCGTGACCCGTTTCGAGGCGGACGCCCAGATTTCGAGGCAGATGGAACGGCTGGGCACGGCCCATGCCGTGCAACAGGCGCGCGCCGCTTATGAGGACGCCCCCGGACACGTCCTGGTGCTCTACGCCGACACGCCGCTGGTGACGGGCGCGACCATCGCCGCCATCGTGGATCGGCTCGATGGCGGAGCCGACATGGTGGTGGTCGGCTTCACGCCGGACAATCCGACCGGATATGGCCGCCTGCTTACCAAGAATGGCAGGGTGACGGCCATTCGCGAGCACAAGGATGCCAGCGAGGACGAGCGGCGGATCGGGCTCTGTAATTCCGGCATTATCGGGTTCCGGGGCGAAACCTTGCGGGCGGTCATCGACCGGATCGGCAATTCCAATGCCAAGGGCGAATATTACCTGACCGATGCCGTGGAACTGGCGGCGGGCGACGGCAAGCGCGTGGATTTCATCGAGGCCGATGCCAGCGAATTGGTGGGTGTCGACAATCGCATCAAGCTGGCGGAGGCTGAGGCCACGTTCCAGGCATTCAAGCGGCGCGAGGTCATGGAAGCGGGGGCGACGCTGCGCGACCCTGGTTCCGTGTGGTTTTCCTGGGACACCGAAATCGGCCGGGACGTGACGATCTTTCCCAATGTGGTGTTCGGGCCGGGCGTCAAAGTCGCCGACAATGTGGAAATCCGTGCCTTTTGCGACATCGAGGATACGACCATCGGGGATGGCGCGCGCATCGGGCCCTTCGTGCGCCTGCGCGGCGGCGCCGAATTGGGGCCGGATGTGCATCTGGGCAATTTCGTCGAGGTGAAGAATTCGAAGATCGGCGCCGGCACCAAGGCCGGCCATCTGAGCTATCTCGGCGACGCGGAAATCGGCACGGAGACCAATATCGGGGCGGGCACCATTACCTGCAATTACGATGGCGTGAACAAGGACAAGACACTGATCGGCGACAATGTCTTTATCGGCTCCAACGCCTCGCTCGTCGCGCCGGTGAGCATTGGCGACGGCGCCTATACCGCATCGGGCAGTGTCATTACCCAGGATGTGCCGGCCGATGCGTTGGCGCTCGGGCGGGCGCGACAGGAAAACAAGCTAGGCTATGCGCCCCGGCTGAAAGCGCGCGCGCTGGCAAAAAAGGCGGCCAAGGGGAAATAGGATGTGCGGAATCGTAGGGATTGTCGGCGACGCGCCGGTTGCAAGCCGTCTGGTGGATGCGCTGAAACGCCTTGAATATCGGGGCTATGACAGCGCCGGCGTGGCAACGTTGGAGCGCGGAGCCATTGCGCGGCGGCGGGCCGAGGGCAAGCTGGGCAATCTCGCGACCAAGCTCGGCATGGAGCCATTGGGCGGCAATGTCGGCATCGGCCACACCCGCTGGGCCACCCATGGCGCGCCTACCGAGAACAATGCCCATCCTCACGCCACCGAGCGCGTGGCGCTCGTGCACAACGGCATTATCGAGAATTTCCGCGAACTGCTGGCCGATCTGGCGCAGGACGGCTACCTGCCCAAGACCGAGACGGATACCGAATCGGTGGCGCTCTGGGTGTCGCGCGAACTGGACCGGGGCGCCGATCCCGAACTGGCCGTGGCGCGGACGCTCAAGGTGCTCAAGGGGGCGTTTGCCCTGGCATTCATGTTCAAGGGCGAAGAAAATCTGCTGATCGCCGCGCGGCATGGCGCGCCGCTGGCGGTGGGCTATGGCGCGACCGAAATGTATCTCGGATCGGACGCCATGGCGCTGGCCCCGTTCACCTCGCGGCTGACCTATCTCGAAGATGGCGACTGGGCGCTGATCACCCCCAAGGGCGTCACCATTCGCGACGGCAAAGACGCGCTGGTGCAGCGCGAGCAGATGGTGTCGCAGGCCTCGGCCCTGATGGTGGACAAGGGCAATCACCGCCATTTCATGGCCAAGGAAATCTACGAGCAGCCGGAAACCATCTCGCATACGCTGAGCCATTATGTGGACATGGGCGCCGAAAAAGTGGCGATCCGCGAGAGCTTGCCCTTTGATTTTTCAAAGCTTTCCCGGCTGACAATGAGCGCCTGCGGCACCGCCTATTATGCCGGGGCGATCGCGAAATACTGGTTCGAGCGCTATGCGCGCCTGCCGGTGGATATCGATGTGGCCAGCGAATTCCGCTATCGCGAGCCGCCGCTGGAAAAGAACGGGCTGTCGCTGTTCATCTCGCAATCGGGCGAGACGGCGGACACGCTGGCAGCCCTGCGCTATTGCGCCGGGCAGGGTCAGCACGTGGCGAGCCTGGTCAACACGCTCGAATCTACCATTGCCCGGGAATCGGGGGTGGTGTTTCCCATACTCTGCGGCCCGGAAATCGGGGTGGCGTCCACCAAGGCGCTGACGGCGCAATTGACCGCTCTGGCCAGCCTCTCCATTGCGGCCGGTCGGGCGCGCGAAATTTTGAGCGCCGAACAGGAAGCGGAACTGGTGCGGGCGCTGACGGCGCTGCCCTCCGCGGTGTCGGCAGCGCTGGCGGCGGAAAGCCAGATCGTCGAGATTTCCAAGCGCCTGTCCCGGGCCAAGGACGTGCTCTATCTGGGGCGCGGACCGATGTTCCCGGTGGCCATGGAAGGCGCGCTAAAGCTCAAGGAAATCAGCTATATCCACGCGGAAGGTTATGCGGCGGGTGAGTTGAAGCACGGCCCCATCGCGCTGGTGGACGAGGCCATGCCGGTGATCGTGGTGGCGCCATCGGACGAGTTGGTGGACAAGACCTTGTCCAACATGCAGGAGGTGGCGGCGCGGGGCGGCAAGATCATCCTGATCACCGATGCCGAAGGCGCCAGGACGGTAGGTCATCGCGTGGCCGACATCATCGAGATCCCGCATGTGCATCCGTTCGTCGCGCCGATCCTGGCGACAATTCCGGTGCAATTGCTCGCCTATCACACCGCAGTGTTCATGGGCACCGATGTGGACCAGCCACGCAATCTCGCCAAGTCGGTGACGGTGGAATAACACGCGACGACGGAGGCGGGGATAATTATGCTGGTCCCCGGCTTTTTTTGCCCGGCCGGGCGAGCAATGCTGCTCTCGGTGACATGGACAACCCGGACGGGCCGGGTGGTGACGATTGGGGGATGAGCTGGAGCCTACCCCGCCCGGATCAGCGGGATCGCCAGGTGTTTTCGGAACAGATACAAGAGGATACGGATATTTTCGCCGTCCTCGCCGGTGAGGCCGGGATTGCGGGCGAAGAGCGCCTTGGCGTCGTCATGGGCGAATTCGAGCAGGTGGCGGTGGACGTCCGGGACCGCAAGGCGATAGCCGGGCATGCCGGATTGGCGGGTGCCGAGGAGGTCGCCCTGACCGCGCAGTTCGAGGTCTTTCTCGGCGATGACGAAACCGTCTTCGGTGGATTTTATCGTTTCCAGACGGGCCTTTGCGGTTTCGCTAAGTGGTTCTTTATACAGCAATAAACAGGCTGAGCGTTGTGAGCCGCGACCGACGCGGCCGCGCAATTGGTGCAATTGGGCGAGGCCGAAACGCTCGGCATGTTCGATGATCATGATGGTGGCATTGGGCACATCGACGCCCACTTCGATGACGGTCGTGGCCACCAAGAGCTTGATTTCATTGGCCTTAAAGCGATCCATCACTGCCTGCTTGGCGGCGGCGGACATGCGGCCATGCACCAGCGCTACGGAATCGCCGAAAGTTTTTTGTAGTTCGGCGAAGCGGTCTTCGGCGTTAACTACCTGCAATGTCTCGCTTTCTTCCACCAGTGGGCAGACCCAATAGGCCTGCGCGCCTTCGGCGAGACGGGCCTGGAGCCGGGTGATGACACGGTCATAATCGTTGATGGAAAGAACAGCGCTATCAATAGGTTGGCGACCGGCAGGCTTTTCGTGGAGCACGCTGACTTCCATGTCGCCGAAATGGGTGAGGACAAGGGTGCGCGGGATCGGCGTGGCGGTCATGACCAGCAGGTCGGTATGGCGGCCCTTGTCGGTCAAGGCGAGGCGCTGGTGGACGCCGAAACGGTGCTGCTCATCCACGACGATCAGTCCCAAGTCCTTGAATTGTATATCGGATTGGAACAGCGCATGGGTGCCTACGGCAGTGGCGATGCTGCCATCGGCAAGGCCGGCGAGGATGGCGCGTCGCTCGCCGGCTGGCATCTTCCCGGTGAGCAGAGCGCAGGTGATCCCGGCGGCGTCACAGAGCGGCTTTATGGTCCTAAAGTGTTGAGAAGCAAGCAATTCTGTCGGGGCCATCAGCGCCGATTGCGCCCCGGATTCGGTCATGGCAGCCATAGCCATAAGGGCGACGACGGTCTTGCCCGAGCCCACGTCCCCCTGAAGTAGCCGCGACATGCGTTCAGGGGCCGAAAGGTCTCCCAGAATGTCATTCAAGGCGTGTTTTTGTCCCTCCGTGAGCGCGAAGGGTAACAGACTGTTTACCTTTCGCGTGGCGCTGCCGTCAAAGCGCCGGGCGATGCCGCGCGCGGTGACCATGGTCGCGCGCACGATCTGCAAAGTGAGCTGACCGGCGAGATATTCGTCATAGGCAAGGCGCTGGCGGGCAGGGGACCAGAGTTCGGCATCGCCGGGCTGTTCGGGCAGATGCACCATGCGCATGGCGTCGGCAAAGGTGGGCCATTTGCGGCTGGCCATGGTTTCGGCATCGATCCATTCGGGAAGATCGGGCAGAGCATCGACGGCATGGCGGACCAGCTTGGCCAGCGCCCTGGACGAGAGGCCGCTGGTGAGCGGATAGACCGGCTCGACCAGCGGCAGGGTGGCGAATTTGTCCGGCTCGACGATGTAGTCGGGATGGGTGATCTGCTTTTCGCCGTTGAAGACGTCGATCTTGCCCGAGACGTAGCGCTCTTCGCCGACCGGCAGGGCCTTTTCCACCCAGCCGCCCTGGGCGCGGAAGAAGACCAGGTTGATGTCGCCGCTCTGGTCATGGGCGAAGACGCGGTGGGGTACATGCGGCTTGCCGCGCGGTGGCGGCTGGTGGCGGTCGATGTGCAGACGAAGGGTGACGACCTGTTGCAGATGCGCCTCGGCAATGCCGACCTGGCGGCGGCGGTCCACGACGCCGGAGGGCATGTGCATCAGCACATCGAGGATGATGGCTTCCTGTCCCTCCGGGGCACCGAAATAGCGGGTCAGCAGCGCAGCCAGTTTGTCACCGACGCCCTTGACGGTGTGCAGCGAGCGAAAGAGCGGTGCGAGGGTTTCGGGACGGGACAAGGCGAATCTCCTCGGGCGAGGGTAGGGAAAGGCGGCGCGGGAATGAAGTGTGCGATTGCCTGTTGGCCTTGCTGTCCGTGCCGCGCCAATAGGAAATAACGAGCAGGTCCGGATCGATGATGCGGAGTGCAGCAGATCAGGCGATGGATGAACATGTATTTCTGTTGCCGGCCTATGCTGGGCGAATGGGTGCAGGGTGGGCGTGTCGGAATAGTGCTTACCCATCGGCTCCACCCCGGCCTACCCCGAAGGGGAGGCAGGGCAGGAGCCGGGTGTGCCAAGCACTTTCGGGTGCCGATCTCCTAGGATCCGGCTAGGGAATATCTGCGGTCGTCGCGCCTCACGAGCGAGGAGGTGCGCTGCAAGGGTGGGGGCTGACAAGTGGGTGCAACCCGCGTAAAGGACACGTCCAAATCGGGAACAAACTGGATCATGGGTGTCAAATGACGGCCGGTGAGGACATTGCTATTCGCCGCAAGCGGCTGCGTTACCGGGCTTGGCACCGGGGCACCAAGGAGATGGACCTCATTCTGGGGCCGTTCGCGGATGCCCATGTCGAGGCCTATGGCACCGAAGAACTCGACAGGCTGGAAAAGCTGATGAACGAGGAAGATCCGCCGCTGCTCACCTGGGTGATGCGACAGGAAGAGCCGCCGGCCCATGTGGACCGGGAATTTCTGGAAATGGTGATCGCCGACCATCAGGCGCGGATGGGCAAATGAACGAGGCAAAGAGCATCACCCCGTCGGTGCGCACCATTTCCAACGTGCCGGATGGGATGCAGCCCGTGGTGCTTGGCCGGATGGTCGAACAGCGGCTGAAGGATGCGCCCGAGGATGCGGCGAGCCTGGTTTTCGTGGCGCGGGACGGGCGGCGCATGCAGCGGCTGGCCGAAGTGCTCGGCGCGATGCTGCCGGGGCACAATATTCTGACGCTGCCGGCCTGGGACTGCCTGCCCTATGACAGGGTTTCGCCCAATAATGTCACCATTGCCGCGCGGATGAATAGTCTGGCAGCGCTGACCAGCGGGACCAAGGGCGCCATCGTGCTGACCGCGGTCAATGCGCTGATCCAGAAATTGCCGCCGCGCGCCATGGTGGAAACCATGTCCTTCTCGGCGGCAGTGGGCCGGGTGGTGGACAGCGACAGGCTGGCGGCCTGGGCGGCGAATAATGGCTATCTGCGGGTGCCGACCGTGCGCGAAAGCGGGGAATTTGCGGTGCGCGGCGGGCTGGTCGATCTGTTCCCGGCCAGCGCCGAGGCGCCGCTGCGCTTCGATTTCTTCGGCAGCCAGCTCGAAACCATCCGCACATTCGATCCCGACAGCCAAAGGACGACGGGCAATCTCAGGAGCATCTCGCTGACGCCGATGAGCGAAGTGGTGCTCAATGAGGAGACCATCCGCCGCTTCCGGCAGAATTACACGGCCGCGTTCGGCGGCAATACCGTCGATGACACGCTCTATGCCTCGGTCAGCGGGGGATCGCGCTATTCGGGCACCGAGCACTGGCTGCCCTTTTTCTACGATCACCTGGACCGGCTGGCCGATTATGTCGGGGACGCGCCCTTCGTATTCGACGACCAGGCCGCCGAAGCCTATGCCGAGCGTGTAGCGCAGGTGCGCGACTATTATGAGGCGCGCGAGGCGGCGCGGCTGGCGCCGCCGGTGGCCGGAGCCGGCGCGCCCTACAAGCCGGTCAAGCCGGAACTGCTCTACGATCTCGATGTGGCGCCGTCAGCGCTGGCCGGGGCCTCGGTGATCCAGCTTTCGCCATTCCTGTCGCCGCAGACTCAGAAGGGCGACGATGCCGGTGGGCATATCGCGCCCAGCTTCGCCGCCGAACGGGTGGCGTCAGACATCAATCTGTTCGAAGCGGTGGTCGAGCGGCTGTTGGCGGAGCGGCGGGCGGGCAGGCGGGCCATTGTCGCCTGCTGGAGCGCGGGCACGCGGGACCGCATGGCGCAGGTGCTCAAGGATCATGGGCTGACCAATCCGCGCCTCGCGGAGAACTGGCGCGACGCCGAAACGACCAGCGCGGCGACCACCTCACTGGTGGTACTGCCGCTGGAGACCGGCTTCGAGACCAAGGATCTGCTGGTTCTCAGCGAACAGGATATTCTGGGCGAACGGATTCTGAGGCCGCAGCGCAAGAAGAAGGCAAGCGACGCGCTGACCGAGGCGGCCTCGCTCAATGCCGGCGATCTGGTCGTGCATGTCGATCACGGTATCGGGCGGTTTATCGGGCTCAAGGTGATCGAGGCGGGCGGCGCGCCGCATGAATGTGTCGAACTGCAATATGCCGGCGACACCAAGCTCTATCTGCCGGTCGAAAATATCGAATTGCTGACTCGCTATGGCTCGGACGATGCCAGCGTCACGCTGGACAAGCTCGGCGGCGTCGCCTGGCAGGCCAAGAAGGGCAAGCTCAAGCAGCGTATCCGCGAAATGGCCGAGCAGCTGATCAAGCTGGCGGCGCAGCGCCTGTTGGTCAAGGCCGATGTGGTGGACCTCAATCCGGGCAGCTACGAGGAATTCGCGGCGCGCTTCCCCTATGAGGAAACCGAGGACCAGCTCACCGCCATCGAGGCGGTGTTCGACGATTTGACCTCCGGCAAGGTCATGGATCGGCTGGTCTGTGGCGATGTCGGCTTCGGCAAGACCGAAGTGGCTCTGCGGGCGGCCTTCGCCGTGGCCCTGTCGGGCAAGCAGGTGGCGGTGGTGGTGCCGACCACGCTTCTGGCGCGGCAGCATTTCAAGACGTTCTCCGAACGGTTCAAGGGATTGCCGGTGCGCGTGCGCCATGCCTCGCGCATGGTGCCGGCGGCCGAACTCAAGGCGACCAAGGACGGGCTAGCCGACGGGCAAGTGGACATCGTGGTGGGCACGCATGCCCTTCTGTCGAAATCCATCAAGTTCAACGATCTGGGCCTGTTGATCATCGACGAGGAACAGCATTTCGGCGTCGGTCACAAGGAACGGCTCAAGGAACTCAAGGCCAATGTGCATGTGCTGACGCTGACGGCGACGCCGATTCCGCGCACGCTGCAACTGGCGCTGACCGGAGTGCGCGACCTGTCGCTGCTGGCGACGCCGCCGGTGGATCGTCTCGCCATCCGCACCTTCATCTCGCCGTTCGATCCGCTCTCGATCCGGGAGGCGCTGCTGCGCGAAAAATATCGCGGAGGGCAGAGTTTTTACGTGGTGCCGCGCATCAAGGACCAGCCCGACATCGCCGAATTCCTGCGCCAGCAGGTGCCGGAAGTCTCGTTCGTTGCCGCCAATGGCCAGATGGCACCGGGCGAACTCGACGACATCATGAACGCCTTTTATGACGGCAAGTTCGACGTGTTGCTGGCCACGACCATCGTGGAATCGGGACTCGATATTCCCAATGCGAATACGCTGATCGTGCATCGGGCCGACAATTTCGGCCTGGCGCAGCTCTATCAGATCAGGGGCCGGATCGGACGGGCCAAGGCGCGCGCCTATGCGCTGTTCACCGTACCGCCCGACCGCAAGCTGACCGATACCGCCGAGCGCAGGCTGGGCGTGCTGCAATCGCTGGAAAGCCTCGGGGCCGGGTTCCAACTGGCCAGCCACGACCTCGATATTCGCGGCGCGGGCAATCTTCTGGGCGACGAGCAATCGGGCCATATCCGCGAAGTGGGCTATGAGCTTTATCAGGCCATGCTGGAAGAGGCCGTGGCCGCGCTCAAATCCGGCGAGGAGGAATACGAGGACCGCAACGAATGGAGCCCCTCCATTTCGCTGGGCATGCCGGTGATGATCCCCGAGCATTACGTGCCGGACCTGCAATTGCGCATGCAGCTTTATCGCAAGCTTGGCGATCTCAACGATATTCGCGACATCGATGCGGCGGGGGCCGAACTGATCGACCGCTTCGGGCCCTTGCCCGAGGAGGTGGAGGCGCTGCTCAAGGTCATCCTGGTCAAATCGCTGTGCCGGCAGGCCAATGTCGAAAAGGTCGATGCCGGCCCCAAGGGCGCGGTGATCACGCTGCGGCGCAATGAATTCCCCAATCCGGTGGGGCTGGTGAAGCTGGTGAGCGATCCGGGCAATCAGGTGCGTATCAAGCCCGATCAGAAACTCGTGTTCGCGCGCAACTGGCCGACGCCGGAGCAGCGGCTCAAGGGAACGGCTGCCATCCTGTCAAAGCTCGCAAAACTGGCGGAAAGTGGCGCATGACGCCGCCGGATCGTCGCGCCGTTTGCGTAATGTTTTGGCAACACCCATCGGTCATGTTATTGCCCGATTTGCGCCCTTGAAGGGCAGTACAGATTTTCGGGTGGCTTGCTGCCGCCGGACCGCCAAGGAAGGCAAGGATATTTCTATGATGTTCAGCAAAAACCTCGTTGCCGGTGCTGCCGCCGTCGCCATGATGCTGGCGCCCGTCTCGGCTTTTGCGCAGGAAACCACGACCGAAGCGCCCGCCGCCGAAGCGGGTGAGCAGGGCGCCGTGGATGCCGTTGCCGCCGCAGTGGACGGCCTGGCCTCGCAGAACTGGCTCAAAGTGTGCGATCCGCTCGAAGACGGGCAAAAGGCCTGCCTGATGCGCCAGGTGGTGCTGGCCAATGGCCAGTTCCTCGGCTCGTTCCTGTTGCGCGACGATCCGGGCCAGGAAAGCCGCCTGCTGGCCGTCGCCGCGGTGCCGCTCGGGGTGCTGCTGCCTTTCGGCCTCTCCTGGCAGATCGACAATGCCAAGCCGGTGCGCGTGCCTTATATGCTGTGCGATCCGGTGTCCTGCTCGGCGCAGCTGGTGATCAACGAGCAATATGTCAATTCGCTCAAGCGCGGCAACACGCTCAAGCTGACGGCCAAGAACCGCCAGAACCAGGATCTCACCATCGAATTCACCCTGGCCGGGTTCACCGCCACCTATGATGGCGACGCCTCGCTGACCTTCGAGCAATTGCAGCAGCAGGAATCGGGCCAGAACGTTCTGGAGCAGGTCTTGCAGGATCGCGCCGAACAGCTGCGCCAGCAATTGTCCGCGGGCGAAACCGCTCCGGCCGAAGGCGAAGCCCCGGCGGAAGCGCCGGCGCAGTAAGTCTGCCAGATATTGGTTTTTGCAACGGGCGCGAGCAATCGCGCCCGTTTTGCTTTTGGCCGGGCCAGTCAATATTGAGCCTGGCCGAAGGTGTTACCAGCGGCCCAAGAGCCCTCGGGTCAAGCCCGAGAGTGACGAATTGTGAAGGGGCCGACCGGCGGGAGGTCTCAGCGTTCGCCCATGCCCAATGCGAATGCTTGTTTGCGGAGGCCGGGCAGGAGCTTGAGGGCCCAGAGACCGCCGGCGCGCATCGTCTGGCTGGGCAGCATGTCGGCGAGGAGCGAGCGGAACAGGGTTTCGACGATCGAGCCGGTGCGGAGGAGGTCGCCGGCGCGCCTTTCGGCATAATCGGCGCTGACGGCGATGCCCCAATCGGGGCGGGTCCGATCCGTGGCGCTGACCGAGGCCACCAGATCGGCGACGTCGCGCAGGCCCAGATTGAGCCCCTGTGCGCCGATCGGCGGGAAGGCGTGGGCCGATTCCCCCACGAGAGCCGCGCCGTCGCGACCAGCCTGGGCAACGCTCAGCACGCTCAGCGGGAAGATGGCGCTGGGCGAGGTGAGGCTGATCGCACCGAACAGGCGCTGGGATTTTTCGCGGAGGGCGGCGAGGAGGGTTTCCGGCCCACCCGCTTGCGCCGCTTTGAGCACGTGTTCCTCATCGATCCAGACCAGATTGGCCTTGCTGCCGCCGGCGGGCACCAGGGTGAAGGGGCCATTGGGATAGTGGAATTCCACCGAGGTGCCGCCGATGGGGCGGCCCAACTCCAGGTCGCAGACCAGAGCGGATTGGGCGAAAGGATGCTCGCGCGTGCCGATGCCCGCCTTGGTGCGGATCAGGGATTTCTTGCCATCCGCGCCCACGACCAGCGGTGCGCGCAGAATTGCGCCATCGCTCAGCGTGACCGCGCCCAGATTGCCCTCGCGCCGATAATCGGTGACGGGGAGATTACGGGTTTCAATGGCGCCCTCGGGCGCGGCTTGCTGAAACCGGGCGAGGAGCGCGGCATTGCCGAAGTTCCAGCCGAAGGCGGGCAGGCCGATTTCGGTGGCGTCGAACAGGGTTTCGGGCGCGCGGATCAGGCGGGGCGTGGCATCGATGATGCGGATGGCGGTGAGGGCGTGGCCGATGGTGGCGGGATCCTCGATCAGCCCGCTGCGGCGGAGAAAGTCCACGCTGGGCATCATCAGCGCCGAAGTGCGCCGGTCAGGCGGGGCAAGGGGCGCGAGGTGAATGATCGTCAGACCCAGCCGCGCCAGGCTGATCGTCGCCGCAAGGCCGGCCAGACCGCCGCCAACCACGATGATGTCGGCGTCCTGCTTCAGGGCATTGCCAGCACCGGGATGGCTTGGGGAGGAGGAGGCATGCATGAAAAATCTCGCTGACCTTTTGGAACCGCAGACTAGCATCGGCCATTGCGGCGATACCAGCGCGTCGGGCGGGCCACCATTCCCCGCGATGACGCAGGCGCTGAAAATCTGTGCGCCCCTCTTCTCCAAGGGAAAGCGTAAATCTAAATTGATCCCTTCAACCGACTCGGCCTCAGGAGCAATCGATGTTTGAGTTTCTAGCAGACCCTGCCGTATGGGCGGCGTTCCTGACCCTGACGGTCATGGAAATCGTACTCGGCATCGACAATATCGTCTTCATCTCCGTCCTCGTATCGCGGCTGCCGCGCGAACAGGCGGAATTTGCTCGCAAGATGGGCATCGGACTGGCGCTGGTGTTCCGCATCGTCCTCTTGCTGTTGATCTCGGTCATCGTGCAACTGGACCAGCCCATCATCACCCTGTTCGGGCAGGGCCTGTCCTGGAAAGACATCATCCTGATCGGCGGCGGCGGGTTCCTGATCTACAAGGCAACCCACGAAATGCATGCGGCCATAGAGGAGCCGCACGAAACCAAGGTGGACAGCAAGGTCGGCGCCACGCTGCAAGCCATTCTGGTGCAGATCGTGGTCATCGACATGGTGTTCTCCATCGATTCGATCATCACTGCGGTGGGCATGGTTCCGGCAACTCTGGATTATCCGGTGCGCGTCGGGGTCATGGTCGCGGCGGTGCTGATCGCGGTCCTGGTGATGTTCGTCGCCTCCGGCCCGATCGCCCGGTTCGTCGCCGCGCATCCCACCACCAAAATTCTCGCCCTGGCCTTCCTGCTGCTGATCGGCACCACGCTGGTGGCCGAAGGTACCGGCTTCCATATCGAAAAGGGCTACATCTATTCGGCCATGGCCTTCTCGGTGCTGGTCGAAGCGGTCAATATCTTCGCCAAGTCGCGCAAGCAGAAGCGGGATGGCAAACCTGCGGGCAAGGCTGAATTCACGCCCTTTACCGGAGATATTGGCGCGGTTTCGAGCGATGCAGCGCTGGCCGTCATGGGCGGAGCAGGTGTCGGGGCGAAGCGGGCCGCAAGCAGCACCGCCGCCGCCTCTGAGCCCAAGCCGCGCACCAAGTCCGGCCCGGCCGCACGGACGCAGGCGCGGCCCAAATCCGCGCCTCGCAAACCAAAGGCTGCGAAATGACCAGGGTTATTGTCGTCAACCAGACCGGTGGACCGGAGGCTCTTGCCAGCGAAGAGCGGTCCATCGGACAGCCGGGGCCAGGCGAGGCGCGCATCCGGCAAACCGCCATTGGACTCAATTTCATCGATACCTACCAGCGCTCCGGGCTTTATCCGGTTCCCTTGCCCTTCGTGGCGGGCAATGAAGCGGCGGGCGTGGTGACGGCCATTGGCGAAGGCGTGACCGAGGTGAAGGTCGGCGACCGGGTCTGCTATCAGGGCACGATCGGCGCCTATGCCGAGGAGCGGCTGATCATGGCCGCCAAGCTGGTGCCCATTCCCGATGGCGTGGACGACAGGATTGCCGCCGCCGCCCTGCTCAAAGGACTGACTGCCTATTATCTCCTGTTCAAGACCTGGCCGATGCAGAAGGGCGAAATTGTGCTCTGGCATGCGGCGGCGGGCGGCACTGGCCTGATCGCTACGCAATGGGCGCGGGCGCTGGGCGCGACTGTCATCGGCACGGCGGGCGGAGCGGAAAAGGTCAAAGTGGCGCTGGAACATGGCTGCCACCACGTCATCGATTATCGGGCCGACGATTTTGCCGCACGGGTGAAGGAGATCACCGGGGGCAGGGGCGTCGATGTGGTTTATGACGGGGTCGGCAAGGCGACTTTTGAAGGCTCGCTCGATTGCCTGCGGCCACGTGGCCTTCTGGCCAGCTTCGGCAATGCCTCGGGCGTGGTCAGCATTCCCGATCTCGGCATCCTGGCGCGCAAGGGCTCGCTTTATGTGACCCGCCCCACCGGGGCGCATTATTTTGCGCGGCGGGACGATTTGCTGGAGGGCGCAAAGGCGCTGTTCGACGCGGTTCTATCCGGCGCGATCAAGGTCGAAATCGGCCGCACCTTTGCCCTCGACGCCGCCGCCGCCGCGCATCGGGCGCTGGAGGGACGGGAAACGACAGGGTCGGTGGTGCTGCTGCCATAGAGGTCGGTCACCGGGCACGGGGCTGAACAGGTCGCCGCCTATCAGCGCCGAGGGTGTTGGCGCGGTGTCCTGCGCGGTTCCGGATTACGTCTTGCGGCCGGGGATTCTTGTTTCGAGCCATTTCTCGATGCGGCCGGGTAAACCGCCACGGCGCAATTGCAGCGAGAACAGATCAGCGACAAGTGTACCAAATTTTGGGGACACTCGGGCGACCTGGAAGCCAGGCCAGCCATCGGCCAGCATGCAGCCCATGGCCACCTGCTCATTGTCCCATTTGCCGCGGGGAAGCCAGATCGTCTCGACCAGTTCGTGAAGCTGGCGCGCGGCCTCGGCGGCACCCCTGCCGGTCGCGTAAAGGTCGCCTCCAGAAACCAGCCTTGTTGAAGTGCCGACAAGTGCATCTGCACTTTTCTCGCGCATGCTCTTGAGGCCTTGATCCGTAATCGACCCGGCGAAAGTGGCGTTTTGCAGCTTGCCCAGATATTCGTGCGATAGCTGGCCTTCGGCCATGTCGGTGCGGAAGAAACGGGACAGGCCGGCATCGATCCACACCATTCTGCAATCTTCACCATACTCCAGTGCCACCCGCTGAAGCATGTCGAATTTGGACATCATAAGCAGCGAATAATTTGGCAAGACAAAGGTCAGGTCTTGGCTGGCAGAGGCGTTCCGAACGCGCTCGACCTTTTCAGTCCAGCGCATTGGATAAAACTGTTCCATAGGAACGGGGAAAATCCGGTCGCCAGGTTTTAGGGCAATTTGGCTTTGATCGATGGCTGGATCGAGAAAAACTTTGAAAGCGATTGGCAAGCGCAGTGTGGCGTTCAGCCAGTCAATATATTGTTCAATCGGGCGGCCAAAGCTGCCTCGGCCCAGATCATAAAGAGCGGTAACGGCTTTTAGATCAGCGTACAAAACCGCTCCTCATTGCGTCCCTGCCACCGAGCTTTTTCGTCAGAATCGCGGCGAAACAATTGCAACACAGGGGCTGGCGGGCAGGGAGGGATTCGAACCCCCGGAAGGCTTGCACCTTCGCCGGTTTTCAAGACCGGAGCAATCAACCGCTCTGCCACCTGCCCGACGCGCTGCCTTTAACGAGAGAAGCGGTTTCTGTCCAGTACGGCGCCGGACGCTCGGGGATTGGAAAAGACCCGACGCTGGTCTATTGGCTCGGAAAGATTTTTAGCGGGAGCCGGAAACATGAGCCGCAAGGAATTCGATGCGTCGCGGATGCGGCGGATGAAACGGGTGGCGGCCCGGCATGGGCTGACCATTCTCACCTCGGAAAAGATCAAGGTTCTGGGCCAGCCCGGCGGGCATGCCTTGCGCGAAGATGCCAGCTTCAACATCGTTTTCGGGGATACACCGAAACCATTCTCGGCGACGCTCGACGAGATCGAAGCCTATATCGATGGGCTGGGCGCGGGCGAAGAGTAAGGCCGGCGGTCGGGGGTGGCAAGGCGGCTTCTTCCCCGGCAATGCCACAATCCCTTATTTAAAACTTAACAGGAATCGCCGCACATTGGTGGCGTAGGCTCGTTCGAAGCAAAAATCTGCTTCGGACTTCTTCTTTGGTCGCGGGGTTTCTGCGGAACCTGGCTCCTACATTCCGCAGCCCGCTTTAGTGTGGAGGCGCGTTCCTCATGTTTACCTTGATCAACGCCGACGCTGAAGACGACGACGCCGAAATCACCGATCCCCAGGAAATCGCGGAATTGTTCGCTGCCATTGCGGCGGTGGCCATCGAGGCCATCGGCGCCGGATCGGCACGCGAATTGTTCGAGGCGGTGATCGAGCAGGAGGGCCGCGACCCCAATTAATTAAGAAGCGCTTTGACGCCTGAACCTGTTTTATCCTGATCCGGCCACTTGCCGCGACGGACGGCTTGACGGGACGCAGTGCAGATTATTGAACTGCGTCCCGGCAGAACGGAAATGGGTTGGCAATGAGCGAGACATGCCAGATCGTGCCGCTGGGCGACCATGCCATGCTGGTACAGTTCGGCAGTACGATGGACGACGGGGCCAATCGGCGCGCGCAGGTTTTGGCAAGGGCGCTACTGGCCGACCCCATTGCCGGCGCGATCGAAATAGTGCCGAGCCTGGTATCGGTGCTGGTACGTTACGATCCGGGCAGGGTCGGACCCGTGCGGCTGGCGAGCGAAATCGGTCTACGGCTGTCGAAAAAGGCCGATTCCAGCGTGACCACGCACCGCATTTCCGTGCGTTTCGGCGGAGCGGATGGACCCGATCTCGAAGATCTGGCGGCGGGGCTGAAACTTGGTCCGGCGGAATTCATCAAACAGCATTGCGCGGCGCCCCTGCGCATATTGGCGACCGGCTTTGCGCCTGGTTTCGTCTATTGCGGATTTCATCCTCCGGGTCTCAACGTGCCCCGGCGCCAACAGGTGCGGCCCCGGGTTCCGGCGGGAAGCGTGCTGTTCGCCGCCGGGCAGACGGCGATTGCGGCCACCGATATTCCAACCGGCTGGCATGTGATCGGGCGCACCGAATTTCGCAATTTCGATCCCGAGCTTATGCCGCCCACCCAGCTTGTTGCGGGCGACGAAGTGCTGTTCGAGGCGCTGGCATGACGGTGCTTCTGCGTATCGAACGGGCGGGGCCGCTGGCCACGATTCAGGACGAGGGGCGCGAAGGCATGCTGGCGCATGGCGTGAGCGCGTCGGGGCCGATGGATCGCGGCGCCTATCGACGAGCGGGAGCACTGGCGGGAGCCCGGGGCGAGGGTGGAATCGAATTCACCCAGGCGGGGCTCGACCTGGTGGTGAGGGAAGGCCGCACCTCTATCGGCTGGGAGGGAGGGATTTTCACTATCCGCGTCAACGGGCAGGCCGTGGCTTGGCCCGGTTCCGCGCATTTGTCGAAAGGCGATCGTTTGTCGGTAACGCCGGGGGCGGCGGGCAATTACGGCTATCTGCGATTTGGCGCGGTGCTGGACCTGAAGCCGGTGCTGGGAAGCGTCTCCACCAATATCAGGGTGGGGCTGGGAGGGCTTGCTGGGCGGGCGCTGGCGGCCGGCGATGAATTGATCCTCGAGGGCAATGGCGTGCAGGCGGAGGAGCTTCCGCCGCCGATGGTGGAGGGCGGTCCGATCCGCTTCATTCGCGGCCTGCATTGGGAGCGTTTTTCGCGCCGGGTGCAGGAAAGTTTTGTCGCGGCGCGGTTTCGGGTGACGCCGATGATGGACCGGATGGGGGTTCGGCTGGCCGATGAAGAGCAGGTCTTTGCCGGCGAAAGCATCCTGTCGCTGATTTCCGACCCGGTCCTGCCCGGCGATATTCAAATCCTGGGGGACGGCACGCCGATCGTCCTGATGCGCGATCACCAGCCGACCGGCGGCTATCCGCGCATCGGCACCATCATTTCCGCCGATCTCGACCGGTTCGCGCAATTGCGGCCCGGCAGCGCGCTTGCGTTCGCGCCAATCTCGGTGGAGCATGCCCATGGCCTGTTGCGGAGTGGGCGGACATGACGAGCATCGATCTCAACGCCGATCTGGGCGAAGGCATGGGCGGCGACGACGACCTGCTGGCCATCGTGTCGAGCGCCTCGATTGCCTGTGGCGGGCATGCGGGCGACGCAGCGAGCATCCGGCACATCCTCAAGGTGTGCAAGGCGCGCGGCGTGCGGGCCGGAGCGCATCCGGGCTATATGGATCGCAAGGGGTTTGGGCGCTTCCGGCTGGTCATGCCGCTGGAACAATTGCTGAACCAAATCCGGGACCAGTTGTTCCTCATCCGCCATATTGCCGCCGAAGTGGACGTGCCGCTCGACTATGTGAAGCTGCATGGCGCGCTGGCCAACCAGACGGCGGAGGAACTGACCTTTGCCGTGGGCATCTTCGCCGCGATCCACGCCATGGACCCGCATATGGCGGTGCTGGCGCTGGACAATAGCCAGCAAGTGCGGGCGGCGGGGGCTGTGGGGCTGCCAATCATCCGGGAAGCCTATGCCGACCGGGCCTATACTGCCGATGGCCTGCTATTGCCGCGTTCCGAAGAAGGGGCCGTGATCCACGATCCCGAAGCGGTGATTGCGCGCTGCCTGCGGCTGGCCCTGCATGGGGAAATCGAGGCTGTTGACGGCTCGGTGCTGAAATCTTCGGCGCGCTCGATCTGCCTGCATGGCGATACGCCGGGGGCTGTCGATCTGGCGCGTGAGGTGCGCGATGCGCTCGAGGGCGAGGGTGTGACCATCGCGGCGGTCGCGCCGGAGACGGATGAACTCTGGGGCCTTCAGGAGGGAGAGGGTGAGATCGGCATCATGCCTTTGAACCCAAAGGCCCCAGAGTAGGCGTGCTGGCCCGAGGGCCGAAGTTGAAATCTGCCGACGTAACCGGCTGCCAGGTTGCCTTTGTCGTCATTGCCCGGACGGGCCGGGCCTTGACGACAATTGGCGGTCCGGTGCGCGCCTAGATCGCCAGATATTCGTGGCGGAGTTCGGCATTGTCGAGCACTTCCCTGGCGGTGCCGGTGAAGGCGACTTCGCCGGTATCGAGGATCACGGCGCGGTCGGCCAGCTTGAGCGCGGCCACGGCGTTCTGCTCGACGATGATCGTGGTGATGCCCAGCGGCTTGATCGAATGCAGGATGCGCTCGATCTCGTGCACGATGACCGGCGCCAGACCTTCATAGGGCTCATCCAGCAGCAGCAGCTTGAGATCGCGGGCCAAAGCGCGGGCAATGGCCAGCATTTGCTGTTCGCCGCCCGAAAGGGTGACGCCATCTTGGGTGCGGCGTTCGGCGAGGCGCGGGAAACTCTCGTAGATCTGTTCGAGGCTCCAGCCATGACCGGGGGCCACCTTGGCCAGGTTGAGGTTTTCCTCCACGGTCAGGCCCTGGATGATGCGGCGATCCTCGGGCACCAGCTGGATGCCGGCGCGGGCGGCCTCGAAACTCTTCATCTTGTGGATGGGATTGCCGTCGAGCCAGATTTCACCGCCACGCATTTCGGGATTGTCGGCGCGGGCTATGGTGCGTAGCGTCGAACTCTTGCCCGCCCCGTTACGGCCCAGCAGCGCAAGAATTTCGCCCTTGCGAATGTCCAGCGACACACCCTGCACGATATAGCTCTCGCCGTAATAGGCGTGAACGTCGCGCACCGAGAAGAAGGGGCGGCTGGTTTCGATATTGGCGGACAGGCTGCCAGCAGAGGCTTGTGCAGGGCTTTGTGCGGTCGTTTGTGCGGTCATGGCAATGGCGCTCATTCGTGGGCTCCTCCAAGATAGGCTTCCTGGACCTTGGGATTGCCGCGCACCTGGTCGGGCGTTCCGTCGGCGATGATGCGGCCCTGGGCGAGAACGGAAATCTTGTCGGCCAGCGAGAAGACTACGTGCATGTCGTGCTCGATGATCACCTTGGTCATGCCGCGTTTCTTGATCTTCTTGAGCAGCTCGATAGTGGTGTTGGTGTCGTGGCGGCTCATGCCGGCGGTGGGCTCGTCCAGCAGCAGCAGGCGCGGATGCTGGATCAGGCACATGGCCAGTTCCATCCGGCGCTTGTCGCCGCGTGAGAGCACGCCGGCCATGCTGTCCTTGCGGGCCATCAGGCCCACATCTTCAAGCATTTCCTCGGCTTCGGCGCGGATGGTGGTCTCGCTTTCGAGGGTGCGGAGCATGTTGAGCTTGAACATGCCGTCGCGCTTGGCGAGGGCCGGGATCATCACGTTATGCAGAACCGAGAGATCGGCGAAGATCTCCGGGGTCTGGAACACGCGGGCAATGCCGAGCTGGTTGATCTGATAGGGCTTGCGCCCGGTCAGGATGGCGCCGTCGAACACCACCTGGCCGCTGGTCGGAGCCAGCTTGCCGATGATGACGTTGAGCAGGGTGGACTTGCCCGCCCCATTCGGTCCGATGATGGCGTGGGTCTTGCCTTCCTCGACCTGAAGGTCGATGTCGGCCAGGGCGTGCAGGCCACCGAAGCGCTTGTGAACGTCCGCGACGTGCAGGACAATGTTTCCATTGGACATGTGCTGATCCTACTCCGCGGCCTGGGTCTGGTTGGATGCGCGGGGCGTCTTGCCCCGATTGCGGAAGGCCGAGGCGACGCGGCGCACGCCTTCCATGATGCCACCGGGCAGGAAGATCACGATGATCACGAAAACCAGGCCCAGCGTCAGGTGCCAGCCATCGCCGACGAACTTGCCAACAATGGTGACGAAGAACGTGTCCACGCCATCGGGCAGGAAGTCGAAGAAGCGGGCGAGGATGTTGTCGTTGAGCGCCGAGAGGATGTTCTCGAAATACTTGATGATCCAGGCGCCGATGACGGGGCCGACCAGTGTGCCGACACCACCAAGGATGGTCATGAGCACAATTTCACCGGAGGCCGTCCACTGCATACGTTCGGCACCGGCAAGCGGATCGGTGACCGCCAGAAGCGCACCGGCGAGACCTGCATACATGCCCGATATCACGAAGGCGGAGAGGGCATAGGGGCGGGTATTGAACCCGGTGAACTGCATGCGGGTCTGGTTGGACTTGATGGCCTTGAGCATCATGCCAAAGGGCGAGCCGGCAATGCGCTGGGCCAGGAAGAAGGCGGCGATGAGGAAGGCGGCGCAGAAATAGAAGCCGGCATAGCCGCCAATGGGGGTTCCGAACAGGGTCGGGATCGGCTGGCCGACAAAGCCATGGCCCACCGCCGCGTCGATGATGCGCGGATCGTTGAGGGTCAGTTGCAGGCCGGTTTCGCCATTGGTGATCGGGGTGAGCACCGAATAGGCGAGGTTGTAGCTCATCTGGGCGAAGGCCAGGGTGAGGATGGAGAAATAGATGCCAGAGCGGCGCAGGCAGAGGAAGCCGATGACGAGGGCGAAAAGCCCCGAGATGATCACGGCGAAGACCATGGCCGGAATGGCATCGAGCGTCAGCAGTTTCAGCGACCAGACGGCGGTATAGGAGCCGACGCCGAAGAAGGCGGCATGGCCGAAGCTGAGATAGCCGGTCAAGCCGAACAGGATGTTAAAGCCGACGGCGAAGATGCCGTAGATCATGAAGCGTTGCAGCAGATCCGGGTAGCCGGCGCCGAAGGGCGCCAGCCAGATCGGCATGGCCAGGACTACGACAGAGAATCCGAGCAGCAGCAGGAGGTCGTTGCGGGACATGAGAGTGGAATTCATGTCAGGTCTCCATCACACCGCGCCGACCCATGAGGCCACGCGGACGAACGAGCAGAATGACGACAGCGATCAGATAGATGATGATCTGGTCGATGCCGGGGAAAATGGCCTTTACCTGGTTCATGGAGGCGAAGGACTGGAGGATGCCGAGCATGAACCCCGCGGCGACGGCGCCGGGCAGGGAGCCCATGCCACCCACCACGACCACCACGAAGGAGAGGACGAGGAAGTCCATGCCGATGTGGTAATTGGGCGGCAGGAGCGGGGTGTACATGACGCCCGCGACACCCGCCACGACGGCCGCCAGGCCGAACATGATGGTGAAGCGGCGATCGATATTGATGCCGAGCAGGCCCACGGTTTCGCGATCGGCCATGCCGGCACGGACGACCAGGCCGAATGTGGTGAACTGTAGGAAGGCGAAGACGCCGCCAATCACGACGCCGGCGAACAGGAAATAGACCAGACGCCAGATCGGATAGGTGATGACATTGGCCTGCATGCCGAGCCAGGCGCCGATGTCGGCGGCGCCGCGCAGGTCGGTGGGCATGGGCTGGGGAATGGGGTTGGGGCCGAAGATCGACTTGATCACTTCCTGCGCCACGATGGCGAGGCCGAAGGTCACCAGGATCTGTTCGGCATGGGGGCGCTTGTAGAAGTGCTTGATGATGCCGCGCTCCAGCGCAATGCCGATGACCAGCATGACCGGAATGGTGATCAGGATCGACAGCGGCACGGAATAATTGACCAGCACCGCGCCGAAATCGCCGAACCAGGCCTGGACCAGCGGCTCGCGGATTTCCAGCGGCGCGCCCCAGGGGGAGAGCTTTTCGGGGTCGATGGTGACGGTTTCCATGGTGAGGAGCATGCGCACCGTGACGGCGCAGAAGGCGCCGAGCATGAAGAGCGCGCCATGGGCGAAATTGACCACGCCCAGAGTGCCGAACACCAGGGTGAGGCCAAGGGCGATCAGCGCATAGGCAGCGCCTTTGTCGAGCCCGTTGAGAAATTGCAGAAAGATGACTTCGAACATAGGTAGCTCCAGCGTGGCCGTAGGACGCTTCTGTCGTCTCGGTCGTCACCGCCGGGCTTGTCCCGGCGGTCCATCGGCGCGTTGGCGGAATGGATTGCCCGGACGAGCCGGGCAATGACGACGTTGGATAGAGCGAAGGTTACGCGCTCAGCACTGCGGTGCGGGTTCTGCGGGGCCGAGTTCGCCGCCGAAGATCGCCGGATCGTAGGTGGTGGTCTCGCGATCCACTTCCTGGACGATGTTGAGGACGTCGAACTCGCTGGAGGGATTGTCGTTACCCTGCACAACCAGAACCGACTTCATGCACTGATGGTCGTCGGCGCGGTACAGCGTGCGACCATTGCCCATGCCGTCGAACTCGAAACCTTCCAGCGCCTTGATGACTTCAGGCGGATAGAAGGTGCCGGCGCGTTCAACCGCGTCTGCATAGAGCAGCGTCTGAACGTAGCAGGTATGAGCAGCCTGCGAGGGCGGAGCGCCATATTCCGCACCAAAGGACTTGGTGAAGGCGATGGAGCCCGGATCCTGAAGGTTCCAGTGCCAGTTGGAGGTGCCGAAAACGCCGCGCACGGCCTCACCGGCGCCCTTGGCCATCAGTTCGGAGAACATCGGAACGATGATTTCGAACTGCTTGCCATTGGCCTGACGGTCACGCAGGCCGAACTGGACTGCCTGCGGCAGCGAGTTCACCATGTCCAGACCGTAATGGTTGAGGATCAGCACGTCCGCACCCGAATTCAGAATCGGGGTGAGGTATTGGGAATAGTCGGAGGACCCGAGCGGCGTGCGCACGGTTGCCACGGTATCCCAGCCCAGACCTTCTGTCGTGGCCTTGATCGATTCTTCCTGCGTCCAGCCCCAGGTATAGTCGGCGGTCAGGTGATAGGCGCGGCGCTCGCCGCCATATTGCTCGGCCAGAACCGGGCCCAGCGCGATGCCGGACTGATAGGCGTTGAAGAAATGGCGGAAGCCGTAACGACGCTTGTCCTTGCCGGTGGTGTCGTTGGAATGGGTCAGCCCGGCCATGAACATGATGCCCTTTTCCTGGCACAGGCTCTGGACCGCGATGGCTTCGCCCGAAGACGTGCCGCCGGTGATCATGATGGCGCCGTCGCGCTCGATCATGCGGGTGGCGCCGGCGCGGGCAACGTCGGACTTGGTCTGGCTGTCCGAGGACACATAGCCGACCTTCTTGCCGAGAATGCCGTTGCCCTTGAGGGCGGACGGGGTCAGCACATTGAGCAGGCCGCCATCGCCTTCACCATTGAGGTGCTTGATGGCAAGCTCGTAGGCCTTGAGCTCGTCCGCGCCTTCTTCGGCATAAGCGCCGGTCAGGGGCAGGTTGAGGCCGATAGTGACGCTGTCGCCAGTGGGGTTGTTGCAGAATTCCTGCGCCCAGACGCCCTTGGTGAACATCATGGGCGCAACGCCCGTGCCGATAATGCCGGCCATGCCGGTTTGCAGCACTTTACGGCGGGAGAACCCGCGCTTCAAAAGTGTCATAGATCTCCTCCTTTGGCGCGGGACGTCCGATACATCGTCGGAGGTTCACCGCCTGCCTAGTATTCGGCGCATTTGAAAATGGCGGCAATAGGCCATTGTAATTCCTCTAGAAAATTGTAAATTGTTGATCTGTTCTTTGTGGGTATTTGTCAAAACGTTGACAATTTGCCCAGCCCCGGAGGGGAGATCATGAGGGCGCCGATCGGATTCCGGATCAGCAACAGGCGGAAATCGTTGAAGATTTCCCAGGCGGCGCTGGCGCGCCTGGTCGGCATCTCGCCCAGCTATCTGAACCTGATCGAAAACAACAAACGCGATGTCGGCGGGACGCTGTTGCAGCGGGTCGCCCATCATTTGCAGATCGATATCGGCGACCTCACTGGGCAGGCCGAGCAGAAATTGCTGGCCGACCTCGAAGAAACCTATGCCGACCCCATGGTCGAATCCCTGCCGTTCCAGCCCGACGAGCGACGGCAATTGGTGGCGCAATATCCGGCCAGCGCCACGGCGCTGGCGCGCCTGCACCGGGCCTATTCGGACGCCATCGCCAGCGCCGATGCCTATGCCGACCGGCTGCGCAGCGATCCGCTGCTGATGCAATTGCTGCATCAGGTACTTTCCGGCATCACCGCAGTGCGTTCGAGCGCGGAAATTCTGGAGGAAGTGCCGGACCTCGACGAGGCGGAGCGGCAGCGCTTTCTTGCAGCAATCGGGCGCGAGACCCGCAATCTCAGCGATGTCGCGCGCAACATGATCGGCTATTTCGACAATGCCAGCGCCGAAAGGCGGTCGATTTCGCCAGCGCGTGAGATCGACGACCTGCTGATCGAACGGCGCAATCATTTTCCCGAGCTGGAAGAAGTCGCTGCCAGCCTGCGCCGGGAGATCGAGATCGAGGGGTCATTCGGCATGCGGACCCTGACCGACCTGCTGGAGCGGCGCTTCGGTCTGCACATCGTGGTGGGGGGCGCGCCTCCGGGCGGCGAAGCGAATTTTCCGGGGCAGTATCGGTTCCTGCCAGAGATCGGGACCATGTGGCTGGCGGGAGCGACTACGCTGGCCACGAGGCAATTCCAGCTGGCCCGGCTCTATGGCGAGCTGGCGGCGGACGAAACCATCGAGGAAGAATTGCAGAAGGCGGCGCTGGGCAGCGTGGCGGCGCGGCGGCTGGCGCGGCGGGCCCTCGGCTCCTATCTCGCCGGGGCCATGGTGTTTCCCTATTCCGAATTTCTGGAACTGGCCGAGGACGCGGCCTATGACATCGACCAATTGCGGCAGAACTACAATGCCAGCTACGAGCAGGTGGCGCATCGGCTGGTGACGCTGCGGCGCAAGGGGGAAGGGGGCATCCCGTTCGGTTTCCTGCGCTCCGACCCCGCCGGACGGCTGACCAAGCATTTCCCGCTGCCGAGCCTGCTGCTGCCCTATTCGGGCCATGCCTGCCCGCTCTGGGCCATTTATGGCGCGTTCCGCACGCCGGACATGCCGCTGCGGCAGGTGGTGCGGTTTTCCGATGGATCGCGCTATCTGTTTGTCGCGCGCACGGTGCAGCGCCGTGCTGCGGCCTTTCACCAGCCTCCGGTGACCGCCTCGATCATGCTGGCCTGCGACGTGATGCATGCCGATGGGACGGTTTATGCACAGGGCCTCGATCTGGGTAATCACGACGCCGACGTGCCGGTGGGGCCGACTTGCCGGCTCTGCACGCGTTCCGATTGCGCCAGCCGGCAGGAGGAAGCCCTGGGGCCATCCCTGAGCGAGAAGCCGCTGCGCGCGCCGCTGGTGCCATGAGGAATAGCGCTTGGCGAAAACTCGCGATTGCGGTTTAGTGCGGATGTTCGCGGTGGGGAGACCGGGAACAAACCGGGGGAGAATTTGGGCATCGATGTCCTGATAGCCGAAGACGAGCCGAGCATTCTCGAATCGCTCGATTTCATCCTGCGCCGCGCCGGCTGGAGCATCGAATCGGTGACGGATGGCGAAGCTGTGCTGGAGCGGGTGCGCCGTGCGCCGCCGCGCGTCCTGGTGCTCGACGTCATGCTGCCCAAAAGAAGCGGGTTCGATGTGCTCAGGCAATTGCGCGCCGATGCGGAAACGCGCGACCTGCCGGTGCTGATCCTGACCGCAAAGGGCCAGCAACAGGATCGGCGCATCGCCGAGGAACTGGGCGCCGACAGTTTCGTCACCAAGCCATATTCCAATTCCGAAGTGGTGGGGGCGGTGCGAAAATTGCTGGGTGACAATGTCGGAGAGGCGTAGGGTCGTCGGGGGAATGCTCCTGCTGACGGTGATGGGGCTTGTTGTGCTCGTGCCGCCGGTGGTGACCCTATTCAACCGTGACAGCACTGTGTTCGGCGTCCCGCAGATCGTCGTCTATCTCTTCTTCATCTGGCTGGTGCTGATCCTCGGCACCGTGCTGCTGACTCATTACCTGGCGCCGGACCCCACGGCGCCCCGGGAAGAGGGCGACGGCTGATGCTATCCGCCGATTTCGTCATCGCCACCTCCGTCGCCTATGTCGGCCTGCTATTCGTGCTGGCCTATTTCGGAGACAGGCGGGCGCGGGCCAACAAGCGCTCATGGCTCAATTCGCCGGCGGTCTATACGCTCTCGATTTCGGTCTATTGCACGAGCTGGACCTTTTATGGCGCGGTGGGCAATGCGGCGCGCAGCGGGCTCGAATTCCTCACCATCTATCTCGGCCCGACGCTGGTTTTCGTGGGCTGGTATTTCCTGCTCCGCCGTCTGGTGCGCATCAGCCACCTGCATCGGATCACCTCCGTGGCCGACCTGCTATCGTCCCGGTTCGGCAAATCCAGCCGGCTCGGCGTGCTGGTGACCTGCATCGCTGTGATCGGCATCGCGCCCTATATCGCCTTGCAGCTCAAGGCGGTGACCTCGTCCATCCAGGCAGTGGCCGGGGCCTCTGAATTCGGGCGCGGCAGCCTTACCGGCATCGACGATGTGGGGCTGGCGCTGGGCGTGGCGGCGGCCATGGCGCTCTTCACCATCCTGTTTGGCACGCGGCATGTCGACGCCAAGGAGCAGCATCACGGCGTCGTGGCGGCAATTGCCTTCGAGGCCGTGGTCAAGCTGACCGCGCTGGTCGCCGTTGGCGTCTTCGTCGTCTATATCGGGGGCGGGGTCGAAGGCATATTCACCCAGGCGGCGGCGAAGGGCTTCGCTTTCGACACCTCGGCCAGTTTCGACAGCCGCTGGATCACCACGCTGGTCCTGTCCATCGCCGCCATCATCTGCCTGCCGCGGCAATTCCAGGTGACGGTGGTGGAGAATTCGGACGAAAACCACCTGCGCGTCGCCGGCTGGGCCTTCCCGGCCTATATGATGCTGATGAGCATCTTCATCATTCCCATCGCCGTCTATGGGCTGACGGTGATGCCCGAAGGCTCCAATCCCGACATGTTCGCCCTGACCCTGCCATTGTCAGCGGGGCAGAATGCGCTGGCTCTCTTTGCTTTTATCGGCGGTTTTTCATCCGCTACATCAATGATCATCCTGGAATCCATCGCGCTCTCGATCATGGTGTCCAACCACATCATGATGCCGCTGGTGCTCAAATTGGGCGCTGTCTCGCAGAGCGGAGACGGGCAGGGCGTCAGCAGCGTGCTGCTGATCGCGCGGCGCTTCGCTATCGTCCTCATCCTGTTGCTGGGTTTCTTCTATTTCTTTTTCACCCGCGATTCCGATGCGCTGGCGCCAATCGGGCTGATCTCCTTCACGGCCATAGCGCAGTTCTTTCCGGCGCTGCTGGCGGCGATCTTCTGGCGCGATGCCTCGCTCAAGGCAGTGACGACCGCCATTCTGGTGGGTGCGATCATCTGGGCCTGGACCTGCTTCCTGCCCTCCCTGGCCTCGGTTTCGCCGCTGGTGTCGGTGCTGCTCGAGGAGGGGCCGTGGGGCATTGTCTGGCTGCGGCCGGAGGCCATGTTCGGGCTGGAGGGCTGGGATCCGCTGGCGCATGCGGCATTCTGGAGCCTGTCCATCAATACGCTCATCCTGACGCTCGGATCGCTGATGACGCGGCCATCCTCGCTCGAACGCATCCAGGCGACGGCCTTTGTTGATATTTTCCGCCGCCACGGCTTGCCGCAGCGCAACTTTCTCGCCGGTTCGGCCACGGCCAATGACCTGTTCTTCGTCGCCGAGCGTGTGTTGGGCGAGAAGCGGGCCGTGGCGCTGTTCGAAGCGGCGGCACTGGAATCGGGGGTCGATCCGGCGCAGCTGGAGCCGACATCGGAATTCATCGGCGGGCTGGAACGCGAACTTGCCGGGTCCATCGGCGCATCCTCGGCGCATGTTATGCTGTCCAAGGTGGTGGCCGGCGGCGACGTATCGCTGGAAGAAATGATGCAGATGGCCGACGAAACCCAGCAGGTCATCGAATATTCCCAGCAATTGGAAAAGACCTCGGCGGAACTGCGCCTGACGGCGCGCAAGCTGGAAGACGCCAATGCGCAATTGCGCGAGCTGGACAGCCAGAAGGACGAATTCCTGAGTCAGGTGAGCCATGAAGTGCGCACGCCGATGACGTCGATCCGCTCGTTCTCGGAAATCCTGCTCGACACCGGGGAACTTGATGAAGTCCAGCGCAGGCGGTTTCTCTCCACCATCCATCAGGAGAGCATGCGGCTGACCAAGCTGCTCGACGAAATCCTCGACCTGAGCGCGCTGGAGCGGGGCGAGCGGACCTGGCAGAACGCCCCTGTCGATGCCGAGGACGCGCTGAACCGGGCGCTCAGTGTCTGCGACGCGCTGTTGCGGCAGAAGGGCATGCGAGTGGAGCTGGGCGAGCGGGCGCATACGACCATGGTGGAGGGCGATGCGGACCGGTTGTGCCAGGTGTTCATCAACCTGATTTCCAACGCGGTCAAATATAACGACGTGGACAATCCCGTGGTGCTCGTCACCTCATCGGTGCGCAACGGCAATTATGTGGTGGAAGTCTCGGATAATGGTCCGGGCATCGGCAAGACCGAGCGCAAGATGATCTTCGAGAAATTCTGGCGTGGCGTATCCGGCTCGGGCGATCAGGGCGGTGCGGGGCTTGGCCTCGCCATCAGCCGCCAGATCATCGCCCGGATGAATGGGGTGCTCGAACTGGTTCCCGGACCGATGCCCGGCGCCTGTTTTCGGGTCCGGCTTCCGGTCGCTGGGCGAGAGGGGTGATTGAGCCCAAGGTTGCCGATGGCTTCGCTGCGCGCTATGTGCACAGGATTGGACACCGCCGCCCAGCCGGCATGAGGAATGCGATGAAACTGGCCTTTGTCATCCCCGCCTATAATGAAGAGGCGCTGATCGGGAAGTGTCTTGAATCGGTGCAGGCGGAGATCGCGCGGTCGGGCATGAATGCCGATGTCATCGTGGTCAACAATGCCTCCACCGACCGCACCGGCGAAATCGCCCGCTCGTTCGAGGGCGTGCGGGTGGTGGACGAGCCCAAAAAGGGGCTGGTCAATGCCCGCGATGCCGGTTTCGCCGCCAGCGAAGGCTATGACCTGGTCGCCAATATCGACAGCGACACGATCGTTCCTGAAGGCTGGCTCGATGTGGTTCGGCGCGAATTCGACAAGGATTCCAAGCTGGTCTGTCTCAGCGGCCCTTATATCTACTATGATATGGCGCTGCATAATCGCGCCCTGGTCGGCATGTTTTATGGGCTGACCTATCTCATCTACCTGCTCAACCGCTTCGTGCTGCGCGTGGGCTCGGTGGTGCAGGGCGGCAATTTCGTGTTCAAACGCGATGCCTGGGCAGCGGTCGGCGGCTATGACCGGACCATCGAGTTCTTCGGTGAAGATACCGATGTGGCGGTGCGCCTGTCCAAGGTCGGCGGAGTTAAATTTACCTTCGCGCTCAAGATGAAGACTTCCGGCCGACGGCTTGAAAAGGAAGGCGTGTTTCGTACCGCTGGCACCTATACGCTCAATTTCTTCTGGGTGACGTTCCGGGGCAAGCCGGCCACCAAGGCCTATAACGACATCCGCTCCTGACGATTCGGATATAGTGCGCTAGACTTGCGGGCCAGTTGATGTGGCCGGAGCCGGTCTGGCAGATGAGCATTGGGTCGCAATTGCCGCCTCTTCCGCTGGCGCAGGCCAGTGCGATGTTGCGCGCGCTGGATCAGGGCCCGGGGCAGAATGTCGAGGCCCGCGTCCTGGGGCCCTTGCCCGGCGGGCTGACCCAAGTGCAGATCGGCAGGCAGGTTATGAGCCTGCAATTGCCTGCCATGCCACCGGTGGGCGCTACGCTGACGCTGGCGGTGCAACAGGCCGAGGGGCAGGTGCGGGTGGCGCTGGTTTCGACGCAGCCGCCAGCAGCGTCGCCGGGCGGCGTGCCGCCGCCGCCGCCGGCGAGCCTGCCGGCCACCTCGGTGCAATTGTCGGCCGCTGCCCTGGCGGCACCTGGCGCACCCTCCGCCGCGCCTTTGGTGGCCAGCGCGGCCAATGCTCAGCCGTTCGTGCCGCCACCTCTGCCCGGGCCGGGCGCGCCGATTGCCAATGCGTCCCCCACCACTACTTCGGGTAATGCGCCGCCGGCAGCGATGGCGGCGCCTTTGGACCAAAGGCCGGTGTCCAATAGCGCCGTTCCGCGGGCCATGGGCGAGCAGGCGGCGCCCCCAGTCAATGCCGCAACGTCCGCGCCGGGCATGCGCCCGGCCATTCCCTATGCCCAGGCTGGGCCCGCGGCCCTTCCCAGCGCCGCCGCGCCGATGCAGGGCGCCACCAGCGCTGTGTTGCCGCCGGTGGCGCAATCGACGATTGCCGGCAATGTCGGCCAGCATGCGCCGCCGCGCGGTGCGCAGTTTCCGGCCAATATGGTGACGCAGGCCCCGGCCATTGCGCCCTCCGCTGCTCCGGGTGTAGCCAACCCGCAGGCGGCGCTGACGCAGATGGTGCAGCAGGCGCTGGTGCGGCAGGACAGCGTGGTCGGCCTCACCACGGCACTGACCCATATAGTGGGGCGGGTAGCGCTGCCCGAAGCGGTGATGAAGGCGGCGCAGCAGGTTCTGGCGCAGCGCCTGTCGCTGGATGGGGGCGGGCCGGACGGCGCGGCGCTGCAAAGGGCAGTGAAGAATTCGGGAATTTTCCAGGAGGCCATGCTGGCAGGCGGGCAGGCCAAGGCGGCTGGCGGCGACATGAAAACGGCGCTGCTGGGATTGCAACGCCAGCTTGGGGCCTGGCTGGGCGATCAGCCGGGGGTGGAGCAGGTGCGCGCCATTCCGCCGCCGCTCAAAGGCGTCTTGCCCCGGGCGCGGGCGGAGAATGGCTCGCAGGGTAGTTTGCCGGACGAGCCCGAACTGGCCGGCAAGGTGCTGCTGGAGCGCACCGAGGCGGCCTTGTCGCGGCTACGATTGCACCAGAACGCGTCATTGCCCGAACCGGCTTCGCGGCAGGAGGCGCAATGGAGCCTCGACCTTCCGGTGGTGTTGAATGGCCAGCAGAGTCTTCTGCATATTCAGATCCACCGGGATCGCAATGGCGATGAGGCCGGGCCGGAGGAAGATCGGGGCTGGCAGGTGCGATTCGCGATCAATCTCAGTGACATGGGCGAAGTTGGCGCGCAGGTATCCCTGCGCGGTGCGGCGACCGGCGTGCTGCTCTGGGCCGAGAATGATGCCTTGGCCGCCGCGCTCGACGAGGGCGTCGGCGCCTTGCGGCAAGAATTGGAGGCTCTGTCGCTGCTGCCGGGCGCCATCGTGGTGCGCAAAGGCGCGCCCAATATGCCGGCGCAGCCGGCAGCGGCCTCCGGCCATATCGTGGATGCGGTGCGATGAGCGACAATCCGAGCGATCCCAGGGCGCTGGCGGTGGCGCTGCACTATGAACAGGGCTCGCGCGAAGCGCCGCGCGTGGTCGCCAAGGGCAGGGGGTTGGTTGCCGAAAAGATCATCGCACTGGCCGAGGAAAATGGCGTGGTGATCGAAGCCAATCCGGTCCTGGCGGAAGCGTTGAGCGGGGTGGAACTGGACGAGACCATTCCGGTCGAGCTTTACGAAGCCATCGCGGTGGTCATCGGCTATGTGCTGCGGCAGGCAAGGCCCCGGGGATGAATGGCGGCGGGTTCTGAGGATTCGGAGCCGGACGGAAACGACTTTTGCTGGCGTCAGCGGACGCTGCGCTTTTCGTAGAATTCGTTGCCGCCGGCCTCGAGCACGTAGAACATGTTGTTATATGGGAAGCGCAGGCCCGCCGTGTGGAAGTGCTGGGCATTCTGGACGCCGGGATGGCGCGCGCCACGCAGCACCTGATCAGAAACCTGCGCGGCCAGAACCGCGCCGCTATCGATCATCGGCTTGCTCAGGACGCCTTGTGCGAACTGGTTCTTCTGGCCGACGACTTCACACACACTCTTGGGATAGCGCGGATCGTTGACGCGGTTCATCACCACCGTGCCCACGGCCAGCATGCCTTCGGCGCTGGAGCGGTTGGATTCAAAATACATGGCCCGCATCATGCATTCCTTCTCGCTCATCCGATTGAAAGCGAAATTCATGCCGAGCAAAGAGCAGCCGCCCAGGGTGGTGACGGCGACGGTAAAGACGGCAAGGCGCAGAACGGCGCCGGCAAATCGGGACATGGGGGTATTCCAGGCTGTGACAAAGAAGTGTCTCGGCCTGAAAATGCGCCCGCAGGCTTAAGGAATGGCTCAGGAAAAGGGTAAACGAAACATCACCTGCGCATGAGGCTGGCGAGCAGCAGGGCCGTGGCGACAACGGCAATGGCCGGCACGGGATCACGACGCAGGGCGCGGGCGCCGCGCCAGGCCTGGCTGCCTGCCATTTCCGCGAGGTGCATACCCTGGCGCGATGCCTCGCGGCCGAAATCGGAGAGGTTCTCGCTCCAGTCATCGGCAGCATGGCTGGCCTGCTTCGACAGCGAGCGACCGATCCGGCGCATGTCGCGTTGCAGGGATTCAATTCTGGCCTCGAGGCTGTTGGGGTCGCGATGGGAAAGGCCGAGGCTGGACAGGATATGATCAAGGGACATGGGACGCTCCGTGTTTCGGGGGGACAACGAAAAATATCCGATCAGGTTCCGATTGCCCTTGATCCGCCGCCACGGGGCGGTCATTTAATTCCGATGATGGAGACACATCGATGACCAAGAGCACGGACCGCCTCAACCGCCTGTTCAACCGGCTGGAGCGAAGCATTCCGGCTTTTGCCGCGAACTGGCTGGCGCGGGTGCGTCGACCCGAGGCGCGCTGGGTGCGTATTCCGCTTGGTGTGCTACTGGTGTTCGGCGGGATATTCAGCTTCCTGCCGGTGCTTGGCATATGGATGCTGCCGCTGGGGTTGCTGCTGCTCGCGGTGGACCTGATGTTCCTGCAAGGGCCGGTCAACATGGCGATCCTGCGCGGCTCGCGCAAATGGACGAGCTGGCAGCGTTCGCGTCGGGACAAGAAAAAGAACCATCAATAACGGCACATCCGGTCGCGTTCCAGGTTGCCAAGCGCCTCTGTTCTTTGCGCTTTTGTAAGAGGTCATCTGTTATTTTTTCAATCGGGCGCAGCAGGAGGCGGGCGGCCCGGTGGGTGACGACATGCGTTTTGCAGTGGTGAGCGATAGCAGGGAATGGAGTGAGCAGGGCCTCGTGCTCACGGAGGCAAGTTCGGTGCATCCGTGGGAAGTCGAGGACGAAGCGCGCAGGCGCAAGGCGGCCTTGGGCCTCGATGAATGGCGATTGCGCGAATATGTAAGCGGCGAGCCGATTCCGCTTCGCATCCGCCAGCTCTGCGAGCAGGTCGATCTGGCTTCCATGGCGCTATCGCGCAAGTCGAACATACCGAATGATTTCCGGGACGATCTTTATTGGCCACGCTGCTGGTAGGCGCATGGCCAGTTCCGGCGATACCCTGAACGGGGGGTGACTCGAAGGGCGTCGAGCGCGAGTCTCTGACGGTCCGGGAGATTTCGCCATGCGCCGCCTGTTGCCCGTCGCCGCCCTGTTGCTGTTCGCCGCGCCGGCCCAGGCGGAATGGTTTTTCGTCGATGTGAGCGACGATGAGGTCATCGCCTATCTGGTCGGGACGGCCGACACGACCGGCGCGTTCGAATTGCAATTTTACTGCGACGACTGGTTTGTCGGCAATGTCGAGTTGATCCTCTATACGGCCGAGACGTTTGAGCCCACCACCAGCTACGCGGAAGACGGCGTGCTGGGTGTGATTATCGACGGTGAACCGAAGGCCGAGGTGACGGCGTTTTTCGATAGTTACGAAGGAGAAGTGCTGATCAACACCTCCAGTTTCGAAGTGGACAATCTGGGTGATGTCGTCCTGGCCATTGCGGAGGCTAGGGAAACGATCGGCCTCACCTATTTTGACCGCAGCTATGTGTTTCCGGCGGAAAACGCCCGATCCTCGATCGAGCAATTGGCCCAAAACTGCCCGAGCCAATGAAACCGTTCCGACCTGCTGTCGAAGCGGTCGCCCGCCATTCGTCATCATGGCAGGCATAGCGGGACCGGTATTGGCGCCTCAATTTGATCACAAATACGCCAAAGTAGGGAATGGCCCCTGACACAGGCTGTCGCCGGCCCGGACTAGCCGTTGAGCATGAAAGCGCTGCGTTCTAAATATGGGGGCAGCGCCAGAACCGGATCCTTTGTCATGAAGCCCTTTCACCAAATCCTGGCGAACAATCTCGTCGCCAATGTCACCAATTTCACGGTGTGGTTCGCCATCACCTTCTGGATTTTCCTCGAAACCCGCTCGGTCTTCGCCACAGGCATGGTCGCCGGTATCTATCTGATCTTCACCGCGGGACTGGGCTTCTGGCTCGGTTCCATAGTCGATCACAATGCCAAGAAACTGACCATGATGGGGTCCAGCGTGGTGTCGGCCCTGTTCTATGCTGCGGCGTTGGCGCTGGTGCTGTTCGAACCGGAGGGGGCGTTCAAAGATCCGTTCGGGCCCTATCTCTGGCTGTTCGTGCTCGTGGTCATGCTGGGTGTGCTTGCGGGCAATATTCGCGCCATCGCGCTGCCGACGCTGGTGACGATCCTCATTCCCGAGAATGAGCGCGACAAGGCCAATGGCCTGGTGGGTATGGTGAGCGGCATCGGCTTTCTCACCACTTCGGTGATCTCAGGCTTCCTGGTGGCCTATACGGGCATGCTCGGCGTTCTGTCGCTGGCCTTTGGCATGACGATCCTGGCTTTCCTGCATCTGGGCAGCGTGCATATCGACGAGGGACGGCCAGCGCCGAGTGCCGACGCGCCGGCGGAGCCGAAACGGGTGGATATCGGCGGCACAATCCGCGTCATCGCCGCCGTGCCGGGGCTGTTCGCGCTGATCTTTTTTGCCTGTTTCAACAATTTCCTCGGCGGCATCTTCATGGCGCTGCTCGACGCCTATGGCCTGTCGCTGGTGTCGGTGGAGGTCTGGGGCCTGATGTTCGGCGTTCTGTCGACCGCCTTCATCGCCAGCGGCATCATCATCGCGCGCACCGGGCTGGGCAAAAACCCGCTGAAGACGCTGCTCATGGTCAATCTCATCACCTGGTCGGTGTGCTGCGTCTTTACCATCCAGCCCTCGATCTGGCTGCTGGCGGGGGGCTGTTTCGTCTGGATGCTGCTCGGACCCTATGCCGAAGCAGCCGAACATACGACGCTGCAAAAGGTGGTTCCGCTGGAGCGGCAGGGACGGGTTTTCGGCTTTGCGCAATCGGTGGAGCAATCGGCATCGCCGCTGACGGCGTTCCTTATCGGACCGCTGACGCAATTCGTGGTCATTCCCTTCATGACCGATGGGGCGGGGGCCGACGCCATCGGCTGGTGGTTCGGCACCGGGCCTGCGCGCGGCATGGCGCTGGTCTTTACCCTTGCCGGTATTGTCGGGGTGATCATCACCATCGTCGCCTTCAATTCCCGTTATTACCGGGATCTGTCGGCGGCCTATGCGGCGGGGCAGGACGATGATGGCGAAGATGGCGGGGCGGCTGTCGCCAGCCCCGCCTGATCGGTAGCGCGGCAGTTACGCGGGCACGGCGCTTGCTGGCGTCGTGTCCTCGTTCCTGGGCGGGAAGGCCAGCGCCAATGCCGCTGCGCCGAGGCCAATGAATGCCGAAGTCACGTAGAGCCAGTGGTAATTGCCGAAAGTGTCGAACAGGAAGCCGCCGCCAAGCGGGCCGAAGGCCATGCCGATGGAGGAGGTCATGGTGATGCCGCCCAGCACCGTGCCCATGACTTGCGGGCCGAAATAGTCGCGGGCCAGTACCGAATAGAGCGGCATGACCCCGCCATAGACCAGGCCCAGCACCAGCGCCAGCATGTAGAAATGCTGTAATTCGCTGACATAGATATAGAGATAGATGCCGAGCGCCTGGAGCGCGAGACCGCCGACGATGACGCGCCGGACGCCGATGCGGTCGGCCAGCAGGCCAAAGAATACGCGGCCGAAAAGGCCGGCAAAACCTTCCACGCTGTAGATGCTGGCCGCCGCCAGCGCCGAAGCGCCGCAGAGCATGGCATAGCTTACCGTATGGAAGATCGGGCCGGAATGGGCGGCGCAGCAGAGGAAGAAGACGCCGGCGAGGATGAAGAATTGCGGCGTCCGAAAAATCGCCGCCATATTGGGCGGACGCGGCTCGGCCGGGGCGACATCGCTGGCTGGCGTCGGCGCGGTCGCCACGGCTTCGGGCGCGCGGCGAATGAGAAAGGTGGCGGGGACGATCAGGACGGTGGCGGCAATGGCCGTCATCATCATGGCATCGCGCCAGCCGAAATTCTCGATAAGGATCGTGGCCAGTGGTGTGATGGTCATGGGCGCAATGCCGCCGCCGAGCGAGACCAGCGAAACGGCGAGGCTGCGATGCTTGTCGAACCAGCCCAGGGTGGTGGCGATCAGGGGTGCGAAGAAGGCGCCGCCCGAGGCGCCGACCAGGCCGCCATAGGCGAACTGGAAGACCAGCAGATTGTCGGCACGGCTGGCGACGAAAAGACCGAGGCCCAGAAGGCAGGCCGCGATCAGCACGACGGGGCGCGCGCCGATGCGGTCGGTCAGCGTGCCCCAGATGAAGCCGGCAACGCCCATGACCACGAAGCCCACGGTCATGGCGCCGGAAATGCCGGCGCGGCTCCAGCCGGTTTGCTCGGATATGGGTTGGAGATAGACGGGCAGGGCGAACATGGCGCCCATTGCCAGACAGGTGATCAGCGCGCCGGCGGCGACGATGACCCAGCCATAATGCCTTTCCATGGAGGAATTCCTTCTCAGCAGGTTTGCCAAGCCATGACGGATGAGGCGCTTCGAAAACGACGCTGGCAAGCAGATTTTCGTGGGTCTCTTGCCGGGGCGCGCGGCGCGCCACATATTCGAAGCATGACCGAAAAGAATCCGACGACACGGCGCGAAGGCGCGGTGCGGCCACAGGGTGAAGTGCGGGACGAGATCGCCGCCTTCGTGCAGAAGGTGGGCAGGCTGGCGCGCCCCAATGCGCAGGACGATGGGCGGCTGCTGTTTGCCATGGACGCAACCATGAGCCGCCAGCCAACCTGGGACATGGCGATGTCTTTGCAGGCCGGCATGTTCGACGCCATTCCGCGCGACGCGCATTTGCAGGTGCAATTGCTGTATTTTCGCGGGCTGGGCGAATGCCGCGCCTCCAAATGGGTCAAGGATGCGTCGGCGCTGTCGCGGCTGATGAGTGGGATTGCCTGCCAGGGCGGCAACACGCAGATCGGCAAGGTGTTCTCCCATGCCCGCGACGAGCACAAAAGGCGGCGTATCAATGCCGTAGTGTTTGTGGGCGACGCCATCGAGGAGAATGTGGATGCGCTGAGCGCCAAGGCGGGCGAGCTGGGCCTGCTCGGTCTGCCGCTATTCCTGTTCCAGGAAGGCCGGGACACTCGGGTCGAGGCGGCATTCCGCGAATTTGCGCGTTTGTCCAAAGGCGCTTATGCACATTTCGATAGTTCCGCGCCGGGGCAATTGGCAGCCTTGCTGAAGGCGGTCGCGGCATATGCGAGCGGGGGCAGGGCGCATCTGCGCCTGCAAGACGGTGGTGAGGCGCGGGCGCTGCTGGCGCAGATCGAGGGTAGATGAACTGGATTCTGATTATCGGATTCGGCCTGTTGACGGCGCTTTGGCTGTTTCAGGCGGCCCGCAAGATGGATCGGCGCGTGCTGATGGCCAGTCTGCGCTGGATCGTGGGTGGGCTGGCGGGGCTGATCGCGCTGGCGGCTCTGCTGCTGCGCCGGATCGATGTTGCCATGATCGTCGGCGCGCTGGCGGCATCGGTGCTGTTGCGCGGGCGGATCGGCCAGTTTTCTTTCGACAGCATTGCCAGCGGAAATCCGAATGTATCCAAGGTCCGCAGCCGCTATCTGGCGATGGAGCTGGATCACGATACCGGTGATCTGTCGGGCCGGGTGCTGGACGGGCAATTTGCCGGCTGGGATCTGTTCGACCTCGGTGAACACGAAACCCGCATGCTGATCGATGAGATTGGCCATGACGCGGAAAGCGTCAATCTGCTGGAAAGCTGGCTCGACACCAATCGCGCCGGCTGGCGCGAATATTTCGCCGAACAGGCGGCGGGAAGCAACTCACGGAGCGGCGCACCTTCAGGCGAATCGCGCGATCCGGTGGCGGAGGCCTATGCCGTGCTCGGCCTGAAGCCTGGCGCCGATGCAGAAGCGATCAAGGCGGCGCATCGGGAATTGATGAAGGGTGTGCATCCCGATCGCGGTGGGTCGGAATTTCTCGCCGCCAAGATCAACGAGGCGCGTGACCTGCTTCTGGAGCGGGTCGGGCGGACTTGAGGCGATGAAGTAATTTTCAGTTCCGGCGGTTTCGCGCCCCGCATGACCCATGTCCGGCTGGATATGAGGCTGCGGCTGGATACGGCTGAACCAGTCCCGGATCTCCCAAAACCATGACTATCGGAGTAGAATATTGAGCGTCGCCTTTACCAAGGAAGAGAGCGCGGAAACTGCATCGGAAACCATGCTGCCCGACCGCCCCTTGCCCGAGGGGCCCAATCTGGTGACGGCGGCCGGCCTCGCAGCGCTGGAACAGCACTTGGCCGATGCGCGCGCCACCTATGACGCCGCCATGAGCGTGGAAGACGTCAATGAGCGCCGGCGCCAGGCTGCCAGTCCGTTCCGTGACCTGCGCTATTTCACCGAGCGGCTGCGTAGCGCCCAGGTTGTGCCGCCGCCCGAAAATCGGGACGTGGTGGCCTTTGGCTGCGTCGTGACCTTCGAGCGCGATGACGGGCGGGTGCAGACCTATCGCATCGTGGGAGAAGACGAAGCCGACCCGAAAGCGGGAACGATCTCTTTCACCTCGCCCATCGCCCGGGCCCTGATCGGCAAGGGAATCGGCGAAGTTGCCGGTGTCGGCGGCGGTGAAGTGGAAATCGTCGCCATCGGCTAGCGAGGCGGGACTTCCGGCAAACGCACGTTATTGCTACGTTTTTTGTCGGTGCGGCAGTTTTATTCCAAACAGCGGCCCTATTTTGGCGCTCCAAGGCGCAAAGGCGGCTCGGACTCGGGCATGTGGATCTGGGGCAGACGATCCTCTTGCATTTTTGTCATTCGGTGCTATCTTTCGCCGCATACGTTTCTGGCCAAAGTTGGCTGCCTGATGCGCTTCTTTGCACTTCCTGGCTCACTGATCTGTCTTGCGAACGTTTTGTAGGCCCTCTTGCATGTCGCGGGGGGAAACCGCTCGTTCGCTTCGGCTCCGAGCTTTTAGGATTATCTGAAATGGCCGCCTTCAACGGTACCGTCAAATTCTTCAACACCACCAAGGGTTTTGGTTTCATCACCCCTGACAATGGCGGCAAGGACCACTTCGTCCACATCTCCGCCGTTCAGCGCGCTGGCATCGATGGCCTCTATGAGAACGACAAGGTCTCCTATGACGTCGAAGCCGGCCGCGATGGTCGTGAATCGGCTGTGAACCTGACCCTGCTGAAGTAAGCTTCGCAGTCAGTTCCAATACGGAAAAGGTCGCCCTCGTGGCGGCCTTTTTCGTTTTTAGGGAAAGACGGCGAAAGCCGCGCACGACGCCATGGGCGGCGCGCGCAGTTATCCGCGCTGCAAGCGCAGGGTGTCGAACGAGTGAATGGAGATTAGTATAACCCAAGGGGAGTGAAGCGGCGATCGATGCGCTGGGTCTGGCAGGTGCAACATCACGGTGAACTTCGGTTTGGCTCCCATTGGCGATGATTGCAAATGCAGTAGTCACCGATGCTGCGTGGAAGGCCAATTGGCCTCTCAATGGCCTCTGGCACCGGCCCCATGTGAAAGTTGGATATCTAGGGGCAAAATTGATTGTCGTATGCCAGATGGATGGACATTGGCGCTTCATATACCAGCGAAGCCGGATTGTTCTGCAAATAGGCCTTCACCACATCGATAAACTCGGTGCCTGAAACGTCCGACACGTTGCAGGGGGCAGTTCCCGTGTTTCCCATCGTATCGAGCGCGCCAAGAATGTATGCCATGCAGCTTTGCTTATCCAAGGTCGATGCGCTTTGGCACAGTGCATGTAAATCGGACCCTTTGAGAAAACCGGCGGACCAAGCGACGGTTGTAGTCAGCGTCAGAATGGCAATTGCCAGCATGGCTCGGATCATTTTGTTTCCTCCTCAGATTGAACCGTCTTTTAATACTGCGCCGTCGCCTCGAAGCCGCAGGCTTCTTCCACGCTCGTGATCGCTTCTGCAGCCCCTTCCGCTGAAAAGGTAGCGCGCTTGTCGAAATAGCTGATCGTGATGCTCTGTTCCGCGTAGAAGATGGCGCTATAGAGCGAGCTGAATGCCTCCAGCTCGGAAAGTGGGCCGGCAAAAATGCCTTCCCGGCCTTGATAGTCGTAGTAGTGGAATTTCGGAGCTACGATTTCTATCCCATCTACGGCGAATTCGGGTTCCACCTCGGGTGCATAGCTTGTGGTTTGCTCCCAGGCTTTGTTGGCGAGCACCCAGATGCCAGGGGAACCCAAGAAGTGATAGCAGTCCACGATCAGGATGGACTCATTCTCGGGGTCTAGTTGATAGGCCAGATAGGTTGGATCTTCCGGGTCCATCGTGCCGGTCTGCCAGGGTGCGGCCAGTACCGCCGGGGCCATGAGCGGCAGCACGAGTACCGGCATGAATGGTCGCATGGGCACCCCCATTATTGGCGTGCAGCCTAGAAAAGTGTGAAAGGGCCACAACCCCGGAAACGGGGTATGGCCTCAAGATTTCCTGGCCTCCATCCCCAAGGGGTGGTGCTTAGGTTGGTCTTGCGGGCGGCCCATGGTGTGCGGGTTGTAGGGCCCATGGTCGGCAAAGCTGCTGGCGCTTTCCCGCACAAACTGGCGCTACCAGCAGAGGACAATTGTCCTGACGTCAGCCGGTATGGCGGCTAGATGCCTGACCAAGAATGACTTTTCTTAATTGGAGCATTCCGAGAACAAGGATGCGGACCACCTCACCTTTGTGCAGGGTGTTGCCGCTCCAATTCGTCCAGCACGTCGCGCCATTTGAGGTAGAAGGCGAGTTGGCCTGCGTCGGGGTAGCTTCGAAAGTCGATCCAGGGGAACTCCCGTCTGAAATCCTCAATCGTGTCTGCCGGGATCTGGGGATCCTGCTCGCCGTTGAAAAACTGGACCTTGAGCGTCCCGCGTTTGACGGCGCTTTCGAGACGCTGCAGCGTCACTTCCCAATTGACCTTCACCTTGGCGATGAGTTCGCGCGAGAAAGCTTCGTGGGCAGAAAAACTCTCGGCGAGGGTGACGTCCGATCCGCTCAGCAGCGCCTCGCGGATGTCGGGCAGCGCGAACGTGGCGCTATCGGCTGGAGAGACGGCATAAATGGTTTCGAGGAACCGGCGCTTGCCGACGCGCCGGGCCATGGCGGCACCGGCCTTGACGACGAAGGGAAGCAATTGCGGGGTAAAGGCGCAGGCGGATTGGACGAAACGATGCCACTTGCCCATGCGCTCATATTGCTCCGGGGCCGTGAGCGGCATGGTGCCTGCACAACACAGGATTGTCGAGAAACGGTGCGGCGCGGCCGCAACGAGGAAAAGCGCAAGCAGGCTGTCGTCGCCCAATGACATCAAAGGAAGCCGCTGGGCCTTCAGATGATCGAGCAGGGCCAGATGGTCCCTGGCGAGATTTTGGAGGTAGTTATCCCCGTCCGGCAGGGGCGTGGAGCGACCATAGCCGGGCCGAATGGGCACGATTATCCGGAGGTGGCGACGCCGCGCTTCCGCATCCATGGCCGGCGGCCAGCGAATGAATCCGAAGTCCATCGGCATGAAAAGGACGGGGCGACCTGTGGGGTCTCCCTGAATGACGTAGTCGAGCTTTCGACCATCTGAAAGCGTGCAGGTCTGCGCGTCGAGCGAGGCCTGGGGCTGTGCGTCGGGGGGCAATGGGGTGGAGCCGGCATAGAGCGACTCCACCGTGGAGAGCGCCAACCTGACCAGTTCGAGCTGGCTGCGCGTTCCGGTCTTTGCCAGAAGCGACTTGACCTGAACCCGAACCGTTTCCCGGCTACGGGTGCGCAGGGTCGCTATGTCATTGACGGAATGGCCTTCGGACAGATGACGCAGCAGGTCGACCTCAGCCTGAGACAGGCCGAACGATTGCTGGAGCTGATCGGCAAAACCCAGCGGCCAGGAAATTTCCGAGGTGACGCAGAGGACAAAGGCTTCCTCGGTCAGCGGGCGGAACAGCCGCAAATGGACGACAATCAGCCGCTCGGTGCCGCGGGCGCGCAGGCAGACGACACCCCTCGCCTGGCTATTGCCCATGAGCATGCGCTGCGTCTCCGCGATCAGACGCTGAACCTCGCCCGGAGCAAGGGGCACATCCGCGATCCGCGCGCCGTCGGTGATCCCCAGGGCCTGCGCCGCCGCGGAATTGGCCGATATCAGCCGGCCCGAGCGACCAATGGCGAACGTGGCGGCGTGATGGATATTGCCCACGGCGACCTCGGCCGTTTCATCGGGCGGGGCCTGCATGCTCTGGCCCAGCACCTTGTCGGCGCGCTCCAAATGACCGGTCAGCCGGGCAATGGACGCCTCAATATCATCAGTGCCAGCCTCGGAGCCTGCCGGCAAACGAACGAAATCTTCCCAGAAATCGAGCATGCGTTCGTAGCTCGTTGGATCGAGGGCGACGTCATAGAGATGTTCGATGGCCTCGGCTGCGTGATCCGGCCGCTTGGTCATGAGGGAAGGCTCAAGCTTTTTGCCGTGGCGCTGCGGGTGTCAATAGTCGGAAAAAACATATCTCACCGTAGTTTAACTGCAAGCCGGATATGACAGTCAATCGGGGATGGCCTCCCCATGCGCCGCAGACAATGCCGTCGCATAGTGCTGGCAAAGGTCCAGGTCGTCGTGGACCCCGCCTAGAGCAATGTCGGCAGAAAAGGGCCAGAGCTGCCAGGGGGAGATCGAGAACATCCTTCGCCGATTGGCGATGACGACAGACAATTGCTCCCGATTGCTGAAAATGGCATCGACATGTTGCTGGAGACCTTCTCCCAGTGCGTCCAGCACAGTCAGCGCTGCAGCGTGGCCCCCGGGGTCGCCGAAAATGTCCCAGCTTCTTCCATGGCGCGTATAGGTTTGAACGGGCGTTGTGAGGAACGATGCCGGCTGGATGCCGTGCCGGGGGAAATGGCGGCGGACGCGCCGCACCAGGAAATCGGCGTTTCCGACGGGCGCGAGCTCGAGGATCGCCGCCCCATAGAGCGATTTCTGGTATTTTCCACGATCCCGGCGATCAGCCTGATACCAGAATGCTGACCATTTCGGCGCGTCACGGTCCTGATAGAAAAAATTGCGCAGCCGCCGATGCTCGCCCTTGGGCAGAATACCATCGGGGAGAGACAGGCGACGCGTCGGCAGGGAATGGAAGCCCAGGCTACGGCGGGTGGCCAGTTTGGTGAGAATGTTGGCCTCGACCCGCCCCTCCATAACATAAGCTGTGAGATTGCTGATGACGCCGCCGAATACCATCAGCGCCGAGGCCCAGAGCGGGGGCAAGTCCTCGTTCCGAGCCAGGTGAAGACCTGAAGGCAGCGCGCTGAGCAGGAGTGGGGCCAAAATGATCGGCGCCACCCAAGCCTGCCACGGCTCCAGCGCGATCGCGGCTCGCGCGTTTGCGCGGGGATTTGTCCTGCTATCGCGTGATGGCGAGCTTTTCATTGCGTCCGTCCACATTCATGGCGGCAGAGACGCCTTCCTCGGTAATCGCGCTGTCCCGTGCGGAAATGTTGCGAAGGCTTGGTATCGCGGCGAGCACAAGCAGGCCGTCATTCCCCACCCCGGTCTTGTTGATCTGGATGGAGGAGAGCGGCAGGCCCGTCAGCGCGGCCATGCCGTCATCGCCAATGCTGGTCTCAGACAGCCAAAGTGTCTCGATCGACCGGGACTGGCCGAGCATGGCAAGGCCCGTGTCCGTAATCTTCGTGCCGTCGAGGTATAAAGTGGCCAGTTCCGGCAAGGCAGCCAGGGCCGGCATGGGCGCATCGCCGATGCCCGTTCTCCACAGATAGGCCCGCCGCAGCGATGAAATCTCCCCAAGCTCGGCCGCTCCCCGATCTGTCAGTTTTGAATCCATCAGCCCGATCTGCTGGAAGCCTGAAACAGCTTTGAGTTGCGCCACGCCTTCACCGGTCACAGAGGTCTTAGCGAGGGAAAGTTCGCGCAGCGTCGCTATCATGCTGAGCGGCTGGAAAATGGCATCATCGACCCTGGTGCGCGCCAGGCTCAGGCTTTCCAGAGTGGGATGACCGGCAAGAGTCGATATCCCTCCATTGGTGAGGCTTGTGCCATCCAGCGTCAGCACTTTGAGCTGCGGCAGCTTTGCCAGCATTGCCAGCGCATCGTCGCCCACGGCCTGGTTGTCATCGAGGGCCAGAGCCTTGAGGCCGGTCAGCTGCGACAGGACCGCGACGTGTTCTGGGCCCAATTGGGACATGCGAAACGACAGATTCCACAGAGCGGGCGCGTCGAGAAGGGCGGCCAATCCCTTGGGGGTGATGGTTTTGACCAGAGACAGGTCGAGATGGCCGAGCCGGGGCAGCTTGGCCAGCAGGGCAAGATCGGCATTGGTGAAGCTATCGCGCGCCGTGTGCGGCAAAGTCAGCGATTGCAGCTGCTCGAAGCCCTCGGCGTCGACCGGTCCATTTTTCCATTTTACGTCCAGTTCATTGAGCCGGAGGATCACCTGGGAATCGGCAGACGCAACGAGCGGGGCCGCGAAAAAGACGAGAGCTGCAAGAGCCGCGCGAATACGTTGGCGTTTCAACATCGGTTTCTCCGGGCAAATAGCGCCAGCCACAGCCGCATTCAGGGCGCAGGCAGCGGCGGCGTAAGCAAAGGTGTGCCGCCGAAGCCCCCGGCCCGGCGATAGGTCTCGAAGGCGGTCAACCATTCATCGGCAATCCAGGGCGAGACCGACGTGACCATGACAAGCCGATACAGGCCAAAGTGGTCGGCCCAGTGCTCGACGGCCACATATGCGCCACCAGGCAAGTGCTGGGCGAAGCGGTTGAGACCGGTTGTATGGTCATAACCATCCCCGGACGGCTCGGCCCGTGCTTCGATCATTTTCAGGACCTCTACGAAGCGTTCAGCACTGGCCGACCAACGCAGCGTCATGACCGCATCGCTTGGGAGGGAAATCTCGAGATTCTCAACACGGTCGAGGGGCGGCGCGGCGTCGGCATAGGCGGCGAGGCCGGCCCTTATGGGATCAGCCCATTCACCGACGTCCGGCTGGCTGGCCATCGTTGCGGATGCCAGCGCCAGCATCAGCGCCACGGCTATGGAGCCCAGACGTCGCATTATTCCTCTTCATCTTCCTCAAGCATATAGGGAAGGAACTCACACAATTCCTCGATATTGTTTTCAAAGCCATCGAGCGCAAAATCCATTTTAGCCTGCATGTCCGTCACTTCATGGGCGGGAGACTGCAGCACATCCATGGTGGCGTGGCGTTGAAGATCCTCGGGGTAATCGAAGCTCTCGCAATTCTCGGCGCCCCAGGCGATCATGTAGGTGTTGAGCTCCAAAGACTGCGCATTGGTCATGCTCGCGCCAAGGCCGATGGCCAGCACGGAGGCCAGTAGAGCGAAATGGTGCTTCATTGAGATAATACTCCAGAGCCATAATAGTTTATGGCCCGAAGCTAGCGCCCGCCGACATTGCTCAGAATAACCCAATTGGGGTAGGGCGACGGAATAGGCATGGCTGTTTTGGCCAGGTATATGGGCGCCGCTGGGAAGCGCAGCGGTTTCCGGATTTCGGCGACGTTGCCGGATCTGCAGCTTTTAAGGCGTCTCCGATCCTTTCTGGCCTTGAGAGCGCCGGCTCGCCGGCTGCTTGGGCGGGTTGTCCCGAGACTCATTGGTCGAGCGGAGTAATGGCCGTATCTGCTTCTGGCGCTCAGGGGAGAAAGGAGCAGAACACTTGCTGTGTGAAGTTCGACGCAGGACGGTCAGGGCAGACGCTGATGCGGCGCCAGGCCAGCGGTTGCCTTACGCTAGCAGGCGCTTGCAGCGGTGCTCCAGTGGGAATTTCCATTGGCTGTCAGGCCGGAATCGGTCGAGTCGACAACAGATGCGTTTGTTCGCGACTGTTCATCACGGAACATTGCACTGATACTTGATCTGAAGGAGGGGCCTGACAAAGCCCTCGATTTTATTGGTACGCCCAAGGGGAATCGAACCCCTGTTCCCGCCGTGAGAGGGCGGTGTCCTGACCGCTAGACGATGGGCGCACGCTCTACGCTAAGTTAATCGCCACTCGCTTCAAAAGCGAGGGGGATGGTACGCCCTAGGGGAATCGAACCCCTCTCTGCACCGTGAAAGGGTGCCGTCCTAACCGATAGACGAAGGGCGCATCTGCGCGATGGCCGTCGTATAGTGGGGTGCATCTGATTGCGCAACCCCTTTTGCGTTGATCCTGTGAGGAAATTTCCTGAAGGCGAGTTATCAACAGCCTTCGAAGGTGACAGGGCCCTTGCGGCCACGGGGAACGTCACGCACATCGACATGAATGAAATTGCGGCCCGGATAGCAGCCGAGCCCGCCCACACCATCCGTGCGCCGGGCAAAGGCGATCAATTGCTCCTTGGGAACGCCAGGCATGTAGAAATCGGCCGCCATGCATTTCGTGTGGAAGGAATTGTCGGCGCCCCCCGCCGCGGAATTGTGGAAGGCATTGCGATATCCCGAGTTCATCACGATGCGCTTGCCGAAATGGCCCTCGAATTCCCAGATGACGAAGCGGAGCTTGGGCGAGATGCAGAGCGCGTTGACTTCGTTGGAACTCACATAGGTGCCCCAGTCCTGCCTGAGGCCGGAATAGCCCGCGCCGCCGCCGCTGGCGAACATGGCCATGGGCAGGCAGCCGGCCAGGGTAATGGCGGTCAGCGCAAGGGCGGCGAAGGAGCGAAACAATCGAGGCATATCGACCTTACCGGGGTCGCTGTCGCATAGAAGCAACAGGCAATGGGCGAGTGGGTATGATCGATAAAATTAGAGCGGTTTCGCTAACCCGGACCTAAGCGGAAGGGTTAGCGGCAGGTTAAGGGGGCGAAAGGCATCGCAGCTGGCACCGGATGGTGTTCCGCCCCGGATCGTCACTCTTGGGTTGAGCCTGAGGGTGACGAGCGGTGAGCCGGTGGCCTATCCCAAGGGCAAAGGCCCGCCGCTTACCAGGTGCCGGTATTGGGCATTGAGGCCCAGGGCTCCTGCGGGTCGAGATGACCATCCTGAATCAGTTCCACGGAAATTCCGTCCGGAGATTTGACGAAGGCCATGTGACCGTCGCGCGGCGGGCGGTTGATCACCACGCCCATGCCGGAGAGATGCTGGCACAGGGCGTAGATGTCTTTGACCCGATAGGCCAGGTGGCCGAAATTGCGGCCGCCGGCATAGGGCTCGGGATCCCAGTTATAGGTCAGTTCGACCTCGCTACCTTCATCGCCGGGGGCGCGCAGGAAGATCAGGGTGAAGCGGCCTTTTTCGTTTTCCCTGCGGCGCACCTCTTCCAGACCCAGGCCGTCGCAATAGAATCGGAGGCTGTCATCGATATTGGTGACGCGCACCATGGTGTGCAGGTATTTCATGGCAATCCTCCTATGGCGGCAAAATCCATCCATGGCCTAACAATCCCGGCGGTCAGGGGCAATGGCGGCGAAATGCCCTGTCAATAAAATCGCAAGAACTTCTTAACTTTTGGCGTTGAATCGGCCAGACTGATTTGAGCAAGTTGGAGTACCCGCAGGCGGCGGGCGTGTAAGAGGGCGTTGGGAATATGGGGGCCAAGGTCAGCGGCGAGGACGACAAGTCCACCGGGCTATCCGAAACAGCGGAAAACCTGCGCGAGATTGGTGTGCCTGCCGGCCAGCAATCGTCGCTCGATGTCATCGAGATTGCCGGGTCCATCAAGTGGTTCGACGCCGGCAAGGGCTTCGGCTTCATCGTGCCGGACAATGGCATGCCGGACGTGTTGCTGCATGTCACCTGTCTGCGCCGCGATGGCTACCAGACCGCCTATGAGGGCGCGCGCATCGTCGTCGAGGCGCTGAACCGGCCAGGTGGATTGCAGGCGTTCCGCATCGTTTCCATGGACGAATCGACCGCGCTTCATCCCTCGCAAATGCCGGCGCCGCGTACCCATGTCGTGGTCGAGCCGACCTCGGGCATGGTGCGGCTGGAAGTGAAATGGTTCAACCGCATCCGTGGCTTCGGCTTTCTGTCCGCCGGTGACGGTGCACCGGATATTTTCGTGCATATGGAAACCCTGCGCCGCTTCGGCATTACCGAATTGCGGCCGGGTCAGTTCGTGCTGGTGCGCTATGGAAATGGCCCCAAGGGCCTCATGGTCGCCGAAATTCGCCCGGATGGTTGGGGCGAAGCGCCGTCTTCGCACTGATTCTTCCATGAAAGGCCTTCCGGCCGTGCCCAATTCCGTAAGCCTGCCAGCCCATCCCCCGCGCTTGCGCGCTTTCGCCAGTGTGGCGATGGTCGCCTTGGTCGGCATCTCGCTCGCCGCGTGCAGCGATGAATCCCGGCTGGTGATCAACAGCGCCTCGGGCGCGCATGCCTTTGCGGTCGAAGTCGTGGACACGCCGGAGAGCCGCGCCCAGGGCCTGATGTATGTGATGGAATTGGCGCCGGATGCCGGCATGCTGTTCGATTTCGAGGCGGAGCGCGCCGTGTCCTTCTGGATGCGCAATACCTATATCCCGCTGGACATGATCTTCATCAAGGCCGATGGGGTGGTGCAGAATATCCACGTCAATGCGCGGCCGCATGATGTGACCTCGATCCCCTCCGATGGTCCGGTGCAATATGTGCTGGAAATTCCGGGCGGCCGTTCGGTCGAACTGGGCATTGCGGCGGGCGACACAGTCGAGCACGCCAGAATCAAATAAAATCGATGCGTCAGAGGCGGGCGACGACCATGCAGTCGATCACGGCCCAGAGGTGCAGGCTGGCGCCGGCCACCACGAAGACGTGCCAGAGCGCGTTCTGGAAGCGCAGCTTCTCCCACAGATGGAAGATGATGCCCGCCGAATAGGTGATGCCGCCGGCCAGCAGCAGCCAGAGCGTGGTGGCGGGAAGGGCCTGGCCCAGCGACTGGAATACCAGAACTCCACTCCAGCCGATGGCGAGATAGAGCAGGATGGCGACGCGGCCGAAACGCTGCGGCACGATCAGCTTGAGCGCCACGCCGACCAATGAGGCTCCCCAGACCAGGCTCATCATGATGATTCCGGTCGGCGTGCCGCCGAGCACGGCGAGGAAAGGCGTATAGGAGCCGGCAATGAACAGAAAGATGGCCGCCTGATCGAGCCGCGCCAGATAGCGCTTGACCGGGGAGGAAGGCGACATGTTGTAGGCGAGCGAAACGCCGAGCACCACGATGAGCGTGGCGACATAGACGACAAGCGCCGGAAAGGCTTCGGGGGCGGTGTGGAGCAGCGCAAAGGCCAGCAGTATGGATCCGGCGGCAATGGCCACGACCAGACCGAAAATGTGTACCGCCGCATCGGCGATGATTTCGGCAAGCGAATAGGGGCGGCGCTCGTCCGATCCTCTTGGCACGATCCTGGCTGCGCTGGTCATCATCGGTCCTCCTTGCCTACATCGTGTGGCAGGGGTGTGACCGGAAGCTTTAATGGCGCTCACTATCGCGTGGCATCGTAAAGGGGCGCGCAACTTTCCTGGTGAACAAGTGCTTGCGGGCTTGCCGGGGCCTTGACGGGTAACGCCGGCGTTACTTTAACCAGCGTCATGAGCAGGACATCCAAGCCACCCATTGCCCTCTATTCCGCGCTGGCGGACGTGACGCGCTGCCGCATCATCGAAATCCTGGCCAATGGACCGATTCCGGTGCATCGGCTGGCCGATGAATTCTCGATCAGCCGTCCGGCGATTTCCCGGCATCTGCGGGTTCTCAAGCAGGCCGGGCTGGTTGCCGAGGTGAAGAAGGGCCGGGAAAATCTCTATGCCTTCCGGCCCCGGAAGCTGGACAAGGCCATCGGCTGGATTGAAACGCTGCGGGCCGCGAACGAGGTCGGCGAGCCAAAGCCGGTCCCAGTCGTTGACATGGTCGCGCCGCAGCCGATCGTGGTGGCCGCAACGCCCGAGGATATGGTCAGGCCGAAAAAGACCAGGTCGGCCGAAAAGCTGGACGGGCCGAAGGCTGCGATCAACCAGATGGGTTTCGATTTCTAGAGCAGGGGCGCGGGCAGGGAATCGATCAGCGACAGACCGCGTTCGTCCATGTCGAAGGCGGACGACACTGCCCGTTCGAAATCGGAGACCGTCCACATGATCTGGGCGGGCGGAACCAGCGCCTCGACGGTGAGGGCGGCGCGCGCGCCCAGTGCGAAGGGGATGATGGTCCGTCCGATGGCGGCGGAAGCCGCCTGCGCCGCAGCGATGTCCTTGCGCTGGTCGCCGATATACCAGATCACGTCGCTGGCCCGCAGTTCGCGTCCGAGGCCCTTGAGGGCGGCGACGATGGAATCGGGCCAGGGCTTGCCGCGAGAGACATCTTCCCGGAACACCGAGGTGGAGAAATATTTCTTGAGGTCGAAAGCCTCGAGCACGTCGTGGCCATAGCCGGCGCCCAGGCCATTGCTGACCACGCCCAGCGCCACGCCTTCGGCGCGCAGGCGGCCAAGCACGCAGCGCATGGTGGCGCAGGGCATGAGCATCTGCTCCACCGATTTCCGGCGAACCTTGTGGATGGCCTTGTGCACGAGCAATTTGGGCGTGCGGTCCACAACGCGGTGGCGCCGCATCAGCCGGAACCGCGCCGCCAACCGGCCACCCCTGTGCGAACAATCGTCCAGGAATTCCAGCATTTGCAGGACACGCGGATTGACGTGATGCACCAATGTTCCATCGAGGTCGAAGAGCACGATGGTGGGTCGGGTCGCGTTTTCAGCCAGTGGATCGATCCCCATTTGTGGCGGCAAAGTGGCCTAATTCGCGCTTCCGAGCAAGGGTATATGGTAAATCAGCGGGTAATCAACCTGTGACCCAGGTCAGGACGAGGCGGGTTTTCCACACGAAAACAACCGGAATCGGCCGAGATTCGGGAGGTGCTGCGACGGGCCTTGCCTGTGAGCGTGGCAGGGGTGGCGAATAGAAATGGAGGCCATTGGCCTGTGGTCATCGCCAGAAAATGTTGTAAAGGAGTGCCCGTTGCGGTCCCGTAGCTCAGCTGGATAGAGCAGCAGCCTTCTAAGCTGTTGGTCACAGGTTCGAATCCTGTCGGGATCGCCAATTCTTCAAGCAATTTTCCTATTTTTTGGGGCAGGGCGTCCTGTGCTGTCGCGCACGACCAGCTCCGAATTGAGAACGATGTGCAATGGGCCTTGCGCCGGGCTAGCGCCCTCCAGAATGTCGATCAGCGCTTCGGCAGCCATGCGCCCCAGCGTTTCCCGAGGCTGGCGCATCGTGGTCAGGGGTGGTGCGTAATGGGCCGCGACGGCCAGATCGTCAAAGCCCACTATCGAGACGTCGTCGGGACATTGCAGGCCATGCTGGCGCATCCCGGAGAGGAAGCCTATGGCCGCTTCGTCATTGGCCGCGAAAATCGCCGTCGGGCGTTCGCCCAGCGCCATGAAGCGCGCGGCGGCGGAAAAGCCGCTGCTCATCTCGAAATTGCCGCGAAACAGCCATTCGGGCGGCACGTCATGCCCGGCGCGCTCCATGGCCCGCCTGAAGCCGGCGAGTCGGTCGCGCGCCACCACATTGCTGTCCGGCCCCATGATGTGGCCGATCCTGACATGGCCCAGATCCAGGAGATGCTGGGTGGCGCGCTCCGCGGCCTGGGCGTTATCCGTCTGCACGGTGTGGAAATCGGTGTCGGGAATGCTTTCGCAGGCCACAACCAGCGGCACGGAATAGGGCGGCATGGTGATGGCGTCGAGCATTTCGGGATCGAGCGACCCATCGAGGAGCAGCAGGCCATCGGCGCGATTGGACAGCATGTAATCCTGTAGACGCCGGGCGGTCACGGCGCCGAAATAGAGATTTGCAACCAGCACGCCATAGCCGCGACTGGTCGCCTCCCTCTCGATGGCATCGAGGATGGACGAGAAGAACGGATTGCGAATATCGGGCAGCGCAACAAGGATGGTTCTGGCGCTGCGCCGGCGCAGCGAGCGGGCAGCCTGGTTCAGCGTGTAACCTGTTGCATGAATGGCTTCGGAAATGCGTGCACGAGTGTCTTCGCTTACCCGTTCGGGTGTCGAGAGAGCACGGCTGACCGTGGCAGCAGAAACCGATGCGAATCGCGCAACATCTTGAATCGTCGGTGTTTTTTTCAAGTGATTCACCGCTTTCAGCACCCTGTTGTGCTGTCAATAATCCAAAGGGTCTAAATCGATCTTGACAGGTCCGCAAGGCTTGTATGAAACTCCTGAAATCGATTGCACAACCCATTTGGAACGTGTAGTGCAATCGATTACACGCAGTTGAGGGTTGCGCCCAGGGAGTGGCAGGCCTGCAATTGGTGCATCACTGGAGCGCTCGCTCCTCGTGTTCGTTGGGAGGACAATTATGAAAAAGTTTGCAGTGGTCGCCGCTATGGCAACCGCTTTCCTCGGCTCCACGGCCTATGCCGCCGAGCTGGAAGTCACGCATTGGTGGACGTCGGCTGGTGAAGCCGCTGCCATCGCCGAATTCGCCAAGGTCTTCGAAGAACAAACCGGCAATACCTGGGTCGATAGCGCCTTGGCTGGTTCGGGCACCGGCGCCAACCCCGTCATCATCAGCCGCATCATCGGCGGCAACCCGATGGGCGCCACGCAGATGAATACCGGTCGCGACGCCGAAGAACTCATTCAGGCCGGCCTGATGCGCGACCTGACCGATGTCGTCGCCGATCTCGATATCGACTCCTTCTACGTAGACCAGTCGCTGCTCGAGCCCTGCCGCTACGAAGGCGGTCTCTATTGTCTGCCGATCAACATCCACTCCTGGGACTGGCTGTGGCTCTCCACCGCCGCCTATGAGAAGATCGGCCAGCCGGTTCCGACCAACTGGAACGAATATGTGGATTCCTGGCCAGCACTCCAGGAAGCGGGCATCCTGCCCTTCGGTCTCGCCACCGGCTGGCCGATCTCGGGCGTTCCGGGCGTGCTGATGTCCGGCCTGGGCGGCAGCGACCTGGTCATCGCCATCAACCGCGACAAGGATGCAGCGGCCGTGCGCGGCCCCGAGTTCCGCAAGGTCGCCGAAGCCATGGACGATCTGCGTTCGGTGATTTCGCCGGACATGATGGTCCCCTCCTTCGGTGACGTCGGCAACCAGCTCCTGGCTGGCGAAGCAGCCGGCAATATCCATGGTGACTGGCTGGCTGGCGATCTCCAGGTGGCCGGCGGCGTTCCGGGCGAAGACTACGAATGTCTGCCCGCGCTCGGCCTCGGCGACCAGCTGACCGGCGGTGGCGACTCCTTCTACTTCCCGATCCTGCCTGAAGGCACCGATCCGGCAGTGATCGAAGCGCAGACCCAGCTGGCCCGCATCCTGATTTCGCCCGAAGCCCAGTTGAAGTTCAACATGGTCAAGGGTTCGATGCCGATCCGTACCGACATCGACCTGTCGGGCGCCAATGCCTGCATGCAAAAGGCAATCGGTCTGCTGGGCAACGGCCTGCTGCCGTCGGGTGACTTCGCGCTCTCCAGCGACACCCAGCAGCAGATGCAGGATCTGAACATGGAATTCATCGCCGACGATTCCATCACCGTCGATGACTATGTCGAGCGTTATGCCTCGATCATCGAACAGGCCGACTAAAAGCGGCAGGTTTTGATGAACTTCGGTTCTCATCACTGAAAAGCGGTGGTCGGCCTTGATTGGCAAGGTCGACCACTTTGTTATGGAGAGACGAAATGGCGGACATTGCCGTTCAATCGGGGGAGGGTGCTCGGCAAGCCGAACGTCCGGGGCTCCTCAAGAAAATATTCTTTCACAACCTGCCCGCCAAGATTGCGGCCACCCCCATGGTGGCCACGGTGCTGATCGTGTTCATCGGCTGCACGATCTGGACCGTCTACTATTCTTTCACCAATTCGAAACTGCTCCCGACCGGAAAATTCGTCGGTTTCGATCAATATGAGAGGCTGTTCGCGACGTCGCGCTGGAATATCTCGGTCACCAATCTGGTGAGCTATGGCGCCATGTCGCTGGTTCTCACGCTGACGCTGGGTTTCCTCCTGGCGGTGCTGATGGACCAGAAGATCCGCTTCGAAAGCGCCTTCCGCACGATCATGCTCTATCCATTCGCGCTGAGCTTCATCGTGACCGGCCTGGTCTGGCAATGGATCATGAACCCCACGCTCGGCCTTCAGGGCACGATGCGCAAGCTGGGCTGGGAAAGTTTCACCTTCGACTGGATCGCAAATCCGCGCATGGTGCTGTTCGCGCTGTTGATCGCGGGGCTCTGGCAGGGCGTCGGCTTCTGCATGATCCTGATGCTGGCTGGGTTGCGCGGGGTGGACGAGGAAATCTGGAAAGCGGCGCGCGTGGACGGCATTCCCACCTGGCGCACTTATGTCTCGGTAGTGCTGCCGATGATGCGGGGCGTGCTGATCACCGCCGTGGTGCTGATCGGTTCGGGCATTGTCCGCCTCTATGACCTGGTCGTGGCGCTGACGAATGGCGGCCCTGGCATCTCCTCGGAAGTGCCGGCCAAATACGTCATCAATTACATGTTCGGGGGCGGCAATATCGGCCAGGGCCTGGCGGCTGCAACCATGATGCTGCTCACCGTCCTCATCATCGTCATTCCGTGGGCCTATCTCGAATTCGGTGGAAAGGGGCGCCGCACATGAGCCAGTCAGCCATTATGACGGACACGACGCCACAAGGCGGCGCCGCCAACGGCGTCGAACCGCGCGGGCCGCGTCCCAAGCCGTTCTTCACGCCGAAGAAGATCATGATCTACACGACCCTGGTCTTCTTCTCGCTCTACTTCCTGTTTCCGCTCTACATCATGGTGATTACGTCGTTCAAAACCATGCCGGAAATCCGCTTCGGCAATATCTTCGCGCTGCCCAGCCAGATCAATTTCGATGCCTGGGCCAAGGCATGGACCAGCGCCTGTACGGGCCTGACCTGTCAGGGGCTGGCGCCGGGCTTCTGGAACTCGGTCAAGATCACCATTCCGAGCACCATCGTCTCCATCTTCATCGCGGCGGTGAACGGCTATGCGCTGGTCAACTGGCGGTTCAAGGGGGCTGATTTCTTCTTCGCCGTGCTGATCTTCGGCTCGTTCATTCCCTATCAGGTCATGCTCTATCCGCTGGTGATCATCACCCGTGAACTGGGGATTTTCGGCTCGCTGCAGGCGGTCATTCTCATCCACACCATTTTCGGCATGCCAATCCTGACGCTGCTTTTCCGCAATTATTTCTCGGCGCTGCCGCAGGAATTGTTCAAGGCGGCGCGCGTGGACGGGGCAGGGTTCTGGCGCATTTTCTTCGAGATCATGCTGCCCATGTCACTGCCGATCTTCGTCGTGGCGATCATCCTGCAGGTGACCGGCATCTGGAACGACTTCCTGTTCGGCGTCGTCTTTGCCGGCACGCAGAACCTGCCGATGACCGTTCAGCTCAACAATATCGTCAACTCCGCTCAGGGGACGCCCGAATACAACGTCAACATGGCCGCGACCGTGCTGACCGGGCTCGTGCCGCTGATCATCTACTTTGTCTCCGGCAAATTGTTCGTACGCGGCGTCGCCGCTGGCGCCGTGAAGGGATAAATCACTATGCAACCTAGCGTTTCCATCAAGGATCTGTCGCTCAACTTCGGTAGTGTGAAGGTGCTCGAGAACCTCAATCTCGACATTGCCCAGGGCGAGTTCATCGTGCTGCTCGGGCCTTCGGGCTGCGGCAAGTCCACCTTGCTCAATTGCATTGCCGGGCTTCTGGACGTTTCGGACGGGCAGATTTTCATCAATGGCAAGAACGTGACCTGGGAAGAGCCCAAGGACCGCGGCATCGGCATGGTGTTCCAGTCTTATGCGCTTTACCCGCAGATGACGGTGGAGCGGAATCTGAGCTTCGGGCTGCGCGTCGCCGGCATGCCCAAGGCGGAAATCGAAAGCCGCGTGAAGCGCGCCGCCGAAATCCTCCAGATCGAACCGCTTCTGCATCGCAAGCCGGCCAATCTGTCCGGCGGGCAGCGCCAGCGCGTCGCCATCGGCCGCGCGCTGGTTCGGGACGTGGACGTGTTCCTGTTCGACGAGCCGCTGTCCAATCTTGACGCCAAACTGCGAAGCGATCTGCGAGTCGAAATCAAGCGCCTGCATGCGCGGCTCAAGAATACCATGATCTACGTGACCCACGACCAGATCGAGGCCCTGACACTTGCGGACCGCATCGCCATCATGAAAAACGGCGTGATCCAGCAGCTTGCCGACCCGCACACGATCTATAACAAGCCGGTCAACCTCTATGTGGCGGGTTTTATCGGCTCGCCTTCGATGAACTTTCTCAGCGGCACGCTGGAAGGGCAGACATTTACCGCCGACGACGGCACCAAGATTCCGGTCGGCGCCTATGAATTTGAATCGGCGTCCGCTGCTTCGGGCAAGGCAGTTCTCGGCGTTCGCCCCGAGCATATCTTTATCGGGGAAGGTGCCCAGACCATGCCGTTCAAGACGGAGGCCGAGATCGAGATCGTCGAGCCCATGGGATCGGAAACCCTGGCCTGGACCCGGGTGGCCGGCGTTCCTATCACCTTCCGCTGCTCCAGCGATGTTCCGCTGACCGCCGGCGACAAGGTGAATCTCGGTTTCGACATCGCCCGCGGCTCGCTGTTCGATGCTACGACCGAGAGCCGGCTGTAACCGACCCTGAATTCGGCGGCGTCCCCCGGGACGCCGTCCAATATTACTTTTGCGGTATTCGATCTGCTCCGGCGCGGCGACGCCCGTCTTCCCGGCAGCTAAAACCTCGATCAGATGCGATACCGCATTCAATCGCCAGTATCCAAGAGGCCATCCATGACCGAGCTGTCTTTCCAGCTTTACAGCGCTCGCAACGTCTCCTCCATGTCCGAATTCTTCGGCACATTGTCCGCACTCGGCTATCGCCAGGTCGAAGGCTTTGGCGGGCTCTACGCCGATGCCGCAGGGCTTGCCGCCGATCTCAAGAAGAACAACCTGATCATGCCGACCGGCCATTTTGGGCTCGACCAGCTCAAGGATAGCTCCGGCGCGCTCAGAATTGCCGAAACCCTTGGCATCAAGCGCATCTATTGTCCCTTCATCATGCCGGATCAGCGCAGCGAAGATGAGTCCAAGTGGCTCGAACTGGCGGAAACGCTGGCTTCGCTGGGTGAGGTCTTCACCAAGGAAGGCTATGGCTTCGGCTGGCACAATCACGATTTTGAATTCGTGCCGACCACTTCGGGTCGCACGCCGATGGAAATCATCCTCGAAACCGCGCCAAAGATCGAATGGGAGTGCGACGTGGCGTGGGTGATCCGGGGCAAGGCCGATCCGGTCGCCTGGTTCGACAAGTATGGCGACCGCATTACCGCCGTTCACGTCAAGGACATCGCCGCCGAGGGAGAAAATCCCGAGGAAAGCGGCTGGGCCGATGTGGGCCATGGCGTCGTCGGCTGGGACGAGCTGATCAAGAAGGTCCAGGCAAAGACCAAGGCGCAATATTTCGTCGCCGAACATGACAATCCCAGCGATGCAGCGCGTTTCGCCACGCGCTCGATCGCCACCGCACAGAACTGGAAATAAGCCAAATGGCAAAGACCTATGGCGTCGGCATCATGGGTGCCGGCAATATCTCGGCCGCCTATCTGGGCCTCGCGCCGCTGTTCAAGGGGCTTGAAGTTCGCGCTATCGCCGATATCGTGCCCGAGGCAGCGCAGCGCCGGGCCGAGGAATTCGGCGTCGCCGCCCAGACGCCCGACGAATTGCTCAAGAACAGCGAGATCGACGTCATCGTCAATCTCACCGTTCCGGCGGCGCATTACCGCGTTTCGATGGACATCATTTCTGCCGGAAAGCATTCCTATTCCGAAAAGCCCTTCGTGCTCTCGGTGGAAGACGGATTGTCGCTCAAGAAGGCCGCCGATGAGAGGGGCCTCAAGGTCGGCTCCGCGCCCGACACCTTCCTGGGTGGGGCGCACCAGCAGGCCCGCGACATCATCGATAGCGGCACGCTGGGCAAGATCATGAGCGGCACCACCCACGTGATGAGCCGCGGCATGGAGCATTGGCATCCAAACCCGGACTTCTTCTTCCAGCCCGGCGGCGGCCCGATCCTCGATCTCGGTCCCTATTACATCACCGATCTGGTGCATCTGCTCGGGCCGGTAAAGCGCCTGTCGGCCTTCACCAACATGGCCCGCGATGAGCGCGTCGTCACCGCCGAGGGCCCGAACAAGGGCAGCGTGATCAAGGTCGGCACCCCGACCACGATCCATGGCGTGCTCGAATTCCACAATGGCGCCATCGTCACCATTGGCGCCAGCTGGGACGTGGCGGCCCATGGCCACCACAATATCGAGCTGTACGGGACCGATGGCTCGATCTTCGTGCCCGATCCGAACTTCTTCGGCGGCGATCTGGTGACCGCCGATCTGGGTGGCGCCCGCAGCCCGGTGGCGGCGTGGAACCACCCATTCGGCAAGCCGAACCAGGGCCTCGATCAGGACAATCCGCGCGCCAATTATCGCTGCGCCGGTCTCGCCGACATGATGCTCTCGCATGAAGCGGGCCTCGCGGCGCGCTGCGGGCTGGATGTGGCGCTGCATGTGGTGGACGTGATGACCGGTCTGCTCAAGGCGGGCGAGACAGGCCAGGTACTGACTCTACAGACCACCTGCGAGCGTCCGCGCGCCCTTGGCATTGCCGAGGCGCAGGCGCTGCTCAAGGACTGATGGACGTGCCTCATTGACAGGCAGATGGTGCCGGTCAAGACTGATGATGAACAGGTCGGGCGGCGAGCGATCGCCGCCCATCATTCATGCGGCTCGTTCGCAACGACAAGAACAAGCCCCGGCAATGCGGTGCGCGGGGCCTCAAGAGGAGACCCCTTATGGCCACCACGATTAAAGGCCCCGCCATTTTCCTTGCCCAATTCGCGGGCGACACGGCGCCCTTCGACAGCCTCGACAATATCTGCCGCTGGGCGGCCGGGCTCGGCTATAAGGGCGTGCAGATTCCCAGCTGGGTATCGAGCTTCATCGATCTCGAAAAAGCCGCTAATTCCAAGACTTATGCTGACGAGATCAAGGGAATTGTGAACAGCCACGGGCTGGAAATTACCGAGCTGTCCACCCATCTCCAGGGCCAGCTTGTCGCCGTGCATCCCGCCTATGATTCCGCATTTGACGGCTTTGCGCCTTCCTCTGTTCACGGCAATCCCAAGGCCCGGCAGGAATGGGCGGTGCAGACTTTGTTCAACGCCGCCAAGGCCTCGCGTAATTTGGGCCTCGATGCGCATGCCACGTTTTCAGGCTCTCTGGCCTGGCCCTATATCTATCCGTGGCCGCAGCGCCCGGCGGGTCTGGTCGAGGAGGCCTTTGACGAACTGGCGCGCCGCTGGACGCCGATCCTCAATGCGTTTGATGAAGCCGGTGTCGATGTCTGCTACGAAATCCATCCGGGTGAAGACCTGCATGATGGCGTTTCCTACGAGATGTTCCTCGATCGGGTGAAAAACCACCCGCGCGCCAATCTGCTTTACGATCCGAGCCATTTCGTGCTGCAGCAGCTCGACTACCTGGATTATATCGACATCTACAAGGACCGGATCAAAGCATTTCACGTCAAGGACGCCGAGTTCAATCCAACCGGGCGGCAGGGTGTCTATGGCGGTTTCCAGTCCTGGGTGGACCGGGCAGGGCGCTTCCGCTCCATCGGCGACGGTCAGGTCGATTTTCCGGCGATCTTCGCCAAGATGGCGGCCAACGACTTCAAGGGCTGGGCCGTGCTCGAATGGGAATGTGCCCTCAAGCATCCGGAAGACGGCGCCCGCGAAGGGGCGGAACTGATCCAGAGCTATATCATCCGCGTCACCGAAAAAGCTTTCGACGACTTCGCCAGTGGCGGCGCCGATCAGGCGGCCAATCGCAAGATGCTGGGCCTGTCATAATATCGCGCATGTCCATATTCCGCGTCATTTCCCGGGCAAGAGGGGCAATGAGGCGGAATGAAAGAGCATTGATCAGGGAGATGAAAAATGGCTGAGAATGGCGCAAGGCGCATTCGCCTGGGCATGGTGGGCGGCGGCACGGGGGCTTTTATCGGCTATGTGCATCGTATCGCCGCCCGTATCGACGGGGATTTTGACCTGGTGGCCGGAGCGCTGTCGTCGCGCCCGGAAGTGGCCCGGGAATCTGGCAAGAATCTCGGTCTCGCCGAGGATCGCATCTATACGTCCTACGAGGAGATGGCCAAGGCGGAGGCTGCGCGTCCCGATGGCATCGAGGCCGTCTCCATCGTTACGCCAAACCACATGCATTTTGGTCCCGCCAAGGCGTTTCTCGAAGCGGGCATTCATGTGATCTGCGACAAGCCGATCACCTCGACGCTCGAGGATGCGCGCAGGCTGGCCGAAATCAAGCCGAAGAACGGCGCGAAATTCCTGCTGACGCATAATTACACCGGCTATCCGCTGATCCGTCAGGCGCGGGAAATGGTCGCCTCCGGCGCGCTGGGCAAAATTCGGGTCGTGCAGGCCGAATATCCGCAGGATTGGCTCACCGAAGCCACCGATGACGACAACAAGCAGGCGGCCTGGCGCACCGATCCGGCCAAATCCGGCGTAGGCGGGGCCATCGGCGACATCGGCACCCATGCCTATAATCTCGCTCGCTTCGTTACCGGGCTCAAGACCGAAGCGGTGTCGGCTGACCTCACCGCTTTTGTGCCGGGCCGTCAGCTCGACGACAATGTGCATATCATGCTGCGCTTCGAAGGCGGCGCCAAGGGCATGCTCTGGGCCAGCCAGGTTGCGGTGGGCTGCGAAAACGGCCTGCAATTGCGCGTCTATGGCGACAAGGGCGGCATTGAATGGCGTCAGGACAACCCGAATTATATGTGGTTCACCGAGTTCGGCAGGCCCAAGCAATTGCTCACCCGTGGCGGGTCCATTTCGGTGCCCGCGGCGGCTTCAATGAATGTCCGCATTCCTTCGGGGCACCCGGAAGGCTATCTGGAAGCCTTCGCCACACTCTACAGCCAGTTCGCTGCCGTCATCCGCGGCGAGGGCGCCGAGTATGAAGGCCTGCTGCCGAGCTTGGCCGATGGCGTCGAGGGCATGGAATTCATCGTGGCTTCGGTAAAGTCGAGCCAGAATGACAGCAAGTGGACGAAACTCAGCGAGGTCTGAGGCAGGTTATGAGGGCTCCCTCTCTCCCTTAACTTGAGAGAGGGCGTGTCGCGCCTCCCCATTCCGGATCGTCACCCTCGCGCTTGAGGCGGGGGTGACGAGCGGTGAACAGGGCTGACACGACAGACCTATTGTACCCGCTCGCTGGTGAATCCGCGCTCTTCGAGTAGTTTCACCACGCTGACATCGCCGGCCAGATGCGCCGCGCCAACCACGAGCAGCGCGGTCTCGTTACGGGCCAGCATGGCCTCGATCTGCTCGACCCAATTGTGGTTGCGCTGATCGATCAATCGTTCGACCATGCCACCACCATATCCGCCCATCTGTGCATCGAAGATGGTGCCGAGCAATTCGGGTTCGCCGCCCAGCCAGGCATCGACCATGGCGCTGATGTCGCTGGAGGCGTCATCGAGCGTGTCCAGGGTAGCGCGCAGCATGGCGATCTGCTCGTCCATGTCGCCGCCCGCGAGAAAACCAAGCTGCTGCTCTGGCGTTTCGAGGAATCCCTTGCGTTCCGCCGGCAATTCCTGGCTCAACAGCGTCTCCACCCCCAGCTCGGGCGCGTAGCCCTGGGTTGCGACCACGCCCACGGACAGGGTGGTTGCCGCCATCCACGGTTCCATGGTCAACAGCATGGGCATGGGCAGGCCGTATTCCTCTGCCTTTTCCCGCAATTGCGCGGTCAGTTCAGGCCCGATCTTCTCGCTGAGCAGGCGGCCGTCCCTGGAAAATCCCAGCTCGTAGCTCAGATTGGTAATGCTTAGTTGCGCCTCAAGGCTGATGTCGGTCTCAAAATAGACGAGATCCACCTTGGACATGACCTTGTCGAGGTGCCCCGTGCGCCATTCCGGCCAGTCGGGCAGCAGGTGTACCGATCCGAACAGCCAGATCGCGCTGTCCCCGTCGCTGACCTTCCACATCGCCGGAGCGGCCTGGGCGGCACCGGTGCTCAATATCAGGGCAGCCAGGGGGGCGATGAACTGGCGCATCATGTCGAACCCTCTCATTTTGAACTCTCGGCGCGAGCCTAGCGGCAAAAAACAAAACGCCGCAATCTCTTGCGGCGTCGCGTGCAATCAATCTTCAGCGTAGACGCCTAATGGGTCCAGGGCGTCTTGCGGTCCGAGCGGAAATTGTCGGGATAGCTGACGCGCTTGGGCGTGGCATCGTGGGCCGGCTGCACGGAATAGGGGATGCCGTTGCGCTGCGCGTAAGATTCGGCCTCTTCCTGTGTCGGGAAGGAGAGCCTCACCTGCTGGTTCATGTCCGTGCTGCTGGTATAGCCCATCAGGGGGTCGATGCTGCGGGGAACCTGCGGTTCATGCACCAGCACCCAGCTATTGGACTTTCCCTTGCCGGACTGCATGGCGTTGGGGGCAGGGCGGTAGATGCGAGCGGTCATGCAAAGTCCTCAACACGATGCGAGGCGAATGGTCGGAGTACAAAGATTCGAACTTTGGACCCCCGGTTCCCAAAACCGGTGCTCTACCAGGCTGAGCTACACTCCGACATCGCGCCTCTCCGTTAGCGCGTTCGCCGCCAAAGGGCAAGGCCGCTCGCAGCGCCGTGGCACACTTGACGACAACAGGACATGCAAGGGACAAGAACGTCATGATAGACCTGCAAAAGCCCTGGCCTCCGGGCCTCAATCGCTCCTCGTGGCCATTCTTCATCACTGGAATGGTTGTGGTTCTTGCCGCGCTGGCGAGCATCGATATCGCGGCGTCGCGAGGGGCGATCGGCTGGCCCGCTGAATGGCGGGCGCCGTTTTTCTTCATCACCGATTACGGATTGTCCGACTGGATCCTGATTCCCAGCCTGGTGCTGATGATTCTGTTGCGCCTCGCCATGTTTCCGCTGCGGGGCCTTTGGCGCGAAGCGACGGGCGAGATGGCGATGATTTTCGCCTTCGTCTTCGTGGGTGTTGGCGCGCCCGGCCTTGTCACCAATGTCCTCAAGCGGCTGATCGGGCGGAGCAGGCCGACCGAATTTGAAACCTCCGGTGCCTTCTCCTTCCAGCATTTCTTCAATGACTGGACGTTTCAGAGCTTTCCCAGCGGCCATTCGGCGACGGCCATCGCTACCGCCTTCACCATCGGCTTTCTCTGGCCGCGCACATTTCTGGTGCTGCTGGTGGTCGGGGTAGTGGTAGCCATCTCGCGGGTGCCGGTGGGCGCGCATTATCCCACCGACGTATTCGCCGGCATGATCGTGGGCATGCTCGGCGCCTATCTGGTGCGCAATGTGTTTGCCCGCAAAGGCTGGCTGTTCGAAAAGCGCACCGATGGAAAGATCGTGCGCAAGCCGCTGAGCGGCCTGCGCCAGCTTGTTTACCGCGCCGCTGAATAGCGGCCCAGCGCCGCTGCAAGGTCGGCCTTGAGGTCGTCCAGTCCCTCCAGTCCGATATGGACACGGAAGAGATTTGTGTCATTGGGCCAGGGATTGACTGTTCGCGACTTGCCCATGAGAACGGGCAGGCAGAGGCTTTCATAGCCGCCCCAGGAATATCCCATGCCAAAAATCCGCATGTGATCGACAAAGGCGGCTACGGCCTCGCGGTGCGCCGGCTTCAGCACGAAGCCGAAGAGGCTCCCGGAGCCGGTGAAGTTCTTTTTCCAGATGGCGTGGTCGGGATGGCTGGGCAAAGCCGGGTGCAGCACCTTTTCGACCTCGGCCTGTCCTTCGAGCCATGCGGCAATATCGAGCGCCCGGGCCTGGTGTTCCTTCATCCTTATGGCCAGCGTGCGCAAACCGCGCGCCACCAGATAGGCGTCATCGCCGGAGCTGAAGAAGCCGAGCAGGTTGCGCACCCGATCGACATCGGGCCATGCTTCCTGGGTGGCTGAGATAGTCCCGGCCATCACGTCCGAATGCCCCACGAACATCTTGGTGGCCGCATGGACGACGATGTCGGCGCCCAGCGCCAGCGGGCGATGATAAAGCGGCGTCGCCCAGCTATTGTCCACGATCAGCCGGGCGCCGCCCGCATGCGCCGCTGCGGCGAGAACGGCGATGTCCTGGATCTCGAATGTCAGCGAGCCGGGGCTTTCGGCGAGAACTGCCTTGGTATTGGGCTGCATGAGCGCGGTGAGGCCGGCCCCGATATGGGGATCGTAATAGCGGACACTGACCCCCATGCGCTCGAGGTAACCATCGGCAAACTTGCGGCCCGGCTCATAGGCGCTGTCACTGATCATGATGTCGTCGCCGGCCTTGACGCAGGCCATCAGCGCAATGGTGATCGCCGCCAGCCCCGAAGGCACCAGCTTGGTGCGATAGCCTCCCTCCAATTCGTTGATTACCGATTCCACTGATTCTGTGGTCGGGTTTCCGGCGCGGCCATAGAGGTAGCGCTGCGCCTGCGCGTCTAGATCGGCCAGCGTTTTGAACAGAACGGTTGAGCCGCGATAGACCGGCGTGTTGACGAAGCCGAACTGCTCCTCGGGATGACGTCCCCCATGGGTAAGGATCGTTTCCACAGATTCTACAGTTGAAGTGCCGGTTTTATGGTCGTTCATAGTAAGCTCGGTGCTCAAAAAGAAATCAATTGGGGATGGTTGGCTAATTAAACGACAGGTTTCCTGTCCCAACATGCCATATTCCCTTGACGTTACAGTCAATAGAGGTTTGCATGTTTAGCAGCATCCAAACCGACAACAAAGCGGTGGTGCGATCGGAGCCTCGGCAAACTAGATAGGTTCCGAAACACAGGGTCAGGAAACAAAAGGCAAAAATATGCAAAAAGCGCTCGTATCGATCGCAGTCGCGGCCTCGTTGGGCCTCGGCGCGACGGCCGCCCAGGCGGCCATTCTCGACGACGTCAAGGCCAAGGGATACATCCAATGTGGCGTGACCGGCGGTGTGGCCGGCTTCTCCGCTCCCGATTCGAACAATGTGTGGACCGGTATTGAAGTTGACTATTGCCGTGCCATGGCCGCGGCCATCTTCAACGACGCCGACGCCGTTCGCTTCACGTCGCTGACCAGCCAGGAGCGTTTCACGGCCCTGTCCGCGGGCGAAATTGACGTGCTCTCCCGCACCACGACCTGGACGATGAGCCGCGATACCCAGCTGGGCATCAGCTTTATCGGCACCATGTTCTACGATGGCCAGGGCTTCATGGTCCGCAAGGACGACGGCATCGAATCCGCACTGGATTTGAGCGGTGCGGCTATCTGCATCGAATCCGGTACCACCACCGAGCTCAACGCCGCTGACTATTTCGCCGCCAATGGCATGGAATTCAACACTGTGGTGTTCGTGGACCAGGACGAAGTTGTGAAGGCCTATGAAGATGGCCGCTGCGACGTCTACACCACCGATTCCTCGGCACTGGCCGCCGAACGCTCCAAGTTCGCCAATCCCAACGATCACATCATCCTGCCGGAAATCATCTCCAAGGAGCCGCTTGGCCCGGTGGTCCGCGCCGGTGACACCCAGTGGTTCAACATTGCGCGCTGGACCTATTTCGCGCTGCTCGAAGCCGAAGAACTGGGCATCAGCTCGGCCAATGTCGATGAACAGCTGGGCTCGGACAATCCGGCGATCAAGCGTCTGCTTGGCGTTGAAGGCGAATTCGGCGCCCCGCTGGGCATCGACAATGCCTGGGCCTACCAGATCATCAAGCTGGTCGGCAATTACGCCGAAACCTACGAGCGCAATGTCGGGCCGGATACCCCGATCGGTCTTGAGCGTGGCCTGAATGCCCTGTGGCGCGATGGCGGCATCCAGTACTCCCCGCCGATCCGCTAAGCCGAACGAATTGGGCCGGCGCTCCTTAACGGAGCGCCGGACTTTTTGTTCCGCCGCCTGCCGCGTCTATCCCGGCGTACAGCGGCCTTTTGCGGCCAAGGGACAACTCACATGACGACACTCGATAATGGGGCCTCGACGGCTCCACGGGCGAGCTTTCTCAACGATCCGGTGATCCGTGGGATCATCTACCAGGTCGTTGTCGCGGCCCTTATCATCAGTTTCATTGCCTGGATCATCGGCAATACAGCGGCCAATCTGGCGGCGCAGAACAAGACGACCGGCTTTGACTTTCTCTGGCGCACAGCTGGCTTCGACATTTCTTTCTCGCTGCTGCCCTGGTCGCGCGCGTCCTATTACTACGAAGCCTTCCTCGTCGGCCTGATCAATACGCTGCTCGTGGCCGTGGTCGGCATCTTCTTCGCTACGATCCTGGGTTTCACCATCGGCATTGCGCGGCTGAGCACCAATTTCATCGTGGCGAGTCTGGCCACGCTCTATATTGAGGTGATCCGCAACATCCCGCTGCTGCTGCAGCTCTTCTTCTGGTATTTCGCGGTGCTCAAGGCCATGCCGGCGGTGCGCAATTCCTTTGAACTGCCGTTCGGCTCCTTCATCAATCAGCGCGGCATCATGATTCCGCGGCCGATACCGGACGAGCAGTTCGGATTCGTGTGGATCGGGCTGGCCTTGGCCATTGTCGCAGTCGTGATGCTGAGCCGCTGGGCGAAGAAGCGGCTGGAACGAACGGGAAAGCGCTTTCCGGTTTTCCTGACTTCGTTGGTCCTGCTGCTCGGCGTCACCGGACTGGTTTTCTGGATCAGCGGTGCCAGCGTGTCCTTCGAAAATCCGGTACTTGAGCGGTTCAATTTCCGCGGCGGGCTGCAATTGCCGCCGGAATTCATCGCGCTGGCCTTCGGTCTCACCATCTATACGGCGGCCTTCATCGCCGAGACGGTGCGCGGCGGCATCCAGGCGGTCAGCCATGGCCAGACCGAAGCAGCGGCATCGCTCGGGCTCAAGGACGGCGACCGGCTGCGGCTTGTGATCGTCCCGCAGGCGATGCGCGTCATCATCCCGCCGCTGACCAGCCAATATCTCAACCTGACGAAGAATTCGTCGCTGGGCGCGGCTATCGGCTATCCCGAACTGGTCAACGTCTTTGCCGGAACCTCGCTGAACCAGACCGGACGGGCGATCGAGTGCATCGCCATCGTCATGCTGGTTTATCTCACGTTCTCGCTGCTCACCTCGGCGATCATGAATTGGTACAATGCCCGCGTTAAGCTGGTGGAACGGTAGGGGCAGGCCATGACAGATATTGGTTTCGTCCGCACCGACATGGTGGAAGCCCGTCCGGCGCCGGTCCGCACCAGCGGCGCTCTGGCCTGGATGAAGAAGAACCTCTTCGCCACGCCGCTGGATTCGGTGCTCACCGTTCTGGGGGTCGCCTTCCTTCTCTGGGTGGTGCCGCCGCTTTACGGCTTTTTCCTCGGCAATGCCGTCATGCCAGGCGGGACGGTCGAGCAGTGCCGCATGGAAAATGCCGGCGCCTGCTGGGCCTATATCGCCGCGGAGATGAATTTCTTCATCTATGGCTTCTATCCGGCAGTCGAATTCTGGCGTCCTAACCTCGTCTTCGCGCTCGGCGCCCTGCTGCTGGTGCCGTTGCTGATCCCCAAAGTGCCGTTCAAGCGGGTCAATGCGGTATTGCTGCTGCTGATCTATCCGGTGGTCAGCTATATCCTCTTGGCTGGTGGCCCGTTCGGCCTGCGGGTCGTGCCCACCGAGCAATGGGGCGGCCTCCTGGTGACGCTGATCATCTCGGTCGTGGGCATCGCGCTGTCCTTCCCGATCGGCATCGTGCTGGCGCTGGGGCGGCAATCGCAATTGCCGATCATCAAGACGGCCTGCGTTATGTTCATCGAACTGATCCGCGCCGTGCCGTTGATCTCCATCCTGTTCATGGCGTCGGTGATGCTGCCCTTGTTCATGCCCCAGGGGATGACCATCGACAAATTCCTGCGCGCCCTGGTCGGGGTGACGCTCTTTACCTCGGCCTATCTGGCCGAAGTGGTGCGCGGCGGGCTCCAGGCCATTCCGCGCGGGCAATATGAAGCGGCGGCGGCCCTGGGCCTCGGTTATTGGCAGCGGATGTGGTTCATTATCCTGCCACAGGCGCTCAAATACGTGATCCCGGGCATCGTCAACAACTTCATCTCGCTCTTCAAGGACACGTCCCTCGTCTATATCGTCGGCATGCGCGACCTGCTCGAAGCGGTGAAGACCAAGAACGACTCCGCCATCGAATGGCAGTCGGCCAATACGGCGACCACCGGCTATATCTTTGCCGCCATGGTCTTCTGGGTCTTCTGTTTCGGCATGTCCCGCTATTCCATCTTCATGGAACGCCGTCTCAACACTGGCTACAAGAGGTAGCGCCCATGTCTCAGGTTTCCGAAACCGCAATTGATCGCTCGATCAACACAAGCCAGATGCAGGTCTCCACGACCGATGTGGCCATCGACGTCATCGGCATGCACAAATGGTATGGCGATTTCCATGTGCTGCGCGACATCAACCTCCGGGTGATGCGGGGCGAACGTATTGTCATTGCCGGGCCGTCGGGCTCGGGTAAATCGACGCTGATCCGCTGCGTCAATCGCCTCGAGGAGCATCAGGAAGGCCAGATCATCGTCAATGGCACCGAATTGACCGCCGACCTCAAGCGCATCGACGAGGTGCGCCGCGAGGTGGGGATGGTGTTCCAGCACTTCAACCTGTTCCCCCACCTGACCATCCTGCAAAATCTCACCCTGGCGCCAATCTGGGTGCGCGGCACGCCCAAGGCCGAGGCGGAAGAAACCGCCATGCACTATCTGGAGCGGGTGAAGATCCCCGAGCAGGCGCTCAAATATCCGGGCCAGCTCTCTGGTGGCCAGCAGCAGCGCGTCGCCATTGCCCGCTCGCTCTGCATGCAGCCCAAGATCATGCTGTTCGATGAACCGACATCGGCGCTGGACCCCGAAATGGTCAAGGAGGTGCTCGAAGTGATGATCAACCTCGCCGAAGAAGGCATGACCATGATCTGCGTCACCCACGAAATGGGCTTTGCGCGCCAGGTTGCCAACAGGGTGATCTTCATGGATCAGGGCCAGATCATCGAGCAGAACGAGCCCGAAGCCTTCTTCTCCAACCCGCAGCACGAACGGACCAGGTTGTTCCTCAGCCAGATCCTGCACTAGGAGTGATGCCCAAATGGCAGGGCGATTGGGAGCCGGACGCGCCCGGTGATCCATCGTCCTCGTCATTGCAGCAGCAAATAATCGGGGGTCAGGCCGGTCGTCGGCTTGACCCCTTTTGTCTGGCTGACAATATGAATGGCTGAAAATAGAGAGCCGCGATTTTGCCTAATCCGTTCAAGCCAGTCCTGCTTCTGGCCGCCTGCCTTTTGGGGCTGGCGGCGCAGCCGGTTGTGGCGCAAACGCTGGAGAGCGTGCGGGAGCGGGGATTTCTGGTGTGCGGTTCGAGCAATCCGCTGGCCGGGTTCGCGCAGATGGATACGGATAGCCGCTGGTCGGGTTTCGACGTCGATCTCTGCCGGGCGCTGGCCGCCGCGATTTTCGGCAATCCCGACCTCATCGAGTTTCGGTCTTATCGTGGCGAGGCCCGCTTCGCGCCGCTCCAGACCGGCAGCGTCGATGTGCTGATGCGCAACGGCGCCTGGACGGCGGGGCGCGACAGCCGTTTCGGCGCCCGCTACGTGACGCCGACCTTCTTCGACGGCCAGGCCTTTCTGGTTCCGCAATCGCTGGGCGTGGTATCCGCCTATGAACTGGACGATATCAGTATCTGTGTCGTGGACGGTTTTGGCGACGTTGAGGCGCTGGGTGAATTCTTCTTTTCGAACCAGACCTCGTTCAGGGAGGTCGTCTATGAGGAAACCGCCGATCTGTTGACCGCCTATCGCGCCGGCCTGTGCCAGGTCGTTTCGGCATCGGGCAGGCAATTGCAGGCCATCCGCCGCGAACTTCAGGAGCCGGCGCTGCATCGCATCCTGCCGGAGCGGATTTCCAAGGAAGTGCTGGGTCCGGTGGTGCGCCAGGATGACGATCAATGGTTCGAGATCGTCCGCTGGACCATTTTCGCGCTGATCACCGCCGAGGAGGTGGGGGTCACCAGTGCCAATATCGACTCGCTGACCGCCGCGCGCACGCCGGCGGTGCGGCGCATCCTCGGCCTTGAGAGCGATTTCGGCAGCGCGCTTGGCCTAAGGCCGACCTTCATGAGCGATGCCATTCGCGCGGTGGGCAGCTATTCCGAGCTTTACGACCGCCATTTCGGGGCCCTGACCGGCGCGGCCATGTTGCGGGGCCAGAATGCGCTCTGGAGCAATGGCGGCCTGCTCTACGCGCCGCCGATATTGTAGGCCCAAAGGGCTCAGGCAAAGAGCAGGCTGACGCGCCGGTTCTGCTTGCCCTTCTTCTCGATCTTGCCCAGTTCCAGCTTGCCGATCTCGCCGGTTCGCGCCACATGCGTGCCGCCGCAGGGTTGCAGATCCACATCGCCGATCCGCACCAGCCGCACCCGGCCCTGTCCCATAGGCGGCTTCACCTTCATGGTCTTGATCAGATCCGCCTTGGCTTCCATTTCGGCGTCGCTGATCCATTCGGTGCTGACCGCATGGTCGGCTGCGACCATTGCGTTCAAATCCTGTTCCAGCGCAGCAAGATTGTCGGGAACCTCCGGCATATCGAAATCGAGGCGCCCTTTGTCTTCGCCGATCTGTCCGCCGGTGACCGGGAAGGGAAAGACCACCGAGAGCAGATGCAGCGCCGTATGCATGCGCATCAGGCGGTAGCGCCGGTCCCAGTCCAGTTCGATGCCGACAATCTCGCCGACCTGCGGCAGGGACTGCCCCTCCGCCGGGACGTGAACGATTGAAGTCTTGTCGCCATCAGGATGGAGGGCGGTGCCTACGAGCAAAGACCTGCCGCCCTCAAGCACCAGCCTGCCGCTATCGCCGGGCTGGCCGCCGGAAGTGGCGTAGAAGACCGTCCGGTCCAGCACGATCCCGCCCTGTTCGGTGATGCGGGTGACTCGAGCCTCCGTCGAACGGAGATAGGCGTCGTCGCGGAACAGAAATTCGGTCATCGTGAACTCTAGAGAACGGGAGAAAGGAGACGCGCCGCCTGAGCCAGAACGTAAAGCGGCCAGGGACGGCTTTCGACCTCGGCGCGGCCCACCTGGTGACAGGATTCGAAATCCTTCAGCAGCATGGTCTCGACGTCCGCAATCATCTCCGGGTCGACGAACCAGAGGGTGATCTCGAAATTGATCGCGAAGGATCGATTGTCAAAATTGACGCTGCCGACAGTGGCGATCTGGTCGTCCATCAAGACGACCTTCTGGTGCAGGAACCCGTTATTGTAGCGGTAGACGCCGATGTCGTGCTCCACCATGGCGTCGGCATGGGAAATGCTGGCCAGCCAGACGAGCTTGTGGTCGGGATTGGCGGGCAGCATGATGCGCACGTCCACCCCGCGCAGCCGCGCCGCGTAGAGGGCAGTTCGAATATCGGTGTCTGGGACGAAATAGGGGCTGACGATCCACAGTCGCTCCCGCGCCCGCCCGATCAGATCGGTGAAGGCAATGGCGCATTCTTCCAGCTTGTCGGCCGGTCCGCTGCCCATCACCAGCACCGATTGATCGCCGAAGGTTTCCAATTCCCTGGGCGGTCGGTTGGGCAGGCTTTCGCCCGTCGCCCATTCCCAATCCTCGCGGAACAGCAGCGCACAGCCCAGTGCGGCCGGCCCCGATACCCGCACATGGGTATCGCGCCAGGGGCCCACCTTGGGGTCTTCGCCCAGATATTCCACACCCACATTGTGCCCGCCGACCCAGGCATGCTTGCCGTCGGCAACGACGATCTTGCGATGATTTCGGTAGTTGATCCGGGTCGGACCATAGAAGCGCAACAGCTTGTGCCGATGGTTGAAACCGGCCACCTTCACCCCGGCTTCGCGCAATTCGCGCCGGAAGCGCCTGGGCATGCCGGAACTACCGATGTCGTCATAGAGCAGGAAGACGGGGACGCCCGCCTTGGCCTTGGCGATCAGCCGTTCGGCCAATTGCTGGCCCAGCGCATCGTCGCGGACGATGTAGAACTGCACCAGCAGATATTCTTGGGCAGCATCGATGCCGGCGAAGATCGAATCGAAGGTCGCCTTGCCGTCGATCAGCAATTCCACATCATTGCCCTTGAGGAAGGGCAGTTCGGAAACGTGGACCTGGACCGGCCAGAGCGCATCGGTTTCGCGGTCGATCAGCGCCAGATCCTTGGCGCGCAAGGGGCGGTCGGCGCGCCCGTTCTGCATGCGGTCGGTGGCGTAGTCGTCGAACAGCTTCCAGCCGAAGACCAGGTAAAGCAGCACCGAGGGGATGGGCAGCAGAATCAGGGACAGGAGCCAGGCGATCGATCCCTGCGAAGTGCGGGAATTGAGGATTTCCCGAACGGCGCACACAATCGCAAGCACATAGGTGGCGCCCATGATGAGGGCCACGATATGCAGGTCCGCAACAACGGCGCGCAGGATGTCGTCTATTCCGATCACTTTGCCTCATGAGCGCTAGTCGCGATGCACTCTAGCAGGCGCTTGCCGGGCCGCAATCCCGAAACTAGGCGGGGTCAGGCTCCATGATGCCGGAGATGTCGATGGGTGTGCGGCCCTCCGTCCAGGAGGGGATGGGCAGGCCCTTTTCGCGCAGGAAGGCAGGATTATAGATCTTGCTGGCATAGCGATTGCCATAATCGCACAGCACGGTGACGATGGTCTTGCCGGGGCCCAGATCGCGCGCCATGCGCACCGCACCGGCAATGTTGATGGCGCTGGAGCCGCCGACGCACAGGCCCTCATATTCGAGCAGGTCGTAGATATAGGGCAGGGCTTCCGCATCGGGGATCTGATAGGGCAGGTCCACGTCCAGCCCTTCCAGATTGGCCGTGATCCGGCCCTGACCGATGCCCTCGGTGATGGAATTGCCCGAGGATTTCAGTTCGCCATGGGCGTAATATTCATAGAGCGACGCCCCCTCGGGATCGGCCAGGCCGATCTGGATGTCGGAATTGCGGGCGCGCAATGCCTCGGCCACGCCGGCCAAGGTGCCGCCGGAACCCACGGCGCAGATAAAGCCATCGATGCGGCCATTGGTCTGCTGCCAAATTTCGGGGCCGGTGGTTTCGACATGGGCGCGTTTATTGGACAGGTTATCGAATTGATTGGCCCAGACCGCGCCATCGGGCAGTTCGGCGGCGAGCTTGTTCGCCAGCCGCCCCGAAACCTTGATGTAGTTATTGGGGTGTTTGTAGGGCTTGGCCGGCACCTCGATCAATTCGGCCCCATAGAGACGCAGTGCGTCCTTCTTCTCCTGGCTCTGGGTATCGGGGATGACGATTACCGATTTGAAGCCGAGCGCATTGGCGACGAGCGTCAGCCCGATCCCGGTATTGCCAGCGGTCCCCTCGACGATCGTGCCGCCCGGCTTGAGCTTTCCCGACTTCACCGCGTCATGAATGATGAACAGCGCCGCCCGATCCTTGACCGATTGACCGGGATTGAGGAATTCCGCCTTCCCCCAGATGTCGCAGCCGGTCAGCGCCGACACGCGCTTGAGGCGGATGAGCGGCGTATTGCCGATGGCGGAAATGAGGTCTTCGTGCTTGGCCATGGATCTGTTTTCTAGAATTTGTCGCGCAATTGGAGAGCGGTTTTGCCGTGGGAAGAAACGCAAAACCAAGCGGATCAGTCATTTATGGTAGGTGTCGCGGCCAAGGGCGGCAAGGCGTAAACGCTCAATTGGGCAGGGGATTTCCTTCTCCGCGCTCTCTGCGCAAGCACAGGCCGCGGCGGCGTGGAGAAGCGGAATAGAATTTCCGGCTATAGAGCCGATAGCGCATCCAGAGCCCGCTGCCGACTGAGTTTAAGATCGAGCATGGGCCTGGGATAGGTTTCTCCCAGCCCTATCTCGGCAGCGCTGAGGACGTTTGTGGGCGCCTCTGCGGGCCTATGGATCCACTTGTCATCCAACTTTGCCAGTTCGGGCACGAAGCGGCGCACATAAGCACCATCCGGGTCGAAGCGTTCGCCCTGGGTTACGGGATTGAAGATGCGAAAATAGGGGGCGGCATCGAGGCCGCTGCCGGCGACCCATTGCCAGCTTGCCGGGTTATTGGCTTCGTCGGCATCGACCAGGCAGTCCCAGAACCAGCTTTCGCCTGCCCGCCAGTCAATCAATAGGTTTTTGGTCAGGAAGGACGCAACCAGCATGCGCACCCTATTGTGCATGGTGCCGGTTTCCCACAATTGGCGCATGCCCGCATCGATGATGGGGATGCCTGTGCGTCCCTGCTGCCAGGCCCGCAAGTGCTCCGGTGCATCGCGCCATTGCATGGCCTCGTATTTGCCCTGCATCGGCACGCTGGCAATGTCCTGTCGGTGATAGAGCTGGTGATAGCTGAAATCGCGCCAGGCCAGTTCGGAGAGGAATTTGTCGATGGCCCCGGCAAGGGCCGGCTTGGCATGGGCGAGAATCTGGGCAGCATGCCAGATCTGCCGCGGGCTGATTTCCCCGAAATGCAAATGCGGGGAGAGGCGCGAGGACGCCTCCTTTGCCGGAAAATCCCGCTCCTGCGGATAGTGCACGACTTGGCTATCGAGGAAATCCGCGAGCCTTTCGGTCGCCGCCTGTTCGCCAATGGCCCAATGGGGCGCCAGTTTCGCCGCCCAGGCCGGCTGGCGATAATCAATATCCACCAGCCCGAATTTTTTGGCCCGGCCAGAAGGCGCGGCAAGGGGCTGGGCGATCTCGTGCTGTTTCAGCGATTTCCAGAAGGGGGTGAAGACCGAATACGGTTTGCCTTGCCCGGTCTGGATGGTCCAGGGCTCGACCAGCACATTGCCCCTGTGGGAGGTGACATTTATCTCCTGAGCCTGCAACGATGTCTTCAACGCGGCATCGTGCTCGCGGCTGGCCGGGGCATAACGCCGATTCCAGTGCAGTTCCGTGGCGCCAATTTGCCTCAGCACGCGAGCAAGAACTGACTGCGCCGGGCCGCTTTCGACCAGCAGCGGAATGCCAATCTCCGCCAGGTCGCGGCCGAGCGCGTTCAGGCTGTTATGCAGCCACCAGCGCGCCGCGCCACCCGGTGGCCGCAATCCGGCGTCCATTTCGTGGATGTAAAGGGCCACGACCTCCTGGGCCTTGCAGGCCTGTGCAAGGGCGGGGTTGTCGGCAAGGCGCAGATCGTTGCGCAGCCAGATCAGGGCTTTGGACACGGGCGAGGCTCCGGAATTGCCTCTGATACGATGTTGGGCGCGTCCCGGTTCAGTTCATTCCATCAATTCGGCCAATTGCTCCAGCGCCGCGCTCCAGGCTTCCATGGAGAAAATCCGCGTCTGCGCATCGGCATGGGCGAGGCCGCGCTCGATCAGCGTGATGCGGGTGGCATCTTCGCCGAGCGGCGTGAAAGTGATGTCGAGCACGAAAATCAGATCTTCGTCGGCCTCGGCATCCCGATGCACCCAGGAGAGGACCAGTTTCTGGTCTTCGGCGAATTGCAGCACTTCGCCCGAAACTTCGTGATCGGCTTCGTCGTCTTCATCCGAAAAGGTGATGAAATGATAATGCCCGCCCTCGAAGGCGTCGAACTCGGCTTCGTCCACCTGCCATTGTTCGATCAGCGCCGGGTCCGTCCATGCGGCGAAGACGTCGCTGACATTGGCGGCAATGGTGCGCGTCAGCGTGATCTGGCTTTCGCCGTCGATTTCCGATCCGCTGCTCATGCCAGCTTCCTTTCAGGGTGCAGTTCGGCCGTTCTCGGCAGGAAGATGGTGAGAATACCAAGTGCCGGCAGCACGGCGCAAATCTGGAATACGGGAATCATGCCGATCCAGTCGGCCATGGCGCCCATCAGCGCCGCGCCGATGGCCCCGATGCCGAAGGCAAAACCGAAGATGAAGCCGGAAATCATGCCGACCTTGCCGGGAACCAGTTCCTGCGCATAAACGACCATGGCGGAAAAGGCCGAGGAGAGGATGAGGCCGATAATGATGCTCATCACCGCCGTCCAGAACAGATCGAGATAGGGCAGGGCGAGGGTGAAGGGCAGGGCGCCCAGGATCGACACCCAGATTACGGCGAGACGACCATAGCGATCGCCCACCGGTCCGCCGATAAAGGTGCCGGCGGCCACCGCGCCAAGGAAGGCGAAGAGGTAAAGCTGGGCCTCCTGGGCGGTCAGCGCGAATTTCTCGATGAGGAAGAAGGCGTAATAGCTCTTGAGGCCCTCGATATAGATGAATTTGCTGAGCAGCAGCGCGCCGATCACGATGAAGGCGATGATCAGCCGCTGGCGCGACAGTGCGGGCTTGAATATGGCCGCCTTGGGCCGGCTGGCCGTCTGGCGCTGATGCTCGACGAACCAGCGGCCGACATAGGTCAGCAGCGCGAGGCCGAGGGCGGCGACGATCAGGAAGTAGAAAATGCTGGATTGGCCCAGCGGCAGCAGGATCAGCGCCGCCGCCAATGGGCCGAGCGCCGTGCCCGCATTGCCGCCGACCTGGAACAGCGATTGGGCAAAACCCAGCCGCCCGCCCGATGCCATGCGTGACACGCGCGATGCTTCGGGATGGAAGAGAGCCGAGCCGGTGCCCATGATGACCGACGCGGCGAACAGCAGCCAGAAGCCATTTGCCGCCGCCAGCAGCGCCACGCCCGCCGCCACGACGGCCATGGACAGCGCCAGCCAATAGGGCTTGGGCTTGAGGTCGCCGGACAGCCCGAACACCGGCTGAAGCACGCAGGCGGTAATCTGTTGGCCCAGCGTCAGCAGACCGATCTGCAGATAGGACAGGTTATAATTGTCCTTCAGCATCGGATAGAGCGCCGGCAGCAGGAACTGCATCAGGTCATTGAGCAGATGCGCGCCGCTGACAGCCAGAAGGATGGTCAGGGTGGCGCGCTGCGTATTCGACGCAGAGACGGTAGAAACGCTGGTCATGGGAAATTCTTCGAGACGGTTTTACCCGTCCTATCCCGCGCTCATGAGAAGAGCAATCGGGATTGCCAATATCGGAGCAGGGCGGGGAAAGAAGAATGGCTCCGCGAGCTGGACTCGAACCAGCGACCATTCGATTAACAGTCGAACGCTCTACCAACTGAGCTATCGCGGAACATTCTGGCGCCCTCATTTCGAGAGCGAGGTCCGTGTACCCAAACTGATCCGGTTTGCCAAGCCCTCAATGCAAAGCGATGTGAATAACTTGTCATTCTTCGTCGGCAAGGGCTCTCTGGCCCAGGGCGATGAGGTCGGCAAGCGTGTTGAGATTGGCAAAGGGATTGGCGGCGCACAGACCGGCCCAGTCGATCCGCGCGGCCTCAAGCCCCGCCTGCAGGCGTTTTGGGCTGTCGGGGGCCGGGCCAACCAGCAGCGGCGCCAGAGCCGAAAGGCGGTAGATTGCATTGGTGGGATAAATTTCGTCGCCCCAAGCGGCATAGGCGGCCCTGACGCTCCCGGTGAGCGCAGATTCCATGCGGGTTACAAAGTCGCGCGGCAGGAAAGGCGTATCGACCGCGACAGTCAGCAACAGAACATTGTCTCGCGCCCGGCCCGCAAGGTGGCGGGTCGCTGCCAAAATCCCCGCCATTGGGCCGTCGAAGGCGGACGAATCGTCCGCGATGGCGGTGCCCGAGCTAAGTTCGGGCGCCTGTCCCGGGCCGGTGGACACCAGAATCGGCATGTCGGGCAATCGGCCGGCGATTCGTTCGATCAGCCTGTGGCCGCCGATTCGCAGGTCGCCCTTACGCACATCGCCCAATCGGCTGCCGCGCCCGCCGGCGAGAATGAGCGCATATGCGCTCAAGACGATTTGCTGGTGCGCAGCATGATCAGCAGGACAATGCCTCCGACCAGGCCCCAGAACGGGGCGCCAATTCCGGCAATGGTGATTCCCGAAGCCGTGGTCACGAAGGTGAGGATGGCCGGCAGCCGCGATTCTTCATCCGCCAGTGCACCGGCGAGCGAGCCGGCAAGGCTGGAAAACAGCGCCAGGCCCGCGACGGCCTGGATCAGCAAGGGCGGCGAGGCAGCGATGAAGGCGGCAGCCAGGCTGGCGAGGAGGCCGAGCGCCAGATAGGTGAAGCCAGCAGCGACCGGGGCCGGCCAGCGCCGGTTCGGATCGGCATGGGCTTCCGGACCGGCGCAGATAGCGGCGGTGATGGCCGCGAGATTGTTGGTGACGCCGCCGAACAATGCGGTCAGGGCGCTGGTAACACCCGTCAGCACGAAGATGGGCGCGGGCTGGATGGTATAGCCATTGGCCTTCATCACCGCCACGCCCGGCAGGTTCTGCGATGCCATGGTGACGACATAGAGCGGCAAGGCGATGCGGATCAGGGCATCGGCGGTAAATTCGGGAACGACGAATACGAGATTCGGCCAGGCGCCGTCGAATGTATTGGGCGGCAAATGCGTGGTTGTGGCCAGCACGATCCCTGTCACAACCACGGCGATGGGTACGGCATAACGGCGGGCGAAGCGCAGTCCGAGTGCCCAGGCGGCGAGGATGGGTAGCGCCTGAAAAGGCATTTCGGCTGCCGCGTTGACCGGCGCGAGGCACAGCACCAGCAGCATTCCGGCCAGCATCGCATTGGCAAGGGCGGAGGGGATGGCCGCGACCGCTCGTGCCAGCGGCCGGATAAAACCGGTGAGCAGGATCAGCGCGGCACAAGCGAGGAACGCGCCGGCGACAGCCGGAAAGCCGCCCACGGGTTCGCCCACGGTGAGCAGAAAGGCCAGGCCCGGCGTCGTCCAGGCAAAGCTGGTCGGCGTGCGGATGCGCCAGGCCACGACGATATTGAGGATGCCGATGGCGACGCAGGTGGAAAACAGGCCCGATCCCGCCTGTTGCGGCGAGGCTCCTGAAGCGGTCAGCGCCGCCAGCATCAGGGTGAATGTGCTGGCATAGCCAACGATGGCGGCGAGGACGCCAGCAATGATCGGCTGCGCATAATCGTTTCGGGTAAGCGGTGCGGACATTGAAGTTCCAGGCGATTCCACGAAGGCGGGTCGCTGAAAGCTAAAGGTTTGCGGGAGGCAATGCTACCGGCGTCTGCCCGAAGGACTGGTGCGCTTGAACTGGTCCGTCAGGGCCAGCAACACCACCATATGCAGCCGTTCCGGCGTGGTGGGCGCCTTGAGGCATTTCACCCGCGACGACACGGTATAAAGCGCGCCATTCTCCTCGCCGGTGGCGCTATAGACGAGATATTTGCTGGCCTCGTCGTAATAGGCTGAGGTCACCTTGAATTGCATCTAACGCCCGCGAATATTCACCTCTTGGCATTCAGCCTATTGCATAAGGTGTTTGGCTCCAATAGGTACTGCGCTCAGAGGCCGCGTGGCGGAATGGTTACGCAGCGGATTGCAAATCCGTGTATTCCGGTTCGATTCCGGACGTGGCCTCCAACTGAATCCCACAGAAATTCAAGAATCTGCATGCCTTTGATCATTTAGTGGTCGAAAGCGGCACGGCGTTTGCGTCCGGCCATGCGCGCCGCCCGTCCAATCCAACAGATAGAGGGCGGTTCCGATCTGCGGTGATTCCGACCTCCGGCCGCGTCCACCCGACCCATCGGTCGCCTATGCAGGCTCCAGCCAATGAATGTCGTCGATGACCGCCCGGGCAACGTCTAGTGCAGCATTGATTGCGGGGCGCCAGTCGTCGAGGCGATAGGCGGCGCTGAGCAGCGACGTTTCTATGGCCGGCTCGCTGCGGAGGGCGACCACTTCACCAGCCGCGATTTCCTTTTCCACCAGCCGCTGAGGTAGGATCGCCACTCCAACGCCCGCTGCTACCATATGTGCAATGACGGTTATGCTGTTGGAGACTGAGATGTGATGCGGCGACAGGCCTTCGGTGCGGAACCAGTTTACCGTCTGCTGGTACATGGGCGAAGGGCTCGGATTGGTCAGCACCGGCACGTGGCCGATATCGCGGGGGCGAATGCAGTCTGGCAATTGCAGATCGGCGCGGGCAAGCCAGGTAGAGCGTTGCTCCCCCAGGGGCAGGACTTTGAGGCGCGGATCTTCATGCAGATTGATGCCCAGCGCCAGATCGGTATTGCCTGCCAGCAAGTCCCGCTCCAGATCGGCGCTGGTGCCAATGGCGACGTCCAGCTTCAGCATGGGGTGAGCCTCGGCAAGGCGATTGATAATGCTCGGCAGCGCGGCCATGGCGATGGCTTCGCTGGTCCCCATGCGCAACGTGCCAGCGATTTTCTGCGGGCGGGCGTTTTCATAGAGCTTTTCCATTTGCTCAATGATCAGGACAGCGTGGGCCATGGTGGTGGAGCCATCCGGCGTGAGATGCAGACCTCGTCCCTGGCGCACGAACATCGGACGCCCCAGCGCATCCGACAGGTCACGCAGTCGCAATGATACGCTAGATTGGGTTAGGCCGAGATGCTCCGCGGCAGCGCTTACGCCGCCCAGCCGCGCTACCCAAACCAGTGCTTCCAAATGTCCCAGTGAGATACGCATGTATTGAAATTTCCAATGGGAATGGCCCAGAATTACTAATTAGTTGAGTTCAGCCAATACTGCTAGCTTTTATCATGAAGCGTAAGTTTGTGGCTTCAGGATCAAACAATGCGCAAATCTGCGAATATGGGGAGTTAAGTCATGAATCGCGTGAAGACATGCTTGGGAGCTGCGGCGTTCTGCGTTGCCGCTCTTGCGGGCGGGGCGCTGGTTGCGCAGGAAATCGCCCCCGTCAACCTCAAGGTTTCCGGTGGCAACCGCACCCAGAATCAGTTCCGCTATATTCAGGAGCCCTTCTTCAACAAGGAGTTGACCGAGGCTTCCGGTGGCGCGATCACCACCACGTTCGGCTCGCTTGACGATCTGGGCATTCAGGGACCCGAAGTGCTGCGCCTGCTCAGCCTGGGCATGTTCGACATTTCCGAGGGCACGCTGAGCTACATGGCCGGCGAGGCATCGCAGTTCGAATCGCTCGATCTGCCCGGATTGACGGCAGACATCGATCAGCAGCGCGCCATGGCGGATGCCCTTCGTCCCGAGCTTGAGGCGGTGATGGCCGAGCGCTTCAACGTCAAGCTTCTGTCGATGGCGCCGATCGCGCTGCAGGTGCTCTACTGCAACAAGCCGGTTGCCGGTCTGCAGGATCTGTCTGGCCTGAAGGTCCGCACGTTCAACCGTTCGATGGCTGAGCTGGTCGAAGGGCTGGGCGGCCAGTCCGTCAATATTCCGTTCGCTGAAGTTGTGCCTGCCATGGACCGTGGCGTCGCCGATTGCGCCATCACCGGAACCTCCGCCGGCAATACCGCCCGTTGGTGGGAAGTGACCGATCATCTGGTCATTCTTCCCATGGGCTGGTCGATGACCTTCTTTGCTGCCAATTCCGACAGCTGGGCCCGTCTGCCGGCCGAGACGCAGGAATTGCTGACCGCGCAGTTCGCCGGCATGGAAAATCGTCAGTGGGCGCAGGCCGCCAGCGACATTCAGGACGGCATCAACTGCAATACTGCCGAGGGCGAGTGCAAGGACGGCATCGTCGCCGACAGGCCGATGACCCTGGTCGAGCTGTCTGATGAAGATCGCGCCCACGCCGCTGAAGTGCTGAGCGGCAGCGTGCTGCCGAGCTGGGCTGATCGCTGCGGCGACGAATGCGTGGCCAACTGGAATGCCACGGCAGGCCAGGTGATCGGCATCCAGATCGCAGACCGCTAATATGCAAAGGGTCGAACCAATTACCACGGCGATATCGCTGTGGATGGCCAGGCTCGGAGGTGGCGCCCTTTTGGGCGTCGCCTTGTTGATCTGCCTCGAAGTTTTGCTGCGCATGTTTCGCATTGGCAACATGAGCGTCGGGACTGAACTGGGTTCCTATGCGCTGGCCCTTGGTGCGACCTGGTCGCTTGCATATGTGGTTCTGGAACGCGGTCACGTCCGGGTGGACGTCATTGCCCGGCAATTGCCGCAGGTGCCGCGGATCGTGCTCGATCTGTTCGCACTGTCCAGCCTTGCCGTTGTCGGCGCCGTTCTCACGAACGGAGCCTGGGGCATGGTCAGCACGTCGCTGCGCCTCGGCGCCCGCTCGAACACGACCCTGGGCATTCCTCTTGCTATCCCGCAGGCGCTTTGGACGCTTGGGCTGGCCTGGTTCACGCTGGTTGCCATCGGTCGCACCATTCAGGCGCTCCGGGCTCTTCTGGCTCGCGACATTGGCGAAGCTTCACGCATAGCCGCGTCGCCCAGCGCTGACGACGAGGTCGAGGAAGCCATCGCGGAAACCAATAGCCGCCTGGGCAAATCGGAGTAGCAATCATGATCCCAACAACCCTGGGTCTTCTTTTTGGCATGCTGGCTATCGGCCTGCCGATTGGCGCCGTCATGCTGCTTCTGGCGCTGGGTCTGGACTGGATTTTCTCACCCATGCCGCTGATCCTGGCGGCAGGGGAGCTGAGTTGGGTGTCCTCGTCCAACTATCTTCTGGTCAGCGTTCCTCTCTTTGTGCTGCTGGGTGAAATCCTGTTGCGAGCCGGCATTGCAGATCGCCTCTATGGCGCCATCGTGCAGTGGATTGGCTGGCTACCGGGCGGCCTGATGCACGCCAATATCGGCGCCAGCACGGCTTTTGCGGCAACCTCAGGCTCCAGTGTGGCGACCGCGGCCACTATCAGCGTGGTCGCCAAGCCGATGATTGCCCGCCACGGCTATAACGAGCGGCTGTTTTACGGCTCGATCGCTGCCGGTGGTACGCTGGGCATCCTTATTCCGCCCTCGATCAATCTTATTCTCTATGGCTGGCTGACCAGCACATCGGTTCCGGCGCTCTACATGGCCGGCATCGTGCCCGGCGTGATCCTGGCGCTGGTTTTCTCGCTGGCCATCATCATTTTCTGCATCATCCGTCCTGGTCTTGGTGGGCAGAAGATCGAAACCAGCTGGAAATCCCGGCTTGAAAGCCTGCCTTCCCTGTTGCCACCGCTTTTTATCTTCGCGGTGATTATCGGCTCGATCTACATGGGCATTGCGACGCCCACTGAATCGGCGGCGTTGGGCGTAGCATCGGCGCTCTTGCTTGCAGGTGTTTATCGGCAACTTTCCTGGCGCATGCTGCTTGAGGCTATCGACGGCACGATGCGAACGACCGGCATGATCATGCTGATCGTCATGGCGGCCTGGTTCCTCAATTTCGTGATCTCAGCGATGGGGCTGGTGACGTCCGTCAATGCCGGGATCGTCTCGCTCGGCCTGGAGCCAATGGCTTTGCTGGCCATGATCATCCTCATTTACCTCGTGCTGGGCTGCTTCATGGACCCGCTGCCGATGATGATCGTCACCGTGCCCGTGCTGACGCCCTTGGTGGTGAGTGCGGGGTTCGACCCGATCTGGTTCGGCATCATCATCGTTCTGCTTTGCGAGATGGCGCTGATCACGCCGCCTATCGGCATGAATCTGTTCGTCGTGCAGGGCGTGCGCCGGCGCGGGTCGCTGGTCGACATCATGATCGGCGTCCTGCCGTTCATGTTGGCCCTTCTGGCCATGATCGCGCTGGTTATCGCCTTCCCGCAAATCGCGCTTTGGCTTCCCGAGCTGATCCGCGGCTGACCCTTTTCCGACTAATTGGAGTTACTGAATGTCCGAAGACCTAACCGTTCGCCTGCGTGGCAAGACGGTCACCATCACCGAGCCCATGCGTCAGTCCGTGCTCGATGAAATGCCGGAAATCGGCTGGATCGAGAATGTCGAGCTGCGCACCAAGGTGCTCAATGCCTGGGCTGCGGCCCTGGCTGCAAGCGGCTTTCGCAAGCTTGGCGAACTGAAGCCCTCCGGCAATTACGATTCCATGCCGCTGCGTACCGGCACCCAGGCCGACCACATCCGCTCCGTGGCGCGGATGGCGCTCGGCATGGCCGAAGAACTCGACAAGCTGTTCCCAGGCTTCAAATACGATCGTGATATCCTGCTGGCCGGTGGACTCTGCCATGACATCGGCAAGGTGTGGGAATTCGATCCCGAGAACGTCGAGCGCTGGCGCGCCGATCCGTCGGCGACGGGCATGCCGTCCATTCGGCATCCGGGCTATGGCGTCTATATCTGCCTGACGCTGGAACTGCCGGAGACTGTGGCGCACATCGCGGGCGGCCATTCGGCCGAAGGCGAGCTGGTTACCCGTTCGCTCGAGAACACCATCATTCGTTGGGCCGACCACAGCTTCTGGAAAATCGTCGAGTCCGGCAACCAGCTCGATGACGTCGATACCTGGCTTCCGCCCGCAAAGGTGGCCTGACACCAGGCTTTAGTATGTCTTTGATGTGAAATGAGGGCGGAGCGGCAATTGCTGTTCCGCCCTCATTCATTTCGTCTTCGTCCAATTCGGGCCGCACCGGCCCGCCATGGAACGTCCTGCGTGCCTGCAAGTTGCTCCTTCTACCACCAACAGGAGAGCACCATGGCCAGCCGCAAGGAGCAAGCCACGCCAGCACCGCTAAAGACCGGGGAGGGCAGGCAAAAGGACGACAATATCGACGATCTGGGACGCGGGCCCGATGGCAAGGTACAGGAACAGCCGATCGGCAAGGACGCCGGGAAAGCCAAGGGCGGCAAGCGCGCCGAACGCTAGTCGAGACAAAATCGTCGCAAATGCGCGTTCCCGGTTGTCAATTTCGTCAGGCCGTCATATTCACGACCGGCATATGGTTTCGTGACGAAGTGGCGCGGAAACGCGGTTTTTGCGCTGATAGTCGGATGGCGCGCGGCATTGGGTCATCCGGGCCTGTGGAGAACAGGGCGTTTGTTTGCCTTTGTGTTGCGTGGCGGCCACGGCGTGGCATGAAGATATGATTAAAGTTTTGTAGGGATTGCCCGGATTGGTTGTGCTCCCCATCTGGCGAACGTTAGTGTGGTGGGGTCTGGAGGCGGCAAATGAAGTATCGTGCGTTTTTGGGGGCAAGCGTTCTTGCCGTTGTCGTCGCTTGCGGCTCGGTATTGCCGGCCCATGCACAATCCATTTCGCAGGCGCTCGCCGCCGCCTATGATCACGCGCCAGATTTGCAGGCTGCGGTTCTGGACGCAAAGACAGCGGCGGAAAGGATCGTTCAGGCCAAATCCGGTCTCATGCCGAACGTTTCGGCCAATGTTTCCGGGGGCTACGGCACGAGCCTGATCGGTGGCAGCTGGACGCCGGGGCGGACGTCCTTGAACACGAGCCTCGAATATGGACAGAACATATTTGATAGCGGCGCAACGGCGGCGCAGGTCGAGGCGGCGCGAGCCGGAGCCGAGGTCGCTGAACTTCAGATCAGGACCACCGAGCAGACTGTGCTCTATCAGGTCGTTCAGGCCTATCTCAATGTCCTGAGCGGGCGGGAATTGCTGGCGCTTCGCCAGGAAAACATCAATTTCTTCCAGGCCCAGTTGCAGTCGGCCCAGGATCGTCTCGATGTGGGCGAGGGCACTCGCATCGACGTTGCGCAGGCCCAGGCGCGTCTGGCGCAGGTTCAGGCCGCCTATCAGGCCTCCCTGGGGAGCATTCAAAGCGCCGAGGCCACCTTCGAGCGGCTGGTGGGCATGCGCCCGCAAAGCCTGTCGCGCAGTCACAATTTCAGCAATGTCTTTCCGCGCTCGCTCGATGCGGCGCTTGCCGAGGCTGAAGCGGGACATCCGGGGATTCTGCTCGCCAAGGCCGGCATTCGTGCCGCACAGGCCGGGATCGATATCGCGCAGGCCGGGTTCGGCCCCACGGCGGGTATTTCTGGCTCGCTGGGATCGAGCTGGACCGGACCTTCCGGCGCGCCGACCGACGGGCTTTCGGCGCAAGTCGGCTTCCGCATCAGCATTCCCATTTATTCGGGCGGCCGCACCGGCTCGGCAGTCCGGCAGGCCAATCTCGGCCAGATCAAGTCGGAGGTGGACGCCATGTCCGCTTATGACCAGGTTCGGGAAGCGGTCATCGCCGCCTGGACCGGCGTTCAGAGCGCCGATGCGCAGATCAATGCTGCCCAGGCCTCTGTCGCTTCGAGCAATACCGTTTTGGATGGCGTGGTGCAGGAGCGTGACCTCGGTACGCGCACCACGCTGGACGTGCTCAACGCGCAGGCCGATCTCACCACGGCGCGCGAAAGCCTGATCACCGCCTCGAACAACAAGGTGCTGGCCTCCTTCGCGCTGCTCAACGCGACCGGGCGGTTGACCGCCTCCTCGCTGGGCCTGCCGGTGCAGGTCAAGACTGCGGTGCCATACCGCGACGCGGTCGAGGACGTTTGGCAGGAATTGCGCACCATCGCCGAATAGGCCGATTTCAGCGGATGCCACAGTGGCCGAGCTCGTCCCGGCCACAAGTTTTCGTGGAAGACGCAATTGTTCGGCCTTGGGATGATTCCTAATACCGCCGCTTGCCGCTAAGATATTGTTTACGAATCAGGGCATGAGGCATGCGGATGCCACTGTCCGGTCGGGCGCATTGAGTAAGAGGCATCGATGAACAAGCCGGCTCCCAAAGAACCGTCCATGGACGAAATCCTGTCGTCCATCCGGCAGATCATTGCCGATGACGATGCGGCTGCGGCGCCGCGCCGGCCGGCTTTCCAGGCGGCCCAGCCGCCGATGCAGGCGGCTCCGGCCAAACCGCTGGGCAGCCAGGCTGAACGCGATCTGTCCGACATGCTGGACGATATCGAGCCGCTGGCTCTGTCGCCGTCACAGATTGTCGAGGATGATGACGGCGCCGCCGGCTTCAGCTTCGATTCCATTCTTGCCGACACTGCGGAAGACCATTCGGCGCCAAGTCTCGTCGAGGCGGAGGACGTGACCTTCGAGCCCGACGATGGCCTGCCCAGTTTCGACCCCTTGCCCAGCCGCATGCTGAAGGCCGATCCGCAGCCCAAGGCCGTGCCCGTGCCTGCCCCGCAGCCTGAGCCCGAGCCGGACATCATGGCCCTGGTTGACGCCGTGCCCGAGTTCATTCCCGAGCCTGAGCCCGAGCCAGAGCCGATATTCGAGCCGGAGCCGGTGCTGGCACAAGCACCATCGCTTCCAGATCCGACGCTGACTTCGGATATGGCGGAAGAACTGCTCGAGCCCGCCACGCGGGCGGCAGTGCGATCCTCCATCGGCAAGCTCAACGCATTGGGAATCGGCAATCCGGGCCTCACTATCGAGGCCATGATGCGCGACATGTTGCGCCCGATGCTCAAGGAATGGCTGGACGAGAACCTGCCATCGGTGGTCGAGCGCATGGTGGAAAAGGAATTGTCCCGCATTTCCCGCGGCGAATAATTACGAACCGCGCCACCGTTAAAGCTCTACTCTGACGAGATGAGAGTGGGGGCGGTGTCCGAATGGCCCGTGCATGTGCGTTTTTGTTGACCACGCACTGCGCATTTGCTTGAAGTCTGCCAACCTTTTTTCGACCCGCCACGGTCCAACCGGGCGGGTCGCTGCTGTTGCGAGTGACGTGATGCTTGAAAAGACTTATGAACCGTCCGCCGTCGAAAGCCGCATTTTCGATGCCTGGGTCGATGCCAGGGCATTTGAGGCGGGGGCAGGGGCCAAGCCCGGCGCCGAGCCGTTCACCATCGTCATTCCGCCGCCCAACGTCACCGGGTCGCTGCATATCGGCCATGCGCTGAACAATACGGTGCAGGACATCCTCGTCCGCTTCAACCGCATGCTGAAGAAGGACGTGCTCTGGCAGCCGGGCATGGACCATGCCGGCATCGCCACGCAGATGATCGTCGAGCGCCAGCTTGCCGCCCAGCAGATCGACCGCCGCAGCCTTGGCCGTGAAAAGTTCATCGAGCGCGTCTGGGAGTGGAAGGCCGAGAGCGGCGGCACCATCATGAACCAGCTCAAGCGCCTCGGTGCCTCGGCTGACTTCTCGCGTGAGCGCTTCACCATGGGCGCTGCGGGCCAGCCGGACGACCAGATGGTTCGCGCCGTCACCAAGGTGTTCGTGGAATTGCACAAGCGTGGCCTGATTTACCGGGCCAAGCGGCTGGTGAACTGGCATCCGGGACTGGAAACGGCGATTTCCGACCTCGAAGTCGAGAATATTGAGATCAAGGGCCATATGTGGCATCTGCGCTATCCGCTGGCCGATGGCGTAACCTACCAGTTCCCCATCAAGGACGAAGAGGGCAATGTCACCGGCACGGAAACGCGCGACTATATCGTCGTCGCCACGACGCGCCCGGAAACCATGCTGGGCGACGTCGCCGTCGCCGTCCATCCCGAGGATGAGCGCTACGCCAATCTGGTCGGCAAGTTCGTCGAATTGCCGCTGGTCGGCCGCCGCATTCCCATCGTCGCCGATGACTATGCCGATCCGGCGCTGGGCACGGGTGCGGTGAAGATCACCCCGGCCCATGATTTCAACGACTTCGAAGTGGGTGCGCGCGCCGGCATCGAGCCGATCAACGTCTTCACCACGCGCGGGGCGATCATCGACGCCGATTTCGTGCCGGCGAAATATCGCGGGCTGGACCGGTTCGAGGCGCGCAAGGCCATCGTCGCCGACCTGGCGGCCTTGGCGGAGGCCGATCCGCTGCGCGGTCTCAGCCATATCGAAGACAAGAAAATCATGGTGCCGCACGACGAGAAGAGCAAGCTCGTCGTCATTGAGCCCTTCCTCACCGATCAATGGTGGGTCAAGGCCGATGTGCTGGCCGAGCCGGCAATGGCTTCGGTGCGCGAAGGCCGCACCAAATTCGTGCCGCAGCAATATGAGAACACCTATTTCGCCTGGCTGGAAAACATCAAGCCCTGGTGCATTTCCCGCCAGCTCTGGTGGGGACACCAGATTCCGGCCTGGTATGGTCCGGACAACGAGGCGTTCGTCGCCTATGACGAAGACGAGGCAAGGCAGGCTGCCGAGAAGCATTACGGCAAGCCGGTCGAACTGACCCGCGATCCCGACGTGCTCGACACCTGGTTTTCCTCCGCTCTCTGGCCGTTCTCGACGATGGGCTGGCCGGACGAGACGCCGGAACTCAAGCGCTATTATCCCACCAGCGTGCTGGTTACTGGCTTCGACATCATCTTCTTCTGGGTGGCCCGGATGATGATGATGGGGCTGGAATTCCTCGACGAGGAGCCGTTCCACACCGTTTACATGCATGCCCTTGTCCGCGACGAGAAGGGCCAGAAGATGAGCAAGACTAAGGGGAACGTCATCGATCCCCTACAGCTCATCGATCAATATGGCGCCGACGCCACCCGTTTCACCCTGGCCGCCATGGCCGCGCAGGGCCGCGATCTCAAGCTTTCGATCAATCGCGTCGAAGGCTATCGCAACTTCGTCACCAAGCTCTGGAACGCCGCGCGCTTCCTCGAGATGAACGAGGCCCGCCGCGTCGAGGGTTTTGACCCGCGCGCCAACAGGTTGCCGCTCAATCGCTGGATCGTCGGGGCTACGGCGCGTGGTCTTGCCGCCGTGCGCTCCGGCATCGAGGACTACAAGTTCAACGAAGCGGCGAACAGTGCCTATGATTTCGTCTGGGGCACGTTCTGCGACTGGTACGTGGAATTTGCCAAGCCGGTCTTCATGGGCGAGGACGAGGCGGCGAAGGCCGAAACCCGCGCAACTGCCGCCTGGGCGCTCGACCAGATCCTGATCATGCTCCATCCCATGATGCCCTTCGTGACCGAGGAGCTTTGGGAAAAGACCGGCGCTTTTGGCCCGAAGCGGGAGAGCATGCTCGTGCTCGCCGAATGGCCCGACCTTTCGGGTCTCGAAGATGCGGAAGCCGACGCCGAACTGGCTTGGCTGGTGGATGTCATTTCCAACATCCGCTCGGTGCGCTCGGAGATGAACGTGCCAGCCAGCGCCAAGCTGCAATTGGTGGTGACCGGGGCAGGGGAGCAGACCTTGGCGCGGCTTGTCGCCGGCACCTCGCTGATTTCCCGCCTGGCGCGTCTCGAAGAGATTACGCCGCGCAATGAAGTGCCCGGTGAATCCGCGCAGTTCGTGGTCGGCGACGCCACATATGCGCTGCCGCTGGCCGGCGTGATCGATCTTTCGGCTGAGAAAATCCGTCTTGAAAAGGAAGTCGGCAAGCTCGACGCCGAAATCGCCCAGATCGACAAGAAGCTGGGCAATGAGCAATTCGTCGCCAAGGCGCCTGAAGAAGTGATCGAGGAGCAGAAGGCGCGCCGCGATGCCGCCCAGGCTCGACGCGAGAAAATCCTGGCAGCGCTCAAGCATGTAAGCTGATCGCTCGCTTGCAGCACAATCTCCATTCGGCCCTCGGATTTGATCCGGGGGCCGTTTTTCTTACATTGTTTCTGTGACGATTCCGCAACAATGTTTGGGATTCAGGTCCGCTGCATCCGGCGGCAACCTTTTGGCGATATTTCCCGCCACAATCTGCCCGTAAACAACTCGTCGATAACGATACCGGGGCGTCTGGCGCAATCCTCATGCCCTCAAGTGTTGCAAGGATTGGGCATTCGGGGGCGGATGTCGGCCAGTTCCGGCCTGCGAACAATTCGCGGGATGGAAAGGCGCGTACTCCCCCGGATTTTCAGGACGAATAGCGGATGAATGTCCGCCTGACGTGGTGAGCATGGACGCAAGAACGCGGATCGCAAGCACTGCAACATGTGGCCGAAAAGCCACTTCCGACCGTCAGGCGCGCGCTTGTGATGGCGCTGGCCGAATGCGGCCACAAAGCATGTTTACCTCTTGTTCAGACTTGGCTTTGCCCGTTTTCAGCTTCGGGGCAAGGTCATTGACGATCAATAACGGCCCGGCGGCCCGGTCCGCCGCCATAGCGCAGCCAGCCTGCTGGCCGCTGCAATTTGTGCCCGCCCATGGCCCCATGGGCGAAAGGAGTATCATGCGGACCCTGTCCCATGCCGTCTTCACACTGCTTCTGGCAGTCTGCGCCACCGCACCGGCGCAGGCGCAGACTGCCATCGATGCCGCCTCCGGTTTGGCCCGCGCCATGGATGGCATCACCTCCATGGACAGTGTCGGCGTGCCCAATGACACCTTCATTTCCGCCCTCGAAAGCGACGCGGAGGCAGGGCGGCCGCTGGCTCTGTGGCAATTGGGCTCCATGTATGAACATGGCGAGGGCGTCAGCAAGGATCCGGTCAAGGCCTTCGGCTATTATTCCCAGATCGCCATTCAGCATGTCGATACCGCGCCGCGGGGCCTCGAGGCCGACATCGTCGCCCGGTCCTTCGTCAAGCTGGGGGATTATTTCAGCGAGGGCGCGCCCGAGATCGGCGTGCAACAGGATCCGGTGGAATCGCATCGCCTGCTGATGCATGCCGCAAGCTATTTTGGCGATGCCGAGGCGCAATACCGCGTCGGCCTGCTCTATCAGCGCGAGGATGGCCTTGGTGTCAGCCCGATGCTCAGCGCCCGCTGGCTGCAATCGGCCGCCAGCAAGGGGCATTGCCTGGCGCAGGCCGGGCTGGGCGACTTGCTGTTCAACGGCATGGAATCCTATTCTCCGCGTCCCGCCGAGGGGTTGATGTGGCTCAACATCGCCCACGAAACCTGCCACGGCACCGCTGATCAGGCGGTGGCGGACGAAATGCTCAGTCGCGCCGTGTCGATTGCCAGCCCGGAAGACCGTGCCGCAGCCCATGCCATGGCCAATATGAGCTATGAGGTCGGCATCGAGTTCTGAACCCGTTCCGGCTCTTTCCGCCAGCAGGTAGGCCCTCCGGCCCATAAGTGATGCCGAACTGGATTGCCCGGATGAGCCGGGCAATGACGGTGGAGCGGAGGGGGGGCCGATACTGGGTTTCAGCGACAGACCGAAACGCTCCGGCTCTGCTCAGAAGCACTCTGGCCGTACACATTCATTCCGCGCTCTCGTGTCATCGTCATTGCCCGGCTCGTCCGGGCAATCCATAGCCTGGGCCACAGGCATTCTGATGGTCGCGTCGGTCGGGCGCAGGCGCGCGGCAACCTCTACAGGCTGAAAACCCCTTCCACCGGCACGTGGTCGCTGGGCCTGTCCCAGCCGCGTACATCCTTATGCACATTGACCCCGTCCAGCCGGTCGGCGGCTTGTGGCGAGAGCATCAGGTGATCGATGCGGATGCCGGCATTGCGCCGCCAGGCGCCGGCCTGGAAATCCCAGAAGGTGAAAGCCTGTTCTGCCGTGACCGCACGCAGGGCGTCGGTCATGCCGAGATGGCTGAGGATGCGGAATTTTTCGAGGCTTTCCGGCCGGTAAAGCGCGTCGCCCCACCAGGCGTCGGGATCGTGGGCGTCGATAGGGGCGGGGATGAGGTTGAAATCGCCCATCAGGACGAACGGCTCCTCCAGTTCCAGCCGCGCCGCGACGAAGCGGTTGAGTCGATCCATCCAGGCCAGTTTATAAGGGAATTTTTCCGTATCCACCGGGTTACCGTTCGGCAGGTAGATATTGCAGACCCGCACTACCCCGCCATCGACGGAAAACACACCCTCGATCAGCCGTGACTGCTCGTCGGCATCATCGCCGGGCAAGCCGCGATGCACCTCATCGAAGGGGATTTTGGAGAGCAGGGCGACCCCGTTCCAGCTTTTCTGGCCGTGGGTCTCGATATTGTAGCCCAACGCCTCGATCTCGGCGCGCGGAAAGCCCTCGTCGATGGACTTTATTTCCTGCAAGCCGACGATGTCCGGCTTTTCCTCTTCGAGCCAGCGCAGCAGCAGCTCGATCCGGGCCTTGATTCCGTTGATGTTCCAGGTGGCTATGCGCAGGGTCATGTCAGACCGCGAAGCTGGTGCCGCAGCCGCAGGAGGCGACCGCGTTGGGGTTCTTGATCTGGAAGGACTGGCCAACCAGATCGTCCACGAAGTCGATTTCCGCGCCGCCCATGAATTCCAGGCTCAGCGAATCGATCAGCACGATGGCGTCGTCCTTTTGCAGCACGAAATCGTCCTCGCCGGCCGTTTCCTGCACCAGATTATATTCATACTGGAAACCCGAACAGCCGCCCCCGGCCACGGACACGCGCAGCACTGTTCCCGGCGCCTCCTTGGCCACGATGCGCGAGACGCGCTTGGCGGCGCGATCCGAAAGCGTTACGGCGGGGCGATCAGCAAGGGCAGCGTCTGTCATGGAAAGGTCCGGACATTCGTAATGTCATAACAATGCAGCTAAGATAGGCGCTCGGAGCGCCATTGCAAAGGCCCGCGAACACACATGAGTGAGACTGCCCCTTATGCCAGCAAGCCCGGCCTGTCCCTCGGGCGGCTCTACGGCACCGGCCCCAGCCCGACGCGCAACGAATTTCAGCGCGACCGCGACCGCATCATTCATTCGACCGCCTTTCGTCGGTTGCAGCACAAGACGCAGGTCTTTCTGGCCCATGAAGGCCGCCATTTCCGCAATCGGCTGACCCACACGCTCGAAGTCAGCCAGATTGCCCGTTCCATTGCCCGCGCACTGGGACTGAACGAAGATCTGGCGGAAGCCGTGGCGCTGAGCCACGATCTGGGCCACACGCCTTTCGGCCACGCCGGAGAACGCGCCTTGCACCGGGCGATGGCCGATTTCGGCGGGTTCGATCACAATGTTCAGGCGCTGCGCGTCGTTACCCTGCTGGAAAATCGCTATGCCGAGCATGATGGGCTCAACCTGACCTGGGAAAGCCTCGAAGGCATTCTCAAGCACAATGGCCCGTTGATCGATGCCAAAGGCGCGCCATTCGGCCGCTATGAGGAGGAGGGCCTGCCGTCCGGGCTCGATGTCATTCCCGTCCCGGCCGATCTGCGCCTCGACAGCCATGCCAGCCTTGAAGCGCAGGTGGCGGCTATTGCCGACGACATCGCCTACAACGCCCACGACATCGACGATGCCCTGCGGGCCGAACTGGTCGGGCTCGAAGATTTTCTCGATGTCCCGATGGCGGGGCCGATCGTGGCCGAGGTGCTGGATCGCTACCCCGATATTGCCGTCCAGCGGCAGACCCATGAAGTGCAGCGCCGCATGATCACGCGCGCGGTGGAGGACGTCATTGCGACGAGCGCCGCCAGGATTGCCGCGTCCGGCGTCGCCTCGGTGGAGGATGTGCGCATGGCCGGTCAGACGCTGGTTACCTTTTCACCCTCGATGGCGGCGGCGGAAAAGCAGCTCAAGCAATTCCTGTTCGCGCGGGTCTACCGGCACGAAAGCGTCATGGGGCCGGTGCTGGAAAGCGAAGCGGTGGTGGAGCGGCTCTTTGCCCATTACATGGCCGAGCCCGACATGCCGGAGGCCTGGGGCAGGGCGGGTCGGAGCGCCGATGGAGCGGCGCGGGCCCGCATCGTCGCCGATTTCGTCGCCGGGATGACCGATCCATATGCGCTCGACGCCTATCAGCGCCTGTTTGACGCTCGACCGGATTTCCGTTAACCCGGCCCGACCATTTTCCGCAGGTTTGTCATGGATATCTTCGCCCTCTTCACCACACGGGTCATCGAAGCCCTTCGTGCCGACCATCCGGAGCTTGACGAGGCGCTGCTGTCGCGTGTCGTGGTGGAGCCACCGCGCGATCCAGCCCATGGCGACCTGTCCACCAATGCCGCCATGGTCGTGGCCAAGCCGCTGGGCAAGAATCCGCGTGAACTGGCCGTCGCGCTGGCCGGCCGTTTCGCGCATGCGCCCGATGTCGAATCCGTGGAGGTCGCCGGCCCCGGCTTCATCAATTTCCGGCTGTCCAACGAGATCTGGCATCAGGTGCTGAAGGCTGTGGGCGCGCAGGGCGACAATTATGGCCGCTCCGATATCGGCAAGGGCGAGCGCGTCAACGTCGAATTCGTCTCTGCCAATCCCACCGGTCCCATGCATGTCGGCCATACGAGGGGCGCGGTCTTCGGCGATGCCCTGGCCTCGCTCATGGCCTGGTCGGGCTATGACGTGACGCGCGAATATTACATCAACGATACCGGCGGGCAGACCATCATTCTCGGTCGCTCGGCGCTGTTGCGCTATCGCGAGGCGCTGGGCGAGAGCATCGAAATTCCGCCCGGCTTCTATCCCGGTGACTATCTCGTCGCCGTGGGGCAGGCGCTGGCCGCCGAACATGGCGAGGCGCTGCTCGATCTGCCGGAGGACGAAGCGGTGCTGATCGCCCGCGAAGCGGCTCTCGGCGTGATGATGGTGCTGATCAAGGCCGATCTGGCCCAGCTCAACATCCATCACGACGTGTTCTTCTCGGAGCGCCAATTGCATGGCCCCGGCGGCGACATCGAAAAGACGCTGGCCTGGCTGCGCGAGGAGGGCATGGTCTATGAAGGCCGGCTCGAAGCGCCCAAGGGCAAGACGCCCGAAGATTGGGAAGACCGCGAGCAGACCCTGTTCCGGGCGCAGGATTATGGCGACGACACCGACCGCGCCCTGATCAAGTCCGACGGCTCCTACACCTATTTCGCCGCCGACATCGCCTATCACCGCAACAAATATCTGCGCGGCTTCAAGCACATGATCAACGTGCTGGGCGCCGACCATTCCGGCTATGTGAAGCGCCTGCAGGCGGCGGTGAAGGCGGTTTCCCACGGAGAGGCCGACATCGACGTGCGCATCTGCCAGCTCGTCCGCCTGCTCAAGAACGGCGAGCCGTTCAAGATGAGCAAGCGCTCGGGCGATCTGGTGACGCTGGCCGACGTGGTGGAGGAAGTGGGGCCGGACGCTACCCGTTTCATGCTGCTGTTCCGGCGCAATGATGCGTCCATGGATTTTGATTTCGCGCTGGTCAAGGAGCAGACCCGCGACAATCCCGTCTTCTATGTCCAATATGCCCATGCCCGCGCCTGCTCGATCTTCCGCACAGCGGCGCGCGACATGCCCGAACTCGATATTTCGCCCGCCGCCCTTGCCGGAGCGGAGGTCGAACGGCTCGCCAGCGCCGCTGATATCGAGCTGATCCGCCTCCTCGGCGCATGGCCGCGCATTGCCGCTGCGGCGGCCATCGCGCATGAGCCGCATCGTGTCGCATTCTATGTTCACGACCTGGCGGCGGCTTTCCATGGCTTCTGGGCCAAGGGCAAGGATGATTATGATTTACGCTTTGTTAACCTTTCGGACGCGAATTTGACGCTTGCTCGACTCGCTCTTGTCGATGCGGTACGTCAGGTGATCCGCAATGGTTTGGGGATTCTGGGGGTCACTGCGCCAGAGGAGCTTTCATAATTCGGGCGCATTGGTGTGAACACTCGCGGGCCGGCCTTTGACTGGGCCGATCCAAATAATAGGGGCGCTGCCAGATGACGTCGGCGAAACCGCAATCAATGGCCGCACAGACTGACGCACCGGACGATCTTATTGCCGAACTCGCCAGGCTGATGGCCGACGATGCGCGCTCCGACCATAGTGCACGTACGCCGCAAGCTGCCAACGAACCTGCTCCAACGGTTCGCATTCCGGGCGCCGATACGCCGCCCGCTGCCGCCGCGCCGGTGCGTATTCCCGGTGCGCCTGCAGAGCGGAAGCCGGAGGCGGACCCGTTCAATTTCGATTTTTCGCTGAACGATTTTTCTGACCGCGCTGCTGGGCCGGCCAGTACGCTGGCGGGCAAGCCCGCTCCGGTCCTGCCGGTCGCGCCGGCGCTGACGCCGGAACCGATGAAAGCAGCAGCATCTTCCCCCGATTCCGAAGCGCTGGATTTCGATGGTCTGGCCGATCTCATCGCGGCTGAACTGGCCAGCGACATGACGCCGCCCGAGCCGCTTCCCGTTGCCGATGGCCCCGTCAGGGGTGAGGATAATTTCGGTGTGCCGCCGGTCTTCGGTCTCGGCGCACCCGCCGCGCGCGAAACCGCGCCGGAGCCAATTGCCGCCTTCGTCGAGCCGGATGCCGTCGAAATGGACCCGGTTGAGGAGAATTCGGCCCCTGTTGCGGCGCCGTTTCCTGAACGCGATCCGGGCGATGCGCTGACCGATATTGAGCGTCTGCTCGCACCGGTGGTGCAGCGCGCGCAGGACGAGGTCGAACAGGTGCGTTCTCCCAGTCCGGCGCTGCGCAGCCTGGCGACGCCGACTTTGCCGCCCGCCGAGGTTCCTCCCATGGCGCGGCATACCGAACCCGGTTCTGTGGATGACGCCATTCTGGCCGCCGCCGCCGCGACGGGCGCTCACGTTGAATGGGTGGAGCCGCACGCTGCGCCGGCCGATGTCGTTGCCGATGATCTGGATTTGGTTGAGCCGCGCCCGCGCCGGGGCTTCGCGCTTTCCCGTGCCGTCGTTGGTCCGCTGGTCGCCGTCGGCCTGTTGGGTGTGGCCGGGCTTGGCCTCTACTGGGTTCTTGGGCAGGGCAGCACACCCACTGGACCCGCGCCGCTGCTGCTGGCCGACAACAATGTCGTCAAGGAAGTGCCCGCGCCAACCGAGACCACCAGCTCGCAATCGGTTGTATTCAATGAAATTTCTGGCGCTGGCAATGCGGCGGACGAACAGATCGTGCCGCGCGATCAGGCCGACGAAGCCGCTTTGTCCGAGGCGGCGATCGCCAATAGCGGTACGCTGATCTCCGAGGACGGCACCAGTGTCGATCCCAATGTGGATGGCCTGGTCAACCGCAAGGTCCGAACAGTAACGGTTCGCCCCGACGGCACCATTATCAGCGGCGCCGACAGCATGGCTGGCTCGTCCATCCTGCCTGTCGAGCGGCCCAATGTGCCCGAGGTTCCGGGTGCCGATTTCTCCACGCCCGATCTGATCGCCAGCGCCATTGCCAGCGGCGAGCAGGCGGCCGCTTCCGCTCCTGCAGCCGCTTCCATTCCGGTCCCGACCGTTGCCGTGGTGTCGCCTGGCTCGGTTGTTCCGGTCGTCGATGCCAGTGGCGCGGCGCTGGCCGGCCGCAGCGTCACAATTCCGATGGACCGTCCCGCTGATTTCGCGCAGGCCGCGGCGAGCGCTCTGGCCGCGGCGGCGGTGCCCGCTGCTTCCGCCAATGGCGCGTTGGTCGCTCCTGTCGCCCAGCCTGCCGCCGCCACGCCTTCGATAAGCGCCACGACCGGCGGGGCTGCTGCCTATGTGCAATTGGCGTCCCAGCGCAGCGAGGAGGCGGCGCGTCAATCGGCCCAGTCCATGGCAACCCGCTATGGCGTGCTGTTCAGCGGCTCGAGCCCGGAAATCCAGCGTGTCGATCTTGGCGAACGCGGCATCTACTATCGCGTTCTGGTCCCCGCCGCGTCCCGCGATGCCGCCGCCAATATCTGCAACAATATCCGCGCTGCCGGCGGCGATTGCCTGCTGCTTTAGAAAATTCTGGGGCTGGCCCAAATCCAGCCCCACTCCACCAATCATCGCCATTGCCGGGCTTGTCCCGGCAATCCATCCTTCGAACCAATGAACCACCCCGATAAACCGGGAGGTGACATTGGTGATCCTTGACGCTGGCCGCAGCAGCGGCCAAGGATGGACCATGAGGTCCACCGGCACTAAAACCTGATGACGAGCGCACAAACCGACTGGTTCGAAACGCCGCCGCCGGTGCCGGCGGATGAGGTTCTGCGCGTCGATGTCGGCGGCTATGAAGGCCCGCTCGATCTGCTGCTCGATCTGGCGCGGCGGCAGAAAGTCGATCTCGCCAATATTTCCGTCCTCGCGCTTGCCGAGCAATATCTGGCGTTCATCGACAATGTGCGCGAGCGCCGGATCGAGGTGGCGGCGGATTATCTGGTCATGGCGGCCTGGCTCGCCTATCTCAAGAGCCGGCTCATGGTGCCGCAGGCGCAAGGCGATGACGAGCCGAGCGGGGAAATGCTGGCGGCCATGCTGCAATTCCGGCTCAAGCGCCTCGAAGCCATGCGGGTCGCCGCCAACAAATTGATGAACCGGCCGCGCCTCGGGTTTCAGATTTATGCGCGGGGCGCCCCCGAACCGCTGCAAATTTCGCGCCGCTCGCTCTGGGAGGCCGGCCTTTTCGATCTGCTCAAGGCCTATTCGACCCAGCGCGAACGGGGCATCAATGTCGATTATTCGCCGCTCGTCCGCACCGTCTGGTCCTTGCAGGATGCCCGCGACATTCTGGAGCGGCTGATCGGGGAAAGTCAGGAATGGGTGCCGTTGGACACCTATCTGGCCGATTATCTGGCAATACCCGCCGAGCGCGCCACGGTGCGCGCCTCCAGCTTCGCCTCCAGCCTCGAACTGGTGCGGCTCGGTTCGATCGACATGCGCCAGTCCGAGACATTCGGACCCTTGCTGCTGCGCCGCCGCAGGAGCGAGGACAGGTGAACGATTCCGCGCCGATCGAGGAGCAGGGCGAGGTTCTGCGTCGTCTCCTGCGCATTGTCGAAGCGCTGCTCTTCGCTTCGTCCGAGCCGTTGCGCGTCAGCGACATTGCGCCCTATCTGGAACAGGGCGCCGACATCGAAGCCTTACTGCGGGCCGTGCAGGCCGACTATGCGGGCAGGGGGGTGAATCTGGTCCGCCGGGGGGATGGCTGGGCCTTTCGCACCGCCGAAGACCTCGGATTCCTGTTGCGCCGCGAGGAGCAGGAGACACGGCCGCTGTCGCGCGCCGCGCTCGAAACCCTCGCCATCATCGCCTATCACCAGCCCGCCACGCGGGCTGAAATCGAGGATGTGCGTGGCGTTGCCACCGGCAAGGGGACGCTGGACCTGCTGATGGAAGCGGGCTGGGTGCGCATGCGCGGCCGCCGCCGCAGCCCCGGCCGCCCGGTCACCTATGGCACGACCGATGCCTTTCTCGATCATTTCGGCCTGGAACGGCTTTCGGACCTGCCGGGTCTGGATGAACTCAAGGGAGCCGGGCTGCTTTCCGGCCGCCTGCCGCCCGGTTTGCAGATTCCCTTGCCTTTCGATGGCGAATTGCGCGAGGACGAAGACCCGCTCGATCCTTCAGATCCGGGCGACGGTGACGCGGACGAGGAGAATTGATGACCGGGCGGGCGCAGTCGGGCGACGTGCAGAACTGGGGCATGCGGGGTACGGCGGGCGTGTCCTTCGCCGCTTCGCTGGAATTTGACGGCGTCTGTGTCGAACTGGGCAATCGTCCGGTGCTCGACCATCTGCATTTATCGCTCCGGCCCGGCGAAATCGTGTGTCTCCTCGGGGAATCGGGGTCGGGGAAATCCACCGCGCTGCGGGTGGCGGCGGGCATTCAGCCGGTCAGCGCTGGGGCGCTGCGCATCAATGGCGAGGTCATGTCGGCGCCCGGCCGGACCGTCCCGCCCGACCGGCGTGGTATTGGCCTCATGTTTCAGGACTACGCGCTGTTTCCGCATCTGACGGTGCTGCAGAATGTGCTGTTTGGGCTGAAAAGTCTTGGCCGGGCCGCGGCGCTGGATCAGGCTCGCGCCGCGCTGCGCCGCGTCGGTCTGGCCGGGCGCGAGAAAGATTTCCCGCATCAATTGTCGGGCGGGCAGCAGCAGCGCCTGGCTCTGGCCCGCAGCGTCGCGCCGCGACCGGGCCTGCTCTTGCTCGACGAGCCGTTTTCCAGCCTCGATGCGCGGCTGCGCGAAACTGTGCGCGACGAGACGCTGGCGGTGCTGCGCGAAACCAATGCGACCAGCCTCGTCGTCACCCACGATCCCGAGGAAGCGATGATCATGGGCGACCGCGTGGCGCTGCTGCGCCATGGCTGCATCGCCCAGATCGGCACGGCGAAAGAGCTTTATCGCCAGCCCGTGGATCTGGCAGCGGCCCGCTTCCTTTCGCCGCTGGGCGAGGTGGAAACGCATGTCCATTCCGGCATTGCCCAGACCCCTCTCGGGCCGGTGGCCGCGCCCGGCTTTGCCGATGGAACGCCGGTGACGGTGGCGATCCGCCCGGTCGGGGGCGTTCAGGTGCGGGCCGAAAGCCCCGGAACGCCTGGACGAATCGTGGCGAGGCGCGATGCCATCGGCGTCGATCTGCTCGAGGTCAAGATCGATGGGCTCGATGCGCCGCTCGGCGTCCGCCAGCCCGCCAATGGCACTTTGACTCCGGGACAGGACATTTTCCTTGTCCTCAACCCGGAACACGTTCTTGTGTTTGGGCGCGATTAAACCTATTTCTCGGTCTATCTATAGCGCTCCAAGCGCATCCGGGTTCTAGGGAGACTATTATGCACGCGCCGTCTATTTGGGGCATTCTCGTTGTCGCCGTCGTCGTTATCCTGCTCTTCGGCCGCGGGAAGATTTCCGGCATGATGGGTGAAGTCGCCTCCGGCATCAAAGCCTTCCAGAAGGGCATGAAGGACGACGACAAGCCCGCCGAGCGTATTCAGGCCGGTGCCGAGATCGATGCCCGCGAAGTGGACAAGAGCAAGGACGCCTGATCGACGTCCCGCCTTCACCACTAAAGGTGGCATTGCCGCCAATCGGAGACTTTTCGCATGCTCGGCCTAGGCTGGACAGAGATAATGGTGATCGGCGTCGTGGCGCTGATCTTTATCGGCCCCAAGGACCTGCCGGTCGTCATGAGCAAGGTGGGCAAGGTCGTCGGGCAGATTCAGCGCATGGGCCGAGATTTCCAGCGCGAGATCAACAAGACGACCGGGCTTGATGAAGTGCGCAGCCTGCGCAATTCGATTACCAACCCGCTCAAGCAGACCGCCGATGAAATCCGCAAGGAATTCAATGCCATCGGCAAGGACGGGCAGCAGAAGCCGTCCGGGGCGCTCGCGCCCACCGATCCCAAGGTGGAAAGCGTCGCCGACGCCATCAAGGAAAAGGCTGGCATGTCGCCAGCCAAGACCAGCACTGAACTGGCCAGCGAATATGGCTTCAAGCCCAAGGCTGCGCCGGAACAGCCCGCTGCCGCGCCCGCTCCCAAGGCCGTGAATCCAAAAGCAGCAACAGCCAAGGCAGCCAAGCCTGCCGTGAAGCGGGCCGCTCCCGCTGCCAAGGCCGATGCCGCGCCGGCTGCTGCCAAGCCGGCGCCGAAGCCGCGCGCCAAATCCGGCGCCGCCGCGAGCAAGCCGGTCGTGGACGCTGCAGCCGCCCCGAAAAAGCCCCGCGCCCCGCGCAAGAAGCCTGCCGAACCGGCCGAGAAGAGCTAAATCATGGCCGACAGCAAGCGGATCGAAGACAAGAGCAAGACGGCGCAGGAGCCCGAGGACGAGCTTGCGGGCAGCGAAGCGCCGCTGCTCGAGCATCTCATCGAATTGCGCAAGCGCCTGATCCACAGCGCCATCGCCATCGTGGCGCTGATGATCATCTGTTTCATCTTTGCCGGGCGGATTTTCGACATCCTGCTCAATCCCTTTCGCTCTATCTATCCCAATCCGGGCGATATGGAGCTGATCTATACCGCGCCACAGGAATTCTTCTTCACCCAGCTCAACCTGGCGTTTTTCGGCGCGATCTTTCTGGGCTTTCCCTATCTTGCCACCCAGATTTACCGCTTCGTCGCGCCCGGCCTCTACAAGCATGAGCGCAAGGCGCTGGTGCCCTACCTGATCGCCACGCCGATCTTCTTCCTCCTGGGCGCCTGCATGGTCTATTTCGTGGTCCTGCCCATGGCGCTCGGCTTTTTCGCCGGCATGCAGACCGAAGAAATCAAGCTTTTGGCTAAGGTGTCCGAATATCTGGGCCTGGCCATGACGCTGATCCTGGCCTTTGGCGTCTGTTTCCAGCTTCCCGTCGTGTTGACGCTCCTGGCGCAGATTGACCTGATCAATGTCGAGCAGCTCAAGAAGGGTCGTCGCTACGCCATTGTCGGAATTCTGGCCGTGGCGGCCTTCATTACGCCGCCCGATCCGATCTCGCAGATCGGTCTTGCCATCCCCATGTACGGCCTCTACGAACTCGCCATACAATCCGTCAGGATGGTGGAGCGCCGCCGCGCCAAGAAGCTGGCCGAAGAAGCGGCCTCCGCCTGATCGCGACAATCCATTCCGTCCTGTCCCGGCCGCCTTGCCCGGCTTGGGGCAGGGCGGCTTAGTTTTTTCAACCAGAGGCGGGCGCGGCCCGTAACGACGATGTTCGATATCAAGTGGATCAGAGACAATCCTGACGCCTTCGACCAAGCCATGTCGCAGCGCAAGAACGTGTCCGTCCGCGCCTCCGATCTCATCGGTATCGACGAGCGCCGCCGCCAGATCATTTCGCGCCTCAACGAGGCACAGGAAAAGCGCAATGTCTTTTCCAAGCAGATCGGCCAGGCCAAGGCGCAGAAGGACGATGCCCGGGCTGCCGAGCTGATGGCGGAAGTCGCCCGGCTCAAGGAGATCATCCCCGCCGGCGAGGCCGAAGAACGCGACGTAGAGAAAGAGCTGCGCGACGCGCTGTCCGCTATCCCCAACATGGCCTATGACGATGTGCCGGTCGGCGACGACGAGGCCGGCAATGTCGAATATTTCGGGCCTAATGGCTCGCCGGAAACCGCTGCCAAAGCGCGCCCGCCCAAGCCGGTCTTCGCCTTCGCGCCGAAAGAGCATTTCGACATCGGCGTTGCCGAAAAGGACATGGATTTCGAAACCGCCGCCAAGCTTTCGGGCAGCCGTTTCGTGATTCTCAAGGGCCAGATCGCCCGGCTCGAACGGGCGCTGGGCCAGTTCATGCTGGATCTTCACACGAGCGAATTCGGCTATCTTGAAGTGCAGCCCCCGGTTCTGGTGCGCGACGAGGCCATGTTCGGCACCGGCCAATTGCCCAAGTTCGACGGCGATTTTTTCTTCACCGCCCATGGCGAAAACCGTCTGGCGCTGATCCCCACCGCAGAGGTGCCGCTGACCAATATGGTGCGCGAATCCATCCTGGCGGAAGAAGAATTGCCGCTGCGCTTTGCCGCGCTCACCTCCTGCTTCCGCTCGGAGGCCGGCTCGGCGGGTCGCGACACGCGCGGCATGCTGCGCCAGCATCAGTTCAACAAGGTCGAGCTGGTGTCCATCACCACGCCTGAACAGGCCATTTCCGAGCATGAGCGCATGCTCGCCGCCGCCGAGACGGTGTTGCAAAGGCTGGGCCTCCATTACCGGGTCATGACCCTGTGCACCGGTGATATGGGCTTTGGTGCGCGCAAGACCTATGACATCGAAGTCTGGCTGCCGGGGCAGGACACGTATCGCGAGATTTCCTCGGTTTCCGTCTGCGGCGATTTTCAGGCCCGCCGCATGGAGGCGCGCTATCGCCCCGCCGGCGAAAAGCAGGCGCCGCGCTATGTCCACACGCTCAACGGCTCCGGCACGGCGGTCGGCCGCTGCCTGATCGCCGTTCTGGAGAATTATCAGCAGGAAGACGGCTCGGTGCTGATTCCCGAGGCGCTCCAGCCTTACATGAACGGGCTTACCTCCATCGGCGGCCGCTGATATGGGCCTGCGCATCCTGCTCACCAATGACGATGGCGTGGATGCGCCGGGCCTGGCCATCATGGCCGACATTGCCGCGGCGCTTTCGGACGATGTGTGGATCGTGGCTCCCGACGGCAATCAGTCCGGGGCGGGACACCGCTTCAGCTTCGGGCGCGAATTGTCCTATGTCGAGCACGGCCCGCGCCGTTTCTCGGTCAAGGGCGGCTCTCCCGCCGATTGCGTCGTCGCCGCCATGACCCACCTTCTGGGTGACAAGCCCGCCGATCTCGTTCTGTCCGGGGTCAATGCCGGACAGAATCTGGGCGACATCGTCAATTGCTCCGGCACCGCGGCGGGGGCGCGGGAAGGGGTCTTGCAGGGCGCTATCGGCATCGCCATGAGCCAGTCCATGGATTATGCGATCACCCATGACCCCGACTGGGCCAATGCCGCCCGTTTTGGCGCGGAAGTGGTGGATGCCATTCTTGGCGCCCATGACGGGGACGATGTCTTTTACAACGTCAACTTCCCCTATTGCGGCACCAGCAAAGTGACGGGCCTTTCCGCCGTCGCCCACCAGCGCTTCTCCCGTTCGCCCATTCGCTACTATCCCAGCGACAATGCGGGCGAGTTCTTCATGGCGATTCCCGAAACGCCGCTGCCGCTCGATCCCGAGGCCGATTTCGAAGTGCTGCGGCGCGGTAATGCCATCACCGTCACGCCTTTCGCATTGCAGCAGACGCACCGGGGCGCATTGGCGCGGCTCGCGACCATCGGGCTCAAGGGTCGGTAGGCTTAAAGCTGAGTGTCACAACGATCGTCATTGCCGGGCTTGTCCCGGCAATCCATCTTGGCGGCAACATGGACCACCCGGATAAACCGGGTGGTGACGATAGGCGGTAGAATCCCCGTTGGGCACGGTAGCTGCCGAGAGCGCATGACTTACTCCTGTGCCGCGCCGCTGCGTTAACCCTACCCATCCCTGAATCGCGTCGAGACGAATTCACTCAAATCGCATCGGCTTTAAACTCGTCTTTACCTTACCGGCCTAGTCTCACACTCAGTTGTTGAGTAGTACCTGCGTAAGAGTAAGCCGATGAGTATTCGCGTCTCTCTGCGGCCGAGAAGAACGGTCGCCATTGCCGGAATGATCGCGGCTGCGGTCGCCTTGTCCGGTTGTAACAGCCTGGGTAGCCGCTCTTTTGGCGACCCGACCGTGACCGGCTCGGTGGCGCAGGCTCCATCTCCCACGTTCAATCAGCCGATGCCCGCCAGTCTTGGTGCGCCGCAATCCACGCAGGTCGCCGCATCGCAATATCTGCCGCCCGCGCCTGTTGGGGGTGGTTGGAGCGGTGGTGGCAATACGCTGCCGCCCGCGCCGGTCGGCAATGGTTTTGCCCAGCCGTCATTCGCGAATAACGCACCTGTCGTCGCGCCGGGCGTACAGACCCAGGCCCTGCCGCCGCTGAACTCATCGACCTCAATGGGAGCCACCCAGACCATGCCCGCACAGCAGACTCTTGCCCCGATGCCGGCCACACCTCCGGCAATCGCCATGGGCGTCAATCCCGCCGCATCCTCCGCGCTGCCGGTGAATTCCAGCGTGCCCGTTCAGGCCGCCGCGAACACCAATGGCTATACGCACACCATCGCCGCCGGTGAATCGCTCCACACCATCGCTCGTCGCTATGACGTCACGGCGCAGGCCATCGTTCTGGCCAATGGCCTGTCCTCGCCCGACAAGATCATTGTCGGCCAGAAGATCACCATTCCCGGTCGCGGCGATCTCAATGCCGGCGCCCCCGCCACCCAGATTGCGAGCATCGCGCCCACCACGACCGGCGGGGTTCTGCCGGCGGAGCGTCCGACCAATCTGGCCGCGCCCGCTGCCGCTACCCCGGTCGCTGCGGCTCCGGTAACTGCTACGCCCGCGCCCGTCGCCCAGCCCGTTGCTGCGCCGGTCGCCGTGCAGCAGCAGGCGTCCATCGCACCCGCTGCCGAGCCGGCACTATCGGGCAATGACAAGTTCGGCTGGCCGGTTTCCGGACGGGTCATCACCGATTTTGCCGCCTCGCGCGGCACCGGCATCAATATCGACGTGCCGGAAGGGTCCAGCGTCAAGGCCGCCGAAAACGGCACGGTCATCTATGTCGGCTCCGGCGTGGAAGGCTATGGCAATCTGATCCTGGTCCGTCACCCCAATGGCTTCGTTTCCGCCTATGCTCACCTCAAGAACATGAGCGTGGCCAAGGGCGCCGTGGTCAGCCGCGGCCAGGCCATCGGAACTGTCGGCCAGACCGGCTCCGTCTCCCGCCCGCAACTGCATTTCGAACTGCGCAAGGGTGCAACCCCGGTCGATCCGGTCCCGCTGCTCGCCGGCTAAGTCTGCCGACCTCCAGAATCGAAAAAAGGCCGGGCGTGGTGCTCCGGCCTTTTTTCATGATTGCGCAGTCCTCAAGCCAAGGACTGTTATGCTAGCGTCACCATCGGGCTTTACACTTGTCCCGGTGGTCCATGCCTCCGCAAGCTGGATTGCCGGGACAAGTTTATCCGGGGGCGCGAAGCGCTCCGAATTCCGGAGCGATCCTCTAAACCGTCTTGCCTTCCTCGCCGGCCAGGGTCCGAACCAATTGGATCGCAACACGGCCGGAGCGGGCGCCGCGCGTCGCCGCCCATTCGATGGCCCTTGCCCGCAAATTTTCGGCATCGATGGTGAGGCCATAAAATTCGGCATAGCCGGCGACCATGGCCAGATAGGTGTCCTGGTCGGAATTGTGGAAGCCCAGCCACAGCCCGAAGCGGTCGGACAGCGACACCTTTTCTTCCACGGCCTCGCCGGGATTGATCGCGGTGGCGCGCTCGTTCTCGATCATGTCGCGCGGCATGAGATGGCGGCGATTGGATGTGGCGTAGAACAGCACATTGTCCGGCCGGCCTTCCAGCCCGCCATCGAGGATGGTCTTGAGCGATTTGTAGCTGGTTTCGCCGGAGTCGAAGCTCAGATCGTCGCAGAAAACAATGAAGCGGGCATCCTGATCGGCAATGGCGCGCATCAGCAGGGGCAGGGTTTCGAGGTCTTCGCGGGCGATTTCCACCAGCACCAGCCGCTCGAAGCCGCTGCGCGATTCGATATCGGCATGGATGGCCTTGACCAGCGAGGACTTGCCCATGCCCCGCGCACCCCAGAGCAGGGCATTGTTGGCGCCGTGGCCGCGCGCGAATTGCTCGCTATTGGCCAGCAGCAGGTCGCGGACATGGTCGATGCCCTTCAGCATGGCGAGCGGCACCCGGCTCACCTTGGGCACGGCGAGGAGCGCGCCTCTGTCGCCCTGCCAGTGATAGGCATTTTCCGGGCCGAGCACGAAGGCGCGGGCCTGTGCCTCCGGGTTCAGCGCCGCCGCGATCGTTTCGAGTGCGTCGGCAATTCTGCCCAGATGGTCCTTGGTCTTCAACTGTCTAGTCCTTCACATTTTCAGTCGCGATTGCCGCACCCGGATTGGCTTTGCAATCACGAATACCCAAATGTATAGTCCGCGCGATTTTGGCCGGGGCGCAAGTGCGGACAAGCCCATTAGCGTCCACTGCCTGAGGTGTCAGGTGCGGCGGCGTCCCCTTCCACCAGAAACGACAAGAAAAATACTTAGGAGATCGCTTGATGTTTGTAACGCCCGCCTATGCACAGGATGCGCTTGGGGCAACTGGCGGCATGACTGACATTTTGGTTCAGCTCATGCCGATCGCCCTGCTGGTCCTGATCTTCTGGCTGCTGATTTTCCGTCCGCAGCAGAAGCGCCTCAAGGCCCAGCAGGCCATGCTGTCGGCCATTCGCCGCGGCGACACCGTGGTGACCACCGGCGGCATTATCGGCAAGGTGACCAAGGCTGTCGAGGGCGAGGATCTCGAAGTCGAGATCGCCCAGGGCGTCAAGGTCAAGCTGGTGCGCGGCATGGTGGCGGATGTCCGCTCCAAGTCCGAGCCGGTCAACGACAACAAGCCCGCCTAAGCGGGTTGCCAAGCTGGCCGGGGCGCAACGCCCCGGCTTTTCTGCCTTTTCAGGACGTCTTTTATGAATCAGTCGCCGTTCCGCGTCTTCGTCATCCTGTTTGTCGCGATCGCGGGTATCCTGCTTGCAGCGCCCAATTTCCTGCCCAAATCCGTTCAGGAAGCGTTGCCGGGCTGGCTGCCGCAGCCGGGTCTGGTTCTCGGCCTTGACCTGCAGGGCGGTTCGCACCTGCTGCTCGAGGTCAACCGCGAAGGCATCGTAACGCAGCGCCTCAGCGACATCCGCCGCGATGCGCGCAACACACTGGCGACCCAGAACGGCATCGGCAACATCATCACCACCGATGTGGCCCGCAATACCATTTCCATCGAGCTGACTGATCCGAGCCAGAAGGCGCAGGCGGAAACCGCCATTCGCGGCCTCCAGAACACGCTCAGCGACTTCATGTTTTCCGGCGCCGGCGTCGAGGAACTCAGCTTCGGCGAAACCGCCGACGGGCGCCTGACCATCACGCTGACACCCGAGGGCATCAATCAGCGCATGAGTTCGCTCGTGGCGCAGTCGATGGAAGTCATTCGCAGCCGTATCGACGAATTGGGCACCACCGAGCCCACCATCCAGCGCCAGGGCGATACCCGCGTCATGGTGCAGGTGCCGGGCTTCGGCGATAGCGAGCGCCTCAAGAATATCATTTCCCAGACCGCGCGCCTCACCTTCCACCTGGTCTATCCCGGCATGACTGCCGAGCAGGCCGACGTTCAGGGCCTGCCGGTCGGCACTATGATCCTGCCCAGCCAGGATGGCGGACGCGAACTGCTCTACGAAGACGTCGCCATTGGCGGTGAATCGCTGGTCGATGCCCAGCCGGCCTATGATTCGCAGCGCAATATTCCGGTCGTCAGCTTCAAGTTCGACACGCGTGGCGCCATCACTTTCGGCGAATTGACCTCGCGCAATGTCAACCAGCGCTTCGCCATCGTCTTGGACAATACCGTCATCACCGCCCCGGTCATCCAGCAGCCCATCACCGGCGGCTCGGGCCAGATCAGCGGTTCCTTCACCACGGCGACGGCCAATGACCTCGCCGTGCTGCTGCGCGCCGGCGCGCTGCCGGCCAGCCTCGACGTCATCGAGGAGCGGACGGTCGATGCCAGCCTTGGCGCCGATTCCATTCAGGCCGGTTTCACCGCCGGCGTCATCGCCTCCGTGCTGGTTCTCGTCTTCATGGTCATGGCCTATGGCGTGTGGGGCGTGTTCGCCAATGTCTCGCTGATCCTCAACATTATCCTGATCTTTGCCGCGCTCTCGACGCTGGGGGCGACGCTGACCCTGCCGGGTATTGCCGGTATCGTTCTGACCATCGGCATGGCCGTGGACGCCAACGTGCTGATCTACGAGCGAATGCGTGAGGAGCAGGCGTCCGGGAAATCGCCGCTACAGGCGATCAATGCCGGTTTCGAGCGCGCCTGGGGCACCATCATCGACTCCCACCTGACCCAGCTCGTGGCGGCCGTGGTGCTGTATTTCATGGGCTCGGGCCCCATTCAGGGCTTTGCCGTGACCCTGGGCCTCGGCATTCTGACCTCGCTCTTCACCTCCTATACGGTTACCTCCTATCAGGTGAACCTCTGGTACAAGCGCGTTCGTCCCAAGAAGCTGAAAATCCAGCATTTCCGCTTCATTCCCGACGGCACCAAAATTCCGTTCATGAAGATTTCGCGCACGGTTATCGTGCTCTCCGTCATCATGACCCTGGTCTCCATCGGTTCGGCCTTCACCAAGGGCTTCAATCTGGGCATCGACTTTGTCGGCGGCACGGCGATTGAAATCCAGCATGTCGGCGGTCCGGCCGATGTCGGACAGGTGCGTGAGGCGCTGAGCGGCCTCGACCTCGGTGAAATCCAGGTGCAGGGCTTCGGCACGCCGCAGGATGTTCTCGTCCGAGTTCAGGCGCAGGAGGGTGGCCAGTCGGCCGACCAGGCTGCGGTGCAACAGGTTCAGGAAGCGCTGGCGACTGAAAATTATGAAGTCCGCCGCGTCGAAGCCGTGTCGGGCACGGTCTCGGGCGAATTGGCCTGGACCGGCACGATTGCTGTCGTCGTCGCGCTGATCTGTATTCTCATCTACATCTGGTTCCGCTTCGAGTGGCAATTCGCCATGGCAGCCGTGACGACCACGTCGCATGACTTGATCATGACCATCGGCCTGTTCTCGCTGACGGGCATGGAGTTCAATCTCAGCTCCATTGCAGCGGTGCTGACGCTCGTGGGTATCTCGCTCAACGAAACGGTGGTGATTTCCGACCGTATCCGCGAGAACCTGCGAAAATACCGCACTATGCCGCTGCCGGAACTGATCGACCTGTCGATCAACCAGACCATCGTGCGCACGTCCTTGACGCAGTTCACCCTGCTTCTGGCGCTGCTCCCGCTGGTATTCTTTGGCGGCGAGGCGCTGCGCAGCTTCACCATCGCCATGACCTTCGGTTCCCTGGTGGGCATGTATTCTTCGGTCATCATCAACGGCCCCATCCTCATCAATTTCGGCCTCAAGCAGAAAACCGATGACGACGACAAGGCCGATGCGGACAAGAAGAAGCGTTCGCCCGATGGGGCTGCGGTGTAAGGCGTTATGCCGTCCTGTTGAGGTGGCTTGCTGGCCGCCCCGCTGTTCGTCACTCTCGGGCCTGACCCGAGAGCTCATGCAGGAGCAGTCGCTAACACAGAACCCTCGGGTCGAGCCCGAGGGTGACGAGCGGTGAGAGCGTGCTTACGAGGTGAAGCCAAATGCAGGTCGATCCTGACCAATCCAAGCCCTTCCGCCATTTCCCGCATCAGGTGGGCATCGACGCCTATGGCAATGGCGGCTTTCGCTTCGCCGAGATGTCGCATCGCGGTTCGCTGCTCTGCCTGCCTTCGGGCATGCAGGCATGGTCCATCAATTCGGCGGCGGAATTGACCCTGGCCAGCCTGCAACCGGTGATCGAACTGGCCGACCGGATCGATGTGCTGCTTATCGGTCTTGGGCCCGACATCGTTGCCATTGACCCGGCGATCCGCGTGGCCTTACGCGAGCAGCGCGTGATCATCGAGCCGACCCAGACCGGCGGTGCTATCCGCACCTATAATGTGCTTCTCGCCGAAGACCGCGCCGTGGCCGCCGCGCTGATTGCCGTGGAAAAGGCCCGCTGATGTCATCCAGCCACGATTTCGCCGCTCAATTCCTGCGCGAACATGACCGCGACCGTTATCTGGCCACCCTCGTGCTTTCGGCGGAATCCCGCCCGCATGTCACGGCGATCCTCGCCTTCAATGCCGACATCGCCGCCATTCGCGAACGTGTGTCCGGTCCGCAGCCCGGCGAAATCCGCCTGCAATGGTGGAATGATGCGCTGACCGGGGGCGGGCATGGCGAAGTGCGGCAGAACCCGTTGGCCGACGCCTTGCTGGAAACAATCGCGCGTTACTCTATTCCTGCTGGCACATTGCAACGCCTCATCGGAGCGCGCCGCTTCGACCTTTATGACGATCCCATGCCCGATCTCGAAAGTTTCGAGGGCTATGCCGGGGAAACCAGTTCCACCCTGTTCCAGCTTGCAGCGATGATACTCAATGGCGGGCAAGTGGTTGAGCAGGGGGATGCTGCCGGGCATCTCGGGGTGGCGCAGGCCATGCTGGGCCATCTGCGCGCCTTCGGCTTTACCGCCGCGCAGGGTCGCATCATGCTGCCCTGGACCATTCTTGAGGCCAATGGGGTTCGCGAAACCGAGATTTTCCGGGGTCAGGACAGTGAGGGCCTGCACGCGGCACTCGCTCAGGTCGCCGAACTGGCCGAGAACCATCTGCAAAAGGCCCGCAGCGCCATCGCTGGCCTGCCTGCCGGTCTGCGCCCGGCTTACGCCGCCATGGCCTTGCTGGAAAAGCAGCTTGCGGACTGGAAACGCAGCGGCGCCAGTCCCTTTCTGCCGCCGAAAGACGAGCCGGACTGGCGCAAGATCGTCCGATTGACCGGCTGGGCGTGGCGGAACCGATAGACGCCGCGCTACAGATCAGGCGCGCTGCATCCCCTCCCAAACTTCTCCGGGGAGGTGCGAGATTGAGTTTGAGACATTATCTCCCCACGATCACCGGCCCGGCCCCTCACCTTGGCCGGGGAGGCGGGAAGGGGAGAGTGAGCAGGCGCTTCCAGAGCGCTTAGCCCTGCACTTGAGCCTCTTGAAGGCGCTCCCTCCATTCCATCGTCATTGCCCGGCTTGTCTGGGCACTCCAGTTTGTCGATCCGGTGGCTGGACCACCCGGATAAACCGGGTGGTGACGTTGGGGAGGGGGCGAGTTTGGAAGGTTGGAATCGGTCCGGCCTGCTGGATGGCTTCCAAAATCTGCGCCTACCGCTCCAATAACGCCACGAACTCGCCGGTCAGCCGCGCCGCGACCTGACCCTCGGACAGCAATTCTGCGACCACGCTGAGCCGAGCCTTGCCCCGGCGGTCGAGGGTGGTGCGGAAATTCTCCCAACCATTGTCGTCCAGTCTGGCAATGGCCTTTGCCGCGCCCCGGATCGGCAGGAGATAGTCCACCGCGCTTTTGTGGATCACCAATTGATTGGCGATGTGCTCGGCTTCCAGCCGCAGGTGCAGCACCGACCATGCCGCCAGCAGGCCCAGCGTCGAAACGCTGCCGCCGAACATGGTGCCGTGCACATTGATATTGGGATCGAGCGGGGCGGTCAGCACCACGCCTTCGGCATCGGCGCTCAGAACCGACACGTCCATGGCCCGCGAAAGCGGGATATTGTCGTGCAGGAAAGTCGTCAATGCCGCCGGGTTCATGCCCAGGCCCTGAGGTCTTCGAGCGCTCTGCTGGTAATCGCCCGGCGCTTGGCAATGGTCTTTTCGGCCCCGCGCCAGCGCTTGACGCCCTCGGGCCTGGTGATCTCCACTTCCGGGAACAGCCCGAAATTGATGTTCATGGGCTGGAAGCTGCGCGCGCCGCTATAACTCTCCGCTTCCAGATGGCCGCCGGTGATATGGCCGATAAGCGCGCCTAGCGCCGTCGTCGCCGGTGGCATGTCGAGCGAGGAGCCCAGCGCCTCGGCGGCGGTCAGTCTTCCGGTGATCAGTCCGCACGCGGCGCTCTCGACATAGCCTTCGACGCCCGTCACCTGGCCGGCAAAGCGGATGCGTGGATCAACCTTCAGTTTAAGGTCGGACGCCAGCACCTTGGGGGAGTTGATAAAGGTGTTTCGATGCAATCCGCCCAGCCGGGCAAATTGTGCATTTTCCAGCCCCGGGATCATGCGGAAGATTTCCGCCTGGATGCCGTAGCGCATCTTGGTCTGGAAACCGACCATGTTCCACAAGCTGCCGAGCGCATTGTCCTGGCGGAGTTGCACGATGGCATAGGGCTTGACGGTCGGGTTGCGCGGATTGGTCAGGCCGACCGGCTTCATCGGGCCATGGCGCAGGGTTTCCGGCCCGCGCTCGGCCATGACTTCGATAGGCAGGCAGCCGTCGAAATAGGGGACTTTTTCCCAATCCTTGAATTCGTGCAGCGGCGCGGTCTTGAGCGCTTCCACGAAGGCGTAATACTGGTCGCGATCCATCGGCAGATTGAGGTAATCCGCGCCGCTGCCACCCGGGCCGGCCTTGTCGTAGCGCGATTGCTTCCAGGCAATCTCGTGATCGATGCTGTCGTAGTGGATGATCGGTGCGATGGCGTCGAAAAAGGCCAGAGAATCCTCGCCGGTTTTGTCCAGCACCGCCTGCGCAAGCGCCGGGGAGGTGAGGGGGCCGGTGGCAATGATCACATGCTGCCAGTCCGACGGGGCCCAGCCCGCGATTTCCTCGCGCATGATGGTGATATTGGGGTGGCTTGAGATCGCTGCCGTCACCGCCGCCGAAAAACCGTTCCGGTCCACCGCCAGCGCACCGCCTGCGGGCAGCTTGTGCTGGTCGGCCGCGCGCATGATCAGCGAATTGCAGCGCCGCATTTCCTCATGCAGCAATCCCACGGCGTTCTGCTCGAAATCGTCCGAGCGGAAAGAATTGGAGCAGACCAGCTCGGCGAAATCGTCGGTGTGATGGGCGTCCGTGCCTTTGACGCCCCGCATTTCGTGCAGGATGACCTTGGCGCCGGCCTCAGCGGCCTGCCACGCGGCTTCGGAGCCGGCCAGGCCGCCCCCGATGATGTGAATGACTTGGTTTGACATGGCAGCGAGATACCAAGCGGCGGCGGCGCGCGCAATCACCCTTGGCCCGCGCCAGATGCTGGCAGTCTGTTAGCGAATGGGGGCTGGATGCAGATAAAGCTGCGAAACGGCGCCAATTGCCTGATAATAATAAACAATGAAAAACGCCCGCATCTCAGTGAGAGGCGGGCGTTCGGTTTGCAGTGTTGTCGCCGGATATATTAGAGGCTGCTGGCATGGTCGCGAGCAATGCGGCTGATGTCGGTGCGGGAAATGCCGAGATCGTTGAGCTGACGATTGTCGAGAGCGGTGAGCTCACGAACGGTCTGCTGATAGGCGGCCCACTTCTTGAATGTCTTGCGGATGTCCATTTGAATTCTCCTTTCGCTTGCAGTGTGGAAGATAGGCGAAGTCTTGGTGAATGAGCAGATGGAAATTGATCAAACAAGCTATGCGCCCCACGCAACCCGGTGGCAGAAATCGTTCATCTGCCCTTCATGCTTGCGGCAAAGATGTGGCCGCCGGGCGGCGACGCGGCGGCCGGTGCGGGATTTGCCGGCCGGCCGAAATATCAGCGGTCGAAAAGCGAATGGGTCATCCAGGAGAAGTCTGCGCTGGAGATCCCCAGAATATCAATGTTCTGCGGTGCGGGCTTGCGCAATTCCCGCCTTGCCCGCCGGCTATTGGCCAGGCGCTTCAACTGCCAGACGGCACGGACTAGCATGGGCACGATCCTGTAATTCAGAGGCTGGGATTGCCACCAAGATGAATCTTTTTCCTCGCGCCCGATATGCCGCATTGGTCAAGTGCCACATGCACAGACTGCATAGCAAATTCATCGTACGGGGCATGGTGTTCGCCCGGCTTTTCGCCCTGCTCGCCACAATTTTTCTTGTGCGGAAAGGCCCAAGGCAACACACTCCGGACGAAGTTGAATTGGGGATTCGTTCTTGCGGCAAGGTGCGCATGTCATTGTCGTCGGTAATGAAAAAGGCGGGTCGGGTAAATCGACCACAGCCTTTCATTTGGCTATTTTCCTTTTGTATCAAGGCCATAAGGTCGCCTCGATCGATGCGGACAGCCGTCAGCAGACGCTGACCCAATATGTCCGCAATCGCCGCGACTGGGCCCGTTCGCATGGACTGAACGTTCCCCACACCACGCATTTTCATCTGCCGCTGGCCCGGGGAGACTCCGTACGGGAGAACCATCGCATCGAGTTCGACCTGTTTCGCCAAGCCATCGGCGAGGTCGAGAGCAAAGCCGATTTCATCATCATCGACACCCCCGGTTTCGACACCAATCTCAGCCGCCTTGCCCATTCACTGGCCGATACGCTGATCACTCCGGTCAATGACAGCCTGATCGATCTCAGTGTCATGGCGCAGATCGATCAGGTGACCGGGGAGCCGCGGGATCTCAGTCATTACGCACGGCTGGTGCAGCGGGCTCGGTCCGAACGCCTGTCGATCGATGGCCGCAACATCGATTGGGTATTGGTGCGCAACCGCATTTCCATGCTGTCGTCGCGCAATATGCGCCAGGTACAGACCATGCTCGAACGCATTGCGACCCGTCTGGGGTGTCGCGTGGCCGATGGTATTGCCGAGCGGGTCATTTTCCGGTCGCTCTTTGCGACCGGCATGACGGTGTTCGATCCGCTGGACGATGACCTGCTGGGTGGGGTGCCGTCGATGTCCCACATGAGCGCAAGGCAGGAATACCGGGCTCTGGTCGGGGCGCTCAACCTGCCGGACAGACAGCGCAGCGAGGCCCGGCGGGCCGTGCTTGCCGGTCCGTCGGGTGAGGTCAGCCGCTTTGCCCTCATGGCACGCAGCGAGTCCTGAAGCTATCTGCGTTCAGCCTCGCGCATAGGCAATCTTGCGGCCTTCTTCCGCCGCGACCGTGCTTGCCCGTGAATCGTAGATGGCCCGCGCTTCGATGATGGCGTGGTGGTTTTCCGCCGACCAATCCCACAAAGCGGCAATCGGATCCTGCAAAGTCTTGCCCAGCTCCGTCAGGCCATATTCGACGCGCGGCGGGACTTCGGGGTAGATGGTGCGCGTCACCAGCCCGTCGCGCTCAAGGTTGCGCAGGGTCAGCGTCAGCATGCGCTGCGACACGCCATTGATCATTCGCTTCAACTCATTGAAGCGCAAGGTGCCGTTGCGGCCGAGCATGCCGACCACCATAACGCTCCATTTATCGCCAATCCGGTTGAGGACGTCCGACATGGCGGAGCAGTTCGCGACCTGGGATGTGTCGGTCAAGGACATGTCTGTGCTTCCTAAAGTGGGTACTGAGGCACAAATATAGACACAGTTACTTCTTGTTACCAGCCCTGTCGCTGAAGGGGAAGAAAGCGTGGTGCGCGCCCGAGGGCGCACACTGCTCTACGTGGCCTGATGCTCGGCGCCGTAAAGGCCCAGATAGAAGTCCAGATCGCCATTGCGCAGGCCAAGCGATTCCAGCACGGCACTCATAAAGCTCACGGGGGCGGTGCCCGGGGCGGTAGCGATCCGCCGGTCCAGCACGGCTCGGGGTGAAGCGATGAAATGCGCGCTGCCGCCATAAAGTGTGTCGGGCAGGCTTTCGGGGCCATTGGCCGTATGGGACACTCCGTCGAGCAGGCCGGCGCGCGCCAGGGCCAGAACGCCATCGCAAATGCCGCCGAGGCTCTTGCCCGCTGCATAGGCGGAACGCAACAGATCAGCCAGGTCCGGCGCTTCCGGCGTCGTCCAGATCGTTCCTCCATTGACCAGCACGGCATCCATCTGATCGACATCGATCTCCTCGATTGCCATCTGCGGCATGACCCGCAAGCCGCCTGCCGAGGTGACCATTTCTCCGCCCGGAGAGGCGAAGCTGGTTTCGATGCGATAATATTCGCGCGCGCCAGCATTGAGCAGCGCGGTTTCCCAATCGGCAAAGCCGGGGGTAAGGATGGTGACGATCCTGGTCATCAAGAACTCCGTTTCTTTCCGGCATCCTCGGCTGGCGAGGCGACAGTTCATGTCAGCACCTTCACATGGCCGTCAGGCGCGGCCGCTTTCCTTGAGCTTGCAGTAAGGCACTGTTAAGAGAAACGCCGATCCACTTCCGCCACGGAGTCTTCCGGTTTGTTCCTTGTCCGCCGTCTTGCCCTGGCCATGTCGCTTGCGTTGCTGAGCCTTGTGCCCACCTGGGCAAATCCGCTGCTGCTGGTGGACCGCTCGAACCTGCAGGTGCTTTACGCGCAGGAGGCAGGCGCCTCCTGGCATCCCGCGTCGCTGACCAAGCTGATGACCGCCTATGTGGCGTTCGAGGAAATCGCCAATGGCAATGTGACGCTCGACACCCCGGTCACCATTTCCCGCAAGGCGTTCAATCAGGCGCCGAGCAAGTCTGGTCTTGCCGTGGATTCATCCATTTCGCTCAAGGATGCGCTTTACATCCTCATTGTCAAATCGGCGAACGACGTTGCCGTCGCCATTGCCGAAACAATTGGAGGCAGCGAAGAGCTTTTCGTGGCCAAGATGAACGATGTGGCGCGCCGCATGGGCCTCACGGGCAGCCATTTCGTCAATTCGCACGGTCTGCACGATCCGGCGCAGGTCACCACCGCGCGCGATCTGGCGGTGCTTTCCCTCTATATCGAACAGACCTTTCCTCAATATATGCCGATGTTCGGCACCGGTGTCGTCAACTTGGGCAAGACGCGAATGGAGTCCAATAATGGCCTCTTGGAAGGCTTTGCCGGCACGACCGGGATGAAGACCGGCTATGTCTGCGCCTCCGGGCTCAATCTGGTGGCGACGGTGGATCGGGGCGGGCGGCAATTGCTGGCCGTGGTGCTGGGTGGCTCCTCCGGGCGTGAACGGAACGAGCGGGCGGCCGAACTGTTTCTCAACGCCCTCAATGGCCGTGCCAATCCCACTGGCCAGACAATTCTGAACATGGCCAATAGCGGCGGCGCCCCCACTGATATGCGGCAGATGATCTGTGGCAAAGAGGCTGCCGACTATGTCAAGGCGCAGGAAGCGGCCTATCCGATCGGCCTCAAGGGGCAGCCTAGCTATCTGACCGACGAAATTGTGCTGAGCGAATATCGGGCGGTCGACCTGGGCCGCGTGCGCAACAATATTGCGCTGCCGCGCCCGCGCCCGGCCACGCATGTTCCGATGTTCTCGGCCCCAGTTCCAGCGGTCGTGGAAAGCGCCAATATCGAGGATGTGCTGCGTCCTGGGTTGACGACAGCCAGCGGTCTCAATGTGCCGATGCCGCGCCCGCGCCCGGCCGATCTCTGATCTTTTACGGCGCCTTCGTTACTGTAAACCTGAGCACACCTTCGGCGTCGTCCAGTGTGTAGTCATGGCCGTTCTGCCGGCAATGAAGCGGTATGTCCACTTTCGCCATCGGGTCGGTGGCGAGGACGATCAGCACTGCGCCCTGCGCCAGGCTGACAAGGCGTTTCTCCAGTTTCAGCACGGGTAGGGGGCATTTCAGCCCCCTGGCGTCGATGATCTCGGGCTCAATTGCCAATCACGAAAACCCAATAGGTGCCGAAGCTGGATGCGGGATTGAAGGCGACGGCGACGCCGGCCTTGGTTCCGGGCGCCGCCAGGCCAATAGCGTCGGCGGCGTTGTTGCGCCATCCTGAAAAGGTTTCCGCGAAGCTCGAATAGCCTGCCGACAGCTTCATCTGTCCCAGGCCCTGCGGTTTGGTGGGTGCATTATTGGTCTGCGCATATTGGCTGGCCAATGCCTGCGCGGTGCCGTTGAGCCCCGCGTCGGCGGTGAGCGGGGGCATGTTCTGGGTGGTGCGATAGGCATTGACCAGGTTGATGGCCTGCACACTGTCGAGCGTGGCGTTGGGCTGGTCCATGCGCGCTGACAGGGCCGGCGCCAGCGCGCCGGCGGAGCTGCTGCCCCCACCAATGGAAGAGCAACCTGCCATAAGCAGCGCCGAGGCGATTGCGGTGCAGAGCAGGATCGGGCGTCGTTTCATGATAGTCCTTCTCGGGGGAGAAACCGTTTCCCGCTCCATTAGCAGCCTGCGGCTTCCCCGGCGTTAACGCGGGGCAAATTCCCCCTTTTGTGATCGCGGGAGCCTTTTACCATTTCGCGCGTTTGGGGGACGTGCAGCGGTTGGACTCACAAGTCTAGCAAACCGGGCAATAAGGGCAGTTTTGGGGAGGTCAGTCTGGCACGGGGCACAAAGAGGGCCGGGCGTGAGGTGCGTGCCACGAGCGTGGCCATCGTATTTCTTTCACTTAGCATAGCGGTTTTCGCTTTTATTTTGACCTATTTCATCTCCGAGGCCGTCAATCAGGCGCGCAGCCGGCTCGAAGATCGTTCGCGCGCGGCGGCCCAGATCGTAGCCACGAATGCCGGCTGGCTGGGGGAGGTGGCACAGCAGACCCTGCGCCGCATCGACGCCGCACTCGGACCCGAGATGAGCGGCGATCCGGCGGCGCTGCAGGCGGCTATCGAAGGCCTGCCCGCCGATATCGACATCTATATCATCGATGCCAATGCCCGGACCATGTTCTCGACCGTGCCCGGTGCGGCCGAGATCGATGTATCCGATCGGGAATATTTCACTGCCGTGCGTGAGGGCAGGCTCTTCTATACGTCTGACATGATAGTCAGCCGCATCACCGGCGAGGCCATTTTCGTATTTTCGAAACGGGTTACCCGCAACGGCCAATTCGCCGGGGCGATCATGGTTTCATTCTCGGATTCTGTGCTGCAGCCATTCTGGGTGTCGCTGGATCTGGACCCGCAATCCACCGTCAGTCTGGTTCGCCGCGACGGGGCATTGATGGCACGCTTTCCCGCTCCGGAGCGGCCTCTTGATCTGTCGGATCATCCGCTCATTACCGAACATCTGCCCGCGAGCGAGTCCGGCACCTATTTCTCCGAATCTTCGCCGGTCGATGGGGTGGCGCGGATGGTGAGCTATCAGACTGTTCCCGGCACCGAAATGTTGGCCGTGGCGTCCATCGCCACAATTGGCACCTCGCAGACGCTGCGCGGGGTGATCATCGCGCTGCTGATCACCGTCACCCCTATCGTTCTTGCCCTTCTCGGCATTGGCGCCTGGGTGCTGGTTCTGCTGCGGCGCGACGCCCGCCGCCGTGCCGAACTCGAGGCGGCGCAGGACACCAATGTGCTGCTGTTCCGCGAAATCCACCATCGGGTGAAGAACAATCTGCAATCGGTGCAATCGCTGGTGCGGATGCAGGACATTCCCGCCAGCGCGAAGATCGATCTGCAAAGCCGGCTTAGCGCCATGGCGGCCATGCACGAGCACATCTACCGCCATGACCGTTACGAGGACATCGATGCTCACGACCTGGTCCCGGTCGTGGCGGGGGAAGTTGTGCAGGCCTATGGGGCCGACGTCGATCTGCGCTACGATGTGGATCATGCGGCGGTAGATCGAGATCATACGACGCCGCTATCGCTGCTGTTGAGCGAGTTGATCACCAATACGCTCAAATATGCCTTCGCCGATGGCCGGCGGGGCGCGATAAGCGTTACCCTGCGCGATCTGGGCAATGGCCGCTGTTCTTTGGTTGTGGCGGACAATGGCACAGGCATTGGCGTGCTGCCGGACGCCCCGACCAGCATGGGGCTGCGCCTCATTCGCGGCATTGTCTCGCAGATGGGCGGCACCTATCGCTATGTCGATCAGGATGGCACGCGGTTCGAGGCGGAACTGGCATTGGCGTCGGCCGGCCATGCTGGCCTCGCCTGATGCGGATCCGCCATGATTGCGCTTATTCCGCTATTGGGACTTGTGGCGCGATGGCCAATCGGGCATTGGAATAAGGATACCTATTCAGTCAAGTTAAAATGCTCAGACGATTCTTTTCCTATTATGCACCCTATAAGGGGCTGTTCGCCCTGGATTTCGGCAGCGCCGTCGTGGCTGGTCTTCTCGAACTGGCCTTCCCGCTGGCCGTGGCCTATTTCATCGACACGCTGCTGCCGCAGAACGATTTCGGCCTGATCATTTTGACCAGTATCGTGCTGCTGGTCATTTACTGCCTTACGGCGGTGCTGCGCGGGGTGGTCAATTATTTCGGCCACATGCTGGGCATCCATATCGAAACCGATATGCGCCGGCAGGTCTTCAGCCATTTGCAGAAACTCAGCTTCCGCTTCTTCGACAACCAGAAGACGGGGCACCTCATCACCCATGTGACCAAGGGACTTGAGGACATTGGCGAGGTCGCTCATCACGGTCCCGAAGACCTGTTCCTCGCCATCATGACCTTTCTCGGCGCCTTTGTGCTGATGTTCATGACCAATTGGCAATTGGCGGCGATCACGGTCACGCTGGTGCCGGTCATGACCTGGCTGGTCAGCACCTATGGCGCGCGCATGAACAAGAACTGGCGCGAGCTTTATGGCCGGGTAGGGGACTTCAATACGCGCGTCGAGGATTCGATCGGCGGCGTCCGCGTGGTCAAGGCCTTCGCCAATGAGCGGCACGAAGAACAGCTCTTTGCAGGGAATAACGAAGCCTATCGCGTCACCAAGCTGCGGGCCTATGCGCTGATGACGGCCAGCAATGTGGTGACCTTTCTCAGCACCAGGTTGGTCCAGTTGGCGGTGATGCTGTTCGGCGCCTGGCTCGTCACCGCTGGGGACTTGTCCTATGGCGGTTTCGTCAGCTTCCTGCTGCTGGTCAACGTCTTCATGAAGCCCATCGACCAGATCACCACGGTGTTGGAAATGTACCCGAAGGGCATTGCCGGCTTTACCCGTTTCACCAATCTGATCGACACCGAGCCCGATATCGCCGACCGCCCGGATGCCAGGGTCGTGGAGCATCTGCGCGGCGACATCGTGTTCCGCGACGTGAGTTTTTCCTATGAGCCCGGTGGCCGCAAGGTGATCGACGGGCTGAATCTGGCCGTCTCGCCGGGCGAAACTGTCGCCATTGTCGGTCCGTCCGGCGCCGGCAAGACCACGCTTTGCGCGCTGCTGCCGCGATTTTACGAGATCGATGGCGGCGCGATCACAATTGACGGCATCGACATTCGCGACATGACGCAGGCCAGCCTGCGCAACCAGATCGGCATCGTGCAGCAGGATGTCTTCCTGTTTGGCGGCACGCTGCGCGACAACATTTCCTATGGCCGCCTCGACGCCAGCGACGCGGAGATCATGGACGCCGTCCGCCAGGCGCGGCTCGAAAATGTCATCGCCCGCCTGCCCAATGGGCTCGATACTTTGGTGGGGGAACGAGGCGTCAAGCTCTCGGGCGGCCAGAAGCAGCGCGTCGCCATTGCCCGCATATTCCTCAAAAACCCGCCGATCCTGGTGCTGGACGAGGCCACCTCGGCCCTCGATACCGCGACCGAACTGGCGATCCAGCAATCGCTGGCGGAATTGTCGCGCGGGCGTACCACTTTGGTCATCGCCCATCGCCTCGCCACCATTCAGCATGCCGACCGCATCGTGGTTGTCGATGAAACCGGCATTGTCGAAGAGGGCTCGCACGACCTGCTCTTGTCGCGGGATGGGGCCTATGCGCATCTGCACAGGGCCCAATTTGGTGGCCTTGCCTTTCCGGGCCAGACCGGATGAGTGCGATGTTCTTCGAGGCCAGGGTTCTTGACCGCCGGGTTCTGACCCCCGGGATGATCCGGCTCTCCTTCGGCTGGGACGGACTGACCGACTTTCCCGGAACCGGCCTACCCGACGAATATCTGCGCCTGTTCTTTCCCGATGCCGGAACCGGTCGTCTCCACCTTCCCGTCATTTCCGAGGATGGCCGCTGGACCTATCCCGAGGGGCAGGACGTTATCCATTGCTCGACCTATACCGTGCGCCAACACCATGCTGCTCGCGGCGAAATCGACATCGATTTCGTCGTCCATGAGGGCGGTGTGGCCAGCGACTGGGCGCAGAGGGCGCAGCCGGGCGATGCAATCATTGTCAATCGCCCGCGTGGTCTCTATGCGCCGCCCGCCGATATTGTCTGGCAATTGCTGGTGGCCGACGCCACCGGCCTGCCAGCCCTGGCGCGCATCCTTGAACAGACACCAAAACAGGTGCAATCGCGCGTCTTTGTCGAAATCGCCACGGCCGAACACGAACAGGCGCTGCCGCATCATGAATTTGCGACCGTCACCTGGCTGCACCGCAGCGGCAATGGCGTCGCGCCAAGCCGCATGGCCGATGTGGTCAAGGCCATGCCGCTACCTTTGACTCCCGGCTATATCTGGGCGGCGGGCGAGCAGAAGGCCATCCGCGCCATACGCAAGCATGTTCGCCAGGAATTGAAGCTGCCGCCGGAGCGTTATGAGCTGGTCGCCTATTGGATACAGGAAAGTGAAGCCTGGGAGCAGCGCTGGAAGAACCTGCCTGAGGCGGTTCGGGCCAGTATCGACGCCTCCTGGTCATCGGGGCGCGACATGGAAGAACTGCGCGACGAATATTACGCGACGCTGGAACAATACGGCCTCTGAACCCGTCTTGCGGCCCAAGATCGCAAACGCTACCACTCGCCTATGAAAAGATTGGGTTTTTTCGGGGCGATGAATCGCGATCTTGTGGCGGCCATTCCGGGCGCCCTGATATTACCCGATCTCGCGCCAGGGGCGGCGGCATTGATGGAAAGCGCGGTGCCCGATGCCATCGCGAAGCATGGGGTGGAGCGATTGCTCGGCCTGGGCGCCGCAGAATATCTGGGCGGCTCGGCCTTCAACGCCGCCCGCATCGCCGCGTTTCTCAATCGTGCGGAGAACCCCCTCGAACTGGCATTTTTCGGCATTGCCGGCGCGGTAGGCGACGCCTATCCGCACCTTGAGGCGCTGCGCGGCTGGCAGGTGGATGTCGATGGTGTGGAACAAAGCGCATCGCCGCCCGCGACCTGCCTCGCCATGGTGGAAAGCGGCGGTCGCACCTTGCTCACGGCGAGCGGCGCCAATGCCGGCATCGCTGATTTTCTTGCGCGTGAGAGCGAAAAACTGGCGGTCGGCATCGCCCGTTGCGACCTCGTACACGTAACCTCTTATCTCCACCCGAAAGCGCCAGCGCTGATTGCAACTGTGCTTTCCCGCGCCCGGCAGCTCAATCCCGGCCTTCTGGTGTCGCTCGATCCCGGCGCCGCCTGGATATTGCCCGGCGGCGAAAATCTTACGCTGCTGCTCGCGCAAACCAATATCCTGCACCTCAATAGCGAGGAATTCGCGCATATGGGCGGGCACGATACCACGGCCTCACTGGCCGCGCGGCTCGCGCCGTCGCGGCGGCTGATCGTCGCCCGCACCCATCTCGGCGCGACGGTCTACGAGGACATGGGCGATGGCGCCCTGGAGCAAAAGACCTTGCCGGACACGCCATTGCCGCCCGCTATTGTCGACGCCAATGGTGCCGGCGACACCTTCTGCGGCGGCTTCCTCTGGCATTTTGCCACTCATGCGAATGACCCGCTCACGGCCGCCCGTCGCGGCTTCCTGCTGGCGCGCACCAAGATCGTCCAGAACGGCCCGCTGAATTCGATGGTACTAGATGCTTGAGGTGTGAGAACTTGGTGATCCCGACTGGATTCGAACCAGTGGCCTCAGGATTAGGAATCCTGCGCTCTATCCTGCTGAGCTACGGGACCAGCCGGCACCGACCTAGCAGTGCCGAAGCCAATATTCAAGCTATGCGGTGTGGCGGATTTCGCGCTAGCTGGGCGCATGACCCAGCCTGCCGACATTGTTCTATATCCCGCTCCGGTTTTGTCCCTGCGCGCCAATCCACGCCCGCTCGATGAGGCGCTTGTTGCCATTGGCAGGCGTCTTCTCGCTACCGCGCAACACCATCGCGCCTATGGCCTGGCCGCAAGCCATATCGGTGAGGCGGAGCCCGTGGCGGTGGTCAGTTTCGGGCCGGAGGAGGGGCGGGATTATCACCTGCTCTTCAATCCGCAGATCCTGAGCCTTTCGGCTCAGACCGTCATGGGGCCTGAAGGCTCAGTGTCCTTGCCGGGCGTTGAGGCCGACATTTCGCGGGCCATATCGATATTCGTCACCTATGAGGACGCCGAGGGCGAGAGCCAAAACACTGAATTATCCGGTTTTACCGCGCGTGTGGCGCAGCATGAGATCGACCAGATGAACGGGATGTTCTTTCTCGACAGGCTTTCCCGGCTCAAGCGCGACGCGGCGCTGCGGCGATACCGGAAACTTTCGCGTTGAGGCAAGTGAGGCTGCCGGTTGATCCGTCCGCGCGCCTCCGCTAAACGGAGCGCAGCAAAAAAGGAACGACAATGCGCACGGAAATTGAAAAGACCGTTGCCGAAATCGAGCAGGTTCTGACCCTGCTGAGGAGGCATCTTTGACTGGGATACAGCACAACTCCGTCTCGATGCGCTAAACGCGCAGACTGAATCGCCCGAATTCTGGAGCGACCCGGACAAGGCCCGCGTCACCATGCGCGAGCGTGACGAGCTTGATGTGGCCGTCAAGACGGTGCGCGAGCTGGAAACGGGCATTAGCGACAATACCGAACTGATCGAACTTGGCGAGGCCGAGGGCGACGAAGCCATTGTGCGCGACGCCGAGAACGCCCTGATCGAACTCAAGGCCATGGCCCGGCGCACCCAGATCGAGACCCTGCTCTCGGGCGAGGTGGACGCCAACGATTGCTATGTCGAAATCCATTCCGGCGCCGGCGGCACCGAAAGCCAGGATTGGGCCAACATGCTGCTCCGCATGTATACCCGCTGGGCCGAACGTCGCAAATTCAAGGTGCAGGTGCTGGAAATGCATGACGGCGACGAAGCCGGCATCAAGTCCGCCACCATTCAGGTTTCCGGCCACAATGCCTATGGCTGGCTGAAGACCGAGAGCGGGGTTCACCGGCTGGTGCGCATCTCGCCCTATGATTCAGCGGCGCGCCGCCATACCAGCTTTTCGAGCTGCTGGGTCTATCCGGTGGTCGATGATTCCATCGACATCGAAATCCGCGAAGCCGATCTCAAGGTCGATACCTATCGCTCCTCGGGCGCGGGCGGGCAGCACGTCAACACCACCGACTCGGCCATCCGCATCACCCATATTCCCTCCGGGATCATCGTGGCCTGCCAGCAGGAGCGTAGCCAGCACAAGAACCGTGCGACGGCCATGGCCATGCTGAAATCGCGTCTTTACGAGGCCGAGTTGCAGAAGCGCGAAGAGGCCGCCAATGCGCAGGCAGCCAACAAGACCGACATCGGCTGGGGCCACCAGATCCGCTCCTACGTCCTGCAACCCTATCAGATGGTCAAGGATTTGCGCACCGGCGTCGAAAGCGGCCAGCCCTCGGTGGTGCTGGACGGTGATCTCGACGAGTTCATGGAAGCTGCCCTGGCGCAGCGCGTCGGCGTGGCGACGGATGTAGAATCAGAGTCCTGATTTCGCCGCCGACCTGCCATTTTTCGTCACCGTGCGGCTACGCCAGGCGGTGACGAAAAATGGAGCATCCGGATGAGCCGGGCTGAATGGCCGTTGGCGCGCCTAGAGGATTGCCAGCAGGCGTTTCCCGGCTTCAAGAAACGGTCGAGGATCGAGAGCCTCGTCGCCGCGCCGCACTTCGAAATGCAGGTGGGGGCCAGTGGAGCGGCCGGTCGTGCCGACCTTGGCGATCGGGGTGCCGGTGCTGACCGTCTGGCCGGACTTGGCCAGATAGGAGCTGAGATGGGTGTAGCGGGTCACAAGGCCATTGCCATGGCTGATCTCCACCACCTTGCCATATCCTGACCTTTCGCCCACGAAACTCACCACACCATCGGCGGCGCTGAAGACATTAGTGCCGGTGGCGGCCGCAAAATCCAGCCCCGAGTGAAAGGCTCTGCCGCCGGTAAAGGGATCCTTGCGATTGCCGAAGCCGGAGCTTTGCCGGAAATTGCCGGAAATGGGCATGTGCACCGGCGCCAGCGTCAGGCTGTCGCGCGCCGCCTTGTAGCGCAGCAGGGCGTCCATCACCGCATTGGCGTCATCGACCAGGGCGGCGCTTTCCACGCTGCCCGACGCGGCCAGCAGCGGGCCCCCCATGCCGGTCAAGGCGCCGTCCGGCATTGCAGTGGCGATGCCGAGTTTGCTCAATTCGCTGACAATGCTGTCAGTTCGCGCAGTGGCGGCAATGGCAATGCCGGTCATCGCCTGCGCCGTTTCGTCCATCATCCGGGCCACGTTTTCCGCCGTGGCCGCTATGTCAGGATTGCCGTTGGGCGTAGTGGCGGCAGCCAGATCGTCGGGGCTGCTCATCGTCACATCGATGTCGGCCAGACCGAGCCGGTCGGCCTTGTCCACCAGTGCGCGCACCAATTGGTGCTGCTCCAGCAGCACGTCCTGTTGCTGGGACAATTCCTGCAATTGCAGATTGATGTCGCCCGTCTGCGCATAGGAGCGCGAATGCAACCGGTCGATTTCCACCCGCATCTGCGCCAGCCTGTCCTCATAGGCGGCGACCACGAGGTCATTCTGCCCGCCCATCAGTCGGGCGATGTCGGGCGCCATGAGCAGGGCAGTGCCGGTCAGAGCATTGCCGCCGAGCAGCAGGGCGAACATGGCGTAGAACAGGGCAGGGTGGATGCCTTTGCGCGGGGGCGGAGCATCCTTGTAGTCCCGGCTGCCAAAGCTGGCTGACTGACGCATACAACTCCCCACACGCACGAACATGGTTAGCGGAGTATGGAGGGCTTTGGTTAAGAAAGCCGGAAACGTCCCGCCTAAGCGATGACTTCGTCGAGCGCCGCCAGCACTTTTGCGGCGTGGCCTTTGATGCGGGTGGCGCGGATGATCCGGGCGATCTTGCCATCGGCGTCGATGATGAAACTGGTGCGGATGAGGCCCATGAATTCGCGTCCATAGAGCTTTTTGAGCTGCCACAGGCCGAATGCTTCAATGGTGGTCAGATCTGGGTCAGCGCCCAGCGGCACGACCAGACCATATTTGGCGCGGAATTTGCGATGACTGTCCATGTCGTCAGGGGATATGCCGATCAAGGTGGCGCCGCGCGCGGCAAAATCCGGAGCCAGGGCTGAAAATTCCAGGTTTTCATCGACGCAACCGCCCGAATCGTCCTGCGGATAGAAGTACAGTACCGCCGGTCGGCCCTTGAGGCTGGCGGCACTGACTTCGGTGCCGTCGTCGCATTGCAGGGTGAATTGGGGGGCCGGATCGCCCGGCTTGAGATCGGTCATCGACGCCATCCTGTTCTACCCACCGGCATAATGACTTTCGCCGTCATTTGCGACCTCGCTCGCCGTTCGATGCGGATACCCCGGCGAATTTGCACATTTTCCCGCAACAAAGGCCCCCCGATGCTGTTCAGGGTGTCGGCGTCACAATCCAGCCGGTATCATCCAGCAATGGACCGCATGGTGCGGATGATTCTGTGCGGACCAGACCTGATCTGCCTCTCTGGCATGGCGACACGTGACCGAAGCGACGATTCTGACAGACAAGACGGAGTCTTCGTCTCCCCCGCCGGCGCGGACGCCGGCGCGGCGGGCCGCCAAGATTGCCGTCTGGTTCGTCGGCATCCCGTGCGCGCTGCTGCTCGTGCTCTATGTCGTGCTGCTGATTACACCAGTCCGCCTGCCGTTTACCGGTCCGGCCATCCGCAATTTCGTTCAGTCGTTCCTTCCCGAGACGGCCGAACTGACCATGGGCGACATGGCGCTGGCGCTGGAACGGGGCATTTGGCCGGTCCTGCGTTTCGCTCCGGTTGAATATCTCGACCACAAATCGGGTGCGCGCGTCGCCATGGAGGCGCTGGAAATCGGCTTTTCGCCGTCGCGGGCGCTGTTCGGGCAACCGGGCACAACGATCGCCATCGTCGGCCCGCATATCCAGATCGTTCAGGATCTTTACGGGCCGCGCCCCGCCAATATCGAGATTACCGAAAGCTTGGATGGCGCGCCGCCCACCATACGGGTTCTGGAAGGGGACGATGCCTTTCCTGCCGTCGACATCTCGACGTCAGGGATTTCCTTTGCCGCCGGGGATGCGCCGCCAATGCGCTCGGACAATGACTGGCTGGTCTATAATCTGGAGGCCAGCGAGGTGGCGCTTGCCGATCTGGTGGAGCAGACGGCGCGCGGACTGTTTTCGCGGCTGGTGATCCGCGGCGGCCATGTCGACATGGCCGACCCGCTTTATGGCCTGTTCCGCCAGTTCACCAATGTCTCGCTCGAGATCGGGCCGGTGCCGGGCAGCAGGCGCACGGAGGGCAATTTCTCGGCCGTGATCGGCGGGCGCAATGTGTTCGGCTCGGTGGAGCGGTCCATCGATGACGATGGTACGCGCCGGCTTCAGGCTGACGTCACCAATCTTGATTTCGCGGCCTTCCTGCCGTTCATGGACGATAAGGACAGTCTGGCCGCGATGCGCGGCGCAGGGGCCATCTCCATCGACGTCACCTTCACGCCCGAAGAGGGCAAGCTGATCGGCGGCGATTTCAAGATCGACCTCACCGGCATCGATCTGCGCCTGGCCGACGATTATTTCCCGGTTGCCAGTTCCATTCTCGATGTCTCATGGATTCCTTCCAAGGGGCAGTTCGAGATGAAGGAAGGCGCCTTGCAGATCGGCCAGAGTCGGGCGCGGGTGGCTGGTGTCTTTGCCATGGGGCTCGATCCGAAATACGGCCCCACCATCGGCATGTCGCTGCGGGCGCGCGATGTATTCATCCATCCCAACGACATGGAGGAGCCCGAACAGCCCTTTGAAGACGTCGAGTTTTCCGGCTGGTCGGCGCCTCTCTACGGCGCGGTCGGGATTGACCGGCTTGTCGCGCAGAAGGGCGATGCGCTGGTAGAAACGGCGGGCAGGCTCGACCTGGTTCAGGATGGCCTTGGCATCAATATGAACATTGCCGGGCACGGGGTCAGTGCCGACGACGTCAAGCGGCTCTGGCCCTATATCATGGGCGGAGAAAGCCGCGACTGGTTCGTCGCCAATGTCACCGATGGTCGGGTCAAGAATGCGCATCTCGCCTTCAATTTCCCGGTCGGCTCCATGGCCATTGGCGATGAAACCCGGCCTATTCCCAAGGACAGCATGCAGATCGACATCGTCGGGGAGGAGGTGGCCGTCAAGCCGACTCCGGCCATGTCGCCCATAATCATCGCCGGGGAAACGCGACTGCATGTCAGCGACGTGAGCATGTCGGTCGCCGGAGGTGGCGGCACGCTCGAAACCAGGGCTGGAATCATCGCCGTCAACAATCCGGCTTTGGTGATGGACAATTCGGTGCCCGGTGAGAGCATTGTCGAAATTTCGGGCAATCTCGATGCGCCTATTCCGGCTCTGCTGGCGCTGGTCGAGGAACAGCAGCCCGACGCGCTGAGCAGCGTGGACTTGCCCATTGATCCGGCGAGTCTTGCCGGCAAGATCAATCTCGACCTTGTCGCCACCATCGCGCTGGCCGACGAGACAACGGGCCGGGAGATGAAGCTCGATTACGTGGCCAACGGCAAGGTCAGCGATTTCGCCAGCACGGAGCCGATCCAGGGGCGCAAGATCGGCAATGGACAATTGGCCTTTTCCGCCTCGCAACTGGGCTATCAGCTCGGCGGCACTGCCGAGATTGACGGCATGGTTGCCGAAGTGGCGATTGAGGGAACGCCGGAAACCGAGCCGGTTTTCCGCCTGGCCTCAACGATGGATGTCGCTGGCCTCGCATCCATGGGCTTCGATGTTTCCCAATTCGCCAGCGGTCAGGTACGCTTCGTGGCCCAGCCGCTCGCCGGCGACGCAATGCAGATATCTATCGATCTTCAGCAGGCGGGCCTCAATATACGCGATCTCGGCATCTCCAAGGCGCGCGGCACGCCGGGCAGTCTCAATGCCACGATCCGTCCGGATGGCGAAGTCACCCATCTCGAGGAGATCGCCCTGGCCTTCGGCGATGTCCGGCTGGAGGGCAAGCTCGATTTCCACGCCAAGAACGGCCTGGTCTCAGCCAATTTTGACAATTTCGCGCTGAGCAGCGGTGACAATGCCAGCGTCAGTCTCGCACCGATGGATGGCGGCTATTCCGTGCGGATCAGGGGGCGCCAGCTCGATCTTAAGCCGGTACTCGGCCGCTTCTTCAGTCTGGGCGAGGGCAGTGGCGGGGTGCAGAGCACTCAGTTCAGTGCGCCCATAGCGCTCGATGTGGAGCTTGATCGGGCCGTGGGCTATTACGCGACCACCGCGTTCAACCTCGATCTCGACCTGCTGCTGCGCGGCACCCAGCTCAGCCGCGCGGCACTCTCCACCCAGTTCGGCGAGGGCAATGCGCTCTCCATCACCACCAATCCCGCGCCCAATGGCCGTTCGCTGGTCATGGCATTCAACGATGCGGGCACGGTGCTGCGGCTCCTCGGCATCTATTCCCAACTGGCGGGCGGCTCTGGCAGTCTGGTCATGACCACCGACCGCAATCGGGATCAGGAGGTCGGCCAGCTCATCATGCGCGATTTCGCCATCGTGGACGAAGCCAATGTCGTCCAGATCCTGGGGAACCACTCCGATTCCCGCGCGGCGATCGCGGCCCGGAACCGGCTGGATTTCGACGCGGGCCAGGTGGATTTCATCCGCCGCGAGGAAAGCGTGGAAGTCACCAATGCGGTTCTGGCCGGTGATGTGGTGGGCGGTACGCTGCGCGGCTTCATCCATACCGGCAGCCGCCAATATGACCTTGTCGGCACCTATGTGCCCCTGTTCGGGCTCAACAACATGTTCAGCCAGATTCCGCTTCTGGGTCCGCTGCTCGGCGGGCGCGACGGCGAGGGGCTGGTCGGCGTCACCTTCGCGGTGCGCGGCCCGCTCAACCAGCCGCAATTCCTGGTCAACCCCCTCTCGATTCTCGCTCCCGGCTTCCTGCGCGAGCTGTTCGAATTCCGTTCCCGCGCGGTGCCGGTCGCGCAATAGAAAAGGGCGCTGCACACGCAACGCCCTTTCAAACTGCCGGAACTGACTAAGCCAATCCCTCCAGATCGTCACCACCCGGTTTATCCGGGTGGCCCATACATTGTTTCGGCGAAATGGATTGCCCGGACAAGTTTATCCCCGGGCGCGAAGCGACCAGTGGGCCGGGCAATGACGAGAAAGCCTAAGCCGGCTTGATCAGCGCGTGGCGCTTCTTGCCCACCGAGAGCTTGATCACCCCTTCGGGCAGAAGGGCGTTTTCGGCGAGGCTCAGCTTGTCGTCGTCGATGACCGCATCGTTCACGCGCACCGCGCCCGAGGCCACGTGCCGCCGTGCTTCGCCGTTCGATGTGGCAAGACCCACCTTGACCAGCGCATTGAGCACACCGATGCCGGCATTGAGTTCGGCATGGGTGACTTCGGCCGTGGGCAAGGACAGGTCGATGGCGCCGGTCTCGAAAGTGGCACGCGCCGTTTCCGCTGCCTCGTCGGCCGCCGAACGGCCATGCACCAAAGCTGTGACTTCGGTGGCCAGGCGTTTCTTGGCCTCATTGATGTCGCCCGCTGCAACCCGAGCGATTTCGTCGAGCGGCAGCGTGGTGAAGAGCTTCATGAAGCGCTCGACGTCCGCATCCTCGGTGTTGCGCCAATATTGCCAGAAATCATATACGCTCATCATGTCGGCATTGAGCCACATGGCTCCGCCGAGCGACTTGCCCATTTTCTGGCCGGACGAGGTGGTCAGAAGCGGCGAGGTCAGGGCATAGAATTGCTTGCCGAGCATGCGGTGCCCGAGGTCGATGCCGTTGACGATATTGCCCCATTGGTCCGAGCCGCCCATTTGCAAGACGCAATCGTAGCGCTTGTTCAGCTCCACGAAGTCATAGGCCTGCAGGATCATGTAGTTGAATTCGAGGAAGCTCAGCGACTGCTCGCGGTCGATGCGCAGCTTTACCGAGTCAAAGCTCAGCATGCGATTGACCGAAAAATGCTGGCCCACATCGCGCAGGAACTCGACATAATTGAGCCCCAGCAGCCAATCGGCATTGTTGGCCATGATGCCATTGCCGCCGGCATCCTCGAATTTGAGGAAATTGCCGAATTTGGCCTTGATGCCTTCGATATTGTCCTTGATGCCTTCGACGCCGAGCAGCTTGCGCGCCTCGTCCTTGAAGCTGGGGTCGCCGATCATGCCGGTGCCGCCGCCCATCAGCGCGATGGGGCGATGGCCGGTGGCCTGCAACCAGTGCAGCATCATGATCTGGGTGAGATGGCCCACATGCAGGCTGGCCGCGGTCGGGTCATAGCCGATATAGGCCGTGATCTGGCCCTCGGAGGCCAGCTTGTCGAGCCCTTCGGGGTCGGAGATTTGATGGATATAGCCGCGCTCGTCGAGCGTGCGGAGGAAGTCGGATTTGAATTTGGTCATTGTGCGATCCATTCGATCCAGCGGGCGCCCGACAATGCGGAGGCCCACTGGTTCGTCACTATTCAGAACGGAGATTGCGGCTTGCGGCAATCTTCCGGGTTGAGGACGATCGCCTCAATGCGCTGCTAATTCAGCGCCCGCCGCCGTCCGCGATCTCCTGACGGCGACGGTCGAGATATTCGGCGCAGCGCGTCGTCAATTCGTCGATCTTGCCTTCATAGAAATGGTTGGCGCCATCCACGATCTGCTGCTCGATGGTGATGCCCTTCTGGGTCTTGAGCTTGTCCACCAGCTTCTGGACCGACGAGGGCGGAGCCACGCGGTCCTTGTCGCCATGGATGATCAGGCCAGAGGAGGGGCAGGGGGCCAGGAACGAGAAATCATAGAGATTTTCGGGCGGGGACACCGAGATGAAGCCTTCCACTTCCGGGCGGCGCATCAGCAATTGCATGCCGATCCAGGCGCCGAAGGAGAAGCCGGCGATCCAGCAGCCGCGCGACTCGCGGTTGATGGTCTGAAGCCAGTCCAGTGCCGAAGCAGCGTCGCTCAGCTCGCCGATCCCGTGGTCGAACACGCCCTGGCTGCGGCCGACGCCGCGCGAATTGAAACGCAGCACGGAGAAGCCGCGCTCGGCGAACATGTAGAACAGATTATAGACGATCTGGTTGTTCATCGTCCCGCCGAATTGCGGATGCGGATGCAGCACGATGGCCACCGGCGCATTGGGTTCCTTGCCCGGCTGGTACCGGCCTTCGAGGCGCCCTTCCGGGCCATTGAAGATCACTTCAGGCATAGGTTTGTTTCCGGCCTTTCAGGCTTTATCACAATGGTCATTCGGGCCTCGGGAAAGCGGTGTGCGACGCTTGACTAAGCGCCGTGCTCTCCATAAAACATGGGTCCGAAACACCAGTTTAGAATTGTTCAAAACGTGTTTCTGGCTGTGTGACGGCCAGCTTGAGCGCCCCTTGTAATGAAGTTGCGCTCAGAATTTCAAGAAGTGTTTGGCTTTCGCGGGGCGGTATCGCCTCGGGCCGGGCATATAAGACATGACAGGCGCGCATGCGCCAACAGCATTGTGCGGAAAAATTGGCAACGTTTTTCTGCTGGTGACGCTGCGAAAACAGGAAAGTGGAGCGCCGGGTCCGAAGTCATCGGAACGTCCGGCGCCAAGGTAAGATGACGAGACCGGCGGTCTATCTTGATCACAATGCCGCGTCCCCGCTTCGTCCCGAGGCGAGGGCGGCTCTGCTTGCCGCGCTCGATCTCCACGGCAATCCATCGTCCGTCCATGCGCATGGACGGGCGCTGCGTGATGTCATCGAAACCGGCCGTCAGCGCGTGGCGCGCCTTGCCGGGGCGGAAACCCGCCAGGTTGTCTTCACCGGCTCGGCCACCGAAGCGATCACCCAGGCGATTGTCGGCGGCGCGAAAGCGTTTTCGTCCGGGGCCATCGCCATGTCCGCAGGGGAACACGCCGCCGTCATCAAGGCGGCGGAGGCCACGGGCCTGCCTTTATGGACTATCGGCCTGGATGGGCAAGGGCGCATTGATCTTGATCAATTGGCCGAAATCCTGCGCCGCGCCGACGAGAAGGGCGTAACGCTGCTGGTAGCGGTCCACTGGGTCAACAACGAGACCGGCATCGTGCAGCCCATGGCCCGCATCAATGCCATGGTCGGCGCCACTCGCCACACGCTGTTTGTCGATGCGGTGCAGGCCTGCGGCAAGCTGCCTCTCGATTTTGCCGCTTCGGCACCCGATATGATGGCCATAAGCGGCCATAAGATCGGCGCTCCTGCCGGCATTGGCGCCCTGCTGGTCAAGGGCCATGCTGACATCGTCCGGCTCATCCCCGGTGGTGGGCAGGAACAGGGCCGTCGCGGCGGCACCGAATCCACGGCGTTTATCGCCGCCTTCGGCGCGGCCGCCGAGGCCAACAGTTTCGATAGCGCGGCCACGACTGCGCTGACACAGCGCGTGGAAACCGGCCTTAGGGCCATGGTGCCGGAAATGGTCATTTTCGGCGAGCAGGCGGAGCGGATTGGCAATGTGGTCAATTTCGCCGTGCCCGGCCTCGGCAATGCCATTGCAATGATGGGGCTGGACCTGATGGGCCTTTCGGTCTCCTCGGGCTCCGCCTGTTCCTCGGGCAAGGTCGGCCCCAGCCATGTGCTTGCCGCGATGGGGGTCGATAAGGCGTTGTGCGAATGCGCGCTGCGCGTCAGCTTCGGCTGGAATTCGACGCGTGAGGACGCCGATGCGTTTCTCACCGGATTTGAAACACTTCTTGCCCGCCACAAGCGGGCAGGACAGGCGGCCTGACAGGCCGGACACGGGGCGCTTCCAGGAAAGGTGGACACTGAAAGTGGACACCGGTTTTCCGGTTCGGAAGCGCTAGAAGAGAATTCGTTCGCGGCGGCCTTGAACCGCCGATGAGCACAAAGGAGAGCCTCATGGCGGACTACGATATTCCAACTCTCAAGGAAGAGATCGACCGGGAAACCGTCGAGCAGGTTCTGGCGCTCGATGTGGACAAGTATAAATACGGCTTCGAGACCGACATCGAATCCTATGTGGCCCCGATTGGCCTCAACGAGGATACCGTCCGCCTGATTTCCGCCAAGAAAGACGAGCCGGAATGGATGCTGGAATGGCGTCTCGACGCGTTCCGCCGTTTCCAGACCATGGAAGAGCCGAACTGGGCCAAGCTGCATTATCCAAAGATCGATCTGCAGGCGATCAGCTATTATGCGGCGCCCAAGAGCGTCAAAGGCCCGATGAGCCTCGACGAAGTCGATCCCGAACTGCTCCGCACCTATGAAAAGCTCGGCATTCCGCTCAAGGAACAGGCGATCCTGGCCGGCGTTCAGGGCGCGGCGGAATCGGTGGGCACGCCGTTCGGCGCCAATGTCGCCGTCGATGCCGTGTTCGATTCCGTCTCGGTCATCACTACGTTCCGCGAGGAACTGGCCAAGGTCGGCATCATCTTCTGCTCCATCTCTGAAGCGGTGCGTGAGCATCCCGAGCTGGTGAAGAAATATCTCGGCTCGGTGGTTCCGGTCTCCGACAATTACTACGCCACGCTCAATTCGGCGGTCTTCACCGATGGTTCGTTCGTCTACATCCCCAAGGGCGTCCGTTGCCCGATGGAGCTGTCGACCTATTTCCGCATCAACGAGAAGAATACCGGCCAGTTCGAGCGGACGCTGATCATCGCCGAAGATGATTCCTACGTGTCCTATCTCGAAGGCTGCACCGCGCCGACCCGCGATGAGAACCAGCTGCACGCCGCCGTGGTGGAACTGGTCGCCCTCGACAATGCCGAGATCAAGTATTCCACTGTCCAGAACTGGTATCCGGGCGACAAGGACGGCAAGGGCGGCATCTACAATTTCGTCACCAAGCGCGGCGATTGCCGGGGCGTCAATTCGCACATTTCCTGGACCCAGGTGGAGACCGGCTCGGCCATCACCTGGAAATATCCGAGCTGCATCCTGCGCGGCGACGGCTCGCGTGGCGAATTCTATTCCATCGCCATCTCCAACGGCCATCAGCAGGTCGATAGCGGCACCAAGATGATCCATCTGGGCAAGAACACGTCCAGCCGCATCATCGCCAAGGGCATCGCCGCCGGCTTCTCGGACAATACGTATCGCGGCCAGGTTTCGGCCCATGCCAAGGCGAAAAACGCCCGCAATTTCACCCAATGCGACAGCTTGTTGATCGGGGACAAATGCGGGGCGCACACGGTCCCCTATATCGAAAGCCGTAACGGCACCGCCGTGTTCGAGCACGAGGCGACCACGTCCAAGATTTCCGACGATCAGATGTTCTATTGCCGTCAGCGCGGGCTCAACGAAGAGGAAGCCGTGGCTCTGATCGTCAATGGCTTCGTCCGCGACGTGCTTCAGCACCTGCCGATGGAATTCATGGTTGAAACCCAGAAACTGATTTCGATCAGCCTCGAAGGCAGCGTCGGCTAAACCCGTAACAATTCACTTACCGGGCGGCGCTGACGCGACCCCGGGACCAGGAGAAACGAAATGACCACTCCCGTTCTTGAAATCCGCAATCTGCATGCCCGTATCGAGGATCGCGAAATCCTCAAGGGTGTGAACCTCATCATCCCGCCCGGCGAAGTCCATGCCATCATGGGCCGCAACGGCTCGGGCAAGTCCACGCTGTCCTATGTACTGGCCGGCAAGGAAGACTACGAGATCACCGAGGGCGAAATCCTGCTCAATGGCGAATCCATCCTTGAGATGGAGCCCGATGAGCGCGCCGCCGCCGGCGTCTTCCTCGCCTTCCAATATCCGATCGAAATTCCCGGCGTCGCGACCATGACCTTCCTCAAGGCTGCCATCAATTCGCAGCGCAAGGCACGGGGCGAGAGCGAGATTTCGACGCCCGACTTCATGCGCGCCGTCAAGGAAGCCGGAGCCCAGCTCAATATCGACAGCGACATGCTCAAGCGCCCGCTCAATGTCGGCTTTTCCGGTGGCGAGAAGAAGCGCGCCGAGATCCTGCAAATGGCGCTGCTCAAGCCCGCCCTCGCGGTGCTGGACGAAACCGATTCCGGTCTCGACATCGACGCGCTCCAGGTCGTTTCCAAGGGCGTCAACGCGTTGCGCGACGGTCAGCGCTCCATGCTGGTCATCACCCACTATCAGCGCCTGTTGAACCACATCGTCCCCGATGTCGTTCACGTCTTCTCCGACGGCCGGATCGTGGAGAGCGGCGACAAGGATCTGGCGCTCAAGCTCGAAGCCAAGGGCTATGCCGATTACGACGGTCAGGCGGCCTGACCATGCGACCCAGCTTTCCTGTCCGTCTCGGCCCGGCCGAGCAAGCCCTGATCGATCAGCTCAAGTCCGTCGGCGCCGACCAGGTTGCCGAGCGCATCGGCGTGGTCGGCCTGCCGACGCGCCGTGTCGAGTCCTATCACTATACCGATCTCAAAACCCTGCTGCGCGCTGTGCCGGCGCTCGGTCAGCCGGCCAACGAGGCCAGCGCGCCCGCCTTGCGGGTGCCCGGAGCCTTCAACCTGATGATCGCCAATGGTGTCATCCAGAACGCGGCGACGGCCCCGGCGGGAATCATCGTCGGCAAGGCCAATGGTGGCGTGCTGACCACCCGCGACGACGTTCTGGTCCATCTCAACAATGGTCTGGTCAAGGAAGCCCTGACGCTGACGCTCGAAAGCAGCGTCGATCCGGTCATCCAGATCGAACGCCGCATCGAAGGTGAAGCCGCCCACGTGGCCGATGCGGTCAAGGTTTTCCTCGCCGATGGTGCTTCGGCCACCATTCTGGAAACCTTCTCCGGTTCCGACGCAGCCCATGTCGGCAATCACGCCAGTTATATTGCCCTAGGCAAGGGGGCAGTGCTGACCCATATCACGCTCGATCTGAGTGCGTCGGGCGTCAGCCATTTCGCCACCAACGAATACCATCTGGCCGATGGCGCCAGGCTGCGCACGCTGGTCATTCATGCGGGCGCCAATCTGGCGCGCACCCAGCTGTTCCCGAACCTGGTGGGAGCGGAGGCGCATGCCGATGTTACCGGGCTCAACCTCGTTTCCGAGGGCCAGCACGCCGACATCACCATGGAAACCACCCATGCGGTGCCTCATACGTCGTCGCAGCCGCTGTTCAAGTCTATTGCCCGTGGCCGTTCCAAGGCCGTGATACAGGGCAAACTGGTCGTCCTCCGCGACGCGCAGAAGACCGATGCCAAGTTCATGCATCAGGGGCTGATGCTGTCCGATGACGCGGAAATCCTCTCCAAGCCGGAGCTGGAAATCTATGCCGACGACGTGGTCTGTGGCCATGGCTCGACCTGCGGCAAGCTGGACGAGGACAGCCTCTTCTATCTGCTCAGCCGCGGTATTTCCAAGGTCGAGGCGGAGACCATGCTGGTGCGCGGCTTCATCGCCGAATTGCTCGATCCGGTAGAGGACGAAGCACTGAACGAAGCCCTGCAAGGCGTTGTCGACGGCTGGTTGCTGGGCAAGTGAAGCGGAAGCTGCTTCCCTTGCCCAACCTCCTCCCTGAGGGGAGATTAGCGCGGAGCTAGGCCCAAAGAGCCCCTAGCAAAGCCGGGGTGGGTATTGAAGCAGCGACACGATGACGACCTTCGGGTTGGGACGGCAACAGTCCCCACCCCCACCCCACCCCTCCCCCTCAAGGGGGAGGGGCCTATGCCCGGAGCAGGTGGATATATGACCTTCGACCTTCAAAAAGTCCGCGCCGATTTTCCGATCCTGTCTGAGCAGATTCATGGCAATCGCCTTGTCTATCTCGACAGCGGTGCCTCGGCCCAGAAGCCGGCTCAGGTTCTCGAGCGCATGGATCGCGCGTTCCGGCACGAATATGCCAACGTACATCGTGGCCTGCATACCTTGGCCAATCGCGCCACCGAGGGCTATGAAGCCGGGCGCGAAAGTGCCCGCCGCTTTCTCAATGCCGGGCGGATCGAGGAGATCATCTTCACCAAATCGGCCACCGAGGCGATCAATCTGGTCGCGTCATCCTTCGCCGGTCCACGCATCGCCGCGGGGGACGAGATCGTCACCACGATCATGGAGCATCATTCCAATATCGTGCCCTGGCATTTCCACCGGGAGCGTCAGGGGGCGGTGCTGAAATTCATCGACGTGCGCGAGGATGGTGCGCTCGATCTCGACGCCTTCGAAGCTGCTTTGACCAGCCGCACCCGTATCGTCGCCATCACGCATATGTCCAATGTCCTGGGCACCATCAACCCGATCAAGGACATGATCGCCATGGCGCATGCCAAGGGCATTGTGGTCCTGGTCGATGGTTCGCAGGGCGCGGTGCATATCAGCGTGGACGTGCAGGATCTCGACGCCGATTTCTACATCATGACCGGTCACAAGCTTTATGGCCCCACCGGCATCGGGGTGCTCTACGGCAAATACGACTTGCTGGCGGAAATGCAGCCCTATCAGGGCGGCGGCGAGATGATCGAAACCGTCACGCTGGATGGCGTCACCTATAACGAGCCGCCGCATCGATTCGAAGCCGGAACGCCGCCCATCGTGCAGGCCATCGGGCTCGGCGCGGCCCTCGACTATATGGAAAGCCTCGGCCGCGAGGCCATTGCCGCCCATGAGCATGAAATTGCCGCTTATGCGCAGGAGCAGCTGAGCCGCATCAATTCGCTGCGCCTCATCGGGACGGCGCCGGGCAAGGGCGGCATTTTCTCCTTCGAGATTGCCGGCGCCCATGCCCATGACGTCGCCACCATTCTCGACCGCTACGGCATCGCCGTTCGCGCGGGTACCCATTGCGCCCAACCGCTATTGGCCCGTTTCGGCGTCACCTCTACCTGCCGCGCCTCCTTCGCCCTATATAATGGCAAGGACGATGTGGACGCGCTGGTGGACGGCATCGAACGTGCCCGGAAATTTTTCGCCTGAGGAAACCGCTATGAGCGAAGAAACGACACTTGATCCCCGCATCACGCCGAACCTGCCATCCAGCCTGCCGGAAGGGGAAGTCGAGCGCATCACCAGCGATCTGATCGGCGCGCTCAAGACCGTCTATGACCCGGAAATCCCGGTGGACATCTATGAGCTTGGCCTTATCTACAAGGTGGATCTGGATGACGACCGCAATTTGACCATCGACATGACCCTGACCGCGCCGGGCTGCCCCGTCGCCGGCGAAATGCCCGGCTGGGTGGAAAATGCCGCGCGCGGCGTCGAAGGCATTCAGGATGTGACCGTCAACATGGTCTTTGATCCGCCGTGGGACGCTTCCCGCATGAGCGAGGAAGCCCAGGTTGCGTTGAACTGGTGGTAATCCGGCGCGTTTCGTCCTATATATCGTGAAACGCCGATAAAGGTTTGCCGTCGATGCCTTTCAAGATCATGTCGCTGACCGATGCCGCTGCCGAGCGCATCTCCGAGATCATCGAGGATTCGGATAAGCCGGTCCTGGGTCTGCGCGTTGGCATCAAGAATGCCGGCTGCGCGGGCGTGTCCTACACGATGGATTACGTCACCGAGCCGGTAAAGGGCGACGACCATGTCGAGGAACGCGGCGTCAACGTCTGGGTCGATCCCAAGGCGACCATGTATCTGCTCGGCACGGTGATGGATTTCGAGGCTGGCAAGTTCGGTTCCAGCTTCACCTTCAAGAATCCCAACCAGACCGGCGCCTGCGGTTGCGGCGAAAGCGTTACCCTGGCCCCGGCCGATCTCAAGGCGCTGGCCGAGGCGCGGGCGTCGGGCCATCCTGCCGGAGCCTGATCCCCCCACGGATCGTCCCCATCGAGCTTGTCCTAAGGGATCCTGCAAAAGCCGCTGCGAAAAAAAGTTCACGGATCAAACCCGTGAGCGACGAGCGCTGTCCGGCGTCCGCATGCCCGATGGTGAAGCGTTTGATAATTCGAGATGACTTCAGTTGCCTCTAGCTTTCCACTGGTGCATTGATCCCACACCATGCAGAACACTCTTCCCGCCGCCTACACCATCACCCCGCCCAATCGCCCGCTGACCGGCCGCGTTTTGCCGCCCGGCAGCAAGTCCATCACCAATCGCGTCCTGCTGCTGGCCGCACTGGCCAATGGCACCAGCCGCCTTACCGGTGCGCTCAAGAGCAAGGACACGGTGCTGATGGCCCGGGCCTTGCGAGAAATGGGCGTGAATGTCGAGGAGCCTGACGCGACCTCATTTCTCGTTACCGGCACCGGCAAGCTGGTCGCGCCGAATGGTCCACTTTTTCTTGGCAATGCCGGCACTGCCACGCGCTTCCTGACGGCTGCCGTGGCGACAATCGACGGCACGATCATCGTGGATGGCGACGAGGACATGCGGCTGCGTCCGATCAAGCCGCTGGTCGATGCGCTCAATGCGCTGGGCATTGCCGCCGAGGCGCCCACCGGCTGCCCGCCGGTGACCATTCGCGGCAGGGGACAATTCGGCAAGGGCAGGGTGGAGATCGATGCTTCGCTCTCCAGCCAATATGTCTCGGCCCTGCTCATGGCTGCGCCGTTTGGTGACGGTCCAATCGAAATCGCCCTTACCGGCAAGGACATCGGCGCGCGCGGTTATGTCGATCTGACGCTGGCCGCCATGCGCGCCTTTGGCGCCAGGGTGCGGGAGAGCGGCGAGGGCGCCTGGCTGGTGGAGCCCACGGGCTATGTCGCCGGCGATTTTCATATCGAGCCCGATGCCTCCGCCGCGACCTATCTCTGGGGCATCGAGGCGTTGACCGGCGGTAACATCGATCTGGGCGTCGCCGCCGATGCCTTTACTCAGCCTGATGCTGCCGCTCAGGCCGTCATCGCCGCCTATCCGAATATGCCTTCTGTCATCGATGGCTCACAGATGCAGGATGCTGTGCCGACCATGGCCGTGGTCGCAGCCTTCAACTATCGTCCCGTGCGTTTCGTCGGCATTGCCAATCTGCGGGTCAAGGAAACCGATCGCATCCGTGCCGTCGCCAATGAACTCAACCGCATCCGGCCCGGCCTCGCCGTCGAGGAAGGCGACGACCTTGTCGTCCATTCTGATCCGGGCCTCGCCGGCCAGACACTTCCGGCCTGCATCGAGACCTATCACGACCACCGCATTGCCATGAGTTTCGCGCTGGCCGGACTATTGGTGGATGGCATCACCATTCTCGACCCTTCCTGCACTGGAAAAACCTATCCCGAATATTGGGATATGCTGGGCGGGCTCGGCGTCGAGTTGATCGCCGGCAGTTGAAAAACTGCCGGTCTTTCAACCGGGTGAGGTGTTGAACCGCTTCAGGCGGCGGATACGTCCTTGGTGGGGATTTCGGCGATTTCGACGAGTTCGTCCTCGCTGATCACCCGATTCCGGCCCGCATGCTTGGCGGCGTAAAGGCATTGGTCCGCCCGCTCGATCAGGGTCGAGGCGCTTTCCGAAGGATTGAACTCGGCGACACCGAACGATGCCGTGATGCGGCCCAGCTTTTCATTGGTGGAACGCTTGAGCAATTCCTTGGTCTGGATGGCTTTGCGGATATTTTCGGCCACGATGATCGCGCCCTGAAGGTCTGTCGAGGGCAGGATGGCGGCGAATTCCTCGCCGCCATAGCGCGCCGCCAGATCCCTGTTCTTGATATTGGATTTCAGCGTCATCGCTACCAGCCGCAGCACCTGATCGCCGGTCTGGTGGCCGAATGTATCGTTGAATGTCTTGAAGTGATCGATATCGACCAGCATCAGGCACAATGGGGCGCCGCTCTTTTCCGACTCGGCAATGGCGTGGGCGAGCCCCTCGTCGAAGCTCTTGCGGTTGGCGATCTTGGTCAGCGGATCGAGCATGGATTCCCGCCGGACATCGTCCAGGTCGCGCTGCAAGGCGGAAATATCGTCGCGCGAGGCTTCCAGCTTCCGTTCCAGTTCGCGATTGGTGTCCTGCATGCGCCGCGTTTCGGACAATAGCCGGGCGGCGAGATCCTTCATCGCATCGCCACCCAGATCGCGCTCCAGGTCGCCGGTCGCCGATTGCAGCGAGCCCGAATAGGCATTGGCGGTGGTCATGGCCGCGTCGATGGCTTCATGAACGGATTCGATGCGCGCATGCATGCGTTCGGAAACGCTCGACATGCGTTCGGTCATGTCCGAGCGCAGAAATTCGTTATAGAGCGCCTCGGCCAGATCCGAAGACGGCGAGGTACCGCTGCGAAAAACGGCATTGATCCGGTTGTTGAGGGACGGATTTACGCCCGTTGCATATGTATAGAGCAGTTCGTAGAATTGCGGATAAGGGGGGATCGCGCTGCGCTTGAGCAGATCAAACGCAGCATTGGCATAACCAAGCGCCCGCATGAATTCCTGATCCGACACTGCTCACCCCGCGCGCCGTTACGCTGCCTTGCAAAGCCGACCTTCATTGTGTCGGTACTTGCCCCATCTTGGTCCTACTTGCGAATAAGATCATAAAGCGCCAAGATTCGATAGTTCAGCGCCCTCAATATTGCTTTGGGCACTCAAGTCGTTCGCACGGGCCGCAGAAGGAAGGCCGGAATCGGGCCGGCGGAGCCGAACGGACCATCCTCCGGGCCGTCCTCGATGGTTTCCTCGACCTTTTTCGGGCGCCGGCGGCTTTCTTGCTTCGGCTTTGCTTCCGCAGAATTCTCCCGAACGGGCTTTTCACTTACGGGTTCAGTGCTGGCGGGTGCGGATTTGGTCTCGGCGGCGGGCTCCACGCTCTCCTTGGCCGAAGCGGTGGTGCGGCGGCGCGACGGCCGCTTGACCTTGCCCTCATCGGCCTCGGTCTCTTCTGCCGGCTTGCGTCCTGCCTTGGGCGTTTCGAGCCAGTCGATCGGCTTCTGGATCAACTTGAGAATCGTCTCGAGATATTTGCCGTCGGCGGGCGCCACGAAAGTATAGGCCGCGCCCTTGCGGCCAGCGCGGCCGGTGCGGCCGATACGGTGCACATAGTCTTCAGCATGCACCGGCACGTCGAAATTGAACACATGGCTCACGGCGGGAATGTCGAGACCACGTGCAGCGACGTCGCTGGCGACCAGCAGGGTCAGCCTGTCGGTCTTGAACGCATCCAGCGTTTCCATCCGGCTCTTCTGGTCCATGTCGCCATGCAGGGCGCCGGCGGAATAGCCATGGCGTTGCAGCGAGCGGGCGAGGGTGGCCACATCGCGCTTGCGATTGCAGAAGATGATGGCATTGGTGAGGCCCTCGGCGGCGTCGATGCGCTCGCGCAGGGCAGCACGCTTCTCGTCCGGCTTCGAAGACACCTTGACCAGTCTCTGATCGATAGTGTCGGCGGTCGAGGCGGCGCGCGAAACCTGCACATGCACCGGGTCGCGGAGAAATTTCTTGGTCAGCCGCTCGATCTGCGCGTCCATCGTGGCCGAGAAGAGCATGGTCTGGCGGCGCGGCGGCAGGCGATTGACGATTTTTTCGATGTCGTCGATGAAGCCCATGTCGAGCATGCGGTCGGCTTCGTCGATGACGAGGATTTCGACGCCGTTGAGCATGATCTTGCCGCGCTCGATCTGGTCGAGCAGGCGGCCCGGCGTGGCGATCAGCACGTCGACGCCGCGATCGAGCTTCTTGTTCTGGTCCTCGAACGAGACGCCGCCGATGATCAGGGCCATCGAAAGGCGATGGTTCTTGCCGTATTTTTCGAAATTCTCGGCAACCTGCGCCGCCAGTTCGCGCGTCGGCTCAAGAATGAGCGTGCGCGGCATGCGGGCGCGGGCGCGGCCATTTTCCAGTATCGTCAGCATGGGCAGCACGAAGCTTGCCGTCTTGCCGGTGCCGGTCTGGGCGATGCCGATCAAATCCTTCTTTTCCAGAAGGTGAGGGATGGCCTGCGCCTGAATTTCGGTCGGCTTGGTATAGCCAGCCGCGGTCACGGCATCGGTAACCTTGCTTGAGAGGCCAAGTCCAGAAAAGGTATCGGTCAAAGTCGGTCGTTCCACTCAAGGATTCTGTCCGGCGTCGCGGCGGGCTGGATTGCCTGGGTCGCGCGTCCGGTCATTGGAAGGTCAACAGGCCTAATCCTGCGGGACCATGCCTCTTGCGGGTGCCAACCAATCGACAAATTCCTCAGCACCCTCGGCTCGGGCTTGCGACCGCCTTTTCGGCCTGCCGCTCAACCCAGCCGGCTACTCAGGCGCTGCGGCAGCAATAGACCTGCGCACACTGCGTACCATACCGGCGGCGCGGACCATACCGCAAAGCTCTGATGAGTCAACGTCCTTAGGTGCTTAACAACTAACACCGTTACGATATCGATTATGCTTCCGGAACATACCGCAAGATGCCGGCCAGTCCTGACCCATGCCCGTCGCTTGGGTGAGCAATGCCGTTATTGACGGGAACTTCGGGAAAGTCGAACGGACTTACCCCCTTCAGACACGCCACGTTGACCCCTAGCTGCCCGGGGTTGGAACGGCGCTGATGGTGTGTGTAGATACCGCAGGACGAGCAGAAATAGTGCTTTGCGGTCATGGTGTTGAAGGAATAGACGCTCAGTTTCCCGGCGCCGGTGAGAATGTCGAACGCGCCCAGATCCGCCGTCACCGCAATGGCCCCGCGCATGCGGCAATAGCTGCAATCGCAACGCCTCGCCGTTCGCAGTCCATCCGTCAGCCTGACGCGGAACGTCACGCAACCGCAGTGGCAGGCGCCTTCGATGTCTTTAATGTCGAGGTCCAGCTTCATACTAAATATCCAGATCGGTCACGAAAGCCGCATTTTCCTGGATGAATTCGAAACGGGCTTCGGGTCTGGTGCCCATGAGGCGGTCCACGGTGATCTTGGTCGCTTCACGGTCGTCCAGCACTTTCACCTGCAACAAGGTGCGCGACTTGGGTGACATGGTGGTTTCGCGCAGATGGGCATAGGGCATTTCGCCAAGCCCCTTGAAGCGGGTGATGTCCACCTTGGCCTTGCCGGCGAATTCGGTTTCCATCAGTTCATTCTTGTGCGCGTCGTCGCGGGCATAGAGCGTCTTGCCGCCCTGGCTGATGCGATAGAGCGGGGGCATGGCGAGATAGAGATGCCCGTTCTCGATCAGGCGCGGCATTTCCTGAAAGAAGAACGTAATCAGCAGCGAGGCGATATGGGCGCCGTCCACGTCGGCGTCGGTCATGATGATGATCTTGTCGTAACGCAGATCGTCTTCGACATAGCGGTCGCGGGTGCCGCAGCCCAGGGCCTGGATCATGTCGGCGATGAGCTGGTTGGCGGCCAGCTTGTCCCGGCTGGCGCCGGCGACGTTGAGGATCTTGCCGCGCAGGGGCAGCACTGCCTGATTGGCACGGCTGCGGGCCTGCTTGGCCGAACCGCCGGCCGAATCCCCTTCGACGATAAAAAGCTCCGCGCCCTGCGCCGCGTTCTGCGTGCAATCGGCCAGCTTGCCCGGCAGGCGCAGCTTGCGCGTGGCGCTGGCGCGGTCGATTTCCTTTTCCTTGCGGCGGCGCAGGCGCTCCTCGGCGCGCTCCACAGCCCAGTCCAGCAGCTTCCCCGCCTGGTTGGGGGAGGCGGCCAGCCAATGGTCGAAGGCGTCGCGCAGCGCATTATCGACGATGCGGGCCGCTTCGCCCGAGGCCAGCTTGTCCTTGGTCTGGCCGACGAATTCTGGCTCGCGCACGAAGACCGAGAGCATGACCGAGCATGAGGTCAGGATATCTTCGGCGGTGAGGTTGGCAGCGCCCTTGTGCTTGGTCAGTTCGGCATAATTCTTGAGGCCGCGCAGCAAAGCGAGGCGCATGCCCGATTCATGGGTGCCGCCATCTGGCGTCGGCACGGTGTTGCAATAGGATTGCACCCCACCATCGCCCAGCGTCCAGGCAATGGCCCATTCCACAGAACCGTGACTGCCGGGGCGTCCGCTCTTGCCGGCGAAAAGCTCGTCGGTGATCCGCGTCTCGCCCTCGATCCGAGCGGTCATGAAATCCTTGAGGCCATCGGGATAGTGGAACACTGCCTTGGCGGGCACGTCCTCGCCCGCGAGGCTCTCGTCGCAGCTCCAGCGCAGTTCCACGCCGCCGAACAGATAGGCCTTGGCCCGCGTCATGCGGAAGATACGGCCCGCCGAAAAATGCGCCGACGGTCCAAAAATTTCGGGGTCGGGATGAAACCGGGTGGAGGTGCCGCGCCGGTTCTGCACCCGGCCGATATTTTCCACGTCCTGCACCACCTTGCCGCGCGAGAAGATGATGCGGTGCAGCTGCTGGTCGCGCGCCACCTCCACCACCATGTCGTCGGAAAGGGCATTCACCACGGAAACGCCGACGCCGTGCAGGCCACCGGAGGTTTCATAGGCTTTTGAATCGAACTTGCCGCCGGCATGCAGCACGGTGTGCACAATTTCGAGGGTCGAGCGATTGGGGAATTTCGGGTGCTTCTCGACCGGAATGCCCCGGCCATTATCGGTAACCGTAAGGTATCCGTCGGCGCCCAGATGCACCTCGATCCGCGTGGCATGGCCGGCAATGGCCTCGTCCATGGAATTGTCGATCACCTCAGCAAAAAGGTGGTGATAGGCATTGGTGTCGGTGCCGCCAATATACATGCCGGGCCGACGCCGGACCGGCTCAAGCCCTTCCAAAATCTCGATATCGCCCGCGCCATAGTCGCCATTTGTCGGCAGGGAGGCATTTGCTGCCGCCTTTTTGGACTCTGCCTTCTTGGGCTGTTCAGGCTGGGGCGCGGCGCTACCGAAGAGATCAGACATGCACGTTCCATATGTTCTGCCCGAATCAGGCCGGGTCGTTTTCTACCATATCCCAGCCGTTTCCGTGGGTCTGGCCGCATGAGCAATTCCCACAGGGATGGCCGCATCGGGGGCGTCAAGGGGAACGGTTGGCGAACCCCGCGCGCCGGTCGGGACAGGTTCGTCCCAAGATAAGTCACTCGGTTTACCGCCCATTCGTCCTTTGGGAGCATTTTCTTAAATGCCCGCTGTTAGAACTAGGGACATACGGTTTGTCTGGAGTTGCCGTATGCGACCCGAATTGCCCAGTATTGCGTATCGAGGGATCAGGTTCGGGACGAACACGCCTGGACATTGGCCGGAAGCCGGATTGAGTATTGCGTACCGGCTGGCCAATTTCCGCGTGTCGCGCCTTGGGGCGTTGCTGGGCGTGAGCCTGGTGTTCTACCTCGTGTGATCCTACTTGCCTTGCCTGCCCAACGTGGTTAGCAATGAAGCATTGTTCAACACCTGAAACGGGGAGGGCTGCATGACATTTCATACGCATCGCACGCGCGGTCCCGTTCATGCCCTGCGGTTTTCGCTGCAGGGCTGACCAGCCGGTCCGGGCGCTTCGTCAAGTTTGCCTCACCTCTGGTTTGCCCGTCATGGCGCGCTGCATGTTTCAGCGCTCCGCTTGTAGGCAAATGGCGCTCGAAATCATCGCGCCGATCCAGTGAGTGAAATCCCATGGGCATGATCAGCCTCCGCAATGCTGGCCACCGCGCTGGCGAGCTGTTGTTCTCCAATCTCAATCTAGTCATCGGCGAAGGCGATCATGTCGGCCTTGTCGCCCCCAATGGACGGGGCAAGTCCACACTGTTGCGCGCCATGGCCGGTCTCGCCGAACTCAGTGACGGCGAAATCACCCGCTCGCGCGGCCTTGCCGTCGGTTATGTGCCGCAGGATGTGCCGGAGGCAGCGCTGGGCCAGTCCCTCAGCCAATTCGTCGCTTCGGCGCTCGATACGGCCATTCTGGACAGCGAAGGCTGGCGGGTCGATGTGGTGATGGAGGAATTTTCCATTCCCCTCGACCTGCGCGATCGTCCCTTGAACCAGCTGAGCGGGGGCTGGCAGCGCATGGCGCTTCTGGCGCGCGCCTGGGTCACCCAGCCCGGTGCGCTGCTATTGGACGAGCCGACCAATCATCTTGATCTGGGCCGGATCACGATGCTAGAAGACTGGCTCGCCTATGCGGCGAAAAGCCTGCCTGTCATCATCGCCAGCCACGACCGCGCCTTTCTTGACGCGACGACCAACCGCACGCTGTTCCTGCGGCCTAGCGAGCAGGTCTATCTGCCGCTGGCTTATACGGCGGCCCGGGCCGAGCTGGATCAGGTGGACGCCGCCATCGAGGCCCAGCGCGAGCGCGATCTGAAACAGGCCAGCCAACTACGCCGGCAGGCGGCCAAACTCACCAATATCGGTATCAATTCGGGCTCCGACCTGCTGACTGTCAAATCCCGGCAATTGCGCGACCGCGCCGAAAAGATCGAAGCGCAGGTGCAGGAGGCCCATCGCGACCGCACGGGCCTTGTCAGGCTGGGCAATAGCGGCGCCGACGCGCGGGTAATGCTGGCCATCGACAAGGTAGCTGTCACCACGCCCGACGCGAGGCTGCTGTTCACCATCGACAAGCTGCATGTCTTTCAAGGGGAAAGGCTGGTGCTGCTGGGCCGCAATGGCACCGGGAAATCGCAATTCATGCGTCTGGTCACAGAAGCGCTGGCTGGCGCTGTGCCTGAGGGAATGCGCGTCAGCCCGCAATTGGCGCCAGGCTATCTCGACCAGGCCTTGGGCTGGCTGCCGCTCGATCCGTCACCGCTCGATTACCTGTTGGACCGTTTCGATGAAGGCGACCGCCGGACGATTGCGCTTCTGGCCGGCGCAGGCTTTCAGCCGGACCGGCAGACAAAGCCCATCCAGACGCTGTCGCTGGGCCAGCGGGCGCGGTTGGCCCTTCTGGCCTTACGCCTTGCCAAACCGAACTTCTACCTTCTGGACGAGCCGACCAATCATCTCGACATTCCCGGTCAGGAGCAATTGGAGGCCGACATCACAGGGCAGGGGGCGACGACGATCCTCGTCACTCATGACCGCGCCTTCCTCCGCGCCATCGGTACGCGCTTTCTGGTCATCGAGGGCCGCAAACTGCGCGAGGTGGATGGTCCGGAAGCGTTTCTGGCCGGTATGGCGGGCTGATCCGCTCTAATCCCTTGTTTGCGCATCGGACCGAAAGCCGCGAGGACACTTTTCGGTCCGATGCTTCAAGCGAGCCGCGCCTTGGGCTTGAAGGAGTGCAGCGGCGCTCTGGAAGTGACCGCCCGGTCCTTGCCATCTCTCTTGGCCCTATAGAGCGCGCGATCGGCTTCGATCAGCATGTCCGACAGCGTTTGCCCCGGGCCATGTGTATGCAGGCCGATGCTGAGCGTCAGATTATAATCCTTGGGCAGTCCGCCCACCACCATATGCCGGACCGCCGCGCGGATGGCTTCGGCGTGGCGCTGCAGCGCGTCCTGGTCGCTGTGGTCGTAATAAAGGGCGAATTCCTCGCCGCCGACGCGTGCCGCAAATTTCGCCCCGCTATGGCTGGACAGGGCCCGCGCCACGCCGGCGATCACCAGATCACCGACCTTGTGTCCGAAACGGTCGTTCACCTGCTTGAAATCATCGATATCGGCGATCAGCAGCGCCGAATGCCGGTTGCCGAGCAGCGCCTTGCCGATGGCCGATTCGAAGCCGCGCCGGTTGAGCAGGCCGGTGAGATAATCATGATTGGCTTCGGCCTTGAGCCGATCCACCATGTCCATGGTCATGGCCGAGAGGAACAGCAGCGCCACTGTTCCGCTAAGGATGGGCGAAAAGGCCTGTAGTGAGAGCCAATAGCTCGATTCCCGGAATGTAGGGCCGTCGGCGGCGTCGAGAATGCCCAGGAGGATCAGGATCGGGCGCGCGAGCGGCAGAATTGCGCCCAGGATGCCGGCAGCAACGATCAGGCGGTCGGGTGTGGAGGAGGGCCCGGCCTGCAACAGCTTGGTGACCGAGATCAGGAACAGGCCACTGAAGATCAGGCCGACGATGACAATGCGGGCATCTATTGACGGCACAAGGACGAGAAACCAGACGAAGGCGGCGTATCCGGGAATGAGCAGGGCGGCGAAGGCCGCAAATGGAATGGGGATCCGGCTCCGCTGCAACGCGGCGCAACAAGCGATGATGATGGCTGCGGCGAAAGCGATATTGCTGATCAGCCGGTTCGCCACTTCGCTGCCGAGGGGGCTGAAATCGTAAAACGCGAATCCGGCCGCCAATAGCAGGAAGGCCAGCGCGAGCAGCCCGAAATGCCGATGCGCCTGGAATCGCCGCCAGAGAAGCAGGAACATCGTAGCAAAGATGGCGGCGATGACCGGATTGAGCAGCGAAAAAAAGATATGGCCCGCCATTCTGATTGCTCGTGCTTCCCGATTCCCCAAAGCGGTCCGGATCGTAGCGGGAAGACCGATAATCGAGCGTTAAACTTCGTTTCGACGTGTCGATTCAATTTGGGCACAGAGCAAAAAAAAGACCGCCCCGGGGGGCGGCCTTGAATTCACCGGCGAATGGCTTCGCTTAGTGGTGGTGTTCCTCGGGAACCTCGTCCTCGCCAGCTTCGATCAGCTTGGCCAGCTCGTCGCGGCTCAGCGTCTTGTCGGTGATCTCACCCAGTTCGATGATGTGATCGACGACCTTGTTCTCGAAGATCGGAGCGCGCAGGCTGGCAAGCGCCTGCGGGTTCTTGCGGTAATAGTCGTAAACCTGCTGTTCCTGGCCGGGGAAGCGGCGGACTTCGGCGATCAGCGCCTGCTGGTGCTCCTCGTCGGTCACCTGCACTTCGTTGACATTGCCGATTTCGGCAACGACGAGGCCCAGGCGCACGCGGCGCTCGGCGATGCGCTGATACTGGGCGCGGGCTTCTTCCTCGGTCGTGCCTTCATCGGCGAAGGAGCGGCCATGGCTCTGGATTTCGTGCTCGACGCGCTGCCAGATCGTGTTGAACTCGGCTTCGACCAGTTGGGCCGGAACGTCGAACTTGTGACCTTCATCGAGAGCGTCGAGAACCTGACGCTTCATGTGCTGGCGGCCCATGGAGGTGAGAGCGGCTTCCATCTGGTCGCGCACGGCCTTGCGCAGGGCGGCAACGTCCTCGAGGCCAAGGCGCTTGGCGAAATCGTCGTCCAGATCGCCCTGGTTCGGGCCATCGGCATGCAGGATGGTGACGTCGAAGGTCGCTTCCTTGCCGGCCAGTTCCTTGTTCTGGTAGTCGGCGGGGAAGGTCACCGTGATGGTGCGGGTTTCGTCCTTCTTCATGCCCACGAGCTGTTCTTCGAAGCCGGGGATGAATTCGCCCGAACCGACGGTCAGGTGAGCGTGGTCCGAAGTGCCGCCATCAAAGGCAACGCCGTCGATCTTGCCGACGAAGGAGAGACCCAGGCGGTCGCCGTTTTCAACGATGGCGCCTTCGCCCTTGTCGGTATAGCCGCGGTTCTGGCTGAACACGCGATTGACTTCGGCTTCGACTTCTTCGTCGGTGACGGCGACGACGGGCTTCTCGAGCTTGACGCCCTTGATGTCCATCAGCGTGACCGGCGGCAGGATTTCATATTCGACTTCGAAAGCCAGGTCGGACTTGCCGTCCAGCACGTCATTGATGACGGCCTGGTCCTGCGGCAGATCGACCTTCGGCTGTGCGGCGGCGCGTTCCTTGCGCTCGTCGAGCGTGTCGGACACCGTGGCATTGATCGCGTCGGTCATCACTTCGGACATGGCCGAGCGGCCATAGACCTTCTTGAGATGCGCGGTCGGCACCTTGCCGGGACGGAAGCCCTTGATATTGGCCTGACCCTTGAGCTCTTCGAGCTTGGCATCGAGGCGCGTGTTGAGGTCCGCGGCCGGAATGGTGACGCTCAGTTTGCGCTTCAGGCCTTCATTGAGGGTTTCGGTAACCTGCATTGGGGTCTTGTTCCGTCTTGATTTGTCTCGTTAGGCCGAGGCCATTTTGGTGCGGGTGAGAGGACTCGAACCTCCACGCCTTGCGGCGCTGGAACCTAAATCCAGTGCGTCTACCAGTTCCGCCACACCCGCAAGGGCCCCCGTCGGCCGGGTTGGCGTTGCATCTATATGAAGACTGAAAGCCAGTCAAAGCCTCATTGTTCACCGCCCCCTGTCGATGAGGCCGCCCATTTGCGCGTCACATCCTATGGCGCGCCGCGCCAGACTTGATTATATCGTGGGCATATTGCTCATTTTTTGCGCAAACAGCCTATGAGCGGCATCCACATCCCCTGGGGTCTGCTCGTCTAAATGGTTATATTATATGGTGTTTTTGGTCCTGGCATGGCGTGGCATGGCAAGTGCATACGGCTTGGCGGTAACTGCCGAAAACGGTCAGTGGAGGCGTAAGTGAAAAAAATCGAGGCTATCGTAAAGCCGTTCAAGCTCGACGAGGTCAAGGAAGCGCTGCAAGAGGTTGGCCTGCAGGGCATCACCGTAACCGAGGCCAAGGGCTTTGGCCGCCAGAAGGGCCACACCGAGCTTTATCGCGGCGCGGAATATGTCGTGGATTTCCTGCCCAAGGTGAAGGTCGAGGTCGTGTGCTCCGATGAACTTGCCGACAAGGCGGTCGAGGCGATCCGTACTGCCGCCCAGACCGGGCGCATCGGCGATGGCAAGATCTTCGTCTACTCCATCGAGCAGGCCATCCGCATCCGCACGGGCGAATTCGGCGACGACGCGCTCTGACCGCACGCACCGCACCATACAATACCAGCATTCCGATTTAGACAGGGGAATACCGAATGACGACCGGAGCCGACATTATCCAGCGCATGAAAGACGAGAACATCAAGTATCTCGACGTGCGCTTCACCGACCTGCGCGGCAAACTCCAGCACGTGACCATGGACGCATCGGTCGTCGACGCCGATCTGTTCGAAGACGGCATCATGTTCGACGGCTCCTCCATCGCCGGCTGGAAGGCGATCAATGAGTCGGACATGGTGCTGATGCCCGATCCGAATTCGGCCTATATCGACCCGTTCTTCGCCGCGTCGACCCTGGCCATCAATTGCGACATTCTCGAACCGGCGACCTACCAGCCCTATAACCGCGATCCGCGCTCCATCGCCAAGAAGGCCGAGGCTCTCGTCAAGTCCTCCGGCGTCGGCGACACCGTCCTGTTCGGGCCGGAGCCGGAATTTTTCATCTTCGACGACGTGCGCTATTCGGCCACCACCTACAAGGTCGGTTTCTCCGTCGATCATCCCGAGCTGCCGACCAATAATGACGCCGAATATGAAGGCGGCAACAATGGCCACCATATCGGTATCAAGAAGGGTTATTTCCCGGTGCCGCCGCTGGACAGCGCCCAGGACATGCGCGGTGAAATGCTCGAAGCCATGGGGCAGATGGGCGTCATCATCGAGAAGCATCACCACGAAGTGGCGTCTGCTCAGCACGAATTGGGGCTCAAATACAAGCAGATGATCCCGTCGGCCGACGACGTGCTGATCTACAAATACGCCGTGCAGCAGGTCGCCAATTCCTATGGCAAGACCGCGACCTTCCTGCCCAAGCCGGTCTATGGCGACAATGGCTCGGGCATGCATTGCCACATGTCGATCTGGAAGGACGGCAAGCCGCTCTTCGCCGGCGATCAATATGCGGGCCTGTCGATGGAATGCCTCTATTACATCGGCGGCGTCATCAAGCATGCCAAGGCCATCAACGCCTTCACCAATCCGACCACCAATTCCTACAAGCGCCTGGTTCCCGGCTTCGAAGCGCCGGTGCTGCTGGCCTATTCGGCGCGCAATCGCTCGGCCTCTTGCCGCATTCCCTTCGGCCAGTCGCCGAAGTCCAAGCGCGTGGAAGTGCGCTTCCCTGATCCGCTGGCCAATCCCTATCTCGCCTATACCGCGCTGCTGATGGCCGGTCTCGACGGCATCAGGAACAAGATTCATCCCGGCGATCCGATGGACAAGGATCTGTATGAATTGCCCAAGGAAGAACTCAAGGAAATCCCCACCGTGTCGGCCTCCTTGCGCGAAGCGCTGGAAAACCTCGACAAGGACCGCGATTTCCTCAAGGTCGGCGGCGTGATGGATGACGATTTCATCAATGCCTATATCGACCTGAAAATGGCTGAAGTGGTCCGGGTCGACCAGACACCGCATCCGGTGGAGTACGAGATGTACTATTCGGCCTGACCGCTGGGCAGAAATGGGGAAGGGGCCTTTCGGGGCCCCTTCGCTTTTGAGTTTCTACGACAGGTCCGGGGGAAAGGACCGCCGGACGATGGCGCTCCATTCGTCCGGGGCTTCGAGCAAGCCCTCCACCTGATCGACTTGCTGGCTTTCGAAGAAGCGGACGGCAAAGCCGACATCGAAAAGCCGCACCACTTCGCCCGTGATCTTTCCAATCGTCACCACTTCGCCCACGGCGGGCTGGAAGGCGGCGGACAGAGCGGCTCCGGCCCCGGAATAGTCGAGGACGAGGCAGGGCTGGGACCAGTTATCGGGACGGGAAAGTACGGTGCGCGGATTGCGGGGCATGAGGCGCTTGTCGCTGCGCCGGTCGAGCTCGCCGGTCCAGAGGCGTTCGCTGAACGTGGTGATGCGGGCATTGAGCTTGTCCCGGCTCACCTGATTCTGCGCGATGGCCACGACGAAGCCGTCCTCCAATTGCCGCTCGACCCGGCCATTGAGCGTCCCCAGCGGGCCGAAGCTGGCCGTCACCTCTTCGCCCTGTTCGGGAATGACCGGAGCCGTGACGCGGAAGGCGTCGCTGGACATCATGCGCAGGCGGCAACCGAACAGGTTGACGCCCGGCTGCACTGCCTGCTTGCCGATGACATAGCGGCCGGTGACCGTACGTATGCCGTGCAATGCAATGCTGGGCCGTTCGAGAATGTCGGTCATGATGCAGCCTTCCTCCGGTGCCTACCCATCAGCATGAGCGCACCGCGTCAATGGGCTGTTTCGCGCAACCATCGTACTTTGCCGGAAAGCGTAACCTTGCGGTTACTATGATGGGGCCGCCGATTGGCCGCTGGGCGGCTGAAGCAGCGTTTCCAGGTCATCGACGTCCTGAACCTCGACGAATTGCAGCGCGAAACCGACATCGAGATGGCGCACCACGCGACCGACCAGCCGCCCAACCGCCAGCGGGGTTCCTATTTCCGGCCAGAGATGGGCGGAGATTGCCGCGCCGGACTGGGAAATGTCCATCACGAAGCAAGCGATGGTGGTGCCGTCGCCCAGGGTGAGGACGCTGCGCGGATCGCGCGGCTGGATACGCTTGTGGCCGCGCTTGTCGGGCACCTGCGCATTGACCCGCTTCTTGTGCCATTCAATCCTGGCGCCGAGCCTGTTGCGGTCATTGTCGGACATCATGATGTCGGTGACGAAGCCGGATGGCAGGCGTCGGGTGATGCGGCCCCGCAATATGCCGAATTCATCGAAGTGAGAGGAGACGATTTCGCCCTCGCGGCCGACCATCGGCCCCACGGCCACCAGCATACGGGTGGAAATGGAACAGAGGCGGCAGGCATAGACGGGAAGTTTTTCATTGGGCGACTGGCGGCGATCGGGGAGGGCATAGCGTCCGTGCAGCGCACCGATGAAGCGCACGTCATGCCTTTCATAGTCCGATTTTTGCCCATCACCATTGGATGCAGCAATCAGTGACACGGGCCCCCCTCCCATAAATCACTCGACATGGCCCCGAACATGTTCGTACGGAATTATACCAGGGCGGGCGCAGAAGACCTGATGTTTGTAAATTTGTTGCTAACTGCATCGATTGCAAAGGCCAAATAGGCGATCTTTTGAGGCGGAGGGCATCTGAATGAGTTCTGGATCGGCTGAAACACTCCTCACGCCCGCCGAAATGGCGCAGGCCGATGCGCTGGCGGTTCAATCCGGGATCAGCGCCCTGACACTGATGCAGACAGCGGGGGAGGCCGTGGCCGCCGACATAATCGCCCATTTTTCGCCGCGTCCCACATTGGTGCTGTGCGGGCCGGGCAATAATGGCGGCGACGGTTTCGTGGTCGCGCGGCAATTGCGGGCGCATGGATGGGCCGTGACTCTGGTCCTGGCAGGCGACATCGCCGCTCTCCGAGGCGAGGCGGCCATTGTGGCCGCGCGATGGGATGGCCCCGTGCGCCCGGTTTCGGGCGTTGACGTGACGGATTTCGGCCTCGTGGTGGACGCCTTGCTCGGGGCGGGGCTGGACCGGCCGGTGATCGGCGCAATGGCCGGACTGATCGATGCGGTGAATGTTTCGGGCGTTCCCGTCCTCAGCATCGATATTCCCTCCGGCATCGACGGCGCGACCGGAGAAATCCGCGGCACGGCCATCAGGGCGATGCGCACATCAACGTTTTTCCGTCGCAAGCCGGGCCATTTGCTGCTGCCCGGCCGCGCTCATTGCGGCGCGCTGGCGCTTGCCGATATCGGCATTCCCGATGCGGTTCTGGAGCCCATAGGAGCCCGGACCTGGCGCAATTGCCCGGCTCTCTGGACTTTGCCCGCCTTGCGCGACGACGATCACAAGTTCAGTCGCGGCCATGTTCTGGTCGTCTCCGGCGGCCCCTTGCAGACCGGTGCGTCCCGCCTCTCCGCCCTTGCCGCCTTTCGCAGCGGCGCGGGGCTGGTGACGCTTGCCGGCGGCAAGGACGCGCTGCTGGTCCAGGCCGCCCACGTCACCGCCATCATGCTGAAGCCGGTCGAGAGCGCAGGCGACTTTGCCGAAGTGCTCGCCGATAAGCGGATCAACGCAATCGTCATCGGCCCCGCTGCCGGCATCAATTCCGATACCCAGGCCAGGGTCGATCTGGTGCTGGCCGGCAGCGCCGCCGCCGTGCTCGATGCCGACGCCATAAGTGTCAGCGCCGCCGACCCCCGGCGCCTCTTCGACGCCATCGCCGCCCGGCAGGCGCCCGTCCTGCTCACCCCGCATGAAGGCGAATTTCAGCGCCTGTTCGGCGACAAGTCCGGCAGCAAGCTAGATCGCGCCCGTGCCGCTGCCCGCCAGTCCGGCGCGGTCGTGATCCTCAAGGGCAGCGACACCGTCATTGCCGCGCCGGATGGCCGCGCCGCGATAAACGACAATGCACCGGCCTGGCTCGGCACGGCGGGATCGGGCGATGTGCTGGCCGGAATAATTGCCGGCCTCCTGGCCCAGGGCATGCCCGGATTCGAGGCTGCCGCGGCCGCGGTCTGGCTGCATGGCGAGGCGGCAAAAAGCTTTGGCGGTTCCGGCATGCTGAGCGAGGATTTGCCCGCGCTGCTGCCGCCCATCCTCAAGGCGCTGGCCGACTTGCCGGATACTTCCGGTTCATCGTCATTGCCCGGCTGGTCCGGGCAATCCAGTTCCACGGCTTGACCGTAATGGACCAGCTTCCCAGCAGGTTGGGAACGCCCTAGTTCGCGGGACTTCGACCCAATTTGGCCTCGATGATTGGTAGCACCCTTTCGACCGCCGCGCGGCCTTCCTCAATGGCCTCCGGCGCCCGATGAAAGTCCATGAGGCCAATATCGATGACGCGCGGCAGGATCTGCACATGCGGAGGCTCCCCGGCCAGCCGTGAGCGGGTGATATGATCCTGCATGATGTTGAGCGCATTGCCCAGAACGTCGAAATAGCCCGGCGTCGTTCCGGGATTGCCGAATAGCTTGAAGCCCGACACCTGCGCCGCCAGCGCTGCCGGCATGGACTTGACCATATCAAGCCAATTTCCCGGCTTCTGCCTGTCATCGGGGTCAGGCGCCGCTACCGCCTCGGGCAGCAGCCGCCGTCCCAGCAGGTCTTCGTTGAGATTGACGGCGATGACGAAATCGGCGCCCAGCGCCCGGCAGACCGACACCGGGACGGGATTGACCAATCCGCCATCCACCAGCCATTCGCCGTCAATATCAACGGGGCTGAAAATACCCGGCAGCGAGATCGAGGCGCGAATGGCCCGGTCGAGCGGTCCTTCGCGCAGCCACACTTCCCTTCCGGTCGTCAGATCGGTGGCGACGGCGGCAAAAGGGAGTTCAAGGTCTTCGATATTGCGGGCGATTTCGAGCCCGCCCAGCCAATCGAGAATGCGCATGCCGTCCACCAGCCCGCCGGCGAGAAAGCCGACATCGATCAGCGAGGCCACCACACGGCGGTCTGCGGACATGGCCCAGTCCCGCAAAATATCATGGCGTCCGCTGGCATAGACGCCGCCCACCAGCGCGCCCATGGACGTGCCCACGACTATATCGGGCTCTATGCCCGCCTCGATCAACGCATCCAGCACCCCGATATGAGCCCAGCCGCGCGCCGCGCCAGTGCCCAGGGCCAGGCCGATTTTCGGTTTGCGCATCGCCCACTCCCTCACTTAGGGCGACGATAGCCGCTCACAGTGTGTCGGCAAGAAAAAACATGCGGGCGACGCTATGGTCGCGCAATGCCTGCGCGGGCAGTTTCCCCTTGAGCGCCAGCACCACCTGCTCGGGATCGGCCAGTGCGCTTGCATCCACAACGACGCGGCTGAAGGCCGGGCGCATGCCGCGTTTCTGTTCTTCGAGCAGATTGTAGAGCAGGGCGCGTATATCGGTCTGGCCCGAACAGGCAATGCAGACCTCGCCATCCTTGTGCCCATGCCCCGAATTGGCCGGCAGCCGGATCAACGCAATATCCGCATCGACCGACAGGGGCTTGCCGGGCCGGGTGACGAGGGTGACGGGGATCGGGGCACTGCGGGACATGATCTCGATCGCTGTTTCGCTCAATTCTTTCGTTCGGCGTCATTGCCCGGCTTGGCCGGGCAATCCAGTTTCATCGTCCTGGCGCATGGACCATCCCGGTGAGGGCACCGAATGCGCGCGACGATTTCACGCCGCCGCCACCTTGCCTGGCATGTAGTTCAGGATCGGCCCCAGCCAGCGTTCGACGTCTTCCACCGCCATGCCCTTGCGCTGCGCATAGTCCAGCACCTGGTCCCGCTCCACCTTGGCGACCCCGAAATAATAGGAATCAGGATGGGAGAAATAGAGCCCAGACACCGACGAGCCTGGCCACATGGCATAGCTCTCGGTCAGTTCGACGCCGACCTTGTTCTTGGCATCGAGCAGCGCGAACAGGGTGGTTTTCTCGGTGTGGTCTGGTTGGGCCGGATAACCCGGTGCCGGACGAATACCCTGATAGTTTTCGAGGATGATTTCAGCCGGCGTCAGGTTCTCGTCGGCGGCGTAGCCCCAGAGCTCGCGGCGCACCTTGAGATGCATGAACTCGGCCAGCGTTTCCGCATAGCGGTCGGCCAGCGCCTTGACCAGAATGGAGGAATAATCGTCATTGGCGCGCTCGAAACGTTCGGCGATCGCCACTTCGCCAAGGCCCGCCGTCACCACGAAGCCGCCCAGATAGTCGGGCTTGCCGCTCTCCAGCGGCGCCACGAAATCGCTAAGCGCCATGTTTGCCTTGCCGTCGCGCTTGGTCAATTGCTGGCGCAGGGTAAAGAGGGTGGCCAGTTCCTGGTTCCGGCTCTCGTCGGTGAACAGGCGCACGTCGTCGCCCACGGCGTTGGCCGGCCAGAATCCGACTACGGCCTTGGGCGCGAACCATTTCTCGTCGATGACCTGCTTGAGCATTTTCTGGGCGTCGGCCCACAGCGCCCGCGCCGCCTCGCCCTGCTTTTCGTCTTCGAGAATAGCCGGATAGCGCCCGCGCAATTCCCAGGTCTGGAAGAAGGGCGTCCAGTCGATATATTCGGCGAGTTCGGCGAGGTCGAATTCCTCGAAAGTGCGCGTTCCGAGGAAGCTGGGGGCAGGGGGATCGTAGGTCTGCCAGTCCGGCTTGAACGCATTGGCGCGGGCGACCGCCAACGGTAACCGCTTCTTTTCCGATTCAGCCCGTTCATGCGCCGCCGCCGCCTTGGCATATTCGGCCCGAAGCCCTTCGATGAAGGTCACTTTGCTGTCGCTCGAGAGCAGGTTGGACACCACGCCCACGGCGCGGCTTGCGTCATTGACATGGACGGCCTGGCCGCGCGCATAGCGCGGGTGAATCTTGACGGCCGTGTGCACGCGGCTGGTGGTCGCGCCGCCGATCAGAAGCGGAATGTCGAAGCCTTCGCGCTCCATTTCCGAGGCCACATGCACCATCTCGTCGAGCGAGGGGGTGATGAGCCCGGAGAGCCCGATAATGTCCACATTCTCGGCCCTGGCGGTTTCCAGGATTTTCTGCGTCGGCACCATGACGCCGAGATCGACGATCTCGTAATTGTTGCAAGCGAGCACGACGCCCACGATGTTCTTGCCAATATCGTGTACGTCGCCCTTCACCGTCGCCATCAGCACCTTGCCGGCGCTCTGGCGGCCGCCGACATCGCCATTGGCGGCCTTTTCCTCTTCCATGAAGGGCAGGAGATAGGCCACGGCCTGTTTCATCACGCGGGCGGATTTCACCACCTGAGGCAGGAACATCTTGCCCGAACCGAACAGGTCGCCGACCACGTTCATCCCGGCCATCAGCGGGCCTTCGATCACGTGCAGCGGGCGGTCATAGGACAGCCGCGCTTCCTCGGTGTCGGCCTCGATGAATTCGGTTATGCCATTGACCAGCGCGTGAGAAATGCGCTCGCCGACCGGCAATTCACGCCAGGAGAGGTCTTTTTCCTTGCCGGCGCCGCCGCCCTGGCCCTTGTAGCGCTCGGCCAGTTCCAGCATCCGGTCGGTCGCGTCAGGGCGCCGGTTGAGGATCACGTCCTCGCAGGCGTCGCGCAATTCCCTGTCGATGCTTTCATAGACGGCCAATTGGCCGGCATTGACGATGCCCATGTCCATGCCATTCTGGATGGCATAGTAGAGAAAGACGGCGTGCATCGCCTCGCGCACCGGCTCGTTCCCGCGAAACGAGAAGGAGAGGTTGGAAATACCGCCCGAAATATGCACATGCGGGAGGCTGTTGGTGATCTCCCTGGTGGCCTCGATGAAATCGACGCCGTAATTGTTGTGCTCCTCGATGCCGGTCGCCACCGCGAACACGTTCGGATCGAAGATGATGTCTTCGGGGGGGAAGCCGACCACTTCAGTGAGGATCTTGTAGGCGCGGCTACAGATTTCGACCTTGCGCTCCTTGGTGTCGGCCTGTCCGGTCTCGTCGAAGGCCATCACCACGACCGCTGCGCCATAGGCGCGCACCAGCCTTGCGTGATGGATGAACGCTTCTTCGCCTTCCTTGAGCGAAATGGAATTGACCAGCGCCTTGCCCTGCACGCATTTCAGGCCCGCCTCGATCACCTCCCATTTGGAGGAGTCGATCATCAGCGGCACCTTGGCGATGTCGGGCTCGGCCGCCAGCAGGTTGAGGTAATCGATCATCACCTGCCTGGAATCGATCAGGCCCTCGTCCATGTTGATGTCGATGATCTGCGCGCCATTGACCACCTGGTCGCGCGCGACGTCGAGCGCCGTGCTGTAATCTCCGGCCTTGATCAGCTTCTTGAACCGCGCCGAGCCGGTGACATTGGTGCGCTCGCCGACATTGACGAAGGGAATGTCCTTGGTAAGCGTGAACGGCTCCAGGCCTGCCAGCCGCAGCCTGCGCTCGATATGAGGCACCTTGCGGGGTGCATATTGCGCCGCCATTTCGGCAATGGCGCGGATATGGTCGGGCGTCGAGCCGCAGCAGCCGCCGACGATGTTGAGCAAGCCGTCGCTGGCAAAGGCGCGCAACTGGCTGGCCATCTGCTCGGGCGTCTCGTCATAGGCGCCCATTTCGTTGGGCAATCCGGCATTGGGATAAGCGCAGACAAAGGTGTCGGCCACGCCCGAAAGCTCGGCGATATGGTCGCGCATCAGGTCGGCGCCCAGGGCGCAGTTCAGCCCGATGGTCAGCGGATTGGCGTGGCGGATGGAATACCAGAAGGCGGTCGGCGTCTGCCCGCTCAGCGTGCGGCCCGAGAGGTCGGTAATAGTGCCCGAGATCATGACCGGCACGTCGATGCCGCGTTTGCGGAACAGCTTCTGCGCCGCGAAAATGCCGGCCTTGATGTTCAGCGTATCGGTGACGGTCTCGAAGAGCAGCAGGTCCGCCCCGGCATCGACCAGTCCGCGCACCGCTTCGCCATAGGCTACCACCAGATCGTCGAAGGTGATCGAGCGGTGGCCGGGATTATTGACGTCGGTGGACATGGACGAGGTCTTAGTCGTCGGCCCCAATGCGCCGGCGACGAACCGCCGCCTGCCGTCCACCGCCTCGGCGCGCAGCGCCGCGCGGCGCGCCACGACCACGCCCTGATAATTGATGTCATAGACCGCGCTTTCGCAGCCATAGTCTGCCTGCGCCACGGAGGTGCCGGAAAAGGTGTTGGTTTCGACGATATCGGCGCCCGCCATGTAATAGGCGTAGTGAATATCCTCGATCATCTGCGGCTCGGTGATCACCAGCAGGTCGTTGTTGCCCTTGAGTGGGTGCGCCCAATCCTTGAAACGCTCGCCGCGGAAATTCTCCTCCGACAGCCCCAACCGCTGGATCATGGTGCCCATGGCGCCGTCGAGGATCAGGATGCGCTCCTCCATGGCCTTGGCCAGGGCTTTGCGCACCTCTTTCCAATCGGGAATGATGGTGGCGACAGGGGCGGGGCTCATCGCGTCCTCTTTCTTTTCGGGGTCTGCGCAAACTGCGCTCGGGACATCACATAAAGATATCTTTATATCAGTCAAGCGCGAAGGCGATATGGGAGGCTGTGCCGGCGATGCGCGGGGCATTTGTCAACAATGCGCCTCCAAAGGCTAACGCTTCGCTCACCTTAACCTCCTCTAAACCGTAAAATTGTTCCTTTCTGTGAACGCCCGGGCCGCTGCGTTACCCTTGCGCGCGAATAGTTCCGGTTTTCTAGAGTATTGCATATCGTGACGACCTCCTGGCGCGGCGCCGTCCGTATCATCGCCCTTTCGGCCCTGATTGTTCCCATGATCGCTGCCTGCGCGACGGGCGGGGGGCTTGGCGCCACCGTCAAGCGCTCCGCCTTTACCTCCGGCGAATATGGCGTCGCCGTCTCGCCCCGCGTCACCTCCAATCCCAATCCGCCGCGCGGGGGCGGGCGCTATCAGGTCGGCAAGCCCTATACGGTGCGCGGCAAGACCTATGTGCCCGAGCATAATCCCAATTACGCGGCGACCGGCACCGCCTCCTGGTACGGTTCGGACTTCCATGGCCGCAAGACCGCCAATGGCGAGATTTTCTCGGCCAATCACATCACCGCCGCGCATCCGACCCTGCCGCTGCCGTCCTATGCGCGCGTCACCAATCAGGACAATGGCCGCTCCATCGTGGTGCGCGTCAACGATCGCGGCCCTTATGTTTCGGGCCGCATCATCGACCTCAGCCACCGCGCTGCCTCCATGCTCGGCTATGTCAATAACGGCTCGGCCAATGTGAAGGTCGAATATGTGGGCGAGGCCCCGCTCAATGGCGACGACACCCGCACGCTGGTGGCCAGCTATAATGGTCCCTCCGGCTACGATACGGGCGCGACCCGCGTGGCCAGTGCCGAAAGCGATCGCAGCCTGGTCGGCATGACCACCAATTTCTTCAATGGCCTGTTCTCCTATGCCGATGCGACGGAAGCCGACGCGGCCATCGGCAGCGCCCATGCAGCCGTCAACGCCATGGCTTCGGGCAATGCCGAACTGGCCGATTGGGCCGCTTCGGTCGATGCCGACAACCGCAAGGTCAGCATCGGCCTCGGCCTTTATTCCGATCCCGCCAATGCCGCCCGGCTGGCCCAGGAATTCGCGCTGCTCGGCGCCGTCACCGAAGATGCGGTGACCAGCAATGGCCGTGCCGCCACCAGGCTGACGCTCACCTATCTGAAGCCCGGCGTGGACCAGGCGGATATTTCCGATCTGGCCCGGGCGCTTGGCGTCACTGACATAGTTCTTTATTGATATAAAGGCCTGCCACCCTTCATTGCGGGGTGCGGGCGCGAGGGAGGGGCCTGCGTGAGACTGCTGATCGCCATTGCCGCCATTCTGGCGCTGGCCGCGCCGGTCTCCGCACAGGTGGATTTCGACACCAAGGCCAGGTTCGCGGTGCTGATGGATCATGAATCCGGCGCCGTCATCTTCCAGAAAGACGCTGATGCAAGGCTCGAGCCGGCCAGCATGACCAAGCTCATGACGCTGGCGGTGGTGTTCAACGAAATCCGTGCCGGCCGCGTCAGTCTCGACGATCTGTTCTTCGTCTCCGAAAATGCCTGGCGCACCGGCGGCGCGACCTCAGGCGGCTCGACCATGTTCGCCGAGCTCAATTCACAGATCCGCGTTGAAGACCTCATTCGCTCGGTGATCATCCAGTCCGGCAATGACGCTGCGATCATCCTGGCCGAAGGCATTGCCGGCACCGAGGCGACCTTCGCCCTGATGATGAACGAGCTGGCGGGCGATCTGGGCCTCGAGGGCTCCAATTTCACCAACGCAACCGGCCTGCCGGACGCCGACGAATATTCCACGGCGCGCGACCTGGCGGATCTGGGCCGCTACCTGATCCGCGAATTTCCGGAATATTACCACTATTTCTCCGAGCCGGAGATGGAGTGGAACAAGATCAAGCAGGCCAATCGCAATTCGCTGATCGATGTGGGCATTGGCGTCGATGGGCTGAAGACCGGCCATACCCAATCGGCCGGTTACGGCGTCGTCCTTTCCACCGCGCAGGGCGACCGGCGGCTGATCGCCGTCGTCCATGGCCTCGCCTCGATGCGCGAGCGCGCCGAGGAAGGGCGGAAATTGCTGACCTGGGGCCAGCGCGCCTTCGAGCGGATCACGCCCTACGCTGCCGGCACCGTCGTTGGCTATGCCGATGTCTATGGTGGAGACAATCCGCAGGTCGGGCTGGTCGGCAAGGGCGAAATCGCCCTCTACCTGCCGCGCGGCTCGCGCCAATGCCTCTCGGCGACGCTCAACTATACCGGCCCGCTCATGCCGCCGGTGCGCCAGGGCGACAAGGTCGCGGAATTGCGCGTCTTCTGCAACGACCAGCTCGTGCAAGCCGCTCCGCTCTACGCCGCCGAAGACGTCAGGCAAGGCGACCTGGTCCGCCGCGCTACGGATGCGATGAAACATCTGGCATTGGGCTGGCTTTAAATCGCGCCGCAGGCCAAATCGCTCCGGTGGAGCGATTTGAGGCGAAAAGGCCATGAGAGCTGTGGACGAATAGCTCAACATGCTCGCCTCAACCGCGCCCGCTCCCTCCCCAACGTCACCACCCGGTTCATCCGGGTGGTCCATGGAGGATGCAACAAGACTGGATTGCCCGGACCAGCCGGGCAATGACGATGGAATTGGACATACATGCCTGGTCCGCGCCCTGTCCCTAATCCACCTCCGGCATCAGGAATTGCAGCCCGACCGATCTATCGACCTTCCAATCGGGCCAAAATGTTTCCAGCCCTGAAAACCGCTCCCTCCCCAACGTCACCACCCGGTTCATCCGGGTGGTCCACACGATGCCGGCCCGAACGTGGATTGCCGAGACAGGGCCGGCAATGACGACAAAGGGTGGCGTCCATGCGGCCCCGTCTTTCCCCACCGGCCTGAGTGTCCTAAAAGACTAATAATCAAGGAATCGACCTGCCCATGCTCGAAGCGCCCAATCGACGACCAGCCCGCTTCATCACTTTCGAGGGTGGCGAAGGCGTGGGGAAATCGACGCAGGTGCGGCGTCTGCTCAACAATCTGGGCCGCGAGGGGATCGATGTTGTGCGCACCCGCGAGCCGGGAGGAACGCCCAAGGCCGAAGCCATCCGCTCCTTCATCCTGCAAGGCCGGTCCGAGGTCTGGGGCGCGGGCGCCGAGGCGGTATTGTTCGCCGCCGCGCGGCTCGATCACGTCACCCAGTTGATCGCGCCCAATCTTACCAAGGGCACCTGGGTCATTTCCGACCGCTTTTGCGATTCCACCCGCGCCTATCAGGGACTGACCGGTGGCGTCGATGACCGGCTGATCAATGCGCTGGAAGACCTAGCGCTCGACGGACACAATCCGGACCTCACCATCCTACTCGACATGGACCCCGAAACTGCCTTTCGCCGTGTCGAACAGCGCACCATCGAGGATGGCCTGCAACTGACCGGCGACCGCTTCGAAAAAGAGGAGCTGGAATGGCACAAGGTTCTGCGCGCCAATTTTCTCGACATCGCCCGCAATAATCCCGATCGCTGCGTCGTCATTTCAGCTGAGCAGAGTGAGGAAGCGCTTGAAAGCGCCATCTGGTCCCTGATCACCAGCCGCTTCCCCGAACTGCAGGGCAGGTCTTTGGCGTGACCGATCCAAGCGCGATTTCCGGCCTGCCGCTGCCGGAACAGAGGCAGGTGGCCATCGGCCATGACGCGGCCCGCGCCGCCATTCTCGGGCAATTGGCTGAACATCGCCTGCCGGGCGCCATCATGCTGCATGGCCCGCAGGGCATCGGCAAGGCCACGCTGGCGTTCGAATTGGCCGCCGCCATCCTGATGGCCACTGGCGATGAAGACCCCTTGCGCGTCCGCGAGCAGATCGCGGCCCTGTCCCATCCCAATCTCTCGGTGCTGCGGCGCCGCGCCAAGGACAGCAAGAGCTTTTACTCGGTGATCCGCGTCGAGGATGTGCGCGAGCTGCGCGAAAGCCTGCAACATACGCGGGGCAGGGCGGGGCACCGCATCGCCGTGCTCGACGCCATCGACGATTGCAATCCCAATGCCGCCAATGCGTTGCTCAAGACGCTGGAGGAGCCGCCAGCAGATACGACCTTCTTCCTGATTTCCCATCGCCCCGGCCAATTGCTGCCCACGATACGCTCGCGCTGCCACAATCTGGGCCTGCGGGCCTTGTCCGACGATCTCCTGGCGCAGGTCGTCACCGCCAGCATGCCCGAACTCGACAGCGCTTCGCTGACGCGGGCGGTGCAATTGGCGGGCGGCAGGCCGCGCCGCGCGTTCGAGACGCTGGCTCTGGCCGAGGATTCGCCGGTGGGCGCGCTGATCCAATGGCTTCAGCGCCCCGATGAAATGCCCATTGCAGCGGAGCTGAAACTGGCTGATGCGCTGGGCAGCGACCCGCAGGGGCCGGACATGTCCTTTGCCCGCGAAATCCTCAATGACTGGCTGGCCGATGAGATACGCGCGGCGGCCATGCAGCAGGGGCTGCGCTGGCGGCTTGCCTCGGCAACCGAGCTATGGGAGAAGGCAGGCGCACTTCTGGGCGAAGCCGACAGCGTCAATCTCGATATGAAGCAGACGCTGGTAGTCATCTTCGATTCCATCCGGAAGCATTGCGCCCTGTCCGCCAGCCCCGCCGAGCCCGCATGAATAGCAAGCCCTTTTACGTCACCACCGCGATTTCCTATCCCAATGGCGCCCCCCATATCGGCCATGCCTATGAGATGATCGCCACCGACGCCATCGCCCGCTGGAAGCGGCTGGAGGGCAGGGAGGTCTATTTCCTCACTGGCACCGACGAGCACGGTATCAAGATGGTGCAGACCGCCGCCAAGGAAGGCATTCCGGTGCGCGAACTGGCTGATCGCAATGCCGGCGAATTCAAGAAGCTCGCCGGTGCGCTCAATCTGTCCAACGATGATTTTATCCGCACCACCGAACAGCGCCATTTCGAATCCTCGCAGGCCATCTGGAAGAAGATGGCGGAAAGTCAGAATGGCGACATTTTCCAGTCCACCTACAAGGGCTGGTATTCTGTGCGCGACGAAGCCTATTTCGATGAATCCGAGCTGACCGAGAAAGACGGCAAGCGCCTCGCGCCGTCCGGCGCCGAGGTGGAATGGGTGGAGGAGCCCACCTATTTCTTCCGCCTCTCGGCCTATCAACAGAAGCTGCTCGACCTTTACGAAGCCAATCCCGATTTCATCGCGCCCAAGGAGCGGCGCAACGAGATCATTTCCTTCGTCAAGAGCGGCCTGCAGGATCTGTCCATTTCCCGCACCACGTTCGACTGGGGCATTCCGGTTCCCGATGCGCCTGGGCATGTCATGTATGTGTGGGTCGATGCGCTCACCAATTACATTACCGGCGTCGGCTATCCCGATGAACAGAGCGAATTGTTCAAGAAATTCTGGCCGGCGGACCTGCATGTCATCGGCAAGGACATCATCCGCTTCCACACCGTCTATTGGCCCGCGTTCCTGATGAGCGCCGGCCTCGAAGTGCAACATCGCGTCTTCGCCCATGGCTTCCTCACCGTCGATGGCCAGAAGATGAGCAAGTCGCTTGGCAATGTCATCGACCCGTTCCATCTGGTCGACAGCTTCGGCGCCGATGCCGTGCGCTATTTCTTCCTGCGCGAAGTTTCCTTCGGCAACGATGGCGATTATTCCAACGAAAAGCTGGTCAACCGCGTCAATGCCGACCTCGCCAACAATCTCGGCAATCTGGCGCAGCGCTCGCTGTCGATGATCAACAAGAATTGCGACGGCAAGGTGCCCGAGCTTGGCCCGCTGACCGATGCCGACAACGCCATCATCGCCGAAGTGAGCGAAGCGCTCGACGCGGCCCAGAAGGCCATGGACCAGCAGTTGGTCCATGAGGCGACCGGCGCGATCATCGCTGCCTTGAGTTCGGCCAACAATTACTTTGCAGGGCAGGAACCCTGGGCGCTGAAAAAGACCGATCCGGCCCGTATGGCGACCGTACTCTACGTTACCGCTGATACCGTCCGCCGCCTGTCGATCCCGATGCTGGCCTTCGTTCCGGCTTCGGCAGCGCGCCTGCTCGACCAGCTTGGTGTGCCGGAAGACCAACGTTCGCTCGCCGCAGCCGCAAATGTGAACAGTCTGCTAGCGAAGAGCGATCTGCCGCTACCCCAGGGCGTATTTGCGCGGCTGGAAAAGCCGAATGAGTGACGAAAATCATGCTGATTGACAGCCATTGCCATCTCGATTTCGAGACCCTGACCGCCGATCTGGACGGGATCATGGCACGGGCGGCGGCGGCTGGCGTCACTGGCATGGTGACGGTTTCCACAAGGGTGGATAACTTTTCCACCTATGCCGCGCTGGCGGAACGTTTCAGCAACGTCTGGTGCTCGGTGGGCACCCATCCGCATAATGCAGATCAGGAATTGCACATCGAAACCAGCGACTTGGTGCGGCTAAGTGCCCATGAACGCTGCGTTGCCATCGGCGAGGCCGGTCTCGATTATTTCTACGACAATGCCCCGCGCGAGGCTCAGGCCATCGGCCTGCGCCGCCATATCGCGGCGTCTCGAATCACCAATCTTCCACTGATTATCCACAGCCGCGCTGCCGACGACGACATGGCGGCAATCCTGGAAGAAGAGACCGGGCAGGGGGCTTTTCCCTTTGTTTTACATTGCTTTACGGCCGGAATGGACCTAGCCCGACGGGCCTTGGCCCTGGGCGGCTATATCTCGTTTTCCGGCATCGTGACTTTCAAGAATGCCAAGGAAATTCAAGAGGTTGCGGCCATCGTTCCCGCCGACCGCTATCTGGTCGAAACCGATGCCCCATATCTGGCGCCGATCCCGCATCGCGGTCAGCCCAACGAGCCTGCTTTCGTGCGCCACACGGCGGAAAAAGTTGCGGAAATACGGGGACTTAGCCTCGAACAGCTGGGCACGGAAACCACCAGCAATTTTGGCCGCCTGTTCTCAAAGACCGGCATAAGCTAATGGCGCCGCCGGACCGGATCATCGCCACCATTCTGGGCTGCGGCTCCTCGGGTGGCGTGCCGCGCATCGGCAATGATTGGGGTGCCTGCGATCCCAACGAAATCCGCAATCGCCGCCGCCGCTGTTCCTTGCTCATCGAGGCATGGCGCGACGGAATTGATCAACCAACACGGGCACTTATCGATACCGGCGCCGACGTGCGCGAGCAGCTTCTGGACGCCGAAGTGGACCGCGTCGACGCGGTTTTCTATACCCACGAACATGCCGACCACACCCATGGGATCGACGATCTGCGCGTCCTGGCCTTGCGCAATCGCAAGCGGGTCGACGTCTATTTCACCCATGAATGCGGCGAGCGGCTCCGCGAGGCCTTCGGCTATTGCTTCGCTACGCCCACAGGAAGTGGCTATCCGCCGATCCTCAATGCCAACGACATCGTGCCCGGGGACGAAATTTCCGTCGATGGTCCGGGCGGAACGTTGAAATTACAGGCTTTTCTGCAGCTGCACGGCAATATCGACTCTCTCGGATTCCGCCTGCACAATTTCGCCTATAGCTGCGATCTGTCCGGTTTTCCCGAAAGCTCGCACGAAGCGATCAGCAATCTCGACCTCTGGATCATCGACGCTTTGCGACCAACGCCGCATCCCAGCCATCTCAGTCTTCCAGAAACCCTTGACCTGATCGGGCGTTTCCGTCCGCGCCAGGCCGTGCTGACCGACATGCATATCGACCTCGACTACGCTACAACCGAGGCCGAAACGCCAGACAATGTCACGCCGGCCTTCGACGGCATGCGGATCGACGTTATGACTGGTCAAATCCTCAATCGATAACAGACTTATCCTCGCATGCAGTGGGTATGGTAAAAGCTGAGAACCCCAGCAATTCCTGCAAATTCTTACACATAAATGTTCCATAATATATATTATGCGAATCAGTGATACATGGATTTGCCGGCGTGGTAATCGGCTGTCGTACGCAATCCAATTTGACACTGGCCACAATCCAATTTGGCACTGGGAGCTCATAGCCTGCAGTTGTGGCTAGCCACGAGGCGCCCTAACCTAGCGCCGGTACCCCGTGGGAAGCGTCAGACATGTTCAATTACACAACCAAGGAAACCTTCAGGCGTTTTGCCAACGAACTGCCCTTGAATGAGCAGACGACAATCAAGAGAAGTGCGCAGCAGCGGCAGCCTTCCAACGCGACGTTTCTTTCCCATTCCAGCAAAGATGAGGATCTGGTTGTCGGCGCACTGCGTGTGATCGAGGGGCACGGTGGCGTAGCGTATCTCGACAAGAAGGATCCCACCCTCCCACCCTACACATCAAAAGAGACCGCTAAAACACTGAAGGACCGTATTGGCCAGTGCGGACGTTTTATTCTTCTAGCCTCGGAAAACAGCAAGAACAGTAACTGGGTGCCGTGGGAGCTTGGCATCGCAGACGGGAAAAAGGGACTTGATCGTATTGCGATCTTCCCTGCCGTCGATTCAGGATCGGATACCTGGCCAGAATGGGAATATATGGGACTGTATCCCAAGGTGGTGTGGGGCGACCTCCAGGGGCACAGTGGCTTTCTTTGGATTGTGAGGGACTCCGCCACTAACACTGCGGTTACCCTGTCAGAGTGGTTGCGACGCTAAGATTCTAACCTGGAAAGCCGAAGTAAACCGCGAAGAATGAGAGCTATCGCCTCATCTACGTGGACGGTCCGAGCCAGAGTCTTGATTTCCTCTGGTTGTAGCCCGTTGTTAAAGTCGGAGATGTTGAAAGCATCGAACTGCCTGCGCCCGGGCCATTCCAATGCTTTTCTATCCTGGTCCATCACCCCCATGTCGACCGCAATATCACGTGCACATCCACCGAAGCCGCCCATTAGATAAACTGGCTGCTTTGCGTCCAGTGAGACCACAGTCTCCTCAGCGATGCCTGGCATCCTACCCTTGAACTTGGTCACGCGCCCACCGACCACGACGCGTGCATCGCTTGCCTTCGTCATCACATTGCGCATCGCCGTTAAACTGTCGGACCATACGCGTTCGCTTGCCGACGGCGATGGGTCAGTCGCGAGGTTATCCATCGCAATGTCCATACCGTTCTCGTCTAGGCAATGCAGTTCGCCGACACCCTGAAGCTCGTCCCTCAGTTCGACAAGTTCTTTGGCTGATTTCATGGAATGCACTGGCCAAGAGAGATAGCTAATGACTGCAGGTCGTTTATCCCCGATGTCAGCGTCCCTTCTGTGCCTTGCAACCAGTTCATACAGAAGTTCAGTAAAACCGTTGGCTCGCAGGTCTCCGCCGTACACCAGCCGCGCGCCCATAGCCAGAAAGTGCCCGGCCATCTCCGCCATCGCGTCGTGTAAGTGTTCCTCTGCCAAGCCAAGTTGCGACAGGTCGTCGCTTTCGGAAATCGATATTGCGACGGCCATCTGACTGAGCGGTTCTTTATAGGTCATGGCTTCAATCCCGACTGTGCGATCCACTCCGTCAAACTTCTTAAAACCACTCGCGGGGCAATCAGTTCGAACAGGCGCTGTTCTTCAGACCCGATTGGTGGATCTGGATATACCAGGGTGACAGCGGCGTCGGCGTGCTGGGCTAGGCCAGCGAGGGATATTAGTTCAGGTGGACGCGGTAGAAAGACAGCGCCATCCCCAGCCAACAGCACCCGGCAGCGCCAAAGAAAATCCTTCAGCACTTCATCCAGCAATCGCCCGACCACGAAATCGATACGATCGACAGCGATTGGGTCCATGCGCACCACAGGCACGTTTCCCATGTAAGGAAACCCGCGTTCGTCCACATCAGAGATGCAATTTGCCACGACCAGCGGAACGTTGTGAATCTTAGCCTCGATGATCTCGCGTCTACACCACTCCCTCGAAGAAAAACTGTCGGTATGGATCGCTACGACCGCGCTGACGCGTACTTGGGCAAGCAGCGCGCGACTAAACTTAATTCCTGTCGGAATATCGATCACGTCAAAGAAAGAAGAGAGACCGCCGTTTTCGAATAAGGCCGCGCGGATCGCCTTAGCGATCCTCTGACCATCATTGTCTCGTTTGGAATGGCTAAGGAAAATTTGAACTTTCTTTAGGTAGCTTTGCAGAGCCTCTTCGTCATCCTGTGGACGTTTAAGGCCTTCGAGATAGGTTCGGAGCATGCGACTGAATTGGTAGGTCAGGTCGGAGGTCAGTTTCTGCTGCTTGGCCCCCTGCTCAAGGCCGTCCCATTTGTCCCAGCGAGTTCCCTGTTCTTCGATGCCAACGCGCACCAGCGAAGCATCCATAGCAACGGGAAACACTCGGGCAGATAGCCCAGCCTCGTCACAGGATTGTTCAACCTGCTTGAGCCATCCCATATACGCAGCGTCACCCGCAAAATGTTCGTCGAAAAGGACGACGACAGCGGTCGTATCACCTTCATTCAAGTCTATCGCTATCGGAACGCCGGTACTGGCGTCTGCTTCAAATCTATAGAGAACGCTAAGCCCTGCTCCGCCGGCCACATTCCCATAATGTTCGCGGCGGTAATGCTCGAACAGGTGTCGGGCAAGTTCCCTGCCCTGTTCAAATGCCGGGTGCCAAACAATGTAAACGACTAGAAATGGTCGAGTGGGTGCGGACATTTGGTTGCCTACGCGTTACGGTATCGGCGTTCACGGGTGTTATCGATTAAAAGCGCACTGGCTGCGTTTGCCTGTTCGATGCAGTGGCGTAACGCTGTCTCGTTTGAGGTGATGTGCGACCAGTGAACCCAAACAGCATATCCAGACTTGATGTTGTCGTTTAGGCGCGGGGGCACCTGGACTATCCCATTTGCCGAAACCGGCAATGATGGAAGTTGGACACCTATGAGGCCATGGGCCTTTTGCAGCGATGCGTCGATCTCCCAATCCACATACTTGCGGCCTGCCGTGTTAGAACCCACCAATACGATCGTGCAAGAACTGCCAGTTATGTAGTCTTCACGAATGCGGCGCATAACGTATTGCGGATCGTCGCTGTCTACCCGTCGCTCCAAAGAAGTGTCCGAGATCAATTGATAGTTGTCGTGAAACGTAGTTGTGAAAACGTCGTAGTACGCTTGATCACCACCATGATGATAGCTCACGAACACCTTCCTTCGAATGCTTAAGTCGAGCAGCGACAGCCCCAGTCCGCTCATGTAGTAGCCCCTAACCCTCGAAACTCATATCAGGCTGCAGTAGCCTTCCCGACACATCAGACGCCTAAGATCGGGTTTGAGTAAGAATTAAGCAATACATTTCAGGGAAACGCGCAGCTCACCTGGTTACGGGCCTAAGAAAATTCTCCTCCGCGCCTTGTAAGAGATAAATTACTACCAATTTGTGCATTCGTGTGATATGCAGGATGCATGATGGACATCGAACCCTATTCCGCAGAGCAGAAGCGCCACGTCCGCGAGGTCCAGAACCTGTGGGCGCGGTACGCCCCGCTCATGGCCGAAAGCCGCGACCTGGTCGGTGGCATGCAGTGGAAGACGATCCGTGGAAGGGAATACCTGTACCGCTACGCACCCGATCCGGTGACCAAGAAGAAGCGCTCCACGTCATTGGGCCCACGAACGGCAGAGACCGAAGCGGTCCACGCGCGCTTCATGGAGCGTCGGGCCCTGGTGAAGTTGGACTTGCCGCCGCTAGAGGACGCCGTCGCCACCCAGGCGCGGGTGTCCAAGGCATTGCGCCTCGGTCGGCTGCCGCGGGCGACCGGCGAGTTCCTGACGGTGCTGGACAGCACCGGGATGGCAGCTCACCTAGTGATGACGAGCTCGCTCGCGTTACATGGCTACGAAACGATGTTCGCGCACGAATTGTCCGTGTCCGAGGCCCCTGCCCTGCACTTCATGCTGCTCGACGACGCCATTGCCGACGACTTCTATGGCGAATTGTCGGGCGCGCTGCCTGGGGTTTCGATCGAGGAGAGCCGATCAGGCATGGTCGATCTGGCATTCGGCGACATCGAGTTCGCCGTCATGACGCGATCGCGGCTTCTGCGCGGCCTGGCCAGGAATGGCGACGACGATCAGGTCGAATGCGTCGAGGCCCGGTTGGCCGACGACCATATCGCGACCTTTACGTTCGACCGGTCCGGGCGCCCCGTGCCGATTTCGGTGCCGGATCCGATCACCATGGCGATGATGGCCTGCATCGGCGATCCCGAGGCCGATGTCGGCCCTGCCCTGGCCGAACTGGCCACCCGCAACGGCGACTTCGTCGTGGAGGAGCACGAACTCGAGAAATTTCCCGCGATTGCTGACCGGATAGGCGGCCTCGGCCCCCGTATCTAGGAAAATCCAAGCAGCCATGAACTCGGCCGCGGCCACCCTGCCGGCGGTGCGGAACCCTATTGCCGTAACGGAGGTACGAAATGCCCTCATTCGATACCGAAACAACCAATTCCCGGCCCCTGTCCGCCTCGCTTTCGCTATGGGCGGAGCACCTCGGGGACAAGTCCAGCTCGACGGTGGACTGCTATCTGCGCGATATCCGGCAGATCGCCGCTGCACTGCAGAGCTCGGCGACACCCGACGTGACACCGACCGATCTGCTGAACCTCGGAACTGCGGATCTGGAGGCACTGGTGGCGCAATGGTCGGCGGAGGCACCCTCGACGGCCCGGCGGCGCCTTGTCTCGCTGCGGAGGTATTCGCTTTGGCTGGCGGCGAGCACAGGTGCCACCGGTCATCTGCTGTCCGCGACCTTTCCGAAAATCGACGTCCCTGTGGCCCCGCCGGTGCACCTTGAAAACCTCGAGATCCTGCTGTCCTCCAGCGGTGGTGCCCGCGACTGGGTTTCGCTCCGTGACGAAGCGATCCTGACGCTGGTGCTCGAGCGCGGCCTGACCACCGGCGAGCTCTCCAACGGGAGCTGCGAGCACCTGGCCGGGCGTCTCATGCTGATTTACCGGACCGACTGCAGGCTTCGCCTGGTGGAGCTGACCGAACGGGCCATGGCCGCGATCGACGCCTATCGCGAGCAATGCCCTTATCCGTTCGAGGACGGAGGACCGCTCTGGCGAAATCTCGAGGGTGGACGGATGTCGTCTCGCTCCCTGCAGCAGATGCTGCGCCGGCGGCGCGCCATGGCGGATTTGCCCGAATACGTCGTCGCCGGAGCCTTCCGTCGCAACCGTATCCGCGAGCTCGCCGCCTCCGGGATGCCAGTCGACCTGATCGCCGAACAGATGGGCATCGTGGCCGAAACGGTCCTGGTGCACCTGCGCGACGGATAACGCCTCGGAAACCACCACGACAGATCCACCCCTCCACCGGCATTGGCGTGAGGATCCCGTAAACCCTTGCCGCCTCATTGTTCATCCGCTCGAGGGCCGCAGAGTCCGCAGCACAGGGACGTCAGCCATGGTCAGTCAGAATAACAGCTGGGAAAACGAGCAGGTCGAAACGTTGGCCGAGAACTGGGAGCAGCTCGCTCCCGGTATCCAACGGTTTCGCCTGCCCGGCAACGAGCCGGTTCGCCGGATCATCACGGGTCGTCGTGCCGGTAAGGTCGGTGCCTTCTGGAGCTGGAAGAACCGAGCCCATGTCGCCCACGAATCCTCGGGCGAGGAGCATTGTGCTCGCGTCCTCGAGGTGCATCCCGACGTCACCGCGTACTTCGGCCAGCCCGAGCAGATCCGTTTCCAGGTCGAAGGCGAGAGGCGCCCGGTGCGCTATACCCCCGATTTCCTGATCCGGTTCGGCAGCCGAGAACTGCGCGTCGAATACAAGTTCTATGACGACATCCGCCCGCCCCGGCCAGACAGCGACCATGATGAAGCCGGCTGGTACCGCTTCGCGAAGGCCGAAAAGACGCGTCGCCGTCTGGCGCTGGTGGCAATGGCTTACCGCGACTGCGGGATCGACTGGCAGCTCTTCACCGAGCGCGATCTCGATGCCCTGGCCAGCCGCGCGACCGTCGACGAGATCGTGGCCAATGCCGGTCGCCCGTTGGAGCCTGCCGACCTGGCGCGCCTTGTCTCGTTTCTGGCGGCGGCTCCCGGACACACTGCCAGCATGGCCGATTGCTGCATGCAGCTGGAAGCCTCCGAATTCCCCAGGGGCGACGTGCTGGCCCGGATGCCCGAGCGCCTGGTGTCGATCGACCTGCATGAAACGATCGGCGACGACACGCCGGTAACGCTGCTGGAGGCCGCCCGATGAACGACCTCAGTACCGACCGCGCAGGCGGCGAAGTCCCGGTCCACCATTCCACGCTCGACGACCTGATGGCGGACGACCTGCGCGAAAACGACATCGTCATGATCGACGACGTGTCGCACAAGTTCCTGCTCAAGGTGCCGCACGGGCCCCACGTATTCTGGAACGGCGGCGAAAACCGCGAGGAGCGTTACGGCACCGTCGAACTGTTGAACCTGATGGCGGCGGATCGCTATTTCCGCCCGGGTCGTTCGGGCCCGGTGTTCCGTGATGACGGCGCAGAGCAGGAGCATCGTGACCGCATCAAGGTCGCCTTCAACGCATTCCCTCAAGAGGGCCGCCTAAAGGCGAAGGGCAAGTTCCTGTTCGTCGCCAAGTACAGGCAGCTGCTCGGCGAAAAGGGAGGCGTCTTCCCCCGCAACGAGGATAACGCCGCCGAAGTCATCAAGTCGGTCCTCACCGATGTTGCCAACGGGGAAGCCGGGACGGAAGGCGTGATCCTGCCCAGGAAGGTCTCGCCGCGCACCGTGCTCCGCTGGATCGCGAAGGAAGAAGCGCTCGGGCTACAGGAGTCCGGGTTGCTGCACGGCAATTCGGTGACGCCACGGCCCCATGTAATCCCGCGCACCGTATATGAGATCATCGCGGCCAAGATCCGCGTGATGGTCGGGGTCTCCCACAAGTTCGGACCCACGAAGATCCTCATCATGGTCAAGGCCGCCATCGACGCCCATAATCTCGAACACGGAACGTCCCTGCCTTACCCGTCGATCTCCACGGTCCAGGACCAGTACCGCCGCTACGATGCCTGGATTCGCCTGGCGCGTGAAAAGGGTGTCGCCGCCGCAGATCTCGAATATGGCGCCATCGGCAAGCTGCCGCGTCCGGAGCGTATCCTCGACTTGGTCGAGATCGACCACCACAAGTTCGACCTGCATCCGGTCACCGGTGACCTGGGCCAGACCGACCTCGGTCTTGAGCTCGCCAAGGGCGGTCTCGACCGCTTCTGGGTTTGCTTGGCACTTGATGTGCACTCGGGATATCCGCTTGGATTCGCCATTACCTTCGAGCCGGGCGGGCTAATCCCCGCCGTCATGTGTATCGACCATGCGGTCCGCCCCAAGACCTACGTGTCCGAGCGTTGGCCGGACATCAAGGGCGATCTCCTGGGCTTCGGCAAGCCGGTCAAGGTTCGTTACGACAATGCCAAGGAGTTCGTCAGCCTGCAGCTCCAGCAGAACCTGGCCCGTATCGGCGTCGGCTTTGAGTTGGCAATTCCCGGTCGACCGAACAGCAAGCCTTATGTCGAGCGCCACTTCGGCACGATCGAACGCGACTTCGTCCATTGGCTCAAGGGCTCCATGGGCGCCAACATCGGCGAGAAGGGCGATCGCCGCCCGCAGCGCGAGGCCGCCGTCAATCTCGATGACTTCCAGATGCTGTTCCATCAGTACCTGATCGAAGTGCTCGCCCGCCGACCGCAGGAGGGTCTCGACTGGGACACTCCGGAACAGCGATGGGTTCGCGGCGCGAGCAGCCCGTCGCACCGTCCGCGCCCGCTGACGACCTATGAGAAGTCGCGTTGGGATGTCGTCACGACCTTGGAGCTGGATCTCAACGCGACGCGTGATGGCATCCGCTGGAAGAACCTCTTCTATCAGTCTACCGAGCTGCAGAAGCTCCGCCGTTTCGGTGGACTGTCCGGCCAGCGCACCAATGGCCCGACGCCGGTCACCGTTCGCATTCCCCTGCTCGACATCGGCAAGGCATACGTGGCCGTTCCCAGGAACACTCCCGGCTTCCCGGACGGCGGCGAGATCGTCGTGCCGGCCACCAACCCGCATTCCCATGGACGGACCATGTGGCAGCATCAGGCGGTATGCGACTGGCTCCGCTCCAAGAAGCGTCTTGCTACCAATGCCGCCGACTATGAAATCGGCTTCCTTACCCTGTTCCGCAACGCCATGGTGGCGATGGGAATGGATACGGATGGCGATGGCGGCAAGGTCACCTTGACCGGAGGCCAGGCACCCAGGTTCACCGGTGTCTATCTGGCAGGCGCAGCGCAGCCTGCAATGGCCAGGGTTCGGGAGACCATGGACCGATACGATCTGCTCGCGGAATTTGCGGCGGGCGGTGGCAAGGAAAATAGCCTTGCAGATCTGGAAGACACGACAGTTCCGGAGCCCGAAACGCAGACGTCAAGCGAGCAGGACAGCGGTGCTGGGAGTGAAGCCGACTGGGGTGCCGCCGCTTATGACGAGGACGAGCAATGACGAGCGAAAATGCGTCCGACGACGCGGTCAAGAAGACCGGGCCGACCAAGGGCGAAATGTCCACCTGGGATATCGACCGGCGGCTCAAGCGCATCAACCAGATCTATATCCTTCACCGCCAGGTGGTGAAGGCGCGGCAGGCACTGGATTTTTCTTGGGATTACGCACTGCGGCTTCACGAAGGGAGCACGTCGTTCATCATAGGCAACAGCCGCTGCGGAAAGACCCAGACGTTGCGCCGCTTCATTCGGGACAAAATCGGCAAGCCCATGCCGAACGGCAGGTCCACGAGCTCGGTCTATCTTGAGGGAAACGGCAATCGCATTGTTTTCCTCGACTGCACCAACGGCGCCACTCCCTTGCAAGCATCGATATCCATGCTGGCCGACCTCTTCCAGTACCGGCTGACGGTGAGGGAAAACCAGGCAAGCGAGAAGGTGATCCACTTCTTCGGCAAGGCCAAGATCGACATGTTCATCATCGACGAAGGCCAGAAGATGATCGCCCGAGGCACGGGTGCCGCCGCGGAGAAGTTCGCCAACTGGTTGCTTTCTCTGGAGAACGCACGCCTGTTCCGGGTGGTCGTCGCAGGCAGCCCCGACCTCCAGCTGCTTATGGATAGCCACCCGACCATCCGCGACCGAAAAGACAGTTTCATCGAGATCGAACCGTTCGCCCACAAGACAGCCGCTGACCGGGCCGCATTCCGCAAGTTCCTCCGTGAGTTCGACGTGGAGATGCCCTTCTTGACTACCCCGCTATCCAACCCGAAGCTCGACGATGCGTTCTTCTTCGCCACCCGGGGGCGTCCGGGGCGACTGTCCAAGCTGGTCGAGAAGGCGACGATATTTGCGTTCCAGGCCAAGAAGGACGTCATGCCGGTGACCTTGGAAATCGCACATCTCAAGCAGGCGTTCGACATGACGTTCCTGCAGGAGAGCAGAATGCACGGCATAAACCCTTTCGATCATAAGGGTGACCTCCCGACCGTGCCACGCAATCAGGCGGAGGAACAGGTAGAGCCTTTCGAGATACCGGCGGTCACCAAGCGCAGGCGACAGCGTGCGAGTAAGATTGCCGGATGACGATGGAGCCTGACGTATTCCTGGAGCCATGGCGCACACCCGCTGTGTTTTACCACGATGAGGACATTTGCTCTCTCGTCGCGCGCATGGCGGCGATGGGTGCCATGTCGGTTCGTGATTTCGTGGTCAGGTATCTTGGGCAGAAAGAACTCGATCCGGCCCATCTCCCCTTCAACCTCACCGCCGTGACGCGCTTGGCGATCTTATCCGGAAATCCCTTGGAAGACCTGCTAGCGAATGCGATCGGCGGGACAAGCGAAGCGCCTGGTGATATTCGGCACCGAGGGTTGTTCCGGGGCGTGAAGATGCATCAGGCCTGGATAGGAACGCAGAAGCGCATCGCGCCGGGAAAGCTCCTTGCCGATGGAGACGACCCGTATGTACGATTGGCATGGCGATTCCCCGCGCTGCCTTGCGATATCGAGACCGGCGAGATGCTGGTTACCCGCTGTCCCCGCTGTGTCGAACAGCTCAGGTGGGAAGCAACGGAAGTTGCCTTCTGTCATTCCTGCCGCTTCGATCTGCGCCAAGCGCGCCAGGCATACGCGGACGGGGAGACGTTACAAGCGACACGGACCCTGGCAGGTCCGCTGGGGTTAGGCGAGAAGGCACTTGCCGGCCAACCTCTGGATCTTCCGCCCCCGTTCGGTGATCTGACGCTTGAGCAGCAGGTGAAGGTGTTGGGATGGTGCGCCCAGCTGGACGGAATGCTGCGGAGAACCGGGACGTCTTCCAGCTTTCTGAACGCGGTCGTCGGACTGCGTGTTGCCCAGCAGTGGCCGCAGGCAATGTCCGAGCTGGTGATCCTGACGGCACGGCAATCGTGGGAAACGGACGAAAAGGCCCTTCTAGTCTTGCCCCACCTGGTGAAGACGTTGCAGGTGGGTGAGCTCAAGAAGTCCATCTTGCCGCAAGCTATCGAGCTGATGCGCCTCGCCATCAAGGATAGGGGCAAGCCCCCCTCGACAGGCAGGCCTGCCCAATACGTCGATATTTGAGACCGGTCAGTCGAAACCCGCCAGCCATGTCCTGACGCGCTCCATGGCATTGCCTTCGAGACGATAGACCTTGCTCTTGGCTACGACGGTCGATGACACGAAACCCGTTGCCTCGAGATCTCGAAGCCAGCGATCAGTGGCGTGGATATGCCCGGACACGTGCGGACTGAGTTCGAACGCCGTTCGCGGCTGTACGCGTAGCAATTCCAGGATGCGCCGGCTGGGCGGGTGCCCCAAGGCAAGGAAAGCGGCATTCTCATAGACATAGTCGGGGTCATTCGGCAGCGGCGCCGGGAATTCCGAATTGAACATGAGAGAGCTACCTGTGCAGAAAGCACGTAGCCTGCATCAATCCCCTCAGCATTTGATTAAAGTGTTCTCGTTCTGCCACGCGTTGATTCTCCGCGTAGTGCCAAAATCTGACCGCAGGTCTCCGCGCAGTGCCAGACTAGGCTGCGGTAGTGCCAAATTGGCCCATCAGAGCGGGCCCGGTCTCGTGGGATTTAGCATAGACCCCAGTGCCAGATTCAGTCCGGTGCGACATCGGCCTTCAGCATCTCCCCCTGCGTTTTGCTACAGTGTCCGCAGCGATTCACAGGACGATTCCCATGCAGCCTTCCCGCGATATTTCCCGCCTCATCGAAATCATGGCGGCGCTCCGCAATCCGAATGGTGGTTGTCCTTGGGACCTGGAGCAGGATTTTCGTTCGATCCGCCACTACACGATCGAGGAAGCATATGAGGTCGCCGACGCGATTGAGCGCGAGGATTTCTCCGATCTCCGCGAAGAACTTGGCGACCTCTTGTTGCAGCCGATCTATCACGCGCAGATGGCCAAGGAAGCCGGTCATTTCGACATTGGCGACGTCGTCTATGCCATCACCGAGAAACTGATCCGCCGGCATCCGCATGTGTTCGGCGATGTGGTGGCCGATGGCGCCGTTGATGCGCAGGAGCGCTGGGAAGCGATCAAGGTGCGTGAACGGGCCGCCAAGGCCGAGCGCAAAGGCGAAGCGGAACCGTCGCTGCTCGACGACGTGCCGCAAGTGCTCCCTGCCCTTGCCCGCGCTGAAAAGCTGACCAAGCGCGCCGCCAAGGTGGGGTTCGATTGGCCCGATCTGACGTCCGTCCGTGCCAAGGTTAGCGAAGAATTGGCGGAAGCTGCCGAAGCTGAGGCTCAAGGCGATGAGGCGGCGCTGCGCGAGGAAATCGGCGATCTGCTGTTCGCGGTCGCAAACCTGGCTCGCAAGGCTGGGTTCGACCCGGAGGCAGCATTGCGGGATGCCAATAGCAAATTTACCCGCCGGTTCCATCACGTCGAGGCGCGATGTCGCGAGGATAATATCGAGCCGGCAATGGCCGGGCTTGAGCGGCTGGATCGCTATTGGAACGAAATACGGATGCGCGACAAGGATCAGTGATCGGTCGCGGCGATCCGGCCGTTGAACCGTTCCAGGAATTCCGTCCGGTGCCGGGGATCGATCCTTACCACGAAATCGGACCCATGCTCGGTCGGCTCCTGCCGCGAAATTACTTCGGCATGGCTGTGGAGCCAGCCGATATCGCTCCCTGCCGTGTGCGGAACATGGACGTGATAGGTCCGGCTTTGTTCGCCTAGCGCCTTTTCGATGTCCAGCAGCAGTGCGGGTATGCCCTGCCCGGTATGGGCTGAGACCGGGATTGCGGCCATGACTTTGCCGGCCGGCACCGCCGCGGCGATCGTCAGGGTGGCATCTTCCAGAAGATCGACCTTGTTCCAGACCTCGATCATGGTGGTGGTTTCAGACGACACGCCCAGTTCCTCGAGCACGCCCAGAACGTCCTGGGCCTGTGCCGCGTGGTCGGGATTGGCAATGTCGCGGACATGCAGGACGATGTCGGCGTCGATAACTTCTTCCAGCGTGGCGCGGAAGGCGGCGACGAGGTCATGTGGCAGATCAGCGACGAAACCCACCGTATCGCTCAGCATCACTTCGCGGCCATGGGGCAGTTCGATCTTGCGCACCGTGGTATCGAGCGTGGCGAAGAGCAAATCTTCGGCAAACACCCCTGCTCCCGTCAGTCTGTTGAAAAGGCTGGATTTTCCGGCATTTGTATAGCCGACCAGCGCGACGACTGGAATTTGCGCCCGCGTCCGTTGCCGGCGCTGCTGGGCGCGGGTCTTTTTGACCTTTTCGAGCCGGTCTTCCAACAAGGCAATACGGTCGCCAATCTGGCGGCGGTCGCTTTCGATCTGGGTTTCGCCCGGACCGCCCATGAAGCCCATGCCGCCGCTGCCGCGCTGGCGCTCCAGGTGGGTCCAGGAGCGCACCAGGCGCCCCTTCTGATAGTTGAGATGGGCCAGTTCGACCTGCAGAACGCCTTCGCGCGTTGCCGCCCGCTCGCCGAAAATTTCGAGAATGAGCGCCGTGCGATCGAGCACCTTGACGCCGATTTCTCGTTCGAGATTACGCTGCTGGATGGGTGAAAGCGCAGCATCGACCAGGAGGAGCTCGATATCGTCCGCTTTGACTCGGTCAGCAAGGGTTTCGACATGGCCCGCGCCCAGATAGGTGGCGGGCTTGACCTCGCGCACTTTCAGGATTTCGGAAAAGATTACGTCCAGCCGAATGGCACCGGCCAGTCCTTCAAACTCGGACAGGCGGGAGTCTATGTCGTGACGCGAAGAGTTTCCGCGAACATCAGGACAGACGAGCCCGGTCCTCGTCGGCATGGATTGCCGATCGATATAGGGCTTGGGACCGCCCGGGACGGCGCCCCCATCCTCGTCATATTCGCCCATGAAAACCGTCAGTCGTGGTCGTTGTTTTGCTCGGGATCGAACAACTGGATCGGCGCGCCGGGCATGATGGTGGAAATGGCGTGCTTATAGACCAGTTGCGACTGCGCATCGCGGCGCAGCAACAGGCAGAAATTGTCGAACCAGGTGATTACACCCTGCAGCTTGACGCCGTTGACCAGAAAGATGGTGACCGGAACCTTCTGCTTCCTGACGTGATTGAGAAAGGAATCCTGCAGGTTTTGCTGCTTTTCGCTAGCCATTTGTGGCCTCTTTTGCCGCGGCATTGATTGTCGCTGTTGTCGTCGCAATCACTTGCGCCCGGCGCTTACGGACTGCCGCACAGTCCCTAAGGTCCGGAATTATCAAGCGTTCGGCACTATGGCACAGAAGCGTGAACCTGCCTACCCGCCGCAAACGCATGGCACCAAGGTATTTCTGCGCCGCCTAGAGTCCCAGCGACTTGATCTTGCGATGTAGCGCGCTGCGTTCCATGCCCACGAATTCGGCAGTCCTGGAGATATTGCCGCCAAATCGCTCGATCTGTGCCAGCAGATATTGCCGCTCGAACACTTCGCGAGCCTCGCGCAGCGGCAGGCTCATCAGATGCGCCGACGCGTCCGTGTCCCCGACCGTGGGCAGCACTTCGCCGATATCGGACGGCAACATGGTGGCGGTGATAACACCGTCTTCGGGCTGCTGATCCTTCATCAAGATGAGCAGGCGTTCGATGGAATTTCGCAGTTGGCGCGCATTGCCCGGCCATTCCTGGGCCTGCAAGACCGCCATGGCGTCGTCGCCGATGGTCAGCCGCTGCAGATTGTGCATGCGGCAGACCTGGTCGATGAATACCGAGACCAGCGGCGGCACGTCTTCCCGGCGGTCGCGCAGAGGCGTGAGCGGCAGCGGAACGATGGAAAGCCGGTGGAAAAGATCGGAACGGAATTCACCGGCCTCGATCTGTGCGGCGACGTTCTGAGAACTCGAAGCGATAATGCGGACATCGATGGGCACGGCCTGGGAACCGCCTACGCGGTGAAAGCGGTTTTCCACCAGAGTGCGGAGCAGCGTCGTCTGCACCTGCTGGGGCAGCGTCGTCACTTCGGAGAGGTAGAGCGTGCCGCCATGGGCACGTTCCAGGGCGCCGACCTCCACCTTGAGCAGGCCGTTCTTTTCCCTGGCCTCACGACCGAAGAGCACGACTGGAACTTCATCGGGCGCGTAGAGCGAGGCGTTGATTTCCACAAAGGGCGCATTGGTGCGCGGGCTGCGTTGGTGAATGAGGCGGGCCACGAGGCCTTTGCCGGCGCCCGAGGGACCGGAGACGAATATCCGAGAATTGGTCGGCGCGGACTTGTCGATGATCGCCCTGACCTGCTGGAGGGCCGGGGAATTTCCCGCCATGTCCACGCTTTTGCTGGCCGAGCGTTCCTTAAGTTCCGCCACTTCGGTGCGCAGGCGCGTAGCCTCCATGGCCCGCTGAGTGATGTGCAGCAGCCGGTCGATCTTGAATGGCTTCTCGATATAATCATAAGCGCCACGGCGAATGGCGGAGACGGCGGTCTCGACGTTGCCGTGGCCGGAGATCATCACCACCGGCATGTCGGGATGCTGGCTCTGGAACACGTCGAGCAATTGCAGCCCATCGAGGCGTGAGCCCTGCATCCAGATGTCGAGAAACACCAGGCTCGGACGGCGCCGCGCAATCTCGTTGAGACCGCTATCGGCGTCTTGAGCCTGCCGCGTTTCGAAGCCCTCATCCTCAAGGATGCCCGCGATCAGGTCGCGGATGTCATCCTCGTCGTCGATAATCAAAATATCCAAAGCCATTTATTTATGAACAATCGCGGCAGCCCGCGACTCCTCCTGTTGGGACGGAATTGCTTCTGCCGATGCAGAATCGCCCGCGCTGGTGGACTTTGCAGGTGAATGCAAAGGAAGGGTGAAAGTAACGCATGCCCCGACCCGACCCTGTGGATCCGGTTCGGCGTCGATGAGTTCGACGATACCGCCGTGTTGCTCGATGATCCTCGCGACAATGGCCAGCCCCAGGCCGGTGCCTTTCTCTCGGGTCGTCATATAAGGCTCGAGCAGGCGCTGGCGATTGTCGCCAGGCCAGCCCTTGCCATTGTCGGAAACCGCAATGCGGGCGTGGTTGTCTTCGATATGGGCTTCGACTGTGATCGTCGGCTGCCAGCCATCGGAGAGAGAAATGCCCTCGAATGCTTCGACGGCGTTTTTTATCAGGTTGGTCAGAACCTGCGACACGAGGCGGTTGTCGAACCAGGCGTGGATCGCCTCCTCAGGCAGGAGCGTGACAATATTGACCTCTGGGAGGCGCACACTTTCAAGGAACACCGCCTGGCGGATCGTATCGCTCAGGTCGGCCGTCTCCGGCGCTGATTCCGGCATGCGGGCAAAGGCGGAGAATTCATCGACCATGCGGCCGATATCTCCCACCTGCCGCACGATCGTGTTGATACATTTGTCGAAAACTTCGCGGTCATCGTCCAGCTTGTTGCCGTAGCGGCGGCGCAGGCGTTCCGCCGACAATTGGATGGGCGTCAAAGGGTTCTTGATCTCATGGGCAATGCGTCGCGCCACGTCAGCCCAGGCGCTGGTGCGCTGCGCGGATTCGAGGTCGGTGATGTCGTCGAATGTCAGTACATAGCCCTTCGATTCGGTGATCGAGCCCTCGCGCGTCAGTTGCACCTGATAGATGCGGCGATTGGTTTCGTTGCCGAGCTGGATCTGATCGCGCACCTGCCCCCGGCGGGCAGAACGGGTTTTTTCCATCGTTGGGCCGATTTCGGGCAGGATGGCCTCCATGCGCTCGCCCATGAGCTCGATCTCGGTCTTTCCCAGCATTTCGCAGGCGCGCGCATTAACGAGGGTGATGGCGCCAAAGGGATCGAGGCCGATAATGCCGGCCGACACGCCCTCCACCACCGCCTCAGTGAATTGGCGCCGCTTCTCGTTCACCTCATTGGCCTTGAGCAATTCCTCGCGCTGCGTCTTGAGCTGCTGCGTCATGCGGTTGAAGCCGTTGCTGAGATCGCGCAGGTCGCCCCTGCCCTCCTGCACCGGCACTTGCACGTCAAGGTCGCCGCCGCTGACGCGCCGCGAGGCGATCATGAGGTTGCGGATGGGATCGACGAATCGATTGGCCAGCGCGATGCCGATCCACAACGCCGCCAGAAGCAACACCACGGCGAGGCCGACATACATGATGGTAAAGGTGATCTGGAACACCAGGCGGTTCGACGCATATTCTCGGTATTCCGTTATATTCTCATCGGTTAGCCGCATATATTGAAGCACTTCCGCTTCCACCGGCCGGGCGACGAACAGATAGGTTTCGGTATAGCCGCGCAGCTTGACCACAGAGCCGACCAGATTTGTCGAACCCGGCGCGATGGCGGTTGGCACTCCTTCGATGACCCCTTGCGTGATGCCGTCAGGCAGGCGTGGATAGGCGCCGGCGACGTTGATCTGGGCCCGGATCAGCGTATTGCCGTTCTGGTCGATCAGCGATGTGAAGGGCAGCGAACGGGTCACCGCAAGAGCTGTAAGGATGCGCTCGAAGCGGGCGGGATCGCTCTCGAAAGTACTGTGCGCCTGCTCCAGTTCGGTCGCGACCCAGATGATGTCGTCGCGCAGCACCTGGGCATGTTCGAGCATGTAGGATCGGGCGACGAGCCGCGAGCTTTCCACCATGGCGCGGGTGCGTTCCGAGAACCATTGATCGAGCCCCTGATTGAGGGAAATCGTGGCGACCACAGCCACCAGCACGGCGGGCACCGTGGCGACAAAGGCGAACATGGTGACCATCCGCAATTGCAGTCCAGAGCCGGGAGCGTGGCGCGCCCGCGCCTGCAACAGCAGCACGGCCTCGGTGACGACCAGCGCGATCACCAGCAGGACCAGGATACCAGTGGCGATCCAGATAATGGTCCAGATGACCGCCGAAGGCTCGATGCCAGTGGTTCCAGACAGGATGAGGAACGATATTGTGGACATCAGCACCGAGGCAGAGACCACCACAAAGCCGAGGATGCGCAGGGAGCGGTTCTGCTCCCAGCCCAGCAGCGGCGGACGCCATGGCCGTATTGATGCCGCGCGACCGACTGCCTGTTCGTCCGTGGGCGAGACCAGATCGGTCATAAAAGCCTATTCCTCCGCTTCGTCAGCGTGCCGATCCAGCACCAAACCTTTCCAATCCTGCCCCCGCTATGGAGGGAGCAAAGATGGAACGCGAAGCCTGACCCAATTCGCCTAAGCCTTCAAGACAAATGTTGCCAAAATGTGACACCGGCAAGCGAGACCCTAGTCAAGCTATGCGCCCCTACCCGATCCGCTTCTGCCCTGCTTTAGTTTCATAACGAACCCGATCACTTCGGCGACGGCCTTGAAATGCTCGGTCGGCACCGTGTCGTCCACGTCCACGGCGGCGAAAAGGGCGCGGGCCAGCGGTGGATTTTCAACGATGGGAACGTCATGCTCATTGGCAAGTTCGCGGATTCGCAGCGCAATGGCATCGGCGCCCTTCGCCACGCATTTCGGCGCGCTCATCGACTTGTCGTATTTGAGTGCGACGGCATAGTGGGTAGGGTTGGTGATGACCACTGTGGCGTCGGGTACGGCAGCCATCATGCGCTGCCGCGACCGCTCCTGACGCAGTTGCCGGATGCGACCCTTTACATGAGGATCGCCTTCCATCTGTTTGTATTCCTCACGAGTTTCCTGAACGGTCATCATCTGTCGCTTCCACCATTTCTGGCGCACATAGAAATAGTCGGCGGCGGCCACGGCGGTGATGATCGCCAGGGTGGCGGCAAATATCTTGATGCCAATCTCCTGAAAATCGAGCAAGATGAACAGAGGATCGGCGGTCATCATGGTGTCGAGCCGGTCGCGCTCGGGCCAGCAGACCACCACCACGACCGTGCCCACAACGCTGATCTTGAACAGGCCCTTGCCGAAATTGACCAGCGCATCGCTGGAGAACAGGCGCTTAGCGCCGGAAAGCGGCGAGATTTTCGAGAACTTTGGTGTTATCGGCTCGGCGGACCAGACCGGTCGATGCTGAATCAGATTGGCAACGATGCCGCAGGTGTAAAGCACCGCCAGCGGCGCCAAGACGATCGCCAGCAGATTGAGTGCCAACCCATTGAAGAAATCGGAAAAACCCGAACCGCTGAGATCAAACTGGTCGGCGTTCATGATGACCAGGCTTAGCGAAGCGCTCAGATTCGCGCTCACCCATGGGGCCAGCCCGGTGAACACGATGGCCGAGCCGAGCAACATGAACCAGGTCGTCACCTCCTGGCTTTTGGCGACATCACCCTTCTTGTGCGCATCCTCGAGCTTTTTCTGGGACGGATCTTCTGTTTTGGAGTCTTTGTCGGGCGCTTCGGACGACATGGATCACCCCCTCCACATTGCCAGATGATTTTCGAAGGCGGTGAGATACCAGCCCATCATCATGGTCAGCAAAACGGCAAAGAGAAGCAGGCCGACGATGATATTTGCCGGCATGAGCACGAAATAAACCTGCAATTGCGGCATAAGGCGCGCCAGGATGCCGGCTCCGAGGTTGAACACAAGGCCGAAGACGACGAAAGGCGCAGCCATCTGCACGCCGACGGTGAATGCGGCGGCTAAGGTGCGAATGGCCATCTGCATTGCGTCCTCGATCATCAGCGGATCGGTGGGGGAAAACACCATATAGCTGTCATAAATGGCCGCCAGCGCGACGTGATGCAGGTCGGTCGCAAAGATCAGCGTCACGCCGAGGAACGACAGGAAGCTGGCGAAAACCGCGCTCTGCATGCCGCTCATGGTCGGATCCGCTGTCATGGCACCGGAAAGTCCGGTCTGAAAGGCGACGACGGCGCCGGCTAATTGCGTGGCCATGACCGTGAGGCGTATTATGGCCCCGATCATCAGGCCAATAGCCAGTTCATGGCCTAAAATCCCGATCATGCCGTCAAGCGCGGCGGGCATGGCCGGCATGAGGTCACTCAGCAGCGGGAACAGCACCAGCGTGAAGGCCAGCGCGAAGCTCAGGCGCAGGCGCATCGGGATCATCTGCTCTCCAAGCGCAGGCAGAAGCATTATCATGGCGCCGATGCGCGCGAAGAGAATGATATAGGTAAAGGCCATGGCCGGGAGCCAGTCCAGGCTCAGGGTCACCTCAAGAGCCCATGATGATCATGTCGACTACCCGGTCCATATAGGCGGCCATGGTTGCGCCCAGGAATGGCAAAGCAATGAGCATGGTGATGAAGATGGCGATGATCTTGGGCACGAAAACCAGGGTCATTTCCTGGATTTGCGTCAGGGCCTGGAACAGGGCGATCACGACGCCGACAATCAGACCCACCAGCATCATCGGCAGGGACACGATAAGAAGCGTCCAGATGCCCTGCGTCGCGATGTCGAGCACTTCTGCGCCGGTCATGGCCTAGGGTCCGTTGGAATCACCAGCATAGATTATACCCCTGCCACGTCCTTTCTACCGCCGCAGGCGCTACATACCCACTAATATGGATGGGGTGCGGGGCGCTCAGATCGGCATCCGCATGATTTCTTCATAGGCGGAGATGACTCGGTCCCGGATGGTGACCATGCTTTCGATGGCCATTTCGGTCTCGGACAGGGCCGTGACCATGTCCACGACATTGGCCTTGCCGCTGACCATGTCCATTGCCATCTGGTCCGACACCTTGCCCTGATCGATCACGCCCTGGACATTCTGCGCCAGAAGATCGGCGAAGCTGTTGCCGCCAATGTTGGCCTTGGCGGTAAGGTCGGTCGCCGGCTTTGCGGCCTGATTGATCAGGCGGCTGGCATTGCCATAGGCGGCGGTTGCGGCGTTGAACGGGGTAGTAGTAGCCATGGAGAGCTTCCCTGAACCGATCAGCCGCGCAGGATGTCGAGCGTGCGCCCGAGCATCTGGCGGGTTACGGTGACGACGTTGAGATTGGCCTCGTAGCTGCGCTGGGCCTCGCGCATGTCCACCGTCTCGATCAGCGTGTTGACGTTGGGATATTGAACAAAACCGGCGGCGTCGGCGGCCGGGTGGCCCGGCTCGTAGCGCGACGAGAAATCGCTCATGTCATAGGCGAGGCGTCCTACCTCGACGACACGCCCGCCAATCTCGTGATCCAGCACCGTCTGGAAGGTGGGGATGCGGCGGCGATAGGGCTCATCGCCCGGCGCCTTGCCGGCGGAATCGGCGTTGGCGATGTTTTCGGCAATGACGCGCATGCGTGCGGTCTGGGCCTGAAGGCCGGTCGCTGCGATGCGGAGGGAAGAATTAAAATCCACAAATCAATCCCTTAGGCGTTCTTTCCCAGCGCGACGCGCAGGATGCGGATGGATTTCTGGTACAGCGACGTGGCGGCCTGATAATCCATCATATTGGTGGTGACCTTCATCATCTCTTCCTCGAGTGTGACGCCATTGCCTTCCGGCGTGATCTCGAAATTGGCCATGCGCTGGGCGTCGAACCCGCCGGCGCCGGAGGAAACGGAAAAGTGCATCGGCTGCGTCACCAGCGTCGAAACGCTGGCGGAACTCATTGCGGCGAAGGACGAATTTGCGTCATATTGCTTGAGGTCGCGTCCTCGATAGCCGGGCGTCTCGGCATTGGCGACATTCTCGGCCAGCAGGCCCTGGCGGGTCTGGTGCCAGCGCATCTTGTCGGTCAGCGCCGAGAAAACCGGCATATCCATGAGGCCCATGGGCCGACCTCCAAACGAGTCCTTAATGGGCAAATTCTGCCCAGTCATGGTTAAGTATTGGTTAACAACCTGCCAGCACCGCGCGAAACATGCCTCGCATTTTGCACATTGCATCGGCTAATTAGGCAATAAGTGCCGACCAGGATTCGGCCGCGGCTCGCTGTCGGTGGCCCTGACGGCGTATAAGGCAACGCATTTATCTGCGGACGCAGTGGGAGCTTTGATTCGTGCAGTTCATTACCGGCCTTTTTGGCGATAGCGGCGCCACCATCCTGACCATGCTTTTCGCGCTCGCGGCGGTCATCGCGCTGATCCTGCTGGTGGTCTGGCTGCTCAAGGTCGTCTTCAAGGTGTCCAGCACTGGCGCGCGCGGGCGAAACAGAAGGCTGGCGGTGGTGGACACGCTGGTTCTGGACCAGAAGCGGCAATTGCTGATCGTCCGGCGCGATAATGTCGAACACCTTATCCTGACCGGCGGGCCGCAGGACGTGGTCGTGGAAACCGGCATCGCGATTGCGGAGGGGCCAGCGGCCCTGCCAGCGCGGCGTACGGCCACTATCCCCGCGCCTGCCGCGCAACACCCTGCCCTTGCCTCTGTGCCTTCCGCTCCCGCTCCAATTGTAGAAACGGTGCGCCCCGCCGCCCCCTTTCCCAAGGCCGAGCCGGGGACCCTCCTGGAAGAATTGCAGCAGGCGGGTCATTCCGGTGCGCGCAAGACCAGGGTTTCACTGCGCAAGACCGGCCTGATGCGCCAGGGCGCCGCCACGGAGCGGCCTGAATCCGGGCAAAACCCGGACATTTCGGCCGAGACCGCCGCCGACTCAGCTAATGAAGTCGGCAAGGGCGGGATCAGCGAAGGCGCGGCGCTTGAAAAGCAGGACGGAAACGAGGCAAATCGCGGCTGAGCCCGCGCGAAAGCGCTGGCTGCGCTGGGCTCCGTTTCTTGCCGCCGGCTTCCTAGTGCTAGCCCTGACCGCACAAGGTCAGGCCCAGGATCTTTCCATCGATTTCGGCGACGAAACGACGCTGACCGAGCGGGCCGTCCAGCTCATCGGGCTTATTACCCTGTTGTCGCTGGCGCCATCCATTCTGGTAATGGTCACCAGCTTCACCCGCATCGTGGTGGTGCTGTCGCTGCTGCGCACGGCAATAGGCCTGCAAACGGCGCCGCCCAATTCGGTTATGGTGTCGCTGGCGCTGTTCCTGACACTGTTCATCATGCAACCTGTGCTGCAGCAAAGCTACGATCAGGGCATTGCCCCACTGATAGCGGGGCAGATCGAGTTTGCCGAGGCCTTCGAGGCAAGCGCCGCGCCAGTGCATGAATTCATGCGCAGCAATGTGCGCGACAAGGATCTGGAGCTGTTCTACGACCTGACCGCCGCTGAACCGCCCGACGAGCCCGAAGCCATTCCCCTGCAATTGTTGATTCCGGCCTTCATGATCTCGGAGCTGCGCCGCGCCTTCGAGATTGGCTTTCTCCTGTTTCTGCCCTTCGTCGTCATCGACATGGTGGTGGCATCGGTTTTGATGAGCATGGGCATGATGATGCTGCCGCCCGTGGTCATCTCCCTGCCCTTCAAGCTGATCTTCTTCGTACTCGTGGACGGCTGGTTCCTCGTCGCCGGTTCACTGGTCCGCAGTTTCACGGGGTAATACAGGCGCGCTGCCGTCCATGCCGGATCTCAGCCGCCGCGGCGGCTGTGCTTGACGATCTCGATGCTGTGGGTGCGAATTTTCTTGCGCAGCGTATTGCGGTTGACGCCGAGCAGATCCGCCGCCTTGATCTGGTTGCCACCGCAGGCATTCAGCGTCATCGCGATCAGCGGCGCCTCAACCTTGTCGAGAACCCGCTGGTAAAGGCCCGCCGGCGGCAGGTTGGGTTCATATTCCCGCAAAATCTGACCCACATGGGTTTCGATCGCCGTGGAGATGTCCACCGGACCAGCACCATTGCCTGCCGATGGGCGATCACCAATATTGAGCTCGTTCTGCACGATCTCGGCAGAAATCTGCTCATCGGCATAAAGTGCGGAGAGCCGCCGCACGAGATTTTCCAACTCGCGGATATTCCCCGGCCAGGAATAGTTCTGCATCAGCCTTATGGCGTCCATCGACATCGACTTAGAGGCTTCGCCGTCGCGTTCGGCCAGCCTGAGGAAATGCTGCACCAGGTCCGGGATGTCGTCGGCACGCTCGCGCAGCGGCGGCAGGCGGATCGGCACGACATTCAGGCGATAATAGAGATCTTCTCGGAACAGACCCTGGCGGATCAACTGGCCCAGGTCGCGATGGGTTGCGGCGACGATACGCACATTGGTCCTGATGGCGTTGCGGCCACCCACCATCGTATATTCACCCTCCTGCAACACCCGCAGCAGGCGCGTCTGGGCATCCATCGGCATGTCGCCGATTTCGTCGAGAAACAGAGTGCCGCCTTCCGCCTGCTCGAAGCGGCCGGAGGAGCGGGTGCTGGCGCCGGTAAAGGCCCCTTTTTCGTGCCCGAACAATTCGGCTTCGATCAGGTCGCGTGGAATGGCGGCCATGTTAATCGCCACGAACGGACCGTTGCGGCGCTTGCCGAAATCGTGCAGCGCCCGCGCCACCAATTCCTTGCCGGTGCCGCTTTCGCCGGTGATCATCACGGTGAGATCGGTCTGCATCAACCGCGCCAATGCGCGGTAGATGTCCTGCATGGCGGTGGAGCGCCCCACCAGCGGCATGGTTTCGCCGGTCTCCTCCACTTTGCGTTCGGCCGAATTCGGTTTTCTGGAATCGGCCAGGGCCCGGGCCACAACCGAAAGCACCTCGGTGATATCGAAAGGCTTCGGCAGATATTCATAAGCACCCACTTCGGAGGCGCGGATCGCGGTCATGAAGGTGTTCTGCGCACTCATGACGATCATCGGCAGGTCGGGCCGCAGCTTCTTGATCCTGGGCATGACCTCGAAGGCATTGCCATCGGGCATGGCAACGTCGGTGATAAGGATGTCTCCTTCGCCACGACTTACCCAGTTCCACATGGTGGAGATATTACCGGTGGGCCTCACCTCATAGCCGGCCCGGGTCAGCGCCTGGTTGAGCACCATGCGGATGGCGGCATCGTCATCGGCGAGCAGGACAACATGGCTCATTGAAACGGCCCCTCTTCGGCTTGTGACTGGAAGACGCCACTGGCAACCGGCAGCAGAATACGGAACCGCGTCCGGCCTGGGCGGCTCTCGCAATCGATGACGCCACCATGGTCGCCGACGATTTTGGCGACCAGCGCCAGACCTAGGCCCGATCCATTGGTCTTGGTGGTAACGAAGGGATCAAACAGGAAAGGCAGGATGTCCGGAGGCACGCCCGGCCCGTTGTCCTCGATGACGATTTCCAGCGGCAACGAAATGCGCTCCGCCACACCGGCGACGCTGATCCGAATGCCCGGGCGGAAAGCGGTGGTTATCTTGATCTCAGGTTTCTGTGTTCTTTCAAGCGCTTCCGAGGCGTTCTTGATCAAGTTAAGGAATATCTGGATGAGCTGGTCGCGGTTTCCGAAGACGGGTGGCAGCGAGGGATCGTATTCCTCAAAAAAGGTAATGCCGTGCGCCACGCCATTGCGGGCCAGCAATTTTACCCGGTCGAGGACAATGTGGATATTGATCGGCTCCCGCTCTAGCGGCCGCTCATCGCCAAACACTTCAACCCGGTCGATCAGGCCGACAATGCGGTCCGTCTCGTCGCGGATGAGCCGAGCGAGAGGCACTTCTTCGGCGGGAACCGATTGTTCAAGCAATTGCGCCGCGCCGCGTATGCCGGAGAGCGGGTTCTTGATCTCATGAGCCAACATGGAAGCAAGGCCCGTCACTGAACGGGCCGCGCCACGCGACACCATCTGCCGGTCAATCTTGTCGGCCATGGTACGCTCCTGGATGAGCACAGTGACTCGACCATCACTATCGGAGATCGGCGTGGCGAATACGTCGGCCACCCGTTCGTCGCCAAAACGGGACGAGCCAACCCGCACGCGATATTCGGTCATCGGCGCGTGGCGCTGGCTGACGGTTTCGACGAGGGAGATGATCGGCGAGCCGAAGGCGATGAGATCGTCCAGACGCTGCCGCGTCAGCACCGCCAGGGAAGCACCGAAAAAGCCTTCGGCAGCATAATTGGCGAAGAGGATATGCCGGTTTTCGTCGAGAACCAGAATGGGTTGCGGCAATGCCTGCAACACTGCACGCGCCGGCACGGAATCGATTCTCGTGTCGTCGGCACTCATGCCGCCGCCTTCCAGGTGCCGGAAAACAGGGCGCCGATCAGGGCGATGACGGCCTGAGGATCATCATTGTCCAGCAATGCTTTGCGCGTCGGCTTGTCCATTTGCAGGCCAGCGGCCTCTGCGTACCAATCGAGGTGCTTGCGCGCAGCGCGCAGACCGACCTCGATTCCGTAATCGCTCAGCATGTCCTCGTAATGCCGGCATATCAAAGCAATGAGTTCAGTGCCCTCGGGAGCCTGCGCAGGGCTATTCCCCTCCAGTTCAGCGCCAATCTGGCCGACGCGCCATGGGCGCCCCTGCGCCCCACGGCCGAGCATCACGGCGGCGGCGCCAGATCGCTGCAATGCCAAGCGGGCGCTGTCGGCATCGACAATATCCCCATTGACGATGACAGGTACCGGCACCGCCTCGACGACGGCGCGAACCTTTTCCCAGCGCGCGACGCCTTTGTAAAATTGCTGCCGCGTCCGTCCATGAACGGTAATCATCTGCGCCCCGGCTCCAACGGCAAGCTGCGCGATTTCAGGCGCGTTGAGGCTCTCGTCGTCCCAGCCCAGCCGCATCTTGACCGTGACCGGAAGCCGGGTCGCCTTGACCACGGCATCGACGATGGCAAGGGCCTGATCCGGCACCCGCATCAGCGCCGACCCGGCGTAGCCATTGGTGACGCGTTTTGCCGGGCAGCCGAAATTGATGTCGATGATGTCAGCGCCCGACGCTTCGGCAATGCGCGCGCCTTCGGCCATCCAGGCCGGCTCGCATCCCGCCAATTGCACCATATGCGGCAGGTCCCCCGTGCGAGTGAGCTTGCGGACCATATCGTCATGCCCGGTGCTCAGAGCGGCGCTGGCCACCATTTCGGAGACGACCATGCCCGCACCATGACGCTCGGCGATCTGGCGAAAGGGTCGATCGGTGATCCCCGCCATCGGCGCCAGAAAGGCGCGATTGCGGATCGCATGGCCTCCAATGCTGAAAGCGCAGGCATTGTCTTGCACGATCTGCCCCAGAAATGATCAAATTTGATAGGTGCCTGCATAATAGTCAGTTCGTTGCAGGGCGCAACTGGCTCAACCGCCTCGACAGCGGTAAATCAGCCCTGCTCTTGCCGCATGACGGGGCGGAGGCTAGACCCATGCAGGGAGACGGTTTTCATCTCGAAGTGCGTATAGGCCCATGCAGTCAAAATCCATAGCCGTGATCGTCGTCGCCGCCGGCAAGGGCGAGCGCGCCGGCCTGGATGGCAATGTCATTCCCAAGCAATATCGCAGCCTCCTGGGCGTTCCGGTCCTGTCGCGTACGATTGCCGCTTTCCTCGCGCATGAGCAGGTGAGCCAGGTTATCGCGGTGATCAATGACGAGCACCGCCAGCAATATGATGCCTTGGAGCTTGAAGACGTCCGGCTCTTGCCGCCGGTTGCGGGCGGAGCGAGCCGTCAGGCCTCGGTGTTGGAGGGACTTAAGGCACTTGCACCCTTGCGCCCCGATCTGGTGTTGATCCAGGACGCCGCCCGCCCCTTTGCCACAGTCGAGCTGATTGGGAATGTCATCGCCGCATTGCAACAGGCCGACGGCGCCCTGCCAACCCTGCCGATAACCGACACGATCAAGCGCTCCCGGGACGGGCACGAGGTCAGCGGTACCGAAGACCGGAGGCAGCTTTCGGCGGCGCAAACGCCGCAGGGATTCCGGTTCGGACAGATTTTTTCCGCCCATATGCGCGCCGGCAACGTGCGGCGCGACTTCACCGATGACGCGGAAATCGCCGAATGGGCGGGCTTGCGAGTCGCGATGGTCAAGGGCGATCCGAACAATATCAAGCTTACCCACCCGCAGGATTTTGTGCGGGCAGAACACATTCTTCTAGGAGACGCACGCATGGAAACCCGCATCGGCACCGGCTATGACGTGCACTCCTTCGAGCCGGGGGATGCCGTGTGGCTGGGCGGCGTCAGGATTCCGCATCATTCAAAGCTCAATGGCCATTCTGATGCCGACGTGGCCCTGCATGCCCTGACCGACGCCATCCTCGGCGCCATCGGCGAAGGCGATATCGGCGTGCATTTCCCGCCCAGCGATCCACAATGGAAAGGCGCGGCCTCAAGCATTTTCCTCAAGCATGCCGGCGAGTTGGTAGCCAGGGCCGGTGGGCGCATCGTCAATTGCGACGTGACAATAGTCGCCGAAGCGCCGAAGATCAGCCCCTACGCCCCTGCCATGTGCGCGGAGATCGCCGAAACCCTGGGGATTTCGGTGCGCCGCGTGGCGGTCAAGGCGACAACCAATGAGAAGCTCGGTTTTATCGGGCGGGAGGAAGGGATCGTGGCCATGGCCAGTGCAAGCGTGGAAATGCCGAGGGGCGAATGAATGGCAGCCAAGACCAAACCTGACATTGGCAAGCAGATCATCGACATCCTCACCGAGCGCAACCAGACCATCGTGACGGCCGAGAGCTGCACGGGCGGGCTGGTGGCGGCGGCGTTGACGGATATTCCCGGCGCATCGGCGGTGCTCTATGGGGGATATGTCACCTATGCCAATAGCGCCAAGTCGAAGATGATCCGCGTACAGTCGCGGCTCATCCGCGATTATGGCGCGGTGAGCAATCAAGTCGCCCGCGCCATGGCGGACGGCGCCCGCAACACCGCCAATGTCGATTTCGCCGTTGCCGTGAGCGGCATTGCCGGACCCGACGGGGGCAGCGAGAAAAAGCCGGTGGGCCTGGTCTATATCGCCGTGTCTTCGGAACTGACCACGCTGGTGATTGAGCACCGCTTCGGCGATCTGGGCCGCAACGGCATTCGCCAGGCAAGCGTCGAGGCGGCGCTGAATCTGGTGCTGCAGGTGCTTACGAGCGATCCTCCGCAATGATCGTGTAGTCGCGGCGGATCGAAGCGGTTTTGTGGGCCCATTCGGACGCAAGCGTTCGTGCCTGATGCGCATCGAATGCCGCGCGGTCCACGAAAAGTTCCTCGATGCGCCAGATCAACGGATCATCGCTCTGCGTGACCGCAAAGGACAAGCAGCCGGGCTCCTGTCTTGTGAGCCTTATATGCTCGGGCAGATAGGCGCGAACCATGTCGCATTCCGCCTCCGATGTGCAAATCAGGCTGCCTGTCAGCCTGATGTTACCGGACATGGATCATAGTCCGAACCTGCGATCGGCCTCGTCGGAAAAGGCCTGCATGATTTCTTCCTGCTTGGCTGCGAATGCAGGTTCGGCCACGGCGGCGATCAGGAGATTGGAAATCTTGAAGTCAATCTCGAAACGCACGCGCGTGCCCTGCCCTTCAGACGCGAAGCTCCAGACGCTGTCGAGATAGGCGAAGGGGCCGTCCACCGCCTTGGCGCGAATGGTATGCGCCTCCCGGTCGAGCGTCACCCGGCTGGTATAGGCCTGGGTGATGGGGCCGAAGAAAATCGTCATCTTCGCCAGATAAACATTGCCGCTGCCGGCCTGCGGGTCCGGGCGCACCTGCATGGCGCTGCAATTGGGAATGAACCGGGGATAATCGGACAGGTCGGCGACAATGTCGAACATCTGCTCGGGCAGATGTTCGACGTGCCGTTCGTAAAAGCGTTTCATTCAGTGGCCGAGCCTTGCCATGCGATTGGCCTTGAGCCGGGCGAAATCCTCCCCCGCGTGGTGCGACGAGCGCGTCAGGGGGCTGGACGACACCAGCAGGAACCCCTTGGCCGTCGCGACCGTAGCGAAGGACTTGAATTCCTCCGGCGTCACGAACCGCTGTAGCGGATAATGCTTCTTGGTCGGCTGGAGATACTGGCCGATGGTGAGGAAATCGACATCGGCCGACCGCAGGTCGTCCATCAGCTGGAGCACTTCGTTCCGCTCCTCGCCCAGCCCGACCATGATGCCGGATTTGGTGAAGATGGTCGGGTCGAGTTCCTTGACCCGCTGCAACAACCGGATCGAGTGGAAATAGCGCGCGCCGGGACGCACCTTGAGATATTTCGACGGCACCGTTTCCAGATTGTGGTTGAACACGTCGGGCCGCGCCGCCACGACGATTTCCAGCGCCCCATCCTTGCGCAGGAAGTCCGGCGTCAAAATTTCAATTGTGGTCTTCGGATTGAGCGCGCGGATGGCCAGGATGACATCGGCAAAATGCTGCGCGCCGCCATCCGGCAGGTCGTCGCGGTCCACCGAGGTGATCACCACATGTTCCAGGCCGAGCGTTTTCACACCCCTGGCGACATTTTCCGGCTCATTCGGATCGAGCGCTGTCGGCATGCCGGTGCGCACATTGCAGAAAGCGCACGCGCGAGTGCAGATCTCGCCCATGATCATCATGGTGGCGTGCTTCTTGCTCCAGCATTCGCCGATATTGGGGCAGCCGGCTTCCTCGCAAACCGTAACGAGATTGTTCTCGCGCACGATCTGCTGGGTTTCCTTATAGACCGGGGAACCGGGCGCCTTGACGCGAATCCAATCCGGCTTGCGCAGCACGATGCTGTCGGGCCGGTTGGCTTTTTCTGGGTGGCGCGGGCGAGCCGCACTATCGATGAGCGTGACCATATCAGTCCTGACTGGGCTTATGGAGCCCTCTATATCGTCCCCCCACCCGGCCGGTGCAACCCGGCCTTTTGCAGCAGGCACCGAAGTGCGCCGAGATTGTCGCATCGTGCGCTTCGGCACATTATTCTATCGCCTGTCCTTGTCCCGGAATCGGGGGCCGCTTTCGGGAGACAGGCTTTAGATATTGAGCGCCTTTCCATAGGCGTCCAGCACGCTTTCCTTCATTGTCTCCGATAGGGTCGGATGCGGGAAGATGGTGTGGATCAGCTCTTCCTCAGTGGTTTCGAGGTTCATGGCCACGACGAAGCCCTGAATGAGTTCGGTGACTTCCGCGCCGACCATATGCGCACCGAGCAATTCGCCGGTCCTGGCATCGAAAATGGTCTTGACCAACCCATCGGGCTCGCCCAGCGCGATGGCCTTGCCGTTGCCGACGAAGGGGAAACGCCCGACCTTTATCTCGCGACCGGCTTCCTTGGCTTTGGCTTCGGTCAGGCCGACAGATGCAACTTGCGGCTCGCAATAGGTGCAGCCGGGCACCTTGGTCTTATCCAGGCCATGCACCTTGAGCCCAGCGATCTTCTCCACCGTGATGACGGCTTCATGCTCGGCCTTGTGCGCCAGCATGGGCGGGCCGGCCACGTCGCCGATCGCCCAGATGCCATCCACATTGGTCCTGCCATAGGCGTCGATGACAATGGCGCCGCGCTCGGTCTTGACGCCGAGAGCCTCAAGGCCAAGTCCTTCGATATTGCACATGACGCCAACAGCGGAAATCAGCTTGTCGCCGACGATCTGCTGGCTCTTGCCGTCCTTGGTCTCGACATGAGCGATGACGCCGGACGCCGTTTTTTCGACCTTGGCAACCTTGGCTTCGGTGAGGAACTTGATGCCGCGCTTTTCCAGCCGTTTCCTGGCTAGGCCAGAAATCTCCGCATCTTCAACCGGCAGGATTTGCGGCAAGAGTTCGATGACGGTCACTTCCGCGCCCAGCGAGCGATAGAAGGAGGCGAATTCGATGCCGATGGCACCCGACCCCATAACCACCAGGGATTTGGGCATTTCCGCCGGCTTGAGCGCCTCGAAATAGGTCCAGATTCTGTCGCCATCGGGCTCGATGCCCGGCAGCACACGCGGGCGGGCGCCGGTGGCGATGATGATGTTCTTCGCCTTGTAGGCGCCCTCGCCCAGCGCATTTTTCGGCACCGGCCCTTGCGGCTGCACGATTGGCTTCTTGCTGGCCGAGACCTTGATTTCACCGGGCTTCGTGATTGTCGCCTCGCCCCAGATGATATCGACCTTGTTCTTCTTCATCAGGAACTGCACGCCATTGTTCATCTGCGCCGCAATGGCGCGCGAACGCTTGACGATGCCATCGAGGTCGAAGCCGAACTTTTCCGCCGTGAGGCCATAATCCTTGGCGTGGGACATATGGCCGTAAATCTCGGCGGAGCGCAGCAGTGCCTTGGTCGGGATACAGCCCCAATTGGAGCAGATGCCCGCCATATGTTCGCGCTCGACAATGGCCACCTTCATGCCCAATTGCGCGCCACGAATGGCTGCGACGTAGCCGCCGGGGCCGGCGCCGATGACGAGAAGATCGTATTGGTCAGCCATGAGGGCCTCCAGAATGTTTCGGACTCAGAGGCCCAATCTTTGTTTGACGAGCGGCACCAGCCCCTCGCCGATGGCGCGGGTATTGGCCGGGTCGAGATGGACACCATCGGCCTTGTCGGCGACGGCAACCGAAGCGGCGTTGAAATAACCGGTGCCCAGGTCGCGGGCGACGCGGCTGTAATGGACATCGAACAGCTTGACCTCGTCAGCGCCGGGCGAAAACATCGGATGCAGGTCGGCATGATCGGTTTTCACGGTCAACGGCGGGGCGACGATAATCACGTCGGGAACGGGCTGGCCCACATCATAAGGATGCTGGCGGACGATCTGCACCAGCCGCTTTATCCCCATGGCGGCGCCGAAGGCGGTGCCGTTCAGATAGAGTTTGAGGTCATTACTGCCCAACATGATGATGACCAGATCGAGCGGCTTGTGGCTGTCGAGCAAAGTGGGCAGCACACGCGCGCCGTTGCGGTCGGCGACGCTGGAAAAGTCGTCAAATACCGTCGTGCGGCCACCCAGCCCTTCGGCGATGACGCGCGCCTTGCCCGCCAGGCCATTTTCGAGCACGGTCGGCCACCGATCCTCGTAGGCGTGGCGCGGCCCGCCTGTCGGGTTGGCGCCGAAGGTCAGGCTGTCACCATAGGCGAGAATGGTCTTCATCGCGCTGTTCCTAAGCCAGCATCATCACCGGGTTTTCAATGAGGCTCTTGAAGACGCCGAGCACTTCGGCGCCCAGCGCGCCATCGACGGCGCGGTGATCGCAGGAAAGCGTCGCCGTCATGAACTGGCCGATCTTGATCTGGCCATTCTCGGGATAGACCCGCTCTTCGCCGGCGCCGACCGCCAGGATCGTGCCATGCGGCGGGTTGATCACGGCGGCAAAGTGCTTGATGCCGAACATGCCGAGATTGGACACCGACGACGAGCCGCCCTGATACTCATGCGGCGCGAGCTTCTTGGACTTGGCGCGCGTGGCCAGATCCCTCACCTCTTCGGAAATCTCGCGCAGGCTCTTGGTGTCTGCTGATTTGACCACCGGAGTGAACAGACCACCCGGCACTGATACGGCAACCGCCACATCCGAACGCTTGTGGTAGAGGATCGAGTCGCCGGCCCATGTCGCATTGGCGGCAGGCACGCGCTGTAGCGCTACGGCCCAGGCCTTCATGACGAAATCATTGACCGAAAGCTTATAGGCCGGCTTGCCGTCCGCGCCCTTGGAAGCAGATGCATTGATCTGCTCGCGGGCAGCCATCAGCGAGTCGATCTTGCAATCGAGCGTCAGATAGAAATGCGGAACGGTCTGCTTGCTCTCGGTGAGGCGCGCGGCAACAACCTTGCGCATGCCATCGTTGGGGACGACCTCGTAGGTGTCCTCCTCGAACATGGCCATGACCTGGTTCTTGCTGAGGCCCGCCGGCAGCGCCGCAGCGGCAGAGGCCGCAGCAGGAGCCGCAACAGCCCTAAGCGGAGCCTTGCCGGACCTGGCGGCATCAACGTCCGATTTCACCACCCTGCCCTTGGGACCGGTGCCGGAAATGGCAGCGAGGTCGATGCCTGCCTCCTTGGCGAGGCGCTTGGCCAGAGGCGAAGCAAAGACGCGGGCGCCTTCGGTTTTCGCCGGAGCGGCGGCAGGCGCGCTGGTGCCTTTATTGGCATTGCTCACAGCTGGCGCCGGAGCAAGCGCGGGCTCGGGGGCCTTGGGCTTTTCCGTCTTGGCAATGTCGGTCTTGGGCGCGTCGGTCTTGGTGGCTTCGGCCCTGGGAGCCGCGCCGATAGAACCCGCCTCTTCACCATCCTGCAACAGCACGGCGATGACGGCATTGACCTTCACATTGTCGGTGCCTTCGGCGACGAGGATCTTGCCGATCTTGCCCTCGTCTACAGCCTCGACTTCCATCGTGGCCTTGTCCGTCTCGATCTCGGCAATGACGTCACCGGAGGAGACATTGTCGCCTTCCTTGACGTGCCACTTGGCGAGCTTGCCCTCTTCCATCGTCGGGGAGAGTGCGGGCATGGTGATATCGATTGGCATCCCTTGTCTCCTTACGAGCGATAGGTCACGGCATTGACCGCCGCGATCACTTCATCAACGTTGGGCAGCGCCAGCTTTTCGAGATTGGCGGCATAGGGCATGGGAACGTCCTTTCCGGTGACACGCAGCACCGGCGCGTCGAGATAATCGAAAGCCTGTTCCATGACCCGGGCCGAGAGCTCGGCGCCGATGCCGCCCTGCGGCCAGCCTTCCTCGACGGTCACCAGACGGCCGGTCTTTTTGACCGATTCGATCACGGTGTCGCTGTCGAGTGGGCGCAGGGTGCGCAGGTCGATCAGTTCCACATCCACCCCGGCGGCGACCAGCTTCTCGGTGGCCTGCGATGCGTAGCGCATGCCCATGGAGAAGGAGACGATGGTGACGTCCGCGCCCTTGCGGGCAATGCGGGCCTTGCCGATCGGCAGCAGGAAGTCATCAACCTTGGGCACGAGGCCGGTGGAGCCGTAGAGAATTTCGTTCTCGAGGAAAATCACCGGATTGGGTGAGCGGATGGCGGCCTTGAGCAGGCCCTTGGCATCGGCGGCGCTATAGGGCGCGATGACGATCAGACCAGGAACATGGCTGTACCATGCAGAAAAGTCCTGGCTGTGCTGGGCGGCGACGCGGGCGGCGGCGCCGTTGGGGCCACGGAACACCATCGGCGCCGTCACCTGGCCGCCGGACATGTAAAGCTGCTTGGCAGCGGAATTGATGATCTGGTCGATGGCCTGCATACCGAAATTCCAGGTCATGAATTCGACGACCGGCTTCAACCCGGCAAAGGCTGCACCGACCGCGAGACCAGCAAAGCCGTGCTCGGTGATCGGGGTATCGATGACGCGCTCTGGGCCAAATTCCTGCAGCAGGCCCTGGGTGATCTTGTAGGCACCCTGATATTCAGCGACCTCCTCACCCATGATGAAGACGTCCTTATCACGGCGCAATTCCTCGGCCATGGCCTCGTTCAGCGCCTGGCGAACGGTCATTTCGACCATTTCGACGTCGGCGGGCAGATCGGGATCAGCCTGCGGCTCGAATTTCGGGGCGGCGGCCACGGGCGCAGCAGCCGGCGCTGCGGGCGCTTGGGCCTCAACCATGCTCGGTGCAGGTGCTTCGACGGCGGCAGGCGCTGTGGCTGGGGCCTCACCCGCCGCCTCGCCTTCGGCGAGAACCAAGGCAATGGGCGTATTGACCTTCACGCCCTCGGTGCCTTCGGCCACGAGAATTTCGGACACCGTGCCTTCATCGACCGACTCGACTTCCATCGTCGCCTTGTCGGTTTCGATTTCGGCCAGCACGTCGCCCGATTTCACCACGTCGCCAACCTTGACTAGCCACTTGGCGAGCTTGCCTTCTTCCATGGTCGGGGACAGAGCGGGCATCAGGATTTGGGGCATATCTGCTCTCCAGCAACTCTACGCCGGGCTCTGCGGCCGCACGGCGAAACTCAAATAAAACGGCGTGGCGTCCCGCCGGCTCAAGCCTCGATGGTGATATCGGTCCACAATTCGGACGGATCGGGCTCGGGATCGTTTGTAGCGAAATCGGCGGCCTCGGTGACGATGGCGCGAATATCGGTTTCGATCTTCTTGAGATCGTCCTCGGTCACGACGCCGTTTTCGAGAAGCCTAGCGCGGACCTGCTCGATCGGATCGCGTTCCTGACGGAACTTGGTGACTTCGTCCTTGGACCGGTATTTCGCCGGGTCGGACATGGAATGGCCGCGATAGCGATAAGTCAGCATTTCGAGAATGTACGGCCCCTTGCCGGAGCGGGCATGCTCGATGGCGCGCTGGGCGGCATCAAAGACCATGCGCACATCCATGCCGTCCACCTGTTCGCCAGGAATATCGAAGGATGCTCCACGCATGGAGAAATCCGTCGTCGCCGCGGCGCGCTCGATGGACGTGCCCATGGCATATTTGTTGTTTTCGATGATGTAGACGACCGGGAGTTTCCAGAGCTTGGCCATGTTGAAGCTCTCATAGACCTGGCCCTGATTGGCCGCACCGTCGCCGAAATAGGCGATGGAGACCGAGCCATCGCCCTTGTACTTGGCAGCGAAGCCGAGTCCGGTGCCGAGCGAAGCCTGCGCGCCAACAATGCCATTGCCACCATAGAAGCGATGCTCATTGGAGAACATGTGCATCGAACCGCCCTTGCCCTTGGAAAGGCCGCCCTGTCGTCCGGTCAACTCAGCCATGACACCCTTGGGGTCGAGCCCCATGACCAGCATGTGGCCGTGATCGCGATAGCCGGTAATCTGGGCATCCTTGCCCTTTTCCGAGGCCATGGTGATGCCGGTGACGACCGCTTCCTGGCCGATATAGAGGTGGCAGAAGCCGCCGATCAGGCCCATGCCATACATCTGGCCGGCCTTTTCCTCGAACCGGCGGATCAGCAGCATTTCGCGGAATGCTTCGAGATCCTGTTCGTTGGTAAACTGGGGGACGTTGGCTTGTGCCTTGGCCTTGGGGGCCGTCGCCTTGCGCGCCATGCTACACTCCGCTTGGGTCGGGATTTGCCGCTGGGCCAATCAGGCCACGATGCGCATCATATCGCAAGCATCCAGGCAATAACATTACCCGAAACTGACGCATCTATTGCACTTAGAGCGTTGAATCCGCTTCAATAATCGAGATTAACTCATCATCGATTAATTCTACGAATTGACCAGAAATCGGTTTACCGTTCTGCGGATGAACCATGATCAGCACATCGTCGGCATGTGCCATGTTCAAGAGCGCCCGGGCGCGTTCCGTGACCAGATCGGGATCGAGATGGCGCGGATTCATCAGCGAATTGCGATGCTTGTAGGCGTCGATTTCCGCCTGCAAGGCCGCACTGCGATCCTCAAGAATTTCGATTTCGCCACGAATCTCGGTCCGGCTCTCAATTCCGAACTGGCCGGAAATTGCCGAATAGCCCAGATAAAACTGGAAGGCCAGCAAGCTGGCCGTAATGCCGAGGGGGCGCCAGAATGGAGGACGTTTGAGGCGGGTGGGCATGGGCTGACCGATCTAGACCAGCCCATTATGCCCAATGAGGAATTAATGCAGGGTTGAGGATTGGCGGGATCAAGACATATCCGCCAATCCTCTTTCGGCATGATCGATTTATGCGTCCAGCCCCAGCGCCTCATTGGCGGCAATGGCGGCCATATTGACGATGCCGCGGCTGGTCACCGAAGGCGCCAGAATATGAGCAGGCGATCTCGTACCCATCAGGATCGGCCCCACCGACAGCGCATTGTTCATCTCCTTGAGCAGGGTCATGGAGAGGTTGGCCGCGTCCAGATCGGGGAAGATCAGCAGATTGGCCTCGCCGCGCAGCGCCGTGCCCGGCACGTAGCGCTCGCGCAGCGACTCGTTCAGTGCCAGATCGCCCTGCATTTCGCCTTCGACGATGAAATCGGGCGCTGCCAGCCGTAGTTTTTCATAGGCTTCGCGCATCTTGGAGGCGCTATCGCCTTCTCGCGAACCAAAATTGGAATAGGACAGCAGCGCGGCGCGAGCCTCGATGTTGAACCGCTTCAAATGCGACCGTGCCTGCAGGGCGATGGCGACGATTTCGTCGGCGCTCGGGCTCTGCGTCACATAGGTGTCGGTGAGAAAGAACGCGCCGCGCGACATGATCAGCATCGACATGGCGGAAACGTCGGTGACTCCGTCCTGCAGGCCGATGATCGAGCGGATATCGCGCACATGCTTGATATAGCGCCCCTGCAAGCCGCAGATCAGGCCATCGGCCTCCCCGCGCTTCACCGCCAGCGCGGCGATCACCGTCGTATTGGTCCGCACGATGGTGCGCGCCGTATCCGGGGTCACCCCGTCGCGTCCCACCAGCGAGTGGAACAGGGTGACGTAATCGCGATAGCGCGGGTCGTCCTCGGGGTTGATGACCTCGAAATCTACGCCTGGCTTGATGCTGAGGCCGAAGCGTTCGATGCGGGCTTCCAGCACGGCGGGACGCCCGATCAGGATGGGCCGCGCGATCTGGTCTTCCAAAAGCACCTGGGTAGCGCGCAACACGCGCTCATCTTCGCCATCGGCGAAGGCAATGCGCTTGTCCTTCCCCCGGGCGCGATCGATGATCGGCTTCATCACCAGACCGGAACGGAAAACGAAACGGTTGAGCCCGTCGAGATAGGCACCCCAGTTCTCGATCGGCTTCTTGGCCACGCCGGATTCCATCGCCGCCCGCGCCACGGCCGGCGCGATGCGGAGCATGAGGCGCTGATCGAAGGGGTTGGGAATGATATGATCCGGGCCATAAACGGCCGGCGCTCCCGAAGGCGAGACTTCCAGACCCGGCTCATGTGCCAGCTTGGCGATGGCGCGCACGGCCGCCAGCTTCATTTCCTCGTTGATGGTAGTGGCGTGAACGTCGAGCGCACCACGGAAAATGAAGGGGAAACAGAGGACGTTGTTGACCTGGTTGGGATAATCCGACCGCCCGGTGCACACCATGGCGTCGGGGCGGGTTTGCTTGGCCAGTTCCGGCATAATTTCCGGGTTGGGATTGGCCAGGGCCAGGATCAGCGGCTTGGAGGCCATTTTCGCCAGCATTTCGGGCTTCAAGGCGCCGGCGGCGGACAGGCCGAGGAACACATCGGCGCCCTCAATCACTTCGGCGAGGCTCGTGGCGTCGCTGGTGCGGCGGAATTGTCCACGCCACTTGTCGTTGACGTCATTGCGCCTGTGAGTCACTAGGCCATCCTTGTCGGCAACCCAGATATTCTCGTGTTTTGCGCCCAGCGCCACCAGCACGTTGAGACAGGCAATGGCCGCGGCCCCTGCCCCCGACGTGCAGATCTTTACGTCCTCGATGTTTTTTCCGGCCAGTTCGAGGCCGTTGAGAACAGCGGCACCGACGATGATGGCCGTGCCGTGCTGGTCGTCATGAAAGACCGGTATCGGCATGCGCTCGCGCAGCGTTTCCTCGATCTCGAAGCAATCGGGCGCGCGAATGTCTTCAAGATTGATGCCGCCAAAGGTTGGCCAGAGCGGCACCACGGCATCGCTGAATTTTTTTGGATCGAGTTCGTCGATCTCCAGATCGAACACATCGATGCCGGCGAACTTCTTGAACAGGACGGCCTTGCCTTCCATGACCGGCTTGCTGGCCAGCGCACCGATATTGCCGAGGCCCAGCACGGCGGTGCCATTGGAGATCACGGCGACGAGGTTCTGCCGGGAGGTATAGCGCGCCACCGCTTCGGGCGTCTGCGCAATTTCCTCGCATGGCGCGGCCACACCGGGGGAATAGGCCAGGGCGAGGTCGCGCTGATTGCCCAATGGCTTCAGCGGCTGGATTTCCAGCTTGCCCGGCTTGGGAAATTCGTGGAAATGCAGCGCGGCGTCCCGCAGAGCCTTGCGTTGTTCATTGATGTCGGTGGACACGTAAATTACCTCCCCGCTCCCATGCGCCGCGTTGGTGCCATCAATCACATCGATTGAAAAGGGGACAATAAGTCGATGATGGCGTTTGCGGGCGAAATTACGGCGTCAGGCCGCCGTCGAGATAAGACCGGGAACGGCGGCGTCGATCTGCGGTGCGCCAGCCGTGCCCAGGGCAAGCGCCAATTCCTTGAAGGCCGCCGCCTTGAGCGCCGGCGCGAAGATATAGCCCTGCGCATGCAAGACGCCGCGAGCCCGCAGATACAGCGCCTGCTCTTCTGTTTCCACGCCTTCGGCGACGATCTCGCAATCGAGATCCTTGGCCATGGCGATCAGCCCGTCCAGAACCGGAACCTGCGTCGTACCGGGCTTGATCATGTCCACAAAGATACGGTCGATCTTGATGACATCGATGCCGAGCGTTGCGAGATAGGCAAGGTTGGAATGGCCGGTGCCGGCATCATCCATGGCCAGGCGCGAGCCGAGCGCGTGCAGGCCGGCAATGACGCTGGTGGTGGCGACAGAATTGTTCAGCGGCCGTCTTTCGGTGATCTCGAACACCAATTGGCGGAAACTGATGGGCGACTGCCCGAAAATGGCCTGCACGTCTTCCACGATGCCGCCATCGCGGAAATGACCTTCGAACAGGTTGATCGAAATCTTCATGTCCGGCAGCGTCGTGCACAGGTCACCCAGATCGTTGCGCACCTGCTGCATCAGCGACAGGGTCATGGGAATGGCGAGGCCGGTCACCTCGGCATAGTCGATGAAGGCGCCCGGCATGATCATCTGTCCGTTGCGCTTTTCCCAGCGGCAGAGCACTTCACACCCGACCAGTTCGCCGGTCCGCAGATTGATCACCGGCTGATAATAAGGCTTGATCTCGTTTCGCTCGATAGCCCTTTCCAGGTCAAAGGCCGGCATGCGGGTGCGGCGCGCATAACTCAGGTTCAACAGCAGGAAGGCCGCGCTGGCAATGCAGGCAAGAACGGTGAAGACAGCGTCGAGGTCAGCATAATTGGCGCGCAGGATGGCGAAAGGCACGGCCAGTTCCACCTTGATGGGAAACTGCCCGGCATAACTCTGGGCACTGACATATTCGGTATTTGCCGGGCGCCGGTCGAAGCTGGCGGGATCGCCTATGGCAACGATGGACAAGCCGTTTGTCAGAGTGACGCGCATCATCGCTGCACTGCCAAGTGGCTCGGACAATGCGGCTTCCGACTGGCTCAGCAACGGCACGAAGACCGAGACCCGCCGCGCCCCCCCGAAAGCCTGGCTGATCTTGAGCGCGGGCATGGCCATTTCGGCGAATTTCACCACGGTAACGGTTTCCGTCAGCCCCGGTACCGGCAGCACCTGCGACAGCGGCGAATAGGCGACGATCCGGCCATAGGCATCGCAATATTGAACGTTATCGTTGTTCTCGACCAGAAACTGCTTGATGTTCAGGCTGGTTTCGATGGCCACCTGGGCATTGGTCACAAAGGTCGGCGTGCATAGAGACGGACTCTCGGCAACGACCTTGCGCAGAGCCGCAACGCCATCCATAGCGCTTAAATTTATTTGTGAACTTACCGTCTCAACATATTGTTGAGCAATCGTCTTTTCCTTGTACCGAACATAAGCGTCCAGCAAATAGTCCACGGCAATGATCGGCACGAACGCCAGAATGGCGCCAGCCAACATCAGGACATGGGACAAGTTTGACTTCACGCCACGAATCCACTCCGAGACAGGTGTATTCAAGCGGTAGCAATCAAGGATTTAACAGGTCATTAACGCAGATTAATTGGCGCTAACCAAAAATGAAGGGCAGCACCGGGGCTGCCCTTTCTGGTTCGATCGAGCTGGTCAGCTCTGGATGTTGAGCCTGATGCTCAATTCGCGCAATTGCTTGTTGTCTGCCGGGCTGGGTGCTCCCATCAGCAGGTCTTCCGCCTGCTGGTTCATTGGGAAGGCGGTGATCTCGCGCAGGTTCTGCACACCGCAAAGCAACATCACCACGCGGTCGATGCCGAAGGCAGCACCACCATGGGGCGGAGCGCCATATTGGAAGGCACGATAGAGCCCGCCGAACTGTTCCTCGACCTCTTCCCGGCTCTTTCCGGTCAATTCGAACGCCTTGACCATGGTTTCGGGCTCCTGGTTACGGATCGAACCCGAGGCGATTTCGAAACCATTGCACACGGCATCGTATTGATAGGCCTTGAGCGAGAGCGGATCGTCGCCGTTGAGCCCGTCAATGCCGCCCTGCGGCATGGAGAACGGATTGTGGGCGAAGTCGAGGCGCTTTTCTTCCTCGCTCCATTCGTAGAACGGAAAGTCCACGATCCAGCACAGAGCGAATTGCTCGGTGTCGACGACGCCCAGATCGGTGCCGACCTTGGTGCGCGCTTCCCCGGCGAACTTGTAGAATTTTTCCGGGCGGCCAGCGACGAAGAACACCGCGTCGCCATCCGTCAGGCCAAGCTGTGCCTTGAGTGCCGCCGTGCGCTCTTCACCGATATTCTTGGCGATGGGGCCGGAGCCGGCGCCATCCTTGAAGAAGATATAGCCGAGCCCCGGCTGACCTTCGCCCTGGGCCCAGCCATTCATGCGATCACAGAAGGCGCGGCCAATCGGCTCGGCGCCCGCCTTGTTCTTGGCCGGAATGGCCCAAACTTCGACCTTCGGATCGGCTTCGATCTGGCTGGCGAAAACCTTAAAGCCGGAACCGGAGAAATGCTCGGTCACGCTCTGGATTTCGATGGGGTTGCGCAGGTCGGGCTTGTCCGAACCATATCTACGGATGGCCTCGGAATAAGGGATGCGCGGCCAACCCTTGGTGACGCGCTTGCCATCGGCGAACTGCTCGAACACTTGCGTCATCACCGGCTCGACCGTGTTCCACACGTCTTCCTGGGTGACGAAGCTCATTTCGAGATCGAGCTGGTAGAATTCTCCCGGAAGGCGGTCGGCGCGCGGGTCTTCGTCGCGGAAACAGGGAGCAACCTGGAAATAGCGGTCGAAGCCCGCCACCATCAGCAATTGCTTATATTGCTGGGGCGCCTGGGGCAGCGCAAAGAACTTTCCGGGATGAATGCGGCTGGGCACGAGGAAGTCGCGTGCGCCTTCCGGCGAGGAGGCGGTGAGGATCGGGGTCGAAAATTCGGTGAACCCTGCCCCACCCATGCCGGCGCGCATTGCCGAAATGATCTGCGTGCGCTTAACGATATTGGCGTGCAGCTTTTCGCGGCGCAGATCGAGGAAGCGATAGCGCAGGCGAATATCCTCCGGATATTCCTGATCGCCGAAGACCGGCAGCGGCAATTCCTTGGCGGCGGAGAGCACTTCGATCTCGCGGATGAAAATTTCGATGCCGCCGGTGAGAATGTTCGGATTCACCGCCGCCGCGTCGCGCAGCTTCACCTCGCCGTCGATGCGCAGCACCCATTCGGAACGCACCTTCTCGGCCTGCGCGAAGGCAGCAGAATCAGGATCGATCACCAATTGGGTGATGCCGTAGTGGTCGCGCAGGTCGATAAAAAGCAGGCCGCCATGGTCGCGAACGCGGTGAACCCAGCCACTGAGGCGAACATTATTGCCGGCATCGGCAGCCGTCAGGGCGCCACAGGTGTGGGTGCGGTAGCGATGTATGGTCATGGCGAAGCTCGAATTTACTGGAAAAATGCCGGAATCTCGGGCGGGAAAAGCGCATGGCAACCCGCCCTTGTCAAGCTGCGCGGCATATCGGCCTTTCGCTCTTCACCCCAAGGGAAGTCGACGGTGGAGCAAACCAATCACACCTGCTAGGAAGAATAATGACTTTTCTAGGACGGTAGCCGGATGGACTTGATTGTTTCCACAGATGCGCTTGCCGCTTTTTGCGAGCGCGCTGGCAGATACGAATTCGTGACGGTTGATACCGAATTCCTGCGCGAAACCACCTATTGGCCCCGGCTGTGCCTCATTCAGGTGGCGACCGATGACGAAGCCGTGCTCATCGATCCTCTGGCCCCCGACATCAGGCTCACCCCATTCTTCGAGCTGCTGGCCAACCCCAATGTGACCAAGGTTTTTCATGCCGCGCGGCAGGACATCGAAATCTTCGTCAAGCTGACCGGCGTGGTGCCGCACAACATCTTTGACACCCAGATCGCGGCCAGTGTCTGCGGATTTGGCGACAGCGCCTCCTATGACAGCCTGGTGCGAGGCATCTGCAAGGTGGAACTCGACAAGTCCTCCCGCTTCACCGACTGGTCTGCCCGTCCCCTTTCGGAAAAGCAGCTTTCCTATGCATTGGCTGACGTCACCTGGCTCCGCGACATCTATCGCGAATTGCGCAAGCAAGTGGAAGCGACGCGGCGCTGGGACTGGGTCGAGGACGAATTGAGCATTTTGCGCAGCGTCGACACCTATGTCGTTCGCCCGGAACAGGCTTGGGAACGGCTGAAAATGAAATTCAACCGTTCCCGCGACCTTGCGGCCCTCAAGGTGCTGGCGCAATGGCGGGAGCGGCGGGCGCAAGAGACGGACCAGCCCCGCAGCCGGGTGCTCAAGGATGACGTGATCGCCGAACTGGCGACCCAGCGCCCGCTGACCCCGGAGGCCTTCGAAAAGCTGCGCGCCGTGCCGCGCGGCTTCGGCCGCAGCGGCGCGGCAGGTGAAATCATGGCCCTGCTCAAGGCCGTTGAGGCCCTGCCGAAGTCCGAATTACCCGTCCTGCCCGAGCGTTATCGCGGTCCCTCGCCCAAGGGTGCGGTCGGAGACCTGGTTCGGGTATTGCTCAAGGCCGTGGCCGAACAGCATGGCGTTGCTGCCAGGATCATCGCCACCTCGGACGACATTGACGCTTTGGTTCTCGACGACGATGCCGATGTCCCTGCCCTCAAGGGCTGGCGGCGCAAATTGTTTGGGGACAAGGCGCTGGCCATCAAGCATGGCCGCGTCGGCCTCGTGGCCACCCGCCAGGGAATTGTTGAATTCGCCGTCACCCGCGCCGAAGCGGCCGAATAGAGGCAAGCGTTTTCACTTAACGCTGAACCGATCTATCCGACCTGCACCCGTGAGCTTTCGTGCCCGGCGATCTCCGCGAACTGCCGCAGGCGGTTGCGGAGATGGTCGCCATCCAGGAAGGCGAAGTCCGCTGGCAGGTGCAGCACCAATGTTTCGGCTTCGATACTGAAGCCCGTGCGCAGCAGGATGCCCGGCATCGCCGCCGTCATCGGATAGGCGACCCGGAACAGGGCGCCAATCAGCCGCGCCCGTGCCGTGAGCTCCGGCGTGCCGAGGGCCACGACGGACTGGCCTGCTTTGCTCTTTGGCCCCTCATAGCGAATGGCGATGGTCTGGGCGAGGAATGAGCGGCCGGGATGATCGACGCCGGTCAGCGATCCATAGGCGACGGCATCGACGCTCTGGGGACCGCGATAGTCGGGATGCGAGCGCCAGCCTATATCGGCCAGAAGGCAGACGACGGTGCGCAGCCGCAATTCGGATGGCAATTCCAGAATACCGGCAATTCCGAGATATTGCGCAGTAAACATGATCAGGTCATTGGCATGGGCCGGCGAACGCGAGCGCAGGACCGACAATTCTTCCGCACCCTGAATTAGCGGGTCGATGGAGCGCTCGCGCTGGTCCAGCATGCTATAGAGGTAGCCCTCGCGCACGCCGAGCGCCGAAAAGACGACGCTGCCAAAATTTCCGGCGCGGAGCACTTCGGCCAGGACGGCGGCACCAATCGGCACGAGATCGCGTCGCGATGCGCTGACACTGTTCGAGCCGGGATAGGTCTTGAGCGAGTCGGCGGCAACGATATCGTCGCAGAAGGCCAACATGTCGGCTGCCGGCACCACATAGTCCTGCACCATATGCAGCGCATAATCGGTGCGCGCTTGATGCAACTTGGCCAGCGACCGCCAAGTGCCGCCGATTGCCGCGAACCGGCCGCCCGGGGCGGCGGCGGCCAGAATGCTGCCCTCGAGGCGCTGTCGGATCAGGCTGGCGGCCTGTTTCGGGGAACCGTCGGCATCGTCCTGCAAACGAATGACGCCGAGCTCGAAACTCTCGCCATTGGTATCGGAGCCGTTGCTGATTCTGGAAAGCTCGAGGCTGCCGCCACCCAGATCCCCGACTATGCCGGCGAAGCCGGGTATGCCCGCCACCACGCCCATGGCGGCGAAATGGGCTTCCTCCTCACCGCTCAGCACCCGGACCGAAGTATCGATGACCGCTTCGACCTGGGAAACGAATTCGTCACGGTTGGAGGCGCCGCGCACTGCGGACGTGGCAAGCACGTATACCTTGCCGACGCGCATCATGCGCGCCACCAGCGCGAAGCGCCTGATGGCGTCGAGCGCCGTCGCCATGCTCGCATTGGACAGCTTGCCGCTCTTGGCCATGCCGCGGCCCAGGGCACAGGAGCATTTCTCGTTGTATAGCGGGGTCAGGGCGCGGGCATGGCGTTCATAGACCACGAGGCGCACCGAGTTGGAGCCGATGTCCAGAACCGCGACCGGACGAGCGCCCTTGATGCGCCCCTGCGCGGTCGGATCGGCATCGACGCCCCAGAATTGTGTCACGCTCAACCTTCGTCGATCTCCACCATGCCGGCGCTGCCGCGGCCGGACAGCGAGGGATTGGTCATGAAATAGGCGTGGGCGTTGAACATTTCCTCGCCTTCGGCCAGCCTAATGCGATGGGAACTTCCATCGGGCAACACTTCCCAACTCTGGTGATTGTCCTTGAGATAGGCAACCATGATCTGGTCGAGAATCTGTTTGTGCACGGTCTTGTTGAGGATCGGCACCATTACTTCGACACGACCATCGAGATTGCGGCCCATAAGGTCAGCCGAGGAAATATAGACCTTGGCCCGCGCCGACGGCATCATCTCGCCATTGCCGAAGCAATAGATGCGGCTGTGTTCGAGGAACCGGCCGACCACCGATTTGACCCGGATGTTATCGGAGAAGCCGGGAATGCCCGGGCGCAGGCAGCAGATGCCACGCACGATCAGCTCGATCTTCACCCCGGCCTGGCTGGCGTCGTAGAGCGCGTCGATGACCTGGGGGTCCACCAGCGAGTTCATTTTCAAGAGAATATGCGCCGGCTGGCCGCCGCGCGCCAATTCGATCTCGCGGTTGATATTGTCGATGAGCGTCTGGCGCAGGTTGACCGGCGAGACCGCCAGCGTTTCCAGCTCGGTGGGGCGGGCATAGCCGGTAATGAAATTGAACACCCGGGCAACGTCGCGGGTAATGGCGGGGTCGATGGTGAAATAGCTCAGGTCGGTGTAAATCTTGGCGGTGATCGGATGATAATTGCCGGTGCCGATATGGCAATAGCTGACCAGCTTGCCCTTTTCGCGCCGCACGACCTGGCTCAGCTTGGCGTGGGTCTTGAGTTCGATGAAGCCGAACACGACCTGCGCCCCGGCCCGTTCGAGATCGCGGGCCCAACGGATATTGGCTTCTTCATCGAAGCGCGCCTTGAGTTCGACCAGGCAGGTGACGGACTTGCCCGCTTCCGCCGCCATCACCAGCGCCTTGACGATGGGGCTGTCCGAGGAGGTGCGGTAAAGCGTCTGCTTGATGGCCACGACATCGGGATCGCGCGCCGCCTGCATCAGGAATTGCGCCACCACGTCGAAGCTCTCGAAGGGGTGGTGGACCAGAATGTCCTTGGCGCGGATGGCGGCGAAGCTGTCGCCGTTATAGTCGCGAATGCGCTCGGGGAACCGGGCCAGATAGGGCGTGAACTTGAGGTCGGGTCGGTCGATATCGCAGATCTTGCGGGCATCGGCGAGGCCGAGAAAGCCCTGCACTTCGAAGACATCGGCCTCCTTGACGCCCAATTGTTCGCCGATCTGCCGCTTGAGCGCCCGCGGCATGGAGCGCTCTATTTCGAGGCGGATCACCTGCCCGCGCCGACGCTGGCGCAGCGCCGATTCGAACTCCACCACCAGGTCAGCCGCTTCGTCGTCGATTTCGATCTCGCTGTCGCGGATGATACGGAAGGCGCCGGAGCCGACCACTTCATGGCCGGGAAACATCTTGTGGAAGAAGAGCTTGACCAAAGTATCGATGGTCACGACTTCGCTGCGCCCTTCGGAAACGAGGTCGAGCGGCAGATTGATGAAGCGGTCGAGATTGCCGGGAATGCGCACCAGCGCCGTGAGATTCTGGTCGCTATTGGGGCGCTTCAGTTCGAAGGCCAGCGCCAGACCCAGATTGGGGATGAAGGGAAAGGGATGGGCCGGATCGACCGCGATGGGGGTGAGGACAGGGAAAATTTCCTCGCGGAACAGCTTTTGCAGATAGCCGACCTGTTCTGGGCTGAGGTCATCGGCCTCGTGAATTACCACGTTTTGCGCGAATAGTTCTTCGCGCAGATCCTTCCACTGATCCTGCTGCTCCAATTGCAGGTGCTGGGCCAGCGTACCGATCTCTTCGAGCTGTTCGCTGGGGGTCAGGCCATCGGCGCTCTGCTTGGAGAGGCCTGCCCGGATCTGCCCTTTGATTCCGGCAACGCGCACCATGTAGAATTCGTCGAGATTGTTCGCAGAAATGGAGACGAAACGCAGCCGTTCCAGCAAGGGATGGGCAGTGTTGCCCGCTTCCTCCAGCACACGCATGTTGAATTGCAGCCAGCTCACCTCGCGGTTGACGAAGCGGGCCGGGCTGGTGCGCAGGGCCTCGATATCGGGACCGGACGCAGAGTTTTCAGCGAAATCACCGGAATCATTCATCGTCGTGGTCGTCCAAATCCTGTTCGCGGGCAGCGGCCCGCCTGTCCTGGCGATGCGCCAGCGCCTCTGCCGCCAGATTACGCGTAATGGCCGTCCCCTTGGCAAGGGCCAGCCGGTCCATCAGATCGACAAGGGCGGCGGCTTCCTGCTGGCTGCGCTCCATGCGCTGCACCACATATGCCACCACCTTGGGATCGACCCTGATCTGCCGATCCGCGAACAGTTTTACCATCATCTGTGACAGTTCGATGTCGTCGCTGATCTCCAGCCGGAAAATTGGCGCCCGCCGGGCCCGGGAACGCGCGTCGTCGGTTTGGAGTGGCCAATTGGCAATATCCTCGCGCGCGCTCATCAACAGGCTGCGTTCGCCGCGCATGGCCTGGTTGAGCAGATGGAACAAGGCGTGTTCATCATAATGGGCGCGATCCACATCCTCGATCAGGAGCGGCGCGTTTCCGCCCGACGCGGCAATAGCGGCGATATTTTCGGGGGCTGCGACCAGCGCCCCGCTTCGCTCCACGAATATCCGCCCCAGATGCGATTTGCCGGATGCGGCGGGCCCGATCAGCACCGTCATTCCATCGGGCCAAAGCGGCCAGGCCAGGATGCGCGCATGCGCCAGCGCATTGCCATCGCCCACCAGAAAATCATCCTCGGCATGCGATGGCTCGTGACCCAGATCGAGCGGCAATTGCCGTATTCCGTTTTCAGGCAGCGGCATCGTCATCGGCCCCGCCGGGCTCGGGCCCCAGGTAAAGGGCGCTTTCCTTGTATTTGCGCACCCCATAACGCACCAGAACCGAGGCGATGGCCGCCAATGGCACGGCCAACAGAAGGCCGACAAAGCCGAACAGGGCGCCCATGGCCAGGAGCGCAAACATCATCCAGACCGGATTGATATTGATCGAGGAGCCCACCAGCTTGGGATAGAGCACATTGCCCTCGATGAATTGCCAGAACAGGAAAATGCTGGCTATGCCGGCCACCGCCCACCAGTTCGGCGCAAATTGCACGATGGCGATGCCCACCGACAGCGCCAGGCCGAGCGTGAAGCCTGCAAAGGGAATGAAGCTGAGCAATCCGGCGATCAGGCCGACGGCGAGGCCGTAGTTGAGCCCAGCGAGACTCAGCGCCGAAGCATAGAATGCGGCGTCGATCAGCAGCACACCGCCCTGCCCGCGAATAACCCCGGCCATGGACCGGTCGATGTCGTGCAGGATGGATTTGATTTCGCTCTTGTGGGCCTTTGGCAGCAATCCATCGATGCCCCGCACCATGCCTTCCCAATCGAGCAGCAGATAAAAGGCAACGACGGGGGAGAGAATGGTGAAGCCGACAACCGCCGCGCCGGTCAGGCCAATATTGACCAGTTCGGCCGGAAGCGTAGCGATGAATCCCAGCGCATTGCGGGTCAGGTCATTAATGCTCGCCTGCACTTGCCCGGCCCGCTCCGGTCCAAGCCACTCATTGAGCTCGGGCGAATAGCGAGTCGCCAATTGCTGCAGATCGCTGAAATAGGCCGGCAGGCGCTGAATGAGGCCAACGATCTGCTGCCCGATCAATGGCAGGAAAATCGAGAACAGCGTGACGACGATGGCCATCATGCACAAAAGCACCACCACGCTGGCCCAGACGCGGTTGAAACGCCAGCGCTGCAATTGGTTGACCAGCGGATTGAGCAGATAGGCCAGCGCGGCGCCGACCACGAATGGCAGCAGGATGCCGCGGAAAATCCATAGCGACAGGATCAGCACCAGCAGCAGGCCGATCCAGATGAACACTTGATTTCTGAGCGTCATGGTGCCGGGCGGCCCTTGCGTATGAGTAACCGAAAAGCTATCAGGCCGTCTAACGGCCAGCACCGAAAAATTCAACCAACCCGGATCGCGCGCATCCTGTTGCGCCCGCAATCCCCAGCATTGGCATTGAGGCTCATGTCCGACGCGCAAAACCTGCCACCAAACGGACTTTCGTACAAGCAGGCAGGGGTCGATATCGATGCCGGCAATGCCTTGGTCGAAGCGATCAAGCCGGCTGTGCGCTCCACGCGCCGCCCCGGCGCCGATGGCGAGATCGGGGGCTTTGGCGGCCTGTTCGATCTCAAGGCCGCCGGCTTCACCGACCCTGTTCTGGTGGCGGCCAATGATGGCGTCGGCACCAAGCTCAAGATCGCCATCGATACCGGCAGGCACGATACGATCGGGCAGGACCTCGTCGCCATGTGCGTCAACGATCTCGTGGTGCAAGGGGCCGAGCCGCTGTTCTTCCTCGACTATCTGGCCACCGGCAAGCTCGACGTGGCGCAGGGCACGGCCATCGTCGAAGGAATCGCCCATGGTTGCCGCCTCGCCGGTTGCGCGCTGATCGGCGGCGAAACCGCGGAAATGCCGGGCATGTATCACGGCGATGATTATGATCTGGCCGGCTTTGCGGTGGGCGCGGCCGAGCGTGGCGCTCTCCTGCCCCGCACCGATATTGCCGCTGGCGACGTTCTGGTGGCCATTGCCTCCTCGGGTGTTCATTCCAACGGCTATTCGCTGGTCCGCAAGATCGTCGAACTGTCTGGCCTGGCCTGGGACGCCCCTGCCCCCTTCGCCGAGGGCAAGACCCTGGCCGAGGCCCTGCTCGAACCCACCCGCATTTATGTGAAGCCGCTGCTCGCCGCGCTTCGCGCCGGACTCAACATCAAGGCACTGGCCCACATCACCGGCGGCGGCTTCATCGACAATATTCCGCGCGTTTTGCCTGACGCACTGGCCGCCGACATCGATCTGGGCGCAGTCAATGTGCCCCCGGTCTTTGGCTGGCTCAGCCGCACTGGCGGCATGGCGGAGCGCGAAATGCTGCGCACCTTCAATTGCGGCGTCGGCATGTTGGTGGCCGTGGCGCCGGACGACGCCGAAAACCTCGTCCGGCACCTCGATGCCGCCGGCGAAATCGCCGCCATCGTCGGTACGTTGACCGAGCGGGGTGGCGAAGCCGTCACCTTCCGCGGCAAGCTGTCGCTGTGAGCCGCAAGAAGGTCGCCATCCTGATTTCAGGACGCGGCTCCAATATGGCAACGCTGATCGAGGCGGCGCGCGCACCTGACTATCCAGCTGAAATCGTGGGCGTGCTGTCCAACAAGGCCAGCGCGCCGGGTCTCGGCCTTGCCGCCTCAAACGGCATCGCCACGGCCTCTCTGGCGCAGAGCAGGTTTCCCAGCCGGGACATGTTCGAAGACACCATGACCCAGGTGCTGGAAAGCTGGGAGACCGACATTGTCTGCCTCGCCGGTTTCATGCGTATTCTGGGCGAGGATTTCGTCGCCCGCTGGCAGGGCCGGATGATCAATATCCACCCTTCCCTGCTCCCCGCCTATAAGGGTCTGCACACCCATGAACGCGCCTTGGCCGATGGCGTTGGCGAGCATGGCTGCACGGTGCATTTCGTGACGCCCGGCCTCGATGAGGGCCCCGCGATCCTGCAGGCCCGTGTGCCCGTGCTTGCAGACGACACGTCGGACACGCTGTCGGCGCGTGTTCTGGTGGAGGAACACCGGATTTATCCCGAAGCCCTGCGCATGCTCGCCGGCGGTGAAATCGGCCTTTAGCACTGGCTTGCCGGTGGCGAGGCCCACATCACCGCAATTGATCACACCCATCGTCAAAATCGGTTCGACCTGGGTTCTTCCCGGGCATAGCGTCGCGCGAGTTTTCAGGGGATCGGAATGAGTCTGCGGGACTGGTTTTTAATTATTACATTGGGCGCCATCTGGGGCTGCTCATTTGTGTTCAACGCCATACTGATCCGCGAGATCGGCCCGCTCTGGGTGACCTCTTTCCGTGTGGGGATCGGAGCCCTTGGCTGCTGGGTCTTTCTTTTCGCCCTGCGCAAATCAGTGCCGCGCGACCCACGACTCTGGCTGCAATTGGGCGCGCTGGGCGTCATAGCCTATGCCATTCCCTTTGCGCTATTTCCGCTGGCGCAGGCGCATCTGGCCAGCGGTATCGCGGCGATCATCAACGCCCTGACCCCGATGGTCACCGCCGTCATCTCTCATTTCTGGATTGGTGGCGAAAAGGCGACCCGCACCAAGTTCACCGGCGTTTTCATCGGTTTCATCGGCGCTGCGATCCTCGTCTCGCCCGCCCTGTCATCCGGCGGCGCCTCGCAGCTCTGGGCCGTTCTGGCGTGCCTGGGCGCAACCTTGTGCTATGCGCTGTCGCTCAACATCACCCGCAGTTTTCAGCATGTCGAGCCGACCGCCTTTGCGGCAATCGCATTGACCGGAGCAGCCCTTGTCGCCATTCCCGTCGCCTTTGTCAGCGAAGGGGTGCCCGTGATGACCCGCCCGGAAAGCTGGGCCGCGGCGCTGGCAATCGGCCTTCTGTCCACGGCCTTCACCTTTCAGATCATGTATAGGATCCTGCCGCGCGTCGGCGCCACCAATTTTGCCACCACGACCTTCATCGCTCCGATTTCGGCGCTGCTGATCGGCGTCACGGTGCTGAACGAAACCGTTCTGCCGATCCAGATCCTGGGCATGCTGGTGATCTTTTCGGGACTTTTGTTCATCGATGGCCGTATCCGCCAGATCTGGCGGCCGAGAGCGGCCTGAAGGTCAAATAGAAAGGGCCGCCCGGCTGGGGCGGCCCTTCGCAAATGAACTTGTGGTCCGGATCATTCGATCCCGAGCTTGGCTTTCATGAGATCATTCAGCGCCTGCGGATTGGCCTTGCCGCCCGATGCCTTCATGGCCTGGCCGACGAACCAGCCGATCATGGTCGGCTTGGCCTTGACCTTCTCGACCTGGTCGGGATTGGCGGCGATGATCTCATCGACGATCTTCTCGATGGCGCCCAGATCGGTCACCTGCTTGAGGCCGCGCCGCTCGACGATTTCAGCCGGCTCGCCTTCCGGCTCCTCGGCGATCAGGATTTGCAGCACGTCCTTGCCGCCCTTGGACGAAATCGTGCCGCCGGCGATAAGATCGACCAGCCCGGCGATCTGCGCCGGCTTGAGATGAGTTTCCCACACGGCGAGGCCCTGGCTATTGGCAAAGGCCGCCACGTCACCATTGAGGATATTGGCCACGGCCTTGCCGTCGCGCTTGCTTCCATCGTGACCGACACAGGCTTCGTAATAATCGGCGGTTTCGCGGTCGAGCGTCAGCACCATGGAATCGTATGGCGTCACGCCATAATCGGCAATGAAACGCGCCTGCTTCTCGTCGGGAAGTTCAGGGAGGTCTTTGGCGAGACCGGCGACGAACGCATCGTCGAATTCGAGCGGCAGCAGGTCGGGATCGGGGAAATAGCGATAGTCATGCGCTTCTTCCTTGGAGCGCATCGACCGGGTCTCGCCATTCTTGGGGTCGAACAGGCGGGTTTCCTGATCGATCGAGCCGCCATCTTCCAGAATGTCGATCTGGCGGCGGGCTTCATATTCGATGGCCTGGCCCGCAAAGCGGATGGAATTGACGTTCTTGATCTCGCAGCGCGTACCGAATTCACCGCCCGGGCGACGCACCGACACGTTGACGTCGGCGCGCATGGAGCCCTGCTCCATATTGCCGTCGCAGGTGCCCAGATAGCGCAGAATGGTGCGCAGCTTGGAGAGATAGGCCTTGGCTTCCTCGGACGAGCGCAGGTCAGGCTTGGAGACGATTTCCATCAGCGCCACGCCGGAGCGGTTCAGGTCCACGAAGCTCATGTTCGGATGCTGGTCGTGGATCGACTTGCCCGCGTCCTGCTCCAGATGCAGCCGCTCGATGCCGATCTCGATCTGCTCGCCATCGACGTCGAGCAGCACCTTGCCCTCGCCTACAATGGGATCCTTGAACTGGGAGATCTGATAGCCCTGCGGCAGGTCGGGATAGAAATAATTCTTCCGGTCGAACACTGAGCGCTTGTTGATCTGGGCCTTGAGGCCAAGACCGGTGCGCACGGCCTGGCGCACGCATTCCTCGTTGATGGTCGGCAGCATGCCGGGCATGGCCGCATCCACGAAGCTGACATTGGCATTGGGAGGATTGCCGAACTCGGTAGATGAGCCGGAGAACAGCTTGCTTTCGCTGGTCACCTGCGCATGCACTTCCATGCCGATGATCACTTCCCAATCGCCGGTCGAACCGGAAATCAGGCGCTTCTTGTCGGGGGTGCGGGTATCGACGAGGCTCACTTGGCAGTCCTGAATAGTCTTGAAATGTCAGCTCGAGTGCTTAGCGGGCTTGCCCTTGCGTGGCAAGAACCCCGCCCGGTCAGACCAGCCGGCTCTGGTCCATCGCCGCCGCGATGAAGCTGGTGAACAGCGGATGCGGCTCAAACGGCCTGGACTTGAGTTCGGGGTGGAATTGCACGCCGATGAACCAGGGATGATCCGTGCGCTCCACAATCTCTGGCAGCGTGCCGTCGGGCGAAACGCCGGAGAACAAAAGACCGTTCTTTTCTAGAAGCTTGCGGTAATCCATATTCACCTCATAGCGGTGACGATGGCGCTCCGAAATGCGGGTCGTGCCGTAGATGTCGGCCACGCGCGAGCCGCGCGTCAGCTGGGCCGGGTAAGCGCCGAGGCGCAGCGTGCCGCCCAGGTCGCCGTCCGAGGCGCGGCTTTGCGTCTCGTTGCCCTTCACCCATTCGGTCATCATGCCGACCACCGGCTCCTTGGTCGGGCCGAATTCGGTGGAGGATGCATTCTTGATGCCTGCCGTATTGCGGGCCGCTTCGATGCAAGCCATCTGCATGCCGAAACAGATGCCGAAATAGGGTACGTCCTTGGTGCGGGCGAAGCGGGCTGCTTCGATCTTGCCAGCCGAGCCGCGCTCGCCGAAACCGCCGGGCACGAGAATGCCATGGACATGGTCGAGATAGGGCGCCGGTTCATCGCGCTCGAATACCTCGGAATCGATCCACTGGATATTGACCTTGACCTTGTTGGCGATGCCGCCGTGGTACAGGGCTTCCGACAGCGATTTGTAGGCGTCCCTGAGACCGGTATATTTGCCCACGATCGCGATATTGACTTCGCCCTCGGGATTGTGGAGGCGCTGCGAGACTTCCTCCCAGGCCGACAGATCGGGCTCCGGCGCGTCGGTGATGCCGAAGGCGGCAAGGATTTCGCGATCCAGCCCCTCGCGATGATAGGCCAGCGGCACGTCATAGATCGAAGACACGTCCAGCCCCTGAATGACCGCGCTTTCGCGGACATTGCAGAACAGGCTGAGCTTTTTCTTCTCACCTTCGGGAATCGGCCGGTCGCAACGCACCAGCAGTACATCGGGCGCGATGCCGATGGAGCGCAATTCCTTGACCGAATGCTGGGTCGGCTTGGTCTTCAATTCTCCCGCCGAGGGGATGTAGGGCATCAGCGTCAGATGCAGATAGGCCGCGTGGCCACGCGGCAAATCATTGCCGAGCTGGCGAATGGCCTCGAAATACGGCAGGCCCTCGATATCGCCGACCGTGCCGCCGATTTCGACGAGAACGAAATCGAAGTCCTCATTGTCTTCGAGAACGAAGTTCTTGATGGCGTCGGTAACGTGGGGAATGACCTGCACGGTCGCGCCCAGAAATTCGCCGCGGCGCTCTTTGGCCAGCAGGTCGGAATAGATGCGGCCCGTCGTGATATTGTCGCGCTTGTTGGCGGAACGGCCGGTGAAGCGCTCGTAATGGCCCAGATCGAGGTCGGTCTCGGCGCCGTCATCGGTGACGAAGACCTCGCCATGCTGGGTCGGCGACATCGTCCCCGGATCGACATTGAGATAGGGGTCGAGCTTGCGCAGGCGGACCTTATAACCGCGCGCCTGCAGCACAGCGCCAAGCGCCGCCGAAGCGAGACCTTTGCCAAGGGAGGAAACCACGCCTCCGGTGATGAAAACGTACCGAGCCATGGGCGATCACCATAAGCATATCAACAACGATTCGCAGAGTGGGAAGCCCGCTCTACACAAAAAGAAGAAGGGGATGTCGCCATCCCCTTTTCCGGTTACGCCTTTCGGCGGATCAATTGCCCGTCGGCGCGGACGGCGTTTCAGGCGCAGGCGCCATCATCGTGTCGGCGTCGGGCGTGATTTCGGTCTCAGCGGGAGCGGCGGGCACGGGCAGGTCGGTGCCGGTGGTCTCGGCCGGAGCGGCGGGGGTCGTCTGCGCAGGAATCGGCAGATCGCCCTGCATGGCGCCGAGCGCGTCGAGAACGGTGGCCGGCTGCTGCCCCTCGGGCGTCGTCGTGGCATTCCGAAGAATGTCGGACGTCGTGCGGTCCAGTTCGCTCAACAGGGTCAGCCCGATGGCCGAGGCAAAAAACAGAGTGGCAAGGATGGCCGTGGTGCGGGTCATCAGATTGCCCGACCCGCGCGGCGCCATCATGCCATTATTGCCGCCACCTATGCCCAGCGCGCCACCTTCGGAGCGCTGCATCAGGATTACCACGATCAGCGCCAATACGATCAGCAGATAGGCGGCGAGCAGAGCATTGGCCATGTGTCGGTCTTGTCTTCGCGTCAGGCCGGATCGGGTGAAAAAGCCACCAGCTCCGGTTATGAAAGGATGGGGGGTCATACACCCCTCTAACGGCAAATACCAGCCGGTCGCGGCGATTATTCGCCCCAACCGGACAGCGTTCCGTTCAGCTACACAGCCGAGATAATCGTATAGAAGTCCTTTGCCAAGAGGCTCGCGCCACCAACAAGGCCGCCATTGACGTTTTCGATGGCCAGAATATCGCGGGCATTCTGCGGTTTCATCGACCCGCCGTAGAGGATGCGGATAGTGGCGGCGTGGTCAGCGCCGAAGCGGCCCTCGAGCCTAGAGCGGATGGAGGCATGCATGGCAGCGATGTCTTCAAGCGTCGGCGTACGCCCGGTGCCGATGGCCCAGACCGGCTCATAGGCGATAACGACTTCGTGCTGTTCGGCGGCATCGGGAATGGAACCGGCCAATTGCGCCGCCACCACGGATTCGGCTTCGCCGGCGTCGCGCTGCGCTTCGGTTTCCCCAACGCATATGATCGGCTTGAGGCCGGCGCCGATGGCCGCTTCGGCCTTGGCGCGCACCACATCATCGGTCTCGTTGTGGTCAGCGCGGCGCTCGGAATGCCCCACGATGACGAATTGCGCACCGGTATCGGCGATCATTCCCGCCGAAATGTCGCCGGTATGGGCGCCCGATGCTGCCATGTGGCAATCCTGGCCACCAGCGAGAATGCCGCTTGAGGCGCCCTGTGCCGCCACGATTGCCAACAAAGTGGCGGGCGGGCAGATCGCAACCACGGCGCGCGGAGCAGCGCCGGCCGTCAGCAGACGCGCCAGTTCAGCAAGCTCTTCCAGCGAGTGGGTGAGCCCGTTCATCTTCCAGTTTCCGGCGATCAGCGGTGAAATGGTCGTCAATCTTGCTACTCCTGCCTCTTGCGCCGGAGAGGGCTTTGTCCTAACCCCGGCAGTCGAATTGTCTTACTAGTCCGGCCCCTGCCCTTGGGTAAAGGCTATGACCCCAAACTGGAACGTTTGAAATGCTCGATGGTTTGCGTGATTTTGCAAAATCCTGGCCGGGAAAAATTCTTGGCGCATTTCTCCTTGTCGGCGTCGCGGGCTTCGGCATCAATAATGTGATCGTCGATCTGGGCAGCAGCAATGTCGCCCGCGTCGGAAACGAAGAGATCAGCGCGCGGCAATTCCTGCGGGCCTATCAGAGCCAGGTCAACGCCCTGTCGAGCCAGATCGGCACCATTCCCACCACCAGCCAGGCGCAAGCGATGGGCATTCCTACCGCAGTGCTGCTGGGCCTGTCGGAAGGCGCGGCACTGGACGGCCTTGCTGATCAGTTCGGGCTTGGTGTGTCCGATGCAAAGCTGGGGCAGATGCTGCGCGAAGATCCCTCGTTCCAGGGCACGCTTGGCACGTTTGAGCCGGCAATTTTCTCGCAGACGCTGCAACGCGCCGGCTGGACCGAGGCCGAATATTTCGCCGTGCGCGGCGACGAGGCCAAGCGCGACCAGCTCACCGACTCGCTCTTTGCCAATATCGGCCTGCCTTCGGTGGCCATCGAACTGGTTACCGATTATGCTTCGGCGACGCGCACGATCGATTATATCGCGCTGGGCGAGACCAATATCGAAACGCCTGCCGAGCCGACCGAAGCCGAGCTTTCGGCCTATCTCACCGAGCATCAGGGCGAATATCGCACTGTCGAGACGCGCAAGGTGCAATTGCTCGACCTGTCTCTCGCCTCGCTTGCTGCGACCCGGACCTTCGAGGAGGCCGAGATTGCCGCCGAGTTCGAGCGGGTCAAGGATACGATGACCACGCCCGAGCGCCGCACCATCGAACAGGTGGTCCTCAATACACCGGAGCGCGAGGCGCAGTTTGAAGCAGGGCTCGCTGCGGGCACTGATTTCGGCGCGCTGATCGCCGAAGCCGGCGTTACCCCCACCAGTCTTGGTACCCTGGCGCGGAGCCAGGTGACCGATGCAAGGTTGGCCGAGGCTGCATTCGGCCTTGCCGAAGGCGAATTCGCCATTATCGCCGGCATTGGCGGCAAGCGCGCCGTGCATGTCGCCGCCATCGAATCCCAGGGCCAGCCGACGCTGGAAGAAGCCCGCGCCGACATCGTCGCGCGCCTCGGCACCGCCGCAGCCCGGACCGAAATCAACGACGTTCTCGACCAGATCGAGGAATTGCGGGCTGCCTTCCAGCCTCTCGACGCCATCGGCGACCGGTTCGGCCTTGACGTTTACGAGATCGATGTCACCGCTTCGGGCGCGGAACTGTCCGCCCTGCCCAATCTGGCCCCGACCGACTATGCCCGCGTGGCTCAGGCGATTTTCAGGGCCCAGGACGGGCAATTGCTTCCTTCCGTAGCGCTGGGCGGCAATGCGCATCTGTGGTTCGACCTCAAAAATGTCGAGCCTGCCCGCGACCAGACGCTGGACGAGGTGCGTGACGCCATCGTCGCCGCCATTACCGAGCAGCGCGTCAACGAGGCTCTTCTGGCACTGTCCGAGACTGTGGTCACCCGGTTGGAGAACGGCGAGGCGCTGGCGGATATTGCCTTCGAGCTGAATACATTCCCCCAGATCAGCACCCCCTTTACCCGTTTCGGCTCCGACGATGGCTTCATCGACGGCACGCTGGCCTCGGCGGTCTTTGCCGGCGGCCCGGGCCACAAGGGATCGGTGGTCAGCGAAAGCGGCGAGTTCATCATCTTTGACGTGGTGGACAATGCCGCCCCGGCTGACGCCCTCGACGCACAGATCCTTGCCAGCCTCGGCAACGAAGCCCGCAATGGTTTCTATGCCGAATTCGTCTCGGCCCTGCGCGACGATGCCGGGTTGCGGGTCAACCAGCAGGCGCTCAATCAGCTGCTTATCCAAAATTTCGGCGAATAGGCCGAGCCAGAACACGGAACCAGACCAAAATGGACGACGACTTTTCCAAGACCTTTGCCGCGCAATATGACGCCGGAAAGTCTGGAATCGTCTGGCGTCGCGTCGTGGCCGACCTGGAAACGCCGATCGGCACCTATCTCAAGCTCGCGGCCGGGCGTACGCATTCCTTCCTGCTGGAAAGCGTTCAGGATGGCACCACGCGCGGCCGTTATTCCATCATCGGCCTGTTGCCCGACCTGATCCTCAAGGTCGAAGACGGCAAGGCGGCGATCAATCGCTCGGCGCAATCGGCTCCCGAGGCTTTCGAGCCGCTGGATGACATGCCGCTCGATGCACTGCGCGCCCTCGTGGCCGAAAGCCGGATCGAGATGCCGGCTGGCCTGCCGCCGCAATCGGCGGGCATTTATGGCTATCTCGGCTATGAGATGGTCCGCTACATGGAAGTGCTGCCGAACGGCAATCCGGACGATCTGCAGACGCCAGAAGCAATCCTGATGCGGCCATCGCTGCTCGCCATTTTCGATACGGTCAAGGACGAGCTTTACCTGACCGCCCCCGCCTATGTCCGCGCCGGCGTCACCGCCGCGCAGGCGCTGGAGGCCGCAGAAAGCCGCATCGACGACGCCATATCCCGGCTGTCAAGGGCCCTGCCCACCAGTCCCGCGCTGACCGATCTCGAATCCATTGCCGTCACCAGCAATACGTCCCGAGACGACTATTTCAGCATGGTGGCGCGCGCCAAGGACTACATCAGCGCCGGGGATATTTTCCAGGTCGTGCTGAGCCAGCGCTTCTCGGCCGATTTTACCCTGCCGCCGACGGCGCTTTACCGGGCGCTGCGGCGGACCAATCCCAGCCCCTATATGTATTTCCTTGATTTCGGCAGCTTCGCGATTGCCGGATCGAGCCCGGAAATCCTCGTCCGCGTGCAGGACGGCGACGTGACCATCCGACCCATCGCCGGAACCCGCAAGCGCGGAGACAGCCCGGCGCGGGACAAGGAACTGGCGGAAGAACTCCTGTCCGATCCCAAGGAATTGTCCGAGCATCTGATGCTGCTCGATCTTGGCCGCAACGATGTGGGCCGCGTCGCCAAGACCGGTACGGTCAAGGTTACGGACAAGTTCTTCCTCGAATATTATTCGCACGTCATGCACATCGTTTCCAACGTGGTCGGTGTGCTGGACCCGCAATATGATTTCGTCGATGCCCTCTCGGCGGGCTTCCCGGCGGGCACGGTTTCCGGCGCGCCGAAGGTGCGGGCCATGGAGATCATCGACGAGCTGGAAAAGTCGCGCCGTGGCATTTATGGCGGTTGTGTCGGCTATTTCGGCGCCGACGGCACCTTGGATACCTGCATTGTGTTGCGCACCGGCATCGTCAAGGACAACACGCTATATGTGCAGTCCGGCGCCGGTATCGTCGCCGACAGCAAGCCGGAGCTTGAGCAACTCGAATGCGAGAACAAGGCGCGCGCCCTTTTCAGCGCCGCCGAAGAAGCGCTACGCTATGCCGGCGAGGCAGGTTTGGGGCAATGATGGCAGCGCAGACGTCTACCATGCTTCCCTTCACCGTCATTGCCCGGCCGGTCCGGACAATCCATGGCTCGATGCCGCATCGCATGGACCATAGGGAGAGGTCCCGTGGTGACGTCATTGAGAGATCGTCAAATCGATGGCGGGGCTGGTTCTGAAAACAGGGATCGCTGCGCTGGCCGCAATGCCCCTTTGGTTAGAAACAGCCTACTGAGGACCGAGCCAAAATGACCAAGATTCTCGTCATCGATAATTACGACAGTTTCACCTACAATCTCGTCCATTTCCTTGGCGAACTGGGCGCGGACATCTGCGTCAGACGTAACGACAAGATTACGCTTGATGAAATTGCCGCCATGGCGCCGGAGGCCATCGTGCTTTCGCCCGGTCCGTGCACGCCGAACGAGGCCGGCATCTGCCTTGCGGTCATCGATCGCTTCAAGGCGGACATTCCCATGCTGGGCGTCTGCCTTGGCCATCAGGCCATGGGCCAGGCGCTGGGCGGCGAAGTCATCCGCGCGCCGAGCCTGTTCCACGGCAAGACCAGCCGCATCAATCACAATGGCAAGGGCATTTTCCGTGGCCTCAACGCCGGATTTGAAGCCACGCGCTATCACTCGCTGATCGTCAGCGCGGAGACCCTGCCCGATGTTCTGGAGGTCACGGCAACCACCGATGACGGCCTCGTCATGGGCATGCAGCACAAGAGCCTGCCCCTGCATGGCGTGCAATTCCATCCCGAAAGCATCGCCTCCGAGAACGGCCACGCGCTGCTACAGAATTTCCTCAACATTGCGCGCGATTTCAACTTGGAAAAGGCCGCGTGATGGACATCAGGCAAGCTCTCGGCAAAATCGCGGACCGTAAGGATCTGACCGGCGAGGAAATGCGCTCGGTGATGCGAATCATCATGGGCGGCGAGGCCAGTTCGGCCCAGATCGGCGCCTTTCTCATGGGCATGCGCATCAAGGGTGAGAGCGTCGGCGAAATCGCCGCCGCCGTCTCCATCCTGCGCGAGCAGATGGTGCCGGTCATCGCGCCCGAAAACGCCATCGACATCGTGGGCACGGGCGGCGACGGCGTCGGCAGCCTCAATATTTCCACCGCCACCGCCCTGGTCGTGGCCGCTGCGGGCGTGCCGGTCGCCAAGCACGGCAACAAGGCCTTGTCGTCCAAATCAGGCTCCTCCCAGGCCCTAGAAGCCCTGGGCGTCAGGCTCGACCTGACGCCGGAGCAGATCGGCAAGACCATTGCCGAGGCCAATATCGGCTTCATGTTCGCGCCCAACCACCACCCCGCAATGCGCCATGTCGGCCCCGCCCGGGCGGAACTGGGGGTGCGGACCCTCTTCAACCTTCTCGGCCCCCAATCCAATCCTGCCGGAGTTCGCCGTTACCTGCTCGGCGTTTATGCGCAGGAATGGGTGGAGCCGGTGGCGGCGGCGCTGCTGGCCAATCGCGCCATCAAGGCCTGGGTGGTCCATTCCAGCGAAGGGCTGGACGAGCTTTCCACTTCCGGCCCCAATTTCGTCGCCCAGATCGCCAACGGCGATTTGCGCAGCTTTGAAATTCACCCCGAAAAGGTCGGCCTCTCACTCACCGATCCCAAAGACTTGCTGGGCGGCGAGCCCGCCGACAATGCCGCGGCCATCCTCGCTTTGTTCGAGGGGGCTCCGGGCGCCTACCGTGATACGGTGCTTCTCAATGCCGGCGCGGCCCTATTGGTCGCCGACAAGGTTGAAACCATCGAGGATGGCATTGCCTTGGCGCGCGAGACCATCGACAAGGGCAAGGCCAAGACAACACTCGCCCGCCTGGTGGCGGCATCGAACGGACGAGCGGAATGACCGATATTCTCAAGCAGATCGAAGCCTATAAGCGCGAGGAGATTGCCTCCGCCAAGTCCATGCGGCCCTGGGCCGAAGTAGTCGCGGCTGCGCATGACCAACCGGCGCCGCGCGGCTTCGTCAAGGCGATCAAGGACAAACGCGCGAGGGGCGAATATGCCCTCATCGCGGAGGTGAAAAAGGCCAGCCCCTCCAAGGGCCTGATCCGTGCCGATTTCAACCCCGCCGCGATTGCCCGGGATTACGAAACGGCCGGCGCCGCCTGCCTTTCCGTGCTGACGGACCGTCCCAGCTTTCAGGGCTCTCCGAGCTATATGATCGAGGCCCGCGCCGCGACCAGCCTGCCGGTCCTGCGCAAGGATTTCCTGTTCGAGACCTATCAGGTCGCCGAGGCGCGCTCCTGGGGTGCCGATTGCATTCTCGTCATCCTCGCCGCCGTGGACGACGATGCCGCCCGCTATCTGCTCGATTCCGCGCAGGAATGGGGCATGGACGCCCTTGTCGAAGTGCATGACCAACTCGAACTTGATCGGGCGCTGGCGCTCGACGCCAAGTTCATCGGCATCAACAATCGCAATCTGCGCACCTTCGAGACGACGCTGGAAACGACGGTCACGCTGGCCGCCGGCGTTCCCGACGATGTGCTGCTGGTCAGCGAAAGCGGCATCATGACCCACGAACATATCAAAATGCTCGATGAGCGCTGCAATGTCGGCACCTTTCTCGTCGGTGAAAGCCTGATGCGGCAGAACGATGTTGTCGCCGCCACGCGGACGCTGCTGATGGGCGCGGCCGAAACGGGACACTGACCGTGTCGGGGAGCCTCACGCATCTCAACGAGCGGGGCGAGGCCCATATCGTCGACATCGGCGACAAGTCGGTCACGCGCCGCCGCGCCGTTGCCCAGGCGCGGATCAGCGGCGCGGAAGCCACCATTGCCGCCATATTGGCTGGCGACATGAAAAAGGGCGACGCCCTGGCCGCTGCCCGCATCGCTGGCATTATGGCGGCCAAGAAAACCGCCGAACTGATCCCGCTCTGCCATCCCATCCCGCTCACCAAAGTCAGTGTGGACATTGCCGGGGACGGCGCCGCCAGCATCAAAATCCTCGCCAGCGCGGAAACCAATGGACAGACCGGCGTCGAGATGGAGGCACTCGTCGCCGCCTCGACGGCTGCGCTCACCCTTTACGACATGGCCAAGGCGCTCGACCGGGGCATGGTCGTCTCCGACATCCGTCTGCTGGAGAAATCCGGCGGCAAGTCGGGCGATTATGTGCATCAGCCATGAGCCTGATGCCCGTCGAACAGGCGCTGCAAGCCATTCTCGCCCGGGTTCCTTCCTCCCTGTCGGAATCCGTGCCCCTCACCGCCGCCGCTGGCGGAGTGCTCTCCGCGCCAATCATCGCCGCCCATGATCAGCCGCCTTTCGATGCCAGCGCCATGGATGGCTATGCCATGCGCGCCGCCGATGTGGCCGAGGGTGTCGCCTTGCGCGTTGTGGGCATGTCGCAGGCAGGGGCGCGTTTTTCCGGCGTGATCGGGCCGGGCGAAGCCGTGCGCATTTTCACCGGCGCGCCGCTGCCGCCGGGTGCCGACACCGTCATCATGCAGGAAGAAGCCGTGCGGGATGGCGACCTAGTCCGTTTCACCGGCCCTGCCCGGCTCGGCCACAGCGTCCGGCCCAAGGGTAACGACTTCATGACGGGTGATGTGCTGGTCGCGGCCGGATCGCGTCTCACGCCGATGCAGATTGCCGTGGCCGCCGCCGCCAATCAGCCATCGCTTTCCGTCGCTCGCCGGCCGCGCATCGGCCTCGTCGCCACCGGCGACGAACTGGTTCTCCCCGGTACGGCGCTGGCTCCCGATCAGATCGTGGCATCCAACAGCTTTGGCCTCACGCCGATGCTCTCCCCCTATGCCCAGGCCGTGGATGACTGGGGCATTGCCATTGACGATCCTGTCCTGCTCCGCCAGCGCCTCGCCGAGGCGTTCGCGGCCTCGCCCGATATTCTGATCACCACCGGCGGCGCTTCGGTGGGTGAGCATGATCTGGTTCAGGACGCCTTGAAGGATCTCGGCGTGACGCTGGATTTCTGGCGGATCAATATGCGTCCCGGCAAGCCGTTGATGTTCGGCACTTGCGGCAAGACCCTGGTTTTCGGGTTGCCGGGCAATCCGGTCTCGGCCATGGTCACCGCCATTGTCTTCATCAAGCCGGCATTGCGGGCCTGGCTGGGCTATGCCGAACCGGCTCACTGGCGCCTGCCCCTCGCCGGCCCGACGCCGCCCAACAGCGCCCGGCGCCATTTCATGCGCGCCAATCTGCTGCATACGCCCTCCGGGCCGCAAGTCATGCCCATCGCCCAGACCGATAGCGGTCACACCTCTTCGCTGGCCTATGCCGACATGCTGATCGTGCAGCCCGAAAGTGATCCCGGCCAGCCCGCAGGGGCCTTCGTTGAAGTGCTGCCCATCGACGCCTTCTAGTTTCGGCGCTATTGCAGAACATAAATGGAACAGATATGGTCGTTCCGTCTATGTTCCGATTCTGGGGTCTGGGGCCGATGCTGACACGCAAACAACACGAACTGCTGATGTTCATCCACGAACGGATGAAGGAAAGCGGTATCCCGCCCTCCTTTGACGAGATGAAGGACGCGCTCGATCTGGCGTCCAAATCGGGCATCCACAGGCTGATCACCGCGCTCGAGGAACGCGGCTTCATCCGCCGCCTGCCCAATCGGGCTCGGGCGCTGGAGGTGATCAAGCTCCCCGATTCGATGAACCCGTCGCTGGGCGGCCGCAAGGCGCGTTTCGAGCCTGCGGTGATCGAAGGCAATCTGGGCAAGGTGGCCTCACCACCATCCCGCGCCAGCGCGCAGGACGATTATGCCCGTCCGGTTTCCATTCCGGTCATGGGCCGGATCGCGGCCGGTACGCCGATCGAGGCGATCCAGACCCATTCCCACACCATTGCCGTGCCGCCCGAAATGCTGGGCGCGGGCGAGCATTACGCCCTGGAAGTGCGCGGCGATTCGATGATCGATGCCGGTATTTTCGATGGCGATACGGTCCTGATCAAGAAGCAGGAAAGCGCATCGACCGGCGAGATTATTGTCGCCCTGGTCGATGACGAGGAAGCAACTCTCAAGCGCCTCCGTCGCAAGGGCGACACGATTGCGCTGGAAGCGGCCAACCCCGCCTACGAAACCCGCATCTTCCCGCCGGACCGCGTCAAGGTCCAAGGCCGACTCGTGGGATTGCTGCGGAAATATTGATCGAGCCAGTGTCGCGCCGCTTCAGCGCGCTCGGCTCGCTGCCTCTTTGCTTGTGATGGCGTAACTTCTCTCGCTCCAGCCGCTCCCGCGCCTCCCTCCCCCTTGAGGGGAGGGAACGAGGGTGGGGGGGGCCGCAGCTTCAAAAAACACCGAGTCCCATCGGACTCACAAACACTCTCACCCTCGCTCGTCATCCTCGGGCTTGCGTGAATTGAAACAAGACTTATCCCCTCTATCCCCCTCCCCCGAAACCTCAGGCACATTATCCGCACTCCTGCACAGGCTGCGCGGTCGCGACGAACAATCGGTGTGGGGGACCGGATGGAGAAGGGGTCGCCTTTCTTCCGTTCGCGCCTATGGACGGACCCCCGGTACTCTCCCCGGGGAACCATGTCGGGCCCTTCCGGCTGCACCGGATCGGCAGCTGCCACGTCGCCAGCAGGGCGAAGACGAAGCAGTCCCTCATGGATCGGAGCGGACGTAATTCCGCCGGGCCCAGCGCGTCGAACGAGCCGCCGGTGCGTGGGGCGAGGTTTTCCTCAACCTATACCTTTGCCGGACCACCGGCACCGAGGCGAATTTCGCCCCACGCCGCAACCATTTCGAGTTGTGCGGCGAAGCCGACATATCGGTCCGGTGGACCGATATGAAACGAGAAGGCCATGAGCGCCAAGCTCGAATGGCGGTCTCTCTCCACAGCAAACCCGGAGGCACTTCGCCGGCCGGCGTTTCGTCATGCCTCTGTCCCATCCCGAAAAGACCGGCCCGAACGACAGGGCCGACCCAAGGCAGACAGCCAAATGATCAGTGGTTGTCGCGCGGCAGGCCTTCCGTCTGGGCAATGCGCTGATACTTGACCGCGGGCCGCAATACGGCGCCGCTGCCGAGTTGATCGACCAGGCCGCGCTGGATTTCCTGCCAGGGCGTCTGATGCCGGGGATATTGATACCCACCAGCTTCGTCCAATACACGACGGCGCTGTTCGATTTCGGCATCGGAGATCAGGATATTGGCCTCGCCCCTGTTGAGGTCGATGCGCACCATGTCTCCGGTCTTGAGGATGGCAAGATTGCCACCGGCCGCCGCTTCGGGCGACGCATTGAGGATCGAGGGCGAACCGGAAGTGCCGGACTGGCGCCCGTCACCGATACAGGCCAGCGAGGACACGCCCTGCTTGATCAGGTAATCGGGCGGCCGCATGTTGACCACTTCCGCCGCGCCCGGATAGCCGATCGGCCCGGCGCCGCGCATGAACAACAGGGTATGCTCGTCGATCTCCAGCGCAGGATCGTCGATGCGCCGGTGGTAATCTTCCGGCCCGTCGAACACCACGGCCTTGCCCTCGAACATGCCGGGATGGGCCGGATCGCTAAGATAGCGTTCGCGGAACTCGGCGCTGATCACGCTGGTCTTCATGATGGCATTGTCGAAGAGATTGCCGCGCAGCACCAGGAATCCGGCCTCGGCCTTCATCGGATTGTCGAAATGCCGGATGACCTTGTCGTCCTCGATCACCGTCTGGCGGCAATTTTCGCCGATGGTTCTGCCATTGACGGTCGGCGCATCCTCGTGAATGAGCCCTTGCTGCATCAATTCATTGACCACCGCCGGCACGCCGCCAGCATGATAATAGTCCTCGCCGAGATATTCGCCGGCAGGCTGCAGGTTGACGAGGAGTGGCACCTTCAGCCCGTGCTGCTGCCATTCCTCGATATTGAGATCGACGCCGATATGGCGGGCAATGGCATTGATGTGGATCGGCGCATTGGTCGAGCCGCCGATGGCGGAATTGACCACGATGGCGTTGAGGAAATTGTCCTTAGTCAGGATATCGGAGGGCTTGAGGTCTTCATGCACCATCTCGACGATACGCTTGCCGGTCCGCCATGCCATCTCCTGGCGGTCGCGATAGGGTGCCGGAATGGCGGCGGATCCGGGCAATTGCATGCCCAGCGCCTCGGCCAGCGAATTCATCGTCGTCGCCGTGCCCATCGTGTTGCAATAGCCGGCGGAGGGCGCGGAAGACGCGACTAGTTCGATGAATTTGGGATAGTCGATCTCGCCGGCCGCCAGCATCTGCCGCGCCTTCCAGATGATGGTGCCCGAGCCGGTGCGCTCGCCCTTATGCCAGCCATTGAGCATGGGCCCGACCGAGAGCGCGATGGCCGGAATATTGACGGTCGCCGCGCCCATCAGCATGGCCGGGGTGGTCTTGTCGCAGCCGATGGTCAGCACCACGCCGTCGAGCGGATAGCCGTAGAGCACTTCCACGAGGCCGAGATAGGCGAGGTTGCGGTCGAGGCCCGCCGTCGGACGCTTGCCGGTCTCCTGGATCGGATGCACCGGAAACTCGATGGCGATGCCGCCGGCTTCGCGGATGCCTTCCCGCACTCGCTCCGCCAGAACCATGTGATGACGATTGCACGGACTGAGATCGGAGCCGGTCTGGGCGATACCGATGATCGGCTTGCCCGACTGCAATTCTTCGCGCGAGACGCCGTAATTCATGTAGCGCTCCAGATAGAGCGCCGTCATGTCGGGATTGTCCGGGTTATCAAACCAGGCGCGCGATCTCAGCTTGCGGCCATCTGCGCCGCCATTGTCTGCACTCATCATCTTTATCCTAATATGTCCGCCCGGCGGACTTGGAGGCCAAGCTGAAACAGGTGTAGCACGCCAGATTGCTGTGTGAACGCCAATTGCCGAAAAAATCATACAATTCCAAATTCAGCGATGCGATGCTAAAAATCTGCCTTGGGGAGCAGCCGATCTTACCGGCCCGGCAGCATGCGCAAGCGGCCCGCGCTATGACTGTCGCGGCGAGCTGGAATCGGCTGGCCTCATCCCGGCATCGCCGATAGGGTCGCGCACCGCCGGGACGACAGCGCCAAGTGAGGAACGAGTTTGACAAAGAATGTGACATGGGTGGCAGTGGATTGGGGCACCTCCAATCTTCGAGCATGGGGAGTCGGTGCGGATGGCGCAATTCTGTCGTCCGCCAGTTCGGAAAAGGGCATGGGCAAGCTGAGCCAGGCCGAATTTCCCGCCGCATTGGCCGAAATTGCCGGCCGGCTGACGCTGCCGCCCGGCCCCATGGAGGTGCTTGTGTGCGGCATGGCCGGCGCGCGCCAGGGCTGGCTCGAAGCGCCCTATCTCGAAGCCCCCGCCGATCTGCGCGACCTCGCGGCCAATGCGGTGCGCCCGGACATGGCGGGGTCGGATTTGTCTGTCGCCATCCTGCCCGGCGTCTGCCAGCGCCAGAATGGCGAAAACGTCATGCGTGGCGAGGAGACGCAGCTTCTGGGCCTCGCCGCTCTCAACCCAGACTATTCCGGCCTTGTCTGCATGCCGGGCACCCATTCGAAATGGGCGCAACTTGAGGGCACCCGCATCGAGCACTTCTCCACCGCCATGACCGGGGAATTGTTCGAACTGCTCAAGACCCATTCGGTGCTGCGTCATTCCCTGACGGGGCCACTCGATGGTCCGGGCCGCACCCAAGGCTTCAAGGCTGGCGCTGCGGACGGGCTGGAACGACCCGACGATCTGCTCGGCCAATTGTTTCGTGTCCGCGCCGGCGCCCTGCTGTCAGGGCGGGAACCGGACTGGAGCGCCGGCTACCTGTCCGGTCTATTGATCGGCACCGAGATCGCCGCAAACCGTAACCGGATCAGCACCGATCCCGTGCCGCTGATCGGATCGCCTACGCTCTGCGCGCTTTATGAAGAGGTGCTGGGTATGTCCGGCGCCAGCGGCCGCACCGTCGATGCGACCGAGATCGTTCTGGCCGGGCTTAAGGCCGCGCGCCAGCATTTTTCCTGAGGACTGCAGAGCATGAACCATCGCCATATCATCGCCATCCTGCGCGGTATCCGCACCGACGAAGCGGTTCCGGTCTGCACCGTGCTCGCCGAAGCCGGGATCACCTTGATCGAGGTGCCGCTCAATTCGCCCAATGCCGTGGACAGTATTGCACTTGCGGCCAAGGCGCTGTCGGCCCGCGCGGAGATCGGTGCCGGAACGGTGCTGTCGCCGGAGGACGTCCGAGCCGTTGCCGGAGCCGGCGGCACATTCATCGTCTCGCCGGATACCAATGTGGATGTCATCACGGAAACGGTGCAGCTCGGCCTGAAATCCTATCCCGGCGTGTTCTCTCCGACCGATGCGTTCACGGCCATTCGCGCCGGGGCGACCGGCCTCAAGTTCTTTCCTGCCGAGGTGCTGGGCGCCAGGGGCATCAAGGCGATGAAAGCGGTGCTGCCGCCTGCCCTGCCCCTCTATGCCGTGGGCGGCGCCAATCCCGACAATTTCCACGAATTCTTCGCCGCCGGCTGTAGCGGGTTCGGCCTCGGCAGCTATCTCTACAAACCGGGAATGAACGCCGACGACGTGGCGGAGCGCGCGGCACTGGCCGTCGCCGCTTATGACAGGGGTGCCAAAGCATGAGTGACACGGCGAAGCTGCTCATCGACAGCCAATGCGCGCTGGGCGAAGGCCCGATCTGGCATGATGGCCGCCAGCAATTGTTCTGGTTCGACATCAACAATCGAACGCTGTTCGCTGCCGGCGCCGACGGAGTGCTCGCGAAAGAATGGCATTTCGAGGAGATCGTGGCCGCTGCGGCCATCATCGATGACACCAGTCTGGCGCTGGCCACTGAAACTGGTCTCAAGCGATTCGAACTGGCCAGTGGCGCGATGCAGACTATCGTCGATATCGAGGCCGACATCCCCACTAACCGGACCAATGACAGCCGCGTGCATCCCTCCGGCGCCTTCTGGATCGGCACCATGGTCAAGGACGAGGGGCCAAGGGAGGGGGCGGTCTATCACTATCGGACCGGGAAACTGACGCGGATCCGGACAGAGGCAGCTATTCCCAACGCCACCTGTTTCTCCCCCGATGGCCGCATTGCCTATTGGACCGACACACCGACGCAGAAAATCCTCAAATGCGAGACCGACCCGGCGACCGGCATGCCCATCGGCGAATGGACACTGTTTGCCGATGTCTCGGAGCATCGCGGCTATCCCGATGGCGCCGTGGTCGATAGCCAGGGCTATATCTGGAACGCACGCTGGGGCGGCAATTGCGTCATCCGCTACGCGCCGGACGGCTCCATCGATCGCATCGTCGAGGTGCCGGTCAGCCAGGCCACCTGCCCCGCCTTTGGCGGCAAGGATCTGAAGCGCCTGTTCATCACCACCGCCAACAAGACCCTCTCCGCCGAGCAACTTGCAGCCGAAAAGGTCGCTGGCGGCGTGTTCTTCATCGATCTGGATGTTCCGGGCCTCCCGGAAGCCAGGATCAAACTCTGAGACCAGTCCCATGAATCCGAGCATCGGCGTCTGTTATTATCCCGAACACTGGCTGGAGGAGTGGTGGGACAATGACGCCAGGCGCATGGCCGAAATCGGCATCAGGATCGTGCGCATCGGCGAATTCGCGTGGTCGCGGCTGGAGCCTGCCCCCGGCCAGCTACAGCTCGGCTGGATAATCCGCGCCATGGATGTGCTGGGCCGGCATGGGCTCAAAGTCATCGTCGGCACGCCCACTGCGACGCCACCCCGCTGGATGATCGACAAGCACCCCGACATGCTGGCCATGGACCGGGAAGGTCGGCGCAAGGGGTTCGGCTCGCGCCGTCATTACGACTTCTCCCATCTCGGCTATCGGGAAGAATGTGCGCGCATCACCCATATTCTCGCCGAGGCATTGGCCGATCATCCGGCCCTGGCAGGCTGGCAGACCGACAATGAATATGGCTGTCACGGCACCACCTATTCCTATTCGCCGGCGGCACGTGACGGCTTCCGCCTCTGGCTGCAACACAAGTATCAAACCATCGAGGCGCTGAACCGGGCCTGGGGCAATGTCTTTTGGTCGATGGAATATTCGAGCTTCGAGCAGATCGACCTGCCAAACCTGTTGGTCTGCGAAGCGGCGCCGGCTCATGAACTGGATTTCCGCCGCTATTCGTCCGATCAGGTCGCCGCCTTCAACAAGGTGCAATTCGACATCCTGAAAGCGAAGCGCCCTGATCTGCCGGTCATTCATAATTTCATGAGTCGCTATGCCGAATTCGACCACTACGACGTGGCCGAGACGCTCGACATCGCGTCCTGGGATTCCTACCCGATCGGCCATCTGGCCACCAGCAATGAACCCGACGAGATCAAGCGGCACTACCTGCGTCAGGGCGATCCCGACAATGCGGCCTTCCACCACGATCTCTACCGCGCCGTGGGGCATGGCCGCTGGTGGATCATGGAGCAGCAGCCGGGGCCGGTGAACTGGGGTGCGTTCAACCCCGATCCCCTGCCCGGCATGGCGCGACTCTGGGCCTGGGAGGCGTTTGCCCATGGCGCCGAGGTCGTGTCCTATTTCCGCTGGCGGCAGGCGCCATTCGCGCAGGAGCAGATGCATGCCGGCCTGTTGCGGCCCGATAGCGAGCCTGCGCCGGGCTATCACGAAGCCGAGCAGGTGGCCCGCGAACTGGCGGAAACCGGCCTTGAGGGCAAAGCCCTTCAGGGCAGCATCGCCTTGATCTATGATTATCAGAGCGAATGGGCCTGGGAAATCCAGCCGCAGGCGGCGGGCTTCCGCCATGGCGATCATGTGCGAGCGCTTTATTCCGCCTTCCGCAAGCATGGGCTGGATGTTGATATATTGCCTCCCTCGACCTCGAATTTTGCCGGCTATGACATCGTCGCCATCCCCGCGCTGCTGTTCTGGACGGATGCATTGAGAGAAGCCGTGGCCAATTTCGAAGGCCATGTGCTGATCGGGCCGCGAACCGGATCCAAAACCGAGAACTTCGCCATTCCTGCCAAACTCGGTCCCGACCTGCCGCAGAACCTTCTGGACGCTCGGGTAATGCGGGTGGACAGCCTGCCCGCCGGAGTGGATGTCGCGGTCAAGGGTGGCGGCGCAGCGCGGCTATGGCGGGAGAAAACCGAAGGCGGCGCCGAGGTGATCATGGAGGACGTGGAAGGCGTGCCGGTGCTGTTGTCGCAAGGCAAGCTGTTCTACCTCACCGCCAGCGGCGATCGGGCCTTGATCCAGCGCGTAGCCGATTATCTGCTGGCCGAGGCCGACACATCGATCCTCACCCTGCCCGCCGGCGTCCGCTGCCGCAGGCGCGGCAAATTCCGCATCTATGTGAATTATTCCTCGGGCCCGCAGACGATTGCCCTCGCCGCCGATGAAACCGGCTATGTGTTGGGCGACACCGAGATGGCCCCCGCCGGTATCAGCGTGGCGAAACTCGCCAGGGCCGATTGAGATTGACCATTGCCGGGCGAATATCGAACCGCCCTTCATGCGCGTTCCAGTGCAGCCAATGCACGCCCCCGGCAGCCAATTGCGCCGGTCCGATCACGTCTGCGCCGGCAAAGCAGGAGGCGGGCGGATAGATGCGGGCGACCAGCAGATCGTGTCGCCCGCAATCCTCGGCAAAAGCTGCGGCATTGCGTATGATGGCGATCGAAAAATCGGGGGTCTGAACGATGCAGCCAAGGCTGTCGCAGACCGTGCCGGAATGGTTCGCGGCGATTTCGGTCTGGTAATTGCGGCTCCAGACATTGACCGCAAAGCTGCCCGCCCTGCCGCTGGCCAATGCCATAGTTTCACCGTCGCGCACGGCGATGGCTTGAGTGGAATCTGCGATCAACACGTCGGGACGCGGCTCAAGACCGAAGAGGAAGACGAGAGGCACCAGCAGCGCGGGAGCCAGCAGGCGCCAGCGGTTTTCCAGAAAGCCGAACCAGGCCAGCGCCACCAGCCCGCCTATCAGCGTCCAATTGGCAAGCAATGGGTTACCGGTCAGCCCTTCGCTCCAATGGGCCACAATTTCGGCCACCAGGAGCATGCCGTCGATGCCCCACCCCATGATTTGGAAGAAAAATCCGTCGAGCCCCAGCGGCATGACCAGCATGGCGACCACGCCGGCCCACATGATTAGCCCGACAAATGGCAGGGCCATGACATTGCCCAATACGCTGAGCGGAGCGGTCTGCTGGAAGTGGTAGGCGGAGAACAAAAGTGTCGCCAGCCCCGCGATAAAGCTTGTCCAGGCCGTAGCCGCCACCAGATGCCACAGCCGCTCCAGCCTGGTGCTGGCCGCCGCGAAGGGCCGGGGCAGTTCGTAAATGCCGATGAGCCCGATCACGGCGGCGAAAGAGAGCTGGAAGCTGGGGCGGAAAACGCTGGCCGGGTCGATGGCGATGACCACAATCGCGGCGATGGCGACATTGCGCATGGTCAGCGCCTGCCTTCCCGCCAGAACGGCGCCAAAGATCAGGGCGAGCATCAGGGTGGACCGGAAAGCGGGAACGTTATCCACCCCGCCGGCCAATAGCAGATAAAGAAAGGCCGCGACGATGCCGATCAGCGCGGCAATCTGCTTGATCGGCCATGTCACCAGCGCCGGCAGCGAGGCCAGCAGCAGCCGCACCAGCCAATAGAGCCCCCCCGCGACGATGGAGAGATGCAGTCCCGAAATCGAATAGATATGAGCGAGGCCCGAAGCGGCCATTACGTCCCGGGTTTCGTCGGAAATATCGCTCTGGTCGCCCATGACCATGGATTTTCCGATGGCGGCGCTGGACCCGTGCAGAGCGAGGTCGATGCGGGCGGCGATAAAATCGCGCAGGCCCTGCACCTTCCGCCCGAGATCACTGTCGCTTCCCTCTATGATGCGTTCAACCGCGCCCGTGGCGCCGCCATAGGCTCCCACGCCGATGAAATAGGCATGGAATTGACCATCATGCGATCCGGGCAGGACCGGGCCGGGCACCGGTGCCAGCCGCAGCGCGGCGCGCAGGCGGTCACCGGGCCGCAGTTCCGGTTCCGCCGGCAGCGACAGACGCGCCCGCCTGATATCGAGCGGTCGAGCGCCCTCCCGTGGCACGATTTGCGAAACCACCACCCGCCGCTGGCTGTCATCGGCGGACAGCACCTCATCGACATGCGCCTCGTAAACGCCATAGGCAGGGAAGGCGAGCATGGGTGTTCCAAAGAGGGCGGCGTGAGCCGGCAGCAGACAGAAGCCGAACCAGAAGGCGCTCAGTTGCACGGCAATGCGCAGGACATTGAGCGAATGCGTCAGCCCGGCCGTCAGCAGCAGGAACACAACGATACCCGCGCCGCCCAACAGGAGCGGCGAGGTCGGTTCATCGTACATCAGGGCATAAAGAACCAGCCCTGCGATCATGCTGAAGGGCAGCACGACGAAAAGGCGTCGATTTTCAGCGGCATGCGTGAATGCGGTCAGAAAACTGCGCCCCGCCGAGACCAAGCCCGCACCATCTTCAGGCCGGGGCGGCCATTGCTGCCGCGCCGACCGATTGGTCCTGACTGTCCATGCCTCCTGCCCGGCCACGATGCGCCCCACCCTTGCGCTCAAGCGGGCCTATGCTACACACGGCCCGCAATTCCTCAAAATGTCTCGGTTGCCATGTCCCAGGTCGTTACCCGCTTTGCTCCCTCGCCCACCGGCTATCTCCATATCGGCGGAGCCCGTACGGCGCTGTTCTCCTGGGCCTATGCCCAGAACCAGGGCGGCAAGATGTTGCTGCGCATCGAGGACACGGACCGGGAACGTTCGACCGAGGCAGCGGTTACCGCGCTTATAGACGGGTTGAAATGGCTCGGGCTCGACTGGGACGGTGAGCCGATCAGCCAATTCGCTCGTGCCGCGCGCCATGCCGAAGTGGCCCATGAGCTGGTGAAAATGGGCCATGCCTACTATTGCTACTGCTCGCCGCAGGAACTGGACCAGATGCGCGAGGAGGCCCGGGCCGCCGGCAAGCCACCGCGCTACAATGGCTATTGGCGCGACCGCGATCCCGCCGAGGCGCCCGAAGGCGTCAAGCCCGTGGTCCGCATCAAGTCGCCGCTCTCCGGCGAAATCATCGTGCATGACCATGTGCAGGGCGACGTGGTGTTCAAGACCGAAAACCTCGACGATTTCATCATCCTGCGCTCGGATGGAACGCCGACCTATATGCATGCCGTGGTGGTGGACGATCATGACATGGGCGTCACCCATATCATTCGCGGCGATGACCACCTGACCAATGCCGCGCGCCAGATCGTCATCTACAATGCCATGGGCTGGTCCGTGCCGGAAATGGCCCATATCCCGCTCATCCATGGCCCTGACGGGGCCAAGCTCTCCAAGCGTCACGGAGCACTGGGCGTCGAGGCATATCGGCAGCTGGGCTATCTCCCCGCCGCCGTGCGCAATTATCTGGCGCGCCTCGGCTGGAGCCATGGCGACGACGAGATTTTCTCCACCGAGCAGATGGTGGAATGGTTCAGCCTCGAAGCCCTCAACAAGGGCGCGGCGCGCTTCGATTTTGTGAAACTGGAAAACATCAACGGCCATTACATCCGGGAGTCCGATCCGACCTACCTCTATAATGTGATGGTCGAGACCGCCCGGGAAGTCGGTCGCGACAACGACGTCCAGGGCCTCCTCACTAATCACAACACCGTGCTCGCGGCCCTGCCCGAATTGCAGCCGCGCGCCAAGACGGTGTTGGAACTGATCGACCTGGCGCAGTTCATCTATGCCCTTCGCCCCATCCAGCCGGATGAAGCGGCGGCCGCGCTGCTGACCGATAACGCCCGCGCGCTGCTGTCCAGCATTGCCAATACGTTAGGGGGGCTTGCCGAATGGTCAGTGCCTGCTATCGACGCGGCCATGCGGCAATTGGCGGAAGAAAAGGGTGTCAAGCTGGGCAAGCTGGCTCAGCCACTGCGCGCCGCCCTCACGGGACGTACCGTATCTCCGGGGATTTTCGAGGTCATGGTGCTGATCGGACGCGAAGAAAGCATGGCCCGACTCGGCGACCAGGCCCCCGCCTGAACTTGACGATGGCGTCCCATCCGGCGCCATCTTCTGGATAAGTCATACTTACCTATCAGTTGCTTGGGGCCGCCAAGACCTGATACCTCTGCATCACAATCCGGCGCTTCCAAGGCGCCGTCCCTCGCGCCGTTTAAATCGCTGTTGCATTGGCGGGCGCGCAGGTGAAACGAGGAGAGCTCAATGACCGACAAAGTCGCCAAACTCGTCATCGGAGACCAGACCCACGAATTCCCGATATTGAGCGGATCGGTGGGTCCGGACGTAATGGACATCCGTTCGCTCTATGCGAAGACAGGCCTGTTCACCTATGACCCCGGCTTCACGTCTACGGCCGCTTGCGACAGCGCCATCACCTATATCGACGGCGATAAGGGTGAGCTTCTCTATCGGGGTTATCCGATCGAGCAATTGGCAGACAAGTCGAACTATCTCGAAGTCTGCTATCTGCTGCTCTATGGCGAATTGCCGAGCAAGACCCAGTTTGCCGAATTCGAAAAGCTGGTGACGCGCCACACCATGGTGCATGAACAGATGCACTATTTCTATCGCGGCTTCCGTCGCGATGCGCATCCGATGGCCATCATGACCGGCGTGGTCGGCGCCATGGCCGCCTTCTATCACGACAGCACCGACATCAACGATCCGCGCCAGCGCGAGATCGCCTCGATCCGCATGATTGCCAAGATCCCGACTCTGGCAGCCATGGCTTACAAATATTCGGTGGGCCAGCCCTTCGTTTATCCGCGCAACGACCTCGATTACGCATCCAATTTCCTGCATATGTGCTTCTCGGTGCCGGCAGAGGATTACAAGGTCAATCCGAAGATCGCCCGTGCGATGGACCTGATCTTCACCCTGCACGCCGATCACGAACAGAACGCGTCCACGTCTACGGTCCGTTTATCCGGTTCGTCCGACGCCAACCCGTTCGCCTGTATCGCGGCGGGCGTGGCCTGCCTCTGGGGCCCGGCCCATGGCGGCGCCAACGAGGCCTGCCTCAACATGTTGCGCGAGATCGGCACGGTGGACCGGATTCCCGAATTCATCGAGCGGGCCAAGGACAAAAACGATCCGTTCCGTCTGATGGGTTTCGGTCACCGCGTCTACAAGAACTTCGATCCGCGCGCCACGGTGATGCAGGCTACCGCCAAGGAAGTGCTGGAAATCCTCGGCGTCGGCAACAATCCAACCCTGCAGGTGGCGCAGGAACTCGAGCGCATCGCGCTTGAAGATCAGTATTTCATCGATCGCAAGCTCTATCCGAACGTTGATTTCTATTCGGGTGTGATCCTCGACGCGATCGGCTTTCCGACCTCGATGTTCACCGTGCTGTTCGCCGTGGCCCGCACTGTGGGCTGGATCAGCCAGTGGAAGGAAATGATCGGCGATCCGCAGAAGAAGATCGGCCGTCCGCGCCAGCTTTACAATGGCGCAACGGCGCGCGACTACGCGCCGATTGCCTCGCGCTAAGCGGCCAGGATGCTGAGGATCCGCTCTGCCGGATCCTGGCGTCCAAGCGGAGGCTGCCCCGCCTCCATCAAATTCGAAAGCTCGCCAAAGGCATCAATCTGCTGCTGGCGGGCTTTTTTATTACCCAGTAGCTCCAGCGCGGCTTGCTCCAGTTCGGCAGTGGAAAACTGCGCGGCGACATGTTCGGGAACGGCCGTCCGGCCGAGGATTATATTGGGCAGGGACACCGGCGGTCGCCCCAGCTGGTCGAACATGCGGGCCTGATGCCCATCCAGTGCGTAGAGCACCATCATGGGAACACGCGCCAGCGCGAGTTCCAACGTTACCGTTCCCGACACACAGATCGCCCCCACGGCGCTGGCGTACAGCGCAGGCCGATCCTCTCGGCGATCCATCAACGTTACGGCAACAGGCCAGCCGGCGAGGTCCGCCTCCAGTCTCATGCGCAGTGACGGCAAGGTCGGGATGACGATTTCGGTGACATGCGGGAGCGCGGCGAGCGTGGGTGCGAGTGCTCTCAGCAAAGGCAGATGGCGCCGCAATTCGCCGTCCCGACTGCCAGGCAATAGCAGTAATGGTCCGGATTCTACGGCTTCTGGGGCCTTGTTCTGCCCCGCGAGCGCCGGATGGCCGACATAATAGGTTGGTGGCCCGCCGAGTTCGGCCATCACCGCGGGTTCGAAGGGCAGCACGGCCAAAACCGCGTCGAAGAGCGGCGTGAGTTTTCCTGCGCGCTCGGGATGCCGAGCCCAGACGGAGGGCGCTACGTAGAGCACAAGCTTCCCCCTATAGCTGCGCTTGCGCAGGCGCTGCGCCAGGAGCCGTGAGAAATCCTGGGAATCGACCAGGATCACGGTATCCGGCTGATTTTTGAGGATGAAGCGGGCAGTCTGTTCGAGCCGCCACAATAGACGCGGCAAATTGAGGATGACATCAGTCACACCCATGACCGCCAGGTCGGACATTGGGTAGAGCGTTGCAAGCCCCTGCCCCGCAAGTTCCACGCCGCCGACACCGGACAGGTCCAGCTCGATCTGCCGGCGCAGCCGCATGATCAGATCGGCGGCGATGCGATCGCCGGAAGGCTCTCCCGCCAGGATAAAAAGGCGCACTGGCTCGGCCATCCCGGCTCCCGATTCTTACTCGCTTTCGTTCCCGTTGCGCGGCAACAGAATGGGTCGACTGGAGGGTTGCCTGATGAAGCCGACAACCTCCTGCACCAGAGAATCGTCCTTGAAGAGTTCGGCGGCGTCCTCGACCCGCTCGATAAGCGTCCCTTCACTGGCGAAGATCTGCCGATAGGCGGCGCGCAGACGGTGAATAGCTTCGCGGTCGAATTTGCGGCGCTTGAGGCCGACAAGATTGAGTCCGGTCAGCACGGCGCGGTTCCCCACGGCCATGCCATAGGGGATGACATCGCCGTCAACCATAGACTGGGCGCCGATAAAGGCGTGAGCGCCAATGCGCGAGAACTGGTGGATAACGCAGGTGCCACCAAAAATCACGTTGTCTCCAACGTGCACATGGCCCGCGACACCGACATAATTTGCCATGATGACATTGTTGCCCAAAATGGCGTCGTGGGCGACATGCGCACTGGCCATGATCAGGCAGTCATTGCCGATTTTGGTCAGCATACCGCCGCCTTCGGTACCCGGATTGATGGTCACCGATTCGCGGATCGTACACCGTTCACCGATCTCGAGGCGCGAATCCTCGCCGTGAAATTTGAGATCCTGCGGCTGGTGCCCCACCGACGCGAAGGGAAAGATACGGGTTCCCGCACCAATCGCGGTTTTGCCTTCCACCACGACATGGGAGATCAGTTCCACATAGTCGCCCAGAACGACCTTCGGTCCCACCATGCAATAGGGGCCGATGCGAACGCCGGCACCAATCACGGCGCCATCGGCAATGATGGCGGTGGGATGAATGTCCGCAGAACTCACGAATCGGCACTCACGATCATCGCGGTGATCTCAGCTTCGGCGACAATTGCGCCATTGACCTTGGCTTCAGCCTTGTAGCGGCCGACATTGCGCCGACGGTGCATCTTGGAAATATGGAATTCCAGCGTATCACCGGGGCCCGCCGGCTTGCGGAAGCGCGCATTGTCCACGCCCAACATGAGCACGATCTTCTTTCCGCCCGCATTGGCATCGTGCTTGATGACAATAGCACCGGCCGTCTGGGCCATGCCTTCGATGATCAAAACGCCGGGGAAGATAGGATTGCCCGGGAAATGCCCCTGGAAGATAGGTTCGTTGAACGTGACGTTCTTGATCCCCACCGCAGATTCGTCGCCATTGATATCGATGATGCGGTCGATCATCAGGAAGGGGTAGCGGTGCGGCAAAGCTTCCAAAATCTCGGCAATGCTCATCGCATCGAGTTCTGTGGCGCTGCTGACGGTATCGTTCATCCCCGCTTGTCCCCTTTAGACAGTTTCCGCAATACGGCGAGTTCTCGCCAGAAATCTCTTATATCCTGTGCCGGCGCCCCGGCAAGTTTGGAGCCGGCGGGCCAGTCCTTGGTGACCGCGGCCCGGCCATGGATCACCGATCCGGCCCCGATGGTCAGATGACCAGACGTGCCGACATTGCCGCCCATGAGAACTCCATCTTCAACAACGGTGGAGCCCGCCAGGCCGCTCATGGCAGCAATCAGGCAATTGCGGCCAATTCGGCAATTATGACCGATCTGCACCAGGTTATCCAGTTTGGTGCCATCGCCGATCACCGTGTCGCCCAGTGCCCCGCGGTCGATGGTGCTGTTGGCGCCGATTTCAACGCGGTCCTGAACGATCACCCGTCCCAGCTGTGGAATTTTGCGGTTGGATCGCCCCAAATCCAGCCAGCCGAATCCTTCTGTGCCGATTCTTACGCCGGAATGAATCACAACGTCATTGCCGATATGGGCGCAGTCGATGGTGCAATTGGCGGCGATGACGCAATTGCGTCCGATCGTAACCCCGGCGCCAATAACCGTATTGGCGCCGATGACCGTGCCTCGGCCGATTTCGACACCAGGTCCGATCGACACGTTCGGACCTAGGACGACGTCCCGCTCATAGAAAGGTGCGCCTAGGTCATTGCGGTCGGCAGCGATGACCGATCTGGTACTGGACGGGTAGAGCGCGTCCAGAATCTCGACGAAAACTTCATGCGGATGATCGGCCGGAACGGCGATGCTGCCCCGGGGGACGAGGTCTAGCAATGAGGGCTTGACCACCACGACACCTGCCGACGTGCTGCGCAATGCGTCTGCATAGCTCTGCTGGGCAGCCAGTGCGACATCGCCCGCTTCGGCCCGGTCGAGTTCATCGGCCCCGGTCAACAGGTGATCAGGAGTGGAAATTGTTTCCGCCAGATCCGCCCGCCCGATTCTGGCGAGCAAGACGCCTATGGCGATGGGGCCGGCAAAGCGGTGGAAACGGGTATCGACCATGACGCCACTCAAAACAAGAGAGCCGCGGCGCTACCGCCCCGCGGCTCTAAAAAGTCTCTCACGCCAGCAGAATTACAGCAAGGTGGAGATGGTGAACTGGAATACCTGCGTGCGGTCGTCCGTGGACTTGTTGAGTACGTGGGCGAAATCGCCACGCAGCGGACCGAACGGCGAAGCCCAGATCAGCGAGGCGCCAACCGAAGCGCGCCACGGATCATCATTGCTCGCCGCAACGGCTGCTCCGCCACCGATGATATCGCTCGCATCGCCAATCCAGGCCGCATCAACCCAGACCGCGCCGGACAGGCCGTAATTCTCCGGAAGGCCAGGGATCGGGAACTCGATTTCGCCAGAAATGCCGGCAAACATCGTGGTGCCGAGATACTCGCCTGAGCCCAGACGCGGGCCATAGCCGCGACCTTGGAAGCCGCGCACAAGCTGCGAGCCGGGGGTGAATGCTTCGACGGCGTGCACACCGGCACCACCGCCTATATTGTTGATCACCCCGGCCTGACCACGCACGCTGGCGACCATGCCGCTATCCTGAAGGAGCGGCATGAAATAACGCGCGCGCGCTTCAGACTTGAGCAAGTGATCGGTCGTGCCGGAATAGTTAAGGTTTATATATTGTTGGCTGAAGGTGGCATAGAGTCCTTCAGTCGGCTTCTTGATATCATCAACGCCGTTCCAGGTCAGAGTATAGCCCGTAAAGACCTTGTGAAATTCCTGACCGTCGGTCACCAGGCTGGAATCGGCCGGTACCGGCGGCGTCGCGCTGGCGTCGCCATCCTTAATCAGCTTGTATTCGTAGCCACCAAAGACATTGGCTGTCAGCGCACTGGTGACTGGAATACCAAAGCGCAACTGGCCGCCAGTCGTCTCCGTACCGTAGAAGCTCGCAGTGGTCTCGTCGTTGATACGACGATAGGCATCGACGCCCGCCGCGACCTTGAGGCCCATGAAGCGAGGCTCGGTGAAGGAGAAGTCGAAAGTACGGCCGGACTGGGACGCGCCAATGGCGGCGCGCAGATATTGACCACGCCCAAGGAAGTTCCGCTCAGTCAGCGACAGCTCACCAAGAATACCGTCCGACGTTGAATATCCCGCCGTGGCGCCATATTCGCCGGTGGACTTCTCAACGACATTGACGTTGAGAACAATCTTGTCGGCCGACGAACCCGGGGCGGTCGAAACTTCAACGCGCGAGAAGAAATCCAGCGCCTGAATGGCGTTACGGCCGCGAATGACCATGGAACGATTGAACGGATCGCCTTCGGCAAAAGCCAGCTCGCGGCGGATCACGAAATCGCGGGTCTTGACGTTGCCGGTGATGTTGATGCGCTCGACATAGACGCGAGCACCTTCGTCCACCAGATAGGTGACGTTGAACGTATTGGTGGCCACGTCACGATCAAGACGCGCCCGAACGTCGGCGAAGGAATAGCCCTGAGCCGTGGCCTCATAGGCCATATCTTCGATGCTCTTTTGCAGGTCGGCATTGGAGAACTGGTCGTTCTGGCCGGTCCGCACCGTACCGCGCAACACATCGGTATTGAGGCCATCAATGCTGGTCTCGATGGCGACGTTACCGAAATTGTAGCGCTGGCCTTCGTTTACCGTGACATTGACGAAATAGGCATTGCGCGAAGCATCATACTCGGCAACCGAATTGACTTGCGCATCGGGGTAACCGCGATTGGCGTAATAGAGGCGGATACGCTCCCGGTCGACGGCCATTTTCTGTTCGTCATAGCTGTCGTCACGCACCAGCCAGCTCAGGATGCCGGTTTCCTTGGTGAGCATGGCGCCCTTGAGGTTATTCGCCCCAATAGCGTTATTGCCGGTGAAATTGATCGCCGCGATACCCGCGCGCTCGCCTTCGTTGACGGTGAAGATGACACGGACACGACCATCGCTGGTCTGCTCGGTGCGGGCCGTAACCGAAACGGACATGAAACCATCGCGGTCGTAGGCCTGGCGGATGCTTTCGATATCCGCGGCGAGACGCTGCTGGCTGAAAATTCCCGTGGTCGAGATATCGACCATCGTCAGAAGCTGGGAATCGGGGAAGCGCCTGTTGCCCTCGAACAGCACCGCCGCAACCAATTGTTCCTGAGCGTTCGCAATCGTGACGCCAAGAACGGGAAGGCCTGCCGCCATGGGAGCGGCCCCGAGAATGGCGATCGCGGAAACCGCGCCACGCATCAGCTTGGTTGGGTGGATCATATTGTTATTGCCTTCTGCACCGGCCCAGGGAATCGCCATGCACAGCGCTCCCCCAAGCTAACTCCATTGGAGTGTTTTACTGTTTTTTTAACCAGGAACAAGTCGCCACTTGCCTTGCAGTTAGCAATTCATTGGCGCCCTTGTATTCGTGCAACACCTTGCGAACCAAGGTTAACAAGGGGTTAGCGGAGAATTCCGAAGTAAGCGAATATGGTATCGTTGAACAGGGTAAATACCATCAGCGCCATCACAAGCGCAAATCCAAAGCGAAATCCAATCTCCTGGACACGCATGCTGAGCGGCCGACCGCGCACCGCTTCGGCGAGGTAATAGAGCAGATGTCCGCCATCCAGCATGGGGATGGGCAGAAGATTGAAGATGCCGATATTGAGCGAAAGCAGCGCCATCAGATTGATCAACGCCACAATGCCCAGCGTTGCGACTTCGCCGGACACCTTGGCAACCTTGACCGGCCCGCCCAATTGCTCGACATCCCCTCGCCCGACAAAAAAATCCCCAATAAAAGCCGCTGTACGCTGGATAATGAAACGGATTTCTTCGACCGTCATGCCGACCGCCTCCACCGGCCCAGGCCGATAGAGCACGATGTCGGTTTCCTCAATATTGCGGGTTACGCCGATGCGTCCGATTCGTTGATTGTTTCCAAAGCGATCTTCAATCTGCACGGCTTCGGGAATCAATTTCAACGTCAACGCGCCTCCGGCGCGCTCGATCTCGACCGCCACTTCCCGCTCCGGACTGGTGGCCACATAGCGTTGAAAATCCTCAAAACCGTGAACGGCGTAACCATCGACGGCCACCACATGGTCTCCCGCCTCGAAACCCGCCGCCTCCGCCACGGAGCCGGCCACGACCTCACCGATCACGGGCGGTATCGTGTAGCGCCCATAACCAAGCAAAAGCGCGTAGAGCACGAAAAATGTCAGCAGGAGATTGGCGATCGGGCCTGCGGCAACGACAGCGATGCGCTGCCACACTGACTTGTTGACGAACAGGCTCGGGGCCAAGGCTGGGTCGATTTTCGAGGCAATCTCGGGGTCCGGCAGGCTCGCTTCGTTCATGTCACCCAGGAACCGAACATAGCCGCCCAGGGGAATGGCCGAGATGCGCCAGCGCGTACCATGGCGGTCGTTCCAACCGATCAACTCACGTCCGAAACCGACGGAAAAGGTCTGGATCGCCACCCCGTTCCAGCGCGCGACAAGGTAATGCCCCATCTCGTGAACGAACACGATCACAGTGAGGACCACCAGGAAAGGCACGGCGTAGGACAGGAGCCAGAAGACGAAATCCAACATGAATCTTCCAAATACAACACCGGCCGGGCGTTACCAATAAAGCAGACCTTCCGCCACGGCGCCGAATCCCGCATGCAGACCGCCCAGGATAACCACGAAGAAAACGCCGAATGTGAGACTGTCCAGGCGATCCATCAGCCCGCCATGGCCGGGAATGATGTCGCCGCTGTCCTTGATGCGAAAATAGCGCTTGATGGCGCTTTCCGCGAGATCGCCGGACTGGCCCAGAATGCTGATGGCAGCCGACAGAAGAACACCGATCCAGATCGGAGAATCAGTGACAAACATCCACACAATCAGTCCCGCCCCCGTTCCGAGTGCAAGGCCGCCCAGCGCGCCTGACCAGGTCTTGGACGGAGAAATATCTGGCGCCAGCTTTTCACCGCCGATCTGACGTCCGGTAAAGAACGCGGCCGAGTCGGTCATCCACACCACGGTTCCGAGATAGACCCCGGCCCAGATACCCAGGTCCCCCTCGCCCCGCATGGCCAGCGCCGAAACAATCAGCAGACCAAACAGCACCAGCCCGCCGATCCGCCAGGTCAGGCCCTCGCGCCCCATCGTCAGAGCCAGAAGACAGGCCAAGAGGATGGCCGCCAGTGACGCGATGATTCCCAGAAGTGGATAGACCAGCCCCGACAGGGCCACCAGTCCAACCAGGACCATGCCCATGGGCGTGAGCGGTGCGCGGGAGACCATGGCCTCCCACTCGCGGTAGGCTCCGCCATAGACCGCACCCACTACAGCTGCGAACAGATAGCTGCCGATATAGAGCGCAGTTGCCGTCAACGCGATCAACACTATCGCAGACGCGAAGCGCGGACCGACATCGGACCAGGAACGACGGCCGGACGCTTTCGGATCAGAAACGGGACCGCCAGATTCGCCCAAGACGCCTAAACTCCTATGCCGCCAAAGCGCCTGTCGCGCGTGGTGTATATTTCCAGAACCCTAACGAAACTGGCCTCGTCAAAATCCGGCCAATTCTCATCGACAAAGACGAATTCAGAATAGGCCGCTTGCCAGAGCAGGAAGTTGGATAGCCGTTGCTCGCCGCTGGTACGAATAATGACGTCTGGATCGGGCATTCCCGCCGTGGTCAGGGCGTCGGCGACGCTTGCTTCGTCAATCGCCTCAGGGTCAAGACGCCCAGCAGCGGCCTCACGCGCCAGATGCCGTGCCGCGGCGACGATCTCGGCCTTGCCGCCATAGTTGAAGGCGACGATCAGCGTCAGGCCAGTGTTGCGTGCGGTCTTGGCTTCGACGTCGTCGATCAGTCGCAGGAGAGACGGTTCGAGCCCTGCACGAGCACCAATGATGCGCACCTTGACGTTGTTGCGGATCAATCGCTGCAAATCCGATGCAACAAACCGTCTCAAAAGACTGAAAATGAATGAGATTTCATCCGGCGGCCTGGTCCAGTTCTCTGACGAGAAACTGAAGACCGTCAAATAGGAAACGCCGTAATTGATGCAGTTTTCGACCAGGCCGCGCAGCGCCTTGACGCCTTCGACATGGCCTTCGGTCCGCCGCTTCCCACGCTGCTTGGCCCAACGGCCATTGCCGTCCATGATCACGCCGAGATGGACCGGAATGCGCAATCCCGGCCCAGCTTCCGATTTCAAACTCGCGGCGGGTTCCCCTGCCATCGACGCCCTCCCGGCGCGGGATCAGCGGGCCGGTCAGACCTGCATGATCTCCTGTTCCTTGCTTGCCACGATGTTGTCGATCTCGGAAACAGCGTCGTCCGTCGCCTTTTGCACCAGATCCGACTGCTTCTTGGCGTCGTCCTGGCTCATGTCGCCGTCCTTCTCGGACTTTTTCAAGGCGTCCATGCCATCGCGCCGGATGTGGCGCACGGCAACACGGGCCTGTTCGGCGTAATTGTGGGCAACCTTGACCAGTTCTTTGCGGCGCTGCTCATTGAGTTCGGGCAACGGCACGCGGATCACCTGTCCCTCGCCCATCGGATTGAGACCGAGCCCGCTGTCACGAATAGCCTTCTCGACCGCATTGGCCAGCGAGCGGTCCCAAACCTGCACCGACAACATGCGCGGCTCGGGAACTGTGACCGTGGCTACCTGATTGAGCGGCGTGCGCGAACCGTAGGCATCAACAGTCACCGGCTCCAGCAGGCTGGCGCTGGCGCGGCCGGTCCGCAGGCCGCTCAGTTCGTCCTTGAGCGACGCAATGGTTTTCTGCATGCGTGTCTTGAGATCGTTCAGATCATAGCTGGCCATGGCTTTCGTCCTTCCAGTCCCTGACGTTTCCGGGCAAGGCCTCGGTTGTCAGCTTTACATGTCCCCGACGGGTTCAATGTCCCGTCAAAAGAATTATTATTCGTTGTCGAGCGGCTGGCCCACACGCGTTGAACGGCCCCTGCCCTCCAAAACGCCCGCCAGCCCCGCCGCATCGTCCAAGGCATATACGATTATCGGCATGGCATTGTCGCGGGCAAGTGCGAAAGCCGCCGTATCCATCACCTTCAGATTCTTGCCAATCACTTCGTCATAGCTGATCTGGCTATAGCGGGTCGCATTCGGATCCTTCATTGGATCCGCGGAATAAACACCATCAACCTTGGTGCCCTTGAGCACGACGTCGCATTCCAGCTCGATTGCGCGCAATGTGGATGCGGTGTCGGTGGTGAAGAACGGATTGCCCGTGCCACCGCCCAGCACCACAACGAATCCCTCCTCGAGCGCCAGCTTGGCGTCGCGCGCAGTAAAGGTGTCGGCGACCGAAGGCATGGTGGCGGCGCTGAACGGCTTGGACTTCACGCCCTGCCGGGAAATGGCATTGCTGAGCGCCAGCGCGTTGATCATGGTGCCAAGCATGCCCATAAGGTCGGCGGTCACCCGATCGGTGCCGTCGGCCGCTCCCGCCATGCCGCGGAAGATATTGCCGCCGCCAACCACGATGGCCACCTGCGTGCCGCTACGCGCAACGTCGGCGATCTGAGCGGCGATCCCTTGCAGGAATGGCGGCTCGATGCCGAAAGAATTGTCTCCCGCCAGCGCCTCGCCCGAAACCTTGAGCAATATGCGCTTATAGGCAGACGACATGAATGGACCTCGTGTTCACAAAATAGGAGACCGCCGAATCCGGCAGACCTGAATGACCCTATGGCAAAATAGCCATGGAAAGAAGGCGAAGTTGGTTCAGAAATGAACGGACTGAAAAGGCTCGATCCGCCAATTGGCGGAGAGCAACAGGCGGGCCCAAGGGCCCGCCTGGTAAATATTCGGCTTATTTCACGCCAGCAGTGGCCGCGACTTCAGCGGCAAAGTCGGTCTCGGCCTTCTCGATGCCCTCGCCGAGCGCAAAGCGCACGAACTTAGTCAGCTTGATCGGAGCGCCGGCATCCTTCTCAGCATTCTTGATGGCGTCGGAAACCTTGGTTTCGCCGTCGATCACGAAGACCTGGCTGAGCAGGGTGACTTCCTCGAAATACTTGCGCATGCGACCATCGACCATTTTCTCGGCGATGTCGGCTGGCTTGCCGCTTTCCTTGACCTGCTCAAGGATGATGGCGCGCTCGCGGGCAACAATGTCCTGATCAAGTTCTTCGGGTGAGATTGCCTGGGGCTGGGCTGCGGCGATATGCATGGCAAGCTGCTTGCCCAGCGCGGACAAGGCGGCCTTGTCGCCGGTCGATTCCAGAGCAACCAGAATACCGATCTTGCCGAGGCCCGGCTTCACCGCGTTGTGGATATAGCTTTCAACCACGCCATCAGACACTTCCACCGTCTGCGTACGACGCAGATTCATGTTCTCGCCGATCTTGGAGATGGCTTCGGTCAGTTCTGCCGAAACGGAATGGCCGGTGCCGGGGAACGGCATTTCGCCGAGCTTGACGACATCGCCGTCGGCGTCGAGCGCCAGCTTGGCGACGGCACTGACAATGCCCTGGAACTGTTCGTTACGGGCCACGAAGTCGGTTTCCGAGTTCACTTCAACCGCGGCAGCCTTGGTTCCAGCGGTGACGACACCGACGAGACCCTCGGCGGCGACGCGGTCGGCTTTCTTGGCGGCCTTCGCGAGGCCGCGCGTGCGCAGCCAGTCGATTGCGGCTTCCATGTCGCCATTGGTTTCGGCCAGGGCCTTCTTGCAGTCCATCATCCCGACACCCGTCGAGTCGCGGAGCTGCTTGACCATTGCGGCAGTGATTTCCATGGGGTTCACCTCTTGGCGGCCCCTGATGTCAGGGGCATTGTTCTCAGGATTCAGCCCAAATCCGGGCCTTAAACGCCTTCGGGAAAGGCGGAGACCGCCTTTCCCATCGAAAGCGCGTCAATAAGACGCTTAGTTGGCAGCGGCTTCGTCTTCGGCCGGCAGGTCTTCAGCCGGCGCTTCGGACGACGAGCCGAGATCGGCGCCAAGGGCGCTCGAGGAACGACCAATGCCGTCAATGGCAGCGCGCGAGATCAGCGAAACATAAAGCTCGAGAGCGCGGCTGGCGTCGTCATTGCCCGGAATGGCGTAATCAACGGTGTCAGGATCGCAATTGGTATCAACAATGGCAACGACCGGAATGCCCAGACGACGGGCTTCCTTGATGGCGTTGGCTTCCTTGTTGGTGTCGATCACGAACAACAGGCTCGGCACATTGCCCATGTCCTTGATGCCGCCCAGGTCGCGCTCAAGACGCTCCTGCTCGCGGGACATCATCAGGCGCTCTTTCTTGGTGCGCAGGGCCAGATCGGCTTCGCTCATCGATTCCAGCTCGCGCAGGCGAGCGATGGAATTGGAGATGGTCTGCCAATTGGTCAGCGTACCGCCGAGCCAACGGGAATTGACATAATACTGGGCCGACTGCTTGGCGGCTTCCGCAACGAGCGGCGCGGCCTGGCGCTTGGTGCCGACGAACAGCACGCGGCCGCCATCGGCAACGGTGTCGCTGACCAGCTGCAGGGCGCGGCTCAAAGCCGGCACGGTCTGGCTGAGGTCGAGAATGTGGATGTCGTTGCGAACGCCGAAAATATAGCGTTCCATCTTCGGGTTCCAGCGATGCTTCTGGTGACCGAAGTGAACGCCAGCTTCGAGAAGCTGACGCATGGAGAATTCTGGCAGTGCCATGATGGGCTGCTCCTTAACCGGTTGATGCCTCCACGAAGCCTTGCAGCGGAGAACCGCCACCGGATGGATTTCCCTCAAGGAAAGCCTGCTTCGTGTGTGTGATCACATCCGATACGATATCGGACGCGGGGCTGCTATAAGCCAAGCATGCCGGATGCGCAAGCCACATGCAGGGCTGGTCGCCTTCCACTCCGGCGCAAGACGGCCAATTTAAGCGAATCGCACGTCCATCACACCGTCCAGCGCCTTGATGCCACCGGCAACTTCATCGGTGACATTGTATTTTCCGGGCAGCTCGATCTCATATTCCCGCGCCCCGCCATCGCGAATGACCACAAAATTCACGCGACCATTGCTGCCACGCCGCAATTGCATGCTTGTCGGGCCGAGAGCCTTGGCGTCGGACATGAAAATGGTCAATTGCCGATCGACCCGCTCGGCCAATCCCTCGATGGCTTCGGCGGAAATCAGGCGCAGGCTGATGCCCTCCGCGCGCTCGTCGGCGCCCACCTGCAAGATCACCGAATTGCCAGGCTGCAAAATCGCACCGAATTCGTTGATCTGTTCGGAGAAAGCGATGCATTCAAAGGTGCCGCTCTGATCGGACAGGGTCAGGATCATCATCGGCGTGCCTTTTCGCGTTCGCCGGTCGTTACGCGATGAGATCGTGCCGGCCAGCCGCCCTGCCCCCGCGCCATCCTTTACCGCCCGCTCAAAATCGCTCCAGCGCTGCACCCGCACCTTCTCGAACAGGTCCGCATAAGCATCGAGCGGATGGGCCGAAAGATGAAACCCGATAGCCGAAAGTTCCCGATCTGCCCGCTCGGTAGAATTCCACACCGGCACGCTCGTCGGCAGGCGGAACGGCTCCTCCTCCACGCTGTCGAACATGGATACCTGACCGCTGCTACGATCCGCCGTCAGCGCCTGCGCCGTGCCGATTATGGTTTCAACGGCGGCAAAGGCCACTTCGCGACGCGGCGCCAAGCCATCAAAGGCGCCGGCATTGACCAGCGTTTCCAGCGTCCGCTTGTTGAGGACGCGGGGATCGACTCTGCGGGCAAAATCACCGAGATCCTTGAACGGGGTATCGCCGCGCACCTCGACGATATGTTCGGCCATAGCCCGCCCCACGCCCTTGACCGCCGAAAGGCCATAATGGATGCGGTCCTGCTTCACCGAAAACACAACCTCGGACTGGTTGACGCAGGGCGGCACCACCTCGATGCCTTTCTTGCCCGCTTCCCGGCGGAAATCCGAAAGCTTGTCAGTCTGCGCCATGTCGAGGGTCATCGACGCCGCGTAGAACTCGTGGGGGAAATGCTCCTTGAGATAGGCGGTCTGATAGGAGACCCAGGCATAGGCGGCCGCGTGGCTCTTATTGAAGCCATAATTGGCGAACTTGGCGAGCAGGTCGAAAATTTCGTCGGCCAGCGCCTCGCTGACTCCCTGCGGTCCCGAGCCATCGCGGAAACGAACGCGCTGCGCGTCCATTTCCGCCTTGATCTTCTTGCCCATGGCGCGACGCAACATATCGGCTTCACCCAGCGAATAGCCGGACAGAAGCTGGGCAATTTGCATCACCTGTTCCTGATAGACGATGATGCCATAGGTCTCGTCGAGCACTTCGGACAAGGCCGGATGGGGATAGACCACCTTCTCGGTGCCGTGCTTGCGATTGATGAAGCTTGGAATATTGTCCATCGGGCCGGGCCGATAGAGCGCGTTCATGGCGATCAGGTCTTCGATACGGTCGGGCTTGAGCTCCATAAGCGCCCGCCGCATGCCGGCGCTTTCAAACTGGAAAATGCCGTAGGTATCGCCACGCGCGTAGAGTTTGTATGTCGCTGCGTCCTCTATGGGGATGGCGTCAATATCGAGTTCCACGCCCCGGTTCTTCGCCATGTCCACGGCATAGCGAATGGTGGTCAGGGTCTTAAGGCCAAGGAAGTCGAACTTGACCAGACCCGCCGGTTCCACCCATTTGAGATTATACTGGGTGACCGGCATGTCGGAGCGCGGATCGCGATAAAGCGGCAGCAATTGCTGCAAGGGCCGGTCACCGATCACGATACCGGCAGCGTGCGTCGAGGCATGACGGTAAAGCCCCTCAAGCGCCTGCCCGATCTCGACCAATTGGCTGACGGTTTCGTCTTCCTCCGCCATCTGGCGGAACTGTGGCACCTCTTTCATGGTCCGCTCGATGGACCACGGATCGGCGGGGTTGGCCGGGACGAGCTTGCAGATGCGATCCACCTGCCCATAGGGCATTTGCAGTACGCGCCCCACGTCGCGCAACACGGCGCGAGCCTGAAGCGTACCGAAAGTGATGATCTGCGCGACCTGGCTCGATCCGTACTTGTCCTGCACGTAACGAATGACTTCTTCGCGGCGATCCTGGCAGAAGTCGATGTCGAAGTCGGGCATCGACACGCGCTCTGGATTGAGGAAGCGCTCGAACAGCAGATTGTAACGCAGCGGATCAAGATCGGTGATGGTGGTGGCATAGGCCACCAGCGAGCCGGCGCCCGAACCGCGCCCGGGACCGACGGGAATATCGTGAGCCTTGGCCCATTGGATGAAATCGGCCACGATCAGGAAATAGCCGGGAAACTTCATCTTCTCGATGATGCCCAGCTCGAAGTCGAGCCGCTCGCGATATTCCGCTTCGGTCTTGCCCGGCGCGATGCCGACAATCTTCAGCCGCGCATCGAGGCCATCGACGGCAATGCGGCGCAACGCCTCGGCCTCGGCTGCCACCACCTCATCCTCGCTGTCATGCGAGCCGGCGGCGAACTTGGGCAGGATGGGGCCTCTGGTGCGCGGGCGATAGGAAATACGCCGGGCGATTTCGACTGTCGATTCCAGAGCTTCGGGCAGGTCGGAGAACAATTCCGCCATCTCGGCCCGGGTCTTGAAATAATACTGGTCGCTTAATTTGCGGCGTTCGGTCTGCGCCAGCACCGAACTGCCGGCGATTGCCAGCAGCGCATCGTGGGCTTCAAATTCCTTCTCAGTCTTGAAGAAAGGCTCATTGGTCGCCACCAGGGGAATGCCCTTGCGATAGGCGTAGTCAATCAGCCGAGGTTCGACCCCGGCTTCCATGGCGCGGCCATGGCGTTGCAATTCGATATAAAAGCGATCGCCGAAAAAATCGGTCAGCAGATCGAGCCGTCGAACGGCATTCGCGTCCTGGCCATGGGCGAATGCCATATCGATCGCACCTTCGGGCCCACCTGACAGACAGATGATTCCGTCGAGGCTTTCCCTGCTCAGCCAGCCCAGGCTGGCCCGGGCCAGTCCGTCCTCGCCCTCGAGATAAGCCCGCGAGACCAGTTGTGAAAGGTTTGAAAACCCTCGCTCCGACTGGGCCATCAGCACGACACTGGATTTTCCCGCCCAGGCTATATGGCCGCGCTCGCTCAATCGTTCCTCGGCCGCGGCGAAATCCACCGCCAGCTCGACACCGATCAGCGGCTGGATGCCCTTCTTGGTCGCCTTCTCGGAAAATTCGAGAGCGCCGAACAGATTATTGGTGTCGGCAATTCCGAGTGCCGGCTGCGCATCCTCGGTGGCGAGCTTGAGAATGGTCTCAAGCTGCAGCGCGCCTTCCAACAGCGAGAAGGCGGAATGAACGTGAAGGTGAATGAAGCCGGGGCCGCGCATATGCATCTCCTTGGCAGACTCTGTGGCAAGGGCCTGGCCAGGTCAAACCACAGAGCGCTCAATCCACAGGCGATCACACCAGCTTGGTAATTATGTCCATCCAGGTCAGCGAACCGATGGTGAAGACACCCAAGGTCACGAAAGCGGCGAAGTCCTTGACGAAATCGAGCATCTCTATCTCCTGTGTTTCTGTAATGTTCTTATATGTTCGATTTTTGTTCACGTCTAGACAGGAACACCGGTGAAACCGGGCACAGGCGCCAACTGGTTAGGAAATCGTTAGGACTGATCTGGCGCGTGGCCGAATTCGGGCGCATTCCGCCGCTGAAAGCAGCCGGCGACGCAGAGCTTTTTGGAAAGAGTTTTGCCGCCACAAAAGCGCAACGCCGGTCCCGCGACTGAGCAGAACCGGCGTGCCGGACAGGTCGGTCCTTGGTGGGACCGGATTACAGGCTGTGCGGGATCACAAGGCCATTCTTGATGGTCACAATCCGGTCGGCTCGCCGCGCCAGGTCGTAATTGTGAGTGGCGATCAGGGCCGCAGCGCCTTCGTTGCGGATCAGGCTCTTCAGCGCCTCAAAAACTCGATCACTGGTCTCGGGGTCCAGATTGCCAGTCGGCTCGTCGGCAAGCACGACGCGCGGATGGTTGGCGGCAGCGCGCGCGATGGCAATGCGTTGCTGTTCGCCGCCGGAAAGTTCCGCCGGTCTGTGGGTGGCGCGCGGCGCCACCCCGAGCAGATCGAGCAATTGCATTGCCCTGCTCTCGGCCGCCTTCTGATCCTTGCTGGCGATCAATTGCGGCATGACCACATTTTCCAGTGCGGTGAATTCGGGAAGGAGGTGATGGAACTGATAGACATAGCCCACGGTCGAGCGGCGCAATTGCGTGCGGCCCCGATCATTGAGCTTGCTGGTGGGCTGGCCGACAATCTCGATCTCTCCCGCCTGTGGGGATTCCAGCAGGCCACAGAGATGCAGCAAAGTGGATTTTCCGGCACCCGAGGGGGCAACGAGCGCGACCATTTCGCCGCTTTCGACAACCAGATCGGCGGCCTCCAGCACGCGCACCATGCGCTCGCCTTCGCCGTAGTGACGGTGGACGCCGGCAAGGCGTAGATGCGGCTTACTCATAGCGCAGGGCCTCCACCGGATCATATTGGGCGGCACGCCAAGCCGGATAAAGTGTGGCCAGGAAGGAAAGCCCGAGGGCCATGCAGACCACCACGGTCACCTCGACGGGGTCGACGCGGCTGGGCAGTGACGAGAGAAAGAACACTTCCGGCGGGAATAAGGTCACGCCCAAAAAATCGGAAATCGAGGCGCGGATCGCCTCGGCATTGGAAGCGACAACCAGGCCGAGCACGAAGCCGAGCAAGGTTCCGATAAAGCCAATGGCAGTCCCGGTGATCGAGAAAATGCGCATGATCGATCCTCGCGTCGCGCCCATGGTGCGCAACACGGCAATGTCGGCGCTCTTGTCTTTCACAAGCATGATAAGGCTGGCGATGATGTTGAATGCCGCCACCAGTATAATCATCGACAGGATGGTGAACATGACCACGCGCTCCACCTGCAGGGCGGAGAAGAAAGTCTGGTTGCGCTCCTGCCAGGAGGTGAGGATCATCGGGCGAATGCCGGGCGCAGATTGCAGGCGCTGGCGCATGGCGCTCACCGCATCTGGATCCTTGATGAAGATTTCAGCCGCGGAGGCGCGCGGAATTCGTTCATAGGCAGCGTCGATTTCTTCGTCACTGGCCAGTGGGTCAAGCGGCCCCATTCCGGGCCGCAACACTTCATCGACCAGCTTGAAAAAGTCCTGTGCCGGTTCGAGCGGCATGTACATGAAGAAGGAATCGAACTCGACCATGCCAAGATTGAAAATGACATTGACCGGATAGGAGCGGATTTGCGGGGTCGAGCCGAAGGGGGTCATCGTGCCTTCGGGATTGATGATCTGCACCTGGTCGCCAAGGCCGACGCCCAGCGTCTGCGCCAGGCGATAGCCGATGGCGACGCCCCGGCTATTGTCCCATTGATCAAAACCGCCCTGTTCGGCACTGTCGTAGAGCAATGCCAGCTTCTTGAGATTTTCCTCATCCATGCCGCGCACGGTGACGCCGGTCGAACTGCCCCGTCCTGAGGCCAAGACCTGGCCCTCTACGAAATAGACCGCATAAGACACCCCATCGACCTGTTCGAGCGCCGCAATCGTCTCCTTGTAGTCGGTGAACTCACTCTCAATGGGATAGGCGGTGAAGTGGCCATTAAGGCCAAGAATCTTGTCCAGCAATTCCCCGCGAAATCCGTTCATCACCGACATGACGACGATCAGCGTCGCCACGCCGATGGCCACGCCGACCATGGTGAGGCTGGCAATGACCGAAATGAAGGCTTCCTTGCGGCGCGCGCGCAGATAGCGCCCGGCAATCATCCATTCGAACCGGGCAAAGGGACGTGTCCGGTTCGCCGGCGACTCTTGCATGGTGGAGGTCAAATGTCGGTCATCCGTTGCGGTTCGATCAGGCTTTTCAGGCGCTCGACCGCCCCGGCAAGCGGCAGAGTCTCGCGCTCGCCGGTCTTGCGATGCTTGATTTCGACTTCGCCGTTTTTAAGGCCGCGCGGCCCCAAAATCAGCTGATAGGGGATTCCGACAAGATCGGCAGTGGCAAACTTGCTGCCAGCGGGCTGGTCACGGTCATCATAGAGCATGTCCAGGCCGGCGGCGGAAAGTTCCGCATAGAGAGCATCACAGGCCGCGTCAGTATCGGCATCGCCAGCCTTGAGATTGATCAGCACGGCCTCAAAGGGCGCGACGGAAACCGGCCAGACTATGCCGTTCTCGTCATGGCTGGCTTCGATGATGGCGGGGACGACGCGGGTAAGGCCGATGCCATAAGATCCCATATGAACAATGGTCTCCTTGCCGTCGGCGCCGGTGACGCTAGCCTTCATCGGTTCGGAATATTTGGTCCCGAAATAGAAGATGTGTCCAACCTCGATCCCGCGCGCGGAGACGCGCTTGTCCTCGGGCACGGCGGCTTCGTATTCGGCCTTATCGACCATTTCCTCGGTGGCAGCGTAGAGCGAAGTCCAATCGTTGAAGATCGGCTTCAGGTCGCCGCGGAAGTCCACATCCTTGGGAGGGATGGGCTTGTCGAGCAGATCACGGTGGCAGAAAACCTGGCTCTCCCCGGTTTCCGCCAGGATGATCCATTCGTGGCTGAGGTCGCCGCCGATGGGGCCAGTATCGGCGCGCATCGGTATGGCCGTCAGTCCCATGCGCGCATAGGTACGCAGATAGGCGACGAACATGCGCTCATAGGCGGCGACAGCGCGGTCCTTGTCGAGATCGAACGAATAGGCGTCCTTCATCAGGAATTCGCGGCTGCGCATGGTGCCGAAGCGCGGGCGCACTTCGTCGCGGAACTTCCATTGAATGTGGTAGAGGTTGAGAGGCAGGTCTTTGTAAGACTTAACATAAGACCTGAAGATGTCGGTGATCATCTCCTCATTGGTCGGGCCATAGAGAAATTCCCGCTCGTGCCGATCCTCGATGCGCAGCATTTCCTTGCCATAGGCATCGTAGCGCCCGGATTCGCGCCAGAGATCGGCCGACTGAATGGTGGGCATGAGCAGTTCAACCGCGCCGGAGCGGTTCTGCTCCTCCTCGATGATCTTCTGCACTTTCATCAGGACTTTGTAGCCCAGGGGAAGCCAGGAATAGAGGCCGGACGCCTGCTGGCGGATCATGCCGGCACGCAGCATCAACCGGTGCGAAACGATCTCCGCTTCCTTGGGAACGTCGCGCAGCACCGGCAGAAAATATCGGGAAAGACGCATGATAACTCCGAAAACTGGTGCTTCGACTCGTAGGGATTGTTGTTGCCCACTCAAAGCCTAAAGGCCCATTCGATTCAAGCATGCAAGCTATGCAGAATCTACTTGGCAGACCCCAAAAGTGTTGTTAGGGTCCAGCGCAATAAAACAAAGGCGGCCCAAACCGCCGGACGTCGACAACGTCAAGGGAGGAGCGTTGGCAGCCGCTTCAAAGCGCGCCTAAGACCAACGTATTGTCGAATAAACTCATTTTAGCGGGGCCCTGTGCCCCGCTTTTTTGTTTTAGAACAAAGAAATATGGCCAAGTCCAAAACCTTTAGACAAGCATGATGCGCCTGCCGCTTCGCCTTGTTTTGTGAGGTTGGGAAACAGCCGTGAAGAAGGATTTGGCAATTTACGCCATCAAGACGACGACCGGAAAACCGCGCTTGTCATGACCTGAAGACATGCAAGTGCAAGAAGCCGGCTGAGGCAGTCAGCCGCGCTTGCTCAGCGGTTCCAGTAGTGGTGCAGCGTTTCATTCGACAAGCCCCACAGCACCAAGGCTGTAAACACCGCAGCTAGCCCGGTGGCCAGGAGGGCCTTGAATATCAGCCTCGGCTTGACCGGCGCGCCGGGATCGGAACCGGCGACGACCTGCGTGCCCGTTTCGTGGTGGCTTTGACTGCCGATGGGCAACACCATGACGAAGGTGAGCCACCAGACTATGAAATAGACAGCGATGAGGGAGCCGATCTGCATTGGTCTATCTAGCCTGGACTGGAGACGGAAAGAAAGTCGCCAACGTGTCGCGGGTTAAGGTGCCTCGCCCTGCCCCTCATTCCGGATCAAGCCGGAGCGAGGGGCGATGGGCGACGGCCAAATCTGTCCCGATCAAACCCGATGAACGAAGACGCTGACATTGGGCTTGCGGCCCCAGAAAGCATTGACCTCGTTGCGGATGGCTTTGAACAGCGCCGAATTCAGCACTTCACTATCCGAACGGCGTTTCGGTGGCATCGACTTGATGACGCCGGCAATGGTGTCTTCCACCAGGTCCGCCACCGATTCCTCGTCGGTCTCGGGCAATCCTTCAACCACCATTTCAGGACCGGATACAACATAGCCGCTGGAATTGACCGCAAGGCTAACAATGATCATGCCGCCAAACGAAAGACGCCGCCTGCCTTTGACGCCACTTTCTTCAGGCGTGCAGAGCACAAGACCATCGAGATAAAGCTCGCCGGTACGCACCTCGCCGGGAAAGGTCATTGATTCCGGAAAGAGCCGAACCAGGTCGCCATTGCGCACTTCACGCACCTGGGGAATGCCGGCCTCGCGCCCCAGCTTGGCATGAGCGTCGAGATGCGCCGCCTCGCCATGCACCGGCACAAGAACCTGCGGCTTCACCCAGGAATAGAGCTTCCGCAACTCTCCCCGGCGCGGATGCCCGGTGACGTGAACCAGGGCATCGCCGGCATTGATGACCTCGACGCCTTTGTCGATCAACAGGTTATGGATGTTCTGCACTTCCCGCTCGTTGCCCGGAATGGCCCATGACGAGAAAATCATGCGGTCGCCCGCCGCGAGATCGATCACTGGGTGATCGCCCCGGGCAATGCGTGCAATAGCAGCACGCGCTTCGCCCTGGCTGCCGGTGCAGATCAGCACGCATTTGTTGCGGGCGATGGACTTGTACATGTCTTGGTCATGCAGCGTCGGCAGCCCTTCGAGCATGCCCAATTCCTTGGCAATGCCCATGATCCGGTGCAGCGAACGCCCGGACATGACCACTTCGCGGCCGGCCTTGTGAGCAGCACGAACGATGGAGACCACACGACCGACATTGGAGGCAAAGGTCGTGATCGCAACGCGATTTGGCGCTTCAGCAATCAGCTTGGCGAGATTATCTCCAACTTCCTGCTCGCTCGGGCTTTCGCCGTCTTTCATCGAATTGGTGGAATCGCAGATCAGCGCCAGCGGCAAGTCGCTCTCGCCGCCAATGGCTTCGAGCCGTGCAAAATCGGTCGGCGCGCCCATCGTCGGGGTCGGATCGAGCTTCCAGTCGCCGGTGTGCAGCGCCCGGCCAACCGGCGTGGTGATCAGCAATGCGTTTGATTCGGGGATCGAATGCGCAACGTTGATGGGCTCGATGGTGAAAGGGCCCACCGTGAACGGCTTGCCCGGCTGCATGATGGTGATATCGACATTTTCGACGATGCCATCCCCTGCCCGCTTGGCCGCCAGCATCGCGGCAGTGAACGGAGTCGCATAGACCGGCTGGTCAAAGACCGGCCAGAGGTCGAGCACGGCGCCGTAATGGTCTTCGTGGCTATGGGTGAGGATCAGCGCCAGAACGTCGTCGGCATTTTCTTCCAGGAATTCGGGATTGGCCATGACAAGCTCGATACCCGGCAGATCCGGCCCGCCGAAGCTCACGCCGCAATCGACGACGATCCATTTGCGCTTGCGTTCCGGACCGAAGCCATAGGCGGCCATGTTCATGCCGATTTCACCGACGCCGCCGAGCGGCACGAAGACAAATTCGTCCCTTTGGTTCTTAGCCATGGGTTTTTCTTTCTTTTAAATCGCGCGACGCCGGGCGAACTCTGGTCGCCGGTCGCCACGCTCTGTTGTGGTCAGCTTCGGGCGCTGGCCGTTGCCCCAAAATGCACATCGCCCGCCGTGATCGGAAACCGCGAACCGTCATCGTCGCGGATAATCAATCGACCAGCGGAGTCGATGGTTTCAAAAATGCCGCGCCGGACGATTCCGTCCTGCGAGACAGCGACTGGCGCACCTATGCCGGCAGCAGAGCCACGCCAAATTTCAAGGACTTTGCCCACGCCGCGTCCGTCGTCCCAGAGGCTGAAGGCATCCACCCAGGCGTCGGAAAGGGCCTCGAAAACATCCTCGGCAGTTCGTTTGGTGCCGAGATTGGCCAATGAGGTAGCCGGATAGGGCGTTCCCTGCGGCGCGGCAACAATATTGACGCCGCAGCCGATGACGATGGCGCTGCGGCCATCACCCGTCTTCGTGGCCTCAAGCAGAATGCCCGCCAGTTTGCCGCCATCGGCCAGCACATCGTTGGGCCATTTGAGCGCAATGCGTGACTTTCCGTCAGCGCCATCGGCCCCATCAATGCCGATCCGAACCATGCCATCGGGCAGAATAGAAGACAAAGCTCGATTGAGCGCAACGCCGGCAACGAAACCAAGCGTGGCGATCAATTCCGGCGCAGCATCCGGCACGATGAGAAGGCTGGCCGCCAGATTGCCTTGCGGACTGTGCCATTCCCTGCCCCGCCGACCGCGACCAGCCGTCTGCTGCAAGGCGGCGAACCAGATGCCCCCCGGATCGCCAGCGGCAGCCGCCGCAAGTGCCTCGCTATTTGTGGAGCCTATGGCGTCAAAACCGGCCAGCCGGTATCCGGCTGACTTCGCCTTGGCGCCAAGCAGGAAATCAGCCACCTAGAACAGGCTTCCGGCGGCGTTGCTAGCCCAGGTCGTCAGCGGGCTGCCGATGGTGAAGAAATACGTCACGATCAGGAAGCCGAACACCGCCATGACGATGTTAAGTTCGCCGGGCACCGCCACGAACTCGTCCTTGGGCTCGTCGAAATACATCACCTTGACTATGCGCAGATAGTAAAAGGCGCTGATCGCCGAAGCCAGCATGCCGATGACTGCCAAAACATAGAGATTGGCTTCGATCGCTGCAAGGAAGACCTGCCATTTGGCGAAGAACCCGGCAAGCGGAGGCAGGCCAATCAACGAAAACATGACGATAGCCATGATCGCGGCCACGAATGGACGTGCCTTGGAGGCTCCGGCCAGGTCATCGATGGTTTCCACATAGCCCTTGTCGGTGCGCAGGGCCAGGATGCAGGCGAACAAAGCCACGGTCATGCCGACATAGATGGCCATATAGACGGCCACGCCCTCGACACCTACCTGCGTGCCCGAAGACAGGCCAACCAAGGCGAAGCCCACATGGCCGATAGAGGAATAGGCAATGAGGCGCTTGAGCGACTTCTGGCCGATGGCGGCAAAGGCGGCCAGCACCATGGAAGCGATGGAAAGGAAGATGACGATCTGCTGCCAGTCGCTGGTGATCGGCGCAAAGGTGTCCATGACCAGCCGGACCATCAGGGTCATGGCTGCAACCTTGGGTGCCATGGCGAAGAAGGCTGTTACCGGGGTCGGTGCGCCTTCATAGACGTCGGGTGTCCACATATGGAACGGCACTGCGGAAATCTTGAAGGCAATGCCTGCGAGCAGGAAGACCATGCCGAAGATCAACCCGATCGAGCGGCCTTCATTGGCGATGGCGATGACGATTTCGGAAAGGTTGGTATGGCCGGTAAAGCCATAGATCAGCGAGGCGCCATAGAGCAGCATGCCCGAGGAGAGTGCGCCGAGTACGAAGTACTTGAGACCAGCTTCCGTTGCACGGCTATCATCGCGCTTGATCGCCGCCATCACATAAAGGGCGAGCGACTGCAATTCGAGGCCGACATAAAGGCTCATCAGGTCATTGGCCGAAACCATGACCATCATGCCCAAAGTCGCAAGAACGGCGAGGATGGAATATTCGTACTTATGCAGCCCGTTTTCTTCAGCATTGGAGAGGCTGAGGATCAAGGCCAAGGCCGCACCGCCCAGCACCAGCACCTTCATGTAGCGGGCAAAGCCGTCCGCGATGAAGAGGCCGTTGAAAATCACGCCGTCGGTGGGCTGCATCACGACGAGCACACCTGCAGCGGCGACGAGGATGATGGCCAGCCAACTGACCAGGCTCGACTTTTCCTTGTTGACGATAATGCCGACGAGCAGAAGCACCAGAGCACCCGCCGCCATGAGCAGTTCGGGATAGGCCGGAGCCAGGCTCGCAAAATCGGTAATGTCAGAGTTCACGAGTCTCTCCTAGTGCGACGCTGGCGCGGTGGCCGGCTGTACCTCGCCCGAGGGCGCGGTGTATTCGAGTTGGATGCGCTGTTCGGCAAGATCGACCAAGGGATCGCGACCGATGGCGGCCGAATAATGCGACACCAGATTGTCCACTGCAGCGGCCGTCGTGTCGAGGATCGGAGCCGGGTAGAAACCGAACACCAAGGTCAGCACCAGGAGCGGATAGAGGACAACCCTCTCACGCAGGTTGAGATCGAGTATGGATTTCAGGCTTTCCTTGGTCAACGCGCCGAAAATGATCCGGCGATAAAGCCAGAGCGCATAACAGGCCGAGAAGATCACGCCGAAGGCGGCACCGAAAGCGGCCCACGTATTGACCTGGAACACGCCGATCATGGTGAGGAATTCACCCACGAAGCCCGACGTGCCAGGAAGGCCGACATTGGCCATGGTGAAGACCATGAACGCAAAGGCATATTGCGGCATGCGTTCCACCAATCCGCCATAGGCGTCGATGTCGCGCGTATGCATGCGGTCATAGATGACGCCAACGCAGAGGAAGAGCGCGCCAGAAACAATACCGTGCGAAATCATCTGGAACATGGCGCCCTGAATGCCCAGCGCATTGCCCGCGAAGATGCCCATGGTCACGAAACCCATATGGGCGACGGACGAATAGGCAATCAGCTTCTTCATGTCCGTCTGCACCAGGGCCACCAGCGAAGTCAGGATGATCGCCGCGACCGAAAGCACGAAGATGAAATTGGCGAACTGAGCCGAGGCATCGGGGAACATCGGCAGCGAGAAGCGCAGGAAACCATAACCGCCGAGCTTGAGCAGGATGGCGGCCAGCACTACGGAACCCGCCGTCGGAGCCTGCACGTGCGCTTCCGGCAACCAGCGATGAAAAGGCCACATCGGCATCTTGACGGCCAGCGAGGCAAAGAAGGCCAGCCACAGCCAGGTCTGCATGCCCACCGGGAATTCATGACCCAGAAGGCGCGTGATGTCGGTCGTGCCGGCATCCCAATACATCGCCATCATGGCCAGCAGCATCAGCACCGAGCCGATGAAGGTATAGAAGAAGAACTTGTATGCCGCCTGGATACGCGCCGAACCGCCCCAGATTCCGATGATCAGGAACATCGGCAGCAACGTGCCTTCGAAGAAGACGTAGAACATGGCCAGGTCGAGAGTGGTGAAGACGCCGATCATCAGCGTTTCGAGCACCAGGAACACGATCATGTATTCCTTGAGGCGCGTCTCCACCTCCCAACTCGCCACCACGACCGCCGGCATGAGCAGCGCGGTCAGCACCACGAACAGCACCGAAATACCGTCCACGCCGACGCGATAGCCGATGGAATCGCCGATCCAGGGCATGTTGACGACGAACTGGAAGCCGGCATTGGATGGATCGAAGGCCTGCCAGAGTGCAAGCGACAGCCCGAAGACCGATAGGGTCACCACCAGCGAAATCCAGCGGATAGCGCCAATGGCATTTTTCGGCGTGGCCAGCAGGATTGCGGCTCCCAGCAGCGGCAGCCAAGTAACAATCGTCAGAATTGAATTATCAAAGGTCATTAGAGGAGCCCCCCGGCCGTAATGGCCCAGGTCAGCAGCGCCGCAATGCCGATCAGCATGGCGAAGGCATAGTGATAGAGATAACCGGACTGCAATTTGACCATCCAGCTCGTGACATTCTGAACGCGACGGCCAAGGCCACCGGCAATCTTGTCGTCAACTAACCAGTCGTCGAAACCCTTCCAGATGGCATTGCCGATCCAGAGCGCGGGACGCACGAAGATCGTGTTGTAGAGCTCGTCGAAATACCACTTGTTGAGCAGGAACTGGTAGAGTCCCGGATTGGACGCCGCCAGCCGGCCCGGCATGTCGGGGCGCCTGATATACATGTACCAGGCGGCGACTAAGCCCAGAACCATCGAGACCGTGGCGCTCCACTTCACCCAGGTCGGCACGTGGTGCGCGTCCTCGATGATCTGGTGATCCACGAAGATCGAACCCGCGAAGAAATGCTCGATATGCTCCACGTCGTGGAAGAACATGCCGTAGAACACCACGCCCGCCAGGACCGCACCAACAGCCAGCACGTAGAGCGGCACGAGCATGACATTGGGCGATTCATGAGCGTTGTCATAGGCCGAACCGTGATGGTCATGATGGCCGTGGTCGTCGGCGTGCTGCGGCTCGCGCGGCGAACCGTGGAATGTCAGGTGGACCAGACGCCAGGAATAGAAGCTGGTGAACAGGGCCGCGATGACCAGCATCCAGAAGGCGAATGAGCCGATATTGCCACCAAAGGCATAGGCGCTTTCGATGATGGCGTCCTTGGAGAAGAAACCGGCAAAGCCGAAATTCGTGCCCGGAATACCAACACCCGTAAGTGCGAGCGTGCCGATCATCATCATCGCATAGGTGATGGGGATCTTTTTGCGCAGCCCGCCCATGTTCCGCATATCCTGCTCGTGGTGCATCGCGTGGATGACCGAGCCCGCGCCCAGGAACAGCAGGGCCTTGAAGAAGGCGTGGGTGAAGAGATGGAACACACCGGCCGAATAGGCCCCTGCCCCAAGCGCCACGAACATGTAACCGAGCTGCGAACAGGTCGAATAGGCAATGACGCGCTTGATGTCGTTCTGCACGAGACCGACTGTTGCCGCAAAGAAGGCCGTGATGGCGCCGATGACAATGATGACATTGAGCGCGAAAGGCGAAGTTTCAAACAGCGGCGACAGGCGCGCCACCATGAACACACCGGCCGTCACCATGGTCGCGGCGTGGATCAGCGCCGACACGGGGGTCGGGCCTTCCATGGCGTCCGGAAGCCAGGTGTGCAGCAGGAACTGCGCCGACTTGCCCATGGCGCCCATGAACAGCAGGAGGCAGATTACTGTCATGGCATCCACGTTCCAGGCCAGGAACTGGATGGTCGGCATGCCGCTATTGGCGAATTCGTCCACGGCGGCAAAAGCGCCGTCGAAACCGATCTGGCCCAGCACCAGAAACGAGCCGAAAATGCCCAACAGGAAACCGAAGTCACCGACGCGGTTGACCACGAAGGCTTTCATCGCCGCCGCGCTGGCCGAGGGCTTGGTGTACCAGAACCCGATCAGCAGATAAGAAGCGAGGCCCACGCCCTCCCAGCCGAAGAACATCTGGAGGAAGTTGTCGGCGGTCACCAGCATCAGCATGGCGAAGGTGAAAAGCGAGAGATAGGCGAAGAACCGCGCACGATGCGGATCTTCGTTCATGTAGCCGATGGAATAGACGTGGACGAGCGCCGACACCGTGTTCACCACCACCAGCATGATGGCAGTGAGCGTATCGACACGCAGGATCCAGCGCAGGTCCATGTCGCCGACCTGAATCCAACGCATGACCTCGATCTTGAGGACGGCGGCATTGCCGTCGCCCACAGCACCGGCCAACCCGTCGCCAAATGCCACGGGGATGAAAACGACCCAGCTCAGCACCGCCGCAACGATCAGCAGACCCGTCGTGATGAACTCACTGGGCCGGTGACCGATCGAGCGGCCGAGCAGACCGGCAATAAGCGCCCCGATAAGGGGCAGGAAAACAATCGCCTGAATGATCATAGCGGGTGCCCCTAGCCCTTCATCATGTTGACGTCCTCAACCGCGATGGAGCCACGGTTGCGGTAGAAAATAACGAGGATGGCGAGACCGATAGCGGCCTCGGCGGCAGCAACGGTGAGGATCATCAGCGCGAAGACCTGACCTTGAAGGTCATTGAGTTGGGCACTGAAGGCCACCAGATTGAGATTCACGGCCAAGAGGATCAACTCCACCGACATCAGGATGACGATGACGTTCTTGCGGTTGATGAAGATGCCGACCACGCCAAGCGTGAACAGGATAGCTGCGACGGTCAGGTAATGACCGAGCCCGATGTCCAGACCCATGATAACCCCCTATAGCCCCTGACCCGATTTGACCTTGACGACCTTGAGCGTCTCGCTGGGCTTGCGGCCGATCTGGGCGGCAGTGCTCTGCCGCTTGATGCCGGGCCGATGCCGCAATGTCAGAACGATGGCGCCGATCATGGCCACCAGCAGTACTGCTGCAGCACCCTGGAACAGGAAGACGTAACGCGTGTAGAGGACCTGTCCGAGCGCCCTTGTGTTCTCGATCGTATTGTCGATCGGCAGAGCGGCTCCGCCACCAATCTCCGGAGAGATGAAGGTACTGCCAGCCACCAGAAGCAGTTCGAGCAGCAGGACGAGGCCGACCAGAATACCGATGGGCGCATATTGCAGCAGACCCGATTTCAGTTCGGCGAAATCGACGTCCAGCATCATGACGACAAAGAGGAACAGAACCGCGACCGCGCCGACATAGACCACGATCAGCAGCAGCGCGAGGAATTCCGCGCCGGCCAGCATGAACAGGCCCGCCGCATTGACGAAAGTCAGGATGAGGAACAGTACGGCGTGGACCGGATTGCGCGCCGAAATGACCATGAAGGCCGCGGCGACGGCGACTGCCGAGAACACATAGAAGAAGAACAGTGGAAGGGTCATGCTCTTCCCTCTCAGCGATAGGGCGCGTCGGCGGCGAGGTTGGCAGCAATTTCACGCTCCCAACGATCACCATTGCTGAGGAGCTTCTCCTTGGAGAAGTACAATTCCTCACGCGTTTCGGTTGCGAATTCGAAGTTCGGCCCCTCGACGATGGCGTCCACCGGGCAAGCTTCCTGGCAGAAGCCGCAATAGATGCACTTCACCATGTCGATGTCGTAGCGGATCGTGCGGCGAGTACCGTCATTCTGGCGCGGGCCAGCTTCGATGGTGATGGCTTGGGCCGGGCAGATAGCTTCGCAGAGCTTGCAGGCAATGCAGCGCTCTTCGCCATTGGGATAGCGGCGCAGGGCATGCTCTCCCCGAAAGCGCGGAGACACCGGCCCCTTTTCGAACGGATAGTTCACCGTGGGTTTGGGCGCGAAGAAATAGCGCATGGCCAGGAAAAAGGCCGAAACGAATTCGCGCAGCAGCAGGGTATTGAGGATTTGTCCGGCGGTGCGCATCAGGCGATTCCTCCGTGCCAGCCCCAGCCGGTGAGCTGGAGAACGAAAGCAACGATCACGACCATCAGCAGCGACAGTGGCAGGAACAGTTTCCAACCAATGCGCATGAGTTGGTCATAGCGGTAGCGAGGCACGATGGCCTTGGCCATGGCGATCATGAAGAAGACAAGACTGACCTTCAGGAAGAACCAGACGACGCCCGGAATCCAGGTGAAGGGCGGCAGGTCGACGGGCGCGGCCCAGCCACCCAGGAACAGGATCGTGGTCATGGCGCACATCAACAGGATGGAGATGTATTCACCCAGCATGAACAGCATGTAGGGCGTGGCCGAATATTCTGTCATGAAGCCGGCGACGAGTTCGGATTCACCTTCGGCGAAGTCGAAAGGCGGGCGGTTGGTTTCGGCCAGGGCCGAAATGTAGAACACCACGAACATCGGGAAGAGCGGCAACCAGAACCAGTTGAGGAAGCTGAGCCACGGCACGCCCAGGGCGTGAGCCAGACCCATTTCCCGCTGCGCAATGACGATGTCGTTGAGGTTCAACGACCCGACGCAGAGCAGCACGGTGATGATGACGAGACCGATGGAGACCTCATAGGAAACCATCTGCGCGGCAGCACGGATCGAGCCGAAGAACGGATATTTCGAGTTCGAGGCCCAACCGCCGATGATGACGCCATAGACGCCAAGCGAGGAAATCGCCAGCAGGTAAAGAATACCCACATTGATATTGGCCATGGCCCAGCCATCGAAGACCGGCACGACGGCCCAGCCCGCCAAGGCAAGGGTTGCCGTGATCAGCGGCGCGGCAAGAAACAATACCTTGTCGGCGCCCGCAGGAATGATCGGCTCTTTCACTGCAAATTTCAGCAAGTCGGCAAAGCTCTGGAGCAGGCCGAACGGGCCGACGACGTTTGGACCGCGACGCATCTGCACCGCTGCCCAGACCTTGCGGTCGGCCAGCAGGATGAAGGCAGTGAACAGCAGCAGGAATACGAGAAGCGCAAGCGCCTTGTAGATGAACCCGACTTGCACGCCCCAGCCAAGGAACGGGATGCCGAGCAGATAATCGAGGGCAGCGAGAATGAAGTCCATAATGCTCCCCTATTCCGCGGCCTGCTGGAGGCCGGCGGCCATTGCGGCACATTCGCCCATGACGGCGGAAGCGCGCGCAATCGGATTGCTGAGATAGAAATCGGCGACCGGCGACGCATAGGGCGCGCTCTTGGTCTTGATGCCAGCCTTGGCCAGCTTGGCGACATCAGTGACGGATCCGGCGCTGATCTCATCGATGCGGGCCAGATGCGGGAAGTCAGCGTAAAGCGCCGACCGCAGCTGGGCCAATGAGCCATAGGGCAGAGCCTGACCCATAGCGCCGCTCAACGCGCGAACGATGGCCCAGTCTTCCTTGGCGTCGCCCGGAGGGAACACAGCACGATTGGTGACCTGCACCCGGCCTTCAGTATTCACATAAGTGCCCGACTTCTCGGTATAGGTCGCGCCCGGCAGAATGACGTCGGCGCGGTGAGCACCCCTGTCGCCATGCGAACCGATATAAACCACGAAAGCCTTGCCCATGGCAGCGGTGTCGTATTCGTCGGCTCCGAGCAGGAACAGAACGTCGAGTTCCCCCTTGCCGGCCAGAGCGATCTGGTCGGCCGAGCAGACACCACCGTCATGCGGCACGAAGCCGATGTCGAGGCCGCCGACGCGGCTCGCCGCATTGTGCAGCAGCGCAAAGCCATTCCAGCCTTCGGCGACATTGGCGCCCGTCGCCAGCTTGGCCGACAGGGCGATAGTGTCGCGACCCGCCTGCTTGCCGAGCGCAGCATGGGAAACTGCACCCTCGCCGACGATGATCAGCGGGCGCTGGGCATTCTTCAACACGTCTGCGAAATCACCATTGCCAGCGGCCAGATCGGCCAGGGTTTCGAAGCCCGAACCGAGATAGGCATAATCATAGGTGAGGTCGGCCTGTTCGCCGATCAGTGCAATCGGCAATCCCTTTGCGCGCCAGGACTTGCGGATGCGGGCATTGATCAGCGACGCTTCCTTGCGCGGATTGGAACCGACGATGAGAATGGCGTCGGCTTCTTCGATACCGGCAATGGTGGGATTGAAGATGTAGGCCGAGCGCGGCATGGATGGGTCGATCCCCGACATGGCGGGGCGAACGTCGGTCATGCCTGAGCCGATCGAGGCCAGCAGCGCCTTGAGCGCATACATTTCCTCGACGGCAGCAAGATCGCCGGCAATGGCGCCAACCTTGTTACCGGCCTTCTTGATGCGGGTGGCGACGGCGGCAAGCGCCTCGTCCCAGCTCGCCGACTGGAGCTTGCCGGCCTTGCGGATATAGGGGCGATCGAGGCGCTGGCTCTTGAGACCATCCCAGATGAACCGGGTCTTGTCCGAGATCCATTCCTCGTTGATGGCCTCATTGATCCGGGGCAGAACGCGCATGACTTCGCGGCCACGGCTATCGACGCGAATGGCCGAACCAACGGCGTCCATCACATCGATGCTCTCGGTCTTGGTCAATTCCCAGGGACGCGCGTTGAACGCATAGGGCTTGGAGGTCAGTGCGCCGACCGGGCAGAGGTCGATGACATTGCCCTGCAATTCGCTGGTCAGCGCCCGTTCCAGATAAGGGGTAATCTCGGCGTCCTCGCCACGACCGATCAGGCCGAGTTCGGAAATGCCGGCGACCTCGGTGGTGAAGCGGACGCAGCGCGTGCAGTGAATGCAGCGGTTCATCGAGGTCTTGATCAGCGGGCCCATATATTTGTCTTCGACGGCGCGCTTGTTCTCGAAAAAGCGCGAGCCGGAGACGCCATAGGCCATGGCCTGGTCCTGCAAATCGCATTCACCGCCCTGATCGCAGATCGGGCAATCGAGCGGATGGTTGATCAGCAGGAATTCCATCACGCCTTCGCGGGCCTTCTTGACCATGGGCGTGTTGGTGAACATTTCGGGCGGTTCGCCGTTCGGACCGGGGCGCAGGTCGCGTACGGCCATGGCGCAGCTGGCCTGCGGCTTGGGCGGGCCGCCCTTCACTTCCACCAAGCACATGCGGCAATTTCCGGCCACGGACAGGCGTTCATGGTAGCAGAAACGCGGAATTTCAGCGCCGGCTGCTTCGGCGGCCTGCATGAGGGTATAATGGTCTGGAACTTCGACGAGCAGGCCGTCAACCTTGATGGAAGCCATCGACTTACTCCGCAGCGATCGACGGCACGGCGCCGTCGCTGGTGGACGAATAGGTATATTGATCAATCCGCTCTTCGATCACATGACGGAAGTTGCGGATCAATCCCTGGATCGGCCAGGCAGCGGCGTCACCCAGCGCGCAGATGGTGTGGCCTTCGATCTGCTTGGTCACTTCGAACAGCATGTCGATCTCGCGCTTCTGCGCGCGGCCCTGCACCATGCGCTCCATGACGCGCATCATCCAGCCGGTGCCTTCGCGACAGGGCGTACACTGGCCGCAGCTTTCATGCTTGTAGAAAACCGACAGGCGCCAGATGGCCTTGATGATATCGGTGGACTTGTCCATGACGATGATCGCAGCCGTGCCCATTGAGGAGCCGACGTCGCGCAAGCCATCAAAGTCGTAGACGGCATTGCGGATTTTCTCGCCCGGCACGCAAGGCACCGAAGAGCCGCCGGGGATCACAGCCAGCAGGTTATCCCAGCCACCGCGAATACCGCCGCAATGCTTTTCGATGATTTCCTCGAAGGTAAGGCCCATGGCTTCTTCGAAGGTAGCGGGCCTGTTCACATGGCCCGACACACACATCAACTTGGTGCCGGTATTGTTGGCGCGGCCAATGGAGGCGAACCAGGCGCCAGAGCGGCGCAGAATTTCCGGCACAACGGCGATGGATTCGACGTTGTTGACGGTTGTGGGATTGCCATAGACGCCCATGGCGGCCGGGAATGGCGGCTTGAGGCGCGGCTGGCCCTTCTTGCCTTCCAGGCTTTCCATCAGCGCGGTCTCTTCGCCGCAGATATAGGCGCCGGCGCCATGATGAACGACGATGTCGAAGTCCCAGCCATGGATATTGTTCTTGCCGATCAGCCTGGCATCATAGGCCTGCTGAACGGCTGCTTCCAAGTTCTGCCGCTCACGGATGAACTCGCCGCGCACGTAGATATAGGCAATGTGCGCGCCCATGGCGCGGCCGGCCAAGAGGCAACCCTCGACCAGATGGTGCGGATCGTGCCGCAAAATCTCGCGGTCCTTGCAGGTGCCGGGCTCGGATTCGTCGGCATTGACCAGAAGCTGGCAGGGACGGCCGTCGCCGGCGCCTTCCTTGGGCATGAAGGTCCATTTGAGCGCTGTGGGGAACCCCGCGCCGCCGCGACCACGCAGGCCCGAGGCCTTGACCTCGTTGACGATCCAGTCCCGGCCGTTGTCGATGAATCCCTTGGTCCCATCCCAAGCGCCGCGTTGGCGCGCGCCTTCGAGCGTCCAGTCGTGACGGCCGTAGAGATTGGTGAAAATGCGATCCTTGTCAGCGAGCATGATCAGCTTTTCCGCTTCAACAGATAAGTGAACCAGGCGGCAATACCGATCGCCGCCCCGGCTGCCGAAGCCATAAAGCTCGGCAGGGTGAGATTTGCAGCCATCTCAAGACCCGTCACCATGGCAGTGGCGACCAGCGTCAGGATCACGCCGATCGCGTAGTCCATCAGGGTCAGCGTGCCAAAGTTGATCTTGCGACTGGCCATTTAGCGCGGGTCCTTCCCGAACACCTTGCGGTATTCCTCGACGCCGCCCTTGGCGAGCGCCTTGGCCTGCTTGACCCATTCGTCGCGCTCGATACGGCCTCGGAAATTCAGCACCTCATCGACACGGGCGATATCGGTCTGCTTGAATCCGGCGATCTGCGCATAGGTGGTAATGCCCAAAGCATGCAACCGGCCTTCCAGCACGGGACCGACGCCTGAAATGAGCTTGAGGTCGTCGGGCTCGCCAGCGGGGCGCTCGAATAGAGGCTGTGCAGGCCCGCCCTTCTCGGCGGTCGGCGTCACTTCCCTTGGGCTGGCCTCTACCGGCTTGGCAGCATTCTTGGCCTTCTTGGCCGAAGTCGAGGTGCCACCCTCGGCGGGTGCGACCGCGCTGGCCTTGCCGACCGCCTTGCCACCATCAACTTTGCCGCCAGGCACTTCGGCGCCCACGGCATCTTCGCGCATGGCCTTGTTCGGCTCGCCACTTTCCGCCTTGGCAGAGCGCGCGGCGGCTTTGCGTTCGCCTTCGGCCTTGGCGACGGACACCTTGGCATCCGCCGGCGTTCCCTTGAGCGCCGGAGCGTTTTCCTCGGCGACATCCTTGGGCTTGCCTGCTGTAGTAGGTGCTGGTGCGGCAGGTGCGGCCACGGCGGGTGCGTCGGCAGCCGGCGGCGGCACGAACTTCTCCCGCTTGGCGCTGGGCTGTTCCAGCAATGTCGTCTGGCCGCCTTCCGCCGCAGCAAATTGCCGATCGACCTGCGGTCCTGGCTTGATGCTGGCGCCGTTTCCGGACTGGAAAGCGTCGATGATTTCTTCCAGGCGTTCCGGTGTCAGATCCTCATAGGTGTCGTGGAAAATGGCAACCATGGGCGCATTCACGCAGGCGCCGGCACATTCCACTTCTTCCCAGCTCATCGAGCCATCTTCATTGAGGTGATGCGGTTCGGGGTGAATCTTGTTCTTGCAAACATCGATCAGCCCTTCGGCGCCTCGCAACATGCAAGGCGTCGTGCCGCAGACCTGGATATGGGCCCGCTTACCCACCGGCACCAATTGGAACTGGGTGTAGAAGGTGGCCACTTCCAGCACGCGGATATATGGCATGCCCAGCATTTCCGCGATTGTCTCGATGGTCGCGCGAGTGACCCAGCCTTCCTGATCCTGCGCACGCATCAGCAGCGGAATGACAGCCGATTGCTGCCGGCCGGGCGGATAGAGCCCGATGCGCTTTTCAGCCCAGGCCTGATTTTCTGCGGTAAAGGCAAAACTTGCCGGTTGCACCGACTCGTCTGCAAGGCGTCGCGTAGCCATCAGCGATCAACCTCTCCGAACACAATATCAATCGAACCCAGGATCGCCGTCACGTCGGCCAGCATGTGGCCGCGGCACAGACGATCCATGGCGCTCAGGTGCGCGAAGCCCGGAGCACGGATATGGCAGCGATAGGGCTTGTTGGTGCCGTCGGCCACCAGATAGACCCCGAATTCGCCCTTGGGGGCTTCCACGGCGGCATAGATCTCGCCGGCCGGCACCTTGTAGCCCTCGGTATAGAGCTTGAAGTGATGGATCAGCGCTTCCATCGAGCGCTTCATCTCGCCGCGCTTGGGCGGAACGACCTTGCCGTCAGTGGACGCGACCGGCCCCTTGCCGTCTGCCGCATTCAGCTTGGCGATGCATTGCTGCATGATGCGGTTCGCCTGGCGCATTTCTTCCATGCGGATCAGGTAGCGGTCATAGCAATCGCCACTGGAACCGACCGGAACGTCGAACTCCATTTCGGCATAGCAGTCATAGGGCTGCGCCTTGCGCAAGTCCCACGCCGCGCCGGCACTGCGCACCATCGTTCCGGAGAAGCCCTGCCCCCATGCCTCTTCAAGGCTCACGACGCCAATATCGACGTTGCGCTGCTTGAAGATGCGGTTTTCGGTCAGCAGCGTATCAATATCGTCCAGTGCCTTGGGAAATTCCTCGCAGAACGCCGCAATGTCGTCGATCAACGCTTGCGGCAAGTCCTGATGGACACCACCGGGGCGGAAATAGGCAGCATGCATGCGGGCACCTGAAGCGCGCTCATAAAACACCATGAGCTTTTCACGCTGTTCGAATCCCCAGAGCGGCGGGGTCAGCGCGCCAATATCCATGGCTTGCGTCGTGACGTTCATCAGGTGGGCCAAGAGGCGCCCGATTTCGGAGTAGAGCACGCGGATGAGTTGGCCGCGACGCGGCACGTCGATCCCCAGCATTCGCTCCACGGCCAGCGCGAAAGCATGCTCCTGGTTCATCGGAGCCACATAATCGAGGCGATCGAAATAAGGCACCGCTTGAAGGTAGGTCTTGGATTCGATCAGCTTCTCTGTGCCGCGATGCAACAGGCCGACATGCGGATCTACGCGCTGGACCAGTTCGCCGTCCAGCTCCAGAATCATGCGCAGCACGCCGTGCGCCGACGGATGAACCGGACCAAAATTGAGCGTGAAGTTGCGGACTTCGACTTCAGACATCAGTTCTTCGCCTTCTCGTCGCCGGGCAGCACATAGTCGGTGCCTTCCCAAGGCGACAGGTAATCGAACGAGCGGAATTCCTGCGTCAGCTTGACGGGCTCGTAGACCACGCGCTTGCGTTCTTCGTCGTAACGGACTTCCACGAAGCCGGTGAGCGGGAAGTCCTTGCGCAGCGGGTGCCCGTCAAAGCCATAATCGGTGAGGATGCGCCGCAGGTCGGGGTGACCCGAGAATTGCACGCCATATAGGTCGTAGGTTTCGCGTTCGAACCAGTCCGCACCGGAGAACACGTCGCAGATAGAGGGCACGGGAGTGGCCTCGTCGGTTTCGAGCTTGACGCGGATGCGCTGGTTCAGATGCGGGCTCAGCAGATGATAGACCACGTCGAAGCGGAATTCCCGCGCCGGGTAGTCGGCACCGCAGACATCGACGAAGCCGATAAAACGACATTTCGGATCATCGCGCAGGAATGTCGCCACATTGACGATCGAATCGCGCTGCACGGTGACCGCCAGATCGCCGAACGCCACTTCGAAGCCCAGGACCGCGTCACCCAGGGACGTGGTGATGTGTTCGCCGAGCGCCACGAGCGGGTCGATAACAATTGTCTCGTCCATGCCCCTGCCCTATCGTTCGATCGTGCCGTCGCGGCGGATTTTCTTCTGCAGCAACAAAATGCCGTAGAGAAGCGCTTCGGCCGTCGGCGGGCAGCCAGGAACGTAGACGTCCACCGGCAGCACGCGGTCACAGCCCCGCACCACGGAATAGGAATAGTGATAATAGCCACCGCCATTGGCGCAGGAGCCCATGGAGATGACGTAGCGCGGCTCCGGCATCTGGTCATAGACCTTGCGCAGGGCCGGAGCCATTTTGTTGGTCAGCGTTCCCGCGACGATCAGCACGTCAGACTGGCGCGGCGAAGCGCGCGGTGCCGTACCGAAACGTTCGATGTCGTAGCGCGGCATCGACATCTGCATCATTTCCACGGCGCAGCAGGCCAGACCCGTCTGCATCCACATCAACGAACCGGTGCGCGCCCAAGTGATGAGCTGTGACACGGTCGTGACGAGAAAACCCTTGTCAGCAAGCTCGTTATTGACGCCGGCGAAGAACGGATCATCGGCGCCAACAGGCTTGCCGGTCGCAGGATCGAGCGCGCCCGAGGGACGCGGGGTAACCAGTGTCGAACTGGACGGGGTCAATCCCATTCCAGAGCTCCCTTACGCCATTCATAGATAAAGCCGATGGTCAGCACGCCGAGAAAGATCATCATCGACCAGAAACCGAACCAGCCCACTTCACGGAAGGCGACGGCCCAGGGGAAGAGGAACGCCACTTCCAGGTCGAAGATGATGAACAGGATAGCGACCAGATAAAAGCGCACATCCACCTTCATGCGCGCATCGCCAAACGCCTCGAAGCCCGCTTCGAATGCGGAGAGCTTCTCGGGGTCGGGGCGCTTCAGCGACACGAGGAAAGGCGCAACCAGAAGCGCACCGCCAATAATTGCCGCAAGTGCAATAAAGATGACGATGGGCAGATAATTGCTGAGCAGATCGGTCATGCGGCAGCCTAAAGTTCAAGCGGCCGAGGCGGCCGTGATGGGCGCGGGCTCGTCTGCAATTGGGGCAAACCAGCCGACGCACAGGTGATGCCGAAGGGCTTAGACCTTCCCCCAAAACGTTTCAAGGGAAAGAAAATATGATAAAAATTATCATGTAACAAAGGCGGCACTTCTGCACTGACTTACCCGGCAATTTGCAGGAGACGATCAGATTTTCCACATCAATCGGGAGTTCTGGTAACCGCACAGCAGTTCCCCAGGTCCAGCCGAATGCGCCGACAGCCCGCCTCCCGTGCATCCCGTGATTCTCGCCAAAAAACCAAAACGGCGGCCCGATATGATCGGTCCGCCGAAATGGGCTGCAAGAAACTGGCAGCGGGGCGATGTCGCCCCGCCACGCAACGTTCTTAGAAGTGGTAGAACACGCCGACAGTTGCCTTGGCGGATTCAAAGAAGGTGTCGCCGACTTCCGAGCGGAAGTCGCCCTGGCCAACGACTTCACCGCGGACGGTGACAGCGTCGGTAACGGCAAACTCAACACCACCACCCAGCTGGTACACGCCCTGAGAAGTGACGCCGTCATTGGAGATACCAACGCCGCCCAGTGCATAGACCATGGCGTTATCGGTGACGATGGCACCAACGCGCAGGTTCGCGAAGAATTCGCTGGTGGAGGTCACAGCTGCAGCGCTGTTCCAGTTGTAGTCGCCGGTAACTTCGATACCGAGCAGGACCGGGTCGACCGGGATGAAGTTCACGCCGACGGCGGCACCGATAACACCATAGGTGGTGCTGTTGGAGGCGCCAGCATACTGACCTGCGTTGGCACCAATGAACTGGCCGCCCAGACGGACACCAGCATAGAGGCCTTCCCAGTCAAAACCAGCAGCGGTGTAAACCGGCTGCGGGGTGGTCGGGATGATCAGGTCAGCGGCCTGAGCGCCACCAACCATAAGAGCTGCGGCGGAAACGCCGATAGCGAGAGAACGTACAAACATATCTTGCACTCCCAATAGAGTTAACCGTAGTCGATCCGATAAATGCCCCACAGGCGCGGGGCTGACAACCCCACCACCTCTCAAATTGAGAAGTGCGGATAAAATTTGATGACCATTTTCAGGCACCTGTTGCAGGAATGCCCCGGAATTGGTTCAATTTGATACAAAAGCCAGCTTCCAGGCGTCTTTCATTGAGCAAATTGCGATCGTGGCAGTCAATCCTGTCGCCGGAATGAGGCGGACGCTGCCACATTCCGGCCGCAAACGCAATCGGCAAGGCCTTCCACCGCCCAGCCTAAGCGAATCGAGACCTCAACTCGCGTGCGAATGGGAATCAGGCCATTGGACGCCGCCATTCGGTAGCAACTTCCTTCATCGGCACGGGACAGGGCGTTAAAAGTGAAAGTTCGCGCCAATGGCCACTTGGTCCTTGGGATTTCCGCCCAGGGTCGGGAAGCCATGCAGGTATTGGGCGCGCACCGACACGGAATCGGCTACCGCGAATTCGACACCTCCGCCGATCAGCACGTCTTCTTCGGCAGGCGGACCCAGATCGATGCCGTAACCTCCGGCGGCGTAAAGCAACACGTCATCGGTTACGACGAGCCCTGCCCGGCCAAGGATCTGGCCATAGGCTGTTTCGCCGGCCCCGTTATCGGCCAAACCGGTTACCGCCACCTCGGCGCCGAAGAGATAGAAGTCGAATTGGGCGTTAACGCCGGCATTGAGCCCCGCGCCAAATTGCTGCCCTCCAGCCCCACTGTTCTGAATCCCGCCATAAATTCCGGCATAAAAGCCGCCCCAGTCGAATGCGGCGTCCTGGTATAGAGGCAGCGCCGACTGGGTCGAAACTGGAACGGTTATGATGTCGGCCGCGCCGACCGCGCCGATGGGCAGTCCGGAAACCACACTGACGAAAACGATCGTGCCGGTCATGCGCATGCCGTCTCTCCCATTTCAGGGTCTCAAAAATGGCAACGTTCATCCGTGCGACCGGTTCCGGAAGGGTATTGCCGTCGTCCGCTCCTCACGGCTGCAGCCCTAAGCCGGCGGCAGCATGCCCACCAATATCGGCTCGGCCCGAAACAGGGAGGGAAATAGCCGCTCCAGCGCCTGGATCTTGGGAAGATCGTGGATGACAATATAGGGCCAGGTCGGATTCAGGGTCAAAAAATCCTGATGATATTGTTCGGCCGGATAGAACACGTCCAAGGGCTCGAGCGTGGTGACGATCGGCCCATCGAACAGACCCTCATCGTCGAGTTGGGCAATATAGGCACGGGCGATTTTCTCCTGCGCCTGATCAAGCACGAAAATTGCGGAGCGATATTGCGTGCCGCGATCCGGTCCCTGAAAATTCAGTTGCGTGGGGTTATGCGCGACAGAAAAATAGACTTGCAGAAGCGTGCCAAAGCTGACTTCTCGGGGATCGTAGGTGATCTCGACCGCCTCGGCATGGCCGGTATCGCCGCGTGTGGTCAAGTCATAGGTGGCGGTTTCGGCCGATCCGCCGGCATAGCCGGAAACAGCGCTCTTCACGCCCCTCACCCGCTGGAATACCCCCTGCACACCCCAGAAGCATCCCCCGGCCAAAACGGCCACGGCATTGTCGCCGCTTTCGTCCAAATCGGATTGTGGTGGCGGGATCACCACGGGCGCCTCCTGTCCTTGCGCCGGTAGCTGCAATGCGAGCACGGGCGTGACAGCAATCGCTGCCAGCAAGCGGCGACGGAGGCGATCGACTGGAGCGGCAAGCGTTCGGGGCATTGCGACACCTCATGAGATCGGGAACCACTTGTCTAATATGATCCTGCTCCGGGACCAGATCACCCGGTTCACAACGAAATGAAGCCTCTGGCGATCGAACGCGCGAAACCGATGGCCTCCGGTTCGGCAGGAGGGTTTTTATCCGCAAAAACTTGCACAGCGCGCCGCTCGAATTCGAGCCAATAGAATTCGAGACAGGTCGCGACGGGTGGGTTTATCGTGCTTGTCGTCGTCAGCGCAGCCTCGGAGCCTTGCATGTCGAGAGAATCCAAGCCAGTCCGTGTTCAACTCTCCCGCCACAAGGGATGGCGAATGCCTGAGCACACATTGAAGGTCTGCCGGCCGAGCAAATGGGGCAATCCCTTTCCCATCGGCAAAGCGGGCGCATTGGGAAAGGTGGCTCCCGACCGGGCCAGCTCCGTTGGGATGTTCAGGGCCATGCTGGCCGACGCCAAGATGCGAGAGGCCGCCGGATACCCGAGCGACGCCGAGATACGCGCGGCTCTGTCGGGCAAGAACCTTGCCTGCTGGTGCCCGCTGGGAGGCCCATGCCATGCCGACGCGCTGCTGGAAATTGCCAACAGCTCAGATGCCTCAACGTGATCATAGCCGAACATATGAACGTGCCAGCACATGCCGCTGCACCCGGCAACGCCGCGTACGGCTTCCGGCAAGCCGGACCTCAGGCGGTCCAGCCGCTGTCGATGATGTGGGCCTGGCCGGTCATATAGGTTGCGTCAGCCAGATAAACGGCGATATCAGCACCCTCTCCCGCCCGCGCGATGGACCGGTCGGCTGCCGGCCGATGAACGCCCGCCTTGCCGCTTCGAAGTCGACGGTGATGTGCCATCTCTCGTGCAGTCTGGGGCTGTCCACAGTACCGGTGCAGATCGCGTTTACGCGAATATTGCTGGCCGTATAATCCGCTGCGAGCGACTTGGTCAGTCCGACGACAGCGGCCTCTGAGATGGGATCGGCGGCCAGGCTGGGGACGATCTTCAGCGAAGACGCCACCGTCGCCATGTTGATGCTTCTGCCGTCCCGGCGCTCAAGCATTTGCCGCAGAACGTGTCTTTTCGTCCGCACATGCGCCCTTACGGTGAATCTACTGCAAATGCCACGCTCAACACCGCCGTGCGGGTCATTGCCACCGTCACCAGCCATCCCGACCCCCACCGTGCCTGCATCGATGCAGGCTCGAAGTCCTTGTCGACGGACCTTGCTCCCGCCGGCCCCCATCGCGATGATTATCCCGGCCATGGCATTTGGTGAACGCGCCCAGGGTGAGTTCTGAAACGCATGTCGGAAGAGCGCGGCAGGCCGCGTTATCGAGCCAGAGGTGAGCCACCACCGCTGCCGGTGGGATGCCGGCTCGAGATCATCCAAATCATGTTTGCATGCCCTTCGCTTTGCTGAGAAAAGCTTCAATCCTCGCCAAGGGCGAAATCGTGGCAACCTGGGAAGGTTTCGGGGCAGGCTCATCGGAGTAAAAGCATGAGTGGCAAAGTTTTCGAATCGAATGAAGTTCTGCTTGTCGCCTCTCGCGGCGTGGGGGACGAACATGGTCTCTGGCTGTGGACGGAAGGCGATGCGGGTTGGTCCGGCCACCAGATCGACACTGTGGGGCAGTTATCCTCACTTGCCGCACATCCCTCAATTCCCGTGATTTATGGCACCGCAGGCGTCGAAGAAGGTCGGCTTTTTGCGTGGCATATCGATTCCAGCCGCGAGGAACGCATCGCCGCCACGCTGAGCATGGGGGTCGAGCCCTGCGATCTCACCGTCGATCCCAGCGGTCGCCTGCTGATTGCAGTCAATTACACTACCAGCACGCTGACGCTACAAAAGCTCGGCCCGGACGGGACATTCGATGGTCCCGTTTCGCTGGTCAAACTGTCCGGCAGCGGACCCGACGCGTCCCGGCAGGAGGACGCCCATCCCCATCAGGCCTTTTTCAAGGGCGAAACGCTCATTGTCATCGATCTGGGCGCAGATTGCGTGCGCGAGTTCACCCTGGACCTCACCAAGGACAATTCCGAAATCCTCACCGAAGTGCGGACGACGCCCGTGCCGCCAGGTACAGGTCCGCGCCACGGCGTCATTCTGGAAGATGGCCGCCTCGCCGTAAGTGGTGAACTGGGCGAAATCCTGATCACCGGACATCTTGGCGGAACGGCTGGGGACTGGGCGAATATCCGCAGCACCCAGTGCACCGGCCCTGCGAAATCGCGCTGGGAACGCAACTACCCCGGCGACATCCGGCGCAGCGCCGATGGCCGGCATGTGTATTTGGCCAATCGCTCCTACGATACACTCGCCACCTTCGATGTGAGCGCGGAAGAGCCGAAACTGATCGGCGAAGTCGATACGGGCGTGCATTGGCCACAGCACATCGCTGTGCGGCCCGATTGCGTGCTCGTTGCCGGTTGGGATTCCTCCCGCGTTGTCATGCTGCCGCTAGAGAAGGGCAGTCCCCAGCAGGCAGTGCCGATTTTTGACTGCGCGGGCGCTAGCTGGTTGCACGTCCACCGCATGCGCTGACGCCGGGCTCGCCAAGCGGACAACGGCCAAGCTAAGGCCATAGAAAGTTCGACGGAAGCTATAGGGCGGAGCAATCAAGCGGCATCGGAACAGGGCAGGATCGGTTCTCATAGGTCGAATAATGCTGCGGCCAGAACCCGCGGCAGAAGCCTGGAATCGTCTTACTCTGTTCCAGCGCGGGAACAGGCGCTCGATGTCCTCGAGGCAAGGGGATATTTAGTGCGACCGCCGGGCACCGAGCCGCTGGTGCTCTCGACGCAGCTCAATGGTCTGGCGACCTGCTTTCCGCCTTTCCGCCGGCGGTGGATGTCGCTCAGCCGATCATCAACAGCCTTGCCGCCACGACCGAGGAAGCGGTTCATCGAGCACGGTGCAGTCCGTGTTCTCGCCTTCAGATACGCTTCCGGCGTTGAGGCGCTTGAGCTCTCCACCGGAATGGCTCGCTTCATCCTGTTGCCGCTCAAGGACAGCAGATCTGGGATGCCTGGGTGGGTGAAAGGCGGCTGACGATGCGATCGGTGTTTGACGCGCCGCTCGATACGCGCTCCTTCCGCAAAACCTACGGCGCCTTCTTCGTCCATTGCGGCGGCACCGCAATGGGCTCTCCACAGGCGGGCGAAGATCATCGGCCGCATGAGAACTCCCCAATATCCCGTTCGATCGCGCGCATTGGGCCTGGCGATCAGCGATGGCGAGCATTCTGCCGAATTGGGCGGAACTGCCAATGATCGCGAAGCTTTTTCGCATGCCGTTGAATTCGCACCCAGCCTAAGATTTTTCGAACAGCGTGCAGAAGTCGAATGCACGATTTCAGTCGAAAATGTAGGCGGCGACCACATGCCCTGCATGTATCTTGGTCACGTCAATTTTGCGCCCGGTTCCGGCGCTGTGCCGATCGATACCGCGACCGGCGCAACCTACACCTTGACCAAGCCTCCACAGCCGAGCACGACGCCGCAAAGCGCCCATGACTGGCATGAGCGGGCCTGCGCAGACTTCAGTCAACACCGCCAAGTCGGCATGTACGAATGGGTGGAACCCGAAATTGTAAAGACGCTGACCTTGCCCGCCGGAGCAGACGGCTGCCCTTGGCGAGCGCCAGGGCGAAGCGCTCATGTCTAGGGTTTCGGAGGATGGTCATGGTTGACTGGGTCGCTGCCCTTGCGGGTGTCTCGACCGCGATTCAAATTACAAAGGATCTCAGGCAACTCGATCGCAGTATGGATTAGGCGGCCCAACGAGCGCAGCTAGTGCCTCTCATGGGGCAACTATCCGACGTTAGGATACAGCTCCAAGATGCCAGGGGAGAAGCGCGCTCCAAAGACGATGAGACCGAACAACTAACGGCGTTTTCAACCGATCTCACAGGCAAAGCGTTCGTGGGTGGCTTCTACTTTGACACCCTGGCTGACGGCCAACCCAAAGGCACGCCCCACTGCTCGTACTCCATCGAGAGGAAGAGCGGGCTCCATCACACACGTCAGTTGGGCAAGTCAGGCCTCTCGTGGGGGTGCCCACATTGCAAAACTGAGCACCTGTACGCTCCTAGTTATGATTGGGAAACCAGGCCCTAATCTAACATCACGCAAATCCATTCTTGCCAGTCGATGGGCTCTTGGCACGTGGCTATGTGTTTGTTTAAGTCTGCGCGTGAGGAAGCAATTGCCAGGCCGCTAGCGTGCGCGGGCCGTGGCGTTTGCTGGGGGAATAGGCTCTGGAGTGCCGCTTTTGACAGATCAAGAATCATCCGAACAGAAGGTCGAACTGCTATTCAGAAACGGCACCCTGACCGTTGCCGGGATAATGCTGGCGTTTTCGCTGAATTTCATAACCCAGTGGGCTAGTAACCCATTGCCATGGACTCTGATCGACCTGCCGACGCTGGCGATGATCTCCGCTGGCATTCTAATTCAGGCAGTTGCCCTAACCCGGTTTCTGGGCCACGATTCTGTTGTCAAACGCAAATTTGACAGGGCCAATTCAATATTCGTCGTGGGTGTGTTCGTCACAGCGGTCGGTGCCATCTCGGCCATTGTTATCGACTTTCTGCAGCTCATCAACTGAGCCATGCGGACCATCATGCATCGTCGCCGTGCGCTGGGATACTCAGTTTACCCTGGTTGATGCTCGAACACTGACCCCGGCCCACGCCGTTGCCAGCGAGTCTGACATGGCATTCTCCGTGGAGCGCGGCAAAACTGGCGAAGCGGCTTTCGGCATTCTCTCTCCCAGAGCCCGCCGGCTGGTGGAAGCCTACATTGCCACCCTACCCTTCGAGCTGCATGAAGACGCCCCCTATTCCGGAGCCGGGACTATCAGCCAGGCGAGAAGGATGGACGGCTGCAGCCGCCAAGACCCTATACCAAGGATTCGCTGGTCGATGAATTTTCCGACCTGCGCAGGCGCGTGTTCGGTAAGGACGAAAAGCGGCGCCTGATGGACATGCGACGAACCGGTGCCGTCGAAGGAATCCGTGGAATCGCTTTCCGCCGAGATGGGCGATTCCATTGACCAGAACCGGAAGCTGCAAAAGACCTATATCCCGGTCAATGTGGCCGCCATCCGCCAGGCAGACGGAGCCCGAAAAGTCGGACGCCAAAGGCTGGCAACGGAACAGAACATGTTCAAAAAGTTGAAACTGTTTTGGGGAGAAAACGTGCAAACCCTAAAAAAGGGTGGCGCGAGAGACGGGGCTCGAACCCGCGACCTCCGGCGTGACAGGCCGGCGCTCTAACCAACTGAGCTACTCCCGCAGCGCTAGCGAACAAGTCGTCCGCGCAACGTGTGGTCCGTTTACCGACCCCCCATGGTGAAGTCAAGCGACCTCATCGCATTGCGAAGACATTTTTGTGAAAGCGCCATCTTCATGTGGAAAACTTATGCAATGAGAAGCGGTAACGCGCTTTTCTTCACGCGGCACGCAAGATTCGCGTCGGTGCCGCATCTTGGCGCTTCTCGCTAACGGACTGTCAGCGTTGAGCGCAAATTTTGGATTGTGTCCCTGAGGGCGGGAATGGTGGGCGATGACGGGCTCGAACCGCCGACATCTTCGGTGTAAACGAAGCGCTCTACCAACTGAGCTAATCGCCCGCGCCATTGAGACCGGAACGGAGCCCTGATTAGGGTGCCCGCCCCTGGCCGTCAACTGTCATTATAAAGCAAAACGGCCCCGGCAGTTCCTGCGCGGAGCCGATGGCCCGGAGCGGCCTGCGATCTGACGACCACAATGGGCCACTCCAGCCTTGTCACTGCACAGCATAGGCGGAACCCGGTCCCGCCTTCCATGCGATGCCTCGTAACAGACGATCTTAGTTGATCGCGTCCTTGAGACCCTTGCCGGGCTTGAACTTTGCCTGGTTCGAAGCAGGAATCTGAATCTCGGCGCCGGTGGCCGGGTTGCGGCCGGTGGAAGCCTTGCGCTGGGAGACGGCAAAAGTGCCGAAACCAACCAGACGAACCTCTTCGCCGCCCTTCAGGGAAGCGGTGATGGCTTCGAACACTGCGTCAACCGCTTCGGCGGCCTGTGCCTTGGTGATCGTAGCCTTGTCGGCAACGACGCCAACCAGATCGTTTTTGTTCATAGCGTTTCCTCACAGTGAATGCCCGCCGTCACTGGCGAACGAAAACGCCGACAACCTTTGACGATTCTGCTAGAAACGCAAGGAAATCCGGGGGTTTTCGAAAGCCCGACGGTGCAAAGCTGTTAATGGACCGGAAAATTCGACCCGACAAGCCCGGGCAAACCGGCAAACCCCGGTTTTGCGGGGATTGTGAACAATATACCGCAGCAATTCGAGACGACGTCTAGGCAAAGGTTACGAGCGGCGTATCGGCTCGCAAATAGAGCGGATGCTTGGGCGAGCCGTCGGCATTGACCCCGAAACACCACAGATCAAGGCCGTCGGCGCGAAGCGTATCGACGATTTCCTGGCCGGCGGGCGCAAGAGCCCGGTTGAGCTTGCCATGGCAAAGCACGATGCGCCCTGCCCCATGCGCTGCCTGGCGGATGGCGGGAATATTGGCGGGAGAGACGGCGACGATTCCAGGCGCCACCAGCATTTTAGGGTGGGTGGCGCGGTAATCGCCGACATTGCATTTCACCATGGCGGAAAAGCCCTCGCGCCGGGCGAAGGTCCATTCCCGGGCGCAGGTGGGATCATCTACGCTGGCATCGGCAGTGGATGGGTTCATGCCGATGAACAGAATATAGCGGTCGGGGAAAACATCGCCGAGCCAGCGGCGCATGAGCTGGCGATAGCGGCCATCCTCGCTCATCACCACATCGCCACGAACGCCCTCGCCGAGGCGCAGGCGCACCTTGCCGCCGGGATCGTGCGGAACCAGACTCATGCAGTGAGGTCGCGCGGCGGCACGAGGCCGTTGATGAGGCTGGCAGTGGTGATCGTATTGGCGAGGAGGCAGGCAATGGTCATCGGGCCAACGCCGCCGGGCACCGGGGTAATGGCGGCGGCGTGGACGGCGGCAGCCTCTGTATCGACGTCGCCAACCAGACGGGTCTTGCCTTCACCCTTGTGCGGCGCAGGAACGCGGTTGATGCCCACATCGATCACCACGGCGCCCGGCTTGATCCAGTCCCCCTTGACCATCTGAGGACGACCGACGGCGGCAACGACGATGTCGGCCTGCCGAACCACATCGGCAAGGTTCTGCGTGCGCGAATGGGCCACGGTCACGGTGCAATTATCGCGCAGCAGCAATTGCATCATCGGCTTGCCGACCAGGTTGGAGCGGCCGATAATGACGGCGTTCCTGCCTTCGAGGCTGCCCAATTCGGCGCGCAGCAGCATGAGGCAGCCGAGCGGCGTACAGGAAACCGGACCGGGAAGCCCGATCTGCACCTTGCCGACATTAGCGGGCGTGAAGCAATCGACGTCCTTGGCCGGGGCGATGGCCTCGATGACCTTGTTGGCATCGATATGCTTTGGCACCGGCATCTGCACGAGAATGCCGTGGACGGCAGGATCGGCGTTGAGCCGGTGAACAAGCGCCAGCAAGTCGGCTTCCGCCACATCGGCGGCAAGCTCATGCTTGAACGAGTTCATGCCGACCTCGGCGGTCTGCTTTGTCTTGTTGCTGACATAGACCTGGCTGGCGGGGTCTTCACCTACAATAATCACCGCAAGGCCGGGGGTAATTTCATGCTCTTGCTTCAGGCGGGCGACGTGACCGGCAATAGAGATGCGCAGGTTTTCCGCGAATGCTTTGCCATCGATGATTTTTGCGGTCATATCGGCCTCGATCTGATTGAATGGAGGCGCGGGAAGCCATCCCCGCGTTTCGGCTTCGACATAAGGGATGCTGGATGATCCGTCCATTGCTTTGGCTGCCGCTGGCAGCGCTTTCACTGACCCCGGCGCTGGCCCAGGACGCCTCGTTCAAAAAGCAGGCACAAAAACTGCACGCTTTGGCGGGCGGGGAATATTGCCAGCCCGCCGAGGGCGGCTATTTCCCCGAAGATTCCTATATGGAATGGACTTTCAGCTACAAGCCGAGCTGGAGCGACAGCGCGGAGGAGGAAGAGGTGACACTGATCCGCATCTTCTGCGGCTCAGGCGCCTATAATGTCCAGCACGCCTATTATATCCATCGTGACTTTGAAGGGCTGACGCCGCTGCCCTTCGCTGTGCCCAGCTTCGATACCAAATATGCGGTGGAGGACGACATCGACAGCCCGCTGGAGAGCATCACGATGACCGGGATGTCGGCCAATCTCCTATTGGTCAATTCAGACTTTGACCCGGAGACATTGACCATCAGTTCCCATTCCTATTGGCGGGGCATTGGCGACGCCAGCTCCTCCGGCGTCTGGACCTTCAAGGATGGCGAGTTTTCACTGGTCTATTACGAGGTGGATGCCACCTATGACGGCGACGTCAATGCCGAGCCGCTGCTTGATTATACCAGCCCCTGAGGAACCCGGATTGGCGGAACAGAAGACACGGCCACATAGCGGCGACGTCGAGGAATTTGTGGCCCGGATCGTCGACGCCTCCAAGCGGGCTGAGAGCGGGTTGCTCGTCGAGATGATGCGGGAGGTCTCGGGGCACGAGCCGGTGCTCTGGGGGACGATGATCGGCTTCGGGCAATATCACTACAAATATGCCTCGGGCCATGAGGGCGATTCCTTCCGCATCGGCTTCGCGCCGCGCAAGGGTGAATTCAGCCTCTATGTGCTGGTGGCCTATGACGGCGCCGAAGCGGCGCGGCAGGCAGAATTGCTGGCCCGTCTGGGCAAGCACCGCGCCGGAAAATCCTGCCTCTATGTCAAAAAGCTGGCGGATGTGGACCTCGCGGTGCTGCGCGAGCTGGTCGAATTCGCCTTCGCCCATATGGCGGGAAAATATCCGCAATAGAAAGGCCGCCTCGGCATCTCTGCCGGGCGGCCTCTATGGGGGAAGCAACTCGCCGCGCTGTTGAGGGCTTGGGGGACAAGCGGCCAATCACTTCCCGCTCATCGGATGCATGGGTCGCTTGCCGTGCCGATGAACTGATCAAAAGATGGGGGACAATTGCGGCAATAAAAGAGCGGGTCACCGCTTTGTGAAGGCCGCTTTTCTGCCCATCGCCCTCACATTGAGAAGCCGTCACACGGCCCCTATAATGGGCTGCACAGTAAAGACGATTCCAGCCAAGCGGCCCGATCCGCGGGACCGCACCAAGGGACAAGATGAATATTCTCACCCCGCCGCGCCTCGAAAAGCAATCCTTCACCGATCCGGCAGCGGCCTGGGCGCATATCGCCCATATCTATCACCGCAATTGCGAATTCATCGGGGCCCATCTCGAGGCGCTGACGGCGGGCACGATCCCCGAGGGGCGCGTGCGCGCCTTCTACCCACAGGTGGAAGTGCGTTCGACCAGCTATTCCAAGCATGAAAGCACCCTGCCCTATGGCTATCTGCACACGCCGGGGCTCTACCGCACCACGGTGACGGCGCCGGACCTGTTCAAGGGTTATTTGCAGGAGCAGTTCGCGGTCATCCTCGCCAATCATGGCGGCACGATCGATGTGGGCGAGTCTGAAACCCCGATTCCGCTGCATTTCGCGCTGGGGCCGCGCGATCATGTGGATGGCGCGACGCTCAATGCCATGGACGTGCCGCTGCGCGACCTGTTCGACGTGCCGGACCTGGCCAATACCGATGACGAAATCGCCAATGGCACCTATGTGCCGCCACGCGGCGGACCTTATCCACTATCGGCCTTCACCGCGCCGCGCGTCGACTATTCGCTGTTCCGGCTGGCCCATTATACCGGCACCGATGCCGACCATTTCCAGAATTTCGTGATCTTCACCAATTACGCCTTCTACATCGATGAATTCTGCCGCATCGCCAAGGAGCATCTGAAGAACGGCCACGAGGTCTATCAGCGCTTTGTCGAGCCGGGCAATGTCGTCACCGACAATATGCTGACCGGCGGCGGCGTCTCCGGCACTGTGCCGGTTCGCAGCCCGCAAATGCCCGCCTATCACCTGGTCGCCGAGCGCGGCAAAGGTATTACGATGGTCAATATCGGCGTCGGCCCGTCCAACGCCAAGACCATTACCGACCATATCGCCGTGCTGCGGCCCCATGCCTGGATCATGCTGGGCCATTGCGCGGGCCTTCGGAATTCGCAGGAACTGGGCGATTACGTTCTGGCCCATGCCTATGTGCGCGAGGACCATGTGCTCGACGCCGACCTGCCGCTCTCCGTGCCGATTCCCGCGCTTGCTGAAGTGCAGGTGGCGCTGGAACAGGCGGTGGAAGAAATCACCCAGACCCAGGGCGTCGAAACCAAGAAGATCATGCGCACCGGCACGGTGGCGACCTTCGACAACCGCAATTGGGAACTCTGGGATCAGGTGGCGATCACACGGCAATTGAGCCAGTCGCGCGCCGTGGCCCTCGACATGGAAAGCGCCACAATCGCCGCCAATGGCTTCCGCTTCCGCGTGCCCTACGGCACCCTGCTCTGCGTCTCCGACAAGCCGCTGCATGGCGAATTGAAGTTGCCCGGCATGGCCTCGGATTTTTACCGGACGCAGGTCAACCAGCATCTGCTGGTCGGCTTGCGGGCCATGGAAATTCTGCGCGATCAGCCGGCGGAACGGCTGCATTCGCGCAAGCTGCGCAGCTTTGCCGAGACGGCGTTTCAATAGGCAGTCGGGAGACGCACAAGCACCACCCTCGGCATTGCGCCGAGGGTGTTTTTGTTTGAAACGATCAATCGCGGTCGAGCAGTGTCTTCCAGATAATCGCGCCCAGAGCCGCACCGGCCAGCGGGGCGAGGATGAACAGCCAGACCTGACCTAGCGCACCGGTGTCCGCAAAGATCGCAGCGGCGATGGAGCGGGCCGGATTGACCGAGGTATTGCTGACCGGGATCGAAATCAGGTGGATCAAGGTCAGGCCGAGACCGATGGCGATGGGCGCAAAGCCGGCCGGCGCCTTGGCCGAGGTCGAGCCGAGGATGATCAGCAGGAAGAAGGCAGTCAGCACGACTTCGATGATCAGGACCGAAACAAGGCTGTAGCCGTGCGGCGAGAGCGCATCGTACCCGTTCGAGGCAAAGCCACCGGCAACAAATCCTGTCGTGCCCGAAGCGATGATGAACAGCACTGCGGCACCCAGCGCGCCGCCGATAACCTGCGCGGCCCAATATGGCAGCAGGTCCTTGTATTCAAAGCGGCCCGCAACGGCGAGGCCGAGAGAAACGGCCGGATTGAAGTGACCGCCGGAAATATGGCCGACCGCGAAGGCCATGGTCAGGACGGTAAGGCCGAAGGCCAGAGCGACACCGGCATAGCCGATGCCCAGTTCAGGAATGCCCGCGGCGAGAACGGCAGAGCCGCACCCGCCGAACACGAGCCAGAATGTACCAAAAGCTTCGGCCGACAGACGCCTGATCATGCCCAAGAACTCCCCAAGCGAGTTGATTCTAACCCGATCACTCTGCCTTAGTTCTGGGCATTTCCAAAAACAGAAAAGGCCGGGCGTCCGGCCCGGCCTCCAAATTCAATGCAGTTCCGGAAATCAGCGGCCCTTGACCACCGAATAGCCGGCGTAACGCGCAGACGAGCCAAGCTGCTCTTCAATGCGGATGAGCTGATTGTACTTGGCCATGCGGTCGGAGCGGGAGAGCGAGCCGGTCTTGATCTGACCGCAATTGAGCGCGACGGCGAGGTCGGCAATGGTGGAATCCTCGGTTTCGCCGGACCGGTGCGACATGACCGAAGTGTAGCCGGCGCGGTGCGCCTTATCGACGGCGTCGAGCGTCTCGGAGAGCGAACCGATCTGGTTGACCTTGACCAGGATGGAATTGGCAACACCCATCTTGATGCCCGAAACGAGGCGTTGGCTATTGGTGACGAACAGGTCGTCGCCCACCAGTTGCACCTTGCCACCGATGGCCTCGGTCAGCGCCTTCCAGCCGTCCCAATCGTCTTCGGCCATGCCGTCCTCGATGGTGATGATCGGATAGCGATTGGTGAGGTCTTCGAGGAAGCGGACATTTTCCTCGGGAGAGAGCGACTTGCCCTCGCCGACCATCTCGTATTTGCCGTTCTTGAAATATTCGGTCGAAGCGCAATCGAGACCGAGGAACACGTCCTCGCCCGGCTTGTAACCGGCCTTTTCGATCGAGCGCATGATGAAGCCGAGCGCTTCGTCGGCAGAGCCGAGATTGGGGGCGAAACCGCCCTCGTCGCCCACATTGGTATTGTGGCCTTCGGCGCTGAGGCCCTTCTTGAGGGTGTGGAAGATTTCCGCGCCGATGCGCACGGCGTCGGCGATGGAGGTGGCGCCGGCGGGCAGGATCATGAACTCCTGCATGTCGATCGGGTTGTCGGCATGTTCGCCGCCATTGATGATGTTCATCATCGGCACGGGCAGGACATGGGCGTTCGGGCCGCCGATATAGCGGTAGAGCGGCAATTCGCTCGATTCGGCAGCGGCCTTGGCGACGGCCAGCGACGCGCCGAGAATGGCGTTGGCGCCCAGCTTGCCCTTGTTGGCCGTACCGTCCAGGTCGATCATGGCCTGATCGACGGCGCGCTGGTCGAGCGCGTCCATGCCCAGCAATTCCTCGGCGATGGCTTCGTTCACATTGTCCACGGCCTGGGTGACGCCCTTGCCGCTATAGAGCTTGCCGCCATCGCGTAGTTCGACGGCTTCATGCGCGCCGGTAGAAGCGCCCGAGGGAACGGCGGCGCGGCCGAAGCTGCCATCGTCCAGCACCACATCGACTTCAACGGTGGGATTGCCGCGGCTGTCGTAGATCTGGCGGCCATGGACGTGGATGATTGAAGACATGAGAGCCCTTCCCTGTCGTTGTATGGGGTGTTCAAGCCTGTCTAGACGGGCCGTGTGACAGAGGAAAGAGGGCAGACGCAAAAAAGGCGGAAACCGGCAATTGAAACGTTGCCATTCTGTCGCCACGCCGCCTAACATGTCAGCTTATATGGCCCGGATTGCCGTTCTGGAGGAGACAGAATTGATCAAGCCTCTCGTCAAGCAGGTTGCCCATACCTGCATTTTCGCTCGCAACCTCGATGCGGTGGAAACCTTCTATCGCGAGGTGACGGGAGTGACGCCGAAATTCGATTTCAAGCGCGGCGAGGAGCGGATCGGCTTCTATCTCGATTTCGGCAATCGCACCTTCGTGGAGGTGTTCAAGAAGGGCGAGTCGCGGTTCGAGGAGAGCAACCAGATCAATCATCTCTGTTTCGAAACCGACGATATCGACGCCTTCATGGCCAATGCCAAAGCCAAGGGCGTCGCAATCACCGACAAGAAGCTGGGCGTCGATCACACCTGGCAATGCTGGCTGGCCGACCCGAGCGGGGTCAAGCTGGAGATTTTCCAATATACCGCCGAGAGCATGCAGTTCGGCCCCGATGGCGTGGTTTGCCAGGTGGATTGGTAAGGGGACCCGCCCGGCGGTGCAAAACGGCGCCTGGAGCCCTTCACGCTTTTATGGAAACATCCGCCGTGTCATTCCGGCGCAGGCCGGAATCCATGTTTTGTCTCTTCGGCGTGCTGAATGTCGCTTGTGCTCGTCAGCGTGGATTCCGGCCTGCGCCGGAATGACGTTGGTGGTCGGGATACCACCGTGTTTCAATAAAAATGAAACGATCTACTCCTCCCGCTTATGCCCCTCGATATGCTTTTCCGCCCGCACTTTTTCCAGCGCGTCGCGCTGTTTCTCCGTCTTGGTGCGGCCGAATTTCAGCCGATTGGCTTCGGCGGCTTCCTCCTTGCCGGCACGGGCTTTCTGTTTGCGGAAGGTGCGCAGATTGACAATGTCGGCCATGGCGAAGCGCGCCCCTATTGTTCGTCGATGATACCGTCATAAGGGCGCAGGCGCTTTTCCAGATGTACGCTGGCAAAGGGATCGGGCCCGCGTCCACCCTCGGTGCGCAGCGCCAGAATGTGATAGCCCTGCCTTTCATAGAACCGCACCGCCCGGACGTGATCGGCGGGAGTTTCGAGGTGAATGCGAGACGCTCCTTCAAGCTCCAGCATCATTTCCATGCGCTCCAGCAGCATGGCGCCGATGCCGTGTCCCTGGATTTCGGGCATGACGAACAAATATGGAATATAGGCGCGGCCGGGCCGGCGCGAGCACCAGCCGACGGCAACATCATCGATTTCGGCGACGATGGAATGGCGCCAGCCTTCGCCCACCGCCCGGCCCAGCCGCCGGCGTTCGGTATCGCGCGCATCCTTGGGATCGGTCAGAATCGGCAGGATGCCGCTTTCCCAGGCGCGATAGGCAATATCGGCGAGTCGGGGCGCATCGGTGATTTCCGCCTTGCGTATCCTGAACCCCGGCACTTCCTGCTCCTATCTGCTCCGGCGGCGCGCCGCGATGATGCCCTTCTCGTAGTTGATGTTCCAGTCGATAAGGGTCCGCCAGATAAGTTCGGCCTGATCCTCATCCAGATCAAGGTCCAAAGAGCGGCTCCGCACTTTCGTGATGACCGCTTCGATCCGCACCGGGTCGAAGGCCTCATGCGGATCGGTCTTGATCTCGGCCATGCGCGTTACATAGCCATGCCGCTCCGCGAACAGGTTCAGCAGCGCCTGGTCGATGCGGTCGATCTCGGTGCGCACATCATCCTTGGTTTCGCATTGGGCGGGCAATTTGACGGCGGTCACGACACAATCCTTGGCTGAAATCAGGCTGGTGCTGGTGTGCACCGCGCCGCGGCCGATTTCAACCCGCAAGCCCTCGTCCATATGGCCAATCAGGTGACCGACAAGCGCAGCGCCGGCAACATGCAAGAATTGTCGGAATGTCTGAGGTTTTTTGGGAGAACGGAGGGCGATGCCCTGCCCTCATCCGGCCTTCGTCATTGCCGGGCTTGTCCCGGCAATCCATTCTCGCGCCACAAGGGCTTTCGGCTCGCGCGGCGTCAGTGCCGCGTGACTTCGCTCAACGCAGCAGCGATATGTTCCCATTCGGCGGACACGCTGGCGGTGGCGCGGCGCTTGCCAGCGCGGCGATACCAGTAATCGGCATTGCCCATATCGGCTTCGATCCAGTGCATGAGCGCATGGACCCAATCGAAAGCCTGAACGCCTTCCATGGACTGGACGATATTATGCGCCCTTTCCCATTCGACGCCGACGCGAAACTCACCCTTCTTGAGCCACCAAAGCGCCTGCAACGGCTTGCTCATATCCTTGGGCGGCTCGGACCAGTCGAGCGTCGTGAATATATCAACGGCCATCGGCGTTATTCCTGTCGGCCCGGACGCCGCCAAGGGGCGCGTCACAACCAGTTTCAACTTGTGCATTGGCCGCAAATAGGCCGGAACGGCAGCGCAATCAAGCGCTGCCGGTTTTTTGGCTTACCACCAGCGCTTGGGCGCAAAGTCGCCGCCGGCGCTCTTTTCAATGACGCGGGCCGCCGCGAACAGGGTTTCCTCGTCGAAGGGCTTGCCGATAAGCTGCAGGCCGAGCGGCAGGCCCTGCGCATCCTTGCCCGCCGGAACGGCGATGCCCGGCAGGCCCGCCATGTTCACGGTGACGGTGAAGACGTCGTTGAGATACATGGCCACCGGATCGGCGGCCAGAGCCTCATCGCCGATGCCGAAAGCCGCCGAGGGCGTCGCCGGGGTCAGGATCGCATCGACGCCAGCATTGAAGGCGTCCTCGAAATCCTTCTTGATCAGCGTGCGCACCTTCTGCGCCTTGACGTAATAGGCGTCGAAATAGCCGGCCGAAAGCACATAGGTGCCGATCATGACGCGGCGCTTCACCTCGCGGCCGAATCCGGCGGCGCGGGTCAGCTCGTACATGTCGGTAATGTCCTTGCCGGACACGCGCAGGCCGTATTTCACCCCGTCATAGCGGGCGAGGTTGGACGAGGCTTCGGCGGGGGCGACGATGTAATAGGCGGGCAGCGCGTATTTGGTATGCGGCAGGGAAATGTCCTTGACGCTGGCGCCTTCGGCCTTGAGCCATTCAAGACCCTCGCTCCAGAGCTTTTCGATTTCCGCCGGCATGCCATCCATGCGGTATTCCTTGGGAACGCCGATGGTGAGACCCTTCACTCCGCGCTCGACGGCGGCGGCGAAATCGGGAACCGGGATATCGACACTGGTCGAATCCTTGGGATCGAAGCCGGACATCGAGGTCATCATGATCGCCGCGTCTTCGACGGTGCGGGCAATCGGCCCGGCCTGGTCGAGCGAGGAGGCAAAAGCCACGGTGCCCCAGCGCGAGGCGCGGCCATAGGTCGGCTTGATACCGACCGTGCCGGTAAAGGCGGCGGGCTGGCGGATCGAGCCGCCGGTATCGGTTGCCGTCGCCCCGGCGCAGAGCCAGGCCGAAACCGCCGCAGCCGAGCCGCCGGAAGAGCCGCCCGGCACCAGATCGGCATTGCTGCCTTCGGCGCGGAACGGGCTGATCACCGGGCCGTAAAAGGAAGTCTCGTTGGACGAGCCCATGGCGAATTCGTCCATGTTGAGCTTGCCCAGCATGACAGCACCGTCGCGCCACAGATTGGCAGTGACGCTCGATTCGTATTCCGGCTTGAAGCCGTCGAGAATGTGGCTGGCGGCCTGAGTATGCACGCCCTTGGTGGCGAACAGATCCTTGATGCCCAGCGGAATACCTTCGAGAGGACCGCCCTGCCCCTGCGCCAGCTTCGCGTCGCTGGCCCTGGCCATGTCCCGCGCCTTTTCCGGCGTCGTCGCCACATAGGCATTGAGCTTGGGATTGGCGGTCTCGATGGCCCCGATATAGGCGTCGGTCAGTTCGAGCGCGGTGAAGCTCTTGTCCTTGAGACCCTTGCGGGCATCGGCAATGCTCAGTTTGGTCAGATCAGTCACGGAAATATCTCTCATTCATCGCGGCGGGCGGCACTCAGGCTGCCTGCGCCGGCGCCGATAGCGGCAATTCAAAAAAGGCCGACCAGGGGCTGTCGGGATAATCAAGGAAGGGACCGCGCGGCACGAAGCCGTGGCGCGCATAGAGCCTGTGCGCCTCGGCCATGCCGGCGCCGGTGCCGGTTTCCAGCATCACGACCGGCAGGTTGCGCGCGCACGCCAATTCCACGATCCGCTCCAGCAATTGCGCGCCGACGCGCTGGCCGCGCATTTCAGGCAAGGTGAACATACGCTTGACCTCGCCAAGCTCTGGGCCATGCACCTTAAGCGCGCCCATCCCCACGGCCTTGCCGCTCCCGTCGCGCGCCACGAACAGCGTGGTATCGCTGTCGGCCATCTGCTCGACGCTCATCTTGAACTGGAATTGCGGCGGCGATAGCGGCTGCAAATGGGCGTTGAGCGCGGCAACGAGCGTACGCACATCGTCCTGCAAGGGCGTTTCGATGGCGATGCTCACCGCCATTTATTCGACCACCTTGGGCACCATGAAGAAATTGTCTTCGGTCAGCGGCGCATTGGCGACGATCTTTTCGGCATAGCCGCCATCGCTCACCACATCGTCGCGGCGGCGCAACTTCATCGGCGTCACCGAGGTCATGGCTTCGACGCCCTCGACATCAATCTCGGCAAGCTGCTCGACAAATCCCAGAATGGCGTTGAGCTCGTTCTGGTAGGCGGCGACCTCGTCTTCCTCGATACGGATGCGCGCGAGGCGCCCGATGCGCTTGACGGTGGCGGCGTCCACGGACATGACAAAACTCCAATAGGCAAAGGCGTGTTGGGCGTTATTAGCAATGCGCCGGGGCAAAAGACAATGAAAATGGGTTATGGCCCGGATCAGACTTCCACAGCCATGCCGGGTTCGAGCGCGATGAGGCCCGCGCCATCCAGTTTCGGCGGCAGGCGGGCAAAGGCGGCTTCCACCTCTCCATCCGCTCCGGCCAGCGCGATGAGGCCGGGAATCGCCCGCGCCACCAATTGCTCGCCGCGCGCCGCCAGATCCTGACCCAGCAGCACGACGACCGCCTTTTCCACCCAGCGCCCCAATTCCGGCACCGGCCCCGCGACCAGCAGGAGCGGCATGTCTTCGTCCGGCTCGATCAGGAGGCATTTGTCCCCCGCTCGCCAGATCTGCACCGGCCGCACCTCGTCGCCCCCATCCACGAGCCGCAGGCGCGCCCGGGGCTTCCACGTTGCCAGATCGGTCACCTCGCCCGCGCCATCGAGCGCAATCACATGATCCGCCCCGCTCACCAATTCACTGACCGCCACAATTTGCGGCGCAGAATCGGCATCAACCACGACGATCTGCCCACCGCCGTGAATGCGGAAGGCGCTGTTTCCAAACCAGGTGAGTTTCATCGGTGCTTTTCCGTCGCCAAGTGGGCCCAGCCGGCCTATAGGACAATTTACACCGCCCAGCGAGCTGCCAGTGACCGACGATAACCCTCTCGCCCTCATCCCGCCCTCGGGAAAAATTCTGGGTCTCGATCTGGGCACCAAGACCATTGGTGTCGCCGTTTCCGACGCCATGCGCTATTCGGCCAGCCCGCTCGAGACCATAAAGAGGACCAAGTTCACCCAGGATGCCGATCGGATTATCGAACTGATCGGGGAGAACCAGGCCGTGGCCATCATTCTCGGCCTGCCGCTCAACATGGACGGCAGCGAGGGGCCGCGCGTGCAATCCACCCGCGCCTTCGCCCGCAATCTGGCGCCGAAAATTTCCTTGCCCATCGCCTTCTGGGACGAGCGACTGTCCACCTCGGCCGTCACCAGGATGATGATCGAGGCCGATTTGCGCCGCGACCGGCGCGCCGAAGTGGTGGACAAGCTGGCGGCCAGCTACATCCTGCAGGGCGCGCTTGACCGGCTACGGCGGGGATAATCGCGGGTTTGGCTTGCGCCCGCCCCTCCCCCTCGGCTAGACCGCAGCAAATCGCAAGGGATGCGACATGCCGCAGCAGACTTCTCAGGCCGGGCAATCCGGCGACTTTCCCCCATTCGCCCAGCGCCATCTGATTTCCATCGCGGATTTGCAGCAACACGAGATTGTGGACCTGCTCGACCGGGCGGAACGAATGATCGCCATATCGCGCCAGGAGCGGAAATCGCTGCCGACCCTCACGGGCAAGACGCAGATCAATCTGTTCTTCGAGCCCTCGACCCGCACGCAATCCTCGTTCGAGATCGCCGGCAAGCGCCTCGGGGCGCTGGTGGTCAATATGTCGGTCAAGACCTCGTCGGTCTCCAAGGGCGAAACGCTGGTCGATACCGCCGCTACCCTCAACGCCATGCGCCCCGATGTGCTGGTGGTGCGCCATTCGGCGGCGGGGGCGGTGGAGTTGCTGAGCCAGAAGGTCGGCTGTTCGGTGATCAATGCCGGAGACGGCGCGCATGAACATCCGACGCAGGCGCTGCTCGATGCGCTGACCATCCGCAATCACAAGGGGCGGCTGGCGGGCCTCACCGTCGCCATTTGCGGCGACATCGCCAATTCGCGCGTCGCCCGTTCCAATCTGCTGCTGCTGGGCGCGCTCAATGTCCGCACCCGAGTCGTCGCCCCCCGCACTCTCTTGCCCGCTGGCATCGAAAATCTCGCCACCGAGGTGTTCACCGACATGGAAGAAGGGCTCAAGGGCGCCGACGTGGTGATGATGCTGCGGCTCCAGCACGAGCGCGCCAATGGCAAGATGATCCCCTCGGTGCGCGAATATTACCGCTTCTACGGCTTGGACGAGGCGCGGCTGGCCCATGCCAGGCCTGACGCCATCGTCATGCATCCGGGGCCGATGAACCGCGGCGTCGAAATCGACCCCGCCATCGCCGATGGGCCGCGCAGCGTCATCACCGACCAGGTGGAAATGGGCGTGGCGGTGCGCATGGCCGTGCTTGATGCGCTCCTGCCCGCGAGGAATCAGCCATGACCCGGCCGCTGCTTATCGAAAATGCCCGCATCGTCGATCCGGCCTCCGGCACGGACCAGATGGGCGCGGTGCTGGTCGAAAATGGCCGCATCGGCGATCTGGCCTTTGGTGGCCCTGTGGGCGTGCCCGACGGCGCCGAAGTGATCAACGCCAATGGCCACATAGTCGCTCCGGGCCTGGTCGACATGCGCGTCTTTGTCGGCGAGCCGGGCAAGGAATATCGCGAAACGCTGGCCTCGGCGGGAGCGGCTGCCGTTGCCGGTGGTGTCACCTCCTTCGTGATGATGCCCGATACCAGTCCAGTCGTGGACGATGGCGCACTGGTGGATTTTCTGATCCGCCGCGCCGAAGTGCAGTCCCCGGCGCGCATCCTGCCTGCCGCCGCCATCACCAAGGGGCTTGGCGGCAAGGAAATCACCGAATTCGGCCTGCTCAAGGAAGCGGGCGCGGTCTGCCTCACCGATGGCGCATCCTCGATCCAGTCCAGCGCCCTGTTGCGCAGCGCCATGTCCTATGCGGCCAATTTCGACATGGCTTTCGTGCATCACGTCGTCGATGCTGGGCTTGCCGGCGACGGGGTGATGAATGAAGGCTATTTCGCCACTATTCTGGGGCTGAAGGGCATTCCGCGCGAGGCCGAGACCATCCCTCTCGCCCGCGACCTGCAATTGGCCGGCCTGACCAAGGTCCGTTATCATGCGGCGCAGATTTCCACGGAAGCCTCGGTGGCGCTGCTCAAGGATGCCAAGTCCCGTAACGGCAAGGTTACCGCCGGGATCTCGATCAACAACCTCTGTCTCAACGAAAACGACATCGGGCGATACAGATCCTATTTCAAGCTCAATCCGCCGCTGCGGTCCGAGGACGACCGGCAGGCAGTCATTGCCGGCCTGCGCGCGGGCGTCATCGACGTCATCCATTCCGATCACGATCCGCAGGACAGCGAGGTCAAGCGCCAGCCCTTCGCCGAAGCCTCCGATGGCGCCATCGGCCTTGAAACCCTGCTCGCCGCCGCCCTGCGCCTGGTCCATTCGGGCGAGGTGGACCTGTTGACCCTGTTGCGCGCCATGACCAGCCGCCCGGCCGAAATTCTCGGCCTCGAAACCGGCCGCATCGCGCGCGGCGCGCCGGCTGACCTGATCCTGTTCGATTTTGACTATCCCTGGCAGGTGAACGAACGCGACTTGCGTTCGAAATCCCGCAATACCAGTTTTGAAAATGCCCGCATGCAGGGCAAGGTCATGCGCACTATTGTCGGAGGCAGAAGCGTTTTCGTGCATGAGGACGCAGCTTAGGCGGGGAATTTCCGACCCGGCCCGACGTCAGTACCTAGGACAGGCTTTCCATGACCATTCCTTTCTTCGACGGCCATAACGACACCCTGCTGCGGCTGCTCGAAAAGCCGAAAGAGGAGCGGGTCGCCGCCTTTGTCGAAGGCACGAAGGATGGCCATCTCGACTTGCCCCGCGCCGAAACGGCCGGCATGGAGGGTGGCTTCTTCGCCATGTTCCCGCCGCCGGTCATGACCGATCTGGCCGCCGTCGCGTCCGGCCCCGGCGCGGGCAAGAACGACCTCCCGCCGGAACTCGGGCTGGCCGACGCGCAATATTCCACCAATGGTATGGCGGCTCTGCTGCTTGATCTCGAGCGTGCTGGCGCGCTCGCCATCTGCCGCAGCGCCGCTGAAATCCGGTCAGCGATTGCCGCCCGGCGGCTGGCCGCGATCTTTCATATCGAGGGCGCCGAGGCCATCGACACCGAATTTCGCGCCTTCGAGGTGCTTTACGCTGCCGGGCTGCGCTCCATAGGCATAACCTGGAGCCGCGCCAATGCCTTCGGCACCGGCGTTCCCTTTCATCACAATGCCGATCCCGACATCGGCCCCGGCCTTACCGATGCGGGCAAGGAATTGGTGCGTATCTGCGATGTGCGGGGCGTGGTCATCGATCTCAGCCACCTCAACGCCGCCGGCTTCCGCGACGTCGCCGCGCTGTCCACAAAGCCGCTCGTGGCGACCCATTCCAACGTCCACGCCATCTGTCCGGCCACCCGCAATCTGACGGATTGGCAACTCGCCGCCATTCGGGAAAGCCAGGGTATTGTCGGCCTCAACTTCGCCACCTGCTTCCTCAGACCTGATGGCAGGATGGACCCCGATACCGGCCTCGACCTCATGGTGCGCCATGTGGATGCGCTGCTAGAGGCGCTGGGCGAGGACGGCGTTGCGCTGGGCAGCGATTTCGACGGCGCCGGCATGCCCGCGACGATTGGCGATGTTACCGGCGTGCCCAAGCTCCTGCAGGCACTTTTGGACAAGGGCTATGGCGAGGCGCTGGTCCGCAAGATCGCCCTCGAAAACTGGCTGTCTTTGGTCGAGCGGGTGATCGGCTAAAAGCCAAGTTCTCGTCCTCCTTCGTCATGGCCCGGCTCGTCCGGGCAATCCATCTCGCAGATCAGCCCCATCAGCTATAGCGCAAGCCGACCAATTGGCCGCTTGACCATTCCACCTGCCCGGCCAGGTCCAGTTCCAGCAGCAGGATTTGCATGGCATGGGCGGCGATGCCGGTCTGGGCGATCAGTTCATCCACTTCCACCGGCGTCGTGGACAGCGCTTCGAGCAGGCGCGAACGGTCGCTGTCGTCCGGCGGCGTGGAATTGGTGTCTTCGTTCCCCTCCGGCTGCCATTCAGGATCGAACAGGGCTGAGCGCGCGGGATCGGCATTGCCCAAACCGTCGACAATATCATCCGCATTGGTCACCAGCCGCGCACCCTGCTGGATCAACAGATTGCCGCCTTCGGCGCGTGGATCGAGCGGGGAACCCGGCACGGCGAACACTTCCCGGTTCTGCTCCAGCGCCAGCCGCGCCGTGATCAGCGAGCCGGAACGCTTCGCCGCTTCCACCACCACGATTCCGAGCGAGAGACCGGAAACCAGACGGTTACGCCTTGGAAAATCGCGGGCGCGCGGCTCCCAGCCGAGCGGCATCTCGGTCAGCAATGCGCCGCCATTGTCGAGAATGTCATGGGCCAGCGGAATGTTCTCGGCGGGATAAATCCGATCGAAGCCCCCGGCCAGAACGGCGATTGTGCCGGTTTCAAGCGCGGCGCGATGGGCGGCGCTGTCAATGCCGCGCGCCAGCCCCGAAACAATCGCATAGCCTTTGGCCCCCAGGTCGGCGGCAAGCTGGCGCGTCATTTTCACGCCTGCGGAGGAGGCGGTGCGCGCGCCAACGATGCCGATACTGCGCTGCCAGTCCAGCTGCTCGCCACCGGCCAGGGTGAGCAGCGGCGGCGCTCCGGCGATATAGTTGAGATGGTTGGGATAGGCTGGTTCGCCCTGCGCCACCAGCCGCGCGCCATAGCGGGAGAGCCCTGCGATTTCATCCTCGGCCCGGGCCTGGCTGATGACCTGAAAGGGCCGCGCAGCTCTTTTGCTCAGATCTGGTAGTGCCTCGATGGCCGCCTCCACCGAGCCGAAGCGGTTCAACAATTGGCGGAAGGTGACGGGGCCGATATTGTCGGTGCGGACCAGCCGCAGCCAGGCGGTGCGTTGGGCGGGCGTGAGGATCGTATTGTCCCGCCCGCGCCCCATCAGCCGGCCTTGCTGCCGCCGATTTTGGGCTCGGTGCCTTTGAGCAGGCGGGCAATATTTTCCCGATGCTGGAAGAACAGCAGCAGCGCCAGCCCCAGCACCACCACGGCCAGCCGTTCGCTGCCCAGCACATAGGCGAAGATCGGCGCGGTTGCCGCGGCAGTCAGGGCGGCGAGCGATGAGAGTTTGCGGGCAAAGGCGATCAGCAGCCAGACGGCGCAGAAGATCAGCCCCACGACCCAGTTGAGCGCCAGCAGCGAGCCGATCATCACCGCGACGCCCTTGCCACCCTTGAAGCCCAGCCAGACCGGGAAGCAATGGCCGAGGAAGGCCCCGATGGCCGCCAGTCGCGCCGCGTCCTCGCCCCAGAAATAGCGGGCGATGAGGATCGGCGCCACGGCCTTGAGCGCATCGAGCACCAAGGTTGCGGCGGCAACCTTCTTGTTGCCGGTGCGCAGCACATTGGTGGCCCCGATATTGCCCGAGCCGATCTGGCGGATGTCGCCCAGCCCGGCGGCGCGCGTCAGGATCAGCCCGAAGGGGATCGAGCCGGACAAATAGCCCAGCAGCGCGGCGCAGATCAGGAACAGAATTTCGGCAGGCATCAAGGCTGGCTCCCTTTTTGGCGAAAGAGTTAGCCCTTCGAGCGGGGCCGCCACAAGAGGGAAGGTGTATTTGCCCCCTGCCCCATGCAATTGGCCATGTCATTTGGCAAAGCCGGGCCGATCCCCTACATAGAGGGCAATTTCCCAAAGCCCCAGCACATGGCCAAAACACCAAAAACAAAAAATACATCCGGCCCGAAGCGTCCGCGTCAGGTCGCCGCCTATGAATTGCCAACGCGCGAGCAGCTTCTCGAAGCCTTGGCGCAACAGGACGACATCAAGGGCAAGCGCGATCTTGCCAAGGTCTTCGGCATTCGCGGCGATCTGCGCAAGCCGTTCAAGGCGATGCTGAACGAGCTGGAAGGCGAAGGCGTCATCACCCGCACGCGCAAGACCCTGCGCCGCACCGCCGCCCTGCCCCATGTCACCGTCCTCGATATCCCGACCGACGCCGACCCCGATGCTCTCCACGCCTTCCCCGCCCAATGGAACGAGGCGGAAGGCGAGATGCCGCGCGTGCGTGTGCTGGTGGATTCCCGCTCGCGCGTGGTTCCCGCCCCCGGCGACCGCATCCTCGCGCGTATCGATGCCGGCGAGGAGGTGATCCCCGACTACACCGCCAGGCCGATGAAGGTGCTGGACAAGCCGCGCCGCGCCCATATCGGCATCGTGCGCATGGACGATGATGGCGCGCGGCTCATTCCGGTGGACCGCAAGCAGAAGGAAATGCGCATTCCGCTGGGCGATCTCGGCAAGGCCCAGGAGGGCGATCTGGTCGAGGTGGAGGTAAAACTCTCCGGCCGGCTGATGATCCCGCGGGCGCGCGTCACCGCGGTGATCGGCAATCCGAAGTCGGAAGGCGCGGTATCGCTCATCGCCATCCATAATCTGGAAATCCCCCATGTCTTTCCCGCCAGCGTCATTCGGGAATCGGAGGAGGCCGAGGAGGCGACGCTGAAGGGCCGGGAGGATTGGCGCGACCTGCCGCTGATCACCATCGACCCGCCCGACGCCAAGGACCATGACGACGCCGTGCATGCGGCCATCGACGACGACCCCGCCAATGCCGGCGGCTTCGTCGTCACCGTCGCCATCGCCGATGTGGCCGCCTATGTGCGCCATGGCACGGCGATGGATCGCGAAGCCTATCTGCGGGGCAATTCGGTCTATTTCCCCGACCGGGTCGTGCCGATGCTGCCCGAGCGCATTTCCAACGATCTATGCTCACTCAAGCAGGGCGTGGCGCGCGCCGCCCTGGCCGTGCGCATGGTGCTGGGTGCCGATGGCCGCAAGAAAAGCCATTCCTTCCACCGCATCCTGATGCGCTCCGCCGCCAAGCTCAGCTATCAGCAGGCGCAGGCCGCCATCGACGGCAAGCCGGACGATCAGGCCGGGCCCCTGCTCGATCCGATCCTCAATCCGCTCTGGGCAGCCTATGAAGCCATGAGCCGGGCCCGAGACCAGCGCGGTCCGCTCGACCTTGACCTGCCGGAGCGCAAGATCCTGCTCGACGACAAGGGCATGGTGCGCGACATCCACGTGCCCGAGCGGCTCGAAGCGCATCGGCTGATCGAGGAAATGATGATTGCCGCCAATGTCGCTGCGGCCGAAACGCTGGAACAGAAGCGCACCGAACTGCTCTATCGCGTACACGACGAGCCATCCTCGGAAAAATTGCAGGCGCTGCGGGATTTCCTCGGCTCGCTCGACATTGCCGTCAAGAAATCCGACAGCGTCCGCGCCGCCGATTTCAACGGCATTCTCGCTCAGGCCCGCAAGGCGGGCAATATCGACCAGGTCAGCGAGATGGTGCTGCGCAGCCAGGCGCAGGCGGAATATTCGGCCGAGAATTACGGACATTTCGGGCTCAATCTGGACCGCTATGCCCATTTCACCTCGCCCATCCGCCGCTATGCCGACCTGATCGTGCATCGCGCATTGGTGCGGGCGCTCGATCTTGGCCCGGACGGGCTGACCGATGCCGAAGCGGTCAAGCTGGCCGGCATCGCCCAGCATATTTCCGCCACCGAGCGGCGGGCCATGATCGCCGAGCGCGAGACCTCGGACCGGCTGTTGGCGCAATATCTGGCCGAACGCATCGGCGCCCGGTTCGATGGCCGCATTTCCGGGGTGACGCGATCGGGCCTGTTCATCCGCCTGGCGGAAACCGGCGCCGACGGCTTCATTCCCGCCTCGACGCTGGGCCAGGACTATTACCGCTATGTCGAGGAAAAGCAGGCCATGATCGGCGAGCGCAGCGGGGAAACCTTCGGGCTGGGCGACCGCGTGGAAGTGCGGCTGCTGGAAGCGGCGCCGGTAGCCGGCGCGTTACGCTTCGAGCTTTTGTCCGAAGGCAGGCGCGGCAATCCGCCATCTGGTCGGCGCGGCAACAAAAAACCATTGAAGCCCTTCGCCACCAAGGGCCGGAGAAAAAAGTAAGTGATGAACGACCAGGCCAAGACGCTCGACGATCGCAATCTGGGTCGCGCCATGGCGCGCGGCGCGCTGTGCCGCTGCCCGCATTGCGGCCAGGGCAAGATATTCCGCGCCTATCTCAAGATTGCCGACGAGTGCAATGTGTGCGGCGAAGAACTCGGCCATCATCGCGCCGACGACTTCCCGCCCTATATCGCCATCACCATTGTCGGACACATCATCATCTTCCTGATGCTGCATATGGACATGGCCTACCAGGTCCAGCCGATCACCTATATCTACACCATGATTCCCTTGGCCATCGTCATGCCACTGGCCATTTTGCCCCCGATCAAGGGCGCCATTGTCGGCCTGCAATGGGCCAATCGCATGTATGGCTTCGGGCCGTCGCGCAGCGCGGATTGATCCGGTGGATCAATCCAAGGCCCGAAGGCCCGGAGAGCTATGCTCGCAGGGCGGGCAAAGGTCGCGCAGCGCGGATTGATCCCGCCCCCCTGATCGTCACCCTCGGGCCTGACCCGAGGTTCTTGCTGCCCTTCCCCTCGCATCGACCCCGACGGTGCCGGATGCAAGAGGCCGAGCCCTTCCCGACCTATTCATACCGGCTTCCGGCCTTCGCCTTGACCAGCGCCTTGGGCCGGAAGCGCAGCGCCGACCATTCATTGTCGACCGCCACCTGCCGCACCGGCCGCCAGCCCTGCTCGGCCAGCGGCTCCCAGCCGACATCGCGATTCAGCCCCGCTGCCTTGGCGTCCGGTCCTTTGCGATAGCCGACCCAGAGCAGCCCGTCAGGGGGCATGGAGGCCAGGATGCGCGGGGCCAGCGCCACGACTTCAGCCGGCGAGTGAAAAAAAGGCGAGAACGCCGTCACAGGCATCCGTCTCGCTCACCGGCTCCACCTCGGCCCCGGCAGTGACTTCCTCGGCTATGGCTGGCGGAATATTGATCAGCCAGAGCCGGCTGCCCGCCTTGATCTGAAATTTACGCAGCAATTCGGTCGGTGTACTCATCAATGCCTCCTTGCCGCCATGCTATCGGCTTGACAACGGGCTGCAAATCCGTAGGTTGCGCCCAAATTCCGGCGCTGCCCCGTTTGCGGCGCCTTTCGCTTTGTGAAGGACACGAATATGGCCAAGGCCGCCACCATCAAGATCAAGCTCGTCTCGACGGCCGATACCGGCTTTTTCTACGTGACCAAGAAGAACGCCCGCACCCAGACTGAAAAGCTGGCTTTCAAGAAGTACGATCCGGTCGTTCGCAAGCACGTCGAATTCAAGGAAGCCAAGATCAAGTAATCCTGGCCTTCCAGTATAAGATAAACAAAACCCCGCAAGCGATTGCGGGGTTTTGTTTTGTGCGCCCATTTCTAGAACGTGAACGACACGCCGTCCCCTCCTACCCGTCATTGCCCGGCCTGTCGGGGCAATCCATCTCCCCGCACACTGGGCGCGGATGATGGCAAACATGTTTAGGGGAAAGAGTGGCTGGTCCGGAGCGGCATGTCGAAGAGGCCACTCTGTCCGCGTCCGGACCAACCGCCCTACGGGAACTCAGGAGTTGCGGCGGACCTGAGACATGACCGTAGGGAACGCTCGACCTATTGGGAAATATCCCAAGGCCGTTACGAGAAACCTACGCCCAAGCCCGCGAAACGCCAAGCATTTCCGGGCGTCGCGTCGCGACAAGTCTTTATTAATTATAACGGCTAACCCTAATGCGTCGCATTTAGTTCATTGCGGCTATACGGGCAAGAACGGGTCAGTTCCGGGGGACGGCGAGCCGGCTCGTTCCGCTCATGCCGCGTCGAAGATGACGCGATTGCGGCCTTCCCGCTTGGCCCGATAAAGCGCCACGTCGGCGCGCTTGACCATGCTTTCGGGGGTGTCGGCCGGACCGTCATTGAGCGACACGCCAACCGAGACCGTGACGGACAATGGCCGCGCCGTCCCGACATCGAAGCTCTTTTCGCAAATCGATTGTCGCACGCGCTCGGCCACAGCATCAGCCTGGGCGAAATCGGTATCGGGCATCAGCACCACGAATTCCTCGCCGCCGAAGCGACAGGCCAGATCAACGCCACGGATATTGCGGCGCAGCCGCGCTGAAAATTCGCGCAGCACCGCATCGCCAATATCGTGGCCATGACTATCGTTGACTGCCTTGAAGTGATCGATGTCGAGGATCATCAGCGCCAGGTCGCGCTCCTGCTCCTGCGCTTTTGAGAGCATGACATGAAGGTGGCGCTCGAAATAGCGCCGGTTATAGAGCCCGGTCAGTTCGTCGGTGACTGCCATGGCCATGGTATTGTTGACGCTCTGGCGCAGTTCCTGTCCGTAACGATAGCGCCGGATCTGGGTGCGCACCCGCGCCATCAATTCGTTGCGCTCCACAGGACGGTGGATGAAATCATTGATGCCGAGGTCGAGCGCTCGCACCACGCGCGGCTTGTCCGCCGGATCGGCCATCAGGATGATCGGCAGGTTGCGCGTATGCTCGACAGTGCGGACCTGCGAACAGACCCGTAGCGGATCGAAATCATCGAGGCTCATGCTGACCAGCGCCAGCTCGTAATTGGCGCCGCTCACCTGAAACACCGCGTCGGCGGGCTGGGTGAGAATATCCACCTGATGCTCGGGCGAAAGGTAATTTCTGATGCGCTCGGCATGGCGGGCATCGGTATCGATGATCAGGACCGATCCGCTGCTGGCCGAAATCGAATCCATGGCCCGCAATGCATCTTCGATGGCGATCTGCTGGCCGGTCATGGCGCGGGCGCGCAATTCGTCGGTCAGCGATTTCAGCCGCACAAGGCTCTTCACGCGGGCCATGAGCTGGACGTCGTCCACCGGCTTGGTGAGAAAATCGTCGGCCCCGGCATCGAGTCCCTGCACCCGGTCCGAAGGCTGATCGAGCGCCGTGACCATCAGCACGGGAATATGGTGGGTGCGAGGATCGGCCTTGAGCCGGCGACAGACTTCGAAACCGTCCATATCGGGCATCATCACGTCGAGAAGGACGATATCGACATCCTGGCTCTGGCAGATGGCCAGCGCCTCGGGACCGGAACTGGCCGTCAGCACTTCATAATATTCGGCGGTCAGGCGCGCTTCGAGCAAACGAACATTGGTCGGAATGTCATCAACGATCAGAACGCGCGCAGTCATGTCTACTTTCCCGGAAAAACGCACCGGCCCGCCGGTCTGTCATACCGGCATCGAACCCGCCTCAAACCCCTCGCGTCATCCGCCGGATTGTTCAGGCCGGCCCAATGTAATGCGCAATGGTTTCCAGAAAGTGAGACACCGAGATCGGCTTGGATATGTACCCCTCGCAGCCGCCCTGCAAAATGCGCTCCTCGTCGCCCTTCATGGCGAAGGCGGTGACGGCGATCACGGGAATATGCGCAAGTTGCTCGTCATCCTTGAGCCATTTGGTGACCACCAGGCCTGAAACTTCGGGCAATTGGATATCCATCAGGATCAGGTCGGGCATATGGGCGCGGGCCAGATCCAGCGCTTCCATGCCGTTGCGGGTCTGGATCACCGAATATCCGCGCGATTCCAGCAGATCGTTGAAGAGCTTCATGTTCAGCTCATTATCTTCGACGATCATGACAGTCTTGGGCATGTTCCCTCGCTTTGCGCCGGTTGCGCGGTGTACATTCCTTCGCTTTTCCGGCCACTTCGGCTAGCATCGAAACCGTTACAAAACACCAAATGAGTCTTACCGTGCCCGTTTCCGACCGTGCCGCGCCGGACCTGTCCGCCCTTGCCGATTCCTGCCTCGGCTATCTGGCGGAAAACCCGGAAGAGCTTCTGGCCTTCATGCAGCATGCCGGGCTCGATCCGCAGAGCCTGCGCGCCTCGATCGGCAGTGTGCGCCTGCAACACGGCCTCATCGACTATTTTGCCTCAAACGAAGCGATTCTGCTCGCCCTGTGCGCCAATGGCAATTTTTCGCCGGAATCCTTCATGCGCGTCTGGCACAGGATCAACCGGGTGGAGTGAATGGGCGCAGACTGGCTTTGCCGCGATTGCCTGATCATGGGGTCCACCGCGACCGTGCCGGGCCGCTGCCCGTCCTGCGGGTCGCCGCGCCTGCGCAGTCATGCCGAGCTGTTCGCGCTCTCCATCGCCCATGTCGATTGCGACGCCTTCTATGCCTCGGTGGAAAAGCGCGACGATCCCAGTCTCAACGACAAGCCGCTGATCATCGGCGGGGGCGTGCGCGGGGTGGTTTCCACCTGCTGCTACATTGCGCGCCAGTCCGGCGTGCGTTCGGCCATGCCGATGTTCAAGGCGCGGGAATTGTGCCCCGATGCGGTGATCATCAAGCCGAACATGGCCAAATATGTCGAGGTCAGCCGCCAGATCCGCCGGCACATGGACGAGCTGACCCCGCTGGTCGAGCCCATTTCCATCGACGAAGCCTTTCTCGATCTCACCGGCACCGAGAAGGTCCACAAGGCCCCCCCTGCCCTGGCTTTGGCCCGCTTCGCCCGCCGGATTGCCGAAGATATCGGCGTCACCATTTCGGTGGGGCTCAGCCACAACAAGTTCCTCGCCAAGGTCGCCTCCGATCTCGACAAGCCGCGCGGCTTCGCCGTCATCGGGGCAGCCGAAACCCTCGATTTCCTCGCGCCCAAGCCGATCAGCCTCATTTTCGGGGTCGGCAAGGTGTTTTCCGAAACGCTGAAAAAGGACGGCTATCACACGATCGGCCAGCTCCAGCAGGAAGACCCGACGCGGCTGATCAGGCTCTACGGCGAATCGGGGGCGCGGCTCGCCCGGCTGGCGCGGGGGCAGGACAGTCGCCGCGTGTCCGTGGATGGGGAGATGAAGACCATTTCCTCAGAAACCACCTTCAACCGCGACCATGCCAGCCTGGATGAATTGTCCACCGAGTTGCTGAAATGCTGCGAACGCCTGTCCGAACGGCTCAAGGCCAAGAATGTGGTGGGCGACACGGTGACGCTGAAGCTCAAGACGACTGGATTTAAGTTGCGTACGCGCGCCCGACACCTGATGATGCCGACGCAGCTTGCCAATGTCCTCTACGAGACCGGCATGAGCCTGTTGCAGCGCGAGGTCGATGGCACGCCGTTCCGGCTGATCGGCATCGGCGTTTCGGGCATTGAGGCGGCGGACGGGTCCGATCCGGTGGACCTGCTGGAGCCTCTGGTGGCGCGCAAGGCTGCGGCGGAGCGCGCCATGGACCGGGTTCGCACCCGTTTCGGACGCACTGCGCTGGTGCGTGGCAAGCTCTACACATCCCGGCCCGATGCGGCGCCGGTTTCCGAAGAAGAAGCAGAAGACCTCGAAGGCAAGACAAGATGACCGATCCGATCGAAAAGCTCCGCGAATTTGGCTATGATCTGCCCGCCGCCAAGGCGCCGGTGGCCAGCTATGTGCCCGTTACCCGTTCGGGCAATCTCATCTATGTCTCCGGGCAGATTTCCAGCGACGAGAACGGCGTGGTGCAGGGCCGGCTGGGCGACAACATGAATGTGGTCCAGGGCGGCAACGCGGCCGAACTCTGCGCCGTCAACATCATGGCGCAGGTCGTGCACATAGCCGGCGTGCCGCTGCATGAGATCAAGCAGATACTCAAGCTCACCGTGCTGGTCGCTTCGGCCTCCGATTTCACCGAGCAGCACCTGGTCGCCAATGGCGCTTCGAATCTGTTCGTGGGCGTGCTCGGCGACAAGGGCAAGCATGCCCGCGCCGCCTTCGGCGTCGTGGCGCTGCCGCTCGGCGCCGCTGTCGAGATCGACGCGGTGATCGAGGTCTGAGGCCAGGTTGATCCGGGGACATCGCGCCCCCATATCGGCCCTGTTCATCCTCAAGGCTCCCTGACAGTGCCCGAAAACGGCTATAAGGCGATTATCCATCCCAGCACCGCGTCCATATCGGCCGCGGTCTGGAACACTCTCGTGCCCTCAACGGATGGGCGCGCCGAAAATCCCTTTCTCGATCACGCCTTTTTCCGCGCATTGGAGGAATCGGGCTGTGCAGGGCCGGAAACCGGCTGGCAGCCGCAACACATCCTGCTCACGGATGAGGCCGACACGCCCATCGGCCTCATGCCGCTGTTTCTCAAATCCCATTCCATGGGCGAATATGTCTTCGACCATGGCTGGGCCAATGCGCTGGAACGCGCCGGCGGCCATTATTACCCCAAATTGCAGGGCTCGGTGCCCTTCACTCCGGCCACCGCGCCCAAGCTGCTCGTGCCCTCCGGCGCGCTCGAGGCCGAGGCGGCGCTGTTGCAAACGGCCCAGCAATTGGCCGGAAGGCTCGACGCCTCATCGGTGCATCTGACCTTCCTGCCTGAACGGGAAGCCGAGCTTGCGGGCTCGCTGGGCTGGCTGCAGCGCAAGGACACCCAGTTTCACTGGCACAATCGGGGCTATGCCAGTTTCGAGGATTTTCTCGACACCCTGTCCTCCCGCAAGCGCAAGACCATCCGCCGCGAGCGCCGCGACGCGCTGGCCGGCGGCGTCGAGGTCCGCTGGCTGACCGGAGCGGAGATCGAGGAAAAGCACTGGGATGCGTTTTTCGATTTCTACGAGGATACCGGCGCGCGCAAATGGGGCCGCCCCTATCTCAACCGCGCCTTCTTTTCCCTGCTCGGCCAATATATGGCACAAAGTGTCGTGCTGATGCTCGCCTATGACGGCGGCGAGCCCATCGCCGGCGCCATCAATTTCCGTGGGCGCGACAGGCTCTATGGCCGCAATTGGGGCGCCTTGCGCGACGTGCCGTTCCTGCATTTCGAGGTCTGTTATTACCAGGCCATCGACTATGCCATCGAACACCGGCTCGCCGTGGTGGAAGCCGGCGCGCAGGGTGAGCACAAGCTGGCGCGCGGCTATGAGCCCGTTACCACCCATTCGGCCCATTGGATCGCCCATCCGGGCCTGCGCCATGCGGTGGCCGATTATCTGGACGACGAGCGCCCGGCGGTGGAACGCGAACAGGCCATGCTCGAAAATTTCACCCCGTTCCGCAAAGGCGAGCGGCAGGAGCGGTAGGCGCCCGAGGTAGCAGGCCCCAGACGCATGCCCTCCCCTTTCGTCACCACCGGGCTTGCCCTGGCAATGACCGAGGATGGCGGCATTGAGGCTTCCTCTGCGCACCACCCGGCCCTAACATTGGACAATCCCGAGTCCCCCGGAGAACCCGATGACCTACGATTCCACCAATATCTTCGCGAAAATCCTCAAGGGCGAATTGCCCTGCCATAAGGTCCATGAGGACGAGATCGCCCTGGTGATGATGGATATTTTCCCGCAATCGAAAGGTCACACGCTGATCATTCCCAAGGCGGCGTCCCGTAACCTGCTCGATGCCGATCCTACGGCGCTGGCTGCCGTGATGCCGCTGGTGCAGCGCGTTGCCAGGGCGGCCAAGGCCGCTACCGGCGCCGATGGCATCCGCCTCGCGCAGTTCAACGAGGCGCCAGCGGGCCAGACGGTGTTCCACCTCCATTTCCACATCATTCCCATTTATGAGGGCGTCGCGCTGGGCGCACATGGCGGCGGCAAGGCCGATGATGGGGAATTGGCCGCCCTGGCCAAAGACATTGCAGCCCGGCTCTAGGCAGACCGAGACCCTCCGCTCATGACCCCGGCTCGTCACCTGTTTCTGGGCATGGCCCTCACCGGCGCGGCCGGTTTCGTCGATGTCATCGGCTTCATCGAATTGGGCGGCTTTTTCATCTCGTTCATGAGCGGCAATACCACCCATGGCGGCGCGGCGCTGATCGCCGGGTCATGGCCGGTTTTCGGGTTCACCATGTCGCTGATCGCCCTCTTCTTCGTCGGCAGTGTGCTCGGCACGCTGCTGGCCCATTCCAATTTCCGCTGGGGCCCGGCGGCGGTCAGCGGCGGCGTGACGCTTGGGGTCGCCTCCACCCTCGCCCTAGCGCTGGCCGGCATACCGCCCGGTCAATCCATGCTGGTTCTGGCGGCGAGCGCCGGCGCGCAGAATGCGATCCTGCCTATGCGCGGTGCGGTCCGTCTCGGCGCCACCTTTGTCACCGGCACGCTTTACGTCGCCGGGCAGGATCTCGCCATGGCCATGAAGGGCAAGGCGCCGCGCTGGCGCTGGCTGCAACATCTGGCCGTCTGGTTTGGCCTGCTGCTCGGCGCTATCCTTGGCGCCTGGCTCTATAGACTGGCGAGCATTGGCGCGCTGGCGCTGCCCATGACCGTCTATGCCGCTTTCACGGCCGGCCATCTATGGGCAGCGCGGCTGGTTTGAGTCTTCGAACAGTCGGTGTCAGGCCGCGAGACTCTTTTGCAGCACGACGAGGGTCATGTCGCCGTCATAGGACGTCGCATCGTAACCCCGCTCCCGCTCGATCTGGATGGCGGATTTGTTGGCGCGGTTCTCGATGCTCATCAGGCGCTTGATGCCCCGGGCGCGGGCGTAGGCCTCCACGTGCCGGAGCAATTCCCAGCCAATTCCGAGATTCTTGTGATCGCCCCGGACGGAAATGGCCACTTCGCCATTTTCGAACGCCGGATCACAGGCCAGCATGGCCGCGCCCAATATCACAGTCCCGGTTTCATCGAAGGCCACGAAACTTTCGGTCTGTTCGTGGTCGATGGCCGTCATGGCGGCGACATGTTCCAGTCCAACGCGGACGACGCTGAGGAACCGAAACCGCCGATCTTCTGCCGTCACCTCGTCAAAGAATTTCGCCAGCGCGGATTCGTCCCCAATCCGAACCGGCCTTACGCGCAGAACCAAGCCCGTATGCGTGATCAATCGAGTATCCAAGTCGGCCATATCCTGTGCCTGCCTTTCCTGTGCTTCCTCCTTGGCCGGCACTCTAGGGCAAGTCGGCAATGCCGACCTTGACCTGCGTCAAGGAAGGATCACCCTAGTTCGTTTCACGGATTGGTGGACGCGGCGGTTTGGGCTGCTCCCTTCTCCCCTCGAGGGGAGAAGGTGCCCCGAAGGGGCGGATGAGGGGTTCAGCCTCTCGGTTCCTGCCGATGGGCCTTCACCCCTCACCCCATCCCTCTCCCCTGAGGGGCGAGGGGGCGAAAGAGCCGAGGGAGAAACCTAAACGTGAAACGATCTAGGCATCGCGCCATGCCGCCGCACCAATCAGCCCGGCGCGGAACCAAAGCAAAAGGCCGGGATCGCTCCCGGCCTTTTTTCGACCCCGGATCTGGTCCGGTCAGCTCTTTTCAGCCGTTGCCTTGGGCTTTTTCGGCTTGGGCAGGGCCTTGGGCTTGGCCGGGCGCGGCGGCGTTGCCACCAGTTCAAGCTTCGCCTCGCTGCCTTCGCCGATCACCGCCACGGTGACATTGCCGCCATTGACCAATTCGCCGAACAGAACCTGATCGGCCAGCGGCTTCTTGACGTGTTCCTGGATCACGCGGCCCAGCGGACGCGCGCCCATGCGCTCGTCATAGCCGTGCTCGGCAAGCCAGTCGGCGGCCTCGGGGGTGAGGTTGATGGTGACGCCCCGTTCAGCAAGCTGGCCTTCAAGCTGAAGCACGAACTTCTCCACCACCCGGCGCACCACTTCGCGCGGCAGCGGCGCGAAGGAAATGATCGCATCGAGCCGATTGCGGAATTCGGGGCTGAAGGTGCGGTTGATCGCCTCTTCGTCGTCGCCCTTCTCGCGCTTGCGGCCAAAGCCGATAGGCGAACGGGCCAGTTCGGACGCACCCACATTGGAGGTCATGATCAGGATGACATTGCGGAAATCGACCGCCTTGCCGTTGTGATCGGTCAGCTTGCCATGGTCCATCACCTGCAACAGCACGTTGTAGAGATCGGGATGGGCCTTTTCGATTTCGTCCAGCAGCACCACGCAATGGGGATGCTGATCGACGCCATCAGTAAGCAGACCGCCCTGGTCGAACCCGACATAGCCCGGAGGCGCGCCGATCAGGCGGCTGATCGTGTGGCGTTCCATATATTCGGACATGTCGAAGCGCAGCAATTCCACGCCCAGACTATCGGCAAGCTGCTTGGCGACCTCGGTCTTGCCCACGCCGGTCGGCCCGGTGAACAGGTAGGAGCCGATCGGCTTTTCCGGCTCGCGCAGGCCGGCGCGGGCCAGCTTGATGGCGGAGGAAAGCGCGGTGATCGCGTCGTCCTGCCCGAACACCACATTGCGCAGGCTCTGTTCGAGACCGGAGAGCAATTCGGCGTCGGACTTGCTGACCGATTTGGGCGGAATGCGCGCAATCGAGGCGATGGTGATCTCGATATCCTCGACATCGATCAGCTTCTTGCGCTGATCTTCGGGCACCAGCATCTGGCTGGCGCCGGTCTCGTCGATCACATCGATGGCCTTGTCCGGCAGCTTGCGGTCGGTGATATAGCGCGCGCTCAGCTCAACGGCGGCCTTGAGGGCGTCGTCGGTATATTTCAGCTTGTGGAAGTCCTCGAAATAGGGCCGCAATCCCTTCACGATCTCGATGGCGTCCGGCACGCTGGGCTCGTTGACGTCGATCTTCTGGAAACGGCGGACCAGGGCCCGGTCCTTCTCAAAGAACTGACGATATTCCTTATAGGTGGTCGAACCGATGCAGCGGATCGCCCCGCTGGCCAGAGCCGGCTTGAGCAGGTTGGATGCATCCAGCGCGCCGCCCGAGGTTGCCCCGGCGCCGATCATGGTATGGATTTCGTCGATGAAGAGCACCGCATCGGGCATCTTCTCGAGTTCCTTCATCACTGCCTTGAGCCGCTCCTCGAAATCGCCGCGATAGCGGGTTCCGGCCAAGAGCGAGCCCATGTCCAGGGAATAGATGACAGCGTCCTTGAGCACTTCTGGAACGTCGCCCTCGACAATTTTGCGGGCCAGGCCTTCGGCGATGGCGGTCTTGCCGACGCCGGCATCGCCCACATAGAGCGGATTATTCTTGGAGCGGCGGCACAGAACCTGAATGGTGCGGCGCAGTTCCACATCGCGGCCGATCAGCGGATCGACCTTGCCGGCCCTGGCCTTGTCATTGAGATTGACGCAGAAATCGGCAAGGGCCGAGGATTTCTTGCTCTCTCCGCCTTCGGTGGTGCCTTCCCCGTCCTCGGCGCCGCGCACCTTGCGCTCCTCGCTCGGGCCGGACTTGGTGATGCCGTGGGAAATGAAATTGACCGCGTCGAGCCGGCTCATGTCCTGCTGCTCGAGGAAATAGGCGGCATGGCTCTCGCGCTCGGCAAAGATGGCGACCAGCACATTGGCGCCCGTCACCTCTTCCCGGCCGGAGGATTGCACATGGATCACGGCGCGCTGGATTACCCGCTGGAAAGCGGCAGTGGGGCGCGCATCCTGGCCGTTCTGGACGACGAGGCTGTCCAGTTCTTCATTGATGAAATCTTCGAGATCGCTTTTCAGCGCGTCGATATCGACATCGCAGCCGGTCAGCACGGCGATCGTCTCGCGGTCGTCGGTCAGCGCCAGCAAGAGGTGTTCGAGCGTGGCGAATTCGTGGTTGCGCTCACGCGCCAGGTTCATCGCCTGATGCAGGGCCTTTTCGAGTCCGCGCGAAAATGAGGGCATATGATGTTCCTACTGTTTTTCCATCACGCATTGCAGCGGATGCTGGTTCTTGCGTGCCGTATCCATCACGCGGGTCACCTTGGTCTCGGCGACCTCGTATGGATATACGCCGCACTCACCCACCCCCTTCTGGTGAACATGCAGCATGATCTGCATCGCGTCTTCGCGTGACTTGTTGAAGACGTCCTGCAAGACCAGAACGACGAATTCCATCGGCGTGTAGTCGTCGTTGAGCAGCAGCACCCGATACAGGTTCGGACGCTTGGTTTTGGGACGCGTCTTGGTCACCGTCCCGGTTTCGAAATTGGCATCGTCGCCATTCTTGCGGCCGCCGTCATCGTCCTTCGGACCGGCCGTGTCAGGGAATGGCGCGGCCTGGTTCACAATCCTCAAGATCGATGGCGATGGAGTGGAAGTCATGGTCATTTCAAAAGCCGCATGGAAAAACGAAGCAGCAAGGCTGGCCCCATTATGTAGGCAAAATCCCGCCGGTGTTAAGGGCCATCGCGTCTCGAAAGTGTGACCGCCCCTGAACCCGCCGCTGATACGGAGTTTTCACCTTGGCCAGGCGCCAGATGGTAGCAGTCTGTTACCCAAAAGCGTCCTCGCGCGACAAAATGATTGCATTTTACGGAATGGTAACGGCGTGCGCCCTATTCTGCGAAAAGGATGATGATCAGGGCGTGAGGGCTCCCCTGAAAATCACCGCGTCAAACGAGTTGCGTACGGGCAGAATGCCCGATTTAGTAATTGGAGTACCGGGTGATTTTCTCGGCGAAGACCCCTTGGCACGCTGCGTTTCTGCGTGCGACCGCTGCCTTCCTCATGGCGCTGGCCCTCGGCATTTCCGCCGCCGCGCCGGCGCAGGCCATTGAAAATCTGCGCAAATATGCCGGCATCGTCGTCGATGCGAAATCCGGCAAAATTCTTTACGAAGATCAAGCAGATTCAAAGCGTTACCCGGCCTCCGTCGCCAAGGTGATGACGCTTTACGTGCTGTTTCAGGAATTGCAGGCCGGCAATCTCAGCCTCACGACCAAGATGACGGTTTCCAGTCACGCCGCTGCCGCCGTGCCCACCAAGCTGGGTCTGCGCGCGGGTTCGACCATTTCGGTAGAAGATGCTATCAAGGCATTGGTAACGCTGTCGGCGAACGATATTGCCCGCGTCATCGCCGAGCATATTTCCGGCACGGAAAGCAAGTTCGCCGAGCGCATGACCGCCACGGCCCGCGCCATGGGCATGCGCAACACCACCTACCGCAATGCTTCGGGTCTTCCCGATGGCGGCCAGGTGACCACGGTGCGCGACCAGGCCATCCTCGGCATCGCCATCTATCAGCATTTCTCTCAATATTACAATTACTTCCAGACAACGGCCTTCAAATTTGGCGGCAAGACCTACGGCAATCACAACCGGGTTCTGGGCTATATGGGCGCCGTCGATGGCATCAAGACCGGCTATATCAACGCCGCCGGCTCCAACCTGCTGACCGCCGCCCGCAAGGACAATCGTCACATCGTCATCGTCGCCTTCGGCTTCAACTCGGCCGCCGCCCGCGATGAAAAAGTCCGCCAGCTCGTATCTTCCTATCTGACCAAGGGCCGCCAGGGCGACTACCTGCAAACTGCCATGGTTCCCCTGCCCGGTCGGCAGGGCAATACCCAGTTTGCGCTGGCGCAGCCGCGCAAGCCGACGCTCTCAATGCCTACGCCGATGCCGGAATTCCGCCTGGCTCAGCTCGTTGCCGGCAATGGCGCCCAGCCGCAGCAACAGCAGGTTGCGGTGGCGGCAGCGGCAAGCGCGCCGGTCATGCCGACGCCCGTGCCCACCGATCTGGGGCTGGCCCCTGCCGTGCAGGCCGCCAATGTGCTGGCCGCGCCGACCCAGGCCCTGCCGATCAATCCGAACCAGGATGTCATCGGCGCTTGGCTCAGCGAAACCTATAATCTGGGTGCACCGCCCGCCGCCCTTGGCTCCACTGCCCCCTCGGCGCCGCTGTTGCCGCCCGCCGAAGTCAATAGCCAGGCTGGTGGCCAGCCTGTCGATCTGATGCATTCGGGTTCCGTGACCCAGACCGCCGAGGCACCTGCCGCCGGTGCCTGGATCGTGCAGATCGGCGCCGGTCCTTCCGAGGACAGCGCCCGTGCCATGTTGTCCGACGCAGCCGGAAAGGTCGGCTCGCTGGGTGATTTCCGGTCCTACGTCGAGCGCTTCGAAAAGAACGGCCAGACCTTCTATCGCGCCCGTTTTGTTGGGTTCGGCGACCGCAACGCGGCCACGGCGATGTGCGATCGCCTCAAGGACCAGAACCTCGCCTGCCTGGCCATGCAGGGATGATCAAGCTTATCCCGGCACGGCGGATCAACCGCCGGCCGGAATGTACTGGGAAAGCCGGCCCGGTAAGGCCAATGGCGATCCTGCGGGGAAGCAGCGATTTGGCGCTTGTGTATGGAGTAGCCCAATGAGTGAGCGTAGCGCTCTTGTCGAACTGGCCGGTTTCATCGGCCGCTCCCCCCTCGCCTCTCCAGATCCGACAGTACGCAACAAGGCCCTTTCGGGCATGACGGAGCGCATGCTGCCGCGTCAGCGCCGCTCTGTCGGCGACCTTCTGGCGGTAGTCATGACGCTTTCCGCCCGCACGCGCCGGATGGCGCAGGAACCGACCCAGGTCGAGATCGATGTCTTTGCGCCGGGCGGCAAACGCGCCGTCCGGCTAACGCTTGGCGAATAGGTTGACGGTGGCGCTCAAACGAGCGCCACGATCTCTTTCCGCTTCCACACGAAACGATACCAGGCCGCCTGCATGAGCATCATGCCGGTGAAGCTGGCTGCATAGGCCACCCAGATTCCGGACAGGCCCAAGCTGGTCTGGCTCAGCCAGATGGCGCCGGGCAATTCGATCAGCAGGATGGCTGCAAGAGCCATCAGCATCGGAGCATAGACCATGCCGCTGGCGCGCATCATGCCCGAGAACACCACGCCCCAACCAAAGGGCAGGATAGCCCACAGCACGATATGGAGCAGGTTTTCGGTGAGACCGACCACTTCAGCATCGGTGATGAACAGCCCGACGAGATGCTGGCTGAACAGATAGGCCAGCACGATCAGCGTTCCCGTGATGAAGAGATTGAGGATCAGCGCGGTGCGGGTGATTTCGGACAGCTGCTCCTGACGGCGCGCGCCGATGGCCTGAGCGCCAAAGATCGAGGTGGCGATACCGATCGACATGGCGGGGAACTGCACATAGTTCAGCACCTGATTGAGCGCGCCATAGGCCGCTGTGGCATTGGAGCCGAAGCGGTTGACGAGGCCGACCACGACGATACCGGCGACAGAAGCCACGACCATTTGCAGACCGGCCGGAATGCCTAGCCGGAGAACCAGGCCCAGCAATTTGAAATCGGGCTTGAGCGCGCGAAGCATGGCCGCGTCGGGTGCCAGCGGCATGTTGCGGATGCGCATATAGAAGAACAGGAAGACGAGCACGACGACGAAGCCGGCGATAAAGGCCCAGGCCGCCGCGTTCACGCCCAGCTGAGGCAGACCCCACCATCCCTGAATGAGCGCCGGCGTCAACGTCACGCTCACCACCATCGACAGAATCAGTGAGAAGAGCGGCGTCACCGTATCGCCGACGCCGCGAAGAATTGAAGTCACCACGAGGAAGATGAAGAACCCGGGCATGCCGATGAACATGATGCGCCCATATTCCACCGCCATGTGGCGGATATTTTCCGGCGCACCCAATATTCCCATGATGTCTTCAATCCAGATACCGCCGATCATGGCCACGACGAGGCCGAGAACAAAGGCGGTGCTGATCGAGGTGCCGGCAACTGCCTTGACCCGCTCGGTATTGCGGGCGCCCCACGCCTGACCGATCAGCGTCGTCGAGCCGGAGGACAAGCCGATGATGAAACTGATGAGGAAGAACATGATCGGGAAGAAGGTCGCCAGCGCCGCCAGCGCCTCGACGCCGATCATCTGACCGATAAAGATCGAATTGAAGGTTCCCGACAGAGCCTGCAGGATATTCGAGGCCATGAGGGGTATGAGAAACAGGCTGAACCGCTGCCAAAGAGGCCGGGTTGAATCGGGATTCATAAGAACGCTCCAGAGAAAATTGCAAAATGTGCGTCACGGCGGGAGTCCCCGGAACCGGTATCGGCTGAGCAAAGTTCAGACCGCCGGAGGGACCAATTCACACCTGCAATAAGGTGTCGGCTGGACGGGCACTGGAGGCTTGCAATGACGGGCATTGTCTACGCCGGTGCCGATGACGCGTCAATCGGGCCGGAACATCCCTTCCCTGCGACCAGCGCATGCGATGGGCAATATCACCACTTGTCATCGCCCGTAGCCGCCGACACGTGCTAGAGAGCAGCGCCATGTCTCAAGCCGTTCCCTTCGATTCTCCTGCCGATCAATTCTTTGCCGGCGCACGCGCCTGCCTGCCGGTCGCCATTTCCGTGGCCGCCTATGGTCTGGTCTGGGGCGTTCTGGCGCGCGGAACTGGACTAAGCCTGCTCGAAGTGCTGATGATGAGCGGATTGGTCTTTGCCGGAGCAGCCCAGTTCGTCGCGCTTGATCTATGGACAACCAATCCGGCCAGCCTGCCGATCGGACCGCTGGTCCTGGCCGCGTTCATCGTCAATCTGCGCTATCTGCTGCTCACCGCGACGCTGCGCCCGCTTTACTCGGAGGGGCAGCTGGGGCGTGGGGCGCTCAGCATGTATCTGGTGACCGACGAGAATTGGGCCATGACAGTTGCCGCCATGGCGCGGGGCGGTGGCAGCGCCGCATTTCTGATGGGCGGCGGCGTGCTTGCCTGGGTTTCTTGGATGAGCACCAATCTTATCGGCTACGGACTGGGATCGACAATCGACGACCCCACGCGCTGGGGCCTGGATTTCGCCTTCACCGCCACTTTCCTGGCGCTGCTGCTCGGCATGTGGAAAGGCAAGGGCGATCTCGTGCCCTGGCTCGTCGCCGGGCTTGCCGCCATCGTCACGGCCCAGCACATCGAGGGCAATTGGCATATCCTGGTCGGCGGCATTGTTGGCAGCCTCGCCGGCGCAATCGTGGAGATGCGCAAGCATGCACACGTCTCCTGAAGCCTTTCTCGCCATTCTCGGCATGGCGATCGCCACCATGGCCATCAAGGCAAGCGGCCTGCTGCTGGCCGACCGCCTCCCCCGCGACGGCTTTGCCGCAGCCTGGCTCCGGCATATTCCGGGGGCGGTGCTCGCAGCCCTCGTCGCGCCAGCTTTAGTCACCCGCAGCATGGCCGAAGTGATCGCCGCGGCAGCAACCGGGCTCGTTTTCGTGTTCTCACGCAACCTGTTCGCCGCCATGGCCAGCGGCGTGCTGACCGTCTATCTGATGCGGCTGTGGCTCGGCGCCTAGGTCGAATACTGACAATGTCTGGAAATGGTGCCCCCCGCCGGACTCGAACCGGCACGCCTCGCAGCGGAGGATTTTGAGTCCTCTGCGTCTACCATTCCGCCAGAGGGGCAATTGCCCGGTTCCTATCTCACAAGCCGGTTCGACGCAACTGGCTTAGAACCGTGCCCACACAAAATCGAGCAGCGTCGGAAACGGCCTATTGCCAGCGGCCATTGCCAAGCGCGGGATCGAGAAAAGTGCCATTGCCGCCGGGCTGCGTCGTGGTGATGCTGGAGCCATATTGCTGCTGCATCAGCTGATCGCGCTGATAGGCATCGTAGGCGGCAATATCCACGCCGATCACCGACGTCATCAGGTTTGGTCCGGTTCCCGGCTTGAAGGCTTCGCGAATGCCGGACTGGCCCTCGAAAACCTTGACACCGCTGTCGGGATTGATCCAGGCCGTGGTCATGCCGCTCGGAGTGTTAAACGGCGTTGCCGGCTTACCCTGCAGGGCCTTGGCCATGAAATTGGTGAAGATCGGCACAGCCATGCCCCCACCGGTCGAGGCGGAACCCATGGAGCGGGGCTGGTCGTAGCCGACATAGACGCCAACGGCCAATTCCGGCGTGAAACCGACGAACCAGGCATCCTTGTAGTCGTTGGTCGTGCCGGTCTTTCCGGCCACCGGACGATTGAGTGCCCTTGCTGCGGTGCCGGTGCCGCGCTGCACCACGCCTTCCATCATCGAGGTGATCTGATAGGCGGTCATCGGGTCCAGCACCTGCGGACGATTGTCGAGGATGCGAGGCTCACCCTGTCCGTGCCAATCGGTCGCCTGGCACCCCTCGCAGACGCGCTCGTCGTGGCGGTAGACGGTCTTGCCGTAACGATCCTGTATCCGGTCGATCAGCGTAGGCACGATCTTTCGCCCGCCATTGGCGATGGTGGCATAGGCCGCGGTCATGCGCATGGCCGTGGTCTCGCCGGCCCCGAGCGACATGGCCAGCACCGGCTGCATATCGTCATAAATGCCGAACAGACGGGCATAATCGGCAATCAGCGGCATGCCGATGTCGCGCGCCAGCCGCACGGTCATGACGTTGCGGCTGCGTTCGATACCGCGCCGCAGAGTTTGCGGCCCATAAAATTCCTGGGCATAGTTTTCGGGCCGCCAGACAGAACCATCCCCCATCCGCACTTCGATCGGGGCGTCCAGCACCACCGAGGCCGGCGTATAGCCATTGTCCAAAGCCGCCGCATAGACGATGGGCTTGAAGGAGGAGCCGGGCTGGCGGAGCGCCTGCGTCGCGCGATTGAACTCGCTTTCGGCGAAGGAAAATCCCCCAACCATGGCGAGAACGCGGCCGGTGCGGGGGTCCATGGCCACCAGCGCACCTTCCACCTCCGGCACCTGTTCGAGCGTATAAATGCCGTCCTTGCCCGCCACGGGCGAAACATAGACGACGTCACCCACATTGAGGATGTCCTGTACCGGCCGCGACACCCATTTGATTTCCGGGCCGGACAAGATGCCTTCGATTCGCTCGGCAGATATGGCGCCGTCGGTGTCATTGTCGGGCCGCAGACCTATCCGCGCCTGATTGCCACCGGCCTCCAGTACCACGGCCAGTTGCCATTCAGGCACATCGCTCAGCGGCTTGATGGCGGCTACGGAGCCGCCCCAATCCTCGCCCAGTTCCACACTGGCCACGGGGCCGCGGAAGCCGCGCGTATGATCGTATTGGATCAGGCCATCCATCAGCGCACGGCGGGCATATTCCTGCAGGCGCGGCTCCAGCGTGGTGCGCACGGAAAGCCCACCGCCATAAAGCTGATCCTCGCCATAGAGCCGCGCCAGCGCCCGGCGCACATCCTCAGTGAAATATTCGGCCGAATAGACCTGGCTACCGGCGGCGCGGGGAATGACGTTGAGGGGTTCCTGCTTTGCCGCAGCCGCCGTTTCGTAGTCGACGTAACCATTCTCGACCATGCGGTCGATGACCCAATTGCGGCGCTCGATGGCCTGCTGCGGCCTGCGGAACGGATGATAATTATTCGGCCCCTTGGGCAGAGCGGCAATATAGGCCGCTTCGGGCAATGTGAGCTGATAGAGCGCCTTGTCGAAATAGTTCAGCGCCGCCGCCGCTACCCCGTAGGAATTGAGGCCAAGGAAAATTTCGTTGAGGTAGAGCTCGAGGATCTTGTCCTTGGAGAAGGTGGATTCGATCCGCAGCGCCAGAACGGCCTCCTGGATCTTGCGGTCCCAGGTCTGCTCGGAAGTCAGCAGGAAATTCTTGGCCACCTGCTGGGTGATCGATGAGCCCCCGCCCTGGATGGAATTGTTGCCGTCCATGCGCGCCAGAACGTTGTCGCGCAACGCCCGGATGATGCCATCGATGGCGATGCCGTTATGGGCGTAGAAGTCCTTGTCCTCCGCCGACAGGAAGGCTTCCAGCACCAGCGGCGGGACGGTTTCGACCGGTTGGAACAGCCGGCGCTCACGCGCATATTCGGCGAGCAAGGTGCCGTCGGCAGCGTGGACGCGCGTAGTTACCGGCGGCTGGTAGTCCTGCAGGATCGTATAATCGGGCAATTGGGCGGTGACGGTAGCGACATAGACGGCGGCCACGCCGACCCCTGCCAACGCCACGAACATGCCGAACCCGAAAAGCCAGCCGAGCAGACGAAACATCAATAACTCCGCGCCGCGTCGCCGGCGAACCGGGCGTGATCATAGCAGAATGAGGGGCCGGAGGTGATCACATTGCCCGTCATGGCTCCTCCTGCAAGCTGTCGAAATAGGTGGAAATCCCGCGCGCGATGGCTTCGGCGGTGCGGTCCCGCCAATCCGACTGGGTCAGGTTGGCGATGTCGCCGGCATTTGACAGGAAGCCCAGTTCGAGCAACACCGAGGGGACATCAGGCGCCTGTAAGACGAAGAAATCGGCCTGGCGCACCGGAAAGCGCCGCAATGTCACGCTCGGCTCCAACTGATGCACGATGGCCTGCGCTGCCGTGAAGGACTGCATCCGCATTTCCCGCCGCATCAGGTCGAGCAGGATGTCCACCACTTCCGGCCCCATTTGCGGCATGGTGAAACCCGCGATCACGTCTGATCTGTTCTCGGTATCGGCCAGCACCTTATCGAGCACGTCGGTGGCGTTCTCGTCGCGCGTATAGACACTGGCGCCACGGATTTCCGGCTGCTGAAAACTGTCGGCGTGGATGGACAATAGCAAATCCGCCTTGTTGGCCCGCGCCAGCGCGACGCGCTCCTCGAGCCGCAGATAGGTGTCGGTCTCGCGGGTCAGGGCGACGTCGAACCGTCCCGACTCGACCAGCAATTCCTGAAGCCGCAGAGAAAAGGCCAGTACGAGATCTTTTTCCCTTATGCCGTTGGCAGTTTCGGCGCCGCTGTCGATGCCACCATGGCCCGGATCGATGACAACCAGCGGGCGCGTGGCGATGGGCAATTCAGACCCGCCCGCCGGCGTGGGTGAAACGGTCCCTGAGGTCGAGCGGTCGCGTTCGACATTGGACGCGAATTCTTCCGCCGTTGCCGGAATGATATCGACAACCAGTCGCGCGGGCTGTCCTTCGAACGGGTCCAGCACATAGGCCTGCTGCACCTGTGCCGGGGACGAGAGCGTCAGCGTGGTGCGGACCCGGTCAAAGGCCGCCTGCTCGATGGCATAGGCGGAAATCATGCCCTCGCCCGCCGGAACGCCCTCCGCTTCGGGGATCGAAAAGGTTCCGGCGCGCACGTCGATGGCCAGCCTGTCGGGACTATCGAGCGACACGAAGGAAAATTCGGTGCGCGTCGCTAGGTCGATCACCAGCCGCGCCCGCTCCGGCGTGGCGGTGATCCGGGCATCGATCACATTGGGCAGCGGCGGCAGGCCGGCATTGTCCTGCGCGGGTGCCATGCCAGGGAATGCCAGGGCCAGCACGAGCAGCAATGGGGTCAGAATGTGTCTGGTCAAAACGCGACCGGCTCCTGCATTTTATCGACCTCAAAAACGGCGCACCGGCGGCGATTCTTCGGCAACACGCAGCCTTATGCGATGATTTGCGTTCATGGCAAAGAAATGACCGCTCAAATCCGCGTTCCCCAAAGCCTTTTGACTTTCCTGTTGCCATTCCGGCGCAACTTTCTTACACGCTAGAGGTGAAGGCGCGTGTGTTTCGCGGTCATTTTCGGAGCAATATCCAGCGCTCCCTGTGGCGGCAAACAGATTGGACCGACGGCAGAAAGCCATTTCGGTCCCGGTTGGAAGTTGCGGTTTCCACGCCCCTACTGAAGAATTTCGGCTCTCCCGGGCCGGACGGCCGCTGGTCCCCAAATTGCCAGCGGTCCAATAGGAAGAGGTCAAATGGCCTGCAGGCGAACAAAACGCGACGCGATCGAAATTGCCGATTGCCGTTTTGCATCGCCCACAATGCCGGCCCTGGCCATCAATATAAAGGCGCAGAACGTGAGAGGTTCGCGCTCATCAACACTCAACCCATTCGCCCCGCAATGCGCCACACCCAGGATGCCGCCTATTCGGCGTCCTCTTGTCGGCGCGCGGGTGCGCGGAGCTTATTATGGCGACCAAGAGAATGCTGGTGGATGGTATCCACCCGGAAGAAACACGGATTGTCGTTACTGCCGGTAACCGGCTTGAGGAATTCGACTTCGAATCGGCGACCCGCCGCCAGTTGCGGGGCAATATCTACCTCGCAAAGGTAACGCGCGTTGAGCCGTCACTACAGGCGGCATTCGTCGAATATGGCGGCAATCGCCACGGCTTCCTCGCCTTCAGCGAAATCCATCCTGATTACTATCAGATCCCCGTTGCCGATCGCGAGGCGCTGCTGCGCGACGAAGAGCACGACGACGACAGCCACGACGAGAGCGAAGAGAGCATCTCGGTTCCAGAAAATGCGCTCGAGGCGGATGCCGAAGCCGATCCGCAGGAGCCGGGTGACGCCAGCCATATCGAACAGGCCCCGGCAAATAGCGGGCCGGTGGAATCCATCGGTGGCGCCGATGCGCTGGAGGAAGTGCCGGAGCGCCGCCGCTCCAGCCAGCAGCGCCGGCACCAGTACAAGATTCAGGAAGTCATCAAGCGCCGCCAGGTCATGCTGGTGCAGGTGGTCAAGGAAGAGCGCGGCAACAAAGGCGCGGCACTGACCACCTATCTGTCGCTGGCCGGTCGCTATTCCGTGCTGATGCCCAATACCGCCCGCGGCGGCGGCATTTCGCGCAAGATCACCAATGCCGCCGACCGCAAGCGTTTGAAGGAAATCACTGCCGATCTCGAAGTGCCGCAGGGCATGGGCGTGATCCTGCGCACGGCCGGCGCTTCCCGCACCAAGGCGGAAGTGAAGCGCGATTTCGAATATCTGATGCGCCTGTGGGAAAGCGTGCGTACGCTGACGCTGCAGAGCCAGGCGCCCTGTCTCGTTTACGAAGAAGGCTCGCTGATCAAGCGCACGATCCGCGATCTCTACAACAAGGACATCGATGAAGTTCTCGTGGCCGGCGATAGTGCCTATCGCGAGGCCAAGGACTTCATGAAGATGATCATGCCGTCCCATTCCAAGAACGTGAAGCCCTATGTCGAGGAGCAGCCGCTCTTTTCGAAATACGGTGTCGAGAACCAGCTCGACCAGATGTTCTCGCCGACAGTCACCCTGCCCTCCGGCGGCTATATCGTCATCAATCCGACCGAGGCGCTCGTCTCCATCGACGTGAACTCGGGCCGCTCCACCAAGGAGCACAATATCGAGGACACCGCACTCCAGACCAATCTGGAAGCGGCGGACGAAGTGGCGCGCCAGCTTCGGCTGCGCGATCTGGCCGGCCTCATTGTCATCGACTTCATCGATATGATGGAAAACCGCTCCAACCGGGCGGTCGAGCGCAAGCTCAAGGATTGCCTCAAGGACGATCGCGCCCGCATCCAGGTGGGCCGCATTTCCCATTTCGGCCTCATGGAAATGAGCCGCCAGCGCATCCGCTTCGGCGTTGTTGAAAGCTCGACCCACAAGTGCCCGATCTGCGATGGCACCGGTCTGGTTCGCTCCACCGAGAGCCTGGCTTTGATGATCATGCGCCACATCGAAGATCATGTTCTGCGCAAGCAGAGCCAGTCGATCAATGTCCGCGTGCCGGTCGAGGTCGCGCTCTATATCCTGAATTTCAAGCGCGAAACGCTGACGCAGCTCGAAATCCGCAATCATTTGTCGATCACCATCACGGCGGACGGCAAGCTGACAGGGCACCAATTCGCCATCGAAAAGGGCGAGGCACGCGTGTCCTCCTATGCCGACCAGCGTAGCGCCGCCCATGTGCGCGTTGACAGCGCGGTTATCGAGGATGCCGACGAAGACGAGGCCGCGATCGAAGAGACAGAGGCCGCCGAAGAATCCGACGTCCATGCCGAAAATGGCGAGGGCGAAGGCAATGGCCGCCGCCGCCGCCGTCGCCGCCGTCGCGGGGGCCGCAATGGTGATCAGGCTGCGCCGCAGGCAAGCGACGCCGTGGCTGGTTCTGAAGACGGCGAAGACGAGGAAGACGGCGAGGAGAACGCTGCCGCTCGCCAAGCCGTCGAGGGTGGCGAGGACAGCGATGGCGAGCAGCGCCGTCGTCGTCGTCGCGGTCGCCGAGGTGGTCGCCGCAACCGTCGCGAGAATGGCGACGGTGAGGGCAATGGTGAGGGCAATAGCGAGGCCGCTGTCGAGGCGCCCGCTGAAGCCATTGTCGAACATGTCGAGCTTGAGCCCGCTGTGGTCAAGGAGGCAATAGCCGCCGAGCCCATCGCCGAAGAAAAGCCCAAGCGCAAGCCTCGTGCCCGCAAGAAGGTAGCGGAGACGGAAGAGTCCGCACCGGCAGAGACCACGCCGGTAGAAGCCCTGCCCGATGTGCCGTTCGAGCCGGCCGCTGAGGAAAAGCCCAAGCGCAAGCCTCGCGCCCGCAAGCCCAAGACAGAGGTCGAGGCGGAAGCCGTGGCAGCCGTTGCGGAGCCGGCGGTGCAGGAAGCCGCACCGGCAGAAACGGTCGCAGTCGAAGAGCCTGTCGCCGAGCCGAAGCCTGCGCGGACCCGCCGGACGAAAAAGGAACTGCCGCCCGAGGGGGTCGTGGTAACGTCCAGTTCGGCCGCCAAGGAGGCTGCGCCTGCGTCGGAACAGGGCGAAGCGCCTGCCGCAGCGGAACCGGAAAAGAAGAAGGTCGGCTGGTGGCAGCGCCGCCTCGGCCTCGGCTAGAAACAATAAGGGCGGCTCTCGGGCCGCCCTTTTCGCTTCTCGTACCGATGTGGAAGGCCCCCGGGATCAGGCCGAGTCCGGTTAGTGGCTGGAACAAATAACTGCGGCACTCACCTTAACGGAGAATACCGGAACACCACATCGCCTTCGTCCTGCACAGGTGCAGTGTCGTCCTGCCCCCCCATCCAGCCGCGCCGAAACAGCCATCGATTTGTGGTTCGCTGGATCAAAATAGCTCACCAGGGTCTTGAGTTTCAGCGTCTCGAAGGCCCAATCGCGGAGCGCCGAGCCCACCTCGCTGGCATAGCCCCTGCCCTCGAATCCGTCATACGGCATCCAGCCCAGCTCCTTTTCGGGAAAGAGCGGTCCATGATTGATACCGACCTGCCCGATGCAGGTTCCGGTGCCTTTGAGATCGATCATGAGCGCGCCGTGGCCATAGAGCGGCCACATGGCAACGTCGCTGCTGAACATGCCCCAGGCTATGCGCTGATCGAAGGGCCCGCCCATGAATGTCGCGCGAGGCGAGGCCATGAACGCCTCGTATTGCGGGAAATCCCCGATATGGGGAGCGCGCAGAATGAGCCGCTCGGTGATCAGCGTTGGGATGGTCATGCCATTCAGCCGCCAGCCCGAACGAATTTTTGCATCCGCTCCAGCGCTTCCTCAACGCTAGCCCGGGTTCCTGCATAGCTGAAGCGCACGAAGCCGGCGCCGTCCTTGCGGTCAAAATCGAGTCCCGGCGTCGCGGCGACACCGGCCTGTTCGAGCATGGTTTCGCAAAATTGCAGGCAATCGTTGGCAAAGCGGCTGATGCCCGCATAGGCGTAAAAGGCCCCCTCGCCGGCAAAGGGCAGGTCAAAACCGATGTCCCGCAAACCTTCTGCCAAGATTTTCCGGTTCACCGCATAGCCGGCCTTCTGTTCCTCGGCATATTCGCGCTCGCCCAGGGCGACCGTCGCGCCGATCTGGCTCAAGGTCGGGGCCGAGATGAACAGGTTCTGCTGCAAAATCTCGGCGCGGCGCACCAGATCTTCCGGCACTACCATCCAGCCGATGCGCCAGCCGGTCATGCAGTAATATTTCGAAAAGCTGTTGATGACGATGGCGTCGCGCGTCAATTCGAGCGCGCTGACCGAGGGGCCGCGATAGTCGAGACCATGATAGATTTCATCGGAGATCAGCCTGATGTTCAGGCGAGCGCAGGTGGAAATGATGTCCGCGAGACCGGCACGATCCATCGCGGTCCCGGTGGGGTTGGCGGGGCTGGCGAAAAGCAGCCCGTCGAATGGCTTCTTCGCGTGGGCGGCGGCGATGTCAGCGCCGGTAAGACGCCAGCCATCGGCGGCGCCGACCGGAACTTCGACCAGGCCAAAGCCGAGGCCCAGCAAGGTGTTCACATAGGCCGGATAACCGGGCCGGGTCACGGCGATCCGCGCGCCGGGCCGGAAGGCGGCGTGGAAGGCCAGGATGAAGCCGGCCGATGAGCCCATGGTCGCAAGGATCAGGTCGGGATCGACCTCAACTGCATGCTGGGTCGCGTAATAGCGGGACAAGCCCTCGCGCAACTCGGTGAGGCCCTTGGCATTGGTATAACCTTGCGGCTCGGGCAGCGCCCTGGCGACCGCTTCGATGACGCGCGGTGCGGGCGGCTGGCCGGGCTCACCCAGCTCCAGATGACAGATGGACCGCCCCTGTGTCTCCATCTCCTTGGAGCGCTTGAGGATATCCATGGCTAAAAACGGCATCAGGCCGTTGGCGGCATTGTCGGTCATGTCGGCTCCAAGTCTGTCCCTCGGACTAACCCTAAGCGGGTGCGCCCTCAACAACAATTGATGCCGACGCAAACCCGCCATACACAAGCGGCTGCTACTCTGTGCGCGGGTCTGCTAGAAGTCCCGCATTGACTCGACTGGAGCCGTTCATGAACCGCCTTTCCATCGTGCTGGCAGCAATTGCCGGTATCCTCGCCGGCGCATTGGGTTATTCCCTGCTCAATCAGCCCAAGGCTGAAACGGACGCTGTGGCGGTTCGGGCAATTGTCGAACAGGTCATATCCGAGCAGCCCGCATCGGAAGCGCCGCAGCAGGCCGCCATCGATCCAGCGGTCATTAATCCGATGATCGAAGACTTTTTGATGAGCGATCCCAAGCTGTTGCAGCGCCTCTCCATGGCATTGGAGGACACGCTACGGGGCGAGGAAGAAGAACGCACCAAGCTTGCCATGGCCGATTTTCGCGATGCCATCTTCAATGCCCCCGATCAGATCGTTGTCGGCAATCCGGACGGCGATGTGACGCTGGTGGAATTCTTCGACTACAATTGCGGATATTGCCGCCAGGCAGTGCCGGACATGGCCGCGCTTCTCGCCGAGGATCCCAACCTTAGGATTATCCTCAAGGAATTCCCCATCCTCTCGAACGAATCCATCGATGCCGCCCGCGTCGGCGTTCTCGTCAGCAAGACCGAAGCAGATTACTGGACCTTCCACCAGACCTTGTTCTCCGGCCGCGGCAAGGTGGACAAGGATGCAGCCTTGCAGGCCGCCTCGGAACAGGGACTTTCTCCGATCGATCTGGAACTGCGCATGGGCGAAGAACAGGTTGCCCGCACCATACAGGGCTCCTACGAAATCGCCCAGGCGCTGGGGATCACCGGCACCCCGACCTATATCATCGGCAACGAAATCATTCCCGGTGCCATCGGCGCCGACGAATTGCGCAGCCGGATCGCCAATATGCGGGAATGCGGTAGCACCAAATGCAGTTAATGCCTGCGCATTGCTAGCATTTCCCGTGCATTTCGTGTAACCGCCCTTGCGCCGGGCGGAAGTGCCGGTGCACAAGGTCTGGATCATGACAAAACGCGTTCTCGTCCTCAATGGCCCGAACCTGAACCTGCTCGGCACACGCGAGCCGGGCACCTATGGCTCGGAAACGCTCAAGGACGTGGAGGCGCTGTGCAAGACGACCGCAGCCCAGCTCGACCTGGCCGTGGATTTCCGTCAGTCCAATCATGAAGGCGAATTGGTTACCTGGATTCAGGATGCCCGCAAGACTGCGGACGGTATCCTGATCAATCCGGCGGCCTATTCACACACTTCGGTCGCCATCCACGATGCCCTTCGGGCCGTGGCCCTGCCGGTTGCCGAGGTCCATCTCACCAATATCCATCAGCGCGAAGCGTTCCGACACCATTCCTATGTGTCGTCGGTCGCTTTTGGCGTCATTTGCGGCTTTGGCAGCCTGGGGTATAAACTTGCCCTGGAAGCCTTGGCCCAAAAACTGAAATGAAGCTTCGACGCGCGAAGCCGGGAGACCGATTAAAATGACCAAGTCATCGGTGGATCAGGATCTGATCCGCGCCATTGCCGAACTGCTCAACAAGGAAAACCTTGCCGAGATCGAAATCGAGCAGGACGACCTGCGGGTCCGCGTCACCCGGTCCTATCCCAATGAGGCGCCGGCATATGCGCCGGCCCCGGTGCAATATATGGCTGCCCCTGCTCCTGTCGCGCCGTCAGCCCCGGCCGGCTCCGTGCCTGCCGCTGCGCCGGCCAAGGCCGAAGACCTCGCCTCCAATCCCGGTACGCTGACCTCGCCGATGGTCGGCACGGCATATCGCTCGCCCGAACCCGGCAAGCCGGCCTTCGCCGAAGTGGGCAGCAAGGTCTCGGAAGGCCAGACCGTGCTCATCATCGAGGCGATGAAGACCATGAACCAGATTCCGGCACACCGCTCGGGCACCGTCACCCGCATCCTTGTGGAAGACGCCCAGCCGGTCGAATATGGCGAGCCGCTCGTCGTCATCGAATAAGGGGCTTCTTACGTGTTCCAGAAAGTCCTCATTGCCAATCGCGGCGAAATCGCCCTGCGCATCCTGCGTGCGTGCAAGGAATTGGGCATCCAGACCGTGGCCGTCCATTCCGCGGCTGACGCCAATGCCATGCATGTGCGTCTCGCCGATGAAAGCGTCTGCATCGGCCCCAATGCCGCCAAGGATTCCTATCTCAACATTCCGTCCATCATGGCGGCCTGCGAGATAACCGGCGCGGACGCGGTGCATCCCGGCTATGGTTTCCTCTCGGAAAACGCCAGGTTCGCCAAGATCCTCGAAGAGCACAACATCACCTTTATCGGGCCTTCCGCGCACCATATCGAAATCATGGGCGACAAGATCACCGCCAAGAGGACGGCGGTGGAGCTCGGCATTCCCGTAGTGCCCGGCTCCGCCGGGGCGGTGGAGACCGAGCAGCAGGCGCTGCGGACCGCCAAGGAAATCGGCTATCCCGTGCTGATCAAGGCCACGGCGGGCGGTGGCGGACGCGGCATGAAAGTCGCGCATACCGAATCCGAACTTCTGGTTGCCTGGTCCACGGCCCGCACCGAGGCCAAGGCCGCATTCGGCAACGATTCGGTCTATATGGAAAAATACCTCGGCAAGCCGCGCCATATCGAAGTTCAGGTGCTCGGCGACGGCCAGGGCAATGCCGTGCATCTGGGTGTGCGGGATTGTTCGCTGCAACGCCGTCACCAGAAGGTGTGGGAAGAAGCCGGCGGTCCGACGATCAAGCCGGAAGAGCGCGACGAAATCGGCGAAATTTGCGCCGCCGCCATGCGCAAGCTCAAATATTCCGGGGCCGGCACTGTCGAGTTCCTCTACGAGAATGGCGAGTTCTATTTCATCGAAATGAACACCCGCCTGCAGGTGGAGCATCCGGTCACCGAGCGCATTACCGGCATCGACATCGTTTATGAGCAAATCCGCGTCGCTTCGGGCGAAAAGCTCTCGATGCAGCAGAGCGACGTGCAGTTTTATGGCCATGCCATCGAAGTGCGCATCAATGCGGAAGATCCGCAGACCTTTGCTCCCTCGCCCGGCACGATCACCTTCTACCATCCTGCCGGTGGCGTTGGCGTGCGCGTCGATTCAGCTGTCTATCAGGGCTACAAGATTCCGCCCTATTATGACTCGCTGATCGGCAAGCTGATCGTTTATGGCCGCACCCGCGAAGAATGTCTCAAGCGCCTGGGACGCGCCGTGGACGAATTCGTCATCGATGGCGTCAAGACCACCCTGCCCCTGTTCCAGCGGCTGATGAAGGAAAAGGATATCCTTAGCGGCAACTACGACATTCACTGGCTAGAAAAATTCCTGGCGGAGAACAAGGCCTGACAAAAGGAAGCGCGTCGATGAGGTTAGGACTTTTCCTTGGCAGTGTCGCGCTTCTTGGCACAAATGTTCCCGTTCTGGCGCAAGATTGCGCCGAATGGGGACAGGATATCGAACTCACCGGCATTGTCGTCGAAGGGCTCTATCCGGGCCCACCGGAATTCGAGAGCGTTGCCGGCGGCGACGCCGCCATCGACACGCTGATGCTGCACCTCGAGACCCCGATCTGCGTCAATGGCAGCGACGAACTCGAAACCGACGCGCTGGACTTTTCTGAGCTGGTGCAATTGGCCTGTGACTACAAGCAGATCACCAAATTTCCGCGCGGTGAATGGATCAACGTGTCCGGCAGGCTCTTTTCCGCGCACACCGCCTATCATGTGACGCCTGCTTTGCTGCAGTGCGACTGACGCGCAGATGGCCCGTCGCGCCGATCCATTCTCTGTCGAGATCACGCCCGAACTGATCGTGCGCGCCTATCGCGCCGGCATATTCCCCATGGCCGAGGATGCCGATGACGACGACCTGTTCTGGGTCAGCCCGGAGCATCGGGGGATCATGCCGCTCGACGGTTTTCATGCCAGCCGCAGCCTGCGAAAGGCCATACGCAAGTCCAGCTGGACCATTCGGGTGGACACCGACTGGGACGGCGTCATCGAGGGATGCGCCAGTGTTGGACAGGATCGGCGCACGACCTGGATCAACAAGACCATACGCTCCGTCTATGGAGCCCTATTTCGCCAGGGCATCGCGCATAGTGTGGAGGTCTGGGACGGCGAGGCGCTGATCGGTGGGCTCTACGGCCTGGCCATCGGCGCAGCCTTTTTCGGCGAGTCCATGTTCCATCGTCGCACCGACGCCTCCAAGATGGCCATGGCGCATCTGGTGGAACGCCTCAATGAAGGCGGTTTCCAATTGCTCGACACCCAATTCCTCACCGACCATCTCGCCTCGCTTGGTGGCATCGAAATCACCCGCGCCGAATATGAGGACCGCCTGGCGCGAGCGTTGGCCATGGATGCCGACTGGACCGCTTGGGACAAGGCGCGATGAAACCGGCCGCCCTGCCCTCCAGCCTTGCTCCCCTGCTGAACCTCGACTGGATTCCGGTCACCATTGGCAAATCGGCCTGCGATGTGTGGAGGATCGATCTCGGCAACGGCAATTCGGCATTTCTCAAGAACGAAGTCCGGCACGAGCTCGCCGAACTGCCGGGGGAAATCGCCCGCCTCAACTGGTTGACCGGCATGGGCTTCAAAGCGCCCCGTGTGATAGAGGCCGAGCAGGTCGATAACCGGATCTTTCTGCTGATGAGCGCCGTACCCGGCCAGGATCTGACGCATTATGCGGGCAGGCCGGCGGATTTCGTTCGGGCCTATGCGCAGGGCCTCAAGCGTCTGCATGCGCTCGATCCCAGCACTTGCCCTTTCGATCATGGCCTCGATGCGCGCCTCGACGCAGCCGAAGCCCGCATGAAGGCGGGGCTGGTCGACGAAACCGACTTCGACACCGGACATCTGGGCTGGACGGCGGAACAGGTATTCGATTGGCTGACGGCGAATCGTCCATCGACCGGCCAGACCATCGTCACTCATGGCGATGCCTCGGCGCCCAATATTCTGGCCGAAAATGGCCGCTTCTCCGGCCTGATCGATTGTGGCCGGCTCGGCCGCTCCGATGTCTGGCAGGATCTGGCCCTAGCCTGCCGCAGCATTGCCTATAATATTGGCCGGGAACATGTCGCGGCCTTCCTCGCCGCCTATGGCGCCGAATGGGACGAGGCGAAATATGAGTATTATTGCGCCTTGGACGAAATGTTTTAGTCCGCGAGCCTGAAGGCCAATGTCGTGACCCAGTCCTGCATGTCCGGCACCTCCGCCGGATCGCTTTCGTAGATTTCGAGACGGCAGGCAAAGAAATCATCCTTGCCCTCGCTATGCCGATCGAAGGGTTGCCTGGTGAGTTCTGACCAGCCGATCAGCATGCCCGTCACCGTTTCCAGCGCATCAGGATGGCCGTGCCAGGTCAGTCCCATAAAGCGCCCGGCAGGCAATGTCCCCACCTTGACGCTGTCCGTTTCGGGTCCGGAGTGGTCCACGGCGATCCCCGCCTCGACATCCAGCGTTTCGGCCATATTGATACGGCGGTAATTGTAGAAAGGCGCGCCGATAGGGGTCAGGCCATGGCGCGCGATATAGTCGAATAGAAGCGGAAAGCCTTCGGAGGCCGGTCGCTGCATCTGCCGCATGGTGACCGTGAACGGCACATAGACATAGCTTTGCGCCGGGCGGATCGTGATCTCGGGCAATGTCATCATTTTGCGTTTCTCCTCCCGGCTTTCAATCGATCTGGGCGCCGCCGGTGACATTGGCCATGGTCGCGGTCATGCTCGCGGCAAGATCGCTGGCCAGCAGGACGGCGGCGTCGGCCACCTGCGCCAGTGAGGCGATCCGGCGCAAAGGTGTGTCCCTCGCCACTTCCTGATACATTTCCTCGAAACCAATACCGCGTTCGCGCGCATGGAGCAGCCATGCCTCGCGCACACCCGCAGCATCCGGCGATCCCGGCGAGCGCACCCAGCAGCAGCGCACGCCTCTTGGCCCGTTTTCAACCGCCAGGTGGCGCAGAAAATGCTCCACAGCCGCGCAGGCAATGCCGAATCCCCCCATTTCCGTATAGGCCTCGCGCGCCGCGTTGGCGGTGATCCCGAGAATGACGCCACCCCCGTTCTCGGCCATATGCCGGGCCATCGCCCCACCGACATTGAACCAGGACTTGAGCCCGCGATCGACCGGCGTGATAAAGCGCTGAAAGCTCATCTCGGTAAGGTTCTGCCCCTGGGAATCACCCCAGTCTATGGCGCTGAAAGCAATCCCGACCGGGCCGCTCAAGGCAATCATCTGCTCGAGTTGGGCGGCCACTGCATCGGGATCGAGCGCATCTGCCTGCGCCCAACGGGCCCTGCCGCCCTGCTGCATGATCTCCTGCGCAACGGCTTCGAGCGGGTCGGGCCGCCGCGCCACCAGATGCACAATCGCCCCCTCCCGCGCAAAGGCGCGGGCCACGGCACCTCCCACCGACCCGCTTGCGCCGTAAACCACCGCCACCTTGTCCTTAAGCAGCATTTTCCTTCTCCATCGCGGCGCAGCGCCGTCGTTCAATGACGAAGCGACGGAGACGATTTGAACACGCCCGGGAAGAAAAATCAGCGCCGATCAGGCGGCGGCACATTGGTGGAGATTTTGCATTCGATCAGCCAGACGTCATAGACGGCGTGATCCACGGCATTGAGCGCGGGGCTATCGGCAAACATCCAGCCGGTGAAAATCCGCTCACTCGTGCCATCGAGGCTCATCTGGTTGACCTCCAGAAACGCCGAAGTTCGCTGCAAGGTATCACTGGCGGGGCGGTTGTAGCAGGCGCGCGGGGTGATCTCGAGGGCGCCGAACAGAACCGTCTCGTCGATATAGACATCGAAACGGGTGATGCGGCCGGTGATCTTGTCCAGCCCGGCAAAGGTCGCCACGGGATTGGCCAGCGGCTGCGCCTGCACGGGCATGGAGATGGCACAGGTCAAAACGGCCGCTGTCAGCAGCGGCCGTAGCAACGCATGAAGAAATGCCCGCAAGGCGTTGATGACCTTACTCAGGCGACCATGCCTGATAATCGCCGGTGACGCGCGGGCGCTCGCCCTTGTTGAGCAGACTGCCATCGGGACGGTAGGCAGCGGCAGTCCCGGTCAGGTTCGGCTGATGCGGCATTTCCCAGAAGCGCGGCTCATATCGCGCATCTTCAGGCGTAATGTCGGTGCGATGGTGCATCCAGCCGTGCCAGCCCGGCGGAATGGCCGAGGCGTCGGCAAAGCCACCAGCATAGGTGACATAGCGGCGGTCATGCTTCTTGTCGTAATAATAGCGATTGCCGAATTCGTCCGAGCCGACATAGGCGCCAAACCGCTTGATCCAGAGGCGCGTGCCCCAGGTATTGCCCCCCCACCAGGAGAAGATTTCGGTCAGGAATTGCTTGATACCGGATTGGGCCACGGGACGATTCCGAAGGTTAGGCGTCGATTGGCCTGGGGTTTAGCATGGCTGGGGATCACAGCCTAGACCTTCCGGCGCCTCCGCGACATCAAAGTGAGCAAATGGCGCCGGCCTTTCGCCGGTGCGCGACTGCCCTGGCCGCGACCTGACCGAGCCACACCAGATATGGTGGACCGAGGCTCATGGTTTTGGCCCCAAATAGTTCGCTTGACAGCACCTAACCCGGCCTGATTCTGCCATTCGCTCTCATGATTAACTCCAAATTACCGCCCGGCAACACGGGGCAAACAGCAAGGATTGCCGCACATTAGCGGCGGAATCTGATCTCACGTCTGCGTCCCGATCGACGCTCGTCCGGCGATCAAATATGCGGTGGGACAGCGCTGATTTCCTTGTGTTTTGTCCCCGAAATCCACATATTACACATACTAGCTGTTGTTTTGAGGATGCGAGCCAACACTAGGTGTTGTGATTTCTGGCGTTGACGCGCCCCCTGAATCGGAGGAGTTTCATCCTCGGCCCGGCACCTCCCGAATGCTGCCGGGCAAGACCTCGAACCAAGCATCGGCGATGAGACTGTGGCGTGTTCGGGGCAAGGGGCAATTCATGAGGTTCGCGCCCTCCCGCGGATCTTGATTGGTAACAGCGTCAACAGAACGGACGAAGCCGAACCAGCGGCTGGCGGGCCATAGGCCTGCTCGATTTGGGGAATACGAAGAGAATGCGCATCGAACGCCGGTTTACCACAGCGAACACGGACCGTTACGGGTCCATCGAGTTCCGCTCGGCCCTCAGCGAGATCAGAAACCCCGACGGCTCAGTGGTGTTCAAGCTCGATGATATCGCCGTGCCGGCGGCGTGGTCGCAGGTGGCTACCGACATCATCGCGCAGAAATATTTCCGCAAGGCCGGCGTCGCCAAGGTGCTGAAGAAGGTCGAGGAAAATTCGGTTCCGTCATGGCTCTGGCGCTCCGTCCCCGATGAAGCCGCGCTGGCCAAGCTGCCGGAAGCCGAGCGCTATGGCCCAGAAATAGATTCGCGCCAGGTCTTCGACCGGCTTGCCGGCACCTGGACCTATTGGGGCTGGAAGGGCGGCTATTTCGACAGCGAAGACGATGCCCGCGCTTTCTTCGATGAGCTCTGCTACATGCTGGCCACCCAGCGCGTCGCGCCCAATTCTCCGCAATGGTTCAATACCGGCCTCCATTGGGCCTATGGCATCGACGGCCCAGGCCAGGGCCATTTCTACGTCGATCCGTTCACCCACAAGCTCGTCCAGTCTAAGTCGGCCTATGAGCATCCCCAGCCCCATGCCTGCTTCATCCAGTCCGTCGATGACGACCTGGTCAATGAAAACGGCATCATGGACCTCTGGGTCCGCGAGGCGCGCCTGTTCAAATACGGCTCCGGCACCGGGACCAATTTTTCCAAGCTTCGCGGCGAAGGCGAAAAGCTCTCGGGCGGCGGCAAGTCCTCGGGCCTGATGAGCTTCCTCAAGATCGGCGACCGTGCCGCCGGCGCCATCAAGTCGGGTGGCACGACGCGCCGCGCCGCCAAGATGGTGGTGATCGATATCGATCACCCCGATATCGAAGCCTATATCAACTGGAAGGTGAAGGAGGAGCAGAAGGTCGCTGCCCTGGTCACCGGTTCCAAGGTCGTCTCCAAGCACCTCAAGGCCATCATGAAGGCCGCCGTGAACTGCGACGGTTCGGGCGACGATTGCTTCGATGTGGCCAAGAATCCGGCGCTGAAGCGTGAAGTGCGCGCCGCCAAGAAGGCGCTCGTGCCGGAGAACTACATTTTCCGCGTCATCCAGTTCGCCAGGCAAGGCTATACCGATCTCGAATTCCCCATCTACGACACCGATTGGGACTCGGAGGCCTATCTCACCGTTTCGGGCCAGAATTCGAACAATTCCGTGCGCGTCACCGACGACTTCCTCAACGCCGTTGAAAGTGACAGCGATTGGGACCTGATCGGGCGCATCAAAGGCAATGTCACCAAGACGCTGAAGGCCCGCGACCTCTGGGAACAGATCGGCTATGCCGCCTGGGCCTCGGCCGATCCGGGCATTCAATATCACACCACCATCAACGAATGGCACACCAGCCCGGCAGCCGGTCCGATCGTGGCCTCCAATCCGTGCTCGGAATATATGTTCCTCGACGACACGGCCTGCAATCTCTGCTCGGTCAACCTCCTGCCCTACCGCAACGCGGATTCGAGCTTTGACACCGCCGCCTTCGAGCACACCGTCCGGCTGTGGACCGTGGTGCTGGAAATCTCGGTGATGATGGCGCAGTTCCCGTCGCGCGCCATTGCCGAACGCTCGTTCGAATACCGCACGCTGGGCATCGGCTACGCCAATATCGGCGGCCTGCTGATGACCTCGGGCATCCCCTATGACAGCGCCGAAGGCCGCGCCATCGCCGGTGCCATCACCGCCATCATGACCGGTATTTCCTATGCGACCTCAGCTGAAATGGCCAAGGAACTGGGGCCGTTCAAGGATTACAAGCGCAATGCCAAGCATATGCTGCGCGTCATCCGCAACCATCGAAATGCCGCCCATGGTCATGCCGATGGCTATGAGGGCCTGTCCATCAATCCGGTCGCGCTCGACCACGGCAATGTGCAGGACGTGAACCTCTCGATCCGCGCCAAGGCCGCATGGGACGAAGCGCTCGCCCTGGGCGAGCAGCACGGTTTCCGTAACGCCCAGGTGTCCGTTATCGCACCGACCGGCACGATCGGGCTGGTGATGGATTGCGACACGACTGGCATCGAACCGGACTTTGCGCTGGTCAAATTCAAGAAGCTGGCCGGCGGCGGTTATTTCAAGATCATCAACCGCGCCGTCCCCCCGGCGCTGCGCACGCTCGGCTATTCGGAAGACCAGATCGCCGAAATGGAAGCCTATGCGGTTGGCCACGGCAATCTCAACCAAGCTCCGGGCGTCAACCCCTCCACCCTGCGCGCCAAGGGCTTTAGCGATGACAAGATCGAAGCGCTGAACAAGGCGCTGGCCTCGGCCTTCGACATCAAATTCGTGTTCAATCAGTGGACGCTGGGTGCCGACTTCCTCAAGGAATTGGGCGTTTCGGACGAACAGCTCGGCGACTTCTCCTTCGAGCTGCTGCCGTTCCTGGGCTTTTCCAGGAAGGAAATCGAAGCCGCCAATATCCACGTTTGCGGCGCCATGACGCTGGAAGGCGCGCCCTTCCTCAAGGACGAGCACCTGCCCGTCTTCGATTGCGCCACGCCCTGCGGCAAGATCGGCAAGCGTTACCTCTCGGTCGAGTCGCATATCCTGATGATGGCTGCCGCCCAGCCCTTCATTTCGGGCGCCATCTCCAAGACCATCAACATGCCGAACGATGCGACGGTCGAAGACGCCAAGAACGCCTATATGCTGAGCTGGCGCCTGGCACTCAAGGCCAATGCGCTCTATCGCGACGGCTCCAAACTCAGCCAGCCGCTCAATTCGTCCGTTCTTGCCGCCGCTGACGACGAGGACGATGAGGACATGGTCGAAACCCTCGCCGCCATGCCTGCTGCTGCGCGCACGGAGCTTGTCGTCGAGAAAATCGTCGAGCGCATCCGCGAGCGCGAGAAGATGCCGGACCGCCGCAAGGGTTACACCCAGAAGGCTATTGTCGGCGGCCACAAGGTCTATGTCCGCACCGGCGAATATGACGACGGGCGCCTGGGCGAAATCTTCATCGACATGCACAAGGAAGGCGCTGCCTTCCGGGCCATGATGAACAATTTTGCCATCGCCATCTCGCTCGGCCTGCAATATGGCGTGCCGCTGGACGAATATGTGGAGGCATTCACCTTCACCCGCTTCGAGCCCGCCGGCATGGTCATGGGCAATGACCGCATCAAGAACGCGACATCGATCCTCGATTACGTGTTCCGCGAACTGGCCGTTTCCTATCTCGACCGGAACGACCTGGCCCATGTCAATCCGGACAGCCCGACTTCGCTCGGCAAGGGCGTTGCCGAGGAGCAGGGTACGCGCAACGTTGCGCCCGCCCCTGCCCCGGTGCCCGCCGAGCGCTTTGTCTCCCGCGGCATGACCCGCGGCAAAACCGCCAATGCCTCACTGATGCTGGTGCCCACCGCCGAAGCGACCCGATATAATCCACAGGCCGCGAGCACCTCTACAGTGACCACATTGCGCAGCGCCACGGCCCTGAAGATCGACCCAGCCGCAACCGCCCTCAACACGGCGGAGCTGAGCCCGATCCCGGCCCCGCCGCCGTCAAAGGATGCCGGTCTGCTCCGCGCCGAAGCCCAGATGAAGGGCTATACGGGCGACCAGTGTACCGAGTGTCATAATTTCACGATGGTGCGGAACGGCACGTGCCTCAAATGCGACACTTGCGGCACGACCACGGGCTGCAGCTGATCTTGGCAAGATTCTTTGAGCGCCCCACAAGGATGGTCAAAAATCCGATTTGTGCGCACTCAATGTCGTCATCAGTTGGCCTCAAGTTTGATTGCAAACAAAAGCCCCGGGAAACCGGGGCTTTTAAATTGGACTAGGTATTTGGTCGGCCGGCATCGGCATATGGTCAGAATGCCAATCCTTGGAGGCCACCACTCGCTAAATGGCTAGTGGTGTGACGCTCCTGCTTGAGGTGCTTCCCATAGAATTTCCATTATTTGGGGATGCGTTACGATTCACGAACGGATGGCTTTCCTTCAACTCAAAATGGGGCTGTTCCAGGTGAGCAAAGGCAATTTCATTGACGGTTTCAACCGCGATACGGAGCTTCATCTAGCCAAGTGTGGCTATCCGATTTCTGAGGCTACGAAGCGCCCAATGGGCACGACCATCGGGGTGTTCGAGACGGGGTCAACAATGACCCGCGAGGTCATGCCGAACACATCCTTGACCACAGCTTCGGTAACGACATCCACCGGAGCGCCTTCGGCAAGGATGCGCCCCGATTTCATGGCCACGATATGGTCGGCATAGCGGCACGCGAGGTTAAGGTCGTGCAACACGACGACGATGGTGCGGCCGCTGTTCCGCACCAGATCGGTCAACAGGTCGAGCACTTCGACCTGGTGGTTGATATCCAGGAAGGTCGTGGGCTCATCGAGCAGCAGAAGATCGGTCTGCTGGGCCAGCGCCATGGCGATCCAAACACGCTGACGCTGCCCGCCTGACAGTTCATCGACCGGGCGGTCGGCCAGTTCGAGCGTATCGGTGTCGGCAAGGGCCTGGGCGACGGCGGCATCGTCCTCGGGGGTCCAGCGGCGGAGCCAGCCTTGATGCGGATAGCGGCCACGGCCAACCAGATCGGTGACGGTGATGGCGTCGGGCGCGATAGGGCTCTGCGGCAGTATCCCCAGAATGGTCGCGACATCGCGGGTGGGCAACTGGTGAATGGGCTTGCCATCGAGATAGACAGCGCCTCGTGCGGGCGACAGCAGGCGGGCGAGACCGCGCAGCAGGGTGGATTTTCCGCAGGCATTGGCCCCGACGATGACCGTCATCTTGCTGGGAGGCAGGCTCAGATCGAGAGCCGAGACGATATTGCGTTCGCCATAGCCGAGGTCCAGACCGGCCGCGAGCAATTGGTGGCTTTTGGACATTGATGCAATGCCTCCGTTCAATTTACGCGGCCGGACCGGCCTGAGGCTATCAGCAACCAGACGAGGAAAAGAGCACCGCAGGCCCCGGTGACGACCCCAACCGGCAATTGTGTATTGGGCAAGAGATGTTGGGCAATCAGGTCCGACACCAGCATGACCAGTGATCCCACCAAAGCCGCCTGTGGCACTCCCCGCCCCGCCCCCTTGAGCAGATTGCGCGCCAGCGGCCCGGAGACGAAGGCGACAAAGCCCACCGGACCAATTGCGGCCGTGGCGAAAGCAGCGAACCCGACAGCGACCAACATAAGACCCAGGCGCGTGAATTCGACCCTGCCGCCGAGCGAACGGGCGGTATCGTCGCCCAGTTCCATCGCATCCAGCCCGCGCAGGAGCGCCATCATGGTGGGCAGTAGCACCAGCATGGCGCCACCAAGCACCACGATGTCGTGGGGCCGCGCCGCATTGAGGCTGCCGACCAGCCAGGCCATTGCCTGCTGTACGTCGTTCAGGCGGGCGCGGGTGAAGAGATAGGAAATCACTGCGCCCAGCATGGCTGCCATGCCGATGCCGATCAGGACGACGCGATAGGCAGTCACGCCGTTGCGCCATGCGAGAAGATAGATGGCCAGCGCCGTGAGGACAGCCCCCGCGAAAGCACCAAAGGACACGGCAAGCCCTGACCAGCCCAAGATAATGATGCAGAAGACTGCGGCGGCGCTAGCGCCATGGGCGATGCCGATAATATCAGGGCTGGCCAATGGGTTACGCAGGATAGTTTGGAAAATGATTCCGGCCATGCCGAAGGCGGCGCCCGACAGGATCGCCAGAATGGCGCGCGGCAGGCGCACCTGCAGAACGATGAAATCCACGCCGCGATCGGTGACGCCGGTGAAGGGTGAGAGCAGCGAGCCGATGACGCCTTCGATCGGCACCGGATAGTCCCCGAGATAGAGCGCCAGCGCGAAGCTCAGCGCCAGCGCCGCCAGCAGCCAAGCCACGACCTGGCGGCGGCGCGCGGCGGATCGGGCGCGGCTCGACATGACAAGATTGGTGGCGGATTGAATGCTCATAGGGACGCCAGTTTACGGCGACGCACCAGCGCGATGAAGAATGGCGCGCCGATAAAGGCGGTGACGATGCCGACTTGAACTTCGCCGGGCGGAGAGATGACGCGGCCGATAATGTCTGCACCCAGCAGCAGGATCGGCGCCAGAAACATGGAATAGGGCAGGATCCAGCGATAGGAGGGGCCGGTGACGGCGCGGGCCACATGCGGCACCGTCAACCCGACAAAGGCGACCGGGCCAGCGGCAGCTGTTGCCCCGCCGGCCAAAATGACGGCGGCGAGTCCGGCCAAAGCGCGCGACAGCCCAACCCGCTGGCCAAGCGCCCGGGCAACGTCTTCGCCCATGGACAGCCCGTCCAGCAAGCGTGCCGTCGCCAGGGCCAGGATCGCTCCGAGCATCAGGAACGGGGCAACCTGCACCAATATGTCCATGGTGCGGCCGGCGAGGGAACCAACCTGCCAGAAGCGAACTTCGTCCAGTGTGCGCGGGCTGGTGAGCAGAATGGCATTGATGATCGATTGCAGCACAGCGGTGATCGCGGCTCCGGCAAGCGCGAGCTTGACCGGCGTCGCTCCCTCGCGGCCCAGTGAGGCGATGGTATAGACGACCAGCATTGCGACCCCTGCCCCGGCAAAGGCCAGCCACACATAGGCCGACAATTGCGTCAGGCCGAAAAAGGCCACGCCCAGCACCACGGCCAAAGCCGCACCGGCATTGATGCCGAGAATAGATGGATCAGCCAAAGGATTGCGGGTCGCACCCTGGAGTACCGCTCCGGCCAGGCCAAGAGCCATGCCGACCGCGAGGCCGGTCATTGTGCGCGGCAGACGCAAATCCCAGATGATGCGGTGTTCGGTACTGGCCGGGTCGAAAGCAACCAATGCCTGCCAGACGATTTCGAGCGGAATGGGGCGGGCGCCGGTGGTAATCGAGAGCACAGCCACCATTCCGAGGGCAACGGCGAGAGCAAGCAAGCCCAGACCAAGCTGAGCTGCCTTGTGCTGACGGTTCGAAACCGGCCCAGCCATCGACGCAATCAGCGGGTTAGATCGGCGTCGGCGGCGGCGATGGCGGCGGTGAGTTTGTCGAGTTCGCTCGCATAGGCCGCATAGTTACGCAGCCAGAAAGCAGGCCAATCCGTCACCTGGCCAGCCTCCGCAGCCTTGATCAGCGTCCAGGTGGGCTGAGCCATGGCCGTCTGCAAGGTTGCGGCGGAGCGGTTGTCGACCATGATCAGGTCGGGCTGATACTTATCGGCCACTTCCCATGACAGCGTTTCCCAATAGCCGCGATCGTCAGCAATTTCGGGATCGATGATGTGGAGCCCCCAATTGGCAAAGTCCATCAGTTCGGAAGAGGCTTCCACTGCGGCGACGTAAAGCGCGTCGGCACCGGCCCAGACGGCCAGAGCCGTGAGGCCCGGCTTGGCCGCGATTGCAGTTTTGAACGCCGCGAGCGAGGTTTCAAAGCCGGCCTTGGCGGTCGCGACCTCCGACCTGGACAGATCGGCGCCGAGGCTTTCGGCAAGGTCTTCGTAGTCCTCGATCAGCGTCAGGATCGATGCGCCCTGTTCAGGGCCGGTGATCGGTGCGATCCGTTCCAGCGCCGCGTTCACATCGGCGCCGCCGCTCCAGACACTTTCAAGCGGCCAATATTCGGCAATGATCAGATCAGGCTGCAAGGCAGCAGCCTTTTCGATATCGACTTCGCCCCAGGTTTCACTCAGGATTTCAATGCCGGTCAAATCAAGGCCTTGCAGTGCCTTGGCTTCGGCGACGGCGCTATCTGCGTAGACGCCCACTGGTCGAATGCCGAGGGGAATAAGCCCGGCGGCAGCATCCTGGCTGGCGATAATGCGCGAGGGCACGGCATCCAGCGTGACAGTATCGCCATTGCCGCCCGTGAAGGACCAGCTCTCAGCAAAAGACGGCGACGCAGTGGTCGCCAGCAGCGACAGCACAATTGCAGAGATACGAAACATGATTCTGACCATCAGGTTTTAGAGATGGTCGTTCCCTAATCCCGATAAGATGATTGGTCAAGTCATGTTATCTAAGTCACGGACCAGTTCGGTGTTTCAGGCCGGGCGCCGATATTGATAAATGCCGACATCAATGGTGCCTTCGGTGAAACCGGCTTCGCAATAGGACAGGTAATAGACCCATTTGCGCCGGAAGCGTTCGTCATATCCGAGTGACGCAATCATGGGCCAGCGCTCAAGAAATCGTTCGCGCCAGAGGCGCAAAGTGCGCGCATAGGACAGCCCGAAGGTTTCGACATTTTCAAGCACGAGGCCGTAGCGCTCGCCGAATTCCCGCATCACCGTTTTGGTCAGCAGCATACCGCCGGGAAAGATGTAACGCTGGATGAAATCGGGACCGGAGCGGTAGCCCTCGAAGTCATTCTCGTGAATGGTAATGGCCTGAATGGCCGCCGTGCCACCAGGTTTCAACCGGTCATGCAGGGTCTGGAAATAGCTCGGCCAATTGTCCTCACCCACTGCTTCGATCATTTCGATGGAGCCGATATGGTCGAACTGACCCTGGGTGTTGCGATAATCCTCGAAGACGAGGGTGGCATACGTATCGAGGTCCTGCCGCTTCAGCCGTTCCAGGCCAAATTTGAGTTGCTCAGCCGAGAGCGTGATGCCGCGCAGATGGGCCTTGTAGTCACGGGCAATGGTTTCGGCGAAGCCGCCCCACCCACAGCCGATTTCCAACACAGATGAGCCTTCGGTGACGCCTGCCATGTCGGCGACGCGGCGATATTTCGCCAATTGCGCTTCCTCAAGGCTCTGATCGCCCGAAGTGAACACCGCCGAAGAATAGGTCATGGAGGGGTCGAGCCATTGCCCGTAAAAGTCGTTGCCGAGATCATAATGCTCGGCAATGTTCTTCTTTGAACCTTCCAGCGTGTTGCGACGCGACACGTGATAATGCAGGTCCGATGCCGCCTTGCGGAAGAAGCCGTTATTGGCGCTATCGAACATGTCCCGGTTTTGCAGGAAGAATCGGAACAGCGAAGTCAGGTCATCGGATTCGATGTCGCCGTTCATATAGGCGGCTGAAAACCCGACCGTGCCGCGCTGCATCGCCTCGCCGAGCACTTTGAAATTGTTGAGGCGCAATGTGGCATGTTCCCCATTATGGGGATTGCCAACGGTGCGGGTGCGACCATTGGGAAAGATAACGGTCAGCGCCCCAAATTGAGGCTTGCCGATCAGCCTCAGGCCAATGGCCTCGACCAGCCAGGACATGAAATGGGTCCAGGCGGAAACGCCTATCGCAGTTTGATCTACGGCCGATTTCGTCATATGCGCCGCCACGTCCACTCATCGCGTTAAAAGGCGACGGGCTTTACGCTGTCGCCAGATTCCAGCGTCAGTGGCATAGAAAGCCGGGCGAAACACCCCAGCCGTTGACGCCAGGAACGCAGTTTAGCCGCGATGCCCTCGGATGCAAGCGGCAGTTTATCCGAGGCAGGCGAAGCCCGATCCGGTTCAAGGCAATATACGCAGCAAGTGATCGTTTGGATCCATCGCACTGCTCAACGCGGCGGCCGGGCAATGTCGGTGAGGCGGAACTGAACCTGTTCGCGGCCCTGATAATGATCCATCGACAAGGAGCCGGCGAAATGCAGGGTCTGATCGCCGTCCCGCATCAGCATGTCGCCAAGCGCGGTTCCAGCGGCACGAAAGGCAATGGCCTTCAATCTGGCGCCGTCGTCGGAGGTCAGGGTGAAGCTGACATGGCCGCCCTTGCCGACAATCTGCGGATAGCGGGCCCGATGCGCCGGGAAGGCGAAAACCGGCGATGGATTGCCGGAGCCGAAAGGTCCGGCCCGTTCGATGCCGTGCAAAAGTTCGATCGTGGCTCCCCTGGCCGTCAGCGCGGCGTCGATCCGAAGCGCGGAGGCGGCGCGGGCCCGACTGACGCTAGCGCCGAGTTTTTCAGCGAGAAACGCTCGGAACATTCCGATTTCGCCGGACCGCAGCGAAATGCCGGCTGCCATGGCGTGCCCGCCCCCCTTTGGCAGCAGCCCGGTTTCCACCGCTTCGATGACGGCCGATCCGAGATCGACGCCGGGCATGGAGCGGCCCGAGCCGGTTCCCGTACCGTCCGGATTGAGCGCTATGGCGAAGCTGGGCCGTTCGAACCGCTCGCGCAGGCGCGCGGCAACCAGACCAACGACCCCCGGATGCCAGTTGGCCGAAGCGAGCACCAGAACCGGCGGCCCTTCCCCGGTCCCGATTTCGGCCTCCGCTGCGGCGCACGCTTCCTCCACGGCATCCACTTCGATACGCTGCCGCTCGGAATTGAGTTCATCGAGGCGCGCGGCAATAGCCAGCGCCTGATGTTCATCGTCCATGGCCAGGAGACGAGTGCCGAGCGCGGCATCGCCGATGCGGCCTCCCGCATTGATGCGCGGGCCGATCAGAAAGCCGAGATGGTAGGGATTGAGCGGACCATTGATGCGCGCGGCGAGAGCCAGCGCGGCGAGGCCCGGTTTCTCCCCGCGACGCGCGATTTCGAGCCCGCGCACGACGAAGGCGCGGTTGAGCCCGGTCAGCGGCACGACATCGCAAATGGTGGCAAGGGCCACCAGATCGAGCAATTGCAGCAGGTCAGGCAGGCCCGTATCGCCGCGCTGGCGCAGCGCGCGGTTCACCGCCACCAGCACCATGAAGGTAACGCCGGCGGCACAGAGATAGGAGAGGCGGGAAATATCGTCCGGCCGATTGGGATTGACCAGGGCCGTGGCCGGCGCCAGTTCATGGTCGGACAGGTGATGGTCGATCACCAGCACATCGACGCCCCTTTGGCGGGCATGGGCGATGGGGCCGTCGCTGGTGGTGCCGCAATCGAGCGTGATGATAAGGCTCGCACCAGCATCGATCAGCTTGTCCATGGCCGCAACATTGGGGCCATAGCCTTCAAAAATGCGGTCGGGAATATGCACCTGGGGCTCGAGGCCGAAATGATGCAGATAGCGGGTGATTAGCGCGCAGGAGCAGGCGCCATCGACATCGTAATCGCCAAAAAGAGCAATGGATTCATTGTCGGCGATGGCGCGGGCGATCCGATCCGCAAGAGCGTCCATATCGGTCAGGGTGGACGGGTCCGGCATCAGCGCGCGCAATGTGGGTTCGAGCCAGGTATCGGCCTCATCGATCCCCACGCCCCGCCCCGCCAGAATGCGGGCGAGAATATCGGGCAGACCCGAACGCTGGCTGATCGCCGAGGCATTGCGGGCAGCGACCGCATCCAGCCGATCCACCCAGGCGCGGCCGGTGACCGATTGGGTGACATCGAGAAAGGATCGGGGCGCTTCGGTCATGACGGCAGGGTTAGGAGATTTTACGCCGGGTGGGAAGGGGCGGATGCCGCTGGCCGGTTCAAATGCCTTACCGGGCGTGTCTTGCCCTGATCCAGCGCGTCGTCTGGCTCCAGCTGCGCATGACCACAGTACTGGTCTCGATCGTGTTGCGCCGCAGTTTTACCCCGTCCACGAGCGAGCCGTCAGTGATCCCGGTGGCGGAAAACAACACATCCCCCGAGGCCAGATCGGTAACATCATAGATACGATTTGGATCTTGGATTCCCATCTCCCTGGCACGCAGGCGCTTGTCGGGAGAATCGAGGATCAGCTTCCCCTGCATCTGCCCGCCGATACAACGAAGGGCTGCAGCGGCCAGAACCCCTTCGGGGGCGCCGCCGGAGCCGAGATAGATGTCCACGCCGGTATCCTCGGTGTTGACCGCGTGGATGACCCCGGCAATATCGCCGTCGCTGAGCAGTTTCACCGACACGCCGGCAGTGCGCAATTCCTCGAGCAGCCCGGCGTGGCGAGGACGGTCGAGCACGATGGCGGTGATTTCGGAAACCGGCACGCCCCGCGCCTTGGCCAGCGCCCTGACGTTTTCAGTTGCGGACCAATCGACATGCACCGTTCCCGGCGCATAGCTGGCGCCGATGGCGATCTTGTTCATGTAAACATTGCGGGCGACATTGAGCAGGCCGCCACGCTCGGCCATGGCCAGCACGACCAGCGAATCCGGCTGGTTCTTGGCACAAAGAGTGACGCCTTCGAGCGGATCGACGGCGATATCTACCTCAGGCCCCTGCCCCGCGCCAACCGGCTGGCCGATATAGAGTTCGTCACATTCAAACTGCTCGCCTTCACCGATGACGATGCGGCCGGAAATAGCAACGCGGTCGAGTTCGGATTTCATCGCCAGAACGGCGGCGTCGTCGGCGACCTTTTCATTGCCCTTGCCGCGCCATTCGGCGGCGGCTATGGCGGCGCGCTCGGTTACGCGCACCATTTCGAGGGTCAGCGTGCGATGCAGATTGGCCGGATTGCGGCTGTCTTCGACCTTGCTGAGCTTCATTACCTTCCCCCCCAGGCGCGGACACCGACCCCGGCGGGTCAGAGCTTTTCTATGCGGATCAATTGTGGTTCGCCGACTATGAACCCGTCAGCGGCGATCTCCGCAAGCGCGTCGCGCACCGATGATTCCAAAGTCTGTTGAGTAATCATCACGACGGTACGCGAGGCCGAACCATCGGGCGAAAAAGTCCTGGCAGACAAATCCGAACGCTGGATGACAGAATCGATGGAAATCGACTTTTCTCCCATCCGGGTGGTGATGGCGGCGAGCGCCCCTGGCACATCCTTGGCGCTGAGGCGGATGTAGAATCCGCCTTCATGGGCGCGCATCGGCGCCTCGATATAGGGCAGCAATTCGGCGCTCGGAACGCCCAATGGCGGTACACGGGTGCCGCGGGCAATGTCGAGAATGTCGGACAGCACCGATGAGGCCGTTGGCGGGCCGCCGGCGCCGGGCCCCGCCAGCAGAAGCTCGTGCACATGGTCGGTTTCGAGCGCCACGGCGTTCATCACGCCATCGACGCCGGCAATGGCGCTGCCCTTGGGCACGAAAGTGGGGTGGACGCGCTGCTCGATGCCGCCATCGACGCGCTCGGCAATGCCCAGCAGCTTGATCTTGTAGCCAAGATCCGCAGCGACCTGAATGTCGAGCTGGGTGATGGAGGAAATGCCTTCAACGCGCATGCGTTCGGGCGCGATTTCGTAGCCGAAGCTCAGGGTCGCAAGGATGGCGAGCTTGTGGGCGGTATCGAAACCCTCGACGTCGAAGGTCGGATCGGCTTCGGCATAGCCGAGCGCCTGCGCATCCTTGAGGCAATCGCCAAAGGAAATGCCTTCATTGCCCATGCGGGTCAGAATGTAATTGCAGGTGCCGTTCATGATGCCGAAAACCTTGGCGATACGGGCCGAGCCGAGGCCCTCGCGCAAGGTCTTGATGACGGGAATACCACCGGCGACGGCCGCTTCGAAACCGAGCTGCGTGCCGGACTCCTCAGCGAGGCGAGCCAATGCAACGCCATGTTTAGCCAGCAATGCCTTGTTGGCCGTGACGACCGGACGGCCGATTTCGAGCGCCGCCTTCACTGCTGCAAAGGCCGGCCCGTCTTCCCCACCGATCAGTTCAACGAACAGATCGATGCCGTCCCATTTCGCCAGGGCGACGGGATCGTCAAACCATTCGACACCGGAAATGTCGATGCCGCGGTCGCGTGACCGCGACCGCGCCGCCACTGCCACCACTTCCAGCTGGCGCCCCAGCTTCTTCCTCAGGTCGCCGCCGTCCTTTTGCAGGATACGCACGAGCGTGGCGCCGACATTGCCCAACCCCGCGACGCCAATGCGCAGGGGCGCAAGACGGTCGGTTTCGCCGAAATCGGCCATGGCCTTGAGGATGCGGGCCCGAGTCTCAGTGCGAGGCTCGCGGCCATCACGCAGATCGAAAACGAAAAGCGGATCTCCGGCGACGATGCGGCCGAAACGGGTGGGGGTCCACCCTCTGGCGGAAATGAAGGATTCGACGGCTTGGCGGAAAGATTGGATGTCGCTCATGGTGGCGCCATCTGCATAGGAAATCGCCTAGAGGTCAATAGGAGTTTTGTCGCGAAAGACGGACGGCATCATGTGCCGTCCCTTTATGCGCAGATATCGCTGAGTTTGGCGCTGTTTTCGGATCAATGCGTGCCTGGCGATTGCCACAAGCCACTGATCCATCAGTCTCTAATTTCCGCCCTTGCTGCCGAGCCCAAAACGTCGAGATAGGCAGGAAGACCCCAGCGCAATGAGAGGATGGATGGCGGGGAAACAGCTGCGACATTGGAGGTGCCGACCAGCGCGGCTAGACCATTGTTCTTGATCGGCGGGTAATTCCGGGCCAGAGGCGTTTCCAGCCAGGCGTCCAGCGCCGCCTGATCTTCAGAATAGGTAACGAAGATGTCGGCTTCCAATTGGTCAAAAAGTTCGTAGCTCAGCGAATAATAGAACGCGTCGCTATCGGGCGCCAGCGCAGCGACGCTAGGGTCGAGATGCATGCCAAAATCGGTTAGGAATTTCATCCGCGCATCGAGCGGCGCATAAACCGCCATGGAGCCGTCATAGGCATTGGCGCTGGCAAAGGTGACATCCGCCAGTTCGGGATATTTGGCGAATTCGGCAGTGACCCAGGCCGTGGTTTCCGCAACCAGTGTCTTGGCCTCATCCTCTTTGCCCAGCGCCTTGCCGACAATTGCCGTCAGATCTTGCCAGGACGTTGACCAGGGCGCACCCGAATAGGCGATAGTCGGCGCGATGCCGGACAGGATCGCATATTGATCTTCGGTAATACCGGAATAGGCCGCGATGATGAGATCGGGCCGGAGCGCGGCGATCTGTTCGACCGGCGGCCCCTCGGCGCCGATGAGAATGGCCGGTGTTTCCGCCCTGGCCGCAGCAAGCGCGTCTTCGATCCAGGGGTGGATGCCGTTGTCGCCACCGCCATAAGACTGGAAAGGCATGCCGACCGGGATCACTCCAAGGGCGATAGCCGCATCTTCATTGGCCCAGCCCCAAGTGACAATGCGCACCGGCTCCGCCTCGATGATGGTTTCGCCATAGGCGTGATCGATGGTTACGGGAAAGGACTGCGCCTCGGCGCTGCCGACGACGCTGAAAGCGGCCAATGCCGAGAGAAGAAGGGAGCGGAAGGACATCAGACCACCTTTTACGTGAAGATCTCTCTCCTTATAAAAGATGATTTACGTTGTCATGTATTATTTGCCGCCGGAACTGCGCCCTTGCGGCGCTTGAGCAACACCATGGTTTCGTAGTGATCGGTTTGCGGAAACATGTCGAACAGGCGAATGCGCTGCGGCTCGTAGGCAGGCATGGCGGCAATGTCCTGGGCAAGCGTGACGGCGTTGCAGCTTGAATAGATGATGGTGGGAACGCCCGACGCTTCCAGCGTTGCGCACAATCGCTCGCCCAGACCGCGCCGAGGCGGGTTTACGATGATCGCATCCGGTGTCTCAACAGCAGCCAGCGCGGTGGCGTCCCCTACGGCAAAGCTGACATTGTCGATCCCGGCCTGAGATGCGCTGAGGCGCGCCGATGCGACGGCTGGGGCGCTCACCTCGACGCCATGCACGCGCCTGCCCGGTGCCGCGACATGCAGGGCAAATCCTCCGATTCCACAATAGAGATCCCAAACCGATTGCGCAGAGACTTCGTCGATCCAATGCTTGGCCTGCGTGTAAAGCCCGATGGCGATTTCGGTATTGGTCTGGAAAAAGCTAGCGGGCCGCAGGTGCAACACCACTTCGCCAAGGCGCATCGCAAGCGTTTCGGCTCCGCCAAGCGCAATCTCCTCCTCCCCTTCCAGCACCGCCTTGTGTTCGGGCAGCAGGTTGGCTGTAACAACGGACAGGCGCGGCAGGTCCGCCAGCAGGCTTGATAAATTCTTGCGCATGCGGCCCAGCGCCTCGCTGGAGCGCAGCACGAAACGCAGCATCAATTCGCCATCGGGGGATTCGGTGAGCAGCACATATTTGAGCTCACCGCTGCGGTTGGGCACATCGTAGGGGGCTAAGCGGGCAAGCGAAATGAAAGCGGAAATCGGCGAGAAGGCGGACCGCAATCCCGGTGAAAGGATGCCGCATTGGGTGAGGTCGACACCGCGCCTCGAAGCATCAAGAATGCCTAGGGTGGGATTATCCGAGGTGCCGCCGACCACCATCTTGGCCTTGTTGCGAAAGCCGTCGGGTCGGCTCGCCATCGGTTCCAGCCACACAGCATCGGGCCAGGCGGTAAGCAGGCTCTGCGCATGATCACTCTTGGCGGAAAGCTGGGCCTCGTATGACGTGCCCATGAGCGTGCAGGATCGGCACGCGCTCCGGTCGAAATAGCCGCAATGCATGATGGCGTTCATCGCTGCATCCACATCACGCCCCCAAGGCGTGGCGGGAGGCGGAAGGCCGCCTCCCGAGCGCGCATCATTCTACTTCGTGCCGCTGGCCAGCGGCACGACATTGCCCTGCGTGGCTTTGCCTCCGAGGAACTTCTTGATGTTCCGCGCAGCCTGACGGATGCGGTGTTCATTTTCCACGAAGGCCAGGCGAATATATTGATCGCCATATTCGCCGAAACCCACGCCAGGCGCGACGCCGACGCCGGTCTCCTGAATCAGCAGCTTGGCGAATTCGAGCGAACCCATATGGGCATACTCGGCAGGAATGGGCGCCCAGGCGAACATCGTGGCCTTGGGAACGGGAATATCCCATCCGGCGCGGCCGAAGCTTTCCACCATGACGTCGCGGCGCTGCTTATAAATCTGGCGCACTTCGGCGATGACGTCATCCGAGCCGTTGAGCGCGGCGACGGCGGCCACCTGGATGGGCGTGAAGGCGCCATAGTCGAGATAGGATTTGACGCGCGCCAGAGCCGCGATCAGCCGTTCATTGCCCACGGCAAAACCGACGCGCCAGCCGGGCATGGAATAGGTCTTCGACATCGAGGTGAATTCCACGGTGATGTCGATGGCTCCGGGCACCTGGAGCACGGAAGGCGGAGGTACGTCCTCATCGAAGTAGATCTCCGAGTAAGCAAGATCGGAGAGGATAAAGATGTCGTGCGCCTTACAATACTTGACCACTTCGGCATAAAAATCGAGGTCGGCGGTGTAGGCAGTAGGATTGGCGGGATAGTTCAGCACCAATGCGATCGGCTTGGGGATCGAGTGCCGCACGGCACGGTCCAGCGAGCGCATGAAATCCTCATTCGGATCGGCCGGCATGGAGCGAACCACGCCGCCCGACATGATGAAGCCGAAGGAATGGATCGGATAAGTCGGGTTGGGCACCAGCACCACGTCACCCGGCGCAGTAATGGCCGAGGCCATATTGGCAAAGCCTTCCTTGGAGCCGAGGGTCGCCACGACCTGGGTATCGGGATTGAGCTTCACGCCGAAGCGGCGGCCATAATAGCTGGCCTGGGCTTTACGGAGCCCGGGAATGCCGCGCGAAGTGGAATAGCGATGGGTACGCCCGTCCTTCACCGTCTCCTGCAACTTTTCGACGATATGCTGCGGCGTCGGCATGTCGGGATTGCCCATGCCCAGGTCGATAATGTCCACGCCATCGGCACGCAGCCGGGCCTTGATCGGATCGATATGGGCGAAAACGTAAGGGGGAAGACGACGGATGCGGTGGAAGTCGTTGCTCATGATATCCTCAACAGTCCCCGTGGGGACGCGAATTTGTCGCGACGCGCCCAAAGCGCCGCATCTCCCAAAGAGACGCCGATTGTCGCGGAATTATGGTTTTAAGCGGGTTAAAGACGCCCCCTTCCAGGGGGCCAACACAGCGATGTTCGGCTCTTCCCGGCCACGTCGTGGCCCTTGGGAAGAGCTAGCTGGCGTTTGCCGCCGCTGCCACCGCGCGGGCGACAGCCGGATTGCCGGCGAGCGATGCTCCAAACCCTGCAATTGCGATCGGAGACGCCATGTCTCTTGCCCTTGAGAAATATCTTCTGGTACCACGACCTAGCGCGGCTGCCGACTTAATATGTTCTTCCGGCTGCCTTGTAAATGCCAACGCGCCTCTACATGTTGTGTGCCGGCAGAGACCGCTTGAATCACGTCGGGAAGGTGCATGAGAAAACGCGTCGCGATCGCTACCATCGGCACAGCTGGCGATGTGAGACCCTATCTGGCGCTCGCAATCGAGCTCAGCAAAAACGGCTATGATGTGGTGCTGGGCGCCAATGCCGATTTCGAAGACCTGATTCTTTCACACGGCATCGAGTTCAAGAACCTGGGCACCAATATGCAGGACTGGCTGCAGGAATCGCGGTTCGATACCGCGATCAGCCAGATGAAACTGCACCACTTCCCGCAATTGCTGCGCGAAGGGCAGGCTCTGGTGGAGCGGGCGGCGCGCAATTCCTGGGCCATGTCCCAGGGCGCCGACGCCATCGTGGTCAACATCAATACCAGCTTCGGCATCGACATCGCGGAAGCGCTGAACATCCCGGTCATCATGACCGCCATGCAGCCACTCAATCCGACGCGGGAATTTCCGGTCTGCGCCTATGAAGTGCCCGATATGGGTCCGACCTTCAACAAGCTCAGCTATATCGCCATGAATATCCAGCAGGGCTATTATGACCTGCCGCGCGACCGGGTGCGCCGTGAATTGATGGGGCTGGGACCGCGCAAGCGTGGTGGCATTTTCAAGGACAGCCTCGGCAATAATCTGCCCACGCTCTACAATTTCTCCTCCATCGTCTCACCCCGCCCGCGGGACTGGCCACAAACAGCGGTCGTAACCGGATTCTGGTTCCTGGACGACACTACCAATTGGATGCCTTCGCCGGAATTGCAGCGCTTTCTCGAAGCCGGGCCACCGCCCGTCTATATCGGCTTCGGCTCTATGCCGTTCGGGGCGGAGCGCAATACGCAATTGCTGAAAACGGCGCTGGAAAAGTGGGGCGGACGCGCCATCGTTTCGCGTGGCTGGGGCGGCATCAATGCCGAAGACCTCCCCGATACTGTATTCGCCGTGTCGGAAGCCCCGCACGACAAGCTCTTTCCGCTGGTTGGCGCGGTGGTGCATCACGGCGGGGCGGGCACGACGGCCGCCGGACTGCGCGCTGGCAAGCCGACTTTCACCTTGCCGCAGGCCTATGACCAGCGCTATTGGGGCCGCAGAGTTCGCGCGCTTGGCTGCGGTCCTGCCCCGGTGCGGTTGCGCACGCTGACGCCAGATATTCTGGCGGATGCATTGCATGAGCTGACCACCAACAAGACCATGGCAACAAACGCCAAATCCATCGGCCAGATGCTGTCGGAAGAAGACGGACTCACCACGGCCGTCAATTTCATCGAGGCGACGATCGATGCGGCCAAGGCCGGCTCCCGCCGCTTTCCCGTTACCATCTGAACCGGCTCTGGCCGAAGCGGCCTGCGAAGAAAGCGCGGACCGGAAAAAGACTAAAAGGGGATGAGACGGTGAAGATATGCCTGGTTGGTGCGGGAGGCGGGATCGGCCGCCAATTGCTCAAGACCTTTTCCGCCAGCCATTCGGTCAGCGCGGTATACCGCACCCTGCCCCAGCAGCTTGCCGCCGATATTGAGGCCGTCCGCTTCGCAGATTCCGTTGGCCTGAAGGATGCGTTGAATGGCGCGGATGTCGTGGTCCATGCCGCGCTGAATACCAAGGCCCGCAGCAAGGACTTCATCGCCGCCAACCGCGACGTGACGGAAACGCTGCTGTCTTTGATCCAGCCTGAAACATGCAAGCTTTTCGTCTATTTCAGCTCTCAGGTCGTTTATGCGGCGCTCGATCCCGTGCAAAACCCGGTTCAGGGTGAAGATGCAGCACTGGCCGACCGTCCGGGCCTCGACAATTACACGCGCCTCAAGCTCATCGAGGAAGAACGGGTCATTTCCGTCTGTCGCGAAAAAGGCATCGATTATCTGATCGTTCGCCCTACCGTGGTGATGGGTCCGAACATGCAATGGTCCAGCGGCATTGTTTCCGCCATGCGCATGGCCCCGTTCGGGCTCAAGGGGCGGACGATCAACCTCATCCATGTCGAAGATCTCAGCCACCAATTGCTGGCGCTGATCGAACGTGACGTCAGGAACGAGGTTGTCAATCTGGGCGATCTCGATGTCACCTCGGACGATTATTTCCGCCACGCGGCGCAACTGGCGCATCGCCCCATGTTCTTTGCGCCGAACTGGCTGTCGGGCGCCGCCGGAAAGGCTATCCCCTCCACCCTCTGGTTCTTCGCGCACAATGTGCGTGTGGACGCGGAGAAAGTGCGGCGCCTCAGCGGCGTGGCAACCAACCGCAGGCTGGGCGATTTCTTTGAAGCGCCGGCGCGCGTGGTCGAGGCCCGATCTCTCGACGATATCAGTGCGGTCGTGCGCAGCGGCAGGCCCTATCACGCCATCGGGCGGGGCTATTTCCTGTGGTTCAACGACAAGCTGAACAGCGATCAGCTGGTGATGGAGCATTATTCCGGCGTGGTGGGGCTGAGGGACGGCCTGTTGACGGTCAAGGCCGGAACCACGCTGCGCGACATGCTGGATTTCCTGACGCCACAGGATTTGACGCTGGGGACATTGCCCGAATTCGTCGACATCTCGGCCGGCGCGTGTTTTTTCGCCGAAGTGCATGGCAGTAGCCGCGAATTCATCGCCGTCTATGACTTGATCACCGCCATTCGCTACGTGGACCGGGACGGCGTCGAAAAATATGCCCCGCGAAACGACTTGGAATGGGATCGCCTGCGGGAGGGCAATGGGATTGTCGTCACCGAGGTGACGTTCCGCTGCCAGTCTAATTATCGGCTGGCCAATGTCATCGAATGGCATCCTGACACTGCGCTGGAAGGCTATGTAAATGGCGGGTACCTCGCCAATTTCAGCACCACTGTGCATTGGTATCCGCGCAGCCGGGAGATGATGGTCTATAACGTCAACCCCCTGGCCGATGACCGTCCGAAGGATCGCGGCCCATTTGCACCGATGCGCGGATCGCCCGCCGCCATGCAGAAACTGCTCCTGTCCTTGCGGCTGCGCGGCCGGCTGCGCATCGTCGGTCGCTCCGAACAGGTCCTGGCCCCATGGACCGGCGTTCCGGCCAAGCAATTGGTAGGGAAACTGTTTCGCGATGCGCGCCGGCGGGTGCGCAATATGGAAGTGTGCGTGCCCGATTCCTGTGCCGGCGCCTTCATCGCCCAGCTCCGGCAGAAAATGCCGGAAATGGGTCTCACGCCCGGACAGGGCGTGGGCGTACGCTTCACCCGCCAGCCCTCGACGGGTCGGGGCTTTGTCTGGGTGGAAATGACATCCCGCAATGTCGCGCAGATGCACGCCATGATTGAATTGGCGCGCCAAACCTGCGGCGACACATTCTGGCTGCATCGCGGTAAATATGTCCCGGCCTGGATCGGCGGGGATCATTTGTTCATTCCTCGCGCCGGCGGCCCGGTTTTCGAGTTACCGGAGCAGGCGGAAGCCGGCCTTATGGACGCGACAAGGCATAGCTGATGGCAATGCTGGCAATGGCCGGCAGCAAAGCGGCCGCCAGCACCACGACAATCAGGGTGGCGGGCGTGGTGATGAAGGTCGCGGCCAGAATTGCCGCCGCGCCGCCCAGCATGGTCAGCCATCCCGCCCAGCGATGGGTAATCGTCCAGTTTGCCGGGTTCCGCAGCGTCCATGGAACGCGCACGCCGGCCACGCGATTTGCCTGCGTCTTGGGGAGATAATTCCCCAGGCACACCAGCATCGCGCCGATTGCGAAAGTCAAAATCCGCGGCACGCTGACCTCATGCCCCATGCCGATCAGGATGGTCATCCCCGACAGCAGGATCGCCAATAGCAGCACAAAGCTGTTCGAGACCTCAACGAGATGGCGGCCTGCGTCGATGTCAGCGCGCAATCCGCTGCGCCGCAGAACGAGGATCAGCCCGATGACAAACCCCGCCATCGCGACAGGAAGAAGCAGCGCGACCGGCGCGGGTGCAAAATTGTCGGGCACACCGTTGATGTCCCAGTGGATCGGCAACGTATTGCCCAGCGGCACGAGCAGGAAGCCGGCAATGGTCACAAGAGCCAGGGCCGCGATCAGGATTTGATTGAACCGATTGAGAAGGGGGCGATCAGTCATTGCTTTGCTCCGTCAGATCCAGAATCCCTGCCAGCGCGCCTTCGAGCACGCTCATATTGAGATGATAAATAAGGCTCGTGCCCTGCCGCTCGACGGACACCAATTCGGCCTCCTTGAGCTTGTTGAAGTGCACGGACAGCGTGGGCCGGCTGATCGCGAAATGCTCTGCCAACGCACCGGCGCTCATTGGACCCTGCCTCAGAAGGGCCAGAATCTTGCGCCGGACCGGATGGGAAAGCGCCTCGAACACCGTGTTGATGCCAGCCATGACCTGCCTATCTACTTGATTTCTATTTAGCTAACCATCTAATTAGATTCAACTCTAAATTTTGAATGGGTTGCGGGAAAAGAAAATGGCGGCCCGGAGGGGCCGCCATTTTTGTTGCTCTTATCGGTTTGTTCAGTGCGTGATGCTGGCGGCGCCGTCGTCGGCCACGTCGACCTTAGCGCTCACTGCCGGTTCAGCGTCGAAATCCCATTCGATGGGCTCGGGCTTGCGTACCAGAGCACGCTCGATCACCTGATCCATGCGGCTGACGGGCACGATTTCCATGCCTTCCTTGACGATGTCCGGGATCTCCTGGAGATCACGGACATTCTCTTCAGGAATGAGCACGGTCTTGATGCCGCCGCGCAGCGCCGCAAGGAGCTTTTCCTTGAGACCGCCGATTGGAAGTACCCTGCCCCGCAACGTGATCTCGCCGGTCATGGCAACATCATTGCGCACCGGAATACCGGTCATTACCGAAACGATGGCCGTCGCCAGACCAATGCCGGCCGACGGGCCATCCTTGGGGGTGGCGCCTTCAGGCAGATGGACGTGGATATCGCGCGTGTCGAACATTGGCGGCTTGATGCCGTAATCGATGCTTCGCGATTTCACATAGGCCGTCGCTGCCGTGAGCGATTCCTTCATCACTTCCTTGATGTTGCCGGTGACCGACATGCGGCCCTTGCCCGGCGTCATCACGCCCTCAATGGTCAGCAATTCGCCGCCGACAGAGGTCCAGGCGAGGCCCGTCACCAAGCCGACCTGCGATTCCGCTTCGATCTCGCCATGCTTGAAGATCACCGGGCCGAGATATTTGGCCAGGCGTTCATCATCGATCTCGATCGTCTTCACCTTGGTGCGGACGATGTCGGTGATCGCCTTGCGCATCAGCTTGGAGATTTCGCGCTTGAGATTGCGGACGCCGGCTTCGCGGGTATAGCCGCGAATGACCTTCATCAGCATCTCGTCAGAGAGCACGAATTCGCCATGAGCCAGGCCGTTTTCCCGAATGGTTTCAGGGATCAGGTGCTGCTTGGCAATGGCGTGCTTCTCCTCCTCGGTGTAACCCGAGAGGCGAATGATCTCCATGCGGTCCATGAGCGGACCGGGGATATTCAACGTGTTCGAGGTGGTCACGAACATCACGTCGCTCAGATCATAATCCACTTCCAGATAGTGATCGGCAAATGTGTTGTTCTGCTCCGGATCGAGCACTTCGAGCAGCGCCGAGGACGGATCACCCCGGAAATCCTGGCCCATCTTGTCGATCTCGTCGAGAAGGAAGAGCGGATTGGATTTACCGACCTTTTTCAGCGACTGAATGATCTTGCCGGGCATGGAGCCAATATAGGTGCGGCGGTGGCCGCGGATTTCGGCTTCATCCCGCACGCCGCCAAGCGCCATGCGCACGAATTCGCGGCCCGTCGCCTTGGCGATGGACTTGCCCAAAGAAGTCTTGCCAACGCCCGGAGGGCCGACGAGGCAGAGGATCGGGCCCCTGAGCGTGCCGGTACGCGCCTGCACGGCCAGATATTCAAGGATGCGCTCCTTGACCTTTTCCAGCCCGTAATGGTCCGCGTCCAGCACCTTCTCGGCCAGGACGAGGTCGCGCTTGACCTTGCTCTTCTTGCCCCAGGGCAAGCCAAGCAGTGTGTCGAGGTAATTGCGCACGACCGTGGCTTCGGCCGACATCGGGCTCATGCCCTTGAGCTTCTTGATTTCACCATCGGCCTTGGCGCGCGCTTCCTTGGAAAGCTTGGTCTTGGCCACGCGATCTTCGAGTTCGGTGATCTCGTTGGCGCCGTCTTCGCCGTCGCCCAGCTCGCGCTGGATCGCCTTCATCTGCTCGTTGAGGTAATATTCGCGCTGTGTCTTTTCCATCTGCCGCTTGACGCGGGAGCGGATGCGCTTTTCGACCTGCAGGACGCCGATTTCGCCTTCCATCAGGCCGATGACCTTCTGGAGCCGCTCGATCACCGAAACGGTGAGCAGCAGATCTTCCTTCTCGGGAATCTTGATGACGAGATGGCTAGCAATGGTATCGGCCAGCTTGCTCGCATTCTCGATCTGGCCAACGGCAGCAACGACTTCAGCAGAAATCTTCTTGTTGAGCTTGACGTAGTTTTCGAATTCGGACTGCGCCGATCGGGCCAATGCCTCGGTTTCCGTCGCGTCCTCTTCGGGCTCCGACAAGGTCGATGCCTCGGCCTCGAAATATTCGTCGGTCTGGAGGTAGCGGTCGATATTGGCGCGGCTCAAGCCCTCGACCAGCACCTTGACGGTGCCGTCCGGCAATTTCAGCAATTGCAGCACTGTGGCGATGGTGCCGGTGGGGTAGATCTGATCGGGCGCAGGATCGTCGTCCTGAGCGTTCTTCTGGGTCACGACGAGAATGTGCTTGTCGTCGCGCATGACTTCTTCAAGCGCCTTGACCGATTTTTCTCGGCCGACGAACAGCGGCACGATCATGCCGGGGAAGACGACGATGTCGCGCAGGGGGAGAACCGGATAGACCCGGTCCCGGCTGGTTTCGCCGGTGGAAGTAACTTCCGACATCACATTTCCTTTCCGAGGCGCGCCGGAGGGAGGAATTTGTAGCGCGCCCGTATTGCGACTGCCCAGTCCAGAAGGCTGGGCGATTCAGGTTAATAAATAGGGTGGAAGGCCGCGCCCGCAAGTCAACCTTAGCGCTTTTGTGACCATTACCGTTACTACGCACAGGAGATATGTGCCGATGCCGGAAACAGCCTTGTGCCTAGCATCCGGAACGGATGCGTCCGATTTTCGCGACGCGCATCATGCCCCTGCCCTGAAGTCCGCAGGCAATGGCAGGTAAACAAAAACGCCGGGTGCGTGACCCGGCGTTCCGAAACATTTCACTGCCGATCAAGCGGAGGCCGGGGCCTCTTCCTTCTTGCGCTCCGAATAGATGTAGAGCGGGCGGACATCCTTGCCGCGCACCACGTCTTCGGAAATCACCACTTCTTCGACGCCTTCAAGCGAGGGCAGATCGTACATGGTGTCGAGCAGGATCGCTTCCATGATTGAGCGCAGGCCGCGCGCGCCGGTCTTGCGCTCGATGGCCTTCTCGGCAATGGCCTTGAGGGCGTCTTCGTGGAAGGTTAACTCAACCTCTTCCATCTGGAACAGGCGCTGATACTGACGAACCAGAGCGTTCTTGGGCGAGGTCAGGATCTCGATGAGCGCGGGTACGTCGAGGTCTTCGAGCGTCGCCAGGTTTGGCAGGCGGCCGATGAATTCCGGGATCAGGCCGAAACGGACCAGATCTTCCGGCTCGACTTCCGCCAGGATCTGGCCGACGCGGCGATCCTGGGGATCCTTGACCGTGGCCGAGAAGCCGATGCCCGAGCCTTCGCCACGCGCCGAAATGATGCGTTCGAGGCCTGCAAAGGCGCCACCGCAAATGAACAGGATATTCGTCGTATCGACCTGCAGGAATTCCTGCTGCGGATGCTTGCGGCCACCCTGGGGCGGCACGGAGGCAACGGTGCCTTCCATGATCTTCAGCAGGGCCTGCTGCACGCCCTCGCCCGATACATCGCGGGTTATCGAAGGATTGTCCGACTTGCGGGAAATCTTGTCCACTTCGTCGATATAGACGATGCCGCGCTGGGCTTTCTCGACATTGTAGTCGGCGGCCTGGAGCAGCTTGAGGATGATGTTCTCGACATCTTCGCCCACATAGCCGGCCTCGGTCAGCGTAGTGGCGTCGGCCATGGTGAACGGCACGTCGATGATGCGGGCGAGGGTCTGCGCCAGCAGCGTCTTGCCCGAGCCGGTGGGGCCGATCAGCAGAATATTGGACTTGGACAGCTCAATATCCTGGTTCTTGGCGGCATGGTGCAGGCGCTTGTAGTGGTTATGCACCGCAACCGAGAGTACCTTCTTGGCGCGCGCCTGGCCGATGACGTAATCGTCCAGCACCTTGCAGATTTCTGCGGGTGTGGGCACGCCCTCGGAGGACTTGACCATGGAGGTCTTGTTCTCTTCGCGAATGATGTCCATGCACAGCTCGACGCATTCATCGCAGATGAACACGGTCGGACCGGCGATCAGCTTACGGACTTCGTGCTGGGACTTGCCGCAGAACGAGCAATAAAGCGTGTTCTTGGACGTTTCGCCGTTCGTTGTCTCTTTGGACATCCAGTCACTCCCGGGGGCCAGCGGCCCCCAAATTCAAGCATTACCCTAAAGCGTAACGCTCAAGACATAAAGAAAGTCTAAGCCGAAACGACCTTAAAGGCCGTTCCGGCTGGGTGCAATTGCACATGGATCACAGTCCACGGCGCAGCAGCATTGTGCTTAACGCAGCTCGACCTCAGGCGGATGCCTCAGGCACGGCGCGCTTTTCCATCACGCTGTCGATAAGCCCGAAGGCCTGAGCCTCTTCCGGCGACAGGAAACGATCGCGCTCAAGGGCGTTCTCGATTTCCTCATAGGTGCGGCCAGTGTGCTTTTCATAAATCTGATTAAGACGGCGCTTCAAGCCTTCGACTTCCCTGGCGTGAATCAGGATGTCGGTAACCTGGCCCTGGAAACCGCCCGAAGGCTGGTGAACCATGACGCGCGAATTGGGCAGGCTGGTTCGCATGCCCTTTTCGCCGGCTGCGAGCAGCAGCGAGCCCATGGACGCCGCCTGCCCCATCACCATGGTGGCAACGGCGGGGCGAATGAACTGCATGGTATCGTAGATGGAAAGACCAGCCGTCACCACGCCGCCGGGCGAGTTGATGTACATGGCGATTTCTTTTTTCGGATTTTCCGATTCGAGGAACAGCAGCTGTGCGACGATCAGCGAGGCCATATTGTCCTCGACTACGCCGGTCACGAAAATGATGCGCTCGCGCAGCAGGCGCGAATAGATGTCGAAGGCGCGTTCGCCACGGTTCGACTGCTCGACCACCATGGGAACGAGCGTATTCATGTAAAGATCGTGCGGATCCCGCATATGAAAGCCCCTTGGCCTCACCACCGTGTCGCGGACCGGCGGCCGGCTTGGTTGTTTTGGACGACGCCCTGCCCCGAACGCGCAACGGCGGCAGACGTGCCAGGAAAATCGAATCGGCGCGACTGGCCAATTGCAGGCGATACCGCCTTAACGGGCGGTAAAGGCACAGATAGGCGGCAATGAGGCAGGCTTCAATAGCAGCGCGGCACTAAGGTGAACGCTCTTTCCGCTTCGCCTCAGGCAAAACTGATCGCGATGCCCTTTTTCTTGAAGTAAGCCTGCATTAGCTTGCGGCCCTGCCGGTTGGGCTGGGCCAGCTTGCCAGTCTCGAACACGGCCTCCTTGGCGCCTTCGCTGGTCATGGCGGCCTTGAGCGCAGCGATATGATCGTCCAGGTCGGCATTGTCGTTGCGCAGGGATTCGTAAATGGCGTCGATGGCGGCAGAGACGGTGATGTCGCTCACGAGAGTGCTCCTCGAAATTCTTGGCCCCTTCCCTAGCGATTTTTTCGCCGGGAGCAAGGCGGGGTCATAGGCACGGGCGCAAAGTCGGCATAGATTTGACCAGTCGATCAAAAGTTTTCACGCTCAGAGACCCATGGCCTCCATTCTTCAGATCAAGCCGATTGCCGACGTCCCCGCCCATCTGCGCGCCAGCGCGCGGCCGCAGGACGAGGCATTTTATCAGAACCCCTATCCCTTCTATGCGCAACAGAACCGGAGCCATCCAGGGTTTTTCTGGGAGGAATACGGGCATTGGTGCTTTGCCGATTTCAAGACCGTCAGCGCTCTTCTGCGCGACAAGCGGTTTGGCCGGGACATCCTGCATGTCGCCAGCCGCGAGGAAATCGGCCTGCCGGAGCCCAAGCCGCACACGGCCGATTTCGACCTCACGGAAAAATATTCGCTCCTTAACCTCGAGGCCAAGGCCCATACGCGGCTGCGCACCCTGGTCAATCGGGCCTTCGTGTCGCGACAGGTGGAGCAATTGCGCCCCCGTATCCGCCAACTGGCGCATGAAATGATCGACGCGTTCGAGGGCGAAGACAGCGTTGATCTGATCAAGGCTTTTGCCGCCCCGATCCCGGCTATCGTCATCGCCGAGATGATCGGCCTGCCGGCGGAAATGGCGCCGCAACTGCTCAATTGGTCCAACCGCATGGTGACCATGTATATGTACAACGTCACCCGCGAAACCGAGCTAGACGCCAATCAGGCGGCGGCCGATTTCATGGCCTATCTGCGCGAGGTGATTGCCGAACGGCGCAAGGTGCCGCGCGAAGACCTGCTTACCCATATGCTGACCAGTGATCGCGATGGCGACGTGCTCAACGACGATGAGGTGATGTCCACCACGATCCTGCTGCTCAATGCCGGGCATGAGGCTACGGTGCACACGACCGGCAACGGGGTGAAGTCCATTCTCGAAAGCGGGCTCGATCCGCAAAGCCTGTTCGCGACGCCGGAACAGGCCGCGGCGAGCGTGGAAGAATGCCTGCGCTTCGATGCGCCGTTGCATCTGTTCACGCGCTACGCGCTGGAAGACACCGAACTGGCAGGCATTCCGCTGCGCAAGGGCGATGTTGTGGGCCTGATGCTGGGTGCCGCGAACCGTGACCCCAACAGGTTCAGCAATGCCGACACCTTTGATCCCTTCCGCACCGATGGCGCCAATGTCAGCTTCGGCGCCGGCATTCATTTCTGCATTGGTGCGCCGCTGGCGCGGATCGAATTGCAGGAGGCGATGAGTGTTCTGTTCGAGCGCCTGCCGAAGCTCAGGCTCGTTGAGCCGCCGCGCTATGGGAATGTGTACCATTTCCACGGGCTGGAGCGGCTGATGGTGAGCTGGAAGTAGATCCCACCATAGCCTCCCCCGCGTCATTACCCGGCTTGTCCGGGCAATCCATCTCGCAGCGAGACAGACCACCGGGACAAGCCCGGTGGTAACACAAGAATGGATGGGTCGGCGCGGCTGGAGTGGCTTGGCGCTTATTGTGCCGGAACCGCATCCGCTTCGATATCGAGATTGTCGACGCTTTCGCCGCGATCATAGGTCGCCTGGTCGAGAATGCCTTCGCGCTTGGCGACGATGGTCGGCACCAGAGCCTGACCGGCAACGTTGACTGCCGTGCGGCCCATGTCGAGAATCGGGTCGATGGCCAGCAGCAGGCCGACGCCCTCCAGCGGCAGGCCGAGCGTCGAGAGCGTGAGGGTCAGCATCACCGTCGCGCCGGTCAGGCCGGCAGTTGCCGCAGAGCCGATCACCGAGACGAAGACGATCAGCAGATAGTGCTCGATGCCGAGGCTGATGCCGAAGAACTGGGCGACGAAGATGGCCGAGATCGCCGGATAGATGGCGGCGCAACCGTCCATCTTGGTGGTGGCCCCCAGCGGTACGGCAAAGGAGGCATATTCACGCGGCACGCCCAGGCTCTTCTCGGTGATGCGTTCGGTAACCGGCAGGGTACCGATGGACGAACGCGACACGAAGGCGAGTTGGATGGCTGGCCAGGCGCTCTGGAAATAGCGGATGGGGTTCAGGCCATTGGCCTGCAACAGGGCCGGATAGACCACGAAGAGCACCAGCGCCAGGCCGATATAGATCGCTGCGGCATACCAGCCAAGCTGCGCCAGGGCATCCCAGCCATAGACGGCCACGGCGTTGCCGAGAAGACCGATCGTGCCGATCGGCGTCAGCCGGATCACCCACCAGAGGATCTTGTGGATGATCTTAAGGAAGGAGCGGTTGAAGGCGAGGAAGGTGTCTGCCGCCGGGCCGACGCGCAGCGCCGCAATACCCACCACGATGGACACGATCAGGATTTGCAGCACGTTGAAATTGAGGCTGGTGGTCGCGCCGCCGTCGGTCACGCGGGTCGAGGCCTGCAAACCGATGAAATTAGAGGGAATCAATCCCTTGAGGAAATCGAGCCAGGAGCCGGTCGATGACGGCGCGCGGGCCGCAGCTTCGGTGACGGCCGTATGCACGCCCGGCTGGATGATGAGGCCGAGGGCAATGCCGATGGCGACGGCGATCAGCGCCGTAATGGCGAACCAGAGCAGCGTCTGCGCCACCAGCTTGGCGGCGTTGTTGAGTTCGCGCAAATTCGCGATGGAGGCGACGATGGCGGTGAAAACCAGCACCGGCACCAGTGCGCGCAACAGCGAGACGAAGGACGAGCCGATAGTGGAGAGCGTCACCGTCAGCCAGTTGGCGCCGCCGGCAGCGTCTGTGCCGAGATTACGAGCGATGAAGCCGAGCAGCAGGCCAATGACCATGGCCGCCAGAACCTGGAACCCGAAATTGAGGTAAAGCGGCTTGGGCGCTCGGGGCGCGGCGCCGGGCGAAACGTTAGTTGGCATGCAAAAGACCTTTCGTGCACAGGACAACCTCGCTCTGGATTGAGCCATGCGTCCCGCAATTGCCCAGACAATACGCCCATGCCGGCAGGTTTGCAGCGCACGCCATTTCCTTTGCGGCAATTGGAGGAGAATTTTCTATCGCCATTGGACGATGCAAGGAAAAGCGTTGTCAGAGACGTTGTGTCAGGGCAGTCAGCAGGCCGGCTATCACCGGCAGGGCGCAAAGCCCTATGGCCATCGCAAGGACCAGCACGCCCGGCCCCGGATCGCTCCAGGCGAGCAGCGCCAGCGTAATCGACGCAATGCCCGCCACCAGCCCGCTGCCCCGGTGAACCAGCCGCCAGGCGCGGTCCGAGGCAATCGGCCATGGCATGCGCAACCCCGCATAGGAATGGCGCTCGGCTTCGAAGATCACCACGGCCAGAACCAGCAGAGTGGCGGCCAGGCCGAAGGCGGTGATGCGAAATATGTCGAAGTCTGAGCCGATGCCGATCATCAACAGGCCGAGCTGACACGAGGCGGCAATCATCATCAGCAAAGTCAGCGCCGGATCGAGAATATGCTGCGTCTTGGCGAAATGGTTCTTGGTCAGCGCGCGGCCAAGCACGAAGAAAATCGCCATTAGCGCTACTTGGACCAGAGGCGCAACGGCCAAGGCCAGGTCACGCGGCCACAGCCAGTCCGCCGAACTGCCCTGCCAATGCGCCGGGAACGCGTAATGCGCGGGAACGTGGACAAGCGTCACCCCGGCTATGGCGAGCGTCACGCCGAACAGCAGAAGGTGGAAGCGGGTAACTAGACTGGTCATGAACAGGCTCTGAAAACATGTTCCATATGGAAGCCTGCTCCCTGAATGACCAGAGGGTTGCCGATAATTCCCTTTCCCGTCGCACAATCAGAACGGAACGGCGTATCCGGGCGAAGGTGCACAAAAGCAAAGGGGCCGGTTTCCCGGCCCCTCGCAAATCGAAATATCCTAAGCTTAGCGCTTGGAGAACTGGAAGGAACGACGAGCCTTGGCCCGGCCGTACTTCTTGCGCTCGACAACACGGCTGTCGCGGGTCAGGAAGCCACCCTTCTTGAGGATCGGACGCAGGCCCGGCTCGAAGAAGTTCAGCGCCTTGGAGATGCCGTGACGGACGGCACCGGCCTGACCGGAAAGACCACCACCGGCAACGGTGACGTTGACGTCATACTGGTCGAGACGGTCGGTGGCGACGATCGGCTGCTTGACGATGAGCTGCAGGACCGGACGCGCGAAATATTTGGCGAATTCGCGACCATTGATCGTCACAATGCCCTTGCCCGGCTTGATCCAGACGCGAGCGACGGCGTTCTTGCGCTTGCCGGTGGCATAGGCGCGACCGAGGCTGTCCAGCTTCTGGACGTGAACCGGAGCGGTATTGACCGGAGCGGCAGCAGAGGTGCCGAGTTCTTCGAGAGAATTGATGGTTTCGGCCATTTTACTTCACCCGGACGTTCTTGGAGTTCATCGCAGCGACGTCGAGCTTAGCCGGGTTCTGCGCTTCGTGAGGGTGCTCGGAACCGGCATAGACGCGCAGGTTGCGGAGCTGGGCGCGGGTCAGCGGACCGCCCGGCATCATGCGGCGCACGGCGTTTTCGAGGACGCGGTTCGGGAAGCGGCCTTCCAGCAGCTCACGCGCGGTGCGGTCCTTGATGCCGCCGGCATAGCCGGTGTGCCAGTAGAAGCGGTGCTGGTCGAGCTTGCGGCCGGTCAGCTTCACCTTGTCGGCATTGATGACGATGATGTTGTCACCCATGTCCATGTGCGGAGTGAAGGTGGGCTTGTGCTTGCCGCGCAGGCGAGAAGCAATGATCGAAGCGAGACGACCCACGACCAGCCCTTCGGCGTCGATCAGGATCCACTTCTTCTCGATCTCGCTCGGTTTTGCCGAGTACGTGCTCATAATCGAAGTTCCCTAAAATTCAGGCAGCCGCCCCACGCATGGAGCGGCCAGTTCGGCGGCGTCTCTATGGGAGATTCCGCGGCCCGTCAAGCGCATTTGAAAAATGCTGTAATTTCAATGCATTAGAATTACGGTATTATATTACCGCACTCGACGCATGTCGGCAACATATGCAATTGCCAGCCCTGCCAGCATGAAGGCCAGTGCCTGATGGCCGACGGCCAGCGAAATGGGAACGCTGGTCAGAAGCGTAGCGATGCCCAGTGCAACCTGGAGCAGCACGACCGTGCCGATACGCGGCAACCAGCCATGCACCCCGGCAAAGCCGCCATCCTTGTAGCGCCGCCAGATCAGCCAGCCGATATAGGCCACCAACAGGTAGGCAATGCCGCGATGGATGAATTGCACGGTCAGCGCGTTCTCGAAGGCATTGCGCCACGCCGGCTCCATGACCAACAATCCCTTGGGAATGATGGCGCCATCCATCAATGGCCAGGTCTGATAGCCCATGCCGGCGTCAAGTCCGGCAACGAACGCCCCTGCCCCGATCTGGAGCACGATTCCGACCACCAGCACCCAGCCCGTGGCCAGGTGGAAGCCCGTCACATTGCCAAGGACGCGGCCCGGCGTCAGCGAGCGGGCGACGTAAATCAGCGCGACGAGCAGGAAACAGGCCGCGCTCAGATGCGCAGCGAGGCGATATTGCGATACCGAGGTCAATTCAGACAGGCCCGAGGACACCATCCACCAGCCGAGAAAGCCCTGAAAGCCGCCCAGCAGGAATAGCCCGAACAGGGGCGCGGCCAGATCGCGCGACAGGCGCTTCTGGAACAGGAACACCACGAATGGAATCAGGAAGACGAGACCCAGAGCGCGGGCCAGCAGTCGGTGGAACCATTCCCAGAAGAAAATGAACTTGAAATCGTCCAGTTCCATCCAGGAATGGACATAGGTATATTGCGGAATCTGCTTGTAGGCTTCGAATTCTTCCAGCCAGTCGGCTTCGCTGAGCGGCGGGATAGTGCCGGATAGCGGCTTCCACGAGGTAATGGACAGGCCTGATTCCGTCAGGCGGGTAATACCGCCCACGACGACGATGAGCAGCACGAAGGCCGCGAGACTATAAAGCCAGATGCGTACGGGCCGCAGGCGGTCGCTGGCAAAGCTGACATGGCCCGGTGCGGCATCTTGCAAGGAGGTCACGGCATTATTTCCAGTATCAGTGGGGCTGGCGGAGTGGTAAGCCGCCTGCAAATGGAGAGCAACAGGCCAGATGCCGCACATGAACCAGAGAACACGAAAATTGATCGGCGCCTTTCTGCTTGTTGCGTCGATCGTCCTGTGGTCGGTGCTGGCGACGGCGATCTATCTCGCCCTGCCGGAGGGTTTGCCCGGTCTGGTGCTGATTGTCTATTTCATCATCGCTGGAATGGGCTGGCTGCTGCCTTCGATGATCATCATCCGCTGGATGGCCAGGCCCGACGGGACCAGCCAGATCAACTGAGCGCTCCGGCTATTTCATCACCCGACCCAATTGGGTAAACAGCCCGCCGCTTGCGAACACATCGACATAGCGGCGCTGCTGGAAATAACCGTTGAGCGAAATGCGCGGCAATGCGGTCAACTGCTCGAGGTGATGCGGGTAGAGCCCGCCCGGCCGCGTCGTGACGGCGGTGCGGAACCCCAATTCCTTCGCCATCGCGAACTCGCGGGGACCGCAGGAAAGCGGCCCGCCCAGCGGATAGGATAGATTCTTGGGGCGGAAGCCGAATTGCGCCTCGATGACGTCCACCGACTGGATCATTTCATTGCGTGCCTGATCAGCAGGAAGCTTGGCCAGTTCGTAGTGCTGGACCGTGTGTGCCCCGATAGTGCAGAGCGGATCGTCGGCAAAGAGCCGCAATTGCTGCCAGTCCATGATCAGCTCGCGGCATTGGCGGTCAAGGTCATAACCATAACTGGCAGTGAAATCGGCTAGCAAGGTCAGGCGTTCCGGCTCCGGCAGCTTGCGCAGGCGCCAATAGAGGCGATTGAACGCTTCCGCCTTTTCGGCGCTGCTGCGCGTATCAACATATTCGGTTTCGCCATTCCCGGTGAAGGCAATGGCCTGCTGGCGGGCGATGATGTCCTCGATGGCCTGCCACCAGATCTGGCCCACCCCATCCACGAATGACGTCGGCACGTAGAGCGTGAACGGCGCCTCGTGTTGCTGCAGGATTGGCAGCGCGAAGGTCAGGTTGTCCTTATAGGCGTCGTCAAAGGTGAGGACCACGAAGGGCCGCCCCTTCTTTGGCGCGGCAAGCCGCTCCACGGCCTCGTCAAGAGTGACGATGTCGGCCCCGCAGCCCCGAACCCTTTCTATGACATAGTCGAGAAAATCGGGGCGCACCTGAAGGATGGCATTGGGGGAAAAGCGCGCCGGCTTTTCCGGCAGAACGCGGTGGAGCGTGAAGATGACGCCGCGCGAACGCGACAGCAAATTGAACAGGGCCGGCGCCCGCGACAACCAGAGCACTTCGAAGGCCGCGCGGATGGCTGTGTATTTGAGCGACATCAGGCCGCAACCGGCTCCGCCAGCGCGGCGATCTCGACTCGGGCCAGACCGGCCTCCTCAAGCCGTGCGCGAATGGGTTCGGCCGTATCGGCATCGCCCTCGTCGCGGGTCACGAGAATGACGCGCCCACCCAGTTCGGCGAAACTGCCCAGCATCGACTTGTGATCGGCTCGGCCCGTCAGCACGACCACGACCTCGTAAATGTCTCCCAGCGCCTCGGTGAGCACCAGTGGCCGGTTGGTCCGCCGGGAAATGGCATCGCCCTGCCCCCAGGTGACTTCGGCAAAACTGTTGTCGGCCGATTTCTGCACGACATCGCCAAAGCTGACCGCGCCAGTGCTCAAATCGGTAATTCCGGCATTTTCCGTGCGGCGACCGCTCCCGGCATCGACCAAGGCCACGCTCAGTCCCTTGGCCAGCGCGTCAGCGACCAGTTCCTCGGCCATGAGGCGGCTGGGCTGGTTTTCCCCGTGATCGGCCAGCAGCAACAGATGCGTGCGGCCCAGAACCAGGTCCGAAACCAGATCGGAATAGCGCAAGAGGCGTACGCTGCGGCGCGGAGGAGCATCCATGACCCGCGCCTGCGGCGGCGCAATGGCCTCGGGCTCGGCGCCGGGCGTCGGTGCTGCTATGTCCTCGCCGAGGCGGGCCACCGGCCCTTCGGCCAAAAGTGAGCGAACAAAAGCACTTGTGGAATCCGGTACCATTGCCGGCTCCGGAACATGCTCAAACTCAGGCTCGATATTGTCGATCGCCATGTCAGGAAGAGCGTCTGCCACCTGGAGCGGCGGTGCATAGGCAGGCTCGTCGACATATCCGCGAACGGCCTCATCCTGCACCATTGCTGACTTCTCTTCACCTGGAGCGGCATGGAAAGACTGGATTTCGAGATCATCCTCCCGCTGCGCGGAGGGAGCATGCTGAACTGGAGCCAAAGCTCTCCCCGACATCACCTCTCCGAGCGCGACCATTCCGATCTGCACGGCGATGGAAACAATGCCGATGGCGACCATGATCAGCGAGGTCTTGGGCGAGGCCGGGGTGACCGATGGCGCGGCGACGGAGACGACGCGCACGTCCGGCAGGGCGGAATTGGTATCCACGCGGGAGGAAGCTTCATTATAACGCAACAGATACGCTTCCAGCAGTTCGCGTTGAGCCTTGGCCTCGCGCTGCAAGCCATCCAGTGTCACCGTGTCCCGGGTTGCGGTGGACGCGCTTGCCTTGGCGCGATCGAGTTCGGTCCGGAGCGAGGTCTCGAGATCAGACTCGATCTGGGCTTCGGCCTCCAGCGCCGTCGCCACGCGGCGACCTTCCTGGCGTATCTGGCTATCGAGTTCCGCAATCTGCGCATTCAGGGCACGAATGTTGGGATGACTGGACAAAAGCGTAGCCGAACGCTGCGCCAGTTCGCCCTGTAGTCGCGCCTTTTCCTGGCTTAATTGCTGGATGGAGAGCGAATTGCGGACATCGGCAACACCCTCGATGGGCTGCCCCTTCTCGATCAGGCCGCGGATCAACGCAGCGCGGGTCAGCGCCGTATTCTTTCGCTCCTGCGCCGCCGTGATCTGCGCTGCCACAGTGGACAATTGCTGATCGAGCAGGCTGGTATTGTTCTGGCCGACAAAGAGGTCATTCTCGACGCGGAAATCAGCAACGGCAGATTCGGCCTGTTGAACCGAAACGCGCAAGCGATTGATTTCATCGAGCAGCCAGCCGGAGGCTTCAGCCGTATCGGAAATCGACAGGTCCGCGCGGCGCGCCACATGCGCATTGGCGACCGCATTGGCAATATTGGCGGCAAGCTGGGGATCGCTGGACTGGACGACCACCGAAATAATGGCCGAATCCCGCTCCTGCGTGACCTTCAGCCGCTCATAGAGATTGGTGAGCACGGTTTCGTCGATGCCGTTCGGGGTCGCGGCGCGACGACCGATCAACTGGGTAATCATGTTCAGCGGCGAGGCGGCAGACCCATTGTCATTGAATTCTTGAACCGAGCGCAGATCGAGCTGATCGATGACATTGAGCAGGGTGTCGCGCGACTTGAGCAATTCGATCTGGCTGGAAACCACGCCCGCGGCATTACCCGAAAAGCTAGGCGCCTGCTCGCCCGAAGCACGCAGATAGATGGAATCACGAGGCTCGACCAGGATGGACGCCGCCGATTCATAGAGCCGGGGCTGAAACATCAGCAGCACGAAGCCAGCGGCCAGCAGCCCAAGCGTCACCAGCAGAATCAGGGGCAACCGGCGAACGATTGCCGCTAACAAAACGGCAATGTCGATCCGCGCGTCCTCTTGAGATGGGGATTCGAATGACATGGCTTTACCTCGGAACTAGGAGGCAAGCTAACACCCGGCGTGGTCAAAATTCGGTTAACCTCGCTCGCATTCAGCATCCACCTCAGCACAACATAAGGACAATCTTAACCATAAAGCGTCAGTCTCTGGGCAATTCGAACGCGCGGGATAATTATGCGCTGGCTCTCCATTTTCGTCATGGCCCTGACGCTGGCCCTCAGCGGCTGCGCCACCAATAAGACCGCCACCTACCTGGTGGAAACCAAAGGCCCCTATCAACTGGATACGGGCGATGTGGTGCGTGTGACCGTCTATGGCGACGCCGAACTGAGCAAGAGCTATCGTGTGGACGATGGCGGCGCCATCGCCTTCCCGCTGGTCGGCGCGGTTGCCGTTCGCGGCGCCACAACGGGCGAAGCGGGCAAGCGACTCGCCCGCGCGCTGGCCAATGGCTATATGCGTAGCCCCGATGTTGCCGTTGAGATCGAGCAATATCGCCCCTTCTATATTCAGGGCGAAATCAAGAATGCGGGGCAATTCCCCTACGTCTACGGCATGAGCGTAAGGGCGGCGATCAGCACTGCCGGCGGCTTCACCGAAACCGCCGATCGCAACCGCGCCGTGGTCTATCGCCAGCAGGCGAACCAGATGGTCAAGGGCGTGGTGGAGCTCGATTTTCCCATCTATCCCGGCGATACGATCGTAATTTCCGAGCGCTGGTTCTAATCCATGCCGGCCCGCCCTCTTTGCATCCTGCAGGTGCTGCGGGCGCCGGTGGGCGGCCTGTTTCGCCATGTTGCCGATCTGGCGCGGGAATTGGCAGCGCGGGGGCACAGCGTCGGCATCGTCGTCGATAATCTGGCCAATGACTCCCAGACCGAAGCGCTGCTCCGGGCGCTGGAGCCTATCGCGGCGCTCGGTATTCACCGTTTTCCCATGCCGCGCCTGTTCGGCGCCGGCGACCTGAAAACGCCCTTCGCAGTGTCCCGGCTGGCCCGCCGGCTCGACGTGGACATCATTCACGGCCACGGGGCCAAGGGCGGCTTCTATGCGCGGCTCGCCCTATATGGAAGGACGCGCGCCAAGGCTTTCTATACCCCGCATGGCGGCGTGCTGCATTACAAGGCCGATTCCCGTTCGGGCCAGCTGTTCCACCGCATCGAGCGCCACCTGATGGCCAAGACCTCGGCCATTATTTTTGAGAGCGCCTATGCGGGAAAAACCTATTCAACGCTGATCGGCGACCCGTCATGCCGCGCGGAAATCATCCATAACGGCCTGAGGCCGGACGAGTTCGTGCCCGTATTGGCCGGCGCTGACGCCGCCGACTTCGTCTTTGTCGGCGAATTGCGCACGCTCAAGGGGATATTCCCGCTGGTCGAGGCTCTGGCGATGCTGCAGGGCGCAACGCTGGTCATGGCGGGCGACGGTCCAGAGCGCGCCGCGCTGGACGCCAGAATTGAGGCATTGGGCCTGACGCAAAGAGTGCGCCTGGTCGGCTCGCAACCCGCCCGTCAGGTTTTCGCCATGGGCCGTTGCGCCGTGATCCCGTCATTGGCGGAATCGCTGCCCTATGTGGTTCTGGAAGCCGCAGCGGCGCAATTACCGGTCATTGCTACCCGTGTCGGTGGCATTCCCGAAATTTTCGGACCGACATCGGCGCAACTATTGCCGCCCGGTGACGCGCCTGCTCTGGCTGAGGCCATGCAGCGCTTTCTTGACAATCCTGCGGCAGCCGGAACCGATATGCTAACGCGGCTCGACCATATCAAAGCGGGCTTCTCGGTCAGGCGGATGACCGATGCCATCGAGGCGCTTTACCGCTCCGCCTGATCCACAAACCGGCGCTCGCTTCATTGAGTATAAACGCCTCCGGTCGATAATGCCGGCATATGCAGGAGTGCCGGTGGCGAGCCCATGTTTCGCGTAGATCCCCAAAAAGCCATGGAAGGCCACGCCGCCAAAGCGGCGGAGGCCACAAGCAAGCTGTCGCCAAGGGCCGAGGAGATCATTGCCGCCCCGGTGGACAGCACCCTGTCCGGCCCGGTGATTGCCGGCGTGGCGCAGATCGCGGAAGTGCTGCTTCTGGCCGTGCTGGGCTATTGCATTCATTTCGCGTATATCGGTCCCGAACAGGACAGCTTCTATATCCCGCTCATTCTCGGGACGAGCCTGCTGACCAATATCGTGTTCAACGCCGCGCGAACCCATCGCATATCGGCCTATCGCACCAGCCTTTCGCAGATCGGCAGGGTGATCGGGGCCTGGGCGGCGGTGATGATCCTGCTTATGGTGGGGCTGTTCTTCCTCAAGGCCGGCGACATGGTGTCGCGGGTCTGGCTTCTGAGCTGGTTCCTCTTCGGCGCGATCCTCCTTGCGGTCTACCGCCTCATGCTGAGGGCGCTTGTGCAGCGCTGGACCGATGAAGGCCGGCTGAAGCGGCGGGCGGTCATCGTCGGCGGCGGGGACGATGCGGCCGCACTGATCCAGCAGATCAAGAGCAGCGCCGACAAGGACATCAACCTGCTGGGCCTGTTCGACGACCGCGTCGGCGAACGCTCGCCCGATATCGTTCTGGGCTATCCCAAGCTGGGCATGGTTGCCGATCTGGTCGATTTCGCCCGGCTGACCAGCGTCGATCTGGTTATCGTCTCGATGCCGCTCTCTGCCGAGAAGCGCGTCCTCGACATGCTGACCCAGCTTTGGGTGCTGCCGGTGGATATTCGGCTATCCGCCCATATGAGCAAGCTCAGATTCACCGACAAGGCCTATTCCTATGTTGGGGATGTTCCCGTTCTCAACATGGCCGACAAGCCGATCTCGGACTGGAACCTCATCTTCAAATGGGTGTTCGACAAGCTGGTCGCCTTCGCCGCGCTGATCCTTTTGTCGCCGCTCATGCTGGTCACCGCCATCGCCATCAAACTGGAAAGCCAGGGGCCGGTCTTCTTCGTGCAGAACCGGCACGGCTTCAACAACGAGACTATCCGCATCTACAAATTCCGCTCCATGCGGACCGATATGCTGGACCAGACTGCCTCCCGACTGGTGACGAAGAACGATCCCCGCGTCACCCGCGTCGGCAAATTCATCCGCCGGACCTCCATCGACGAGCTGCCTCAATTGCTCAACGTGCTCAAGGGCGATCTCTCGATCGTGGGGCCGCGCCCGCATGCGCCGCAGGCAAAGGCAGAAAACCAGCTCTATTACGAGGCTGTCGAGGGCTATTACGCGCGCCATCGGGTCAAGCCGGGCATTACCGGATGGGCGCAGATCAATGGTTGGCGCGGCGAAACCGACACGATCGACAAGATCATGCAGAGGGTCAATCACGACCTCTACTACATCGAGCATTGGTCGATCCTGCTCGACCTCTACATCTTGCTGATGACGCCGATCTCGCTGATTTCCAAAAACGAAAACGCCTATTGAGCGCGTGATGGTCAAGGATCGGCGCGCCCTTTCAAACCTGTTCGTTCTCGCTCTCCTGGCGACCATGGCCGCCCCCATCCCGGCTTTTGCCGATGGCGAATGGTGCATGGAATGCGTAAGCGTGCGAGTCGGCCCGCCCCAAGTCGTGCGCGGCCCCTTCCCCGACGAGATCGATGCGCCCTTTTCTGCTGTCCGTTTGCCTGACGGCACCTTTCGGGGGTTCAGCGCCAATGGCCACACCTACGCTATCGAAGGCACTTCCCTTTCGGACATGGCTGGACCGCGCCACAGCGTGTTGGAAGAGGGCGACCCGGGCTCGCTCGCTGAATGCGGCCGCTGGCTGACCTCGACAATTCGCTCCGGCGCCGCCCTGCTCGGCATGGTGCATCAGGAGCGCATCTGCGACTACGGCCCCGACGGGCAGACCGATAAGAGCATGGCCATCGCCTTGTCCCGGGACGACGGCCTCAACTGGACCGATCTCGGAACGGTCATCTCCGGACAGGACGCGCCCCAACGCGGCCGCACCACCGGCGAGGGCGACTGCACCATGCTCGATGGGGGCGACGGCTATCTCTATGCCTATTGCCTGCGCAATTCCGATTGGCAGACCATTGCCGCAAGGGCTCCCCTCAGCGATCCGCTGGACTGGCGCAAATATCATGACGGCGCCTGGGACGAGCCGGGCCTGGGCGGCAAGGCTTCCGCAATCGGCTTTGTCGGGCCGGGAGCGGGTCTGCTCCTGGAGCAGAAACTGGTCGTCACCGTTACGCCGGACCCGTGGTTCGCCGGCGTCAGGCTCTCGTTTTCCACCGACAAGGTGACGTTCACCGATTTTCTCGCCCCCCTTCTCGTCATTGATGGATCGGACTGGGAGCGGCCTGCCGATACCGAGCTTGTAGCCTATGCCAACGTGCTCAACCCCGCTGATGGCGGCAATGAGATCGATCAGAATTTCGTCTTGAGCTATCTCTATGTGCCCGCCGGAAAAGACTTTGCCGACAGGTATCTCGTTCTTCATGACGTAACCCTGTCGATCCACGCATCGCCGCCCCCGGCGCCAGCCGGGATCGCGCTGACGCGCTGGTCGAACGCTGAGCGGTCTAGCTATGTCAGCTCCACTGGCCCCTTGACGGGCGATCGCGCCGATTTTCAAGCCGACGGCATCATCGCCTATATGCTGACGCAGGCGCCGGCGGATATTGCCAGCATCCGCTTCGCCGAATGCGGGCGCGACATCGGCGGCCGTCTCGATCATCTGCTGGCCGACGAAGGCAGTTGCAAACGCTTGGGCTATAAGCGCGAACGAACTGCCGGCTGGCTGTTCGCCCTCGAGCAGAGCGGGACTTCGCCCGTCTATCGCTGCCAGGATAATGCGTCCGGCGCCCATTTCGTCTCGGCCCAGGCCGATTGCGAAGGACTGGGATCGATGCAGGCCCTGCTTGGCTACGGATTGAAGCCATGAGCACCGAAACCAGCGATCTCGATGCAAGGCATCTCTGGACGCTCTATGCCGAGCGGCTGCGGCGGGGGCTGTTTTCCTTTCAGAACAGCGTGTTTCTCCTGGCCGTTCTGGCAATGAACTACACGCTGATGCGTCCGTCGCCGGTGGACCTGCTTTTTCTTTTCACGTTTTTCGTTTCCGTCTCCCTCATCATGCTCGACGAAAAGCGACGGATGACACCGAGGACGCTGGTATTCCTATTGGTAGTCGGCATCTGGGTGCTGTCATTTCTGGTCGCATCGTTCCCGCATTATCGGGAAGACAATGTGGTGTTCGAACTGATCTCGAAAATGTTCGCCGTAACCATCGGCGTTGTCTGCGCTTTCGTGCCCATGCATTGGACGCGCCGGCATTTCGAGACCTTCATGAAATATTACATCGTCTCCAGCGTGATCGGGGCGGTGCTGGGAACTATCGGCTTCCTCTTGCAGCATCCGCTGCTGACCTGGGACGGCCGGGCCAAGGGTTTTATCGACGATCCGAACATGTACGGAACCTTTCTCATTCCGGGCATGATGTTCTGCGGATATTTTCTCTACAATTCCAGGAACAGAAGCTGGCTTTACCTCGGCGCCATGGCAGTCATCCTGCTCGGCATTTTGCTGTCCTTCTCCCGTATCGCCATCGTCGCAGCGATGTTCTGCCTTTTCGTCTATCTGTTCATCCGCGAACATAAGCACCCCCGCCGGATGATGACGGCAATCGGCCTGATCGCGCTGATCGGCACCGTGCTCTTCGTCTTTGCCAGCTTCACCTCGGCCGAATTCACCGAAAAGCTGCTCGACCGGCTGACCTTTGCCAAATCCTATGATTTGGGCGAGCAAGGGCGATACAATCGCTACCTGCTCGTACTGCCGATGATCATCGAAAACCCGCTCGGCCTCGGCGTCTTGCAGCTCGACAAGATTTTTCCCGAACCCATCCACAATATCTGGCTCAGTTCTTTCGTGAATTATGGCTGGGGCGGCGGCTTTTCGTGGATCCTGCTGGTCTGCGGCAGCATCGTGGTATCCGTGATCAACTATCGCCGCACCAGGAGCGATGTGCCGATCGTGTTATTGCTCTCCCTGATCGGCCCAATCATGGGCGCGTCGCTGCATGAAGGCGAGCACTGGCGGCAGATGTGGCTGCATTTCGGCCTGGTCTGGGGCATGGACCCGTCGATCCTCAATCGCGGGATACTCCTCGGGCACCGCCTCGAAAAGAACAATGCCAAGCTCCCTGCCCCGCAACGCCGAAACTTCAGCGCCAGATAGCACCGCCGAGATAGCGCTCGGCCAGATCAGCCGTGCCTTGAGCAAAGCCGTTCACATGCGTTTGCGCGAGATTGGTTTCGACATGCGAGCCGATCCAGGCCAGCAGGGCCATGCGCCGCAGCATGACCATGGAATCGATGGCCGCAATGTCCTCTGCATTGAGGCGGCGCACCCTTTGATAGCTATCCAGCCATGCCGCTTTCAACGCCGGAATGGTTTCATGGGTTTCGTGAAACGATATGGCGGCGGCAAAGTCGTAGGTGAACCAGCATAGGCCGCAATCGTCAAAGTCGATGAGGCTGACCGCATCGCCCTCGACCAGTAGATTACCCAGACGCATATCGGCGTGAATCAGCCCATAGCGATTGGGGCCAAGACCATATTTGCCCAATCGCCGCCAGAGCGCAGCGGTGACGCGGTCGAGCAATGGACGGATTTCGCCCTCCACCCCCGGCGCGACGCGCCAGTCGCCCCACAATCCGTCGGCATCGAGGATCGTCGCTGCCGTCCATGCCTGGCGCTCGAAGCCCGTAGGCATGTTCCAGCCAATGACATGTTCATGCAGGCGCGCGGCGTAATTTCCCAAGACTCCGAACAGGCCGACCAGATTTTCCTCCGGGCTCGGCTCCTGCCCCGCAATGAAGCGAAACAGCACGGCATGGCGGGGCCGGCCATCGGGCGTATCGAATTTTTGCAGGAACGCGCCATCGACGCCCCTGATCGCCTCCGGTATCGGCAGATCGGTATCGCGCCGCAGCGCTTCCAGCCAGGCCAGTTCACTCTGGATATTGGCGTTGTTCTGATAGTCCGGCCGGTGCACGCGCAGCGTATAGGCAGCACCGCCCGACACGTCGAAGCGGAAGGTGTGGTTTTCGGAATAATTGATAAGGCGGGGGACCGATCCTGCCAATTCTCGCCAGAGCGGGATGGCCTGTTCGAGGTCTTGCGCCTTCAATTGCATGGTGGGCTCCAGCCTGGGGGACGGCCCCGGACACCTGCTCAACGGGCGCTTGGTGAAATGGTCGGACCTGCCGGACTAGAACCGCGACCTATTGTCCCCAGTTCTATGGCCGTTCCGGTTTCATATGTCGTGCAGTCGCATACTCGAGCCTATTTTACAAGATAAAGCCGGGGCACGCTATGAAACTACAAGCGAATTCGCCCTCAGTTTAAAATGCCATTCTCAGCATTTCCGGACTCGGCAGTGGCTGATGCGCTGCCTGCGCAGGCAGGACTGACGTTGGAATTTCCCAGAGGTGACAACGGCGAACCGAACATTTCCGGCGCAGGGGCGAACTGGTCGCCAGCTCGATGCCGAACAACTCGGCTGGCGGCAATGGCCGGTTCATGCCACGCTCTCATGTCTTGGGTTTGGGAGAATGGGCATGACGATCAATATTGCTCGGAAATACGTCGCTGTTGGCGCCTTATTCACGTTGGCATCGAGTGCATACGCTGAAAACCTGCAATGGTTCGGCAACCAATACGATGAAACAGCCGTGTTGGCGTACGGAATGCCCGACACAGATTACCTTCCCGTGGTTTTCCTCTGTAGCATGGGTGACGATACCGTTCGTCTGCTTGTGACCCACGGCGCCCCAGAGGCAGAAGACGGTCAGGCGATGACCATCACCCTGGCCTCGGAAGTGGGGGCCGTTGACATGTCGGGAACCGGACAGTTCCAAGAAATTGACGACCTGTTCCACCTCGAAGCTCAGACCAGACTTGACCAGAAGCTGGTTCGCATTCTCTCCGATGGCGACATCCTGCAAATATCGATCGAGGGATTCGTGCAAGAATTCCCTCTGGACGGCGCACGAGATCACGTCGGCGCACTGGTGGCAGCATGCGGCGCGCCGCTCAATCCCACTGATATCGAGCTTCGCATCACCAACGCCTCCGACACGCCGGTTGTAAGCGTTTTGTTTTCCGAGCAGGGCATCAACGACTTTGACGGTGACACATATGGCAATCAGGTTCTAATGCCAGGCGAGAGCACCTATCTGGTCATACCTGATGCGAAGTCAGTGTGCACCTTTGACCTGATAGCGGAGTTCGATGAAGAGGCTGAACGCGACCCGTTCCAGGGAGCACAGAACCTTTGCGAAAACGACGAGCTCCTGATCCGCGGGTAATGAGCGGCCTGAGCGTTTCCGGATGGCCTTGAGCGTAGCGGCGCATGAACACCATAGCGCCGCGCCCCTTGCAGGAATATTATGCGCTCATCCACCTCAAGGAGGATGATCAAATGCCTGACAAGGTAGCCTTTGATTTTGACCGGATAGGCCAGCCCTTTCATTTTTTGAATGGCCGCTTTGACTGCAAGGTTTCAGCCGACGACACACAGGGTGGCCTCTGTATCTTTGACACAATTCGATCAGAGCCCGGCGGACCGCCAATGCACGTGCACGCGGCTCAGAATGAATGGTTCTGTGTCACCGAAGGACAATTTGACGTGCAGGTAGGTGATGTGCGGCACCACCTCGAGCCAGGTGACTCCATCCTCGGTCCCAAAGGCGTTCCGCATGCATTTGCCAACACCTCAGAAACCGGCCGCCTGCTCGTAATCTTTCAACCAGCCGGCACAATGGAGGCGTTCTTCAGCGCCGGCAGCGCAAAGGGCCCGATGACACCACAGGAATTCGCCGCGCTGTCGGCGCTCCATGGCATGACGGTGGTTGGGCCACCGCTCAGGTGAGCGTCTTTGCCGTGCCGCTAGGGCAGAAAATAAAGCATCGGATTGGCGGGCGACGGTAGGCAGGCCACAAGACAAATCATGAGTGGATGCCTTCGCGCGGAGTTGGGTGTAGGCGTCGTTTTGGCGAAATGAGGCGAGAGCCGTTGCTATCCGTAGCATTTTAAGCGTTCGCTTCAACACGCCTTTATGACGAAGCGCTACTGCATGTCTATGGACGCACAGACAGAACGACGGCGCGAATGGCGGGAACCACCAATTCTGCCGGGGCCAGCTGAAATCCCCACCAGTTACGGCCAGTTGGACGTGTCCGTGGCAAATGTTTCGCCGTCCGGGATCATGCTGAAGGTTCCGGAGGCAGCGCCCCTACCCGATCTCTTCAACCTTGTCATTGGTGGGCGTCGCCATCCGTGCCAGTTGATCTGGCGAAAGGGATCGCGCGCGGGTGCTCGCTTGATAGGTTCAAGACGATAAGAACCTTGCCTCGAACCTTTCGGTCTCTCTACGCATAGGATCGATCCGCCAGACAAAGTGTCGCTGGGCGCTGATCTAGTGGCGGCACGCCAGACGACCTAATTTGGCCTCGCCGCAACGTTGCGGCATATCTCTTACTTAGGTTGACTATGAAACTTTTCTACTCGCCCGGCGCTTGCTCGCTGGCGTCTCACATTATTCTACACGAAATCGGCGCTCCCTTTGATATCGAGAAGGTCGATCTGCGCGCCAAAAAAACGGATTCAGGTGCCGACTATTTCGCCATCAATGCTCGTGGCGCGGTGCCGGCACTCGAAGTTGCCCCCGGCACCGTTGTGACCCAGGGCCCGGCAATCCTTCAATATCTGGGCGACAACTCAAATGTCCTCGCCTTCAAGCCTGCAGCTGGCACTGTCGAACGGGCTCGCTTGCAGGAAGCGCTTGGCTTTGTCGGTGACATGCATAAGGCTTTTGGCGGCCTGTTTAAGCCGAACCTTTCCGAAGAAGAAAAAGCCGCTGTTGTTGCCGAGGTCAATCGCCGTGTTGGCCAGTTCGAGGCCATGCTAGGCGATGACAGCCCGTACGTCCTGGGTGAGTTCTGCCAGGCAGACGCCTACGCCTTTACTGTCATCAACTGGGGCCGAAGCTTCCTAGATTTTGCAGCGTTTCCGCGAGTTGGCGCCCTGATGGCTGCGGTTGGCGCTCGCCCTGCGACCGCCGCCGCGCTCAAGGCCGAAGGTCTCATGTAGGATCAAAGGGGCGCATTACCCGGCGGCTAACACCATTCAGGTTAGACCGCATTCCTGCAGGACCGGCCGCATCGCTCGGGTCGACCCCGAGCCAGAAATATCAAACTGGCCGATATTGGAGGATCGGGCGCCGTCGACCAGGTTGATCCTGACAACCATCGTCTCCTTCGCGCCAAGGCTTACAATCTCCTGAAAGGCCTTGGCGAGGTTCGTGTGGTTGGCCTCGCCGGCCCGCGTTGCGGCCACACCCTTGTGATGCAGGCTTACACCGGTCGCAACGATATCGCCGCCTTTCGTCTGGAAGATGAACGCAACGTCACCACTTATCGGGCTATCCTTGCCATATGTGACGTTCAGACCAAGCATCCCCTGCGTGCAACCCGCACGCAGGACGTTCCCGCTGTTCCGGTCCGTCGCTGTGGCTATATGCTGGCCCTGTTCGACATGACCCTGCAACCTGACTGGATCTGGCCGCCTTTCCTGTGCCTGCACAACGCCGGCCAACATAAACAGGAAGGTGGCACAGGCGGCCAGGTGAGGACGTTTCATAGACGCAAGCATTTCAGTTGTGGTCATCAACACGATCCAGACCACCACTTCTTGGTGACAATGCGGCACCGGCTGTCAACTGCAGCGCCCCCTCGTTGTTGTTCCAATGGGTGGATTGGGGTTAGATGACACCCGTCGGGCCTGCGGCTTCGAGAGCAACGCTTCCGTGCACGCGTGTTGTATTGCGGCCGGCCCTCTTCGCTGAATAGAGCGCGGCGTCTGCGTTTTTGACAACGTCCCAGAAACTATCATGCGCTCCATAGGCGGACACACCCAAGCTGGTGGTCATTTCCAGACTTCCTTCCAAAGTCTCAATGGGGCGGCTCTCAATGGCCGACCGAACCCGCTCCGCAAACAGAGCCGCCTCGGCCAAGGAGGCAGTGATGACGAATACAAATTCCTCGCCACCAATGCGGGCAACGATGTCTCCTTTGCGTGTTACTTGATCGATCCGTTCGCTGATTTCCTTCAGGACTTCGTCGCCTACGGAATGCCCCCAAGTGTCGTTGATCGCCTTGAAGTTATCCAAATCGGCCAGGATAACCGACCGCCCCCCAACGGGCGTTTTCGATAGTTCGTCGACCTGCAGTTCCAGGCCTCGGCGATTCAACAGACCTGTAAGCGCGTCAGTGTCTCGCTCCCGCTTCAGAGAAGCGACAATATCCGCGCCGGTCACGACCAACATCGAAACGGCCCCGGCGGCAGCCAGCAGCGTTATAGAATACTGAAGGACCAGCCAAAACGTGGAGCCACCATATCCACCGTCGGTCGAGCTCTGGAACGTAGATGCAGTTAGCAGTGTGCGCGGGAAGAAGTGTGCGCCCACCAGGACTATGGTCCACAGCAAAATTTTGTCTGCACCGCTACCGTTGAGGAGCTGACGGTTTCGCCATGCTGCAAACAGCAGGATCGAACCAAAGCTGAAATTCAGGATGTACACGCGCGCTATTACACTGGGGATTGCGAACAGACAGACGACTGTCGCAAGCATCGGAACAAAGAATGCCGCAACATGAAAAACAGGACCAAGTGAGCGGGCAGAGCGCCGAGACAGCGCCTCCGCAAGACATTGAGCACCGACTAGGTATGACGCCGTGGCAATGATCGCGTTCGCCTGAAAATGAGATGGCCACCAGGCCGCCTGCACAAAAATACCAAAACCGCACATCAGAAACGCAAGCCCGATGTGCCGTAGATGGACCAAGCCTGCAAATTTGAGTGACAGCCCGCCGAACGTTGCAGCGAAAATTAAAAACAAGGCGGGTATGACTAAGCCCATCCGGAATGCCTCAATCAGCGATACGCGGAACCCCACCCATTAGCCGCGCAATCCTAACGGTCAATCAACATCCACCAGAAGATTGGAGCCGCTCCGTCGGGAATGGAACTGGTGACATGAGGCATAGGAAACTGACGAGCTGTCGATCTCCACCCACGCCGACGATGGTTTGCGACGTGCCCAATGATCGATCGACCATCCCCTGCCCGGCTCTACGCTGCCCCTGCCGCTGCTCGGCACGCCCCATCGCGATACCGATTTCGGGCTTCTATTGCCAGCTACGGGCGAACCCATTGCCTTGTCACAACAGAGACGAGGTGTGGGCCTGCTTGGCCGCATTCGCCGTTTCACCTAGTGTATGTCGGAACAAACTGGAGCAGACTCATGTCCAAGGTCACAAAACTGTCTTGCTCCTGCGGCGCCGTTGAGATGGAGGCCGACGGCTCTCCCATCATGAGCACTGAATGTCTGTGCACATCATGCCGATCCGCCGCAACAACGTTTGAGCGATTGCCGGGCGCGAAGAAACTATGTGAGCCATCGGGCGGGACACGGACGGAGATGTACCGAAAAGATCGCGTCCGATGTGTCGATGGCTCTGACCATCTCCGAGAGCATCGGCTTACTGACCAGACGAAGACGCGGCGGGTAGTTGCGACCTGCTGCAACACACCTATGTTCCTCGATTTTACCGAGGGCCACTGGATCGATCTCTACAGCGTACTTTGGCCAGAAAACACTTTGCCACCGCTTCAGATGCGAACAATGGCGGGTGATCTCGACGACCCGTCGAAACTACCAAACGATGTGCCCAACCTGAAGTCTCACTCTCCAACGTTTTTTGTTCGTCTGATCGCGGCCTGGATTGCGATGGGCTTCCGCCGCCCGAAAATCGACTATGTCAACGGAGTGCTGGATATCTCCGGCAAATAGCCGCCTCGCAGAGGTCTGAAGCAGTCCTTTCGATGTCGGGATAAAGGCAACAGGAAGACTGCATCGGCAGGCCTGAAACTCGCAAGTTATGCATTCGCATATCGACTTGCGCGTGCTTCGCCCCCGCGGCCAAGCGGCTCGCTTTTTCATCAATTTGAAGTGCTCGGCCAAATTATCGAGGGTGCTGAAGATGTCGCCCCTCGCGCGCGCCAGCATCCAATCTCGTATAGCTTGCGCGAGAAATCAGAACAGGATTTTTCCGGAGCAACAGGCCCTCTTGGAGGCCTGGAGGCGAACTTCCTCTCAGGCTCGCACCCGAGCGGCAAAGAGGCTATAAAATAAATGATTTCAATGAGTTAATGGTCGGAGCGGCCGGATTTGAACCGACGACCCTTTGTCCCCCAGCAACCCGGCCATCCCCGAAATTAGGATTGTCCTGTCGCATTTTAACCCGCCTGCTTCAAGGTGGTCTGGGGGATTTTCTGTGGACTTGCCAGCGTCTCAAGCGCAGCGGACAGTTCATCGTCCATCACGTGCGCGTATTTCGTGGTGGTGGCAATGTCCGCATGGTTGAGCGCCTTCTGGACCAGCCGGAGGTTTCCGGTCTGTTTCAGGAGTTTGGTGGCAACGTCATGGCGTATGTCGTGGAAGCGGAAATCATCCACCCCTGCCCGCGCCTTCATCCGCCGCCACTGGCTCTTGGCTCCATCTGGAGTGATGGGATAGCGCTGGCCCTTGACCTGCCCTGCTGCCTTGGCGTGGGGCGTATCGGGTCGCCTGCAAACATAGGTAAAAACAAACTCGGGGTGATGGCCGATCAACGGCTCCAGCAAAGCCTTGATGGTCGGTGTGATGGGCGTGGACACTATGCGCCCGCCCTTGCCGATTGTGGTGATGCGCTTGGCAAACCAGTTCACGTCTTTCCACCGGATCAGCGTCTCCTTGTGGCGAAGCCCGGTGAGGCGGCAGAAAGTGAACCATGGGCCATAGTCGTCGCGGACGGCGGCGTCCAGCTTCTCCCCTTCGCCTTGCTTGAGGAAGCGGACCCGCTCCTCCGGCTCCTTGAGGGTGTGATCTTTCCAGTTCGGCTCCATTGGGAACTGGTAGCGCCACGTGCGGCGGGCACGGGTGAACAGCGACTTCAATAGCACCGTGGTGGACCTGTTCACGGTTGCGGGTGCAATTAATTGCATTTGTGTGCCGTCCGCCTTCTTGGCCCTGCCTTGCTTAGTCTGACCCCGCCGCCATGACACCAGCCCGGCAACCTCACGGTCGGTGATCTGGTCTAGGCGAGTGTCGCCACTGAAGAACTTGATGAGCCGATCCAGATCGGTCCACGTGGTGCCGCTGTTTGCAAGATGCTTGCCCACTTCCTCCCAATAGCGTCCCGCCGCAAGGTCAAGGGTGAGCGGTCCGTTGCCGGTGCGCTTCTCCTGTTCCATGTCCGCACGGGCTTTGGCTTTAAGCTCTTTCTCAACCGCTAGAGCTTCTTTTTTGGACCGGGCTTTTGTAGAGCCGCGAAAGACACGACGGTGGACTTGGAACTCGTACTGGTAGAAGGGTGTTTTAGCGGCGGTAAAGACGGACATATCGGGGTCTTTCGGACCTTTTGGTTCTGGGTGAAGGTGGTCAAGTTCTTCTGGGTGAAGCGGTAGTGGCGGCGAACCTTGCCGGTGCCGCTACCGATGAAGCGCAAGCGGCCTTCGCTCACGTGCTTCATCAGGGTCTTCACCGACATGCCAAGGATGGCAGCGGCCTCCTTGGCGGTGTAGCGCGGCCCATCAGGATCATCGGGCGGTGGCGCTTGCTTCGGTTTTTTCAGCACCAGCACCATCACGCACCAGCCATGGCATCGGTGATGAAGTCTTCCGCCGCCGTGATTGCAGCCATAAACCCCTCTTCATCCAAGCCGACCTGACGGAGAAAAGCGGCGGCAGTGCCGTCAACTGCGTCAAGCACAGTGACCGTATCGACGTAGCCATGGTCATCCATTGTGGCCTCATATGATCGGTCAGAACGGCACAGTCCTGCCTCCATCGCTTCAACGATGCCTTCAAGGATCAAGCCCGTTGCGGCTTCAACCGCTTCCTGACGCTTAGTCATAACGCACCTGCCTTTGCAGGCTTGCGAAGAACCACCTTCTTGCGGGGCTGTTCTGCGGTCATGTGTGCCTTGAGAATTTGGGCGATTTCGCTGTTCATGCTCCTGCCATTGTCAGCGGCACGGGCGGCGACCCACGCTTTCATGTCGTCGGGAAGGCGAAGGCCGAACGGTTTGGCAGCGGTAATCATCAATTGCTCCTTGGTGCATTATTGAACCATTCTGGTTCTATGCCAGAGCTAGATTGCGGTCAACACCAAATTGGTTCACAATGGGACCATGACCGACGATGCACAGATGAAAATACGCCTGCCTGGCGCACTCAAGGTGAGTATTGAAGAAGCTGCCAACGCGGCCAATCGCTCACTGAACGGGGAAATTGTCTCGCGGTTAGAGGCTTCTTTCGGGATCGATGGAGAGGCGCGTTCCCGCCTTGCGAAACAGCGCATCTTGGATATCGATCTTAGCGCAGAAAGTGACGGGCTCCGGGGGCGTGTGGCAAAGCTGGAGCAGGAGCTAGACAAGCTGCGCAGTCAGATCGGTCGCGTACAGAAAGACCTAGCAACAGTAGTGAAGTAAGGCGTTCTGGGGGCGGAACATGTGGAAATGGGTGGGGCGCATCGTCGTGGTGGCGGTGCTAGGCTGGGTCGGCTATGCCACCTATGACTGGTATATGGCGGGCCATCATACGCGCCCGGAAATGCCGGAAGGCGCATTCTCGCTGTCGTATAAGAACGGGCTCCGGGGCATCTTAGTGGACATATCGAATGAGAAAGAGACCCGGCGATACTTTGGGTTTCCCCAAGAGGTGCCGAATTACCTCCGCGACGCTTGGTCTTGGTGCCAACCACCTACCGAAGCAGAAGCGCCACAGGTTGCGCAGTTCCTTGAGGAGCGCAACATGCCCGGTGAGCGGTTTGAGGCAGTGTGCAAGATCACCGCAGACGATGATGTTGTGGTGAGGGGCATCATCACCTCGGTTCCCCGGCTATGAAGGCTTCTGGAGCTATTCCGGTTTTTACGCATAAATCGTACAGCCCTTGGTCTCCAGATCAGTAACCGTCGATGCTATCCGTTGACCCATAGGCCATGTCCATCAGCCCCTCGATTTCGTTCGGGCTCAGACTGGCAGGGACCTTGGCCGAACAGTTTTCCATGGCGAAGTCTTGTGCCTTATGGTTCGGCATTCCCACGGCAGTATCAAGCATGACGCTCTCTCGGAAGCACTGAAGAAACGCAGCACCCGGATCGGTCGAGACGGACGACTTCTGCGTAATGTTCTGCCGCACGACCATTCGAATGTCCTGACCGTACATGCCGATCACGGCCATCATGTAGGTGCCGCCCAGATCAGTTATCGGCGTTACCCACGATCCGCTGGGGACCATGACGCAATCCGCAATAGTCCAGTCGCCGCCCTGAAGCTCCATAGCCTCTGCGGTCTGGATCTCGGTGACGCTTGAGCATCCGAAGCTGTCGTAACCGGCAACTTCCTGTGGTGCCTGTGCGAGAACGATTTGCGAATGGGTAGCAACAAGCGCGAATGCAAACCCAATCAAGGCATTTGGACGTGAAGCGAAACTGCGCATCTTAACAAGTGGCTCATCGGAGATTTCGACTTGCGCCCAGCATGCCACGAAATCCGAAAATTGGATAATCTGAATTTCGCATTAGCCGAGAAGTTGATTGCTCCAACTTCCGGCGTCCAATGCCCGATACGATCCGCAGCCCGCGACAACAGCGCCTCGTTGAGCGGGTAACGGAGGCACGTAAGCAGGCGGGCCTAACACAACTGACGGTGGCAAGACGCCTTGGTCGGCACCAACCGTTCGTCGCCAACATAGAGACGGGCCAGCGTCGGGTGGATTTGGTCGAGCTTATCGAACTGGCAGAAATCATAGGTCTTGACCTGCATTCGCTCATCGAGGAACTTGTAGCGATCACAGACTAGTCACGGCTGTCCCGTTACTACCGGCCATCCGCAATCAATCGTGCACCTCTTCTGGAACGGGCACTCGAAGCGGCCCTCACATCAAATGCAATTAATTGCAGCTGATCAGCCGACGCGAGCTTGCAGGAGGTGCATATCGTATGAGGGGGACTGGATGACACAGCCCCCGCTGGTCGAACCTATCACCGATAGACGCGACACATTACTTGCGAAATCACTAACTTCCATTCGCCCACGCGAATACACGCTCCTGCTCTTTCCGCAGAAAATCCATCTCATCCTCGACCGGGTAGTCCAGCGCCCGCGCTGCTTCGGAAAAGCCTCTGAGCGTGGTCGGCTCCATCTGGCCGGTGGCCACGTTCTTTTGATTGACCACGATAGCACTTATCAACGGCCAGCCCATGCCGTGCGCGTAGTGGATCAGTTCGCCGAGATGCGTATTGACGGCGTATCGCACCTTGGACCACTCGTAAGCGCTACGGCTTGGCCCTATGCGGCGAGGCTTGACGGCTGGTTGAAGCGCCATGGCATGAGGTCTTCGATGCCGCTTTGCGGGTGTCCGTCGAGGATGGCGGACAGGGTATTGGCGAGATAGT